>NZ_JACIJH010000001.1 GCF_014199295.1 Sphingopyxis panaciterrulae
CTTCCTGTCGCTCCATCCATGCCGACCTCCAAACAGCCAGCAGCTTGAATCACAATCCTACGCCAATGGGAATCCTGAATGTAAACGAAACCTAGGGTCAGGACCCAACCCCGGCTTGCCGCGCGGCCCGATCGGGCGTATTTTGCGGGCAAAAGAGATAGGGGATGCCGATATGACGCCGATTGCCGTCCGGTCGCCGCTTTGGTCCTTGCTGCTCGCCGCACCGCTGCTCGCCGGCGCAACGCCGGGGCCGGTCGCCCCCGCGCCGCCGCCCGCGCGCGAGGCGTCCACGCCCGATGCGGCTCCGGTCGCCGACCCCGGGCTTCTGGGCGAGAATCTCGAGAACGCCGCCCCCTTCGTCCAGCCCTTCGACCTCGATGCGACGCGGCGGATGGCGGTGCAGGTCATGGTCGAGGGCCAGGGCCCCTTTTCCTTCCTCGTCGACACCGGCGCCGAGCGGACGGTCATCGCGCGCGAACTGGCCGATCGCCTCGATCTCGGGCGGAGCGAAAAGCTGCGGATGGCGACGATCGGCACCAGCACGGCGCTGGCGCCGAGCTTCCGCATCGCCTCGCTCAACATGACCGATCTCAGCCTGACCCCCTTCGACGCGCCCGCCTTTGCAGGGCGGCATATCGGCGCGGCGGGGCTGATCGGCGTCGACATGCTCGAGGATCGGCGCCTGCTCATCGATTTCCGGAGCGAAAAGATCGACATATTGCCCAGCCGTCGCCACGCGCGGCGGCTGATCCGCGATCGCGACGCGATCGTCGTCACCGCGCGCAACAGCGCCGGCCGCCTGATCCTCTCCGACGCCCGCATCGACGGCCGCCGCATCGACGTCGTCGTCGATACCGGCGCCCAATCGAGCGTTGGCAATCCGGCTCTGATGAAGCTGATCGCGTCGCGGCGGCAGAATTCGACCGCCTTTTACCCCGCCGTGCTCGGCGCGATCACCGGCGAGGACGTGCCCGCGATGCGCACCTCGATCAAGACGATCGAGATCGAGGGCATCAACATCAACGACCTGCCCATTTCCTTCGCCGATTCGAAGGCGTTCGAGGCGCTCGGCCTCGACGAGCGCCCGGCGCTGCTGCTCGGCATGGACAGCCTGTCGCTGTTCGACCGGGTCGAGATCGATTTCCCCAACAAGCGCGTCGTCCTCGACATGCCGAGCGGCGCGCATCGCGAAACCGGGCGGCGCTACGCCGATGCGGGCTGGATGCGCGGCACCTGACGGCGCCGTCGCGCCCGAGCGTCTTGCTGCGGGGACTAGCGCGGTCCATAGCGGCGCCATGCCGCCGGCGCCCCTTCTTTCCTTCGCGGGCCAGTCCTTCGTCCCGCTGGCCGAGCGCGCGCTCTATTGGCCGCGACACCGGGCGCTGATCGTCGCCGATCTCCATCTCGAGAAGGCGAGCTTCTATGCCGCGGCGGGCCAGCCGCTGCCGCCTTATGACAGCCACGACACGCTCGACCGGCTGGCGCGGCTTGCGGACGAAATGGGGGCGCAAGCTGTCTGGTGCCTCGGCGACAGTTTTCACGACCGCGAAGCGGCGGCGCGCATCGTTCCCGCCGTCGCGGCACGGCTCCATGCCCAGGCCGCGGCGACGCGCATCGTCTGGATCGCGGGCAATCACGACGGACTCGCCGGCGGCGCCTGGGGCGGCACGGTCGCCGAGGAGATGGTCGTCGACGGCATCGTCCTGCGCCACCAGTGCCGCGCGGACGAGCCCCGGCCCGAGATATCGGGGCATTTTCATCCCAAGCTGCGGCTGACGCTGCGCGGGCGAAGCGTTTCGCGCCCCTGCTTCGCCGGCGACGCACGGCGGCTGATCCTGCCCGCCTTCGGCAGCCTGACCGGCGGGCTCGACGTCGCCGCCGCCCCGATCGGCGCGAATTTTTCCGGGGCCTATGACGCGATGCTGGTTGCCGAAGGCCGGCTGCTGCGTTTCGCCTGCGACTCCGGGGGCGGCCGTGACGCTACGGCAAGAGCGGTTCGCGCCTTTGGCTGACGGATATCCGTCCGTTTTCCCATCTTTTCCGCCTGTGACTTAATTGCATCACTCGGCCCAAACATTGGCGGCATTGGCCCGCTCCGGCTGGAAAGGCGGAGCAAGTCCGATATGATTCGCGGTGCAACGAAAACAACGAAGTGTTGAGAGGAGTGCCCGAAATGAAACCGTCCCTTCTTATCCCCCGTCTGCTGCGGACGAGCGCGCTTGGCGCGTCGTTCGCAGCCGCCGCTCTGGCCGCCCCCGCCTTTGCGCAGGACACCGCGGCAGAGCCGACCGATACCGCAGCGCCGCAGGCCAACCCCTATGACGACAGCGGCATCATCATCGTCACCGCGCAGGGCCGCGCGCAGGCGCTGTCCGACGTTCCCGTCGCCATTTCGGCGGTCGGGGCCGAGGCGATGCAGAACAGCGGCGCCAACGACATCCGCCAGCTCAACCAGGTCGCCCCGTCGCTGCTCGTTTCGTCTACCGGATCGGAAGCCAACGGCTCGGCGCGCATCCGCGGCATCGGCACCGTCGGCGACAATCCCGGCCTCGAAAGCTCGGTCCCCGTCTTCATCGACGGCGTCTATCGCTCGCGCTCCGGCATCGGCCTCAACGAACTGGGCGAGATCGACCGCGTCGAGGTGCAGCGCGGCCCGCAGGGCACGCTCGGCGGCCGCAATTCGTCGGCCGGCCTGATCAGCATCTATTCGAAGAAGCCCGCGTTCGAATTCGGCGGCACCGGCGAGATCACCTATGGCAATTACGACTATTGGCGCCTCGCCGGCGGCGTCACCGGTCCGATCAGCGACACGCTCGCCGCACGGCTCGACGGCGTGTGGGTCAAGCGCGACGGCTTCTATCAGGACACGGCCAACAATACCGACATCAACAACCGCGACCGCTATTTCCTGCGCGGGCAATTGCTGTTCGAGCCGACCGACGCGCTGTCGGTGCGCCTGATCGCCGACTATACCTTCCGCGACGAGCGCTGCTGCGCCGCCATCTATGTCGACAACAGCGTCAATCCCTATATCGGCGGCCTCAACAATCCGTCGAGCCTGCCCTATCCGCCGGGCACACCGATCGGCGACAATGAGAACAGCATCATCCAGGTGCTCACCGACATGGGGCAGGACCCCAGCGCCTTCAGCCAGGGCTACAGCCGCGACATCTCGGTCACCCCGGGCCGCAGCTATGCCGGCAAGACCAAGGATTACGGCTTTTCGGGCCAGATCGACTATGATTTCGGCGGCGCCAAGCTGACCTCGATCACCGGCTATCGCGAATATCGGTCGAGCCAGGCCGGCGATCTCGATTACGGCACGGTCGATATCCTCTATCGCGCCGACGATCCCGACGCCTATCGCCAGTTCCATACCTTCACCCAGGAACTGCGCCTGCAGGGCGAGGCGTTCGACGGCAAGCTCGACTGGCTGGTCGGCGGCTTCTATGCCGACGAGCGGCTGACCGTTCGCGACAATCTGCGCTTCGGCAATGATTACGGCCGTTTCGCGAGTTGCCGCATCATCTCGGGCAGCGGGCTCAATTTCCTCTATTCGCCGGCCGACCCGCTCTGCGCCACCCCCGGTGCGGGACCGCTGACGATCGGCGGCGCGAGCGGCGCGTCGGGGACCGACATCCTCGCGGCGTTCAATCTGCTCGACGGGCTCAACGATCGCGGCAGCATCAACGACCGCTATTATCAGCACGATCGCAACTGGGCGCTGTTCACCCACAACATCTTTCATGTCACCGACACGATCGATTTCACTTTCGGCCTGCGCTACACGAAGGACAAGAAGAAGTTCCGCGCCGACTTCACCAACGACAATGTCATCTGCCCCCAGATCCAGGGGCTGGTGCTCGACGATCTGGTGAGCCCGACGTCGAACGCGACGGCAAAGGCGCTCGCCGGCGCGCTGATCGGCCTCGGCTGTCAGGGCAATGCGACCGCCGAGCTCGACGGCGTGTCGATCGCCGACCAGCGCAGCGAGGACGAGTTCACCGGCACCGCGATCCTGTCGTGGAAACCGATCCCCGAGCTGCTCGTCTATGCCAGCTATGCGCGCGGCTACAAGGCGGGCGGGTTCAACCTCGACCGCTCGGCGCTGAAATCGCCGATCGTGCCGTTCGGCGGGCAGGCGGGCGCGCAGGCGCTGGTCAGCAATCTGCAGTTCGATCCCGAGCTGGTGAACAGCTATGAGCTGGGCGCCAAATATGCGACCGGGCCGTTCAGCATGGGGCTGACCTTCTTCCGGTCGGACTTCAAGAATTTCCAGCTCAATACCTTCAACGGGTCGACCTATATCGTCCAGACGCTCAACGGCTGCACGAGCGACCTCGGCGGGGCCGATCGCGACCAGAGCAAGTTCACCGGCGCCCCCAATTACAATGCCGCCGCGGCGACGACGGGCGCCTGTCCCGCCGACGATGTGAGCTGGGGCGTGCGGACGCAGGGCTTCGAGCTGGAGGCTTCGCTGGTTCCGGCACGCAGCTTCCGCATGACCGCGGGCGTGACCTATGCGCGGACCAAATATCGCGACAATCTGGTCGGCGACAGCAGCGGTGCACCGCTCGACCAGGCGCTGCGCAAGCTGCCCGGCGACAATATGTCGAACGCGCCCGAACTGGTCGCGACCGGCAGCATCGCCTGGACGCCCGATATCGGCAGCGGCGGGATGACCGGTCTCGTCTATCTCGATGGCCGCATGTCGAGCGACTATAACACCGGCTCCGACCTCTTCCCGCAAAAGGAGCAGGACGGCTATGCGATCGTCAACGCGCGCGTCGGCGTGCGCGGTCCCGACGAGCGCTGGGCGCTCGAGCTGTGGGCGCAGAATCTGTTCAACAAGCAATATGCGCAGGTCGCGTTCAACTCGCCCTTCCAGGAAGGCGCGACATCGGCCGGCACCGCCTTCGCCGACCCGCAATATCCGGGCGGACGCCAGATCTTCTCGCAGTTCCTCGCCGAACCGCGGACTTATGGCGTGACGCTGCGCGGCAAGTTCTGATCGCGCATCGAAGCTGAAAGACAAGGCCGCCCGCTCGCCGCAAGGGGAGCGGGCGGTTTCTTTTTTTGACTGACATTTTCCCTGTCGCGCCATAGGCTTGATGCGATGTTCGCGATCGACTCCCTGCTCGTCAAAATCGCCCTGATCGGCGTCATCGGTATCGGCGCGCAGTGGATCGCCTGGCGCACCGGGCGTCCGGCGATCGCGCTGATGCTGATCGCCGGCATTCTCGCCGGCCCGGTGCTCGGCCTGATCCATCCCGAGCAGGATTTCGGGGCGCTGCGCGAACCCTTCATCAAGCTGG
Organism: Sphingopyxis panaciterrulae; assembly: GCF_014199295.1. Lineage (GTDB taxonomy): Bacteria > Pseudomonadota > Alphaproteobacteria > Sphingomonadales > Sphingomonadaceae > Sphingopyxis > Sphingopyxis panaciterrulae. The sequence goes on from NZ_JACIJH010000001.1 coordinate 5,316, forward strand.
CGGTCGCGGTGATCCTGTTCGAGGGCGGGCTGACGCTGAAATTCCGCGAGTTGCGCCATGCCGGCGTCGCGGTGTTCATGCTCGTCTTCGTCGGCGTGCCCGTGGGCTGGGCGCTCGGCACCGCCGCCGCCTATTACGGCGCCGGCCTGCCGCTGGAGATCGCGGCGTTGTTCGGCGGCATCATGGTGGTGACCGGTCCGACGGTGGTCGTGCCGCTGCTCCGCACGCTGAACATCACCCCGCGCGTCAAGCATATGCTGAAATGGGAAGCGATCGTGAACGACCCGATCGGGGCGCTGCTCGCGGTTGGCATCTATGCCTATATCACCCACGGCGGGGCGCAGGCGAACAGCGTCGCCATCGTCACCGACGTCGTCGCGGCCAGCCTGCTCGCGACGCTGATCGGCGGCGGTGCCGCCTTCGCGCTGACCAGCGCCTTCGTGCGCGGCTGGATTCCCGAATATCTGAAGGCGCCGGTGCTGCTGACCACGGTCATCGCCGCCTTCGTCTGCGCCGACCTGATCATGCACGAAACCGGGCTGATCACCGTCACCGTCATGGGGGTGGTGATGGCCAATCGCGAAACCGATTCGAGCCATATGCTGATGCGCTTCAAGGAGGATCTGACCGTCCTCCTCGTCTCGGGCGTCTTCATCATCCTGTCGGCGACGCTCGACTGGACGGTCGTCACCAATTTCCAGGCGCGTTTCGTGATCTTCCTCGTCCTGCTGCTGTTCGTCGTCCGGCCGCTGACCATCATGCTCGCGCTGCTCTTCACCCGCATCCCGTTCAGGGAGCGATTGTTCGTCGCGTGGATCGCGCCGCGCGGCATCGTCGCCGCGGCGGTGACCGGCCTGTTCGCGCTGCGCCTGTCCGATTACGGCGTGCCGGGGGCCGAGGCGCTGGTGCCTTTGTCCTTCGCGGTGGTGATCGCGACGATCTTCGCGCACGGCTTCACCGCCCAGCCCTTCGCACGCTGGCTGGGGCTCGACCGCGGCAAGGGCGACGGGGTGCTGTTCGTCGGCGCGAACGCCTGGGCGATCGCCTTCGCCCGCTTCGTCAAGGATCAGGGCCGCGACGTGCTGATCGCCGACACCAGCCCGCTCGCGCTGCGCCAGGCGCGGCGCGCCGGCCTGCCCGTCCATCATGGCGACATATTGGACGAGACGCACGACGACCATCTCGACATGGGGCAGTATCAGCAACTGATCGCGGCGACCGACAACGACGCCTATAACGCGCTCGTGTGCAGCGAACTGGCGCCCGAGGTCGGCCACGGCCGGGTCAGCCGGATCGTGGGCGAGGCGCGGCCGGGCAGCCAGCGCCGCGGGCGCGTCCTGACGCTGGCAGGCACGCCGATCGAGGAGCAGCTCGACCGGCTCCAGGCCGGCTGGACCTTCAGCCGGACGAAGATCACGGAGAAATTCCCCTATGCCGATTATGTCGCGCGGATGAAGGCGACCGGCGGCGACAGCCTGGCGGTGGTGCGCGCCTCGGGCGACCTCGCCGTCTTTTCGGTCCAGCACCGGCCGGGCGTCGATGCCGGCGACACGATCTGGAGCTTCGTCCCGCCCGACGACCCGCAGGCCCGGATGGAAGCGCGCGAGGCGTCCTGATCCTTCTTCCCGCGGCGGGAAGAGATGGGCCTAGCGCGCCCGCGCCGCCTGATGCGCGATATCGGTCATCAGCTTGCGGAACAGCACCGCGCCCGCCGTCCCCGACGCCTTGAGCGCGCGCTCGCAATCGAGCAGCCGGCTCATCAGCCGCGCAACGCGCACCGAATCCCAGATGTGGAGCTGCGCCGTCACCGCGCTCTGCTCCTTCCAGAACACGCCGCTGCTGCGTGCCGACACGACCGTCGCGGGGTGGGCGCCGGCATCGACCTCGGCGCGCAGCCGCGCGAGCTGCATCGCGCGAATCGCCAGCGCGCGGATGATGCGGATCTCCGCAACGCCGATCGCGGCGGCCCTGGCCAGCATCTCGGGCAGTTCCTGCACCTTGCCGCCCAGCGCGACATTGAGGCACGCGCTGACATCCTCCTCGTGCGTCGCGGCACCGAGCGCGGCGATGTCGGCGGCCGTGACCTGCCGCTGCCGGTCCGCCGCCGCGTCGAGATAGAGGGCGATCTTCTCGATCTCGCGCCGCATCAGCGCCTGGTCGCCCGAGATGAGGTCGACGAGCAATTGCGCCTCGGCATTGGCGAGCCGCAGCCCCTGTTCCTCGGCCGCCGCCATCGCGATGCCGACCAGCGCGCGGCGGTCGGGCTGGTAGCAGATCGCGGCGACCGCATGGTTCGACCCTTCGATCAGCTTCACCAGCTTCGACCGCGCGGTCACCGAGGCGCCGGTCGCGATCACCGGGTTGACCGCCGTGTCGGCGGACAGCAGCGCCTCGACCGCGGCGAGGCAGTCGTCGCCGCTGCCCGCGATCTCGAGCCGGATCACCCGCGCGCTCGCGAACAGCGACAGCGACGCCGCCTCGGCCGCAAGCAGCGCGCCGTCCTGCGCAAGCTGCGGCGAGGCGAGGTCGAGCCGCTCGGCCTCCGGCCCGGCGAGCCCGATCAGCCGCGCCGCGACGGCGTGCATCGTCGCTTCGTCGGGACCGGTCAGCAGGGTCAGGCGGACCGCGGGGTCGAGTCGGGACTGGCGGTCGAGTTCGGCGGGCTTGACCGATTTCATCAGGGGGTCGCGGGCGGCGCGGCGCCGGGCGCCGAGGCGGGGCCGCCGCGATCCGCATAGACGGCGAGCCGCGCGACGATCTGGTCGGCGATGCCCGAGGCCAGCCGTTCGAGCGCCGTATTCTCGGCCGCGATCGTCGCATATTCGCTGCCGACGACGTCGATGCCGGCGTCCTGCGCCGCGGTCGCATCGAGCAGCACCTGCCCGTTCTGCCCGTCGACGAGCTGATAGCGCGCGCGTAGCGTCCGCCGCTCGCGCGTGATCGCATCGTCCGAGCGGACGCCGAAGCCGGTGATGCTGTCCTCGAGCCGCACGTCGAGACGGTAGCGATTGCCCGCGCCGCGCCCGCCCCGCGCCGCGACGAAACGGTCGCGCAACGCGTTGCGGACAAGCCAGCCGGCATGGCCCTCGATCGGCGCGACGTCGATATCGGCGAGCATCGTCGCCACCCCGCCCTGCGCGCCATTCGCATAGAGCGGCCGCAGCCCGCAGCCGGCGAGCGGCAGCGACAGGGCGACGAGGCAGGAGATAAGGAGCGCGCGCATCTTAGGGGACAATATTGACCAGACGGTCGGGGACCACAATCACCTTCTTCGGTGCTGCGCCGCCAAGCAGTTCGGCGATGCGCGGCCGCGCGAGCGCCGCAGCCTCGACCGCCTCCTTGTCCAGCCCCTTGGCGAGCGTGATTTCGTCGCGGCGCTTGCCCGCGACCTGGATCACGATCGTCACCTCGTCGTCGGCGAGCAGTGCCGGATTCACGGCGGGCCACGCGGCGTCGGCCACGAGATCCGTGGTCCGCCGCGCGTCGGGAAGCCCCGCCCACGCCTCTTCGGCAAGATGCGGCATCATCGGCGCGACGAGCAGGATCAGCGTGGCGCATGCCTCGGCGCGGGTCGCCGACGGCTCCGCCTTCTCGATATCATTGGCCAGCGCGTGGATCTTGGCGACCGCCTTGTTGAAGCCCAGCGCCTCGATGTCGGCGGCAACCACGGCGATCGCGCGGTGGAGCTTGCGGGCCAGCGCGATGTCCTCGCCGCCGTCGCCGGTATTTTCACTCTCGCCGAACAGGCGCCACAGGCGCTGGACGAAGCGCCACGCGCCCTCGATCCCCGCCTCGCTCCACGGCAGGTCGCGCTCGGGCGGGCTGTCGGAGAGCATGAACCAGCGCGCCGCGTCGGCGCCATACTGGTCGAGGATGGCGTCGGGATCGACGACATTCTTCTTCGATTTCGACATCTTGATGACGCGGCCGACCTCGACCGGCGCGCCGTCGGCGTCGAGCGTCGCGCCCTCGGCGGTGCGCGTCACCTCGTCGGGGGTGAAATAGAGCGGGGGCAGTCCCTCGCCCTGCGCGCGTGAATAGGTTTCGTGCGTCACCATGCCCTGCGTGAACAGGCTGGCGAAGGGCTCCTTGATGTCGACCATGCCGATCCGCTGCAGCGCGCGCGTCCAGAAACGCGCGTAGAGCAGGTGAAGGATCGCATGCTCGATGCCGCCGATATATTGATCAACCGGCAGCCAGCGCGCGATCACCGCCGGGTCGAACGGCTTGTCGGCGGGCGCGCTGGCGAAACGCAGGAAATACCACGAAGAATCGACGAAAGTGTCGAGCGTGTCGGTCTCGCGCAATGCCTCGCCGCCGCACGACGGACAGCTTGTATGCTTCCATGTCGGATGCCGGTCGAGCGGATTGCCGGGGACCGAGAAATCGGCATCCTCGGGCAGCACGATCGGGAGCTGGCCCTTCGGCACCGGCACCAGCCCGCACGCCGGGCAATGGATGAAGGGGATCGGCGTGCCCCAATAGCGCTGGCGCGAGACGCCCCAGTCGCGCAGGCGCCACACCGTCGTGCCCTTGCCCCAGCCTTCATGCTCGGCGCGGGCGATGACGGCCGCCTTGGCCTCGTCGATGCCCATGCCGTTCAGGAAATGACTGTTCACAAGGCGGCCGGTGCCGACATAGGCCTCGTCGCCGTGGAAGACCTGTCCGTCCTCGTCGCCGTCGGCAATGACGCGGTGGACCGCGAGGTCATATTTGCGCGCGAAATCGAGGTCGCGCTGGTCGTGCGCCGGACAGCCGAAGATCGCACCGGTGCCATAGTCCATCAGCACATAGTTGACGACCCAGACCGGCAGATGCCAGTCGGGATCGAGCGGATGCTCGACCGCAAGGCCGGTGTCGAAGCCCAGCTTCTCCGCGGTTTCCAATTGCTCCGCCGACGTGCCCTGACGGCGGCATTCGGCGATGAAGACCGCGAGCTCGGGCGAATCCTTCGCCAGCCTCTCGGCGAGCGGATGGTCGGGCGAGATCGCCGCGAAGCTCGCGCCGTAAAGCGTGTCGGGCCGCGTCGTGAATACGTCGAAGCCCGGCGCGCCGCCGGCGAGGCGGAACGAGAATTCCAGCCCCTGCGACTTGCCGATCCAGTTTTCCTGCATCAGCCGCACCTTGTCGGGCCACTGGTCGAGGCTCTTCAGCCCTTCGAGCAGCTCGTCGGCGAAGTCGGTGATCTTGAGGAACCACTGCGACAATTTCTTCTTCTCGACCAGCGCGCCCGAGCGCCAGCCACGGCCGTCGATCACCTGCTCGTTGGCGAGCACCGTCATGTCGACCGGGTCCCAGTTGACGTAGCTTTCCTTGCGCGTGACGAGCCCCGCGGCGAACAGGTCGAGGAACAGCGCCTGCTCCTGCCCGTAATAGTCGGCGTCGCAGGTCGCGAGCTCGCGGGTCCAGTCGATCGCGAGGCCGAGCCGCTTCAACTGCCCCCGCATCGCGTCGATATTAGCGCGCGTCCAGCCGTTCGGATGGACGCCCTTTTCCATCGCCGCATTTTCGGCCGGCATGCCGAAGGCGTCCCAGCCCATCGGGTGGAGGACATCGTGCCCGGTCATCCGCTTGAAGCGCGCGAGCACGTCGCCCATCGCATAGTTTCGGACATGCCCCATGTGGATGCGCCCCGAGGGATAGGGGAACATCTCGAGGATATAGGCCTTGGGCCGTCCACTGTCCTTGGCGTCGCCGGTCTCGGTCGTGGCGAAGCTGTTCGCGGACTCCCATGCCGCCTGCCAGCGGGCATCGGCAGCCAGGGCGCCAAAGCGCGTTTCGCGGGTCATTCCTGTCTTACCCCGTTGTCTGTCTGGTCGGGCGCGAGGGCGCGCCCTGGGATTCAGCCCTCGATGGCGCTGCGGCGCAGGTCGCGGGCGCGGGTGAGGATCACTTCCTCCAGCTTCTGTACCGTCGCCGCCTGCACCGGAGCGTCGACCCAGGCGCCGCCCTGCGACACCTGGCGCGAGGCGGCGACGCGCAGCGCGTCGGCACGCAGATCCTGGTCGAGGATCGACACGGTCACCTTCATCCGCTCGCCGGGGTTCTGCGGGTTCGCATACCAGTCGGTGATGATGACCCCGCCCGACGAATCCGCCTGAAGCAGCGGCATGAAGGAAAGGGCGTCGAGCGAGGCCCGCCACAAATAGCTGTTCACGCCGATCGTCGTGACCTGCGAGGCCGCGAGGTCCGCGCGCGGCCGTTCCTTGCCGCCGCAGCCGGCAAGGCCGAGCGCGGCGACGCCGAGCAGCGCCAGCGCGACCGGGTGGCGGCCGGGCGAGACGGGACGGGAAAGCTGGGACATGCCGAATACCTTATCCTGGGCGCTCGCGGCGGACGGGCCGGGCTGCGCGGGCTGCGAATTGCCAGCGTCTCTACCGCCCTTGCCGCCGTCCGGCAAGCGCGGCAATAGGCGATTCGCCGCGCCGAGGACTGTGGTGATCGGGCAACAGATCGATGAAAAGCGGGACCTCTTGTTTCTCCCGCGCGTGAATCACTGGAATTATCTGACAAGAGCGCTTATCTGTCGATCCATCTGGGGTTGGAGTCGCAATATCATGGCGCAAAGGCCGCGACAGTTTTGGCGGGGAAGCATCGTCGCTTTGGCGGCGGTGTCGCTCGTCCTGCCGCCGGCGCTCGCCGCGATGACCCGTTCCGACAGCCTGCGCGATCTTTCGCTGTCCGAAACCCTGCTCGGCCAGTTCACGCCGGCCTCTGGCGACCCGCGGCTGCTCGCGCGCTATTCGGCGATGTCCGAAGAGGCGCGGCGCAATTTCAGCTTTACGCCCGCGGTCAACGAGGAAAGCCGCAAGAATCGCGCGATCACCGTCGTGATTCGCAAGCGCGACGACGCCTCGAGCGCCGCCCGCACCGCCGCGCTGACGCAGGGCCGCACCACGCCGGTCGCGATCACGCCGGTCGCCTATGATCTGGGCGCGTCGGTCGGCTTCCAGAAATTCGCCACCCCGCAACTGCCGCGCGGCACGGATATCCGCAACCTGCCCGTCGCCAAGGCGCCCGAGGTGGAAGAGAAGCCCTCCCGCTTCGCCACGCGCATGATCAGCCGGCCGAGCGACCCCACCGGGGCAACCGACCGAATCACCGCGCCGGGCGGCAACCAGTCGGTCGACGTGGTCAGCAGCTATCGCATCACGCGCAACCTCGATGTCACCGCCGGCGTGCGCTACAAGGCCGACGACCGGCTCGAGCCGCTCACCGACGCGCGCCGCGACAGCCAGGCGGTCTATGTCGGGACGCAGTTCCGCTTCTGACGCTGCCGGCGCTTCGCCGCTTTTTCCGTCCACGCATCGATCGCCGCCCAGCCCGGCCTGATTCGGCTGCCCATGCCCGCACGGGCGAGCGCGCGCGCGCGCGCCGGAGTCATACCGCCAAGCGCGACGGCGCGGTCGCCACGCGCCTGCCGGGCGAGGCGCAGCCAGGCAGCGGTGCCCAGCGGAGCGGCGCCGGGATGCGAGCGGGTCGGGTGGAGCGGCGAGACGAAGACGGCATCGGCGCCAGCGCGGCGCGCCCGCCGCGCCTCGCGTGCATCATGCACCGGCATCGTCACCGCCAGGTCGAGGCGCCTTGCCTGCCCCGCGCGCCCGGCGCGGTGCTGTCGCAGATGAACCCCGTCGGCGCCCCACCGCTTCGCCCGCGCCGGCTCATCCGCCAGCAACAGCGTCAGCCGCCGCGCCGCCGCGATCCGGGCGAGACGGCGAAAGAGCCGCCAGCGCGGCCCCGCCGCGAGCCCGTCATGGCGCAGCACGACCCCGCTGCCCGGCGGCAGCCGCGCCGCCAGCACCGCGGCCGGCACCGGCGACCGCTCGTCACTGACCAGCCAGCAATCGGGGAGGGGGTGGCGTCGGCGCATCGCCCTTTCTATAGGCGCGGGCGTGAAACGCGCAACGGGGGCGGAAGGGAGGCGAGATGAGCGAGGCGGCGGACCGGCTGGCCGAAGTGCAGGCCGCGATGGCGCAGGCGGCAGCGCGCGCGCAGCGGCGCGCCGAGGACATCTGCCTGATCGCGGTGTCCAAGACCCACGACGCGGCGGCGATCCGCCCGCTGATCGCTGCCGGCCAGCGGCATTTCGGCGAAAATCGCGTGCAGGAGACCGCAGCCAAATGGCCGGCGCTGCGCGAGGAGACGCCCGATATCGTCCTCCACCTGATCGGCCAGCTCCAGTCGAACAAGGCCGAGGATGCGGTGGCGCTGTTCGACGCGATCCATTCGGTCGACCGTTCCTCGCTGGTCCGCGCTCTCGCGCGCGCCTGCGAGAAGCTGGGAAAGCGGCCGCGCCTCTTCGTCCAGGTCAATGTCGGCGACGAGGCGCAGAAGGGCGGCTGTCCGGTATGCGACCTGCCCGCGCTGCTGGACGAGGCGAAGGCGGCGGGGCTGGCGATCGAGGGGTTGATGGCGATCCCGCCCGCCGCGGTCGAACCCGCGCCTTACTTTGCGCTGCTCGACGAACTGGCCGAGCGCCACGGCCTGCCGCTGCGCTCGATGGGAATGAGTGTCGATTACGAGACGGCGGCGATGCTCGGCGCAACCCATGTCCGCATCGGCACCGCGCTGTTCGGCGCGCGGGGATAGGGCGTCGCCCGCCTCAGGCGAAGGCGCCGACGCTTTCGATGAACTTGATCACCGAAATCGGCTTCGACACATAGGCCTCGGCCCCCGCGGCGCGAATCTGCTCTTCGTCGCCCTTGCCGGCATAGGCGGTGACCGCCATGATCGGTACCGGCCGCAGCGCGGGATCGGTTTTCATCTGGCGGATCAGGTCGAGCCCGCTGACATGGGGAAGCTGGATGTCCATGATGATGAGGTCGGGCGCGACCTCGCGTGCTTTCGCCAGTGCATCGCGGCCGTCGCGCACCGGATGCGCGCTATAGCCATGGGCGTTGAGCAGGTCGCAAAAGAGGCGAAGGTTGAGTTCATTGTCCTCGACCACCAATATGGTCTTGCCCATGATTTTCCGCTTTCCCCGCTTGCGTCGGCCGCCCGTTTAGGCGAATCGGCCCGATGACACAATTGCCTCCCTCGAAAGGGTTTTTCGAAGTGCAGGAAGCGGACGAAGCGCTCGCGCTCCAGGCGCTCGGCTGGATATTGGCCGACGAACCACGCGCCGAACGGCTGCTGGGCACGACCGGGCTGACGCCCGAGCGCCTGCGCGCCTCGCTTGGGCAGCGCACGACGCTAGGGGCGGTGCTCGGCTTTCTGACCGCGCACGAGCCCGACCTTGTCGCCTGCGCGGCGGCACTCGATATAAGGCCGGAGGCGCTCGCTGCCGCGGCGCAGCGCATCGACGGAACGGAAAGACAGACCGCATGACCCGCCCCCTCGTCATCACCGACTGCGACGAGGTGCTGATGCACATGGTCGTGCCCTTCGCGCAGTGGGTCGACGCCGAGCATGGCGTGCTGTTCCGCATGGAGGATGCGAGCTTCGCCGGCGCGCTCAAGCGCAAGGAATGCGGCACGCCGCTGGAGGCCGCCGAGGTCTGGCCGCTGCTCGACGGTTTTTTCCGCACCGAGATGGCGCGGCAAACGCCGATTCGCGGCGCATTGACGGCGATGGCGGCGATCGCCCGCCATGCCGACATCGTCGTCCTCACCAACGTCGGCCCCGACCATCAGGCGGCGCGCGCGGCGCAGCTTTCCGCGCTCGGGCTCGACGCACCGGTGATCGGCAGCCGCGGCGGCAAGGGCGAACCGGTGCGCCGCCTGCTCGACGAGCGGCAACCGAGCGTCGCCATCTTCATCGACGATCTGGCCGGCCACCACCATTCGGTCGCCGCCGAAGCGCCCGAGGTCTGGCGCCTGCACATGGTGGGCGAACCTGCGATCGCCGACAAGATCGCTCCCGCGCCGCACGCCCATGCGCGCATCGACGACTGGGCGGCCGCAGAGGATTGGATTCTTGCACGGCTGACCGAAAACATCCCCGCCCCCAGCCCCGAAATCGCATAATCCCAATTGGTATAAGGACGCATCATGGACATCGCCGCCAAGCTCGCCGCCCTCGGCCTCGACCTTCCCAAGCCCGCCGCGCCGGTCGCCGCCTATGTGCCCGTGGTCGAACAGGGCGGCCTGCTCCACATCAGCGGGCAATTGCCGTTCCGTGACGGGCAGGTCGTCACCGGCCGGCTCGGCTCCGACACCGACGAGGCGGCCGGCTATGACGCCGCGCGCCGCTGCGCGCTGATGCTCGTCGCGCAGGTCGGCCAGGCGGTGGGCGGCGACTGGTCGCGCGTCGAGCGGATCGTCAAGCTCGGCGTCTTCGTGAACAGCGACCCCGGCTTCACCGCGCAGCCCAAAGTGGCGAACGGCGCATCGGAGCTGATGGAGCAATTGTTCGGCGAGGCGGGCCGCCATGCGCGCAGCGCGGTCGGCGTCGCGGCGCTGCCGCTCGGCGCGGCGGTCGAGATCGACGCCATCGTGGCGGTGAAGCGCGCCTAGAGAAGCCAGTGGCCGAGGCCGATCCACCCACCCGCACGATCCGGCTCGGCGACGGCGTCGCCGCGGTCGAGGCGGCGGCATGGGACGCGCTGGCGGGCGGCGCCAACCCCTTCGTGGGACACGATTTTCTGGCGCTACTCGAAGAATCGGGTAGCGTCGGGCCGGGCACCGGCTGGCAGGCGGCGCCGCTGCTGGTCGAGGATGGAGCGGGCGCACTGGTCGCGGCGGCGCCCGCTTATCTGAAGACGCACAGCCAGGGCGAATATGTCTTCGACCACGGCTGGGCCGATGCGTGGGAGCGCGCGGGCGGTGCCTATTATCCGAAGCTGCAGATCGCGGCCCCCTTTACCCCGGTGCCGGGGCCGCGGCTGCTGGCGCGGGGGGCCGAGGATGCCGCGCTGCTGATCCGCGCCGCCGAAGCGGTGGTGCGGCAGAATAATCTGTCCTCCGCGCACGCGACCTTCGTCGCGCCCGAACAGATGCCGCTGTTCGAGGCGGCGGGCTGGCTGGTGCGGCGCGACGTCCAGTTCCATTTCGCCAACCGGGGCTATGCGGGCTTCGACGATTTCCTCGCCACCCTGACCTCGGCGAAGCGCAAGCAGCTTCGCAAGGAACGCGCGCGCGCGGTCGAGGACCTGCGGATCGAGGAGGTGACCGGAAGCGAAATCGCGCCCGCGCATTGGGACGCGATGTGGGCCTTTTACCAGGACACCGGCGCGCGCAAATGGGGGCATCCCTATCTGACCCGCGAAGCATTCGACCTGATGGGCGCGCGCATGGCCGACCGCATCATCCTCGTCATCGCATGGGACGGGGTACAGCCGGTCGCGGGAGCGATGCACCTGCTGGGTGCCGACACGCTCTATGGCCGCTATTGGGGCTGCGTCGCCGATATCCCCTATCTGCATTTCGAGCTTTGCTATTATCGCGCGATCGATATCGCGATCGCGCGCGGCCTCGCCCGTGTCGAGGCGGGGGCGCAGGGCGGGCACAAGCTCGCGCGCGGCTATGGTCCGGTCGCGACCTGGTCGGCGCATTTCATCGCCGATCCGGGCTTCCGGCGTGCAGTGGCGGAGTTTCTGGAACGCGAGCGCCGAGCCGAGGCGCAGGAAATGGAGTGGCTCGAAGGCCATATGCCCTTCCGGCAGAAGGATTGAGCCGCGACCGAAGCGGCAAAGATTTCACCCGAAAATCAGGCCGCGAAGCGCCGGGCGGCCGGGCGTCTCGCCGTTTCGTCGAGCCAGGCGCGGGCTTGGCGCTGGGCTTCGGCGATCTCGTCGCGGCCCATTTCGCTGGCAACGTCGGCGCGACATTGCTGGCCTTCGACATTGCCACCGAGCGCCGCGAGATTGAACCATTTATGCGCCTGGATCAGATCGACATCGACTCCGCCGGAGCCGGTCGAGAATGCGATGCCGAGATCGAAATAGGCCCCCGCGTCGCCGCGCGCAGCGTCGAGCAGCCGGCTTTCGATCAGATATTGGGCAGACTTCAGACTGTTCGCCATGATAACCCCCTTTGCCTCCCCCCACAGGAGGCTTTCGGGCAGACCCTTGCGGTTTATGGTCAACAAAGCGTTAACTGTGGTGCGGATTTTTGGGGATAATGTGCGAAAGGGGCGGAAAATCCCGGGTTTTCGAGCCGCCGTCATTGCGAGGAGCGGAGCGACGAAACAATCTCCAGCCAACGGCAAGACGAGAAGATGGCTGGAGATTGCCGCGTCGCCTTCGGCTCCTCGCAATGACGGAGTCTTTTATTTAACCGGCAGATTGTCGATCAGCCGCGTCTTGCCGATCCGCGCCGCCGCCAGGAGCCGCGCGGGCGCGCGCCAGACGTTTAGCCGTTCGAGGCTGTCCGCGTCGGCGAGTGCGACATAATCGACGCTGTCGAAGCCGCCCGCGACGATCGCGGCCTCGGTCTTCGCAAGCGCTTCGCCGACGTCGGCGCCGCTCGCGATCGCCGCCGCCGCCGCTTTCAGCGCATTGGGAAAGGCGGTCGCGGCGGCGCGTTGCTCGGGCGACAGATAGGCGTTGCGCGACGACAGCGCGAGGCCGTCGGCGTCGCGCGCGATCGGCGCGCCCAGGATATCGACGCCGAAATCGAGATCGCGCGCCATGCGGCGGATGATCGCTAGCTGCTGCCAGTCCTTTTCGCCGAAGATCGCGACGTCGGGGCGCACCTGGTTGAACAGCTTGGCGACGACGGTCGCGACCCCGTCGAAATGGCCGGGCCGCGCGGCGCCGCAATAATCGGCGCCGAGCTCGGCGACCTCGATATGGGTGCCGTGTCCGGTGGGATACATGGTGGCGACATCGGGCGCCCAGAGCAGCGCCGTCTTTTCCTCGACCAGCAGCGCCGCGTCGCGCGCCTCGTCGCGCGGATAGGCGACGAAATCCTCGTTCGGGCCGAACTGGGTCGGATTGACGAAGATCGATACCACGACATGGTCGGCGACGCGGCGCGCCATGCGCACGAGCGACAGGTGGCCGGCGTGCAGCGCCCCCATGGTCGGGACGAGCACGACGCTTTTTCCACCCTGCTTCAGTGCCGAAACGGCACGGTGAAGCGTGGCGATATCACGGATGATTTGCACGCCCGCCTGCCCTCCGATATTGGCGGCGCAAACGCCACCCCATGCGGCTGCCATGCCGCGCCGACAGGAAAATCGCAACGCCCATGACGAGCCAGACGTCGATGCCCGCCGCGCATCACATCATCTTCGCCAATGAAAAGGGCGGCACGGGCAAATCGACCTGCGCGGTACATTTCGCGGTGGCGCTCGCCAGCCAGGGCTGGCGCGTCGCCGGGCTCGACCTCGACCCGCGCCAGCGCACCTTCCATCGCTATCTGGAGAATCGCACCAGCACGGCGCAGCGCCGCGACATCGCGCTGCCGATGCCGCGCTTCGAGGTGTTCGAGGGCACGACCGTCGACGAACTCGACGTCGCGGTCGCGCGCCTGACCGAGGGCGCCGACTATTTCATCGCCGACACGCCGGGGCGCGACGATGTCTTCGCGCGCCACCTTGCGACGCGCGCCGACACGCTCGTTACCCCGATCAACGACAGCTTCATCGATTTCGACCTGATCGGACAGGTCGATCCCGAAACCTTTCAGGTCACGCGCCCCAGCTTCTATTCGGAGCTGATCTGGGACACGCGCAAGACGCGCGCCAAGGCCGACGGGCGGACGATCGACTGGATCGTCCTTCGCAACCGCCTTCAGCATGTCGATGCGCACAATATGCGCCGCGTCGGCGAAGCGCTGACCCAGTTGTCCCGGCGCGTCGGCTTTCGCGTCATCCCGGGGCTCGGCGAACGCGTCATCTATCGCGAGCTGTTCCCGGCCGGCCTCACCCTGCTCGACAAGGCGCATCTCGGCGGCATGGGAATGGGGCATGTCGTGGCGCGGCAGGAGTTGCGCGAAGCCATGGGGGGATTGAACCTTCCGGCGCGCGAGCGGTTGCATCCCGATGGCGACCTGTTCGCCGCCGCCTGAAAATCCCTCTCTCCCCATTGAGGATATGCCGATGACCCATGATTTCCACCCGACCATGCTGCGCGAATATGACATCCGCGGCATCGTCGGCGACACGCTGACCGAAGCCGATGCGGACGCGATCGGCCGCAGCTTCGCGACGCTGATCCGCCGCGCCGGCGGCCGCCGCGTCGCCGTCGGCTATGACGGTCGGCTATCGTCGCCGATGCTCGAGGCGGCACTGGTCGCGGGCCTGAACGCCGCGGGCATCGACGCGCTGCGCGTCGGCATGGGGCCGACCCCGATGCTCTATTATGCGGCCTCAACGCAGAAGGTCGACGGCGGCATACAGATAACCGGCAGCCACAACCCCCCCGACTATAATGGCTTCAAGATGGTGTTTCAGGGACGCCCCTTCTTCGGCGCCGACATCTTGGCGATCGGCGAACTCGCTGCCGCCGGCGACTGGGAGAGCGGCGAGGGCACGTCGGAGCAGGTCGATATCGTCGACGCCTATGTCGACCGGCTGGTCGACGGCTTCGCCGGCGGCGCGTGCCGCATCGGCTGGGACGCGGGCAACGGCGCCGCAGGGCCGGTGATCGAAAAGCTCACCGCGCGCCTGCCCGGCGAGCATCATCTTCTCTTCACCGATGTCGACGGGCATTTTCCGAACCATCACCCCGATCCGACCGAAGAGACGAATCTGGCCGATCTCAAGAAACTGGTCGCGGAGAGGAATCTCGATTTCGGCGTCGCTTTCGATGGAGACGGCGATCGGATCGGCGCGATCGACGGCCAGGGCCGGGTAATCTGGGGCGACCAGCTTTTGCAGATCTATGCCGCCGCGGTGCTGAAGGACCGGCCGGGCGCGACGGTCATCGCCGATGTGAAGGCGAGCCAGGCGCTGTTCGACCGCGTCGCCGAACTGGGCGGCCATCCGCTGATGTGGAAGACCGGCCACAGCCTGATCAAGGCGAAGATGAAGGAAACGGGCAGTCCGCTGGCCGGCGAGATGAGCGGCCATATCTTCTTCGCCGACCGCTATTACGGCTATGACGACGCGCCCTATGCCGCGGTGCGGCTGATCGAGGCAGCGGAGACGCTAGGCCGCAACGTGACCGAGTTGCGCGGTGCGATGGCGCCGATGGTCAACACGCCCGAACTGCGCTTCCAGGTCGACGAGTCGCGCAAATTCGCCATTGTGGACGAAGTTCTCGCGCGCCTCGCGGCGTCGGGCGCCAAGGTCGACCGGACCGACGGCGCACGCGTGCTGACCGACGACGGCTGGTGGCTGCTGCGCGCATCGAACACGCAGGACGTCCTCGTCGCCCGCGCCGAGGCGAAGGACGAGGCCGGGCTCGACCGGCTCGTCGCCGCGATCGACGACCAGCTCGCCCAATCGGACGTGAAGCGCGGAGCGTCGGCAGGGCATTGATCGCATTTCCCTTCCCGCAAGCGGGAGGAGAAAAGCGGCCTGCAAAAAGCCTGCCAGATTGACGCTGGCGCCGCTCCTCGGGTAACGCCCGCCTATGACCGACGAACCGAAACTGGCGACGCTGTCTACCGGCTCCGATCACGGGGTCGCCGAGCATGCCGCGCATGTCCAGCAGGACGCCGCGGCGGGCAACGGGCTCGCGGTGGTGTCGATCGCCAAAAGCTACGACAAGCGGATCGTCCTCTCCGACGTGTCGCTGTCTGTCGGCAAGGGCGAGGTCGTCGGCCTACTCGGCCCCAATGGCGCGGGCAAGACGACCTGCTTCTATTCGATCATGGGACTGGTGAAGCCCGACGCGGGGCGCATCATGCTCGACGGCGCCGACATCACGGCTTTGCCGATGTATCGCCGCGCGATCCTCGGCCTCGGCTATCTGCCCCAGGAGACCTCGATCTTTCGCGGCATGACGGTCGAGCAGAATATCGGCGCGGTGCTCGAACTCGCCGAGCCCGACCGGATCGCGCGCGAACGGCGGCTTGACGAACTGCTCGACGAATTCGGCCTCACGCGGCTGCGCGATTCGGCGGCGATGGCGCTGTCGGGCGGCGAACGGCGGCGGGCAGAGATCGCGCGCGCGCTGGCGGCGAACCCGTCGATCATGCTTCTCGACGAGCCCTTCGCGGGCATCGATCCATTGTCGATCAGCGACATCCGCGACCTCGTCGCCGACCTCAAGACGCGCGGCATCGGGGTGCTGATCACCGACCATAATGTCCGCGAGACGCTCGACCTCGTCGACCGCGCCTGCATCATCTACGACGGCAAGGTGCTGCTCGCCGGATCGCCCGCCGAGCTCGTCGCCGATCCCGAGGTACGCCGGCTCTATCTCGGCGAGGGCTTCTCGCTCTGATGGGCTGAGGCGCGATGGCACTGGGTCCACGCCTCGATCTCCGCCAGTCGCAATCGCTGGTGATGACGCCGCAGCTTCAGCAGGCAATCAAGCTGCTGGCGCTGTCGAACCTCGAGCTCGAAGCCTATCTGGCCGAGGCGCTCGAAGGCAATCCGCTGCTCGACGCGGCGCCCGCGGGTCGCGAGGGCGAGGGTGACGAGCCCGGCGAGGACGCGCCCGCGCCCGGCGAGGCGCCCGATCCCGACCTCGCGCTCGCCTCCGACGCGGGCACCGACCTCGACGTCGATTTCGCCGAGGAGCGTTTCCACCACGACAGCGCGAGCGATTCGGTCGGCCTGTCGGGTGGCGACGGCGAGGGCATCGATTTCGACAGCTTCGCCGCGGGCGAGGAGACGCTCCACGAGCATCTGCTGTCGCAGGTCGGCGAACGCTTCTCGGGCGTCGAGGCGATGGTCGCCGAACAGATTGTCGCGCTGATCGACGAGGCGGGCTATCTGCGCGCCGACCTCTCCGATCTCGCGCAGCGGCTCGGCGTGCCGCTGGCGCTTGTCGAGGCCGTGCTGGCGGGCGTCCAGGGTTTCGACCCTTCGGGTGTCGGCGCGCGCGACCTTGCCGAGTGCATCGCGATCCAGGCGCGCGAGGCCGACCGCTACGACCCCGCGATGGCGTGCATGATCGCGCATCTCGACCTCGTCGCCAAGGGTGCTTTCCCGCAGCTCAAGCGTATCTGCGGGGTCGACGACGAGGATCTCGCCGACATGATCCGCGAACTGCGCGGCTACGATCCCAAGCCGGGGCTGCGCTTCGGCGGCGCGGCGGCGCAGGCGGTCGTCCCCGACCTGTTCGTGCGCCGCATAGCGAAGGGCTGGGCGGTCGAGGTCAACGGCTCCACCCTACCCCGCCTGCTCGTCAACCGCCGCTATCATGCCGAACTCGCCAGGGGCGCGGCGGCGAAGAGCAAGGCGTGGCTGTCCGAACAGCTTGCCGGCGCCAATTGGCTGGTGCGTGCGCTCGACCAGCGCCAGCGCACGATCGTCAAGGTAGCGAGCGAAATCGTCAAGCAGCAGGAAGGCTTTTTCCTTCACGGCGTCGCGCAGATGCGCCCGTTGACGCTGCGCCAGGTCGCCGAGGCCATTGGCATGCACGAATCGACCGTCAGCCGCGTCACCAGCAACAAATATCTCTCCTGCGCGCGCGGGCTGTTCGAGCTCAAATATTTCTTTTCCTCCGGCATCGCCGCGACCGACGGCGACGGCGCGGTGTCGGCCGAGGCGGTCAAGAGCCGGATCAGGGCGCTGATTGACGCCGAGGAAGCGGGGGCAATCCTGTCGGACGAGACGATCGCGCAGAAACTCGCCGCCGAGGGCCACGACATCGCCAGACGTACCATAGTCAAATATCGTGAGGCGATGGGCTATGGCTCGTCGGTGCAGCGCCGGCGGCAGAAGGCGCTGGCGGGATAGGCGATCCGCATCTTCACCGCGAAGGCGGTGTTTTATCGCAGCGGCGACGGTTGACTTTTTCCGGGCTTCGCCATAGGTGCGCGCCTTCGCGTAGTAACGCTCAGACCTTTACGGAAAAGACCATGAAGATTCGCAACAGCCTGAAGTCGCTGAAGGACCGCCACCGGGACAATCGCGTGATTCGCCGCCGCGGCCGGACCTATGTGATCAACAAGACCAACCGCCGCTTCAAGGCGCGCCAGGGCTGATGGCCCAGCCGGGGCGTGTCCGCCCCGTGCGCGCAGTGCAGGCCAGCGTGACGCCGTCGGATGCTTCCGGCGGCGCTTTCGCGTGCGCGGGGGCTTTATGATTCGGCAGAGCGTGATCTTCGACGTCGGCAAGGTGTTGTTCGACTGGGACCTCCGGCACTTGTTCGCCAAGCTGATCGACGACCCGGCCGAGCTCGAATGGTTCGTGGGCCATGTCGTCACCCCCGAATGGCATTTCCAGCACGACGCCGGCCGCCCGCTCGCCGAGATGGTGCCCGAACGCAAGGCCGAATTCCCGGAGCATGGCGCGCTGATCGACGCCTATGCAACGCGCTTCAACGAGACGATCCCCGGCCCGGTGCCCGGCAGCCTCGATCTTGTCGCACGGCTCGATGCCGGGGGCGTACCGCTGTTCGCGATCACCAATTTCGGGCGTGAATTCTGGGAGGCCTTCCGCCCGACCCAGCCGGTCTTCGACCGCTTCCGCGACATCATCGTCTCGGGCACCGAGCGGCTGATGAAACCCGATCCCGCGATCTACGCGCTCGCGACCGCGCGCTTCGGCATCGATCCCGCTGGCGCGCTGTTCATCGACGACAACCCCGCCAATGTCGCCGGTGCCGAAGCGGCCGGCATTGCGGCGCACCGCTTTGTCGATGCGGCGGGACTGGAAACCGAGCTGGTGACGCGGGGCTATCTGACGGGATAGGCCCGCCGCGCTGCTGCTGTTCGGGATTCACGCGAAGCCGCGAAGGCGCGAAGAGGTCGTGCCTGCCGCGAAGCGGCCTTCTGCTTCCGGCGTTGCGGTCATCCGCGCGGCTTGATGGGAAAAGGGTCTGTCGGCCCGAACCAGCCTCTTCGCGCCTTCGCGGCTTCGCGTGAAAATTTCGAAAGCCCTATTTCTCTACCCCAAGCTGGGTTAGCACGAACGCATATTCCTCGGCATCCTCGCGCAGCGCGCCCCAGCGGCCCGACTTGCCAGCGTGGCCCGCACCCATGTTGGTGCGCAGCAACAGCGCGGCGTCATTGGTGCGCGCCGCGCGTAGCCGGGCGACCCATTTCGCCGGTTCCCAATAGGTGACGCGCGGGTCGTTGAGGCCCGCCGACACCAGCATCGGCGGATAGGCCTGCGCGGTCACATTGTCGTAGGGGCTGTAGGACAGCATGTAATCGAACGCGGCCTTGTCGGTGACCGGATTGCCCCATTCGGGCCATTCGCCGGGGGTCAGCGGCAGTTCCTCGTCGATCATCGTGTTGATGACATCGACGAAGGGCACCCCCGCGAGCACCGCGCCCCACAGCTCGGGCGCCGCGTTATACACCGCCCCCATGACCTGCCCGCCCGCCGAGCGGCCCTCGATCGAGATCTTGCCGGCGCTGGTATAGCCTTTCGCAATCAGCCCCTTCGCGACGTCGATGAAGTCGTTGAACGTGTTCTTGCGCCGGTCGGTCTTGCCCGCCAGATACCATTCCCGCCCCAGATCGTCGCCGCCGCGGACATGCGCGATGGCATAGATCATGCCGCGGTCGACGAGGCTGAGTCGCGTCGTCGAAAAGCCGGGCGCGACGCGATAGCCATAGCTGCCATAGACATAGAGGTGCAGCGGCGCGCTGCCGTCGCGCGGCGTGCCCTTTTTGTAGACAAGCGAGGCGGGGATCATCGTCTGCCCGTCGCGCGACGGCAAGCTAACCCGTTCGGTTATATATTGCGACGCATCGTAACCGGACGGAATCTCCTGCACCTTGAGCGCCTCCAGCGTCCCGCTCGCGACGTCATAGTCATAGACGGTATCGGGCGTGACCATCGATTCATAGTCGATGCGGACCTTGTCCTGATGATATTCGGGATTGTCGCCGAGCCCCGCGACATAGGTCGCCTCGGGAAAGGCGATCCGTCCCGGCGTCCGCGGCGCGTCGTAGCGGCGGACGTCGACCTGATCGAGCCCGTCCTCGCGGCTTTCGAGCACAAAATAGTCGCGGAAGACCGACAGGCCGGTGAGATAGCTGTGGTCCGAACCCGCGATCAGCGTCGTCCATTCGCCGGGCGCCGCGAGGCTGGCAGTCGCGACGCGGAAGTTCGGATGATCGTCGTTGGTCAGGATGTAGAGCGTGCCATCGCGCTCGTCGACGCTGTACTCGCGGCCCTTTTTCCGCGGCGCGACGAGCAGCGGCGTCGCCTCGGGATCGTCGGCGGGGAGCAGATAGACCTCGCTCGTCTCGTTATCCCCGGTCGCGATGACGATATAATTGTCCGCCGCGGTCTTGCCGATGCCGACGCCGAAGCCGATGTCGGGCTCCTTGTAGAGCAATTTATCGTCCGTGACCGGCGTGCCGAGCCGGTGCAGGCGGACATTGTCGGTGCGCCAATTCTCGTTCGCGAGGCCATAGAGCAGCGCGTCGCTGCCCGCAGTCCACACCAGCGACGACAGCGTGCCCGGAATGACGTCGGGCAGCATCTCGCCGGTCTCGAGATTGCGGACGCGCACCTCGAACCGCTCCGACCCATTGTCGTCGACCGCATAAGCCATCAGCCGGCCGTCGGGGCTGACCGCCAGATCCGACAGGCGGAAATACTCCTTGCCCGCGGCGAGCACGACCTCGTCGAGGATCAGTGCCGCATCGCCGCCCGCGACCGGCCGGCGATACCATTTCTTGTACTCGGCGCCCTGTTCATATTCGACCCAATAGACGAAATCGCCGTCCTTCTGCGGCACGCTCGCATCCTCTTCCTTGATGCGGCCCTTCATCTCCTGGAACAGCGTCTCGACCAGTCCCTCGTGCGGCTTCATCGCCGCCTCGAACCACGCATTTTCGGCCTTCACATAGGCGAGCACGTCGGGATCGTCGACGACCGGATAGCTGGTATCGCGCAGCCAGTGCCACGGGTCGGAGAGGGTCGTGCCGTGAAGCATCGTCTCGTGCAGCCGCTGTTCGGCGACGGGCGCGGAAGGCATAAGGGTCAAATCTGTCTCTTTCTCTTGGGCTGAAACGAGAGCGGGGGTGGCAATTGCGGCCAGGACCATCCAAATAGCACGCATGGAACGACTCCCGCTGCGCCGCCCGAAGGGCGGGACCGGCGGCGATGTAGGAACAAGGAAGCAAGCATGTCCACCCCCTCGCACAGCGACCGCCTCGCCCGCTTGCGCGCCGAACTGACGGCGCGCGGCCTCGACGGCTTCGTGATCCCGATCAGCGACGAGCATATGAGCGAATATGTCGGCGCCTATGCGCAGCGGCTCGCCTGGCTCACCGGCTTCGGCGGTTCGGCGGGGACCGTGGCGGTGCTGCCCGACAAGGCGGCGATTTTCGTCGACGGCCGCTATACGGTGCAGGTGCGCGATCAGGTCGACGGGACGCTCTATGACTATGTCGGCGTACCGCAGTCGAGCGTCGCCGAATGGCTGGGCGCGAACGTCGCGGCGGGGCAGACAATCGGCTATGACCCATGGCTGCACGGCCTCGACTGGGCGCGGGGGCTCGCCCGCGCGCTCGCGGCCAAGGGCGCGGAACTGGTGGCGGTAGCGGACAATCCCGTCGATGCGGTGTGGGACGACCAACCAGCGCCGAGCGACGCGCCGGTGAGCATCCACGACATCGAACTCGCGGGCCGGTCCGCCGCCGACAAGCGCGATATCATCGCCGACTGGCTGAAGGCGAGGGGCCTCGACACGACGGTGATGACCGCGCTCGATTCGATCGCCTGGACCTTCAACATCCGCGGCACCGACGTCAGCCACACGCCGGTCGGCCTCGCCTTCGCGCTCCTCCATGCCGACGCGACCGCCGACCTGTTCATCGCGCCCGAAAAGGTCACCGATGCGGTGCGCGCGCACCTCGGCAACAGCGTCCGCATCCACGATCGCGACGCGTTCGAAGCGGCGCTTGCCGATCTTGCGGGCAAAAGGGTCGCGGTCGATCCCGACCGCGCGGTCGCGGCGATCTTCACCGCGCTGGAAGCGGCGGGTGCGCAGATCGCGCGCCACCGCGACCCTGCCGTCCTGCCCAAGGCGATCAAGAACGACACCGAGCTCGACGGCACCCGCGCTGCGCATGTCCGCGACGGCGTCGCGGTCGCGCGCTTCCTGAGATGGATGGAAGAGCTCGCGCCGCAGGGCGGGCTCGACGAACTGGCCGCCGCGGCGAAGCTGCGCGCATTCCGCGACGAAAGCGGCGCGCTCGTCGACCTGTCGTTCGACACCATCTCGGCCGCCGGCCCCAACGGCGCGCTGCCGCATTACAAGGTCGACGAAACGACCAATCGCGCCATCGAGACCGGCACCCTCTATCTGGTCGATTCGGGTGGCCAATATGCCGACGGCACGACTGACATCACCCGCACCATCGCGATCGGCCAGCCGACCGCCGAAATGCGCCGCCGCTTCACCCAGGTGCTGAAAGGTCATATCGCGCTCGCCACCGCACGCTTCCCCAGCGGCACCCGCGGCAGCCAGCTCGACATTCTGGCGCGGCAGTATCTGTGGGCCGACGGGGTCGATTATGCCCATGGCACCGGCCACGGCGTCGGCGCCTATCTGGCCGTCCACGAAGGGCCGCAGCGCATCGCCAAGCCGGCGGGCGGGCAGGCGGGGACCGAGGAACCGCTGCACGCCGGCATGATCCTGTCCAACGAGCCCGGCTATTACAAGGCGGGCCATTTCGGCATTCGGATCGAGAATCTGGTGGTCGTCGTGCCGCAGGCGATCGCGGGCGCCGAAGAGGCCATGCTGGGGTTCGAGACGATCACCTTCGCGCCGATCGCGCGCGATCTGGTCGACGCCGCCCTGCTCTCGCCCGCCGAGGCCGACTGGCTCGACGCCTATCACGCCGCGGTGCAGGAGAAGCTGGCGCCGGGCATGGATGCGGCAGAGCGCGACTGGCTCGCGGCCGCCTGCGCCCCGATCGACCGCGCCCCCGCCGCACTTGCCGCCTGAGCCCGGCATGGCGGATCATCGCAGCCGCGTGCCGCTCGACGATTTCCGCGTTCGCGAGACGGTGCGCGTGCGCTTCAGCGAGATCGACGGGCAGAATATCGTCTTCAACGGTCATTATCTGACCTATGCCGACATCGGCGTGACCGAATATTTCCGTGCCCTCGGCGAGGGACAGCCCGGCCCCTATTTTTACCAATATGGCACAGATATCCGCGAAACCCACTGCGAAATCGATTATCACGCCCCGGCGCGGCTCGACGAATTGATCACCATCGCGGCGCGGATCAGCCGTTTCGAACGGACGAGCTTCACCCTCCATTGCGGGATTTTCCGGGGTAGCGAGCGGCTGGCCGACATCGAGATCGACTATGCCCATATCGACAGCGACAGCGGCCAGCCAACGCCGCTTCCAGGCAGTTTCATCGCCGAAGTCCGGCGATTCGAGACACGGACGCCGATTCAAGACTGATTCGCAAGAGCCGACGATTCGCGCCAGTCCAGGGTGCTTCGCCTCGAACGCGGTCTCTCAACCAAAAAGGTCGAAAAAAAGGGCCGCCCGAGGGCGACCCTTGAAAGTTTTTGGGAGAGGATGCCTAAAAGGCAAGTGCGATATTGCACTGCACAATGAATTGTGCAACTGCGAAAAGGCTATCTGAGATTGCATTTTTTGCAATCTATCGCGCGGCCACTTCCGCCCGGCGCAACCGACTTCCCCTCGCAAATCCCGGCCGGATCGCCTAGATTGGGGTTATGGGAATGCTCAACAACTGGGATGTCGGCGGCGGCGTGTCCGATTTCTGGGACTATATCCGCCAGCCGCGGCCGCACCGCTGGACAAGCTGGGGCGTCGCGGTCGTGCTGGCGCTCGTCGTCTTCTGGGGCTTCGGCAAATATCTGATTCCCTATGAAAAACCCAAGCCGCAGATCATCTATTTCGAAAATTGGAAAGCGGATCGCAGCGAGGCCGAGGTGCGCGCCGACTGGATCGCACGCGCCAAGGAAACAACGCGCGAGAATGCGCGCCGCCGCGCCGAATATCAGAAGCTCGCCGACATGATGGGGGTGCCCTATGATTCGAGCAAGGCCGACGAAGTGACGCGCGAAACACTGGGCAAGGAAGCCGACACGCTGATCGCGAAAAAGCCCGAACCGCCAAAGCGCTCGACCCTCGCCGAACGCGCCGCGCGCGGGCCCAAGCCCGCCGCCGAAGGCCCAACCCGCCCCTGATGCGGCGCCCGCCCACCGATGCCGACTGGATGGCCGCCGCCGTCGCGCTGGCATGGCGCGGTCGCGGCCGAAGCGCCCCCAACCCCAATGTCGGCTGCGTGGTCATAGCCGATGGCGGGGTCGTCGGTCGCGGCTGGACCCAGCCCGGCGGGCGCCCCCATGCCGAGGCGGTGGCGCTCGCGGCTGCGGGTTCGACGGCGCGCGGTGCGACCGCCTATGTCACGCTCGAACCCTGTGCCCACGCCAGCCCGTGCGGCCCATGCTGCACCGACACGCTGATCGCGGCGGGGGTTTCGCGCGTCGTCGTCGCCCTGCAGGACCCCGATCCACGCACCGACGGACGCGGCCTCGCGCGATTGCGCGACGCGGGAATCGCGGTCGAGACCGGCGTGGGCGCCGACGCCGCGCGCGGGGCAATGGCGCCCTGGTGGTCGCGCGCGACGCGCGGAACGCCCTTCGTGACGCTCAAGCTCGCGACCTCGCTCGACGGCTGCATCGCGCTGGCCGACGGGTCGAGCCGCTGGATCACCGGCGCGCGCGCGCGCGCGCACGCGCATCTCGAACGCGCGCTGCACGAGGGGATTCTCGTCGGACGCGGGACGCTCGTGGCTGATTCGCCGCGCCTCGACGTGCGGCTGCCCGGCCTCGAGGACCGCAGCCCGCGCCGCTTCCTGCTCACGCGCGGCGCGGCCCCCGAAGGCTGGACCGCCGTGGCGGCGCCCGAAGCGGTCGCGGGCATCGATTCGCTGCTCGTCGAAGGCGGCGCAGGCGCGGCGGCCGCTTTCCTCGCCGCCGACCGCGTCGACCGGCTGCTCCTCTACCGCGCGCCGATCCTGATCGGCGGCGGCCGGCTCGCGCTCGGCGACATCGGCCTTACCGATCTCGCCGACGCCCACGGTCGCTGGCGCCTCGCCGACAGCCGCCTGCTTGGCAGCGACCGGCTCGACGTCTACGAGCGGGTGCGAAGGGATTAACAAAGATGTTCACCGGAATCGTCACCGACATCGGCACCGTCCGCGCGCGCGAGGATCGCGGCGACACGCGGCTCGTCATCGGCACCGCTTATGACGTGAGCGGCATCGACCTGGGCGCTTCCATCGCCTGTTCCGGTGCCTGCCTGACCGTTGTCGACAAAGGTGTCGATGAAGCCAGCAACGGTCCTGCCGGCTGGTTCGCGGTCGATGCGAGTGCCGAGACGCTGGCGCGCACCGCGCCGGGCATGTGGGACGTCGGCCGGCGCCTCAACCTCGAACGCGCGCTCCGCGTCGGCGACGAGCTTGGCGGGCATATCGTCACCGGCCATGTCGACGCGGTGGGGCGCATCGTCTCGATCGAACCCACCGGCGACAGCCTGACGGTGACCGTCGAAGCCCCCCCCGCCCTCGCCCCCCACATCGCGCCCAAGGGCTCGATCACGCTCGACGGCGTGTCGCTGACCGTCAACGAGGTGACCGACCAGCCCGACGGCGGCGCGCATTTCACGCTGAATATCATTCCGCATACCCAGACGGTGACGACGCTCGACGAAGCGGCGCCGGGGCGGCCGGTGAATCTGGAGATTGATGTGCTCGCACGCTATCTGGCGCGGATGCAGCAGGTGCGGGGATAATCGGGCCGCCCGAGGGCACGAAGATCTCGCGCTTACCCTCCTCGTCACCCCGGACTCGATCCGGGGTGACAAGGCAAGCAAAATTAGACGTAGGCTTTCAACGGTGTCACCACCGCTTTCGCCGCCTCTTCGCGTGAAATAATCTAGACGCCCTCGCTCCACCCCGCCGCGAGTTCGGGATCGGCCGCCAGCATCGACCGCCGCATCGCCAATCGTCCGATGCGGAGCAGTTCAGCCTTGCGCCGCGCGGGGGCGAGGTGGCAGCTTGCCGCTTCGCGCACCACCGCCGCGCCATAGCGGTCGGCGACGATCAGGCCGGAGGTTTCGGGCCGATAGCCATCGGTCTCCAGAATCGCCGGGTCGAGCCCCGCAGCGAGCGCCCAATAGAAGCGGTCGCACCAGTCGCAATAGTCGGGCCATTTGCCGTCGCCGTGCAGATCGGCGCGGCTGACCTTGATCTCGACGATGGTGATCTGGCCCTTTGCGTCGATCGCGGTCAGATCAGTGCGTCGCCCGTTGGGCAACGGCACCTCGGGAATCGCGACCAGCCCCGCCTGCGCGAACAGCCGGCACACGCCGCGCGCGACATCGGCGGCGGTCAGCAGGTCACCCGCCATGGATCGGGGCCTCAGAAGGGAACGTCGTCGTCCAGATCGTCGTCGAAGGGCGGACGGCTGCCGCCGCTCGAACCACCACCGCCCTGGTTCCAGCCACCGCCTGCGCTTCCGCCCGAACCGCCGCCCTGATCCCAGCCGCCGCCAGAGCTCGAGCCGCCACCCCAGTCGCCACCGCCGCGCGAGCCGCCACCGCCGCCGGGCGCACCGTCAAGCATGGTCAGAGCACCGCCTATCCCCGCGATCACCACCTCGGTCGTGTAGCGGTCGTTGCCGTCGCGGTCCTGCCACTTGCGGGTGCGAAGACTGCCTTCGATGTAAACCTTGCTGCCCTTTTTCAGATAGCGTTCGACCACCCCGACCAGCCCGTCGCCGTTGATGACGACATTATGCCATTCGGTGCGCTCCTTGCGCTCGCCGGTCATCCGGTCCTTCCAGCTTTCCGACGTCGCGATGCGGATATTGGCGATCCGGCCGCCGTTCTGGAAGGATTTGATTTCGGGATCGGCGCCCAGATTGCCGATCAGAATAACCTTGTTGACGCTGCCAGCCATCGCCGCTCCGCTCCGCTAGAATGTTGCCGGGATCAGCCGAGTCCGAAGGCGACGGCCGTCCAATAGGTGATACCAGCAGCGGCATAGGCGAGCGCGAACAAATAGCCAACCATGAACAGCGGCCATTTCCACCCGTTGGTCTCGCGCCGGGTGATCGCGATGGTCGAGATGCACTGCGGCGCAAAAACGAACCAGGCGAGGAAGGCCAGCGCGGTGGCGAGGCTCCAGCGCCCCTGCAGCCGCTCGCCAAGCGACATCGCGACCTGATCCTCGTCGTCGCCGGCGTCGATCGCATTGGCGGTCGCCAGAGCCGACACCGCGATCTCGCGCGCCGCCATCGCCGGGATCAGCGCAAGCGCAATGTCGTGGTTGAAGCCGATCGGCCGCACCACAGTCTCCAGCCCGCTCGCGATACGGCCGGCGACACTGTAATCGACCTGGCGCAGTTCGCTGTCCGCCGGCGCCTTGGGAAAGCTCAGCAGCAGCCACAGGACGACGGTGGTGAAGGCGATGATCGTCCCGGCGCGGCGCAGGAAGATCCATGCGCGCTGCCACAGGCTGATCGCGACGTCGCGCAGCCGCGGCCATTGATAGCGCGGCATTTCCATCATGAAGCCCGCGGCACTGCCCTTGGTCACCGACCGGCGCAGCACGAAGGCGACGATCAGCGCGCCGACGATCCCCGCGACATAGAGGCCGAAGAGCACCAGCCCCTGAAGCCCGACCGGCAACCCGCCGACGGCGCGGTTGGGGATGAAGACCCCGATGATCAGCGTATAGACGGGCAGCCGCGCCGAACAGGTCATCAGCGGCGCGATCAGGATCGTCGTCAGCCGGTCCTTCGGATCGGGGATCGCGCGCGTCGCCATGATGCCGGGCACCGCGCAGGCGAAGCTCGATAACAGCGGGATGAAGCCGCGCCCCGACAGCCCGACCTTCGCCATCAGCCCGTCCATCAGGAAAGCGGCGCGGGTCATATAGCCCGACGCCTCGAGTAGCAGGATGAACAGGAACAGGATCAGGATCTGCGGCAGGAAGACGACGACCGCGCCGACGCCAGCGAGCAGTCCCTCGACGATCAGCCCGCGCAGGAACCCGTCGGGCAGCGCGTCGGTGGCGACGCCCTGGAGCGCGGCGATGCCGTCCTCGATCCAGCCGATCGGCGCCTCCGACCAGGCATAGACCGCCTGGAACATCACGAACATCAATGCGAGCAGGATCAGGAAACCCGCGACCGGATGCAGCACGACGGCATCGACGCGCTGGGTCCAGCGCCGCACGGGCGTTTCGGCCAGCGTCGCCACGCGCGCGATCGCGCGGGCGCGCTGGTGGAGCGCGACGTCGGTCGGCGGCGGAGCGGGAATCGCATCGGCCTGGGTCTGGTGCGACAGGATCGCGCCGTCGATCGCGGCGAGCAGCTCGGTCAGCCCCCGCTTCCGCACCGCGACGGTCGGCACCACCGGCACGCCCAACTCCGCTGCGAGCCGCTCGGCATCGAGCGTCAGCCCGTCGCGCTCCGCGAGGTCGACCATGTTGAGCGCGATCACCGTCGGCAAGCCGAGCGCGATTAGTTCGAGCGCGAAGCAGAGATGATTGTCGAGATTGGCGGCGTCGACGACGACGACCAGCGCGTCGGGGCGCCGCTCACCCGCCTGCCGGCCCAGAACGACGTCGCGCGTCACCGCCTCATCGGGGCTGGCGGGGGTCAGGCTGTAACTGCCCGGCAGGTCGATCAGCGCCGCCGGCCGGCCGTCGGCGAAGCTGGCGTGACCCGCCTTGCGCTCGACCGTGACGCCCGGATAATTGGCGATCTTCTGCCGCGCGCCGGTCAGCGCGTTGAACAGGCTCGATTTGCCGGCATTGGGGTTGCCGACGAGGACGATGGTCGGGATGGCGCCGGTCATGCTGCTGCCGCGGGCTCCGTCTCGACGGGCTCGACCGCGATCGCGGCGGCCTGGCGTCCGCGGATGATCACCTGCATCCGTCCGATGCCGAGCGCCAGCGGTTCGCGCGAGAAAAGGCTGCCGCGATGCAGCGGCTTGACCTCGACCCCCTCCATCAGCCCGAATTCGCGCAACCGCCGCCCCTCGTCGTGCGAGAGGATGTCCCAATCGATGCGGGCGATGCGCACGGCCATGCCGAGCGGGGCGGAATCGAGCTTCGCGATCATTTGCGAGCGATTATCAATAACAGCGCGAGAAGGCCAGCCCTAGTTTTCGCAGAGTCGTTTCGCGAAAAGGAAGGCGTCAGCGTCCCGGATAACGCAGCCGACCGACGAAGCGCGCGAGGCTCGGGCGTTCGGTGCGGCGCGCGGCGCGGCGGTGCTTCCAGCCTTCAAAGCGCATGACCGCGTCGATCCGCCGCGCCAGAAAGGCCCGTGTGTCGGCGAAATCCTCGCTTTCGTCGTCGAGGAACACCGCGACCGTCGAGCCATAGACGGTGCCGAGGATCGTGCGCTTGCTGTAGTGATTATAGTCGGTCGCGGTATCGCCCGCGAGACGCCACATGCAATCGGCGCTGCGCCAGCCGAGTCGGGCCGCGAAGGGAAGGTTCGTCGGCAGCGCGAGCAGCGCCAGCGCGCGGCGCAACGATTCGCGATGGCGCGCAAGCAGGTCGAGTCGCGTCTCGACCAGTGTCGTGATCCGCCCGCGGATCTTGAGCGTCGCTAGCTTTTCGGCGGGCCGGCGCCCCGCCATCGCCGCGTCGATATCGGCGAACCAGGCGTCGACCATATCGCGCCCGCCGCCCGGAAAGGCAAGCCGCGCGACATCGGCGTCGATGCCCAGCCGCGTCGCCGCATCGACGAGCGCGGCGTCGCCGAACCCATCGAAGGCGGCACCCTCGGCGATCAGCGGCGCGAGCGCGGCGCGAATCTCGTCGAGGGTCGGGTCGGCGGGCAGGATCGAGGCCATGGCCATCAGATAGGCCGTTGTCGCCGGCTCGGCAACCGGATCAGCACCAGCGCCGCGCCGACCATCAGGCCCCCGGCCAGGTCGATCGCGCCCAGTCGCTCGCCGAACATCAGCCAGCCGGCGAGCGCGGCGATGGCGGGCTGGACGAGCAGGGTCAGCCCGATGACGAGCGGCGAGAAGCGCGGCAACGCCCAGATCAGCAACCCCTGGCCGACGACCTGGCTCGACAGGGCGAGCGCGACTAATGGGGTCCAGTCCACCGGCATCACGACCTCGCCCAGCGCGACGGCGGCGCCGAGCAGGACCGGCAGCGTCGCGGCCGACGACAGGCCGAGCGTGGTCCATGCCCCCAGCCCGCCGCGTACCCGCTGCATCAGGATGACGTAAAAGGTGTAGAAGACGCCCGCGAGCAGGCTGAACAGGTCGCCGACGAGATAGGCGGGCGCCAGTTCATAGCTCTGTCCCATCAGCAGCGCCGCCCCCGCGAAGGCGAGCAGCACCGCGAGCGCCTGCCACCCGCGCGGCAGGGTGCGGGCGAGGAAGATGCCCCACAATACCAGAAGCAGGCTGGCGCAATTGCCGAACAGCGTCGCATTGGCGACCTTGGTCCGCACGATTCCCATGTGCCACGCGGCGAGATCGAGCGCGAAGAACAGGCCCGCCGCCATCGCCACCCCGATCGCGGCGCGCGGCGGCATCCGCCCGCCCATCTCGCGCCAGCCGAGCAGCGCGAGGAAGGGCAGCGCGATCGCCATGCGCCAGAAGCCCGTCGCGATCGGGCCGGTATCGGCGAGCCGCACCAGCGGCGCGCCCACCGCCAGCACGATATTGCCGCCGAGCAGCGCAGCAAAGACCCAGCCGGCGCGACGCGCCGCCGCCCCGCCTATGCCGCCCGTGCCGTCCGTCTTCGCCGTCATATAGATTTTCTTTTGCTACCCACTATTGTTCCGGGCGCCGCGCGTCCATAGCTCGAAGGGCCCATAGCGGCGGCCCACCGAGGCGTCGCGAAGAAAGTGAAAGCTGGAGGATTTATGACCGCATCGCTTCTCGATCCGATCACGCTGGGCGCCATCGCCGCGCCGAACCGCATCGTCATGGCGCCGCTGACGCGCGGCCGCGCCGGCCCCGACTTTGTGCCGAACGAACTGGCGCGCGATTATTACCGCCAGCGTGCCTCGGCCGGGCTGATCATCTCGGAGGCGACGGGCATCTCGCAGGAAGGGCTTGGCTGGCCGTCGGCGCCGGGCCTATGGACCGATGCGCAGGTCGAGGGCTGGAAGCCGGTGACCGAGGCCGTCCACCAAGAGGGTGGCCGCATCGTCGCCCAGCTCTGGCACATGGGCCGCGTCGTCCATTCGGTGTTCAATGACGGCAAGCCACCCGTCTCTGCATCGGCGACCCAGGCACCGGGCAAGGCGCACACGCCGGTCGGCCGACGTGACTATGAAGTGGCGCGGCCGCTCGAGCTGGGCGAGATTCCACGGGTGATCGCCGATTATGTGAAAGCCGCCGAAAATGCGAAGAGGGCCGGGTTCGACGGGGTGCAGCTCCACGGCGCCAATGGCTATCTGATCGACCAGTTTCTGCGCGACGGCAGCAATGGACGCGACGACGATTATGGCGGGCCGGTCGAAAACCGCATCCGCCTGCTACGCGAGGTGACCGAAGCGCTGATCGGCGTCTGGGGCAAGGACCGCGTCGGCGTACGCCTGTCGCCCAATGGCGACAGCCAGGGCGTCGACGACAGCGCGCCCGAAACGCTGTTCCCCGCCGCCGCCGCCGCGCTCGACGCGCTCGGCATCGCCTTTCTCGAACTGCGCGAGCCTGGCCCCGACGGCACCTTCGGGCGCACCGACGTGCCGAAGCAGTCGCCCGCGATCCGCGCTGCCTTCCGGGGACCGCTAATCCTCAACAGCGACTATGATGTTGCCGGCGCCGAGGCGGACCTAGCGAGCGGAGTCGCCGACGCGATCAGCTTCGGCCGCCCTTTCATCGGCAACCCCGACCTGGTCGAGCGCATCCGCACCGGCGCCGCCTGGTCGGCCGACAATCCGCAAACCTGGTATTCGCCGGGGGCGGAGGGCTACACCGACTATCCGGCGCTGGTCGCTGCATAATGACCCTCGTCGCCCCTGCGAAAGCAGGGGCGACGATGAGACTAATCCCGCACCGCCAGAGCCTTGTCGATGATTCGCGCTCCGATCGGCGCCACGATCCGGTCGCCGAAACGGATCAGCAGAAAGCCGCCCACGAACAGCAGCGGTAGCGCGACGAAGGCGGCGACGATCGCCGCGATCACCAGTCCGAAGACCAGCATCATGAAGCCGCCGGTCAGATCAGCCTGCCCGGCGGAGCCGAGCACCACAGTGCGCGGGCCTTTCGCGTCCCACCATTTGCCGGTGGTGAAGCTCTTGCGATCGCCGCTCGCCTGCGGCGGTGGTCGTTCGCGGATACGGGCGGGCGCGGGAGCGGGTGGCGGAGGCAATGGGGGCGCCGGTACCCGCTGGCCGCCTTCCCACGGCCGCTTCGCCGGACCGGACGCCGCCCGGCGCGCCGGGACGGAGGTCGGCACCGGCGCCGGCTCATCGGGAACCGTGACGGCGGGTGCGGGGGCGACCGGTTCGGGCCGGTTCGCCGCCACCAGCCCCATGCGGCGGTCGTGCTCCGCCATGCGTTCGGCCGCCGACGGCGGTGTCTTGCCGGTCGTCCGGTCGACGATCACCAGCCGACCGCCGCGTTCGATCACGGCGAAGCGGCTGGGCGGCGGGCGGTCAGGCAACGCCGAATGTTTCCTTGAGCGCCAGCATCGCGAGCGCCGCCTTTGCAGCCCCGCCGCCCTTGTCTCCCCGCGTCCGGTCGGCGCGCGCCAGCGCCTGATCCTCGTCCTCGACGGTCAATATGCCGTTGCCGATCGCGAGTCCGTCGAGGGTCAACGCCATGATGCCGCGCGCGCTTTCGTTCGACACCACCTCGAAGTGATAGGTTTCGCCGCGAATCACCACGCCGAGCGCGACATAGGCGTCATAGCGTCCGGTGTCGGCCGCGAGCGAAATCGCCGCCGGCACCTCGAGCGCGCCGGGCACCGTCACCGTCTCGTGGCTGTGCCCTTCCGCGTCGAGCGCGTGACGCACGCCATCGAGCAGCATGTCGTTGAGATGCGAATAGAAACGCGCTTCGACGATCAGGACATGCGCCATTATGCCGCCTCGCCCGGGATCGCGCGCTCGCCGACGATCGACAGGCCATAGCCTTCGAGCCCGACGATGTTGCTGTGCGTCGGGGTCAGCAATTCCATCGCGTGAACTCCCAGGTCGGCGAGAATCTGGGCGCCGATGCCATAGGTGCGCAGGTCCATGCCGCCCTTTGCGGGGGGCGGGACCGCCTCGGCCGCGGCCGAGCCGGGCAGCGGGCGCATCAGCATCACGATGATGCCGGCGCCGGCTTCGCCGATCGCCGCCATCGAGCGTTGCAGGCGGCGTTTCTTCGGCCCCGGCCGACCCATCAGATCGTCGAACAGAGACACCGCGTGCATCCGCACCAGCGTCACGCCCTGGGGATCGACGGCGCCCTTCTGGAGCACGAGATTGACGCTGCCGTCAGTCTTGTTGCGATAGGATTTGAGCCGCCAGTCGCCGCCATAGTCCGATTCGAACGGTTCGTCCGACACGCATTCGACCAGCCGGTCGTTGCGGTGACGATAGGCGATCAGGTCGGCAATCGTGCCGATCTTGAGCCCGTGACGCCGCGCGAAGGGGATGAGGTCGTCGAGCCGCGCCATCGTCCCATCGTCGTTCATCACCTCGCAGATCACGCCCGAGGGGTTGAGCCCGGCGAGTCGCGCGATGTCAACCGCCGCTTCGGTGTGGCCGGCGCGGACGAGCACGCCGCCGTCGACCGCGATCAGCGGAAAGACATGGCCCGGCGTCACGATGTCGTCGCGACCCTTCGCCGCGTCGATCGCAACCGACACGGTGCGCGCGCGGTCAGCGGCCGAAATGCCGGTATCGACCCCCTCGCGCGCCTCGATCGAGGTGGTGAAGGCGGTGCCGTGGCGGGTACCGTTGTTGCGGCTCATCAGTTCGAGCCCGAGCTGGTCGACGCGGCTCTTGGTCAAGGTCAGGCAGATCAGCCCCCGGCCGTGGGTCGCCATGAAGTTGATCGCGTCGGGGGTCGCCATCTGCGCCGGAATAATCAGATCGCCCTCATTCTCGCGATCCTCGTCGTCGACCAGGATGACCATGCGGCCGTTGCGCGCCTCGGCGATGATCTCCTCGGCGCTGGCCATCGGCGACAGGTCGCTGCCGTGCGCGAGCCAGCTTTCCAGCTTGCGCAGCGTTTCGGCGGTCGGGTTCCAGCCGGGCGAATCGAGGTCGCGAAGACTGTTGGCGTGAAGGCCCGCGGCGCGCGCGAGGCCCGAGCGGGACATGCTTCCGTCGTCGACGATGGCGCGGATGCGATCGATGAGTTGCGTGGACATGCAACGTCATTTTCACATCATAATGTGATAGTCAATACAGGAATCACATCACAACGTTATTGGGGTCCGAAGACCGCCCCCGTGTCGCGCACCCGCTCGGGCTTGGCATCGAGCAGCGCGGCCAATTGGCCGGTCCGGTCGTTGCGCTTGGCATAGTCGCGTGCCGACAGGCCCGCGATATGATCGGCGGTGTCGGGGTTGGCGCCGCGCTTGACGAGCAGCCGCACCATCGCGCTGTTGCGCGCCTGCACCGCCAGGATCAGCGCGGTCTCGCCACGCCGGTTGGCCTGGTCGATCGGCGCGCCATGGTCGAGCAGCACGTCGGCGCCATCGGCAAAGCCGATCATCGCGGCGTGCATCAGCGGCGTCATGCCCTGGCGGTCGGCGATCGACGGATCGGCATCCTTGCCGAGCAGGAAACGGAGCCAGGTCAGATCGCGCCGCTTGACCACGATCGCCAGCGCGGTCTCGCCGGTGTCGAGGTTGCGCGTATTGATGACGCGCGTGTCGCTGTTCGTGAGCAGCGAGGTCACCTTGTCGCCGTCGCGTTTCTCGACCGCCTGCAGGAAGCTGTAGGCGTCGCTGAACTGCGCGGCGGCGGGCGGCGCGGCGAGGACCGCCGCGGCAGCGAGCAGCGAGAAGGATGCGAGGCGAAATTCCGCGCGGCGAGACATGGCTGACGACCCCCGGTCAGATGCGCCGCGGTGCGCGACGACAAAGGTTGATTTTCGGACCTTGCCCGACCAAGGCTGGACCGATGATGAATATCGCGATTATGGCCCGAAACGTCGTGGGCGCAAGCCTGCTCCTCGCCACAGCCGCCGCGCTCGGCGGCTGCGACGTCGCACCCGCCCCGGACAGCCGGCCGCCACTCGAGGGCGCACGCATCGGCGGCCCCTTCACGCTGACCGACCAGAATGGCCGCACCGTCCGCGACTCCGACTTCGCCGGGAAATACCGGATCGTCTATTTCGGCTACAGCTTCTGCCCCGACATCTGCCCGGTCGATCTGCAGAAACTGATGCGCGGCCTGTCGCTCTTCGAGAAGGCGGCACCGGAGCGCGGCGCGAAGGTGCAGCCGCTCTTCATCACCATCGACCCCGCGCGCGATACACCCGCGGCGCTGGGGCCCTTCGTCGCCCGCTATCATCCGCGCCTGCTCGGCCTGACCGGCACCCCCGAACAGATCGCGGCGGTCGCGAAGGAATATGTCGTCGTCTACAACAAGGTCGAGGGTTCGGCGCCCGACCGCTATCTGATGGCGCACACCCAGATCGCCTTCCTGATGGGTCCCGACGACAAGCCGCTCGCGATGCTGCCGGTCGACGATCCGACGACAGACGCGGACGAAGGCGCGCCCGACAAGGTCGCGGCCGAGCTGGCGAAATGGGTGAAATAGCGCCCCCGCGCCCGTTCTGGGAGGCGCCGCTGGCCAGCCTCGATGCCGGGCAGTGGGAGGCGCTGTGCGATGGCTGCGGCAAATGCTGCCTGCACAAGCTGGAGGATGAGGATACGGGCCGCATCTATCCGACCAACGTCGCCTGCCGCCTGCTCGACCTGAAAACCGCGCGCTGCGGCGATTACAAGCATCGCCGCCGCCACGTCCCCGACTGCCTGACGCTGACCAAGGGCAAGGTCGCCGATATCGAATGGCTGCCGCAAAGCTGCGCCTATCGCCTGCGCGCCGAGGGGCGGCCGCTGCCCGCCTGGCATTATCTGGTCTGCGGCGACCGCGACGCAGTGCACCGCGCAGGCGAATCGATCGTCGGCTGGACGATCGGCGAGGATTTCGCCGGGCCGCTGGAGAATC
The DNA here is from genome assembly GCF_014199295.1 of Sphingopyxis panaciterrulae. Taxonomy (GTDB): domain Bacteria; phylum Pseudomonadota; class Alphaproteobacteria; order Sphingomonadales; family Sphingomonadaceae; genus Sphingopyxis; species Sphingopyxis panaciterrulae. The sequence goes on from NZ_JACIJH010000001.1 coordinate 41,437, forward strand.
ATCTTGTTCGGCGCGTCGTCTGACCGGATGGCGGCGGCGCCGCAGATCCTGATCGGCGAGGAAGCATGGCCGGTGCGGCTGGTTCCCCACGCGCGCGCGCGCCGCTACCGCCTCGTTTTCGACGCCGCCCGCGCCGAGCTGCGGCTGACACTGCCCCGTCGCGGCAACCGCGCCAAGGCGCTGAAATGGGCGGCAGGACAGCAGGACTGGCTCCGCGCGCAACTCGGCAAGGCGGTGGCGCCAGTCGCTGTCGGCCCCGACGCACATATTCCCCTGTTCGGTATCGAGCGCCGGATCGACTGGGATGCGGCACGCCCGCGAGCAGTCCGGCTGGAGGATGACGCGCTGCGGCTCGGCGGGCCGAGCGAAACGGTCGGACGCCGGATCGAACGCTGGCTGAAGGCGCAGGCGCTCGAGCGCATGGAGCGCGAAAGCCGCGCGCTCGCCGCGGCGGCGGGCCTGACCGTCGGACGCGTCGGGGTCGGCGACCCGCGCAGCCGCTGGGGAAGCTGCACCGCGGGCGGCGACCTGCGCTATAGCTGGCGGCTCATCATGGCCCCCGACCATGTCCGCCGCGCCACCGTCGCGCATGAGGTCGCGCATCTGCGCCACATGGATCATGGCCCGGCCTTCCACGCGCTCGTCGACGAACTGCACGACGGCGACGTCGCCGCCGCGCGCGCCTGGCTGCGCGCCGAGGGGCGCGGCCTGCACCGCTATCGGTTCGGCGGTTCGGCGTGATCATCTTTGATTGAAAAGCGCGTGTCCCCGCGAAGGCGGGGACCCAGAGAGGGGTGGTGCGAGGCCGCCCTGAATCCCCGCCTTCGCGGGGACACGCGGAGTATTCATGGCGCTTCAATCCGACCCTATCCGCGCTCTAATTCCCCTCGCTCGCCCCATTGCGCTGCTGTGGCCGGGCGGGCGGGATGCGGATCACCGGCGGGGCGGGAGAAGTCTGCTTCGGCGCCGCGCCGGGTTCGGCGGGCGCGCGGCGGCCGGTCTGTTCCTCGATCCATTGCTGGTCGAGCACCGGCCCCTCGTCGACCGGCGGCGGCACCGGTTCGCCGCCTTCGGGCGGGGCCGCAGCGCCGGGCAGTTCGATGGGCATGCCGTTTTCGTCGACCAGTCCGCCATCCTCGGGCGCGCCGAAATAAGCGTCATCGTCGCCTTCGAGTTGCCATTCGGGCAGCACGACCTCGGTATCGAAGCGTTCGACTGGGCGGCGCGCGACCGCGATGCGCATATAGTCGGCGAAGGCGCGGGCCGGCGCTCGGCCGCCCTGCAAGCCGCCCACCGGCTTCGCATCGTCGCGGCCCATCCACACACCCGTCGTCAGCCCGCTCGAAAAGCCGAGGAACCAGCCGTCCTTGTTACTCGACGTCGTGCCGGTCTTGCCCGCGACCGGACGCCCGATCTGCGCCGCGCGGCCGGTACCGGTGTTGACCGCGGTCTGGAGCAGGTCGGTGATGCCGGCGGCGACCCAGTCGTCGACCAGCACCTGTCCGCGGTCGGGCTCGCGCTGATAGAGCAGCCGTCCTTCGGCGGTTGTCACCTTGGTGATGCCATAGGGGTGGACCGACACCCCCTTGCGCGCGACCGCGGCGAAGGCGGCGGTCATGTCGATCACGCGTACCTCGGCGCTGCCGAGCACCATCGAGGGGTGGGTGTTGATCGGCGTCGTGATGCCGAAGCGCCGCGCCATGTTGGCGACCGAGGAAAAGCCGATCTCGCTGCCCAGCTTCGCGGCGATCGTGTTGACCGAATAGGCGAAGGCGGTGCGAACGCTCATCGCCCCGGCGAAGCGGCCCGACGAGTTGCGAGGCGACCAGCCGCCGATCGTCACCGGTTCGTCGATCACCTCGTCGTCGACCTTATAGCCGGCTTCGAGCGCGGCCATATAGACGAACAGCTTCCACGCCGACCCCGGCTGGCGCACCGCCTGCGTCGCGCGGTTGTAGTTCGACGCGACATAATCGGTGCCGCCGACCATTGCGCGCACCGCGCCGTCGCGATCGAGCGACACGAGCGCGCCCTGCACGCCGCGCGGTGCGTCAGCCTGGATCGCGGCGGTCGCGGCGCGCTGCATGCCAAGATCGAGGGTCGTATAGACGTCGATCGGCTCATTGCCCTCGTCGATCAGCATGTCGAGCTGCGGCAGCGCCCAGTCGGTGAAATAGCGCGCGCTGTTCTGTCCCGTTTCCGATGCCAGCTCGACATCGGCGGGCTTGGCGGCGTCGGCCTGCGAGCGGGTGACGAAGCCTGCGTCGACCATCGTGTTCAGCACCACCCCGGCGCGGCCCAGCGCCGCCTGCGCGTCGGCGGTGGGCGAATAGCGCGACGGCGCCTTGACCAGCCCGGCGACCACCGCCGCCTCCGACAGCGACATATCGGTCGCGCTATGCCCGAAAAAGCGCCGCGAGGCGGCGTCGATGCCATAGCTGCCGCCGCCGAAATAGACCTTGTTCAGATAGAGTTCGAGTATCTGGTCCTTCGAGAATTTCCATTCGAGCGCCAGCGCGAGCACCATCTCGCGCAGCTTGCGCGACCAGGTGTAGCTGTTCGACAGAAAGATGTTGCGCGCGAGCTGCTGGGTGATCGTCGAGGCGCCCTGCATGCGCCGCCCGGTGCCATAATGCTCGACCGCGAAGACGCCGGCACGCGCGAGGCCGACCGGGTCGACGCCGGGATGATAGCGGAACCGCCGGTCCTCGACCGCGACCATCGCGTCCTGCATGACCTGCGGCGTCTCGCGCAGCGTCAGCCAGCGCCCGTAATTGGGACCCAGCGACAGGAAGATGGTGCCGTCGGCGGCGTGGATGCGGATCGTCTGCCCGGCGGGCGACTTCTTGAGCGCCTCGAAGCTGGGAATGCGCTGTACCGCGATGCCGACCGCCACCGCGATCGCCACCGCGCCGACCAGCGCGAGGCCGAGACCCCAGCGGACGATCCGGCGCAGCCAGACGCGGACGCGCGATGCCTCGCTCGCGCTGCCGCCCTTTTTTCCCGACGATTTACCCGAAGATGTCTGCTTGCGTTCGCGGCGCAATGCCGTTTCCCTTCCCTCGCTGCGCCCCTGTCTGCGTCAGCCCCGAAAGCCGGTCAGCCTTCGCCCGCCTCTTCCGGCCCGCGCCCGGCGAAGTCAAGCGCCGCGCTGTTGATGCAAAAGCGCAGCCCCGCCGGTCCCGGCCCGTCGGGAAAGACATGGCCAAGATGGCCTTCGCAGGCGGCGCAGCGCACTTCGGTGCGGACCATGCCGTGGCTGGCGTCGCGAACTTCGCGGACCGCGCCCTCGCTGGCGGGGGCGGTATAGCTCGGCCAGCCCGAGCCGCTGTCATATTTGGTGCGGCTGTCGAACAGCGGTGCGCCGCAGCCGGCGCAGCGATAGACGCCGTCGCCCTTGTGATCGACATATTTGCCGGTGAAGGCGCGTTCGGTGCCGCCTTCCCGCAGCACATGATGGGCCATCGGGTCGAGCGCGGCGCCGGTTTCGGGGGTCCTGGTATCGGTCATGACGGTGGTCTCCTGGGGATGCGGCGCGCGGCGGCGCCGGTCTGGCCCCAATATCGGCCCGAAGCGCGGTCATCGCAAGGGGAAGCGCCGACCCGCCGCCCACGAAAAAGGGCGGCCCGGCGGCCGCCCCTCGATCCCGGTCGTTGCCGGATGGACCCTCAAGGCCGCGCGGTGGCGCCGCGCGGGACAGGCGTCACTTGATCTTGGCTTCCTTGAACTCGACATGCTTGCGCGCACGCGGGTCGTATTTCCGCACCGACATCTTCTCGGTCATCGTGCGCGGGTTCTTCTTGGTGACATAGAAAAAGCCCGTATCGGCGGTGCTCACCAGCTTGATCTTGACGGTCGTCGGCTTGGCCATGGCCCTGTTCCTCGAAATATGGACACATCCGCCGGGCGTCCGACCGATGCGGCGGAGCGGTTCGGCCCCGGCGGTTGGTGTAAAAAAAGGAAGAGGGCCGCGCGCAGGTCGCCGCCCTCCTGTATCCGGGCGCCCTTGGCGGGATTCGGCGCTTCTGTCAAGCGAAAGCCGTGCCTTGTGGCGATGTGGTTTGGAGGATGGGGCTGCTTTTCCCTGTCCCGTCACCCCGGACTCGATCCGGGGTGACGAGGAGGATCATCGAACCTTCCAAAGCCGAATTGCACCACCACCGCGCGGCCCGGCCGTCAGGGCGAGGTGCTGGCGGGCGCCTCGCCCCTTCCCCGCTCAGGCGTCGCGAAGCTGAAAGCGTACGGTCATTTCGCGCCAGCTTTCCTCGGCCACCCCGCCGCGCGTCGCCGGCTTGAAGCGCCATTTCGACAGCGCGCGCTTCTTCGTCGCCTCGAAGAAGGCAGGGCCGTCGCCGCGCACCAGTTCGACCGCCTTGACCCGCCCGTCGGTGCCGATCAGCACGCGCACGGTCACGCTCCCCTCGATCCCCGCGCGCTCTTCGCGAAGCGGATAGTCGGGCTGGAACTGACCCGCATAGCGCGGATCAACCTGCGCCATCACCAGCTTCGGCGGCGCGGGTCGTTCGATCTCCACGGCCGGTCCCGGCGGCAGGGGGAGCGGATCGAGCACCACCGGCCCCTTCGCGACGACGCTGTCGCTGATGGGGGGCACGGGCGTCAGGGTGTCGACCGTCTCGGTCGGCTGCGCGCTCGTCGGCTGCGGCGCCGCGCGCGGCTGCGGTTCGGGTGTGACCGGCTTGGGCTTCGGCAGCAGGATCGACGTCCAAGGCGCCGATTCGATCTGCGGCGGGTCCGTGACGATCATCGGCGACAGCGCGACCGCGACGACGAGCGCCGTCGGCAGGCCCACCGCGAACAGCGCGGCGACCGGCCGGTGCCCGGCGCCGGGGTCATAGCCGCCGCCGGCGCGGGCGGTCGCCCGCTCGGGCGCCGCGGCGAGGGCGGAAATCAGGGGTATCAGCGTCATGGCCTCTCTCCTTGCCTGTGACGACCCGCCCCGTCGCCGTCGGCCGCGCGGAAGTTGGCGAAAGTGCCGCGCAACGTGAGGTCGGGCCAAGATTTGTGATAATATAACATTACGTGAACTGTCAATCGGGGAGGCGACCGGAGAGTGGCGTGGGTTGAAGGGGGAGGCGCGGCCTTTCCTGCATCGTCGCCCCGGACTCGATCGGCCCTTATCCCTTTCGGACAAGTGAGTGATCCCCGGCGAAAGCCGGGGTCCAGATAGCACGCGCTTCCCTGTCATGGACCCCGGCTTTCGCCGGGGATCACCTTGTTACTTGTCTCAAGGGTATAACGCCGACTTGATCCAGGGGCCCGCTCAGCGACGCCCGAAAAGCGGGACCCCGGATCAAGTCCGGGGTGACAAAGAGTGTGCAGCGATCAAGGGCCCGTAAAGACTCAGCCGCCGGACAGGCGCGCGACCGCTTCCGCCTTCGCGATCAGCGGCAGCAGTTCGCGCATGTCGGGGCCGTGGTCGCGCCCGGTGAGCGCGCGGCGCAGCGGCAGGAACAAGGCGCGGCCCTTCGCCCCCGTCGCCGCCTTCACGGCGTCGGTCAGCGCGCCCCACGGATCGGCGTCCCAGTCGAGCGATTCCACCGCCGCCGTCGCCGCGGCGAGTACCGGCCGGTCGGCCGCTTCGGCGTCGGGGGGGGCGAACGGGCCATCGAATATCTGCGCCCACTCGGCCGCCTCGGCGACCGTCGTCAGGTTCGGGCGAATCGCGTTCCAGCGCGCTTCGTCGATCGCTGTGGGCAGGCGCGGCGCGACCGCATGATAGTCGGTATGGTGCAGGACCTTCTGGTTGAGCAAGGCGAGTTCGGCCTCGTCGAAGCGCGCCGGGGCGCGGCCGAAGCGCGCGAAATCGACGCCCGCGATCAGCGGCGCGAGGCCGGTCACCGGCTCGACCGGATCGCTGGTCCCGAGCCGCGCGAGCAGCGCCGCGAGCGCGACCGGCTCGATCCCCGCCGCCCGCAGGTCCGCCATGCCGAGCGAGCCGAGCCGCTTCGACAATTTGCCCTCGGTCCCGACCAGCAGCGCCTCATGCGCGAATTCCGGGGGCTCGGCGCCGAGCGCGGCGAACATCTGGATCTGCGCCGCGGTGTTCGACACATGATCCTCGCCGCGCACGACATGGCTGATCCTCATCGCGATATCGTCGATCACGCTGGGCAGCAGATAGAGCCAGCTCCCGTCGGCGCGCCGCACCACGGGATCGGACAGCGTCTTCGGATCGAAATGCTGCGGACCGCGGATCAGGTCAGTCCAGACGATCGGCGCGTCATGGTCGAGCCGGAAACGCCAGTGCGGCGCGACGCCCGCGGGCACCGGCGCGCCTTCCGCCTTGCGCTCATAGACCGGGGGCAGCCCGCGCGAGAGCAGGATCTTGCGGCGGATCTCCAACTCCTCGGGCGTCTCGTAACAGGCATAGACGCGCCCCGCCGCCTCCAGCCGTGCGAACTCGGCCTCATAAAGCGCGAACCGCTCCGATTGCCGTGCCTCGCCGTCGACATCGAGGCCGAGCCACGCGAGATCGGCGCGGATGGCCGCGACATGCTCCTCCCTCGACCGCTCGCGGTCGGTGTCGTCGATCCGCAACAGGAAACGCCCGCCATGCTTGCGCGCCCACAACCAGTTGTGAAGCGCGGTGCGGACGTTGCCGACATGCAGATGGCCGGTCGGCGCGGGGGCGAAACGGGTCGTGACGGTCATGGCGCGGCTATAATGTGATTCGCGACGAAGGCGAGTCACCCCGTCCGAAACCCATGGGTGATCGGATAGCGCCGGTCGCGGCCGAAGTTGCGGGTCGACAGCTTGACCCCCGGCGGCGCCTGGCGGCGCTTGTATTCAGCGAGCATCAGCAGCCGCTCGATCCGCGCCACCGCGTCGCGGTCGAAGCCGTAGCGCGCCACGACATCGTCGACGCTCGCCTCCTCCTCGACCAGCATGTGCAGCATCCGGTCGAGATCCGCGTAGGGCGGCAGGCTGTCCTCGTCCTTCTGGTCGGGGCGCAGTTCGGCGCTCGGCGGCTTGGCGATGACGCGTTCGGGCATGACCGATGCCACCGGGTTGCGCGACAGCCGCGGCACGTTCGCGTTGCGCCACCGCGCCAGCGCGAACACCGTCGTCTTATAGGCGTCCTTCAGCGGATTATAGCCGCCCGCCATGTCGCCATAGATGGTCGCATAGCCGACGCTCATCTCGCTCTTGTTGCCGGTGGTCAGCAGCATCGGCCCGAATTTGTTGCTGAGCGCCATCAGCGTCACGCCGCGGATGCGCGACTGGATATTCTCCTCGGTCAGGTCGACGCCCTTGTCGGCGAAGCTGTCCGACAGCATCGCGTCGAACGCCTCGACCGCCGGGACGATCGGGATGGTGTCGAGCCGGCAGCCGATCATCCCGGCGCAGCCGCGCGCATCGTCCAGACTTTCGTCGCTGGTGAAGCGGCTCGGCAGCATCACGCACCAGACCTTGTCCGCGCCCAGCGCGTCGGCGGCGACCGCGGCGCAGATCGCCGAATCGATCCCCCCCGACAGGCCGAGCACGACGCCGGGAAAGCGGTTGCGCTCCACATAGTCGCGCAACCCCACCATCATCGCATGATAAAGGTCGGCGGGGTGCGCGTCCCATTCGGCGATCGCCCCCGGCGCGCAGGTCCAGCGGCCGTCGGCGCCCTTCGTCCAGTGGGTGACGCGCTCCTCCTCCTCCCAGTCGACCAGCCGGTGCAGGGTGCGCCCGTCGCCGTCGAGAATGAAGGAGCAGCCGTCGAACACCAGCTCGTCCTGCCCGCCGACGCGGTTGAGATAGACGAGCGGCAGCCGCGTCTCGGCGACCCGGTCGGCGAACACCCGGCCCAGCCGCCGGTCGTCCTTGTCGATCTCATAGGGGCTGCCGTTGACCGACAGCAACATCTCGGCCCCCTCGGCCGCCAGATGCGCGCAGACATGGGGATACCAGCCGTCCTCGCAGATCGGCAGGCCCAGCCTGACCCCGCGCCATTCGACCGGCTCGGGCAGCGGCCCGGCGGCGAAGACGCGCTTTTCGTCGAAGGTGCCGTAATTGGGCAGTTCATGCTTGCGCCGCGTCGCGACCACCCGCCCGCCGTCGAGCAGCGCAACCATATTGTAGAGCCGCCCCTCCGCGTCGCGCTCGACCGACCCGACCAGCATCGCCGGTCCGCCGTCGCCGGTCTCCGCAGCCAGTTCGGCGAGCAGCGCCGCGGCGCGCTCCGCCAGCGCTGGCTTGAGCACCAGATCCTCGGGCGGATAGCCGATGAGCTGAAGTTCGGGATAGAGGATCAGGTCGGCGCCCACGTGCCGCGCCCGGATGCGGCGCATCGCGTCGGCATTGGCGGCGAGGTCGCCGACCGCCTGCGTCATCTGGGCGAGGACGATGGTGAGGGTTTCGGTCATGTCTTGCGGTTTAGGCGCAACCGGCCCGAATTCAACCGAAGACCGATATGCGGTCGGCTGTGGGGTGGGGAGATTCCCAGCCTATCGCTCGTTTCCCGTCATGACGGCCAGATCGGGAAGGAACAGCCGAAAAATGGTCGGGAACGGCCTCTCAGCCGCGTCATGCTGAACTTGTTTCAGCATCCATGGCCGGACCTCTCACCCTGCGCTGCGCCCAAGGAAAGGGTGGGCCATGGACCCTGAAACAAGTTCAGGGTGACGAGACAAAAAGGGTCTGACTTCGGTCGCGACCCGACTTCCTTCGTCAGTCCCGCTTCGCGCCCTTGCGCCTTCGCGCGAAACCAAAGGGCATGCTCCGAAAGCCGCGATGGCTTTACCCCCTTCCCCTGCACGTCCCCGCTGGCTAAGGGACCCGCAATCCCACCCCGCGCGAAAGGGCTTCGCACCCCATGAAACTCATCTCCGGCAACAGCAACCTGCCGCTGGCCCGTGCGATCGCCGACTATCTGGAACTGCCGCTCGCCGACACCAGCGTGCGCCGCTTCGCCGACGAGGAAGTGTTCGTCGAGATTCACGAGAATGTCCGCGGGCAGGACGTGTTCGTCATCCAGCCGACCAATTTCCCGGCGAACGACAATCTGATGGAACTGCTCATCATCACCGACGCGCTGCGCCGCGCCTCGGCGAAGCGCATCACCGCGGTGGTTCCCTATTTCGGCTATGCCCGACAGGACCGCAAGCCCGGCCCGCGCACCCCGATCTCCGCCAAGCTGGTCGCCAACCTCATCACCACCTCGGGCGCCGACCGCGTCCTCGCGATCGACCTGCACGCCGGGCAGATCCAGGGCTTCTTCGATATCCCGACCGACAATCTCTATGCCGCGCCGGTGATGAGCGCCGACATCCAGGCGCGCTTCGGCGGCAAGAATCTGATGGTCGTGTCGCCCGACGTCGGCGGCGTGGTGCGCGCGCGTGCGCTCGCCAAGCGGCTCGACAACGCGCCGCTGGCCATCGTCGACAAGCGCCGCGAGCGCGCCGGCGAATCGGAGGTGATGAACATCATCGGCGACGTCGCGGGCCGTTTCTGCATCCTGATCGACGATATCGTCGATTCGGCGGGCACCCTCTGCAACGCCGCCGCCGCGCTGAAGGCCGCAGGGGCCGAGGGGGTCGTCGCCTATTGCACCCATGGCGTGCTGTCGGGCGGCGCGGTCGCGCGGGTCGAGGCGAGCGAGCTGACCGAGCTGGTCATCACCGATTCGATCCAGCCCACCGACGCGGTCAACGACAGCGCCAAGGTCCGCGCCCTGACCGTCGCGCCGCTGCTCGGCGAGGCGATCAAGCGCATCGCCGACGAGACCAGCGTCTCCTCGCTCTTCGACTGATCGCGTCCTTTGCGGCGGTTCAGCGCGCGACGAGCGCGCCCGCGATATGGTCGAGCTGGCGGCGGAAGCTCGCATGGTCGGGCACCGCATGGACAAGGCCGCGCGCCGTCCAGCACAGCGCCTGCGCCATGCTGCCCGCGCGCGGCACCGCCGAACCGGGTCCGCTGAGCCGGATCGCCTCCGCCATCGCCGCGACGAGCCGCCGTTCGGCCGCGCGCACCGCCTCGGACGGACGGAGTTGCATCGCCGCCACGATCTCGACCCCGTGCGGCGAGGCATGCAACGCGTCGCGGTGGCGCCCGACCCAGACATCGAGCGCGTCGGCCAGCCGGTCGGGCAGGGTGCGCGCCGGCTGCTCGATCGCGCGCAGCGCCTCGGCCAGCGATCGATCGACCAGTGCCTGCACCGCCCAGTCCGCAAGCGCGCCCTTCGATCCGAAGCGGTTGTAAAGCGACTGCCGCGACACGCCGAGCGCGCGCGCGACATCGTTCATCGACGTCCGGCGCAGCCCATAGCGCGCAAAGGTCGCGACGATCGGATCGAGGGCAAAGAAATCGGCCATGCAAGGACGGATTTTACAATTTATTCGATATTTGTAAAAGTCGTAAAATCGGCATTCCAGCTTCGCGAATCGGCGGTCGAGGCTGGCGGGGGCCGCCGCGCTGCGCTAGCCCTGCCGCCATGTCGCTCGAATCCGATCTCGCCCTTGCCAATCGCCTCGCCGAGGCGGCGGGCGCCGCCATCCGTCCCTTTTTCCGCGCCGCCTTTTCGCACGAGGCCAAGGCCGACGCCTCGCCGGTGACCGAGGCCGACCGCGCCGCCGAGGCGGCGATGCGCCGCCTGCTCGATGCCGAGGCGCCGCGCGACGGCATCATCGGCGAGGAATATGGCACCGAGCGCCCCGACGCATCGCGGCAGTGGGTGCTCGACCCGATCGACGGCACGGTCAGCTTCATGGCCGGCCGCCCGATCTTCGGCACGCTGATCGCGCTGCTGCAGGACGGCTGGCCGCTGCTCGGCATCATCGACCAGCCGATCAGCGGCGAGCGCTGGGTGGGCGCGGCGGGCGAGCCGACATTGTTCAACGGACGACCGGCGACGACGCGGACCTGCCGCAGCCTCGCCGACGCGACGCTGGCAACGACGGGCCCGCAATATTTCAGCGATCACGACGGGACGCATTTCATGGCGCTCGCGGCGCAGACGTCGCACAAGCGCATGGTCTTCGGCGGCGACTGCTATAATTACGGCCTGCTGGCGAGCGGGCACCTCGACCTGGTGGTCGAGGCGGGGCTGAAGCTCCATGATTTCGCCGCGCTCGTGCCGATCGTCGAGGGCGCGGGCGGGACGATGTGCGACTGGAACGGCGAGCCGCTGAACGCCGACAGCGCCAAGGAGAATGGGGGCCATGTCATCGCCCTGGGCGATCCGGCGCGGCTCGAGGATGTGATCGACGGGCTGGCCTGTCACCATGGATGAAGGAGCGAATCATGGCCTATGAAGGAAGCTGCCATTGCGGCGCGGTGACCTATACGGTCGAAGGCGACATTCCCGACACGGCGATGAGCTGCAACTGCTCGCACTGCCGGCGCAAGGGGTTCCTACTGACCTTCGTGCCGATCGACCAATTCCGGCTGACGGGCGGCGCCGACCGGCTGACGTCGTACATGTTCAACAAGCACAATATCGACCATCAGTTCTGCGACACATGCGGGTGCCAGAGCTTTTCGGTCGGCACCGGTCCCGACGGATCGAAGATGGCGGCGGTCAACCTGCGCTGCGTGCCCGCGGCCGACCTCGACGCGCTGACGATCCAGAAGGTCGACGGCGCGAGCTTTTGATTTCCCGCCACGCTTGCATTTCGGCGCGAATCCCGCTAGGCGCGCGCCTTCCGATTGTGTCGGCTGGCTGAAAGGGCTGCCAGGCCGATACCAAAGCGGACTTCCAAAGGAGACGAAAATGCCCAAGCTCAAGACCAAGAGCGGTGTGAAGAAACGCTTCAAATTCACCGCCTCGGGCAAGGTGAAGCACGGCGTCGCCGGCAAGCGCCACCGCCTGATTTCGCATAACGCCAAATATATCCGCACCAACCGCGGCACCAGCGTGCTCAGCGATTCGGACGCGGCCCATGTGCGCCTCTGGGCGCCCTATGGCCTGAAGTAAGGAGCGCCTGACCCATGTCCCGTATCAAACGCGGCACGACCACGCGCGCCAAGCACAACCGCATCCTCGATGCGGCGAAGGGCTATTACGGCCGCCGCAAGAACACCATTCGCATCGCCAAGCAGGCGGTCGAGAAGGCCGGGCAATACGCCTATCGCGACCGCAAGGTGAAGAAGCGGAATTTCCGCGCCCTGTGGATCCAGCGCATCAACGCCGCGGTCCGCGCCGAGGGCCTGACCTATTCGCAGTTCATGCACGGCGTGAAGCTTGCCGGCATCGAACTCGACCGCAAGGTGATGGCCGACCTCGCGATGAACGAGGGAGCCGTGTTCGCTTCGATCATCGAGCAGGCGAAGAAGGCGCTGCCCAAGGCCGCCTGACGCCGCCGGCATCGACCAGACAAAGGGGCGGCCTCCGCAAGGAGCGCCGCCCTTTTTCGTATCCGCCCGGCCGGCCGCAAAGAGAGACGGCGCCGGCGGCCAAGGCCTCCCGCGCCGTCTCGACGGTGATCCGAAGGAGTCACCGTCCCCTCCCTCCGAACCGGTTAGCCGTGGGTCGCAGAAAGCTGACGGCCGGCGGAAGTGTCCCCACACTGTGGCACAAGATGGTACCGACAGACGGTGACATATAGCGTCATGTCGATGACAAAAATTGTAAGAAGCCGACACCGGCCGATCCCAGCATGTTGTTTTTTTGCGCGAAGCCTTGCAGACTCGGCGCGATGACCGTGGGGGATCGAAGCGGCGGGCCCGACACCGCGACGCGCGTGGCGACGCGCTTCTTTCCGGTGTCCGCGGCGCTGCGCCCTTACGCCAGCATCATCTATCTGACCGAGATCGACGCGCCGCCCGGCGCCCGGGTCGAGGATGTCCTGCATCCCGAATGGGCGAATCTGCGCTTCATCGCCGGCGAGGCGCCGCTGGCGGCGATCGGTAACGCGGCGCCCGTGCCCGCGCCGGCTTTCATCGCCGCCGGCCCCACCAGCCGCGCAACCTATTTCGCCGCCGGCCCGATGCGGGCCTGGGGCATCGGCATCCTGCCGGCGGGCTGGGCCCGCTATGTGCCGATTCCGGCGGAAGCGCTCGCCGACCGCTTCTGCGACGGCGCCGCGCATCCGGCCTTCGCCGCGCTCGCTCCGCTGGGAGAGGCCTTGCGCGCGATCGAGGATGCCGAGGCGGCCGCGCGCGCGATCGACGATCATTTCGTCGCCTTGCTGGCCAGCGCGCCGCGCGACGATCCCATGATCGGCAAGGCGCATGCCGCCCTTCTCGATGAGGAGCTCGCCAGCGTCGGCCACCTCGCGGACAAGCTCGGCCTGTCCGAACGCTCGGTCGAGCGGCTCAGCCGACGCGCCTTCGGCTTTCCGCCCAAGCTGCTGCTTCGCCGCCAGCGCTTCCTGCGCAGCCTCGCGCGCTTCATGCTCGATCCGTCGATGGCGTGGACCGCGACGCTCGACCATCATTATTACGACCAGGCGCAGTTCATCCGCGACTTCCAACGCTTCATGGGGATGAGGCCCGGCGTCTATGCTGCGCGCCCGAAGCCGATCCTCGGCGCCGCCGCGCTCGCCCGCGCCGCCGCGGCCGGCGAAGCCGTGCAGGGTCTGCACAAACCCCAAGGACAGGGTTGACCCGTCGGGCCGCTTCGGTGCAAGCGGCGGCGGGGCAGACGCGGGTTTTCCGCCGCCGGCAGCCTGACAGGCAAGGAACACAGACAGCGGCGGCGCGCCCGGCGACCCGCCGCCGCAGGACGAACGACGATGAGCGATTATCCGGCCATGCAGGCCCGGCTGTTGGCCGATATAGACAGCGCCGCCGATCTCGATGCGCTCGAGGCGCTGCGCGTCGCCGCGCTCGGCAAGGCGGGCGGCGTGTCGGCGCTGCTCAAGACGCTGGGCGGCATGAGCCCGGAAGAGCGGCAGGTCGAGGGGCCGCGCATCCACGCGCTGCGCGAAGCGGTGACCGGGGCGATCGCGGGGCGCAAGGCGGCGCTCGAAGCCGCGGCGCTGGAGGCGAAGCTCGCCGCCGAACGGCTCGACATGACGCTGCCGGCCGATGCGGCGCCCAGGGGCAGCGTCCACCCGGTCAGCCAGGTCATGGACGAACTCGCCGAAATCTTCGCCGACATGGGCTTCGCGGTCGCGACCGGACCCGAGATCGAGGACGACTGGCACAATTTCACCGCGCTCAACATTCCGGAGACGCATCCGGCGCGGGCGATGCACGACACCTTCTATTTCCCGTCGCAGATGAACGACGCCGACACCCGTTCCATTCCTGGAGAGGGTCGGACAGAGCGCCGGGCGATGCTGCTGCGCACCCATACCTCACCGGTGCAGATCCGCACGATGATGAGCGAGGCGCCGCCGATCCGCATCATCGCGCCGGGGCGCGTCTACCGAAGCGACAGCGACGCGACGCACACGCCGATGTTCCACCAGATCGAAGGGCTGGTCATCGACCGCGGCATCCATATGGGGCATCTCAAATGGACGCTGGAGACCTTCCTCAAGGCCTATTTCGAACGCGACGACATCGTGCTGCGGCTGCGCCCCAGCTATTTCCCCTTCACCGAGCCGTCGGCGGAGGTCGATGTCGGCTATGCCCAGGAAAAGGGGCGGCGCATCGTCGGCGGCCATGGCGACGACGAGGGCCATGCCTGGATGGAACTGCTCGGCAGCGGCATGGTCCACCCGCGCGTCATCGCGAACTGCGGGCTCGACCCCGCCGAATGGCAGGGCTTCGCCTTCGGGGTCGGGGTCGACCGGCTGGCGATGCTGAAATATGGCATGGACGACCTGCGCGCCTTTTTCGACGGCGATCTGCGCTGGCTGGCCCATTACGGGTTCGGCGCGCTGTCGCAGCCGACGCTGAGCGGGGGGATTTCGGCATGAAGATCACCCTCGACTGGCTGAAAGAGCATCTGGATGGCGGTTTCACGGTCGCCGATGTCGTCGCCACGCTCAATCGCATCGGCCACGAAGTCGAAGATGTCGAGAATCCGGCCGAGCGGCTGGCCGGTTTTCGCGTCGCAAAGGTGCTGACCGCCGAGAAGCATCCGCAGGCCGACAAATTGCAGGTGCTGACCGTCGATACGGGCGACGGCGGCGCGCCGCTGCAGGTCGTGTGCGGCGCCCCCAATGCGCGCGCCGGCCTCGTCGGCGTGCTCGGCCTGCCCGGCGCGGTGGTGCCCGCGAACGGGATGGAGCTCAAGGTTTCCGCGATCCGCGGCGTGGAATCGAACGGCATGATGTGTTCGGTGCGCGAGCTCGAACTGGGCGACGAGCATGACGGCATCATCGAGCTGCCCGCCGACGCGCCCGTCGGCACCGCCTTCGCCGACTATGCCGGGCGCGGCGATCCGGTGATCGACATTTCGATCACCCCGAACCGGCAGGACTGCATGGGCGTGCGCGGCATCGCGCGCGACCTGGCCGCCGCCGGGCTCGGCACGCTGAAACCGCTCGCCGTGCCCGCGATCGAGGGCGAAGGCGCCCCCGCGACCGACATCGCCACCCACGACCCCGAGGGCTGCCCCGCCTTCTATGGCCGCACCATTTCGGGCGTGACCAACGGCAGCGCGCCCGAGTGGATGCGCCGCCGGCTGGAGGCGATCGGGCAGCGGTCGATTTCCGCCCTCGTCGACATCAGCAATTATGTGATGTTCGACCTCGGCCGCCCGAGCCATATCTACGACCGCGCCACGCTGACCGGCGCGCTCGTCGCGCGGCGCGCGGTCGACGGCGAGACGGTCACCGCGCTCAACGGCAAGGATTACACGCTCACCGACGCGATGACGGTGATCGCCGACGACGCGGGCGTCCACGACATCGCCGGCATCATGGGCGGCGAGCATAGCGGGTGCAGCGAGACGACGACCGACATCCTGCTGGAGATCGCCTGGTTCACCCCCGAGCGGATCGCGCTGACCGGGCAGGCACTCGGCCTTGCCAGCGACGCGCGCAGCCGCTTCGAACGTGGGGTCGATCCGGCCTTCCTCGATGCGGCGACTGCGATCGTCACCGGTCATATCCTGGCGATCTGCGGCGGCACGCCTTCCACCGTCGCGCGCGCCGGCACCCCGCCGGTCGAGACGCGGTCGATCGCCTACGACCCGGCGCTCGCCGAGACGCTCGGCGGCATCGCGATTCCGGCCGAACGCCAGCAGGCCATTCTCGAAGCGCTCGGCTTCGCGGTCGAGACCGGGACGCCGTGGCACGTCGCGGTGCCGAGCTGGCGCCGCGACATGGACGGCCCGGCCGATGTGGTCGAGGAGGTCGCGCGTATCCACGGCTTCGACGCCATCCCCTCGACCCCGCTGCCGCGCACCGACGGGGTCGCGAAGCCGACCGCGACCGCCGAGCAGCTTCTCGAACGCCGGCTGCGCCGCGCCGCCGCGGCGGCGGGCTTTCACGAAGCGGTGACGTGGAGCTTCGTGTCCGAGCGCGAGGCGGCGCCCTTCGGCGGCGGCGCGTGGAGCCTGGCCAACCCGATCAGCGAGGAGCTGAAAGTCATGCGCCCCTCGCTGCTGCCCGGCCTGTTGTCGGCAGCGGCGCGCAACGTCCACCGCGGCGCGGACAGCATCCGCCTGTTCGAGATCGGCCGCCGCTATCTGGCCGACGCCGAGCGTCCGACGCTGGCGCTGCTGATGGCGGGCGACAAAAGCGCGCGCGGCTGGCAGGCGGGCAAGGCGGCGCCATTCGACGCCTTCGACGCCAAGGCGGCGGCGCTGGCGCTGCTCGACGCCGCAGGGGCGCCCGCCGACCGGTTGCAGGTGATGGAGGCGGTGAGCGAAGGCGCGATCTGGCATCCCGGCCAGTCGGCGACGCTGCGGCTCGGCCCCAAGGCGGTGCTGGCCGAATTCGGTGCGCTGCACCCGGCTCTGACGCGGCATTTCGACGTCGACGGTCCGGCGATGGCGGTGCAGATCTTCCTCGACGCGATTCCCGCGAAGCGCGCGAGCGGCCCGGCACGCGCGGCTTTCGCACCGCCGGCGCTGCAATCGGTGCGCCGCGACTTCGCCTTCCTCGCCCCCGAGGGCCTGGCGGCCGCCGACCTCGTTCGCGCGATTCGCGGTGCCGACAAGGCAAGCATCGTCGATGCGCGCCTGTTCGACCGCTTCGCGGGGGCCGGCGTCCCCGACGGGCAGCTCAGCCTGGCGGTCGAGGTCGAATTGCAGCCGCATGCGCAAAGCTTCACCGACGTCGAGCTGAAAGCGATCGCCGACAAGGTCATCGCTGCGGCGGCGAAGCTGGGGGCAGTGCTGCGGGGTTAGGGCGGCGAGCCTTGATCTGACCCGTTCGCCCCCGCCTCCGCGGGAGCAGGCTCTGAGCTTGTCGAAGCCTGTCCCGAGCGCCTGCAAGGCAGTCGAAGGGGGCCGTTCTTTCTTTCAGCGCCGCAAGAAGAAGGACAGTGCTTCGACAAGCTCAGCACGAACGGAAGAAAGGGTGATGCAGATTTATGGCTCGCTGCTCTAGGGAGCGGGTGACGCTCTCTCCCCTTCAGGGGAGAGATACGAAGGCTTGCGAGGCCTGAGGTTGTCGAAGGGCTGGCTTTGCCAAAGTTGAGGGGGGTAGCAGGCGCTTTTCCCTTCTCCAGGCGGCGCTAGCTCGTGCCCTGATATACGACAACCCCTACCCATCGCGCCCGTAGACATCCTTCCGGAACGCCACGCCGCCGTCCACCGCGACGGCGGTGAAATAGGTCAGATAGACGGGCACGCCGACAGGCAACGGCACCGCCTGTTCGGGGGCCTTGCCCTTGGCCCGCAGCGGCTTCTGGAACAGCCAGCGGCCGAGTTCGGATGCCTTTTCCAGCCGGATGCAGCCGTTGCTGAAATGGCGGTCGTCCTTCTGGAACAGCGCGCGGTCGGGGGTGTCGTGGAGGTAGATGCCTTCCCGGTTCGGAAACAGGAATTTGACCTTGCCCATCGAATTATGGCTGCCGGGCAGTTCGCGCAGGCGGAGTAGCTGCCGTCCCGCGGCGACCGCCTGCCAGTCGATTTCAGAGGATGACAGCTTGCGTGGGTTCGGTCCCCAGTCGGACAGCGCCTCCATGTGCAGCGACTTGAGGCTGCGACCCGCCAGCACCTTGGGCGCGATGCTGCGCTGGGCCAGATAGTCGGGGACATTCCAATAGGGGTTCAGGATCGCCCACTGGATCGTGCCGGCGAGCATCGGCGTCTGGGTTTCGGCCGCGCCGACGACGACGCGCATCGATCCTTCGCGCTTGCCGCCGCCATAATAGTACAGCCGGCCCGACGAGGCATCGACGACGATATGGTGGGTCCAGGGTCCGGGCAGGATGCGCGCCCGGTCGAGGTTGAGCGCGATCCGGTCGAGCGCCTGTTCCGACGCGCCGCGAGCGCGCGCATCGCCCATCAGGCGGCGGAGGCGGACATAATGTTCGCTCATCCAGCCCATGTTCGCCATATAGGCGTCGAAATCCTTGGGAAAGGCGGCGGCGCGCAGCACGGCCTGGGTGTCGGGCCGCTTCGCCTTCAACGCCTTGTCGGCCCAGATCATGCCGACGTCGCGCGGGCGGCGCTGGTCGCGGACATAGCGTGCGAAGCCCTTGGACAGCGCCAGCTCGGCACGCGCCAGCGCCCCGGCATCGCCGCCCTTCGCCGCGGCGAGCGCCGCGCGCAGGTCGCCGGGATCGTAGGAAGCGGGTTTGAGGCCGTCGAGCCGCGCCGACTCGATATAGCCAAGCAGGCTCTGCGCCGCCGCGACGATCCGGCCCGAACGCACCCACAGCGGTCGATAGCCGCGTTCGGCGTAGAAGCGCTTGATGTCGCCCCTCGCCTCGTCGCGCAGGATCAGCGCGACCGCGTCGTCGATGGGAATCGCCGCATATTGCGCCGCTCGTGCGTCGGCGGCCAGCGCGGGCGCGCCGAAAACCGGCGCGCCCGCGAGAATCAGGAACGCAAGGGGAAGGCAGCGGCGCCGCATTCCCCCCTTGCGAGGAATCAGCCTCTCTCTCCGACCTGGGTCGGCGGCGGCGGGGGCGGAGGCGTCATCGGCGCATTGGGATGATAGATGCCGTCGGCGGTGTAATAGCCGTCGATGATGCCGTCGCCGTCGCGGTCGGCAGCGACGCTGCCGGGCACGGCGCCGGGCGGGGGTGGAGGCGCGGCGGCGACCTCTTCCTTGTTCGAGCAGGCGGCGAGCAGCAGCGCGGTGGCGCCCGCCAGCATGAGGGGTTGGAAACGCATCACTCACTCCCTTGGAAAACCGCCCGGACGAAAGCGGGCGTGGGCCAAACCCGCAGGGCGCGCCGCATGTTTCCGAGGGCCGCGGTCGATAGCGGCGAACGGTGGCTTTTCAGCGATGACCGGTGGAACGACGGCGACGTCCTATGCCGCGACCGCGTCCTCGCTGCGGCTCGCCGCGGCTTCGAGAAGGCGCTTTTCCAGCCCCCTGACCCGCACCGCGCCGTCGATCTTGTCGCCGATCAGGTCGGTGACGTAGAAGGTGTCGACCGCGCGCTCTCCATAGGTGGCGACATGCGCACTATGCACCGTGACCTTCGACTGGAACAGCGCATAGGCGAGCTGGTTCAGCAGCGCGGGGCGGTCCTGCGCATTGACCTCGACCACCGTGAAGCGGTTCGAGGCATTGTTGTCGACGAACACGCTGGGCGCCACCCGAAACGCCTCGGCGCGCGCGCGGGGCAGGGCGCGGGCCTCGAGTTTCGGCAGCAGTTTCTGGCGATTGGCGAGCGCATCCTCGATCGCGCGGGTCAGGCGCTGGATCTGCCCGGCTTCCGCGAAGGGCCGGCCGAGCGGGTCCTGGACGAGGAAATTGTCGAGCGCCAGCCCGTCGCGCGTCGTGTGGATGCGCGCGTCGATGATATTGCCGCCGGCAAGGTGGATGCCGCCCGCAATGCGATAGAAGAGCCCCGGATGGTCGGCGGCGAGGACCATCACCAGCGTCGCGCCACGATCGTCGTCGGGCACCGCGGCGATGTGCAGCGGCGCGTCGCCCGCCTGCCGGATGTGGAGCAGGTTCGCCGCGATCACCTCGACCGGCTCGGCGATCCAGTAGCTTTCGGGCAGGCGCTTCGCGAGCGCCTGGAACACCGCGTCGCCGAAGCCGAACTGCGCGGCGACCGCTTCCTTCTTGCTCGCGATCCGCGCCTCGCGCCCCTTCTGCTTGTGGCCGAGGCGCAGCACCTCTTCGGCGGCGTCGAACAGTTCGGTCAGCAATTGCCGTTTCCAGCCGTTCCACACGCCGGGACCGACCGCGCGGATATCGACGACGGTGAGAACGAGCAGCAGCCGCAACCGCTCGGCGCTCTGCACGATCTGCGCGAAATCGAGGATCGTCTTGAAATCGGCAAGGTCGCGCTTGAAGGCGGTCGCCGACATCAGCAGGTGATGGCGCACCAGCCACGACACCGTCTCGGTTTCCGCCTCGCTGAGCCCCAACCGCGGGCAGACGCGCAGCGCCAGTTCGGCGCCGAGGACGCTGTGATCGCCGCCGCGCCCCTTGGCGATGTCGTGGAGCAGCACCGCGACATAGATGGTGCGGCGCGAATGGAGGTTCCGCATGATTGCGGTCGACAGCGGATGATCGTCCGTCAGCCGGCTCTGTTCGATGTCGGAGAGCAGGCCGATCGCGCGGATCGTATGTTCGTCGACGGTATAATGGTGATACATGTCGAATTGCATCTGCGCGACGACGCGGCCGAAATCGGGCACGAAGCGGCCGAAGACCCCGGCCTCGTTCATCCAGCGCAGCACCGTTTCGGGATCGCGCGGGCTGGTCAGCACGTCGAGGAACAAGTCGTTGGCGCGCGCGATGCGGCGGATCCTGCCGTCGATCAGCTTGGCATCGTGGCGCGCCTGGCGCATCGCCTGCGGATGGATCTCCAGCCCGTACCGGTCGGCGAGCGCAAAGATTTCGAGCAGGCGCACCGGGTCCCGCTGAAAAAAATCGTCGACGGGGAGCGCGAGCCGGCCGCGGTCGAGCACGAAGCCGTTGAGCTTGCCGGGCCGGCGGCGCAGCGTCGGCAGGAAGCGCCGCCCACGCTTCGCCATCTGCTCGTCGAGATGCGCGAGGAAGGTGCCGGTCAGATCGCCGACGCTCTTCGCATGCAGGAAATAGAGCTGCATGAAGCGTTCGACCGCGCTCTTCCCCGGCCGCTCGGCGAACTGCATGCGCTGTGCGATCTCGCGCTGGAAATCGAAGGTCAGCCGGTCCTCGGCGCGCCCGGCGAGGGTGTGGAGGTGGCAGCGCACCGCGAGCAGGAAATTTTCGGCGCGCGCGAACTGCCTGAGTTCGCGCGTCGTGAGCAGCCCCGCGTCGACCAGTTCGGGGACGGTGCGGACGCGGTGGATGAACTTGCCGATCCAGAACAGGGTATGGAGGTCGCGAAGGCCGCCCTTCCCTTCCTTCACATTGGGTTCGACGACATAGCGCGAATCGCCCATCCGTTTATGCCGCTCGTCGCGCTCGGCGAGCTTTTCGGCCACGAAGGCGCGCGCATTGCCCGCGACGACCTCGGCATCGAAGCGCGCCGCCGCCTGGTCGTAGAGGGCCCGGTCGCCCCAGATGAAGCGCGCCTCGACCAGCGCGGTGCGGATGGTCAGGTCGTCCTTTGCGGCGCGGATCATCTCGTCGACCGAGCGCGACGAATGGCCGACCTTCAGCCCGAGGTCCCACAAGGTATAGAGCTGCGCCTCGATCACCTGCTCGGTCCAGCTCGTCTGCTTGAACGGGGTGACGAAGCCGATGTCGACGTCGCTGTGCGGCGCCATCTCGCCGCGGCCGTAGCCGCCGACCGCGATCACCGTGATCCGCTCGCCCGCCGTGCGATTGCTCGCGGGATAGAGGTGATGGGTGGTGAAGTCGTGGGAGAGGCGGACGATCTGGTCGATCAGGAAAGCGGTCGCATTGGCCGCGAGCCGGCCAGCCGAGGGATGATCGAGCAGGCGGCGCTCGATCTCGGCGCGCCCCGCATCGAGCGCCTCCCTGAGCAGCGCCACCACTGCACGCCGCCGCTTTCCCGTGTCGCTCGTCTCGGCCGCGATCTCGTCGAGCCGTCCCGACAGCGCGCGGCGGTCGATGATCGCGCGGCGATGGTCGAGATGGTCGAACAGGTCGCTCATCGCTCTTCGACCAATATCTGCTTGAGCCGATAGAGTTCGCCCAGCGCCTCGCGCGGCGCCAGCGCGTCGGGGTCGATACCGGCGAGCGCCTCGCGCAGCGCGTCCTTCGCGGCTTCGGGCGCGGCGGCGAGAGTCGCCGCGAAGAGCGGCAGGTCGTCGAGCCCCGCAGCGAGACCGCCGGTCGCCTCGCGCCCCGCCTCCAGCTTGGCGAGCACCGCCTCGGCGCGCTGGACGACCGCGGCGGGCACCCCGGCGAGCCGCGCGACGGCGAGACCGTAGCTGCGGTCGGCGGGCCCCTCGGCAAGCTCGTGCAGCAGCACCAGATCGCCCTGCCATTCGCGCGCGCGGACATGGTGGAGCGACAGCGCGCCCAGCGTTTCGGCGAGCCGGGTGAGCTCGTGATAATGGGTCGCGAACAGGCAGCGGCAGCGATTGACCTCGTGCACCGCCTCGACCACCGACCAGGCGAGCGCGAGCCCGTCGTAGGTCGAGGTGCCGCGCCCGACCTCGTCGAGGATCACGAAGCTGTTCGGCGTCGCCTGCGCGAGGATCGCCGCAGTCTCGACCATCTCGACCATGAAGGTCGAGCGCCCCCGCGCGAGATTGTCGCTCGCGCCGACGCGGCTGAACAGCCGGTCGACCAGCCCGAGCTTCGCCGACGCGGCGGGGACGAAGGCGCCCGCCTGCGCGAGCACGACGATCAGCGCGTTCTGGCGCAGGAAGGTCGACTTGCCGCCCATGTTCGGACCCGTCACGAGCCACAGCCGGTCGTCGGGCGATAGCGCGACGTCGTTGGGCACGAAGCGCTCGCCGCCCTTCGCCAGCGCCGCCTCGACCACCGGGTGGCGACCGCCGGCCACGTCGAGGCATGGCGCGTCGGCGATATCGGGGCGGCACCAATTGTGGCTCATCGCATGGTCGGCGAGCGCGGCGGCGACGTCGATCCGCGCGAGCACGTCGCAGCTCGCGGCGATCGCCTCGCGCCGCGCCACCGCCTGATCGGTGAGCGTTTCGAGGTGCGCCGCCTCGGCGGCGAGCGCGTGGACGCCCGCCTGCGTCACCCGGCTTGCCGCCTCGTGCAGGTCGGACGAATTGAAACGCACCGCCCCGGCGAGCGTCTGGCGATGGGTGAAACCCGATTCGGGCGCCATCAGCGCGTCGGCATGTTTCGCGGGTACCTCGACATGATAGCCGAGCACGCCATTGTGGCGGATCTTGAGCGCGGCGATGCCGGTGCGTGCGCGATAGTCCGCCTCGAGCGCCGCGATCGCCTTGCGCCCGTCGCGCGCGGTCTCGCGCAGCGCGTCAAGCGCGGCGTCATGACCCTCGGCGATATAACCGCCCTGCGCCGCGTCGACCGGCGGGGTTTCGATCAGCGCGCGCGTCAGTTCATCGACGAGCGCACCATGGCCGTCGAGGCCGGGGAGCAGCCGTGCGAGCAGGGGCGGCAGGTCGGCGCGGCGCGCGAGCCGTTCGCGCAACAGCCGCGCCCCGCCGAGCGCGTCGCGAAGCTGCGCCAGATCGCGCGGGCCGCCGCGTCCCGCAACGAGGCGGCCAAGCGCGCGGCCCGCATCGGGGAGCGCCCGCAGTTCGCCACGCAGTTCGCCGCGCCACAGCGCGTCGCGGGCGAGTGCGTCGACAAGATCGAGACGATCGAGGATCGCGTCCCGGTCGGTGAGCGGACTCGCAAGGTCGTCGGCGAGCAGCCGCGCGCCCGCCGCGGTGACGGTGCGGTCGATCGTCGCGAGCAGACTGCCCTCGCGCGTCCCCGCCATGGTGCGAACGAGCTCGAGGCTTTCGCGCGTTGCGGCGTCGATCGCCATCCGCCCCGAGGCCGAGACACGCAGCGGCGGCTGGAGGAACACGGCGCCGCCGGTGCCGACATGGTCGAGATAGGCGGCGATCGCGCCCATCGCCGCCACCTCGCCGCGCGTGAAGGCGCCGAAGCCGTCGAGCGTGCGGACCCCGAATAGCGTTTCGAGCCGCTTCTGCCCGGCGCCGCTCGAAAAATCGCCCTGCGGGCGCCGCACCACCTGCCGCGCGGTCCAGGCGGGAAGATCGTCCGCCGCCTCGCTGACCAGCAATTCGGAGGGGGCGAGCCGCGCCAGCTCGGCATCGACCTGCTCGGGCCGCACCGCGACGACCTCGAAGCGCCCGGTCGAGATGTCGGCGGCGGCGATCGCGACCTCGGTCTCGCTGCCCACCGCGGCGAGCGCCGCAAGGCGGTTGGCGCTACGCCCTTCGAGCAAAGCCTCCTCGGTCAGCGTCCCCGCCGTGACGAAGCGGACGATGTCGCGCGCGACGAGCGCCTTCGACCCGCCGCGCGCCTTCGCCTCCGCCGGGGTCTCGACCTGTTCGGCGATCGCGACGCGGTGCCCCGCCTTGATGAGGCGCGCAAGATAGGCTTCGGCCGAATGGACGGGCACGCCGCACATCGGCACCGGCTGTCCGTCATGCTCGCCGCGCGCGGTCAGCGCGATGTCGAGCGTCGCGGCAGCCGCCTTCGCATCGTCGAAGAACAGCTCGAAGAAGTCGCCCATGCGATAGAAGAGCAGACAATCGCCCGCGCGCTCCTTCAGCGTCCAATATTGCGCCATCATCGGCGTCGCGGCAGGCGCGGCGTTGCTGTTCGCGGGTTTCGGAGCGGTGGCGGGCATCCGCCCCTGCTTAGTGATTGGAGGCGGCATGGCAAGGCCGGCGGACGCGGCTTTGCAATCATCTGCCATCCAACATTGCCGGTTACATTTTCGCGAGGCGGCGCTAGGGGAAACACTCGGGCGCGCATCTTGTGGATATTTCGAGAGGACAAAGAATGGACAGCGGCAGCAAGGTGCAATTTTCCGACCGCGAGGCGCTGCTTTATCACAGCTACGGCCGCCCCGGGAAAATCGAGATCATCGCGTCGAAGCCGATGGCGACGCAGCGCGACCTCTCCCTCGCCTATTCGCCCGGCGTCGCGGTGCCGGTGAAGGCGATCGCCGACGATCCCGCCACCGCCTATGACTATACCGCCAAGGGCAATCTGGTCGCCGTCATATCGAACGGCACCGCGATCCTGGGCCTCGGCAATCTGGGGGCGCTCGCCTCCAAGCCGGTGATGGAAGGCAAGGCGGTGCTGTTCAAGCGCTTCGCCGACGTCGACTCGATCGACCTCGAGGTTAAGACCGAGGACCCGCAGGCCTTCATCGACGCGGTCGAACTGCTCGAGCCGAGCTTCGGCGGCATCAACCTGGAGGATATCGCCGCGCCCAACTGCTTCATCATCGAGGCGGCGCTGAAGGAACGGATGAACATCCCCGTCTTTCACGACGACCAGCACGGCACCGCGATCATCACCGCCGCCGGGCTGATCAATGCGTGCCACCTGACCGGGCGCGACCTCAAGGATATCCGCGTCGTCGTCAACGGCGCCGGCGCGGCGGCGATCGCCTGCACCGAGCTGATCAAGGCGATGGGCGTTCCGCACGACCATGTCATCATGTGCGACCGCAAGGGCACCATCTATCAGGGCCGCACCGAGGGCATGGACCAGTGGAAATCGGCGCACGCCGTGCCGACCGAGGCACGCAACCTGACCGAGGCGCTGAAGGGCGCCGACGTCTTCCTCGGCCTGTCCGCCGCTGGCGCACTCAAGCCCGAGATGGTCAAGGAGATGGCGCCGGCGCCGATCATCTTCGCGATGGCCAACCCCGACCCCGAAATCTCCCCGCCCGACGCGCGCGCCGCGCGGCCCGATGCGATCATCGCCACCGGGCGTTCGGACTATCCGAACCAGGTCAACAACGTGCTGTGCTTCCCCTTCATCTTCCGCGGCGCGCTCGACGTCCGGGCGACCGCGATCAACGAGGAGATGAAGATCGCCGCCGCGAACGCGATCGCCGAGCTCGCGCGCCAGCAGGTGCCCGAGGAAGTCGCCGCCGCCTATGGCGGGCGCGCATCGAGCTTCGGCCCCGAATATATCATCCCCTCGCCCTTCGACCCGCGGCTGATGGAGATCGTCCCCGCAGCGGTGGCCAAGGCGGCGACCGAGTCGGGGGTCGCGCAGCGGCCGGTCACCGACATGGCGGCCTATCGCACCAGCCTGCGCGCACGGCTCAATCCGACGACGTCGGTGCTGACGCTCGCCTATGAGGCGGCGCGCAAGAATCCGAAGCGCGTCGTCTTTGCCGAGGGCGAGGAGGAGGTGGTGCTGCGCGCCGCGATCCAGTTCCGCGACGGCGGCTATGGCATCCCCGTGCTCGTCGGACGCGAGGGGCTGCACGACAAGTTGCGCGACATGGGCGTCCCCGATGCCGAGAGTTTCGAGGTCCACAACAGCGTCAATTCGCCGCATGTGCCCGAGATGGTCGAGATTCTCTACAAGCGGCTGCAGCGGCGCGGCTATCTGCGCCGCGACTGCGAGCGCATGGTCAACCGCGACCGCAACATCTTCGGCTCGCTGCTGCTGAAGCTGGGGCTGGGCGACGCGATGATCACCGGCGTCACCCGCACCTATGCGCAGACGATGCGCGAGGTACGCCGCGTGATCGACCATGCCGAGGGCAAGACGCCGTTCGGCATGCATATCTGGGTCGGGCAGCAGCAGACGATCTTCATCGCCGATTCGACCGTGAACGAGCGCCCATCGGCCGAGATGCTCGCCGACATCGCCGAGCGCACGGCGCAGGTCGCGCGCCGCATGGGGCATGAGCCGCGCGTCGCCTTCCTGTCCTATTCGACCTTCGGTAATCCGCCGGGATCATGGCTCGGCAATATCCGCGACGCCGTCCATATCCTCGACGAGCGCCAGCCCGAGTTCGAATATGAAGGCGAAATGGCGCCCGACGTCGCGCTCAACGAAAAGCTGATGAAAAGCTATCCCTTCTGCCGCCTGTCGGGGCCGGCCAATGTCCTGATCATGCCGGGGCTGCAATCGGCGAACCTGTCGGCGAAGCTGCTACGCGAACTGAGCGACGGCGCGGTGATCGGGCCGGTGCTCGTCGGCATGGAAAAGCCGGTTCAGGTCGCGACCATGGCGTCGCCGGCCTCGGATCTGGTGACGCTCGCCGTGCTCGCGGCGGGCGGGATCACGGGATAGAGGAAAGCCGGGCCGTCGCCTCTGCGAAAGCGGGGCGGCGCGCCTACGGCCCGGTGTTGCCGCCCTGCGGTCCGCCCATGCCGGCAGCACCGACCGCGCCGATATTGCCGAAGATATCGTCGAAGAAGCTGCGGTCGCGGCCGAGGGTCGGCGTCTTGTCGCCTTCGGGGTTGATCTTGCTCACCAATTCGAGCCCGGTCCGGTCGACGGCGGCGACATTGCCCTGCGCGTCGAAGCGGATGCGCAGCACCTGCTGCGACACCGGCCGCGGATCGGCGAAGGCGAGTTGCCGCGTCTCGCGCGACAGATAATAATATTCATTGTCGCTGAACTGGCTGACGAAGCTCGGGTGGCCGAGCGTCTTTTCGACCGATTCGCGGTTGTCGACGCCCGGCGTGATCGCCTGCGTCAGCACCGGGTCGACGACATAGCCCTGCCGTCCGCGGAGCTGGCTGCATCCGCCGAGCACCAGCAGGGCGATCATCCCGGCCCCGAGCAGGCGCAGGCGCGCAGGCGGCGTGGGGGCGAAAACGGCGGGCTTGGCAATCGGCATCAAATTATCTCCGGCGCGCAGGCCCTGCCTGGCCTCACCCGGCCGCCCGCCCCGGCGGCCGGCAGCAGACGGCTGCGCTTGTGTCTGGCGCCTCTTAACCGCAAGCGGGCGGGGGGCACAAGCCGCTTGTGGCGAGGCGAAGCTTGCTGGAAGCTGACCCGACTCCCCCTTTTCGCCGCGCGCAATTGCGCCTAAGCGGGCGGCATGATTTCGCTGCGCAAGCTGTTTCGCCCCGGCCCCGATCCGCGCGAGGCGCGCCGCCCGCTGTGGCAGGCGGTCGTCGCGACCGCGCGCGCGCCGCATTGGTATGAGGCGGGCGGGGTTCCCGACACGCTCGACGGACGGTTCGACATGGTCTGCCTGATCCTCGCGCTCGTCCTCCACCGCATCGACGACGATCCCGTGCAGGCGGTCGCAGCGGTAGAGCTTACCGAGTTGTTCGTTGCGGACATGGATGGGCAGATTCGCCAGATCGGCTTTGGCGACATGGTGGTCGGCAAGCAGATCGGGCGGATGGTCGGCGCGCTCGGCGGCCGGCTGGGCGCCTATCGCGCCGCCGATGGATCGGACGCGCTGCGTGAGGCGCTGGTGCGCAACCTGTGGCGCGGGCAGGCGCCGGCGGACGCGGCGCTCGCGCATGCGATGGCCGAGGTCGCGGCGCTGCGCGGCGCCTTGGCCGCGATGCCGGTCGTCGACCTGATCGCCGCCGACCGCCTGCCGGGGCGGCCGGCGTGAACGTGGCCGAATTTCCTCATGTGGTGACGCTGGCGGAGGCGGCGCAGGGACGGCGAATCGCGCTGGAGGCCGACGCCGATGCCCGTGCGCGGATCGCCCGGCGACTCGACCTGGTGGCGCTCGACCGCTTCACCGTCGCGGCCGAGGTGCGCGCGGTCGCGGGCGGGATCGCCGCAACGGGCCGGATCGAGGCCGACGTGGTCCAGAGTTGCGCCGCGACCAGCCTTCCGGTTCCCGCCGCCGTCGCCGAGGATTTCGACCTGCGCTTCCTGCGCGACGCGATGCCCGTGACGGAGGCGGAGGAAGAAGTCGAGATCGACAGCGCCGATTGCGACATATTGCCGCTGGAAGGCGATCGCGCCGACCTGGGCGAGGCGGCGGTACAGACGCTGTCGCTGGCACTCGACCCTTTTCCGCGCCACCCCGACGCCGACCGCATT
Organism: Sphingopyxis panaciterrulae; assembly: GCF_014199295.1. Lineage (GTDB taxonomy): Bacteria > Pseudomonadota > Alphaproteobacteria > Sphingomonadales > Sphingomonadaceae > Sphingopyxis > Sphingopyxis panaciterrulae. The sequence continues at coordinate 70,272 of NZ_JACIJH010000001.1, forward strand.
CTGGTCGAAAAGGGCGTGCTCAGCGAGGAGCAGGCGGGGCCGTTTGCGGCACTCGCCAAGCTGCGCGGCAAGTCAGGCAGTTAGGACGGATCGACGTTCAGCTCGGGCGGCCTGCGTTAAATCGGCATCACCCTTCCCCGTTCGCCCCCGCTTTCGCAGGGGCGGGCTCCGAGCTTGTCGAAGGGCTGTTCTTTCCTTGCGACGCCGAAAAGAAAGAACGGTGCTTCGACAAGCTCAGCACGAACGGAAGAAAGGGTGATGCAGATTGAATGCACGGCGCTCTAGTCGCCTGGACCTGCAGTTCATCGGCCTGTTCTCTCGGCCAGCGCAGTGCTTCGTTCGAGAGCAGGCCATGGATGCTGAAACAAGTTCAGGGTGACGATTACCAATGCCGCGAACTTCGTTTCCACTATACTAGGGTTCTTCGTCGGGTTCGGGCGCCGCATCGCCACCCGTCGCGCCATCGTCCCGGATGAGGTCGGCCATCGCGTCGTCGAGGTTCGAGTCCGGCCTGGCCGGCCCGGCAGCTTCATTCCCGGATTCATCCTCCCCCGCCACCGACAGCGCGCCGCCGAGCGCCTTGGCGAGCCCGACGAGCTGTTCGCCGAGCACGCGATCGACTGCGGGCGCGATCTCGGCGACCTTGAAGCGCATATAACCGCCGACGACGTAGTCGAAGCGGATCGCAGCGCCGGCATCGGTGGGTTTGATCTGGATCGTCAGCGTGCCCGTGACCGCCTCGCCCTGCAGCGGGCCGAAGGCGCCCGACAGGCGCATCATGGCGTTCGGCTGCGCGAAGAGGATGCGCGCATGCTGGACGCTGCCCATGCCCGCGACACCGGGCAGTTTCTCGCAGAAACAGCCGCCCGCCTGCGAATCGAGCCAGAAGTTCGCCGCATCGCCCGACCAGCTATGCTCGGCCGACCACCATTTGTCGGGGGTGCGCAGCATCGCCCACACATCCTCGGGCGCCGCGGCGACCTGCGCCGTGTGGGCGACGGTGAAGCCGATGTCGCTCTGGTCGATGACCTTGGCCTGCACCGGAGCCGCGAACAATGCGGTCGCCAGCGCCGCTCCGGCAAAACAGCCCTTACGCTTCATCTTCCTTCCCCCGCCCCCGGCCGCGCCCACGCGAATCCCACGCAGGCTTGCACCGCCATAGGGCGTTTTCAAGCGGGGTGATAGCGCGGCAGGAGGTTACGGGCACCAGTGAGCGAGAACCCGCTCCGTCAGGGCGTTGCAATCGGCCCCGGCAAAAGGAAAGCTGCCGGTAAGCGCCGACCGGAGGTCCGGCGCGAGAAGCTGTTGCAACCGCCGCCGCGCCCGCAGGCAGCGCGTTTTCACCGTCGCCGGTGCGATGGCGAGCAGCGCGGCGGTTTCCTCCACCGACAGCCCCTCGACCTCCCGCAACACGAACACAGTGCGAAATTCCTGCGGCAGCCGCTCGATCGCCGCCTCCATCATCGCACGGATCTGGCCCCGCGCCAACTCCGCGTCGGGCTTGTCGCCCTGCATCGAACCACGCATCAAGCTGTTCCGATAATCGTTGAGATCGACGACCGACGTCGCGTCGAGCCGCCTGCGCCGGCGCTGTGCCGCCCGCGCGCGGCCCAGGGCTTCGTTGATCGCGATGCGTGTCAGCCAGGTCGACAGCGACGAGCGTCCGGCAAAGCTGCCGATCGCTGCGAACCCGCGCATATAGGTGCTTTGCACCACATCCTCGGCCTCCTCGCGTTGTTTGAGCACGCTCCAGGCGACCCGGAACAATCGCTGGTTATTGCGTTCGGTCACGATCCGCACCGCGGCGCGATCGCGGGCCGCGATCCGCGACGCCAGTTCCAGATCGGAAAGCTCTCTCGGGTCGGCCCATGACGGCACCATCACCCCTCCCCTCCACCGCTGCCGCGCGCCGCCGGCGGCAGCGAATCGAGCAGTTCGTGCCGCAGCCCTGCATCGGTGCCGAATTCGCCCAGCCAGCATTTGGTCACCAGCGACACCCCATGTTGCCGCACCCCGCGTGTCGACATGCAGGCGTGCCCGGCCTCTATAATCACCCCGACACCGCGCGGCTGCAACGCTTCGTTCAGCGCTTGGGCGATCTGCCGCGTCAATCGTTCCTGCAGTTGCAGCCGGCGCGCATAGACATCGACGAGCCGCGACAGCTTTGAAATGCCGACCACCCGGTCGCGGGGACGATAGGCGACATGGGCGACGCCGACGATCGGCGCCAGATGATGTTCGCAGGTGGACACCAGGGGGATCGAGCGCAGCAGAATCGTTTCGTCATAGCCCGCCGTCTCTCCGAAGCTGCGGCTGAGCAGATGATGGGGATCGATCCGATAGCCCGAGAACCATTCGCGATAGGCGCGCGCCACCCGCGCCGGCGTCTCCGTCAGCCCTTCGCGCGCGGGATCGTCGCCTACCGCCGCGATCAGGGTGCGAACCGCCGCCTCGATCTCGGCCTGTCCCGGTCGCCGCCGTGCGGCTTCGGACGCGCCGCCCGTCTCGATCGCGGCTGGTTCGGGGCTCAGTTCGTACATCTCCATTCGCGCCTCTCATTATCCATGATGCCCATTGGATGCCGCACCGCGCCCCAGGTTCCCGGGAACCTTATTGCGGCGGCGCCATCCAATGGCTGCATTCAAACAAGGAGAAGCATGATGCTGAAACCACTTATCTGGGCCTGCGCCGCGGCGTCGCTGGCCATCAGCGGCGCCGCTTTGTCGCATGACGCGGCGAAACCCAGCGACGCGCAGATCGCGCATATCGCCTATACGGCGGGGCAGATCGATATCGACGCCGGAAAGCAGGCGCTCGCCAAATCGAAGAACCCGACGGTGCGGGCGTTTGCCGAAGAAATGGTCCGCGATCATGGTGCGGTGAACGACAAGGCGCTGGCGCTGGTCAAGCAACTCGGCGTCACGCCCGAAGCCAACGCGACCAGCAGCGCGCTGACCGCGCAGGCCACGCAAAAGCATGACGAACTGGCCAAGCTGGACGGCGCGGCGTTCGACCGCGCCTATGTCGCGAACGAGGTCGCCTATCACGCCACGGTCAATGGCGCGCTGCGGGACGTGCTGATCCCGTCGGCGACGAACAAAGAGCTGAAATCGCTGCTGGAAACCGGACTGACGCTGTTCAGCCAGCACCAGATGCATGCCGAGCATCTGGCCGCGAGCCTGCGATGATGCGCGCGATAGCCTGTGCGCTCGCGATAGCCACCGTCCCCCTGCTCGTCGCCGCGGCGCCGACGCCGAGGGTGCATAGCATCGTCATCGACAAGATGAAGTTCGGCCCCGCTCCAGCGGAGCTGCGCGCCGGAGACACGATCCTGTGGGTCAACAAGGATTTGTTCCGCCATACCGCCACCGCGCGCGACGGCAGCTTCAACGTCGACCTGCCCGCCGGAAAAAGCGGCAGGACCGTGCTCAAGCGATCGGGCACGATCGCCTTCTACTGCATCTATCACCCGGGAATGACCGGAACGCTGACCGTCGGGCGCTCGCGGCCCGCGTCATGAGGGGGTCGCACGCGACCCGCAACAGGAAGCCGCCGGCGATCAGCCGGCGGTGGCGAGAATGGCTTCGATCGCGTCGTTGACCTGATCGATCGGCGCCATGCCGTCGACGTGGGCGACGATGCCGCGCGCGTCGTAGATCGGCAGGATCGGCGCGGTCTTGGCGCGATATTCGGCCATGCGCGTGCGCACCGTTTCGGCATTGTCGTCGGGACGGCGCTTGAAATCGTGGCTGCCACAGACGTCGCAGGTGTCGGCGACCTTTGGCAGCTTGTAGCGATCATGATAGCCGGCGCCGCATTTCGCGCAGGAGAAACGACCGGTGATGCGGTCGACCAGCGCATCCTCGTCGACGACGAGTTCGATGACATGGTCGAGCTGGCGGCGGCGCGCGCCGAGCAGCCCGTCGAGCGCCTCTGCCTGCGCCGCGGTGCGCGGATAGCCGTCGAAGATCACCGAGACGTCGGGGCCGAGTTCGTCGAGCCGTTCGCCGATCAGGCCCGAGACGATCTCGTCCGAGACCAGTTCGCCCGCGTCCATCACCGCCTTGGCCTGGAGACCGATCGGCGTGCCCGCCTTGACCGCGGCGCGCAGCATGTCGCCGGTCGAGAGCTGGACCATGCCATGCTCGTCCTCGAGGCGCGACGCCTGCGTTCCCTTGCCCGCCCCCGGCGGGCCCAGCAAAATGATGTTCAGCGTCATGGAAGCCCCTGTATCCCGTCCCGACCGTTCCGTTTCGTCGGGGTGGCCCTAACCGACCGATCAGCGCCGCGCAACGCCGCCCTTCAATTTGGCCTTCTTGATCAGGTCGCCATATTGATGCGCGAGCATGTGACTCTGCATCTGGGTGATCGTGTCGACCGTGACGTTGACGATGATGAGCAGGCTGGTGCCGCCGAGATGGAAGGGCAGGGCGGACCGCGCGATGAAATATTCGGGCACGACGCAGATCACCGCCAGATAGGCGGCGCCGATCACGGTGATGCGCGTCAGCACGAAATCGAGATAGGCGGCGGTGTTCTTGCCCGGGCGGATGCCGGGGATGAAGCCGTTCTGGCGCTTCAGATTCTCGGCGGTTTCCTCGGGATTGAAGACGACCGCGACATAGAAGAAGCAGAAGAAGATGATGCCCGCGGCATAGAGGCTCATGTAGAGCGGCTGGCCGTGCGCGAGATACTGGTTGAGCGTGATCAGGAAGTCGCCCCACGCCGATTCGCCCGAGACGCGATTACCCATCATCTGGGTGACGGTCAGCGGCATCAGCAGCAGCGACGAAGCGAAGATCGGCGGGATCACGCCCGAGGTGTTGACCTTGAGCGGCAGGTGGCTGCGGTCGGCCTGCATCCCGCGCTGGGTCGCGCGCTTCGGATATTGGACGAGGACGCGGCGCTGTGCGAGCTCCATGAAGCTGATGAAAGCGATGATGACCACCGCGCCGCCGAGGACGAGGAGGATGACGCTGCCGCTCATCGAGCCTTCGCGGACCTGGGTGAAGAGCTGCGCGAAGCTGCGCGGAAGCTGCGCGAGGATGCCCGCCATGATGATGAGCGACACGCCATTGCCGATGCCGCGGCTGGTGATCTGCTCGCCGAGCCACATCAGGAAGAGGGTGCCGCCGACGATGCTGATGACGGCGCCGATACGGAACAGCATGCCTGGATCGACGACCGCGCCGACCCCCTGGCTCGCACCGAGCGTTTCGAGCCCGACAGCGACGAAATAGCCCTGGATCGCGGTCAGCGCGACGGTGCCGTAGCGCGTATATTGGTTGAGCTTCTTGCGCCCGCTCTCGCCCTCTTTCTTGAGTGCGGCGAGGCTCGGCGACAGCGCCGAGGCGAGCTGCACGACGATCGAGGCGGTGATATAGGGCATGACGCCGAGCGCGATGATGCTCATGCGCTCGAGGCTGCCGCCCGAGAAAGTGTTGAAGATGTCGAGCACGCCGCCCGACGCCGCCTGATTGTAGAGCTGCGACAGCGCGACCGGATCGACGCCCGGCAGCGGCACGAACGACAGGAAGCGGAAGACGATCAGCGCGCCGATCGTGAACCAGATGCGGTTCTTGAGTTCGGTCGCCTGACCGAATTTCGAAAAGCTGAGATTGGATGCCAGCTGGTCGGCGCGAGAGGCCATGATATCTTTCCTCGAGTGGCGGACCGCGCCCCCGCGACCCGGCGCCTATGTGCGTTCGGCGGGCGCGAAGCGCAAGGGGAAAGGCCCGATTTAAAGCCCCTCCTCTTCACGGGAGGGGTTGGGGTGGGGCCTGTCGATCGCGCGCAAGGCCGACACCCTCCCCGCTGCGACTAGCGAGCAAGCTCGCAAGTCTCGCTGCCCCTCCCGCAAGCGGGAGGGGAGCCATTTTTATTCGCCCTTGGCTTCCTCCGCCGAAGCCGCAGGCAGTTCGACCTTGCCGCCGGCCTTTTCGACCGCGGCGATCGCGCCCTTCGAGGCGCCCCCGACGGCGAAGTTCAGCTTGGCGGTCAGTTCGCCCTTGGCGAGGAGGCGGACGCCGTCCTTGCCGCCGCGCGCAACGCCAGCGGCCTTCAGCGCGTCGTGATCAACGGTCTTCTTCGCATCGAGCTTCTTCGCATCGACCAGCTTCTGGATCATGCCCAGATTGACGATCGCGAAGTCCTTGCCGAAGATATTGTTGAAACCGCGCTTCGGGATGCGCATGTGGAGCGGCATCTGGCCGCCCTCGAAGCCGTTGATCGAGACGCCCGAGCGGCTCTTCTGGCCCTTCTGGCCGCGGCCGGCGGTCTTGCCCTTGCCCGAGCCGATGCCGCGTCCGACGCGCATCCGGCCCTTGCGGGCGCCATTGTTGTCGCGGAGATCGTTAAGCTTGATAGTCATGGTTGCACTCGCTTTCGCTGTGTTCGCGCTGTGGACCGGCCCCGAGGGATCAGTCCGGTTCGATTTCGCTCGATGGCTGAAAGCCCGGATAGGGTCCGGCCTTTTCCATCACGATGGCCTGGGCGACATAGCCGCGGCCATCGACCTGGGTGATCGACGGGCTGCCGTGAAGCTGCCACCCCCGGTTGAGCAGCCCCTCGACCCGCGCGCAGAAGGCGCTGTCGTCGGGACCGGTCAATAGGCGGTAGAGCTTCATCGACCTTAGCCCTCGATGACTTCCACCATGTGCGGAAGCTTGCGGATCATGCCGCGCACTTCCGGGGTGTCGACCAGTTCGACCTCGCGGTGCATCTTGCCCAGGCCGAGGCCGGTCAGAATGGCGCGCTGTTCCTTGGGACGACGGATCGGCGAGCCGATCTGGCGAATCTTGATAGTCTTGCCGGCCATGGTCTTACTCCGTCACCGCCGCGGCTTCGGCCTCGGCCGCACGGTCGGACGCACCGCCGCGCTTGATGAGGTCCGACACCTTCTTGCCGCGGCGCTGCGCGACCGACTTGGGGCTGGTCTGCTCGCCGAGCGCCTCGAAGGTCGCGCGGATCATGTTGTAGGGATTCGAGGTGCCGACCGACTTGGTCACCACATCGGCAACGCCCAGCGATTCGAAGACGGCGCGCATCGGGCCGCCGGCGATGATGCCGGTCCCCGCGGGCGCCGAGCGCAGCGTGACCTTGCCGGCGCCGAAATGGCCGCGGCCGTCATGATGCAGCGTCCGACCATCGCGCAGCGGAACGCGGATCATCGCCTTCTTCGCCGCGGCGGTCGCCTTCGAGATCGCTTCGGGAACCTCGCGCGCCTTGCCGTGGCCGAAGCCCGCGCGGCCCTTGCCGTCGCCGACGACGACGAGCGCGGCGAAACCGAAGCGCTTGCCGCCCTTCACCGTCTTCGACACGCGGTTGATGTGGACGAGCTTTTCGATCAGCTCTTCGCCGCCATCCTCATCGCGGTCGCGCGACCGGCGATCGTCGCGGCGGCCACGGCCACCGTCGCGACCGCCGTCCCGGCCACCGCGGCCGCGACGCTGGGGCGCGCCGGTCGTTTCGGTCGCCGCCTCGGGGGCGCCTGCGGCGTTCTGAACTTCGTCTGCCATCGTTAAAACTCCAATCCGCCTTCGCGCGCCGCGTCGGCCAGCGCCTTGATGCGCCCGTGGAACAGGAAGCCGCCACGGTCGAACACGACCTGGGTCACGCCCGCCTTCTTGGCGGCAGCGGCGAGGCGCTTGCCGACATCGGCGGCGGCAGCGGCGGTCGCGCCGGTCTTGCCGCGGACGTCCTTGTCGAGCGTCGAGGCGGCAGCCAGCGTCTTACCGGCGGCGTCATCGATGAGCTGCGCATAGATATGGCGGCCCGAACGATGCACCGACAGACGCGGACGCCCGGCGGCGCGCTGGCGGAGGGCGGTGCGGACGCGCTGACGGCGCTTCTGGAAAGGGGTAAGATGTGCCATGGCTTACTTCTTCTTGCCTTCTTTGCGGAAGATGTACTCGCCGCGATATTTGATGCCCTTGCCCTTATAGGGTTCGGGCTTGCGCCAGCGGCGGATCTCCGCCGCGACCTGGCCGACCTTCTGCTTGTCGATGCCGCTGATCTCGATCGTCGTGTTGTCCGGCGTCTTGATCTCGATGCCCTCGGGCACCGCGAAATCGACATCGTGGCTGTACCCGAGGTTCAGCTTCAGAGTCTTGCCCTGCGAGTTGGCGCGATAGCCGACGCCGGTGATCTCAAGCACCTTGGTGAAGCCCTCGGTCACGCCCGTGATCAGGTTCTGCACCAGCGTGCGCTGCATCCCCCAGAACGCGCGCGCTTCGCGGCTGTCGTTGGCGGGCTTCACCGAGATCGAACCTTCGCCGACCTCATAGTTGATGAGGTCGGACAGCGGCATCGCCAGCGTGCCCTTGGGCCCCTTGACCGACAGCTCGCCGCTGTCGATCGCGGCGGTGACACCGCTGGGGATTGCCACGGCCTTTTTACCGATGCGCGACATCAGAACACCTCCGCCAGCACTTCGCCGCCGACATTATGCTCGCGCGCTTCGGCATCCGACAGGACGCCGCGCGGGGTCGACACGATGGTGATGCCCAGGCCGTTGCGCACGATCGGCAGCTCTTTCGAGCCCGAATAGATGCGGCGGCCCGGCTTCGAGACGCGGGCCACGTGGCGGATCGCCGGCTGGCCCTCGAAATATTTGAGCTCGATGCGAATGCCCTTGTGCTGGCCCTTCGCGCCCAGCGCTTCTTCGCTGTAGCCGCGGATATAGCCTTCGCGCTGGAGCACATCGAGAACGCGGACGCGCAGCGTCGAGGCGGGAGTCAGGACGCTGTCCTTCTTCGCCTGCTGGCCGTTGCGGATGCGGGTGAGCATATCACCCAGGGGATCGGTCATTGCCATCTTGTCAGTCCCTTACCAGCTCGACTTCACAACGCCGGGGATCAGGCCCTTGTTGGCCAGATCGCGGAGCTGCACGCGGCACAGCCGGAATTTACGGTAATAGGCGCGCGGACGGCCCGTCAGCTCGCACCGGTTGCGGATGCGGGTCGGGTTTCCGTTGCGCGGGATTTCCGCCATCTTGAGGCGCGCGATCAGACGCTCGCCATCGTCGAGCGAGGTGTCGGCCGCAATGGCCTTCAGCTTCGCGTAGCGACCGGCATATTTCTTCACCAGACGCTTGCGACGCTCGTTCTTGTTCACCGAACTCAGTTTCGCCATGACTTAAGTTCTCTTTCCTTATTGAGAGAGCACGGCCTGATCCCGAGGGATCAGGCGGCTTCCTTTTCCTTGCTGTCCACGGGGGCTTCGATCGGGAAGGGGAAGCCGAACAGCCGGAGCAGTTCGCGGGCTTCGTCGTCCGACCCGGCCGAGGTGGTCACGATCACGTCCATGCCGCGCACCGTGTCGATGCGGTCATAGTTGATCTCGGGGAAGATGATCTGTTCCTTGAGGCCCATGGCATAGTTGCCACGACCATCGAAGCTTTTTGCCGACACGCCGCGAAAGTCGCGGATGCGCGGCATCGCGATGGTGATCAGGCGATCGAGGAACTCGTACATCCGCTCGCGGCGCAGGGTGACCTTGCAGCCGATCGGCATGCCTTCGCGCAGCTTGAAACCGGCGATCGACTTCTTCGCCTTGGCAATCACGGGCTTCTGCCCCGCGATCAGCTCCATTTCCGAAGCGGCGAGTTCGACCTTCTTCTTGTCCTGGACCGCGTCGCCCACGCCCATGTTGAGCGTGATCTTCTCGATCTTCGGGATTTCCATCGCATTCTTGTAACCGAATTTCTCGGTCATCGCCTTGACGATCTTGTCGTCATAGAGCTTGCGCATGCGCGGGGTGTATTTGTCAGCCATTGATGGTCTCCCCGGACTTCACGGCCACGCGGACCTTCTTGCCGTCCTTGGTTTCGAAGCGGACGCGCGTCGGCTTGCCCGTCTTGGGGTCCGCGACCGCGACCTTGCTGACGTGCAGCGGCGCTTCCTTGCGTTCGAGGCCGCCCTGCGGGTCCTGCTGGTTCGGCTTCTTGTGGCGGGTGATGATATTGACGCCCGCGACGACGACCTTGCCGTCCTTCGGCAGGCTCTGCGTCACTTCGCCGGTCTTGCCCTTGTCCTTGCCGGACAGGATGACAACCGTGTCGCCCTTCTTGATCTTGGCCATACCCATGGTCAAAGCACCTCCGGCGCCAGGCTGATGATCTTCATATAGCCGCGGCCGCGCAGTTCGCGGACGACGGGGCCGAAGATACGGGTGCCGATCGGCTCCTCATTCTTGTTGACGAGGACGGCGGCGTTGCTGTCGAAACGGATCACCGAGCCATCGGCGCGTCGCACGTCCTTGGCGGTGCGGACGATGACGGCGCGATGCACGTCACCCTTCTTCACCTTGCCGCGCGGCTGCGCTTCCTTGATCGACACGACGATGACGTCGCCGACGCCGGCGGTGCGACGCTTCGACCCGCCCAGCACCTTGATGCACTGGACGCGCTTCGCGCCGCTGTTGTCGGCGACTTCCAATTGTGACTGCATCTGGATCATCGATGCATTTCCTTCTTCCTTGGCCTACCGGGCCGTCCCGGCGGTTCCGTGAAACTCTTACGCCTCGACCTCGACCGAAGCGGGGGTCGCGACGGGGGCCGCTTTCGGCTTGATGGAGGTTTCGACCTTGTCGAGCACCTTCCACGTCTTCAGCTTCGAATAGGGCTTCGTCTCTTCGATGCGGACGGTTTCGCCAGCCTTGATGCTGTTGTCCTCATCATGGGCGTGATACTTCTTCGAGCGGCGGATGATCTTGCCGTAGAGCGGGTGCTTCACCTTTCGCTCCACCTTCACCACGACGGTCTTGTCGCCCTTGTCGGACACCACCGTGCCGGTCAATACGCGCTTCGGCATGACAGTCTCCTTATTTCGCGGCAGCCGCACGCACGCGCGCGGTCTGCTCGGTCTTGATGCGGGCAATCGTGCGCCGCACGTCCTTGACCCGCGAAGCCTTTTCCAGCTGGCCGGTCGCGGCCTGGAAGCGCAGGTTGAATGCCTCGCGCTTCAGTTCGCCGAGCTGCTCGGCGAGCTGGTCGTCGGTCTTCTTGCTCACGTCTTCGGTCTTGGCCATGGCCCTCAACCCTCCAGGTGCGAGGTGTCGCCGAGGCGGGCGACGACCTTCGTCTTGATCGGCAGCTTCATCGCCGCGCGCTCGAACGCCAGCGCGGCCACGGGGCCGGGAACGCCGTCGAGTTCGAACAGGATTCGGCCAGGCTTGACGCGCGCCGCCCAGAATTCGGGCGAACCCTTGCCCTTGCCCATGCGGACCTCGGCGGGCTTCGACGACACGGGGACGTCGGGGAACACGCGAATCCACAGGCGGCCCTGGCGCTTGATCGCACGGCTGATCGCGCGGCGGGCCGCCTCGATCTGGCGCGCGGTGATGCGCTCGGGTTCCATCGCCTTCAGCCCATAGGAGCCGAAGTTCAGATCGGTGCCGCCCTTGGCGAGCCCGTGGATGCGGCCCTTGAAGGCCTTGCGGAACTTGGTTTTCTTCGGTTGCAGCATGTCAGCAGTCCTTAGCGGCGGTCATCGCGCGCCGGGCGCACGCCCGACGTCTGCGCGTCGAGCATCAGCCGGTCGGTCGCCATCGGGTCGTGACCGAGGATCTCGCCCTTGAAGATCCAGACCTTGATGCCGCACACGCCATAGGCGGTGTGGGCTTCGGCCTCGGCATAGTCGACATTGGCGCGCAGCGTGTGCAGCGGCACGCGGCCCTCGCGATACCATTCGGTGCGCGCGATTTCCGCGCCGCCGAGACGGCCGGCGCTGTTGATGCGGATGCCTTCGGCGCCGAGACGCATCGCCGACTGCACCGCGCGCTTCATCGCGCGGCGGAAGGCGACGCGGCGTTCGAGCTGGTCGGCAATGCCCTGCGCGACGAGCTTCGCGTCGACCTCGGGCTTGCGAATCTCGACGATGTTCAGCGACACGTCGCTGCCCGTCATCGCGCCGAGCTGCTTGCGCAGCTTTTCGATGTCTGCGCCCTTCTTGCCGATGATGACGCCCGGGCGGGCGGCATAGATCGACACGCGGCACAGCTTTGCCGGACGCTCGATCACCACCTTCGAGATCGCGGCCTGTGGCAGCGTCTTGAAGATGAACTTGCGGATCTTCAGATCCTCGACCAGCATGCGGCCATAGTCCTGCCCTTCGGCGAACCAGCGGCTGTCCCAGGTGCGGTTGACCTGCAGGCGCAGGCCGATCGGATTGCTCTTCTGGCCCATCTTACGCCTCTTCTTCCTGTTCGCGCACGACGATGCGGATGCGGCTGAACGGCTTGACAATCCGGGTCGACTTGCCGCGGCCACGCGCATGCCAGCGCTTCATCGAGATCGACTTGCCGACGCTCGCTTCCTTGACGACCAGCGCATCGACGTCGAGATTATGGTTGTTCTCGGCATTCGCGATCGCGCTCGCCAGAACCTTGCGCACGTCGACGGCCATCGCCTTCTTCGAGAAGGCGAGGACGTTCATCGCGTCTTCGACCTTGCGGCCGCGAATCAGCGCGGCGACGAGGTTCAGCTTCTGCGCCGAGCCGCGAATCTGCGTGCCGACCGACAGTGCCTCGTTGTCCGCAACGCGGCGGGGGGACTTTTCCTTGCCCATTAGCGTTTGCCCTTCTTGTCGGCCGCGTGACCGGGGAAGAAGCGCGTCGGCGCGAATTCGCCCAGCTTCATGCCGACCATGTCTTCATTGACCGACACCGGCACGAACTTGCGGCCGTTGTAGACGTTGAAGGTCAGCCCCACGAACTGCGGGAGGATGGTGGACCGGCGCGACCAGGTCTTGATCGGGGCAGAGCTGCCGCCGTCCTGGGCCGTTTCGGCTTTCTTGAGGAGATGAAGGTCGACAAACGGACCCTTCCAGACCGAGCGAGCCATGACTTACCTCTTCTTCTTCGCGTGACGCGACCGGATGATCATCTTGTCGGTCTGCTTGTTGTGACGTGTGCGCGCGCCCTTGGTCGGCTTGCCCCACGGGGTCACCGGATGACGGCCTCCCGAGGTGCGGCCTTCACCACCGCCGTGCGGGTGGTCGACCGGGTTCTTGGCGACGCCGCGGGTCAGCGGACGCTTGCCGAGCCAGCGATTGCGGCCCGCCTTGCCCAGATTGGTGTTCTGGTTGTCGGGGTTCGACACCGCGCCGACCGTGCCCATGCAATCGCCGCGGATGTAGCGCTGTTCGCCCGAGCCGAGACGCACGATGACGAGACCGCGGTCACGACCGACGACCTGCGCATAGGTGCCGGCCGAACGGGCGATCTGGCCGCCCTTGCCCGGCTTCATCTCGATATTGTGGACGATCGTGCCGACCGGCATCTGCGACAATTCCATCGCATTGCCCGGCTTCACGTCGGTCTTCTTGCCCGCGACGATCGTGTCGCCGACACCCAGACGCTGCGGCGCCAGAATATAGGCTTGCGTTCCGTCCTCATATTTGACGAGCGCGATGAACGCGGTGCGGTTCGGGTCATATTCCAGACGCTCGACGGTGGCCGGCATGTCCCACTTGCGACGCTTGAAGTCGATGAAGCGGTACTTCTGCTTGTGGCCGCCGGCGATACCGCGCGAGGTCACATGACCCTTGTTGTTGCGGCCGCCGCTCTTGCGCTTGCCTTCGGTCAGCGCCTTGACGGGCTTGCCCTTCCACAGCGCCGACTTGTCGACGAGGATCAGGCCGCGCTGCGCCGGGCTGGTCGGATTATAATGTTTGAGTGCCATTTCTCTGCCTTCCCGTGCGCGCTCAGACGCCCGTGGTGACGTCGATCGACTGGCCTTCGGCCAGGCGGACGATCGCCTTCTTCACGTCGCTGCGCGTGTAGGGCTTGCCCTTCCAGCGCTTGGTCTTGCCCTTGGTGACCAGCGTGTTGACGCTGAGCACCTTGACGTCGAACAGCGCCTCGACGGCCGCCTTGATCGCCGGCTTGGTCGCGTCGTTGGCGACGCGGAAGACGACGGCGTCATTCTCGCTGAGCAGCGTCGACTTTTCGGTGATCACCGGAGCGAGGATCACGTCATAGTGACGCGCGTCGATGGTCTTTGCCTTAGCCATTGAAACGGGCCTCCAGCTTTTCGACCGCCGCGCGGGTCAGGACCAGCGTGTCGGCGCGAAGGATGTCATAGACATTGGCCCCGATCGCCGGCAGCGAGTCGATGCCGACGATATTGGCCGAAGCCTTGGCGAAGCTGTCGTGGACCGCATCGCCGTCGATGAAGAGGGCGCGGGTGCCGAGTTCGAGCTTGCCGAGCTTGCCGGCGAGCGCCTTGGTCTTGGCATCCTTGAGCTCGAGCGTGTCGAGAACGACGAGCTTGCCGCCCTTCGCCTTGTCGCTGAGCGCCATCTTGAGGCCGAGCGCGCGGATCTTCTTGTTCAGCGAATGGCCGAAGGTGCGAGCCCGCGGGCCGTGCGCCTTGCCGCCGCCGATGAAGATCGGCGCCTTGCGATCGCCGTGACGGGCGGTGCCGCCGCCCTTCTGCCGGCCGAACTTCTTGCCGGTGCGGGCGACGTCGCTGCGCTCGCGGGCGGCGCGGGCCGGGCCGCGGCGCTTTTCGAGCTGCCAGGCGACGACGCGGTGCAGGATGTCCGCCCGCGCATCGACGCCGAAGACGTCGTCGTTAAGGTCGATGTCGGCGCCAGCCTTGCCATCGAGGGTCTGAACCTTGACCTTCATGATCAGGACTCCTGTGCGCCGTCGGTGGCCGCGGTGTCGACGACGGTTTCTTCGACCGGCGTTTCGACCGGCGCGTCAGCCGGGGCATCGTTGGTGTTGGCCGCACTCTTCAGGCCCGCCGGATAGGGAGCCTCAGGGTGGCGCGGCAGCTTGACCGCATCGCGGACGAGCAGCCAGCCGCCCTTCGAGCCGGGCACCGAACCCTTGACGAAGAGAAGGCCGCGTTCGGCGTCGGTGCGGACGATTTCGAGATTCTGCTGGGTGCGGTTGCGCGCGCCCATGTGGCCGGCCATCTTCTTGTTCTTGAAGACGCGGCCCGGGTCCTGGCGGTTACCGGTCGAACCATGGGCACGGTGGCTGATCGAGACGCCGTGGCTGGCGCGCATGCCGCCGAAACCCCAGCGCTTCATCGCACCGGCAAAGCCCTTGCCCTGGGTAACGCCCTGAATGTCGACGATCTGGCCGGCGACGAAATGGTCGGCCGACAGTTCGGCGCCGACGTCGAGCGTCGCGTCGTCGGCGACGCGAAATTCGACGAGCTTCGCCTTCAGTTCGACTTCGGCCTTGCCATAGGCGCCGCGCTGCGGCTTCGCCACATTCTTCGCCTTGGCCGAGCCAGCACCGAGCTGGACGGCCACATAGCCGTCGCGGTCCTTATCGCGCACGGAGACGACCTGACAGCCTTCGAGGCTCAGGACGGTGACGGGCACGTGGCGGCCATCGTCCTGAAACAGGCGGGTCATCCCCATTTTCTTCGCGATCACGCCAGTCCGCATGATCTTCACTCCTCAACAGAGGCCGGGCGGACCATTCCGCACGGCTTGCGGGACCCATCGAGACGCGTCTCGGCGGAACCCTCCCAGCCCATAATTTCGATGCATCGCCCCGTCCGGGCTGAGGTGCCGCCTTCCCGAGGGAGCAGCGGCGAGACGGGGGACGCAGCCCGGTCTGAAAGGCTTCCGATGGAAGCGACCGGCGGTATCCGCCCTATCGTCGGTCCGGATCGCTCCGGACGATGCCAGCGCCGAAGCGACTGGCCGATAGAGACCCCGGCGAAAGCCGGGGCTGCGCTGGCTCAGGCCAGCTTGATTTCCACGTTCACGCCCGCGGCGAGGTCGAGCTTCATCAGCGCGTCGACCGTCTGCGGGGTGGGCTGCACGATGTCGAGCAGCCGCTTGTGGGTGCGCACCTCGAACTGCTCGCGCGACTTCTTGTCGATGTGCGGACCGCGGTTCACGGTGAACTTCTCGATACGCGTCGGCAGCGGGATCGGACCGCGAATAAGGGCGCCCGTGCGACGTGCCGTGTCGGCGATGTCGGTGGTGGCCTGATCGAGCACGCGATGGTCGAAGGCCTTCAGGCGAATGCGAATATTCTGCGTTTCCATGACTGTTCCAGTCGAATCCCGTCTGACGATGCGAAAGAGCCGAAATGGCCTGTTCCGACCCCCGCAGGGAGGCCGGAGAGGCCATTGAAATTCTTAAAAGCTGCGAGCCGCGCGAATCAACCGAATCGCGCGGCTCGCGGCCCTATATTACTTTGTGATGGTCGCGACAACCCCTGCGCCGACCGTGCGGCCGCCTTCGCGAATTGCGAAGCGCAGACCCTGGTCCATGGCGATCGGGGCGATCAGCTTGACCGACAGCTGGACGTTGTCGCCCGGCATGACCATCTCGGTGCCCTCGGGGAGGATGACCTCGCCGGTGACGTCGGTGGTGCGGAAGTAGAACTGCGGACGATAATTGGCGAAGAACGGCGTGTGACGGCCGCCTTCGTCCTTCGACAGGACGTACACTTCCGAGGTGAATTCGGTGTGCGGGGTGATCGAACCCGGCTTCGCGAGGACCTGGCCACGCTCCACCTCTTCACGGCCGACGCCGCGGATCAGCGCACCGATGTTGTCGCCGGCCTGGCCCTGGTCGAGCAGCTTGCGGAACATTTCGACGCCGGTGACGGTCGTCTTCTTGGTGTCCTTGATGCCGACGATTTCGACTTCCTCGCCGACCTTGACGATGCCGGTCTCGACGCGGCCCGTGACGACGGTGCCGCGACCCGAGATCGAGAACACGTCCTCGATCGGCATCAGGAAGGGCTGGTCGACCGGACGTTCCGGCTGCGGAATCCAGCTATCGACGGCTTCCATCAGCTTCAGGATGGTTTCCTTGCCGATATTGTCGTCGCGGCCTTCGATGGCGGCGAGCGCCGAACCGGCGATGATCGGAATATTGTCGCCGTCGAAGTCGCGCTTCGAAAGCTCTTCGCGGATTTCGAGTTCGACGAGCTCGAGCAGCTCGGGGTCGTCGACCTGGTCGACCTTGTTCAGGAACACGACCATGGTCGGAACGCCGACCTGCTTCGCGAGCAGGATGTGCTCCTTGGTCTGCGGCATCGGGCCGTCAGCAGCCGACACGACGAGGATCGCGCCGTCCATCTGCGCCGCGCCGGTGATCATGTTCTTCACATAGTCGGCGTGGCCCGGGCAGTCGACGTGCGCATAGTGGCGCGCGTCGGTTTCATATTCGATGTGCGAGGTCGAAATGGTGATGCCGCGCTCGCGCTCTTCGGGCGCCTTGTCGATGTTGGCGAAATCGACCGCAGCGCCGCCGCCGCGCTCCGACAAAACCTTCGAAATCGCCGCGGTCAGCGAGGTCTTGCCATGGTCGACGTGACCGATGGTGCCGATGTTGCAGTGCGGCTTCGTCCGCTCAAATTTAGCCTTAGCCATGTTCTTGAACCTTCTCGTTCACTTTGGTTGGGTTGATCAGTCCTGGACGAGGCCCGCTGAATCAGGCGCCGCC
The DNA here is from genome assembly GCF_014199295.1 of Sphingopyxis panaciterrulae. GTDB lineage: Bacteria > Pseudomonadota > Alphaproteobacteria > Sphingomonadales > Sphingomonadaceae > Sphingopyxis > Sphingopyxis panaciterrulae. Next base: position 87,701 of record NZ_JACIJH010000001.1, read on the forward strand.
CTTAGTAGGTCTTGCCGCGCGGCGCAAGTCCGCGCGGCAAAGCGCGTCAGGCCATCTTGGCCTTCACCTCTTCGGCCACGTTCGTCGGTACTTCTTCATAGTGCGAGAACTGCATCGTGTACTGCGCGCGGCCCTGGGTGAAGCTGCGCAACTGGTTGACGTAGCCGAACATGTTGGCGAGCGGCACGATCGCCTCGACCGCCTGGGCGTTGCCCCGGCTGTCGGTGCCCTGGATCTGGCCGCGGCGGCTGTTGAGGTCGCCGATCACGTCGCCCATATATTCTTCCGGGGTGACGACCTCGACCTTCATCACCGGCTCGAGCAGCTTGATGCCGGCCTTCGCCGCCACCTCGCGCATCGCCGCACGGCCCGCGATCTCGAACGCCAGCGCCGACGAGTCGACGTCGTGATAGGCGCCGTCCACCAGCTTGATCTCGAAGTCGATGATCGGGAAGCCGATCATGTGCCCATTTTCGGCCGACTCGCGGAAGCCCTTTTCCACCGCCGGGATATATTCGCGCGGAATGTTGCCGCCCTTGATCTCGTCGATGAAGGTGATGCCGCTGCCGCGCTCGCCCGGCGTGACCTCGACCTTGACGCGGCCGAACTGGCCCGAGCCGCCCGACTGCTTCTTGTGGGTGTAGTCGACCGCCACCGGCTTCGCGAGCGATTCGCGATACGCCACCTGCGGCGCGCCCACGTTCGCCTCGACCTTGAACTCGCGCTTCATGCGATCGACGAGGATGTCGAGGTGAAGCTCGCCCATGCCCTTGATGATCGTCTGGCCCGATTCATGGTCGGTCGTCACGCGGAACGAGGGATCTTCCGCCGCGAGACGGTTGAGCGCGACGCCCATCTTCTCCTGGTCGGCCTTGGTCTTGGGTTCGACCGACAGTTCGATGACCGGCTCCGGGAATTCCATGCGTTCGAGGATGATCGGCGCGTTGTTGGCGCAGATCGTGTCGCCCGTCGTGGTTTCCTTGAGGCCCGCGAGCGCGACGATGTCGCCCGCATAGGCTTCGTCGATGTCCTCGCGGCTGTTGGCATGCATGAGGAGCATGCGGCCGATCTTTTCCTTCTTGTCCTTGACCGAGTTCAGATAGGTGCCCTTGGTCAGCGTGCCCGAATAGATGCGCGCGAAGGTCAGCGAGCCGACGAACGGATCGTTCATGATCTTGAACGCGAGCAGCGACAGCGGCGCCGAGTCCGACGTCTCGCGCGTGTCGGGCTGGTCGTTCGCCGGGTTGATGCCCTGGACGTCGGGAATGTCGAGCGGGCTGGGCAGATAGTCGACGACCGCGTCGAGCAACGCCTGCACGCCCTTGTTCTTGAACGACGAGCCGCACAGCACCGGCACGAACGACTGGTTCAGCGTACCCTTGCGGATCAGCGCCTTCAGCGTCGCGACGTCGGGCAGTTCGCCTTCGAGATAGGCTTCCATCGCCGCATCGTCCTGCTCGACGGCAAGCTCGACCAGCTTTTCGCGATATTCGGCGGCCTTGTCCTTCATGTCGGCCGGAATCTCTTCATAGAAGAATTCGGCGCCCAGGCTCTCGTCCTTCCAGATGATCGCGCGCTCGCCCACGAGGTCGACGAGGCCGACGAAGTCGCTTTCCGCGCCGATCGGCAGATAGAGCGGAGCCGGGACCGCGCCCAGACGGTCGATGATCGTCTGCACGCAATAATAGAAGTTGGCACCGGTGCGGTCGAGCTTGTTGATGTAGCACATGCGCGGCACGCCATATTTCTCGGCCTGACGCCACACCGTCTCCGACTGCGGCTCGACGCCGGCGACGCCGTCGAACGCCGCGACCGCGCCGTCGAGGACGCGCAGCGAGCGCTCGACCTCGATGGTGAAGTCGACGTGTCCGGGGGTGTCGATGATGTTCAGGCGATGCTCGGGACCCTTGCCCTCATCGGCCTTCCACAGGCAGGTGGTCGCCGCGGAGGTGATGGTGATGCCGCGTTCCTGTTCCTGTTCCATCCAGTCCATCGTCGCGGCGCCGTCATGGACTTCGCCGATCTTGTAGGACTTGCCGGTATAATAGAGGATGCGCTCGGTCGTCGTGGTCTTGCCGGCGTCGATGTGCGCCATGATACCGAAATTGCGATAGCGTTCGAGCGGATGGCTGCGTGCCATGATCTTTTCCTTGGGCTTTGGGGGAGGCCTTTGGGGCCGCCCCCGATATAGGAAGAATGGTTACAATTGCGAGACGGCGGGCCGGCCCGCTGGCGTTTACCAGCGGTAGTGGCTGAACGCGCGGTTGGCTTCGGCCATGCGGTGCGTGTCTTCGCGCTTCTTCACCGCATTGCCGCGGTTGTTCGACGCATCGAGCAGCTCGCCCGACAGGCGCGCGGCCATCGTCGTCTCGCTGCGGTTGCGCGCGGCGCTGATCAGCCAGCGGATCGCGAGCGCCTGCGCGCGGTCGGGGCGGACTTCGACGGGAACCTGATAGGTCGCACCGCCGACGCGGCGGCTGCGCACTTCGATGTTCGGACGGATGTTGGCGAGCGCTTCGTGGAACACGCCGATCGGTTCCTTCTTGGCGCGGGCCTCGACCGCTTCGAGAGCGCCATAGACGATGCTTTCGGCGACGGACTTCTTGCCGTCGAGCATGACGCTGTTCATGAACTTGGACAGCACGACATCCCCGAAACGGGGATCGGGCAGGATTTCGCGGCGTTCGGGACGACGACGACGAGCCATGGGTAATTCCTTTGCAACAGCATCCCGGCGCCAAGCGCTCGCGGGACGATCAAATAGCCGAAGGAGTGAAAGGATCCCGAATAAATCGCCTGAAGCGGTTTTCCGGGATGACGTTCACCCCGTGAACGTCACTTGGGACGCTTCGCGCCGTACTTCGAACGGCTCTGCTTGCGGTCCTTCACCCCCTGGGTGTCGAGCACGCCGCGCAGGACGTGATAGCGCACGCCGGGAAGGTCGCGTACACGGCCGCCGCGGATCAGCACAACGCTGTGTTCCTGGAGGTTGTGGCCTTCGCCGGGGATGTAGGTGATGACTTCGCGCTGGTTGGTCAGGCGGACCTTGGCAACCTTGCGGAGCGCCGAGTTCGGCTTTTTCGGGGTCGTCGTATAGACACGGGTGCAAACGCCGCGCTTCTGCGGGTTCGCTTCCATGGCCGGGACCTTGGAGTTCGCCTTTTGCGGCGTCCGGCCCTTGCGGACCAGCTGGTTGATCGTGGGCATGAATGCTTCACCTTTTTGTGTCCGCATCCCTCCGTATCCCGGGGGGAGCGAACGGTTACTCTACCGCGGTGGATGAAGCTCCGGCCCTTTCCCTGAAAAGGCCAACCTTGTAACAGCAAAAGACCCCGGCGGATCGTCATGATCTTCCGGAGGCTCCATCCGCGCCAGCAATGTTCAAGCGCTGTTGTGACTCGCAAGCCGCGGACATCCGCCGCTTTCGAACCGGGCGCCCCTAGCGGCGATTCCCTCGCCGGTCAAGGGACAAGCGGCTTGCGGCGCGGACGTCCGCTGGATAGTCCGAAGCGATGCCGCCCGCCCGCCACACCAGCTTTGCCCCGCATGTTCCGTCCGACGCACGGCTGCTGGTCCTCGGCAGTCTGCCCGGCGCACGGTCGCTGGCCGAGCGGCGCTATTATGCGCATCCGACCAACCAATTCTGGCGCCTGCTCGGCGCGGCGATCGACCGGCCGCTCGCCGCGCTCGACTATGCGGACCGGCTGGACGCGCTCGCCGCGGCGCGGGTCGGCCTGTGGGACGTGATCCGCAGCGCCGCGCGACGCACCAGCAGCGACAGCGATATTCGCGAGGCCGAGGCGCACGATCTTTCCGAACTGGTCGCAACATTGCCCGATCTTCGCATGATCGCCTTCAACGGCGGCAAGGCCGCGGCGATCGGGCGGCGGCAGATCGGCGACCCGCCCGGCATCGCGTTGACCGACCTGCCGTCGAGCAGCGCCGCGAACACCATCGGCTTCGAGGCGAAGCTGGCGCAGTGGCTGACGCTGCGCGAGGCACTATCACCCTGAGCCTACGCTTGCCGCCGGCGCCGCACATCCCTAAGCCCCGCGCCATGGCCCCGCGCATCGACCATATCGAGAACTGGATCTTCGATCTCGACAACACGCTCTATCCGCCGTCGGCGAAGCTGTTCGACCTGATCGACGACCGCATGGGCGCCTTTATCATGCGGCTGCTGGATGTCGATGCCGTCGAGGCGCGGCGGGTGCAGAAGCAATATTTCCACGATCACGGCACGACGATGGCGGGGCTGATGCGCCACCATGACGTCGCGCCGGAGGATTTCCTGGCCGACGTCCACGCCATCGCGCTCGACCGCATCGCACCCGACGCCCGGCTGCGTGCCGGACTCGCGCGGCTGCCCGGACGGCGACTGATCTTTACCAACGCCGACGCCGATTATGCCGCGCGGGTGCTCGAGGCGCGCGGGATCGCCGACCTGTTCGACGGCATCTGCGACATCCGCATCACCGCCTATACGCCCAAGCCCGAGGCCGCAGCCTATGCGACGATGGTCGGCCATCTGCGCGTCGATCCGGCGACGAGCCTGTTCGTCGAGGACATGGCGCGCAACCTGACCCCTGCGAAGGCGCTGGGGATGACCACCGTGTGGCTGGACAATGGCAGCGAAAGCGGCCATCGCGACCACCGGCCGGAGCATGTCGACTTTCACGTCACCGACATCGCCGACTGGCTCGACAGCTTGCCTTTACCCTGGGGATTTTCATGACGAGTGACCTGCAGACGACGATCGAAGCCGCCTGGGACGCACGCAACACGCTGGGCGTGACGACGCAGGGACCGGTGCGCGAGGCGGTCGCGGCGGCACTCGCGGGACTCGACGACGGCAGCCTGCGCGTCGCGGAGCGCAACGCGGGCGGCGCGTGGCAGGTCAACCAGTGGCTGAAGAAGGCGGTGCTGCTCTCGTTCCGCCTCAACGACATGGCGATCGTCGAGGGCGGCCCCGGCGGTGCGACCTGGTGGGACAAGGTGCCGTCGAAATTCGCCGGCTGGGGCGAGAACCGCTTCAGGGACGCCGGATTCCGCGCGGTGCCCGGCGCGATCGTCCGCCGCGGCGCGCATATCGGCAAGGGCGCGGTGTTGATGCCGAGCTTCGTCAACATCGGCGCGCGCGTCGGCGAGGGGGCGATGGTCGACACCTGGGCGACGGTGGGAAGCTGTGCGCAGATCGGCGCGAACGTCCACCTGTCGGGCGGCGCGGGGATCGGCGGCGTGCTAGAACCGTTGCAGGCCGGGCCGGTGGTCATCGAGGACGGCGCCTTCATCGGCGCGCGTGCCGAGGTCGCCGAGGGTGTGATCGTGCGCGAGGGCGCGGTGCTGTCGATGGGCGTCTATCTGGGCGCCTCGACCAAGATCGTCGACCGCGCGACCGGCGAGGTCTTCGTCGGGGAAGTGCCGGCCTATGCCGTGGTTGTTCCGGGATCGCTCCCCGGCAAGCCGCTGCCCGACGGGACGCCTGGGCCGTCGCTCTATTGCGCGGTGATCGTCAAGCGCGTCGATGCACAGACGCGCGCCAAGACCGCCATCAACGAGTTGCTGCGCGACTAAGCTCGAACCAGAATGGCGTCATTGCGAGCCAAGCGAAGCAATCTCCAGCTATCGGGGTGACGATCCGATAGCTGGAGATTGCTTCGTCGCTACGCTCCTCGCAATGACGAAAGAACTCACCGCTCGCTGAGATAATAGCGCTCGCGCGCCGTCAGGTCGTCGTTCAGATCATAGACGATCGGCTGCCCCGTCGGAATTTCCAGCCCGGTGATGTCGGCGTCCGAAATGCCCGAAAGATGCTTGACCAGCGCGCGCAGGCTGTTGCCGTGCGCCGAGATCAGCACCGTCTTGCTGGCCGCGAGTTCGGGCGCGATCGCGCGTTCATAATAGGGCAGGACGCGCGCGATCGTATCCTTGAGGCTCTCGGTATCGGGGATCGCGATACCGGCGTAGCGCGGGTCGTTCGACAGATCGTAAGGCGATCCCGCTTCGAGCGGCGGCGGCGGGGTGTCGAAGCTGCGGCGCCAGATCTTCACCTGTTCGTCGCCGTGCTTCGCCGCGGTCTCGGCCTTGTCGAGCCCGGTGAGGCCGCCGTAATGCCGCTCGTTGAGGTGCCAGTCCTTGGTCACCGGCAGCCACAGCCGCCCCATCGCCTCGAGCGCGAGGTTCAGCGTCTTGATCGCGCGCGTCTGCACCGAGGTGAAGCTGGTGTCGGGCGCAATGCCCTTTGCCTTCATCAGCTCGCCCGCCGCCCAGGCCTCCGCCGCGCCCTTTTCGGTGACATCGACGTCCCACCAGCCGGTGAAACGGTTCTCGAGATTCCACTGCGACTGGCCATGACGGATGAGGATGAGCTGCGGCATCGGGAGATCCTTCCTGCGTGGGGGCGGTGATTCGCCGCCCCCTTAGCGCGGCTTTCGGGGAAGGGCCACCGCCCCCTTGAAATGCCCGGGGCCGCACCCAGATTCGCAGCATCCGGCCGCCGCAACGGGGCCGGACGGAGGCGCCGACGCCATGTCGACGCCCCATGACTTCGCTTTACGAAGGAAGGAATGACCCATGCGTAACAGTTTCGACTGGACCCCCTATCGCCGCTCGACCGTCGGTTTCGACCGCCTGTTCGATTTCTTCGAGACGAGCGGTTCGGCGGACAATTATCCGCCCTTCGACATCGAGAAGATCGCCGACGACCATTTCCGCATCACGGTGGCGGTCGCGGGCTTCAAGACTGACGAGATCGACATCACCGCGCAGCAGAATATGCTGACCGTCAGCGGCCGCAAGGCGCCGGCGAAGGAAGGCGAGGAACGCAAGCTGCTCTATAGCGGCATTGCGACACGCGCCTTCGAGCGCCGCTTCCAGCTCGCCGATTTCGTGCGCGTCGACCGCGCCGACCTGGGCGACGGCCTGCTGACCATCGACCTGGTGCGCGAAGTGCCCGAGGCGATGAAGCCGCACAAGATCGCGATCGGCGGCGACATGCCGGCGATCGAAGACAGCAAGAAGGCCGCCTGACTCCCCTCTCTTTGGGCAGCCTGACGAACGGGGTCCGGTTTCTTCCGGGCCCCGTTTTTGCAGGATGCTTTCGAGAAGGCGACGATTGGCGAAAGGACGCGCGATTTTGGTTCACGCGAAGACGCGAAGAGGACGCGCTTCCCGCGAAGCAGCTTGCCTTTTCGGCGCCGCGATTCGAGCCGTCGTGAAGAAAATCGGGCCTATCGGCCCGAAGCCTCTTCTTCGCGTCTTCGCGTGAAACCTCTTCAAAACCGCCGCGCCAAAAGCCGCGCCGATCCGGCGCTCACAACATCTGGTCGAGCGTCGCCAGGCAGGCGTGGGCGAGCAGCTTCGAGCGCTCTGGCGACCAGCCCTGCACCGGGTCGGACAGGTCGCGATTGTCCTTGAACGGCATTTCGAGCGTCATCGACACCGCGCCGAAGCGTTCGGCGAGCTGGGTCGTCGACATCGTCATGTTCGCCTGGCCCGGTGCCGAGGATTCGTAGCCGAGTTCGGTCTGGAAATCGGGGGTGTTCGCGGCGAGCGCGGTCTGGAAAGCGAGGAACTTCTCCGTCTGCCCGGCCTTCAGCGAGGGGATGCCCTCGAAACCGGCGAGGAAGACCGCGGGGATCGCCTCGTCGCCGTGGACGTCCATCGCCCAGTCGACGCCGCTTTCGTCCATCGCATTCCGCACGCACAGCACCTCGGGACTGCGTTCGGGCGTCGGATCGTTCCATTCGCGGTTGAGATTCACGCCGGCATAGTTGGTGCGCAGATGGCCGCGCCGCGAGCCGTCGGGATTCATGTTGGGGACGATATGGAAGCGGCATTTCTGCCGCAGCGAGCGCGCATGGGGATCGGCGGGATCGGTCAGCTTCTCGAGCGCGCCCTCCATCCACCATTCGGCCATCGATTCGCCCGGATGCTGGCGCGCATAGAGCCAGACCTGCGTGTCGCCCGTCCCCATTTCGATGCAGTCGATCGGCTGGCCTTCTAGGCTGGTGCCGAGGCAGCGGTGGGACACGCCGTCGCATTCGGCGACCGAGGCGATCAGGTCGTGGTGCCGCTCCATCGAATAGGGCGCGAAATAGGCGATCCAGAGCAGCGACCCTTCGGCGGTGTGGCGGATAGTCAGCGTGCCCGCCTCATAGCTGGTGTCGAGCCGGAACCAATGGTCGCGGTCGTAGCTTGCGGCGGCGGCATAGCCGGGCCAGCCGTCGGGATAGGCCGAATCCCCCAGACCCGCGATCGCGAGTTCGAGCGCGTCGCCGGCGGTACAGGCGACGCGGAAGTGGAACCATTGATAGAAATCCGATTCGCGGTCCTTGCGGATCGAGAGGCGGGCAGTGGTGCCGGCGAGCGACTCCACGACGATATTGCCGCTGTCGAAGGCGGCGTTGATGCTGATGGTCATGGGACGCTGATAGTGCGTCCCGATTCGCCGGGAAAGTCCCTGAATAGGGCTTCGGACAATTTCGCCGCGGCGAGCGAGGGCTGCGACGCAGGCGCCTTCACCGGCACCGCCGCGATCGCGCGGCCTTCCCACAGCGCCTGGCCGGTCGCGGCATCGTCGATGCGCACGCCGAGCCGAAGATCCTGCATCTGCCGCGGCCCGCCGCCGAGGTTGATGCCGAGCCCGAGGCCGACCCCCGAGCCATAGCTGCCGGTCGAGCCGCCGACGCCGACCGAGACCGGCGAGCGCTTGCCCGGGCCGAGCCGTTCGGCGCGCTCGAAGCCGATCCGCACCCTGAGCGGCGCGGTGCTGGTCGCCGTGCCCTCGGCGGCAACGAGGCCCTGAAGCTGCAACTGCCGTTCGACCGCAGTGCGATAGCTGTCCCATTCGAGCGACGGCTGAATTCCGCTTGCCGCGCCCGCCGGATCGGCGAGCGGCCGCGGATCGACGACATAGCGCGTGCCGGGCGCCCAGCCGGCGACGGCAGCGCTGTGGAAGCGGGTCACCTCCACCGGGGGCACGGGAGTGGCGCACGCCGAAAGGGCGAGCGCAGCGAGGCCGAGCAGGGCGGCGGAACGATGACGCATCATGCGCGCATGATGCGCCCGCGAAGCTGGCTTGGCAATGAACGGGCCGCGGGACGGGCCCGCCGCGCCGATCAGCGATAGAAGATATGGTTGTCGATCGCCGCGACCCGCGTCCTGTGCCAGCCGGGCCGGACGTAGCGCGCGTGGAAGAAGAGCGCGCCGGGCGCCTTGGTCTTCCACATGTCGTCACGAGCGATCTGCGCGACCGCGACGGCGCGCGCCCATTGGCGGCTCGATTCGCGGATGCTGGGCATCTTGCCGCCGCGCACGAAGCTGAACTGGCTGCGCTGATGGACGACGCCGCAATAGCTGCTGGGGAAGCGGCCCGATTCGGCGCGGTTGATGATGACATGCGCGACCGCGAGCTGGCCGGCGAGCGATTCGCCGCGCGATTCGAAATAGACCGCGCCGGCAAGGCAGCGCAGCTCGGGATCGATCGTCGCCGGCATCGGCGTCGCATCGACGAGCGCGGCGAGCGTCACGGGCGCCGGTTCCGGCGCTTCGGGCTCGGTCTGGTCGATGCTGTCGGGAGTGGGGGGGGCGACCGGAGCGTCGGTCGAGAGATCCGCCGTTTCCGCCTTCATCGGCGTTTCGGCGCCGGGAAGCTGGATCACGGGGGTGTTGGCGTCGGCGCCAAGATCGGTTGCGAAACCAGGTTCGGCCAGCAGCAGCGTCGCGGCAACGGTCAGGCCCACGGCAGCCACGCTGGCGGCGTTCAAGATACGACTCATATGATCCGTCAAAAGGGCGGCTGATGAACCGGAACTTCAGAACAGACGGGGGCTATGCTGTATGCCGCCTGCGGTCATCATCCGACTGCGTGTCCGAACCGTTTGCCCGGATCGCCGGAAAACCGGCAAGAATCCGCGGAACGACCTACGCGTTGATTGCTGGCGCGCGACCTATTGTGCGCCGCAACAATGTCAAGCAAGCAATCCCCATTCGGCGACGAGTTGTGGCGCGTTCGCGATATCCAGTTCAACGATCCACAGGTCGGGATCGGCGATTCGGCGCCGTTCGACATAGGCGGCGCGGGTCGCGGCATCGGCCGATTCATCGGGGCCGACCGCTTCCCACAAATAGCCGCCGGTCAGCGCGAATCGCCGCTCGAGCAGCGGGCCGGACGCGCCCCGATCGCTGCACTGAACGAGGATGGCGCCCGCGTCGGCATCGCCCGAGGCGAGAATAGCCGCAAAGCCGCCTGCGGCTTCGGCGCGGCGAATCAACAGGTCGACGAGGAAACGGCCCTGGAGCCGTGTCATGGAATCCTACGCGGCGTCACGCGTTTCGGTGTCGGCGAGCAGCGCATAGAGCGCCTCGTCGTTCTTCGCGCCGCGCAGCCGCTCGGCCACCGCCTCGTTGCGCAGCATCCGCGATACGCCGGCGAGCGCCTTCAGATGGTCGGCGCCCGCGTCGAGCGGCGAGAGGAGGACGAACAGCAGGTCGACCGGGAGCCCGTCGACCGCCTGGAAATCGATCGGCCGCGCGAGTTGGAGGAACAGGCCTCGCACCCCGGCAAGGTCGGAAAGCTTGGCATGGGGCAGGGCGATGCCGCGCCCGAATCCCGTCGAGCCGAGCCGTTCGCGTTCGAGCAGTGCTTCGGCCACCTCGCCCGAATCGAGACCGAGCGAGCGCGCCGCCAGGTCGCCGACATAAGGAAAGAGCGCCTTCTTCGAATCGATCGGAACGTGCGCACGCACAGTCGCGGGGTAGAGAAGAGAGGATAGGTTCATCGGTCTGGTCAAATCTGTAAAACGCCGGGCCCGCCGCGCAGGGCCAAAGGCTTTTCGCGGTCGGTCGCGGATCGGTTCTGCTGCTTCCCCGCCATCCCGGCTCGGGGCATTGATGGGCGCGGCCCTTAGGCCGGATGGCGGAGAAAATCCAGCCCCTATTGCGGCTCGACCCAACCGATGGTGCCGTCATGGCGACGATAGACCATATTATGTGCGCCGGTCCTGCTGTTGACGAAGAGCAGCGCGTTGGTGTCGCGCAGGTCGAGCATCATCACCGCGTCGGACACGCTGGTAGTCGGGACGTCGACCCGCGTTTCGGCGACGATTGCCGGCGCGTCGCCCGCTTCCTCCTCCTCATTGCCCGCGTCGAAGACGATATAGCTCGCATTGGCCTGAATCTCGTCCAGCGTCGCCGACGGTTGACTCGGGCTGCTCTTGTCCTTCAGGCGCCGCATATAGCGTCGAAGCTGTTTGTCGATGCGCTCGGCGGCCGCCTCGAAGGCGACGTGCGCATCCTGCGCCTGGCCATGGCCCTTGAGCACGAGCCCTTGCATCACATGCGCGACGATATCGCACTGGAAGCTATCGTGCGGTCCCTTTCCGAAGACCGCGTGCGCGCCGATCGCGCGCGAGAAATATTTGTCGGCAATCGCGTTCATCCGGTCCGACACATGCGCCTGAAGCGCTTCGCCGGTTTCGATCTGGTGGCCAGAGACGCGGATTTCCATTTGTCTTCTCCTTCCAGGGTCTCGTGAGCGGCGGCCTCAGGCTGCCGTCACGGGCTATCGTGCCACAGCGGTTGGGTGAGTGCGGCAACGAATTCGGCATGACGCGCAAGCTCGGCGGGAGTTGCGGCATGGGGCCGCGGCTCGCGGAACGGACGCGCCGGGGCGGCCGGGCGCGGCGGCGAAGCGACGCCCGGCGCCGCGGTGACGGCGGACGCGGCGGCAAGTCCCAGCCCGATCTGCCGTCCGCCGGTCATTTCGATATAGAGGTGCGCGAGCAGTTCGGCGTCGAGCAGCGCGCCATGCTTGATGCGGTGGCTGCGGTCGATGCCATAGCGGGTGCAGAGCGCGTCGAGACTGTGCTTGGCGCCGGGATGAAGCTTGCGCGCCATCTGCACGGTGCAGCACATGCGCGCCATGTCGAGCGCCGGCCGGCCGACGCGCGCCAGCTCGGCATTGATGAAGCCGAAGTCGAAGGCGGCGTTGTGCGCGACCATCGGCGCGTCGCCGAGAAACTCGAGCAGCTCGTCGACACGGCTTGCGAACAGCGGCTTGTCTGACAGGAACTGGACCGACAGGCCATGCACCGCCTCGGCCTCTGCCGGCATGTCGCGTTCGGGATGGAAATAGGCGTGGAAGGTCCGGCCAGATTCGCGCCGGTCGACCAGCTCGACGCATCCGATTTCGACCAGTCGGTGCCCAGACCTGGGATCGAGTCCCGTCGTTTCGGTGTCGAAGATTATCTCTCGCATCTGACGATCCAATCTGGACCTTATCGCGCGCGGAAACAAGAGGCGATGGCGCGAATCTGGCGATGCGTCTCGCTTTTCGGGCGGCCGGTTTCGATCACGAAATCGGCGCGCGCGCGCTTGACCCGGTCGGGGGTCTGCAAGGCGCGGATCGCCCTGAACTTGGCGGCGGTCATGCCGGGGCGGCGCATGACGCGCTTGCGCTGGACCCAGAGCGGCGCGGAGACGACCGCGACCGCGCCGACCCGCCGCGCGCCGCCCTTTTCAAAGAGCAGCGGAATGTCGAGGACGACGACGGCGCGGGCGCGGTGCCGCGCGAGGAAACGCTTCTGCGCGCGGCCGACCGCGGGATGGACGATCGCCTCGAGCGCCGCCAGCTCGTGCGGGTGGCCGAGCACACGCGCACCGAGCTTTTGCCGGTCGACGCCGCCCGGGCCGGTGGTACCGGGAAAGCGCGCCTCGATCGCCGCGACCAGCGCGCCGCCCGGCCCCTGCAGCCGGTGCACCTCGGCATCGGCGTCGAACACCGGTACGCCCTCGCGCTCGAACATCGCGGCCGCGGTCGACTTGCCCATGCCGATCGAACCGGTGAGCCCGAGGATGAAGGGGCGGCGCAGCCGCGAGGCGGGGCGCTTATAAGGGGTCATGCGGTCAGCAGCGCGCGCAATTCCTCGTCGCGTCCCTCGGGCGGCGCAGCGCCGAAGAAGAGTTCGAAGGCGAGCGCCGCCTGGCCGATCAGCATGTCGAGCCCGTCGACCGTGTCGAGCCCGCGCGCCTCAGCCGCCCCGAGCAGCCCGGTGCGCAGCGGCGAATAGACGAGATCGTAGACGATCGCCTCCCCAGGAAGCGACGACAGGTCGAGGTCGAGCGGCGGCTGGCCGGTCATACCGAGGCTGCTGGCATTGACGAGCAGCGCCGCGGGCGGCAGCGGTGCGTCGAGCGCAGCGGTCCCGCCCTTGAGACCGAAGGTCGCGAGCAGTCCCATCGCCTTCAAGGGACTGCGGCCAATCATCGTGACGAACCCGACGCCAGCGCGCGCGAGCGCAAAAAGGACAGCACGCGCCGCGCCGCCAGCGCCGACCACGATCACCGGCGCGCCCGCGAGATCGAGTTCGGCGAGCGGCGCGTAGAAGCCCGCGGCATCCGTGTTGGTACCGATCAGCGCTCCATCAGGCTGACGCACCACCGTGTTCATCGCGCCGATCGTGCCGCGGATGTCGCCCGGATCGTCGACCAGATCCATGATCGCCTGCTTGTGCGGCATGGTGATGTTGCAGCCGCGCCAGTCGGGATCGGCGCGGCGTTCGGCGATGTAAGCGGCGAGGCCTTCGGGTTTCACATGCGCGCGGGCGTAGCGGCCGACCAGGCCGAGCGCGTCGAGCCAGAAGTCATGGATCAGCGGCGATTTCGACTGCGCGATCGGATCGCCGATCACTTCGGCATAGGGGAGGGCGGCGGGCAGGTCGTCGCTCATGACGGCGCCAGCCCGGTCGCGCGCAGCCAGGCGAGCAGCGGGAGCATCGGCATGCCGATGATGGTCCAGGGGTCGCCCTCGACCCGATCGAACAATGTCACGCCCGCTCCTTCGATCTCGTAACAGCCGACGGTCCAGCGGATGCTGTCCCATTCGCGCGCCACATAGTCGGCGATGAAGGCGTCCGACAAGGGACGCATCCACAGCTTTGCCTCGCCGATCGCGCGCCACACCGGCACCCCGCCCTGCGCGGCGACCGCGGCGCTGAACAGCCGGTGACGCGTCCCCGCCATGCGCCGCAGATGATCGGCGGCTTCCTCGGGGCTTTCGGGCTTGCTGAGCATCGTCCCATCGGCGAGCGCGAGCGTCGAATCGGCGCCGAGCACGGTGATGCCGGGAAGTCGTGATGAGACCTTGATCGCCTTTGCCTCGGCGAGGGCATCGGCGATGTTGCGCGGTGTCTGTCCGGTAGCGAGCAGCGAGGCGGCCAGCGCCTCCTCGTCAACATGCGCGGGCGTCGTTTCGAAAGCAAGCCCGGCGGCGCGCAGCATCGCCGCGCGTCCGCTGCTCTGCGAGGCGAGGACAAGCGCGGTCATCCGGCGCGGTCCTCGACCAGCTTGATGACCGCCGCCGCGGTTTCCTCGATCGAGCGGCGGGTCACGTCGATCACCGGCCAGCCATTGTCGGCGAACATCCGCCGCGCAAAGGCGATCTCGGCCTTGACCCGGTCCTCGTCGACATAGGCGGTTTCGGGCGCCTGGTTGAGCGAGAGCAGGCGGTTGCGCCGCACCTGCACGAGCCGGTCGAGCCCGGTGGTCAGCCCAACGACGAGCGGGCGCTTGAGGTCATAGAGCCGTTCGGGCGGCGGCGATTCGGGGACGATCGGGATGTTCGCGGTCTTGTAGCCGCGGTTGGCGAGATAGATGCTCGTCGGCGTCTTCGAGGTGCGCGACACGCCGGCGAGGACGATGTCGGCCTCTTCCCAATTCTCGGCGCCGATGCCGTCGTCGTGGGCGACGGTGAACTGGATCGCGTCGACGCGCCGGAAATAGGCGGCGTCGAGCACATGCTGGCGACCGGGACGCGCCTTTGCTTCCTGCCCGAGTATCCGCGACAGCGCATCGGTCACCGCGTCGAGCGCCGGCACCGTCGGGAGGCCCTGCGCGCTCGCGCGGCGTTCGAGGCTGGCGCGCAGTTCGCCGCTGACGAGGGTGAAGAGGATCATGCCGGGGCTCGCTTCCACCTCAGCCATGATGCGGTCGAGATGCGATTCCGAACGAACCATCGGCCAGAAATGCCGCACCACCTCGACATCGTCGAACTGGGCGATCGCCGCCTTGGCGATATTCTCGAGCGTCTCGCCGGTGGAATCGGATATGAGGTGGAGGTGGAGGCGGCTCATCGCGGCACCATGGCGTCGGCGCGCGGAAAAAGGCAAGCGGAGACGCGCCAGCCGCCCCTGTGGATAAGATTCGGCATAAGGGGTTGGACAAACGCGGCAGCCAAATTCCATCCCCGGCGCTGCCGATTCCGTTCCACCCCTTATCCCCGGCGATCCGAATTTATCCACAGGCTGTGAAGAAGGGGGACAGGGGCCCGCGACTCCGGCCCCGATCGTCCGCCCGCACGAGTCAAGCTGTTGGCAAAAGCGGCGCGGCTGGGCTAAGCCCCACTTTCCGCCTGCCAACAACCACCACAATCTATTCAATCTATATGATGAGAGAAGAAAGAGGGGCCGCGTGAAGGCGTCACCGAAGAGCTTGCTGGCGACACTGCGCGGGGTGCGGCAGGAGCGGCCCGCACTGTGGCTGATGCGCCAGGCCGGACGCTATCTGCCCGAATATCGCGCGCTGCGGGAGACCAAGGGCGGGTTCCTCGAGCTCTGCTACGATCCCGAGGCGGCGGCCGAGGTGACGCTGCAGCCGATCCGGCGTTTCGGTTTCGACGGCGCGATCCTGTTTTCCGATATCCTCGTGGTGCCGCACGCGCTGGGACAACGTCTGTGGTTCGAGGCCGGCGAGGGGCCGCGGCTCGCACCGCCGCTTGTCGACACCGCGCTCGCCGTGCTCGAAGCGGCACCGCAGCGGCTCGATCCCGTCTATGCGACGGTCGCGCGTGTCGCGGCGGCGCTGTCCGCCGAAACCACTTTCCTCGGCTTTGCCGGCAGCCCCTGGACCGTCGCCACCTATATGGTCGCCGGCGCGGGGTCGAAGGACCAGGCCGCGGCGCGCCGGCTTGCATTCGGCGACGTACAGGCCTTTCAAGCGATCGTCGACGCGATCATAGATGTTACCGTGACTTACCTGTCGGGCCAGATCGAGCAGGGGGTCGAGGCGGTGCAATTGTTCGATAGCTGGGCGGGCAGCCTCAGCCCGGCGCAGTTCGAGCGCTGGGTGATCGCGCCCAATGCCGAGATCGTGGAGCGACTGAAGGCGCTGCACCCCGACACGCCGGTCATCGGCTTTCCGAAGGGCGCGGGCGGCAAGCTCGCCGCCTATGCCGACGAGACGGGGGTCGATGCGATCGGGCTCGACGAGACGGTCGATCCCGCCTGGGCCGACGCGGCGCTGCCAGCGCATCTGCCGGTACAGGGCAATCTCGACCCGCTTGTGCTCGTCGCCGGCGGCGCGGCGCTCGATGCGGCGATCGACCGCATCCTTGCGGCTTTTCCCGTTCGCCCCCATATCTTCAATCTCGGCCATGGCATCGTGCCCGACACGCCCATAGCCCATGTCGAGCATCTGATCCGGCGCGTACGCGGCCACTAAGGCGGGGGACAGCAATGGAATTGGCAGGTTTTCTGGGGGTGACGATGCTGTGGGTCAAGGCGGCGCATGTGATTTTCGTCATCTTCCTGATGGCGGGCCTGTTCATGATGCCGCGCTTCTTCGTCTATCATCACCAATGCCCGGTCGGGTCGGACGAGGACAAGAAGTGGATCGAGCGCGAGGACCGGCTGCGCCGGATCATCCTCAATCCGTCGATCGTCATCGTCTGGATTCTCGGGCTGATGCTCGCCTTCAGCGGCGGCTATTGGAGCGAGGGCTGGTTTCACGCCAAATTGCTGCTCGTGCTCGGCCTTTCGGGCTATCACGGCTGGCTGATCGGCTATTTCAAGAAGCTGAAACGCGGCGAACGGCCGCTTTCGGAAAAGCGGCTGCGGTTGCTCAACGAGGTTCCGGGCGTCGTCGCGGCGATCGTGGTTGTCCTGGCGGTCGTCAGGCCGTTCTGACCCGCGCTCTGTCGCGAGCCGATTGACTTGAACCGGCCCGAAAGTTAGGGGCCGGTCAACACCGCGCTTTGCGGGCGGCGCTTCCCTGGCGCCGAACTATCGCGAACGGCCGTCCCCCGGCCGGATAGGCACCGGCCGGTGCAACGAATTAGTCCAGTTTTCTCCCGAATTTCATTACCTGGAATCCATCCATGCATCTTAAAGAACTCAAGAGAAAGTCCCCCGCCCAGCTGGTCGAAATGGCCGAAGAGCTGGGCGTCGAGGGCGCATCGACGCTGCGCAAGCAGGATCTGATGTTCTCGATCCTCAAGGAACTCGCCGAAGAGGGCGAGGAGATCATCGGGTCCGGCACGATCGAGGTTCTGCCCGACAGCTTCGGCTTTCTGCGCAGCCCCGAGGCCAATTATCTCGCCGGCCCCGACGACATCTATGTCTCGCCGAACCAGGTTCGCAAATATGGCCTGCGCACCGGCGACACGGTCGAGGGCGAGATTCGCGCGCCCAAGGACGGCGAGCGTTATTTCGCCCTGACCAAGCTGGTCAGCGTCAATTTCGACGACCCCGAGGTCGTCCGACACCGCGTCAATTTCGACAATCTTACCCCGCTCTATCCCGACCAGAAGCTGTCGCTCGACACGATCGACCCGACGGTCAAGGACAAGTCGGCGCGGGTCATCGACCTCGTCAGCCCGCAGGGTAAGGGTCAGCGCGCGCTGATCGTCGCGCCGCCGCGCGTCGGCAAGACGGTGCTGCTGCAGAATATCTCCAAGGCGATCACCGACAATCATCCCGAGGTCTTCCTGATCGTCCTGCTGATCGACGAGCGCCCCGAGGAAGTCACCGACATGCAGCGCAGCGTCAACGGCGAGGTCATTTCGTCGACCTTCGACGAACCCGCGCAGCGCCACGTCCAGGTGGCCGAGATGGTGATCGAGAAGGCGAAGCGCCTTGTCGAGCACAAGAAGGACGTCGTCATCCTGCTCGACTCGATCACCCGGCTCGGCCGCGCCTACAACACGGTGGTGCCGTCGTCGGGCAAGGTGCTGACCGGCGGCGTCGACGCCAATGCGCTCCAGCGTCCGAAGCGTTTCTTCGGCGCCGCGCGCAACATCGAGGAGGGCGGTTCGCTGTCGATCATCGCGACCGCGCTGATCGACACCGGCAGCCGCATGGACGAGGTGATCTTCGAGGAATTCAAGGGCACCGGCAATTCGGAAATCGTTCTCGACCGCAAGGTCGCCGACAAGCGCATCTTCCCCGCGCTCGACGTCGGCAAGTCGGGCACCCGCAAGGAAGAGCTGCTGGTCGAGAAGGACAAGCTGTCCAAGATGTGGGTGCTGCGCCGCATCCTGATGCAGATGGGCACCGTCGATGCGATGGAATTCCTGCTCGACAAGATCAAGGATTCCAAGACCAACGAAGATTTCTTCGAATCGATGAACCAGTAAGCGGCGGGGCGAGTTGACCGATCATGCTTGATCTTCTGATGACGGCGGGCGCCGCGGCGCCGGCACTCGGCGGCCCCGACGGAATCTGGGCGCATATCGTCAACGATTTTTCCAACATCACCGAACCGGCCGCGCTCGCCGCCTTCTTTCAGGTGCTGATGATCGACATCGTGCTGGCCGGCGACAATGCCATCGTCGTCGGCGCGCTGGCGGCGGGCCTGCCCGCGGCGCAGCGCAAGAAGGTGATCCTGATCGGCGTCCTCGCGGCGCTGGTGCTGCGCATCGCCTTCGCGCTCGTCGTCACCCAGCTCATGCAGATCGTCGGGCTGATCTTCGTCGGTGGCCTGCTGCTGATCTGGGTCGCGTGGAAGATGTGGCGCGAGCTGCGCGAAAGCGGCCATTCGGGCGGCTCGCCCGAGGTCGAGGGCGACGAGCATTCGGGCCTGAAGCCCGCGAAGAGCTTCGCCGCCGCGGCTTGGGCGGTCGCGGTCGCCGATGTCAGCATGAGCCTCGACAATGTGCTCGCGGTCGCGGGCGCCGCGCGCGAGCATCCGGGAATCCTGATCGTCGGGCTGATCTTCGCGGTCGCGCTGATGGGCATCGCGGCGAACATCATCGCCAAATATATCGAACGCTATCGCTGGATTGCCTATATCGGCCTCGCGGTGATCCTTTATGTCGCGGTCAAGATGATCCACGAAGGCTGGATCGACCCCAGCGTCGGCGTCGGAACGCTGTTCGGCTGATCGGCCTTTCGGCCCCGAAAACGAAGAGCCAGCCTGGCGAAGGGCTGGCTTTTTCGTATCGGCTTCCCATCTGCCCGATATGGCCCAGCTCCACATGACCCGCGTCGCCGTCGGCTGCCCGGACTATCCGGCGCTCGCGGCGCGGATTGCGGCGCGCGCCGGGGGCGGCGAAATCCGCTTTGCGACGCGGATGCGGCCGAAGCGCGCCGACGAGTTGATCGGCGGCAAGCTGCATTTCATCGTCCGCCACACGCTGGTGGCGCGGGTCGAGATTCTGCGCTTCGAGGATCGCGACGACGGGCGGATCGACATCGTCTGCGCCGCGGCGCTCGAGCGCGTGCATCCACAGCCCAGGCGCGCGCACCAGGGCTGGCGCTATCTGACGGACGGCGATGCGCCCAGCGCCGACGACGATGCGAGCGGCATCGCCGATCTGCCGCCACACCTCTATCGTGAGCTGGCCGAGCTCAGCCTGATCTAGCCGTCAACCCGGCGTGCCTTCGATCGCGGCGCGGAAGCTGTCGGCGCGCGCCATCGCCCAATAGCGGGCGCTGGCGACCGAATCGGGCGCGTCGAGCAGGATGCCGCGCGGATAGAAGCTGTAGATGCGGTCGATCGAATCCGATCGCGTCGCATTCTGGCGTTCGTGGAGATGATGCGGACGGATCTGCCACGGCGTTTCCAGCCCCATCGCGGCGGTGATGTCCCACAACGAAGATACGGTGGCGGCCTGGAAGCGGCGGACGCGTTCGGCCTTGTCCTCGACCACCAAACCGCGCTGACGCCCCGGGTCCTGCGTCGCGATGCCGGTCGGGCATTCGCCGGTGTGGCATTTGAGCGACTGGACGCAGCCGAGCGAGAACATGAAGGCGCGCGCGGCATTCGACCAGTCGGCGCCGAGCGCGCAATTGACCGCCAGCCCCGCGCCCGAATGCACCTTGCCGGAGGCGGCGAGGCGGATATCCTCCTTGAACCCGCAGCCGACGAGCGCATTGCGCATGAAGATCAGCCCTTCGCGCAAAGGCATGCCGACGCGGTTCGAAAATTCGACCGGCGCGGCGCCGGTGCCGCCTTCGGCGCCGTCGACGACGATGTAGTCGAGGCGGATTCCGGTTTCGAGCATCGCCTTCATGACGGCATAGACTTCGTGCGGCTGGCCGACGCACAGCTTGATCCCGACCGGCTTGCCGCCCGACAGCTCGCGCAGCCTTGCCGCCCATTCGACGAGCTCGATCGGGGTCGCGAAGGCCGAGTGGGCGGCGGGCGAGATGCAGTCGACTCCCTGCGGGACGCCGCGTGTCGCCGCGATCTCTGCGCTGACCTTGGGGCCCGGCAGGACGCCGCCATGGCCGGGTTTGGCGCCCTGGCTCAGCTTGATCTCGATCATCCGCACCTGGTCGATCTGCGCCGTGTCGCGGAAGCGTTCGGGGTCGAAGCGACCGGTGCCGTCGCGCGCGCCGAAATAGCCGCTGCCGAGTTCCCACACGATGTCGCCGCCATGCGCGCGGTGATAGGGGCTGAAGCCGCCCTCGCCGGTGTCGTGATAGAAGCCGCCGGTCTTGGCCCCGAGGTTGAGCGCCTCGATCGCGCGCGCGCCGAGCGAGCCGAAGCTCATCGCCGAGATGTTGAGCAGCGCGACGTCATAAGGTCGCGCGCATTGCGCGGTGCCGACCCGCGCGCGCCGTGTCCGGTCGTGCTCCTCGACGGGGGCGATGCTGTGGCTCATCCATTCATATTCGTCCGAATAGACGTCCAGTTCGGTGCCGAAGGGATGGGCGTCGAGATCGCGCTTGGCGCGCGCATAGACGATGTCGCGCTCGTTGCGGGCGAAGGGGCGGCCGTCGAGCGGGCTTTCGACGATATAGGCGTAGAGGAAGGGGCGCAGCGCCTCGAACATCCAGCGCACGCGCGCGATCAGCGGATAGTTGCGCCACAGCGTATGGTGCCGCTGCACCGCGTCGTAGATGGCGAGCAGCAGAAGCGGCACCCAGGCGATCAGCGTCCAGCGTGCCGGCGCCCACCAGCCGGCGAGGGCAATGAGCAGGAGCAGGACGGGAAAGGCGAGCCAGCGGCGCATGATCTAACGAGCCTGCGCCGCGAGCATCGTCGCCATTTTTTCCCATACCTTGTTGATCGCCTTGAGCGGCCGCACCATGACCTTGAAATCCTCTATCTTTCCGTTGGCGTCCCAGCGGATGATGTCGACGCCATTGATCTGGATGCCGTCGAGTTCGCAGACGAATTCGAGGCAGGCTTGATCGCCGTCGACGATCTCGCGCAGATAGCGAAAACTGTCGCCGCCGAGGACGTGGCTCGCCGCGTGGAGATAGGCGAACACCTTGTCGCGCCCCTCTTGCGGCGTGTGGACGACCGGCGAGTGGAACACCGCATCCTCGGCGAGCAGCGCCCGGAGCGCCTGCGGGTCGCCGCCGGCCGCCATATAGGCGTGCCAGGCGGCGAGCCCCGGGTGGGCGCTCACGCCAAAGTCCCGGCGAAGAAGGCGCGGGTGCGTCCATCGGCGAGTTTGGCTCCCTCGTCGTCGCGGCGATTGCCGCTGGTCGCCGCGAAGCCGTGGTCGAGACCGGGATAGTCGTGGAGCGTCACCTTCGGATTGGGATCGAGCGCCTCGTGAATCTTCTGCTGCGCGGCATGATCGACGAAATGATCCTCGGTCGGGATATGCAGCATTAGCGGGTTCGAGATCGCATGGGCTTCGTTCAGCATCGTGTCGATCATGACGCCATAATAGCCGACCGATGCGTCCACGTCGGTGCGCGTCGCCGCCATATAAGCGAGGCGGCCGCCCAGGCAGAAGCCGACGCAGCCGATCCGGTTCGTGCCTTGGCCGCGCAGCCAGCGGACCGACGCTTCGATATCCTTGACGCCCAGGTCGGCGTCATATTGTCCGAAATAGCCGAGCGCTTTCTGGAATTCCGCCTCGACGTCGGGATTCAGCTCGACGCCGGGGGCGAAGCGCCAGAAGATGTCGGGCGCGATGGCCAGATAGCCTTCGGCCGCCCAATCGTCGCATTTCTGGCGA
Organism: Sphingopyxis panaciterrulae; assembly: GCF_014199295.1. GTDB lineage: Bacteria > Pseudomonadota > Alphaproteobacteria > Sphingomonadales > Sphingomonadaceae > Sphingopyxis > Sphingopyxis panaciterrulae. The sequence continues at coordinate 109,896 of NZ_JACIJH010000001.1, forward strand.
ATGCCCGCGTTCACGCCGAAGATTTCGGGAATGACGATGATCGCGCGGGAACTGTCGGCGTCGGGGCGCGCGACATAGGCGGGAATGTCGCCTTCGCCGTCGAGGGCGGGGATGGACGTGTTGGTCGGGGACATGAGGCTCTCCTGGCTCTTGCTTCTTGACGGTGAAAACGCGAAGCTAGCGGCGCCGGGAGCGCGGCTCAAGCGCCAACACCCGCATTCGGGCAGGAGAAGGGGCATGAAGTTCAATATCGAGATCGATTGCACGCCCGAAGAAGCGCGGCGCCTGTTCGGGCTGCCCGACCTCGAGCCGCTGCACGAGATTTATCTGAGCCGGGTCAAGGAGCTGATGGCGAAAGGCATCACCCCCGACATGGTGCAGGCGATGGTCAAGGGCTGGGTGCCGATGGGCGAGAGCGGCCTGGGCCTCGTCCAGTCGTTGCTCGGCCAGTTCGGCGGCGGCCTGATGGGCGGCGCGGCGAAAGCGGCCGACAAGGAAAGCGGGGACAAGCCGGCGCGGGGGCGCAAGGGCTGAACGGAAAATTGCAGGAGAAGGGCGCGAGCGACACGATCTTCGCGCTGTCGAGCGGGGTGCCGCCGGCGGCGATCGGGGTCGTGCGGATCAGCGGACCCCGCGCGGGCGTGGCGCTGAAGGCGCTTGCCGGGCGGCGGCCGCCGCCGCGTCGCGCGTCGCTCGCGGACCTGCGCCGCGCGGACGGCGGCGCGCTCGACCGCGCACTGATCCTGTGGTTTCCCGGCCCCGCGACCGCAACGGGCGAGGATCTGGCCGAGCTGCACCTGCACGGCGGCCGCGCGGTGGTGGCGGCGGTCGAGGCGGAGCTGGCGGCGCTGCCGGGGCTGCGGCGCGCCGAGGCGGGGGAATTCACCCGCCGCGCCTTCCTGAACGGCCGCATCGACCTGGCCGAGGCAGAGGGGCTGGCCGACCTGCTCGCCGCCGAGACCGAAAGCCAGCGCGTGCAGGCGCTGGGTCTGGCGAGCGGGCATGTCTCGCGCGCCGTCGCGGCCTGGCAGGAGCGGCTGCTCGCGCTGATGGCGGGGGCGGAGGCGGAGCTGAATTTTTCCGACGAAGGCGATGTGGAAGTTGGTGAAAGTGCCGCGCAGCGTGCGGTCACGGGGATGGCGGCGCTGGCCGGCGAGCTGGGCGAATGGCTGGCGCGGCCGGCGGCGGAGGTGATCGCCGAGGGGCTGTCGGTGGTGATCGCGGGACCGCCAAATGCTGGAAAATCCACTTTAATCAATGCTTTGGCTAAAAGGGAGCTGGCGATCGTGTCGCCGGTCGCGGGGACGACGCGCGATGTGATCGAGACGCCGCTCGCGCTCGACGGCATCGCGATGCGCTTTTCGGACACGGCCGGATTGCGCGGGGAAGGTGCCGAAGCGATCGAGGCGATCGGGATCGATCGGGCGAAGGCGGCGGTGGCGGCGGCGGATATATTGCTGTGGCTCGGCCCGCCCGAGGCGACGCCCGCGCATCCGCGCGCGATCCGGATCGCAGCGCAGGCCGACCGCTGGCGCGGCGACGCGGCGGCCGAAGCCGAGGCGGCGCATGCCGACCTGATTCTGTCCGCGACGACTGGCGAGGGGATGGCGGCGCTGCACCGCGCGATCGTCGACCGGGCGCGGACGCTGCTGCCGCGCGAAGGCGAGGCGGCGCTGCGCGCGCGCCAGCGCGCGGCGCTTGCGGAAGCGCGCGAGTGGCTGACGGTCGCGGCGGGATCGCAGGAAGCGAGCGACCTGATCCTGCTTGCCGAGCGCCTGCGCCTTGCAGCGGGTGCGCTCGATCGCATCACCGGGCGGGCCGGGGTGGAGGATATGCTGGATGCGCTGTTCGGACGGTTCTGCATCGGGAAATGATGTTTCACGTGAAACGCGGCGGGCAGGAGCGCCGAGCGCAGCCCCATTTTGACTCGCACAAAAACACAAGGAGGGCGCGAATCGATCGAAAGTGCGTGCCGATCATGGTGTCTTTATGGGAAGATTAATCGGACCGGCCCGAAGCGACGCACGCAAAATCGGCATCATTCAAACCGGTTCGCGCTGAGCTCGTCGAAGCACTGTCCTTCCTCTAGCGACGCCTGAAAGAAAGAACGGCCCTTCGACAAGCTCGGAGCCTGCCCCCGCGAAGGCGGGGGCGAACGGGCAGATTTACAACTCGGCGTTCCAAAGGATATTCATGATCTCACGCGCAGGCGCGAAGGCGCGAAGAAGACCCGCCCGGTCTTCGCAGTCTTTGCGCCTGTGCGTGAGATTTTGCTTGGCGCTGTGCACCGGATGGATTTATGGGCGCCGCGATCATGCGGAGCAGCGCACCATTCGATGTCGTCGTCGTCGGCGGCGGGCACGCCGGGACCGAGGCCGCCGCGGCCGCGGCGCGGCTCGGCGCGCGGGTGGCGCTGGTCAGCTTCGACCCGGCGCTGATCGGGAGCATGTCGTGCAACCCGGCGATCGGCGGGCTCGGCAAGGGGCATCTGGTGCGCGAGGTCGACGCGCTCGACGGCTGGATGGCGCGCGCGGCCGATGCCGCCGCGATTCATTACCGCATGCTCAACGCGTCGAAGGGCGCGGCGGTGCAGGGGCCGCGCATCCAGGCGGACCGGACACTCTATCGCCATGCGATCCAGGCGCTGCTCGCGGCCGAGCCGGGCATCGCGGTGATCGCGGGCGAGGCGGCGGCGCTGACGCTCTCGTCCGATGGATCGCGCGTCGAGGGATTGGTGCTCGGCGACGGCAGCGCGCTGACAGCAGGCGCGGTGGTGCTGGCGACCGGCACCTTCCTCGGCGGGCGGATGTTCCGCGGCGAGGAGCGGATGGAGGGGGGACGCATCGGCGAGGCGGGCGCGCACAAGCTTGCGCAGCAGCTCCGCGGCGCCGATCTGCCGATGGCGCGGCTCAAGACCGGGACGCCGCCGCGCCTCGACGGGCGGACGATCAACTGGGCACAGCTCGACGAACAGCCGTCGGACAGCGGCGACTGGACCTGTTCCACGTGGAACGACCGGCGGACGGTGCCGCAGATTTTCTGCGCGATCACACGCACCAACGCGGCGACGCATGCGATCATCGCCGACAATCTCCATCGTTCGCCGCTGTTCACCGGCGCGATCGGCGCGGCGGGTCCGCGCTATTGCCCGTCGATCGAGGATAAGATCCACCGCTTCGCCGACCGCGACGGGCATCAAGTGTTTCTCGAGCCCGAGGGGCTCGACACGCATCTCGTCTACCCGAACGGCGTTTCGACCTCGCTGCCCGCCGACGTCCAGTTGGCGATGCTGCGCACGATCGGGGGGCTGGAGAGGGTCGAGATGGTCGTGCCCGGCTATGCGGTCGAATATGACCATATCGACCCGCGCGCGCTCGACCGGACGTTGCAGCTTCGCGCGATTGCCGGGCTGTGGTGCGCGGGGCAGATCAACGGCACCACCGGCTATGAGGAAGCGGCGGCGCAGGGGCTGGTCGCGGGCGCCAATGCGGCGCTGGCCGTGCAGGGCTGCGAGCCGCTGATCCTCGACCGATCCGAATCCTATATCGGAGTCATGGTCGACGATCTGGTGTTGCAGGGGGTGAGCGAACCCTATCGCATGCTGACCGCGCGCGCCGAATATCGGCTGCGGCTGCGCGCCGACAATGCGGCGACGCGGCTGACCCCGGCGGGGATCGAACTGGGGCTGGTGCGGCCCGCGACCGCGGCGCTGTTCGCGGCGCGAATGGCGGAGCGGGAGAGGGCGGCGGCGCTGCTCGATGCGCCCGCCGCGAGCGCGGACTATGCGACGCTCGGCCTGACGCTGCCCGGCAACGGCGTGGCGCGCCGGCGGGTCGACCTGCTGCGCTTTGCCGGGGTCACCATGGCGCGCCTGGCGGAGCTGGCGCCCGGGCTGGCGGATGTGAAGCCGGCGATTCGGGCCGAATTGGCCGAGGACGCACATTATGCCCCCTATGTCGCGCGGCAGGAGGCCGAGCTGCGCGCGCTGGCGGCGAACGAGGCGATCATGCTCGACCCCGCGCTCGACTATGGCGCGATCGGTGGGCTGTCCCGCGAGATGGTCGAGCGCCTGACGAAGGCGCGGCCCGAGACGCTGGGGCAGGCGGCGCGCATCGACGGGGTGACCCCCGCGGCGCTGACCGCGATCATGGTGCATAGCCGGCGGCGCGCGGCTTGATTCTTGAGGGTGGGAAATTCTCACATAAAGATATTAAGGAGGGCGTTGTGCGGCGGATTGGTTAGAGCGGCGTGCCGTAAACCTGCATCACTCATCCCCGTTCGCCCTGAGCTTGTCGAAGGGCTGTTCTTTCTTTCAAGCGTAGCAAGAAAAAGGACGGTGCTTCGACAAGCTCAGCACGAACGGAAGAAAGGGTGATGCAGAATTAACGCACGCCGCTTTAGAGCAGGCGTGCCGTTATCCGTTCGTGTCGAGCGAAGTCGAGACACCCATCGGCCTTGCGTCATACCGATGGGTGTCTCGACACGAACGGGACGATGGGTCAGATTTGAGGCTCGATGCTCTAAACAAGTCTGTTCTTCGGGCCTTTGCGTGAGTTCCGAGAAATCTCACGCAAAGGCGCGAAGAAGAAGCGCGATTCCCCGCTTGCGCGGGAATGACGACGGAAGGGCTTTGTCGGGGTGGTGACGATAATCGACGATGAGGCGGCGGCGCGGGACTGGTTGCGCGCGACGTTCGATCCGACGCCCGCGGCGTGGGCGGGGCTCGAGCGGTTCGCGGCGATGCTGGTGGCCGAGAATGCGCGCCAGAATCTGATCGCGGCGTCGACGATTCCGACCTTGTGGGTGCGACATATCGCCGACAGCGCGCAGCTTCTGGCGTTCGATCGCGACGGCGACGGGCTGTGGCTCGATCTGGGGAGCGGGCCGGGGCTGCCGGGGCTGGTGGTTGCGATTCTGAGCGAGCGGCCGCTGATGCTGGTCGAATCGCGCAAGCGGCGCTGCGAATTTCTGCGTGCGGTGGCGGAGGACCTCGATTTGCACCATGTCGAGGTGGTCGAGGCGCGGCTCGAAGCGGTCGAAACCCGCTCCGCGGCGACGATCAGCGCGCGTGCGTTCGCACCGCTCGACAAGCTCATCGACTTATCCGCCCGTTTTTCCACCGAATCGACGCGCTGGCTGCTGCCCAAGGGGCGAAATGCGGTTAAGGAACTGGCATTGCTGCCGCGGCCATGGCAAAGTCTGTTCCACGTGGAACAGAGCCGCACCGATGCGGAGAGCCGGATATTGGTCGGCGCCGGTCGGTTGGGGGGCCGGATCGTGCCGAAAAAGCGAGGATAATCATGATCAGGATCGCGGTCGCGAACCAGAAGGGCGGGGTAGGCAAGACGACGACCGCGATCAATCTGGCCACCGCGCTTGCGGCGACCGGCTGGCGTACGCTGCTCATCGATCTCGATCCGCAGGGCAATGCCTCCACCGGACTGGGGATCAGCCAGGCGCAGCGTGAATTTTCGAGCTATGACCTGCTGCGCGCCGAGGCGACGCTGACCGATTGCGCGGTGCATACCACGGTGCCGCGGCTCGATATCGTCCCCGCGACGGTCGACCTGTCGGGTGCCGAGATCGAGTTGGTCGAATATCAGGACCGGCTGCATCGGTTGCAGCAGGCGCTCGCTGCCGCCGAGGCGGGGCAGTGGGACATCTGCCTGATCGACTGCCCGCCGTCGCTCGGCATGTTGACGCTCAATGCGCTGATCGCCGCCGAATCGCTGCTCGTACCGCTGCAATGCGAATTTTTCGCGCTCGAAGGGCTGAGCCAGCTCCTGACCACGGTCGAACGGGTGCGCGGGCGCTTCAACCCGCAGCTCTTCATCCTCGGCGTCGCGCTGACCATGTTCGACCGGCGCAACCGGCTGACCGACCAGGTGTCGGACGATGTGCGCGAGGTACTCGGCCCGGTGGTGTTCGAAACGGTCATCCCGCGCAACGTCCGCCTGTCGGAAGCGCCGAGCCACGGGCTGCCGGCGCTGATCTATGACCATCGCTGCGCCGGGTCGGCCGCCTATATCGCGCTCGCGCGCGAGCTGATCGACCGCCTGCCCAATGTTCGCAAGGCTGCTTAAATGACGGATAATAAAGAGGAAAGTGGAGCATCGTCGACGCGCAAGCGGCCGACGGGACTCGGTCGCGGGCTGAACGCGCTGTTCGGCGACGCGGCGGTCGAATCGCCGGTGCTGGCGTCGCCGGGCGCGGCGCGGCCCGCATCGCCCGCCGCCCCGGGCGACGCGGTGCAGCATATTTCGGTCGGCGCGATCCGGCCGCTGCCCGGTCAGCCGCGTCGCCATTTCGACGAGACCGCGATCGCCGAACTCGCCGAATCGATCGGTGCGCGCGGGCTGCTCCAGCCGATCATCGTGCGGCGCGCGCCGGGCGGCGAGGGCTATCAGCTCGTCGCCGGCGAGCGGCGCTGGCGCGCGGCGCAGCGCGCCGGGCTGCACCAGATTCCGGCGCTGGTGCGCGAGCTCGACGATGCCGCGACCTATGAGATCGCGCTGGTCGAGAATATCCAGCGGCAGGATCTGAACGCGATCGAGGAGGCGAGCGCCTATCGCAAGCTGATCGAGGATTTCGGCCATGACCAGGAAGCGCTGGCAAAGCTGGTCGGCAAGTCGCGCAGCCATGTCGCGAACCTGATGCGGCTGCTCGACCTGCCGCAGGCGGTGCAGGCGCTGGTCGGCGACGGGTCGCTGGCGATGGGCCACGCGCGCGCGCTGATCGGCGCCGAGGACGCCGAGACGATCGCGCGCAAGGTCGTCAAGGACGGGCTGTCGGTGCGCGCGGTCGAGGCGCTGGTGCGCGAGGCGCGCGGCGGTGGGCGCAAGGCGCCGATGGAATATAAGAGCATGGACGGCGTCGGGCGCGACCCCGATATCGTCGCGGTCGAACGCCACCTGTCCGAACTGCTGGGGATCGGCGTCGCGATCCAATATGCCGGCGGCGGGAAGGGCGCGCTGACGCTGAAATTCGCGTCGCTCGACCAGCTCGACATGATCTGCCAGCGGCTGTCGGGCGAGGGGATCTGAGGACGCGGGTGTCGCGTCAGCGGCACTCGACGGTCAGATGCGCGAGTTCGGGAACGGGCGCGAGCCGCTCGCGGATCGTCTCGCCGGTGATGGCCGCGCCGACGACGCTGACGATCGCGGCATGCGCCTCCGGCCCGACGCGCCAGACGTGGAGGTCGGCGATCCGTGCATCGCCGGGTCCTTCGACCCGATCGCGAATCTCTGCGGCGACATGCGGGTCGGTGCGGTCGAGCAGCACCGCCGCGGTGTCGCGCATCAGCGTCCACGACCAGCGCGCGATCACGATGGCGCCGACGATCCCCATCATCGGGTCCATCCACACCCAGCCGAGATAGCGCCCGGCGAGCAGCGCCGCGATCGCGAGGATCGAGGTCAGCGCGTCGGCGAGGACGTGCATATAGGCGGAGCGCAGGTTGTTGTCCTTGCCGTGAGCGTGGGAAGGACCGTGCTCATGGTCGTGGCCGTGATGGTGGCCGCCCGCGAGTAGCGCGGCGCTGACGACATTGACCGCGAGACCGATGATCGCGACGATCGTCGCCTCGCCAAAGGCGACGTCGGTCGGGTCGACGAGGCGAATCGCCGATTCGAACGCGATGCCGAGCGCGAACAGGCCGAGGATCGTCGCCGAGGCGAAACCCGCGAGGTCGCCGACCTTGCCGGTGCCGAAACTATAGTCGGGATTGCGCGCGTGCCGCCGTGCATAGGCATAGGCGAGCGCGGCGATCGACAGCGCCCCGGCGTGGGTCGCCATGTGGAAGCCGTCGGCGAGCAGCGCCATCGATCCGGTCGCATAGCCGGCGGCGATCTCGCCCACCATCATCACCGCGGTCAGCAGCACGACCCAGCGCGTGCGTCGTGCATTGGCGTCGTGCGCGGCGCCCAGGAACATATGGTCGTGGGCAAAGGCCTCGAGATCGGACGGAGTCGTCATCGCGCGGCCTATTTCGAATAGCGGCGGATCACCGCCAGCAGGTCGTCGCGGCCGCGCGCGCGCTCGGCATCGCTGAGGCCGGGGCGCGAGACATGCGCCTCGAGGTGATGGACGATGATCTCGTCGAGCAGGCCGTTCACCGCGCCGCGCACCGCGGCGACGAGGTGCAGGATCTCGGCACAGTCCTTGTCGGCAAGCAGCGCGCGCTCGACCGCGCCGACCTGTCCCGCGATGCGCCGGCTACGCGCGAGAAGGTCCGAATGGGATTGGGTGAGGTGTGACATAGGGGTACCCCCTACCCCTTTATGGGGCGGACGTAAAGCCCCGTCGGTCAGGCCGAAAAGGTCACATGCCCCTCCGCATCGATCGGCCACGCCGGATTCCAGGCGATTTCCCACGCATGGCCGTCGGGATCGGCGACATAGCCGCGGAAGCCCCCGTGCGGCGGTGCGTCCGCGGCGCGGAGCAGGGCGCCGCCGGCGGCGACGAGCGCGTCGATCAGCGGCGCAACCTCGGCCCGCGCCGCGACATTGTGGGCGAGCGCGAAAGCGGCGCCGCCGCTGGCGGACGGCCGCGCCATATCCTGTGCGAGCGCCGCCTTCCGCCACGTCCCGAAGACGAAGCCGTTCATCTGGTAAAAGAGAATCTCGTCATTCTCGAACACCGGCTGCCAGCCGAAGCCCTGCGTATAGAAATGCCGTGACACCGCGAGGTCGGCCACGCCGAGGGTGATGACGGAAATCTGCTGTTGCATGGGGTCCGAACTCCTTCGTTCGCGTCGGCGGGATTGCCGGCGCGTCAAAGGCCTCGGGACGCATCGCCCGCGGGCGAAAGTCAGGACTCGCGCGGGCGAGGGCCGGGCCAACCGCACCGGCCTGCTCCTTTTCAGGCGCGGCGATTATGCGATGGACGGGTCCGGTCGGCAAGGGCGGTTGTGGGATGGGAGTGGAGGTTCGAAGATTGCGCCGACCTCCCTTCCCGCTTGCGGGAGGGCAGCGAGGCTTGCCAGCTTGCTGGTTAGCCGCAGCGGGGTGGGCCATAGCACCGTCGACCGGTTTCGGCATCCAGCGGGACCCCGGATCAGGTGCGAGGTGACGGAGAGGATATCGTGCCCGATCTCCTACCGCTGCGTTAACCAGTTTTTAGCGCCGATCCGTCACAGCGATGGCAAAGCATTTTGCTGCGTGGGGACGATTGATGCGTGACGATATGAACCGGCCGACGAGCGTGGACGTCGCGATCATCGGCGCCGGGCCGGCCGGGCTGACCGCCGCCTATCTGCTGACGAAGCAGGGGTATCGCGTCACGGTGATCGAGAAGGACCCGCATTATGTCGGCGGCATCAGCCGCACGGTCGAGCATGAGGGCTTTCGCTTCGACATCGGCGGTCACCGCTTCTTCTCGAAAAGCCAGGAAGTCGTCGACCTGTGGAACGAGATCCTGCCCGACGATTTCATCCAGCGGCCGCGGATGAGCCGAATCTATTATGAGGGCAAATATTATTCCTATCCGCTGCGCGCGTTCGAGGCGCTGTGGAATCTGGGCATCGTACGGTCGGCGCTGTGCATGGCGAGCTATGCCAAGGCGAAGCTGCTGCCGAACCGGGCGGTCCGCAGTTTCGAGGACTGGACCATCAATCAGTTCGGGCGGAAACTCTATTCGATCTTCTTCAAGACCTATACCGAGAAGGTGTGGGGGATGCCGTGCGACGAGATGTCGGCCGACTGGGCGGCGCAGCGCATCAAGGGACTGAGCCTGGGTGCCGCGGTGCTCGACGGGCTGAAGCGCAGCCTCGGCCTCAACCGGGCGCCCAACGACGGCATGGCGACCAAGACCCTGCTCGAAACCTTCCGATATCCGCGGCTTGGCCCCGGCATGATGTGGGAAGCGGCGGCGGGCAAGGTGCGCGCGGGCGGCAACCATGTGCTGATGGGCCACAGCTTCAAGCAATTGACGCAGGACCAGAAGACGGGGCGCTGGCGGCTGACCGCGACCGGGCCCGACGGCGATATCGTGATCGACGCGGAGCATGTCGTCAGTTCGGCGCCGATGCGCGAACTGGCGGCGCGAATCCATCCGCTGCCGGCCTCGGCGCTGAGTGCGGCGCCGGGCCTCAAATATCGCGATTTCCTGACCGTCGCGCTCAAGATTCGCTCGGAGGACCTGTTTCCCGACAACTGGATCTATATCCACGACAGCAAGGTGCAGGTCGGCCGGGTGCAGAATTTCCGAAGCTGGTCGCCCGAAATGGTGCCCGATCCGGCGATCGCCTGCGTCGGCCTTGAATATTTCTGTTTCGAGGGCGATGGGCTGTGGGCGTCGAGCGACGACGAGCTGATCGCGCTGGCGACGAAGGAGATGGCGATCCTCGGCCTGTGCGACCCCGCCGATGTCGTCGGCGGCGCGGTGGTGCGGCAGGAAAAGGCCTATCCGGTCTATGACGATGATTATGCCGTGCATGTCGCCGCGATGCGCGAGGAGCTGGAGACGCGCTACCCGACGCTGCACATGGTCGGGCGCAACGGTATGCACCGCTACAACAACCAGGATCATGCGATGATGACCGCGATGCTGACCGTGCGCAACATCGCCGCCGGAAGCCGCGTCTATGATATCTGGGGCGTCAACGAGGACGCCGAATATCATGAGAGCGGCACCGAGGGCGAGCGCGCGGCGCTGGCGTCGGTGCGCGACGTGCCCGCGCGCGTCGGCCAGGCGGCGTAAGCGCGGCCGGGGGATCGGGCGATGATCGACAGGATCGCACGGCTGATCGGCGCGGCGCGGCGCGGCGAGGCGCGCTGGCTCGCCTATCTGTTCGCAAGCGGCCTGGCGCTCGGTACCGACGCCGGACTGTTCCTGTTGCTGCTCGGCGGCGGAGTCGCGCCGGTGGCCGCCTCGGCGCTCGGCTATGGCATGGGCATCCTCGTCCACTGGCTGGTATCGAGCCGCCTCGTCTTTGCCGACGGCACCGCGGCGCGCGGCAGCGGCGAACGGCACCGGCAGAAGCTGCTGTTCGTCGGCTCGGCACTCGTCGGGCTGGCGGTGACGACGGCGATCGTCGGGGCCGGCAGCGCGCTCGGACTCGACCCGCGCCTCGCGAAGCTCGCCGCGATTCTCGTCAGCTTCCAGACCACCTATCTGCTGCGCCGCCATATCGTCTTCCGTCCGGCGGCCGCATGAGCGTGCTGCCGGATCGGACGGCCATGTCCTTCGAGGCGTGGTGGACGCCGGTGCGAGTGGCGCTGATCGTCTGGTTCATTGTCCATGTCGTGATCTTCGTCAGCCAGTGGCCGGCGATCGCGGCGCTGCGGCTCGCCGATACCGACGACGCGATGCGGATGGCGCAGGTGCGCGACCTGCTCGCGGGGCAGGGCTGGTGGGATCTGACGCAATATCGGGTCAATCCGGCGGATGGCGGCGTGCTGATGCACTGGTCGCGGATCGTCGATGCGCCGATCGCGGGCGGCATCCTGCTGCTGCGGCCGCTTTTCGGCCAGCCGCTCGCCGAGCAGATGGTGATGGCGATCTGGCCGCCGCTGCATCTGGGCGCGTTGCTGATCGCCGTGGCGCTCGGCTATCGTCATCTGCCCGACCGTCGCATCGCCTTCGCCGCGCCGCTCTATATCCTCTTCTGCGGTTATATCATGGTGCAGTTCCGGCCGCTGCGCGTCGATCATCACGGCTGGCAGATATTCCTCGCGATGCTGATCCTGTGGCAGGCGCTGCGTCCCGCGTCCCGTGGCGCCGGGCTGCTTGGCGGGCTGTTCGCGGCGATGCTGCTCGCGGTGTCGATCGAGGGGTTGCCGCTGGCGGCGCTGTTCGCCGGCATCGCCGCGCTGCGCTGGGCACTGGCCGGCGATGCGGCGGACCGCGGCCGGCTGCTCGGCTATATGGCCGGCCTCGCGGGCGGCGCCATCCTGTTCCAGTTCGCGACGCGCGGGCCGCCTGGGCTGGCCGGGACGTGGTGCGATTCGCTCTCCGCCCCCTATTTCGCCGCTTTCGTCGCCGCGGCGGCGGGAACGGCGGCGACGGTCGCGCTGCGTCCGGCGCGGCCCTGGCAACGCCTGCTGCTGCTAAGCGGCGCGGCGGCGCTCGCGGCGCTCGCGCTGGTCGGCACCGCGCCCGAATGCGCGCGCGGGCCCTTTGCCGCTCTCGACCCGATCGTCGAGCAATATTGGTATCGCCGCGTCCTCGAAGGCCAGCCGATCTGGGCGTCGAAGCCGCACGACATGATCTATCTGCTGGCGCCGACGCTGCTCGGCGCCATCGGCGCGCTCGCCGCCTGGCGGCGCTGCGACGATGCCGGGGGACGGCGGCAATGGGCGACCGTCCTGATCGCGCTGGCGGGCGCGGCGGCGGTCTCGCTGCTGGTCATGCGCAGCGCCGCGACGGCGCATCTGTTCGCGGTGCCGGGCTGCGCGTGGATCGGCGTCCGCCTGTGGACATGGGCGCGGGGCATGGCGCGCGCGCTACCGCGCATTCTGGCCTCGCTGCTTGCCGCGGCGACGCTGCCGCTCTTTGCGAGCATGGCGCTCGCGCTGCCGCTCGGCTGGGTCTTTCCGGCGCTGAAACCAGTCGACGAACGCACCGCCGCGTCGGATAGGCCAGAGCGGCAGAATTGCCTCGACGCGCAAGGGATCGCCGCGCTCGACCGGCTGCCGGCGACGACGATCCTCGCGCCGATCGACCTCGGCGCACCGCTGATCTTCTGGACGCCGCACCGCCTGGTCGCGACGCCGCACCACCGCAACAAGGCGGCGATGGCCGACACGATCCGCGTCTTCCTAGGCGACTCGTCGCGGGCCGAGGCGCTGGTCCGGGCGCGGGGCGCGACCCTGATCGTCGTCTGCCGCAGCGCGAACGACTTCACCCAGTACAGGAAGGCGCGCGCCGATGACCTCGCCGCGCAGCTCTATGCGGGCAAGCCGCCTGCCTGGCTCGAACCGGTGCCGCTGGGAGTCACAACGGGGCTCGAGGTCTGGCGCGTCAGGCCGGCCGGAAGCTGAGCGCCGCGCCGTTCATGCAATAGCGCTTGCCGGTCGGCTTCGGCCCGTCGTTGAAGACATGCCCCAGATGCCCGCCGCAGCGCCGGCAATGCACCTCGGTGCGCGGATAGCCGAGCTTGCGGTCGGTCGCGGTCGCGACGGCGCCCTTCAGCGGCGCCCAGAAACTCGGCCAGCCGGTATGGCTTTCGAATTTGGTCTTGCTCGAATAGAGCGGCAGCGCGCAGCCGGCGCAGGCGAAGGTGCCGGCGCGATGCTCGTCGTTCAGCGGACTGGTGAAGGGCCGTTCGGTCGCTGCTTCGCGCAGCACCTTATATTGGAACGAGGTCAGCCGTTTTCGCCATGCCGCATCGGACAGCCGCCAGCCGGGTTCGGCGAGCGGCCGCTTGTCGGACTTGGCGAAGAGCAGCGGCGCGCCGACCATGGCGCCCGCGAGGGCGATGCCGCCGAATAGGGTGCGCCGTTCGATCATGGCCGGACTCCGATGGATCGGCGCATGATATCGGCATCCAGCCCCTCAAGGCAAGCGAGTCGGGCGATCGGTGGTGACGCAGTTTGAAAGCAGGCGTTTGCTTTTGCTTTCTTCGTCACCCCGGACTTGATCCGGGGGCCCCGCTTTCCCCGGCGTTTAGAGCGGCGTGCCGTAAATCTGCATCACTCATCCCCGTTCGCCCTGAGCTTGTCGAAGGGCTGTTCTTTCTTTCAAGCGTAGCAAGAAAAAGGACGGTGCTTCGACAAGCTCAGCACGAACGGAAGAAAGGGTGATGCAGACGCTTTAGCGGGACCCCCGATCATTCGCTTGTCCAAAAGGAATGAGCGGCAAACAAGTTCAGGGCGACGAGAGACGGTCGCGCGCGATCAATAGCGTTCCAGTTCCACCTGCATGCGGCGATAGCCGTGGACGAAGCTGGCGTGGACGCGCTCGGGTTCGGCGAGGACGTTCACGCGCAGCCGCCGACGCTGCATCTCGGAGATCAGCGCGGTGAGCTGGAGCTCGGCGACGCGGGCGCCGACGCAGCGATGGATGCCATAGCCGAAGGCGAGATGACGCCGCGCATTCTCGCGATCGACGATGATGCGGTCGCCGTCGGGAAAGACGCTCTCGTCGCGGTTCGCCGAGGCGTACCACAGGGCCAATTTGTCGCGCTTCCTGATCTGGTGGCCGAACAGTTCGGTATCCTCCATCGCGGTGCGCCGCATATGCGCGAGCGGGGTCTGCCAGCGCAGGATCTCGTGCATCGCATTCACCGCGAGGTCGGGGTCGTGGTTCGCCTCCAGCTTTGCGCGCTCCTCTGGGAACTGGTGCAGGCCATAGGCATAGGCCGACATCGAATTGCGCGTCGTGTCGTTGCCGCCGACGATCAGCAGGATGAGATTGCCCATGAATTCCTCATGGCTCATATGGCTCATCGCATCGGACTGGAGCATGATCGAGATCAGGTCGTGCTCGCCGGGCGATTGCGCCTTGCGGTCCCACAGTTCCTTGAAGGCGGCGCCCATCTCATAGGCGATGGCGAGCCGCGCCTGGCGTTCCTCGAGCGTGTTGAAGCTCTCGATATCGCCGAGCGCGTCGGACCAGGCGGTCAGCTTGTGGCGCTCCTCCCACGGAAAGTCGAACAGGATGGCGAGCATCTGCGTCGTCAGTTCGATCGACAATTTCTCGACCCAGTCGAACGGCTCGCCGACCGGCAGCGAATCGAGCACGTCGCTGGTGCGTTTCAGCGTGTCGGTGCGCATCCGCTCGGTCTCGGACGGGCCGAAGGCGGGGGCGACGGTGCGGCGCTGCGCCGTGTGCTGCGGCGGATCCATCGCGATGAACATCGGCATCGGGATCTCGCCCTCCTGCAGATGTTCGACGCCGTCGCCGGCGACGGTGATACCGCCATATTCCCAGCTCGACGAAAACAGCTTCGGCAGCGCCTCGACATGCTGGATCGGCTTGTAGGTCGTCACCGACCAATAGGGGCCGAATTTCGAATCCTCGCAATAATGGATCGGCGATTCGGCGCGCAGGCGCGCCATCGGCTCCTGCCAGCGGTCCTCGCTCCACAGTTCGGCGCGACTGACGTCGAGCGGATCGGGATTTTCGGGGGCAACGCGATATTGGGTGGCCATCGGGACAGCTCCTCTCTCCGGCCGTCTGGCGCGGCCGCGAATTGGGTTGCAGAATGCCACTATTTACAGCTTTGTCAACGACGGCATGGACCGGACAGCGACTTACTGCCCCGATGCCGTTTCGGCCGCTCCCGCAGCGGCCGTCGCCGCGCCGGTCCCGCGCTTCCAGAATTTCCAGTTGCTGCGTCCGCTCAGCACGCCGGCGCGGAACAGGCGCACTGACAGCATGATGACGAGCGCGACCCAGATCGCCTGCCAGCCGAGCGCGAGCAGGTGGACGCCGCGCGCGTCGTCGGTCGCGGCGCGCGCCGCCATCGCCAGCGGCGAGGAGAAGGGGATGATCTGCGCGACCGTCGCCAGCGTGCTGCCCGGCG
This sequence comes from Sphingopyxis panaciterrulae, assembly GCF_014199295.1. Taxonomy (GTDB): domain Bacteria; phylum Pseudomonadota; class Alphaproteobacteria; order Sphingomonadales; family Sphingomonadaceae; genus Sphingopyxis; species Sphingopyxis panaciterrulae. The sequence continues at coordinate 125,362 of NZ_JACIJH010000001.1, forward strand.
CGCTCGCGGCGGCCGAGCAGAGGCTGAACATCGCGACCTGCAGGATGGTGATCGGCAGGCTGAGCATCTGGATCTCGCGCACCGTGCCCGCCTGCGCGCCGACGCCGAGGAAGATCGCGCCGAGAAGCAGGAAGGCCATGATGAAATAGGCGAAACCGATGCCGATGAAGAAGGGCCAGCCGGTCGCCGGCTCCACCGCGAGCAGGGCGGCGGACGCCTTTGCATTCGCCGCCGTCGTGCCCGCCTCTGCCAGCGCGGCGGGGTCGACCTGCGTCATCGCGACCAGGCCGCCGCCCACCGCCATCGCCATCCAGAAGGCGATGAACAGGATCGCGACGCCGAGCAGCCCGAGCAGCTTGCCGAGGAAGACGCTTTCGAGCGGCACCGCGGCGGCGAGGATTTCGATGACCTTGTTGCCCTTTTCCTCGGCGAGCATGCCGACCGACTGGCCGGCGAGGAGCAGGGTCAGCAGAAAGATGACGAAGATCGCCCCGAAGCCGATCGATTGCTGTGCCGCGATGCTGGTGCCGCCATGCTTCAGGCTTTCGAAGCGCGGCGCGGCGGGGGCGACGGCGCCCGCAGCCCGATCGCGCAGCACGTCGGTCGCGAGCAGCGCGAGATAAGCGCCCGAGCGGCTGTCTTCATCGCGCTCGACGATATGCGGAGCGGCGAGCGGACCGCTCATCACCGCATAGGTGTCGCTGCCCTTTTCCTGCGCCACCGCGACCGGATCGTCGTTCGCCGTGGCGACGCGCAGCTCGAGCGTCGCGGGCTTGTTCCCCGGCAGTGCCTCGCGCAGCCGCGTGTCGGCGGCGCGCAGCGCCTCGATATCCGCCGGCGCGGCGAGGATGACGATGCGCCCGGCACCGCGCGCGCTGTCGGCGAGCTGCGAGGCGCCGAAACCCCCGATCGCGCCCATGCCGATCATGAACAGCGGCGCGAGCAGGAAGAGGAGGAAGGTCGGGGTCGCGACGATCGCCAGAAAGTCGCGCCGCGCAACCACGAAGATGGTACGGAGGAGGGAGGTCATGCCGCGGACTCCTCGATCGCGTCGGCGCGCGCGTCGGCCGCGAAGCCGGCGTCGACCTGGCGGACGATATGGACGAAGGCGTCGTGCAGGCCGGGCCGGGTGATCGACAGGCCGGCGACGCCGTGGCCGCTCGCGGTGATCCGCGCCAGGAGCGGCTCGACCCCGTCGTCCCGAATCGCGAAATGCCAGTCGTCGCCGCGCCGCTCGGCGCCGGGGGGCAGGCTGGCGGCGACGTCGCCGCCCGCGTCGCGCGGCGTGTAGCGCACCTGCATCGGCAGCAGCGCGCGCGCCTGATCGACCGTTCCCTCGAAACGGCGCGCCGAACGCGCGATGATCGCGATGCGGTCGCAGAGGCGCTCGGCGTGCGCCATGACATGGGTCGAAAAGAGAATCGTCGCGCCGCGCTCGCGCTCGCGCCGGACCAGCATTTCCAGCCGCTCCTGGTTGACCGGGTCGAGCCCCGAAAAGGGCTCGTCGAGCACGATCAGGTCGGGCGCGTGGATGATCGATCCGATCAACTGCACCATCTGCGCCATGCCTTTCGACATCTTGCGGATCTTTTCGTCGATCACGCGTTCGAGCCCCAGCTCGGCCATGAAGATCGCGGCGCGGCGACGGCCTTCGGCCCAATCGAGCCCGCGCAGCGCGCCCATGAAGGCGATCGCCTCGCGCGCCTTCATGCCGGGATAGAGGCCGCGTTCCTCGGGCAGATAGCCGACGCGGCTGCGCACGCTCTGGGGCTTGTGGTTTCCGAGCAGGCGGCTGGTGCCGGCGTCGGGGTCGACGATGCCCAGCATCATGCGCAGCGTTGTCGTCTTGCCCGCGCCATTGGGGCCGAGCACGCCGTAGATGCTGCCCGCCGGCACCTCGAGGCTGACATGGTCGACCGCGGTGAAGCCCTCGAAATATTTGGTGAGGCCGTGCGCCTCGACGCTATATTCGGTCAAATGCTGGTCCCCGATCGCCGAATGCCCATAGTGTGTCAGGACACTATGGCACGCATGGCGCCCTGTCGTATAGGGCGTCCATGATTTCGGAAAGCCTGCCCCCTCTCGAAGACCGCCTCGAAGCGACCGCGCGCGCGCACGGCTTCGCCGCTTTCGGCATTGCGTCCGCCGATGCGGCGCCCGAGACGGCGGCGCGGCTGAACGCCTGGCTGGCCGAGGGATGTCACGGCGGCATGATCTGGATGGAGAGTCGTGCGGGGCAGCGCGGATCGCCGCAGGGGCTGTGGCCCGAGGTGAAGTCGGTGATCGCGCTCGGCATGACCTATGCGCCCGCCGCCGATCCGCTGGCGCTCGCCGATCATCCCGACCGCGGCCGCATTTCGGTCTATGCGCAGGGCGCCGACTATCACGACATCGTCAAGCGGGCGCTGAAGGCGGTCGCGCGCTGGCTGATCGCCGAGACGCCGGGGGCGGAGGTCAAGGTGTTCGTCGACACCGCGCCGGTGATGGAAAAACCGCTCGCCGCCGCCGCCGGGCTCGGCTGGCAGGGCAAGCATACGAACATGGTGAGCCGCGATCACGGCAGTTGGCTGTTTCTCGGCGCGATCTACACGACGCTCGATCTGGTTCCGAGCGGGGCGGGGCGCGACCGCTGCGGCCGCTGCCGCGCCTGCCAGGACGCCTGCCCGACGCAGGCCTTTCCCGCGCCCTATCGCCTCGATGCGCGGCGCTGCATATCCTATCTGACGATCGAGCATGCCGGGCCGATCCCGCTGGACTTGCGGCGCGGGATCGGCAACCGCGTCTATGGCTGCGACGATTGCCTTGCGGTCTGTCCGTGGAACAAATTCGCCGACAGCGCGCACCGCCACCGCGCCTTCCTGCCGCGCGCCGAGCTCGCTGCCCCGGCACTCGCCGACCTGCTGGCGCTCGACGATGCGGATTTCCGAACCGTGTTCGCGGGCTCGCCGATCAAGCGTATCGGGCGCGAGCGCATGGTCCGCAACGCCGCGATTGCCGCGGGGAACAGCGGCGACGCGCGCTTCCGGGCGCGGCTGACGGAGCTGACGGGGGACGCCTCGCCGGTGGTCGCCGAGGCAGCGGCGTGGGCACTCGCCGAGCTGGCGGACTGAAGAAACCAGAGCGGCGCGCGTCAAATTGGCATCGCTACCTAACGCCGTTCGTGCTGAGCTTGTCGAAGCACCGAACGGTTTTTTCATGACGCGAAATTCTAATGCCGCAGCGCCGCGATGCAGCGGTCGACGTCGACCTCCCGTCCGTTGGGCGCGCGCGCGTCGACATGGGTGGCGAGCGGCTTGGCGCCGCGTTTCGGGGCGTAATAATAGACGTCGAGGATGCACGGTTCGCCGCTGAACTGCAGCTTGCGTCCGCTGCCCTCGGTGACGTCGAGCCGCGGCCGGCCGAAGATGCCGATCGCGGCGTCGGCGTCGTGGCCGATCAGCGCATTGTTCTGGACGACGCGCGGCGCGGTCGGCGGCGGCGTATCGGGGGCGGGCGGGGCGGTCCGCGGCGGCGTCGCGCGCGGGATGGCCGGACCGGCGCAGCCGGATATCAGCAGGGCGAGGCCGGCGGCGCCCGCCAGGCGGCTATGTCGGATCATGGTTGGTCCCTCCCCAGATGCAGCATGTGGACGGCCATAGCGGCGCCGACGATGGGGGCCAAGAAATTGGCGACGGGAATCAGGAAAGCTGCGGCGGACAGCAGCCCGAGCGACCAGCGTGCGGCGCGGCCGAGGTGCGGCCGGTCCGGGTGGCGCGCCAGCACCATCGCCTCCAGATCGCGGCCGAGCAGCAGCGCATTGACCGCGAGTGCGAGCAACAGCGTGCCGATCCCGGTGACGAGCAGCAGGATGTAGAAGGGCAGCGCGACGAGATTGCCGAGGATCAGACGGCCGAGCGAGGCGAGCGCGAGGACGATGCTCGCCCGCCAGCCGACGTTGATGGCGCGCGCGGCGGCGGCAGGATAGTGGCGCGCCTCGACATCGGCGACGATCGCATCGGCGAACAGGCCGACCACCGCGATCGCGACGGCGCGGAACAGCAGCCAGCTTCCCGCGATCAGCACCACCACGAGCAGCGCGCTCGCGAGATCGAGGCCGGGGCCGTCGAGCCAGTCCCAATGGTCGAGCGCCCAGCGCCCGGCGAAGACCAGCGCGCCGCCCGCGATCAGGAACAGCAGCAGGGTCAGCGCCAGGCTCTGCGCAAGCACGCGCAGCACGCGGCGGCTGGCGAGGTCGCCGAGCGCGAGCGACAGGGCGTGAAGGGCGCGGGTCATCGCGTCGGGGATGCGGGCCGGCGCGGGGCGCGTCAAGGGTGGTGGGTCAGTTTGAATTTCCATCTGTGTATGGTTTGCGCTGTGTGTGGTTCACGCGCTTCTCTTTTTCCGTCACCCTGAACTTGTTTCAGGGTCCATGGCCCGAGGTTTCGACGAACGCAGCGCCGGACGAGAGAGCCGGCCATGGATGCTGAAACAAGTTCAGCATGACGAAGAAAGAGACTGGCTCTATTAATCCAGGCGGAAATTCAAAACCGACCCACTACCGCGTCAAGCGCCGGCTTGCCTTGAGGCGCATCGCCCCTTAAGGCACGCCGCATCTTCCCCGACAGTACAGGATAATCCATGGCCTCCACCGCCCGTTTCGACGTCGCCGCGATCGGCAACGCGATCGTCGACGTCATCGCCCGCACCGACGACGCGCTCATCGAGACCGAAGGACTGGTCAAGGGGTCGATGCGGCTGATCGACGCGGCGGAGGCGACGCGCCTCTATGCGGCAATGGGCCCCGCGGTCGAAATGTCGGGCGGCTCGGCGGCGAACACGCTCGCGGGACTCGCTGCGCTCGGGCGCCGCTGCGCCTTCATCGGGCAGGTCGCCGACGACCAGCTCGGCGGCGTCTTCACCCACGATCTGCGCGCGCTCGGCGTTTCCTATGACACGCCGCCGCTCAGCGGCGGGGCGCCGACCGCGCGCTGCCTGATCCTCGTCACCCCAGACGGGCAGCGGACGATGAACACCTTCCTCGGCGCCAGTCACCTGCTCGAACAGGCGATGATCGACGAGGCGGTGATCGCCGAGTCCGACATCCTCTACCTCGAAGGCTATCTGTGGGACCCGCCGCTGTCGCGCGCGGCGATGCGGTGCGCGATCGACGTGGCGCGGGGCGCGGGGCGCAAGGTCGCCTTCACCCTGTCCGACGCCTTCATCATCGACCGCCATGGGGATGATTTCCGCGCGCTGATCGCCGAAGGCCTGTTCGACATATTGTTCGCCAACGAGGTCGAAATCTGCGCGCTGGCCGAAGAGAAGGATTTCGAAGCCGCGGTCGCCAAGGTCGCGCCGCAGGTGCCGCTGCTCGTCGTGACCCGCAGCGAACAGGGCGCCATCGCCGTCACCGGCGGCGCGCGCACCGCTGTTCCCGCCGAGCCGATCGACGAGGTCGTCGACACCACCGGTGCCGGCGACCTGTTCGCCGCGGGTTTCCTCGCCGGCCACGCCGAGGGGCGGCCGGTCGCCGACTGCCTGACGATGGGCGCGGTGTGCGCGCGCGAGATCATCGCGCAGGTCGGCCCGCGCGCGCAGACCGACCTCAAGGCGCAGGTCGCGGCGCGGCTGGGCTAGAGCCTGATGACATGGCTTTGCCCCACCGTGACGGAGCCGATTTTGGCCCAGTGCGAGGCGCGAGGAGGGAGCGATGTCGAGGCATCGTGACCGACGAGCAACGCGGCAATGGGCCAAAATCGGCCCGCCCCGCAGGGGTCGCCCTGTGAAGGGCGCTGGACATCGTCGCGGGTCTTGCACGGGCCACCGGCCCGCGCGGCGCCCCGCTCCTCGCCAGCGTCTTTCACAGGGCGATCACGATGGGTCAAAGCCATGTCATCAGGCTCTAGGGCTCAGCCGGCGGCCGCTTCGGCCGTTTCCGGATGCTTCTTGAACAGCGCGCGGTCGGCGGGGCCGAAACCGCGCGTCCAGATCAGCCAGGCATAGATGCCGAGGATGACCGGCACGCCGATCAGCAGCTCGGCCCATTCGGGAAGCTTGGTCGCGCCCCAGCCGAGCACCGCCGCGCCCGCGGTCGCCCAGACGAGCGCCCAGCGCAGGCTGTTGACCGGCGCCTGCAGGATGCGCGCGAGCAGCCACGCCTTGGCGATCGAGGCGAAGCCGAGTGCGAGCATCAGCGCCAGCGCGACCGCCGCGGCATAATAGAGCGGCGGCAGGCCCATCGACTGCGCGATCAGGATCAGCGCGACGCTGAACGCCGCCTGCAGCGCGAGCGTCGCGAGGCTGATGAGGAGGTTGCGGTGGCGCGCGACATAGACCAGCGCCGCCTCGCTGACCACGGCAGTCGCGGCGACCACTTCGGCAGCGAGCAGGAAGGCGAGCGCGCCTGCGCCGCCGACGAACTCCGGCCCGACGAGGCCCATCACCGCCTCTCCGGGAATGCCGAGCGCGAGCGCGATGCCGGCCTGCGCCGCGATGATCCAGAAACCGACCTGGCTGACCTGCTGCGCGACCGCGGCGAAGCGCTTTTCGGCGAGGTTGCGGGTGATGACGGGGCCAAGGATCGGCTCGAAGCTGGTCTTCAGCTTCTGCGGCAGCGAGGCGACCTGCTGCGCCATGTAATAGATGCCGTAGATGGTCGGCGAGGTGAACTGGCCGAGGATGAAGAGGTCGAGCCGGCGCGTCCCCCATTCGATCGCGTCGGCGGCGGCGAGCGGCACGTTGCGGCGGGCGAGCCCGATCAGCGCCGCCGGGTGCGGGCGCCAGACGCCGGGGCCGCCATAATGGCGGATCATCGGCGCGAGCGCGGTCAGGAAGGCGGCGACCATCGCGGCGGCATAGGAGAGCATCAGCCCGTCCGCCGGCGATACATACCAGAATCCGGCGGCCGCGAGGCTGATCGCCCAGGGCTCGACCACCGCGCGCGCGCGCACCGTCGCGCCGATGTCGAAGCGATAGGCGCAGGCGGCGAGCGCGATCTCGGTTCCTGCGATCGCGAAGACGAGGCCGGCCATCCAGCGGTCGGCGCTGCTGATCTCGCCCGCCGGATACATGAGCTGCGGCAGGACGAACAGCACCGCCGAGCCGAGTGCCGAGGCGAGGAAGGCGACGAACATGCCGTCCCAGACGGTGATGCGCGGATCGGCGCCGGGGGCGCTCAACTGCTCGGCGAGGCCGCGCTTGAGCCCGAGCGTCGCGAGCTGCGCGACCAGTTCGATGACCAATACGGCGAAGGCGAAACGCCCGACCGCCTCCGGCCCGTACCAGCGGCCGGCGATGTAGAGAAAGGGCAGGCGCGCAACGAGGCGCAGCACGAAGCCGAAGAAGTTGGTGCGGCCGCCCTTCGCCAGCGCGGCCGTATCGGCGTCGGACGAATCGGGGGACGAATGGGGCGGTGCGGAAGGCGGGGGCGCAGCCGCGCTGTCGGTCTGGCTCAAGCCTCGCGCCCCTTCTGCTTCTCCCGATCCTCGCTTCTAGCGCGGGGAGGGGGGGCAGGCAATTGCGCGTCGCGCCTCATCGTCCCTCGGGTCGCAGCGGCCGGCTGAGCAGCGCCTGAACGGCGTCGGCGACATGGGTCTCTCCGGCGACGAGGCGCGCGACGGCGTCGGTGATCGGCATGTCGATCCCTTGCGCGCGCGCCGCCGCGGCGACGACCGGGGCGCTGAACGCCCCCTCGGCGACGGTGCGGCGGTCGGCCATCAGCGCGGCGGCGCTTGTCCCGCGTCCCAGTCCCTGACCGAGCGCGAAATTGCGCGAGTTGGACGAGGTGCAGGTGAGCACGAGATCGCCGAGCCCGGCGAGCCCGGCGAGCGTTTCGGCCTCCGCGCCGCGCGCGAGCCCAAAGCGTGTCATCTCGGCGAAGCCGCGGCTGATGAGCGCGGCGCGCGCGTTGAGCCCGAGGCCGGCACCGTCGACGATGCCGCAGGCGATGGCGAGGATATTCTTGACCGCGCCGCCGATCTCGGCGCCGATCATGTCGGTCGAGACATAGGGCCGGAAATGCGGCCGCGCGAGCGCGCGGGCCAGCGCCTCGGCCAGCGCCGGATCGGCGGCGGCGAGAGTGATGGCGGTCGGCAGGCCTGCCGCGACCTCGTTCGCGAAGGTCGGACCCGACAGGACGGCCAGCGGCCGCTGCGGGAATATCGCGCGCGCGATGTCGATCGGAAAGGCGAAGCTTTCCGCCTCCATCCCCTTGCTGCAGAAGATCAGCGGCGCGTCGCTCGCCGGCAGTTCGGCCAGCACCGCGCGCAGATAGGGAACGGGAACGACGACGAGCAGCGCGTTGCGGTCGCCGAGCTCGGCGAGGTCGGCGGTGGCGGCCAGCGAGGGAGACAGCGCCGCGCCGGGCAGGAACAGCGGATTGCGATGCTCGGCGTTGATCGCCGCGACGACCTCCGCCTCGCGCGCCCACAGTCGCACCGGCGCGCCCTCGGCCGCCAGCAGTTGCGCGAGCGCCGTGCCCCACGCGCCGCCGCCGACGATGCCGAAATTCTCGTACGACGTCATGCCTTCACTCCGGCTCCGCGCACCGCCTCGGCCGCGGGGTCGAGCGGCCAGCGCGGCCGCGCGGCGACGCCGAGGTCGTCGGTCAGCCCGGCGGCGAAGCGCTCGGCGCCCGCCCAGGCGATCATCGCGCCATTGTCGGTGCACAGCCACAGCGGCGGCGCGACGAAGCGCTTGCCGTGCTCGTGCGCGAGTTCGGTCAGCGCGGCGCGGATCGCGCCATTGGCGGCAACCCCGCCTGCGACGACGAAGGCGCTCGCCTGCGGACAGGCGGCGAGCGCGATGCGGCTGCGGTCGACGAGGCAGTCGACCACCGCCTGCTGGAACGCGGCGGCGAGGTCGGCGACGCCATGATCGCCCAACGCGGCGGCACGCGCGACCGCGCTCTTGAGCCCGGCGAAGGAGAAATGCGGTTCGGTGCTGCCGACCAGTGGGCGCGGGAGCGGCACGGCGCGGGGGTCACCGTCCCTCGCGGCGCGTTCGACCGCGGGGCCGCCCGGGTAGCCGAGCCCGAGCAGCTTCGCTGTCTTGTCGAACGCCTCGCCCGCGGCATCGTCGATCGTGGTGGCGAGGCGGCGATAGGCGCCGACGCCGCTGACCAGCAGCAACTGGCAATGCCCGCCCGAGACGAGCAGCAGCAGATAGGGGAAGGCGAGGTCGGGGTCGGTGAGGCGCGGGCTGAGCGCATGGCCCTCGAGATGATTGACCGCGACCAGCGGCTTGTTCGCGGCGTGCGCGAGCGCCTTGCCGGTGACCAGCCCGACCATCACCCCGCCGATCAGCCCCGGCCCGGCGGTCGCGGCGACCGCATCGACGTCGGCGAGCGATACGCCCGCATCGGCGAGCACGCCCTCGACCAGCGGCGCGAGGCGGTCGACATGCGCGCGCGCGGCGATCTCCGGCACCACGCCGCCATAGGGGCTGTGCTCGGCTTCCTGCCCCGCGACGCGGTGCGCGCGGACGCGCCGCTCGCTGTCGACAAGCGCCGCCGCGGTTTCGTCGCAGCTCGATTCGAGGCCGAGGATCAGGGTCATGATATGGCGCTCCCTTACCCGCGCGGGGCGTGCGGGAGCAAGCAAGGGTTGCGTATCGGGATTCGCGCAAAGAACACGGAGGCGCCCTTCTCCCCGCGTCGTCACTCCGGACTTGATCCGGGGTCCCGCTAAACGGCGGGGAAAGCGGGACCCCGGGTCGAGCCCGGGGTGACGGAGAAAGCAAAATCACGCTCCTGCTTTCAAACGGCGTCGCTCCCTGCGAATCCCCTATCTTCCCTTTGATGTCGCGAAGTCCTAGCAGCAGCGCATGACCGACCGTCCCACCCCCGACCGTCCGCTCCGCATCGGCACCCGCGCCTCGCCGCTCGCCATGGCGCAGGCGCATCAGGCCGCGGCGGCGCTGGTCGCGGCGCATGGGCTCGACCCGGAGGCGCTTGTCACCGTACCGATGACCGCGACCGGCGACCGGATTCAGGACCGCGCACTTGCCGAGGTCGGCGGCAAGGCGCTGTGGACGCGCGAGCTCGATGCGGCGCTCGACGCGGGCGTCATCGACATCGCGGTTCATTCGCTCAAGGATGTCGAAACGCTCCGCGATGCGCGCTTCGCGCTGGCAGCGATGCTGCCGCGCGCCGACCCGCGCGACCGGCTGGTGGTGCGCGAGGGCGTCGTGGCCGCCACCATCGCCGACCTGCCGCAAGGCGCGCGGTTGGGCACCAGCAGTCCGCGCCGCGCCGCGCAGGTCCGGCGGTTGCGCCCCGACCTCGAAACCCCGCTGCTGCGCGGCAATGTCGCGACCCGGCTCGCGCGGCTCGCGGCGGGCGAGATCGACGCGACCCTGCTCGCCGCCGCCGGGCTCGACCGCCTCGCCATGCCCGATATCGGATCGGTCCAGCCGGTCGAGACGCTGCTGCCCGCCGCGTCGCAGGGGGCGATCGGCATCGAATGCCGCGCCGACGATGCCGCGACCCACCGGCTCGTTGCGGCGGTCGACCACGAGCCGACCCACCGCGCGGTGGCGGCCGAGCGCGCCTTTCTGGCCGCGCTCGGCGGCGACTGCCGCTCGCCGGTCGCGGCGCACGCGCGCTTCCTGGCCGACGGGACGCTGCGGCTCGATGGCGAGATCTATTCGGACGACGGCGCCGACCATGCCGCCGGTCACGCGGCGGTTGCGGGGTCGGACGATGCCGCCGCGCTCGCGTGGAATCTGCTCGCAGGCGCGCCCGAATCGGTGCGACGGCTGTTCGCGGCGTGAGCGCGGGCCTGCCGCTCCTCGTCACCCGTGCCGACCCCGGCGGCGCCCGGACCGTTGCGCGCGCCCGGGCGATGGGGCTCGATGCGCATCACCTGCCGCTCTTCGCTGCGCGGCCGCTGTCGTGGCGCGCGCCCGATCCTGCCGGCTTCGACGCGTTGCTGCTGACCAGCGCGCAGGCGGCGCGGCTGGGGGGCGAAGACCTGGCGAAACTCTCCGCGCTGCCTGTTCACGCCGTCGGCGCGGTCACCGCCGCCGCTGCCGAAGCGGCGGGGCTGCGGGTCGTGGCGGTGGGCGAGGCCGACGGCCAGCAGCTTCTGGACGCCATGACGTCGGCGCGGATCCGGCGCATCCTGTGGCTGACCGGACGCGACCGGTCGGCGCTCGATCCGCGCGGCGCGGCGATGATCGCGCTGGCCTGCTACGCCGTCGATCCGGTCCCGCCGCCCGCCGAATGGGACCGGCTGATCGCGCGCCCTGCCGTGCTCAGCGTTCATTCGGCGCGCGGCGCGGCGCGTCTCGCCGACCTGGCGGGGCCGGCGCGCGGGCATCTGGCGCTCGCCGCGATCGGACCCACCGCCGCCGCCGCCGCGGGGGAGGGGTGGAGCGACGTCGCGGTCGCCGCGCGGCCCGAAGACGCCGCGCTGCTGGCACAGGCCCGCTTCTTGTGCCACAAGGGCGCCCAAATGGGGTCGTTCGAAAGTTGAATATGGCAGTTGATAGCGACAAAATCGTCCGCACGGACGAGCGCGTCAAAGAAAAGGGCTTTTCGCTCCGTGGCTTGGTGATTGGTGCGCTCGCGGTGTTGGTGATCGGACTCGTCGCGGGCGGTTGGGCGATGACCCGGCTGCTCGCCGACCGGAACGCCCCGCCCGCCCCGAAGGTCGCCGCCGCGCCGGTCGTGCCCGGTGCGTCCGCGGCCGGCGGCGAGGCGGTCGCTCCGCCCGAAGGGGCCCAGGATCCCCCGCTGGTCGTCGCGCCGGTCGACGGCGCCAACGCGCTCGCGGCGCGGGTCGCCGAGCTCGAAACCCGGCTGTCGCGCATCACGCTCCAGGCCGCGTCGGCGTCGGGCAATGCGACCCGCGCCGAAGGGTTGCTGATCGCCTTCGCCGCCCGCCGCGCGCTCGATCGCGGGCTGTCGCTCGGCTATCTCGAGGCGCAGCTCCGCCTGCGTTTCGGCGACGACCAGCCCAATGCGGTCAAGACGATCATCGACACCGCGCGCGACCCGATCACGCTCGAACAATTGCGCAGCGAGCTCGACGCGATGGCGCCGCAACTCGTCGGCCGCAACAGCCAGAGCGGCGGCAGCCTGTGGACCGGTATCCGCCGCGAACTCGGCGAGCTGTTCATCTTCCGCCCCGCGGGCACCCAGTCGCCGCGCGCCTCCGAACGGATCGACCGCGCGCGCCGCTATCTTGCCGGCGGGCAGGCCGACAAGGCGATCGAGGAAGTCGAGGCGATGCCCGGCGCCGAGGTCGCGAGCGAATGGCTGATCGACGCGCGGCGCTATCACGAGGCGCGGCGCGCGCTTGACCTGATCGAGACCGCGGCGATATTGGAACCGCGCGACAGCCCGCCTGCCGCGATGCCCCGCACGGGCGCGACCAGCCGATAGCGGCGCGGCCCCGCGGGGTCGGCCGCTTCTTTGAAGGAAGCCGATCCGATGGCCCTCGCCGATCCGCAGCGCATCGAAGCGCTCGACCCGCTCGATCCCCTGGCGCTCGACGCGGAATTGTCCGACGAGGAGCGCATGGTGCGCGATACCGCGCGCGCCTATGCCACCGACGCGCTGATGCCGCGCGTCACGTCCGCCTTCCTCGACGAGCGTTTCGACCGCGAGATCATGCGCGAGATGGGGCAGCTCGGGCTGCTCGGCGCGACGATCGATCCCGAATATGGCGGCGCGGGCCTGAATTACGTCAGCTACGGCCTGATCGCGCGCGAGGTCGAGCGCGTCGATTCGGGCTATCGCTCGGCCTGTTCGGTGCAGAGCAGCCTCGTGATGCACCCGATCAACGCCTATGGCAGCGAGGAGCAGAAGCGGCGTTTTCTGCCCGGGCTCGCATCGGGCGAGCTGGTCGGCTGCTTTGGCCTCACTGAGCCCGACGCGGGCAGCGACCCCGCGGGGATGCGAACGCGCGCCGAGAAGATCGCCGGCGGCTATCGCCTGCGCGGCGCGAAGATGTGGATCACCAATTCGCCGATCGCCGACGTGTTCGTCGTCTGGGCGAAATCCGACGCGCATGACGGAGCGATCCGCGGCTTCGTGCTCGAAAAGGGGATGAAGGGCCTGTCGGCGCCGAAGATCGAGGGCAAGATTTCCCTGCGCGCCTCGATCACCGGCGAGATCGTCATGGACGGGGTCGAGGTCGGCGAGGAGGCGCTACTGCCGAACGTGTCGGGGCTGAAGGGGCCGTTCGGCTGCCTCAACAGCGCGCGCTACGGTATCGGCTGGGGCGCGATGGGCGCGGCCGAATTCTGCTATGAGGCGGCGCGCAATTATACGCTCGAGCGCAAGCAGTTCGGGCGGCCGCTCGCGGCGAACCAGATCGTGCAGCTAAAGCTCGCGAACATGCTGACCGAGATCGCGCTCGGCACCGAGGCCGCGCTTCGCGTCGGACGGCTGATCGACCAGGGCCGACTCGCGCCCGACCGGATCAGCCTGCTCAAGCGCAACAATTGCGGCAAGGCGCTCGATATCGCGCGCGTCGCGCGCGATATGCACGGCGGCAACGGCATCGCCGCCGAATATCACGTCATCCGCCATGCGGTGAACCTCGAAACGGTGAATACCTATGAAGGCACGCACGACGTCCACGCGCTGATCCTCGGCCGCGCGATCACCGGCATCAGCGCCTTTTCCTGATATGAAACCGCTGGAAGGCCTGCGCGTCGTCGAACTGGCGCGCGTGCTCGCGGGGCCGTGGTGCGGGCAGTTGCTCGCCGACCTCGGCGCCGAGGTGGTGAAGATCGAGCGGCCGGGCGGGGGGGACGACACGCGCCAATGGGGCCCGCCCTTCGTCACGGGCGAGGGGGGCGAGGCGCTGGGCGCGGCCTATTATCATAGCTGCAACCGCGGCAAGCGCAGCGTTGCGATCGATATCGCGACCGGGGAAGGCCAAGCCGAACTGCGCGACCTGCTGACCGGTGCCGATGTGGTGATCGAGAATTACAAGGTCGGCGGGCTGGTCAAATATGGGCTCGATCCGGCGCGGCTGCGCGCGGATTTTCCGCGGCTGATCGTCTGTTCGGTCACCGGCTTCGGCCAGACAGGTCCCTATGCCCACCGCGCGGGCTATGACTATATCGTCCAGGCGATGAGCGGCTTCATGTCGCTGACCGGCGAGCCTGACGGACCCCCGCAAAAGGCGGGCATCGCCTATGCCGACATCTTCACCGGCATGTATTCGGCGGTGGCGATCCTTGCCGCGTTGCGGCGTCGTGACGTCACGGGGGCGGGGGCGCATATCGACATGGCATTGCTCGACAGTCAGGTCGCGGTGCTCGCGAATCAGGCCGCCAATTATCTGGCGAGCGGGGTGGTGCCGAAGCGGATGGGCAGCGGCCACGTCAATGTCGTGCCCTATCAGGTCTTCGCGACCGCCGACGGCCAGCTCGTGATCGCGGTCGGCAACGACGGGCAGTTCCATAAATTATGCGCCCTGCTCGGCGAGCCCGGCTGGGCCGATGACGCGCGCTTCGCGACCAACGCGGCGCGGCTTGCGAACCGCGCGGAATTGATCCCGCTGCTTGCGGCCAGGATCGCCACGTGGGACGCGCAGCCGCTGTCGCTCGCGCTCGAGGGGCAGGGCGTGCCCGCGGGGCCGATCAACGACCTCGCCGGAGTGTTCGCCGACCCGCAGGTCATTGCGCGGGGGATGCGCTTTCGCCCCGAAGGCGCGGCGATCGACGCGGTCGCCAGCCCGATCGTCATCGACGGCGAGCGGATGATCGCCGCCACGGGCGCGCCGCCGCTCACGATCTGATTGTCGCCCCAGCCTTCGCTGGGGCGACGCTTTTCCTCAGAATTTCACCGTGCCGGTGACGAAGACCTGGCGCGGGTTGCCGTAGAAGGCGGTCTGGACGCCCTCGAGGCCGAGCGTCGAGCCGCCCGCGGCGTTCTGATAATTATAGCCCGACGTGATGTAGCGCTTGTTCGTCAGATTCTTGCCGTGGACCCCGATCGAATAGTCGCCGCCGTCGGCGGTCCAGACGAGGCTGGCGTCCCACAGCACATAGCCCGGCTGGTCGAGCGCCGGGATCGGCACCTCGAACTGATGGGTCAGGCTGCGATAGGTCAGACCGGTCGATGCATCGACCATGCCGCCCATCGCCGGGATGCCCGCAGCGATCGTGCCGGCGGCGGTCCATTTCGGCGTGTTCTGGAAGGTACGGATGTCGGAAACGTCGGTTCCGGTCGGGCCGATGAAACGCTTGTATTTGGCGTCGATGAAGCCGACCGACCCGTTGAAGCGGACGCTCGAGCCGGCGCCGGCGAAGTCGCGGGCGAGCACGGCGTTCGCTTCGGCCTCGAACCCCTGGAGGCGGGCCTTGGCGGCGTTGGTGGTGATGCCGCAGAAGCTTTGCACCCCGCCGACGAGACAACCGACCGAGCCGGGGATCTGGACATCCTTATAGTCCATATAGAAGCCCGCGAGGCTGAGCGTCAGCCGGCGGTCGAGCAGCGATCCCTTGTAGCCGACCTCGTAGCTGTCGACCTTTTCGGGGTCGAAGGCGAGGAAGTTGTAGATATCCTCATAGGTCCGCCCGGCGCTCGGATCGCTGATCGGTGCCGAGGTGCCCGAACCGCGCGGGTCGAAGCCGCCGCCCTTGAACCCCTTCGAATAGGAGGCGTAGATCATGTTGTCGTCGTCGGGCTTGAAGCTGAGCGACGCGCGCGGGGTAAATTCCTTGAAGGTGCGCTTGCCCCGGAAATCGGTCGCCACCGCGATCGCGATCGGGTCGAGCGTGCCGCCGAACTCGGGCGACAGGCCGGTGATCCGGTTCGCCTTGTAGACGAAGGCATTGCGCTTGTCGTTCGTATAGCGGCCGCCGACCGACAGGCTGATCCGGTCGGTGAAGTCGAAGGTGAAGTCGCCGAACACCGACCATGTATCGGTCCGCACGTCGCCCGCCGTATAGCCGTTGAGGCCCGGAAGGCCGATCGTCTCGCCGGTCAGGCCGAGCAGCACGTCGAACGAGGTCGCGGCGCGGGCGTCGAGATAGTAGAAGCCGACGAGGCCGTGCAGGCGGTCGCTTTCGTAGAGGAGCTGGAATTCCTGGCTGAGCTGCTCGTTGCGATAGACCGCGGGGACGTCGACGTCGACCGCGGGCAGCGCGTCGAAGTCGATCGGGGTGAAGCTGGTGTCCTTGCGCCACGCGCTGATCGACCGCAGCGTCAGATTGTCGGTCAGCTCGGCCGAGACGTTCATCGCGAGGCCATAGGCCTTCACATCCTGTTTCGGGTCGTTGAGGCCGGCGCGGGTGTCATAGACATTGTCGAGGACGGGCGCGCCCGAGACGAGGCCGGGGATCAGGCGGTGGCCGTTGCGCGGGTCGGATTTGTCGCGCGTATAGTCGCCCGAAATGCGGATGAAGACGGGGGCGCCGTTGCCGCCCATCTCGACCGTCGCGCGGCCGGCCCAGACGTCCTTGTTGTAGTTTTCGAGCCCCGGAATGTTCAGATTGTCGCCGAAGCCGCCGCGCGACAGGCGCGCGACCGAGCCGCCGACGCGGATCAGGTCGCTGACTGGCGCGCTGGCCGTCACGACGAGATCGGCCTGGTCGTAGGTGCCGTAGGTGGCGCGCACGCGCAGCTCGGGCGAATCGGGATCGAGCCGCCGCGTCACATATTTGACCGCGCCGCCGATGGTATTGCGGCCGTAAAGCGTGCCCTGCGGTCCGCGCAGCACCTCGATCCGCTCGACGTCGTAGATGTCGAGCACCGCCGCCTGCGGGCGGTTGAGATAGACGTCGTCGAGATAGATGCCGATCCCGGCCTCGAAGCCCGGCACCGGGTCCTGCTGGCCGACGCCGCGGATGAAGGCGGTGAGGGTCGAATTGGTGCCGCGCGAATTTTCGAGCGTGGTGTTCGGCGTCATGTTGGCGACGTCGGTGATGTCGATCGCGCCGGCCTTGGCGAGCGTGTCGCCCGAAATGGCGGTGACCGCGATCGGCACGTCGACGAGGCGCTCGTCGCGGCGGCGCGCGGTGACGATGATCTCGCCCGCGTCGTCGCTGCTGGCGCCCGGATCTTCCTGCGCGAAGGCGGCGGGGGCGAAGGCGACAAGGCCGAGCGCGCTGGTCGCGGAGATGACGGTGGACAAGCGGCGGGCGAACGGACGCATGATGAATCTCCCATGACAGGGGCGACCCCTCGTCCCCCCTCCTCGTCTTTTCTTCGGCCTGGACTTGCCAAGCCGCGTCGCACCCAATAATGAAAGTTGAACCAAGTTTCAACTTGGAAGTTGCGCCCTTGCTTTTTGGGCTTGCCAGTGGTGCCGAAAAGCCACGATGCAGGGGAAGCCGAGCGATCAGGGGCCATTGGCAAAGGGCGGGAGACGGGGACGAGATGGAGCAGCCGCGGTCATCGGGTGCGGATTCAGGAGACGGCGCGGCAGACGATCCCCGCGCCGGCGGACGCGGCAAGGCGCCGCGCACCGAGCGCGGGCGGCGTACCCTGCGCAAATTGCTCGATGCCGCTGCGGTCGAATTCGGCGAGCATGGTTTTCACGAAGCGTCGATCAGCGCCATCACCCGCCGCGCCGGCACGGCGCTCGGCAGCTTCTACACCTATTTCGATTCGAAAGAGGAAATCTTCCAGGCGCTCGTTCGCTACATGAGCGAACAGCTTCGCGACCATGTCACGCCGATCGTCCAGGCCGCACCCGACGAGATCGCCGCCGAACATGCCGGCCTCCATTCCTTCCTGGGCTTCGTGCGCGAGCATAAGGAAATCTATCGCATCATCGACGAGGCCGAGTTCGTCGATTATGCGAGCTATCGCCGCCACTATGAAACCACGGTCGAGCGCATGCGCCAGCGGCTGGCGGCAGGCGCGGCGCGGGGCGAGATCCGGCCCGACGCCGGCGAGGTCCACGCCTGGGCGATCGCGGGCATGAACGTCTTTCTGGGCATGCGCTATGGTCTGTGGGACGCCGACGCCGATATCGACGCGGTCGCGCGGATCGCCAACGACCTGCTGGCGAACGGGCTGGCGAAGAAGGGCTGACCGGCTTTCTCTCCCTTTTCAGAAGGGAGTTATTTCCGGGAAATCAGGAAGATCGCATGCTCGGCGCGCCAGCTTGCGGCGGCGTCGCTCGCGGGGCGATCGCCCGAGAGGAACCAGGCACGCTCGACCCCGATGCCGCGGCTGCGCAGCAGGTCGCGGAAATCGCTGACCGTGACATGATGGATGTTCGGCGTTTCGTACCAGGCGACCGGCAGCAGCCGCGTCACCGGCATCCGTCCGCCCCACATGAGCGCGAGCCGCACCCGCCAATGCGCGAAATTGGGAAAGCTGACGAAGGCCCGCGGAGCGATACGCAGCAGTTCGTCGACGATGCGGTCGGGCCGCTCGGTGGTCTGCAGCGTCTGCGACAGGATCGCATAGTCGAAGCCGCCCGCGGGATAGTCGGCGAGGTCGCGGTTGGCGTCGCCCTGCACGACCGCGAGACCGCGCTCCATCGCGGCGGCGACATTGGCGGGGTCGATCTCCAGGCCGCGCACATCGGCGTTCCGGCCATCGCGCAGCGCGGCCATCAGCGTGCCGTCGCCGCAGCCGACGTCGAGCACGCGCGCGCCGGGCGGCACCTGCGCGGCGATCAACGCGAGATCGGGGCGCAATCGGGCGGGTTCGGAGGCGGTCACCGGCCGGCCTCGATGAAGCCGGAAATCAGCCGCCATAATTCGGGCGAATCGAGCAGGAAGGCGTCGTGGCCGAACGGGCTCGACAATTCGACGAAACTCGCCTGCGCGCCCGCCGCGTGCAGCGCCTGGACGATCCGGCGCGATTCGGCGGTCGGATAGAGCCAGTCCGAATCGAAGCTGACGAGGCCGAAGCGCACCGGCGACTGGCGGAAGGCATCGGCGAGGCGGCCGCCGTGCGGATCGCCGAGATCGAAATAGTCCATCGCGCGGGTGATGTAGAGATAGCTGTTCGCGTCGAAGCGGTCGACGAAGCTGATCCCCTGATGCCGAAGATAGGATTCGACCTGGAAATCGGCGTCGAAGCCGAAGGTCTTGGCCTCGCGATCCTGCAACTGGCGGCCGAATTTCTCAGTCAGGCCCGCCTCGGACAAATAGGTGATGTGCGCTGCCATGCGCGCAACCGCCAGCCCCTTCGTCGGCGGCTCGCCGCTCGCGTAATAATCGCCGCCCCGCCAGTTCGGGTCGGCCATGATCGCTTGTCGCCCCACTTCGTGAAAGGCGATATTCTGCGCCGAATGGCGCGCGGCCGAGGCGATGATCAGCGCGCGGTCGACGCGATCGGGATAATGGGCCGCCCAGGCGAGCGCCTGCATCCCGCCCATCGACCCGCCGACGACGGCATGCAGCCGCGCGATGCCGAGCCGGTCGAGCAGCATCGCCTGCGCGCGCACCATGTCCCCGATGGTGACGACGGGAAAGCGCATCGCATAGGGCTGGCCGCTGCCGGGATCGTCGCTGGCGGGGCCGCTCGATCCCATGCAACTGCCGATGACATTGGCGCAGATGACGTGATAGCGATCGGTGTCGATCACCCCGCCCGGACGGACGACCTTCGCCCACCAGCCCGGCTTTCCGGTCACCGGATGCGTCGAGGCGACATATTGGTCCATCGTCAGCGCGTGGCAGATCAGGATCGCATTGTCGCGCGCGTCGTTCAGCCGCCCATAGGCTTCATAGGCGATCGCGGGGCTTGCCACCGCCGCGCCGCTGTCGAGCGGCAGCGGACAATCGAGCACAAGCTGGTTATGCCGGGCGGGTTGCAGTCGCGTGGCCATCGTGCCGCGGAGCTAAGCGGGTGCGCGAGCGCTGTCAACGACGGGTGGAACAGGGGTCTCGCCGAGATTATGGAGACATGCAGATCGAGGGGCGGAAGATTCGCCCGGAGATGCTCTCGCGGATGTTCTGCGCCAATCCCGTCGACAAAACTGGACTCGCGCCGCGCAGCCGCTAAACGCCGCCGCATGACCGACACGACCGCCAGCCTCACCCCCAAGCCGTGGATCAGCGGCATCGCGCCCTATGTTCCCGGCAAGTCGGCGGGTGCCGACGGCCGGCCGCTCATCAAATTGAGTGCCAATGAAAACCCCCTCGGCACCGGCGAAAAGGCGCGGGCGGCGTTTCGGGCCGCGCAAGCAGACGCCGACGCGCTGTCGCGCTATCCCGATCCCGGATCGGCGGCCCTGCGCGAGACGATCGCGGCGAAGTTCGGGCTCGATCCGGCGCGGGTCATCTGCGGCAACGGATCGGACGAACTGCTGCATCTGGCCGCGGGCACCTATGCCGGGGCCGGCGACGAGATCCTCTATGTCCGCTATGGCTTTGCGGTCTATGAGATTGCGGCGCGGCGCGTCGGCGCGACGCCGGTCGAGGCCGACGACAGGGATTATGCGACCGACGTCGATGCGCTGCTCGCCGCGGTGACCGGGAAGACGCGCGTCGTCTATCTCGCCAATCCGAACAATCCGACCGGCACGCTCGCGACGCGCGTGGACGTGGCGCGGCTCTATGCGGGCTTGCCCAAGGATGTGCTGTTCGTGATTGACCAGGCCTATGCGGAATATCTGGCGCCCGAGCAGGACGACGGCGGGCTGGAGCTGGCGAAGACGCAGCCCAATGTCTTCGTCACCCGCACCTTTTCGAAGATTCACGGGCTCGCCGCCGAGCGGATCGGCTGGGGCTATGCCAGCGCCGAGGTGATTTCGGCCCTGCATCGCATCCGCCTGCCGTTCAATGTCACGCGCGCGGGACAGGCTGCGGCGGTCGCGGCGCTCGGCGACGAGGATTTCGTGACCCGCAGCCGCGAGCATAATGCGAAATGGCGTAGCTGGCTGACGGGGGAACTCGAAAGCCTGGGCAATCACGGCGTGCGCGTCGTGCCGTCGGCCTGCAATTTCCTGCTCGTGCTGTTCGAGGGCGATGTGGGCGCCGAGACGGTCTACAACCGGCTGATGGACGCGGGCTATATCGTCCGCTGGCTGCCGGGGCAGGGGTTGCCGCACGCGCTGCGCATGACGATCGGCACCGAGGACGAGACGCGCGGGCTGGCGGCGGCGATCCGCGTCGCGCTCGCCGGCTGATGGCGATCGAACGCCTCGCCGTCGTCGGACTCGGCCTGATCGGCTCGTCGATCGCGCGCGCGGTCAAGGCGCGACTGCCCGGCGTGGCGGTCACCGGCCACGACGCCAGCGCTCTTGTGCGCGACGAGGCGCGCGCGCTCGGCCTGTGCGACCGCATCGCTGACGATCCCGCCGACGCGGTCGAGGACGCCGACCTCGTCATCCTCGCGGTGCCGGTCGGCGGCATGGCCGATGCAGCGCGCGCTCTGGCGCCGGGGCTGAAAGCCGATGCGATCGTCTCCGACGTCGGCTCGTCGAAGGCGGGGGTCGGCGCGGCGCTGCGCGCGGCGCTGCCCGATCATCTCGTCATCCCGGCGCATCCGGTCGCGGGGACGGAGAACAGCGGCCCGGCGGCGGGCTTTGCAAGCCTCTTCGAAGGGCGCTGGTGCATCGTGACGCCGGCGGCCGATGCGCCGGCCGATGCGGTGGCGGCGCTCACCGGTTTCTGGCAGACGCTCGGCGCGACGGTTGACACGATGGACGCCGCGCACCACGACCTGGTGCTCGCGGTGACGAGCCACCTGCCGCACCTGATCGCCTATACGATCGTCGGCACCGCGAGCGAGCTGGAAGAGGTGACCGAGAGCGAGGTCATCAAATATTCGGCGGGCGGTTTCCGCGACTTCACCCGCATCGCGGCGAGCGATCCGGTGATGTGGCGGGACGTCTTCCTTGCGAACAGGGACGCGGTGCTCGCGACCTTGCAGCGCTTCAACGAGGATCTGACCGTGCTTCAGCAGGCGATCCGCCGCGGCGACGGCGACAAGCTGGAAGCCTGGTTCACCCGCACCCGCGCGATCCGCCGCTCGATCATCGCCGAAGGGCAGGACGATCCCGCGCCCGATTTCGGACGCAAGCACTAGATTTTCCGTTGACGCGGAAGACGGCACCAGCCCGCTCCCCCTCCCGGCCTCCCATAGGCTACTATCGTTGAGGAGGCCGGGAGGGGGAGCGGACTGGTGCCGTCACCCGGGCAATAATGCCTCGGGTGGATTGAGCGCGTTGATCGCGCGCCAAACGCGGTCTTCCGCTTCGTCGCGCGGCAAGCCGGCGGGAATGGTCTCGCCGATCCTGTAGGTGATCGTTCCCGGCCATTTGACCCAGCGGCGCGGCGGATAGGCGATGCCGCTGTTCACCGCGACCGGGATCACCGGTACGCCGAGCATCCGGTAGACGCCCGCGAAGCCGGCGCGCAGCGGCGGGGCCTTTCCGTGCGGAACGCGCGTCCCCTCGGCAAACAGCACCAGCGGCCGGCCCGCCGCGAGCGCGGCTTTTGCCGCCGCGAGCATCGCGCGCATCGCCTTGCCGCCGCCCTCGCGGTCGACCGGGATCAGGCCGTAGAAGCGCGCCGCCTGGCCCCAGACCGGGATGGAGAACAGTTCCTCCTTTGCGAAGACGGCGGGCCAGCGGAAGAGCATCGGCTGCTCGATCGTCTCGAACGCGCCCTCATGCTTGAAGACATAGAGGACGGGGATGTCGGGCATCGCGCCCTCGACGACGATTCGGTGGCCGAGGATGAAACGGCAGATCAGGCGGTGGAAGCGCGCCCAACGGCGCACGAACCAATGCGTCGCATGATGCGAAATCGGCAGCGCGACGACCGCGCCGATCGAGCAGAGACTGCTCGCGACGACGAAGGCGATCCAGAACAGGATCGAACGGAAAAGAGCGAGGGCGTAGTGCACCAGCGGCGTTTACAGCCCGAGCAGGCCGCCCGCCAGCCCCGCCAGATATTTGTGATATTCGCGAAACAGCGTCGCGAAACTGGGTTCGCTGCGCACCGCGTCGGGGACGATCGTCACGTCCTTGCCGATCGCGCGGCCGATTTCATATTCGGCGCGGCGCATGTGCCAGTCGGTGGTGACGAGCCGCACCGTCCGATAACCCCGCCGCGCCACCCAGGTCGCGACCTCGGTCGCATTCGAGCGCGTGTCCTCCGCCTCGAAGCCCAGGGCGATGCAGCAGTCGAACAGCTGCTGGGGGCGCTTGTATTCGGCGGCGAGTTCGCGCGGCTTCACCTCGCGCGCGACGCCGCTGATCAGCAACCGCTTCGCCTGCCCCGCCTCGAGCAATTCGAGCGCGCGGTCGATGCGGCCGGGGCCGCCGGTCAGCACGACGATCGCGTCGGTCTTCTGCTGCGTGGGCGCCGGCATCGGCGGCAGGAGCGCGAACCAGGCGAAGCCGAGCACCCAGGCGAGGAAAAGGAGGGAGATCAGGCGCCGTATCATAGTATCTTCTTGAGCGCGGCGAGCAGCGTCTGGCGCGCCGTCAAAGCAGCCAGCGCGATAGCCAATAGCGGCAGCGCCAGCAAGAGCGCCCAGCCGCCGGGGCCGAGCGAGGCGGTCGCGGCGAGCCCCGCGGTGACGTCGGACCATTGCCAGCCGATGAGCAGCAGGATCGCCGCCGCGACCGCAGTGCCGAGCGCGATGCCATAGGCGGTGTCGATCGCGATCCGCCGCTGGAACAGGCGCGCGATCTGCCGGTCGGTCGCCCCGATCAGGTGGAGCATCTCGATCGTCGCATAATGGGTGCCGAGCGCGGCGCGCGCGGTCATGATGACGACCGCGCCGCTCGCCAGGATCATCAGCAGCACGAGGCCGCCGGCAACCCAGGCGAGCGAACGGATCAGCCGCGCGACCGGCCCCAGCCATTCGGCGTGCGGGATCACCCGCGCGCCCGGCGCGACCCGGTCGACGAGCGCGTCGAGCCGGGCGAGCTGCCCCGCGCGGTCGCCGCCGACGAGGTCGATGTCGACGAGCGCGGGCAGCGGCAGCGATTTCAGCACCGGATCGTCGCCATCGGCGCTGCCGAGCCACTGGCCGAGCGTCGCGAGCAGCTCGCTCTGCTCGATGTTGCGCGCGCCGTGGACATAGGGCTGCGCCGCGGCCTCGCGGCGCAGCGCCGCCGCCTGCTCGGCTCGGGTGACGGGGTTGGCGGTGACGATCTGCACCGTGACCCGACCCGCGATCGCCTCGCCGATCGCGTTCGCCGACCGCGCGAGTCCGACCCCGGCGGCGGCGGCGAGCAGGGTCAGCATCATGAGGATCGCGATCACCCACGGTGTCGGCCCCGACAGACGGCGATCGGGAAGCAGGCGGCGGTGCTGGACGGGGACGCGCGGGATGATCATGACGTCACGCGCGGTTGGGCGGATAGCGCAGCGCGCCGGTCGGGTCGGACAATCGTCCCTTTTCGAGCCGCATCATCTGCGCATTGTCGATGCGGCTGATCAGATGGATGTCGTGGGTCGCGACGATGACCGTGGTCCCCAGCCGGTTCAGCGCCTCGAACAGCCCGAGCAGGCGCATCGCCATGTCAGGATCGACGTTGCCGGTCGGTTCGTCGGCGACCAGAAGCTGCGGCCGCGCGATGACCGCGCGGGCGATCGCGACGCGCTGCTGCTCGCCGCCCGACAGTGTCGCCGGGCGCGCCTCGGCGCGTTCGTCGAGGCCGATCCAGCTCAGCATCTCGCCCACCGGCCCCGCCAGATCCTCTTCGCCGACCCCGGCGATGCGCAGCGGCAGCGCGATATTGTCGCGCGCGCTCAAATGCGGGATCAGGCGGAAATCCTGAAAGACGACGCCGATACGGCGGCGGAATCCGGGCAGGCGGTGGCGCGGCATCGCGCCCAGATCCTCGCCGAACAGGCGCACGATGCCGCGGCTCGGCCGCTGCGCGAGATAGAGCATCCGAAGCAGCGAGGTCTTGCCCGCGCCCGATGCGCCGGTCAGGAAATAAAAGCTGCCCGGCTGAAGGTTGAAGCTGATGTCGCGCAGCACCTCGCCGTCGGGACCGTAGCGCAGCCCGACATTGTCGAACTCGACCATCGCGCCGCCGGCGCGCGCGGGCCGCGCGTCCGTCATGACGTCAGCCGCGGGCGGGCGGGCGCCGCCGGTCCGCAAAAACTATGGCCCTCCACGCACATGCCGCTGCCTGTCGCACGCCTGCCGCGCGGCGTAAAGCGCCAAGCGCGACGCGGCGCTTGCAACCGCGCGACTCCCGGTGTTTAGAGGGACGCCATGATCCTGGCCTGCCCATCCTGCCACACCCGCTATGTCGTGCCCGATACCGCCATCGGCGCCAACGGCCGCACCGTGCGCTGCGCCAACTGCCGCCATAGCTGGTTCCAGGAGCCCGCTGCGCCGCCGGTGATGCCGCCGCAGCCCGCGTCGAATGGGGCGCCGGCGGCGGAACCGACCACGGCGCCGGAACCCGCCGGCGCCGTGGAGGCGCCCGTTCCCGCCGCGGTCCAGCAGCCTCCCGTCGAGCCCGCGCCGCCTCCGCCTCCGCCCGAAGCCTTCGCGGCGCCCGAGACGACCGCCCAGCGCCCAGCGCCGCCGCTGGCCGACGATGCGCCGCTGCCCTTCCGCCGCCCGCGCCGCGACCCGGCCAGGCGCTGGACGATGGTCGCGGCGGCAGCGGCGCTGCTGATGGTCGGCGCGACCGGCGCGCTCTATTATTACGGGCTGCCCGCCTGGGCGCAGGGTCTCGGTCTCGGCGGCGCGACCGGCGAGCCCGACCTGGTGATCGAACTGCCGCCGAACCAGGATCATCGCGAACTGCCCGACGGCACCATCTATTTCGCGGCCTCGGGAGTCATCATCAACCCGACCGACCGCGAACAGCGCGTGCCGCCGATCCTCGCCGAGCTGCGCGACGCGCAGGGGACGATCGTCTATAGCTGGACGATCAAGCCGCCGGTGCGGACGCTGCCGCCGAACGAAAAGGTGAATTTCAGCGAAGCGAAGCTCGACATCCCGCGCCGCGCGACGCAATTGACGGTGAGCTGGGCCTTGCCCAAGGGATAAACGGCCGGGAGACGGGGCGTCACGCCGTCACAGGCTGGCCGCGGCGGCGAGCGAGAGCAGGAAGCTGGTCAGCGTCGCGACAATGATGGGTGCGAAGCTGCGCCATCCCTGATCGAGCAGCAGCGCGAGCCGCGCCTTCATCGCCGTGGCGACGATCGCGAGCAGCAACAGCGCCTGCGCGGCGCCGTTCGCGGCGTGCTGCGCCGACGCCGGGATCGGGACCAGCGAGTTGATGGCCGCGAGCGCGAGGAAGCCGGTGATGAACCAGGGCAGGCGCAGCGGGATGCGCCGCGTCGCCTGCGCCGCGCCGCCGCGACCGAGCCACAGAGCGACGAGCATCAGCATCGGCGCGAGCAGCGCGACGCGGGTCAGCTTGACGATCGTCGCGACCTCGCCCGCCTTTTGCGAAAAGGAAAAGCCGCCGCCGATCGCCTGCGCGACGTCGTGGACCGAGGCGCCGATCAGAAAGCCGGCTTGCGTATCGGAAAGCCCCATTTGCGCCGCGAGCACGGGATAGAGGGTCATGGCAAGCGCGCTCGCGACGGTGATGCCGACGAGGGTCAGGGTGAAGCGCGCCTGGTCGACGCGCCGGTCGCCGATCAGCGACCAGAGCGCGAGCGCGGCCGAGGCGCCGCAGATCGCGGTGGCGCCGCCCGCGAGCAGCGCGGCGTGGCTGTCCTGCCGGAACAGGCGGGCGCCGATCAGCGCCGCACCGATCACCGCCCCCATGATGAGCAGCAGCAGCGCAAAGGGCAGCGGTCCCAGTTCGGCAAGCTGCGCCGCGGTGATCCGCGCGCCGACGAGGACGATGCCGATGCGAAGCGCGGTCTGCGACAAGAGGTCGAGCCCCGCGTGGGTGCGCCGGTCCTGCGACAGGAAGGAGAGCGACAGGCCGATGAGGAGGCCCATCAGCACGATCGGCGCGGCATAATGATCGGCGAGCCATGCCGCGGCGAGCGCGGCGATCGCGGTGACGCTGGCGCCGGGCAGATAGTCGCGTACGCGCCGCCTCGCCGGCGGTGCCTGTTCGAGCAGCAGTTCGCCGTAAAGGTCGGCGGCCATCGGCCAGCTTCGTTCGGATGCCTGCATCGCGCCTTTCCCGTTGGTGCCGCGCCCTTTGCACATCGACGCCGCCCGGTCGATAGGCCATTGCTGGCGCGCCCCGCTCTTGCTAGAGGCCGCGCGTCGACTGGCACCCGTAGCTCAGCTGGATAGAGCGCTGCCCTCCGAAGGCAGAGGTCACAGGTTCGAATCCTGTCGGGTGCGCCACTTCGGAACAAAGCTGGGCACTGCGCCCGGCTTTGTTTCGGCGGCTCCCGCGACCGGCGCCTGGAGCAGATTGCTCTTTGAGCCGAGAATCCGAGCCTCATCGGTAGCGAATTCCACCCGCTGGACAAGCGCGCGGGGATGGTCGCGGCGATAGCCGCCTTTCTCATTTCGCATCCGCTTGTGCGCGGCGGTGGCGAACTTCGCCAGCATGTCGGGCGCGACCGCCTTCCGACCTTCAGGGCTGAGCGAAGCCGTCACGCGCTCGACGTCGGCCTTTGCCTGTTCGCGCGTTGCCTTGGGATCAGTTCAATCTTCGAATGACCACTCCCACCCCGTTCCGGCCATTTCGTCGCCTCCAACCCGCTCTTGCAGGCTCGGGTGCTGGCGCGGAAAGACCGATGGCGACCAAGGCATGTCGAATCTGCATCGATCAGACAAAAGCTTTTCCCATATGTGCCCATTGCTAGGCATTTTCCGCGTCTCGCGCAGCATCACCGCGGCGTTTTGCGAATGCAGGCCGAGCGCGTTGACCCGTCAGCCGATATTCCCGCCGCGAAGACGAGACGCAGAGCTTCCGAGAGGCTGCGCACGTCGAGTTTGATCATCAGGTTCGCGCGATGCACCTCGACCGTCCGCGGAGAGATGCCGAGGTCGCGTGCGATCGCCTTGTTCTGAAGCCCCCGTGCCAGCCGGTCGAGCACCTCGCGCTCGCGGCGGGTGAGCACATCCAGCAATCGGTTGGCCCTGGCCGCGCGGACGGCTGCGCCATTTGTCGTCGTCATCCTGTCGAAAGCGGCCTCGATAGACGCTATCAGCGCCGCCTTTCCGAACGGCTTTTCCAGAAGATCGACCGCCCCCGCTTTCATCGCCTGCACCGCGATGGACACATCGGCATGCCCGGTGAGCACGATGACCGGAATCGCGATTCCGCCCGCGACCAGCCGCTGTTGGACCGCGATACCGTCCATATCGGGCATGCGGATATCGAGGAGTACGCACCCCTCGGGCGCCTGCCGGACCTCCTTCAGGAACGCCGCCCCCGTCGGCCATGTCCGAACGGCATAACCCGCGGTTTGGAGCATGAAGCTGGTCGACCGGCGAATGGCGTGCTCGTCATCGACGATATGCACGAGCTTTCTGGCTGCCATGCCCGTTCTCCATAATCGCGCTGACGAGGGTAAAGTGAAACTCGGTGCCGCCATCCTCGGCCGCCTGCATCCATATCCGCCCGCCATTGGCCTCGATGATCGTCCGGCAGATCGAGAGGCCCAGGCCCATGCCATCGGGCTTCGTGCTGACGAAGGCCGTGAACAGCTTGTCGGCGATCTCCGGCGTTACCCCGGGGCCGGTGTCGGCCACGACGACCTGCACAAAACCGGACGGGCCGGGACGGCTCGACACCGACAGCCGGCGCACCGGACAATCGGCCATCGCGTCGATGGCGTTGCGGACAAGGTTGATAAGGACCTGCTGAATCTGCGTCTTGTCGACGAGCACGGGCGATGCGAGCGGGTCGAGGTCGAAGTGCGGCTCGACATTTTTTTCGCGTGCGTCCATCAGCCCGAGCATGGCCGCCTCGTTGATGAGGGCCGGGAGATCCTCGATTGTTTTCTCGACCTCGCCACGCGCGACGAAGTTGCGCAGCCGCCGGACGATTTCACCGGCACGCATCGCTTCCTTCGCAGTATCCTCGAGCGCCTCGCGGATGACCGGCACGTCATCGGGATCGAATTTCCCGAGCATGTCACGAACCGCCTCGACATAGTTGGTGACGGCGGTGAGCGGCTGGTTGAGCTCATGTGCCAAGGTGGACGCCATCGTCCCCATTGCGCTGGTGCGCGATACCTGGATCAGTTCCGATTGCAGCGATTCCAGCCGCGCTTCCGTTTTTTGCCGTTCGGTCAGGTCGCGGATGAAGGCTGTAAACAGCGGGCGTGCGCCGCTTGCCGTCTGGCCGACCGACAGCTCCATCGGAAAGATAGACCCGTCCCTTCGCCGTCCAGACATGATGCGGCCGATCCCGATGATATGTTCCTCACCCGTTTCGAGAAAGTGCCGAATATAGCGATCGTGCCGTTCGCGATCCGGCGACGGCATGAGTCTCTTGACATTGGTGCCCAGCAATTCCTCTTCACGATAGCCGAACATTCGTTCGGCGGTGGAGCTGAAGGACAGGATCAGTCCGCGATCGTCCATGACGATCATCGCGTCGGGTACCGTCGAGAGGATCGAGCGGAGGTGGTTTTCCTGCGACCGCAACGCGTCCTCGGTGGCCCGACGTTTGGTGATGTCCGACACTACCGTCGCAAAGCCGCGCAGATTGCCGTCGGGCGCATGGAGAGCGGTGATCGAGACGTCGGCAAGAAACTCGGACCCGTCTTTGCGAAGGCGACGGTCTTCGACCTCGAACCTGCCCTGCCGTTCCGCCTGTGCAAGCTCCTTGCCGGGCTTTCCGCACTCTATTGCGTCGGCAGGATAGAATATCGAGGCATCGCACCCGATGATCTCGGCTTCGGGCCAGTCGAACAGCCTCAGCGCGCCGTGGTTCCATATCGCCACCTTGCCTTCGGCATCCAGCAGGTAGATGGCGTGGCCATGGGCGCCGTCGATCAACAGATTGAGCTCTTCCGCCAGCAACCTGGCTTCGGCGGCACCGCTCGCGGCGCGCCGTTCGCTTTCGGCCATGCGGGAACGGGCTTTCTGCAGCCGATTGGCCAGCAGGACGATTCCCATCGCGGTCAGCAGGAAGGTGCCGGCAACGGCGGGTTCGAAGGATTCGACATTCCGTTGCCCCGAAAAAAGAAGGCCGAAGCCCAGCGCCGGGATCGTGGCCATCGTCGCGGCTCGCGATCCGGCGATCATCGCCGCAGCGAGCAGCGCCAGGGCGAACAGGAGAAACGCCGCCTGACCGCCCAGCCATGGCCCCAGGGCGAGGCGAAGGAGGGCGGTCGCGCCCACGATCGCCATCGCGGTTGCCAGACGCACAAAAAAGGGTCGGTCGATCATCGACATAAGCAAAGCCGCCCCACTTGGCTTTCATTCTGCCGCATGCCCATCGCTGGTCCCGAATGCCTATATCATGATCGCGGCCCGGACCGTGATAATTTCGTCTTTTGCGCCATCACGCGGCCGAACCGGCGGATGTGCGGGATTCCGATGTGCGGAATGCGACCCGTCAGTGATCGGGGACCTCTTCGCTATGCACGAGCCGGTTCCGGCCATCGCTGATCTGGAATGTGATCCGCCAAGGCGGCGTGTCGGGAAAGCTCGTCCGGTTGACGATTCGGGATGCCGATCCGCCGATATAGCTCGCCGCCAGGCGCGAACGCGAAGATCCGGTGACCTCCAATATATAGGAGAATCGCTCCTTCGTCCTCTCGCGGCCGATCAGCGTCACGGTCACCTTGTCTTCGCGGCGGTCGATCTCCATGCGGATCGGCGGGTAGGACTTGTCGCGCATCGCTGGCGCCTCCGTCAAAGCGAGCAGAGTACAGGCGGCAAATGCAAGTTCGATCGAAGCCAGGGCCGCCATTCCCGTCATTTCGGCGTGTCCGGATAGGGCGGGAGAGCGGGCGGTTCCACGGGGAGCCGATCCGAATCCTTGCCGAACATGGCCTCCGATCCCGGGAATTGATTCAGGAACCGGGCGAGCATGTCGGGGCCGATCTCGCGCGCTATGAGTTCCGGCGTCGGCTGCTGGCCGCGCCTGCGGATGACTTCCCACGCATTGGCGACCTCGAGATAGAGCGACGCACGCGGCCTTTCGGTCCGGACCAGATCCGCTTCGGGTGCCGCCGCATCGCGCGGCAGTTCCATCGTTTCGGGCAGTTGCTGAATCGTCGGATCGGACGGCGCGACCGCACCGACCTGGTCGATGCTGCCCTGGCACTTTCCACTGGGCGCCTGCACCTGTTCGACGTCCACCGCATCGGCATCGGGCGCCGACGCCGCGAGTTGCGCTACCAGCAGGAAAAGGGGCGCGACCGGACTCAACGGCCACCTGTCTGGGTGATGCTGACCGACGCTCCGCCAAGCTGCGAAAGGCTGAGTCCCAGCCCCGAACCGATCTGGTCGATCGCCGCGAAATTATCCGCCCCGCGCTGGGCGAGATCGAGGCTGTTGCCTTCGCCCGACTGGGTCAGAAAGGCGATGTTCGCTGTGCCGTCCTGGATCAGGGCGACATGATTGGGCATGCCGGCGCTCGCATATTGGTCGAGCGAGGCGCTGTTGCCCGCGCCCGATTGCCAGACGCTCGCGACATTGCTTCCACCCGCGTCGCCGGACTGGATTGCGTCGACCAGCCCGTCGCTTCCCTCCATCAGGAGGGCGAAGCCGGCGTCGGCCTGGCCCTGCTGACGCAGGGATGCGGCGAGCCGCTCGCCCGCGAGCCCAAGCTCCGCTCGTGCAAGGGGGGCTTGTTGCGCCACGTCTACCGCCGTAGCCGTTCCGATCTGTTGTACGGACACGCTTTGATCGAGCGAACCCGCCTGGTCGACGACCGGAGCGTGCTGCGCAGAACCGACGGCAGGCCAGATGGCCAAAGCTGCGAGGACGAGGGTGTGAAATCGAAACCGGTTCATTCCCGCCTCCCGAACGAAAGGGTGCCCCGGAGGCTTGGGGGATGCCTCCGGGGCTGGGGGGTCACTGGGCGACGTTCGCCACATTGAACGAACCCGACTGCAGGACGGTCGACATATTGCCGTTCGTCAGCTGGGTCACGTTGGCGATATTGTTGTTGCCGCTCTGATCGACCGACGACGTGTTGCCCGAACCATATTGCAGGACGAGCGCATATTGCGCGCTGCCCGACTGGGTCACGGTCGAACTGTCGTTGTCGCCATATTGGCCGACGCCGGCATAGCTGCCGGACCCGGTCTGGACGATCGATGAACTGTCGAAATTACCCGTCTGTTCGTTGACCGCGACATGATTGTCGCCATCCTGGTCGATCGACGAGATGCCGTCGTTGCCATATTGATAGATGGCGGCCGAGAAATTCTCGGTCGGCGGGCTATCCTCGCGCTGGATGATGCTGCCGCTGTTGCGGCTGCCCGTCTGATAGACGAGCGCATCGCTGTCTTCGGACCGCTGCTCGATCGACGCATCATTGTCGTCGCCGGCGAGCTGCCAGACATAGGCGACCGAGCGGTTGCCGTGGTTCAGGACGGTCGACGTGCTGTTCGTCCCCCACTGACGGACTTCGGCATAGCCGTCGTTCGCGCGCTGGAAGACGTCCGAGCTGTTCGCATCGCCGGTCTGTTCGACATAGACCGCCGAATTGATCGGACGGATGCCGCCGGGCGAGGTCTGGTCGACAAGGCTGCTGTTGCCATTGCCCGACTGGAAGACCGTCGCCGTCACCGTTTCGCCGTCCTGGACGATGTCGGACGTGTTGCCATCGCCGCTCTGGTCGACGAGAGCATCGTCGTCGGTGCCGGTCTGGCTTACCGACGACAGATTGTTGTTGCCGCTCTGCGTCACATAGGCTTCGCCGACATCGCCGGTCTGGTCGACCGAACTGTTGTTGAAGATTCCGACCTGGGTGACTTCCGCGACCTGGCTGCCCGTCCCGCCCTGATTGACGGTGCTCGTGTTGCCGAAGCTGTCGTCGGTCAGCGCCAGAGTCGCATCGCCCTGGACCACCGTTGCGCTATTGCCGTCGCTCGACTGGGTGATGGTGGACGACTGCCAGTCATCGACCTGCGTCACGTCGGCGACATTGTTGCTGCCCGACTGGCCGATGTAGGAATCGGACTGGATCGCGATCGTCGACGTATCCTGCGAGACATTGGCGAGGTTGCTGTTGCCGGTCTGGTCGATCACCGACACGTTGATCGGCGTCGCACCCGACCCGTCATCGCCCTGCGAGACATTGGCCTGATTATTGGCGCCGCTCTGGTTGATCAGCGAATCGCCCCCGCTCAGCGAAGCCGTCTGATCGACATTGGCACTGTTGCCGGTGTTCGACTGATTGACGGTACTGACCGATTGGGCGAGTGCCGGACCGGCGATTGCCAGCGCAAGCACCGAGGCTGCGCTCATCATCATCCTTTTCATCGTCTTGCTCCTTGTATCCGCGGCAAGGACTGCCCCTGTCGCTTTCGTGCGGCCGGCGTGGGTCGTCGCCAGCGCCGGCCCGCTGGTCGCCGACGGGATGGAAGACGGATGAAACCCCTGCTGCGCGGCATCGTCGATGCCTTGCGGCCGCCGCCCTGCTACGATAAAGGGGCGATCGGCGCTTCATGCGTCCGGCAGGTTTCCCGTAAACCTTGCCAGGTTCGGATCCGCCGACATCGCGAGTGCAATCATGGTGTCGACGGGTCCGCATCTCTCGCCCGGTATCCGGGCCTGTTCTGCTATCCTCCTTCATTCGGTCGTGCGGGCGCCGGCAGAGCCGAGCCTTCCGGCTGTGGCCGATCATCCGGTTGCTTTGCCGGCGCCGGTTGCGGCGGAGCGGGGCGTGCCGAAAGCTGCGCGGGCCGCGCCGGCCGTGCGGGCACATGCATCTGGGTATAGCCTGCGGTGCAGGCTCCCGTGATGGTGCTGCCGTCGACGCGCCTGGCGAGTTCGACCGCCGCGGCGTCCATATTGTCGCGCCGCGCGAAATATTGGCGGAGCAGATTCTCGCTGTAATCGGGCTGCGTCGACAGGCACCAGAGGTCGCGGCTGGCGCCCTCGATCACGAGACCGTAGACAGCCGCCTCGATCGCCTGCTGCAGGGCGAGCGCGTCGGGTTCGTTGGTCGCGATCCCCGCCTCGACTTCGAGCAGTTCCTTGAATGCGACATAGCGGAAGGCGTCGGCGCTGAGCCCGATCGATGCGATCGACTTGCGAACGCTGACGGTAAGCAGCACCTCGCCCGTCTTCACGCTGACGGCGCGAAGATAGACGGTGACGGTGTCCTCGCGATATTTGGTGCTGCCGCCGATCCCCAGGAATCGCGCCCCGACGCCGCCGGTCTTGGTGTTCGTATCATAGCCGATGATCCCGCCCTCGAGGATCACGCCCGCAAAAAGCAGCGGCGGCAGCGCCTGGCGGTTGAGCTTCGTCTCGCCCAGATAGGCGGCGCGCATCTCGCGGATGACCGCGCGTTCGCGGAGCAAATTGTCGAGCCGCTCGCGCTCGATCACCTTGAACCAGCGCCCCTGTCCTGATTCCTGCAAGGCCTTGACGAGGATAGAGGTCGCGCCCTGCGTGACCGCGCGCGACAGGGTCTGGACGCCGTCGGTCGGCTTGAACTGCCCCGTCTGGTCCGAAAAATTATACACGGCGACCGAAATGCTGTCGCCCGGTGCGGGAAGGCTCTGCAGGCTGCGTGTCGCCGGTGTCGGAAGTACGGGGCGCGCTTCCGACCAGGACGCGCCATTGTTCACGGCACATCCGGCCGGCAACAGCGCCGCGGCGATGATCGCGAGCAACGGGCCGTGCGCCTTTTTCACAGGCCGGGCTCCGATCCGTCGTCGCTTTGCAGAAGCGGGATGACGATTTCGGTGACGCTGCCGTCGGCGTGGTTGGTAATCGTCAGGGTCACCGAATCGATGCCCCGGACAAAGGATATTTCCTGATCGCCGAATTGGATCAGACCACTGTCCTGCGCATTCTCCCCGAAAATCAGATCGGTAATCTGGGTCGCCAGTGACGAGAGCAGCCGGCTTTGCAAGGTCCGCAGGAATTGCTGCGCCGGGTCGGTCGACGTCGTCGCGTTCGGATCCCGATATTTGTTCTGGGCCGATGCGACGCCGAGCAAATGGGCCGAGTTGAACGGATTGCCTCCGAAGGACGGATTGCTGGGCGTATAGACGATGTCCTGCGCCGTTGCAGGACCGAACGGCCCGATGATTGCCACGCCCAATATGATCGGCGCGAGGCATCGCCTGCGTGATGGAGCCATCACACCCTCCTTGCTCTATCGATTTCGTGCGTCCCGTTTTTGGCTATGCCGCACGAACCCTGCGAGGCGGGAACGGCAAAGCGGTCACGGCCGCAGGCGGCACGTGGCATGAATGGAATGCTATGGGGATGCCGCCGAGTCGCCTACCCGTATCATTACGGATGGTGCTCACACGGGTTGGGGTTTAACCAGAAGCGAATGCAACGAGAATTGGGGAGTGGGTCGCGCGCGTTGAATAAGTCCTCGACAGGGGAGGATTGGCGTGAAGAGCGACCTTATACACATCGTCGACGACGATACAGCCGTGCGACGTTCCTTGCGGATGGTGCTGAGGCCATATGGCTATCGGGTATCGGCGTGGCCCGACGCCGCTGCATTTCTGGCGGGCGCGCCGTTGCATGAGCCGGCCTGCGTGTTGATCGATTGCAAGATGCCCGGAATCTCGGGGATCGAGCTTCAGGCGGAACTGAGTGCGCGCGGCGTGCCGCTGGCCGCCATCATGCTATCGGGCCAGGCCGACGTATCGACGGCCGTCGCAACGCTCCGGATGGGCGCCGTGACCCTCATCGAAAAGCCGCTCGACCTCAAACTGCTGATTGCCGCCGTCGACGACGCGTTCGAAGCTCTTCGGAACCGGACGGTCGGTGAGATCATCCGCAGCGATGCCGCGGAGCAATTGAATCGGCTTTCACCGCGCGAGCTTCAGGTGCTGAGGGCGATCACAGATGGGCAGCAGAACAAGATGATCGCACTTCAACTCGGCATCAGTCCAAGAACGGTCGAAGTTTATCGCGCAAATATAATGGATAAACTCGATTGCGAGAATCTGGCCAGCCTATTGAAAATCGTCTTTCGAGCAGGTCTTTTCGATTCGCCTCACGACGGGTTCCGCCGCCCCGCCATGCCCGCCGAGAGACTTCCGGCTTCAGGATAGCGCCCGTTACTGATCGTTGCCATGATCGCCGATCAAAGACTGAAACCGGACGTTGAGCTTTTAAACAGATGGTTGCGGCTGAGCGACCGATCGCTCCGTAGTGATAGCCTTTCGTATGTCCCGATCCTCCGCAGCTCGCAAGCGCGGCCGAGAGCGGGATCGCAAGACACGGGCGGACGTGGCAGCGCGTCACAGGCTACCCAATATCTCGGCGCGCTTGGCCCGATATTCCGCTTCGTCGATCAGGCCGCCGTCGCGCAGCGATTGCAGGTGCCGCAGCCGGCCTTCTACGCCGCCTGTGTCGGGCGGCGCGGCGGGACGGCGCACGATGTCGGCGTCGGTACGCAGCCTCTCGGCCATTCTTTGCCGCAATTCGGCGAGGCTTGGCGCATCAGCGCCGACGGTCCGGCGCGGCCTCAGCAAGCGGACGAGAACCAGCAGCACCAGCGCCGCGGCAAAGCAGATCAGCGTGTAATAGATGGTCGCCGCGCCGACCGCGCGTAGCGTGACATCGCGCCGCTCGCCGTCCGTGCCGATACAGTAGATATTGCGCGCGATGCCCCGCTGTCCCGGCCTGTAGCTATAATGGCGCGACTGGGCTTCGACGGTCCCGTCACAGACATAGGGTACGGCGACCATCACCAGCGGCGGGTGGACGGCCCCGCCCGCCGTCGCGACCATCAGGCCGCAAAAGGCGCAGACGCCAAACAGCAAGGATAATCCGCACCCCCACCGCGCGGCCGGCGGAACCGGACCGCCGGAGGTGCCTCCCCGCGCGGCGCGGCGCGCGGCTGCGCGACCGACAAGAATCAGGACCAGTATGATGGCCGGCCCGAGCAGGAGAGGGAGCAGGAACATGCCCACGGTGAATATCGTCGAATCGTCCATCGCCTACTGCCCGGTCATCGCGGCGAGGCAGAAGCGTTCGGGCGCGTCCGGTTCCCGGACAGCCAGATATTCCTCGCCGCAACGGTTGCGCGTCGCCCAGATCAGCGTGCCGGAGTCGGCGGATACGGCATAGGGCTGATCTTCGCGCCCGGTACCCGCAATCCGGCGTTCGGTGCGCGTCGCCATGTCGAACTGCGCGATCCCGGTATCGGCGGGATAGATCAGGCGCGAGCGTGCATCATCGAACAGGAATTGCGCCAGTTCCCACCCGCCCCATATAACCAGATGGGGCGCGCCGAGTGGTTTTCGCGTGCGGATATGCAGATCGACGGTGCCGTGACCGCGGTTGGCCGTCCAGACCAGCCAGCCTTCGTTGCCGCGCAGCGACTGGACGGCGTCGAGGTCGTCGGGAAATTCGTCCTCGCGGTACACGAGGCCGCCCGTCACCGATTCCCACTGCCCCTCCACCTCCGCCGGTTTGTCGCGCAGCCGGCGGCCGACCGCGATCGTTGCGGCGTAATAAGCCTGTGGGCCATCCAAGCCGTCGCTGCCGTCGTTCCACAGCGAGGCGATGGCGAACAGCGTCCCGCCCCGCCAGGCCAGCGAGGTAATCGCGGACACAGCTTCGGGGGAATGCTTCGCGGCTGCGTCGGGGCGCGGCGTCACCGGCGTCAGCTTGCGGTCGGCGACCCGATACAGCCATAGTTGATCGGGATAGTCGATTTCCTGGCTGGGCAGCAGGATGGCGACATGGCTGTCGTCGGGCGACAGCCGCATCCCCGCGATCCGCACGTTCCCGTCCTCGACCAGTTCGGGCCGCGCGCGGACGATGGGGGCAAGGTCGATTTCGCCGATGACCCGCGTCGCGATCGGGGTGGCGGCGCGATCGCCGAGCGTCTGGCGGCGGTCGAGATAAACGACCATCAGGCAGTCATAAGCCTGATCGTGGACCCACGACGCGGGATCGTTCAACTCGGCGAAGCTGCGGTCGGCGGCGCAGCGGCGGTCGCGCTCGCCTACCCAGTCGCGCTGCTGTGCCACCAGCGCCGCGCGCGCGGGGCCCGTCAAGCTGTCGAGCACGGCGCGATAGCTCCGCGATAGGGCCAGGTCCTGCCAGCGCAAGGCGGCGTTGGCGCAGATGAAGCGATCGACCGCACGCGTCGCCTTGCCGCAATCGAAGCTCGCGGGAACGGTGACGGACGGTGCAGGCTGCGCGGTCGAGGGGGACGCGGCCCCTGACAGCGCCAAGGCGGCGGAAAGAAGCAAGCCGCCAGGGCGAGGCGCCGATCTGCTAGTCATGGATGATGATCCGTGGATCGTCGCAAAGGTTCTGCTGACCGATCGGGAGCGGATCGCTGCAGCAATCCTCGTCCTTTTCCTCGAAGAGGACGGAGATTTCATAAGTGCAAACTCCGGCCCCGCCAGCGACGGTGAAAGTCCGCTGGCGTCCCGGCGCCAGCCCGTCATAGCCGAAGGCGTCCGAATCGCGCTCGATACCGTCAGGCTCGCGCAGCGCGATCTGCTCGACGCGGCGCCGGCTTTTGTTCGTCACCGTCACCGAGAGGTCGGCCGTGTCGATGCCGTCATGACGCGGATCAAGATCCAGGGCCCGGCCCGACCGCCGCAGCCAGGACAAGCGCGACCAGCAGGAGAGGCATCCTGTCGATTTTCGAGGTTGGCATTCCCGGCTCCTGCTCGATCGGGTCGATGGCCTGTCCAAGTCGCAAGGGACTTGGACAGGCCGGGCGGGGAGGCCGGGCAGAGGTGGAGAGAAGCCTTTCGGGCCGCGTTGCCTCTGGAGCCGTCCACGGATGCGCCGATGGGTCGCTATTGACGCCGCCGCTCCCGCGATCAGAGCCAGATGCCATGCCGGCGCGCGCTCGTCTCGGACCAGAGGGAACGCGAGATGGACCAGACGGCATTCACCGGATAAGGATGGATTATCGACGCTGGCGGTTGGCCGCCGGCGAATGGGGGGTGAGGCTTGAACTCGACAGGCTTGTCGCAGCAATTGTCGACCGCTTCGGTTCCGATTCGCGAGCGCCTGCCGATGTGGCGCGAGGTGTTCGGGCAGGCGATGGTCCGGCTCGAGATAGAGCCGACCAGGGATGTGCCCTTTCACGCCGAAGGAACATTGTGCGCTTTGCCGGGCGCCGCCTATGCCTCGGTTTCCGCGTCGCCGGTGCGGGTCGCGCGCACCCGCAGCCTGATTGCCGCCGATCCGGTGGAGATGCTCTATCTGATCACCGCCGATGCGGCGCTGGAAATCAAGCAGGGCGGTCGCGAGCATATTCTGGCGCCGGGCGATTCGATCTTCGTGCGCGGCGGCGAAGTCAGCATCATAAGCTGCCAGAAACAAAGCCGCTTCACCAATATCGCCATCGCGCTCGACGATCTGCGCTCGCGTTATTCGGGGGCGGATGATCTGGCGATGCGGGTCGTGCCCCGGCAAAGCGACCTGCTGGGCCTGCTCCACGGCTACATCGACATGCTGCGGCTACGCGCCGTCGCTGCCTCGACCACCACAGCGGCGCTTTCGGCAGGCCATATCCGCGATCTGTTCAGTGCCATTGCTGCTTCGAAGTCTGAACGGGGGACTGTCGGTGAACAATCGGGCGTGAAGGCGGCGCGCTTGTCCGCGATCAAGGCCGACATCGCGGCGCGGTTATGCGACCCGCATCTCGATGCCATCGGGGTCGCGGAGCGCGGCGGGATCAGCCCCCGCTATGTCCGGCGGCTGTTTCAGGAAGAAGGAACGAACTTCTCGGCCTATGTCCTCGGCCAGCGGCTCGACCGGGCGCATCGCCTGCTGCTGCATCCGGGCGATACGGGCCGTACCGTCACAGCGATTGCCTATGCCTGCGGTTTCGGCGACCTCTCTTATTTCAGTCGCACCTTCCGCCGTCGCTTCGGGATGGCCCCGTCGGACTTACGCGGCGGGGGCGCCTAGCGGCAGCCTCGCTGCCAGTCGGCGAACACGCCTTGCCAGGCCCATCCCGACTGGTGGACCAGTTCGGTCAACACATGCGCCAGATTGGCGGGAGCCGATGCCACATCCTTGTCTCCGGCGATCTCGACGCGATCATCGGCGATGTGCAGCGCGATCTGTCGCCTGATGGTATCGCTCGGCAATGTCACCGTCAGGCTGGCGTCGTATATCAAATCGGCGTCGGGATGGGTGCCGTCGCGCGAACGGATGCTGCTGCTCATCCGCGCCTCGCTTGCGTTCATTGGCTTGTCGCCGCGGATCAGCGACACCTCGCGCGCCAGCACGCAATGGCCCCCGGGACTCCCGGACACGAAGGTCAGCCGCATCCCGATCGACCGCCTGCCGCCGCGAAAATCGCGAGCGACGAGCAGCCGGTCGGGCTGGCCCGGCGGCGTCTCGATCCGCACATCGAGTCCGGCAGCGGCCAGCGACCTGATTCGCTGCTTCAGCCGGTACTCGGGAACCGGCATGGCGCCCGGCGCGGGCGGGACCGACGCGGTCCACGCCGCCAGCCACATCAGGAATGGAATCAGGACCGCGACATAGGCCCCGCCGAAGCCGAGCATGAACCGCCATTGCGCGAACCAGTTATCGGGGCCGCTCTGCATCGCATAGACGGCGGGGACGAGCGCCCCGAACATAGTGGCGGCCCATGCGGTGATCCCGGTCTGCGACCGATCGCCCGCACCGCCGGACACGCTCCACAGCAGCAGGACGAACGGCAGCAAGGCGCAAGCGATCCCGATCGGCGTGACCCGGCCGTCGCGCAGCCATACCCAGCCGAGCGCGCCCGCGCCCGCGAGCAGCAGCACGAGCGCGGCGCCGAGCACCGGCGGGTTCGACAACCGGCTCATCGCGCCTCCTCGCCCGTCACCCGGCCAGTGATGACGACCGCGCCCGCCTCGATTCCGCCGGGGATGTCGCCGCGCCGGAAGCGGGGCAGGATCACGCGGTCCATGATGGCCTGCGCGTCGTCGTCGGGCAGGCGGTCCGACAACTCGCGCCCGACCATGATCCGCGCCTGCCCTTCGTTCGGCGCAACGAGCAACAGGATGCCGCTGTCCGCCATGCCGCGGCGGTCGGCGATTGCCGCGGCAAAGCGGGCGATGTCGAGCCCGCCGAGCGAGGGCGTGGTGACGATGACCAGCGGGTGTCCGCTTCGCTGGTCGAAGGCCGTCAATACGGCATCGAGCTGCGCCTTGCTGTCGGCGGGCAGGATGTTCGCTTCGTCGGCGATGCGCCCCTGCACGATGCGGAAGGCAACTCCGCCTTCGCCTTGCCGCACGGCATCGGCGGGACTGCTGGCGCCCAGGTCGATACGGACGACGCGCGGCGGCTTGCCGGGGCCGTCGATCGGCACATACCAGATGCGCGCGGCCATCCCGTTCGCCAGCCGGACCGCTGGTTTCTCCTCGGTGCTGCCGCGATTGGCGAAGCCCGCTTCCAGCGCGTCCCAATTGATGCGGAAGGCGACGGGGCCGACGGAAAAATATTCGTAATGGCTGTAGGAATAGCTGCCCGTGCTTCGGCGCTTGCCCCTTACGCGCGTCAGGCGCCAATCATGGATCGGCCCTTCGACCTGCTGCGCCCCGCCCCGCGCCACGACCTGGGCGACGCGGTGCTGGTCCCACCACGGCACGGCGCCCGTAGCCAGGATCAGGAACAGGCCGAAGCCGATGGGCGGATAGCTGGTCCAGCCCGGTTTCCCGAACCCCCATTTCATCGCCGCGCCGACGATGATGAGTGCCAGCCCAATCAGCGGAAACTGCAAGCCGACGCTATCGTTCGCGATGTCATAGACCGTCGTATAGGTCATGGCCGCGCCTCGTCCGCGCGCCTCAATCCTTCAGATAACGGTCGCCGCATGCCTTCATCACGTTGACCGGCGGCCCCAGCCGCACCGCTTTGGCCAGCGCCCGCATCGCGATCTCGCCGATGTGGTCGTCGTCCTCCGCCGGATAGACTTCGCTGTTCGACAGTTGTTCGAGATGGCCATTGAGCTTGACCCAAGTCGCGGCGCGGGGATCGGGCGCGATCTCGCTTTGCGCGAAGATCTGAAGCAGCACGGTCGACAGCACATAGCATTGGGTGCGCGTGTCGCGCGTATCGGGCGGCAGGCCCTTGAACGCATTCACCTGCGTCTCGGGGAACGCCTTGGCGCAGGGAGCGGTGTAGCTGGCGGCATTCTTGTCAGCGAAGAGTTTGTCCTGCAATCCCTTGTCGTGCGTGCCGATGCGCTCGATCTTGCCGACAACCTTGGCCGGGTCGTCGAGGTCGCCGTCCGTCCCGGCGAGCAGCGCGAAATGCAGCGCGTGGCTCGCGGCATCGAGCGGGACGGAACCCTTGCCGACCTTTTCCTGCGTCAGGGCCATGGTGGCGCCATAGCAGAGCCCGGCGCTTTCCGCCCGGTCGGCGGGGAGCGTGACCTCGGGCGCCGCACTGCCGCAGCCGGAGAGGATCAGGCTCGCGCAAGCCGCGACGCCCAGCGCCGCGCTCCGCCATGTCGTCGTTCGGTGTGGCTCGCCATGCATCTCGATTCCCCCCGGCAAAAGTCCGTCCTTGCTGCCGCCGATCATGGACGCCGGATCGGACCGTGTCGCGGACCACGCGGAACAGGCATCGGATTTTCCGGCACTATGCGAAATGTAGCCAATCGATAATGCCGCTGTGTTCGCATGGGGTTCTTCCCGTCCGCGATGATGCTCCATGATGAACGGCGCGGTGGGGCTATGCCGCCGAA
Source organism: Sphingopyxis panaciterrulae (assembly GCF_014199295.1). Lineage (GTDB taxonomy): Bacteria > Pseudomonadota > Alphaproteobacteria > Sphingomonadales > Sphingomonadaceae > Sphingopyxis > Sphingopyxis panaciterrulae. Next base: position 167,955 of record NZ_JACIJH010000001.1, read on the forward strand.
GGTCCGATTTTCGACCTCCCGGCTGGCATGCGGTCGAGCAGCAGGAGGTGCACGCCGCGCTGGATTCGATCCGGCTCGCCTACGTCTTCCGGGCATCGACGCGCCGGCCTATCTCTTTCCGCTCCACTCTGCCTTTTGGTCCGCGAAGCGCGGGCTCTTTCCGGAAAGGTGATGCAGCCGGCGGTGTCAGTTGCCCTCGGCGATCCGGTCCATGGCTTCGGGCGACGCGATGACCAGATGCCGGTTCCGGCTGATCAGCAGGCCGTCCCGTTGCCAGGCGGCGAGGATTCGGCTGGCGGTGTGGAGCGTGGTGCCCGCGATGTCGGCGATATCCTTGCGGCGTAGCGGAAAGTCGATCCGCAGGCCGTCGCCGGTTCGGCATCCCGCCTGGTCGAGCAGCCGGAGCAGCGTGCGCGCGATGCGGCGGTCGGCGCTTTGCGTCGCCAGTTCGCGCAGCCGTTCCTGCGCTTCGCCGAGCCGCTTGCCGACGATGGCGACCATATTGATCGCGATCCGCGAATGGCGTTGCATCAGCGCGAGCAGGTCGGCGGGGTCCCAGCTCAGCTCGACCGCATCGACGATCGCGGTCGCGTCGGCGGGATAGAGGCCATCGGTCAGGACGGGCACGCAGCCGAAGATCTCGCCGGAGCCGATGAGGCGGACGAGAATCTCCTCGCCGTCGCTGCCCGCCTGGGTGATGCGCACGCCGCCCGACAGCAGCGCGTGGGCGCGGCCGGCGGGCTCGCCCTGGTCGAAAATCCGCAGGCCGCGGGGAAGCGGTCGCGTGCGGGCCATCGCTGCCGCTTCTTCGAGCACGGCGGGCGGCAGCGCCGCGAACAGGGCGATATCGGCGAGCGCCTTCGCATCGACGGGGGTCAGGGCGGTCATGTCCGCCTTCTAGGCCCGGCCGGGCCGGAAAGGGAGAAGTTTGATCCAGCGCAAATTCATTGCCGGCGACTCTGCTATCCTTGCGGGCAGAAGGCCAACGCGTGGAGGATGGACCATGTTCTGCCCGGAATGCGGCGAAGTGATCGGATCGGGACCGCTCGACGCGCGGCGCGCGCGCCATGCCGGTGGCGACAGCATGACGAAAGTCTTTGGCCGATGGCTCCGCGCTCTCGTCCGCCGCGCGCGGCTTCGGGAGACCTAAGCATGGCGCTGCATCATTGCCGCTCCGGCGAGGTGGCGCGCCTGGGCGCGCTCGACGATCCGGCGACCGCGACGGCGGCGCTGGCCCGCACCCCGTCGTTCGAGGCGGTCCATCTGGTGGTGCGCGCCGGCGATTCGATCGCTCCGCACCACGTCGCGGGGTCGATGACGCTTTACTGCATCGCGGGGCATGCGCGGCTGGGCGGCGATGCGCCCGCCGAGCTGCGGGCCGGCGACTGGCTGTTCCTGGACCCGGGAACGCCGCATGCGGTCGAGGCGGTCGCGGACACGTCGCTGCTGCTGACGATCCTGTTCGACGAAAGCGCGGCAGGCTGACGGGATTTTTCGAGACGACAGGGGGTTCAAGTGGGCGAATATCGCAAGCTCTGGTGGACGTTGATCGCGGTCCTGACGGTGACCTTCGCCATCCTCGGCATCTCGGGGGTCGAGGTCTATCGCAAGGCGCCGCCGATCCCGGCGCAGGTCGTCGCCGCCTCGGGCGAGGTGCTGATGACCAAGCGCGACATCATGGCGGGGCAGGCGGCGTGGCAGAGCACCGGCGGGATGCAGCTCGGCTCGATCTGGGGGCACGGCGCCTATCAGGCGCCCGACTGGTCGGCCGACTGGCTGCACCGCGAACTGACCGCCTGGCTGAGCCTCGCGGCTGCGGAGAGCTATGGCAAGCCGTTCGACACCCTCGACGTCGAGCAGAAGGCGGCGCTGAACCATCGGTTGAAGCAGGAATATCGGCATAACAGCCTCGACCCCGAAACGGGCGTGGTCACCGTGTCGGACCGCCGCGCCCGCGCGATCGCGCTGACCGCCGCCCATTACGACCGGCTCTATGGCAGCGATCCCACGCTGCGCGAGATGCGCGACAATTATGCGATGAAGGAGGGGACGCTGCCCGACGCCGCGAAGCGCGCGGCGCTGACCGACTTCTTCTTCTGGACCGCTTGGGCGGCGTCGACCGAGCGGCCGGGGACCGTCGCCACTTACACCAACAACTGGCCGCCCGAACCGTTGATCGGCAACCAGCCGACGCCGGAGAATATCCTCTGGTCGCTCGCCTGCGTCGTGATCCTGATCGCCGGTGTCGGGGCGCTGATCTGGGGCTGGGCCTTCCTGCGCCGCCACGACGACACGCCGCTCGTCGCCGCGGACAAGGACCCGCTGACGCTAGCGGCGCTGACCCCGTCGCAGCGCTCGCTCGGCAAATATCTGTTCGTGGTGCTGGCGCTGTTCATCTTCCAGGTGTTCATCGGCGGCTTCACCGCGCACTACACGATCGAGGGGCAGAGCTTCTACGGCATCGATGTGTCGCAGTGGTTCCCTTATGCGCTGACCCGCACCTGGCACGTGCAAAGCGCGGTGCTGTGGATCGCGACCGCTTTCCTCGCCGCCGGGCTGTTTCTTGCGCCGGTCATCCACGGCAGCGATCCGAAGCATCAGAAGCTGGGGGTCGACCTGTTGTTCTGGGCGCTGATCCTGGTCGTCGTCGGGTCGTTCGTGGGCAATTATCTGTCGATCGCGCAGGCGATGCCCGATGGGCTCGGCTTCTGGCTCGGGCATCAGGGCTATGAATTCCTCGACCTCGGCCGCGTCTGGCAGATCGCGCTGTTCGCGGGGCTGCTCTTCTGGCTGGTGCTGATGCTGCGCTGCATGGTGCCGCCGCTGCGGACCGGGGAGGGGGATCGGAACCTGCTCGCGCTGCTCACCGTCTCGACGATCGCGATCGGACTCTTCTATGGGACCGGCCTTTTCTATGGCGAGCGGACCCATATCACGATCATGGAATATTGGCGCTGGTGGGTCGTCCACCTGTGGGTCGAGGGCATTTTCGAGGTGTTCGCGACCGCCGCCATCGCCTTCATCTTCGCGTCGATGGGGCTGGTGTCGAAGCGGATCGCGACCGCGGCCAGCCTCGCCTCGGCTTCGCTGTTCATGGTCGGCGGGGTGCCGGGCACCTTCCACCACCTCTATTTCTCGGGGACCACGACCCCGGTGATGGCGGTCGGTGCGGCGTTCAGCGCGCTCGAGGTCGTGCCGCTGATCGTGCTCGGCTACGAGGCGTGGGAGCATTGGAGCCTGCGCGACCGGGCACCGTGGATGCGTGCACTGCGCTGGCCCTTGATGTGCTTCGTCGCGGTCGCCTTCTGGAACATGCTCGGCGCCGGGGTCTTCGGCTTCATGATCAACACCCCGGTCGCGCTCTTCTACCTTCAGGGGCTCAACACCACCGCGGTCCATGCCCATGCGGCGCTGTTCGGCGTCTATGGTTTCCTCGCGCTGGGCTTCACGCTGCTGGTGCTGCGCTATATCCGGCCGGAGATCGCGTTCAACGAGCGGCTGATGCGCCTCGGCTTCTGGGGGCTCAACGCGGGGCTGGTGCTGATGATCTTCACCAGCCTGCTGCCGGTCGGGCTGTTCCAGTTCGAGGCGAGCGTGACCACCGGCATGTGGTATGCGCGCAGCGATGAATTCCTGCAGCAGGACTTCCTCGAAACGCTGCGCTGGGTCCGCACCTTCGGCGACGTGGTGTTCATCGTCGGCGCGGTCGCGGTCGCGTGGCAGGTCGTGATCCTCGGCCTGTGGCGGAAGGGGGCGCGGGCATGACCATGGGCGCAAGCATGATGGGGTCCGCCGGCGCGCCTGGCGCCGATGCGCGGTCACCGCTGTGGCTCCGCGGCGGTTATCGTGTGCTGTTCGGATGCGGCGCGCTGTGGGCGGCCAGCGTCGTGACCCTGTGGGTCGGCGCGCTCGACGGGCGCTGGACGCTGCCGACCGCGATGGACCCGCTCGCCTGGCACCAGCACGAAATGCTGTTCGGCTATCTCGGCGCGATCATCGGCGGTTTCGTCAGCGCCGCCATGCCCAACTGGACCGGGCGGCCGACGGTGACGGGCTGGCGGGTCGCGGCGGTCGTCGGCCTGTGGCTGGCGGCGCGGCTGGCGGTCCTGTTTTCGGCAACGGTGCCGCCGCTGGTCGGCGCGACGCTCGACACCCTCTATCTGCTGATCCTGCTCGCCTATGCGGCGCGCGAGATTTTCGCGTCGGGCAATCGCAACAAGCCGATCCTGATTATCCTCTTCCTGTTCGCCGCCGCCTGCGCGCTCGACCATGCCGCGATGATGGGCGCGCTCGCCGACCCGGCGCTTGGCGTGCATATGGGCTTCGCGTTGATCCTGCTGCTGATCTCGCTGATCGGCGGCCGCATCACCCCTGCCTTCACCCGCAACTGGCTGATGCGGCGGGGAAGCAGCGAAGGGCTGCCGACTTTGCCCAACCGATTCGACATGGCAGTGATCGGGATGACGGCGTTGGCGCTCGCGGCGTGGATTGCCGGTCCCGCGAGGCCGGTCGCGGCCGGGCTGCTGATCGTCGCGGGCGGCCTCCAGCTCGTTCGCCTCGCGCGCTGGGCGGGGCTGAAGGCGCTCGGCGATCCGCTCGTCTTCGTCCTCCACCTGTCCTACGCCTGGCTGCCGGCGGGGCTGATCCTGCTCGGCTGCGCGACACTGCATCCGCTGCTGCCGGTGTCGAGCGCGGTGCACGCGCTGGGCGCCGGGGCGATGGGCGCGATGACGCTGGCGGTGATGACGCGCGCGACGCGCGGCCATACCGGCCGGCCGCTCGAGGCCGACCGTGCCACCGTCCTCATTTATATCTTCGTCCATTCGGGCGCGCTGCTGCGCGTGATCGCGCCGCTGCTGCCGTTCGATTATATGGCGGTCATCGCGGTGGCTGGCGGACTGTGGGCGGCGGCGTTCCTGCTGTTCCTGCTGGTCTATGTCCCGATGGCGGTACGGCCGGCGCCCGGCGTGCGCGCCGCATGACCGCCGCAATCATCGTCGCCCTTCCCACGGACGCCGCAGTCGATTATGGCGGAGGGGTGACCGACTGTGCCTCCTGCGTCGTCCGTAACCGGGCGATCTGCGCAAGCCTCGATGCCGACGAACTGGCGCTGCTCGGCAAACTCGGACGGAATCATCGCGTCAAGGCGGGCCATACCCTGCTGTGGGAGGGCGATGACGCCCCGGTCGTCGCCAATGTGCTGGAGGGCGTGCTGAAGCTGGTCGTCGCGGCCGCCGACGGGCGCGAGCAGATCGTCGGCGTCGTCTTTCCGTCCGATTTCATCGGCCGCCCGTTCGGCAAGGAAAGCCCCTACAGCGTGACCGCGATGACCGATGCCGAGGTCTGCATCTTCAACCGCAAAAGCTTCGACGATTTCGCGAGCGCACACCCCGATCTGCAGCACAAGCTGCTGCGCCGCACCCTCGACGAGCTCGATCGGGCGCGACACTGGATGATGCTGCTCGGCCGCAAGTCGGCGGAGGAGAAGGTCGCCTCCTTCCTGCTCGAAATGTCCGAGCGCCTGTCGGGGCAGGGATGCGGGGCGGGAACGCAGAGCGGGTTCGAGCTGCCCTTCGGACGCCAGCAGATCGCCGACATATTGGGGCTGACGATCGAGACGACGAGCCGCCAGCTCACCCGGATGCGCGCCGAGGGCCTGCTCGACCTGCCCTCGCGCCGCGAGATCGTGATCCACGACCGCGCCGCGATGGAGGCGATCGCGGGCTGAGGCGTCGCGTCGGCGGCGCTTTTCTCCCGCGACCTGGGACAAATCGTCCCATTGACGCACTGCAACATTTTTCGTTGATCCAGGTCAATGTTCCAGGCCGCGCGGGCGGCCATGGGGCTTGATGGACGCGGCCGATGGAGCCGCCGAACGGGGATTCGCGATGATGGACGATCTGGTTTTCAAGGCGGCTGGCTGGCTGGGGCTCGCGCTGCTGGCGCTGGTCTTTGCGGCGCTCGCCGTCGACACGCCCTTTGCCGTGCATATGGTCATCATCGCGGCCGCGTGCATGATCGCGCTGTGGGCGGGCGTTTCGCGCGCCGATTATGCGGGTATGGCGCGCGGGTTGCTCCGGATGCCGCAGGATCAGGGCGTCTATGACGACGATCCGGTGCGCTGGGGCGTCATCGCCACCGTCTTCTGGGGCGTCGCCGGGCTGGCGGTCGGCCTCTATATCGCGTTGCAACTCGCCTTTCCGGCGCTCAACCTGGGAATCGAATATACCAGCTTCGGGCGGCTGCGCCCGCTGCACACGTCGGCCGTGGTTTTCGCCTTCGGCGGCAATGCGCTGATCGCGACGAGCTTCTATGTCGTGCAGCGCACCTGCCGCGCGCGGCTCGCCTTTCCGACCGCGGCGCGCTTCGTCTTCTGGGGTTATCAGCTCTTCCTGGTGCTCGCCGCGACCGGATACGTCATGGGCGTCACCGAAGCGCGCGAATATGCCGAGCCCGAATGGTATGTCGACCTGTGGCTGACGATCGTCTGGGTCGTCTATTTCGTCGTCTTCGTCGGCACGATCGTCAAGCGCCGCGAGCCGCATATCTATGTCGCCAACTGGTTCTATCTCAGTTTCATCGTCACCATCGCGATGCTCCACATCGTCAACAATCTGTCGATCCCGGCGACGATCTTCGGGTCAAAGAGCTATTCGGCCTTCGCCGGGGTGCAGGATGCGCTGACGCAATGGTGGTACGGGCATAATGCGGTCGCCTTCTTCCTGACCGTGCCCTTCCTCGCGATGATGTATTATTTCGTGCCCAAGCAGGCGGAACGGCCGATCTACAGCTATCGCCTGTCGATCCTTCATTTCTGGTCGCTGATCTTCCTCTATATCTGGGCGGGGCCGCACCACCTGCATTACACCGCGCTGCCCGACTGGGCGCAGACGCTGGGCATGGTGTTTTCGGTCATCCTGTGGATGCCGAGCTGGGGCGGCATGATCAACGGGCTGATGACGCTGAACGGCGCGTGGGACAAGATCCGTACCGACCCGATCATCCGCATGATGGTCGTCGCGCTCGCCTTCTATGGCATGGCGACCTTCGAGGGGCCGATGCTGTCGGTCAAGGCGTTCAACAGCCTCAGCCACTATACCGAATGGACGATCGCGCACGTCCACGCGGGGGCGCTCGGCTGGAACGGCATGATCACCTTCGCCGCGGTCTATTATCTCGTCCCGCGCCTGTGGGGACGGCCGCGGCTCTATTCGCTGCGCATGGTCAACTGGCACTTCTGGCTCGCGACGCTGGGCATCGTCTTCTACGCCGCCTCGATGTGGGTCGCGGGCATCATGCAGGGGCTGATGTGGCGCGAGTACGGCGCCGACGGCTACCTTGTCTACAGCTTCGCCGAAAGCGTTGCGGCGATGCACCCGATGTATCTGATCCGCGCCGCGGGCGGGGCGATGTATCTCGCCGGCTTCCTGCTGCTGGTCTTCAACGTCTGGGCGACGCTCGCAGGCAAGGTCCGCGAGGAAAAGCCGATGACCGAAACCCCATACAACGCCGCCGCGGACCGCCCGCTGGCGTCCGTTCCCGCCGAATAAGGAGCTTCAGGCACATGGCTTCCCAACCTGCCGAAAAGCGCTTCAGCCACAAGAAGCTCGAACGCAACGTCAGCCTGCTCGGCTTCTTCTCGCTGATCGCCGTGGCGATCGGCGGCATCGTCGAGATCGCGCCTTTGTTCTGGATCGACAACACGATCGAGAAGGTCGACGGGATGCGGCCCTATACGCCGCTCGAACTCGCCGGGCGCAACATCTACATGCGCGAGGGCTGCTATACCTGCCACAGCCAGATGATCCGTCCATTCCGCGACGAGGTCGAACGCTATGGCCACTACAGCCTGGCGGCGGAGAGCATGTACGACCACCCGTTCCAATGGGGGTCGAAGCGCACCGGGCCCGACCTTGCGCGCGTCGGCGGCCGCTATTCGGACGAATGGCACAAGGCGCATCTGATCGACCCGCGCAGCGTTGTGCCCGAATCGATCATGCCGCCCTATGCCTTCCTCGCCGAGCGCGAGCTGAAGGCGGGTGACATGGCGCGCGACCTGACCGCGCTCTACCGCGTCGGAGTTCCCTATACGAAGATCGACATCGCCAAGGCGAACGACGACATCCGCGCGCAGGCCGATCCCAATGCGGGCGCCGGCGACCTGGTGGCGCGCTATCCCAAGGCGCAGGTGCGCGATTTCGACGGCGATCCGACGCGGGTGACCGAGATGGACGCGCTGATCGCCTATCTGCAGATGCTCGGCACGCTGGTCGACGTCGAGAAGGCGGCGCCGCAGGAGCAGGCGCATGTGCCCGCCGCCGCTTCGGGAGCGGTGCGATGAGCTATGACGAGGTGCGGCATTTCGCCGATAGCTGGGGGCTGATCGTCATGGTGGCGATGTTCCTCATCTTCGTCGCCTGGCCCTTTCGCAAGGGCGCCCGCCGTCACCATGACGAGGCGGCGAACATGATCTTCAAGGATGACGAGCATGGCTGAGAACCGGCGTATCGACGAGGTGACCGGCACGAGCACGTCCGGTCACGAATGGGACGGCATCGAGGAACTCGACACGCCGATGCCGCGCTGGTGGCTGTGGTCGCTTTATGCGACCATCGTCTGGGGCATCGCCTATGTCATCCTCTATCCCGCCTGGCCGATGATCCATGGTGCGACCGAGGGCGTCCTCGGCTGGAGCAGCCGCGGCCAGCTCGAGGCGGAGATGCAGGCCGACGCGCAGCGCCGCGCGCCGGTGATGAACGCGATCGCCGCGACCGCGATCGCCGACCTGCCCGCGAAGCCCGAGCTGATGCAGGCGGCGGTGCAGGGCGGGGCCGCGGCCTTTCGCGTCCATTGCGTCCAGTGCCACGGCGCGGGCGGCGCGGGGGTGAAGACGCTCTATCCCAGCCTGACCGACGACGACTGGCTGTGGGGCGGCGACCTGGCGACGATCGACTATACGATCACGCATGGCATCCGGAATCCCGACCACAAGGCGACGCGCACCAGCCTGATGCCCGCCTTCGGGCGCGACGGCATCCTCGACGCGGGGCAGATCGCCGATGTCGTCAGCCATGTGCGCGTCATCAGCCGTCAGGAGAAGCCGAGCGCGTCGTCGGCGCGCGGCGCGGCGCTGTTCGAGGCAAATTGCGCGGTGTGCCATGGCCCCGCGGGCGAGGGTGGACGCGAAGTCGGCGCGCCGAAGCTGACCGACTCCATCTGGCTCTATGGCGGCGACCGCGCGAGCATCACCGCGACGGTGACCGAGCCGCGCAACGGCGTGATGCCGCGCTGGAACAGCCGGCTCGACCCGGTGACGATCAAGATGCTCGCCGCCTATGTCTATTCGCTGGGCGGTGGCGAGAAGGCACCGGCGCCGAACCCGGCCGTTGCCTCGGAAGGGTCGGGAACCGAAGGACTGGGAGCCGATGGCCAGCGCTGACGATCCGACCGGCGAGCATGGGTCGCTCTATGCGGCGCGAAAGGGCGTCTACCCCAAGAAGGTGGACGGCCCTTTCCGGCGCTTCAAATGGGCGATCATGGCGGTCACCCTGGCGATCTATTACGGAACGCCCTGGATTCGATGGGATCGCGGGCCTCACGCGCCCGATCAGGCGGTGCTCGTCGACCTTGCGAACCGGCGTTTCTACATGTTCCAGATCGAGATATGGCCGCATGAATTCTATTATGTCGCGGGCCTGCTCATCATGGCGGGGATCGGGCTGTTCCTCGTCACCAGCGCGGTCGGACGCGCGTGGTGCGGCTATGCCTGCCCGCAGACGGTGTGGACCGATCTGTTCCAGCATGTCGACCGGCTGATCGACGGCGACCGCAACGCGCAGATCCGCCTCGCGAACGGGCCATGGAAAGCGGAAAAGATTGCCAAGCGGACGGTCAAATATGCGATCTACCTGACCGTCGCCTTCTGGACCGGCGGTGCATGGATCCTGTATTTCGCCGACGCGCCGACGCTGACGCACGATTTCTGGACCGGGCAGGCGCCGCCGGTCGCTTATATCACCGTGGCGGTGCTGACCGCGACGACCTTCGTCCTCGGCGGCTTCCTGCGCGAGCAGGTGTGCATCTATATGTGCCCCTGGCCGCGCATCCAGACCGCGATGATGGACGAGAAGTCGCTGCTCGTGACCTACAAGGACTGGCGCGGCGAGCCGCGCGGCAGCGTCAAGAAGGCCGAGAAGAATCCCGGCGCCTTCGGCGACTGCGTCGACTGCAACCAGTGCGTCGCGGTCTGCCCGACGGGCATCGACATCCGCGAGGGGCCGCAGATCGGCTGCATCACCTGCGCGCTGTGCATCGACGCCTGCGACAGCGTGATGGCGCAGGTCGGCCGGCCGCGCGGGCTGATCGATTATTGCACGCTCGACGATGCCGCGACCGAAAAGGCGGGCGGGGTCGCGCCGCCGATCCGCAAGACGCTGTTCCGTCCGCGCACCCTGATCTATTTCGGCCTGTGGGGCGCGATCGGGCTGGCGATGCTCTTCACCCTCGGCCAGCGCACCCGGCTCGACCTTTCCGTCCAGCACGAGCGCAGCCCGCTCTATGTCCAGTTGTCCGACGGCGCGATCCGCAACAATTACACGCTGAAGCTGCGCAACATGGGACTCCGCCCGCGCACGGTCGAGGTCTCCCTGAGCGGCCTGCCCGGCGCGCGGCTGTGGACCGACGGCGGCGCGCGCGAGACGGCGGGGCAGAGCCTGCGTCTGCCGCTGGCGCCCGACAGCGTGACGAGCGCGAAGCTGTTCGTTGTCGCCCCCGGCGACGGGCCGGCGCGGCAGGATTTCACCATCGCGGTGCGCGCGCTCGACGACGATCCGCGCGGCGATCGCGAGACCATCCCGTTCGACCGGCCGGGGACCGAGCCATGACCGACAAGCGCGAGCGCAAGCCCTTCACCGGACGCCATGCGGCGATGATCCTGATCGCCTTCTTCGGCGTCGTCATCAGCGTCAATATGGTCATGGCGAGCTTTGCGCTGTCGACCTTCGGCGGCACCGTCGTCGACAACAGCTATGTCGCGAGCCAGCACTACAATAAATGGCTCGCGCGCGCCGACGCGCAGGATCGGCTCGGCTGGGACAAGAGCATCGCGGTCGACGAGGGCCGCCATGTCCGGCTGACCGTCCGCAAGGACGGCGCGCCGGTAGAGGGGTTGCGTGTCGATGCGACGCTCCGTCACCCGCTCGGCCGGGCGCCGGCGCGCGCGATGCGCTTCGATGCTGTGGATGACGGTGCGCTGCGTTCGGTCGAGGCCTTGCCCGCCGGGCGCTGGCAACTCGACCTGTCGGTGCATCGCGGCGGCGACGAGGCGCGCTACCGGGTCGACCTCAAATGACCGAAGCCGCGGCCCTGCTCGTCGAGCGCGATTTCGCGGTGCCCGACATCCGCTGCGCGGGCTGCATCGCCAAGCTGGAGCAGGGGCTGGTGCGCGACCGGCGGATCGCGGCGGCGCGCGTCAATTTCACCGAAAAGCGGGTGCATATCTCCTGCACGCCCGACGCCGAAACGCCCGAGCTGATCGGTGCCTTCTCGCTGCTCGGCTTCGAGGCGCATCCGATCGGCGATGGCCCGACCGAGGTCGATGGCGGCGCGTCCGACAGCCGGGCGCTGCTGCGTGCGGTCGCGGTCTCCGGATTCGCGATGATGAACATCATGCTGCTGTCGGTGTCGGTCTGGTCGGGTGCGAGCGGTGCGACGCGCGATCTGTTCCACTGGCTGTCGGCGGCGATCGCGCTGCCGACCGTTGCCTATGCCGGATGCGCCTTCTTCCGTTCGGCATGGCGCGCGGTGCGCCACGGCCGGACCAACATGGACGTGCCGATCAGCATCGGAGTGCTGATCGCGACTGCGCTCAGCCTCTACGAAACTGCAACGCACGGCCCCCACGCCTATTTCGACGGCGTGGTGATGCTGCTCTTCTTCCTGCTCTGCGGCCGCTGGCTCGACAGCGTGATGCGCGACCGCGCGCGCGGCGGGGTGACCGCGCTGCTCCGCAACATGGGCACCGGCGCGATGGTCGTCGCTGCCGACGAGACGAGCCGCTGGGTCGATGCCACCGCGCTCCAGCCGGGCATGGTGATGCTCGTCGCGGCGGGCGAGCGCTTGTCGGCGGACGGGGTCGTTGTCGGGGGCGCCAGCCGGATCGACTTGTCATTGCTGACCGGCGAGAGCGCGCCGCAGGCTGCAGGACTTGGCGACCCGGTCCACGCCGGGACGCTGAACGTCGAGGCGCCGATCCGCGTCCGGGTAACCGCGGCGGGCGCCGACACCGCGATCGCCGACATCGCGCGGCTGATGAGCGAGGCGGCGCAGGGCAAGTCGCGCTACGTCCGCATCGCCGACCGCGCGGCGCGCTATTATGCGCCGGCGGTGCACACGCTGGCGCTGCTCGCCTTCGCCGGATGGATGATCGCGGGCGCCGGCTGGCACCACAGCCTGCTGATCGCGGTCGCGGTGCTGATCATCACCTGCCCCTGCGCGCTTGGCCTCGCGGTGCCGGCGGCGCAGATCGTCGCGGCGGGGGCGCTGATGCGAGTCGGAGTGCTGGTGAAGGACGGGTCGGCGCTCGAACGGCTGGCCGAGGTCGACCGCGCGATGATCGACAAGACGGGAACGCTGACGCTCGGCCGTCCGGTCGCGACCAATCTGGATGAGGCCGACGCAACCGCGCGCGCGCTGCTCCTCGCGCTCGCGCGCGCCAGTCGCCATCCGCTTAGCGAGGCGCTGACCCGCGACCTGACCGCGGCGGGTGTGACGCCGATGACGGTAGAGGCGATCCGCGAAACCCCCGGCTTCGCAGTCGAGGCGCTGTGGAACGGGCGAAAGGTGACGCTCGGACGGCCAGCGCAGCCGCTCGCCGATAGTGCGCTCGCGACCCAGCTTGCGATCGACGGCGCGCCGGCGCTCACCGTCCGCTTCGCCGATGCGCTGCGCCCTGACGCCGCCGAAACGATCGCCGCGCTGCGCCAGGCGGGCGCCGCGCCGAGCATCCTGTCGGGCGATCGCGCCGCCGCCGTCGTGCCAGTGGCGCGTGCGCTCGGCCTGACCGCCCAGACCGGCATGAGCCCCCAGGACAAGCTCGCCGCGATCGCGCGGCAGGCAGCGGCGGGGCACCGGGTGCTGATGATCGGCGACGGGCTCAACGACGGCCCCGCGCTCGCCGCCGGCCACGCCTCGATCGCGCCGGGCTCGGCGAGCGACGCGGGCAAGAATGCCGCCGATTGCATCTTCCTCGGCGACCGGCTGATGCCGGTGGTGCAGGCGATCCGCGTCGCGCGGCGGACGCAGGCGATCGTGCGGCAGAATTTCGCGCTCGCGATCGGCTATAATGTCATCGCGGTGCCGCTCGCCTTCATGGGCCATGTGACGCCGCTGGTCGCCGCCATCGCCATGTCGGGATCGTCGCTGATCGTCGTCGGCAACGCCCTGCGGCTGAAGGGCGCGGCGCGGTGAACGGGCTGCTCGTCCTGATCCCGGTCGCGCTCGGGCTCGGCCTTCTCGGCCTGGCCGCCTTCTTCTGGTCGCTGCGCGGCGGGCAGTTCGACGATCTCGACGGCGCCGCGCTGCGAATCTTCGTCGAGGACGAGGAGGAGGCATCATGACAATGCGGCATGTCGTGTTCGGGCTGGCTGCGGCGGCGCTGGCGCAGCCGCCCGGCACGGCCGAGGCGCGTGTGCTGACCGTTCCGGCGTGCGGCGGCGTCTCGCACCGGATGGTGGTGCCGGGCGACCCCGCCGACCCCGAGCAGCGGCGCGACTGCGCCAAGGCCTGCCATGCGGTCAGCGACCGCCGCGGCAAGGTGAGCGGGCCGAAACGCTGCTGCTGAACCGCCGCCGTTGATCCCGGTCAATGCCGAGGCGGGTATGCGGGCCTAGGGTGCGCGCATGTGGTCCTATCATCCCGATCTGCTCGCCAAACCGGTACCGCGCTACACCAGCTATCCGACCGCGATGGAGTTTGCCGACGACGTCGGCGCCGACGATCAGGCGCGCGCGCTCGACGCGGTCGAGTCGGCGACGCCGGTCTCGCTCTATGTCCATATTCCCTTTTGCGAGAGTATCTGCTGGTATTGCGGATGCAACACCGGCGCGGCCGGGCGCAAGCAGCGGCTCGACGATTATCTGACGGCGTTGCGGGCGGAGATCGCGCTCGTTGCGAAGCGGCTGGGCGGACGCGGCCGCATTCGCCGCATCGCCTTCGGCGGCGGCAGCCCGAACGCGATCGCGCCGGTCGAACTGGTGCGCCTGCTCGACCTGCTGCTCACCGTCTTCGACGCGCACCGGCCCGACGTCTCGATCGAACTCGACCCGCGCGGTTTCTCGTCAGAATGGGCGCTGGTGCTCGCGGCGGCGCATGTCACCCGGGTCAGCCTCGGCGTTCAGACCTTCGCGCCGCACGTTCAGCAGGCGATCGGGCGCATCCAGCCGCTGTCGCATATCGAGCGCGTCGTCGCGGCGCTGCGCCTGCGTGACATCGACGCGATCAATTTCGACCTGATGTACGGGCTGCCGGGGCAGGCGCTGGCTGACGTCGAGGCGACGATCGACGAGGCGATCCGCCTCGCGCCGAGCCGCATCGCCTTTTTCGGCTATGCCCATCTACCGCAGATGATCCCGCGCCAGCGGCGGATCGACGCGGGCCGGTTGCCTGACCAGCGGCTTCGCTTCGAGCAGGCCCGGCTCGGCTACCGGCGCCTGACCGCCGCCGGCTATGTTCCCGTCGGCTTCGACCACTTCGCGCGGCCCGACGATTCGCTTGCCGCCGCCGCGCGCGAGGGCCGGGTGAACCGCAACTTCCAGGGCTTCACCGAGGACGACGCCCCCGTGCTGCTCGGTTTCGGCGCCAGCGCGATCAGCAAATTTCCCGACCTGATCGTCCAGAACGAGAAGAAATCCGGCCCCTATCGTGACCTCGTCGGCGCGGGACGGCTTGCCGCGGCGCGCGGGGTTCGGGTCGATGCGGGCGAGCAGCGGCGCGCACGGTATATCCGCGACCTTCTGTGCAGCGGGCGTGCGCATCTGGGGGCCGGGGAACTCGCGCCGGCCCGAAGTGCCTTGTCGGATTTCGAGCGGCGCGACCTCATCGAGTGGAACGGCGATGTGCTGGTAATCCGCGATTGCGCCCTGCCCTATGCGCGCCACGTCGCGGCGCAATTCGACGGTATCCGGGGACCCATCGACCTGCGTTGAGCCTCAGTATCGGCAGGCGGTCTCCGATCACCTTCAACGCGGGCGTCGTGCGTTTCCGGGGCGAGGTCTATAACATCAACCATGCCTTCGATCTGGCGTCGATCTTCGGCGGCGCGAATCCGGGCCGCCTCGAACTCAATGCAGAGGCGACGCACACGTCGCTGCTGACGACGTCGGTCACCGGATCGTCATTCACCCGCACCGACAATACGGTCGACCAGCCCGACTGGTCGGGGCGCTTCACCGCCACCTATATCAACGGCGGCTTCCGCGCCTCCTATCAGCTCGCCTATCTCGATAGCGTGCTGTGGCAGCCCGATGCGACGATCGAGAGTACGCCGGTCCCGGTGCTGAAGCGCAACATCCGCCACAACCTGTCGATGCAATATGACATGGGGCAGTTCCTGATCCGGGCGGGCGTCAACAATCTGACCAACGTCGAGCCATCCTATCCCAGCCTGTCCTACGGCGATATCATCGGGCGCGAACTCTACATCGGGGTGCGGGTCAAGATTTGACGACGGCAGGCCGCGCTAGGCGAAATCCGCCGCCGTCAGGATCGCCGTTTCGCCAGGCGAGCAGCGGATATGCGCCCGCCCGCCGGGGCTGCGCACCGTGACGGCAAGCGGGCGTTCGGGATGCAGGGCGACCCGCTCGACGCGGCGGCCGCGCCACCGGACGTCGATCGCGCAGCCGCCGCGCACGCGCACGCCGGCCAGCGCGCCCTCGTCCCAGCCGGGCGGAAGCGCGGGCAGCAGGTCGATCGTCTCGCCGTCGCTCTGCACCAGCATTTCGAGGATGCCGGCCGCTCCGCCGAAATTGCCGTCGATCTGGAAGGGCGGGTGCGCGTCGAGCATGTCGGGATAGGTGCGTCCGGGCGACAGCAGGTCGACGAGGATGCGGTGCGCGCGGACGCCGTCGCGCAGCCGCGCCCACAGGTTGAGCCGCCAGCCGAGACCCCAGCCGGTGGCGTCGTCACCGCGCGTCTCGAGCGACGTGCGCGCCGCCGCGGCCAGCGCCGGCGTCTTGTCGGGCGCGATCTGGAAGCTCGGATAGAGCGCATAGAGGTGCGAGACGTGGCGGTGATGGGGGTCGGGCGCATCCGCGTCCCAATCCGCCTGCCATTCCTGGAGTTGGCCCGCTTTGCCGATGCGCAGCGGGGCAAGGCGCGCCCGCATCGTGGCCATCTCGCCGCGCAGCTTCGCGTCGCGGCCGAGCGCGGCGGCCGCGGCGCCGGCGCGGTCGAACAGGTCGCGCAGGATCGCCATGTCTATCGCCGGGCCGGCGCACAGCGTGCTGCCGTGGCCATGCTCGTTTTCGGGCGAGAGCGACGGATTGGTCACCATGAAGCCGGTGTCGGGATCGCGCACCAGCGTATCGAGGAAGAAGAGTGCCGCCCCGCGCAGCAGCGGATAGATGCGTTCCAGCCAGGCGCGGTCGCGGTGGAAATCCCAATGATCCCAAAGCTGGCAGGCGAGCCAGGCGCCGCCCGTCGGCCAGAGCCCGGTGCGGGCATGGTCGACCGGTCCCGACGCGCGCCAGAGGTCGGTGTTGTGATGCGCGACCCAGCCGCGCGCACCGTACATCTGCTGCGCCGCTCGCGCGCCCGAGACGGCCAGTTCCTCGACCATCCTCGCCAGCGGTTCGATGCACTC
Organism: Sphingopyxis panaciterrulae; assembly: GCF_014199295.1. GTDB lineage: Bacteria > Pseudomonadota > Alphaproteobacteria > Sphingomonadales > Sphingomonadaceae > Sphingopyxis > Sphingopyxis panaciterrulae. The sequence continues at coordinate 184,813 of NZ_JACIJH010000001.1, forward strand.
GGACAGGTTGGCGGTGTCGACCGGCCAATAGTTCATCTCGGTATTGATGTTGATCGTATATTTCGAGCCCCAGGGCGGCTGGTTGCTCTCGTTCCAGATGCCCTGAAGATTGGCGGGCTGGCTGCCGGGGCGCGAGCTGGACAGCATCAGATAGCGCGCGAACTGGACATAGAGCGCGGCGAGCGAGGGGTCGTCGCCGTCGCCGGCATGCTCGAGCCGCTGGTCGGTCGGCGACAAGGCACGCTTCCCGCGCGGCAAGTCGATGGTCAGGCGACGGAACAGGCGGCGATGCTCGGCGACATGGCGTTCGCGCAGCGTCGCGAGCGGCATCGCCGCCGCCGCGTCGAGGGCGGTGCGGACCTTGGCGGCCGGATCGCCCGACACATCGGTCGGGCTGAGAAAGCTGGTGGCGGCGGCGAAGATCAGCTCGATCGAGCGGGCACCGGCGACGCGCAACATCGAACCATCGGCCTCGATGCGTCCACCCTCGGCGCGGACGCGTGCGCGCGCTTCGAACGACAGGCGGCCGGCTATGCCGCGATCCGCGTTGTTGCGGCCGCGCATCGTGACTTCGCCGTTCGCGGCGTCGATATCGACCCGCTGGCCCGAGCTCAGCGCGAATTCGGCGTCGATCGTTCCGCCCTCGGCGCCGAGCGAGACGACGATCACCCCGTCGGAGGCGGAGGCGAAGGCTTCGCGGGTGTAGGTGACACCCTCGGCGACGAAGCGCGACCGCGCGATCGCGCTGTCGAGGTCGAGCTCGCGGCGATACTGCTCAGCCGCGGTCTCGTTGATCCCGACGAGGTCGATGTGAAGGTCGCCGAGCGCCTGATAGGACATTTCGCGCATCGGCACCGCCTGCACCTCGGCATCGGCCAGCGCCTCGGCCTCGGCATAGCGGCCAGCGAAGATCAGGTCGCGTATCTTGGGCAGAGCCTGGCGCGCACGCGGGTTGACGTTCGAATAGGGACCGCCCGACCAGAGCGTATCTTCGTTGAGCTGAAACCGCTCGCGCTTGATTCCGCCGAACAGCATCGCGCCGAGCCGGCCGTTGCCGATGGGCAGCGCCTCGGTCCAGACGCTGGCCGGCTTGGTGTACCAGAGCAGCGAGCGGTGGATCGGCTCGGCGGCGTCGGCGGGCGAGGCGGCGGCGAGCGCGTGCGGCACGACCGGCGCGGCCAGACCCGCTTGCAAGAGGCGTCGCCGCGACAGGTCCATCATATGCTCCCCTTTTCTATCTGATAACAATTTGCCAATTTGGCAGATCAATGCAAGTCCCATTCACTGACAACGGTGACAGCGGCGCGCCGATCGGATAATCCCGCCCGTAAAGGAGATGCCATGACGAATCCCGCCGCCCCGAAACTCTATCAGGCGATCATCGGCGCCTTGCAGGCTGACATCGCGTCGGGTCGCTATGCGCCCGGCGACCGGCTGCCGCCCGAGCGCGCGCTCGTCGAACGGTTCGAGGTCAGCCGGCTGACGGTGCGCGAAGCGATGATCGGGATGGAAATATTGGGCCTGGTCGAGGCGCGGCGCGGATCGGGCGTCTATGTGACCGGACGGCCGAGCGGCGGACTCCACGCCAGCGAACTCGACATCGGCGCGTTCGAACTGACCGAGGCGCGGCGGCTGATCGAGGGGGAATGCGCGGCGCTGGCCGCCGTCACCGCCGACACGGCGGCGATCGCCAGCCTTCGCGAAAGCCTCGACGCGATGATCGCGGAAAATGAGCACGAACTTCATGACGAGGTCGCCGATCGCGCCTTTCACCTGCAGATCGCGCGCGCGACCAACAATGACGCGATGGTGCTGGTGATCGAGACCTTGTGGGACGTCCGGCACCGCTCGCCGCTGTGCGAACGGATGCTCGCGCGCTCGCGTGCCGCGGGGGTCAAGCCGATGATCGACGACCATCGCGCCATCCTCGACGCGATCGCGGCGCACGACGGGCCGGGTGCGCGCAAGGCGATGCGCGATCATCTCGGCCGCGTGATCGACAATCTGCTCCGCGCGACCGAACTCGACGGCATTCGCCGCGTCCAGGCGGAGGCGGCCGAACTGCGCACCCGTTCGGAGCGACTCGCGGCTTTCTAGACGCCCCTTGCGTGTCGGCGCCTATCATGCAATTGGTCTGATAACTCGGATCGAAAGGATGATGCAGGTGAGCGAGGCAGAGGACGGATCGGCGGCGAGCGGGGGCGGGATGCTGCGCATCCGCGGTGCGCGGGTGGTCGTCACCTGTCCGGGGCGCAATTTCGTGACGCTGGTGATCGAGACCGACCAGGGGCTCACCGGGATCGGCGACGCGACGCTCAACGGCCGCGAGCTGGCGGTCGCCAGCTATCTGACCGACCATGTCATCCCCAATCTGATCGGGCGCGACGCGCACCGGATCGAGGATATCTGGCAGTTCCTTTATCGCGGCGCCTATTGGCGGCGGGGCCCGGTGACGATGTCGGCGATCGCGGCGGTCGATACCGCCCTGTGGGACATCAAGGCGAAGGCGGCGGGCCTGCCGCTCTATCAACTGCTCGGTGGCCGATCGCGCGAGGGCGTGCTCGTCTATGGCCACGCCAATGGCGCCGATATCGAGGCGACGGTCGATCAGGTCGGGGCCTATCGCGAGATGGGCTATCGCGCGATCCGGGCGCAGAGCGGCATTCCGGGCGTCAGGGGCGCTTATGGCGTCGGCCGCGGCGACCTTTATTACGAGCCAGCCGACGCGGCGCTGCCCACCGAGACGCTGTGGTCGACCTCGGCCTATCTGAACCACGCGCCCAAGCTGTTCGAACGGCTGCGCATGGCGCACGGTGACGAGATCGAGTTGCTGCACGACGTTCACCACCGCCTGACGCCGATCGAGGCGGCCCGGCTGGGCAAGGCGCTCGAACCCTATCGGCTGTTCTGGCTGGAGGATGCGACTCCCGCCGAGAATCAGGAGGCGTTCCGCCTGATCCGCCAGCATACGGTGACCCCGCTCGCGGTCGGTGAGGTCTTCAACACCATCTGGGATTGCCGCGAGCTGATCCAGAACCAGTTGATCGACTATATCCGCACCACCGTCGTCCATGCCGGTGGCATCACCCATCTGCGCCGCATCGCCGATCTCGCGGCGCTGTATCAGGTGCGCACCGGCAGCCACGGCGCGACCGACCTGTCGCCCGTCTGCATGGGCGCGGCGCTCCATTTCGATAGCTGGGTGCCCAATTTCGGGATCCAGGAATATATGCGTCACTCGCCCGAAACCGATGCGGTCTTCCCGCACGATTACCACTTCGCGGACGGCTATCTGATCGCCGGCGAGGCGCCGGGCCACGGCGTCACGATCGACGAGACGCTTGCCGCCAGATATCCCTATGAGCCCAGGCAGCTTCCGGTGGCCCGGCTGGCCGACGGAACGTTGTGGCACTGGTGAGGGATTCGCGAACGCTCGATGGTGCGCGGCCTGCGGGATCGCCGAAAATATTTATCTGATATCTCAGTATCTAGACATTGAAATCGCCACTTAGCGAAACTTTTCAGATGAAATGCCTTGACTGAAATATCACAAAGGTAGATTGATATTCTCTCACTTTTCGAGACAGGGCGGGCGCGAACCCGAGTCCAGCGGGAGAAGAATATGTCTGATAGGATTTCACTGCTGGGCTCCACCGCCCTGGCGGCGCTGATGTTGGCCACCGCGACGCCGGCGCATGCGCAGGCGACCGATCCGGCGAATGCCGGGGAAGGGGGGGCTGCGGCCGACGAGATCGTCGTCACCGGCTTGCGCGCCTCGCTGGAGAATGCGGCCGCGATCAAGCGCGATTCGGGCCAGATCCAGGATTCGATCGTCGCCGAGGATATCGGCAAGCTGCCCGACACCAACATTGCCGAGACGTTGCAGCGGATTCCCGGCGTGCAGATCTCGCGCAACACCCGCGGCGAGGGCAATGCCTATGTCGTCCACGGCCTCAAGCAGGTGATGACGACGGTCAACGGGCGCCAGCTTTTCGGTACGACCAATCGCGTCGCGCAGTTGCTCGATTTCTCGTCGGACATTCTCTCGGGCGTCGATGTTTACAAGACCGCGACCGCGGACCAGATCGAGGGCGGACTCGGCGGCCTGATCAACATCCACACCGCGCGCCCCTTCGATTTCGACGGCTTCCACGTCGCGCTGACCGGGTCGGCGACCTATTCGGAATTCCAGGACAAGGCGGGGCCGCGCATTTCGGGCATCGTCTCGAACCGCTGGCAGACCGGCATCGGCGAGATCGGCGTGCTGCTGGGCGCCCAGTTCGAACGCTATTATTCGGGCGGCTATCAGGTTTCGACCAACAGCTATGCGGATGTCACCAATCTGTTCGATGTCGATGGCGATGGCGCAACGGGCGGCAGCGGCGACACGGTGACCATGCCGACGCAGGTGCGCCCGCGCTACGAGACCGGCAACCGCGTCCGCTCGGGCTTCTACGGTGCGGTGCAATGGCGGCCGAGCGACGCGCTCGAACTGCATCTCGATACGATCTACAGCCACTCGGGAGGCCATTCCTATACCCAGCAGCTTTCGGTCCAGACCGACGGAGCGACGACCGGCATCGACGCGCCCGTCTTCAAGGACGGATCGCGCGTGCCCGCGGCCTATTCGCTGGCCAATCCCGTGGTGAAGTCGACCGTCGGCCAGGCCGACAATCCCTATGACACGATCAATGTCGCCTTCGGCGGCAAATATACCGCCGATCGCTTCACCCTGTCGGCCGAGGGCTCCTATGTGCGCAGCCACGGCCCCTTCTATTATCGCAGCGCGACGATTCAGACACGCGCCGGCCGGGCGGACCTCAGCCTTGCGGGCGATACCCCCGACGTCGCGGTCTCGGGCGTCGATCTCACCGACCCCGACGCATATGGCAACGTCAGCTATTTCGAATATGGCACGCAGCAGGACGGCCGCGAGCCGTCATTCCGCGTCGATGCGAGCTATGAGCTCGATGCCGGCCCGATCAAGACGCTCGAAGCGGGCTTCCGCTGGGCACATCACCGCGCGATCTACGACTTCCTGTCGCAAGGTGGCGGGGCGCTGACCCAGCCCTATTCGGGGATCAACGAACTGACGCCTGACGATCTGTTCACCGATCAGGATGTCTCGACCAATCAGTGGGTCGCGATCCAGCACCGCTTCATGAACAATGCGGCGCGCACGCGCGCCTTGTTCGGCTTGCTGCCGGGCGATCCCGCCCCCGATCCGGGCAGCCATTATGATTATCGCGAAACGACGCTCGCGGGCTATGCCAAGGCGCAGTTCGGGTTCGACATCGGGGCGCTGCCGGTCGACGGCAATATCGGCCTGCGCTATGTGCGGACCGATGGCGAGCAGACCGTGCTCGTCGAGGACGAGAATGGCGATTATCAGCCGCTGACCGGAGGCAAGCCCTACGAGAACTGGCTGCCGAGCGCCAACATCCGCTTCCAGTTCACGCCCGACCTGTTCCTGCGCCTCGCCTATTCGAAGGCGATCACCCGACCCGATTACGGCAATCTCTCGCCGGCACTGCTGCTCAACCCGATCAGCATGACTGCGAGCGGCGGCAATCCGGCGCTCGTACCGACCAAGGCCGATCAGTACGACGCCAGCCTCGAATATTATTTCGGCAAGTCGAATTATGTGGCGGTGGCGCTGTTCCGCAAGGACGTCAGCGGTTTCATCCAGAAATTCTACGCCGACGAGACGATCGACGGCGAAGTCTATCAGGTCAGCCGTCCGCGCAACAGCGGCGACGGCAAGATCAAGGGCTTCGAGATCACCTATCAGCAATTCTTCGATTTCCTGCCTGGCGTGCTTTCGGGGCTCGGCATCCAGGGCAATTACACCTATGTCGACAGTAAGCTCGGTGTTGTCGGCATCGACCGCCGGGTTCCCGCCGATCAATTGTCGAAGCATGCCTATAATGTCACCGGCATTTACGAGAAGGGACCGGTCTCGCTCCACGTCTCGTACAACTGGCGCTCGCGCAGCATCCAGAGCAACAATGCCGACCCCGACCTCAGCGTGTGGAATGCGCCGCAGGAATCGTTCGATATTTCGGCGACCTACAATGTGAACAACTGGCTTTCGGTCAAGGCCGACATGGTCAACGCCACGGTCGCCTATCAGAATCAATATTATGGAACGCCATTGCAGCCGTCGCTCGCCAATCAGCTCGATCGGTCCTATCAGATCGGATTCCACGTCAATTTCTGACCGCGGACCCGAAAAAAGGGAGAGGGGCCGGACGCACGACACGCGCCTCCGGCCTCGCTCCCTTTCGGCGCTGTTGGTGCTGCTCTTCACCGCGGTTCCGGTTCAAGCCCAACTCGACGGCAATGCCGACGAGGCGAAGGTCGCCCCCTATCGCCTGCCCGATCCCCTGACGATGGCGGATGGAAAGCGCGTGACGAGCGCGGCCGAATGGACCGCGCGGCGGCGCCCCGAACTGCTCGCGCTTTTCCAGCGCCATATCTATGGCGTGACGCCGCCCGCGCCCGCGGACATGCGCGCCGTGGTGACCGACCTCGACCGTCACGCGCTGGGCGGCCGTGCGGTACGCAAGCAGGTGACGCTCTATCTGAACGGAAGCGAGCAGGGGCCGCAAACGTCGGTGCTCCTCTATCTCCCCGCCGGAGCAAAGGCCCCGGCGCCGCTATTCGTCGGGCTCAATTTTCACGGCAATCAGGCGGTCGCCGCCGATCCGGCGATCGCGATCGCGCATAGCTGGGTCGCGGCGCCGGGGAAGGGGATCGTCAAGCACCGTGCGACCGCGGCGTCGCGTGGCATCGAGGCCGGGCAATGGCCGATCGCGCAGATATTGGCGGCGGGCTATGGCGTCGCGACCTTCTTTCCCGGCGATCTCTATCCCGACGGCGAAGGCAAGCGCGCCGAAAGCATCCAGCCGCCTTATGCGATCAGCCCGTCGGCTCCCGACGGCTGGGGCGCGATCGCGACCTGGGCATGGGGGCTCAGCCGCGTCTACGACTATCTCGCCACCGATGCCGACGTCGATCGGCGCCGGGTGATCGTGATCGGCCATTCGCGATACGGCAAGGCGGCGCTGTGGGCCGGCGCCGTCGATCCGCGCTTCGCGATGGTCGTGTCGAACGACAGCGGCGAAGGCGGCGCAGCGCTCTATCGCCGCGATTTCGGCGAAACGATCCGGGTGATGAACGATTATTGGTTCGCCCCGCGCTTCAAGACCTATGCCGGGCGTGCCGAGGACCTGCCGGTCGATGCGCACGAGCTGATCGCGCTGATCGCCCCGCGTCCGGTCTATGTCGCCAGCGCGACGGAAGATTGGTGGTCCGATCCCAGGGGCGAGTTTCTGGCTGCGCGCGGCGCCGACCCCGTCTATCGCCTGTTCGGCCTGCCGGGGCTCGGTACGGACCGCATGCCGCCGCCCGATCAGACGACCGGCGGATGCATCGGCTATCATATCCGCAGCGGCGCGCACGACATCACCGCTCAGGACTGGGCGGCCTATCTCGCCTTCGCCGATCGCCATCTGCGCCCGGGGCTGGCCGATCCCGGTGGATGCCGCCCCGCGGCCGATTGAACCACCCCATCCCATCCTCTCGATGCCACCCAAAAAAAGGCGTGTCGTCATCACCGCGTCATGAAGGACCGCTTCGGCCTTCCGATCATGATTTCGGGGTGAACAGGGAGGATGATGTGAAGACGAATATGTTCGCGATCGCCGCTGCGCTGGCCGTCGTTCCGGGCGCGCTCGAGGCGAAGGACGTCGCGCCGGTCGCCGCGGTTTCGGCCGAAACGCAGGCGACGGCCGGATCGGGCGCCGACGGCGCCGTGGTCGTCGCCGATCCGACCGATCCCGCGCGGTCGCTGATCCTCGCGGGGGCCGAATCGGCGGGGATCGACGTCTTCGACCTGTCGGGCCACCGCATCGCGACGCACAAGGTCGGCGATATCACCGCGCTCGACCTGCGCGCCGATGCCGCGCCGGGCGGCGGGGCGCTGCTTGCCGCGCTCGACGGCAAGGCGAATGCGCCGAAGCTGTTCCGCATCGGTTCCGGCGGCGTTCCCGCACCGCTCGGTCTGGCGGGGATCGCGCCCGAAATGACCGTGGCCGGCCTGTGCTTCTCGCGCAGCCACCGCGACGGCACCCTCTATCTCTTCCTGCTCGGCGACAAGGGCGAGGTCGAACAATGGGGGCTGGCGACCGATGCGGCGGGCGCGATGCGCGGCCGGATCGCGCGGCGCTGGTCGCTCGGGTCGGAAGCCGGCTATTGCGCCGCCGACGATCGCGGATCGGTCTATATCGCGCAGGAAGCGGTCGGTGCCTGGCGCTTCGCTGCCGAGCCCGAGGCCGAGATCGTGCCCGAAATCGTCGACATCGTCCGCCTCGGCCATATCGAGGAGGAAGCGAAGGGGATCGGTATCGCCGCCGATGGCCGGCTGCTCGTGTCCGATGCCAAGGCCGACCGGCTGAATCTCTACGATCCGGCCGACGACTTCGCCTATCTGGGCTCGGTGGCGCTGGCGAAGGGCGATGATCGGGTCGAGGATGCGGGCAGCGTCACGATTGCGGGTCCGCTCGTCGTGGTCGCCGACGACGACAATGCGCCCGAACGGCCCAATTTCAAGATCGCGAGCTGGCCGGCGATCCTCGCTGCCGCGGGGCTTGCCGAACGACCGCCGGTCCCGACGCCCGAAACGATGCCGCTCGCCCGCGCGTCGGTCGAAACGGTGCCGGTCGAAACCGGCGGCGACGCGGCCGACGATCCGGCGATCTGGATCGACCCCGCCGACCCCGCGCGATCGGTGGTGATCGGGACGCAGAAGAAGTCGGGCCTCTATGTCTACGGACTCGACGGCCAGATGATCCAGTATCTGCCCGACGGGCGCATGAACAATGTCGATCTGCGCGATGGCTTCCGCCTTGGCGGCCGCGACGTCACGCTGGTGGCCGCCAGCAACCGCACGACCAAAGGCATCTCGATCTATACGCTCGATCCCGCGACGCGTCGGCTGACCGACGTCGCCGACGGGTTGCAGGCGACCGGGTTCGACGACCCCTATGGGCTGTGCCTGTATCGCAGCGGCCGGTCGAACAGGACCTATGCTTTCGTCAACCAGGGCGACGGCCAGATGCGCCAGTGGGAACTGGTTGCGACGCAGGCGGGCAAGGTCCGCGTAAAGCTGGTCCGCGAGCTGCCGTTCGAAAGCCAGGTCGAAGGCTGTGTCGCCGACGACGAGACGGGCATGCTCTATGTCGGCGAAGAGGATGTCGGCGTCTGGCGCGAGGGCGCCGAACCGCGCGGCGGACCCGCCCGCTCGATGCTTGCCGCCGTCGCCGACAATCCGGCACTGAAGGACGATATCGAGGGGATGGCGATTTATAAGCAGGACGATGGCAAGGGCTATCTGGTCGTGTCGAGCCAGGGCAATGACAGCTATGCGCTGTTCCGCCGCGAAGGCGACAACGCCTATGTCGGCTCGTTCCGGATCGGTGCCGACATCGCGGCCGGGATCGACGGCGTGTCCGAAACCGACGGTCTCGATGTCACCAGCCGCGCTGCGGGGCCGGGGTTCCCGCGCGGCCTGATGGTCGTGCAGGACGGACGCAACGTGTCGCCGCCCGAAAACCAGAATTTCAAACTGGTGCCGTGGGAACGGATCGCCGAGGCGCTGGGGCTGGAGGCGCCGGCGGACTGATCCCGAACGTCGACCGCGTATAGGAAATGTCAAACCCCTGACGCTATCGCCGCCGCGGAAAGGCGGAAAAGGCATGACGGGGACCGGGCGGACCTGGCTGAAGACGATATTGCTGCTGGCGGGGCTCGCTTTCGGCTGGCCGGGCTTTGCGGCGCGTATCGCGATGCTCGGCGTCTCGCCGGGGCTCGCGCTCTATGCCGGCCTGTTCCTGCTCCTGCTCGCCTGCCTGTGGGGGGCGGCCTTCATCGCGCGCGGCTGGCTGCGCTGGGGCTGGGCGCTGGTCTTCGCGCTCGCGACGCTGTTCGTCGACAGCTTCCAGGCCGCGACCGCCGATGCGATGAGCTATGACGCCTTCGTCACCATGACCCAGTCGGCCGCCTTCGCGGGCGACGCGCTCGCGCAGCATGGCGGCGAGATGGCGTGGGCGGGCGCGGGGGCGCTGCTGCTGTTCATCGCGATCGGGATGCGGCCGGGTCCGCGTCGCCCGCTTCCCGCCTGGCTGGCCGCGGCGGCGCCCGTTGCCGGATTGTCGCTGCTGTCGATCCTGCTTTTCGTGCGCGGCGGGGAGGGCGGGCGCGGGCTTCCCGGGGCGTGGGTCGGCACCGCCTATTCGCTTCTCTATGGCTGGGAAGCGGTCAGCGATCCCGCGCGCCCGCGCGAGGATGTGCGGCTCGTGCCCCGCCCCGCGCCGGATTCTGGAACCGACCTGGGCGATATCGTGCTGATCGTCGACGAAAGCATCGCCGCGCGCTACCTCGACATCAACGATCCCGCCGGGGTGCGATCGGGCCTCGCCCGCCCGCCCGCCGGGGTGGGGGTCGCCAATTTCGGCGTCGCCGCCTCGATCACCAATTGCAGCTATGGCAGCAACATGACGCTGCGCCACGGCGGCACGCGCGGCGCTTATCGGCGGATCAACGCCACCATGCCGTCGCTCTTCGCCTATGCGAAGCGCGCCGGATTCGGCACTGTCTATATCGACGCGCAGCGCGGCGGCGGCGCCTATCAGAACGGCATGGACGATCGCGAGCGGCGCGATATCGACCGCTTCGTCCAGTTCGACGCCGTGCCCGTCGCCGACCGCGACCGCGCGGCGGCCGATGCGCTGGTCGCGACGCTCCACAACGGCCGGCGCGATGTCGTGCTGGTCAACAAGATGGGCGCGCATTTTCCCGTCGCCGACAAATATCCCGCCGACAGGATGCGCTATCGCCCCGCGTTGCCGCGCGGGCGGACGGCGGCGGTGACCGAGATGCAATTGCCCGAGAATCTGGTCACCGGCGCCGAAAGCTGGCGGCGCTACCGCAACAGCTATCGCAATACATTGTTGTGGACGGTCGGCGGTTTCTTCGACCGCCTGTTCGCGGGCGGCGTGCCCGCGGGGACGCTGATCGTCTATACCTCGGACCACGGCCAGACGCTCCACGAGCGCGGCGACGCCGGCACGACGACGCATTGCAGCCCCGCGCCGGCGCCCGAGGAAGGGGCGGTTCCGCTCGTCGTCATCGGCGGCGACGACGCATGGGCGGCCGCGGCGCGGCGCCATTTCGACGCGACGAGCCATTATCGTATCTTTCCGACCCTGCTTGCCGCGATGGGCTATGACAAGGGCGCGGTGCGGCGGCTCTATGGTCCGGGCCTCGACGCGCCGGCGCGCGATCCGCTGACCTTCAACGCGCGCTTCAACGCGCGGCTGGGGCGCGGACCGTTATGGGTGGCGATTCGACCGAAGGCCCTGCCCGCGCCGCCGGCGCAGGATACGCCCGCCGCCACCCCAGATTAATTCGGGTTGCGGGCGCGCCCGCTTATCGGGCATCGCGAAATCGGGAGGGGTGCGGGATGGGGCAACGGCACAAGATCCTGATCGTCGACGATCATCCGATCACGCAGAGCGGCCTGCGCCTGCTGCTTGCGGGGCAGGATCGCTATGAGGTGATCGGCGCGCTCGACCGCGGTGCGACAGTCAGCGCCTTCGTGCGCTCGCAGCCGGTCGATCTCGTCATTCTCGACCTCAACATGCCCGACATGCGCGGGGTCAACATCCTGGCGGAGATCGTCGGATCGCGTGACATGACCGTCATCATCCTGACCGGCGAGACCCGGCACGCCGAAGTCGACTATGCGCTGAAGCTCGGCGCGCGCGCGGTGGTCAGCAAGTCGGACCCGCCCGAGGCGATCCTCGCCGCCTGCGACGCGGCGCTGGCGGGCGAGGTCTATGTCTCGCCGCAGATGGTCGAGGCGCTCGGAAAATATCGTCAGCCGCCGGTGGCGCTATCGACGCGGCAGATGGCGATCCTCCACTATCTGGCACAGGGCGAGAGCAACAAGGAAATCGCCTATCGCCTGTCGATCGCACAGCCGACCGTATCGTTCCACATCGCCGAACTGCGCCGCAAGCTCGACGTTTCGCACAATCGCAAGATCGTCGAGCGCGCGCACGAGCTAGGGCTGCTCTGACGCCTCCACCCCGGCGCGGAGCAGCGGGTGGCGGAGTAGCTCGCAGCACAGCGGCTTGAGCATCATCAGCCCCGCCACCTCGGCCAGCCGCCCGCGCGTCACTGTCGTGTCGTCATAGGTCAGCGCGGCGAGGCGTGCGCGCGGTGCCGCGGTGTCGGACAGCGCCGCGTCGAAGGCGTCGCGGCGGTCGAAATCCACGAGGTGCCAATCGGGCAGCGCCGCCTGCAGTTCGCCCGCCGTGCAGGGCGTGACGCCGGCGAAGGCGGAGGGCAGAGCGATGCGGATCACCGTGCCCTCGGTGCCCGACGCGGCGATGCGCAGCGACCCCGACAGCGCCTCGATCAGCCGCTTCGCCGACTGGAACCCCGACCCGCTGCCCTGCGCATCTTCGTCGGCGCGCAGCCGCACTGCCGCGTCGTCGTTGAGCCGCGCCATGACCTCAACCGGCATGCCGCGGCCGGTGTCGGTGATGGTGATGATCGCCAACTCGCCCTCTCGCGCGACCTCGATTCGCGCGCCGCCGCGCTCGCTGTACTGATAGCTGTTGCTGAGCAGGTTCGCGAGCGCGCGCATCAATAGCGGCTTGTCCGATACGAGGGTGACGGTGCCGTCGATCCGGGCTTCGAGCGTCAGCTTCTTGTCGGCGAAGGGCGTCTTGAACATCATCATCAATGGCTCGGTCAGCGCCTCTGCGGGAAAGCTGCCGAGTGCGAGGAAGGCCGATTCGCTGGCCGCCATATTGGCGCCCGAGATGGTCGTCGACACGATGCCACCGAGATAGGCGGCCGAGCTTTCGAGCATCCGGCCCAGTTCGCGGTGGACGCCGTCCTCGCTTTGCCGCAGCACCCCGGCTGCGCTGTTGAGCGCGAGGATCACCTGCTTGCTGTCGTGGCCCGAGGCGTGGAGCAGCGCATTCTGGCTGTTGACCGTCGCGAGCGCGAGCGCCTTTTCCTCGGCGAGCCGTGCCGCGCTCTCGCTGATCTTCAGCCGTTCGGCCAGCGCCTCGGCATAGTTGGTGTCGGCGGCGAGCTTGTCGGCCCGGATCTTCTTGAGGTTGAGCCCGAGGGCGAGCGTCACCATGATCGATTCGAACAGCCCGACCGGCCCGGCAAGATGCCAGTTGATCGGCAGCCAGGCGAAAAGGCCCATCGACGCGATCGCGGCATAGACGATGAAGAGCGCGAGGCTGGCCCAGCCGACGAACAGCGGCCAGAGCTGACGCCCGAAGCGCCGCATCGCGGCGAAACCGACGAAGGGCAGGAACCAGGCGATCGCGACGACGATCAGCCAGCCGGCGATATGCAGCCCGCTACGCACGCCGGGCGGATAGAGCGTCAGCGCGGGCTGCACCAGCATGACCGCCAGCGCCGCGCCGATCAGCGCGCGCAGTGCGAGATCGCGGCGCGGGAAATGCACCGGCGTGTCGATGAAGCTGCGCGCGAACTGCGCCATGGCGGCGGCAAAGCCGCATTTGAAAATCTGTTCGAGCGCGTTGATAGCCAGCGGCCGGTCGCTGAGGAAGAAGATGGCGATATAGCCCTCGGCGAGCACGGTATTGAGCGCGAAGCAACCTTGCGCGACTCCGAGCCAGATGAACTCGCGATGCCCGGTGATCGAGAAGAAGAGGAAGTTGAGGAAGATCAGCACCGCGATGCCGAACACCACCCCCGACACCATGGCGACATTGGCGCGTCGTTCCTTGAAGAAGCTGCCATAGGTCTGGATGCGGATCGGCATATAGGTCGAATTTTCGGACAGGAAATCGATCAGCAGCAGCTTTTCCTGTCCCGGCGCGAGGACGAGTTCGGTGCTGAACGCCTGATAGGTGCGCAGATTCGCGCGTGCGCCCACAGTATTGGAACCATCGACGAGCAGCGCGAACCGTCCGCCCGACGCTTCGTAGAGACGGAACCAGGATAGCGAACCGCGTCCGGTGGTGAAAATCCAGCTTCCCTGCGTCGCGCTCGCGTTACGGACCTTGACCACGACCATCGTCTTCTGCCCTGGCGGGCCGAAATGGATCGTCGGTCCGGCGACGGGACGCAGCGGGGCGGCCAGGATATCGGCGACGCCGAGGGTGTCGATCCGGCCGGGCGTCTGGCTGTAGCGCACATAGGGGGTGACGGTCCCCGCGTCGCTGCCTGCATGGAGATGGAGTATCGGCAGGCGCGCCGGCTCGGCACGGACAGCCGGCAGCGCCGCGAGCATCGCGAGCGCGAACAGCAAGGCCCGATATATTCCCCCCATGACCGGCGATGTTGCTGCGCGCCCTGCCGAAGTCAATTTTCTTTTGGGGGTCGGGGCGCCTGCTGTGCTCGATGGCGGCAGACGCCGCGGAAAGGCGCGGGAAAAGGCCGGGCGGGTCGTCTGCGCGGCGGCACGGTGACCCGACCCCCCAAAAAACATTGGGTAGACGCTGGCCGCGCCCGGCAATTAATCCGCCGGGGCAATGCCGGGGGTCGCGCAGGGGTCCGATCGGCACGGGGGCGCAATACACAGGTCGAACGGAACGGCAGAGCGCGCATCGGCGCCGTTTGCCCATCCCGTCGCCTACCGTTTTTTCTGCGAGGGGGAGTATCGTCACATGTCCGCCATTTCCAAATCCCGCCTGCTCGCGACCAGCGCGATCGCCGGTCTGTCGATTCTCCACATGGTTGTGCCCGCCCTGGGCGCAGAGCATGGAAGATTGCTCCCCGAAGGCGAGCCGGCGTCGGTCGACAATCCGGCGGGGGAGACGATTGAAGGCGACCGGATCGGTGTTTATTCGCGCGCCAGTCAAACGACCGTCACCAATGCGGGCACGATCCGGGGCAATGGCAGTGCCGATGGTCTCGACGTGCTGCCCGAAGGGGGCATAACGATCGACGGCGGGCCGGCCACGATCGCCAACAGCGGGACGATCGCAGGTGCGGGCCACGGGATTTCGACCGCCTATTTCTATAATCCGGACACGCAGACGCTCGAGGGGCGTGCGGTCGGGGTGGTCGTGGAGAACAGCGGCACGATCGCCGGCGAAAGCAACGACGGCGTGCGCCTGATCGGCGGCGGCAGCGTGACCAACAGCGGAACGATCAATGGTGCCGGGCGCGCCGATGCCGACGGCGTGTCGATATACGCCTATGACGATCAGGATTTGTCGGACGTCACCGCGATCGGGACGATCACCAATGCCGGGGGCGGCACGATCAGCGGCGTGCGCTATGGCGCGATCCTGTTCGATGGGGGCGTGGTCGACAATGACGGCGCGTTGATCGGCGGCAGCGGCGGGCTGTGGGTGCAGGGCAACGATCCGGCGGGGAACAAGACGGCGTCGGTGACCAATGCCGGCACCATTTCGGGTGGCAGCGGCCTGACCTTTGCCAATGTGCTCGCTTCGTCGGAGTTGGTGAACAGCGGCATGATCACCGGCAGCGCCGGCCATGGCGTCGCCAACGGCTCGCTCGGCCGCGTGTCGATCATCAACGAGGTTGGCGGGACGATCACCGGCGCCACCAGCGGCGTCTATGACGACGAAGGCGGGATCGACCTGGCCAACGCCGGGACGATCCGCGGCGAAGGGAGCTATGACGGCTTCGACGCGCCGCCCGATGCCGGGGTGACGATCCTCGGCGCGCCGTCGACCGTCGTCAACAGCGGTACCATCTCGGGTGCCGGTGCGGGCATCACCACCGCCTATTATTTCAACCCGGCGACGGGTCTGGTCGAAGGCCGTGCGGCGGGCACCACGGTCGAGAACAGCGGTACGATCGCGGGCGAAAGCAACGACGGCGTCCGCCTGATCGGCGGCGGCAGCGTGACCAACAGCGGCACGATCAGCGGCACGGGACGTGCCGACGCCGACGGCGTGTCGATGTATGCCTATGAGGGCCAGGCGAGCGAGGACTATGGCGCGCTGGTCACCAACGATGCCGGCGGCGCGATCGAGGGCGAGCGGTTCGGCATCATCCTGTCCGGCGGTGGCGACGTCGCCAATGCGGGCGCCATTACCGGCGCCAGCGGCGGCGTCTATATCCAGGGCACCGCGCTCGACAGCGACGATCGCAGCGGCGTGACCGGCAGCCTCGTCAATTCGGGCACGATCCGCGGCACCGGCGATTTCGGCGGCAGCGACGGCGACGGCGACGGCTATGGCGTCGGCTTCGGCAGCGACATGGCGAGCGCGACGCTCGACAACAGCGGCGAGATCGCCAGCGATTTTGGCGTCGGCGTGCTCCAGGGCTCGCTCGCCGACGTGACGGTGACCAACGCCGAGGGCGGCACGATCACCGGCGCGACGTCGGGCATCTATTCGAATGCCGGGGGAACGCTCGCGGTGGTCAACGCGGGCACCATCCGCGGCGATGGCAGCTACGATGGCTTCGACGCCGCGCCCGACGCGGGCATCACCATCGGCACGGCTTCGTCGAGCGTGACCAACAGCGGCACCATCTCGGGCGCCGGCGCGGGGATCACCACCAGCTATCTCTATGACGCGGAGATCGACCAGCTCGTCGGCCTTGCAGTCGGCACCACGGTCGAAAACAGCGGGACGATCGCGGGCGAAAGCAACGACGGCGTCCGCCTGATCGGCGGCGGCAGCGTGACCAACGGCGGCGCGATCAGCGGTGCCGGGCGCGCCGATGCCGACGGCATCTCCATGTACGCCTATGAAGGGCAGGCGAGCGAGGATTATGCCGCGCTGGTCACCAACGCGGCGGGCGGTGTGATCGCGGGCGAGCGGTTCGGTGTGATCCTGTCGGGTGGTGGCGACGTCGCCAATGCGGGCGACATCGCCGGCGTCGACGGGGGCCTCTTCATCCAGGGCACCGCGCTCGACAGCGGCGAGCGTAGCGGCCTGACCGCTAGCGTCGTCAATTCGGGCACCATCACCGGCAGCCGCACCGATGGCCTCAACGGCTATGGCGTCGGCTTCGGCAGCGACCTCGCGAGCGCGACGCTCGATAATTCGGGCACCATCGGCAGCGAGGCGGGTGCGGGCGTGTTCCATGGCACGCTCGGCGACGTCACGATCACCAACGCCGAGGGCGGGTCGATCGAGGGTGGCACACATGGCGTCTATGCCGGCGGGGATGGCTCGCTGATGCTCGACAACGCGGGCACGATCCGCGGCAACGGCAGCTACGAGGGTGCCGCCGCTCCCGCCGATGCCGGCGTGATGATCCAGTCGGCGGGCGCGTCGATCGACAATAGCGGCACGATCTCGGGTGCCGGCTATGGCATCGTTACCCAGCTCTATTACAACGACGAAACCGGGCAGGCGGAAATCCGCGCGGTGGGCACCGCCGTCACGAACAGCGGCACCATCCGCGGCGATGCCAACGATGCGGTACGGCTGTTCGGTGGGGGCTCGGTCGTCAATAGCGGCACCATCGAAGGTATCGCGGGCGAATTGACCGACGGTATCACGATCCAGGCCTTCGGTGGCCAGGACACCAGCGGTACCACCATGCTCGGCAGCGTTGTCAACGAAGAGGGCGGCACGATCTCGGGCGTCCGCTACGGCGTGCTTGCAGTCAGTGGCGCGTCGGTCACCAACGCCGGGACGATCTCGGGCGGCGAGATCGGCGTGGTGATCGGCAGGCAGGCGAGTGCGGGCAAGGCCGGCGAACTCGTCAACAGCGGCACGATCGATGGCGGGGTCGAGATCGAGGTCGATAGCGCGACCGCGACGAACAGCGGCACGATCATCAGCGAAACAGGCGTTGCGCTCAATTCGATCGGTCAGATCGACGTCGTAAACAGCGGGACGCTGATCGGGGCCGCCGGCGTCGCGGTGCGGCTCGGCGCGTTCGACGACAGCGTGACGCTGAAGACTGGAAGTGCGATCACCGGGCTCGTCGATGCGGGCGACGGGGTCGATGGCCTCGTCCTCGACGGCGACGTGCTCGAACTGACCGAGGCGCAGCAGATCGGTGCCGCGGCGGGCTTCGAAACGCTCGAGGTTGCGAACGGCTATTGGACCTCGAAGGGCTATGTCGGCGAGTTCGACAATGTCGCGATCGGCGAAGGCGCCGCGCTGCAGGTCAACGAGGTCGACCTCGGCGACGGTGAGGGGCTGTCGTCGCCGATCCTCACCCCCGCGGTGACGACGAACGGGCGGCTGATCCTCAACTTCAGCGAGAATGACGTGGTGTCGCAGCTCGACGAGCTGTCGATCACCGGCACCGGCACGGTCGAACTGATCGGCGAGGCGGTGTTCACCGTCGATACCGCCACCGTCGCGCACACCGGCGGCACGGTCGTCGTGAATGGCGGGCTGGTGCTCACCGGCACGCTGCTCGGCGACGTCACGACCGAGGGCGACGGGACCTTCACGCTCGGCGCCGGTGGAACCGAGGGCCAGTTCGCGGGCGATCTGGTCAACAACGGCCGCTTCGTCTTCAACCGCTCGGACGATTATGATTTCGCGGGCGCCTTCTCGGGCACCGGTACGCTCGACAAGATGGGCGCCGGCATCCTCAATTTCACGGGCAACTATGGCTTCGACGGCGTCACCAACATCCTCGCCGGATCGGTGCGCTTCGCCGGCCAGATCGACCCGACGACCGACTTCAACGTCGGCGGCGGCACGCTCGACCTCAGCGGCGGCGACCAGACGATCGGCGGCCTGTCGGGCGGCGGGGAGGCGACCGTCGTCATCGGCGCCAGCACCCTGACCGTCGATCAGGAGGAGGACAGCGAATTCGCCGGCGGAATCGAGGGCGATGGCGGCTTCACCAAATCCGGCAGCGGCACGCTGAACTTCACTGGCAACAGCGGCTATACCGGCCCGACGGCGGTCAATGGCGGCACGCTGGCGGTCAACGGCTCGATCGTCTCCGACGTCACGGTGAATTCAGGCGGCACGCTCGGCGGCAACGGCACGGTCGGTTCGACTACCGTCGCGGGGGGCGGTACCATCGCGCCGGGCAATTCGATCGGTCGTCTGACCGTCGCGGGCGACCTGAATTTCGCGGCCGGCTCGGTCTATGAGGTCGAAGTCAATGCGGCGGGCGAGGGCGACCGGCTCGACGCGACCGGCACGGTGACGATCGATACGGACGCCAGTGTCGCGGTGCTCGCCGAGGACGGCGACTATGCCGGACGCACCGACTATGTGATCCTGACCGGGGCGGAGGGCGTCGAAGGCCGCTTCGGATCGGTGACCACCGACCTCGCCTTCCTCGACCCGCTGTTGCGCTATGGCGGCAATTCGGTGACGCTGTCGCTCTATCGCAACGACATCGATTTCGCCGACGTCGCGATTGGCGCCAACCAGGCAGGAGTCGCTGCGGCGATCCAGGCGCGTGGTATCGACGATCCGCTGTTCGAGGCGGTGCTGGCGCAGAATGCGGCGGGCGCGCAGCAGGCGTTCGGCGACCTGTCGGGCGAGATTCTCACGAGCACGCTCAGCGGGCTGACCGACGACAGCCGTCACTTGCGCGGGGCGCTGCTGGGCATGGTCGCGCCCGAGGCGCAGGGCGCCTTCATCTGGGGTTCGGCCTTCGGCGGCTGGGGCGACTTCGATGCGAAGGGCGGTCGCTTCGGCATGGACACCGACCACAAGGGCTTCGTGACCGGTGTCGGTTTCGGCGGCAATGGCTTCGCGGCGGCGCTGTCGGCGGGAATCGGCAATTCGGATTTCCGCCTCGGCGGCCGCACTGACCGGGCCAAGACCGACAGCAAATATCTCGCCGTCCACGCGACCTATGGCGCGGGCGAGGGGATGCGTGCGAGCTTTGGCCTTGCCTATGGCTGGCACGACATCGACACGACGCGGTCGGTGAGCTTCGCGCCGCTCGCCCAGTCGCTGACTTCGGGCCGCGACGGCAGCACGCTGCAACTGTTCGGCGAGGTCGGCTATGACGCCAAGGTCGGCGCCGCGGCGATCACGCCCTTCGCACGGCTCGCGCATGTGCGCACCAAGAGTGACGCCTTCGTCGAGACGGGCGGCAATGCGGCGCTCGCCCTCGCCGCGGCGAAGCAGAAGACCGACTTCCTCAGCCTGGGCGTGCGCGCCCGTTTCAATGCCGGACAGCCGGGCTTCCAGCCCTATGTCTCGGCTGCCTGGAATCGCGCCTCGGGCGATCGCGGAGCGCCGGTGGGGGCGGCGTTCGCGAGCGGCGGCGGTTCGCCCTTCGTGCTGACCGGCACGCTGATCCCGAAGAGCTCGGCAGAGGTCGAAGCGGGCTTCGACTATACGAGCGGTACCTTCCGGATCGGCGCGGCCTACAGCGGCACGCTGGCGTCGGACCGCCGCACCCATGGGGCGCGTGTGACCGCAAGCTTCTCCTTCTGACCTGCGACCCGTCGAAGGAAGGCCTGCGTTCAGAGGCCGGGGCGATCTTTCCCGTCGCCCCGGCCTCGCTTTTATTTATTATGCGGGCCGGCGCTTCCGCCCGTCAGATCAGGCGCGTCGCGATCGGCAGGCCGTTCTTCAACGTCAGCGTCACCGGGGTGCGCTCGGCGATGTCGGCGAGCCGTGCGCGCTGGTCCTCGTCGAGTCCCGCGATCGTCAGCGTGCGGTCGATCGTCATCGCGCCCGCCCCGCCGGTCAGGCGCAGCCCGACCTCGACCGATTCGAGCGGCCAGCCCTTGCGGTCGGCATACATGCGCAGCGTGATCGCGGTGCAGGCGCCGAGGCCGGCGAGCAGCAGGTCGTAAGGCGCCGGTCCTACCGCCTGCCCGCCCAGCGCGGGCGGTTCGTCGGCCACCAGATGGTGCGGCCCGACGTCGATCTCGGTGCGATAGCGATCCTTGCCGATGCGTGCGGTGCCGTGCGCCATAGTCCGTCTCCTTGCCATGTCGGCGCAGCATTTCATGCGCGCGGTGTGCAGGCAAGGGGCGCGGCCCTAATGCGCCGTGCCCATCGACACTTCCTTGGGCAGCGGCGCGCACCATACCGCAATCGCGGCGATCACGAAGACCACGCCCGCCGCGAGGAAGAGGTGGATCACGCCGATGGTCGAGGCCTGCACCTCGACCATGCGTGCGACCGCGCCGCGCGCCTGTTCGAGCGTCAGCCCGGCCCTGGACAGCAGGTCCATCGCGCCGCCGGGATCGTTGAGCGTCGCGACGAGCTGCGCCCGCGACGACGCGCTGGCATCGTCCCACGCCGTCGTCGCGATCGCGGTGCCGATAGCGCCGCTCAGCGTGCGCAGAAAGCTCATCAGCCCGGCCGCGTTGGTCTGGTCCTGCGCCGGCACGCTCGACAGCGCCAGCGCGGTCAGCCCGACGAAGAAGAAGGGCATGCCGATCCCCTGCAGGATATGCGGCCAGGCGAGGGTCCAATAGTCGACGTCGGCGTTCCAGCTTGCGCGCAGGATCGACACGAAGGCCATCCACAAGATGCCGGCGCTGATCGACAGGCGGATGTCGATCTTGCCGATCGATCCCGCCGCGACCGGCGACAGCAGCACCGCGAAGACGCCCAGCCAGGCGACGACGAATCCCGTCTCGGTCGCGGTATAGCCCGCGACCTGTTGCAGCCATAGCGGCGTCAGCACGACCTGCGAGAAGAAGGCGCCGAAGCCCAGCGAGATGGCGAGCGTCGAGAAGCTGAATCCCCGGAACCGGAAGACGCGCAGGTCGACGACCGGATTGGCGTCGGTCAGTTCCCAGATGACGAAGGCGACAAAACTGACCGCGGCGACGATCGCAAGACCGACGATCCAGGTCGATCCGAACCAGTCATGCTCGCGCCCGGTGTCGAGCATGATCTGGAAGGCGCCGACCGACACGACGAGCAGGATGAGCCCGACGGTGTCGATGCGCGCCTTGACGCGCTTGGTCTCGAACGGCGCGAGCAGGGTCCCGACCCCGAAGGCGCAGAGCGCGACCACCGGCAGGTTGATGAAGAAGATCCACGGCCAGCTCCAATTGTCGCTGATGACGCCGCCGAGGATCGGGCCGAGGATCGGCGCGGTGGTCGTCGTCATCGCCCAGATGGCGAGGCCGATTCCTGCCTTTTCCTTGGGAAAGATGCGCAGCAGCAGGATCTGCGACAGCGGCATCAGCGGTCCGCCGGCCAGCCCCTGCAGCACGCGGAACAGGATCAGCGCGTCGAGCGTGCGCGATATGCCGCACAGGAAGGAGAAGAGCCCGAAACCGGCGATCGAGATCAGGAACCAGCGCACCGTGCCGAAGCGCGCCGCGAGCCAGCCGGTCAGCGGCACGCTGATCGCGTCGGCGACGGCGTAGCTGGTGATGACCCACGTCCCCTGCGTCGGCGAGACGGCGAGGCCGCCGGCGATATGCGGCACCGAGACATTGGCGATGGTTGTGTCGAGCACCACGACGAAATTGGCGAGCGCGAGCGCAAAGGCCGCGGCGAGCAGCCGCACGCCCTTCAGCGGCTGCGGCTCGGCGGGGAGAGAGGCAGGAAGGGCAGCGCTGGCCATTGCTCGTTACTTCCCGCGCGTATCGATCGTCGCTTCCATCGACAGTCCGACGCGCAGCGGATGCGCCTTGAGTTCCTTCGGGTCGAGCGCGATGCGCACCGGCAGGCGCTGGACGACCTTCACCCAATTGCCCGTCGCATTCTGCGCTGGGATCAGCGAAAAGGCGGCGCCGGTGCCGCCGGCGATGCCGACGACCTTGCCGTGATAGACGATGCCGCCGCCATAATAGTCCGACGTCAGTTCGACGGGTTGGCCGATACGGATCTTGCCGAACTGGCTTTCCTTGTAATTGGCGTCGACATAGGCGCTGTCGATCGGGACGATGACCATGATCGGCGCGCCGGCGGCGATGCGCTGGCCGACCTGCACCTGCCGGTTGGTAACGATGCCGTCGACCGGCGCGCGGATGACCGTGCGGGCGAGGTCGAGCTTCGCCTTGTCGAGCCGGGCCTGCGCCGCCGCGACATCGGGGGCGGTGTCGATCGTCGTGCCGCGCACGACCGCCTCGGCCGCGCCGAGGTCGCCGCTCGCCGAGCCGCGCGTCGCCTGCGCCGAGGTCACCCCCGCCGCCGCCAGATCGCGCGCCGCCTGCGCCTGCTTGAGCGCGGCGCGCGCTGCGGTGAGCTCTTCGCCCGACACCGCGCCGGTGCCGGCAATACTCTCGCGCCGCGCGAGTTCGGCGCGCGCTCGCTCGACCGTCGCCTCGGCGTCGCGCAGCCGTGCCTGCGCCTGCCGGATCTCGGCGCCGCGCGCCGTGACGCGGGCGCGGGCGGCGTCGGCGGTCGCGTCGGCCTGGCCATAGCGCTGGCGCGCCTGGCGCAGTGCCGCCTCGGCATCGGCGACCGCGATCCGCTGGTCGGCATCGTCGAGGACGACGAGCACATCGCCCTTCTTCACCGCTTGCGTGCCGCTGACGCGCACCGCCTCGACCGGGCCCGGGACGAGCGCGGTGACGGTGGCGCTGTCGGCGCCGACATAGGCGTTGTCGGTCGACACGCGCCCGGCCTGGGTCAGGAAATACCAGATGCCCCACAACAGCGCGACCGCCGCGACAACGATCGCCAGGATGCGCAGCAGCTTCCTGCGCTTCGCGGTGCGTGCTTCCTGCGCTTCGTCCGGTTCGGGAGAGTCGGGGGCGGCTGCAGCCGTGTCGTCGGCCATCATCTGTCTCCTGCTTCCTGATATCCGCCGCCGAGCGCGCGGATCAGGGCGATGTCGAGCGCGCGCTGGCGCGCCGCAAGGTCGGCGACCGACCGGCTCAGCGCGACCATGCTGTCCTCGGCGGTCAATTGGGCGAGCTGGTTGTCGAGCCCGGCGCGGTAGCGCAGCCCGGCCAGTCTTGCGGCGTCGGCGGCCGCGGCGAGCGCGCTGCGGCGCTCGGCGAGTTGGCGCTGAGTCGCGGTGCGGCTCGCCACGATGTCGGCGACGTCGCGCAGCGCGGCGATCAGCGTGCGGTCATAGGCGGCCACCGCCGCGTCATAATCGGCGCGCGCGCCGCGATAGCGGCCCTCGATGCGTCCGCCATCGAAGATCGGCAGGCTGATCGCGACGCCGCCATTGCCGTATTTCGACCCGGCGTCGAACAGGTTGGACAGCCCCAGCGACTGGAAGCCGATCAGCGCCGACAGGCTGATGTTCGGATAATAATCGGCGCGCGCGACGTCGATCCGCTTCGCCGCCGCCTCGGCGCGCAGCCGCGCCGCAACGATGTCGGGACGGCGGCCGACCAGCGCGATCCCCGCGTCGGCGGGCAGGCCGATGTCCGGCGCGGTCAGGTTTGGCCGCACGATCGTCAGGCCGCGATCGGGGCCGGCGCCGACCAGCGCGGCGATCCGGTTGCGGGTCAGCGCGATCGCTTCCTCGAGCGCCGCGATATCGGCGCGCGCGGAGGCGGCGCGGCTCTCGGCCTGGCTCGCGCTCGCCCGGTTGTCGAGCCCCGCGCGGGTGCGGTCGGCCGACAGTTTCGCGCTCGCCGACCGCACGCGCAGCGCCTCCTCGGCGACGTCGAACGCCTCATATTGGGCGGCGAGATCGGCATAGGCGGCCGCGATGCCGGTGGTCAGCATCAGCCGTGCCTGGGCTTCGTCGACCCGCGCCGCCTCGGCCTCCGAGGTCGCGGCGGCGAGCGCGGCGCGGCCTTTGCCCCACAGGTCGAGGTCGAAGGCGAAGGTCGCGGCGACATGGCCGGTGTCCTGGATGCCGTCGGGGACGAAATCGGGCGGGATGCCCATCGTCTTGCTCTGCTGGACGCCGCCCGCGCTCGCCTCGGCGCCGACGCGGGGCAACAGCGCCGCGCCCGCCTGCTGCGCCAGCGCATCGGCGGCGCGCACCCGCGCCGCGGCGGCGGCGAGGTCGGGCGACCCCGCCAGCCCTTCGTCGATCAGCGCGCCGAGTTGCGCATCGCCCCACGCCTGCCACCAGCCCTCGACAGGCCAGACGCCGGCAGCCGCGGCAAAGCTTTCGCCCGAGGTGAGCGATTCGGGCGCGGCGGGTGCCGGGCGCGGTCCGAGGTCGGGAGCGGCGCAGCCCGCGAGCAGGCCCAGAAGGACGGCGGTCGTGACGGGGAAACGGGGCATGGCGTCCAACGATACTGTCTGGTATCATGCGCCCCATAGCGAGTGGAGTAAGGTTGTCAATCGAAATGATACCAGTCAGTACGGTTTCTGGGGACGATGCCGCGGCGCTGCGGCGCAAGGCGTTCGTCGAGGCGGCGCGCAAGGGGTTTTTGGCGAACGGTTATGCGGGCACCACCATGTCGTCGATCGCGAGCGCGGTCGGTGGGTCGAAGACGACCCTGTGGACCTATTTCCCGTCGAAGGAGGCGCTGTTCGAGGCGGTCGTCGACGATATCGTCGATTATTACGGTGCCGCGTTGCAGGTCGAGCTGCCGATGGATGAAGCGGTTCTACCCGTGCTGCGCCGCTTCTGCCATGTGCTGATCACCACGCTGACCTCGGACCCGTTGCTCGCCCTCTATCAACTCGTCATCGGCGAAGCGCGGCGCTTCCCGCATCTCGCACAGACCTTTTACGAACGCGGGCCGCGCCGCGGCAAGGCGCGGCTCGCGGTGTGGATGGCGGAGAAGATGGCGCGCGGCGAACTGCGGCGCGGCGACCCCCTGCAGGCGGTCTATCATCTCGCAGGACTGTGCCAGTCGGGTTTCTACCAGTTCACCCTGCTTAACCTGCCCGAGGCGCGGCGCGCCGACAGCGCCCGGATCGCGACCGAAATCGACGCTGCGCTCGATACCTTCTACCGCGCTTGGGGGCCGGATAGCTGATCCTTCGCCAGCGCCGCGAGGTCGGCGGGGGTGTTGACGTTGACGAGGGGCGCGCCGGCCGCGATGGCTTCGATGCCGGTGGTTGCCGCCCAGCGTCGCACCGCGCGTTCGCCGCCGTCGCTCAGATGGCGCAGCAGCGGCTTGGCGAGCGCGGTCGGCCAGTGGCCGACGATCGGTGCCTCGGCGACATGGCGCCCAGGCCCTGGCGCCGTCAGCCGGGCGAGGAGTTCCGCGTCTATGCGCGGCATGTCGCAGCCGAGCGTCAGCACCCACGCGTGTCCCGTCTCGGCGGCATGGCAGAGCGCGGCACACAGTCCGCCGAGCGGACCGAGCTCCGGTGCCGGCCGGTCGGCGAGATGCGGGACGGCGAGCGGGCTGGTGAGCCGTCCGCAGACGACCAGCGCATCGCTGTGCTGGATCAATATGTCAGCGGCGTGTGCGATCAGCGGACGCCCGGCCCACAGGGCAAGCGCCTTGTCGCGACCGAAGCGCCGTGCGCCGCCGCCTGCGAGCAGGGCGCCGAGCCGGGTCACGCGCTGCAGGTCCGCGCGATGCCGCGTCGGGCAATGGGCGCAAAAAAATAATTGTCGAATCCGTCGCCGCGGCTCCGCGGCGGAAAATGGCGGGGGACACAGAGATTTGCCGTCCGGTCCCGTTTCATTTTCATGCTCTCCCGCGTGCGAATTACCGACCCCGCCAACTTGATTTCGACCCCTGATGAGCTATTCCACCCCGGTGCAAGGTGACCCCGACACTTATCTCAGTCTCCTTTCGGCTGCGCAAATTGAAACGTTGCGGCATGTTTTCGAGCATAAAAATTCCAAGGAAATCGCCCGCATCATGGGCGTGTCGCCGCACACTGTAGATGAGCGCGTGCGGCGGTCCCTGAAAAAACTCAATACCTCCAACCGGATAGAGGCTGCAAAGCTGTTGGCGAGTAACGGTGTCTTCGACCGAGTTACCCCCTATCAATCATTGAGATATCAATTGGCCGATCTAGGCGGCGAACCGCCGGTCGCCGATGCGGAGACGGGGCGCCGGTCGCGGCGGGGGGTCTTCGATATCGGCTTTCCGTTTCCGACTTCGTCCCAGCCGACGAACCGACATGGATTGATGGAAAGGATCATCTGGCCGATCCTCATCGCATTGGCGACGATCTTGGCCTTTTCCGCCCTCTATTCGATCCTTGTGGGACTGGGTCGCGTTCTGACCTGATAGTTCGAACCGAATGCGCGGGGGGGAATCCGCAGCATTCCTTTTTCAAGGACCGGAAGAAATGCTGAACGAACGAATATCCGCGGCGAAACAAATCGCCAGCGAGTTGCATGCGGCCCAAGAGGCCATCGACGAGGTCATGATCCGCATCGCCCGGCTCGCGGGAACGCTGCCGGCCGCGCGCCGCGACACCAATATGTCGGCGATCGTCGGCCAGGATGCGATGGCAAAGGTCGCCCAGGCGCTCGCCGCGTCGGGCGACGTGCGCCAGCTTTTGACCGATGCGCACCTCGCGCTCACCGCGACCCAGAAGCAGGTTGGGCTCGGCACCCGCATGTTCGGCGCCGGCGTCAAGCCGCCCAGCGCCATGTTCGCCGACGAGGGCAGCAACGATCGCGGCGTTGTCACCGCGCTCGCTCAGGCTTCGTAAGGCGTCCGGGGGACGCCAGTCACATGTGGACTGTGGCGATCTATTATGCCGTCCTGCTGCTCACGGTGGGCGTCGCGATCTATCGCGGCGGCCCGCTCGAAAAGGGAGCGGCGCTGACGGCGCTCATCGCCTCGGTCTGCACCACGATAATGTCGCCCAATCCGCAATGGGAGCATGTCGAAACCAATATCTTCGTGATCGATTTGATCGCGCTCGTCAGTTTCTGGGTCATCGCGCTGAAGACGCAGCGCTTCTGGCCCTACTGGATCACGGGCTGGCAGTTGATCGCGGTCTTCGGACACCTGCAGAAGCTGATGTTCGCCGAGATATTGCCGCGGCCCTATGCGCTGCTTTCGATGTATATCTCCTATCCGATCCTGTTCGTCATTCTCTATGCGGCCGGATCGACCCGACGGACGGGCGACGTCGACGCGTGACCGATCGGTCGCGCCCAGGGGTCGTCAGATGGAACAATATTCGCGCGAGGATATCGCCGAGATCAAGTCGCGGATCGGCCAGATCCAGGAAATGCTCTCCGTCCGTTCCGAGGAGCGGCCCGTGAGCGCCGAGGGTGATCCGCAGACGATGCTGGTCGAACAGGTCAGCTTCAGCCTGCAGACGCGACGCATCCGTCAGGATCATTTCGGCCGCGCCCAGCTTTCGGGCGCGAATTGGGACATGATGCTCGACCTGATGCTCGCGCGCGAGCAGGATCGCCAGCTCAGCGCCAGCGACCTCGCGACCGGCGCCGGCGTGCCGCTGTCGTCGGGTCTGCGCATGATCGCCGCGCTCGAGCAGGAAGGGCTGGTGCATCGCGCGATCGACGAGAAGGATCGGCGGCGCTCGCTCATCCGCCTGAGCGACGCGGGCGCCGACCGGATGAAACGCTATTTCGAAACGATCCGCCGCGCCTGGAACGACAGGCAGCGGCGGACGATCTGACCCCTCCGGCCGGATCGGCGGCGGTCGCACGCCGATCCGGCCATCTTCTCCGGGAAACCGTGCGGTCGCGCGGGCCCCGCGCCTATTCGGTCATCGCGCGTATCATCGCCTCGATCCGCGCCATCGCGTCGCGCTTGATCTGGCACACGCGCGCCGCGCTGACGTCGAGCGTCACGCCGATCTCCTGCAGGTTCAACTCCTCGAAGAAATAGAGCTGGAGCACCATCTGCTCGCGTTCGGGCAACCGCTCGATGCATGTCTGCAGCGCCCCCAGCATATCCTCGCGCTCGCACTGGCCGTCGGCGCCGTCGGCTTCGTCGGCGATCAGGAAGGTGCCGCGGTCGATCATCTCGTCGAGCGAGGTCGAGCGGCCATGGGCGGCGTTCTTCTCGAGCGCGAAATATTCCTCGGCGCTCATCCCGAACGCATCGGCCATCTCGGCCGCGGTCGGAGCGCGCATCAGATGCTGTTCGAGGTCGCGGCGCACCGTCTGGATGCGCTTGCTCGCGATCATCGCCGATCGCCCGACCTCGGCCTCGCGGCGGAGCTGGTCGATCATCGCGCCGCGGATGCGGGTCGAGGCATAGGTGGCAAAGGCATAGCCGCGCTCCTCATAATGGCGGCTCGCCTCGATGAGGGCGATGAGGCCCGTCTGGATCAGATCGTCGAGCTCACTGGTGCGCGCGACGCGCGAAAACACCTGCCACGCGATCTTGCGGACCAGCGGCGCATGATCGGCGACCAGCGCCTCGATGCTCTCGCCATAACCGCGCGCGGCGGTCGCGGCGACAGGGACGGGATGCGGGGCGACGACGGCGGCGCCGAATTGGTCGGCTCGCTCAGCTCTCATGCGGCTCATCCTTCATCTGGTCGGCGGCGGCGCCGGGCAGGCGCGCGGGTTCGGCGCCGATCGTCGCGACGATCTCAGTCGGCTTGTTCGGCGGGATTTCGAGGTAGGAAATGACGGCGACGTCGGGGAAGGTCGCGCGCACCAGCCGCGACAGCGCCGACCGGCACAACGGCGATGCGACGAGCGCGAAGCTGCGCGTCGAGAGGAGCAGCGGTTCGACCGCCTGTCCTATCTGTTCGACGATCTTCATCGCCATGCCGTGCTCGAATGGCCATTCGGCGCCCGGATTGGCGCGCACCGCCTGGGTCAGCAGCATCTCGATCTCCGGGCTGAAGGTCACGACGGGCAGCGGCATCCGACTCGGCACGATGGTCTGGACGATCAGCGCGCCGATGCGCTGGCGCACCGCCTCGACCAGGTCGCCGTCGCCGAGCTGCTGGCCCGCGAGCGCGACCATCGCTTCGGCGATCTTGCGGAAGTCGCGCAGCGGCACCCGTTCCTCGAGCAGCGCGCGGCACAGCGCCGCGACGCGCGGCAGCGCATAGCCCTGCGGGCTGAGGTTCGCCGCGAGCTGCGGATAATGCGCCTTCAGATGATCGATCAGCGCCTGCGCGTCGTCGATGCCGAACAGTTCGGAGGCCGAGGCGATGATGCTGTTGTTGAGATGGGTCGCGACCACCGTGGCCGGATCGACGACGGTATAGCCCGCGGCGATCGCGTCGTTCTGCGACGCCTTGGGAATCCACAGCGCGTCGAGCCCGAAGGTCGGGTCCTTGCACGGCCGGCCGCGGATGGGAGTAACGAGATCGCCCGAATCGAGCGCGAGCATCTCGTTCGGATAGACCTCGTCCTCGCCGACGATGACCCCGGCGACCGAAATGCGATAGCAATTGCCGGGCAGCGACAGATCGTCGGTCACCTTCACCAGCGGCACGACGAAGCCCAGTTCCTTCGACAATTGCTTGCGGATGCCGGTGATGCGGCCCATCAGCGGCGCGCCCTTGCGTTCGTCGACCAGCGCGATCAGCGCATAGCCCACCTCGAGCTGGCACGCGCTCGCTTCGCTGACATCGGCCCAGGCGATATGGTGCGGGTCGGCGGCGGGCACGGCG
The DNA here is from genome assembly GCF_014199295.1 of Sphingopyxis panaciterrulae. GTDB lineage: Bacteria > Pseudomonadota > Alphaproteobacteria > Sphingomonadales > Sphingomonadaceae > Sphingopyxis > Sphingopyxis panaciterrulae. The sequence goes on from NZ_JACIJH010000001.1 coordinate 215,163, forward strand.
GGTTCCTCCGCCGGCACTGCGAGCGCCGCCATCCGCCGCATCTGCCAGCCGGCGCCGAGCGCGATCGCGGCGGCGGGCAGGATCAGCATCTGCGGCATCGCGGGAACGAGGCCGAGGATGAACAATATGCCGCCGACCGCCATCCAGACATGCGGCGAGGCGAACTGGCTGCCAATCTGGCCCGACAGATCGAGCGGCGAATTGACCCGGGTGACGATCGCCGCGGCGGCGATCGACAGCAGCAGCGCCGGAATCTGCGCGACCAGCGCATCGCCGATCGCCAGCGTGACATAGGTGGCGCCGGCCTCGGAGAAGCTCAGCCCATGGCTGGCCATGCCGAGAATCAGCCCGCCGACGATGTTGACGAACAGGATCAGCAGGCCCGCGACCGCGTCGCCCTTCACGAATTTCGAGGCGCCGTCCATCGAGCCGTAGAAATCGGCCTCGGTCGCGACTTCCTGTCGCCGCGCCTTGGCTTCGTCGGGAGTCAGCAGGCCGGCGTTGAGGTCGGCGTCGATCGCCATCTGCTTGCCGGGCAGCGCGTCGAGGGTGAAGCGCGCCGACACTTCGGACACGCGCCCCGCGCCCTTGGTGATGACGACCAGATTGATGATCATCAGCACGACGAAGACGAACAGGCCGACGACATAGTCGCCGCCGATCAGCACCTGGCCGAACGCCTCGATGACATGGCCCGCCGCCGCCGTGCCCTCGTGCCCATGGACGAGCACGACGCGCGTCGAGGCGACGTTCAGTGCGAGGCGAAACAGCGTCGCGAGCAGCAGCACGGTCGGAAAGGCGGAGAAATCGAGCGGCTTTGACGCCGACAGCGCGACCATCAGGATCGCGAGGCTGATCATGATGTTGCCGACGAAGCTGATGTCGAGAACCATCGGCGAAACGGGGATCACCATCAGCGCGACGAGGATCAGCATCCCCAGCGGCAGCGCCGCGGCGCCGGCAATGCGGCCGATCCGGCGCAGGTCCAGCGCGCCCGTCATGCGCCGCCTCCCATCGAGGCGAGCCGCCGATAGGCGTTCGCGGCGAAGTCCATCGACAGGGTCTTGGGCATCGGCTGGATTTCCATCATCTGAAGCGGCGGGCGGCCGCCGCCGGCGGTACCGGCGAAGCTGCTCGCCTCGGCGCGCCAGCGCTGTTCGGCGGGCACGGAAAGGGCGGGGGGCGAACCGTCGGCGGCGAGCTTCGCGGCGAACAGGTCGCGAATCTCGCCCAGGCTGCGCATCCGCCCGTCGCCGGCATAGAAGATCGGCCGGTTGGCGGCGGCCGCCTGCGGCAGCATCGTCGCACCGGGCTGGTCGGGGTCGGCCTCGAGCCCGGCGAGGAAGCGCATCGCGCCGCCGCTGCCGAGGAAGTGGGCGAGATAAAGATCGACCGGTTCCATCGGGCGGCCGAAGCGGCCTTCAAGCGCCATGCGATTGTCGGCGGTCAGCGCCGCCGCCATCGCCGAAGCGGCGCCGGGGTCGTCGCGCAGGTCGAGGATCTGCTGGCGCAGCGCCGGGTCGGCGACCGACAGCCGGCCGCCGCTGTCGCGCGCGATCGCATTCGCCGCCCAGCCCAGCCCGTGGCTGGCGCCGTGACGGTCGAGCGTCGCGAGCCAGGTCTGGGTCGTGAACTGATAGAGGCCGCGTGCCGAGGATGTCGGCGCCTTGGCGGTCGGGTTGAAGCGGCTCTCGACACGGGCGACGTCGACCAGATAGTCGAAATCGATCCCCGTGCGCGCCGACGCCGCCTGCACCGCGTCCAGCACGGGCGCGGTCGTCGGGGTCTGGGGCAGGGGCTTGATCGGGGTCATGCTTTCGGGTTCCGCTGGTTCGCGGAAACCAAAGCAATCATCGTGCCATTTTTGGTAAATCGCCTGTCAGGGACGGATTATCAATAGCTTGTCGCCAGGCCGCGCGGCGCGGTTCCGCGCATCGCATGGTTTCTGTCAATCCGCTGACGTGTCCAGTTCTTCAGGACGTTGACGCGGATCGCCGCGGCTTCGAGCTGGCGTAGCACCTGGCCGATCAGCACCCGCGCGCGCGCCTCGGCACCGGCGGGGATTGCCGCGCCGCGAAACAGGATCACTGCGGTCGCCAGCGCTTCCGATGCCGCGATGATCGCGCCCGGATCCTGTCCGTCGAGCGCCGCGACCAGCGCGTCGAGCCGCGTCTGCATCTCGTCCATCTCGATCAGCATGCGCCGGCGCTTCCCTGATGAAAGGCGAGCATTGCCTGCGCGAGTGCGCGCGCCTCGACGCGATAGTCGCCGCCGGCGATCGCGGTGCGCAGCGTGGCGACGCGCGCCACGTCGACCGGCGGTCCCTGCTCGGCAAGCGTCCGGGTCAGGCCCAGCAACCGGGTCGCGGGCGCGGCCTCGCCGGCCGCCGTCGACACCGGCGCATCGGGGCGCGCCGCCGCCGATCCGGCGGCGAGCTTGCGCACGGCGCCGGCGCGAACCGGTCCCGCGATGGGCTGCCCGATCTTGCTGTCACCCGACATGCGAAGCCTCCACAAGCCGCCCCGTCGGAAAATCGACGGAGCATTCGGAGAGCATTTACGGCTGGGGGAGCGGGCGATTAAGCGATGGTGGGGAAAAAACCGGAGCTGACGCAGTTTGGATCTGGAAGGAGCCATTCCCTGTCTCGTCACCCGGACTTGATCCAGGGCCCCGCTAAACGACGGAGAAAGCGGGACCCCGGATCAAGTCCGGGGTGACGAAGAAAATAAAATCTCAATCCGCGATGCGCGCGCGGCCGGGTCCGGTGACCACGGCGCTCAGCACGCGGCGGTTGTCGGTGCCGCGCAGCGCGATGGTGTCGCCGACGCGGCCGTCCTCGGTGGCGGTCGCGCTATAGTGGATCGCGAAGCTCTCGGTCTCGATCGACACGCGGACATTGTCGCCGCGGTGGATCACCGGAGCCGCGGGCCGGGCGTAATTCGCGGGCGCCGCATAGGGCACCAGACCGGAGGCGGCGTCGGCACCGCCCGCCATCGGCACACGCACGCGCCAGCCGAGCGAGGGGCAGCGCACCGCGAGCGTCTGCGCGTCGATCGCGGTAATCGTCGCCTGCTCGGGGCAGCGCTGCAGCTTGATGCGCCGGTCGACTGGCGCCGCCGTGCGGCCCATCGCGCCCGCGACGATCGCGGTCAGATTGTCGATCGCTTGCCAGTCCTCATAGCGCTGCTGCGCGTTCGCGGTGGGCACGGCGACGGCGATCGCGGCGAGGCCGGCGATGAAAGGGCGGGTCATGATCCATCTCCTTCGGTTCCAGGGATCGCGCTCAGGAATGCAGCATATGTGCCAATCGGCCTTTGCCGCCGATTTCGGGCGCCGACGCCGGCCCGCGTCAATCTTTTGACGAGCGCCCGATGTGCCGTCGCGGCCCGCGCCACCGCTCTCGGCCAAGACATGGAAAAGCGGAGGAAAATGCGATTTGGCACGGCCATTGCAACATGCCTTGTGCTTTTCCGCGCGCCCCGCACGGCCGACCTGGCCGGGGGCAGCGGCGACAGGAGGAATGGACAGATGGCATCCGAAAAGCTCTTCGGCCTGCACGCGACGGCGCTTCAGCTCCGCAGCCAGCGCATGATGATGCTCGCCTCGAACATCGCCAATGCCGCCACGCCGCACTACAAGGCCCGCGACCTCGACTTCGCCAAGGCGCTCGACCTTGCGCAACAAGGCGCGTCGACCCAGGGGGCGATCGAATATCGCATCCCGGTCCAGTCGTCGCTCGACGGCAACACCGTCGAGATGGCGACCGAACAGACAGCCTTCGCCGAAAATGCGCTCGCCTATCGATCCAGCCTCGCGTTCCTGCAGGGTCGGATCGGCACGCTGACGCGAGCGCTCAAGGGAGAATGACGATGGCCGCCGGTCTTTCGATCTTCGACATCAGCGGGCGCGCCATGTCGGCGCAGCTCGTCCGCCTCAACACCACCGCCTCGAACCTCGCCAATGCGGGCACCGTCGCGGGCAGCGAGGCGGAGGCGTTCCGTTCGATGAAGCCGGTGTTCCGCACCGTCATGGACGGTGCCGGCCGCGCGACGGTCGCGGTCGACCAGGTGACGACCAGCAAGATGGCGCCGACGAAACGCCACGACCCCGACAATCCGCTCGCCGATGCCGACGGCAATGTCTGGGAAGCGGCGGTCGATAGCGCCGCCGAACTGGTCGAGATGGTCGAGACCGCTCGCCAGTATCAGAACAACGTCCAGGTCCTCGACACCGCAAAGGGCCTGATCAACGAAACCCTGCGGTTGGGACAATAAGCAATGGCGATCGACGCAATCAGCGGCACCGGCACGGCAACCTCGACGGTGCTTGCGCCCCAGCAGATGGGGCAGAGCGACTTCCTGCGCCTGATGACCGCGCAGCTCTCGCAGCAGGACCCGTTCAACCCGGTCGATAATCAGGAGATGGTCGCGCAGATGGCGCAATTCTCCAGCCTCGCCGGCGTCACCGAAACCAACACGACGCTGCAGAAGATTTCGGAGCAGCTCACGGCGCAGACCGCGCTGTTGCAGGAAATCAAGGCCTCGACCCTCGCACCGGCGTCGCCGGAAACCCAATCCACCCAGGAAGGATAAGTCCATGTCATTCTATACGTCGCTTTCGGGCCTCAAGGGCGCCCAGACCGACATGTCGGTCATCTCGAACAATATCGCCAACGCCGGCTCGATCGGCTTCAAGCGCAGCAGCGCGCAGTTCGGCGACATCTTCGCCTCGTCGCCCAACCAGTCGACGCGGATGATCGCGGGGCAGGGCACGCGCCTCAACGGCATCACCCAGGAGTTCACGCAGGGCAGCTATGAAACGAGCGAAAAGACGCTCGACATGGCGATCGTCGGCGAGGGGCTGTTCGTCGTCAAGGGCGCGCCGCCGACCAATGCCGTCACCTATTCGCGCAACGGCGCCTTCACCCCGCTCGAGGACGGCCGCGTCGTCGATACGACGGGCTCGGCGCTTCAGTTGCTGCCGGTCGATGCCGACGGCAATGTCACCGCGCGCACGCTCGACGCGACCTCGGACCTCGTCTTGCCCAAGGCGTCGCCGAGCGATCCCGACGCGGCGCTGGTCAACGTTTCGGTCGGCACCGACGGGCTGGTCACCGCGACCTTCGCCGACGGGTCGAACCAGATGCTCGGCAAGATCGCCATGGCGTCCTTCCCCGCGATGGAAGGGCTGCGCCCGATCGGCGACGCGCACTGGCAGTCGACCGGCGAAAGCGGCGCGGCGGTGATCGATTCGCCGGGCAGCGGCGCGATGGGCGCGGTGCGCTCGGGCGCGCTCGAACGCTCGAACGTCGACATCACCGAGGAACTGGTGATGCTGATCGCTGCGCAACGCAATTTCCAGGCCAATGCCAAGGCGATCGAGGGCGCGTCGACGCTGACCCAGACCGTCATCAACATGAACTGACGGCGGCGCAGCCGCCGCCCGCCGGGAGCCGATCCATGGACCGCGTCATCTATACCAGCCTTACCGCGATGCGGGGCAGCATGGCCCGGCAGACGGCGATCGCGAACAACCTCGCGAACGTCGACACGCCGGGCTTTCGCGGCGAGATCGCCGAGGCGCAGAGCCTGTGGTTCGAGGGCGCCGGTATCGGTGGGCGCGCGCTGGCGTCGGAAGAGGTGGTCGGCGCCGACATGCGCGCCGGCACCATCACGTCGACCGGGCGCGACCTCGACGTCGCGATGCAGGGCGACGCGATGCTCGTCGTCCAGGCGCCCGACGGCGAGGAAGCCTATACCCGCCGCGGCGACCTTCAGCTTTCGGCCTCCGGCCTGCTGACGACGGGCGACGGCCATCCGGTGCAGGGCACGCAGGGACCGGTGACGATCCCGCCCGCCGATTCGATCAAGATCGACGATCAGGGCCGGGTCTGGGTCGTTCCCGCCGGCGGCGATCCCGAAAATCCGCAGGAGGTTGACCGCCTCCGCATCGCGAGCCCCGCCGGTTCGGACATCGTCAAGGGGCTCGACGGCCTGTTCCGGGTGCGAAATGGCGGCATCCTGCCCGACGATCCCGAGGCGCGGCTCGTCACCCGCTCGCTCGAAGGCTCGAACGTCACCGCGACGACCGCGCTCGTCGAGATGATCGAGGCAAGCAAGAGCTGGGATTCGCAGCTTCGGCTGATCAGCGACGCGCGCGAGATGGACAGCGCGACCGCGAACCTGATGCAACTGCCCCGTTAAGGAGAATATGAGATGAGTTTCGGTGCCTTGCACGTCGCGCGAACCGGCCTGGATGCCCAGAGCTTCCGGATGCAGGTGATCGCGAACAACCTCGCGAACGTGAACACGACCGGCTTCAAGCGCGATCGCGCCAATTTCGAGACGCTGTCGTACCAGATGATCACCCAGCCGGGCGCGACCGCCGCGGCCGACAATCGCTATGCGACCGGCCTCAACCTCGGCACCGGCGTCCAGCTTTCGGGCACCTCGCGCATCGACACGCAGGGGACGTTCGCGACCACCGGCAATGCGCTCGACGTCGCGATCGACGGCGCCGGCTTCTTTCAGGTCGATCTGCCCGACGGGCGCATCGGCTATACCCGTGCCGGCAATTTCGAGCGCGCGCCCGACGGCACCATCGTCACTCCCGACGGCAAGCCGCTGATCCCGCAGATCCAGGTGCCTGAGGATGCAACCGGCCTGTCGATCGGCGTCGACGGCACCGTCTCTGCCACCGTGCCCGGCCAGGCCGACGTCGTCGAGCTCGGCCGCATCGAGATCGCGCGCTTCGCCAACCCCTCGGGGTTGCAGGCGATCGGCGACAATATGCTGGTCGAAACCGCTGCCTCGGGCACGCCGCAGGTCGGCGCCGCTGGCGAAGAGGGCCGCGGGTCCCTGCGCGGCGGCATGCTCGAAGGATCGAACGTCAATGTCGTCGAGGAACTCGTCGACATGATCGAGACCCAGCGCGCCTATGAGGTCAATTCCAAGATGATCCAGGCCACCGACGAGATGATGAAAAATGCGACGCAGACTCTCTAGCGCGCTGCTCCTCGCGCTCGTGCTGGCCCCGTGGCCGGCGGCGGCGCGCGACAAGGAAAGCGATGACGCCTTCGCCGCGACGATCCCGGGCCCACCGCCGCCGCCGCCCGCGAACGGCGCGATCTTTCAGGGCGGCTATGTGCCGCTGACCTCGGGCGGCCGCGCCGGCCGGGTCGGCGATATCGTGACCATCCAGCTCGTCGAGCGGACCATCGCGTCGAAAAGTAGCGCCTCGGGCACCCAGCGCGATTCGAGCTTCGGCCTGACGCCGCCGACCACCGGTCCGCTGTCCTTCTTCTCGCCCAGCGATATCGGCATGGGCGGCGGCAGCGACTTCAAGGGCAAGGGCGAGGCGTCGCAGTCGAACCAGCTTGCGGGCGAGATCAGCGTGACGATCGCCGAGGTCTATCCAAACGGCACGATGCTGGTGCGCGGCGAAAAGCTGCTCACCCTCAATCGCGGCGACGAACGGGTGCAGATCTCGGGCCTTGTCCGCGCGATCGACATCGGCCCCGACAACCGCATCGCCTCGACGCGCGTCGCCGACGCGCGCATCCGCTACGTCGGCAAGGGCGACATCGCCCGCGCCAGCCGCCAGGGCTGGCTGTCGCGCTTCTTCTCGATCATCAGCCCCTTCTGATCCGACCAAGGACCGATCCCGTGACCCAGCGCTCCATCCTCATCGCCTTTCTTGCCCTGCTCGTGGCGGGCTTCGGCTTCGCGGCGCCCGCATCGGCGGCGCGGATCAAGGACATGGGCCAGTTCCAGGGCATGCGCACCAACCAGCTCACCGGTTACGGTATCGTTGTCGGGCTTGCGGGAACCGGCGACGACAGCCTCGACTATGCGACGCTCGGCATGAAGGGTGCGGTGTCGCGCTTCGGCCTGACGCTGCCGCCGGGGGTCAATCCGGCGCTCAAGAACGCCGCGGCGGTGATGATCACCGCCGACCTGCCGCCTTTCGCCAAGCCCGGCCAGCGCCTCGACATCACCGTCTCGGCGATCGGCAAGGCGAAGAGCCTGCGCGGCGGCACGCTCGTCCTTGCGCCGCTTTATGGCGCCGACGGACAGATTTATGCGATGGCGCAGGGCAATCTGGTCATCGGCGGGTTGGGGGTCGACGCCGCCGACGGGTCGAAGCTGACGGTCAACGTGCCGTCGAGCGGCCGCATCGCGAACGGCGCGACGATCGAGCGCGCGGTCGACACCGGCTTCGCCTATGGCGACCATCTGCTCTTCAACCTGCACCAGTTCGACGCGACCAATGCGAAGCGCGTCGCCGACGCGATCAACCGCGCGCTCGGGCCGGGCGCCGCGACGATGGTCGATGGCGCCAGCATCTCGATCCGCGCAGGCGGCGGCGGCGACGAGCGCATGCGGCTGGTCTCGCTGGTCGAGAATCTCGACGTCGTGCGCGCCGAACCGCCCGCGAAGGTGATCGTCAACGCGCGCACCGGCACCGTCGTCATCAATGGCGCGGTCCGCGTCGGAACCGCCGCGGTCACCCAGGGCAAGCTGACCGTGTCGATCAAGGAATCGCCGACGGTGGTGCAGCCCGCGCCGTTCAGCCGCGGTCAGACCGCGATCGAACCGTCGAGCGAGATCGAGGCGACCGAGGATTATCGCCCCGCCTTCCTGATGAAACCCACCGCCTCGCTCGCCGAGCTCGTCGATGCGATCAACCGCATGGGCGTGCCGCCGGGCGACCTTGTCGCGATCCTCGAGGCGCTGTCCCAGGCGGGCGCGCTCACAGCCGAACTGGTAATCATATGATGACGTCTCCTTCCATCTCCGCCACCCGCGTGCCCGCGGCCGCGACACCGACGCTGGCCGGCGGCGGCGACGGCGGCCTGCGCAAGGCGGCCGAAGCCTTCGAAGCGGTGATCCTGCGCCAGCTCATGGCCTCGATGCGCCAGGCGAAGCTCGGCGACGATATCTTCGGATCGAGCGCGACCGACAATTTCCGCGAGATGGCCGATGCCCGCACCGCCGATTCGATCGCGTCGCTGCGCCAATTCGGCATCGCCTCGATGGTCGAGGCGCAGTTCCGCGCGCGCGTCGCTACGAGCGGCGGGGCCGGCTCCGGCGGCGGGAGCGTCCAGTGAGCGACCTGCTCGGCATCGGCGCCAGCGGGCTGCGCGCCTATTCGGCGGCGCTCGCGACGATCGGCGACAATATCGCCAACGCGCAGTCGCCGGGCTATGCGCGGCGCTCGCTGCGGCTGCGCGAGGCGATGGCGGCGGGCGACACCGCGCTGGTCCGTGCCAATGTCCGCCCCGGCGGGGTCGAGATCGGCGGCATCGATCGCTCGGTCGACGCCTGGCTGATCGCCGATTCGCGCCTCTCTTCGGGCGATGCCGAGCGCGCCGCGACCCGGCTCGAATGGATGGGGCGGGTCGAAGGGGCGTTGAGCGACGAGACGAACGGTATCGCATCGGGGCTCACCGGCCTCTTCACCACCGCCGACCTGCTCACCGCCGACCCCGCCAACCGCACGCTGCGCAGCCAGTTTCTCCAGGCGGCCGACGACATCGCCTCGGGCTTTCGCACCGCGGCGGGCCAGCTTTCGGACATGGCCGACGGCGTCGCCGGCGCGGCCTCGTCGGAGACCCAGAGCTTCAACGCCAATCTCGACGCGCTCGAGCAGATCAATATCGGCCTGCGCAAGGCGCGCCCCGGCTCGACCAACGAGGCGGGGCTGCTCGACGAGCGCGACCGTCTGCTCGACCGGATATCGGCGCAGGCCGGGGTCGATATCAGTCTCGACGATCGCGGCGCGGCGACGCTGCGCGTTGCGGCGACCGGCGACATGCTCGTCGGCAATGGTGAGGTCCATCCGATCTCGGTGACCGCCGGAGCCGACGGACGGCTGGCTTTCGCGACCGACGGCGGCGCACCCTTCACCACCGCGACCGGATCGCTCGCCGGGCTTTCGGAGGCGGCGAACCATGTCGCCGACCAGCGCGCCGATCTCGATGCGCTCGCCGGCCAGTTCGCGGGCCAGATCAACGCCGCGCACCAGGCGGGGTTCGATGCGGCCGGCAACGCCGGCGCCGCGCTCTTTACCGGTACGACCGCCGCGACGCTCACCGCGGCGGCGCTGACCCCCGATCAGGTCGCCGCCGCCGATGCGTCGAGCGGCAACGGCAACATGCTCGCGCTGGGGGCGATGCGCGGTGCGGACGATCCCGAATCGCTCTGGTCGGGACATCTCGCCACGCAGGCGCAGGCGACCGCTTCGGCGCGCGCGCAGGACGCGGCGGCGACCACGCGGGCCGATGCCGCCGCCGCGGCGCGCGCGGAGGTCAGCGAGATCGACCTCGACCGGGAAGCGGGCGACCTGCTCCGCTTTCAACAGGCCTATTCGGCCGCCGCGCGCACGATCCAGGTCGCGCGCGAAACCATGCAGACGCTGCTGACGTCGCTCTAGGAAGGCCCGGATCATGATCAACGCCACCGGCAATCGCATGACGCGCGAGATCGCGCGCCAGTCGGGCCTCGCCGACCAGATCGACAAGCTGCAGGTCCAGATCTCCAGCGGCAAGCGGCTCCAGCGCGCGTCCGACGACGCCGTGTCGTGGCGGCGCATCGCGACGATCGGCAAGGCGCAGGCGAGTGCCGACGTCTGGCAGACGAACATCGCTTCGGCGCAGGCGCTGGTGTCGCAGGCCGACGGCGTGCTGCAATCGACGAGCAGCCTGCTCATCCGCGCGCGCGAACTGACGCTGTCGGCCGCCACCGGCACCCTCAACGATGCCGACCGCGCGACCATCGCCGCCGAGCTTGGCGCGATTGCGGACGAGATCGACGGCCTCGCCGCGCGCCGCGATTCCAACGGCGAGCCGTTGTTCGCGACCGCCGACGCGCGCGTCATGCGTTTCGATTCGGATGTCAGCTTCGCGCCGGTGCCATCGGCGGACGACGTCTTCGTGCTCGGCGGCAACAGCCTGTCGACCGGCCTGCGCGACGCCGCGGCGGCCGTGACCGCGAACGACGCGACCGCGATCGGCGCCTCGCTCGACGCGCTGAACGGCGCGATCGGCCATGTCGCCGACCGCAATGCGACGCTCGGCCTGTCGGCCGGGCGGCTCGAACGCCTTGGCGACGGGCTTGCGGCGCGCGACATCACGCTCGCCGACGAGCGCTCTTCGGTTGAAGACACCGACCTGTCGGTCGCGATCGCGCAGCTCAACGCGACGAATCTGACGCTGGAGGCGGCGCAGGCGGCCTTTGCGCGGATCAACCGTCAGACGCTGTTCGATATTTTGGGCTGATCGGCTCAATCTTTCGCGCGCGCTGCCGTTAATCCTCAAGAGGCCCGCCTGTTTGCGGGGCCGCCGGGCCCCGATTGGAGTTGACTGCGCATGTTTCCCGTTATCGGCATCGTCGTTCTGATCCTGCTGGTGTTCGGGGGTTTCGCGCTGACCGGCGGCAATCTCGCGCCGGTGCTTGAGGCGCTGCCGCACGAAATGCTGATCATCGGCGGCGCCGCGGTCGGCTCGCTGATCATCGGCAATTCGGGCAAGGATCTGAAGGCGCTCGCCGGCGGCATCGGCAAGGTGTTTCGTGGCCCCACGTACAAGAAGGCCGACTATCTCGACTGCATCCTCCTCGTCTCCACCCTGATGAAGATGATGCGCACCGAAGGGCCGGTCGCGGTCGAGCCGCATATCGAGGACCCCGCCAGCTCGCCGATCTTCCAGCAATATCCAAAGCTGCTGAAGGACCAGACGCTGGTCCACCTGATCTGCGACACGCTACGCCTCGTCGTCGTCTCGTCGGGAACGCTCGACCCGCACGCGGTCGAGGAGGTGATGGACAATGCCCTCAAGAATCATCGCCACCATGCGATCAAGCCGGCCGAGGGGCTGCAGAGCCTTGCCGACGCGCTCCCCGCGCTGGGCATCGTCGCGGCGGTGCTCGGCGTCGTGAAGACGATGGGCTCGATCGACAAGCCGCCCGAGATCCTGGGCGCGATGATCGGTTCGGCGCTCGTCGGCACCTTTCTGGGCGTGCTGCTCGCCTATGGCTTCGTCGGGCCCTTCGCGGCGCGCGCGCGCACCGTGATCGAAAGCGACGCCGCCATCTATCATACGGTCAAGCAGCTCATCATCGCCTCGCTCCACGGCCATCCGCAGCCGCTGGTGATCGAGGCGGCGCGGTCGGGCGTCGACCATGCCAACCAGCCGAGCTTCGCCGAGGTCTTCGACGGAATGCGGGGCCGCTGATGGCGGCGCGCCCGAACACCCCGCTGCGCCCGATCATCGTCAAGAAGGTGGTCGAGGCGGCGCACGGCGGCCATCACGGCGGCGCGTGGAAAGTGGCCTATGCCGACTTCGTCACCGCGATGATGGCCTTCTTCCTGCTGATGTGGCTGCTCGGCGCGACGACCGAGAAGCAGCGCAAGGCGCTCGCCGACTATTTCGCGCCGACGATCGTCCAGACGAAACAGGACACGGCGGGGTCGACCGGGCTGTTCGGCGGCGACTCGCTCGTCGATGTGGACAAATATCCGCACGAGGCGGGGCAGACGGGCACCAAGGCGATGACGATCCCGCGCGACGCGACTGGCGGCCCGCGCGAGGCGCTGGGGCGGCAGAGCGAACGGCGCAAGTTCCAGCAACTCGCCCAGGCGCTGATGCGCGAGGTTCAGGCCAAGGCCGAGATCCGCCGCCTGGCGCCCAACATCCGCTTCACCGAAACGCGTGAGGGGCTGCGCATCGACATCGTCGACGACGCCGACTTCTCGATGTTCGTCATGGGCACCAGCCAGCTCACCCCCGAGGCGTCGCATATCCTGACCCAGCTCGCGAAGACGGTGGCCGAGGTGCCGAACCAGCTCATGATCCGCGGTCACACCGACGCTGCGCCCTGGTCGGCGAGGTCGGGCACCAACAATTGGCGCCTGTCGGTCGAGCGCGCCGAGGTGTCGCGGCAATATCTCGCTTTCCGCGGCATCGCCGCCAGCCGCTTCTCGCGTATCGAGGGGGTCGCCGATCGCGAACCCTATGTGCCCTCGAATCGCCTCGACCCGCGCAACCGCCGTATCTCGGTCACGCTCGGCTGGGATTTCGTGACGGGGAATTAGTGCCAAACTGGCGCTATATTCGATCGTTAACGACGAAAAGCCGCTCATTATATCGCCATTATGGCAATAATCCTTTATTATGAAGGGGTTATGAAGACACGGTAAAGATGTTGTTTACCAATTTCCGCAATCTCTCGGCTCATCGAAGGGGGGCGCCACTGGGTGGGGCGCAGTGGAGACGAAAATGCGGGAAATGGTTCAAACTCGCAGCGACCAGGCTGCGCTCGAAACGCTGATCATCGGCAGCAGCGCCGCGGCGCGGCATCTGCGCGACATGATCCGCCGCGTGGCACGGTCGAACGCATCGGTCATGCTCTGCGGACCGTCGGGCTCGGGCAAGGAACTCGTCGCCCGCGCGATCCACGACGAAGGCGTCCGCGCCGGCCAGGCCTTTTCGGCGATCAATTGCGGCGCCATCCCCGCCGACCTCATCGAATCCGAACTTTTCGGCCATGAAAAAGGCTCGTTCACCGGGGCCACCGCGCGCCGGATCGGCCATTTCGAGGCGAGCGAGGGCGGCACGCTCTTCCTCGACGAAATCGGCGACATGCGCTTCGACATGCAGGTCAAGCTGCTCCGCGTGCTGGAGGATCGGACGATCGTCCGCGTCGGCAGCAGCGAGATGCGCCGCGTCGATGTTCGCGTCATTTCGGCGACGCATCAGGATCTGGGCGCCGCGATCGCCGACGGCAAGTTTCGCGAGGACCTGTTCTTCCGGCTCGGGGTGGTGGTGCTCCAGGTTCCCAGCCTGGCGAGCCGCGCCGAGGATGTTCCCGCGCTGATCCGTCATTTCCAGCGCCAGATGCCCGCCGACGCCAAATGCCGCTTCGACGATGCGGCGATGACGCTGCTGATGCGGCACGACTGGCCGGGCAATGTCCGCGAGCTGCGCAACTTCGTCGAGCGCGCCAGCGTGCTCCACGGCGGCGAGACACTCGGCGCCGAAGCGACCGCGATCCTGCTCAACCCGACCGCTGCGCCGGCGCCCTGGCTGGCGGTCGCGGGCGAGCACGCCGACCTGTCGGCCGACGACGATGGGCAGTCGATCCATCTGGTGCATCCCAAGACGCCGGCGCCCGGCCGCCCGATCGACCTCAAGCGCGAGATCGAGACGATCGAGCTCGAACAGATCCACGTCGCGCTCGACCTCGCCGACGGCATCATCTCCGAAGCGGCGCGCCTGCTGTCGCTCAAGCGCACGACGCTGATCGAGAAGATGCGCAAATATGGCGTGCAGCAGCAACAGGCCGCCTGATCGGCCGCACCGCGTTCAGCTCTGCTGAAAAGAGGGGTGCTGGTTCACCCCTTTCAAGCCACCCGGCCGCCCGTCCCCACCTTGGGCGGCCGGGTGCGACTTGTTCCCGGCCGCAGGCGAAATGCCTATCCCTTCAGCCCTCGCGCAGCTTGCGCCAGGCGATGCTGATCGTGCCGATGCCGTCGAGCAACTCGCCGAGCGCCGCGACGTCGTTCGTCGCGACCGCTTCGTCCAGCTTGCGGCGCATGCCGCGATAGACGCGCGACAGCGCATCGGCGACATTGGCGCCGGCGTCGCGGTCGAGCCCGGCGTCGAGTCCGATCAGGATCGCGCGCGCACGGTGCGCGGGCTCGGTCGCCGAAATGCGCTGTCCCTGGCGCACCATCGAAATCAGCACGCCGACCGCGATCTCCAGCTCGTCGTAGAGCATCTGGACGAGTTCGACGGGATCGGCCGCCGCGGCCCGGCTTTCATGCTGCAGACGGCGATAGAGGCCCGTGGCTCGGACGGTCGAGGCGGTGGCTGCCATGGCTGGAAACTCTTAATTCTTGTACTGGTTGTTCCAGATCTCGATCTGCTGTTCGAGATAGGATTGCGTCGCCTTGAAGGCCGCGAGCTTGGCGTCGAGGCCTCCGAACTGCTTTTCGAGCCGCGCCTTGTAGGCGTCCTCGCGCGCCTCGATCTTCTCGAGCTGGTCGGCGAGCGATTCGCTCTTCTTGTCGAGCGAGGTCTCGATTCGGTCGAGCAGGCCATCGGTCGCGACCGCCGTGTCGCGGATCGCGTCGAGCGCGAAGGCGATGCCGGGGTCGGTCGTCGTGTCGTGCGTCGCGTCGCGCCGCGGGTTGAACAGCGCCTCGACCGCGCCCGCGTCGGTCTCCAGCGCCTTTTGCAGCTTGGCATTGTCAACCGTCAGCAGGCCGTCCTTGGTCGTCGAAATGCCGATGTCGGTCAGCTTGTTGATATTGGGATCGCTGGTCACGACCTGCCCGACCAGGCCGGCGAGCGTCGATTCGAGCTGGCGCAGCGCCATCGTCGTGCCCGACATGTTCGCCGCCGCCGACAGGCTGGCCTTCATCTGGTTATAGACGGCGACGAAATCGCCGACGGTCTGCTTGATCATGTCGAGCGGCCGGCTCGCGCCGATGTCGACCGGCTGGCCGGGCGCGGCCTTCTTCAGCGTCAGCGACATGCCCGGCACGACATCGTCGACGATGTTGGTCGCGCGGCTGAAGGCGACCCCGTCGATCGTGAACTTGGCATCGGCCGCCGCCTGGCCCAGCGTCATCCCGCCGCCGCTGCCATAGGCGAAGGCGGTCAGGCCCGGATCGGCGCCGGCGTCGGCGGCCAGGGTGAAGCCATTGGCCTGGCCCGTCGTGCCCTTGACGATCATGCGATAGCCGCCCTCGTCGGCGATGATCGACGCGGTGGCGCCGCTGTCGCTCGCGTTGATCGCGGCGGCGAGGCCGTCGAGGCTGTCGTTGGTCGCGTCGATCGTGATGGCGTAATCGGTGCCGCCGATGCTCAACGTCATCGTGCCCTGGCCGATCGCCGCTTCGCGGTCGACGACGATGCCCGAATAGGCGGTCTGCGCACGGGCGAGCTGGGTCACCTCGATCGTCGCGGCAAAGCTGTCGGCGTGCAGGCCGGCGCGCGCGGTCGCGGACAGCACGCTCTCGTCGGACACGGTCGGGGTGCTGCGCAGCGTCCCGTCGTCGACCATCTGGCTGAGCGAATCGGCGAAGCCTTCGAGGTCGGCCCGCGCCTGCGCGACGGCGCTGATCCGCGCCTGATTCTGCTGCGTCAACTGCGCCAGGCGCTCGATCTTCGGCTGGCGCGACGCATTCGACAGGTCGGTGACCAACTGCTTGATGTCGATCCCCGATCCCAGGCCGAGGCTGTTGGCGATTGAACTGACCATTTCGCTATCCTTCGAAGCTGTTAACGGCAGCCCGCGTGCCGGATTAAGCCCGATCGATCCTAATCCTGCCGCCGTCCGTCGGCGTCGAAGCGGTGCGAGGTCGGGACGTCGACCGCCGGCTGCGCCCGGCCTTCGGCCGCCGCGCGTTCAAGCTGGAAGACGAAGGCGAGCACGGTGGCGACCGCGACGAACAATTCCTCGGGGATCATCCGGCCGGCGCGCGCGGTGAAATAAATGGCGCGGGTGAGCTGTGGATATTCAAGCATCGGGACGCTTGCGCTGCGCGCCAGCTCGCGGATCGCGAGCGCGACGTCGCCGCGACCGCGCGCGACGACGACCGGCGCCGCATCGACGCCGGGACGATAGCGCAGCGCGACCGAGAAATGGGTCGGGTTGGTCAGAATCACCGTCGCCTCCGACACCGCCTTGCGCGCCGATCCGCTCAATATCTCGTGCGCGCGCTGGCGCTGTTGCTGCTTGAGCTCGGGCGCGCCGTCGGACTGGCGCATCTCGTCCTTGACCTCCTGCTTGGTCATCATCAGCTTCTTGTTGCGCTGAAACCATTGCGCAGGCACGTCGATCAGCGCGATGACCACCAGCCCGCCGGCGAGCGCAAGCATCGCATGGCCGAGCGAGCGTCCCGCCAGCCCGAGCGCGGCATTGAGGTCGCTCGACGCCATCGTCATGATCGCCGGCAGGCTGCGCGCGATCAGCAAATAGCCGATGGTGCCGAGCAGCAGAACCTTGGCGATCGACTTGACCAGCTCGATCACCCCTTGCAGGCCGAAGATGCGCTTGATCCCGTTCAGCGGGTTGATGCGGTTGCCCTTGAACTCCATCGCCTTGCCGCGCCAGCCGAGCGAGCCGAGCATGGCCGGCCCGGCGAAGCTCGCGACGAGCGCGAGCGCAAAGAGGCTCGCGAGCGGCAGCAGGATTTCAAAGCCGTTGCGCGCCAGCGCCTCGCCCGGCGCAAAATGCGCGACGTCGCCGGCATCGAGGGTCAGGCCGCGTCGGACCAGCTCGCCCGCCGACTGCACCAGCCAGCCGCCGGCGGCGAACAGCCAGCCGGCGCCGGCGAGCATCATCAGCGCCGTCGCCAGCTCGCGCGACATCAACACATTACCCTCGCGCGCGGCGTCGGCGCGCTTCTTCGCGGTCGGCTGTTCGGTCTTCTGGTCGCGGTCGCTCGTCTCGGCCATGATTCAGCCCGCCGCGATCAGGCGCGCCATGTCGAGCGCGTCGGACAGGAAACGGGCGAGCGTCTCGGCCATCACCGGGGTCGCCATGCCGAGCAGCACGACGCCGGCGAGCAGCGTCGCGGGCAGACCGACCGCGAACAGGTTCATAGCCGGGGCCGACCGCCCGATCACGCCCATGATCATCTGGACGAGGATCAGCACGAAGCCGACCGGCAGTGCGATGGTCAGCCCGGCGGCGAACATCAGGCTGCCGAACCGCAGGATGCCGCCGATCGCGGCGAAGGATGGAAAGGCGCCCCCCGGCGGCAGCGCGCTATAGCTGTCGACCAGAATGTCGATCAGTACCAGATGGCCGTCGGCGGCAAGAAACAGCGCGGTCGCGAGCATCGAGAGGAACTGGCCGATCGCCGAGCTTGCGGTGCCGCTCAGCGGGTCGATCATCGACGCGAAGCCGAGGCCCATCGCGTTGCTGATCGCTTCGCCCGCGAGCAGCGCCGCGGCGAGTCCCATCTGGAGCACGAAGCCGATCGCCAGCCCGACGACGACCTCGCCCAGGATCAGGATGAAGCCCGGCCACGAAACCAGCCCGTCGGCGGGCAGCGCCATCCCCGACGCCGCGACCGCGGGCACCCCGACCGCGAGCGCGATGACGAGGCGAAGCTGGACCGGCACATTGGCGGCGCCGAACACCGGGGCGGCGAGGAAGGCCGCGCCGGGGCGGATCATCGCCAGCATCCAGAGCTGGAGCATCGCCTCCACATTGGGGATGTCGGCGGGATTCATCGCCCGTCTATCGCACCAGCGCCGGAATCTGCGCATAGAGGTCGCGGGTGAAATCGGTGAGCAGCACCAGGATGCTGCCGCCGAAGATGGCAAGGCAGATCGCGGTGACGATCAGCTTGGGCACGAAGCTCAGCGTCTGTTCGTTGATCGAGGTCGCCGCCTGCACCATGCCGAGCAGCACGCCGACGACGAGCACCGGAATCAGGATCGGCGCCGAGCCGAGGGCGAGAATCCACAGCGCCTGCTGCGCTACCCCGATGAAATAGTCGGCCTCCACCGCGCTAGGTTCCGAAGGAGGAAGCGAGCGAGCCCATCGTCAGTGCCCAGCCGTCGACGAGGACGAACAGCAGCAACTTGAAGGGCATCGAGATCACCGTCGGCGACAGCATCATCATGCCGAGCGACATCAGCGCGGACGCGACGATCAGGTCGATGACGAGGAAGGGCAGAAAGATCAGGAAGCCGATCTGGAACGCGGTCTTGAGCTCGCTGGTGACGAAGGCGGGCAGCAGGATGGAAAAGGGAACGTCCTTCGGGCTCGCATAATCGGGCGCCTTCGCGATCTTCGCGAACATCATCAGGTCGGTCTTGCGCGTCTGCGCCATCATGAAGCCGTGCACCGACGTGCCCGACCGCACCACCGCCTCGCCGATGTCGATCTGCTCCTGGCTATAGGGGGTGACCGCGACGCGGTTCACTTCGCTGATCACCGGCTGCATCACGAACAGCGACAGGAAGAGGCTGAGGCCCACGAGCACCTGGTTCGGCGGCGTCTGCTGCAGCCCCAGCGCGTGGCGCAGGATCGACAGCACGATGATGATGCGGGTAAAGCTGGTCATCATCAGCAGCAGCGACGGCAGCACCGTCAGCAGGCTCATCAGCACCAGGATCTGCAACGACAGCGACAGCGGGCGGCCGTCGCCGCCGATCTCGTTCACCGCGCGCGCGAGGCCGTCGGCGGCCTGCGCATGCGCGGCGGGCGCCGCGGCGAGCAGCGCAAGGCCACCCGCGATCGCGGCGGCCTTCAGCCAGCGAGCGCGGAATATTTTCCGTTCGCCCTGAGCTTGTCGAAGCCTGTCCTGAGCGCCTGCAAGGCAGTCGAAGGGGGCTGCTCTTTCCTTTGGCGTCGCCAAGAAGAACGGTGCTTCGACAGGCCCAGCACGAACGGGTCTGGAAAAGGACGCCGATTCCAAGCTAGTCGACATGAAAATCGCCCTGGCTATTGTCGGCGAGCCGGGTCACGCCGTTGCGTGACACCGAAAGCAGGATCTGCTGCCCCGCGAATTCGACCACCGCGAGCTTCGAGCCGGGACCGAGCGGCAGCACCCCGACCATTTCGATCGGGCGCCCCTGCTTCTGTCCGCCGGTCAGCGGTACGCCCATCTGGACGCGCTTCCATAGCCACAGGCTGCCCCACGCCATGCCGCCGACGATCGGCAACAGAACAGCCAAGCGCAGGATATATTCGAACATCAGCCCCTCCGCTCGAAGCCGGTGAGCGCGCGGTCGGGCGCGACGACTTCGGCGACCTGGATGCCGTAACGGCCCTCGATATGGACGATCTCGCCCCGCGCGATCAGCGTGCCGTTGGCATAGATGTCGAGCAGTTCGCCGGCGGCGCGGTCGAGCTCGACCACGCTGCCTTCGCCAAGTGCGAGCAGGTCGGCGAGCGTCATCGACGTCGACCCGACCTCGACCGAGACGCGCAGCGATACGCCGGCGAGCAGGTCGAAATTCGGCGCCACGGCGATATTTTTGCTGTCGCGGCGATCGCGGGCCGCCTTCGGGGCGTCGCTGATGTCACTCATCGTCGGATCCTCTTTCAATACAGTCGATCAGGATGGCCGCGTTGCCGTTGGCCTCGCCGATGCTGCCGGTCGCGAAATTGCGGCCGGCGACGGTTATCGGAACATGACGCGGTATGGTTAACGGAATGATATCGCCGACCTCCAAAGCGAGAAGTTTCGGCAGGCTGATCTCGGGCCGTGCCAGCACCGAGCGCACGGGCAGGCGCACGCCGCGCAGCGCGCTCGACAGCGTCGCGGCCCATATCGGGTCGCCGGCGGGCGCCTCGGCCGCCGCGGGGGTGGGCTCGCCGCCGCCGATTCCACGCAGCGCGGCGAGCGGATAGGCGCAAAGCACCGTCTTCCCGTCGAGCGCCCCGCCGCGCAGCGTGAAGCGCTGGACGAGCAGTTCGTCCTCGGCGCGCACCGCCTGCAGCTTCGTGGGGTCGCAGGTCACGCAGTCGAGCTGCGGCTCGATCGCCAGCGTTTCGCTCCACGCCGCAGCGAGCTGCTGGCCGATGTCGCGGCCGAGCCGCGCCGCGAAGCGATCCTCGGCATCGGTCAGCTCCTCGCGTTCGCCCGCGAGCGCGCCCTTGCCGCCATAGAAGATGTCGACGAGCTGGAGCAGCAGCGGCCGCGCGGCGGCGAGCAGCAGCGGCCCCTTGAGCGGCGGGGCGTGATAGCGCCAGAAGATCGCCGGCGCGGCGTCGCGGCACCAGTCGGCGAAGCGGACCCGCTCCGCGGCGCTGCGCTCGACCTGCACCGTCGGCGCGCCGAGCGCGCGGATCAGGTCGCGCAGCGAGCGCGCGAACTGGTTGGCGACGCTGTCGAGCGCCGGAAAGGCATAGCCGTCCTCGGCCTTGCGCAGCAGCAGCGACGCCTTCGCGTCATCCTCGGCCGCCGTATCTTTCTTCGCGCGCGCCATTACTGGATGACCATGCTGGTGAAATAGACATTGTCGACGCCGCCGAAGCCTTCCTTGTCGCGCAGCACCTGGTTGACCGCAGCGGTGAGCTGCCGCTGCAGCGCCTGCTTGCCGTGCGAGGTCGAGATCAGCGCCGGGTCCTGTTCGGCGAGCACCATCAGCATCGCCGAACGAATCGGCGTCATCTGGCGCTGAACATTGGCGACCATGCGGCCGTCATAATAGGTCGACAGGCTGATCCCGACCTGCAGGAAACCCGATCCGTCGGCCAGATTGGTGGTGAAGGCCTGCTCGATCGGCACATAGGTGATTTCATATTTGCCCGGATCGACCTTGAAGCGGTCGTTGGGCACCGACACGGTGCCGACCTTCGGCGGCGGCGCCTCGTGACTGTTCCCGGCGGCGGGCGCTTCGTCGCCGCTCTTGCTGCGCAGGACCAGCTTGGGGAAGCGATCCTCGGGCCGCGGCGCTTCGGCGGCGAGCCCGCCGCCCATATAGATGCCGGCGCCGGCCCCGGCGCCGATCAGCACCGCCGCGCCGACGGCGATCAGCAGCAGCTTCTTCATCTTCCCGCCCTTCCCGGTGGGGGCTTCGGCTTTATCCTTGCTCATGGTTCGACCCTTTCTGATCAGGCGAAGCGGCCGCGGCGATCGGCGGCGCCGGCTTCACCGGGCGATGCGGGGCGCGCGTCCCCGGTTTCGATAAGGTGGGCGGCGGACGGCGCCGGGGCGCGGCCCTGACCCTGCGACTGGCGCCCGGTCTCGTTCGGGGTGCAGGTCACTTCGGCCCCGGCGACGCGCACGCCCTGCTGGCGCAGATCCTCGACCAGCTTGCCCTGCGCCGCGTGGACGATCGTCGCGGTCGCCTCATGCTGGGTGTCGAGCCGCACCGACACGCCCTCGTCGCCGCGCGTCATCGCGACGTCGAGCCGGCCGAGGTGGCGCGGCATCAGACGAAAGCTGAGGTCGCCGTCCTGCGAGCGGGTCGCGGCGATATCGGCGGCAAGCTGTGCGATCCACGCATCGTCGCTGCTCGTGTCAAGCACCCGCTCGGCGACCGGCGCGGCCTTCGCGGCATCGGCAACGGTTGCGGCGGCCTGCGCCGCCGACTGGCCGAAGATCACCGTCATCGACGCGCCGCCGGTTTCGGCGGGCTTGGCGGCCTTGGCATCGCTGCCCGGCAGCGGGGCGGGTGCAGCCGCATTGTCTTGCGCTTTCGTCGCCGGCTGCGCGATCGTGGCGATCTCGGCGGAGCGCGGCGTGTCGGTCGGCTTGTCGGTACGGCCAGCCCTGGTCGTCGTGGGCATCGCCGCGACCGGCTGCGCGACCGGCACGGCCGGGTCGGCGACGGCATCGCCATCGACGGCCGGCGCCGGCGCGTCGCCCGGCTCTTCGTCTTTCACGGCGTCGCCCGGCAGGTGCGCGGGGCCCGGCGCGGCCTCGGCAGCGTCTGCGGATGCGTCGACCTCGCCGGCAGAGGCGCGGATCAGCAGCGTGGCGATCGCGGCGGCATCCTTGGTATCGGCGGTCGCGGTCGGGTGTTCGATCGTCACCGCCGCCGGGTTGGCCTCGACCGCTTCGGCGACCGACAGGTCGATGGGGTCGGCGTCGACCGGCAGCGGCAGGATCGCGGCGTTGCCTTGCCCGGCGTCGCTCGCCCGGGGCAAAGCCGAGAGCAACTGCGCGAAGCCGCCCGCGGCGGGTCCACCGGTACCGGCGTCCGCGGTGGGCGCGTTGCCGAGCGCGGCCAGGATCGAGGTGACCCCGCCCTGCGCCGCGGTTCGGGGCAGGCTCGCCATCACGACAGGCCTCCATCGATCAGGCGCAGCCGCATGCCGCCGCGCGCGCGGTGTGGGCGGTTGGCGTCGTCGCGGCGCTCCATGTCCTGCTCGGCGGCCTTGCGGCTGCGTTCGTAGAGGCGCACCGCCGACTCCTCCTTCACCATCGCGCGCTGGGCGAGGACGCCCATCTGGTCGCGGTGGGCGCTGGCGCGGTCGAGCGGCGCGGTCAGATTCTCCTTGGCCATGTCGAGCCGCATCGCGAGCTCGCCGATGGTATTGAGCGCGCGGCCGGCGACGGCGCCCTTCGCCATCGCCAGGTCGACGCGCAGCGTCTCGAGCCGCTTCGCCAGCTCGACGAGGTTCGCCAGTTCGCCATTGGCACGCGCCAGATTGGCCTCCGCCATCTGATGTTCGACGGAGCGCACGCGGATGATGCGTTTGCGGCGTGCGGTGCGGGTGGTCATGCGGAATATCCTTCGATGAGTGACTGGCGAGAGCTTTGGAAATCGACCTGCGCGCCGGCAGGCTGCTTGACGAAGGCAAGCTGGTCGGGGTGGCGGCGGATGGCTTCGTCGAGAATAGGGTCGCTTCCGGCGACGTAGGCGCCCATCAGCATCAGGTCGCGATTCTCTTCATAGGCGGACCAGAGCTGGCGGAATCGCGCTGCGGCGGCGGCATGGTCGGGATCGACCGAATCGACCATCGTGCGCGACAGGGACCGCGCAACATCAATCGCCGGATAGACGCCCTGTTCAGCCAAAGTGCGCGACAGGATGATATGCCCGTCGACGATGGCGCGCGCCGAATCGACGACCGGGTCCTCGATGTCGCCGCCGTCGGCGAGCACGGTATAGAGCGCGGTGACCGATCCGCCGGTCTGGCGGTCGATGCCGGCGCGCTCGCACAGCGACGGGATCAGCGCAAAGACCGAGGGCGGATAACCCTTCATCGTCGGCGGCTCGCCCAGCGTCAGCCCGATCTCGCGCTGCGCATGGGCGACGCGGGTCAGGCTGTCGATCAGGAGCAGCACCTTCTTGCCTTCCTGGCGGAATGCCTCGGCAATCGCGGTCGCGCGCATCGCGGCGCGCAGGCGCAGGAGCGGCGGATGGTCGGCCGGCACCGCGACGACGACCGATTTCTTGCGCACCGCGGGGGGCAGCTTGGTCTCGACGAAGTCGCTGACCTCGCGGCTACGCTCGCCGATCAGCCCGACGACGATCACATCGCATTCGGTGCCGGCGATCATCTGGCCCATCAATACCGACTTGCCGACGCCCGACCCGGCGACGATCGCGACGCGCTGGCCTTCGCCGACGGTCAGCAGGCCGTTGATCGCGCGCACGCCCATGTTGAGCGGCTTCGTCACGCGGCCGCGGCGCAGCGGATTGACCTTGCGCCCGGCGAGCGGCCACTGGAACGGCGACTTGACCGGCGGCCGTCCGTCGAGCGGATTGCCCTGGGCGTCGATGATGCGGCCGAGCAGCGCCTTGCCGCACGCGACCATGCTGCTCGCGCCGTGCGGCTCGACCGGCGCGCCGGTGGCGAGCGGCAGATTGGTGTCGAAGGGCAGAACCAGGCTGCGGTGACCGCGAAAGCCGACGACCTCGCCGTTCACATAATCGCCGGCCGCCGTCTTGATGCGGACGTTGCTGCCGAGCGGCTGCGGAAAGCCCGATACCTCGAGCATGATCCCCTCGTGCGCGACCAGCGTGCCGATGCGGCGCGGACTGGCCTGCGCAAGGTCGATGGGGCCGAGCAATTGCTGCGCGGTCATGGCGAGGCGGCGGGTCATGCCGCGCCCCCGTTGCTGCCCAGCGCGGCGCGCAGCTCGTCGAGATAGACCGAGCGGCCATGCTCGATCCAGCCGGCGGAGGTTTCGATGCGCACCGTGCCGCGCGCCACCGCGGAGTCGGCCTCGACCGGCAGCGCCAGCGGGCAATCGACCAGCAGCGCGGCGTCGTCGGGATGAACCCACAGCGTGCGCGCCTTGTCGCATTCGGCGACCATCGTCGCGGCGGTCTCGGCCTGCTCCATCAGCCAGGCGGCGTCGATCGGCGCCGTGGCAACGATCTGGCGGACCAGCCGCTCGACCGTCTCGGCGATCAGCTCGGCCAGCTCTTCGCTCGGCTCGTCCTGCAGGGCTTCGGTGGCGGCGATCAACGCGAGCAGGCGGTGGCGCTCGGCGACGAAGGCGGCTTCGGCGAGCCGCTGTCCTTCGGCCAAGCCGCGCGCGAACGGGTCTTCGGCGGGCTCGGCCTCGGGCAGCGCGGGTTCGGCCTCGACCACCGTCTCGGGCGCAGGCGCGGCGAAGCTGCGTGGCTGGAAACCGCCGCGTCCCGCCATGGCGGCGGTCAGCGCGATCGGCGCGAATCCGGTTTCGGCGCCGCGGTCAGACATAGTCGTCGGCCCCGCCCGCGATCACGATATCGCCGTTCGCCGCCATCTGGCGGACGACCTGCATGATCGCCTTCTGCGCGTCCTCGACGTCGCTGCGCTTGACCATCGTCATCTCGTCCATCTCGTCGCGGATCGTCTCGCCGGCGCGTTGCGACATGGTCGACAGGCACAGGTCGGTCATCGCCTCGTCGGCGCCCTTGAGCGCGAGCGCGAGCTGCGCCGCGTCGACCGAGCGCAGCACCGTGCCGAGGCTGCGCATGTCGAGGTCGCGCAGATTGTCGAAGATGAACATCTCTTCCTCGATCGTCTGGGCGAGCTGGCGGTCGTGTTTCTTGAGCGCGCGGATCGTCCGTTCGGACAGGTGGCGCGGCATGACCTTCATGATCTTCGCGACGTCGGTCGGGCCGCCTATCGGCTGCTTGGCGACGCGCTGGCCGCCGACATTGGCGGCGGCGAGCACCGCTTCCAGATCCTCGATTGCCGCGGCAGGCACTGCGGTGAGTTGCGCCGCGCGCAGCACCAGATCAGCCTGGAGCAGCTCGTCGAGCGTTTCGATGGCGCGGGCGGCGACGTCGGGAACCAGCACCGACAGGATCAGCGCGCCGACCTGCGGATGCTCGCTCGCGAGCAGCGCGCTGATCGCGTCGACATCCATCCAGCGCAGCATCTCGAGCGAGGCGGCGCTTTGCCGGGGCGCGACATTGGCCAGGATATTGTCGGCGCGGACATTGCCGACCGCCTGGTGGATCACGGTGCGGATGCGCGTGTCGGCGCCGATCGCGAGCGCGCTGACCGACCGGCTGCGCGCGACGAAGCTGTCGAGCGCCTGTTCGATCTGGCCCTCGGTCGCATTGGCGGTGTCGTACATCGCCTTGGCCAGCCCCTTTACCTCGTCGGGGCCGAGGTGCTTAAGGATCGTCGCCGCTTCCTCTTCGTCGAGCAGCATCAGCAGGATGGCGGCGGCCGACGACCCGTCGATCGCGGGGCGCGTAGGGGCGGGGTCGAGAGCGTCAGGCACGGGCGCCCTCCTGCATCAACTGGCGCACGACGAGCGCGGCGCGCTGCGAATCCTGGCGGACGAAGGCGCGGACCAGATTGGCGCGCGCCTCATAGCTCGGCGCGGACTCGATCATCTCCAGCGTGATCTCGCGCCCGGCGCGGCGTTCGCCGATCGCCGGGGGCGCGCCGGTCGCGGCGAGCAGGCTCTCCTCGACCGCGGCGTCGCGCTCGGCGCGCACCGCGGCGCGCGCCTTCGCGGCCTTGATCAGCGGGCGGCCGACGAACAGGAAGGCGAGCAGCGCGGCGAGGATCGCGCCGACCTGCTTGACCAGCGGCAGGAACCAGCCCTGGTCCCAGAAGGCCGGCTCGGCATCCTCGACCTTGACGAAGGGGCGCTGGCCGATCGCGACCATGTCGCCGCGCGCGGCGTTGAAGCCGATCGCGCCCTTCACCAGATTCTCGATCTTGGCGATGTCGGCCTGGATCAGCGCCTTCGATCCCTGATTGAGCGCGACCGCGACCGACACGCGACGAAGCTGACCCTGCGGCTGGTGTGTGACCGAAATCTCGCGTCCGACCTCATAGGCGCGCGCCGCCTGTTCGTTGCTCTCGGTGCCGGGGGCGCCGGGCGTGCGGGCGTCGGGCGCCGTCTGCGACAGAGTCGTCGCCGGCGGCGGCTGGTTCGACAGCGCGCCGGGGATGCCGACCGCGGGCGGCGTCGTGCCGCTGACCGACTTGGTGATGCGTTCGCTGGTCAGCGCGCGGTCGTTCTCGGGAAAGCTTTCGCGTGTCGCCTGGCTTTCGGACATGTCGACGTCGGCGTGGACCTCGACCGTATAATTTCCGGCGCCGAGCATCGGGCCGAGCAGCGTGTCGAGCGCGCGGCGGAAGCGGTCCTCCATCTGGGTCTGAAGCTGGAAGGCCTGCATGTCGCCGCTCGTCGCCGAATCGGACAACAGCGCGCCGCGCTGGTCGATCACCGACACATGGTCGGCGCTCATCCCCGGCACCGACGAGGCGACGAGGAAGCGGATCGCCTGCACCTGCCCGTCGGACAGGCTGCGGCCGTTCTGCAGCGTCAGCATGACCGACGCGGTCGCCGGCTTGTCATCGCGGACGAACAGGCTCGGCTCGGCGGCGGCGATGTGGATGCGCGCGCTCCTGACCGCGTCGATCGCCTCGATCGTGCGCGACAGGTCGGCCTCGCGCGCGGCGCGCAGCGTCTCGCCCTCGATCGCGCGGCTTGCGCCCATCGGCAGCGAGGCGATCAGGCTGTCGCCGCTCGGCTGCGCCTTGGGCAACCCCTGGCCGGCGAGCGCGATGCGCGCCTGATACAGCTTGTCGGCGTCGACGGTCAGCGCGCCGGTGACGGGGTCGATCGTGTGGCCGATCCCCTGTGACTGGAGCGCGTCGGCGACCGCCGCCTTGTCGGCGTCGGCGAGCCCGGCGAAGAGCTGCGTCTGCGGCGCCGACTGGGTCATGAACCAGGCGAGCGCGGCGATGCCGATCGCGGTCGTCGTCGCGATGGCGGGCAGTGCACGCTGGACCGCGGGTTGGCGGACGAATTGGGTGAAGGGCGCGAAACGCTCGGCAAAGGCGGGGACGGGCAGCCGCGCCGGGCTATTGTCGACGGGGGCGAGGATCTGGGTATCGGCCATGGGTTACACCGGCATGTTCATGATGTCGCGATAGGCGGAGAGCAGCTTGTTGCGGACCTGCAGCGTGGTCTCGAAACCGAGTGAGGCCTTCTGCCGTTCGATCATCACGCTGACGATGTCGTGGGTGTCGCCGCGCTCATAGGCCTCGCTGAGCTCGCTCGCCTTCGCCTGCTGGCCGTTGACCTGCTGCAAGGCGGCCGAGATCGCCGATCCGAAATCGGGCGTGGCGCCGCCGCCTTCGACCCCGCCGGTCGCGGCGCGGCCCGCGGCGCGCTGCAGCGCCTGGTTCTGATCGAGGATCGAACTGCGCATCTGCAGCAGCCGGCTCTGGTCGATGGTGCTCATCTGTCTCATCCGTCCTGGGCGCGGCGGGTCGCCACGCGCCAAAAGAAGAATGCAAGGCGCGTGCCAGAATTTTTAATGACAGGATTTCAATTGGATGCGTGAATATATGGGTGGCAAAGCGCACGCGTCGGCAAATTTTTGACGCCGCGCGCTTAAGTCCGTCCGCGCCGTGCCGTTACTCGCCTTCGTGACCGCTCACCGAGCCCTCACGCTACGGGAATGGCCCTTGGGGGGCCGGAAAGGAAGACCATGACTGTCATCAACACGAATGTGAGCGCGCTCCGCGCCCAGAATAATTCGCGTGTTGCGAACCGCATGCAGTCGCAGGCGATGGAACGCCTGTCGAGCGGCAAGCGGATCAACAGCGCGAAGGACGACGCGGCGGGGCTTGCGATCGCGACCCGCATGGACGCCAATGTCCGCGGCCTCAATCAGGCGGTTCGCAACGCCAACGACGGCATTTCGCTGGCGCAGACGGCGGAAGGCGCGATGGGCAATATCTCGAACATCCTCGTCCGCATGCGCGAACTCGCGGTGCAGGCCGCCAACGGCACCAATGGCGCCGAAGACAAGGCCGCGATCCAGGTCGAGGTGGATGCGCTGGTGGCGCAGATCGGCGATATCACCAGCCGCACGACCTTCAACGGCACCGACCTGCTCAAGGGTGATGCCACGACGCCGGCCGATCCGGTGACGATCTCGATCCAGACGGGTCTCGATTCCGGCCAGACGGTCGATATATCGATCAAGTCTCTGGCCGCCACCGCGATCGGCGAGGTAGACGACACGACCGGCGCGTTGGTCTCGGGCTCCGCCGTCTCGGACATTGATCTCGCGACCGATCCGTCGGGAGCTCTCAAGATTCTCGACGACGCGATTCAGACGGTTGCGACCGAGCGCGCCAATCTGGGTGCGCAGCAGAACCGTCTCGAGGCGACCGTCGACAATCTGACGTCGACCGTCACCAACCTCGCCGACGCCAAGTCGCGCATCGAGGACGCCGACTTCTCGGCCGAATCGACGAAGCTCGCCGCCGCCGGCATCCTGTCGCAGGCGTCGACCGCGATGCTTGCCCAGGCGAACCAGAGCCAGCAGGGCGTGATGAACCTGCTCCGCTAAGGCGTACATTATCGGGCTTATCTGGTTGGTCCCTTTGACAGCCCGACATCGATGCCCCGGCCCCCACGGCCGGGGCATCTTCTTTTGGGGGGCAGGGTTCTGCGCATTTCGGTGGCGCCGTTTTTTTGACGCGGGCCGCTTAATCCGTGCCGCCGTCTGCCGTTACTGGATTTGTGAAGCTCACCGAGCCCTCACGCTACGGGAATGGCCCTTGGGGGGCCGGAAAGGAAGACCATGACTGTCATCAACACGAATGTGAGCGCGCTCCGCGCCCAGAATAATTCGCGTGTTGCGAACCGCATGCAGTCGCAGGCGATGGAACGCCTGTCGAGCGGCAAGCGGATCAACAGCGCGAAGGACGACGCGGCGGGGCTTGCGATCGCGACCCGCATGGACGCCAATGTCCGCGGCCTCAATCAGGCGGTTCGCAACGCCAACGACGGCATTTCGCTGGCGCAGACGGCGGAAGGCGCGATGGGCAATATCTCGAACATCCTCGTCCGCATGCGCGAACTCGCGGTGCAGGCGTCGAACGGCACGCTGGGCACCGATGATCGCGCCGCGATCCAGACCGAGGTCACCGCGCTGGTGTCGCAGATCGACGATATCGCCAGCCGCACCACCTTCAACGGCACCGACCTGCTCAACGGCACGACCGATCTCGACGGCACCGGCGCGGGCACCGACGTCGGCACCATCGTTTCGATCCAGACGGGCCTCAACGACGGCGAGACGGTCGATATTTCGATCAAGGCGCTGACCGCCGAGGCGCTTGGCGTCCACGACGGCACCGATCCGATCAGCCTTTCGACCGCGGCCGGCGCGTCGGCGGCGCTGACGACGCTCGATACGGCGATTCAGACGGTTGCGACCGAGCGCGCCAATCTGGGTGCGCAGCAGAACCGCCTCGAGGCGACCGTCGACAATCTGACGTCGACCGTCACCAACCTCGCCGACGCCAAGTCGCGCATCGAGGACGCCGACTTCTCGGCCGAATCGACGAAGCTCGCCGCCGCCGGCATCCTGTCGCAGGCGTCGACCGCGATGCTCGCCCAGGCGAACCAGAGCCAGCAGGGCGTGATGAACCTGCTCCGCTAAGGCGTACATCATCGGGCTTATCTGGTTGGTCCCTTTGACAGCCCGACATCGATGCCCCGGCCCCCCACGGCCGGGGCATCTTCTCTTTGGGGGCAGGGTTCTGCGCATTTCGGTGGCAGCCGGATAAAGGAACGCCTCAATGAAAATCGCGCGATTTTGGCAGGATGCGGACATCGCGCGGGTGGCCATGGCGCGGCATGGGGCCGCGCGGCGCGGCCTCGTCCCCCAGCGCGTCGAGCATCGCGGTGCGATCGACGACGCGGCTCGCCATCAGATGGACGACGCCCTCCTTGCTGCGCTGCACCTCGCCCTCGATCAGCATCAGCCGCGACGCCATGACCGCGCGGCGCTGGCGCTCGAAATGCCGCGCCCAGAGCAGCGCGTTGACGATCCCGCCCTCGTCCTCGATCGTGATGAAGATCGCATTGCCCTTGCCGGGCCGCTGGCGGATCAGCACCACCCCGGCGGTGCGGACGATCGCGCCATTCTTCGCCGCCGCGACCTGGGTGGCGCTCAGCACGCCTTCCGCCGCGAAGGCGCGGCGCAGAAACGCCATCGGATGCCCTTTCAGCGACAGGCGCGTCGTCTGGTAATCGGTCAGCACCTGCTCGGCGAGCGGCGTCGGCGGCAGCTTCGCATCCGCCTCCGCACCCAGCTCGTCCGCGCCAGCGGCGCCGAATAGCGGTAGCACCCCCTGTCGCACCCGCCGCGCCTCCCACAGCGCCGGGCGCCGCTCGGCCCCCATCGACCGGCAGGCATCGGCCTCGGCGATCAGCCGCAGCGCGCGGGCGGGCAGCGCGGCGCGGCGCGCCAACTCCTCAATGCTGGCGAAGGGGCTGGTGCGCGCCGCGACGATCGCGTCCGCCCATTCCGCTCGAAACCCGTCAACCTGCCGGAATCCCAGCCGCAGCGCGAGGGCGCCGTCGTCGGTGCGTTCGAGACTGTTGTCCCAATGGCTGGCGTTGACGTCGGCCGCGCGCACCTCGACCCCATGCTCGCGCGCATCGCGGACGAGCTGCGCGGGGGCATAGAAGCCCATCGGCTGCGAATTGAGGATGCCGCAGACGAAGACGGCGGGGTGATAATGCTTGATCCATGAGGAGACATAGACGAGCCGGGCGAAGGACTGGGCATGGCTTTCGGGAAAGCCGTAGCTGCCGAATCCTTCGATCTGCTTGAAGCAGCGTTCGGCGAACTCCTGTTCATAGCCGCGCCGCACCATGCCGCCGATCATCTTCTCGCGGAAATTGTCGATGGTTCCGACATTGCGGAAGGTCGCCATCGCCCGGCGCAGGCCGTTCGCTTCTTCGGGCGTGAAATCGGCTGCGACCATCGCAAGCTTCATCGCCTGTTCCTGGAACAGCGGGACGCCGAAGGTCTTGCCCAGCACGTCGTGCAACTCGTCGGTGGGATGCGGTGGCGCGGGCCGAGGAAATTCGACCGGCTCCTCCTTGTTCCGCCGCCGCAAATAGGGGTGGACCATGTCGCCTTCGATCGGGCCGGGTCGCACGATCGCGACCTGCACGACCAGATCGTAAAATACTTGGGGTTTCAGCCTCGGCAGCATGTTGATCTGCGCCCGGCTTTCGACCTGGAACACGCCGATGCTGTCGCCCCTTTCCAGCATCTTGTATACAGCTTTGTCATCGCACTCGATATCGACCTCCAGCGTCCGGTCGCCCAGCCCATGCTCGCGCATCAGGTCGAAGCATTTGCGGATGCAGGTCAGCATACCGAGCGCGAGCACATCGACCTTCATCAGCCCGAGCGCGTCGATGTCGTCTTTGTCCCATTCGATGAAGGTGCGGTCCTCCATCGCGGCATTGTGGATCGGCACCAGCTCGTCGAGCCGCCCTTCGGTCAGCACGAAGCCGCCGACATGCTGCGAGAGGTGGCGCGGCGCCTGCAGCAGTTCGCCGACGAAGCGGTGCAGCCGCTCGATCTCGCCATTGTGCGGATCGAGCCCGGCCTCAACGAGGCGCCGGGTCGGCACCTCCTCGCCCCAGCTTCCCCAGCTCGTATCGGCAAGCCGCGCGGTCACATCCTCGCTGAAACCGAGCGCCTTGCCGACCTCGCGAATCGTGCTGCGCGGGCGGTAGTGAATGACGGTCGCCGCGATCCCGGCGCGCTCGCGCCCATAGCGGTCGTAGATGTGCTGGATCACCTCCTCGCGCCGCTCATGCTCGAAATCGACGTCGATGTCGGGCGGCTCGTCGCGCTCGGCCGACATGAAGCGCGAGAAAAGCAGCTCGTGCTGCATCGGATCGACCGAGGTGACGCCGAGCAGGAAGCAGACGATCGAATTGGCCGCCGACCCGCGTCCCTGGCAGAGTATGGGAGGATCCTGTGTTTTGGCGAAACGAACGAGATCGTAAACGGTCAGGAAATAGTAGGCATAGCTCCGGCGCCGGATCAGCCGCAGCTCGTTCCCCATCAGCTTGCGAACCTTGGGCGGCAGCGGCGTTTTATAACGCGCCTCCGCCGCCGTCTTCACCAGATGGTGAAGATAGGCGAACGGTTTCCAGCCCGGCGGCACCGGTTCGTGCGGATATTCGTAGCGCAGATCGTCGAGGCGGAAGCGGATGCGCGCGAGCAGCTTCGCGCTTTCGCCGACCGCCTCGGGACAGCCGCCGAACAGTCGCGCCATCTCTCCGGGCGCCTTCAGATGCCGTTCGCCATTGGCGCGCAGCAATCGGCCCGCCTTCTGGACCGTCATCCCTTCGCGGATGCAGGTGATGATGTCGTGCAGCGGACGCTGCGCGGCGGTGGCATAGAGCGCGTCGTTGGTCGCGAGCAGTGGGACGCCCACCGCCGCCGACAGGCGCCGGCATTCGGCTAGTCGCCGCGCGTCGCTTCCGGTCCGCGGCATCGTTGCCGCCAGCCACACCGACTTCGGCCGCGCCCGCTTGAGCGTGCGAAGCAGCGCCGCGTCGCCGTCCATCGCGATCAGCAGGAGATCGCCACAATGCCCAAGCAGGTCGTCGAGGTGCAGGATGCAGTCGCCCTTCTGCGCGCGCCGATTGCCGACCGACAGCAGCCGTGTCAGCCGTCCCCAGCCATGCCGGCTGACCGGATAGGCGACGATATCGGGCGTCCCGTCGGCGAAGACGAGCCGCGCGCCGACGACGAACCGGAAGTGGGGCGAATCCTCCCCTTTCGCCTCCAGTTCCTTGAGGAAAGCCCAAGCCCGCACCACCCCCGCGACGCTGTTGCGGTCGGCGATGCCGATGCCGCCGAGGCCGAGCGCCATTGCCTCCGCGACCATCTCGGCGGGGTGTGAGGCGCCGCGCAGGAAGCTGTAGTTGGTCGCGGCGACCAGCTCGGCGAAGGCGGGGGGCGGGGCGGGGATCTCGCTCATGCGAACAGCCCGTGGATATACCAGCGCGGATCGGGCTTTTCATCGTAGAGCCCATGGCGAAACAGCCAGTAGCGGCGGCCCTGGACATCCTCGACGCGGTAATAGTCGCGCGTCAGCCCCTTGTTGTCGCGGCGGCGCCACCATTCGGCGGCGATGCGCTCGGGCCCTTCGTAGCGGCACACCGCATGAAGCGCCCGGCGCCAGCGGAAGCGCTGCGGCGGGCCGTCGGGGACCTCGGCGATCACCTCGATCGGCTGCGGCGGATCGAAGAGCCAGAAGGGACGCAGCGGCGGCTCGCCGGGCGCAGGCGCGGGCCAGGGCTGCGGCGGCGGCGCGTCGACCGCGGGCAGTTCGAGTTGCGCCTGTTCGGGAATATGCGTGTCGACGGGGCGATATCGGCGCACCCGTCCGCGTCCGAGCCGCGTCGCGAGTCGGTCGGCGAGCGCGTCCGTCGTCGCCTCGCGCACCGCGCCGCCCTCCAGCGCCAACTGGCTCGCGCCGAGTGCTTCGAGCCGCGGCACCGACAGGCGGATCATGTCGAAGCCGAAACCGGGATCGATCGGATCGCGCAGGGCATCGATCCGCTCGGCGAACAGACGCATCACCAACTCGGCGTCGCGTGTCGGGGCGCCGGTCTCGACCGCAATCGCCCGCGCCAGCCCGTCGCTGCGAAAGAAGGTCGCGCGAAACTGCCGTCCGCCCTTGCCGCGTTCGGCCATCGCGGCGATCACCTCGCCCGCCAGTTCGGCGAGGATAGTCATCGCGTGCGGCGCGCTCGTCACTGGCTCGGCGAAACGGCGTTCGGCAGCGACCGGGGGCGGAGCGATGCGTGGGTCGAGCGGGCTCGGCGCATCGCCGAGCAGGCGGCGCAGCGCGTCGGCGGCGTCGGCGCCGAAGCGCGCGGCGAGGCTCGCCATCGGTCGGCTCGCCAGGTCACCGATCGTCTTGAGTCCCGCACGGGCAAGCGCACGAGTCGCCTCGGCATCGAGTTCGAGCGCCGCGACCGGCAGCCGCCGGATCGCCGCCGCCTCGTCGGGGGCGGGCGGCGCCGGATAGCGTGCGAGCGCACGCGCCGCGTCGGCGGTGGGACCGAGCGCCGAGCGTACGGTCATGCCCGTCCGCTCGAGCCGCGCCTCGACATCGGCGACCAGCGCTGTCTCGCTGCCGAACGGATGCGCGGCGCCGGCGATGTCGAGGATCAGCCCGTCGGGCGGGTCGAGCGCGACGAGCGGGGTATAGCGCGCGCAGCCCTGCGCGAGCCGGTCGAGCCAGTCGCGGTCGAGCGCGGGGTCGTGCGGCACGATGAGCAGGCCCAGCACCTGCGCCCGCGCATCGGCGAGCGCCATGCCGGGGACGAGTCCGAGCGCCGCGGCGCGCGCATCGACGCTCGTGAGCCGCAACGCGCCGCGCAGCTTCTCGGCAAAGACGAGCGGCGCCTCAGGCGGCCTCGGCGCCGCGCGATTCCAGCGTTCGGCGGGAAGCCAGGGGAAGAACAGCGCCAGATAGCGCCGCGTCGCGGAAGGCTTGATCGTCACGGTTCCACTCCAGCCGCCAGCGCGCGCCCGCAGGGCCGCCGCGCCAGCGCAGTAATTCCAGGTCGAAGGCGGGCGCGCCGGGCGCCTGCGCTTCCAATTCGCGTGAGGGCGCCGCCGCGATGCGCCAGCGCGTCTCGGCGACGCTCGGCGTCGGCTCGGCGGCGAGGCGCAGCAGCAGCAGCGTCACCCCGGCGTCGCGTGCGCCGAGCGCCAGCCGCCGTCCCGCGGTCAGGTCGAGCGCGGGCAGCCGGCCCCAGCTTTCGACGACGACCGCCGCCGATCCGGGGCAGCGCGCCGCGTCGTTGGCGGCGGCGAGCAGCGCTTTGGCATCGCCCGCCTCGATCAGCAGCAGCCGGTCGGGGTTGCCGCCCAGTTCGGCGATGCCCGGCGCGTGGAGACACCCGCCCCGCCGCGCCGCGTCGGCGGTCCGCAACCACAGCAGCGGCGCGGCGCCCCCGCCGCGCAAGGCGAGCAGCGCGGCAAAGGCGGCGGCGCTCGCAGCGTCGAGCGGATCGGCGGCGAACATCTCGTGCACCCGCCCCGCGGCGAGCCCGCCGCCGAGCGCGGCGTCGAACCCTGCATGCCCGCTCGCCAGCCAGCCCCCGGCGCGCGCGCCGGACGGCCCACCGGAAGCGGCGATCCGGGCAACGCGACGGCGCAGCCCGGCGAGAGGGGAA
The DNA here is from genome assembly GCF_014199295.1 of Sphingopyxis panaciterrulae. Taxonomy (GTDB): domain Bacteria; phylum Pseudomonadota; class Alphaproteobacteria; order Sphingomonadales; family Sphingomonadaceae; genus Sphingopyxis; species Sphingopyxis panaciterrulae. The sequence goes on from NZ_JACIJH010000001.1 coordinate 251,085, forward strand.
GACGACTCGCGCATGATATGTTCTCTATATGTTCTATTAGCGCGCGAGTCCCGGCGCTTGTCAAGCCGCCGGTCTTGAGACGGTGACGCAGTCTGGATTTGGAAGGTTCAATACCCTCCTCGTCACCCCGGGCTTGATCCGGGGTCCCCTCAGCCACGGAGAAAGCGGGACCCCGGATCAAGCCCGGGGTGACGAAGCCGGAAAGGCCACGCTCCGCCTTTCAAACTGGACGTCCAATTGTTTCGCGCAAAGATGCAGAGAGGTCGGCTTGGGCCGAAAGATTCCTTTTCCTGCACCCGATGGATTTGGCACTACGTCGCCCAGGGAAAGCTGCTTCGCGGCAAGCGCGATCCCTTCGCGTCTTCGCGTGCAATATTCTAACGCGCAGCCTCTGCTCCCGCCGCGCTGTCTCCCCCCAGCGCGCGGAACAGCGCGATTCGGGTCTGCGCGAGCAGGAGCCGGGTCGCGATCTCGCTGCGCCGTGCCGAATAGAGGCTGCGCTGCGCGTCGAGGCTGGACAGGAAACTGTCGACCCCGCCCCTGTAGCGCGCGTCGGTCAGCGCCGCGGTGTCGGCCGCGGCTTCGCTGTTCGCCGCCGCCGCGCGCACCCGCTCGGCTATCGTGCCCTGCACCGCGAGCGCGTCGGCGACCTCGCGGAACGCGGTCTGGATCGCGCCTTCATAGCTGGAAAGCGCTGCGTCGCGCTGGGCTTCGGTAACGGCGACCCCGGCGCGCCGGCCGCCGAAATCGAAGATCGACGCGCTCGCATCGCCGCCCGCCGACCAATGGAACGAACCGCCATCGAACAGGCTCGACAGCGCGTCGCTCGCGAAACCGAGCAGTCCGGTCAGCGAGATGGTGGGGAACAGCCGCGCCCGCGCGACGCCGATGTCGGCATTGGCGGCGCGCAGCCGATATTCGGCCTCGATCACGTCGGGACGGCGGAGCAGGATCCGGGAACTGACCCCCGCGGGCAGCGCGACGATTGCGGGCGTGACCTCGGCCAGACTCGCGGGCAGCGTCGCGCGGTCGACGTCGCCGCCGACGAGCAGGCGAATCAGATTCTCGTCCTGCGCGAGCGCGCTCGTCTGCGCCGCGATCGCATCCTCGGCGGTCGCGAGAATCTGTTCGGCCTGGCGCAGGTCGGTGCGCGGCGCGATGCCGCCGTCGAGCCGCGCCTCGGTGAGCCGCACATTCTCGCGCGCATTGGCCGCGGTGTCGCGCGCGATCGCCAGCAGGTCGCGGTCGGCGCCATAATTGGCCCAGGCGTCGGCGAGATCGGCGATCAGCGCAAGCCGCACCGTGCGCGCCGCCGCCTCGGTCGCCAGCGCGCGATTGCGTTCGGCCTCGGTCGCGTTGGCGAGGCGCCCGAACAGGTCGAGCTCGAAGCCGGTGACCCCGCCCTGCAGCGAGAAGTCGCCGCTGCCCGCGCCGTCGCCGCGATCCGCATAGCCCGCGCCCGCGGTCGCGCCGATTGCCGGGAATTGCGCCGATCGCGTCACCCGAGCCTGCGCCCGCGCCGCGGCGACATTGGCGAAAGCGGTACGCAGGTCGCGGTTGTTCGCGAGTGCCTGCTCGATCAGCGCCTGCAAGCGCGGGTCGGTGAAGACCTGATCGTAGGAGAGAGCGGGCAGCGCCGCCTCGCTCTGCGCCAGATAGGCGTCGCCGACCGGCCAGCTTTCGGACACCGGGGGCGCCGACAGCACCGTCTTGGGCGCAAGCGAACAACCCGCGAGCAGCAGCGGCGCGGCGATCAGGAACAGGCGGGTGCGGGTCATGCCGGCATCTCCTGTGCGTCGTCGCGCTTGCCGAAGCGTTCGCGCAGCGCCGCGAATCCATCGCGCACTCCGCGCCGTACGAGAACGAAGAAGAGCGGGATGAAGAAGATGGCGAGCAGGGTCGCGGTCAGCATCCCGCCGATGACCGAGGTGCCGATCGCGACGCGGCTGTTCGCTCCGGCGCCGGTCGCGATGGCGAGCGGCAGCACGCCGAAGATGAAGGCGAAGCTGGTCATCAGGATCGGGCGCAGGCGGATCTTCGCCGCGGCGATCGCCGCCTCGATCACGCGCTTGCCCTGCCGCTCCTGCTGCTCGGCGAATTCGATCATCAGAATCGCATTCTTCGCTGCCAGACCCATCGTCGTTAAGAGGCCGATCTGCATATAGACGTCGTTCTCCAGTCCGCGCAGCGTGACCGCAAGCACCGCGCCGACGAGCCCCAGCGGGATGACGAGCAGCACCGCGACCGGGATCGACCAGCTTTCGTAAAGCGCCGCGAGGCAGAGGAAGACGACGAGCAGCGACAGGCCATAGAGCAGCGGCGCCTGCCCCGACGACAGCCGCTCCTGATAAGAGGCGCCCGACCAGGCGACGCTGGTGCCCGGAATTTCGGCCGCCATCCGCTCCACTTCGGCCATCGCCTCGCCCGAACTCACGCCGGCAGCCGCCTGGCCCGAAATCTCGAAGGCGGGCACGCCCTGAAAGCGCGAGGTACTGCTGGGCGTCGTCGACCAACTGACGTGCGAAAAGGCCGAAAAGGGCGACATGCCGCCGTCCGACGAGCGCACATACCATTGGCCCAGATCCTCGGGCCGCGCGCGATATTGCGCGTCGCCCTGGACATAGACGCGCTTGACGCGCCCCTTGTCGATGAAGTCGTTGACATAGCGGCCGCCCCAGGCGGTCGACAGCGTGTTGTTCACGTCGCTGTTCGACAGGCCATAGGCGGTCAGCCGCTGCGTATCGATATCGACCTTCAGCGTCGCGACGTCGGGCAGGTCGCTCAGCCGCACCGAGGTCAGCTTCGGATTGGCGTTCGCCATGTCGAGCAGCCGGTCGCGTGCCGCGGCGAAATCGTCGCGCGACAGGCCGCTGCGGTTCTGCAACTCCACCGTGAAGCCCGACGTGTCGCCCAGTCCGCGCACCGCGCCGGGAACGAGCGCATAGATCTGCGCGTCGCGCAGCCCCGACAGGGCCTTGCGCGCGCGCTGCGCGATGGCGTCGGCGCTGTTGTCCGGGCCCGGGCGATCGTCCCAATGGACCAGGTTGATATAGCCTTGCCCCGTATTCTGCCCCGACGCGCCGCCCCCGCCGCCGCCGGCGATCAGGAACAGCGCCTGGACATTGTTCTTCTCGGCGGTCAGCAGATAATGTTCGACCGCGTCGCGCACTTCGAGCGTGCGTTCCTGCGTCGCGCCCGCGGGCAGGCGGAACTGGACCGCGACCCGTCCCTGGTCCTCATTGGGCAGAAAGCCGCTCGGCAGGCGATAGAAGAGCAGTACCAGCAGCGCGACGGCGAGCGCGTAGATCGCCAGGAACAGCCATTTGCGATCGACGACCTTGGCGACGCTGCCGGCATAGTTGGCGCTCGCGCGGTCGAAGCGCGTGTTGAATCCTTCCTTGGCGCGCTCGAACGCGTCGCGCAGGCGCGGGAAACGATGCGGTCGGTCGCCTGTGGCTCCGTGTGCTCCGGGCTTGAGCAGCGTCGAGGTCAGCGCCGGGCTGAGGATCAGCGCGACGAGCACCGACAGCGCCATCGCCGAGACGATGGTGATCGAGAATTGGCGATAGATGACCCCGGTCGACCCGCCGAAAAACGCCATCGGCAGGAAGACCGCGGACAGGACGAGGCCGATCGCGACCAGCGCGACCTGCAATTCCTCCATCGACTGGATCGTCGCCTCGCGCGCGGTCATGCCGGGATTTTCCGCCATCAGCCGCTCGACATTCTCGACCACGACGATCGCGTCGTCGACGAGCAGCCCGATCGCGAGGACCAGCCCGAACAGCGTCAGCGTGTTGATCGAGAAGCCGGCGATATAGAAGACCGCGAAGGTGCCGAGCAGCACCACCGGCACTGCGATCGCGGGGATCAGCGTCGCGCGCCAGCTCTGCAGAAAGACGAACATGACGACGACGACGAGCAGGATCGCCTCGAACAGCGCCTTCTGCACCTCGCTGACCGACAATTTGATGAAATTGGTCGAATCATTGGCATAGGCATAGCCGAGCCCCTCGGGCATGTCGGCGGCCAGCTCGTCCATCCGCGCCTTGACCAGCTCGGCGGTCTTCAGCGCGTCGGATCCCGGCGACAGCGAGATGGCTATGCCAGCGCCCGGATGGCCGTTGACGCGGGTGATGCTCGTGTAATTTTCGGCGCCCAGCTCGACGCGTGCGACATCCTTGATCCGCACCGTCGATCCGTCGGACAGCGTCTTGAGGACGATATTCTCGAATTCCTCCGGCGTCTGCAGCTTCGACTGCGCGGTCACCGTCGCGTTGAGCATCTGCCCTTCCGGGGCCGGCAGACCGCCGACGTCGCCCGCCGCGATTTCGCTGTTCTGCGCGTTGATCGCATTGACCACGTCGCCGGGCATCAGTGCCATCGCCGCCAGCCGCTGCGGATTGAGCCAGATGCGCATCGCGTGCGGCGCGCCGAACACATTGACGTCGCCGACGCCGTCGACGCGCGACAGCGGGTCCTGGATGTTCGAGGTCAGATAGTCGGACACATCCTGGTTCGACCGCGAATCGGTGGTGTCGAACACCGCGACGAGCAGCAGCGTGTCCGAATTGGACTTGCTGACGCGTACCCCGCGGCTCTGCACCTGTTCGGGCAGGCGCGAGATCGCCGACTGGATCTGATTCTGGACCTGCACCTGCGCGATGTCGGGGTCGGTGCCCTTGGCGAAGATGGCGCGAATGCTCGCCTGCCCGCGCGAACTCGATTGCGAACTGAAATAGAGCAGGCCGTCGATCCCGGTGAGCTGTTGTTCGAGCACCTGGGTGACGCTGTTCTCGATCGTTTCGGCCGAGGCGCCCGGATAGCTGGCGCGGACGTTGACCTGGACCGGGGCGATATCGGGATATTGCTCGATCGGCAGCGAAAAGACCGCGCCCAGCCCGCCCAGCATGACGATGATCGCCAGCACCCAGGCGAAAATCGGTCGGTTGATGAAGATGCGGGACATCGGGCGCTATTCGTCCTTTGCTTGGCTGCCGCCCGCCGCCCCTATCGTCTGCGGACGGCTCGCCGGAACCGGCTCGACCGCCATGCCCGTCTTCAGATTGCCGGTCCCCTGCGTGATCACCCGGTCGCCCGCCGCCAGCCCCGACGAGACGACCCAGTCCGTTCCCGCGGTGCGCGTGGTGACGACCTTGCGTCGCGCGACCTTGTCGTCCTTGCCGACCAGATAGACGAAGGCACTGCCGTCGAAGTCGCGCTGCACCGCCTGCTGCGGCACCAGGATCGCATCGGGCTCGACCGCCTGCTCGAACAATGCGGTCACGAACATGCCGGGCAACAGCAGGCCGCCGGGATTGGGAAAGCGCGCGCGCAGCGTGACGGTGCCGGTCGCCTCGTTGACGGTCGCCTCGGAAAATTCGACCGTCCCGGGCACCGCATAGTTGCTGCCGTCCTCGAGCCGCAGCGTCACCGCCGTACTCCCCGGCCGGGTGCCGCCACTGGCCAGCGAGCGGCGTAGCGCGGTCAGCTCGGCGCTCGACTGCTGCATGTCGACATAGATGGGATCGACGCGCTGGATCACCGCCAGCGGGGCGGCCTGGCTTGCGCTGACGAGCGCGCCGGGCGTCGCGAGCGAGCGGCCGATGCGTCCGCCGATCGGCGCGCGGATCGTCGTATAGCGCAGGTTGATCCGCGCGGTTTCGAGCGCTGCGCGATTCTGCGCCACCGCCGCCCGCGCGACCCGTGCCGCGGCGAGCGCGTCGGTATAATCCTGCTCGGCGATCGCCTGCATCCTGGCGAGCGGTTCGAACCGCTTCGCCTTCTCGTCGGCCGCCTGCGCGCTCGCCTCGGCGCTCGCCAGATTCGCCTCGGCCTGCTGGGCGGCCGCCTCGTAAAGGCTTGCGTCGATCTGGAACAGCGGCTGGCCCGCGCGCACGACGCTGCCTTCGGTGAACAGCCGCTTGCGGATCAGGCCGTTGACTTGCGGTCGTACCTCGCTGCTTTCATAGGCGACGGTGCGTCCGCCGAGCTCGGCGGCGATCGGAACCGCCGACGCGGCGACAGTGACGTAACCGACCTGCGGCGCGGTGCGCTCGCGCCCCGACGGGTCGCCCGAACAGGCGGTCAGCGACAGCATCGCGGCGCACAGGGCTCCGATCAGGAGCAGCGGCCTCTGGTTGGGCATCATTCGTGTCTCATGTCGTTCCGCGGGGAGGAAGCGGCGGAAATTCGCCCCTATTCACCGCATCGGCCGCGCGCTGGCAAGCGGAATAGGGCGCTTGCGACAAATTGCGACACTTTTGCCCGGATCAGGACAGACTCTGACCCGGCACCAGCAGCCCGCGTTCCTTCTGCACCTCGGTGTCGAGCCAGTCGATGAAGGCGCGGATGCGCGGCTGCGGCGCGACGTCGCGGTGGAGCGCCAGCCAGAAGCTGCGCCCGATCGTCTGGTCGGGGCGCACGCGGACCAGCGCGGGATCTTCGGCGGCCAGGAAGCAGGGAAGGACGCCGACCCCGGCGCCGCTCGCGATCATCCGGCGCTGCGCGAGGATCGACGAGGATCGCACGGTCGCGCGAAGCCCCGGTTCGATCTCGCCCAGATAGTCGAGTTCGGGGGCATAGAGGATGTCGGGCATATAGCCGATCACCGCCATGCCCGCGCGCGACAGCGGCGCCCGCTCGACCGCGTCCTGCCAGTCGGGCCGGTCCGCGGGCGCATAGAGGCCAAGGCTGTAGTCGGCGAGCTTGCGGGTGCGCAGCGGACCTTTCCGCGGCCGCGCGAGCAGCACCGCCATGTCGGCCTCGCGCCGCGAGGGGTTGAGGAAGCCCGACGAAGCGACGAGGTCGATCTCGATCTCGGGATGCGCGGCGACGAAACCCGTGAGGCGCGGCGCGATGAAGCTGCTGCCGAATCCTTCGGACACGCTGATGCGAAGCTGCCCCGACAGGTCCGACGGTCCCTCGCGGGCGTGGATGCGCGCCGCCGCCGCCGCCATCGTCTCGGCATGCGGGACGAGTGCCCGGCCCGCCGCGGTCAGGACGAAGCCGGCCGGCGCGCGTTCGAACAGGGTTTGCTGCAGATCGGCCTCGAGGCTGCTCACCCGCCGGCTGACCGTTGTCGGGTCGACGTGCAGGGCCTGCGCCGCGCGCGCCAGTGTGCCGTGGTGCGCGACCGACAGGAAATATTGCAGCTTGTCCCAATCCATAGGCTGCAAATATGCAGTTTCATGCTGCAAGTCTATCCCTTGCAATCGGTCCGGTCTTGGTCTGTTGCGGACGGCAAGGACAGACGGGAGACACGACATGCGACAGATCGACCATCATATCGTCGGCGGTGCCGGCGGCAGCGCCCGCAAGAGCGATATCTTCGACCCGAACAACGGCGGCGTGCAGGCCGCGGTCGCGCTCGGCGATGCCGCGCTGCTCGACCGTGCGGTCGCGGCGGCGAAGGCGGCGCAGCCCGCGTGGGCGGCGGTCAATCCGCAGCGCCGCGCGCGCGTGATGTTCGATTACAAGCGGATCGTCGAGGCGCATCTCGACGAACTCGCCGAACTGCTGGCGAGCGAGCATGGCAAGGTCGTCGCCGACGCGCGCGGCGACGTCCAGCGCGGGCTCGACGTCATCGAATTCTGCTGCGGCATCCCGCATGTGCTGAAGGGCGAATATACGCAGGGCGCGGGCCCCGGCATCGACGTCTATTCGATGCGCCAGCCGATCGGCATCGGTGCTGGCATCACGCCGTTCAACTTCCCCGCGATGATCCCGATGTGGATGTTCGGCCCGGCGATCGCGACCGGCAACGCCTTCATCCTGAAACCCAGCGAGCGCGATCCCAGCGTGCCGGTGCGCCTCGGCGAGCTGATGCTCGAGGCCGGCCTTCCCGAAGGCATTTTGCAGGTCGTCCACGGCGACAAGGAAATGGTCGATGCGATCCTCGACCACCCGGATATCGGCGCGGTCAGCTTCGTCGGCTCGTCGGACATCGCCCATTATGTCTACAATCGCGGCGTGTCGAACGGCAAGCGCGTGCAGGCGATGGGCGGTGCGAAGAACCACGGCATCGTCATGCCCGACGCCGACCTCGACCAGGTGGTGAACGACCTGACCGGCGCCGCCTTCGGCTCGGCGGGCGAACGCTGCATGGCGCTGCCGGTCGTCGTGCCGGTCGGTGAGGACACCGCGAACCGCCTCCGCGACAAGCTCATTCCCGCGATCGAGGCGCTGCGCGTTGGCGTATCGACCGATGCCGAGGCGCATTACGGCCCCGTCGTCTCGGCCGCACACAAGGCGAAGGTCGAAGGCTGGATCCAGACATGCGCCGACGAGGGCGCCGAGCTCGTCATCGACGGCCGCGGCTTCACGCTCCAGGGGCATGAGGAGGGCTTCTTCGTCGGCCCGACGCTCTTCGACCATGTCACCCCCGACATGGAAAGTTACAAGGAAGAGATTTTCGGCCCGGTACTCCAGATCGTCCGCGCCGCGGATTTCGAAGCCGCACTCGAACTGCCGTCGAAGCACCAGTACGGCAACGGTGTCGCGATCTTCACCCGCAACGGCCACGCGGCGCGCGAATTCGCGCAGCGCGTCAACGTCGGCATGGTCGGCATCAACGTCCCGATCCCGGTGCCGGTCGCCTATCATACGTTCGGCGGCTGGAAACGCTCGGCCTTCGGCGACACCAACCAGCACGGCATGGAAGGCGTCAAATTCTGGACCAAGGTCAAGACGGTCACCGCACGCTGGCCCGACGGCGGCGGCGACGGATCGAACGCCTTCGTCATCCCGACGATGGGCTGATCCGGGCGCACGCATGAAACCGGTGCGAATATCGGGCATTTCTTCTGACGAAGGAGAAAGACGATGATGCGATGGATCATGCCGGCCGCCCTGATGACGCTCGCCGCCTGCAGCGGCGGCAAGGACGAGAAGCCGCCGACCGAGACCGCCGACAAGGCCGCTCCGGCGCCTGCCACGTCCGCCGCCCCCGCGACGGGCGACGCCGACCTTGCCTACACCCCCGACCCGTCGGTAACGCCACCCGCCGCGCCCGAGCCGGGCGTCGGCGGCGGCGACCGGGCGATTCCCGCCGCGATCCAGGGCCGCTGGGCGCTCAAGGCCGAGGATTGCGCCGCGCGCCCCGGCACCGACCTCACCGCGCTGGTCGTCGACGCGAAGACGCTACGCTTCTTCGAATCGGCCGGTGACCTCGCCCGGGTGCGCGACCGCGGCGCGAACCGCATCGTCGCCGATTTCAAGTTCAGCGGCGAGGGGGAGACCTGGGATCGGCTGATGCTGCTCGGGCTTTCGGGAGCCGGCAAGACGCTGGTGCGCCGCGATTATGGCGAGGGTGCCGCGGCCGAACCGATGCGCTATACGCGTTGCGCCGCTTGAGCGGCGATGTTGATGAAAGGGAGATAGCGTCATGAACCACCGCTGGATCGCAATCGCCGCCGCCTTGCCGCTCGCCGCCTGCGCTGCGAGCGAAATGTCCGCCGAATCGACGCCGCCGCCCGCCGAGATGACCTGCAACGCCGACGCGGTGCAAAGCCATGTCGGCCAGACCGCGACGCCCGAGCTCGGCGCGGCGATCCTCAAGGAATCCGAGGCCCGCACGCTACGCTGGGGGCCGCCGCGCTCGGCGATGACGATGGATTATCGCCAGGACCGAGTGAACATCATTTACGACGATGCCTATAAAATCACCCAGGTCACCTGTGGCTGACAGTCAGCGCCGCACCCATAGCTCCGCCTCGCCCTTCGAACCCGTCTACGGCTACAGCCGGGCGGTTCGGGTGGGCGACCGGATCGATGTCGCCGGCTGCGCGCCGATCGAGCCCGATGGCTCGTCGACCGCCGGCGACGCCGGGGTGCAGGCGTCGCGCTGCCTGACGATCATCGGCGAGGCGCTTGCGGCGCTCGGCGGCGTGCCCGCCGACGTCGTGCGCACCCGCATGTTCATCACCGACCCCGCCGACGCCGACCTCGTGGGGCGCGCGCACGGGGCGGTGTTCGGCGCGATCCGGCCCGCCGCGACGATGGTCGTCGTGTCGGCGCTGCTGCGCCCCGAATGGAAAGTCGAAATCGAGGCCGAGGCCATCATCGAGAAAAGAGCATGACCGACCAGTTTCAACTCACCGACGACCAGCTCGCCATTCAGGACATGGCGCGCAAGTTCACCGCCGATCGCATCACGCCCTTCGCGGCGGAATGGGACGAGAAACATCATTATCCCGTCGACGTGTGGAAGGCCGCGGGCGAACTCGGCTTCGGCGCCATTTACGTGGCCGAGGAATCGGGCGGTATCGGGCTCGGCCGGCTGGAGGCGGCGCTGATCATGGAGGCGATGGCCTATGGCTGTCCCGCGACCAGCGCCTATGTCTCGATCCACAATATGGCGACGTGGATGATCGACCGCTTCGGCGGCGCGGAGATCAAGGCGCGCTTCCTGCCCGAGCTCGTGAGCATGGAGAAGATCGCGAGCTATTGCCTGACCGAGCCGGGTTCGGGGTCGGACGCCGCGGCATTGAAGACGACGGCGAGGCGGGACGGCGACCATTATATCCTCAACGGCACCAAGCAGTTCATCTCGGGCGCGGGCACCAACGACATCTATGTCTGCATGGTTCGCACCGGCGAGGAAAAGTCGAAAGGCATTTCCTGCCTCGTCGTCGAAAAGGACACGCCGGGGTTGAGCTTCGGCGCGCCCGAGAAGAAGCTCGGCTGGAACGCATCCCCTACGGCTCAAGTTGTCTTCGAGGATTGCCGTGTGCCGGTCGAAAACCGGGTCGGCGCCGAAGGCGACGGCTTCCGCTTCGCGATGGCGGGGCTCGACGGCGGGCGGCTCAACATCGGCGCCTGCTCGCTCGGCGGCGCGCAGCGCTGCCTCGACGAAGCGATCGCCTATACCAAGGACCGCCAGCAGTTCGGGCAGCCGATTTCGGATTTCCAGAACACTCAGTTCATGCTCGCCGACATGGCGACCGACCTCGAAGCCGCGCGGGCGCTGCTCTATCTCGCCGCGGCGAAGGTCACCGCGAACGCCCCCGACAAGTCGCGCTTCTCGGCGATGGCGAAGCGGCTCGCGACCGATAACGGCAGCAAGATCGTCAACGACGCGCTCCAGCTGTTCGGCGGCTACGGCTATCTGAAGGATTATCCGATCGAGCGTTTCTGGCGCGACCTGCGCGTCCATTCGATCCTCGAAGGCACCAATCAGGTGATGCGGATGATCGTGGGAAGGGACCTGCTGCGCCAATGACCGAAGATGTCTTGATCTCGACCGAAGGCCGCATCGCCCGCCTGTCGCTCAACCGCCCGAAGGCGATACACGCGCTCAACCTGCCGATGTGCGAGGCGATGATCGACGCGCTCGTCGGGTGGCGCGGGGATGCCGCCGTCGAGGCGGTGATCATCGACCATAGCGAGGGTCGCGGCTTCTGTGCCGGCGGCGACATCCGCATGCTCGCGGAGAGCGGCGCGAAGGACGGGCGGGAGGCGCGCGCCTTCTTCCACACCGAATATCGCCTCAACCATCTGCTCTTCACCTACCCCAAGCCGGTCGTCGCCTTCATGGACGGCATCACGATGGGCGGCGGGGTCGGCATTTCGCAGCCGGCGAACTATCGCGTCGCGACCGAACACACCCGCTTCGCGATGCCCGAGACCGGGATCGGCCTGTTCCCCGACGTCGGCGGCGGCTGGTATCTGCCGCGGCTCGAAGGACGCGTCGGCGTCTTTCTCGCGCTGACCGGCGCGCGGCTCGACGGCGCCGAATGCCTCGCGCTCGGCCTCGCGACCCATTATCTTCCGTCGGCGCGGCTTGCCGAGGCAAAGGAGCGGATCGCGGCGCACCCCGACCGGATCGGCGGCATATTGGGCGAGCTGTCGGTCACCGCGCCGCCCGCCGCGATCACCGGCCAGATCGACAAGATCAACCGCCTGTTCGCCAGCGACCGCTACGAGGACATCCTCGCCGCGCTGGAAAAGGACGGCGGCGAATGGGCGGCGAAAGAACTGGACGCGCTTCACACCAAATCGCCCCAGACCTGCAAGGTCGCGCTGCGCCAGCTTCGCGAGGGCGCGGCGATGCCCGACTTCGCCGCCGAAATGGCGCAGGAATATGCGATCGGTAGCCGCGTCGTCCAAATGCACGATTTCCTCGAAGGGGTCCGCGCCCTGATCGTCGACAAGGACAACAGCCCGAAATGGGACCCGCCGACTGCCGAGGCGGTGACCGATGCGTGGATCGACGCGATCTTCTCATCGCTGCCCGATAACGAGAAATGGACGCCGCTCACCTGACCTTGCCACCCACCTTTCGTCACCCCGGACGTGATCCGGGGTCCCGCTTTCTCAACGTCGCAAAGCGGGATGCCGGATCGAGTCCGGCATGACGAAAATACGGAGATGCCGAATGACCTACGAAACCCTCCTCGTCGAACAGCGCGGCGCCGTCACGCTGGTGACGCTCAACCGCCCGCAGGCCTTGAACGCGCTCAACTCGTCGGTTCTCGACGACCTCATCGCCGCTTTCGCTGCGTTTGAGGCGGATGGTAGCCAACGCTGCGCCGTCCTCACTGGCTCGGGCGACAAGGCCTTTGCCGCGGGCGCCGACATCAAGGAAATGGCCGACAAGCCGGCCGCTGATTTCTATCTTGAGGATTTCTTCTCGAAATGGACGAGCGACTTCGTGAAGAAGGTCCGCAAGCCGTGGATCGCCGCGGTCAACGGCTTCGCGCTCGGCGGCGGCTGCGAGCTCGCAATGATGGCCGACTTCATCATCGCGTCGGACAAGGCGAAATTCGGCCAGCCCGAAATCAAGCTCGGCGTCGCGCCGGGCATGGGCGGCTCGCAGCGGCTAACGCGCGCGGTCGGCAAGGCGAAGGCGATGGAAATGTGCCTGACCGGCCGAATGATGGATGCCACCGAGGCCGAACGCGCAGGGCTGGTCGCGCGCGTCGTCGCGCACGACGCGCTGGTCGATGAAGCGATGAAGACCGCCGCGCTGATCGCCTCGATGCCGCCGATGGCCGCGATGGTGAACAAGGACATGGTCAACGCCGCCTATGAAACCACGCTCGACCAGGGGCTGATCTACGAACGCCGCCTGTTCCAGATCCTCGCCGCCACCGAGGACAAGGCCGAGGGCATGGCCGCCTTCATCGAAAAGCGCGCAGGCGTGTGGAAAGGGCGGTGACCTTCTGAGCCCTCTCCCCTTCAGGGGAGAGGATATGGAGGCTTGGCGCGTAGCGCCTAGCCGGAGTTGGAGAGGGGAATGCACGCCTCCCCCTCTCCCAACCCTCTCCCCTGAAAGGGAGAGGGCTTATGGAGAGAGACAATGAAAATCGCTTTCATCGGACTCGGAAACATGGGCGGCGGGATGGCCGCGAACCTCGCGAAGGCGGGGCACGAGGTCCGCGCCTTCGACCTCAGCGAAGAGGCGCTCGCCCGCGCGGTCGAAGCGGGTTGCACTCGCGCCGCGTCGGCCGCCGAAGCCGTGACCGGTGCCGAGGCGGTGGTGACGATGCTCCCTGCGGGCCAGCATGTCGCCGGCGTCTACGAAGCCGACGTCTTCCCCAACGCCGCGCCGGGCACGCTGCTCCTCGACTGCTCGACGATCGACGTCGCGACCGCGCGCGCCAATATCGAGGCGGCGACCGCCCGGAGCCTCGTCGCGGTCGACGCGCCGGTGTCGGGCGGCATCGCGGCGGCCAATGCGGGGACGCTGACCTTCATGGTCGGCGGCACCGACGACGGCTTCGCGCGGGCCGAACCGATCCTCGCGAAGATGGGCAAGGCGGTGATCCACGCCGGCGACGCGGGTGCGGGGCAGGGCGCGAAGATCTGCAACAACATGCTCCTCGGCGCCTCGATGGTCGCGACGTGCGAAACGCTCGCGCTTGCGCAGAAACTCGGGCTCGATCCGCAGAAATTCTTCGACATCGCCAGCGTCTCGTCGGGCCAGTGCTGGTCGCTGACCAGCTATGCGCCGCTTCCCGGCGTCGGCCCGACGACCCCCGCCGACAATGATTACAAGGGCGGCTTTGCCGCGGCGCTGATGCTCAAGGATCTGCGCCTCGCGATAGAGGCGGCGGCGAGCGTCGATGCGAATGTCCCGATGGGGACCAGAGCGCGCGAACTCTACGAAGCCTTCGTTGCGGAGGACGAGGGCGGCCACGATTTTTCGGCGATCATCCGGACGCTGCAGGGCTGAACGTCGCCTCCTGTAATGGGAAGGCGTCTTTCAAAAAGTAAGGCCGCCTGCCTGGTTGGCAAGCGGCCTTACTTTCCGTCTTTGCGGGCGGTTTAGAGCCGCGAGCCCTAAATCTGCGCCACCCTTTCTTCTGTTCGTGCTGAGCTTGTCGAAGCACCGTTCTTTCTTTTCGGCGTCGCAAGGAAAGAACAGCCCTTCGACAAGCTCAGAGCCCGCCCTCCGCGAAGGCGGGGCGAACGGGGATGGGTGATGCCGATTTAACGCAGGCCCCTTTAGAATCCGCTCTTCGCCGCCGCCTTTTCCTTCAGCAGCGGCGCGACCTCGAAGCCGTGCTGTTCCAGCGCCGCCGCGATCTTGTCAGTGCCTTCCAGCCCCGCCCAGAACATCGGACCGCCGCGATAGACCGGCCAGCCATAGCCATATATCCACACGACATCGATGTCGCTCGCGCGCTGTGCCTTGCCTTCGGCGAGGATCAGCGCGCCTTCGTTGACCATCGGATAGAGGGTGCGCTCGACGATCTCGGACTCGCTGATCTCGCGCTTCTCGACCCCCGCCTTCTGGCGGAATTCCGCGATGATCTCGGCGACGCGCGGGCTTTCCGACGGATTGCGCTTGTCATCATAGTCATAGAAGCCCGCCTGCTTCTTCTGACCCCAGCGGCCTTCGGCGCACAGCGCGTCGCGGATGCTCTCGATGCGGTTGGGGTCGCGGTGCCAGCCGATGTCGACGCCGGCCAGGTCGCTCATCTGGAACGGCCCCATCGGCATGCCGAAATCGACATGCACCTTGTCGATCTGCGCCGGGGTCGCGCCTTCGAGCAGCAGCTTCTGCGCCTCGATCTGGCGCGGCGCGAGCATGCGGTTGCCGATGAAGCCGTGGCACACGCCCGCGACCACCGCGACCTTGCCGATTTTCTTGCCAATGGCCATGGCCGTGGCGAGCACATCGTCGGCGGTCTTGTCGCCGCGCACGACCTCCAGCAGCTTCATCACATTGGCGGGCGAGAAGAAATGCATGCCCAGAACGTCGCCCGGCCGGCTCGTCGACGCCGCGATCTCGTTGACGTCGAGGTAGCTGGTGTTCGACGCGAGGATCGCGCCGGGCTTGGCGATCTTGTCGAGCTTGCCGAAAATCTCCTTCTTGACGTCCATATTCTCATAGACCGCCTCGATGATGAGGTCGCAGTCGGCGAGCGCGTCCAGTTCGAGCGACGGGGTGATGAGGCTCATCATCTGGTCGACCTGCTCGGGCTTGAAGCGGCCCTTCGCCGCGCTGGCGTCGTAATTCTTGCGCACCACGCCCAGACCGCGGTCGAGCGCCTCCTGCTGCGTCTCGACGATCGTGCAGGCGAAGCCCTTCTGCAGGAAGTTCATCATGATGCCGCCGCCCATCGTGCCGGCGCCGATGATGCCGACCTTCTTCACGTCGCGCAGCTTGATGTCCTTGGGCAGACCGTCGATCTTCGCGGCCTGGCGCTCGGCGAAGAAGATATGGCGCTGCGCCGCCGACTGGCTGCCCATCATCAGCTTCATGAATTCCTGGCGCTCGAAGGCCAGGCCCTCGTCGAAGGGCAGCCGCGTCGCCGCCTCGACGCAGGCGAGGTTGGCGTAGGGCGCCTCGAAACCGCGCCAGCGCTTGGCGTTCTTCGTCTTGAGCTGTTCGATCACCCCGATGTCGCCGAACACCTCCCGATCCCGGGTAGGCCGCGGGCCGTCGGCGATCTTCGCGCGCGCAAAGGCGATCGCATCGGCGGCAAGGCTGTCCTCGCCCGCCAGCGCGTCGACAAGGCCCATCTCCTTTGCCCTGGGGGCGGGGACGGGATCGCCAAGCGACGTCATCGTCGCCGCGGCCTCGACCCCGACGACGCGCGGCAGCCGCTGCGTGCCGCCCGCGCCGGGCAGCAGGCCCAGCTTGACCTCGGGCACGCCGAGCTTCGCCGAAGGCACGGCGACGCGGTAATGACAGACGAGCGCGGTTTCCAGTCCGCCGCCGAGCGCCGTGCCGTGGATCGCCGCGACGACCGGCTTGGTCGCCGCCTCGATCGTGTTGAGCACGGCATTGAAATCGGGACCCCGCGGGGGCTTGCCGAATTCGCTGATATCGGCCCCGGCGATGAAGGTGCCGCCGTCGCAGCGCAGCACGATCGCCTGGACGCCGTCATCGGCGAGCGCGGCCTCGAAATGCTCCTTGAGTCCCCAGCGAACGTGCCAGGACAGCGCGTTGACGGGCGGATTGTTGACGATGATGACGGCGACGTCGCCGTCCTTCTGCATCGTGACGCTGACGGGGGTATCTTCGGACATGGGAGAACTCCTTGGTCTAATGGGTCAATCGTCGATCGCGGCGTGGACGAGGGTCTTGACCTCGCGCCGCACGGGATAGGTGGAAGAGGGCATGAGCTGGGTCATGAAGACCATGCAGATCTCCTCGACCGGATCGACGAAGAAGCCGGTCGAGAACATGCCGCCCCAGTAGAAATCGCCCGCCGAGCCCGGAATCCCCGCGGCCGCCGGGTCGAGCGTCACCGCGAAGCCGAGGCCGAAGCCGACCCCGGCATTCTCGTCCTCGGAAAAGATGCCGACGCTGTGCTGCGTCAGGTCGCCGCCGCCGACGAGATGGTTCGACGTCATCAGGCTCAGCGTCTTGCGGCTGACGATCCGTGTGCCATCGAGCTTGCCGCCGCCGAGCAGCATCAGGCAGAAGCGATGATAGTCGTTCAGCGTCGAGGCGAGCCCGCCACCGCCAGAATGGAAGCTGCGGTCCTTGGCCCAGCGGCTGCGGTCGCCGGCGTCGAATTGCCGCATCTTCTCCTTCGGGTCGAAGGCATAGCAGTCGGTCAGCCGGTGCTGCTGGTCGACGGGCACCCGAAAGCCGGTGTCGGCCATGCCGAGCGGATCGAAGATGCGCTCCTTGAGCACCGCGGCGAAGGGCTTGCGTTCGATCCGCTCGATCACCGCGCCCAGCACGTCGGTCGCCATCGAATAGTTCCAGTGCGCGCCCGGGTCGAATTGCAGCGGAATCTTCGCCAGCCCCTCGATGAAGCCGTCCATCGTGTAGTCGGCGTCGAAATCGTCGATCTTCGTCTTGCGATAGGCGGCGTCGACCGGCGTCCGCTCCTGAAAGCTGTAGGTCAGCCCGGACGTATGGCGCAGCAGGTCGACCATCAGGATCGGGCGCGCCGGCGGCCGGGTCAGGAAGGGGACGTTGCCGCCGCCCGCGACGAAGACGCCGGTGTCCCTGAACTCGGGGCAATATTTCACCAGCGGATCGGACAGCGCGACCTTGCCCTCTTCGAGCAGCATCATGAAGGCGATGCTCGTGATCGGCTTGGTCATGCTCGCGATGCGGAAGATCGCATCCTCCTTCAGCGCTTCGCCCGGCCGCGCCTCGCCGATGCACGAGCGATGCGCGATCTCGCCGCGCCGCGACACCAAAGTCGCCGCGTGCGGCAGGCGGCCGCTATCGACATATTTCGCCGCGAGGAAAGCCGGGATGCGGTCCAGCCGCTTGGTATCGAAACCGTGACTCACGAAATGCGGACTCCTTCGAGAATGGCGGCGGCTTCGGCAAGCGACGCCGGGTCGATCGCGAGGTCGGCCGCCCTAGCGGTTTCGCGAAGCTGGTCGGGCCTGCTCGCCCCGACGATCGCGCTCGTGATGCCCGGCTGCGCGAGCACCCACGCAATCGCGAGCTGCGCCAGCGAGCACCCCGCCTTGTCGGCGACCGGTTTCAGCCTTTGCACCGCTTCGAGCACCGGGTCGGTCAGGAACTGCTGCATGAAATGCGCGTCGTCGCTCGTCGCGCGGCTTCCCTCGGGCAGCGCGACGCCGGGCAGATATTTGCCGCTGAGCACGCCCTGTGCGAGCGGCGACCAGACGATCTGGCCGATGTCGTTCGCGATGCTGATCGGGATGACCTTCTTTTCGGCGCGGCGATAGAGCAGGCTGTATTGCGGCTGGCTCGACACGAATTTGACATTGGGTGGCGCCAGCGCGAGCGCGGCCTCGATCTGCTCGGGCGCCCATTCGGAAAAGCCGATCGCGCGCGCCTTGCCGCTGCGCACGACTTGGCTCAGCGCCTCCATCGTCTCTTCGAGCGGGGTGTCGGGGTCGTAGCGATGGCATTGATAGAGATCGACATAGTCGGTGCGGAGGCGCGTCAGGCTGGCATCGATCTGCTTTGCCACCTGCGCGGCGGACAGCCCCTTATCGGTGTCGGTCATCGGGAAGAAGAGTTTCGTCGCGAGCACATAGGAGTCGCGGGGCCGCCCCTTCAGCGCGTCGCCGAGGAAGCTCTCCGCGGCGCCGCGACCATAGATGTTCGCGGTGTCGATGAAATTGATCCCGGCATCGAGCGACGCATCGACGCAGGCGCGGCCCGCGCTGTCGTCGACTCCGACGCCATAGGTCAGCCAGCTGCCGAGGCAGATCGCCGAAACCTCGATCCCGCTGTCGCCGAGCTGTCGATACTGCATCGCCAAATCCTTTCCTTAGACGCTCCTCCCTAGTGCGAAGTCTGGCCCAGAAGCTGGCGCGTCACCGGGTGCGAGCTGGTGAGTCCGCCGTCGACCGCGATCGCCTGTCCGTTGACATAGCTCGCCTGATCGCTCGCGAGGAAGAGCGCGACATTGGCGAGCTCCTCAGGCTGCGCGGCGCGGCGTAACGGATTGAGCTGGCCGAGCTTGTGGGTGACGTCCTTGGCCTTGGCATAGTCGAAAGTCGGCTTGGTCATGCCGGTCTCGGTCAGGCCGGGGCAGACCGCGTTGACGCGCACGCCGCTCGTCGAAAGCTGCTGCGCCGCAACCTTGGCGAGGTTGATGACCCCTGCCTTCGACGCCGAATAGGCGCCCGGACCCGCGCCCGAATTGAGCCCTGCGACGCTCGCGGTCAGCACGATCGCGCCGCCGCGGCCCTGATCGACCATCGCCTTGCCGGCGTGCTTCACCATCAGCGCCGGGCCGATCAGATTGACGCGCAGCGTCTCGGTCCAGGCGGCAGGATCGAAATCGAAGATGCCGCCCATGTCGCCGATGATCCCGGCGTTGGCGAAAGCGACGTCGAGCCCGCCGAAACTGTCCTTTGCGGTCGCGACCAGCTTCGCGACATCGGCCTCGACCCCGGCATCGATCTCCAGCGCGACGACCTCGCCGCCCGCGTCCTTCACGGCCTTGGCGGTATCATGCACCGCCGCCGTCTTGTCACCGATGACGAGCTTCGCGCCCTCGGCGGCGAAGCGCAGCGCGCTCGCGCGGCCGATGCCGCTGCCCGCGCCGGTGATGATCGCGATCTTGCCGTCCAATGCGCCCATGTTCATCCTCCGCTCGAAGTATTGCCGCCGTCGATGACGATCGTCTGACCGGTGGTGAAACCGCCCGCCGGGCTCGCGAGGAACACCGCGGCGCCCGCGATCTCGTGCGGCTCGCCGATGCGGCGCAGCGACGAGCGGCGCGTCGACACCTCCAGCGTGTCGGGATTCTCCCACAGCGCGCGGGCGAAATCGGTCTTGATCAGCCCCGGCGCGATGCAGTTCACGCGTACCCCCTGCGGGCCGAACTCGTCGGCGAGGTTGCGCGCCATCTGCATGTCGGCCGCCTTGGAGATCGCATAGGCGCCCAGGATCGACGATCCTTTCAGGCCGCCGATCGAGCTGATGATCGTGATCGACCCCTTATCCGCCGCGAGCATCGCGGGCGCACACATGTGGATCAGCCAGTGGTTGGCGACGATATTATTGTCGAGAATCTTACGGAACTGCTCGTCGCTGATCCCCGCCGATGGCCCGTAATAGGGGTTCGACGCCGCATTGCAGACGAGCGCGGTGACCGGGCCGAAAGCGGCGACGGTCTCGTCGACCAGATGCTGGAGAGCCTCCTTCGACGAGATGTTCGCCGCGACCGCGATCGCGGTTCCCGCTCCATGTTTCGCGTTCAGTTCGGCCGCCACCGCGTCGCAGGCATCCTGTTTGCGGCTCGATATCACGACCTTCGCGCCCTGCCCGGCCATCGCTTCCGCTATGGCTTTCCCGATCCCGCGCGACGATCCGGTGATCAGCGCGACCTGGCCTTTCATGTCGAACAGGCTCATGCCCCGGCCTTCTTTGCAAAGTCCCAAGCCATTTGCGCGAGCGGCAGGACGCGTTCGGACATCGCCTTGGCGTGCGCGGAGGAGGCGGTGCCGTCGATGACGCGCTTCTTGATCCCCTGCATGATCCCGGCGAGGCGGAAGAAATTATAGGCGAAATACCAGTTCATGTCGGGCACGCCGTCGCGCCCCGTCGCCGCGCAATAACGCTCGACCACCTCGTTGAGTTCGGGAATGCCGAGTTCGGCGCGGTCGAGGTCCATGACGCCCGAGCGTCCGCCATTCTCGGTCACCCACGCCATCGCCACATAGGTGAAATCGGCGAGCGGATCGCCGAGCGTCGACAGCTCCCAGTCGAGCACCGCGAGCACTTGCGCGCGGTCCCTGGCCCAGATCATATTGTCGATGCGATAGTCGCCGTGGACGACGCTGGTGCGCGTCTGTTCGGGCAGGGTCGCGGGCAGCCAGGCGATCAGCCGCTCCATCTCGTCCATCGTCTCGGTTTCGGAGAGCTTGTACTGCTTGGTCCAGCGGTCGACCTGGCGGCCGAAATAATTGCCGGGCTTGCCGTAATCGGACAGCCCCGCCGCCTCGACGTCGACGCCGTGCAGCGCGGCGAGCGTGTCGATCATCGCGAAATAGGTCGCGCGGCGGTTCTCGGGCGTCGACCCCGGCATCGCGCCGTCCCAGATGGTGTGGCCATCGACCATAGCCATGACGTAGAACCAGCTTCCGACCACATCGTCGTCGGTGCAAAGGCCATATTGGCGCGCGACGGGAAAGCCCATCTTATGGAGCCCCGCCTGCACCTTATACTCGCGGTCGACCGCATGCGCCGAGGGAAGCAGCGGCCCGAAGGGTTTGCGGCGGAGGACGTAATTCCCCGACGGCGCCGATATCTTGTAGGTCGGGTTCGACTGGCCGCCGGCGAACTTGCTCTGGGTCAGCGGGCCCTCGAAGCTCTCGACGTGCGCCTCCATCCACGCGGTCAGCTTCGCCTCGTCGAGGATATCGGCGCCTTCGGGCGCGACGGTGCCGCTGAAGGCCTTCTGTGCGTCGAGCGTCATTGATCGAACACGATCACCGACCGTGCGGCGTCGCCCTTCTTCATCTTGTCGAACCCTTCGTTGATCTGTTCGAGCGGAATCGTCTCGGCGACGATGCTGTCGAGGTCGAGCAGTCCGCGCAGGTAGAAATCGACGAGCCGCGGGATGTCGACGGGGAAGCGGTTGCCGCCCATGATCGCGCCCTGCAATTTCTTGCCCGAGAGCAGATCCATCGCGCCGAGCCCAACCTTTTCCGAAAGCGGCATCATGCCCAAAATCGTCGCGGTGCCGCCGCGGCGGAGCGAGGCGACCGCGAGGCTCGCCGAGGCGGGGCGGCCCACCGCCTCGATCGCATGGTCGACGCCGCCCTTGGTCAGCTCGACGATCTGCTTCGCGGCATCGTCGGCGAGTGCGTCCACCACATCGGTGGCGCCCAGCTTCTGCGCCAGCGCGCGCTTCTCGGGTACCGGGTCGGCGGCGATGATGCGCCCCGCGCCCGCGATCTTCGCGGCGTTGATCGTCGCGAGCCCGACGCCGCCGCAGCCGACGACCGCGACGGTCTCGCCCGGCGTCACCTTGCACGCGTTGAAGATCGTCCCCGCGCCCGTCGTCACCGCGCAGCCGATCACCGCGGCGCGGTCGAGCGGCATCTCGGGGTCGATCGCGACGCAGGCATGTTCGTGGACCAGCATCACCTCCGAAAAGGCGCTGAGGTTGAGCATCTGATTGACGATGCTGCCGTCGGGGCGGGTGATGCGCGGTGCCGCTCCGGCGGCGCGGCGGGTGTCGCCGCCCATGCACAGCGACATGCGCCCCGAAACGCAGAACTCGCAGTGGCCGCAAAAGGCGGACAGGCAGGTGACGACCGCGTCGCCGACCTTCACCGTGCGCACCTCGCTGCCGACCGCCTCGACGATGCCCGCGGCCTCATGGCCGGGGATGGCGGGGAGGGGGTGCGGATAGGCGCCGTCGATGAAATGCAGGTCCGAATGGCAGAGTCCGCAGGCGGCGGTGCGGATGCGCACCTCGTGCGGCCCGGGCTTGTCGACGACGACCTCCTCGATAACGAGCGGCTTGCCGGGTTCGATCAGGACGGCGGCTTTGGTCATCTAAAATCTCCGTTCGTCCCCCTCCCGCTTGCGGGAGGGGTTAGGGGAGGGGATGCCGAACGCGAACCGGGACGGGCCCTCCCCCGGCCCCTCCCGCAAGCGGGACGGGAGGCTAGCGCGAAACCCCGATGTCGCCCGACGAAAAGCCCGGATCGCTCGCGGGCGAATGCTTGGCGAGCTCGATCCGCGCGATCGCGCGCGCGTGCACTTCGTCGGGACCGTCGGCGAGCCGCAGGGTCCGCTGGTGGGCATAGGCGTTGGCGAGACCGAAATCATCGGAGACGCCGCCGCCGCCATGCGCCTGGATCGCGTCGTCGATGATCTGCAGCGCCATGTTCGGCGCCTGCACCTTGATCATCGCGATCTCGGCCGCGGCCGCCTTGTTGCCGATCTTGTCCATCATGTCGGCGGCCTTCAGGCACAGGAGGCGCGTCATCTCGATGTCGATGCGCGCGCGCGCGATGCGCTGCTCCCAGATGCTGTGCTCGGCGATCGTCTTGCCGAAGGCGACGCGCGACTGGAGCCGCTTGCACATCTTCTCCAGCGCTTCCTCGGCGACGCCGATCGTGCGCATGCAGTGGTGGATGCGGCCCGGCCCGAGGCGGCCCTGCGCGATCTCGAAGCCGCGGCCTTCGCCAAGCAGCATCGCCTCCTCGGCATTGACGCGCACATCCTTCAGCTCGACCTCCATATGGCCGTGCGGCGCGTCGTCATAGCCGAAGACCGGCAGGTGGCGCAGCACGGTGATCCCCGGCGCGTCCATCGGCACCGCGAGCATCGACTGCTGCTGGTGGCGCTTGGCGCCGAAGTCGGTCTTGCCCATCACGATCGCGACCTTGCAGCGCGGGTCGCCGACTCCCGACGACCACCATTTGCGGCCGTTGATGACATAATCGTCGCCGTCGCGCTCGATCCGCGTCTCGATATTGGTCGCGTCGGACGAGGCGACCGCGGGCTCGGTCATCAGGAAGGCCGAGCGGATCTCGCCATTCATGATCGGCTTCAGCCAGCGCTCCTTCTGCGCCGCGGTGCCATAGCGGTGGAACACCTCCATGTTTCCGGTATCGGGCGCCGAACAGTTGAACACCTCGCTCGCGAAGCCGACGCGGCCCATTTCCTCGGCGCACAGCGCATATTCGAGGTTGGTGAGGCCCGGCCCATCGAACTCGAAACTCTCGTCGACATGGTGGTGCGCGGCGCTGCGCGGCGGCATGAACAGGTTCCAGATGCCCGCGGCCTTCGCCTCGGCCTTCAGATCCTCGACGACCTGGATGACCTTCCAGCGGTCGCCGGTGCGGTCCTGCTCCTTGTAGGTGGGGACGGCGGGGCGGATCTTGCGCTCGACGAACTCGCGCACGCGGCCCTGCCAATGCTTCTGCCGGTCGGTGAGGTCGAAATCCATCGCTGCTTCCTTTCCCTTTACGTTCACGTAAACTCTTGAACCGATTCGCCCGCCTTGCCAAGTCCCGCCGCATAGAAAATTGCTAGCCGAAGGGCGCCGTCGCACTCTTCCGCTACGGTCGCGGCTCCGTGCTATCGGCCGCATCGCGCCGGGGCGAGGCGAGCGCGGCCAGCCGTGCTTCGTGGCTCGCCCGGTCGATGGCATAGCGGCGCAGCCCGGCGGTCGCCATGATCCCGATCAATATCATCAGCCCGGCAAAGATCCACGCCAGCGTCCGCGCCGTGTCTTCGGGCCAATCCTCGGGCCGCATCCGGTCGGTCAATCCGACATAGGCGACGAGCTGACCGACGAGGAAGATGCCGAGCGCCTGCCCGAATTTCTGCGTCATCAGATAACCGGAGAAGAACACCCCCTCGATGCGCGTGCCATGATCGACCTCGTGCGCCTCGACGATCTCGGCGACCATCGACGAGGTCGAGATGGACGCGACGATCAGCCCGAACAGCGAGGCCGTCTGGAACGACAGCAGCAGCCCCATCGACGGCCAGCCGCCGAGCTCGGGCCACCAGCCGAGGTTGCGTGCCGCATAGGGAAGGAAGGCGATCGCGCCGCTCGCCAGCGCCGCGCCGATCGCGGTGTTGCGCTTGCCGAAGCGGCGGTGGGCGTGGCCGACCGCGGCGAAGGCGCCGAACACCGCGATGGCGAGCCCGGCCGGATACCAGGCGAGTTGCGCGTCGCTCATCTGCCAGACATAGAGCATCATGTAATTGGTCGATGCGATCGTCGTCGCATAGCCGGTGGTGATGAACAGCGCGCCGCTGACCAGCGCGACGAAGGCCGGGTTGCGAAAGGCGAGGGCGATGTCGGCGAGCATCGCCTTGCCATGGTGCGCGGCCGGCGGTGGCGGCGGCAGCGCGAGGATGCGGCGCTGCTGCCCGAACGCCGAGCCGAGCGTCGAGACGAGGATCAGCGCTGCGCCGAACAGGCCGAAGGCGGCATAGCCCGACGGATCGAGCAGGCCGTTGGTCGCTGGGTCGTCCGATTTCAGGAAATAGCCATAGGCGAGCGCGACCGCGAGTAGCCCGCCGAGCCAGCCGAACAGGAAACGATAGCGCATCAAGGCGGTGCGCTCGTCGTAATCGCGTGTCAGTTCGGCGACGAGCGAGATCGAGGGAATCTCGCACGCCGACACCAGCACGCGCACCGCGACGACGTTCAGGAACAGTCCCAGCGTCGAATGCGCCGCGATGTCGGGCGACATCCACAGCAGCGTCCAGGCGATCGCCATCGGCAGCGCCGCGCCGTACAGCCACGGCAGTCGCCGGCCGAGCCGCGTGCGCGTCGCGTCGGACAGCCGCCCGATCAGCGGGTCGACCATCGCATCGACGAACATCGCGCCGATCAGGATCAGCGACACCACGCGCGGATCGAACCCCAGCACCTGGTTGTAATAGATCATGAAGAAGGTGGTGAGCCCCGACTCCTTGATCCCCAGCGTCACGCTGCCGAGGCCGTGCGCGGCCTTGATCCGGGTCGGCAGTAGTCGGGCGGGGAGAGCGCTTTGCGTCATCGCGCCGTGCCCGTTTCCGCCGCGGCGAGCGCGGCCACGCGCGCCTCATGGTCTTCGCGGTCGATCGGATAATAGCGGAAGATCAGCGACGAGACGATCGCGCACAGGATCACCAGCACGCAGTAGTAAAAGGAGAAATTGTCGACGACGCTTTCGGGCACCTTGGCGGGGTCGGCCTTTTCGGGAATCCCGGCGAGGTCGACGAGCAGGCCGGTGACGAAGATGCCGAGCCCGGTCGCGCATTTCTGCATGAAGAAATTGCCGGCGAAGAAGGTGCCCTCGCTGCGCCGCCCGGTCTGGACCTCCGATGCCTCGACGATATCGGCGATCATCGACCCGCCCGAGATCATCACCGCAACGCTGAACAGATTGGCGAGGAAGAAAAAGGCGAACAGGCCGGCGGTCGACGCGACGCTCCCCTCGATCGGCCACAGGTGCAGGTGGCGCAGCACGAAAGGCGTGACCCAGAAGACCATGCCGATCAGCCCGCCGGCGATCGCGGTGGTCCGCTTGCCGAAGCGCCGGTGCGCCGGCCCGACGAGCAGGAAGGTGCCGACGACGCTCGCGAACAGCACCCAGGGGTAGATCATGAAGGCCTCGGGGGAGAAGCGCCAGATGAACAGATAGAGATAGTTGGAGATGGAGAAGGTGATCCCCTGGCTGGTGTAGGCGATCGCGCCCGCCGCGAGCAGGACGAGGAAGGCGGGGTGGGTCAGCGATTCGCGAATCTCGCGAAAGGCGGTGCCGAGGCTGAAGGCCGAGGGTCTCCGGTCGGGCCAGCGCGCCGCCCAGCGATGCTGCCCCGCTGCCGAAATGAGTACTGTCGCTGCCATCAGCAGCCCGCCGAACAGCCCATATTGATAATAGCCCTCGACCGCGAGCAGCGACTTGGCGAGAAACACGTCATAGGCGAGGAAGAGCATCAGCAGCCCGCCCGCCCAGCCGAACAGATAGCGGTAGCGCATCAGCGTCGTGCGCTCGTCATAGTCGCGCGTCAGCTCCGGCAGCAGCGCGACCGACGGCACCTCGCAGCAGGAGACCAGGCTGCGCACGATCACCGCGACGACGACGAGATGCCAGAATCCCGGCGCGCCCTCGCCGCCCGGCGTCCACAGCGCGAACCAGGCGAAGGCAAGCGGGATCGGCGCCAGGTACAGCCACGGCAGCCGGCGGCCCCAGCGCGTGTGCGTCTGGTCGGACAGATAGCCGATCACCGGATCGACGAAGGCGTCGAGGACGAGCGCGAGCATCAGCGCGAAGCTGACCAGCTTCGCATCCATCCCCAGCACCTGATTGTAGAACAGCAGCAGAAAGGTCGAAAAGCCGTTGTCCTTGACCCCATAGGCAATGCTGCCGAGGCCGTGGTACATCTTGAGGCGCAGCGGCAACCGTGCCGGCGCGGCGGCCTCGCTCACGCGCCCGCCCCGGCCTTCGCCGCATCCTCCATCTGGGTGAGCGCGTCGAACAGCCCCGGCGCCTCGGGGTCCCAGGCATGACGCTGGCCGATCGTCAGCCCGCCGTCGACCAGCAGGTGGGTGCCGGTCATGAACGACGAGTCCTCGCCGGCCAGATAGGCGACGGCGTTCGCGATATCTTCGGGCTGCCCGCCGCGCGCGACCGGCTGCGCGGCCGCGCTCATCCCAGCGATCACCGCCTTCGCCGCGTCCTTGCTCTCCTCGGGCACGTCGAGCGACGAAGTGAAGATATTGGTGTTGATGAAGCCGGGGCAGATCGCGTTCACGCGGATGCCGTAGCGCGCGAGGTCGGTCGCCGCGACCTTGGTCAGGTGCAGCACCCCCGCCTTCGCGACCGCATAGGCGGTCGGCGAATAGCCCGCGCCGAGCGCCGCTACGCTCGCGGTGTTGACGATGCTCGCCCCCTTGCGCCCCTTCATGTGCGGGCTTGCGTAGCGGATGCCCATCGCCACCGACTTCAGCAGCAGGTCCATCGTCCGGTCCCAGCCCTCGGGGGTGATCTCGTCGATCGGGGCGCGGTCGCCGCCGGCGCCGGCATTGTTGAAGACGATGTCGATGCCGCCCGCCTTCGCCGCCGCCGCGTTCATCAGCGCCTCGATGTCGGCGGGCCGGGTGACGTCACAGCGGACGAAGTCGATCTGGCCGTTCGACGCTGCGGCGAGCGCCTCGCCCCCCGCTTCGTCGATATCGGCGGCGAAGACGTGTGCGCCTTCGCCCGCGAGTTTCAGGACCGTCGCCTTGCCGATGCCCGATGCCGCGCCGGTGACCACGGCGACCTTGCCTGCGAATCGCATGATGCTGCTCTCCCGTTTTCTTTTGCGACCTAGCTTAGGGGCGTCGGAAGGCGCGTCAACGGCGAGCAATCCGACGCTACGGCGCCGTAAGGGCAGGCTGGCCGGGCCAAGTTGACGCTTGCGTAAACTTGGCGACTCCCCTTAATTTGCGCGCCCGGAATGAGGAGCATCTGATGAGCGATCTGGAAGCGTTCCGCGCCGATGTGCGCGCCTGGCTGGAAGCGAACTGCCCCCCTGAAATGCGCGAGCCCGTCCGCGACGAGGACGACGTCTGCTGGGGCGGGCGCACGTTCGTGTTCAAGAACGAGGCGCAGAAACTGTGGCTCGAGCGCTGCGTGGAAAAGGGCTATACCGTCCCCGACTGGCCCAAACCCTATGGCGGCGCCGGCCTCTCGCCCGAAGAGACCAAGATCCTCAGGCAGGAAATGAAGCGCATCGGCGCGCGCTCGCCGCTCGACAGCTTCGGCATCTGGATGCTCGGCCCGGCGCTGCTCAAATTCGGCACCGAAGAGCAGAAGGTCCATTATCTGACCCAGATCGCGCGCGGCGAGATTCGCTGGTGCCAGGGCTATTCGGAACCGGGATCGGGCAGCGACCTCGTCAGCTTGCAGACATTCGGCGACGACAAGGGCGATCATTGGGTCGTCAACGGCAGCAAAATCTGGACCAGCTATGCCGACAAGGCCGACTGGATTTTCTGCCTCGTCCGCACTGACAAGGCGAATAAATATCAGGGCATCACCTTCATGCTCTTCGACATGGAGAGCCCCGGCGTCACGACCAAGCCGATTCTGCTGATTTCGGGCAACAGCCCCTTCTGCGAAACCTTCTTCGACGATGTCGCCGTGCCCAAGACGCAGTTCGTGGGCGAGATCAATCGCGGCTGGGACGTCGCCAAATATCTGCTCGGGCACGAACGCGAGATGATCTCGGGCGGCGGCGCGGGCGGCGATATGGTCAGCATCGGCGCGCTCTTCGCCAAATCGCTCGGCAAGAACGACCATGGCGAACTCGACGATCCGATCCTGCGCGCGGAAATGGCCGCGTTCGACGTCGATGTCTTCGCCTATCGCGCGATGGGCGAGCGCTTCATGGATATGTGGAAGACCGGCCGCGCGCACCCCGCGAGTTCGAACATGATGAAATATGTCGGCACCGAGCTGAACAAGCGCCGCCACGAACTCGTCATGTCGGGCGGCGGTAGCGACGCGCTCGAATGGGACAGCGACGAAAGCAAGGGCGGCGCCCGCGCGCGCGGCTGGCTGCGTACCAAGGCCAATTCGATCGAGGGCGGGACGAGCGAGGTCATGCTCAACGTCATCGCCAAGCGCATCCTCGACCTGCCGGGGGCTTAGAAATTAGCCCTCTCCCCTTCAGGGGAGAGGGTTGGGAGAGGGGGAGTATCTCTCCCTTGGATTTTCATTCAAAGGGCCGGGGCGACTTCCCCTCTCCCCGGCCCTCTCCCCTGAAGGGGAGAGGGAGACAATATGCCGCTCTATCACAATGACGACCAGGCGATGCTCAAGGACAGCGTTGCCCCCTTCGTGGCCGAACAGGCCCCGGTTTCGCATCTCCGCAAGCTCCGGGACGAGGCCGACGCCACCGGCTTCTCGCGCGATCTGTGGGCGCAGTTCACCGAAATGGGCCTGCCGGGCATGCTCGTTCCCGAGGCGCATGGCGGGCTCGGCATGGGGCATATGGAGGCGGGGATCGTGCTCGAGGAGATCGGCCGCAACCTGACCCCGTCGCCCTTCCTCGCGACCAGCGTCGGCGCGGTCGCAGCGCTCGCCCATGCCGGCGGCACGCAGGCCGGCCGCTGGCTTTCCGCCATTGCGTCCGGCGAGGCGATCGTCGCGCTGGCGATCGACGAGGGCGCCAAGCATCGCCCCGAGCGCATCGCGACGACCGCGACGCGCGCGGGCAACGGGTTTCGGTTGGACGGCAAGAAGAGCTTCGTCGTCCACGGCCATGTCGCCGACATGAGCATCGTGTCCGCGAAGACCGACGGCGGCATCACTTTGTTCGCGGTGCCCAGGGACGCCAAGGGCCTGACTGCCGACCCGCGCCGCCTCGTCGATTCGAGTCTGGCGAGCCACGTCACCCTCGACGGGGTCGAAGTCGACGCCGACGCGGTGATCGGCGAGGTCGATGCGGGGGAGGACGTGCTGAATGCGCTGCTCGCCGCCACCCGCACCGGCGCCGCGGCCGAGATGGTCGGCGTCGGCCAGGGCGCGATGGACATGACGGTGAACTATCTCAAGGAACGCAAGCAGTTCGGCAAGCTGATCGGCGAGTTCCAGGGCCTCCAGCATCGCGCCGCGCATCTCTATGGCGAGATGGAGGTCGCGCGCGCGACGGTGATGAAGGCGCAGCAACTCTTGGACGAGGGCAGCGAGGGCGCCAGGCTGATGGTCTCGGTCGCCAAGGCCAAGGCGGGCCGCGCCGCGAACCTCGCGGTGCGCGAGGGCGTGCAGATGCACGGCGGCATCGGCATGACCGACGAATATGACATCGGCCTCTACATGAAACGCGACCGCGCGCTGGCGGAGTATATGGGCGACGTGCACTACCACATCGACCAGGTCGCGCGGATGAACGGGTACTAATCTCACCCCTCCCGCTTGCGGGAGGGGCAGCGAGACTTGCGAGCTTGCTCGCTAGTCGCAGCGGGGAGGGCCTGCAACATGCCCCACCCCAACCCTCCCCTGAAGGGGAGGGAGTCGAAAGGATGATCTTATGAACCTCAACGACATGTTCGGCCTCGACGGCCGCATCGCCCTCGTTACCGGCGGCTCGCGCGGCATCGGCAAGATGATCGTCGAGGGCTATCTCGCCGCCGGCTGCGCGCGCGTCTATATCTCGGCGCGCAAGGCGGCGCAGGTCGAGGCGGCGATCGCCGATTTCGACACCCGCTATCCGGGGCAGGTCGTCGGCCTGCCGTTCGACCTCTCGACCGTCGAGGGCTGCCGCGCGCTCGCCGCGGAGATCGGCGCGCGCGAAGACCGCCTCGACATCCTCGTCAACAACGCCGGCGCCGCATGGGGCGAGCCGTTCGAAGGCTTCCCCGAAAGCGGCTGGGACAAGGTGATGGACATCAACGTCAAATCGCCCTTTTTCCTGACCCAGGCGCTCCACGGGCTGCTCAAGGCCGCGGGCACGCACGAACGTCCCGCAAAGGTCATCAACATCGGCTCGATCGACGGCATGCGCCTCAACCCGTGGGAAACCTACAGCTATCACGCGTCGAAGGCGGCGATCCTCTACCTCACCAAGCGCCTCGCGGCGCGGCTGGTGCAGGATCATGTCATCGTCACCGCGATCGCGCCGGGCGCCTTCCAGTCGGACATGAACAAGGCGGCGCGCGATCACGGCGACGCGGTCGCGAAGAGCATCCCGGTCAAGCGCATCGGCGTGCCCGAGGACATGGCCGGCGCCGCGATCTTCCTCGCGTCGAAGGCGGGCGACTATGTCGTCGGCGACACGATCGCGGTCGATGGCGGTCTCGTCCACGGCGACCTCAAGACCAGCATCGACGCCTGACCTGTCCTCCATTTTCTTCGTCACCCCGGACTTGATCCGGGGGCCCGCTACCCTTGCCCACCGATAAAAGCGGGATGCCGGATCAAGTCCGGCATGACGAATGAAGGTTGATGGCCAGGTCTCCTTGGTGTATTATCGGTATAATGCACCAAGGAGACATCCCATGCGCCTCGCTTTCCTGATCCCCCCGATGCTGCTGCTCGCCGCCTGCGAGCAAAAGGACGAGAATGACAGGTCGGCCGGAACCGACATCTCGATCAACGCCGATGGCGAAGGCGGCGGCGGGGTCCAGATCCATACCGGCAAGGACGGCGGCAAGCTCCGCATCGGGGGCAAGGATGGCGCCGCGATCAACATCGACCTCCCCGATTTCGTCGACCTCGACATTCAGGGCGATTTCGACATCGACGGGGTCAGGCTCTATCCCGGCAGCACGATCACCAAGGTCGACGTCGACGCGAACGACGCGGGCGGCGCCGACAAGGCGACGGTGAACCTCGGCTTCACAACTCCCGCCGCGCCCGCCAGGGCGGCCGACTGGATGACGGCCGAATTCGCGAAGAAGGGCATCAAGGTCGCGCGCGACGGCGACACGCTCTCCGGCACCGACAAGGACGGCGACGATTTCACCATCGCCTTCAATCCCGATGGCGCCACCAGCAAGGGGCAGGTGAAGATCGTCTCGAACTAGATCGGCGGCCCCGGCGTTCGCCGGGGCGACGGTCAGCCGCTGTTCCGCAGCGCGGTCGCGATCGCGTTGATCGTAAGCTGGATGCCCTCGGCGATGCGCGGATCGGTCTCGCCGGCGCGGTGGCGCTTCATCAGCTCGATCTGGAGCAGGTTCAGCGGCTCGATATAGGGCAGCCGCAGCCGGATCGACGCCTCGAGCGCCGGATTCTTCTCGAGCAGCCGCGTCTGGCCGGTGATCGTCAGCAGCCCGTCGTGGGCGCGGTGCCATCCGTCGCGGATGCGGGCGAAGATCGCGTCATGCCCGTCGACCGCGCTCGCCAGCCCGGCATAGCGCGCCGCGATCCCCATGTCGGACTTGGCGAGCACCATCTCCATATTATCGAGCAGCGCCGCGAAAAAGGGCCAGCTCTGCGCCATGTCGGCGAGCAGGGCCTGATCCTCGAACGCCGCGAACGCCTCGCCGGTCCCGTACCAGCCGGGCAGCATCGCGCGCGACTGCGCCCAACTGAACACCCAGGGAATGGCGCGCAGATCCTCGATCGCGCTGCTCCTGGTGCGGCTCGACGGGCGCGACCCGATCTTCAGCGTCGCGATCTCGGCGATCGGCGTCATCGCGCGAAAGAAATCCTTGAAACCCGGCGTTTCGTAAACGAGCCCGCGATAGGCGGCGAAGGCGGTGTCCGACAGCGCGGTCATCGCCGCGGCGTAACGCGGATGATCCTCCTCGCGGATCGCATCGGGCTCCAGGCTGGCGAGCAGGCTCGCCGACACCATCGCCTCCAGATTGGTCGCGGCGCTGTCGGCCGCGCCATATTTGGCGGCGATGACCTCGCCCTGCTCGGTGATGCGGATGCGCCCCTGCACGGTCGCCGCCGGCTGCGCGCGGATCGCCGCGAAGGCGCTGCCGCCGCCGCGCCCGACCGCGCCGCCGCGGCCGTGGAACAACTGCATCGCGCTGCCCGCTTTTTCGAACACCGGGGTCAGCGCCTGCGACGCCCGATGCAGCCCCCAGGTCGAGGTCAGATAGCCGCCGTCCTTGTTCGAATCCGAATAGCCGATCATCACTTCCTGATACCCGCGCACCCCGACCTGCGGGCCGACCTCGGGCATCGCGAAATAGCGCGTCATGATGTCGGGCGCGCGGCTCAGGTCGTCGATCGTCTCGAACAGCGGCACGACCATCAGGTTCGCCGCCCCCGCCTCGGTGCCGCTCCGCCACAGTCCGGCCTCGCGCGCCAGCACATGGACTTCGAGCAGGTCGGACAGGTCCTGCGCCATCGAGATGATCCATTGACAGATCGTGTCCGGCCCCAGCCGCCGGCGGATGTCGGCGGCGGCGTGGACGATCGCGAGTTCGCCCGCCGTCTCCTCGCTCCACGCATGCCATGGCGCCCCGAGCGGCCGGTCGCTCGCCAGCTCGGCGGTCAGCAGCGCGACGCGCTCGGCCTCGCTCAAGGCCCTGTAATCGGCACACACGCCGGCGGCCGCCAGCAGCTCGGCGAGCACGCGTTCGTGCAGGGCACTATTCTGCCGCATGTCGAGCGTCGCGAGGTGGAAGCCGAACACCTCGACCGCGCGGATCAGCCGCCCGAGCGCGCCGATGCCGCCGAGTTGGCCCTCGCCGCTCGCCGACAGGCCGTCGGCGAGGGTGACGAGGTCGCGGCGGAAATCGCCCGGCGTCTCATAGGGTTCGCCCGCCAGCGCCGAGGGGCGTGGCGGCGGCTTGCCGACGATCCCGGCATGGGTCGCCGCCAGCCGCGCATAGATGCCCGACAGCGCGCGGCGATAGGGCTCGTCGCGCCGGCTCGGCGCGGTATCGCCGCTCGCCTCGGCCAGCGCCTCGACCGCCGCCGGGACGGGGACGAGCGCCGAGGATACCGACAGTTCGGCGCCGAGCGCGTGGACGGCGTTCAGATAATGGCCGAGCACCGCGGCGGCGTTGCGCCCGGTCGCCAGGCGCAGCGTCTCGGCGGTGACGAAGGGGTTGCCGTCGCGGTCGCCGCCGATCCAACTCCCGACGCGCAGGAAGCTCGCGGGGCGCCGCCCCAGTTCCGCCTCCCAGCGTGCATAGAGCTTTGGCACCACCGGCAGGAAGACGCCCTGCAAATAGGTCAGCGCATTGTCGATCTCGTCGGCGACGAACAGTTTTTCGGTGCGCAGCGGACGCGTCTGCCACAGCAGCACGACCTGCCGCCGGATCGCCTCTTCGATCGCATCGCCCTCGGGTGTCTCGTCGGCCCCCGCGTCGCGCAGCCGCATCAGCTCGGCGATACGGTTCTTGTGGTCGAGCATCGACTTGCGGCGCACTTCGGTCGGGTGCGCGGTCAGCACCGGCGCGATCAGCGCCGCGTCGAGCAGCTTCGCGACCGCCGCCGCGTCGACCCCGTCGGCGTCCAGCTTGGCGAGCGCCGCGGCGACCGTCGCCTCGGGCTCGGCGGCGACGCCCTGCCGGTCCTCGGCAAGGTTGGCGAGCATCGAAAACAGCATGAAACCGCGCACGAAGGCGATGGTATCGTCGAGGCTCAGCGCCTCGAGCCCCGGATCGATCGCCTCGGCCCCGGCGATGCCGCGGTGCCGGTCGACGCTCGCCGAGCGGATATATTCGGTCTGGCGGAACAATTTCTCGCCGCCATAGGCGCGGATGACGTCGCCCAGGATCCGCCCGAGATAGCGGATGTCGGGATTCTGCGAAATCTGGATCGGTGGGCCCATGGGCGCTTTTGCTGCACCTGCGAAGGCGCAAGGTCAAGGGCGGGCCCGGCGCATAGCTATGCGCCGGGCAAGATCAGTGCGTCTTGACCAGGGTGATCGTTCCCATATCGATCGCCGGCCGGTCGTCGAAGCTTATACTATTGCGCGTGTCGGTGATGAACATCAGCCGCCCCGATGCATCGGTGATCCGCGCCGACAGCGCGAAGCTTCCGCGCGGGTCGAGCTGGCGCCGATCGACGGTCAGCCGGAACGCGAACGGCACCTGGCGCCCGTCGGCGGTGAAGCTCTGCCGGGCGACGGTGCGCGACGGCGCGTCGGCCAGGCTGACGTCGTCGATGCGAATCTCGACCTGCGCGGTGGGCGGCAGCGCCAATCGCTCGCGATAGGTGACGCTTCCCGTGACGCTCACCGGTTGTTCGGAGGGCATCAGCGTCGCGCAGGCCGCGAGCGGCAGGGTAGCGAGACCCAGGGCGAGCGAGCGGGCGATACGGACCATGATCGTTTCCTTATGCTTCCAGAACGGCTGCGCGCTAGCGTCGCACAGGTGAACCTGTGCTGTCCGGTCGGCGTCACCCTTCCAGTTCGACATCCCAGTACAGCCAGTCGATCCAGCTTTCGTGCAGATGGTTCGGCGGAAAGGCGCGACCATTGTCCTGCAATTGCCAGCTCGTCGGGCGCCACGGCTGGCGATAGAGCGGCATATGCGCCTGTTGCGGCGTCCGGCCGCCCTTCTTCAGGTTGCACGGCGCGCAGGCGGTGGCGACATTTTCCCAGCTCGTCCGCCCGCCCAGCCGCCGCGGCACGACATGATCGAAGGTCAGTTCCTTGCCCGATCCACAATATTGGCAGGCGAAGCGGTCGCGCAGAAACAGGTTGAAGCGGGTGAAGGCCGGATGCTGCGACGGCTTCACATATTGCCTGAGCGCGATCACGCTCGGGATCGGCATCGTGTGCGTCGGCGAATGAATCTCGCGCTCGTAATTCTCGACGATCGTCACGCGGTCGAGGAATACCGCCTTGACCGCGGTCTGCCACGGCCACAGGCTCAGCGGGTAATAGCTCAGCGGCGTATAGTCGGCGTTGAGGACGAGCGCGGGACAGCTATCGGGATGGCGGGCAAGATCGGGATGGAACATGGCTTGACGACGCTGCCCCCTATGCTGCTGCGCGGGATGGCGCGCCACTGCCGTTCCCAAGTGACAGCGTCATTACATCACGCATATGATTCTGACGTCAAGGGGGCATGTGACGCAACATATGGCCGGATTCATCGGCGCATCCCACAGCATCTGGATTCGGCTGTTTCATGCTGACCCGTTTCGCGCCGAGTCCGACCGGCGAGCTCCACCTCGGCCACGCCTATAGCGCGCTGCTCGCCCACGATGCCGCGCGCCGCGCCGGAGGGCGTTTCCGCCTCCGTATCGACGATATCGACGGCAGCCGCTCGCGCGAGGCCTATGTCGCGGCGGCGCTCGCCGACCTCGCCTGGCTCGGGATCGATCGGGACGGCCCGCTCCACCGCCAGTCGCAGCATCTCGGCGCCTATGACGCGGCGCTTGGCGCGTTGAAGGCGCGGGGCCTCGTCTATCCCTGCTTCTGCACCCGCGCCGATATCGCCGCCAGCCTCGCCGCGCCGCATGGGCCGGCCGGCGCGGTCTATCCCGGCACCTGCCGTGCCCTCGACGCTGCCGAGCACGCGCGCCGCGTGGCGGGCGAGGCGCATTGCTGGCGGATCGACATGGCGCGCGCTGTGGCGCGCGCCGGCGATCTGATGTGGGAGGAGGCGGGGCAGGGGATGCGCCGCGCCGACCCGCGTACCCACGGCGATATCGTCCTCGCGCGCAAGGATGCGCCCGCCAGCTATCATCTCGCGAGCACGCTCGACGATGCCGCGATGGGGGTGACCCATGTGATCCGCGGCGCCGACCTGATCGCTGCCACCGACGTCCACCGCCTGCTCCAGGCGCTGCTCGGCCTTCCCGTGCCCGTCTATCGTCACCACGCGCTGGTCTGCGGTCCGGACGGCAGGCGACTCGCCAAGCGGGACGCCGCCGCCGCGCTCGGCGCCCTGCGCGATGGCGGCATCGACGGACATGCGCTCGCCGCCGATCTTCTCGCCGGGCGCCTTCCCGCTGGATATTCGCTGCGGATGCCCTAAATAGGGGGGATGGAAATCCTGCTCATCCTCGGCGTCGTCGTCTGCGCCGGTCTCGTCCTCTTCGCGCTCGCGCGCGGCCTCTATCATTTCTCGCAGGGGCACCGCGCGACGACCGAGGGCGCGATCCACGACAATCAGGTGATGCAGAACCGGATGATGATGGCCCGCATCAAGTGGCAGGCGATCACGATCATCCTCCTCGTGCTGATCGGCGTGCTCGCGGCCGGCCGCTAGAGCGCGTGGGTGCCGGGGCGGGATAGAATCGTCATTGCGAGCGCAGCGAAGCAATCCAGAGCTTGCTGGAACCGCTCTGGATTGCTTCGCTGCGCTCGCAATGACGGCGGTTATTCCGTCCAGTTTTATTGAACGCTAACGCATCGGTTTTCAGGCACGCGCGATGGTCAAACTGAACAAGATCTACACCCGCACCGGCGACGGCGGCACGACCGGACTCGTCGACGGCTCGCGCATCGCCAAATCGGCGCCGCTGATGGCGGCGGTCGGCGATGTCGACGAAGCGAACAGCGCGGTCGGCCTCGCGGTCGCCGCGCTGTCCGCGGACAGCGGCGAGGCGGCGATGCTCGCGCGCATCCAGAACGAGCTGTTCGACCTCGGCGCCGACCTTGCCACTCCCGCCGATGCCGAACACGGCTTCGGCCCGCACGACATGGCGCTGCGCATCGTCCCGGCGCAGATCGCGCGGCTGGAGGCGGAGATCGACGCGATGAACGCCGCGCTCGCACCGCTCACCAGCTTCATCCTGCCGGGCGGGACAGAGGCGGCCGCCCGCCTCCACCTCGCGCGCGCGGTCGCGCGCCGCGCCGAGCGCGCCGCGGTCGCGGCGGGGGAGGCGCGCGACCTCAACCCGCTCGCGCTCGCCTATCTCAACCGCCTCTCCGATCATCTCTTCGTGATGACGCGCCACATCAACGCGGCGGCGGGCGGCGACATCCTCTGGAAACCCGGCGCCACGCGCTGACGCAATGATCCTGCGGTGGTGCGCGGTTTGGATTTGGAAGGGGCCATTCCCAGTCTCGTCACCCCGGACTTGATCCGGGGTCCCGCTTTTCCACCGTGCTTAGCGGGACCCCGGATCAAGTCCGGGGTGACGAAGAAAGCAAAATCGCGCTCCTGCTTTCAAACCGCGCCACTAATGTTCCTCATATGTTCTGGACAATCACCCCACGCCCGCCCATAATCCCTCGCTCGCGAAACCGAATCGCCGCTGGGGGATTGTTCCGATATGGCCAGCCGAACCGATGCTTCGCCCGCCGTCGCTGCCGATCAGGTCGCGGAGCTGGCCCGGCGCTTCGCTGCGACACGCGCCCTCTCGCAGGACCTCGCCGCGTCGCTGTCCGACGCCGATGCGAGCGCGCAGTCGATGCCCGACGCATCGCCCGCCAAATGGCATCTCGCGCACACGAGCTGGTTCTTCGAAACCTTCGTGCTGCGCGACCATGCGCCCGGCTATCGCCTGTTCGACGATCGCTACCCCTATCTCTTCAACAGCTATTATGAGGCCGAGGGGCCGCGCCACGCCCGCCCGCAGCGCGGCCTGCTGACCCGCCCCTCGCTGGACGCGGTGCGCGCATGGCGGGCGCATGTCGACGCTGCGGTGCGGGATGCGCTGCCCGGCCTGTCGCCCGCCGCGCGATCGCTCGTCGAGCTTGGCATCCATCACGAACAGCAGCATCAGGAATTGCTGCTCACCGACATCCAGCATCTCTTCGCGCAGAACCCGCTCGGCCCGGCGGTCTGGCCGGTCGACGAAACCGCATTTGCGAGTGAAGTTGCACGATTTTCCGCGGGCTTTCCGTCCGCACCCGACCCGGCGGCGGCGATGCGCTGGGTCCGCGGCGCCGAGGGCGTCGTGGATATCGGCCATGCGGGCGACGGCTTCGCATTCGACTGTGAAGGTCCGCGCTTTTCCGTGCTTCTGACGCCGCATGCCCTTGCCAGCCGTCCGGTGACCAACGGCGAGTGGCGGGCGTTCATCGCCGACGGCGGCTATCGCACCGCCTCGCTCTGGCTCAGCGACGGTTGGGCCTGGGTGCAGGCGGAGGGGATCGACGCGCCACTCTATTGGGACGGCGACCGGCACTTCACCCTGTCAGGGTGGCAGGCGATCGATCCCTCTGCGCCGGTCGCCCACATCAGCTTCTACGAAGCCGATGCCTTCGCGAGCTGGGCCGGCGCGCGCCTGCCGACCGAGGTCGAGTGGGAGGCGGCGGCGGCCTCGCTCGATCCGCACGGCGGACAGCAGCTCGATGCCGCCGGTCCGGCCCATCCCACCGCCGCGTCGGCAGCCGACACGTTGCTGCAACAGATGTTCGGCAGCGTGTGGGAATGGACCGGCAGCGCCTATCGTCCCTATCCGGGCTTCCGTCCCGCCCCCGGCGCGGTGGGCGAATATAATGGCAAGTTCATGAGCGGCCAGTTCGTGCTTCGCGGCGGAAGCTGCGCGACGCCGCGCGGCCATATGCGGGCCTCCTACCGCAATTTCTTCCACCCCCACCAGCGCTGGCAATTCACCGGCCTGCGTCTCGCCAAGGATCTCTGAACCATGGGCGTCGTGCGTCAACT
Organism: Sphingopyxis panaciterrulae; assembly: GCF_014199295.1. GTDB lineage: Bacteria > Pseudomonadota > Alphaproteobacteria > Sphingomonadales > Sphingomonadaceae > Sphingopyxis > Sphingopyxis panaciterrulae. The sequence continues at coordinate 290,423 of NZ_JACIJH010000001.1, forward strand.
TCGTCAAGTTTCGGCCGACAACGACGGCATCGATCTCGCCTTCCGCGCCGACGTCCGCGCCGGACTGACGCAGGCGCAAAAGGCGATTCCGGCGCGCTGGTTCTACGACGCGACCGGCTCGGCGCTGTTCGAGGACATCACTGCGCTCCCCGAATATTATCCGACCCGCAGCGAAACCGATCTGCTGCAACGCCACGCCGCGGCGATCGCGGCAGCGATCGGCCCCGGCCGCGCGGTCGTCGAACTCGGCTCGGGCAGCTCGACCAAGACGCCGCTGCTGCTCGAGGCGATCGCTCCCGCCGCCTATGTTCCGGTCGACATTTCGGGCGATTTCCTGCGGGGCAGCGCCATGGCGCTCGCGGCGCGTTTTCCGGGTCTGCCCATCTATCCGGTCGAGGCCGATTTCATGCAGGCGGTCGATCTGCCGCGCGAGATCGCCGCTCTGCCGAAGCTCGGCTTCTTCCCCGGATCGACGATCGGCAATATGGTCGCGCGCACGGCGGTCGACCTGCTCAGGAACTGGCGGGGGTCGCTCGGCGACGGGTCGCTGTTGCTGATCGGCGTCGACCGGATCAAGGATGTCGAAACGCTGATCGCCGCCTATGACGACCCGGCCGGGGTCACCGCGGCGTTCAACCTCAACCTGCTCGAACGCATCAACCGCGAACTGGACGGCACCATCCCGGTCGAGAATTTCAGCCACCGTGCCGTCTGGAACGACATTTATGCGCGGATCGAGATGCATCTCGTCGCCGCCTGCGCCATGGATTTCCAGGTCGACGGGCGCGCCTATCATATGGCGAAGGGCGAGACGATCCACAGCGAAAACAGCCACAAATATGGCCCGCGCGACGCGAACCTGCTGCTCCGCGCCGGCGGCTGGACCCCGCTCGCGACCTGGGACGACGCCGATCCGGCCTTCGCGCTGATTCTTGCCGAAGCCACCGCCTTCCGCTCCGCCCCTTGACGGGCGGGCTCGAAGCCGTAGGTGCGCAGGCACATGGTTCAGCGAAAGGGCAGCATATGATCGTCGGCATCATCGGGGCAGGGCAAATGGGCGCGGGCATTGCCCAGGTCTCGGCAGGCGCTGGACATGATGTCCTGCTGTCCGACATCGACTTCGCGCGCGCCGAAGCGGGCAAGGCCGGCATCGCTAAGGCGCTTGGCCGTCTCGTCGCCAGGGAGAAGATGGGTCAGGCCGACGCCGACGCGCTGCTCGCTCGCATCACCCCCGTTGCCGACCACGCCGCCTTCGCCCCAGCCGAGCTGGTGATCGAGGCGGCGACCGAGCGCGAGGAGATCAAGCGCGCGATCTTCGCCAGCGTCGGCGCGCACCTCTCCGACACCGCGATCCTCGCGACCAACACCAGTTCGATTCCGATCACCCGCCTCGCGCAGGCGTCGCCCGACCCGGCGCGCTTCATCGGCGTCCATTTCTTCAATCCGGTGCCCGTGATGGGGCTGATCGAACTGATCCGCGGCCTCGCGACGAGCGACGCGACCCTCGCCGCGGTCGAGGCGTTCGGGCGCGGCCTCGGCAAGGAAATCGTCCACGCCAACGACGCGCCGGGCTTCATCGTCAACCGCGTGCTGATGCCGCTGATCAACGAGGCGGTGTTCGCATTGGGTGAGGGCGTGGCGACGATGCAGGACATCGACACCGGCTGCCGCCTCGGCCTCAACCACCCGATGGGCCCGATCACCCTCGCCGACTTCATCGGTCTCGACACCTGCCTCGAGATCATCCGCGTCCTCCACAACGGCACCGGCGACCCCAAATTCCGCCCGGCGCCGCTGCTCGTCCAATATGTCGAGGCCGGCTGGGTCGGCAAAAAGGCCGGCCGCGGCTTCTATGACTGGACGGGACCGGAACCCGTGCCGACGCGGTGAGCCTTTTCGGGAGCTAGACGTTGATCTTCTGACGAAGAAACGGAGAAAAAGGGCATGAGCAACAGGGCTTTATGGGTATTGGGCTCAGTGCTGTTCGGCCTTGCGGTTCCGGCGCAGGCGCAGCAGGGCGCGCCCGAGGACCCGACGCTCAAGAAGACCGGCGATTCGGTCACCGAGCCTTTCGACGGCAAGGAAGTGCCCGAAAAGCTGCTGGCTATCCAGGACGATCCCTATTCGCTCGCCGGCCTTCGCAAATGCGCCGCGATCATCCGCGAGGTACGGGAACTCGACGCCGTGCTCGGCCCCGACGTCAATCAGCAGGTCGACAAGAGCCTCGCCAAAAAGCGCGAGGAGACCGCGGGCCGCGTCGCGGGCACCGTCGCCGGGTCCCTCATCCCCTTCGGCGGGCTGATCGGCGAGGTCACCGGCGCCAATGCCGAACGGCGGCGCTATGCGGCGGCGATCTATGCCGGTACGGTGCGGCGCGGCTTCCTGAAGGGCGTCGGACTCGAACGCGGCTGCAAGGCGCCGGCGCGCCCCTGAACCGGGGAACGCATCGAGGAAGGGGGAAGGAAACATGAAAGTCACCAACATCCGCCCGTTCCGCATCGCCGTGCCGCAGGTGATGATCGACGATCTCGGGGCCCGCCTCGCCGCGACGCGCTGGCCGGAGAAGGAGACCGTCGACGATTGGGACCAAGGCGTTCCGCTCGCCTATGCGCAGGAACTGGCAGCCTATTGGCGGGACCGTCACGACTGGCGCCGGGTCGAGGCGCGGCTGAACGCGCTGCCCAATTTCCTCGCCACGGTCGACGGGCTCGACATCCATTTCCTCCATATCCCCTCGGCCAATCCCGCGGCGCGGCCGCTGATCCTGACCCACGGCTGGCCGGGGTCGGTGCTCGAATTCCTCGACGTGATCGAGCCCTTGTCGGCGGACTTCCATCTCGTGATCCCGTCGCTTCCCGGCTACGGCTTTTCGGGCAAGCCCGATGTCGCCAAATGGAGCGTCGAGCATATCGCCGCGGCGTGGGACGCGCTGATGCTGGCGCTCGGCTACGACCGCTATTTCGCACAGGGCGGCGACTGGGGCAGCGCAGTGACCTGCGCGATCGGGGTGGCGCATGGCGATCATTGCGCGGGCATCCACGTCAACATGGTGGTCGGCGCGCCGCCGCCGGAGTTGATGGCCGATCTCACCGACACCGAAAAAGCCTATCTCGCGCGCTTCCAATGGTATCAGGCGAAGGACAGCGGCTATTCGACGCAGCAGGCGACGCGGCCGCAGACCATCGGCTATGCGCTGACCGACTCACCCGCCGGGCAGATGGCCTGGATCGTCGAGAAATATCATGGCTGGACCGATTGCGGGCACCAGCCGGGCGGCCAGTCGATCGGCGGCCATCCCGAAAATGCGTTGTCCCGTGACGCGATGCTCGACACGGTCAGCCTTTACTGGTTCACCGCCAGCGCCGCCTCGTCGGCGCGGCTCTACTGGCACAGCTTCCGCAGCTTCGTCGCCGGCGCAATCCATGTGCCGACCGCGTGCAGCCTGTTCCCGAACGAGATCATGCGCCTGTCGCGGCGCTGGGCCGACCGGCGCTATCGCAACATCGTCCACTGGAACGAGTTGGACAAGGGCGGCCATTTCGCTGCCTGGGAACAGTCCGAATTGTTCGTCGCCGAACTGCGCGCCGCTTTCGCGCTGATGACGCTCTGATCAGAGCGGCGTCATCACCACCCGACAGCTTTCGGGCGCGGTGCGCGCGGCGGTGTTCCACGTCACCTGATTGCCGTTGCGCGCGAGCCGGGCGCCGGTCTTATTCTCATAGATCCGGCCGCGATTCGACGGTGTCGACTTGAGCACGACCGTCTGGCGCCCGTTGACGCGGACGATCGCGCCGTCGCCGACATAATCGACCTTCAGCCGTGTGCCGGCGCTGCATTCATAGGTCGTGCCGGTGTTTCGCGGCGGCACCGACGCACAGCCCGCGACGGCGAGGGTCGTCGCAGCGACAACGGCGACGGGCAAGGTCTTGAACATCTCTGTCACCCCTTCAATAGCCCGACCGGACGCAGAGCACGTCGGCCAGATAGACGCGGCCCTGGATCGTTTCCATATGTTCGCGGGCCGACCCGTTCCAGCCGATCGAGCGGCACCAGCTATCGGCCGTGCGCGCCGCGCAACTGGCGGTCGCGCTGCCGGTGCAGGCGAGGACCCGCGTCCCGCGCGTCGTCGGCTGGGTGTGGAATTCGGCGAAATTGCCGCGGACGCTCTGGTCATTCGTGGGCGGAGCGGGATAGCCGTCGCTGCCGCCGACCGGTCGCATCGACCGGACCGTGATTCCGCGCAGGATATTGCCGAGCATCGGCGTGTCGCGATCGACGGTGCGGCAGGTGCCGCGAAAGCGCGTCTTCTCGCACAGTTCCCACGCCCCACTTGCGACGCGCACCGAATTGACCGGCCAGGCGAGGCCGAGGTTCGGTTTCTCCTCGCCGATGAAGACCGCGGGGCCGCGATAGGCGGCGTCGCGATAGATGGTCGCCTCGGCCGGCCGATACATCCTGTCCTGCTGCGGTTGCTGGGCGCTCGAACTGACGAGCGCCCCGGCGCCCAGGCTCGCCGCCACGGCGGCCACGATCGACAAACGAACTACGCCCTTCATGCGCCTTCCCCTGCTGTCTGCAAAAGCGACCTTGGGATTCGCTATCGTTCTGGTTTGTGGCGCAGAGTTTACGGCAAGCCCGGCCTATGCGCAAAGACAATCGAAGCGCTGCGCGCGCCACCGTTAACCAAGAGAGGCGGAGTCAGGGGGCGGGGATCGCCGTCGGTGCCGGCGCGGTAGAGGCCGGCGCCGCGAGCGGCGCGGTGAAGGACAGCATCAGCCCCGCGAGCGCCGCCGACATCAGGTTCGACAGGCTGCCTGCGAGCAGCGCCTTGAGGCCCAGCTTCGCGATCATCGGGCGCTGGTTGGGGGCGAGTCCGCCGGTCACCGCCATCTGGATCGCGATCGAGCTGAAATTGGCGAAGCCGCACAGCGCAAAGGTGGCGATCGCGACCGAGATCGGGGCAAAGCCGGCCTGCTCCTTGCCCAGGTCGATGAAGGCGACGAATTCGTTGAGCACCACCTTGGTCCCGAACAGTCCGCCGACCGCGGCGCTTTCGTCCCACGGCACGCCCATCAGCCACATCACCGGGCGGAAGACCGCGCCGATCACCGCCTGGAACGACAGGTCGGGATAGCCGAACCAGCCGCCGATCCCGGCGAGCAGCCCATTGGCGAGCGCGACGAGCGCGACGAAGGCGAGCACCATCGCGCCCACCGCAACCGCCAGCTTGACGCCGGTCTGCGCGCCCTGTGCCGCCGCCATGATGATGTTGGCGGGCTTTTCCTCGTCGTGGCTCGCCTCGGGCATGATGACCGGCTCGATGCCCAGATCCTTGGGGTTGTCGGGCATGATGATCTTCGCCATCAGGATACCGCCCGGCGCCGACATGAAGCTTGCGGCGAGCAGATAGGGCAGCAGATGCTCGCCGATCATGCTCGCATAGGCGCCGAGGATGGTGCCCGCGACCCCGGCCATGCCGACGGTCATCACGGTGAAGAGCTGCGACGGGGTCAGGCTGGCGAGATAGGGGCGGATGACGAGCGGGCTTTCGCTCTGCCCGACGAAGATGTTGGCGGCGGCGCCCAGGCTTTCGACCTTGGTGATGCCCGTCACCTTCTGGATCGCGCCGCCGACCCATTTGATGACGAGTTGCATGATGCCCAGATAATAGAGGATCGAGATCAGCGAGGCGAAAAAGATGATCACGGGCAGCGCCGCGATCGCGAAGCTGTTCGCGCCCATTTCGGGCGAGGCGAGCGGGCCGAAGATGAAATCGGTGCCGGCCTTCGCATAGCCGAGCAGATTCGCGACGCCGGTCGACATCGCCTGAATCACCGCGCGGCCCCATGGCGTCCCGATCACCAGCAGCGCGAAGCCCGCCTGAAGCAGAAAGGCGGGGACGACGACGCGCAGCCGAATCCAACGACGATTGGACGAGAAGAGAAGGGCGATCGCGAGCAATGCGACGATGCCGAGCAGACCGATCAGGCGTTCCATATGGTAATTGCGTCCCCCGCAAGTTTATGACGTCTGTCTAGCGGGCTTTGGCGACGGGGCAAGGGCGTCACGCTCGGTTCGCCGCAGCGATCCGGTGGGGCTTGGCGCGCGGCGCTTTCCTTTCTAGACGGACCAAGGGGGAGGGGCGCATGGTCCGGCTGCTATTCTTGATCCTTTTGTCGGCGCTTGCCGGGCCGCTGGCGGCGCAGAGCGCGCCCGCCGACACGTCGGCCGCGGCCGCACCGTCTCCGTCCGTCGCCACGATTGGCCCGCTGGCGACCGAGGCCTTCGCGCGGCTGCCCTTCGTCGAAAAGCCGGCGCTGTCGCCCGACGGCAGCCATGTCGCCGGTCTGTTCGCGGTGCGCGGCGAGCAGCGCATCCTGCTGATGCCGGTGTTCGGCGATCGCAGCCGCAGCGTCATGGTCGGGGTTCCCGACCAGACCGAGATCGCGTGGCTGCGCTGGGTCAACGACGACAATCTCGTCGTCGGGCTGTACGCGCTGCAACCCATCGCCGGCGACAATTGGTACATCTCGCGAATGATCGCGATCAGCCGCACTACCGGCAAGGTCACAAAATTGCTGTGGGATGTCGGCGGCCAGAACGGCGCCGACCTGCTGTGGGTTCCGACCGACGGCAGCAATCATATCCTCGTCGCGGCGCAGAACAGCATCTATGTGGGCGAGGATTTCTGGCCCAGCGTCTATCGGGTCGACGTCACCAATGGACGCAAGCGCGTGGTCCTCCGCGGCCGTTCCGGCGTGATGGACTGGGGCGTCGATCACTTCGGCCGCATTCGCTACGGGATCGGCTATAGCGACGCGACGACGCGGGCGACCTTGCTCTATCGCTCGGGCGGCGAAGGCAGTTTCCGGTTGATCGAGCGCGCCTCGCTGCGCAACGAAGAGGAACTAACGGTGCCGTTCCTCTTCCTCCCCGGGACCGATCATGGCTATGTCATCGACAACGATGACGACGGGCGCTCGGTCGTCGCCGAGATCGATTTGGCGACCGGAAAGCCGGTCCGTACCGTCTATGCGGTCGACGGCAGCGACGTCGACGGTATCGAAATGTCGTTCGACGGCTCGCGGTTGCTGGGGGTGACGACGACCGGTCGCGACCGCTCGATCCGCTGGATCGACCCGGTCATGGCGGAGCATCAGAAGACGCTCGACGCGGCATCGCCCGCCTCGACGGTGCGGATCGAAAGCTACAGCCGCAATCTCGACAAGATGCTGGTACGGATCAGTACCCCCGACAACCCCGGTCTGCTCTATTATTATGACGCGGCGACTGGCGCCCTCGACCGGCTTGCCGCGATCAACGAGGCGATCGGCGGCAAGCGGCTGTCGCGAGCCAGGCTGGTGCAATACAAGGCGCGCGACGGGCTCGAAATCGAGGCGGTGCTGACGATGCCGCGCGGTCGGGCGGCGAAAGGACTTCCCTTCATCGTCATGCCGCACGGCGGCCCCTGGGCGCACGACGAACTCGGCTATGATTATTGGGCACAGTTCCTGGCCGAGCGTGGCTATGCTGTGCTCCAGCCCAATTTCCGCGGCTCGACCGGCTATGGCGAGGATTTCCTGCGCGCCGGACAGGGACAGCTCGGCTTCGCGATGCAGGACGATGTCAGCGACGGCGTGCGCTGGGCGGTCGGCGAGGGCATCGCCGATGCGAAGCGCGTGTGCATCGTCGGCGCGTCCTATGGCGGCTATGCCGCGATGTGGGGCGTTGCCAGGGATCCTGACCAGTATCGCTGCGCGATCGCCATCGCCGGCGTGTCCAACCTGCGCCGCGAAGTCAATGATTTCGGCGGCGCGGTGCGCGCGCGCCTCTATCGCGACCAGTGGCGGAAGATGACGCCCGATTTCGCGGCGGTGTCCCCGATCAACGCGATCGGCCGGATCAAGGCGCCTCTGTTGCTGATTCATGGGCGCAAGGATGTGACGGTCGATCACGGCCAGTCGGCGCGCATGTATGCCGCGATGCAGGATGCCGGAAAGACGGTCGAGTTCGTGTCGATCCCGCTCGCCGATCATTATTTCACCCGCGAAGCCGATCGCCTGACCCTGCTCGGTGCGATCGACGACTTTTTGCGCCGTTATAATCCGCCCGATTGACGCCACCTTTCCAGCCACGCAAAAAGTGATTAAGCGGCGCCGATGGAAAGTTCGTCCCCGCGCGCGGTCGCGCCCTCGCTGTTGCTCTTCGCCATCCTCTATGGCGGCATGGTTCCGCTCGGCGGCTTTCTCGGCGCCAAGCAGGTCGCGCTCGGCCCGCTGGCGGTCGAGGCGGGAATCTTTCCCTTCCTGACGCTGATCGCGATCTCGAGCGGCATCGCCGAACTGCACGGTCGCGCCGTCGCCGACCGCCTTGTCCGGCTCGGCTTCATCCCGCTCATCCTGGCGATTCTCCTCGCCCTGTTCGTCCTGCAACTGCCGACCGACGCCGGCATGTACGAGCCCGCGAAGGAGGCGTTCCCGATCATCGTCGGGCAGGGCTGGCGCATGATGGCCGCGGGCATCATTGCCTATGGCGTGTCGGTCAGCCTCAACGTCTGGATCTTCTCGCGCATGACCGCGAACAACGGCCGGCTGCTGCCGCTGCGCGGCTTCATCGCCGCGGCGCTCAGCCAGATCGTCGACACGCTGATCTTCATCACTATCAGCTTCTATGGCGTGCGGCCGATTGGCGAGCTGATGCTCGGCCAGATGATCGCCAAGGTCGTGCTGTCGGCGGTGATGGTGCCGCTACTCGTCATGGCGGTGGTCGCGATCGGGCGCCGGCTCGATGGCGCGCCGGTCGCCGGCGCGGCGGGAGCCGCGGCATGACGACCGACCCGACCCAGATGCCCGACCTCCTCGCCAAGGCCGAAACGCTGGTCGAGGCGCTACCCTATCTGCAGCGCTACGCCGGCGAGACTTTCGTGATCAAATATGGCGGCCACGCGATGGGCGATCCGGAGGCGCAGCGCGACTTTGCCGAGGATGTCGTGCTGCTGAAGGCCGTCGGCATCAACCCGGTCGTCGTCCATGGCGGCGGGCCGCAGATCGGCGCGATGCTGAAGCAGCTCGGGATCGAATCGACCTTCGTCGGCGGGCTGCGCGTCACCGACGCCGCGACCGCCGAGGTCGCCGAGATGGTGCTGGCGGGCAAGATCAACAAGGATATCGTCGGCTGGATCGCCGCGCTCGGCGGCCGCGCGGTCGGCCTGTCGGGCAAGGACGCCAATCTGGTGCTCGCCGAAAAGATGCGGCGCAGCGAACCCGACCCCAATTCGGGGATCGAGCGCCATGTCGACCTGGGCTTCGTCGGCGAGCCGGTCGCGGTCGACCCGACGATCCTGTCCAACCTCGCGGGCGACAATTTCATCCCGGTCGTGGCGCCGGTCGCGCTCGGCGCCGACGGGGCGACCTATAACATCAATGCCGACACGATGGCCGGGGCGATCGCCGGGGCGCTCGGCGCCAAGCGCTTCTTCCTGCTCACCGACGTCGCGGGGGTGCTCGACAAGGCGGGGACGTTGCTCACCGACCTCGACCGAGCGCGCATCGACGCGCTGAAGGCCGACGCGACGATCACCGGCGGCATGATTCCCAAGGTCGATACCTGCCTCGGCGCGGTCGACGCGGGGGTCGAGGCCGCGGTCATCCTCGACGGGCGCGTCCCGCACGCGATGCTGCTCGAAATTTTCACGGCAAGGGGTGCGGGCACGCTCATTCATCGCTAGTAAGGCATCGACCTTTCGGCCGGAGACCTTCCTTGTATTTCATGTTGCTCAATATTCTGGCGATCCTGCTCAACGTCCTGTGGTGGATCATCATCGTCCAGGCGGTGATGTCGTGGCTGATCGCCTTCAACGTCATCAACACCCACAATGAATTCGTCGGCCAGCTCTGGTATGTGCTCGATCGGATCACCGAGCCGCTCTACCGCCCGTTCCGGCGTATCATGCCCGATTTCGGCGGCATCGACCTGACCCCGATGGTCGTGTTGATCCTACTCATCATCATCCGCGGGCCGGTGCTGGGCTATCTCGCCCAGCTCGGTGTGCAGGCCGGTCTGGCGTGAGGGCGCGATGACCGGCAACGCGGCCCCGGCCCCTGCACCGCCCCACGTCATCGACGGCAAGGCCTTCGCCGCCGCGCTGCGTCAGCGCATCGCCGATGCGGTGCCGGCGTTCGCGGAGGCGGCGGGCCGCGCGCCCGGCCTCGCGGTCGTGCTCGTCGGCGACGATCCGGCGAGCGCGGTCTATGTCGCCTCGAAGGGCAAGGCGACGCGTGCTGCCGGCATGGAGAGCTTCGAGCATCGTCTGCCCGCCGATGCGACGCAGGCGGAGGTCGAGGCGCTGCTCGCGCAGCTCAACGCCGACGAGGCGGTCGACGGCATCTTGCTGCAACTGCCGCTGCCCGGCCATCTCGACGAACAGGCGGCGGTCGCGACGATCGATCCCGACAAGGATGTCGACGGGCTGACCCCGGTCAGCGCCGGGCGCCTCGCGCTCGGTATCCCGGGGATGGTGCCCTGCACTCCCTATGGCTGCCTGCTGCTGCTCCAGGATAGGCTCGGCGATTTGTCGGGGAAGGATGCGGTGGTGATCGGCCGCTCGATCCTCGTCGGCAAGCCGATGGCGGCCTTGCTGCTCGGCGCCAATTGCACGGTGACGATGGCGCACAGCCGGACGACGGACCTGCCCGAGCGGGTCCGGCGCGCCGATATCGTGGTCGCCGCGGTCGGGCGGCCCGAGATGGTGAAGGGCGAGTGGATCAAGCCCGGCGCGGTGGTCATCGACGTCGGCATCAACCGCCTGCCGCCCGCCGAGGGCGCGGCGAAGGGCCGGCTGGTCGGCGACGTCGCCTATGACGAGGCGGCGGCGGTCGCGGCCGCGATCACCCCGGTGCCCGGCGGGGTGGGGCCGATGACGATCGCCTGCCTCTTGCGCAATACGCTCGTCGCCGCGCACCGTCGCGCGGGGCTCGCCGATCCGGAGGGTCTGTGATGCGCCGCCTGCTCCTGCCCGCGCTCGCGCTGTTCCTGGTTGCCGGCTGCACGTCGCCTTCAGGGCGCGGCGATCTCTACAACCGGCCGCTGGCGGCGAATCCGAGCGCTTTCATCGCCGCCGAACTCGCCTTCGCGCGGCTGGCGCGGGACAAGGGGCAGTGGACGGCATTTCGCGAGACAGCGGCCGATGATGCGGTGATGTTCATGCCGCAGCGCGTGCTCGCCCGCGATTGGCTGAAGGCCAAGCCCGACCCCGCGCAGGCAGTGTCGTGGCAGCCGCACGCCGTCTATGTCAGTTGCGACGGCAACAGCGGCGCGACGACCGGCGCCTGGCAGAAGGGCCCGACGTTCGGCTATTTCACCACCATCTGGCGGCGCGACCCGCGCAAGGGCGAGATGCGCTGGGTGCTCGACCATGGCGCCGAGCTGACGACGCCGCGGGAGGCGCCCGACTTCATCGAATCGAAACAGGCAGTCTGCGGATCGCGGCCCGATGCGGTTGCGACAGCGGCGGACGAGGGCGCGGCGGTCGGCCTGTCGGACGACCGGACGCTGAGCTGGACTTCGATCGCCCGCTCCGACGGGTCGCGCCGCGTCACGGTGCGAATGTGGGATGGCAGCGCCATGACGGCGGTGATCGACGACCGGGTTCCGGCGCCCGGCCAATGATCGACCTGTTCATCTCGGCCTTCGTCACCCTGTTCGTGGTCATCGACCCGCCGGGCTGCGCGCCGATCTATGCCAGCCTGACGAGCGGGGCGAGCGCGGCGCAGCGGCGGTCGATGGCGCTGCGCGCGACGATCATCGCCGGGGCGATCCTGATCTTCTTCGCGATGTTCGGCGAGGCGCTGCTCGCCTTCCTGCACATCGATCTCGACAGTTTCCGCATCGCCGGCGGCATCATGCTGTTCGTCATCGCGCTCGAGATGGTGTTCGAAAAGCGCACCGAACGCCGCGAGCAGCGTGCCGAAAAGGTGATCGCGACGCCTGAGATCGAGGATGTCTCGGTCTTTCCGATGGCGATGCCGATGCTCGCGGGGCCAGGGTCGATCGCCTCGGTGATGTTGCTCGTCGCGCAGAACAACGGGTTCGACCGTGCGCTGGTGATCTTTGGCGCGCTGCTGCTCGTGCTGCTGATCAGCCTGGGGGCGCTGCTCGCGGCGGGACCGCTAATGCGGCTGATCGGGGGCAAGGGAGAGGCGATCATCACCCGCCTGCTCGGCGTGCTGCTCGCCGCGCTGGCGGCGCAGTTCGTGATCGACGGGCTGAAGGCGAGCTTCCCGAGCCTGGGCTGACGAAAAAGGGCGCCGCCTTGCGGCGACGCCCTTTCTTCCACGGGAAGGAAATTATTGCGCGGCGTTGACGTCCGATTGCGTGACCGGCGCGATGCGGATTTCGACGCGGCGGTTGCACTGGCGGTCGGCCTCGCTCGTCTCGGGCACGCATTTGAGCTGCGATTCGCCATAGCCCATCGTCGCCATCCGGGCGCGCTGGACGCCGCGGGTGCCGAGGTAATCGGCGACCGACGCGGCGCGGCGTTCGGACAGACCCTGGTTATAGCTGTCGCTGCCCGACGAATCGGTGTGGCCGTAGATGTCGATATAGGTGCTCGGATATTCGCTGAGGGTCGAGGCGACGCTGTCGAGCGCGCTACGGAACTGGCTCTTCACCACCGCGCTGTTGAGGTCGAAGGTGACGTCGCCGGGCATGTTGAGGACGAGCTGGTCGCCCTGGCGCTCGACGTCGATGCCGGTGCCGGCGGTGCGTTCGCGCAGCTTCTTTTCCTGTTGGTCCATGTAATAGCCCGCGCCCGCGCCCGCGACGGCGCCGATGCCCGCGCCGACGATCTCTTCGGTGCGGCTGTTCTTGCCGCCGATCAGGTCGCCGAGCAGATAGCCGCCGAGCGCACCGCCGACGCCGCCGATCGCGGCCTTGGAAATCTTTCTCTCGCCGGTCACCGGATCGGTGACACAGCCGCTCAGCATCAGCGCGCCGATGCCGGCGAAGGTGGTGAGCTTGATCGTCTTGCTGTTCATCGTTTCGCTCCCTTTTTCAAAGCGGTGCGCGGTTCTGCGCCGCCGCTCTCCACCCGGATAACAGATGGTGCGGCGACTGGTTCCAAAATCTTGCTGAACCGGGGATGATCGGCCGTCCGCTCTCCGCCTTGTCGATGCCCTACCGATCCCATTGTGCAGCGCGGCGGCTTTGCCCTATAGCGGCGTGATGACCCAAGCTTGCCGGGGCCGGGCGCGAGAGCGCCGCTGACACGCCCATGACCCCCTTTCCCTGGTCGGACGTCGCGATCATCGCCGTCCTCATTCTTCTGAACGGTGTTTTCGCCCTGTCCGAGCTCGCGATCGTCTCGGCGCGTGGACCGCGGCTGCAGGCGGCCGAAAAGCGGGGGAGCCGCGGCGCCAAGATCGCGCGGCAGCTTGCCGCCGATCCGGGGCGCTTCCTGTCGACTGTACAGGTCGGCATCACGCTGATCGGCATCCTCGCCGGCGCCTATTCGGGTGCCAGCCTGGGCCAGCCGGTCGCCGAGCGGCTGTGGGCGTGGTTCGGGCTCGACGTCGAGTCCGCGCGCACCGCGGGCTTCGCGGTCGTCATCGGCCTCACCACCTATTTCTCGCTGATCGCGGGCGAACTGGTGCCGAAGCAGTTCGCGCTGCGCGCGCCTGAACGCATCGCGACGATCATGGCGCTGCCGATGCTGTGGCTGTCGCGTATCGCCGCACCGCTCGTCTGGCTGCTCGATGCGAGCTCGCGGCTCGTCTTTCGCCTGCTGGGGCTGAGCCGCGATTCCGAGAATCGGGTGACCGCCGAGGAACTGCACCTGATCGTCGCCGAGGCGTCGAAATCGGGGGTGATCGAGGAAAGCGAGCGTGCAATCATCTCGGGCGTCGTGCGCCTCGCCGACCGGCCGGTGCGCGAGGTGATGACCCCGCGCATCGAGGTCGACTGGATCGACATCGCCGCCGACGCCGACGCGGTGCGCGCCAAGCTGCTCGAAACCCCGCATACCCGCCTGCCGGTCGCGCGCGGCTCGGTCGACGATATCGTCGGGGTCGTGCAGGCGCGCGACATCGCCGGGGCGCTGTTCCGCGGCGAGGCGCTCGACCTTGAGATGCTGACGCGCCGCGCGGCGGTGATCCACGACCAGATCGACGCGATGGACGCGCTGGAAGGACTGCGCGCCGCCGAGGTGCCGATGCTGCTCGTCCACGACGAATATGGGCATTTCGAGGGGCTGGTGACGCCTGCCGACCTGCTGTCGGCGATCGCCGGCGAATTCGCCTCCGACCAGGATATCGGCAGCGAGCCCTTCGTGACCGAACGCGACGACGGCAGCCTGCTGATTGCCGGGTCGATGCCCGCCGATCAGATGGCCGAGCGGCTCGGCATCGAACTCGACGATGACCGCGATTACGCAACCGCCGCTGGTCACGCGCTGGCGATCCTGAAGCACCTGCCGCAAGAGGGCGAGAGCTTCGTCGACAAGGGCTGGCGTTTCGAAATCGTCGACATGGACGGGCGCAAGATCGACAAGCTGCTGGTCAGCGAATTGCGGCGGCCGAAGGACGACGAGGCCGAGTGACTCTTGCCGTCGCGACGGCCTTGAGGCGATAAAAGATACGGCCGTGTGCGGGAAATGGTCTCCTTTGTCGCTTCAAGGCCGGTGCTGGTAGTGACTCCGTTTGAAAGCGGGAGCGTGATTTTGCTTTCTTCGTCACTCGGGACTTGATCCGGAGTCCTGCTTTCCGCGTTGTTCAACGGGATTCCGGATAAGTCCGGGATGACGAGACGGAAAATGGCACCTCCCGCATCCAGAGGACTTTATGGCCGTTACCGGCCCCGGTCAGAGTTCGCCGCCGAGCGCTCCATATTTCGCTTCGAACCCCGCCTTGTCGCCGCGGGCGAGATAGCCGGCCTGATCGACCCAATTGTCGCGGACGATGCGGCCCGAGAAATTGCCGAGCTGCGGGTCGAGCGCCGCGATATCGGCGTCGGTCCAGCCGGCGATCTGTTCGAAGCGGGTGACGCCGAGGCCCTGGAGCAGGGTGACGAGCTTCGGGCCGACGCCCTTGAGCAGTTGCAGATTGTCGGCCTTGTCCGCGGCGGGTGCGGGCCGCGGCGGGGCTGGTTCGGCCGGCGGCGGAGCGGCGGCGGGGGGTGGGGTTTCGGCCACCGGCGTCGGCATCGGTGCGGGAGCAGGCGGGGGCGTTGCGGCCTTTCGAAACGCCGGTTCGGCGGCGATGATGTCGGGTTTTGCCGGTTCGAGCGGCTTGGCGGGCGGCGCGGGCTCGACCGTCGGCGGCGCTATTTTTTGCGGTTTCCGCCGTGCCAAGAGCCACCAGAGGAGCGCGATGACGACGATCAGCACGACGAGCGCGACGATCCAGTTTTCCTGAAGCCAAGTCATGATGATCTCCCTTTGGGTCAACTTATGCGGGGTTGAAGCCTATCTCAAGGGTGGTCTGAGTCTTCATTCCTCGTCCTTCTCGTGAAGGCGGGAATCCCGCTCTGAGGCTGGCTCGCTGGATTCCCGCTTTCGCGGGAATGACGAAGGGGGGACGCTATTTAGCTTCGCGCGCGACTTCGCGCCAGCCAATGTCGCGGCGGCAGAAGCCGGTCGGGAAATCGATCCGGTCGACCGCGGCATAGGCGCGCGCCTGCGCCTCGGTGACGCTCTTGCCCGTTGCGGTGACGTTCAGCACGCGACCGCCCGCGGCGACGATCGTCCCGTCCGCCCTCGCGGTGCCGGCGTGGAAGACGCGGACGCCGCCTGCCTCGGCATCGGCGATGCGGCGGATCGCGCCGCCCTTTTCGGGCGCGCCCGGATAGCCGTTCGCGGCCATCACCACGGTGAGCGCGAAATCCTGTGCGAAGACGGGCGGCTGCGCGTCGGCAAGGGTGCCGGTCGCGGCGGCGTGGAGCAGGCCCGCGAAATCGCCGGCGAACCGCATCATCAGCACCTGGCATTCGGGATCGCCGAAGCGGCAATTATATTCGATCAGCTTCGGTCCTTCCCCGGTCAGCATCAGCCCGGCGAAGAGCACCCCGACATAGGGCGTGCCCTCGGCGGCCAGAGTGGCGACGGTCGGGCGGATGATACGGTCCATGACCTGCGCCTCGATCTCGTGGGTCAGCACCGGGGCGGGGCAGTAGGCGCCCATGCCGCCGGTGTTGGGGCCGGTGTCGCCGTCGCCGACGCGCTTGTGGTCCTGCGCGCTGCCGAAGGCGACAACGTGGCCGCCGTCGGTGAGCGCGAAGAAGCTCGCTTCCTCGCCGGTTAGAAACTCCTCGATGACGACCTCGGCCCCCGCGCCGCCGAAGGCGCCCGCGAACATGTCGTCGATGGCTGTCGCCGCCGCCTCGCGCGTCTCGGCGATGATCACGCCCTTGCCCGCGGCGAGGCCATCGGCCTTGATGACGACGGGAATCGTGAAACCTTCGAGTACGGCATGGGCTTCCTCGGCCGAGGTGGCGCGGACGTAGGCGGCGGTCGGGATGCCGGCGCGCGCGCACAGATCCTTGGTGAAGCCCTTCGACCCTTCGAGCCGCGCCGCCGCCGCGCCGGGGCCGAAGACCGCGACGCCGATGGCGCGCAGCCGGTCGGCGAGCCCCGCGACCAGCGGCGCCTCGGGCCCGACGACGACGAAGGCGATGGCGTGGGCGCGAACGAAGGCGATCAGCCCGTCGAGATCGTCGGCGGCGACGGGCACGCATTCGGCGTGAATCTCTATCCCCGGATTGCCGGGCGCGGCATAGAGCTTGTCGCAGCTTGCCGATTGTGCGAGCTGCCACGCCAGTGCATGTTCGCGGCCCCCCGAGCCCACCAGCAGGATATTCATGTCCGTTCCTTTTCCCGATCCGGCGTCCGAAGGCGACACGCCCGCGCGGCTGTTAGCCGAGGCTGGAGCGCCCGACAATCATTTGGGCTCTCCGCCCGTGGGCGACGGCGCCCCTGCGCTGTCGGTCAGCCAATTGTCGGCGGCGATCAAGCGCACGGTCGAGGACGGGTTCGCGCGGGTGAGGGTGCGCGGCGAGCTGTCGGGCGCCAAGCGGGCGGCGTCGGGGCATTTCTATGCTGGCCTCAAGGACGACAATGCCCTGATCGACATCGTGATGTGGAAGGGGCAGGCGTCGCGCCTCGCCTTTCGGCCCGAGGACGGGATCGAGGTGATCGCGACCGGCCGGGTCACCACCTATCCGGGACGGTCGAAATATCAGCTCGTCGTCGACAGCCTCGAGGTCGCGGGCGAAGGCGCGCTGATGCTGCTCTTCGAGAAATTGAAAGCGCGGCTCGGCGGCGAGGGGCTGTTCGACCGCGAGCGCAAACAGCCGCTGCCCTATCTGCCGCGCACGATCGGCGTCGTCACCTCGCCGACCGGCGCGGTGATCCGCGACATCCTCCACCGCCTCGCCGATCGCTGCCCGACGCATGTGATCGTCTGGCCGGTGCTGGTGCAGGGCGAGGGCGCGGCGGCGCAGGTCGCGAGGGCGGTGCGCGGTTTCGACGCGCTTGCGCCCGGCGGGCCGGTGCCGCGCCCCGACCTCGTCATCATCGCGCGCGGCGGCGGGTCGATCGAGGATCTGTGGGCATTCAACGAGGAGGTGGTCGTCCGCGCGATCGCCGATTGCCGAATCTCGACGATCAGCGCCGTGGGGCATGAAACCGACGTGACGCTCGCCGACTATGCCGCCGACACGCGCGCGCCGACGCCGACCGCCGCCGCCGAGATGGCGGTGCCGGTGCGCGCGGAACTGACCGCGCAACTTGCGACCTGGGGCGGGCGGATGATCGGCGCGGCGAGCCGGCACCAGGGGCTGTGCGGCGAGCGACTGGCGGCGCTGGCGCGCCATCTGCCGCGGCGCGACGCGCTCTATGCGCCGCAGCACCAGCGGCTCGACGATGCCGGCGACCGGCTCGATCGCAGCCAGCGGCACCGGCTGGCGGTGATCGCCGAGCGGCTGGCGAGCCGGTCCGCCGCGTTGCGCCCGGCGCTGCTTGCTCGGCGCTGGGACCGCGATCAGGCGCGCCTCGACGGGCTGGCGCGACTGCTGGCCTCGCTCGACCCGCGCGCGTTGCTCGCCCGCGGCTATGCGATGGTGCGCGATGCCGGCGGGTCGATCATTGCCAGCGCCGGCGCGGCGCGCGGGGCGGGGCATTTACGGCTGATGTTCGCCGATGGCGAAGTGCCGGTGGCGGTGAGCGAGGGCGATGCGCCGGCGCCTTCGCCCGCGCCCAAGCCAGCGCGCAAGGCGCCATCTTCGCCGCCCGAGCGAGGGCAGGGCGAGCTGTTCTGACGGCAGCGGGGGTGGCCGCGCGGCGCGATGCTGCTATAGTTCGGTGTCCTGCTTTCCCTCCCGACGGATTTTCGACCATGTTGATCGCCAGCCGCAACCGCCTCGCCCGCCTGCAATATGGCCCCAACGGCTTTCGTATCCTGTCGCCGGGCGACCATGTGCTGTGCGCGGTGACCGGCGTGGTGATCGGGCTCGACGAGTTGCGCTACTGGTCGGTGGCGCGGCAGGAGCCCTATGCCAGCGCCGCGATTTCGACGCAGGCCGCGCTAGACGACGCCCGCAAGGCATGAAGGGTCGGCACGCCGCGGCGTGGCCGCTGCTGCTGGCGCTCGCCAGTTGCGTGCCGCCGGCGGCCGCGCCCGTCGAGCCGGCGCCGGCTCCGACGGCGCCGCCCGCTCCGACGCCCGCTCCGCCCGCCGCGCCCGTCGACGCAGATTTCACCATCCTGCGCGGCACGCCGGTACAAGGCGGCCTGCTGCTCGGCCGGGTGCCGGAGACGACGCGCGCGCTGGCGCTCGACGGCCGGGCGATCCCCGTCGCCGCCGACGGCGGCTTCCTGATCGCCTTCGACCGCGATGCGCCGGCGCGCCAGCGTCTCGTCGCGACGCTCGCCGACGGGCGGACGGTTGAGCGCGGCTTCACCGTCGCCGCGGGCGACTGGCGGATCGAGCATGTCAACGCGCCTTATCGGGGCAGCGCGTCGAGCGACGCCGAATTTGCGCGCCGCCGCCCCGCCGAGCTGGCGCAGATCGCGGCAGCGCGGCGCGTCGACCATGACGTCGACGGCTGGCGGCAGGCGTTCCGCTGGCCGGCGACCGGGCGGCTGTCGGGTTTCTTCGGGTCGCAGCGCGTCTATCAGGGCAAGCCAGGCAGCTATCATGGCGGCACCGACATTGCGCTGCCCGCCGGCACGCCTTTCTATGCGCCGGCCGACGGAGTGGTGACGCTGGCCGCGGCGACGCCCTTCACACTGGAAGGGCATTTGCTGATCGTCGACCATGGCATGGGGCTTAACAGCGCCTTTCTGCACTGCCAGAGCCTCGCGGTGAAGGTCGGCGACCGGGTGGTGCAGGGCCAGCGGCTCGGCACCGTCGGCCGGACCGGACGGGCGACCGGCCCGCACCTCCACTGGGGGCTGAAATGGCGCGACGCGCGCCTCGATCCCGCGACGCTTGCAGGACCGATGCCGCGCTAATTCTTTTGCTGCGCCGCAGCAAAACCGGTAACGCCTGAAACAAAATGTCGCGAAATGGGCGATGCTATGATCTTGTATTTCGCCGCGTCTCGGCAATGTTGCAAATACGTCACAATGCCCCGCGAAACCGCAAAAATGGGGGGGAATTTCCTTTACTCAAAATGAATGAGGGGTCATCCCGCAGCCTATCGGGGTGTCTGGCGCGGGGGCGATTCAGCCTGCGCGCGCCATCCATTCAGGTAATTCAGCCACCAGTAGCAAGGGACTGCACTGTGAAGAAAACCCATTTTTCGAAGCTGAAATTGAGCGTCGCGCCCATCGTCCTGGGCGTCGCGCTGGTTTCGGCTCCCGCTTTCGCGCAGGACGCACCGGCGGATGAGGGCGCGACCTCGGCCGACGACACGATCGTTGTTACCGGTTCGATTCTGCGTCGTACCAACACCGAAGCGCCGTCGCCGGTCACTGTGCTCAGCTCGGAAACGCTCCAGGAGCGCGGCATCAACACGGTCGCCGATGCGGTGCAGCGCCTGTCGGCCAACGGCGCGGGCACGATCACCCAGGGCTGGAACACCGGCTTCAACTTCGCCTCG
The DNA here is from genome assembly GCF_014199295.1 of Sphingopyxis panaciterrulae. GTDB lineage: Bacteria > Pseudomonadota > Alphaproteobacteria > Sphingomonadales > Sphingomonadaceae > Sphingopyxis > Sphingopyxis panaciterrulae. Next base: position 310,514 of record NZ_JACIJH010000001.1, read on the forward strand.
GGCGCGAACGCGCCGGCGCTGCGCGGCCTGACCGTGCAAGCGACGCTGTCGATTTCGGATGGCCTGCGCATGGCGCCCTATCCGCTCGCGGATGACGGCCAGCGCAACTTCGTCGACCTCAACACCATCCCGAACGCCGTCATCGACCGCATCGAGGTGCTGCGCGACGGTGCGTCGTCGACCTATGGCGCCGATGCGATCGCGGGTGTGATCAACATCATCACCAAGAAGGAAATCCAGGGTCTCCATCTCGGCGGCTCGGTCGGCATCTCGCAGCGCGGCGATGCCGGCGAACAGCGCGTCGACGTGACCTGGGGCTATGGCGACCTCGCCGACCAGGGTTTCAACTTCTACGTCAGCGGTGAATATCAGAAGCAGGACGCGCTCTGGGCACGCGACCGCGGCTATCCATTCAATACCCAGGACTGGACGGGTGTTTGTGGGGCAAGCGGTAGCTGCCTGACCAATCTCAACTGGAACGGCTACACCCCAGAAAACGGGTCGTTCAACGGTTTGATCAGCATTCCGGGCGTCACGCTCGTCCGTCCCGTGGACGATGATCCGCTCGTGACTCCGGATACGGCTCCGAACCCGCTGACGGGCGCTGGACGGTTCGAGTTCCTGAACTCTGCCGCCGGTTGCCGTGGATATAATATGCACCAGAACACCGGCGGATCGACCACGGCCCCGTTGGCTGGAGTTTGCGAAGTTGATTTTCACGGCGACTATATCATGTTGCAGCCGGAGATCGAGCGTAAGGGCCTGACCGCGCGGTTTACCGCCAATGTCGGCGACCGGGCGCAGGTCTATGCGATGGCCAACTATTATCAGACGAACAGCTTTGCGTCGTTCACGCCGCTGGGCTTCAACGGCACGCCGACGCCGCCGAACAACGGCGCGCTGGCCTATAACGTCATGCTTCCGGTCTATGTCTGCAACACCGGCGTCGGCACGGCGACCGGTACGGGCACGGGATGCGACGACACCAATGGCGTTCTCAATCCCTACAACCCATATGCTGCCGACGACCGCACGGCGCAGGCGTTCGTCCGCTCGACCCGTCCCCGCACCGTCTCGACAAGCTCGCGCGCGCTGCGCGGCGTGCTCGGCATCGAGGGCAGCTTCGGTGACGACTGGCGCTATTCGGCCAACTTCACGGCATCCGAAGTGCGCCTGAAGCGCACCCAGGACGGTTATTACATTCCGCAGCGCATCATGGATGCCGTCGCGCGCGGCCAGATCAACTTCAACGATCTGGAAGCCACGCCGCAGGACGTCTGGGATTATATCGGACCGCGTCAGGTCACGACGTCGGTGTCGGAGCTGTGGCAGGTCCAGGGCACGCTTGCCAAGGATCTGTTCGAGCTTCCCGGCGGTCCGCTGCAGGCAGCGGTCGGCGTGTCGTATCGCGATGAGTCGATCGACGCCCCGAGCGCCAATCCGGGCACGCTGGGCAACCAGTATGATCGCTATTACAGCATCAACTCGGTGGGTACTGCCGGTAGCCGTAACGTGAAGTCGGCCTTCTTCGAGCTGAGCGCGCCGGTCGTCGAACAGCTCGAGCTCAGCGTCTCGGGCCGCTACGACGATTATTCGACGGGCCAGTCGAACTTCTCGCCGAAGGTTGGCGTCAAGTTCACGCCGATCCCGCAGGTTGCGATCCGTGGTACCTTCTCGAAGGGTTTCCGCATCCCGAGCTTCAACGAAAGCTTCGGTCTGCCGACCACGGGTTATGTGACGCGCACGGTGAATTGCGGCACGGATGCAGCACCCGGTCCGCAGGCGGCTTTCTGTAAGGCACACTCGCCGGATGGCACGATTGCCAACGCGAACGCCTATGCCACGGGCAACTATTCGCTGGGCCTGACGCAGGTTGGCAACCCCGACCTGGATCCCGAAAAGTCGACGGCCTTCACCGCTGGCGTCATTTTCGAACCGATCCGTAATGTCAGCCTGACGGTCGACTTCTGGCATATCAAGGTCAAGAACCTGATCACCGGCGTTACCAGCACTGGTCCTGCCGAAGCGGCCTACTACGCCAATAACGGCAATGTGAATATTCCGGGTATCACTGCGATCGCAGGCCAGCCGGATCCGGCGTTTCCGAACGCACTGCCGGTGCTGGGCTTCATCCAGTCGTCGTTCACCAACCAGGATCAGCAGACGGTCAGCGGCATCGACTTCGGCGCGCGCGCCAGCCTGCCGATTGGCAACTCGCTGACCTGGCGCACTGACTTGGATGCTTCGTACATGCTGAAGTACGAGCTGAAGACCGACGATGGCGATGTGCTCCGTTATGACGGCACGCTCAGCCCCTGCAACATCACGTCCTGCTCGGGTTCGCCCAAGTGGCGCGCGTCGTGGCAGAACACGCTGGAGTTCGGCGATACCGCGGTCAGCCTGACGGCCTATTACACCAAGGGCTATGACACGGCGTCGATCGACTTTGAGGGCAAGAGAGGCGATTGCGCATATAATGCTGCCAATGGCACGTCGACGCACACTTATGTCGATGAGACTCCGGTCAACTGCAAGACGAAGGATATCTGGAATCTTGACCTGACTGTGTCGCAGAAGATCGGTGACAAGTTCACCGTCTATGCGAACGTGCTCAACCTGCTCGACACCAAGCCGCCGTTCGATCCCGACTCGGCCTATGGCCTGTTCGGCTTCAATCCGGCCTGGGCTGGTCCGAACATCATGGGTCGTTACTTCCGCGTCGGCGCGAAGGTCGACTTCTAAAACAAGGCTTTGTAAGAAGCTTGGGCGGCTCTTTCGGGAGCCGCCCATTTTTTTGGTCCTCTGCGTCGGACACCGTGGATGACATAGCGTAAAGGAGTGGTCTGCGTGATTCGCAAGATTAGCCTCGCGGTGCTGTTGGCCACCGCCCCCGTCGCAACTTTCGCCATGGGCTCAGACAACTCGTCGGCGGACAAACCCGATGAGGAGAAGATTATTTGCAAGCGTGAAGTCGCGACCGGATCGATTATGTCGCGGCGCGTGTGCCATACCAAGGCGGAATGGAAAGCGATCGCAGAGCAGGGCAAGGCCGATATCGACCGCACCCGTGCGATGGAACGTTCGCGCTCGCTGGTGAACGGCAACCGCTGATCCGCGGTCGGGCGACCGGCCCAGGCAGAGCCTGGTCGCCGGCCGTCGATCTCGCTATCAGTCCGGCGTCAGCACCAGTGCCCCGTCGCCTTCGTCGACCTCCACCGTCGACCCGTCCTTGACCTCGCCCTTCAGAATCAGGTCGGCGAGCGGGTCCTGCAGATATTTCTGCACCGCGCGCTTCAAGGGCCGGGCGCCGTAGACCGGATCGTAGCCGACGCGGCCGAGCCAGGTCCGCGCGGCGTCGGTGAGATCGAGCGTTACCTTGCGGTCGGCGAGCAGCTTTTGCACGCGCGCGACCTGGATATCGACGATGCCGCCCATATGCTGCTGCCCCAGGCGGTGGAACAGGACGATCTCGTCGAGCCGGTTCAGGAACTCGGGCCGGAAATGCGCGCGCACCACCTCCATGACCGCGGGTTCGGCCTGCTCGACCGGGGCGTCGTCGGGGAGCGCGGCGATCGCCTGGCTGCCGAGGTTCGAGGTCAGGATGATCAGCGTGTTGGTGAAGTCGACCGTGCGCCCCTGCCCGTCGGTGAGGCGGCCGTCGTCGAGCACCTGGAGCAGGATGTTGAACACGTCGCCATGCGCCTTTTCGACCTCGTCGAACAGGACGACCTGATAGGGGCGCCGCCGCACCGCCTCGGTGAGCACGCCGCCTTCCTCATAGCCGACATAGCCCGGCGGCGCGCCGATCAGCCGCGCGACGCTGTGCTTTTCCATGAACTCGGACATGTCGATGCGGACCATCGCCTGGTCGTCGTCGAACAGAAAGCGCGCGAGCGCCTTGGTCAGTTCGGTCTTGCCGACGCCCGTCGGGCCGAGGAAGAGGAAGCTGCCGAGCGGGCGGTTCGGGTCCTGTAGCCCGGCGCGCGCGCGGCGGACGGCGGTGGAGACGGCGCGGACGGCTTCGTCCTGGCCGATCACGCGCTGGCCGAGCGTATCCTCCATGCCGAGCAGCTTTTCGCGCTCGCCCTCCATCATCCGGTCGACGGGGATGCCGGTCCATTTGCTGACCACCGCCGCGATATCGTCGGCCGTCACCTCTTCGCGGAGCATCGCGTTGCCGGCGATCGCCTGCGCTTCCTCAAGCTGCTTTTCGAGGCCGGGGATGGTGCCGTAGCTGAGCTCGCCCGCCTTGGCGAGATCCCCGGCGCGCTGCGCCTGGTCCAGCGCGCCGCGCGCGGCGTCGAGCTGTTCCTTGATCTTCGCCTCGGCGTGGATCTTGTCCTTCTCGGCCTGCCATTTCTGGGTGAGCTCGGCCGACTGCTGTTCGAGGTTGGCGAGTTCGGCCTGGAGCGAGGCCAGCCGGTCCTTCGACGCGGCATCGCTTTCCTTGCCGAGCGCCGATTCCTCGATCTTCATCTGGATGATGCGGCGGTCGAGCGTCTCGATCTCCTCGGGCTTCGATTCGACCTCCATGCGGATGCGGCTCGCCGCCTCGTCCATCAGGTCGATCGCCTTGTCGGGGAGGAAACGATCGGAGATATAGCGGTTCGACAGCGTCGCTGCGGCGACGATCGCGCCGTCGGTGATCCGCACGCCGTGATGCAGTTCGTATTTCTCCTTGAGCCCGCGGAGGATCGAGATCGAATCCTCGACCGTCGGCTCGCCGACGAAGACGGGCTGGAAGCGCCGCTGGAGCGCGGGGTCCTTCTCGACATATTTGCGATATTCGTCGAGCGTCGTCGCGCCGATGCAGTGGAGTTCGCCGCGTGCGAGCGCGGGCTTCAGAAGGTTCGAGGCGTCCATCGCGCCCTCGCCCTTGCCCGCGCCGACCAGCGTGTGCATCTCGTCGATGAACAGGATGATCTCGCCCTCGGCCGCCTTGACGTCGTCGAGCACGCCCTTCAGCCGCTCCTCGAACTCGCCCCGATATTTGGCGCCCGCGATCAGCGCGCCCATGTCGAGCGCGAGCAGGCGGCGATCCTTCAAACTGTCGGGAACGTCGCCATTGGCGATGCGCAGCGCGAGCCCCTCGGCGATCGCGGTCTTGCCGACGCCGGGTTCGCCGATCAGCACCGGGTTGTTCTTGGTCCGGCGCGCGAGGATCTGCACCGTGCGGCGGATTTCCTCGTCGCGGCCGATCACGGGGTCGAGCTTGCCCTCGCGCGCGACCTCGGTGAGGTCGCGGGCGAATTTCTTGAGCGCCTCATAGCGATCCTCGGCCGAGGCGGTGTCGGCGGTACGGCCGCCGCGCAGATCGTTGATCGCGCCGTTCAGCGCATCGGGCTTCACCCCCGCGTCGGCGAAGGCCTTGCCGACCGGCGTGTTCCCCGCGAGTAGCATCGCGAGCAATAGCCGCTCGACGGTGACATAGCCGTCGCCCGCCTTGGTCGCGACCTGCTCGGCCTGATCGAGCAGGCGCACCGCGTCGTTGTTGAGCCCCGGTGTCGCCTGCGCGCCCGAACCCGAGACGGCGGGAAGCTTGGCGAGCAGCGCGTCGATGCTCTGCACGGCGCGCGCGGGGTCGCCGCCGGCGCGCTGGATCAGGCCCGCGGCCATGCCCTGATTGTCTTCGAGCAGCGCCTTGGCGATATGCTCAGGGGCGATCTGCTGATGGTTCATGCGGATCGCAATCGTCTGCGCCGCCTGCAGAAAGCCCTTGGCGCGGTCGGTGAATTTTTCGAGGTTCATATGCTAAGCCCCTTTCTCGCCGTCAGAGATAGTGTTGCCATTATGCAACACAAGAGGATGGCTTTCCGCGCGGCAAATTTTCCGCCATGAGGTCGCCTCGCAGGTCATAATGCAGGAAGTGGGTCGGCGGATGCGCAAATTTCTGGTGGGGCTGCTTCTGATCGTCGCGATGACGGCGATCGGGCTCGCGATATGGGAGCCGCTCGCCGCCAAGGCGCCTGCCGCGCCGGCCTTCAAGCCGACCGACGTGCAAATCGCGCGCGACGGATTCGGGGTGCCGCATATCTTCGGCAAGACCGACGCCGACGTCGCCTATGGCGTCGCCTATGCCCATGCCGAGGATGATTTCGCGACGCTGCAGGAAGTGCTGGCGATGACGCGCGGGCGCGCCGGAGCGATGCTCGGCGCGGATGGGGCGAAGATCGACTATGTCGCGGCGCTGCTGGGGGTGCGCGAGACGACGGCGCGTGACTGGCCGCGATTGCCGAACGACGTGCGGGCGCTGTTCACCGCCTATGCTGCGGGGCTCAATCATTATGCCGACAAGCATCCGGGCGAGGTACGGATGCGCGGGCTGTTCCCGGTGACGGGCGAGGATGTCGTCGCGGGCTTCGTGCTGCGCTCGCCCTTTTTCTTTGGACTCGATTCGGTGCTCGGTGAGTTGACCGATGGCCGGCCGCTGGGGCGCGAGGGCGGCCCGGCGCTCGATGTCACCGGCAAGATCGTGCCGCGTGCCGACACGCCGCTGGGACGCGATCCGGGATCGAACGGCTCGAACGCGATGGCGGTCGCGCCGGGGCGCTCGACCGACGGCGCGACGCGGCTCGTCTCCAACTCGCACCAGCCGTGGACCGGCGGGGTCGCCTGGTACGAACTGGTCGTCCACTCGGGCGAAGGGTGGGATTTCGCCGGCGCGAACTTCCCCGGATCGCCCTATCCCTTCCTCGGCCATAACAAATATCTTGGCTGGACCAACACGGTGAACCGGCCCGACCTGATCGACGTCTATAAGCTGACCCTCGACGAGAGCGGCGAGAATTATCGCTTCGACGGCCAGTGGCGGCCGCTCGAGAAGAAGCGGATTTGGCTGAAGGTGCGGTTCGGACCCTTCGTGCTGCCGGTGCCGCGCACCGTCTGGCGATCGGTGCAGGGGCCGGTCATCAAGAATGAAAAGGGCGCGTTCGCGATCCGCTATGCCGGGCAGGACCAGGCGAACATGGTCACCCAATATTACCGGCTGAACAAGGCCCGGAATTTCGCCGAATGGCGAGCGGCAATGGCGTTGCAGGGGGTGCCGGCGACGAACTTCGTCTATGCCGACGCGAAGGGGAATATCGGCCTTTTCTACAATGCGATGTTCCCCGACCGGCCGCAGGGGTTCAACTGGCGCGGGATATTGCCCGGAGATATTTCGGCCGATGTATGGACGAAGACGCTGCCCTTCGACCGCGCGCCGGCGCTCGTCAATCCGGCGTCGGGCTATGTCATCAATGCGAACAATACGCCATGGGTCGCGGCGGGGCCGGGCGACGAGCTCGACGCCGCCGCCTTTTCGCCGCTGCTCGGCATCGAGGATGACATGACCAATCGCGCGACGCGGCTGATCGCGTTGTTCGAAGCGTCGGGGCAGATCGACGAGGCGCGGCTGAAGGCGATCAAATATGACACCGCCTATGCGAAGACGGGCTATGCCAAGGCATGGATCGACAAGCTGCTCGCGCTCGACACGCGGGACGACCCGGCGCTTGCCGAGGCGCAGGCGCTGCTCCGCAAATGGGACTGGAACCTCGACGGCAAGGGGCGCGGCGACGCGCTGGCGCTGATGGTGCTGCGTCCGGCGGGCGGCAGCCATTATCAACGGCGCGCCGACCCCGACCCGCGCACCGTGCTGAAGGAGGTGGTGGCGCATCTGCAGGAGCATTTCGCCGGGCTCGACCCCAAGCTGGGCACGGTGCTGCGCCTGCGCCACGGCGAGGGGCCGAACCGCGTCGACCTGCCCCTCGATGGCGGCAACGACACGGTGCGCGCCTCGACCCTGTGGGATGTCGAGCCCGACGGACGGCTGAAGGTGCGCCACGGCGACAGTTTCATCCTGTTCGTGACCTGGGACAAGGCGGGGCGGGTGCATTCGGAATCGATCCAGCCCTTCGGCGCCGCGACGACGCGCCCCGACAGCCCGCATTACAATGACCAGGCGCCGCTGTTCGTGAAGCATCAACTCAAGCCGGTGCTGTTCGATCCGGCGGCGCTGAAGGCGAGCGGCGCGCGCTTCTATCGGCCTTGAAAGCGGGGTTTGGCCGTCCTAGACCGATGATACAGCGCCGTTCGGCGCGTCCAAGCGAACGTCCGTTCGCCCGTCTTTCGAGAGGATCGTCCATGCCCCGTCTTCACCGCCTTGCCTTTGCCCTTGCCGCGTCGACCGCGCTGGTCGCCGCCGGTCCCGCGCTCGCCAAGGCAAAGGCAGGTCAGGCCGCGCCGATTGCGGAACTCGTGAAGGCGGTCGACATTCCCTATCAGGCCTTCACGCTCGACAACGGGCTGCGCGTGATCGTCCATGAGGACCATAAGGCGCCCGTGGTCGCGGTGTCGGTGTGGTACCGCGTCGGGTCGAAGAACGAGCCCCAGGGCAAGACCGGTTTCGCGCATCTGTTCGAGCATCTGATGTTCAACGGGTCGGAGAATGCGCCCGGCGATTTCTTCGAGCCGCTCGAACAGGTCGGGGCGACCGACAGCAACGGCACGACCAACATGGACCGCACCAATTATTTCGAGACGGTGCCGACCGGCGCCCTTGACCGCGCGCTGTTCCTGGAAAGCGATCGCATGGGGCATCTGCTCGGCGCGGTGACGCAGGAAAAGCTCGATAACCAGCGCGGCGTCGTCCAGAATGAGAAGCGCCAGGGTGACAACCAGCCTTTCGGCCTGCTGCGCTACGAGATTTTCGAGAATCTCTTCCCCTCGGGCCATCCCTATCATCACAGCACCATCGGTTCGATGGCCGACCTCAATTCGGCGACGCTGGATGATGTGAAGGCGTGGTTCACGGGTCATTACGGTCCCAACAACGCGGTGCTGGTGCTCGCCGGCGACATCGACCTTGCGACCGCCAAGGCGAAGGTGGGCGAATGGTTCGGCGACATTCCGCGCGGTCCCGAGGTGCAGATGCCGAAGGTGACGGTGCCGACGCTGCCCGCGCCCTTCGCCAAGCAGGTGCATGACCTGATTCCGACCACGCGCATCTATCGCATGTGGGCGATTCCCGGCCTGAACGATCCCGAGGCGGTGCCGTTGCAGATGGCGATGGGCGTGCTCGGCGGCCTGTCGAGCTCGCGCCTCGACAATGCGATGGTGCGCAAGGACCCGGTCGCGGTCAGCGTCGCCGCCTATGCACAGCCGTTCGAGGATGCCGGCATCCTGATCGTCCAGGCCGACGTCAAGGAGGGCGTCGATCCGGAGCTGGTCGGCAAGCGCCTCGACGAGGAGATCGCGAAATTCCTGGCGACCGGCCCGACCGCCGACGAATTGCAGCGCACTGCGGCGAGCACGCTCGGCGGCACCATCGCAGGGCTCGAATCGGTCGGCGGCTTTGGCGGCAAGGCGGTGACGTTGGCCGAGGGCGCGCTCTATTCGAACGACCCTGCCTATTACAGGACCGAGCTTGCCCGCATGGCGAAGGCGACCCCTGAAGAGGTGAAGGCGGTCGCGAACAAATGGCTGTCGCGCCCGGCCTTTTCGCTGACCTATGTTCCCGGCGAACGCACCGAGGGCGGCGAGAATCGCGGCGGCGCGGTGCGGGCGGACAAGGCGACCGCGGCGGTAGCGCCCGATCGCTATTGGAACCCGGCGCTCGGCGATGTCGGTCCCGATACAGGCGTGGGGACCGCGACCGCGATCGCCGACCGGTCGCAACTGCCGCCGGTCGCGGCGCTGACGGCACTCGATTTTCCGGCAATCGAGCGCGCGACGCTGAAGAATGGGATGGAAGTCGTCTTCGCGCATCGCGACGCGGTGCCGACGGTACAGGTCGCGGTCAGTTTCGACGCCGGCTATGCCGCCGACCCGCACGACGCGCTTGGCACCCAGGCGCTGATGCTCAGCCTGATGGACGAGGGCACGACACACCTCGATTCGATCGCCTTTGCCGAGGCGAAGGAGCGGCTCGGCGCGGCGATCAGTGGATTCGCCAACGCCGACGAGACGATTTTCAGCCTGTTCGCATTGAAGCCCAATCTGCGGCCCTCGCTCACGCTGCTCGCCGACTATATCCGCAATCCCGCCTTCGACGCGAAGGAGTTGGAACGGGTGCGGGCGCAGCAGCTCAACCGGCTGAAATCGGAGTTGAACAACCCACGTGCGATCGCCTCGCGCGTGCTGATGCCGGCGCTTTATGGCGCCGACTATCCCTATGGGATTCCGCCCTCGGGCCTCGGCAACGCCGCGGCGGTGAAGGCGGCGACGCGCGACCAGCTCGCGACGTTCCACGACACATGGATTCGCCCCGACAATGCACGCATCTTTGTCGTCGGCGATACGACGCTGGCCGAAGTGAAGAAAGAGCTCGACGCGACGCTCGGCGAGTGGAAGTCACCCGCGACGTCGAAATCCGAAAAGAATTTCGATGCGGCGATCCCCGAGCCGCAGCCGCGCATCCTGCTCGTCGACCGGCCCAAGTCGCCGCAATCCATCATCATGGCGGGCAAGGTGCTGGGCGTGAAGGGCGGCGACCATCTCGAGATATTGCGCGCCGCCAACGAGGTATTCGGGGGCAGTTTCCTGTCGCGTTTCAACATGAACCTGCGCGAGACCAAGGGCTGGTCCTATGGTGTCTATTCGCAGGTGTCGGGTGACAAGGAGCGGCTGGCCTGGGTCGCCGTCGCGCCGGTTCAGGCCGACCGCACCGGCGATTCGATCAAGGAGTTCCGCAGCGAGCTGACCGCTTTCCTGAACGACAAGGGGACGACGCCGGCCGAGCTGGAACGTACGATCAACAGCAATGTACGCGCGCTGCCGGGCAGCTTCGAAACCTCGGACGACGTGCTGGGCGGCATTCGTTCGATCGTCAAGTTCGGCCGGGCGGACGATTATTACGAAAAGCTGCCCGCAACCTATGAAGCGATGACTGCGGCCGAGATCGATGCGGCGGCGCGCAAGGCGCTGAGCGTCGACGATCTCGTTTACGTCGTCGTCGGCGATGTCGCGACGGTGAAACCGCAGCTTGACGGACTGGGACTGACTGTGGAAACAGCGACACCGGCTAATTAACATCAGTTTCAGTAGGAGAGTCCGAGATGTCTCAAGTCGATGGCAGCTACGAGTGCGTGACCAAGTCGCCGATGGGCGACCAGAAGTCTGTTTTCACCGTCCAGAGCGACGGCGACAGCTTCACCGGGCAGAATGCGGGCGCCATGGGCTCGCTCGACGTCGAGAATGGCAAGGTCGACGGCAACAAGCTGACCTGGACCATGAACATGAAGGTGCCGATGCCGATGACCCTCGAATGCGAGGCGACGATCGACGGCGACGCGCTGACCGGCACGATCAAGGCCGGGCCGTTCGGCTCGATGGCGATGACCGGTACGCGCCAGGGCTGATCACCCGGCGGGTTCGGGACCGGGGCCGTTCGTTGCCGAGGCGACGGACGGCCTCTTTTCGTTTGGGGGCTTCCCTCCTGTCTAAGTGTGAGGTCCACCGTGGGGTGTGGAGCTGCCATACCCCCCCTTTCGTCATCCCGGGCTTGATCCGGGATCCCGCTTTTTGATGGACAGAGCAGGTTTCGATCTCAAGCGGGACCCCGGATCAAGTCCGGGGTGACGAAGGATGAGACGGCGAATTCCGGGTCGAGACCGGTCATTCATATCGCAGGCTTTGCGAGCCGCGCATCCCTGCCTTTACCGTCGACCCGTCGCTCGTCGAAAACCCCTTGGCGTCCGTCGGCGGAGGTTCGATAGTCGGCGGAGATATATCGCGTTCAGCAAACGGGGGAAATCATGCAGAAATCCAAGCTGTCGGCCTCGCTGGCCGTGCTCGCGCTGGTGCTGGCGAGTGCGCCGCTCGCCGCTGTGGCGGAGAAGCCCGCTGCCGCATCGTCCGAGGCCAAGGCGCTCGCCGCGACGGTCGCCGCGGTCGATATTCCCTATGAGCGCTTCCAGCTCGGCAACGGGCTGACCGTGCTCGTCCACACCGACCGCAAGGCGCCGATCGTTGGGGTGACGACCTATTATCGCGTCGGGTCGAAGAACGAGCCCAAGGGCAAGACCGGTTTCGCGCATCTGTTCGAGCATCTGATGTTCGGCGGCAGCGAGAATGTGCCCAATTTCGACGAGCCGCTCGAGGCGGCGGGGTCGACCCCGACCAACGGATCGACCTGGCTCGACCGTACCAACTATGTCGAGACGGTCCCGACGGGTGCGCTCGACCTGGCGCTGTTCATGGAAAGCGACCGCATGGGGCATCTGCTCGGCGCGGTGACGCAGGAGAAGCTCGACCAGCAGCGCGGCGTCGTCCAGAACGAAAAGCGGCAGGGCGACAACCAGCCCTATGGTATCGTCGATTATGAGGCGCAGGACGCGCTGTTCCCGGTCGGCCACCCCTATCGCCATTCGACGATCGGCTCGATGGCCGACCTCAACGCCGCGAGCCTCGACGATGTGAAGCAATGGTTCCGCGACAATTACGGGCCGAACAATGCGGTGCTGGTGCTCGCCGGCGACATCGACGCGGCGACCGCGAAGGCAAAGGTCGAGCGCTGGTTCGGCGACATTCCGGCCGGCCCAGCGATCGCTGCGGTCGATGCGCCGGTGCCGACGCTCGACAAGCCGTTCGCGAAGACGATCACCGATCAGGTCGCGACGACGCGCCTTTATCGCAACTGGGCGGTGCCGGGGCTCAACGACCCGAGCTATCCGGCGCTGAACGCGGGGATGTATATCCTCGGCGGGCTTGCGAGCTCGCGGCTCGACAATCTGCTGGTGCGCAAGGAACAGCTCGCGGTGGCGGTGACCGCCTATCTGGTGCCCTTTCAGCACGCGTCGATGGTGCAGAGCTATATCGACGTGAAGCCCGGGGTCGACGTCGCGCAGGCCGAGGCGCGCTATGACGCGATCCTCGCCGACTTCGTCAAGAACGGCCCGACGCAGGCGGAACTCGACCGCGCGGTCGCCAGCCTGGTATCGGCGCAGGTCGGTCAGCTCGAGCAGGTGGGCGGCTTCGGCGGCAAGGGCGCGACGCTGGCCGAAGGGCTCGTCTTCTCGAACGATGTCGAGAAGTACAAAAAGGACCTGGCGGCGCTCGCCGCGCTGACGCCCGCCGACGTGCGCGACGCGATGCAGAAATGGCTGACGCGCCCGGTGGCGGCGATCCGCGTCGATCCCGGTCAGCGCACCGAAGGCGGCGAGAATCGCGGCGGCTGGGAAAAGGCCGGCAGCCCGCGGATCGGATATTATCGGGCCGCCGATGCGGACCAGGCCGCTCCCGTCTCGACGCCGGCGGCGACCGCCAAGCGCAGCTTCCCGTCGGTCGAGCCGGTCGGCAGCTTCGATTTTCCTGCGATCGAGCATGCGACGCTGAAGAACGGCATTCCCGTCACCTTCGCGAAGCGTAGCGCGGTACCGAAGGTGACGGTGACGGTGAGTTTCGACGCCGGCTATGCCGCCGATGCGTCCGACGCGCGCGGCACGCAGAGCTTCATGGCGGCGATGCTCGACGAGGGCACCAAAAGCCGCGACGCGATTGCGATCGCCGAGGAGCAGGAGCGGCTGGGCGCCAGCATCAACGTGGGGGCGGGGCTCGATTCGACTTTTGTGTCGCTCGACACGCTGAGCAGCAACCTGATGCCGTCGCTGGCGCTGATGGCCGATATCGTCCGCAACCCCGCCTTTGCGCCCGCCGAGGTCGAGCGCGTCCGCGACCAGCGGATCGCGGAGATCGCTCAGGAGGAGAACAGCCCTTTCCTGCTCGCGCTGCGAGCGCTGCCGCCGCTGATCTATGGCGCGAACCATCCCTATGGCGCGCCGATGACGGGCAGCGGCAGCCGCGCCGTCGTCGCGAAGCTGACCCCCGCCGATCTGGCCGCGGCGCATGCGGCGTCGATCCGGCCCGATACGGCGCGGATCGTCGTCGTCGGCGATGTCGACAAGGCGGCGGCGGTCGCGGCGCTCGACCGCGCATTCGGAGACTGGGCCGCGCCGGCGACCCCGGCGGCGACCAAGGCGTTCGATCTCGCCATTCCCGAACAGCCCCAGCATATCGTGCTGATCGACCGGCCCGGCGCGCCGCAGTCGGTCATCGCCGCGGGCCGGGTGCTGCCCGAGACCGGCAAGGACGCGAACGAGGTGCTGAAGGCCTCGAACGAAATTCTCGGCAATGGATTCCTGTCGCGGCTCAACCAGAATCTGCGCGAAACCAAGGGCTGGTCCTATGGCGTTCGCTCGGTGATCCAGGAGACCGAGGGCCGGATGCCCTTCTATGTCCAGGCGCCGGTGCAGAGCGATCGCACCGGCGACGCGATCGCCGAGATGCTGCGCGAGATGCGCGATTATCCGGCGGCGCGCGGCGCGACGGCGGTGGAGGTCAACCGGATCAGGGAAGGCAATATTCGCGGCCTGCCGAACCGGTTCGAGACGCGGGGACAGATCGCGAACGGGATCGAGCAGATCGTCCGCTTCGGCCGGCCCGACGATTATTACGAGACGCTGCCCGCGGTCTATGGCGCGCTGACGGCCGAAAGCCTGAACGCGGCGGCGGCGAAGGACCTGCAGCCGGGCCACCTCGTCATCGTCGTCGTCGGCGATGCGAAGACGGTGAAGCCGCAACTCGCCAAGCTGGGCCTGCCGATCGAGGAGCAGGCGCCGCCGCAGGAATAGCTATGCCCGGATGACGGACGGGGTTGGCTCTGGTCAAACGGAGCGGCTCCGTCCATATGTTGCTGCAATGCACAATCCGACCGCCCCCGCCGCGCCGACGCGCCCCCGCCTGCCCGGCGACCGCGAAATGGTGATGATGATGGCGATGGTGATGGCGCTCAACGCCCTCGCCATCGATTCGATGCTGCCCACCTTGCCCGCGATCGGCGAGGCGCTGGGCGTGACTGTCGCCAACGACCGGCAATATGTGATCTCCATCTATCTGCTCGGCGTCGGCTTCGGCTCGCTCCTCTACGGGCCGCTAGCCGACCGTTTCGGGCGCAAGGGCGTGCTGGTGCCGGCGCTGATCGCCTATACGGTCTTCGCGATCGGCAGCGGGCTGTCGATGAGCTTTCCGATGCTGCTGGCGCTGCGCTTCGGCCACGGCTTCGTCAGCGCGGCGCTGGGCGTGGTCGTCATCGCGGTGATCCGCGACCTGTTCGTCGGCGACGCGATGGCCAAGCGCATGTCGCTGATCTTTCTGGTCTTCATGATCGTACCGATCATCGCGCCGTCGATCGGCGCCGGGGTCGCGGCGCTGGCGGGCTGGCGCGCGATCTTCTTCGTCTTCGCCGCGATGAGCCTGCTGATGATCGCGTGGCTGCGCCGCCTGCCCGAAACGCTCGAGCCGCAGGACGTGCGCCGGCTCGACTGGCGGACGATGATCGCGGGCTGGCTGACGGTCACGCGCCACCGCCGTGCCGCGGGCTATATGATCGCGTCCGGCCTGATGCAGGGGGCGCTGTTCGGCTATCTCAATAGCAGCGAGCAGATCATCGCCGAGGTGTTCGACGCGCGCGCGCTGTTCCCGCTGATATTCGCGTGCGTCGCGATCGGCATCGCCATCGCCAATTTCTCGAACGCGCGGATCGTCGAGCGTTTCGGCGCGCGGCGCGTGTCGCAGGCCGCGGTCTTCGCCTTCATGGTCACGGCGCTCGCGCAGATCGTCGCGGCGCTCAGCGGTGTCGAGACGCTGACCATGTTCACGCTGCTGATGATGGTCAACGTCGGCCTGATCGGGTTCATCGGCGGCAATTTCGGGTCGATCGCGATGGAGGATTTCGGCCATATGGCGGGTGTCGCCTCCTCCTATCAGAGTTTCGCCAAGACGCTGCTCGCGGCGGTCGTCGGCGCGCTGATCGGGCAGCAATATGATGGAACGACGCTGCCGCTCGCCTATGCCTTCATGATCTGCGCCGTGACGGGGCTGCTGCTCGTCCTGTGGGCCGAGCGCGGCAGATTGTTCACCCGGCCGGGCACCGCGCCCAAAAGCCCTTTCTGACGGGCAGAGAAAAGGGGGCCGAAGCCCCCTTTCCCTATTCGGCGATCGGAGGCACCGGCTGCGGCGGTGCGTCGGGATCATCCTCGTGCACCTCCACGATCCCGCGGCCGACATGGCTGCGCGACCGGCTGTAGAGGAAATAGACGAGCAGGCCGACCGCGGCCCAGATCAGGAAGAGGATGATGCTCTTGTGATCGAGGTTGAAGAAGAGATAGATGCAGCCCGCGATCGCGACCGGCGCGGTGATGAAGATCGCCGGCGTGCGGAAGGGGCGATGGCGTCCGGGATCGGTCCGGCGGATCACCAGCACCGCGATCGACACCGCGGCAAAGGCGAACAGCGTACCCGAGTTGGAGATGTTCGCGAGCTGCCCCACGGGGAAGAAGGCGGCGAACAGCGCCACCGCGACGCCGGTGATGATCGTGATGACATGCGGCGTGTGGAATTTCGGATGGATCTTCGAAAAGGCCTGCGGCAGCAGACCGTCGCGGCTCATCACGAAGAAGATGCGGGTCTGGCCGAACATCATCATCAGGATGACCGACGGCAGCGCGAGACCAGCCGCGAGGCCGATCAGATTGCCGACCTGCGTCCAGCCGATCTCGCGCATCGACCAGGCCAGCGCCTCCTTCGAGCAGACCACCGCCTGATCGGCGATCGCGCCGCATGCGGCCGCCAGTTCGCGGCTGCCGGGTTCGAGCGCATGGCCGGTGGCGGCGTCGATGCCCATCGGCTGCGCGCCGACGCTGCCGATGACGCCCGCCGCGACGAGCAGATAGAAGATGGTGCAGATCGCGAGGCTGCCGATCAGGCCGATCGGCATGTTGCGCTGCGGATTCTTGGTTTCCTCCGCCGCGGTCGACACCGCGTCGAAGCCGACATAGGCGAAGAAGATAGAGGCGGCCGCGGCGCCGATGCCGCCGATGCCGAGCGGAGCGAAAGGCTCGAAATTCTGCATGTTCATCACCGGCACGGCGAGGATGATGAAGACGGTCAGCGCGAGAACCTTGATGACGACCAGGATCGCGTTCACCGTCGCCGACTCGCGCGTGCCGATCACCAGCAGCCAGGTCACCAGACCGGCGATGAGCATCGCGGGCAGGTTGATCATGCCGCCGTCGAACGGCCCGAGCACGAGGGTCGGTGGCAAGTGGATGCCGAGGCCATTTTGCAGCAGCCCGACGACATAGCCCGACCATCCGACCGACACCGCGCCGGCCGCAACGGCATATTCGAGGATCAGCGCCCAGCCGACCATCCAGGCGATCATTTCGCCCATCACGGCATAGCTGTAGGTATAGGCGGAGCCCGAGACGGGCACCATCGACGCCATTTCGGCATAGCAGAGCGCCGCGAAGGCGCAGACGAAGCCGGCGATGACGAAGCTGACCATCATGCCGGGGCCCGCCTTTTGCGCAGCCTCGGCCGTCAGCACGAAGATTCCGGTGCCGATCACCGCGCCGATGCCCAGCATGGTGAGCTGGAAGGCGCCTAGCGTTCGCGTCAGCGATTTCTTTTCCGCCGTCGCCAAAATGGCGTCCAACGGTTTGACCCGGCCAAATATCATAGAAATATCCCCTTGTCGGGCGGCCGTCGACGGCGCCCTCTCCTGGCGGCGCAGACTAGCCGCTCCTTCCGTCAGCGCAACTTAATTTCACGGGACCAGCGCGGCTTTCGGTGGGGTCCAGCCGCGCTTACCGTACCGTAAAGCGGACGCGATCGATCGTCCGTCCGCCGGGATCGACGAGCGCGAGGACGTGGCTGCCGGGGCGCGGCACGATCTGGAGACCCGCGTCGGCGTCGCCCGCCGGCCGCTTGTCGAGGATCAGCCGGTGGCCGGCGACCGCCCCGCTGACGGTCACCGCGAGCCGCTGGCGGTCCGCGGGAATGTCGGGGTCGATCGCATAGACGCTGCCGTTGACCGGATTGACGATGCGCGGGCGGCGCGCGGCCTGCGGCGCGGCCGCCATCACGCTCTGCGCGGTGCCGCGGAGGAAATATTCGCGCCGCGGCGGCTCGCGGGTGCCCGGCAGCGCGATGCGTCGCACCTCGACCCCCTCGGGCACTGCGGGCGGCTTGCCGGGGTGGCCGGCGTGGAGCGCCATCATCACGTCGCGCCACACCGGCGCGGCGCCCGAGGTGCCCGACACGGCGCGCATCGAGTCGCCCTCGAGATTGCCGACCCAGACCGCGACCGTGTAGCGGTCGGACCAGCCGATGCACCAATTGTCGCGCATCGCCTTTGACGTGCCGGTCTTGGCCGCGGCCCAGAAGGGCAGGCGCAGCGCGCTGTCGGCGCCGAAGGCGTCGGTGCGCGCGGTGGCGTCGGAGAGGATGTCGCCGACGACGAAGGCGGCGGCGGGGCTGACGATGGCGCGCGGATGTTGGCGAAAGTGCCGCGAAACGTCATAGGTCACCGGTGACCACTTTCCATAATTAGCCAATGTTCTGAATGCATTAGCCTGCTCGACCAGCGAAACTTCGGCCGATCCGAGTGCCAGCGAGTAGCCGTAGTAGTCGCCGTCCTCGACGACGCCGTGATAGCCGAGCGCCCAGAGGCGGTCGCGGAACGCCTGCACGCTGTCGATGACGAGGGTGCGGACGGCGGGAACGTTCAGCGAGCTGGCGAGCGCCTTGCGGACGCTGACCGGCCCCTTGAAGCTGTGGTCGTAATTCTTCGGCACATAGAGGCCCGAGGCGGTATCGAGCTGAACCGGGCTGTCGTCGAGGATCGAGGCGGCGGTCAGCCAGCCCCGTTCGATGACCTGCGCATAAAGATGCGGCTTGAGCGTCGAACCCGCCTGCCGCCGGGCGTTGGCGCCGTCGACCGCGGCGGCGGTCGAGTTCAGGCCGACGCCGCCGACATAGGCGAGCACGTCGCCGGTGGCGTTGTCGAGGACGACGACCGCGCCGTCGCGCACCCGTTCGGCGCCGAGGCCCGAAAGCTGGCGGCGCATGGCGGCGATGGCGATCTGTTGCGCGTGGCGGTCGATCGTCGTGGTCACGCGCTGGCCCGGCCTTTCGAGCAGGCGGATCGCGAGATGCGGCGCGAGCGCGGGGTCGAGCCGCGCCGCGCGCTCGCCCGAGACGAGCGTCGCGGCGGCCGCCCGGATCGCGCCGCAATCCTTTGCGTGCGCAATGCGGCAGGCGCGGTCGCCGAGCGTCTTCGCGCCCGCCGACGGGTTGGGGAGCAGGCCGGCAAGGAGCGCGGCGTCGGTGCGGGTCATCTCGGCCGGGCGCTTGCCGAACAGGCTGTTCGCGCCGGCGCCGATCCCCTGCGCCTCGCCCCGGAGCGGTACGAGGTTCAGATAGGCTTCGAGCATCTGTTCGTGGGTCCAGTTCGCGGCGAGGGCCTGCCCGGCGCGCATCTGCTTGAGCTTGGCGAGCCAGTTCCGGTGGCCGGGCCGTGCGAGTTCGGGCGCGAGGAAGGCGGCGAGCTGCATCGGCAGCGTCGAGGCGCCGCGCGACGCGCCGCCGGTCCCCCCCATTGTCAGGCGCGCGCGGATCGCGGCCGCGATGGCCAGCCAGTCGATCCCGCCGTGCGACCAGAAGCGACGGTCCTCGGCCGTCACCACCGCGTCGCGGACGGCGGGGCTGATATTCTTGAGCGGCACCCAGCCGAGGCGGCGGCGCTGGAAGTCGACGCGGATCGTGTCGAGCAGCCGGCCGTCGCGGTCGTAGAGCCACGCCTCGCTGGGCTTCCACGCGGCGCGGACGTCGGCGTAGGCGGGCATCGCCGGGGGCTTGGTGACGAGATGCGCGGCGGTGACGAGGATCAGCGACGCGAGCGCGATCCACGCGAGGGCATCGAAGAGGCGGAATCGGCGCTGCTGTTGGACCATCTGATAGAGCGATAATTCCGTTGCGGATGTCACAATAAGCCCCTCCCCTTCAGGGGAGGGGTTGGGGGTGGGGTCCATCGGCCTTGCGCAAGGCCGATGGACCCCACCCGCTGCGACTAGCGAACAAGTTCGCAAGTCTCGCGGCCCTCCCCTGAAGGGGAGGGGCTTGGGTTTTTTGCCGAGCCATCGGGATCATCACTCGGCCGACCCTGCCACGGTCATCGCGCCGTTCGGCCATTGGCCGCGGATGGCGGGGGAATACATCGCCTCGACCCGCGTCGGGGGCAGGGTGAAGCGGCCCGAGCCGTTCAGGCGCACGACATATTCGACCGCGTGGGTGCCCGCGGGCATCCAGGCGAAATAGCCGCGCCAGCTATCCTTGCGGCGCTCGACATAGCTCGGCTGCCAGCCCGAGCCGTCGGCCTGGTCGGCGAGCATGTCCGACTGGCCGCCGAGATTGCCGACGATGGTCGCGCCGGGCGGGATCGGATCGTTGACGATGACCCAGGTGCGGCCGGCCGCGGCGGTCACCTCGATCCGGATCTTGACGACGTCGCCGCGCACCAGCCGTTTGGGGTCGGCCGCCTTGACGATGCTCATCGTGCGCCTGATCCGGTAGCCGGCGTTGAGCGGCTCCTGAAGCGGCACGGCGGCGCGGACGCGGACGGTCGCCCAGGGCGCGCCGCCGCCGTCGTGCCGCAGGCTCATCGTGCCCGCGGCGAGCGGGACGCTGAGCGGCGCGGTGCCGGCGGGCATCGGCCAGCCCTGCGCCGCGCTGCCGCCCGCGAGCGCGATGCGGGTCGTGCCGGTGATCGCGCTCGCCGGATAGAGTTCGGCGAAGCGGCGGACGACGGTGGCACCCCAGGCGTTGGCCGGGGTCGTGTCCCAATGGCCGCGGCGCTGGCGCTGGGCGACGCCGACCATCAGCTTGCCCGCGTCATCCTCCCACCCCTTGCGGCCGAGCACGGCCTCGAGCGTCTTGATCGCCATTTCGTCGCCGCTCATCATCATCCACCACGGCGCCTTCGCGTCGTCGACGAGGTCGAGGCGCGTGCCTTCGTAAACGAGGCGCTTGCGAAGCTCGGCCTCGGCCTCGGCGCGGAGGCGCGGGGCGTTCCTGACGCCCGGCGTCCGTTCGAGCGCGACGAGCCAGTCGGCGAGCGTGCCGGTCGCCATATCCTGCGGCGCCATGTCGACCGTCGCCACGAGCTGGGCATTCGACGACTTGTTGCGCGCGAGCGCGGCGAGCGCGGCGACGCGGACGAGGCGGATGTCGTAGGGGCCATAGCCCTTGCGGTCGAGCCGTCCCTCGACGAGCGCCTGCAGGGCGGCGATCATCCTTGCCTTCGAAGCCTCGGGGATGGCGAAGCCGTTCGCGGCGGTGATCGCGAGCACATAGGCGGTCAGCTCGGGCGAGCCCTGCAGCCGCTCGCTCGGCCAATAGCGGAGCAGCCCGTCGTCATCGAGATAGGTCGGCATCGCCCCGGCGAGTGCCTGCCAGTGCCCGATGTCGCCGAGCGCGACGGCGCGCGACGCCTGCTGCTCGAAACAGTCATAGGGGTAGATCGCCATATAGTCGCGCACCCCGGCAAGCGGCGGCGCGAGCGTATCGGACAGCGCGATGTCGACGAAGCCGCCCGGCAGCGCGCCCGCGGGCGGCGCAATGGGCAGGCTGGTGTCGGCGCCGACGCGGAAGAGAGTCGCCGCCCAGGTCTCGATCGGCACCGCGGGCTCGATCATCTGGTCGAAGACCAGCCGGTCGCGCTGCCGGCCGTCCTTCGACGCCGCCTCGACCGTCCATTGCAGCCTGCCGAGGGTTTCGGGCGCGGTCATCGTCCAGCTTATCGGCACCGCGCCGCCCGCCGGGATGGTCACGGTCAGCGGCTGGCCGGTGGCGACCGCGGGGAGCAGCGACGGGGTCGCGGTGACGGTCATGGCCTTGTCGGTGCCGTTGCGCAGCGTGAAGCGCGCGTCATAGCTGTCGCCGGTGCGGACGAGTTCGGGGAGCCCGGCGAAGATCGCGAGATCCTGCACGGTGCGCACGCTGGTTTCGCCGGTGCCGAAATATTGCGAGCCGTCGGTCGCGATCGCGACGAGGCGGAAGGCGGAGAGATTGTCGGACAGCGGCACGTCGACCGTCGCGCGGCCCTTGGCGTCGAGCGCGACATGACCCTGCCACAAGAGCACGGGGCGGAAATCCTCGCGCGTCAGGCCGGACAGGTCGCCGCCACCGCCGCCGCCGGGTTCGAGCGCCTTGCGGCCATAGTGGCGTTTGCCGACCACCTGCATCTGCGCGGTCGAGGTGAGCACGTCGAGCGTGCGTTCGCCCATCATCGCGTCGAGCAGCTTCCAGCTTTCGTTGGGCGCGAGCTGGAGCAGCGCCTCGTCGACCGCGACGAAGGCGACGTCGGCGCCCGCGGCGGGCTTGTCGTCGGGGGTCTTGACCTCGATGCTCGCCTTCGCGGTGTCGCGCACCGCATAGCTCTTCTTGTCGGTCTTGACCTTGACGCCGAGCCGGTGGCCTTCCCAGCCGACCTTGATGCGCGCGATGCCGAGGCGGTAACTCGGCTTGGCGAGGTCGACGAGCGCGGTCGGGGGCGCGGCCTCGCTCTTTTCGACCTCGAAGCCGACCGCGCGCTTCATGCGGCGGAACCAGCTTTCGCCGCCGGTCACGCGCCCGCGCACCGCCATGACCGAGACATAGACGTCGGGGGCATAGGTGGCGGGGAGCTTGACCTTCACCACCGGGTCGGTGCCCTCGAGCGTCGTGACGAAGCTCGACAGCACGCCCTCGCGCTCGACGGTGACGAGCGCGGTCGCTTCGCGGAAGGGCATGCGGACCTGGAATTTCGCCGTGTCGCCGGCGTCGTAGCGCGGCTGTTCGGCGATCACGTCCATGCGGTCGCCATTGTCGCCGCCGAACCACCAGTCGTCGTCGCCGGCAAGCCAGACCGAGCGTACCGCGCGCGCCTCGTTGCCGTCGGCGTCGGTCGTGGTCGCGACCACCGTGACCTCGCCCGAGACGCCGGGCGCCATCGCGCAATCGGCGCGGCCGAGCCGGTCGGTCCTGGCGCTGCAATGCGCGTCGAGCCGGGTGGTGCGCATCTGGTTGTCATAGGCGTAGAAGCCGCCGATCAGGCGCCGCCGGGCGGTGATGATCTCGCGGTTATAGAGCGCGACCTCGATGCGCTGGCCGCGGATCGGCTGGCCTTCGAGGTCGAGCGCGACGAATTTCAGCCGCAGATCGTCGTCGCGCATCAGCCAGCCGTCGGTCTTGAGCCCGAGCCGCACGGCGGACGGATAGAGGGTGATGCGGCGGCTGGAGGTTAGCGTTTCGCCATTGGCGTCGGCATAGTCCATCTCGACCGCCATCAGCGTCGGCTCGCTGATCGGCTGATCGACGATGACGTTGGTGGCCGCGGTGCCGTCGGCGCCGAGGGTCAGCGGCAGCGAGCGCGCGAGCGGCATGTCGGCGCTGGGCACGTCGCCGTCGTCATCGAGCTGGACGATGCCTTCCTCGACCGGCTGGCCGTCGAAATCCCAGCCCTCATAATCCTGCGGCGGCGACCAGCTCGGGCGGAAATCGGTGCGCAGTTCGACCGGCAGGCCGGGCGCGGGGCCGCCCGAGAGATAACCGACGAACAGCGACAGCGGCACGCTGGTCGGGCGCACCGGCGGCGTCTTCGGCCCCGTGATCTCCGCCTTCATCGTCGGCAGGCGATATTCGTCGACGCGGATCGACTGGTCGGTCCAGATCGTCCTGTCCTTGCCCTCTTTGTCCTTGGTGACGAAGACGAGGCTGTAATCGCCCATCGGCGCCGATTTGGGGACGTCCCAGCGCGTCTCGCCGCTGCCGTCCGCTTGAATCGCGAAGGGCATTTCGAACTCGGTGTCCGAACCGCGATGGACGAGGCGCAGCTTGCCCGCCATCGGTTCGGGGGTCTTGAAGCCGGTGCCGACGGGGCGGCGCAGGACATGTTTCATGTTCACCGTCTCGCCCGCCTTGACGAGCGCGCGGTCGAAGATGGTGTGGAGGATGTCGCCGCGCTCCGACCAGCCATAGGGCAGGTCGAAATCATAGGGGCGGATGCCGTCGCCCCAGTCGGTGAGGGTGAAGCTGAAATCGTCGCCCGCGCGCGCGGTGACCATCAGCGCATGACCCTCGCTGTCGGCGGGGTCGGGGTCCTTCCCGCAGCTCGACCAGGTTTCCGGCTCGGGCAGCCCGGTCGGAAAGGCGAGGCGGCCCGCCTTGTCGGCGGTGCCGCGCGCAAGCTGGCGGCCGGTGCAACTGTCGGTGACGCGGATGTCGGCGCCGGCGACGGGCTTGCCGCTGTCGAGCGAGGTCACCCAGGCCAGCGAGCTTTCGCGGCCCCATTTGAAATGCACCGCCATGTTGGTGACCAGCGCGGCGGTCGCGACATAGCGCGTCGCCTGGCGCCCGAGCAGCGCGGCGCCGAGTTCGGGGCTGGCGATCTCGACGACGTGGAAGCCCTTTTCCTTGAGCGGAATGCCGATGACCTCGAACGCCTTGCCGCCGCCGGGCGGGGTCAGCGTCAGGTCGCGGCGGGTGCCGCCGGCGGGCGCGTCGTCGAAGACCGAGGTGATGCCGGTATAGTTGACGGTGACGTCCTTGCCCGTCGCGTCGCGTTCCTGCCGGTAATCCGTGTCGTCGGCGTCGTCGACGCGCTTCAGCCAGCGCGCGATCGCGGCATCGTCGTCGCCGACGCGCAGCGTGCGCGCGGGCATCTGAAGATCCTTGCGGACCAGCGACGCCTCGACCCCGCGCACGGTGACGGGGAGGACGCCGCCCTCGCCCGCCTCCAATATGCCGAAGGGGGCGGCGAACTTGACCAGCGGCGGGGCGCGGTCGATGTGGAATTTCAGCGGGAAATTCGCCTGATTCTGAAGCGTGCGGCCACTCTGGTCGGTGACGCCTTCGGGCAGCGCCAGCGTCGCGTCGACATTCTGCGGCAGCGGGCCGGCGAAATGCACCTCGGTCAGCCAGGGATCGTTCCTGTCGCTGTCGGAAGCCTTTGCGGCCAGGCGCTGGCCGTCGGCGGTGGACAGCGTCGCGGCCAGCGCGGTAGCGCGCGCGACCGGCGAGGCGAATTTCAGCGTGACGGCCTCGATCGGGTTGCAGCCCGCCTGCGGATTGACGCGGCGGCACGCCATCTTCGCGGTGAACGCCGGGCGCACGTCATAGTCGAAGCGCTGGTCGCGCCCGGCGGTGCGCGACGGCACCCCGGCCTGCTGGATGCGCGCATCCCAGACGAGCGCCATGTCGCGGCCCGGCGGCAACGGGCGGCGGCACTTGAGGGGGACGATGCGGTCGAGCGCGGCGTCGCGGTCGGCGCCCGCGGCGGGCAGCCGCTCGGGCAGGCCGGCGTCATAGGCGAAGGAGCGCGCTCGCCAGTCGTTCCGGCCGAGGCCGGTCAATATTTCGGTCGCGGTCTCGCGCGGCAGCACGTCGACGGGAATCTTCTCGCCGATGCCGTCGACCGCGCAATAGGCGAAGCGGCCGACCGAGACGCGGTCGGCGGCGACGTTGGTCGCGACGAGGAAGATCTGGTCCTCCTCGATCCCATCGTAAGTTCCGCCGGCGAGCACCGCGCGCGCCGAGGGGCCACCGGTGTCGAGCGCGAAGCGGTCGTTGCCGACCACCGACACGCCGCGCGCGGTGGCGAGGTCGGGGCGCAGCGACACGGTGCAGCGCTTGCCGCCCGGCAGCGGCTGGTCGAATTCGAGAACCCAGGTGCGCGTGTCGACCCAGCGGCCGGTCGCGGGCAGCTTGCAGTCGTGGGTCGCGGGGGCTTTGGCGCGCGGATCGCCGAGCGGCACCATATCCTCGGAAAAGCGCAGGGTGAAGCGGGTGATGGTGCCGTCGCCGGTACCCGAGCTGCCCGGCGTCGCGAGCGTGACCTGCGGGACGGTGTCGCCGCCCGCGGCGGCGAGCAGTGCGGCGAGGGGGACGATCAGCGCGAGGCGCATCCCGCCGGTCAGCCGATTCGCGAACGCGCGCCATCCCTGCTTCATTCCGCCGCCCTTCCCTGTTGGCACGCGCGCTATCCTGCTGGAAACAGGGGCGAGAGTCCACCCGTCACCGGCGGGCGGCAGGATAGCGGGGCGGTGGGGAAAGGATGTGACGGGACGCACAGGCGCGAAGCAGAGATCGTCGCCCCAGCGAAAGCCGGGGCCGCTGGTGGCCTTTTCCGGCAGCGCCGCGTAAACCGACTGCGACCCCGGCTTTCGCCGGGGTGACGTGTTCTCGGAGTGCTCTTTCAGCCTATCTTCAGCGCACGAGCATCGGGCCGAGCGGCTGGCCGGCGAAGATGTGGACGTGGAGGTGGGCGATTTCCTGATGGCTGTCGAGCCCGACGTTGGCGAGCAGGCGATAGCCGGGGGCGACGAGGCCCTGATCGCGCGCGACCTCGCCGACGGCGCGGACGAAGCCTGCGATTTCTTCGGCGCTCGCGCGCTCCGAGAAATCGTCCCAGCTCACATAGGCGCCCCTGGGGATGACGAGGATGTGCAGCGGCGCCTGCGGGTTGATGTCGTGAAAGGCAAGGGCGTGTTCGTCCTCGTAAACCTTCTTGCACGGTAGCTCGCCGCGCAGGATGCGCGCGAAGATGTTGCTGTCGTCATAGGGCTGGGTGGCGTCGATCGGCATCGCGGACTCCGTCTTGTCGCTTGGGCTTGTCTATTGGGGGCGGGCGGCCTTTTCGGCGTGGCCCGAGGTACCGTGGCGGCGGCCGAGTTCGGCGGCGATATCGGCCCAGCCGAGGCCGCGCTCGGCCAGCAGCACGGTCAGGTGGAAGATCAGGTCGGCCGCCTCGCCGGCCAGCGCGGCGTCGTCCTCGGTCAGCGCGGCGATGACGGTCTCGACCGCTTCCTCGCCCAGTTTCTGCGCGATCTTGCCGCGGCCTTTCGCCGCGAGGCTCGCGACATAGGAGGCGTTCGCGTCGCCCGCGGCGAGCCGGTCACGGACAACGCTTTCCAGTTGTTCGAGCGCGCCGCCGATATCCTGTGTCATCGTCTTGCCCCTTATCCGTTCGCCCTGAGCTTGTCGAAGGGCCGTTCTTTCTTTCAGCGTCGCAGAAGGAAGAACGGTGCTTCGACAAGCTCAGCACGAACGGAGGTAAATACTTTGCTTGGTGCAGGCGCACTAGCCGCCGATAACCCTCTGGACAAGGCCGCGCGGCTCTGGTCGAAGGGCGCGCATGGCCGAGGTCAAGCTTCATTCCGACTGGCTCGCGCGGATCGGCGGCGAGTTCGAGCAGCCCTATATGGCGGCGCTCAAGCAGTTTCTGGCGGGCGAGCGCGCGAAGGGCAAGGCGATCTATCCGCGCCCGCGTGACTGGTTCGCGGCGCTCGACGCGACGCCGCCGCAGGATGTGCGCGTCGTGATCCTGGGACAGGACCCCTATCACGGGCCGGGGCAGGCGCACGGGCTGTGCTTTTCCGTGCAGCCGGGGGTGCGGGTGCCGCCGAGCCTGGTCAACATCTATAAGGAGATGCAGGCCGACCTCGGCATTCCGCCGGCGCGGCACGGTTACCTCGGGCATTGGGCCGAACAGGGCGTGCTGCTGCTCAACAATTGCCTGACGGTCGAGGCGGGAATGGCCGCGTCGCATCAGGGCAAGGGGTGGGAGCGCTTCACCGACGCCGCGGTCGCGGCGGTCGCCGCCGACCCGGCGCCCAAGGTCTTCATCCTGTGGGGCAGCCACGCGCAGCGCAAGGCGGCGAACGTGCCGGGGCTGGGGCCGGGCAGTCCGCACCTGATCCTGCGTGCGCCGCATCCGTCGCCGCTGTCGGCGCATAATGGTTTCTTCGGATCGAAGCCGTTCAGCCAGGCCAATGCCTTCCTCGAGGCGCAGGGGCGCGGCGCGATCGACTGGCGGTTGCCCGAGGCGCCCGCCGAACCGTCAGGCGCCGCCACGGCATGAGCCTGCTTGCAGAGCCGGCGACGCTCGCGGCGCTCGTCGTCGCGGTGATCCTGCTCGGCATGGCGAAGGGCGGGCTGGCCGGGGTCGGCGCGCTCGCGACGCCGCTTGCGGCGCTGGTGCTGCCGCCCGCGACCGCCGCGGCGGTGCTGCTGCCGGTGCTGATCGTGCAGGACGTGGTCAGCGTCTGGGCCTTTCGCCGCACATGGGACGGGTGGATCATCGCCTGGATGGTGCCCGGCGCCGCGCTGGGCGTCGCGGCGGGCTGGTTCTATGCCGAGCGGGTGAACGAGGCGCAGCTTATGGCGGCGCTGGGCGCGATCACGCTGGCCTTCGGCCTCTATCGCCTGTGGGTCGAGCGCGGCGGGCGCGTCGTCGCCGCGTCGCGCTCGCCGGGCTGGGTGGGCAGCCTGTTCGGCTTCGCGACCGGGCTGACCAGCCAGATCGCCCATGCCGGCGGCCCGCCGTTCCAGATGTGGGTGACGCCGCGCAAGCTGCCGCACCTGGCCTTCATCGGGACGAGTTCGATCCTGTTCGCCATCGTCAACTGGATGAAGGTGCCCGCCTATCTGGCGCTCGGCGCCTTCCGGCACGAGGTCGTCGTCGCGGCGCTGCTGCTGATGCCGCTTGCGATCGTCTCGACCTTGCTCACCGTGCGGTGGCTCAAGCGGATGCAGCCCGAGCGTTTCTATCTGATCATCTACCTGCTGATGGTCGCGCTCGGCGCCAAGCTGCTGTGGGACGGGGTGGCGGGATGAGCGCCGCGCCGGTCATCCTGGTCGACGCCGACGCCTGCCCGGTCAAGGAGGAGGTGTACCGCGTCGCATGGCGGCACGCGGTGCCGGTGAAGATCGTCAGCAACAGCCGGCTGCGCGTGCCCGAGCATCCGCTGGTCGAGCGGGTGGTGGTGTCGGACGGCTTCGATGCCGCCGACGACTGGATCGCCGACGCGGCGGACGACCGCAGCATCGTGGTCACCGCCGACATATTGCTCGCCGACCGCGCGCTGAAGGCGGGGGCGGCGGTGCTGGCGCCGACCGGCAAGCCCTTCACCGCCGCGTCGATCGGCCCCGCCATCGCGACGCGCGCGATCATGGCCGACCTGCGCGCCGGGATGGGGGACGGCGTCGGCGGTCCGCCGCCCTTTTCCAAGGCCGACCGGTCACGGTTTCTGCAGGCGCTCGATGCGGCGCTGGTGCGGTTGAAGCGGGGGTGAGGGGAGCGGCCATACTTCTCCTACCCCGCTGCGGCTAGTATAGTGGAAACGAAGTTCGCGGCATTAGAGCATCGAGCCTTAAATCTGACCCATCGTCCCGTTCGTGTCGAGCGAAGTCGAGACACCCATCGGGGTGGCGTAAGACCGATGGGTGTCTCGACTTCGCTCGACACGAACGGATAAGGCGCGTTGCAGATTTACGGCACCCCGCTCTAGCAAGCGTCACCCTGAACTTGTTTCAGGGTCCATGGCCGGCCCTCGAAATAAGCGCAGCTTGTAAGGAAAGAACCGGCCATGGATGCTGAAACAAGTTCAGCATGACGATCTTTATAGGACGAATTCAGTTCCAGGTGACCAGGCACGCTGCCAAGCCTCGCTGCCCCTCTCGCAGGTGGGAGGGGATCGCAGCCCGGTCCTTGAACGTCCGCCTCGTTCCATAGGCCCGGTCGCCAACACCCTTGACCCGCCCCCTCCGTCGCCGCATCCTGCCGCCATGGCGCGAACCTATACGAGCTTCGCCGATTTCTGGCCCTTTTACCTGCGCGAGCACAGCAAGCCCTCGACGCGGGCGCTGCACTATGTCGGGACGAGCCTGGTCGTGCTGATCGCGCTCGCCGCGTCGGCGACCGGGCGCTGGGGATGGCTCGCGGCGCTGCCCGTCGCGGGCTATGCCTTCGCGTGGGTCGCGCATTTCGGGGTCGAGAAGAACCGGCCCGCGACCTTCACCTATCCGCTGTGGAGCCTCGCCGCCGATTTCCGCATGTGGGGCCTGTGGCTGACCGGGCGGCTGGGCCCGGAACTCGATCGGGCCGGGGTGGCGCGGCGTTGATCATACCCTGTCGACAAGGAGAAAGACGATGACCGTGAACAGCGCAAGCGCCCGCTACGAAGGTTTGGGCAAGGACGGCAAGGGGCATATCTGGACCGCGCGCGGCGCGCTCGACGGCGAACCCTATGGCTTCGCCTCGCGCTTCGAGGACGGGCCCGGCACCAACCCCGAGGAACTGATCGCCGCGGCGCACGCCGCCTGCTTCACCATGGCTCTGTCGTTCGGACTGGCGCGCGCCGGGCACACGGACGGCCAGCTCGACACGCGCGCCGAGGTGACGCTCGACAAGGATGGCGAGGGTTTCAGGGTGACCAAATCGGCGCTGACGCTGACCGCGAAGGTGCCGGGGATCGCGGCCGACGATTTCGCCCGGCTGGCGACGGACGCCGAGGCGAACTGCCCGATCTCGAAGCTGCTCGATTGCGAGATCACGCTGGCGCACACGCTGGAGGCTTAGGGTCGGGGACCTTAGGCGGCGAGGCGCAGCGGCGGTTCGTCGAAGGCGAAGCTCGCCTGCGCCGGGCGCGCGAGCGGCAGGCGCAGGAGCACGACGTGGCGCCCTTTGCCGACATGGCTTTCGATGAGCAGCAGGTCTTCGGGGAGCCACCAGGCGGCGATGTCGAAGGACGCGAAGGCGCAGGCGTCATAGCCGAGGGTGATATGCGGGCGCAGTCCCGCCTTGCGGTGGAGCGGCGCGATGCCCGCCGCCCGCAGCCGCGCCGCGGCCGCTTCGTAGAAGCCGCATATCTCGCGCCGCTGTCCGCGCGTGACGATTTCGGCGCCGCGGGCACGGGCATGGACGCGCCCGAGGCGGATCGGCGGCGCTTCGGGTAACCGGTCCGCAAGCGCCGCCGCAACGCGGGCGACGAGCGATGCGTCGGTCGCGCGCCGCTCGGCAACCGTGCAGAGGGTAAGATGGAGCCGCGCCGCCTCGACCCGGCGTTTGTGCTGACCGGCGCGCGCCTGCTGCGCGGCGAGGAGCGCGCGTAGCGCGAGGGCGGGGCGGAAGCCGAGGAAATAGCGATATTCCGGGTCCATCGTTCGTCTCCGACTCGGATAGATGTTCCCATTATGTTCCTTATCCCGGAGGGAGTCGAATCCTACCTTGTCTCGGTGATGAGGTCGTCCGGCACTGGAAGGTTGGATTCCCTTGATCGTCACCCCGGATCAAGTCCGGGGTGACGAAATCGAGTAAAACCCCGCTTCGCCCCTCAAACGACGTTGCCACCTCAGTCCGTCAGGTCGTCGGTGACCTCGAGCAGCAGCAGCGGTTCGTCGCCCGCGTCGGCGATGGCATCGACGAAGGCGGCGCGGGTCGCCGGTTCGTCATAGACCATCTTGGCGTCGAACGCCGCCTGCCACGTCGCGCGGTCGGGCCATTCGGCGATGCCGACGAAGCGCGTCGTTCCGTCGGGCCGCGCCTCGCGGTGGAGGCGCGAGCCGAGCGAGCCGTATTTTTCGCGGATCAACTCGGTGCCGCGGCGCCAGGCGGCGCGGAACTGATCCTCCTTGCCCGGATGCACGCGCCACCAATAGGCGGCGACGAATCTCGGCTCAGCCTTCATCCTGCCCGAGCTGGCAATTGCCGTCGCGCCATTCCTCGGTGCCGCCGGCGAGGAACCAGTGCGAGCGGCCGGCGTCGACATCCTCGTCATGATAGCAGGCGTCGGTCGCGCCGCTCGCCGGGTCGATCAGCACCGCCCACTGATGCGGCCCGCAATTATGCGCCTCGCACGCCCAGGACATCACCTTGCCCTGATATAGCTCGATCGGCGCCGCGGTGGCGCCGGCGGCCGCGATGGTCTGGCGGATCTTCGCGTCGGTCACGGTCGCGGCGAGGCCCGCCTTGACCGCGGGATGATCGGTCCAGGCGACGCCGTCCACCTTGTCGAACGGATATTTGCCGACATAGGCGGCGAGGCCGGTGTCGGCGGCGGGCGCGCTCGCCGGGGCGGCCTGGTCGGCGGGCGCGGGCCGGTCGGTGGCTGCGGTCCGGTCGGCGGATGGACCGCAGGCGGCCAGCAACAGGGTGGCGCCGAGCAGGGCGCAGGTGGAGCGACGGTCGGTCATGGCAGTCTCCCTTCGTCGGCGATCATGCCACGACCGTCCCGATTCGCCCAAGCGGACTCAGCGGCAACGGACGTCGTCGTCGCCGCCCTTGTCGATCGCGCGGCCGGCGACCGCGCCGCCGATGGCGCCGAGGATGGTGCCGAGCGTCTTCGAATCGCCCGGCGCGATGACGTTGCCGAGCGCGCCGCCGGCGATGCCGCCGACGATGAGGCCGGTCGTACCGTCCGAGCGCTTGCAATAATAGCGCCCGTCGCGACCGCGATAGACGCGGTCGTTCCTGCCGAGGCGGCGCTCGCGATAATCGCCGTCGCGATAATGGTCGTCGGCGTACCAGCCGCCGCCACCTCCGCCGCGATAGCCGTCGTCATAGCCATAGCCGGTCGAG
This sequence comes from Sphingopyxis panaciterrulae, assembly GCF_014199295.1. Classification (GTDB taxonomy): domain Bacteria; phylum Pseudomonadota; class Alphaproteobacteria; order Sphingomonadales; family Sphingomonadaceae; genus Sphingopyxis; species Sphingopyxis panaciterrulae. The sequence continues at coordinate 342,726 of NZ_JACIJH010000001.1, forward strand.
GCGCAGCCGCCGGCAAGGGCGGTCGCGGCGACGAGCGGGGCGAGCAGGAATTTGTTCATCGGATATCTCCTTGCGGGGCTTCGGATAAGAGACCCGCGAGCGGCGATGGGGTTCCCGGAGGGAGGGGTGACGCGGTTTGGAAGCGGGAGCGAGGTTTTGCTTTCTTCGTCACCCCGGGCTTGATCCGGGGTGACGAGACAGGGAATGGCCCCTTCCAAATCCCGACTGCGTCGCCACCCGGATGAACCGCCGCTTGACCTCAACTGCGGTTGAGCTTGCATTACGGCGGCATTGATTCGCGAAACCGGAGATTCGCCCATGCTCTATCGCCCCGATCCCGATGAGTCCGCTGCCGTGCCGCCGCCGCCCGACGAGGCGCTGCTGGCGCGCTATTTCGCGCGCATCGGCTATTCCGGGCCGGCGCGGCCGACGCTGGCGGTGCTCGAGGCGCTGCAGGCGGCGCATATCGCGGCGATCCCCTTCGAATCGATCGACGCGCTGGTCGAGGGGCATATCGACATCGGCGCCGAGGCGGTGGCGGCGAAGCTGATCGACGCGCGGCGCGGCGGCTATTGCTTCGAGCAGAACGGTCTGTTCCTGCGCGTGCTGCGCGCGATCGGCTTCGAGGCCGAGGGGTTGCTCGGCCGGGTGCGCTGGATGCGGCCGCCGGATGCGCCGCCGGCGCCGCGCAGCCACATGGTGCTGCGCGTGCGCATCGATGGGCGTCCGTGGCTGTCCGACGTCGGTTTCGGGTCGGCGGTGCCGCCGCGCCCGCTGGCGATGGACAGCGAGGCGGCGCAGGCCACCGCGCACGAGCGCTATCGGATCGTGCGGCGCGGCAGCCGCTGGTCGGTGCGCATCGCGATCGAAGACGAATGGGCGCCGCTCTATGCGATCGACGACGAGCCGCCGGCGCCGATCGATTATGAGGTCGCCAACTGGTATACCGCGACCCACCCCGATTCGCATTTCCGCCACGAGCTGATCGCGGCGCGAACGACCGCCGCTGCGCGCCTTGCGCTGCGCGACAACCGGCTGACCATCCGCCGCGCCGACGGGACGAGCGAGCGGCGCTATCTGACCGCCGAGGGGATTGCCGAGACACTGACCGAGCTGTTCGGCCTGCCGGTGCGCCCGAGCTGGCAGGCGGCGATCGAGCGCGCCGCGACCGCGGAGATCGAGGGGTAGCGGGCGAAGGAAAAGCGGCGCTGAACTTGACTCGGCGCCGGCGGGCCTTCGCGCGATTGCAGGTCGTGCCGCTCGCTGACCGCGGTCCACGACATCGCCCGCGTCTTCGCCAGGCGGCTCGGCGCGGTACGCCGCATGGCGCGGGTGACGATCGCGGGCGACCGGCCCTTCTATTGGGACGAGCGCCGAGGGACTGCATCGGCGCTTTTCAGGAATCGCGATGGTTTTGCGATCCGCCGCCGCCGCGCCATTGCAATTTGCGCGACTCTGCATTCTAATGTCCCGGGTTTTCGACATTGGGGGGCAATGCCGGTGATCGAGCAGGTAGTGGGATCGCTGGTCGTTGACGCCGCGACAGGTGTAGCGAAACAGGGCGTCGCGAGCGCCTTTGCAAAATTGCAGAAGGAACGGCGCCTGATCGGCATGTCGGTCTGGCGGCCGGGTGGAAAGGCGCGCATTTCGGTATCGGCGCTGCTGCGCATCCAGCGGGACGACGGATGCTTCGCCGTCATAAAGAACCTGCATCGGCCGGAGGATTATTCCGCGATTGGCGGTGTCTATAAATGTCATCCGAAATCGGGTCCGCTGGAACTCGACGCATTCGGGTTCATCCCGGAAAATCGCATGCAAGGCGAGGACGTCACCAACGACGTGCGCGGCTATACGCGGCGAAAATTCATCGGGAAGATATTGAAATGGTCGGCGGAGGAGCAGAGCGCGATCGAGCGCGGCGAGGAATGTCTTCGCCGGGAAATTCGCGAAGAACTGGCAGAGGAAACGACAATCCTGCCGAAGGATTTCCCCTTCGATCTGCTGCGTTTCAAATATTCGCATCAATATCTCAAGCTGTCGAGCTGGGAACAGGATCTGGCGCCCCTGACCCAGGCGCAGCTTTTTCGTGTTTACGACCTGCACGGCACCCGTGAAGCCTTTGCCTTGTTCGAACAGATATCGTCGATTCCGGGCGATGAAATCCTTTGGGTGAGCCGCAACGACATTCTCGATGGCCGGTGCAGCGTCCACAACAAGCCAATCGGGGCCCCTTGCGAATTGTTCATTCGCAATTCGATTCGGCGCATGACCGCCGCGCCCCCGAATATGCGGCCGCGATGATCGACGGGCGTGGCCCCTGTGTCGCCACGCCGCTCAATCGACGATAGGCGTCCTGCCTTCGTCCTTCAGCTTTGCGAGATGCTCCTTCATTTGCCGCAGTGCCGCGGGTGGGTGGGGCTGTCAGCATTCGACCTCGCAGCCCCGGATCGCGGCGTCGAGCGTCGCGGAGACATGGATCCACGCCATCGGCTTTCGCGCCCCATAATGGCTCGCCCGGCCGGCGGTGAGCAGGTCGCCGGGGCGCAGGCCGGCGCGGGCGCCGTGATAGAAGGGCGCGCCGCGATCCGGACTCGCGGCGATCTGTCCGCCGAGGGGTCATTCGACGTCGTCGGATGGATCGAGCCGCACCACCCATTGTGGCCGGCCCTCGGGGGACAGCGCGATGTCGGGCGAGGGCACCGGGTCGGCTCCGGTCTCGATCCAGCCGCGTCCGTCGCATTTGGGGCAGGGCACGCGGATCGAACGCTGGCTGACGAGGTCGATCTGGCTGTTCCACTGGCCATGGCCGGCGCAGACCGGGCAGATGGCATCGAGGTCGCCGGCGCGCGGGCGAACCGAAATGCCGTCGAGCGCGTGCGGATCGTGCGGGCCGGAACAATGGACGATGTTCGAGGCGTGCGACATGCGGCGGAGGATATGCCGGGGGGTGGGGGGTTGGCAATGCGGGGGCAAAGACCCGTCGCGCTCCTGAGTCTTTTCTGTCCTTTCTCGTCACCCCGGACCCTTCGACAAGCTCGGGACAGGCTTGATCCGGGGGCCAGCTTATCACCGTGGCTGAGCGGGACACCGGATCAAGTCCGGGGTGACGATGATAAGGACCGCCCTCTGCACGCCCGATCCGTCGGCAACCGCCCCTCAGGCGACTCCGGCGCGGAGCGGCCAGCGGCCGTGCTCGACATGGGTGGTCTTGCCGACGATGCTTTCGGTCAGGATGATCTCGTCGACCGTCCAGCCGATGGGCGGCATTTTCTGGGCGTTCAGGCGGTCGCCGCGATAGTTGATCGTGATATGCGGTTCGGGGGTGGTGCCGTCCATGATCGGCGCCTTCGCCGCGAGCAGATGATGGACCAGCGCCTTCTGGAACGTCCGCGCCTCGGCCAGCGGCTCGCGCGTGCGCAGCGTCACCGCCTTGCGGTTCTCGATCCGGTCGAAGCGGAGCGGAAAGGGCGCCGCGGCGAAGCTGTCCAGCGCGGCGATGGTCGCGGGCAGCCACTCGGGCGGCGCATGGTGCAGGTCGTAGAGCGAGATGAGCGTGACATGGAGGAGGTCGGGGCCGCGTCCGGGATCGTTGCGCGGCAGCGCGGCGATCGCCGCCTGCACCCCCGGCGGCGGCTTGGCCATGACGTAGAGGGGGTTCCGGGCGCGCATGGTGGGCGTGTAGCATGATGTGGGGGTGATACATGACCATCTTGACTAAAAATATTCCGGGTAAGATAGTACTGGAGCTTACGCGATTAAGTGCCGGAGACGGTACTTTGTCTGGCGCTTCGCCAGATATCACGTAATTGGTCAATTCTATGGGCCCCGAACGGACGAAGGATTCGTCCGCCAAAGGCCGCTCCGCTCGTACGAATCCTTCGTCCGTTCGGGGCTTAGGTAAGCAACCGGGATGCTGTCGGCTTTCATTGAAAACTTGAATGCTGACAGCACCCGCGTTTACTCCCCAAAACCATATTTTTTGCTCTGTGGAGGACCAGTATCTTCCATAGCTGATCCACACCCAATTTCTCTGCGAGATGCGTTTCTGCGCGCTGAGGCGGGTGTAGCTATTAAGAACGCTGAAATAGTTCAGATAGAAGAGATACAAGAGTATTTTGAGAAAGACTGTCCTTATAAGGATTTAGTGGAATTTGAGCGCGATATCGCTCAGATAAGCGATATGGTGCTCTTGTTTTCCGAAAGCCCAGGAAGTTTTACGGAGCTTGGATCATTCTCCTCATATAGAGAGATACATGAGAAACTTCTCGTAGTAGTCCAATCAAAATATTTGACAAAATCAAGTTTTATTTTGAAAGGCCCTGTAACTTTCTTGCGAAGAAAATATAAAAATTCTGTGTTTTCTATAACTAACGGTCAGGTTGGTATAAAAGGTCCAAGTTTTTCGTCCGTGAAGCCGGAGGTGCTTCTGTCAGTTTTGAAATCTCCGATAAATGAGAGGCTTCTGGAGTCGAAGGGCCGGACAACTTTTCAAAAAAATAGATTTAGCCACAGGTGTAAGCTGTATATAGCTTTTCTAAAGGAATTTTCGGTTCTTAAGGACGATGAATTGAAGGTTCTTTTTGATGCGTTTGGCGTTAAACTTAGTGATGCCCTTTTAGATAGAATAGCATTTTGCTGTAAGTGCGTTCGCTGGTCTGGAGCCTCGCAAGCCGGGTTTGATCGCGTTCATTTTGCATTAAATGGAAACGAGGCGGCGAAATTTGAGTTGAACGGGGAGTATGCTGATAAGCTACGACGCAGAGTAGAGATTAGGCAGCATTGGATTCAGACCGATCCGGCGAGGATCGACGCCCACGCTGAGGCGGTCGGGCTATGACAAGCAAACTCATCGAGTTCCTCGTCTCTGAAGTGGGCCTTAGCGCTCGTAACATAGAGCGTTTAATCCAAACTGCGCCGGAGCGGTATAAAGTCTATCACATCCGGAAGCGCAGCGGTGGGTGGAGAGAGATTGCCCAGCCGGCGACTGAGCTTAAGATTGTGCAGCGAGCTATAGTCGAAAAATATCTTAAGCACCTTCCCATTCATCCGGCCGCAACGGCTTATGTGCCGGGATCGTCGATCAGGCGGAATGCCGCGATACACTCTGTCAACGGTCCGATACTGAAATATGACTTCAAGGAGTTTTTCCCCTCAATCACCGAGCGGGCTTGGCTAAGGTATTGTGAAATTCATGGTATTTTTGATAGAGTAGAGGCCATACAGTTTGGGCGTCTGCTATTTCGAAGGCCGCATGGAGGCACAATTCTTCGTCTTTCTATAGGGGCTCCCTCCTCGCCCATTCTAAGCAACGTTTTGATGTATGAATTTGATAAAATGTTGCATGAGCGAGTCGCTCAGCACTCAGTCACATATACCCGATATGCTGATGATCTTACGTTCTCCGCTCGGAGGACGGGGTATCTTAATTCTGTAAATAGAATACTCCGCTCAACAATCTCTCAAGTTCAGTTGCCTAAGATTAAGATAAATGAGGAGAAAACTGTGGTTGCGACGGAAAAATACCGTCGCCAAGTTACGGGGCTGATTTTGACGAACGATAAGAGAGTTTCTCTAGGCCGAGAAAGAAAGCGGAATCTTCGCGCAGCGCTTCATCATTTCCGAGAAGGCAAACTAGATATCGATCAAAGCGTAAAGCTTGCAGGCCTTATGGCGTTCGCTCGTGATGTGGAGCCCGAATTCTATACCAGAATGGAGCTAACATACGGAAAAGATTTGCTATCGCAGCTCAAGTATTTGGTTAAGGGGTATCGGCGTCCTGAATATCGCTAATACCCCCACCATAACGTGCGTGCGCGCAAGCGGTTGGGTCAATCATGCTCCCGGCCACCCGCGCCCATATACAGTTCGCGCCCGGTGTCCTCATAGACCTGGCTCATTTCCGCCATGCCCTTCTCGGCCTCTTCCGCCGCGATGAAGCCCGCGCTGTCCTGATTTTGCAGCTTCGCGAACTCGCGGACTTCCTGGCTGATCTTCATCGAGCAAAACTTAGGACCGCACATGCTGCAGAAATGGGCGGTCTTGGCGCCTTCCGCCGGGAGGGTTTGGTCGTGATATTGCTCGGCCGTGTCGGGGTCGAGGCTGAGGTTGAACTGGTCGCGCCAGCGGAATTCGAAGCGGGCTTTCGACAGCGCGTCGTCGCGGGCCTTGGCGGCGGGGTGGCCCTTGGCGAGGTCGGCGGCGTGCGCGGCGAGCTTGTAGGTGACGACGCCGACCTTCACATCGTCGCGGTCGGGGAGGCCGAGATGCTCCTTGGGGGTGACGTAGCAGAGCATCGCGGTGCCGTACCAGCCGATCATCGCGGCGCCGATGCCGCTGGTGATATGATCATAGCCCGGCGCGATGTCGGTGGTGAGCGGCCCGAGCGTATAGAAGGGCGCCTCGCCGCACGCCGCGAGCTGCTTGTCCATATTCTCCTTGATCTTGTGCATCGGGACGTGGCCCGGGCCCTCGATCATCACCTGCACATCCTGCTCCCACGCGCGCCTGGTGAGCTCGCCGAGCGTGTAGAGCTCGGCGAACTGCGCTTCGTCGTTCGCGTCGGCGATGCTGCCGGGGCGGAGGCCGTCGCCGAGGCTGTAGGCGATGTCATAGGCCTTCATGATCTCGGTGATCTCGTCGAAGCGTTCGTAGAGGAAGCTCTCCCTGTGATGCGCGAGGCACCATTTCGCCATGATGCTGCCGCCGCGGCTGACGATGCCGGTGACGCGCTTCGCGGCGAGGGGGACGTAGGGCAGGCGGACCCCCGCATGGATGGTGAAATAGTCGACGCCCTGCTCGGCCTGCTCGATCAGCGTGTCGCGGAAGATCTCCCACGTCAGCTCCTCGGCGATGCCGCCGACTTTCTCGAGCGCCTGATAGATGGGGACGGTGCCGATCGGCACGGGCGAATTGCGGATGATCCATTCGCGCGTGTCGTGGATGTTGCGCCCGGTGCTGAGGTCCATGACGGTGTCGGCGCCCCAGCGGATCGACCAGACCATCTTGTCGACCTCGGACGCGACGTCCGACGCGACCGCGCTGTTGCCGATATTGGCGTTGATCTTGACGAGGAAGTTGCGGCCGATCGCCATCGGCTCGCTTTCGGGGTGGTTGATGTTGCTGGGGATGATCGCGCGGCCGCGCGCGACCTCCTCGCGGACGAATTCGGGGGTGACGTAATCGGGGATGCTGGCGCCCCAGTCCTGCCCGTCGCGGACATATTCGGCGAGGCGCTCGCGGCCGAGATTCTCGCGGGTCGCGACATATTCCATCTCGGGCGTGATGATGCCGCGGCGGGCGTAGTGCATCTGGCTGACGTTCGCGCCGGGTTTGGCGCGAAGCACCGTCTTGCGGACGTTGGGGAAGGCGGGGACGCCGCCCGAACGGTCGGGGCCGAGCTGGCCGTTGTCCTCGGGGCGGACCTCGCGCTGGGTCACCTCCTCGACGTCGCCGCGGGCGCGGATCCATGCGGCGCGCAGTTCGGGGAGGCCCTGGCCGATGTCGATGCGGGCATTGGGGTCGGTGTAGGGGCCGCTGGTGTCGTAGACGCGGACGCTGGGTTCGCCCGAATGCGGGTCGAGGTCGATCTCGCGCATCGCCACAAGGATTTCTGGGCGGATGCCGCTGCCGGTCGGGCTCGCGACATGGACCTTGCGGCTGCCGCGGATCGGCCCGGTGGTGACGCCGATCCTGTCGGCAGCTTCTATGCGGGAATCGATGTCGGCCATGTCAGTCGCTCCAAGGGTTTCGGAGCGAGTTGGGGATTCCGGGCTAGGAATACCGACCCTCCCTCCGCCGGTATTACCCGGATCAGGTTCGACGGGTCGCGGGCTGTTCCGCTCTCAACCTGTTCCTTCACACAGGCTCCCCGGGGATGGCGGGGACTATAGAGGGGCTTGGGCCGAAGGGGAAGGGGGCTCAGCCGGTCCGGCGTGCGAGCCAGACGCCGGCGATCATCAGCGCGATGCCGGCGGTGCGCCGGGCATCGATGGGAAAGCGCAGCGAGCCGAAGAGGCCGAAATGGTCGATCGCGGCGGCGCTGACGAGCTGGCCGACGAGGACGAAGAAGATCGCGTTGCCGACTCCGAAGCGCGGCGCGATGAAGGTCACTGCGATCACATAGAAGGCGACGAACAGTCCGCCGAAGTAAAATTGCGGCGGCACCCCGGACGACAGCCGCACGTCGCCGAGCGATTCCGTCGCGGCGGCGCCCGCGAGCGCGATCAGCAGCGCGAGGCCGAAGAGGATCACCGAGGCCGCCATCGGGCTGCCGAGCCGCGCGCCGAGGCCGCCGTTGAGCGCGGCGAGGATCGGGATGCCGACCCCGGTCAGGAACATGATGAGGGCGAAGCTGGTCGCCTGGCCGCTGGTCATCGCGGCGCGTCCTTCGCCGCCAGCGCGGCGCGATGCTCGCGCACCGGCAGGCCGCCGATGCCCCAATTGTCCAATTCGACCTCGTCGATGGTGACGACGGTGGTGGCGGGGTTCTTGCCCAGCGTGCGCTGGAGCAATTCGGTCACGCCGGCGATCAGCGCGCGCTTCTGCTCGGCGGTCGCGTCTTCGCGGGTGATGCGGATGTTCACATAGGGCATGGGCGTTCCTTCCTGTTCGCCGGGCCCTTGTTCGCCATCGCGGCGCGACGGGGAAGATATTTCTGCTTGGTCCGCCGCGACAATCGCTTGGGCGGCGGTCAGAATTGATAGGCGACGCCGCCGCCCGCGATCCACTGATCGCGGTCGCCGGCGATGCTGACGATCGGCGAGCGGGCGAAGCGGCTGGCCATGCGGCCGTATTGGAGGCCGCCGATCAGCGCGAGGCCCTTGCGGAGGTCGCCCGACAGCGCATAGGCGCCGGCGAGGCCGATCTGATATTTGCCCACCGTCGTCTTGCGCCCGGCGGCGTCATAGACGGGAAGGCCGCTTGCGGCGCTGCCCGCGGGGTCGATGTCGTAATAATAGCGGCCGAAGCCCTTGCCGTAGATATTGACCGAGGCCGAAAGGCCGATGAAGGCGCGCTTCGAGATCGGGGTGCCATATTCGACCGTCGGCGAGACGACCCAGCTTCCGTGGCGGCCCGAGATGTCCTTGAGCGCGACGACGCGCGCGCCGATCTGATCATATTTGCTGGTCAGCACGCCGGTATAGGAGACGCCGGCGGAAAAGCCGGCCTCGACGGCGAGCTTGCGCTTGCCGAGCGCGTCGACCTGGTCGTCCTTGACCCGCCCGCTGCGGTCGCTGCGCAGGTTGACGAGCGGCCCGAATTTCCAGTCCAGCCGCCGCCCGCTCCGCTGACGGATCAGGTTGACCTGCAGATTGGTGCCGCGGGTCGAGAAGGAATAGCCGCTGACGCGGCCGCGCACATAGAAGCCGGGCAGAATCCTGTTGTCGTCGGCGCCATTGTAGCGCGGCACGCTGATCACGCCGACCGCGACGCCGAAATAGTCGCGCGACCAGGTGCGGTCGGGATCGTCGTCCTGCGGGCGGGCGGGGGGAAGCAGGATATCCTCGTTGACCTCGCTGTCCTGCAGGAAGCGGGCGGGCGCGGGCTGCGCCGGCAGCGGGACGTCGGGTGCGCCGTCGGCAGCGGCGAGCCGATCGCCGTCATCGGCGAGCGCGCGCTCGTCGGCCGCCTGCGCCGGGGCGGCCAGCACCGCGGCGAGGACAAGAAGGGCGAAAGGGGGAAGGCGGCGGGCAAGGCAGGGGAGAAACCGGTCCATAGATTGAGAGAGTCCCATGATATTGCCCCTCTGGAGCAAGCTCTATGTCATTGCCGGGGCAATGCAAAGGCCGCGTCTTGCCGGCGCGCGCTTTTCCCGCCATCGTGATCCCCATGTATCAGGACCCAGGCTTCGGAAAGATGAACGCATGAGCCGCGCGCCGCGCCTTGCCGGCTATGCGCTGATGGCCGCGGCGGCGCTGCTCGCGCTCGCGATGCGGCGCGGGGCGGTGGACGCGATCGGTCCCTTTCCGGCGGTCGCGGTGGCGCTGTTCCTCGGCATGCTGGGGATGATGCTGGTCTTCACCGACCTGATGGTGCGCGGGCTTTATGCGCAGGTCGATGCGGCGAAGCGGGAGGAGGATGCCGAGCAGGACCGGGCCCCACCTCTTTAGGGACAGGACCCCAGGCAGCGTGGACAAATTCCATGCCAGGCGAATGTCTGCCTGGAAAGAGCGGGTTGGAGGCGACGAAATGGCGGGAAGGGGGTGGGAAACTGCCTCGCGGCCTCGTCATGCTGAACTTGTTTCAGCATCCATGGCCGGACCTCTCACCCTGCGCTGCGCCGAAGGAAACGGCAGGCCATGGACCCTGAAACAAGTTCAGGGTGACGATGATGGAAACGTCGCCTTCCGGTCGAAACCGGACGGCCCGCTTTCCATCGGGTTACGGCGAATATCGGTCAATCGAATTTGTCCACGCCGCCTAGATAGAAGCGGGATCATGGCGGCGGCTTTTCGTTCGACAGGGTGGGCGGCAGCCTTTATGACGACGCCATGACCGATCGACCGCCTACGCCGCTGCTCGACACGGTGGACCTCCCCGCCGATCTTCGCAAGCTGAAGCCCGAACACCTCCGCCAGCTCGCCGACGAGCTGCGCGCCGAAACCATTTCCGCCGTCGGGACGACGGGCGGGCATCTGGGGTCGGGGCTGGGCGTCGTCGAGCTGACCGTCGCGATCCATTATGTGTTCGACACGCCGCGCGACAAGCTCGTGTGGGACGTCGGGCACCAATGCTATCCGCACAAGATATTGACCGGGCGCCGCGACCGCATCCGCACGCTGCGCCAGGGCGGCGGCCTGTCGGGCTTCACCAAGCGCAGCGAGAGCGAGTACGACCCGTTCGGGGCGGCGCATTCGTCGACCTCGATCAGCGCCGCGCTCGGCTTTGCGGTCGCGAACAGGCTGAAGGACGAACCCGGCCGCGCGATCGCGGTGATCGGCGACGGGTCGATGTCGGCGGGCATGGCCTATGAGGCGATGAACAACGCCAAGCAGGCGGGCAACCGGCTGATCGTCATTCTGAACGACAATGACATGTCGATCGCGCCGCCGGTCGGCGGGCTGTCGGCCTATCTGGCGCGGCTGGTGTCGTCGCGGCCTTTCCTGGAGCTGCGCGAGATCGCGCGGCGCTTTGCGCGCAAATTGCCGCAGCCGCTGCACAAGGCGGCGCGCAAGACCGACGAATTCGCGCGCGGCATGGCGATGGGCGGCACCCTGTTCGAGGAATTGGGATTCTATTATGTCGGGCCGATCGACGGGCATAATCTGGAGCATCTGATCCCGGTGCTGGAGAATGTCCGCGACAGCGACCATGGCCCGGTGCTGATCCATGCGGTGACGACCAAGGGCAAGGGCTATGCCCCCGCCGAGGCGGCGGCCGACAAATATCATGGCGTGCAGAAATTCGACGTCATCACCGGCGAGCAGGCGAAGGCGCCGCCGGGACCGCCGTCCTATCAGAATGTGTTCGGCGAAACGCTGGCGAAGCTGGCCGAGACCGATCCGCGCATCGTCGCGATCACCGCGGCGATGCCATCGGGCACCGGCGTCGACAGGTTCGCGAAGGCGCATCCCGACCGCAGCTTCGACGTCGGCATCGCCGAGCAGCATGGGGTGACATTCGCCGCGGGGCTGGCGGCGCAGGGGATGCGGCCGTTCGCGGCGATCTATTCGACCTTCCTCCAGCGCGCCTATGACCAGGTCGTCCACGACGTCGCGATCCAGAATCTGCCGGTGCGCTTCGCGATCGACCGCGCCGGGCTGGTCGGCGCCGACGGGTCGACGCATGCGGGCAGCTTCGACATCACCTATCTGGCGACGCTGCCCAACATGGTGGTGATGGCGGCGGCCGACGAGGCCGAACTGGTCCACATGACCTATACCGCGGCCGAACATGACGAAGGGCCGATCGCGTTTCGCTATCCGCGCGGCAACGGCACCGGCGTGCCGCTGCCCGCGGTGCCCGAGAAGCTGGAGATCGGCAAGGGACGCGTCGTGCGTAGCGGCAAGACGGTCGCGATCCTGTCGCTCGGCACCCGGCTCGCCGAGGCGCTGAAGGCCGCCGATACTTTGGAAGCGAGGGGCCTGTCGACGAGCGTGATCGACCTGCGCTTCGCCAAGCCGCTCGACGAGGCGCTGATCCGCACGACGCTGGCCAACCATGAGGTGTGCGTGACGATCGAGGAGGGCAGCATCGGCGGCCTCGGCGCGCATGTGCTGACGCTGGCGAGCGATGAAGGGCTGATCGACGCGGGGCTGAAGCTGCGTACGATGCGGCTGCCCGACGCGTTCCAGGACCAGGACGCCCCGCAGGCGCAATATGACGCCGCCGGCCTCAACGCGCCGCAGATCGTCGACACGGTGCTGAAGGCGCTGCGCCACAACAGCGCGGGCGTGGAGGAGGCGGGGGCGCGGGCATGAGGCAGAGCGAGCAGCCGTTCAAGCATCGGGTTCCGACATTCGATGAGTTGAACTGGCCGGCGTTGGTCGCTCTCCGAGAGCTGGGAGGATCGGCCTCGATATCCGAACATTTGAGCAAGCTTGTAGAACTGAAAGAGGTGCCGGATTCTATTGCCGGCATTTTACATGGTGATTCTGGACGAACAGAACTGGAGTATCGGCTCGCTTGGGCTCGCACATGGCTTCGACGCTGTGGATATATCGAGAATAGTGCGCGAGGTGTTTGGAGTGTAACCGAAGCCGGGGAAGTTGCTACACGGGAAGCGTTAGCAAAGCAAATAAGCGAATTGAGATCGCAAGATCAAAGGAAATATGCTTCCAAAAACGGGATGTCAGATTCGAGCGCAACAGGCAATGATGCAGTTGAAGATTGGCAAGATACGCTTCTTTCTGTTCTCCGCCGTATGGACCCAGCGGCCTTTGAGCGCTTGGCTCAACGTTTATTGAGAGAATCTGGTTTCGTGCAGGTGGAGGTCACGGGGCGATCCGGAGACGGAGGAATTGATGGCACGGGCATCCTGCGCCTGAGCCTCATGTCGTTCCATGTCCTCTTTCAATGCAAACGTTATCAAGGATCGGTCGGATCAGGCGCTGTTCGAGATTTCCGCGGTGCGATGATGGGTCGCACTGACAAGGGGTTGATCATCACGACCGGGACCTTTTCACCTGATGCTCGCCGGGAAGCCACGCGGGATGGCGCCCCTCCAATTGATTTGATCGACGGGGTGGCGCTTTGTGAAAAGCTTAAGGAACTGCAGTTAGGAGTATCGACCAAGATGGTCGAGGAAATCGCTATCCGCCCCGAATGGTTTGAGCAAATCTGACTAACGATAAACCTCGCGCCGGTGGCCGACCGCGATGACGACGATCACCATTCGGCCATCCTCTATCTTCGCGATCACGCGATAGTCGCCGATGCGATAGCGCCAGTGACCGGCATAGTCGCCGACGAGAGCGTGGCCGCGTTGGCGGGGATCATCCAGAGCGGCGATCTGGCGCAATGTTTTGACGATTCTTTGCTGATCCACCTTGGCGAGACCGTCGAACTGCTTGTCGACGCGCCTTGAAAACTCAATCTTCCAGACCAAGGCGCCGGATCACTTCTTCGATGGGAATATTCTGCGAAGGATCATAGTCCGCCAAGGCGGCTTCGAGCAACGCGATGTCCTCGAGTTCGTCGATATATTCTTCGATCGCCTTTCGCGCGAGTGCGGTCTTGGTGCGGCCCGATTTCTTCGCGGCGGCGGTCAGCCGCTCTTCGAGTTCCTTGTCGAGGCGAATGGCAAGCATGACGGCGCTCCTTCGCTATACATGTATAGCGAAGGCGGGTTTTCCGCAAGATCGGCAGGTTTGCGGGGCGCTCAGGTCCCCGGCACCGACGCCGAGGCGTCGCGGCCGTCGCCTTCGGGGGCGGCGAGGATGTCGCGGGTGGCGGTGCCCTTGTCGACGACATTGGTGTCGGGGCTGCCGACCTCGCTGCGGATGCCGGCGTCGGCGGTGGCGCCCTTTGCTTCATCGAGAATCTGCGTCTCGGTCGCGCTGCGCTGCGACGGGCCGCCGAAGAGCGCCTGCAGCGTCTGCTCGGCGGTCGAATCGGTGCCGGTGCGCGCGGCGCCGGGAGCCGGCGGGACGAGCGAGAAATCGGGCGGAACGACGAGCGGCGCCTGGCGCGACACCGCCATTTCGTCGGGGCGGTCGCGCTGGAACAGGCTGTTCGACCCGCAGGCCGACAGCGGCAGGACAAGGGCGGCGGCGAGGATGGCGGTCGTGCGATTCACTTGAAAACTCTCCTATACGCCCCGTTATTCGGTGGCGGGCGCGTCGTCGGACGCCGAGCCCGCTGCTGGCGCCTTTTCGCGCAAGAGCAGCGCGCGCGCAACCAGCAATAGCACCCCCAATGTGATGCAGGCGTCGGCGACGTTGAAGATCAGAAAGGGGCGAAAGGTGCCGAAATGCAGGTCGGCGAAATCGACGACGAAGCCATGGCGGATGCGGTCGAGGATGTTACCGATCGCGCCGCCGAGGATCATCGCGAGCGCGAGGACGTCGCCCTTCGCCTTTTCGCGCGTCATCCAGAAGGCGACCGCGACCGCGACCAGCGCGGTGACAGCGACGAGGGTCCAGCGCTGCGTGTCGTCGCAGCGCGCGAACATCGACAGCGAAATGCCGCAATTCTCGGCCCATTGCAGGTTGAAGATCGGCAGCAGCGCGATCCGGCCGTCGGGCTGGGTTTCGAGCGACAGCGGCCCGATGACGACCCATTTTGTGAGCTGATCGAGCAGGAAGGCGATCGCGGCGACGATCAGGCCGAAGCGCAGGTGCGGGGAGCGGGTGCCGGTCATTGTCCGTCCAATACCGTCTCGCAGCGATTGCACAAGCCGCCGTCCTCGGCGACCTCGGGAAGGTGGCGCCAGCAGCGGCCGCATTTGCGGTCGGTGGTGGGGGCGACCTTCGCGATCGCGGCCGCGGCCGGAACGTCGCCTGGATGGGCGTGATCGCCATGTGCGATTACCCGCGCCACAATGGCGACTTCGGTGAAGAGGCTTTCGTCGAACCACTCGTAATCATGGGCTTGCAAGCTTAGATCGACATCCGCTTCCAAGCTGGACCGGATGATTTTTTGACTGCGTAGCGGCTCGATGGCTTCGTTTACGATCAATCGAATGTCCCGCATCCGATTCCAGCGTTTCACCAACTCGTCATTCCCGCGAAGGCGGGAATCCATCTCCGACGGGTTTGAATTCGCATCGGCAGGTGATGGATTCCCGCCTTCGCGGGAATGACGATGCTGAATGAGGAGGGTGGGCCACTCCAGCAAATGCACGCTGCCCGCGCCCGGATAGCGCGTGCCCCATACCTCTTCGCTGGTGAAGACCAGCACCGGCGCCGCATAGCGGACGAGGGCGTGGAAGAGAGTGTCGAGGACGGTGCGATAAGCGGCGCGCTCGGCGGTCTGCGCCCCGGTCGCCGGATTGACGTCGCAGTAGAGGCGGTCCTTGCGGATGTCGAAATAGAAGGCCGAAAGGTCTTCATTGCAGAAATCGGCGAGGAGGCGCGTGTAGGCGTTGAAGTCGAAATCGTCGACCGCCGCCGCGAGCTTCGCGTCGAGGTCGGCGAGGAGCGCGAGCATATAGCGTTCGAGCTCGGGCATCGCGGCGACGTCGGTGACGCGCTCGGCCTCGGTGAAACCGTCGAGCGCGCCGAGCAGGTAGCGGAACGTGTTGCGCAGCTTGCGATACTGGTCGGCGACCCCAGCGAGGATTTCCTTGCCGATGCGGTGGTCCTCGGTGAAGTCGACCGACAGCGCCCACAGGCGGAGGATATCGGCGCCAGTGTCGCGCATCAGGTCGATGGGGCTGATCGTGTTGCCGAGCGACTTGGACATCTTCATGCCCTTGGCGTCCATGGTGAAGCCATGGGTCAGTACCGCCTTGTACGGCGCGCGGCCGCGGGTGCCGCAGCTTTCGAGCAAGCTCGACTGGAACCAGCCGCGATGCTGGTCGCTGCCTTCGAGGTAAAGGTCGGCGCTGTGGGTCGATCCGTCGCGGCGGATCAGTGCGGGCCATTTGCCGCTTTCGAGCACGAAGGCGTGGGTGCAGCCCGAATCGAACCAGACGTCGAGGATGTCGGTGATGCGCTCGTAATCGGCGGCGTCATAAGCGTCGCCCAGATACTCCTGCGCGCGCGCGTCGCTCCATGCGTCGACGCCGGCGGCCTTCACCGCGGCGACGATGCGGTCGTTGACCGCGGGGTCGATCAGATATTGCCCGGTCTTGCGATGGACGAACAGCGTGATCGGCACGCCCCACGCGCGCTGGCGGCTCAGCACCCAGTCGGGGCGGCCCTCGACCATCGACGAGATGCGGTTGCGGCCCTTGGCGGGGACGAAGCGCGTCTCGGCGATCGCGCGCATCGCGGTCTCGCGCAGCGTCTCGCCGTCGCCCTGATGGGCGCGGATCTCGGCCTCGGCGGCGCAGCGCGGGGTGTCATGGTCGACGACCTTGTCCATCGGCACGAACCACTGCGGGGTGCAGCGATAGATGACCTTCGCCTTCGAGCGCCAGCTATGCGGATAGCTGTGCTTGTAGTCGGCCGAGGCCGCGAGCAGCGCACCGGCTTCGCGCAGGTCCGAACAGATCGGGCCGTCAGGGGCGTTGAACTTGGGGTTGATGACGCTGCCCTGGCCGCCGAGCCATGCCCAGTCGGCGCGGTACTTGCCGTCGCCCTCGACCGCGAAGACGGGGTCGATGCCGTTCGCCTTGCACAGGTCGAAATCATCCTCGCCATGGTCGGGCGACATATGGACGAGGCCGGTGCCGCTGTCGGTGGTGACGAAATCGCCAGGGAGGAAGGGGCGCGGGCGGGCGTAGAATTCCAGCGCCCTTTCCCAATCCCTGTCATTCCCGCGAAAGCGGGAATCCACTGAGGAGTCGGCCGATGCCTGCTCTGGGTTCCCGCTTTCGCGGGAATGACGAAGATGGTTGTAGATCGGGTGGCGGGCGATGGTGCCGGCGAGGTCAGAGCCTTTGTAGATGCCCCGTTCAAGCGGTGCGGACGCCACTTGCAGACCCGTTCGGTTCAAGAAGGCAGTTACCAATTCGCTGGCGACCAAAACCTTGATTTCCTTGTCGCCGTCCAACGCGCGGAACAGCGAGTATTCTACCTCCGGTCCATACGCCAAAGCCTGGTTGACCGGGATCGTCCACGGGGTGGTCGTCCAGATCACCGCATGCGCGCCGACCAGCTCCTTGATCGGGCTCTCGACGATCTCGAACGCCACGTCGATCTGAGTCGAGGTAATGTCCTCATATTCGACCTCGGCCTCGGCGAGCGCGGTCTTTTCGACCGGCGACCACATCACCGGCTTGGCGCCGCGGTAGAGCTGGCCGCTTTCGGCGAATTTGAGCAGCTCGCGGACGATCGTCGCCTCGGCGTCGAAATCCATCGTCAGATAGGGATGGTCCCAGTCGCCGCCGATGCCGAGGCGCTTCAACTGTTCGCGCTGGACGTCGACCCAATGCTGGGCATAGGCGCGGCATTCGGCGCGGAATTCCTCGACCGGAACCTCGTCCTTGTTCAGCTTTTTCTTGCGATATTGCTCCTCGACCTTCCACTCGATGGGCAGGCCGTGGCAGTCCCAGCCGGGGACATAGGGCGCGTCCTTGCCCTTCAGCGTCTGGGTGCGGACGACCATGTCCTTCAGGATATGGTTGAGCGCGTGGCCGATGTGCATGTCGCCATTGGCATAGGGCGGGCCGTCGTGGAGGATGAACTGCGCGCGGTCCTTGCGGGCTTCGCGAATCTGGCCTTCGAGGTCGTTCTCGAGCCATTTGGCGAGAATCGCCGGCTCCTTCTGCGGCAGGCCGGCCTTCATCGGGAAGTCGGTTTTGGGCAGGAAGACGGTGTCGCGATAGTCAGGAGCGTCGGTCATGGTCGCGGCGCTTAGCGCAGTTTTGCGGGCGCGCAAAGAGACCGTCTCCAGTCCTTCGTCACCCCGGACTTGATCCGGGGTCCCGCTTTTCAAACATTGCCGAGCGGGACCCCGGATCAAGTCCGGGGTGACGAGGCTATTGGATGCAATTAGAGGTCGGCCAGCAGCGCCTTCGCCGCGTCGCAGTCCGCCGCGATCTGCGCCTTCAGCGCCTCCATAGTGTCGAATTTCGCCTCGCCGCGGAGGAAGGCGTGGAAGGCGACGTCGATCTCCTGCCCGTAGAGGTCGCCGGCGAAGTCGAAGAAATGCGGTTCGAGCAATTCCCTGGGCGGATCGAAGCTGGGGCGGATGCCGAGGTTGGCGGCGCCTTTGAGGATGCGGCCATCGGGAAGGTGGCCGGTCACCGCGTAGATGCCGTAGCGCGGGCGGAGATAGGCGCCCATGTCGAGGTTCGCGGTCGGAAAGCCCAGAAGGCGGCCGTTCTTGTCGCCGTGCTGGACGGTCCCGCGGACGGTGAAGGGGCGGGTGAGGAGGCGCGTCGCGGTCGCGCAGTCGCCGGCCTGGAGCGCCTCGCGGATGCGGCTCGACGAGATGGTCTCGCCGTCCTCGTCGACCGGGGCGACCATTTCGGTGAAGAAGCCGAGGCGGCGAGCGTGGTCGGCGAGGGTCACGACATCGCCGCCACGCCCCTTGCCGAAGACGAAGTCGGCGCCGGTGACGATCCCGGCGGCGCCGTAGCGATCCAGGAGGATGTCGGTGATGAAATCCTCGGCCCTGGTGCCCGCCATGGCGGCGTCGAAGGGGAGGACGAGCATCGCGTCGGCACCCGCGGCGCCGAACAGTTCCTGTCTTTGGTCGAGCGTGGTCAGGCGGAAGGGCGGCGCGTCGGGCTTGAAGAAGCGCACCGGGTGCGGGTCGAAGGTCGCGACGATGCACGGCCGCGCATCGTCCTTGGCATGATGGACCGCGCGGCCGACCACCGCCTGATGCCCGGCGTGGAAGCCATCGAAATTGCCGAGCGCGATGACGCCGCCGCGCAGGGGTTCGGCGATGCGGTCGTGGCCGTCGAGGCGGATCATGGTCGCCCTCTTTTCCGTTCGCCCTGAGCTTGTCGAAGGGCTGCCCTTGTCTTCAACGGGAGAAAGAAGAAGGACGGTGCTTCGACAAGCTCAGCACGAACGGATGGGAAGGATGGCGTCATGGGACAGTCGCCCTCATCGGAACGAGTCCCGCGCGCAGGACGCGGATCGCGTTGCCGCCCATCGCGGCGCGGATCTCGTCGTCGGTGAAGCCGGCGTCGATCAGCGCCTGCGTCACCTGCGCCAGATGCGCGGTGTCGAAGCGCACCGTCGTCGCGCCGTCATAGTCGCTGCCGAGCGCGACATGGTCGATGCCGACGAGGTCGCGGACATGCTTCATCGCCTTCGCGATGCTCGCGGGCGCGGTGTCGCAGACCGCGGCGTCCCAATAGCCGATGCCGACCAGGCCGCCGGTCGCGGCGACCCCGCGGATTTCGGCGTCGGTGAGGTTGCGGTTGACCTTGCACGTCGCCTGCACCCCTCCGTGGCTGGAGACCACCGGGCGGCGGGCCATCTTCAATATGTCGGCGACGCAGGCGTGGCTGCAATGGGCGACATCGACGATCATGCCCTTTGCCTCCATGCGCCGCACGACCTCGCGGCCCAGCGGGGTGAGGCCGCCCTTTTTCAAGCCGTGCATCGACCCGGCAAATTCATTGTCGAAGAAATGGGTGATGCCCGCCATGCGGAATCCGGCGGCGTACAGCTTGTCCAGATTGTCGATATTGCCTTCGAGGTCGTGCAGTCCCTCGACGCTCAGCATCGCGCCGACCGGCACGGCCTTGCCGCCGCGCCGCGCCGCGAGCAGGGCATCGAGGTCGACCGGATTGGCGACCGCGCGGAACTGGCCGTCCGATGCCCCGGCGGCTCGGTGCAGCTTTTCGGCGTGCCAGAGCGAACGCTCGAGCAGCGAATTCCACGTCCGCACCGGCTGGAGCTGGGCGATGACGAGGGCGGTGATATTGTCGGTGTCGCCGCTGTTCGAATCGTAATTCTGTCCCTTGGGCGACTTGGTCGTGCTCGACAATATCTGGAGCGCGACATTGCCGTCCTCGAGGCGCGGCAGGTCCATGTGGCCGCGGGTTCCGCGGTCGAGGAAATTGCGGCTCCACAGCAAGCTGTCGCTGTGGAGGTCGACGATGGTCAGCGTCTTGTGCAGCGCCTTCGCATGGTCGCTGACGACGAGCAGCGGCTTGCCGTCGATCTTGTTGGTCCCGCGCTCGATCATGCCGGGCGCGAGCAGGAAGAAGGCGGCGGCAAGCGCGATCAGCAGGACGAGGATGGCGAGAATCCAGCGACGCATCAGCGTGTCTCCCTGTCGGTTCTGCGGGCGAAGGTGACGAAGCTGTAGGCGGGGCGGCCGGCCTCGTCCGCCGGATGGTCCTCGCGCGCGATCTCACGCCACTCGGCGGGGTCGGGCGCGGCGATGACCGCGTCGCCGCTGGGTTCGAGCGCGACCTCGGTCAGTTCGATGCGGTCGGCGAAGGGAAGGAAGAGGCGGTAGATTTCGGCGCCCCCGATGACCATCGCCTGTGGCGCATTGGCAAGGCGCAGCGCCTCTTCGACGCTGTACGCGGGCTCGGCCTGTTCGTCCTGCCAGTCGGGGTCGCGGGTCAGGACGATGTGGCGACGCCCTTCGAGCAGCGCCGGCAGGCTGTCGAAGGTCCGGCGCCCCATGATCATCGGGCGGCCCATGGTGAGCTGCTTGAAACGGCGCAGGTCGGCGGGCAGGTGCCACGGCATCCTGCCGTCGGCGCCGATGACGCCGTTGGCGGCGCGGGCGAGGATCAGCGTGATCTCCGGGCGGTTCATGCGGGCTCGGTCCCGACCCAGGTGGCGTGGCCGAGCTTGCGGCCGGCGCGCACCTCTGCCTTGCCATAATGATGGAGGTGGCAGGCGCCGTCGGCGAGCAGCGCGGGCACGCCGTCGATGTCGCGGCCGATCAGGTTGCGCATGGTGACGGGGAGCCGCGGCGCGGCGGTGTCGCCGAGCGGCAGGCCGGCGACGGCGCGGATGTGATTTTCGAACTGGCTGGTCACGGCGCCCTCGATCGTCCAGTGGCCGCTGTTGTGGACGCGCGGCGCCATTTCGTTGAATACCGGGCCGTCGGCGGTGGCGAAGAATTCGCCGGTCAGCACGCCGACATAGTCGAGCGCCTCGGCGATCCGCTCCATCATCGCGCGCGCCTCCGCCTGCTGATCGCGAACGATGGGCGGCGGCGGCAGGGTCGAGGCGGCGAGGATGCCGTCCTGATGGACGTTGAGCGGCGAATCCCAGACGCGCGCCTCGCCGTCCGTCCCGCGCACGAGGATCACCGAAAATTCATGGTCGAAGGCGACGAAGCCTTCGAGGATCGCGGGGTGGCGGCCGATCGCGTCCCACGCCGCATCGGCGTCGGACGCGGCGGCCAGGCGCGCCTGGCCCTTGCCGTCATAGCCCATGCGCACGGTCTTGAGGATCGCGGGCGCCCCGATGCCGGCGAGCGCGGCGTCGAGGGCGGCGCGGTCGGGGACGGCGGCGAAGGGCGCGGTGCGGCCGCCGAGACCGGCGACGAAGCGTTTCTCGGCGAGGCGGTCCTGCGCGATCTCGAGCGCCGCGGCACCGGGGCGCACCGCGACATGCCCCGACAGGAAGCGCAGCGTGTCGACCGGCACATTCTCGAATTCCAGGGTGACGACGTCGCACGCCACGGCGAAGGCGGCGAGGCGCGGTTCGTCGTCCCAGGCCGCCTGGCTGTGCTGCGCGGCGACCTGCGCCGCGACGCTTTCGCGGTCGGGGGCATAGACATGCGTGCGATAGCCGAGCTGCGCCGCCGCGACGGCGAGCATCCGGCCGAGCTGGCCGCCGCCCAAAATGCCGATGGTCGATCCCGGAGCGAGCAAACGGTCAGCCCTCGCGAACGGGGATGGGAGCGACGCCATCGGTCTGCGCGGCGCGCCAGGCGTCGAGTTTCTGCGCCAATTCGGTGTCATGTCCCGCGAGCAGCGCGGCGGCGAACAGGCCGGCATTGGTCGCGCCTGCCTTGCCGATCGCGAAGGTCGCGACGGGGACGCCGCCGGGCATCTGGACGATCGAAAGCAGGCTGTCCATGCCGCTGAGCGCCGCCGACTGGACGGGCACGCCGAGCACGGGAACCCGCGTCATCGATGCGACCATGCCGGGCAAGTGCGCGGCGCCGCCCGCGCCCGCGATGATCGCCCGCAGCCCGCGCCCGACCGCGCTTTTCGCATAGTCGACCAGTCGGTCGGGGGTGCGATGGGCCGAGACGATCCGCACCTCGTGCGCGATGCCGAACTGTTCGAGGATCTGGACCGCGTGCGCCATCGTCGGCCAGTCCGACTGGCTGCCCATGATCACGCCCACCTGCGGCGCGCCGTCGCCCATTCGCAAACCCTCCTGTCCGGTGATTCCCACCGTGATCGTCCCCCTAAAGCCTGTTTCGCCCGGATGGAAGCCGCCTGATTCGCCGAGCGTTTACGGATTGGTATGGAGTCGTGGTTATCGTCGGTCGCCACACAGATCGTCGGCGTCGGGCCGGCGGCGTTTTGGGTACGCATCGGGGACGTCGAATGGACAGCATCGGGGGGGCACGGATCGCGGTCGATCAGATCGGCTTTGCGCCCATCGAACCGATCGAGGACCAGCTCCGCGCGCTGCGCCGCGAACGCGATGCGCTGCGCCGCGAGAATCGCGTGCTCAAGATCGCGGTCGCCGAGCTCGAGCGCGTGTCGGAGCGCGACACGCTGACCCCGCTGTTCAACCGCCGCTATTTCCTGACCGCGATCCATCAGCGCATCGCGCGCTTCGAGCGCCATGCCGAAAGCGCGGCGATCGTCTTCGCCGACCTCAACCAGCTCAAATATATCAACGACAGCTTCGGCCATGCGGCGGGCGATTTCGCGCTGCTCGAATTCGCCAACCGGCTGCTTGCCTCGATCCGCACCGGCGACGTCGCGGCGCGGATCGGCGGCGACGAGTTCGGACTGATCCTCGACCAGTCGAGCGAAGAGGGCGCGCGGGTGCAGGTCACGCGCCTGTGCGAGGTGCTGGGCGCGGCGCCGGTCGTCTATGACGGGCAGGCGATCCCCCTGTCGGCCTGCTTCGGGGTCGCGATGCTGGCGAAGGGGATGACCGAATCGGATATCCTCGCGGCGGCCGACCAGGATATGTACCGCTGCAAGCAGAAGCTCGGCACCCCGATGGGGCATAGATGAAAGCGCCGCCCTTCGTGGGTTTCGGCTAACCGTCCGTTAACCAAAAGCGCGCATGGTCGGACCCCAGACAGGGGGTGCCGCATGCCGATCAGCCATGACCCGTCCGAAGAGATACGTCACCGACTTGCCGGGCGCATCGACGCGCTCGCCGGAGCCTTGCCGCACACGGCGTTGACGCAGATCGTCCAGGGAATCGACGAAATCCGCTGCCTTGCCCGCGACCATGGCTTCGCCGCGGTCGAGATGCTGGCCAGCCGGCTCGAATCGACCGTCGCTACCGGAGGCTACCGCGCCGCGGTTCGCACCTATCTCGACGCGATGAGCGACGCCACGGGCGCGCCGCAGGGTCCGCTGCCCACCGCGATGCAGGAGGCGTGGCTCGCGTCGGTCGCGATGCGGCTGGGGTAGGAAGAGCCAGCCCGATGGACGCGATCATGGTGACATTGGTGGCGGTGCTGCTCGCCAATGCCGACGGGCGCAGCGGATGCTTTCTCGCGCGGCTGCTCGGCGCGCGGGCGGACCGGCGCGCGGTGGTCGCGGTCGCGCTCGGCAGCTTCGTCGTCAATGCGCTGCTCGCCGCGCTGCTCGGGGCGATCGCCAACCGGATGATCGGGCAGGGCATCGTCGCGCTGCTCGTCGGTTTCGCGCTGGTGACCGCGGCGGCGGCGCTGCTGTGGCGCGGGCGGCTGACGCTGGCCGACGAACAGGCGGTCACGGCGCCCTTGCCGCTGCTCGCGGGGCGGATGCTGCTGGTCCAGATCGGCGACCGCAGCCATTTCCTGATCGGCGCGCTGGCGGCGACGAGCGGCGCCGGGCTGTGGGCGGCGGCGGGCGGGGCGATCGGCTGGACCCTGGCGGCGTTGCCCTTCCTCGCCTTCGGTCCCGACCTCGCGGCGCGGCCCGCGGCGCGCGTGCTGCGCTGGGCGAGCGCCGCGATCCTGCTTCTGTGGGGACTCCGCAGCGGCCTGACCGCCTTTGGGTTATAGAGGAAATCTTGAAATCGGAACGCAGCCATCGATTTTTTCGATGAGGGCGACCAAGAGACTTCATGGGCGTTCGATCGGCATCCGGCCTATATCCGGATCGACGAAAGGAAATAGCCATGCCCGAGAAGAAAAGCTCCGAGAACAAGCCCGCCGTCGCCGACGCGCTCAACGCGCTGCTCGCCGACAGCTTCGCCCTCTACCTCAAGACCAAAAATTATCACTGGCATGTCGAGGGGCCGCGCTTTCGCGACCTGCACCTGCTGTTCGACGAACAGGCGGCGCAGATATTGGCGACGATCGACCCGATCGCCGAACGGGTGCGCAAGATCGGCGCGCCGACGCTGCGTTCGATCGGCGACATCGGCCGGCACCAGTCGATCAAGGACGACGACAAGGCCGGCGTCGGCGCCGATGCGATGATCGCCAACCTCGCCGCCGACAATGAAGCGCTGCTCGCGCAGCTCAAGGAGACGAAGGACGCCGCCGAAGCCGCGGGCGACATCGCGACGAGCGGCCTCGTCGACGGCTGGGCCGACGATACGGAGAAGCGGATCTGGTTCCTGAAGGCGACGCTGGGCGGTTGACGGTCCCGGCGGACGCGCTCGCGCAACGAAAAAGGGCGGCCCCGCGAGGCCGCCCTTTTTCTTTTCCGGTTCGCGCGCCGCTTATTCGCTGGCGGGCTGGAGGTTGACGGCGGCGAACTTGCCGCGATCGTCCACTTCGATGTCGAAGGAGAGGCGGTCGCCTTCTTCGAGGCCGGCGAGGCCGGCGCGCTGCACCGCAGTGACGTGGACGAAGGCGTCGGCCTGCCCGTCGTCGCGGGCGATGAAGCCGAAGCCCTTGGTCGTGTTGAAGAATTTGACCGTGCCCGAGGTGCGCTCGCCGGTCAGTTGGCGCCGGCCGCGCGCGCCGCCGGGGCGCTCGCCGCGATCGTCGCGCCGCGGCGCGAATTCCTCGATCGGCATCGGCTCGCCCTCGATCTTGAGGTCGATCGCCGACACCTTGCCGTTGCGCTCGACGAGGGTGAAGCCGAGCGGCTGACCCGAAGCGAGCCCCTGCAGCCCGGCCTGTTCGACCGCGCTGATGTGGACGAACACGTCTTCGCCGCCATCGTCGCGCGCGACGAAGCCGAAGCCCTTCGACGGGTTGAAGAATTTCACCGTGCCCTGGCCCTCGCCGACGACCTGCGCCGGCATGCCGCCACCGCGCCCGCCGCCGAAGCCGCCGCCACGGTCGCCGCCGCCGAAGCCGCCGCGATCACCGCCACCGAATCCGCCCCTGTCGCGGTCGCCGAATCCGCCGCGCGGTGGGCCGCCGAAGCTGTCGCCGCCGTAGGGGGCGGGTTCGAAGCTGTCGAAATTGCCGAAATCATCGCGCTTGCCGCGCCCGCGATGGCCACGGCGATCCTTGTTGAAACTCATTGCTTAGTCGTCGCTTTCGGTTCGTCCACGCCCTATTGAACCGGCTCCTTGCGCCGGACGGGGACGCAGTTCACCATGGGCACAGACTCGCCCCGTGCCACCAAGGGCGCAATACATAACCTATCCCCGGCTTTTCTGCGAACAGAAAATTCAAGGATGCTGTGGCGCTTTTGCCACGCTTTGGCTTGCTGCGGGCGCCCGCGAAAACCAGTCATTGAGCGGCCGGGCCGCTTCGCCTAAGGCACGCTGATGACCGTCCATTTCCACGAAGAAGACCTGCCCGAAGGCGTGCTGGCCCCGGGTCCGGTCGCCATCGACACCGAGACCATGGGGCTGAACCCGCTGCGCGACCGGCTGTGCCTGGTCCAGATCAGCGACGGCGGCGGCGACGAGCATCTCGTCCGCTTCGGTCCCGGCAGCGCCTATGACGCGCCGGTGCTCAAGGCGATCCTGACCGACCCCGCGCGGCTCAAGCTGTTCCATTTCGCGCGCTTCGACATCGCCGCGCTCCAGCACGCGCTCGGCGTCGTCACCGCGCCGGTCTATTGCACCAAGATCGCCTCGAAGCTGGTGCGCACCTATACCGACCGGCACGGGCTGAAGGAACTGGTGCGCGAATTGCTGGGGCAGGAGGTGTCGAAGCAGCAGCAGTCGAGCGACTGGGGCGCCGCGGTGCTGAGCGACGCGCAGCGCGACTATGCCGCGAGCGACGTGCGCTATCTGCACGCGATGAAGGCGGTGCTCGACGCCCGTCTGGCGCGCGAGGGGCGCACGGGGCTGGCCCAGGCCTGTTTCGATTTCCTGCCGACACGCGCGGCGCTCGACCTCGCGGGCTGGCCCGAGGTCGATATCTTCGCGCATAGCTGATGTCCGAACGCGCCGACCTCGACCGCACGATGCGCCAGCTATGGGCGGCCAGCGGGTCGCGCCACGACCGCGTCGTGCGCCTTCTGCGCGTCGGGCTGCCGCTGGTGATCGGGGTCATCGCCGCGGTGCTGATCTTCTCTCCCTTTACCCAGCGCTCCGAGATCAGCTTTCTGCTCGCCAAGGACAAGGTCGAGGTGGCGAAGGAGCGGATGCGGGTGACGCGCGCCGAATATCGCGGCCAGGACACGAAAGGCCGGCCCTTCGCGCTGGTCGCGGGCAGCGCGGTGCAGCAGTCGAGCGCCGAGCCGATCGTGCGGATGACCGACCTGTCGGGTGCGATCAGCCTGACCGACGGCCCGGCGACGATCGCCGCCGAACATGCGCAATATAATATGGACAGCGAGACGGTCACGGTGCCCGGCACGGTGCTGGTCAAGGGGGCCGACGGGTACAGCATCGATGCGCAGGGGGTTGCGGTCGACCTGAAGACGCGCAGCCTGACCGGCGACGGGGGAGTCGCGGGGACATTGAACATCGGCCGCTTTTCGGCCAACGCGCTCTATGCCGATCTCGACGAGCGGATCGTGCGCCTGTCGGGCAATGCGCGGCTGCGGATCAACCAGGGAGTCCTCCGATGAATCGCCCCCTCCTGTTCGGCTGGCGCAGCCTGGCGCTCGCGGGCGCGAGCTTCGCGCTGACCAGCGTCGCGATCCTGTCGGCCGGCGGCGGCGCCCCGGCGCAGGCGCAGGCGCTCGCGAATCACGACAGCAGCGCACCGGTCGACATGGCGGCCGACCGCATCGAGGTGCAGGATCGCGCCGACCGCGTCATCGTGTCGGGCGATGTCCGGGTGACGCAGGCGGGAATGACCCTGACCGCGCAGCGCATGACCATCGCCTATACCCGCGCCGGCGGCACCGACATCAACCGGCTCGACGCCTCGGGCGGGGTCACGGTGACCAAGGGCAATGAAGTCGCAAAGGGCAATGTCGCCATTTACGACCTCAATCGGCGGCTGATCACCATGGTCGGCAATGTCGAACTGCGTCAGGGCGCGAATCGCCTGTCGGGCGGGCGGATGCTGATCGACCTCAATTCGGGGCGAGCGACCGTCGACGGCCGCGGCGCCGCGCGCGGACCCGACGGCAATGTCGTGCCGGGCGGAACCAGTGGCCGGGTGACCGGCACCTTCACCGTGCCGAAGCGAACGACGCAGTAACCCTGTTCCTTCACGAACCGGCAGGCATGGCCGGCGAAGGTCGGCGCGAGGGGGCAGGCCATCCGCGGCGCCGGGGGCGACGCCGCGCAAGCAAGGTTCGCTGCCCATGCGCTTCTCGCCCTTCGTGCCGCCGCACCGCCCGCTGTTCGGACGGCGGCAGGACCGTCCCGCCGAAGACCCTGCCGTGCCGCGGCCCGACCCCGAGGACCGGCGGCTGATCGACCGTATTCTGCGGCACGCGGGTCCGCGCGGGAGGCGATGAGAGACGGAAGCGGGCGCCCAATACGGCGCCATTGCGATCCGCCCTCCGGCCATCACGGCTTGGCGTTTGCGCGCCGCATCCCTACATGCTGGCCGCATGCCGCCCGACACGTCCACTTCCGCCGATGCGGCACGCGAACCGCCCGTTCTGGCGACGCTGAAGCGTTTCCTGCCCTATCTGTGGCCGGCGGGGCATACCGAGCACAAGGTTCGCATCGTCCTCGCCGCGCTGATCGTGCTCGCGTCGAAGGGCGTGCAGCTTTCGATGGGTTTCCTCTATGGCGCCGCGATCGACCGCATGGCGCCGGGCATGGAAGAAGGGGTCGCGCTCGCGATCGGGCTGGTGATCGCCTATGCCGGCGCGCGCTTTGCCGGGGTATTGTTCGATAACCTGCGCAACGTGGTGTTCGAACGCGTCGGGCAGGACGCGACGCGCGAGCTGGCGATCGCGACCTTCACCCATCTGCACGCGCTGAGCCTGCGCTTTCACCTCGCGCGCCGGACGGGCGAGGTGACCAAGGTGATCGAGCGCGGGACCAAGAGCATCGACACGATGCTCTATTTCCTGCTGTTCAACATCGCGCCGACGCTGGTCGAACTGGTCGCGGTGCTGGTGATCTTCTGGAGCAAGTTCAGCCTGGGGCTCGCGGGGGCGACCGCGCTGATGGTCGTCGTCTATATCGCCTTCACCCGCAAGGTGACCGACTGGCGCAACGCGCTGCGCACGCGGATGAACGACCTCGACACGCTGACCGTCGGGCGCAGCGTCGACAGCCTGCTCAATTACGAGACGGTCAAATATTTCGGCGCCGAGGAGCGCGAGGCGGCGCGCTATCGCGACGTCGCCGACCAATATGCGCGCGCCGCGGTCAAGAGCGAGAACAGCCTCGCCTGGCTCAACATCGGGCAGAGCCTGATCACCAACGCCGCGATGGCGGGGGCGATGGCCTATACGGTGTGGGGCTGGTCGCAGGGCATCTACAAGGTCGGCGACGTGGTGCTGGTGAACACGCTGCTCGCGCAGCTCTTTCGCCCGCTCGACATGCTCGGCATGGTCTATCGCATGATCCGCCAGGGGCTGATCGACATGGAGGCGATGTTCCGCCTGATCGATACCCCGCCCGAGATTCGCGACGCAGATGATGCCGGGCCGCTGATCGTGACCGGCGGCGCGGTGACGTTCGAGAATGTCGTCTTCGGCTACGAACCTGACCGGACGATATTGAACGGCGTCAGCTTCGCGGTCGGCGCGGGCGAGACGCTGGCGATCGTCGGGCCGTCGGGGGCGGGCAAGTCGACGATCGCGCGATTGCTCTTTCGCTTCTATGACCCGCAGGGCGGGCGCGTGACGATCGACGGGCAGGACATCAAGGCGGTGACCCAGAAGAGCTTGCGCGCCGAGATCGGTATCGTTCCGCAGGACACGGTGCTGTTCAACGATTCGATCGGCTACAACATCGCCTATGGCCGTGCCGATGCGAGCGCGGAGGAGATTGCGGCGGCGGCCGAGGGCGCGGCGATCGACGGTTTCATCGCGCTGCTGCCGCAGGGGTATGAGACCGAGGTCGGCGAGCGCGGGCTCAAGCTGTCGGGCGGCGAGAAGCAGCGTGTCGCGATCGCGCGAACGCTGCTGAAAAACCCGCCGATCCTGATCCTCGACGAAGCGACGAGCGCGCTCGACAGCCGCACCGAGGCGGCGATCCAGGCGACGCTCGACCGCATCGCCGAGCGGCGCACGACGCTGGTCATCGCGCACCGCCTGTCGACGGTGGTGAACGCCGACCGCATCATCGTGCTGGAAAAGGGCCGCGTCGCCGAGACGGGGACGCACGAGCAACTTCTGGCAATGCGCGGACTCTATGCCGACATGTGGGCGCGGCAGCAGGCGGAGAAGGAAGAGGGGACGGTTTAGAGGGGAAGGTGGCCGGTTGCGACCGCGTAGACGATGATCGGCGCATTATAACGTTGTCATTCCCGCGAAGGCGGGAATCCAGAGCGTGCGCCGGCTGACCCCACACTGGATTCCCGCCTTCGCGGGAATGACGAAGGTGGGGTATGGCCGCTCCCCACCCCAAAGCTGTCGTTCTCAGTTTCGATTCGCGCCCACGCCCAGCGCCCGCAGAATATCCCCCAGCGGCACCAGCTTGAAATTCTGCGGTGCCTTTTCGTCCGTAGCGTCCCGGTTCTTGCCGTCCTGCGCCGCGAATAGTCCGCCGGGCCACGCCTCGCCGAAATCGCCAGCGTGAAGCGCGATACCGTCGGTGTCCTCGGTACCGTCGATCGCGCCGCCGCGGATGCGGAAGCCGCCAGCATAGGCGCCGTCCGGCAGGCGGAAGACGGCGAAGCTGTCGTCGTCCTGGCTCGCGGCGAAGAGCATGCCGCCGGCCCTGCCGCGCGGCAGGATCGCGAGGCCCTCGACATCGTCGTGGAGGTGGACGCCGTCGACCGCGGCGAAGCGCTGCGGCGTCATTGCGCGCGCGGGGTCGGTGGCGATGCGCCAGATCGCGACCTTGTCCTCGGCCACGTAAAGGGTGCCGGTGCGGTCGTCGGCGACGCAGCCCTCGGCGCGGCTGCCGAGGTCGTGGCGGCGTAGCACCTTGCCGGTCGGTACGGCGCCCGACAGGTCGAGCGCGATCTGTTCGACCACCCCTTCCTCATAGACCATGAAGGCATCGATGCCGCCGGCACGGCGGTGGAGGCAGAGGCCGTAGGCCTCACCCGCAGGCGGATCGACGCTGCCGATCTCGACGAGGCGCGGGGCTTTCGGGTCGAGGCGGAAGAGGCGGAGGCGCGGGTGGTCATGGTCGCTGCGATCCGATGCGGCGACGAGCGTCGCCTTTTCGCCCGCGATCGTCACGTCGGGGCGCAGGTCGACATTGTTGAGGTCGCCGAACGGCTGGAAGGCGAGCAGGCGGCCCGCGAGGTCGTGGATCGCGATCCCGGCCTTCTTGTCGGTCGAGAGGATCAGGCTTTTCGCCGGGTCCTGCGGGTTGCGCCAGATCGCGGGGTCGTCGGCGCGGTCGCCCTTGCTCGCGGTCGCGGGCGTGGTTTCGACGCGCGCCGGGACTTCGGGACGCGGCGGCGGCTCGGCGGCGGCGAACAGCGCGGCGAGAAGCAGGGGATGCGGCATGGGCAGCCTCCATCATGACAGGGGTAACGGGCCGCAGCCGCGCCGGGTTCCTGATTCGGGCAATCGCAACAAAATCACTTGAGTTGCTTGACCGCGCGTCCCCGCGCCTTTTACGCTGCCCTATGCCGCATGACACCAGCCTGATCGGAACCGTGGTCGCGGGCCTCGGCGTCGCCTTTCTGATGGGCGCGCTCGCGCACCGGCTGCGGATTTCGCCGATCGCGGGCTATCTGCTCGCGGGGGTGCTTGTCGGGCCGTTCACGCCGGGGATCGTCGCCGACACCGGGCTCGCGCTCCAGCTCGCCGAGATCGGGGTGATCCTGCTGATGTTCGGGGTCGGGCTGCATTTCTCGCTCAAGGACCTGCTCGCGGTGCGGAATATCGCGGTGCCGGGGGCGATCGCGCAGATCGCGGTGGCGAGCGGGCTCGGCATCGCGCTCGGCCTGTCGCTCGGCTGGCCGCTCGCGGGGAGCGCGATCTTCGGCCTCGCGCTGTCGGTCGCGAGCACGGTGGTGCTGCTCCGCGCGTTGCAGGCGCGCGATATGGTCGAGACCGAAAAGGGACGGATCGCGGTCGGCTGGCTGATTGTCGAGGATCTGGCGATGGTGCTCGCGCTCGTCCTGCTGCCCGCGATGTTCGGCGGGCGCGGCGACGAAAGCGGCGGCGCCGGGCTGTTGCAATCGGCGGGGATCGTCGCGCTGAAGGTGGTCGGCTTCGTCGCCTTCATGCTGATCGTCGCGCGGCGGATATTGCCCGCGGTGCTGCACTGGACCGCGCATACCGGGTCGCGCGAGCTGTTCCGGCTCGCGGTGCTCGCGATCGCGCTCGGGGTCGCTTTCGGGGCGGCGGTGGTGTTCGACGTGAGTTTCGCGCTGGGCGCCTTCTTCGCCGGGATGATTCTCGGCGAGACGCAACTCAGCCGCCGCGCGGCCGAGGAGACGCTGCCGCTGCGCGACGCCTTTGCGGTGCTCTTCTTCGTGTCGGTGGGGATGCTGTTCGACCCCAAGGTGCTCGCCGAGCATCCAGGGCCGCTGGTCGCGACGGTGGCGATCATCGTCGTCGGCAAGGCGGTCGCCGCCTATGCGATCGTGCGCGCCTTCGGTCACGGGTCGCAGACCGCGATGACGATCGCGGCGAGCCTGGCGCAGATCGGCGAATTCTCCTTCATCCTTGCCGGGCTGGGCGTCGGCCTGAAGGTGATGCCGGAGGAGGCGCGCGACCTGATCCTGGCAGGATCGATCCTGTCGATCCTGTTCAACCCGCTCTTCTTCACCCTCGCGGTGCGGCGGATGCGCGCCGACGAGCCGCCCGAGGCCGAAACCGTGGTCGAGGCGGTGCCCGAGGCCGCGCCTGCGCGCACGGTACTGATCGGCTATGGCCGCGTCGGCCGCCATATCGGCGAACTGCTGGGCGGCCGGGGCGAGGCGTTGACGGTGATCGACGACCGGACGGACCGTGCCGCCGCCGCCGAGGAAGCCGGAGCGGTGGCGATCGTCGGCAATGCCGCGGGCGAAAGCGTGCTGCGTCAGGCGGGGCTCGACAGTGCCTCGACCCTGCTGATCGCGATCTCCGAGGGGGTCGAGGCGGGGGCGATCGTGCGGCGGGCGCGGGCGATCAACCCGAAGCTGACGATCGTCGCGCGTGCGCATTCGGACGAGGAAAGGGCCGATATCGTCCGCCACGGTGCCGACCATGTCGTGATGGCCGAGCGCGAGACGGCGGCGCGGATGGCCGAGCGGGCTAGGGCCTGAGGGTGTTCGTCGCCCCCGCGAAGGCGGGGGCCGTTGGAGGTTTACGCTTTCATCGCGGGACAAGGCCGACAGCGGCCCCCGCCTTCGCGGGGGCGACGGATAGGCCTTTCTTCTCTCCGCCATCCGCCCTATCGCCCCCCTGCCATGACCGCCGACGCTCTCCTCCCGCTGCTCAAATCGACCTTCGGCTTCGACGCCTTTCGCGGAAAGCAGGCGGAGGTCGTCGCGCGGGTGATGGCGGGCGAGCGCACGCTGGCGGTGATGCCGACGGGGGCGGGCAAGTCGCTGACCTATCAGCTTCCCGCGGTGGCGCTGGACGGCTGCGTCGTCGTGGTGTCGCCGCTCATCGCGCTGATGCACGACCAGCTTCGCGGCGCGCGCGCGGCGGGAATACGCGCGGCGTCGTGGACGAGCGCCGACGCCGACTGGGCCGATACGCGGCAGGCCTATCGCGACGGCGCACTCGACCTACTCTATGTCGCGCCCGAGCGCGCGACGGGCGAGGGGTTTCGCGCGCTGATGGAGGCGCGCAGCCCTGCGCTGTTCGCGATCGACGAGGCGCATTGCGTTTCGGAATGGGGGCATGACTTCCGCCCCGACTATCGTCTGCTGCGGCCGCTGCTCGACGCCTTTCCGGAGGTGCCGCGGCTCGCGCTGACCGCGACGGCGGACAGGCACACGCGCGAGGATATCCTCGTCCAGCTCGGCATGGCGGCCGAGGGGCTGGTGCTCGCGGGGTTCGACCGGCCGAACATCCGCTATCGGGTCAGTCCGCGCATCGGCGCCGCGAAGCAGCTCGCCGAGTTCATCGCCGCCAATCCGGGGCCGGGGATCGTCTATTGCCCGACGCGCGACGGCACCGAGCGGATGGCCGAGAAGCTCGCCGCCGCGACGGGGCGGCCGGTCGCCGCCTATCACGCCGGGCTCGACCCCGAACGGCGGGCGCGGGTGCAGCACGACTTCGTCGCGTCGGAGGACGGCATCGTCACCGCGACGGTCGCGTTCGGCATGGGGATCGACAAGCCCGACGTGCGCTTCGTCGCGCACGCGGGGCTGCCGAAGTCGATCGAAAGCTATTATCAGGAAACCGGGCGTGCGGGGCGCGATGGCGATCCCGCCGAGGCGCTGATGCTGTGGGGCGCCGAGGATTTCGCGCGGGCGCGGATGCGGCTGGGCGAGCTGCCCGAGGCGCGCGTCGCGGGCGAGGGGGCGCGGCTCAATGCGCTGGGCGCGCTGGTCGAGACGGTCGAGTGTCGCCGCGCGCTGCTGCTGCGCCATTTCGGCGAGACCCCGCCCGAGCGCTGCGGCAATTGCGACAATTGCCTCGAGCCGCCGAAGCAGGTCGACGCGACGGTGCTGGCGCAGAAACTGCTGAGCGCGGTCTATCGCACCGGGCAAAGCTATGGCGCCGGGCATGTCGAGGCGGTGCTGACCGGGCGCAGCGACGAGCGCATCGTCCAGCGCGGCCACGACAAATTGTCGGTATTCGGCCTCGTCGAGGGCGAGGAGGCGCGGCTCATCAAGCCGCTGGTGCGCACGCTGATGGCGCGCGAGGCGCTATCGACCACCGAGCATGGCGGGCTGATGTTCGGCCCCGCCGGGCGCGCGGTGATGAAGGGCGAGGTGCCGGTGCTGATGGCCGAACCGCCGGCGCGGCGCATGAAACGCACGGCGCGCGGCGAGGGGGCGGCGGCGAACCCCGTCGGCGATCCGCTGTTCGAGGCGCTGCGCGCGGCGCGGCGCGAACTGGCGGCCGAGGCGGGGGTGCCGCCTTACGTGGTCTTCCACGACGCGGCGCTGCGCGCGATGGCGAGCGAGCGGCCGGCGACGCTGGCGGAGCTGGCGCAGATTCCGGGGGTCGGCGCGCGCAAGCTGGAGGCGTGGGGCGATGCGTTTCTGGCGGTGATTCGGCAGTTTTAGGGAAGACAATCTCACGCAAAGGCGCGAAGACGTGAAGCGCCTACCAACCCGTTCGCCCCCCGCCTCCGCGGGGGCGGGCTCTGAGCTTGTCGAAGGGCCGTTCTTTCTTTCTGACGTTTTAAGAATGAAGAACGGTGCTTCGACAAGCTCAGCACGAACGGAAGAGAAGATATCTTCGTGCCTTTGTGCGAGCCACTATCTCCTGTCGGCTTCCACCTTCACGCTTGTCAGCAAATGCGGCTGTCCTATACATCGTGGGCATGAGCGATTTTCGTCCCCTGAGCCCCGACTATAGCGTCGCCCCGCAGATTGCCATCGAGGATGTCGCGGAGGCGAAGGCCGCGGGGTTTGCGATGATCGTCAACAACCGTCCCGACGGCGAGGAGCCGTCGGCGCCGCAGGGGGGCGACATCGCGTCGGCCGCTGCCGCCGAGGGGCTCGCCTATGCGGCGATTCCAGTGGGCCATGCCGGGTTCAGCCATCCGCAGCTCGACGCGCTCGACACGCTGCTCGCCGACGCGACGGGGCCGGTGCTCGCCTATTGCCGGTCGGGGACGCGCTCGACGCATCTGTGGGCGCTGGCGCGCGCGCGGGCCGGCGACGATGTCGATGCCCTGTGCGATGCCGCGGCGAAGGCGGGGTACGATCTTTCGGCGTTGCGGCCGATGATGGATGCGCTGGCGGGGGACCGGTGACGGCGGCGGTCTGGATTCAGCTCGGCGCATCGCTGGTCGCGGTGGTCTTCATCGCCTGGCTGGTCGGGAAGATGGGGCTGGGCGCCGATCCGCGCATCGCCGACGCGGCCCATGCGATCCGCCTCGCCGACGAGGCCGAGACGGGATTCGATGGAGTGGAGGTCGCGCGCGACCGCGCGGGTTTCGCGGCGATCGTCCGCAACGGGGAGGGACGGATGATGCTGATCCGCGCGCACGGCAATCATTTCGCGGCGCGCGCCGTGGATGCCGCGGTGATCGGACGGCTCGACAAGGATTATCTGACGCTGACCATGCCCGAACGGACGTTCGGGGCGGTGACGCTGCACCTGGGCAAGGAAGCGGGGGTGTGGGCGTCGCGGATGCGGAGCCTGTCCGGTCGGTCGGCGATGCCGGACCTGGCGCCGCCGGCCGCTTCGTCAGGCGGTGAGATACGTCACCATGGCTGAGCTGCCCGATCCCGTCGTCTATGCCGTGCCGGCGTTCATCCTGCTGCTGATCGTCGAGATGCTGATCTCGCTGCGCCGCGACCGGAGCCGCTACGAAGCGCGCGACACGCTGACGTCGCTGATGCTCGGCACCGGCAGCCAGGTCGCCGGGGCGGCGGTCGGCGCGGTGGTGGTCGGTCTGGCCTTCTGGGCCTATCAATACCGTCTGTTCGATATCGGCATCGATTTTCGTCGCTGGTGGTGGGCGTGGATCCTGTGCTTCCTGCTCGACGATCTCGCCTATTATGTCTTTCACCGCGCCGCGCACCGGGTGCGCTGGTTCTGGGCGAGCCACGTCATCCACCACAGCTCGCAGCACTATAATCTGTCGACCGCGCTGCGGCAGACGTGGACGGGCTTCTTCAGCCTGACCTTCCTTTTTCGCCTGCCGCTGTTCCTGATCGGCTTTCCGCCGGCGATGGTCTTCTTTTGCGGCGGGCTCAACCTGATCTATCAGTTCTGGATTCATACCGAGGCGATCGGGCGGATGCCGAAATGGTTCGAGGCGGTGATGAACACGCCGTCGCATCACCGCGTCCATCACGGGGTCAACCCGCGCTATCTCGACGCCAATTATGCCGGGGTCTTCATCGTCTGGGACAAGATGTTCGGCAGCTTCGTCCCCGAACGCGACGACGAGCCGGTGCGATACGGCATCGTCAAGCAGCTCGGCAGCTTCAACATCCTGTGGGCGGCGGTGCACGAATGGGTCGGGATCGCGAAGGACGTGTGGGCGGCGCCGTGGCGGCACAAGCTGTCCTATCTATGGCGCGAGCCGGGCTGGAGCCACGACGGCAGCCGGATGACCAGCGACATGATCAGGGACCGCTGGCGCGCGGGGCGGGCGGCGGAGGAAGCGGCGGAATAATTCTGCGGCGTCATTGCGAGGAGCATCAGCGACGAAGCAATCTCCAGCTATCGACAAGGCGCGACGATAGCAGGAGATTGCTTCGCTCCGCTCGCAAAGACGAAGTGCCTTGCCTCGCCGCCTAATGACATTCATGTAAGCCGCAAGGGACCGCCGATCGGGCGGCGAGGGGAGCGGAATATGGATCGGTTCGACATCATCGTCATCGGTGGCGGCAGCGCAGGGAGCGCGGCCGCCGGGCGGCTTGCCGAGGACGGGACGCGGCGCGTGTGCCTGGTCGAGGCGGGCGGGTCGAACGACATCATCCGGGTGAAGACGCCGGGCTTCATGCCCTTCATTCCCAAGGCATCGAACTATCGCTATGACACGGTGCCGCAGGCGGGGCTGGGCGGGCGCATCGGCTATCAGCCGCGCGGGCGCGGACTGGGCGGGTCGAGCGCGATCAACGCGATGGTCTATATCCGCGGTAACGCCTTTGATTACGATCAATGGGCCGAATTGGGTGCGACCGGGTGGAGCTACGCCGACGTGCTGCCTTATTTCCGGCGCAGCGAAGGCAATGAGCGCGGGGACGACGATTTCCACGGCGGCGACGGGCCGCTCAACGTCATGGACCAGCGCTGGCCCAATGTGACGAGCCGGCGTTTCGTCGAAAGCGCGGCCTCGCTGCAACTGCCGCGCACGCCGGACTTCAACGGCGCGCAGCAGGAAGGCTTCGGCCTTTATCAGGTGACGCAGAAGGCGGGCGAGCGCTGGTCGGCGGCACGTGCCTATGTCGAGCCGCTGCGCGGGCGCGCGAACCTCGACATCCGCACCGGCGCGCTGGTCGAGAAGATCCTGATCGAGGACGGGCGCGCGACGGGAGTGGTCATCCGGCGCGGCGGCAAGCGCGAGACGCTGCGCGCGGCCGGCGGCGTGATCCTGTCGGCGGGGGCGTTCAACAGCCCGCAGATCCTGATGCTGTCGGGGATCGGGCCGGCGGCGCATCTGCGCGCACACGGCATCGGGGTGGTCGCCGACCGCGCCGGGGTCGGCGCCAATCTGCAGGACCATATCGACTATGTGTCGAGCTGGGAGACGCGCTCGACCGAGCCCTTCGGCGACAGCATGGGCGGGACCTGGCGGATGCTGAAAGCGGTCGTCGAGCATCGCCGCAAGCGCACCGGTATCCTGACGACCTGCTTTGCCGAGGCGGGCGGCTTCTGGACATCGCGGCCCGGTCTGCCCGCGCCCGACATCCAATATCATTTCGTCCCCGCGATGCTCGAGGATCATGGCCGGACCAAGGTCAAGGGCCACGGCTTTTCGTGCCACGCCTGCGTACTGCGCCCCGAGAGCCGCGGGAGCGTGACGCTGGCGTCGGGCGATGCCGCCGCGGCGCCGCGCATCGACCCCGGCTTCCTGACCGACGACCGCGACATCGCGACGCTGCGCGCCGGGGTGCGGATGATGCACCGGATCGTCGGCGCGCCGCCGCTGTCGGACTATGGCGGCGTCGACCGGCATCCGGTCGATCTGGAAGACGATTCGGCGCTCGACGCGTTGATCCGCAGCCGCGCCGACACCGTCTATCATCCGGTTGGAACGTGTCGGATGGGCAGCGACGCCGACGCGGTGGTCGACCCGGCGCTGAAGCTGAAGGGCATCGAGGGGCTGTGGGTCGCCGACGCGAGCGTGATGCCGCGGCTCGTTTCGGGCAACACCAATGCGCCGAGCATCATGATCGGCGAGCGCGCGGCGGATTTCGTGAAGGCGGCGTTGGGATGATTTCCATCCCCTCCTCTTCAGAGGAGGGGCAGCGGGACTTGCGCGCTTGCACGTTAGAGCAGCGAGCCATAAATCTGCATCACCCTTTCTTCCGTTCGTGCTGAGCTTGTCGAAGCACCGTCCTTCTTCTTGCGGCGCGGAAAGAAAGAACGGCCCTTCGACAAGCTCAGAGCCTGCCCCCGCGGAACGGGTCAGATTTAAGGCTCGCCGCTCTAGTCGCAGCGGGGTGGTGTTCCTGCACGACGTCCACCACGCCAA
Organism: Sphingopyxis panaciterrulae; assembly: GCF_014199295.1. Classification (GTDB taxonomy): domain Bacteria; phylum Pseudomonadota; class Alphaproteobacteria; order Sphingomonadales; family Sphingomonadaceae; genus Sphingopyxis; species Sphingopyxis panaciterrulae. The sequence goes on from NZ_JACIJH010000001.1 coordinate 381,557, forward strand.
ACCCCTCCTCTGACGAGGAGGGGCTTTCAGGGCAGGCACGCCTCCGCCAGCAGCCCTCCCCGCTCCGTGAGTCCGTAGCGGCTCGCCGGCGGCCGCCCGTCCATGACGTCGCGCGTCACCAGCCCGTGCCGGCCGAGCGCCGTCAGCCCCTGCGACAGTGCGCGCGGGCTGGCGGGGACGAGGAGGCGCGCGAGGGCGTTGAAGCGGTCATGTCCCGTCCCGATCCCCGCGACGATCGGCAGGCCCCAGCGCGTCGCGGCGCCGGGCGTCAGGCCGAGCGCGGCCTGCGCTCCGGCGATTATCGTGGCGCGCGCGGCGGCGGCACTGCCCGCCTCGGTCAATATATATTCGGGGCGCAGCGGGTGGCCGTGGCCGGGGTTGCGCCGCACCCAGCCGAGCGCCGCCGCGGCCTGAAGCGTGCGCGTCAGGCTGTCGCGCGAGAGGCCGAGGCGGTGGATCAGCTCGACGAAGCGCGCGCCCTTGCGGCTCGCGAGATCGGCGAGCAGCGGTACCAGCCAGCGATGGCCGGAAAGCTGGACGAGCAGCGGATCGGGTGCACTTGACCGCATTTGCAACTAACTATATAAATCAGACTATGGAAGCAAGGGTTGGAAGGGTTGGAAGGGGACATCGTCATTCGCGCGAAAGCGGGAAGCCGGCTTTCCTTTTTCGAATAGCGGGCGAGCGCTCCGATTCGTTCGGTGCTGCGTGCGCGACGGTCGTGATCGGCGCGGAGCGGGATTCCCGCTTTCGCGGGGAGGGCGACCAAAGAAGGGTGGGGGTTGTCGTTCGGACGAACGGCTCTGGCCCGTTTTGCAAAAGGAAGACGCGAAATGACACTCGAAATCCGATCCGAACTGACCTGCTCGATGGGCGTGACCGACATGGCCGCGTCGATCGCCTGGTACGAGCGGGTGATGGGATGCGCCCTGCTCTATCGCGCCGACGAGATCGGCTGGTGCGAGCTGGCGACGCCGATGGCGGGGGTGAACATCGGGCTGAGCGAGGTCGAATCGGCGGGGCAGGGCGGCGGTGCGACCAATGTGTTCGAGGTCGCCGACATCGACGCCGCGAAGGCGCATCTCGATGCCGAGGGGGTGCGGCAGGACGGCGATATCCAGCATGTGCCGGGGCTGGTGCGGCTGATCACCTTCTACGATCCCGACGGCAATGCCTTCATGTTTTCACAGGCGGAAAAGACGGCCTGAGGAGGGCGCCGCGCGGGCTTATGGACAAAGGTAAGCCCCGTCGCATTTCTGCGGCGGGGCTTCCCTAGGTCGCGTCCGAAGACGCGGACCAAATTCTACTCTTTCTTTCGATCAAGTAGGTCAATGAAACGCGCCGGAAGAGGCGATGGTTCCCGGCGGCCGAAAATTTTCGGCGTTGCCGGAAAGGGCGATTCGATTCGAAGCCGCGGCGATTCGGCGCGGTATCATCATCAGGAAAAGGCGAGGATTTTCGGGGATTTTGTCCGCGCGCCGGAGTGCGGGCAAAAAAAGAGGGCCGGGACTTGCGTCCCGGCCCAGCCTTTCAGGCTCTCCCCTCCTGAAACTGTTGACGCAATGAATGCCACATTAATGTCACCTTGGAAAGGCCTAAATTGGCGCCGGCGCGCTTCAATTTTGTGCAGGCGTTTTTGCGCACAAAATGCACAAAAAGAGGCCGGGACTGGTGGTCCCGGCCTTCAGTGGTTCGCAGGAGGAACCCCGGTAGGATGCCGCCGCCTTTCGAAAGAGGAGAGAGCGGGCGGCGGCTATCCTGTCTCGTCAATAATTATAGGCGCGCTCGCCATGCTCGCCGAGGTCGAGGCCTTCGCGCTCCACCTCTGCCGAGACGCGCCCGCCGGTGACCGCCTTGGCGATCGAGAAGGCGATGGCCGAGCCGACCGCCGACCAGGCGACCGCGACGGCGACCGACTTGACCTGAATCCAGAGCTGGCCGCCCAGCGCATAGTCGGCGCCGCCGGGACCGCCGAGCGCGGGCAGCATGGTCACCGCGGTGAGCGCCGAGCCGATCAGGCCGCCGATGCCGTGGATGCCGAATACGTCGAGCGAATCGTCGAAGCCGAGCTTCGGCTTCACGATCATCACGAACCAGCAGCAGGCGATACCGGCGATCGCGCCGAGCAGGATCGCGCCGAACGGACCCGAATTGCCCGCTGCCGGCGTGACCGCGACGAGGCCGGCGATCGCGCCCGAGCAGGCGCCGAGCAGCGAGCCCTTGTGGCCGAGCGCGCGCTCGGTCAGCATCCAGAAGAGAACGCCCGCCGCGGTGGCGGTGAAGGTGTTGATGAGCGCGAGGCCGGCCGAGCCATTGGCCTCGAGCGCCGAGCCGGCATTGAAGCCGAACCAGCCGCACCACAGCAGGCCGGTGCCGATCAGCGTCATGGTCAGCGAGTGCGGCGCCATGATCTCCTTCTGATAGCCGGTGCGCTTGCCGATGATCAGGCAGCCGACGAGCGCCGCGACGCCCGCGTTGATGTGAACCACCGTGCCGCCCGCGAAATCGAGGGCGCCCCAGCCGAAGATCAGCCCGGTCGAGGCATCGTCGGCGCCGGCGTACCAGACCATGTGCGCGATCGGGTAATAGGTGATGGTCAGCCAGACGACCGCGAAGACCATCACGGCGGAGAATTTCATGCGCTCGACGAGCCCGCCGAGGACGAGCGCGACGGTGATCGCCGAGAAGGTCATCTGGAAGGCGACGAAGACGAATTCGGGGATGACGACCCCGTCGGTGAAGGTCGCCGCGGTCGAATCGGCCGTCATCCCGGCGAGGAACCATTTGCCGGCGCTGACGAACATATTGGCGTCGCCGCCGAAGGCGAGGCCGTAACCATAGCTTACCCACAGGATCATCGCGAGGCTGGCGACGGCGAGAATCTGGGTCAGCACCGAGGCCATGTTCTTGGTGCGGACGAGCCCACCGTAGAAGAGCGCGAGGCCGGGCACGATCATCGCCATCACCAGCACGGTCGCGGTCATCATCCAGGCTGTGTCGCCCTTGTCGGGCGTCGGTGCCGCCGCCGCGGCGGCGTCCTGCGCCCAGGCGGGCAGCGCGGCGGCCAGCGCGAGGCCGGCGGCCCCGGCGCTCGCCGCAATCTTGTTTGCGAACGTCATATGTTCCCCCTTCATTAGAGAGCTGCCTCGCCGGTCTCGCCGGTGCGGATGCGCACGGCCTGACCCACGTCGAGGACGAAGATCTTGCCGTCGCCGATCGAGCCGGTTCCGGCGCTTTGCTGGAGCGTTTCGACGACCCGCGAGGCGAGCGCGTCGTCGCAGACGAGCTCGATCTTGACCTTCGGCACCATATTGGTCGCATATTCGGCGCCGCGGTAGATTTCGGTCTGCCCCTTTTGCCGGCCGAAGCCCTTGACCTCGGTCACGGTCATGCCGGCGATGCCGAGCCCGGTCAGCGCCTCGCGCACCTCGTCGAGCTTGAACGGTTTGATGATAGCCAGGATCAGCTTCATGATGCCCCCTTCTGCTTGTGGCCTGATGTTGCGGTGCAACAGGCGTGCCAAATGGATTGGGGGCGGAAAGACGGAGATATTTTGTGAGTTTAAGTGCGATAAATATATAATAATCGTTCAGAGATTAGGCAAGTATGGGACATAATGCCTAAATTTTGGGCATCTTGGCTCCCTTCCCGCTTGCGGGAGGGGAGGTTCGCTTATCCTTCCGCCGCTGGCCTGAACCGCGCCCAGATCGGCAGATGGTCCGATGCGCGCGCGGCGAGGGGGCTGAGGTGGACGCCGGCCTCGACCGGTTCGAGGTCGGGCGAGGCGAAGATGCGGTCGAGCCGCGCGACCGGGCGCCGGCTGTGGAAGCTGTGGCCGGTGTCGACGAGGCGGTGGCCCGCGCCGAAATCGGCGAGGCAGCCGCCGCGGTTGCGCCATTCGTTGCAGTCGCCCATCAGGATCGTCGGTAGCGCCTCGCCCTCCGCGACATGATCGAGGATCGCGCGCGCCTGCTGGCGGCGGCGCAGTCCCGAAATGTCGAGGTGCATGCCGACGACGCGCAGCCGGGTGCCGCCGACGCGCACCGTCGCCGCGACTGCGCCGCGCGGTTCGAGCGTCGGCAGGTGCAGCACATGGCTTTCCTCGACGTCGATCCCCTTTCGGACGAGCAGCGCGTTGCCGTGCCAGCCGATCGCATAGGGGCGGCCGCCCAGCAGGTCGACGGGGACATAGTCGCTATGCTCCTCGAACATGTGCGGCGGGATCGCGCTCGCGCGGGTGCCGAAGCGGCGGTCGGCCTCCTGCAGGGCGACGACGTCGGTGTCGAGCTCGCGCAGGACCGACAGCACCCGCGCGGGATCGCGGCGGCGGTCGAGCCCGATGCCCTTGCGCATATTGTAGGAGGCGACCTTGATCATGGGGAAGAAAGGGCTGTCCTTCGGTTATTCCAGTACAAAGGACGAGCGGGAGGGATTTGGGTTGCCTCACATGCCCGTCATTGCGAGCGGAAGCGAAGCAATCCAGAGCGGTTTACGCAACCCTGGATTGCTTCGTCGCTTCGCTCCTCGCAATGACGAGGGATATTTAACCCGCGCCGAACTCTTCCATCAACGCCTGCGCTTCGGCGAGATCCTCGTCGAGCACCATGACGCGCACCGGGATCATCAGCCCGACGCTGTCGGCGATGTTCATCCCCGCGTCGAAGCAGACCGCGGGGACACCGGCCGATTCGAGCCGGCCGCGCAGCAGTTCGGCCTCGACGCCGCTCGGCAGGCGCACGAGTTCGACCAGCGGCATCAGGCGTCGCCCGCGATATAGCGATCGGTCGGACGCGTCGGCAGGCCGTCGATGCTGCGCGTGCGCCCTTCGAATTTTTCCAGCCATTCGGCGGGGTCGGCCTGGCGATGATATTTCCGCAGCGTGTCGCGCTCGTGCTGCAATTCCATCATCGGGACGCCCCAGCCGCAGCTCGTCTGCACGCTTTCGACATCGATGTCGAAGATCTGGCGCGTGCCGGGCAGCAGGGCGAAGGGCGCCGCGACGGCGTCCCAATCGGCGTCCTGCGGCAGCACGGGGCGCCCGCGACCGTAGATGCGCAAAATCCACGCCGGGCGGTCGAAGGCGCAGAACATCAGCGTGATGCGGCCGTCAGCGGCAAGATGCGCATGGGTCTCGTTGCCCGATCCGCCGAGATCGAGCCAGGCGACCCGCGATTCGGACAGGATGCGGAAGCTGTCGGCATAGCCCTTGGGCGACAGGTTGATCCGCCCGTCCGCCGCCGCGGTCGCGACGAAGAACATCGGCTGGCGCTCGATAAAGGCGATGTGCTTGTCGGTCAGCGCGTCGGTGAACTCGGCCATGGCGCGATCTAGCGGGCGTTGGGCGCGCTTGTCACGCGCCGAAGCGGATCGAGGGGCCGAGGATGAGGGCGAAGGCAAGGGTGGCGAGAAGACCCGCGACGAACAGCGGCCAGCGCCGCCCGACCGCGAAGCCGGTTTCCGTCGCGCCCTTGGGCACTGCGAAGCCGATCGAGATGAAGCCCGCGAGACCGCCGAAGGAAGAGGCGGCGGCCGACATCAGGAGGATGAAGAGACCGACCGGGTTGAGGAGGCCGGTGAGCACCGCGGCGACGCCGGCGACGAGATAATAGCCGTGCGCGATCGTGCTGCGGGTCGCCTTCGTGGCCGGCGAATCGCCGAGCATCGCGGTGAGGCTGCGGATCGCGCTGCGAACGAGCCAGATATAGGCGCAGAGGCCGAAGAGGAATTCGCCGATCCGCCACAGCCCGGGATGGGCGAGCGGCCCGATGCCGCCGTCGACGCCGGGGCCGAGATCGCCGACCCCGCTCGCGCCCGAGAAGAGGAAATAGCCCGCTGCGACGAAGCCTTCGCTGACCCAGACCAGCCAGAGCAGGAGCTTCGCGAAATCGCCGCGCGCGCGCCGCCACAGCGCATAAGCGGCGAGCGCGAGCAGCGTGTTCGCGCCGACGCCGGCGAGTGCGACGACCCGGCGCGGGAGGCCGGCGAGTCCGTCGCAATCGGCATAGAAGGCGCCGATCTCTATTACCCGGCCGCCCTGCAGCGCGCAGGCGGCGGCGTGGCCGCCGACCTCGTGCCAGATGGTGAGCAGCGGCATCAGCAGCAGGCCGAGCCCGGCGACGGTGACGATATCGACGCGGCTTGCCTTCACCACTGGCTGCCTTCGGCGATCGCGGCTTCCTCCTCGGGGCGTGTCGCGCGGCCGAGCGCGGCGTTGCGATGCGGGAAGCGGCCGAAGCGGTCGATCATGTCGAAATGCTTTTGCGCATAATCGTGGAAGGCAGGATCGGCGAGCTGGTGGAACAGGCGCAGCGATTCGCGCTGGTCGTCCCTGTCCTCGCTGTGCTGGAGGGGGAGGTAGGCGAACTGGCGGCGCTCGTCGGGCCAGTCCCGGTCCCAGCCCTTTTCGACGATGGCGCGCGCGATCGCGCGGGCGAGGCTGTCGGTCGCGAAGGCCTCGGCGCTGCCGCGAAATATATTGCGCGGCACCTGATCGAAGAGGATCGCCGCGGCGAGCGCGGTGTCGGGATCGGTCAGGAAGGCCTCAGGCGGCTGCGCGCGCAATGCCTCGCGCCAGTCGGCGGCGATGTCGCGCACCGCGGCATCGAAATCGGGGCCGCCGCCATACCAGTCGCCCATGCCGCGGCCGTCGAACCAGAAGGCAAGGAGCCGCACCGCCCAGTCGGGCGGCGGCGCGGCCGGCGCGGTTCCGCTGTCGCCCACGTCCCCTTCACTTCGCAGCGGTATCGACCTTGCGATAGGGAACGAACTCGCCGAGCGAAACGAAGCCCGCATACATATGGCTGTTGCGGTCGTGGAGCTGGATCGTGTCGATCGAGCAGAGCTGCGAGCCGGTCAATTTGGTGACGAGGATGTTGTCGTCGCCGTCGAGGGATTCGGCGCCGCCGCGCGGCCGGTTGACCCACAGGGTGCTGCCGACGCGATAGACGATCGCGGTCTTGTCGACGACCTGCGAACTGGTGACCGACGACAGGGTGATGCAGTCGCGCGGCTCGCCGGCGGCGCGGCCCTCGAGCATCCTGGCGAGCTTTTCCTCGCCGGTCGGCCTGTCCTTGGCGACGGCGGCGGGCGCGGCCGCGAGCATCGCGGCGGAAAGGATGGTGGCAATCAGCGGTCGCATGGTTCGACTCCTGCTTTCATAGGTCTCACCCTGAATGCGATCATAGCAGGAACAGGGTGAACGGTCGCTGACTGATTTTCACCGGAGTCGGGTGAGGCCCCTCCTCTTCAGAGGAGGGGCGGATCGGCTTTCAGCACGCGCCCGGCGGTAGGGGGATACCGAGCGGGCCCTTGCATTTCTTTTTCTTCTTCTCGCGCGGCGCGCTGGCCGCATTGCCGCTGCCTCCGCCGAAATCGGCGCCGATCAGCAGCGAACTGTGCGAACGGAAGCGGGCCTTCGCGGTCCAGTCGATGTTCCACACCGCCTTACCCGCGGGCTTGGGCGGATAGGCGAAATCGACCTCTGGCCCGAAGGCGTTGAGGTTGCCGAACAGCATCTCGCCCGACGCCTGCTTGACCGCGGCCGGGATTTGGCAGCTCGTCTGGCTGGGCGGCATCACGACCTTTTGCGTCACCAGCCGGGCGACCGTCGCGGGGGGCAGCCAGTCCCACAGGCCGCCGCCGAACTGGCGCGCGCTGCTGCTTGTCCACCAGACGATATCGCCGCCATCACCGCCGCGACCCATGCCGCCGAAGGTCCAGGCGACATAACCTGTCGCCGCCTGCACCGCGTCCCAGCGCAGCATCACCGACCCGTCGGCCTGCTGCGTCGCCGACGCGTTCAGCGCGGGCATATAGTCCTGCGCGAGGGTGAAATTGATATCGGAGCCGACATTGCTGGCGATGCGGTGCGCGCCGAGCAGCGAGCTGTCCTTCGGCGGCTGCTTCGACGATTTGGCGTTCGGCCAGGCGGCATAGGAGGCGCTGTTCGACGCCGCGACCTGGCGGATGCGCGGAATGGTGGTGGTGAAGAGGTCGGGCGGCATCTGCCCCGCCGCGAGCTTCGAGAAGTCGATGACGACCGGCTGGCCCGGCCCCGGCGTTGCGCCGCAACCCCAGTAAAGCAGCATCCGCCCCTTGGGTCGCTCGAAGCCGCTGCCGCCCATGTCGTTGCCGTCATTCTGCGTTTGGCCCTTGCCGGGTTCGGGGCCGAGCAGCGGCACCGACTTGCCGAGCTTCGCCTGCGGCTCGAATATATGGTCGCCGCGCACCGGCGGGCTGGTCGGCCCCTGGTTCGATCCGAGGCGCAACTCGAGCGTGTGGGCGACCTTGCCCTCGGGGCCGCCGCCGAACATCATGCTCATCGCGCTGCCAAGCCCCGGCTTGCCGCCCGCGGCCATCGCCGCGAAGCCCGAGGCGGTCGCGACATCCATCTCGTAGCGCTCCTTGGGCCCCGTGGTCTTCTGGGCCGAGCCGGGTACCGCGGCGAGCGCGGCGGCGAGAGTCGTGACGGAAACCAGACGCAGAATCGAACGCATGCTTGTCCTCCCTGTTGCCGGACAATCCGGCGGACGATGCGACCCGTATCTTTTCTTGTGTTCAGGCGTCTATAGGCCGGCCGGCGGAGGGCGCCAAGTGATGGAGGTCACAAAGCGAACGCGACCCGAAGGGTTTCGCATTAAGCCGTGCCGCCCACCGTCAGGCCGCTGACCAGCAGGGTCGGCTGGCCGACGCCGGCGGGCACGCTCTGGCCGCCCTTGCCGCAAACGCCGATGCCTTCGTCGAGCGCCATGTCGCTTCCGATGCCCATGACCTTGGTCAGCACGCTCGGCCCGTCGCCGATCAGCGTCGCGCCCTTGATCGAATCGCCGAGCCGGCCGTTCTCGATCTTATAGGCCTCTGTGCAGGAAAAGACGAACTTGCCCGAAACGATGTCGACCTGTCCGCCGCCGAAGCTCTTGGCGAAGATGCCCGATTTGACGCGGCTCAGCAGTTCGGCGGGATCGTCGTTGCCGGCGCGCATGAAGGTGTTGGTCATCCGTGGCATCGGCGCGTGGGCGAAGCTTTCGCGGCGGCCGTTGCCGGTCGGCGCGACGCCCATCAGCCGGGCGTTGAGCCGGTCCTGCATATAGGCCTTCAATATGCCGTCCTCGATCAGGATATTCTCTTGCGTCGGCGTGCCCTCGTCGTCGATCGAGAGCGAGCCGCGGCGCCCGCCGTCCACAGGGCTTTCGAGGCTGCCGTCGTCGATCACGGTGACGCCGGGGGCGGCGACGCGCTGCCCGATGCGGCCCGAAAAGGCGCTGGTGCCCTTGCGGTTGAAATCGCCTTCGAGCCCATGGCCAACCGCTTCATGGAGCAGTACGCCGGGCCATCCGGGGCCGAGCAGCACGGTCATCTCGCCCGCCGGGGCGTCGACCGCGCGCAGATTGACGAGCGCCTGGTTCAGCGCCTCGTCGATTGCGCGGTTCCACTGCGCCTCTTCGAACAGATGATCGTACATATAGCGGCCGCCGAGGCCGAAATAGCCCGATTCGCGGCGGCCATTCTCCTCGACCACGATCGAGACGTTGAGGCGGACGAGCGGGCGGATATCGGTCGCGAGGAAGCCGTCGGCGCGGACGATCTCGACCACCGACCAGCTTCCGGCGAGCGCGACCGACACCTGCGCGACGCGCGGGTCGCGGGCGCGGGCGGCGGCGTCGACCCGCTGACAGAGGTCGACCTTTTTCGCGAAGGGAATCAGGTCGAGCGGGTTCGCCTCATCATAGAGATGGCGGTTGGTGCGCGCGGGCGGCGGCGCGGGCGGCGCCTTGGCGGGATCGAGCAGCGCCAGTGTTTCGGCGGCACGGCGGATCGCGCCGGCGCTGATATCGCTCGCATGGGCAAAGCCCGTCATCTCGCCCGACACGGCGCGCAGGCCGAAGCCGGCGTCGGTCGAATAGTCGGCGGTCTTGAGCCGCCCGTCATCGAATCCGAAGCTCTCGGTCGCGCGATATTGCAGGTAAAGCTCGCCGTCGTCGGCCCTGGCGAGGGCCTCGCGCGCGAGGCTCTGCGCCAGATCGGGGTCGAGCGCGTCGGCGCGGTAGAGGAAGCGGCGGGGGTCGGTCGGGCTTGTCATGCCGCCGATATAGGCGCGCAGGGCGTCGGGCGCAAAGGCCGTTCGTCCGGGAGCCGTTCCGGGCTGCATTCCCCATCTGCGTCATTCCCGCTTTCGCGGGAATGACGAAGGTGTGAGAGGCTGAATATCCTGATCCGGTCGCTTCCGCCGACGCTCAGCCCTTGTCGGCGATTCCGCCGGCGAGGATGAAGCGGCGGTCGCAATAGCCGCAGTCGACATAGCCTTCGTCGGGGTCGATCTCGAGCCACACGCGCGGGTGACCGAGCGCTGCGTTGGCAAGGCCGTCGCCGGTGCCGTCGCAGGCGATGCGCGTTTTCTGGACGCGGAGCGTTTCGGGGGCCGGGGCGGGTGCAGCGTGGGTCATGGACCGCGCCCATAGCAAGCGTCTCGCGCCTCGGCAATCGGCTGTGCGCCGCAGCCTCTTTCGCACCCGTCGCGCCGCCGCTATGGAGGCCGCCATGAATGAAGCCGCCATCCGCATCGACGCCGTCTCCAAAATCTATGCCGGCGGCAAGCAGGCCCTCGACACCGTCAGTTTCGACGTGCCGCGCGGGGAGATTTTCGGGCTGCTGGGGCCGAACGGCGCGGGCAAGTCGACGCTGATCAACATCCTGGCGGGACTCGTCAACAAGACGAGCGGGTTGGCGAGCATCTGGGGCTTCGACATCGACGCCGATCCGCGCAACGCCAAATATTCGATCGGCATCGTGCCGCAGGAGATCGTCTTCGATCCCTTCTTCACCCCCTATGAGACGCTGGAGAATCAGGCGGGACTCTATGGGGTACCGAAGGAGCGGCGGATTTCGGACGAGCTGCTCGCAGCGGTGCATCTGTCGGACAAGCGCGATGCCTATGCGCGGACGCTGTCGGGGGGCATGAAGCGCCGGCTGCTCGTCGCCAAGGCGATGGTCCATTCGCCGCCGATCATCGTCCTCGACGAACCGACCGCGGGGGTCGACATCGAGCTGCGCCAGCAGCTCTGGGACTATGTCCAGCGCCTCAACGACCGCGGCGTGACCGTGGTGCTGACGACCCATTATCTGGAAGAGGCCGAGGAATTGTGCGACCGCATCGCGATCATCAACCACGGCCGGCTGATCGCGAACAAGCCGACGCGCGAGCTGGTCGACATGGCGCGCGAGAAGATCGTCGTCGTGACGCTGGATGAGGATGTCACCGTGCTGCCGACGCACCCCGCCTTCGACAAGGTCGAGCGCGAGGGCGAGCGGGGCCTGGCGATCAGTTACAACAAGGACCGGATGAACGCGGGCGAGGTGCTCGCGGCGGTGAATGCCATGGGGCACGGCATCGTCGACGTCTCGACCCGCGAGGCCGATCTGGAGGATGTGTTCCTGAATTTGACGCGGGCGGCGGCACAATAGGGATACCCCTTTTCGCCGTTCGGGCTGAGCTTGTCGAAGCCCCGTCCTTCCTTTAGCGCAAGGGAAATACGGTCCTTCGACAAGCTCAGGACGAACGGAAGGGAAGGTGCGCTGTGGCTCTGCCGAATAGCGATCACGACGTCATCATCATCGGCTCCGGCGCGGCGGGGCTGACCGCCGCGATCACGCTTGCCGACCATTGCCGCGTGCTCGTCCTCGCGAAGGGCGAGTTGACCGGCGGGTCGACCGCCTGGGCGCAGGGTGGGATCGCGGCGGTGCTCGATGCTGGCGACACGTTCGAAAATCATATCGAGGATACGATGGTCGCGGGTGCGGGACTCAACCGGCGCGAGACGGTCGAGTTCGTGGTCGAGAATGCCCCGCACGCGATCGAGCGGCTGATCGAGATGGGGGTCGCCTTCAACAAGGAGGAAGGCGCGCTCCACCTGACGCGCGAGGGCGGGCATTCGCATCGCCGCATCGTCCATGTCGACGATGCGACCGGCTGGGCGGTGCAGGCGGCGCTGCTGCGGACCGCCGAGGCGCATCCGAACATCACCCTGCTCCCCGGACAGGCGTGCATCGACCTGATCACCGGCCGGCACGAGGAACGCTATTCGGGGTCGGGGCGCGTCTGGGGCGTCTATGCGCTCGACGAAGCGACGGGGAAGGTCCACGCCCATGTCGGGCGTGCGACGATCCTCGCGAGCGGCGGGGCGGGGCGCGTCTATCAATTCTCGACCGCCCCCAGGGGCGCGACCGGCGACGGCATCGCGATGGCGTGGCGCGCGGGTTGCCGCGTCTCCAACATGGAGATGATGCAGTTCCACCCGACCTGCCTCTATAATCTGGAGGTCAAGAATTTCCTGATCACCGAGGCGGTGCGCGGCGAGGGCGGCATATTGAAGCACCCGGTCACCGGGCATCGCTACATGCCCGATTACGATCCGCGCGCCGAACTGGCACCGCGCGACATCGTGGCGCGCGCGAACGACGATCAGATCAAGCGCTTCGGACTCGATTACGTCCACCTCGACATCAGCGACAAGGACCCCGATTTCGTCGCGGGGCATTTCCCCAACATCTACGAAAAGCTGCTGACGCTCGGCATCGACATGACCAAGCAGCCGATCCCGGTGGTGCCCGCGCAGCATTATACCTGCGGCGGTGTGCTGATCGACCTCGACGGGCGCACCGACCTTCCCGGGCTTTATGCCGCGGGCGAGGTGACCGAAAGCGGGCTGCACGGGGCGAACCGCCTCGCGTCGAACAGCCTGCTAGAATGTTTCGTCTTCGGTGAGGCGGCGGCGAAGCATATCGTCCGCCATTGGGACGAGCTGGGGGCGCCGCCTGCGATTCATCCGTGGGACGAAAGCCGCGTCACCGATTCGGACGAAGAGGTCGTCATCAAGCAGAACTGGACCGAGATCCGCCGCTTCATGTGGAATTATGTCGGCATCGTCCGCACCACGAAGCGGCTGGAGCGCGCGCAGCACCGCATCAACATGCTATCGGGCGAGGTCGGCGAATATTATGGCCATTTCCGCGTGACCACCGACCTGATCGAGCTGCGCAACCTGCTCCAATGCGCCGAACTGATCGTGAAGAGCGCGCTCCACCGCAAGGAAAGCCGCGGGCTGCACTATACGCTCGATTATCCCGAACTGGCGGCGGAGGCGGTCGATACGGTGCTGGTGCCGTGAGATTGGTGTAAGGAAAATTTCACGCGAAGGCGCGAAGAGGTCGCGCTTGCCGCGAAGCGGCTTTTTCCAGAAACATCGCGGCAACCACGCGGTTGTATGAAAATGGGGCCATTCGGCCCAAGCAGGCCTCTTCGCGTGAACTCTAACCGAACCCCTCGCTCAGAAACTGCTCCGCCAGCGCCGCGTGCAGCGCCGCGCCGCGTGCCATGACGCTTTCGTCGAGGACCATGCGGTTGGAGTGCAGGCCGCAGCAGGCGCGCCAGTCGCTGCCCTGCTCGCTCGCGCCGAGCCAGAACATCGCGCCGGGGACCTTTTCGAGGACGTAGGAGAAATCCTCGGCGCCCATCACCGGATTGTCCATCGTCAGCCACGCCGCTTCACCGAAGGTTTCTTCGACCACCGATTGGCCGAAGGCGACGGCGCGGCTGTCGCAGATGGTGACGGGGAAGCCTTCCTCTATATGCACTTCGGCGGTGCAGCCGTGCGCTTCGGCGATCGCGGGGGCGAGGCGTTTCAGTTCCTCGGCCACCATCGCGCGACGGTGTGGCGACAGGGTGCGGATCGTGCCGAGCATCTCGGCGGTTTCGGGAATGATGTTGTTCGTGGTGCCCGCGGCGATCTTCGCGATGGTGATCACCGCGGGATCGAAGACCGAGATGCGGCGCGTCACCATCGTCTGGATCGCGGTTACGATTGCGCAGGCGACGGGGATCGGGTCGATCGCATCCTGCGGCATCGAGGCATGGCCGCCCGCGCCCTTGACGATGATCGACAGCACGTCGGACGAAGCGAGCAGCGGCCCGGCGCGCCCCGCGAAGACGCCGTGCGGAGCGTTGGGCATGATGTGGAGCGCGAAGGCCGCGTCGGGCAGCGGGTCGATCAGCCCGTCCTGCAGCATGAAGCGCGCGCCGTGATGCCCCTCCTCGCCCGGCTGGAACATGAACATGACCGTGCCCGCGAGCCGGTCGCGCGCGGCCGAGAGCAACTTCGCCGCGCCGACGAGCATCGCGACATGCGTATCGTGCCCGCAGGCGTGCATCGCGCCGTTCGTTTCGGAGGTGAAGGCGAGCCCCGTATCCTCGACCAGCGGCAGCGCATCCATGTCGCCGCGCAGCAGCACGGTGCGCCCGTTCGCCGGCCCGCGCAGGATCGCGATCAGCCCGGTGGTCGACGGCCCCTCGCGAAATTCGAGCGGCAGGCCGGCGAGCGCATCCTTGATCTTCGCGAGTGTCTTGGGGTTCTGCAAGCCCAGTTCGGGCTCGCGGTGAATCGCGCGGCGGAGGTCGACGAGATCGTCGAGCAGCGTTTCGGCCTCGGCGGGCCAGCTTCGGGCGATCTCATTCATTTCCGTCCTCCTCCAAACAATTGCCGTCCCGCCAGATCGAGCATGATTTCCTCGCTGCCGCCGCCGATCGCGTTGACGCGGACCTCGCGGTAGATGCGCTCGACCTTGCTACCGGTGATATAGGACGCGCCGCCGAGGATTTGCGCTGCTTCGCGGGCCACCGATTCGAGCATTCGGGTCGCCTGCACCTTCAGCATCGCGAAATCGGCGGGGCGGGCCTTGTTTTCCCTGACCTGCCACGCGGCGAGGTCGACCCAGGCCTGGGTCGCCTCGATCTGGCGCTCCATGTCGGCGAGCTTGATGCGGATCGACTGGTGGCCGACCAGCGGCTTGCCGAAGGTTTCGCGTTGCCGCGCCCATTCGGCCGCCTCGGCCATCGCGACGCGGGCATAGGCGCAGCAGCCCATCGCCATGCCGAGCCGCTCGCTGTTGAAATTGCGCATGATGCCGATGAAGCCGCCATTTTCGGGACCGATGAGGTTGGTGGCGGGCACGCGGACGTCGCCGAAGTGGATGGCGGCGGTGTCGCTGCAGCGCCAGCCCATCTTGTCGAGCCGCGTCCGCTCGACGCCGGGCGAGTCCATGTCGATCAGCAGCAACGAAATGCCGGCGGCGCCCGGCCCGCCGGTGCGCACCGCGCAGGTCAGCCAGTCGGCGCGCATGCCGCTGGTGATGAACATCTTGCCGCCGTTGACGACATAATGGTCGCCATCGCGTATCGCCGTGGTTTTCAGGTTCGCGACGTCGCTGCCGCCGCCCGCCTCGGTGATGCCGAGCGCGATGATCTTGTCGCCCGCGAGCACCGGCGGCGCGACGCGCTGTTTCAACTCCTCCGAACCGAGCACGAGGATCGGCGGAAGGCCGATGCCGTGGGTCATCAACGACGCGCCGAGGCCACCCGCACCGACCGCGGCGAGTTCCTCGGTGACGACGAGACTGTGGAAATTGTCGAAGCCCTCGCTGTGCCCGCCATATTCTTCGGGATAGCGCAGGCCGAGGATACCGGCTTCGGCGGCCTTCTTGTGCAGCTCGCGCGGCAATTCGCCTTCGACCTCCCAGCGGTCGATATGCGGTGCGATCTCGCGCGTGACGAAGCGTCGGATGCTTTGCGCGAGCGCTTCGTGAGTGTCGTCATAGTAGGGCGAACGGGCGCGCCAATCGTCGAAAGCGGTCATGGCGCGATGCTGGGCCGGGTTGACGTCAACGTCAAGTTGGACTGCGCTGCAGGCGCCTGTGGAATTTCACGCGAAGAGGCGAAGAGGCTGGACAAGGCCGCAATCTTCTTCGCGTCTTTGCGTGAAGTCATTAGAGTGCGACGTTGCGGCCGCGCGGATGGTTGAAATTTCGGGTCGATTTCCGCGTCACGGTCCTTAAGGTCGCGTTCCATGACAAAGCCCTTCCTGCTCGCCGGCCTCGCCGCTCTCGCCCTCGTCTCCATTCCCGCCGCCGCGCAGCAGTCGCCCGAGGCGGTGGCCGAAGCGGCGCTGACGCGCGCGCCGGTGTTCGACGGGCATAATGACGTGCCCTGGGCGCTGCGCGGACGGGTCGGCAACGTCATCAATGGCTTCGACTTCGTCGACACGACCGACACCGCCGAGCCCGACCGCGACCCGCCGCGCGGGGCGATGCACACCGACATCCAGCGGTTGCGTAAGGGCCATGTCGGGGCGCAATTCTGGTCGGTCTACGTCCCCTCGAACGACGACGAGGACGAGGCCGTGCGGCAGACGATCGAGCAGATCGACGTCGCGAAGCGGCTGATCGCGCGCTATCCGAAGGACATGATGCTCGCGGCCAATTCGGCCGAGCTCGAAAAGGCGATGAAGGCGGGCAAGATCGCTGGGATGCTCGGCATGGAAGGCGGGCAGTCGATCGGCTCGTCGCTTGCGGTGTTGCGCCAGATGTACGACCTCGGCGCGCGCTACATGACGCTGACCCACGGTCGGAACACCCCCTGGGCCGATAGTGCGACCGACGCGCCCGAGCACGACGGGCTGACCGATTTCGGGCGGCAGGTGGTCGCCGAAATGAACCGCATCGGGATGGTCGTCGACCTGAGCCATGTCAGCCCGGCGACGATGAAGGACGCGCTCGCGGCGGCGAAGGCGCCGGTGATGTTCAGCCATTCGGGCGCGCGTGGCGTCAACGACCATCCGCGCAACGTCCCCGACGACGTGCTGCCGCTGGTCAAGGCGAATGGCGGGGTGGTGATGGTGGTGCTCTATGCCGCCTTCCTCGATCCCGATTTGCGCGCGCACGACCTCGCGCGGACCGGAGAGAAGGCGCGGCTCGAGGCGCAATATCTCGGCAATCCCGACGGCGCCGCGGCGGCGCTGAAGGCGTGGGACGCGGCGCACCCCGCCCCGCAGACGCCGATCGCGGTCGCCGCCGACCATATCGACCATATCCGCGACGCGATCGGCATCGACCATATCGGCATCGGCGGCGATTATGACGGGATGGACGCGACCCCGGTCGGGATGGAGGATGTCACCGGCTATCCGGTGCTGTTCGTCGAACTGGCGCGGCGCGGCTACGGCCAGGCCGATCTGGAAAAGATCGCGAGCGGCAATATGCTGCGCGTGCTGAAGGCGGTCGAAGCCTATGCGAAGGTGCACGCCGGCGACCCGCCGATCGAGACGCCGGTGGCCAAGAAGGCGGAGGATTGATTCCCATATCCCCATCCCTGCTGCACAAACGGGAATCCTTCAGCGCGGGGTGATCGCAAGCAGGGATCGGGCCACTCACGATATTACCCCGTTCGCGCCAGATTGGCAGCAATTGCCGCGCTGACGCCCATCATCGCGCCTTTCCTCCGGGGCCCGGCTTCCCCTATAGACAGGACCATGCTCAACCGGACCCTGCGCCGTATCGCGGCCGTGCTGATCCTAGCCGCGGCCCCGTTGCTGCTGGCGGCGTCCGGCCCGGCGAAGATCGGCGAGCTCGCGCCCGGCTTTTCCTTCACGACGCTCGACAAGCGCAAGGTGCGGCTCGAGGATCTGAAGGGCAAGGTCGTGGTGATAAACCTGTGGGCAACCTGGTGCGGGCCGTGCAAGGCGGAGATGCCGATGATGCACGCCTATTACCAGAAACATCATGCGCAGGGACTGGAGATGTTCGGGGTGACGAGCGAGGGGATCGAGGTCCGCTCATGGCTGAAGAAGCTTTCGGGGGTGCTCTCCTACCCGCTCGCGAACCAGGTTCTGCCCCGTTACCGGCCGATCGGCGGCGCGGTGCCCTCGACCTTCATCATCGATCGCAAGGGCGTGCTGCGCGTCGCGCGGGCGGGCGCCTTTTCGGAAACGGCCTTTCGCAAGACGGTCGATCCGCTGCTCGCCGAGGCGCCCTGAGCCCGCTTCAGCGCCCGATCGCGGCGAGCATCGCGTCGATGCTGGTGAATTTCTCGCGCGGCGCGCCTTCGATCGCTGCCTGGACCTCGGCCTCCTCGATACGGCGCCAGTCGCGGAAGGTCACCGGGGTGACGTCGCGGCTCGCGAGCATTGCGTCGAGACCGGGGCGCCCCGCCTTGCCCGCGCCGCGCCCGATATCCTCGAGCAGCATCTCGGCGATGCGCGCGCCGTCGGGCTTGTTGGTGCCGATCGTCCCCGTCGGCCCGCGCCGCGCCCAGCCGACGCAATAGAGGCCGGGCAGGATTCGCCCCTCGTCGTTGGCGAAACGGCCGCGGCCGTGCTCATAGGGCACGCCGGGGATCGGCGGGGTCTGATAGCCGATGCAGCTTACGACCAGCCCGGCCTCGACCGCATAGGTTTCCCCCGTGCCGCGGCTGCGCAATTCGGCGTCGAGTTCGGTCTTCTCGACGATGACGCGCTGGACGTGGCCGTCCCCTTCGATCGCGACCGGCATGGCAAAGAAATCGAAGTCGATCGTCACCGGCTTGGCGACCGGATTGGCGGCAAAGCTTCGCAGGTGGGTGACCGACTTGCGCATGCCGGGTTCGAGCATCGCGTCGTCGCCCTCGGGCGGCAGGTCGGCGGGGTCGACGCGCGGACCCGCGCGCTCGAGATGGCCGAGTTCGCCGAGCTCCTTGGGCGTCATCGCGATCTGGTGCGGCCCGCGGCGGCCGAGGATGTGGATATGCCGCACCCCGCTCGTCGCAAGCGCTTCGCGGGCGTGGGCGACGATGTCGCTGCCGGCGAATTCGGCCGGGGTCTTGGCGAGGATGCGCGCGACGTCGAGCGCGACATTGCCGTTGCCGATCACCGCGACGCCGGGCGCACCCAGCGGCGGGCTCAGCGCGGCGAAATCGGGATGGCCGTTGTACCAGCCGACGAAGGCGGCGCTGCCGATCACGCCGGGCAGGCCGGCGCCGGGGATGTCGAGCGGGCGGTCGTGCGGGGCGCCGGTCGCGAGCACGACGGCGTCGTAGAGCGACACCAGTTCGTCGACGGTCACGTCGCTGCCGACCGAGACATGGCCAACAAAGCGGACATTGTCGGTCAGCGCGACGCCTTCGTAGCGGCGCGACACGGCCTTGATCGACTGATGATCGGGGGCGACGCCGGTGCGGATCAGGCCATAGGGAACCGGCAGGCGGTCGATGACGTCGACCGCAATATCGTCGGCCTTCTGCAGCGCCTCGGCGGTATAATAGCCCGCCGGGCCCGACCCGACGATCGCGACGTGACGCATCAGTTCACCTCCATATCGGGCGCCTGCGCCGGAATCGCGGCCCCTTTGTCGTGACCATGATGCTAACGGCGAATTGCCCGAGGGCAAGCGGGCTGTTGCGGGGGCTGTCGGCGCAATTGTGACGGATAAATCGTCACACGGTCACAATCCTTCCCCCTTGACCCGCGCAAATCCGCGGCTTATTGGCGCCCGCTCCTGCCCCGTCGTCTAATGGTAAGACTACGGATTCTGATTCCGTCTATCGAGGTTCGAATCCTCGCGGGGCATCCAGTAACATCTGATACATTGCTGAATGTATTGAGCTTTCCTTGGGGAAACCAGCATCCCCTCCTTCGTCTTGCTTTGCGAACGGCAGGAAAACGAAGCGGATTTTCGGGAAAGATATCCCCCATTGTCTTGAAGCAGCCGGGGACGATTCCGGGCGGTATCAATGCCGATGCAAAGCCATGGATCGGGAGAATTGTCCGGCCGCCAGCGACGGGCGAGCCAACCCGTCCTCGTTTCAACCCAGGCGGTGATCCGAAGGCGCGATAGCGCTCAATCCTCGCTATTATCGCAAGGGCGGGCGGGAGAGGTGGGCGCGCACCCGGTCGCGCGAGCGCGCGCATTGAAGTCGCGGCGATAAAGGCGGACGGTGTCGTCGAGAAGAAATCCGATCGACTCGGACATCGCGTTTTCAGCGGTCGCCAGCGTCGGCCGAAACGCCAGGGGATATCTCTGCTTCGCGGTGAACGCCTTCGGAGGCGCCGAATGCCGGCAGGGCGCAGGCCGCGCGATATTCGCCGCGCAGCCGCTCGACGAGTTCGCCGACGCTCGGGATATCGTGGATCAGGTCGATGCCCTGGCCGGCCGACCAGAGATTCTTCCACGGTCGTACCCCTTCGGGCAGATGGTCGTGGCGCATGCCCTTGCCTTCCGGCACCGGCAGGTTCCGCGGGTCGAGCCCGACGCGTTCCATCGACCGCACGAGCCAGTTGGCGGGAACGCCCGCGACCTTGCCGGTGAACATCAGGTCGCTCGAATTGCTCTCGACCAGCATCGCATGATAGGCGGGATCGACCCGCGATTCCTGCGTCGCGATGAAGCGGGTGCCCATATAGGCGAGGTCGGCGCCCAATATCTCGGCGGCGCGAATGGCGGCGCCGGTCGAGATCGATCCGGCCATCATCAGCGTGCCGTCGAACATCTCGCGAATCTTGGGCACCAGGACCAGATGGCCGATATTGCCCGAATGGCCGCCGCCGCCCGCGCCGACGCAGGTCATGCCGTCTACCCCCGCCTTCATCGCCTTTTCGGCGAAGCGCAGCGACACGACGTCGTGCCAGAGGAGGCCGCCCCAGTCGTGAACCTGCTTGGCCAGCTCGGTCGGGTCGCCCGTCGCGCTGATGATGATCTCGACGCCATATCTCCCGCACAGGTCGAGGTTGGCGCGCAGCTCCTCCTCCTGCATCCGCGTCGCAAGATTGACCGCCAGCGGGCCGATGCGCGCGCCGGGATTTTCCGCTGCATGACGATCGAGCCGATCGCGAATCTGCTTCAGCCAGGCCTCGAACGTCCCGATGTCGCGGGCGTTCGCGCGCGGCAGCGCCCCGACGATGCCCGCGCGGCATGCCGCCTCGACGAGGTCGGGCCCCGACACGAGGAACATCGGCGCGCAGACCGCGGGCAGCAGCATGCGGTCGTGAAGGCGATCAGGCAGCGCCATCGCGTATCGCCCCATGCATTTTCGGCCGGCCTCGATTCATGCCCAATCCTCTTTCAAAACATATAAACTATACATATGATAATTGGCGTGCGCGGCCATCGGTTGTCAAGCTGGCAATCGCCAACCGGGCCAGGTGTGAACGGACGGGAGAGGAACTATGCCGGATCGGCAACGACCGCTGCGAGTGGGTATGATCGGAGCCAATTGGGGAATCGTCGGCCATCTGCCCGCGTGGCGGAACCTGCCCGGCGTCGAGGTCGCGGCGATCTGCACCGCGCATGAGGAGACGGCGCGGGCCGCGGCGGACGCGCATGGCATCCCCCATGCCTATCACGACTATCGGCGCATGATCGACGAGGCGCCGGTCGACATCATCGACGTCGGCACGCGTCCGATGCTGCGCTATGACATGGTCATGCACGCGCTCGCCGCCGGCAAGCATGTGATCAACGCCAATCCCTTCGCGCCCGACATCGCCGGGGCGAAGGCGATGCGCGAGGCGCAGCAGGCGGCCGGCGTCGTCGGCATGATCGAGGCGCAGTTCCAGTGGCTGCCGCAATTCCGCCAGATGAAGGCGATGATCGCGGACGGCGCGCTCGGCGACCTGATCGGGGTCGAACTGCGTTGCCACTTCCCGCTGATCCGTGACGGCGATGCGCTTTTCCCCTTCGTCACCCGGCCGGGCTATACGACCAACTACAACTGGCTCGGCATGGCGGGGGAGGGCGCGAGCGCGCTGCGCAATCTCGGCGGCCATTGTCTCCACGCGCTCCTCTATCTGTTCGGGGAGGTCGAGAGCGTGTCGGCGACGCTCGGTCGCGGGCTGCGCGAATGGCGTTTCGACGATGGCAGCCGTTTCACGCCCCAGACGGTCGATACCGCCTTTGCGACCCTGCGGTTCCGCGACGGCGGGACGGCGCAGATGAACATCGGCTGGAGCGTCGCGGGCGCACGCGGCTTCGCGATCGAGGCCTATGGCACCAACGGCCGGTTGCGGATCGAGGCGCCCTCGGCCTTCCCCGACGCGGGCAATGCGGCGCTGTTCCATGCGCCGGCCGGTCCGCGCGAGGCGCTCGGCAAGCCAGAGGAGCCGGTAGAGCTGCCCGCGACGCTGGCGCAATTGCGCGGCGCCCCGATCGCCGCACCCGCGGACGCGCGCGTCGTCATCCCGATGACGCTGATGCTCGACGAGATGGTGTCGGCGGTGCGCGAGGGGCGCGAATGCAGTCCCGGTTTCGCCCAGGCACTACAGGTGCAGGCGATCTGCGAAGCGGCGGAGGCATCCGACCGGCAAGGGGAACGGATCAATCTCTAGCCGCCGTTCCCCGGCCGCCTTCACCATTTGCGGCGGAACTGGGCGCCGCGGAAGCGCGCGCGCAGGCTTTCGCGCCGCGCCGCTCGGTCGATGCGCGGGGTATCGGAGGGCAGATGATCGCGCAGATCCGACAGCGCCACGCGCTTCAGTGTCGGTGTCGGCGCCGCGCTCGCCTGATACCAGCGGCCCTGCACCACGCCCTTGAACCGCCCGGCGGTGTCGAGCCAGTTGGGCACGCCCGGGTCCTCGGCGGCGATCACCGCGCGGAACCGGCCGTCGCTGTCGAGCCGGGCCTGGAAGCCGTTGAGACTCGATTGGCATTTCTCCCAATCGATGGTGTTGAAGAGCTGGTCCGCCAGCAGCACCGCCCAATAGCGTACCCGGTCGGGCACCTCGGTCTCGAGGATCAGCGCCTCACCGTCGGACAATTCGAACAATCCCTCGTAATAGGTCTGTTCGGCGAGGCCGCCGATGTCGGACCATGTGTTGAGGACGACGCTGTTGACCGGATGCCGGCTCAGCGTCTTGACGAAATGGACGAAGAGCTGCGCGTAGCGCTCGGGAAAGCCGGCGAGGCGCTCCAGGCGATGCGCGATCTCGTCCATCGACGGACGCCTGTGGTCGCCGGCGTCGTCGAGCCGCTCGATCGCGATGCGGCTGTCGATCTCATTCTCCCAGTCGTAGCTCGCCTCGCGGATGCCGATCGTGCGCGCGTTGGCGGGGAGCCGATACCAGTCGCCGTCGTAGCCCGCGGGCCGCTCGGCGCTGAGGATCACCGAGAAGCGTCCGCCCTCGCCGAGCGACAGCGTGTCGAGGTCGATATGCCCGACCGACGGCCCCGCCTGGTCGTCGACGCCGATATAGCCGGAACCGATGCCGACATGCACGAACAGGGTCGTCCCGCGCGTCCCCGACAGGCGATAGGTCCCGCTGCCTTCGACGAAGCAGGTCCGGTACATATAGTCGGGGTTGGGCGCCGCCGACTTGATGACGGGGTTGAGGAAGGTGAAGAAGGCTGGAACCCGGCTGTCCTGCGCCATGATCGGCGCATAACCCTGCGACAGGCTCATCGCCATCTGCTGGATCGCCTCCTGCTTCAGCCAGGGGTCGGCGGGGTCGATCACATGTTGCAGGCTGCGGTCAATTCCCGCGATGAGGTCGATGAAGCCTTCCCATTCCATCGGGACGGCGGGGCCGGTCGCCATGGCGCGCCTCCCGTCAGTTGCGCGGGATGCGGGCAAAGAATTGCTCGCCCGCGGGCTTGAGGTGGATCAGTTCGTAATAGTGGCCGAGTAGCGCGGTGGTGTCGGCGTAATGATAGTCGAGATTGTCGCCGAAGCTCCCGCTGTGCGCCGTCGGATAGCCTGCCGCCTCAAGCTGCGCGACCGCCGCGCGGAAATCGGCATCGCTGCGGACGAGGAAGCCGAGATGGTGGAGGCGCACGCCGTCCGCCGCATCGGGAATCCAGTCGCGATAGAGGCTCTCGCCCGTCGGGTCGGGCTCGATCAGCTCGATCATCACCTCGCCGGCATAGGCGTTGCCGATAAAGCGCGTGCCATGGCCGGGGCCGAGCAGCGCCGCCATGTCCATGACGTCCCATCGGGCGATGCCGAATTCGCGTGCGAAGCGCTGCGTCGCGGCCTCGATGTCGCGCACGACATAGGCGACCTGGAAATGTTGCTGGAAAAGGACGGAAACGGTCATGCCGGAGCTCCTGCTGGTGCGGAGCGCTTCAGGTCGAAGCGCGCGATATAGTCGGCGAAGAGGGGATCGACCGCGTCCGCCTCGACCGGCCGATAGCGGTGCGTCGAACGGGCGTCCGGCGGATTGGCCGCCGCCCAGGCACGAAAGCGGACCTCGGCGTCGGCGGACATGGGGAGGCCGAAATGGCCGTAAATACGCTCGACCACCCCCATCGGGTCGCGGCGGATATCCTCCTGCCGGATGTGGACGAAGCGGTCGGGCCCGCGGTCGGCGGCGGCCATGCTGCGCCGCGCGCCCTCGGCCCAGAAGCCCGCCTCGCGGGCGAGCAGGCGCCGGCGATCGACCGGCGCGCCGGCCATCAGGTCGCGGATGCCGCCGAGCAGGCTCATCAGCGAGGCGATCGAGGCCGCGGGGTCGCGGTGCGTCTGGACGATGCAGGCGTCGGGAAAGGCGGCGAGCAGCGCGTCGATGCCGAAGACGTGGCTGGGGTTTTTGAGCAGCCAGCGCCGCCCGTCGCCGAGCCCGACGAGCTTCAGCACGTCCCGGTAGCGCCGAAAGGACGGCGTTTCGTCCGAAGCACGGAACCAGGCGTCATAGACGGGCACGTCGAGATTCGAGGCGAACCAGTTGCACAGGAAGCTCTGCGCCATCGGCATCAGGCACTCGTCGACCTCGTCCGCTTCGGTCGAATGGGCTGCCATCACCTCGGGCGCGGCCCGGCGCATCGCGGCGATGCGTTCGACGCTTGCGCGATAGGCGGGATAAACCTCCCATGTTTCGCGCGGCGGACGGACCATCGGATTGGCGGTCAGCCAGCGTTCGAAACCCTGGAAGGCGGGGTCCATGCTCAAAAGCTGGTGCAGCGCGGTCGTCCCGGTGCGCGGCAGGCCGATCACGACAAGCGGGCGCTCGATCCGTTCGGCGGCATAGCCGGGGTGAGCGGTCCAGCCGGCCTGGGTCACGAGCCGCCCCGCGAGCGCGCCGGTGATGACGCCGGTCGCTGCCGCCTCGGTCGCGGGCCCCGCGGGGGGATTGTCGTCGAGCGCGTCGAGCAGCACGCGCATCCCTTCGCGATAGGCGCCGTCGCCGAAATCCTCATGCCCCGTCGCGGCGACCGCGCCCTCGTGCAGCGCGTCGAAACGGTCCCGCCAGCGCGTCATCGGCCGAGCCACGGATCGATCAGCAGCTTGCCGCCGCCGCCTGTACCTGTGCGAAGCCGCTCGAAGGCGGCGGGCGCATCGGCGAGCGAAACGGTGTCGGTCACCATCGCCCGCGCCCGGTCGCCGTCGGCATCGAGCGCCGCGGCGCATTCGGTATAATCCTCGCGCGTATAGATGAGTGAAAAACGAAGGGCGACGTCCTTCATCAGCGCCATGCCGGGCACGAACTGGTCGGGTACCATGCAGAAGCCGAGCGACACGATGCGGCCCTGCGGCCGGACGAGCGCGATCGACCGCGCGATGGTGCCGGGAACGCCCGCGCATTCGAAGACGATGTCCGGCGCCCCGCCGAGCGCCGCCGTGATCTCCTCCTGCGCCGCATCGCTCTCGAGAAGGAAATGCTCGGCACCCATCGCTTCGGCGAGCGGGCGGCGGCGGTCGCTGCTCGCGAGCAGGGCGACGGCGCGCACCCCGGCGCGGCGCAGCCAGAAAAGAACCGAAAGGCCAATGGGACCGGGGCCGACGATCAGCACGCGGTCGGTCGGTGCCGGATCGGCGAGGCGCACGCCGCGCCGTCCGACCGCGAACGGTTCGACGAGCGCACCGTCGGCGAGCGACAGCGTCTGCGGCAGCAGCGTTGCGCCGCGCTCGCTGATCCTCGCATAATCGGCAAGCCCTCCGCCATAGCCCCGCCAGCGCGAACAGAGCACGTCGATGCCGGTGCGGCACGCTTCGCATTCGCCGCAGCCGACGACGGGCAGCGCGGCGACGCGGTCGCCGACCTTCAGGCGCCGGACACCGCGCCCGACCGCGACGACCTCGCCCGCATATTCATGCCCGAGCTGCGCTCCCGCAGGCAGCGTATAGCCATGCCCGCTTGTCGAATGCAGGTCGGTGCCGCACACGCCGCACCGGGCGACGCGGATGACCGCCTCGCCTTCGCCGGGCTCGGGATCGGGCACGTCTTCGATGGCGAGGGGTTCGCCGACCGCCTTGAATAGCGCTGCTTTCATTTCTCTCTCCCGACTCGGATTTTCCTGTATATGATTAGCGAAAGGGACCCCGCGATATCCCCAAATGGGAAGGGGACGGAGAGGATATTGGAAGAGGATTTCGAGGCGCTGCTGCTGTCGGTCCAGTCGGGGCCGCTGGAAGACCCGCCCTGGTCGGGCCTGGTGGCGCGGCTGCGCGCCCGTCTGGGATGCAATTTCGCCAATCTGATCTTTCGCCGCGCCGGCGCCGACCCCGCGACGGGGATCGAGGTGCACGACGCATCGGCGCCGCCCGCCTGGCTGTGGGACCGCTATCGCGAGCGTTTCGCCTCCGCCGATCCCATTCCCTATTTCGCGATGCAGCCGGGGCGCGTCTATGCCTATGAGGAACTCGACGGCATCGCCGCGAAGGAACGCGACGATTTTCGCGAGGATTTCCTCCGTGCCGCCGATTTCGAACATTTCCTGATCTTTCGCGTCGCCGAACCCGGTGGCTGCAATATCTGGGTGACGGTAACGCGCCCCGCGGCGGCGGCGCCTTTCGGGGTGGACGATCGTGATCTTTGCGCGCGGCTCGCGCACATGCTCGTCCCTGCGCTCGCCTGCTATGCGGCGCTGCTCGCGCGCGCGACCGAAACGCAGGTCTATCGCCGCGCCGCCGACCTTCTCTCCTTCGGCGTCGTCACGCTCGATGCCGAAGGACGCATCGTCGGTATCGACGATGCCGCGCGGCGCTGGATCGGCGGCGCCGGCGGCCTCGCCGTGCGCGGCGACCGACTGCTCGCGAGCGAAAGCCGGGTCGACCTGCCGGCCCGTATCGCCGCGGCGCTCGCTTCCGGCGAGGGAGAGGCGATCCATCTCGGCGATGCCGACGGCATCGACCTGCTGCTCGTGCCGCTCGCTGCGCGCGCCGATGCCGGCCCGCGGGCGGTGCGGCTGATGCTCTATCTGTCGGGACGGCGGGCGCCGCAACGCGACTATTCGGCCCATGTCGCGGCGCTCTTCGGGCTCAGCGACACACAGGCGCGGCTCGCGATGCTGCTCGCCAACGGCTTCACCCTGGCCGAAGCGGCGGCGGAGATCGGCATCACCGAACAGACCGCGCGCACCTATTCGAAGGACATCTATTCCCGCACCGGCACCGCGCGGCAGGGGGAATTGATCCAGCGCATCCTGACCAGCGTCGCGGTGCTCGATTGACGGCGAAAGGGGCCGCCGGGCTTATGGAGCGATATCGGTCCTATGGCGACGCTTCATCCGAACCTTCCATCAGGGCAACGTCCATCGAGCCGGTCTCCCGGGACCGACCCATTATGTCCCGCCGCGCGGCCGGTCATGGAAACTTTGGCGCCGCGCGGCGGCGTCGCGGTCGAAACCCGCATTGCGCATGATCTCGTGGTCGAGCCCTTCGGACAGGCGCATGCCGTCGGTGCTGTAGATCAGGCGCTTGTTCTCGGCATTGCTGTGCCAGCTGTTGGCCAGGATCGCCTCCGCCAGTTCTCCGACCGCCTCGTCGAGGGCGCCTGCGGGCATGCACCGGTTGACCAGCCCCATCGCCGCTGCCTCCGCGGCGTCATAGGGGCGGCAGCTTATCATCATTTCCAGCGCCCTGGCGTGACCGATGCGCCGCGGCAGCCGCTGCGACATGCCCCAGCCGGGGACCAGCCCCCATTTGCCGTGCGTATCGGCGAACCGCGCGCTTTCGTCGCAAAGGATGAAATCGGCCGACAGCGCGAGTTCGAGCCCGCCAGTGAAGCAGGTTCCCCGCACCGCGGCGATCACCGGCTGGCGCAGCCGGGTCAGCAGCTCGAGCGTCTGCATCTCGCGCCGGAGCCAGCCGAGCGCGTCGGCGTGCGGCTTTTCGGAAAGGTCGTGCCCGGCGCAGAAATGCTCGCCGGCGCCGCGGATGACGACCAGCCCGATGCTGCGGTCCTTCTGCAGCGCAAGGATATGCGCGCGCAGCGTGCGGAACAGCTCGCGGTTGATCGCATTGCGCTTCTCCGCGCGGTTGAGCGTCAGCGTCGCCACGCCTTCGGCGTCGACGCGCAGTACCAGATCGGGGGTCGCTTTCGCGTTCATCACAATTTCTCCGGTTCGGCAAGCGCTTGCCCGATCGACCGCACGAAGCGCGCGGCGTCGGCGCCGTTGATGACGCGATGATCGTAACTCAGCGACAGCGGCATCATCAACCGCGGCTGAAAGGCGGTGCCGTCCCAGACCGGCTGCATCCGTGACGGCGTCACCGCAAGGATCGCGACCTCGGGCTGGTTGATGATCGGGGTGAAGCCTGTGCCGCCTATCCCGCCGAGCGACGTGATGGTGATGCAGCCGCCCGACATGGCGCTCATCGGCAGCCCCTTGTCGCGCGCCTGCGCGCTGAGGGCAGCGAGTTCGGCGGAAAGCGTCGCGACGTTCTTCCGGTCGGCATCGCGCAGGACCGGGACGAGGAGCCCCAGCGGTCCGTCGACTGCGATGCCGATATGGCAATATTTCTTGAGCACCAGCGTCTTGCCGTCGTCGGACAGCGACGCGTTGAAATGCGGAAACTGCGCCATCGCCTTCGCGAGCGCCCTGACGAGGAAGATCAGCGGCGAGATCCTCGCATCGCCGGTCAGCGTCCCGCGGTGCGCGTCGAGCGCGGTGACGTCGACCTCGTCATGATGGGTGACGTGGGGAACCTGCGTCCAGCTCTGCGTCAGGCGGCGCGCGACGACCCGCTGGAAATTGCTCGTCGGCACCGCTTCGACGGCACCGAAGGCGGCGAACTGGGCTTCGGGCGAAGTTTCGGTCATTTCATCCTCTCGCTGGCTTGGCTCTTGATCGGGCCAACGCCCGCGCCCAACGAAAGAGGGGCGGGCGGGGACTCCGCTCTTGCACGAATACATCATAATCATATAGACCTTAATGCAAGAGAGATACGCTTATATGGCGAGGACCATGACGGAAGAGGAATATGCGACGTTCGGACTTCAGGCGCCCCCGGCCCGAATCGATCCCCCCGGGGCGCCGCGCGACGTCGCGGGCCTGATCGCGCGTGCGGCGGCGCACTGTCCCGACGCGGAGGCACTGGTCGATTCGCGGCGCAGCTATAATTTCCGGGAACTGGCCGAGGCGGTGACCGCGGCGGCGGCGCTGTTCGACGGTGCGGGGATCGGCGCGGGCGACCGTGTCGCGGCGTCGCTCGGCAACCAGAACGACCTCGTCATCGCCTTCTTCGCGGCAATGCGGCTCGGCGCGGTCTGGGTGGGAATCAACAAGATCCTGCCCGAAGGCGACAAACGCCATATCCTCGCGCACAGCGGCGCGAAGCTGCTGCTGACCGACAGCAGCCTGGCCGCGCAGGTGGATGCGTTGCGGGGCGACACGCCCGACCTTGCGCATGTCTGGATGGTCGACGACGCGGCGCGCGACGGCGGCTGGACCGCGGCGTTCGCCGATGCGGCCGATGCGACCGCGCCGCTGCCCGCGATCGACCCCTTCGCCCCCGCCGCGATCATGTACACCAGCGGGACCACCGGCGTTCCCAAGGGCGTCGTGCACAGCCAGCATAACATGATCGTCGTTCCCGCCGCAGCCTTCGCGCACGGGCTGATGACGCCCGATGCGCGGCGCGGCTCGGCGCTGCCGCTCACGATCACCAATGTGATGATCCTGGGGCCGGTGTCGGCCTTTCTCGCCTATCGCCCCTTCCTCTTCGCGCCGTCGATCAAGATCGACCCGCTGATCGAATGGATTCGCGAACGGAGGATCGGTCAGGTCGCGTTCGTGCCCACGATGATCTACGACCTGCTGCAGGCGGACCTCGACCTGCCCGACCATTTCCGCATGTCGTCGGGCGGCGCGCCGTTGCCGCACGCGATCCGCGAGGCCTTCTTCGAACGCTATGGCTATCATGTCTCGCCCTCCTACGGTCTGACCGAGGCGCCGACCGTCGTCGCGCACAGCTTCGACGCGGTTCCGCCGGACGGGGCGAGCGGCCATGCGCTGCCGCATCTCGAGATTTCGATCCGCGACGCGGAGGGACGTCCCCTCGCGACGGGAGCCGTGGGCGAGGTCTGTTTCGGTCCGGTGCGGACGGGCCCCTGGGCGGATGTCTATACGCCGCCGCTCGGCTATTGGCGCGAGGGGGAGAAGACGGCGGCGCTGCTGCGCGGCGGGGTCGTGCATTCGGGCGATCACGGCAGCCTCGACCCCGACGGCTGGCTGACGATCGCCGACCGCAGCTCGGACCTGATCCTGCGCGGCGGCTCGAACGTCTACCCGGCGGAGATCGAGCGCGTCCTCCACGCGCATGACGGTGTCGCCGACTGTGCCGTCGTTCCCAAACCCGACCTCCGCATGGGAATGCTGACCGTCGCCTGCATCCAGCCCGCGCGGTCCGATATCGACCGTGCAGTGCTGGAGGCCGAACTCGTCGCGCTCTGCCGCGAAAAGCTCACGCGCTACAAGATACCCGACGAATGGCGCTTCCTCGATTCTTTCCCGCGCAACGCGATGGGCAAGATCGTCAAGCCGAAGCTGCGCGAACTGGTTACGCCGGCCGACTGACGCCTGCGCCGCACCTCCCACAGGAAAGGACGAAGCCATGCCCCAGCCCCCACGCTTTCATCGCCGGCTGGACGGCTGGCGCGCGATCGTCACCGGCGCGGGGACGCTCGGCGACGGTGTCGGTACGGGCAAGGCGATCGCCGCGCTGTTCGCCGCCGAAGGCGCGCGCGTCGCCCTCCTCGATCTCGAAGCGGGGCGGGCCGAGGCAACTCTCGACCTTGTGCGCGAACTCGGCGGCGAGGGGCTGGTCGTTGCGGGCGATGTCGCCGATCCCGCCGACGCGGCGCACATGGTCGCGGCCAGCCTCGAATGGCTCGGCGGGCTCGATGTTCTCGTCAACAATATCGGCATCGGTGCCGGTGCCGGGCCGCTCCATCAGGTCGCCGAAGCCGATATCGACCGCGTGCTGTCGGTCAATCTCGGTACCATCTACAACATGTGCCGCCAGACCATCCCCGCGCTGATGGAGGGGCAAGGGAAGGCGATCGTCAATATCTCCTCGGTCGCGGGCATCCGCGCGCACGGCAATGCGGCCTACGGTCCCAGCAAGGCAGCGGTGCAGCAACTCACCGCGGAACTGGCGGTCATGTACGGTCGCGATGGCATTCGCGCCAATTGCGTTGCGCCGGGCCATATCGTGACGCCGATGGTCGCCGCACATCTGGAGGGCGAGCGCCGCCGTATCCGCAGCGCGATCGCGCCGCTCGGAATCGAGGGCGACGCATGGGATATCGCGCAAGCCGCATTGTTCCTTGCGGGACCCGAGAGCCGATTCGTGACCGGCGTGACGCTGCCTGTAGATGGCGGGGTCACGCAGGTCGGTCCGCTGGCTGCCTATGAGCGCATGGTCGGCGAATGAGCGGCCCTTACGCATCGGCGCTAACCGGATTTTCCGCGCCGCTCGCCGCGCCCGCGCTGCTCGGCGAAGCTGAAGCCCGTAGCGGACTTTCCGACTGGGGCGGCGCACGCTGGGATGAAGACCGGTTCCGACACGATCTTGCCCTCCTCTGCGGCGAAATCGAGGCGAAGTCGGATCTCACCGCCATCGGCCGCAGCCGGACGCACAGCCGCCTGCTGACGATGCTCGTCTCGCGCCTCCGCTATCTCGATGCCCGAAAGGCGGCGACCGGCGTCGATGCCGAGCGGGTGGTCGCGCCGTTGATCGGGTCGGGCATGCCGCGGGCGGGCACGACCTTCCTCCACGGCCTGTTCGCGCAGGACCCCGCCAATCGCGCCGTGCCCGCGTGGGAAGCGGCGATCCCGGCACCGCTCGACGGCAATGGCGACCGCGAAGCGCTCTACGCCGGAATTCTGGCTTTTCAGGGCATGACCGCTCCCGATGTCACCGCGATCCATCCCTTCGGTTCGACGCTGCCCGAAGAATGCATCTTCCTGCAGGAAGGGAATCTCGGCAGCCTTTACGGTGTCTACTGGAACATTCCCGCTTTCCAGACGGCGATCGCCGACAAGATGCGTTCGGCCTTTGCGTGGCAGGTCGGAGTGATGCAATATCTGCAACGCGGAGCCGCGCCACGCCGTTGGGCGCTCAAGGGGCCGGGCCATCTGTTCGCCTGGCGCGAACTGCTGATGGCCTTCCCCGATGCGCGCCTTTATGTGAACCACCGTGATCCGGGCAAGGTCATCCCCTCGATCGCGAGTCTCTTCTGCAAGCTGCGCTCGCTCTTCTCGGACGAGGCGGTCGATCCGGTGGCGATCGGCGCGCAGCAGCTTGCCGCATGGCAATATGCCGTCGATGCCTATGCCGAATGGCGCGATTGCGAGGGTGTCGATGCGAGGGTGAGCGACGTCCGCTTCACCGATCTCGTCACCGACCCGCTGGAGACGGTGGCGCGCGTATATGACGAGCTGGGCCTCGCGCTCACGGCTCAGGCGCGTGACGCGATGGCGCGTCACCTCGAAACCGACCATCACGCCTCCGCGCCCAAGCGCGCCTATACGCTCGCCGAATATGGTCTCGACGCCGCGGCGATCGAGGCTGCTTTCGCTCCCTATATCGAACGCTTCGCCATCGAGCGGGAGAAACGCCAATGACCCCTTCCTCCATGACCAATCCGATTGCCAATCCTGGCCAGTTCGCCGCCGAGGCCGACGTGCGCGCTATGTTGCATGACCCGCGTATCGTCGCGGCGCGGGCGCAGATCGAAATGCTCTTCGCGCGCGGTTATGGCGATCGCATTCCGACCGAATCGCGCCCTCTGCTCGCTGCCTTCTGCGAGGAATATCTGAACAATTGGCTGTTCAAGGCGGCGGCATCGGACGCGCGGCATCCGCGTTTCGTGCGCGACTTCATGCCGGCCTATCGCTGGCACGGAAACGACGTCCCCGGCGCGCGCACCGGCGGCGACAATCCCGACAACTGCTACCGGCTTGCG
Organism: Sphingopyxis panaciterrulae; assembly: GCF_014199295.1. Taxonomy (GTDB): domain Bacteria; phylum Pseudomonadota; class Alphaproteobacteria; order Sphingomonadales; family Sphingomonadaceae; genus Sphingopyxis; species Sphingopyxis panaciterrulae. Next base: position 414,532 of record NZ_JACIJH010000001.1, read on the forward strand.
GGCATCGAACACGGCACGCACTATCGCGTCACCGGACGCATCCGCGATGCCAAGCCTGCGAACACATCCTTCACACTCACCGCCAACTACGGAACGTCGCAGACCATCCAGACGATCGAGGATCATGAGCTGGACCTTGCAGACGATGGCAGTTTCGAGCTGTGGATCGATGACGGTGCCGACGAAGCGAGGCAGAATCGGCTCGTCACGCGGCCTGGGGTCAAATTCCTCTTCGTGCGCGATTCGATCATGGACTGGGCCGTGGAAACGCCGCTTGAACTGGCGATCGAGCGCCTGGGCGATGCGAAATCCGCTCCGATCGCTGTCGATGAGATGGCGGCGCGCGCGACGCAGCACGCGCTCGGCGATCTCTATCTCTATTTCTGGTTCCAGAATGTGTGGAGCGGGCTGACGCCGAACAGCATCACGGCGCCGCAGGCCTTTCGCGGCGCGGGCGGCGGGTTGGTGACACAGGGGATATCGAACGGCAGCTACCGGCTCGGTCCCGACGATGCCGCGATCCTCGAATATGATCCCGCAGGCGCGGGCTATGCCGCCGTGCAGCTTACCGAATGGCTCTATCGCTCACGCGATTATCACCGCATCCAGTCGAGCCTGACCGCCGCCCAGTCGGCGATCGACCGCGATGGACGCATCCGCCTCGTCATCGCGCGGCGCGACCCCGGTGTGTGGAACTGGCTCGACACCGGCGGACACGAACATGTCTTCTCGATCCTGCGCTGGCAGCGGATGCGCGCCGATGGCCCTCCGCTTTCGTCGAGTCTCCGCCTGACGACGATCGACCGGCTGAAGAGCGATCTGCCTGCCGACACGCGCTGGGTCGATTCGAACGAGCGCCAGGCGCAACTCGAAGCACGGCTTGCGGCCTATGCCCGGCGGGTCTGCTGAAGCCGTGCGCGCGGCGGCGGGTCTGCTTGTCCTGAGCGCGCGGGCAGACGGGGAATCGTTCGCTGCCAGCGTACCCGAACCCTCATGCGTCGGCCCGCCCGGACGCCAGTTCCTGTTCGGGGGAGTCGCGCTGGCCGCCGTGGTCGAGGCGATGGAGCGGCGGACGGGGCAGCCGGCAACCTTTGCCGCCGTGCAATTTCTCACGCAGGTGCGCCCGGGCGATCGCCTGCGCTTCGACGCAGCGCTTGCCGCCGACGGCCGTACCGTGCGGCAATGCGGGATCACCGGATGGTGCGGCGACACCCTGTTTCTGCAAGGCCATGGCGCCTGCGGCGGCCGCGATGACCTCGCGGCGCATCAGGGCGCGGCGATGCCAGCAGTGCCGCCGCCTGAAGCCTGCCCCGAGCGCTCGGTCGCGCGGCTGCTCTCGTCGAACCTCAACGCCTTGCTCGAATTCCGGCTTGCGGGCGGCGAATTTCCCGATCGGGCGGAGTGGGAGGGGCGCGGCGGGATCGACCTGCTATGCTGGGTCCGGTCGCGGAATGGGGCGCGGCTCGACCGTCGGCTGCTTGCGGTCATCGCCGATTGCGCCGCGCTGGCGCTCGCCGGCGCGCTCGGCCGGCCGGCGAGTGGCAGCAGCCTCGACAATGCCATCCGCTTTCTTGCCGAGCCGGTGGGCGAATGGACACTCGCGCGGATGCGGGTCGAGGGGGTCGGGAACGGAATTGCCCATGTCTCGACGCGGCTCTTTGCGCAGAGCGGTGCGCTGCTCGCCGTTGCCGACCAGTCGATGCTGCTGCGGGCGGCTACGACGGGCTGAAGGAACCGGCATCGCGAACCCTGCTCCGAGCGAGAGACGGCAGTCGGTCGCGGAGGGTTGCGAAAGATCTAAAACAGGATACTAAATAATCTATTGGAGAATCGAGCAGGGAGTTCCAAGCGCATGACCGAAACCCCGAAAAGCCATCTGCCGCTGCGTATCGAAGAGATTACCGCCGACTGGCTCTCGACGGTCCTCGCCGAAAATTATCCGGGGACGAAGGTGACCGAGGTACATGTCGGGACCGTCATCGCGGGCACCGCCACCAAGGTGCGCCTGCTGCTCGCCTACAATGAAGCCGGACACGCCCATCGCCTGCCACCGACCATGTGGCTGAAGGGCGGTTTCATCCGCCACGCCTATACCTTCGACGAATCCTTCGTGAACGAAGCGAAGTTCTTCGCGACCTGGGCGCCGGAAATGAACATCCATATCCCGCGCGCCTATTGGTCGGGTTGGCATGAGGGGGTGCAGGGGCTGGTGCTGATGGAGGACCTTGCCGCGCGCAACGTCTCCTTCGGCAATGCGACGCGCCCGATCCGCATCGACCAGCAGGCGCAGACGCTCGAACTGCTGGCGCGTATGCACGCGCGCTGGTGGCAATCGGGCGAACTCAAGCAACTCCGCAACTTCTCGACCGTATGGCAGGCGGCCGACCGCGTCGTCATGATGATGCTCGAACCCGATTATTTCAACGCCTGCATCGACCATCGCCGCTGCGCCGCCTATGTGGGCCCCTATCGCGATCGCGAGCGGATCATGGCGGGGTTGCGCACCCAGTGGAAGCGATCGCTCGAAATTCCGCAATGCTTCTCGCATGGCGACGCGCACCTCGGGAACATGTTCTTCGAGATCGACGGCCGGCCGGGCTTTCTCGATTGGCAGGCGTGGCAGGAGGGCCCCTATATGCACGACGTCGCCTATTCGATCATCGGCAACTTGAAGGTCGAGGATCGCCGGGCGGCCGAAAAGGACCTGCTGGCGGGTTATCTCACGGCCCTCAAGGCTCACGGCGTCGCCAACCCGCCAAGCCGCGAAGATGCGTGGGAGGCTTATCGGCGTCACGCAATGCATGGCTTCATGTGGCCCTTTACCCCGCTCGAAATGCAGCCGATCGAGATCGTCACCGCCGAGGGCGATTGTTTCGGTGCTGCAGTGGCCGACCTCGATACCTTCGGTGCGCTTGGCGTCTGATCGGGTGATGGCGTCGTACGCACGCTTGCTGACCGTCGCGGGGTCGCGCAATCTGCGTGACCTCGGCGGCTATCGCGCCATGGACGGACGGCGTGTGCGCCGCGGGATGCTGTTGCGCAGCGGCCATCCCGGCGAACTGACGGCCGAAGGAGCGCGGCAATTTGCCGCGCTCGGCCTCGCCGCCATTCTCGATCTGCGCACGACCGAGGAACGAGCAGGACAACCCTATCCGCCAAGCCTCGCCGAGGGACTGCACTACTGGACGCGCGACTATGATCTCAGCCGCGGTGATATCGTTACGCTGATGCGCGATCCGGCAACGCGCGCAGCCGACATCCATGCCCATATGCTGGAGACCTATCGCCGCCTGCTCGGCGAGCAGCGCGCGGCGGTGGCGGCAATGTTCGGGCTTCTGCTGGCGGGACGCGCGCCGCTTCTCATCAACTGCACCGCGGGCAAGGACCGGACGGGGGTGCTGTCAGCGCTTCTGCTCGCGGCCCTCGGCGTTCCGCTCGAAATCGTGCGGACGGATTACGCGCTGACCGAACAGATACAGGACCCGCGCGCGCCGCTCTTTCCCGTCGATCCCGATGGCCCCTTTGCCTATCTGCTGACGGTCGATCCCGAAGTGTGGCGGACGATGATGCGTTCGGCGCCCGAATATATCGACGCGACCTTCGGTGCGCTCGCCGAAAGTTACGGCAGCGTCGAAACCTATCTGGCGGCGGAGCATGGCGTGGACGCGCAAGCGCTCGATCGGCTGCGGAATCTGCTGCTCGAGGGGTGAGGCACCTCAGTCGCGCGGCGCCAGCGCACGGCACAGCAGGTCGACATGCAGCCGTGTCATCGAGCGGAAGATGTCGACATCTTCGGCCGCCGCGCCAAAGCCGCGCACTGCGAAGACAAGCCCGCGCGCGAGCATCTCGGCGTTCGCGGGCAGGGGCTTCGCGGTATCGGCATCGATCAGTTCCGCGATAAGCGCCTCGAGTTCGGCATAGACGCGCCGGACGACGGGGATCGACAGATCATCCATGTCGCGTGCGTCGGGGGTGCGGCGCTGGAGGTCGAATACCTGCACGAGCCAGAGGTCGCAGGCAATGAACAGCCGTTCGGACAGGCTGCTCGCCCTGGTCAGCGCGCCCCGGATTTCCGCCATGCGAATGCGGTTGAGGTGGGTGACGGCCGCCTCGAACAATTCTTCCTTTCCGGGAAAAAGCAGGTAGAGTGCGGGACGCGACATGTCGGCGGCGCGCGCGATGTCGCCCATCGTCGTGCGGGCGAAGCCATAGCGGATGAACTGGTCGGCGGCAGCTATCACGGCCCTGTCGATTTTCGCTTCGGACGCCATCCTTTTTCCCCTTGCGGGCAAGGGGCTAGAGCGATCACGCTTCTAACGCAATGACGCTTTTTGTCAGAATGTCACCGAGTTGCGCTATTCGCCGGAGAAGACGGGTTTCTGCTTCGATGCGAACACGCGGACCGCGGCGAGATTGTCCTTCGTCCGCGCCGTGCGTCCGACGGCCCGCGCTTCGGCCTCGAAGGCGCTGTGCAGATCCTGGCGCAGCCCGTCGGCGATCAGCGTCTTGATTTCACCCAGCGCAAGGGTCGCGCCATCGGCAAATTCACGGGCCACCGCGAGCGCGCGGTCGCGGAGCTGATTGGTGGGCGCCGTTTCGTCGACCAGTCCCCAATCGCGTGCGGTGGCGGCGTCGATGCGTTCGGCGCGCATCAGCATCCGCTTCGCGCGCGCCACTCCGATCATGCGCGGCAGCAGCCACGACAAACCCGAATCGGGCGCTGAGGCGAGGGTGGCGAACGGCGTCTGCAGCCACGCATCCTCGGCCATCACGATATGATCGGCGGCGAGCGCGACGCCGAGTCCGATGCCGATCGCAAGGCCGTTGACTCCGGCGATCAGCGGGATCGGCAACCCGTGCAGCCGGCGCAGCATCGGATGATAGAGCGTCTCCGCCCCGCCAAGCGGCGTGATCGTCGATCTGCCTGCGGCCATCGCCTTCCGATTCGCCATCAGATTATAGCCGGCGCAAAAGGCCCGTCCTTCGCCGGTCAGCAGGACCGCGCGGCAGCGCCGTCGCGGCTTGACGATCTCGGCAAGCGCTGCGGCGAGCGCTTCGGCCATCTCGTCCCCCATCGCATTGAGCCGCTCTGGATCGTTCAATGTGATCGTGGCGAGCGCGCCGTCGAATGCGAGTCGGACGAAAGGATAGTCGATCGTCTCCACACCTGCCGCCGTCATTCGACCAGCCCGGCCCGCTGATTGGCTTTCTTCCAGAAATCGCCTCCTGCGATGGCGTCGATCTCGAGTTCGGCGACCTCCGAGACACGCGCGAAGAGCATGTAGATGCCGATGACGTGGATCAACTCGACGATCTGTCGCGGCGAATAGAAGGATGCGACCGCGCCAAAGACGAAGTCGTCGACACGCACCGTTTTCACGACCTGCCGCGTGAAGGCGAGCAGCGCCTTCTCGCGGTCGTCGAACACCGGATCGCCGAAGCGATCGTCGGCAATTGCGGCGACCTTTTCCTCGGCGATTCCCATCGCCTTCGAAACCTCCATATGCTGGGCCCATTCATAGGCCCCGCGATCAAGGTGGAGCACCGCAAGCACGCAGATCTGGCGTTCGAGCGGCGGCACGTCGATCCCGGTCATCATGCCTTGCACCGCGAGACCGATTCCCGGCTGGATCGATACCGCATGGGCAAGCAGTCGCGACAGGTTGAGCTTGCCGCCCGGCTTATTGTCATAAGCATCGCGCTGCGCCGGCGTCAGCTCATCCACTTCGACCAGGGGAATGCGTGCCATCGGTCTCTCCTCTTCCGCCCGGAAGAGTGGAGCCGAAGTCGAGGGGATGCAAGTATCAATTAACTTAGATAGACGGTTATATTAGCGCCACATCGAGTTGGCGACGAAATTCCGCGACGACCTCGGCGGCTGCGGGCGACATCGTCTTGCCCTCCCGCGTTGCCAGATACAGTTGCGCGACGCGGCGATCATCCGGCCATGATGCGGGCAGCGGCAACGGCGCCAACTCGCTATAAGGCCAGCCCATGCGCGTCAGGGCGGGTGTCGCCACGACCAGGGCGTCACTGTTCAGCGCAACGCGGCCGATCACGTCATAATCGTCGCAGGCCAGAAGCGGGCGATAGCCACCCGCCGCGATACGGCGATGGCTGGTAACGGGAATCCTCCCGCCCAGAATGGGAAACCGGTCGAGGGCTTCGGCGCCGGGCAGCCCTTCCGCAAGCACGGGGTGATCGTGCCGGGCCAGCAGGGCCAGGGGCATGGTGCCGACGAGAGTCGTTTCGATGCCCTCGATCGGCAAGTCCTCGGCCAGCGACGCTATGAGGAAATCGAGCTCGCCGCGCGCTACCTTGAGCGCAAGGTCGGAGGCGGACCCGATTTCCGTCGATATTTCGATCCCCATTCCATCCCGAACGAAACGCTCCATCGACGGCGCCAGAACCAGCTTGGCCGGCACCGGTCCCAGCCCCGCACGGACTTTCCCCAGCCGTCCGCCCCGTATCGCTCGCAGTTCGGCCTGCAGGTCCGCCATCCCGTCGAGCAATCCGGTCGCTCGGCGAAGAAGCGCGGCTCCCGCGGCAGTGGGTGCGATGCCCTTGCGGCTGCGATCGAAAAGCCGGACCCCGACCTCGGCTTCGAGCGCCTGGATGCTCTTGGTCAGGGCAGGCTGCGTCAGGCCCAGCTTGGCGGCGGCGACGCGAAAGCTTCCTTCGTCCGCCAGGGATTTTGCATGAACGAGGTGGCGCAGTTCCATATCTATAACCAATAGAAATCAAAATACGTAATAATATTCATTGGAGAAATTCTATTGGCATGTCTACCTCCGATGAAGGAGGTGCGGTCGAATGGAAATTGGAATTTTCATCATTCCAGCGACGCTGGCAGTCCTGCTTCTCGAGTTGATCGCCGGCGCTCATCGCGGCATCTACAGCAGGAACGATTATGCGACCCTGATCCTCTGCATCGCCGTGACCCGGGTGGTGACCCGGCCGCTTTTCGCCGTGGCGATCGCCTTGCTGCTGTCTTCCTGCTTTCCGGCGGATCGGGGCGCGCTCGCAGCCTTTCCGGTGCTGCCGTCATTCCTTCTCATCCTGTTCGCGTGCGAATTCAGCTTTTACTGGGTGCATCGATGGGCCCATGAAGCCAAGGGCAAACCGGGGCGCGACTGGCTCTGGAAATTGCATCGGACACATCACGCCGGGAAATATATGAATGTCCTGGTGACGTTGCGCATCCATCCCCTCTGGACGCTCTTCGTGCCGACGACGTGGATTCTGGGCGCGGCCGTCTATTTCGGACAGGAACTTGCGGCGACGCTGACCATCCTGACCATCTATGGATGGAATCTGATCACCCATGCCCATTTCCGCTGGGATGACGCTATCCGGCGATCACGGCGCTTCGGTCGCCTGTTTCGTGCGATCGAGACGGTCCTGGTGTCGCCGGGCATCCATCACACCCACCATGGCTATGGGCGCGACGGTGCTTCCTTTCGCAATTACGCCGTGACCTTTTCCTTTCTGGATCGGATTTTCGGGACCCTCCACATTCCGGAGGGTCGTCCCGCGAACTACGGCCTGCCCGGGCCCACGCCCCCCTGGTTCGAGGAAGTGTTTTTCCCCGTCTTCGGCTGGACGAGGGGACGGCGCGCAGCGAAGGATCGCCAGCCCGGGATTTAGCCGGTCGATTGCCGTCCTTGTCGGACGGGGGCCGCGGCCGCGCTCATTCATTTCCTCGCCCGATGTGCTCGAATGAGGACGGAAAGGGCCCGAAGAGCGCCCCGATTCTCTCTTCTCGCGGGGTTCCCAGCGAGGCAATGTCCTTAAATTTTCATATAAATTCACAGAATAATATATACGATATTGACAGCCCTCCAAGCCGGGCTAGGTTCCGTCGGGGAAGCTTCGAATGAGACTCGAAGGGAAAAGGGCCAAAGAGCCCGGAACGGGAGAGGAACCCCCATGCACAAGTGGAAAGCGATATTATTCGCCGGCGCGGCGAGTGTGTTTTTGATCCAGCCGGCGCAGGCACAAAGCGAAGGCGAGTCCGCGCCGGCCGCCGATGGTGCGGATCGGCAGGGAGGCCTTGGCGAGATCGTCGTGACCGCCCGGCGCCAGGAAGAGCGGCTGCAGGACGTTCCGATCGCGGTGTCGGTGGTGTCGCAGGAACAGATGGATCAGCGCGGAAGCTTCAATCCCGTCGACCTCGTCCAGACGACGCCGGGCCTGGCGGTTTCGGCTTCGGTCTCCGACCGCAACAATCTGACCTACACGATCCGCGGCCAGGGCTTTTCCTTTGGTACCGTCTTTCCAGCGGTTATCACCTATTTCGCCGAAGTGCCGATCTCGCGGCTGACGCAAGGGCAATTCTACGACCTCGCCAATGTGCAGGTGCTGCGCGGTCCGCAGGGAGTGGGTTTCGGCCGCGTCACGGACGGCGGCAACGTCATGGTCTCGCCGCAGACGCCGAAGGAGGATTTCGGCGGCTATGTCGGGGTCAAGGTCGGCAATTACGGCCTGCGCACGGTCAATGGTGCGATCAACATTCCGATCGTCGAGGATCGGGTGCTGTTGCGCGGCGCGTTCGAAACCGCGCGGCGCGACGGTTTTACGCGCAACCTCGCGACCGGACAGCGGCATGACAATCTCGCCTATGAAGGATTCCGCGGCTCGCTGACGCTGCGGCCGACCGACACGATCGAGAATACGACGATCCTGTCCTATCAGAACACGCACGACAACGGCACCGCCGTGATCTTTGGGGGCATCAACGATGCCGCGCTCGGTGCGAACATCGCCGGCCTCGCGGGGCTGTTCGCGGGCGGTTACGGCATCGACGCGAACGGCAGCGTCGTGCCGATGGCGCCGGGGCTGACGCCGTTCACCGCGACCAATTATCTCGCCGCCCAGCACGCGCAGCTCGACGCACAGAATGCGCGGGGCCCGCGCGCGATCTCGCTTGTCGACCCGCTCTACAGCAAGCGGAAGAATCTCTATCTCGTCAATCGCACGGTCGTCGACCTGGCCGACGACATCCAGCTTACCAATATCTTCGGCTATGTCCGCGAAAAGGAGGACGAAGCCTCCAACTTCGGCGCCGCCAACGGAGCCGCGGTGCTGACCTGCCACTCGGCCTGCCCGAACACCGACGTGCTCTTCACCAACGCCGAACAGCTCAGTGAGGAGTTGCGATTGTCGGGCCTCGCCCTCGACGGCAAGCTCAACTGGGCCGTCGGCGGCTATATGGACGAGCAGCGCCCCGGCGGCCCGGCCGAAAACGCCACCATCAACGTCGCGATCCTGCAGCGCGCCGGCGTGAACGATCTGACGACCAAGTCGCGCGCCGTCTATGGTTCGCTGGAATATGCGATCACCGACAATCTGAAGATCAACGGCGGTCTGCGCTATACGCACGACCGGGTACTGTCGCGCCAGGCGACCTACCTCAGCCCGATCCCGGGCGGCGAAGAGGCGCTCAAGGCCTTTCTGATGGGGCCGGGCGGCGGCAATGTTCCCGAACCGCTCGCCGATGTCCTCGTCGCGTCCACCTTCGCACCCATCCCGCACGGCAAATGCCAGGACTATGGCTTCGGTTCGCTCGATCTGGGGCCGGGGGTCGGCGTGATCCCGCTCAACAACGTTCTCGGGACCGCGACCTGCGTCGAAACGCGGGGGTCGTTCAAATCGACCACCTGGACTTTCGGGGCGTCCTACAAGACCGATGCGGGGCAGCTCTTCTATGCCAAGATCAGCAAGGGATATCGTCCCGGCGGCGTAAACAGTTCGGCCCCCCCCGGCGTCAGCCCGGCCTACCAGCCGGAAACCGACGTTTCGATCGAGGCGGGCGTCAAGGCGGACTTCGATTTCGATGGCGTGTTCCTGCGCACCAACCTTGCCGCCTATACCGACCGCTACAAGGCCATTCAGAAGAATGTCGTCCTGCCGGGAGCGGTGCCGGTCTCGCTGGTGCAGAATGTCAACAACGGCCGGATCAAGGGCATCGAGGCGGAGGTCAGCCTGATCCCGGTCGAGGGACTGACCCTTGGCGGCACCTTTGCCTATACCGACGCGACGTTCGACCGCACGACGCCCGATCCGGTCGCGAATCCTTGCGATCCCACCTCGGTGGCGATCGTCGGTTTCTGCTCGGACAACCGCTTCAACTCGGTGCCCAAGACGCAATATACGCTGAACCTCGATTATGTGCTGCCGCTCGATGACAAGATCGGCAAGATCAGCTTCGGCGGCCGTCTCTATCACCAGTCGAGCGTCGCACTCACCGATACGAGCGCGCTCAACCCGAACGCGATCGAGCCCGCCTATACGACGCTCGATTTCTCGCTCAACTGGAAGGATGTGATGGGGCAGCCGGTCGATCTCGGCGTCTTCCTGACCAATGCGACGAACAAGCTCTATCGCATCGGCAGCAACGACCTAACCCAGCGGTCGTCGCTGGGCGTCCGCGGTAGCATCTACGCGCCGCCGCGGATGTGGGGCGTCAGCCTGAAATATCGCTTCGGCGGCGACGCCTATTGACGGCTTGGCGCCGCTGCGACCGGGCGGCCCTCGCCGTCCGGTCGCAGCGGTGTCGACGCGCGGCGCCCATCCGAAAGAGTTCAACATGATCGACCGCAGGTTTTCCGCCATCCTTCTGCTTGCCGCGACCGCGCTGGTTGCGCCCGCTGTCGCGCAGGAGGCAGCAGAGGCGCTGCCGGCATGGCCGTCTCAGCCCGCCGCGCCGGCGGGAGCACCCAATGTGCTGGTCGTGCTCACCGACGACACCGGCTTCGCCGCTTCATCGACCTTTGGCGGCCCCGTGCCGACGCCGACGCTCGACCGGCTTGCGCAGCGCGGCCTGCGCTTCAACCGCTTCCACACCGCGGCCATCTGTTCGGCGAGCCGTGCCGCGCTGCTGACCGGGCGCAACCCGGCCCGCGTCGGCATGTCGGGCGTCACCAATTCGGCAAGTTCGCACCCCGCCTATACCACCATCCTTCCGAAAAGCGCGGCGACCATCGCCCGCATCCTGCGTGACAACGGCTACAATACCGCGATGGTGGGCAAGGCGCATATCACGCCGAAATGGGAAACGGGGCCGACCGGCCCGTTCGATCGCTGGCCGACCGGGCTGGGCTTTGAATATTTTTACGGTTTCCTCGACGGCGATACCGATCAGTTCGCGCCGCAACTCTATCTCGGCACGGAACCGGTCGAACCGCCCGTCGACGACCCCGGCTATATCCTCGATCGCGACCTTGCCAACCGCGCGATGACCTGGCTGCGGCGCCAGCACGCGGTGCAGCCCGACAAGCCCTTCTTTCTCTATTATGCGACCGGCACCGCCCACTCGCCGTTCCAGGCGCCGCGCGAATGGGTCGAACGCTTCCGCGGTCGCTTCGACCTCGGCTGGGACGCGCTGCGCGAGCGCACGCTGCAGCGGCAGATCGCTATGGGCATCGTCCCCGCCGGCACACGCCTGACGCCGCGGCCGCCCGAAATCGCGGCGTGGGACAGCCTGCCGGCCGAAAAGAAGCGGCTCTATGCGCGGATGATGGAGGCTTATGCCGCGGCGATCGCCTATGCCGACGATCAGATCGGCCGGGTGCTCGACGAGATCGAGCGCGCCGGGGAACTCGACAACACGCTCGTCCTCTTCGTCGAAGGCGACAACGGATCGAGCGCCGAGGGCGGTGCGAACGGCCTGTTTAATGAAACAGCAGGCCTGAACGAGGCGGGCGAGGCCGATTATCCCGTCGCGCTCGCGAACATCGACCGGTTCGGCGGTCCGATGACCTATGGGCATTTCCCGACCGGCTGGGCCCATGCGATGTCGACGCCCTTTCCCTATTTCAAGCGTGTCGCCTCGCACCTCGGCGCGACGCGCAACGCGATGGTGCTTTCCTGGCCGCGCCGCGCGCCCGATGTGCGTGGCGAGGTGCGCAGCCAATATCATTATCTGACCGATATCGTGCCGACGATCCTCGATGCGGCGGGTATCGCGCCGCCGCAGGCGGTGGATGGCGTTTCGCAGATGACGCTCGACGGCGCTTCGATGCTCTATGCCATCCGCGGCGCATCGGCCTCGTCGACGCGGCGGATGCAATTTTACGAGCTGTCGGGCGATGCCGCCATCTATGCCGACGGCTGGCTCGCCAACACGCGGCCGGTGACCATGCCGTGGCAATTCACCGGCTTCAAGGACGTGCCCTTTGGCGAGCGGAGGTGGGAACTCTATGACCTCTCGCGCGACTTCAGCCAGTCGACCGACCTTGCGGCGCGAAATCCGGCCAAGCTGGCCGAGCTCAAGGCGCTCTTCTTCCGTGAGGCCGAACGCAATAATGCGCTTCCCATTTCGCGTTCGCCGCGCGGCCTGCCGGCGCCCGACATCAACAAGGGGCGCACGCGCTTTTCCTATCCCGCGGGGGTCCAACGCATCCCGAGCGCGATCGCGCCGGCGATCCTCAATCGCTCCTTCTCGCTCGTCGCCCGCGTCGAGGTGCCGACCGGCGGCGGCAACGGCATGCTGGTGACGCAGGGCGGCCGCTTCGGCGGCTATGGCCTGTTCGTGCGAAACGGGGTGCCGCGCTTCGTGTACAACAGGCTCGGGCTTCAGCGGACTATGGTCGACTGGACCGATACGCTGGCGCCGGGACGGCACGAAATCCGGCTCGACTTCGACTATGACGGCGGCGGGCTGGGGCAGGGCGGTACCGCCCGCCTGTCGGTCGACGGTGCGTCGCCGGTGGTCGTGCGCGTGCCCGCGACGATCCGGCTCCTGATGCCGCTTTCCGAAACTTTCGATGTCGGCGTCGATACCGGCACGCCCGTCAGTGAGGATTATCGCGTGCCTTTCGCCTTCGACGCAAAGCTTCAGGATGTGACGGTGCTGCTGCGCTGAGGGAAGGGCGGACGCCGCCCTTTTCGGCGGGAAGGCGGAGATGGGGGCGCCCGCCTTCGATCCGATAAGGCCTATTTGTTGCCGTCAGCTTCACGCGCGCGTTTCGCGGCGCGCAGCATCTCGATGAAGGCGTCGGTCTCGCGCTGCAAATAGGCGTTGGCGTCGGTTTCGAGCGCATTTGCCTGAAACAGCCCGCGCGTCAGCCGCATCTGCAGCTTGGGCACGCTCGCCAGCTTTTCGGCCACCGCGATGGCTTCGTCGATCACCCGATCATCGGGAACGACGCGGCTGATCAGGCCGATCTCCTTCGCCTCCGTCGCGCTCAGCTTTTGCGAGGTCAGGCAGATGTCGAGCGCGCGGCCATAGCCGACGAGCCGCGGCAGCAGCGCGGTGCAGCCGAGTTCGGGCATGTAGCCGAGCGAGAGGAAGGGAAAGCTCCAGGTCGATCCCTCGCCGCCGATGCGGATATCCATCGGCAAAAGCTGGGTGACGCCAAGCCCGATCGCCGCGCCGTGCACGGCGCCGACCATGGGTTTCGAGCGCACGAGCAGGTGAATCCAGCCCTTGTCCTGCATCATGCAGATCTGCGCGATGTTCAGTTTCCCGCCCGTGTCGGGATCGACCTCGGGCCCCGCCTTGAAATCGGTTCCGGCGCAGAAGATCGGTCCCTCGTGGGTCAGCACGATCGCGCCGACCTCTTCGTCCTCGTTGGCGCTTTCGATCGCCCGCTCGGTCTCGCGGTAGAGTGGCGGACTCCACGCGTTGCGCCGCTCCTGCTTGTCATAGGTGATGACCGCGACGGCCCCACGCTTTTCGTAGCGGATATGTTCGTATGTCATCCTGCCGTCCCTCGATGGACCGCGGCGCCGGCGAGCGCCGCGGCGCGAGCGGGAATCATTGCTTCAGCCGCTCGACTTCATGGGCATACATCTCGTCGATATCCTCCTTCGCCGGTTTCGGCAGCTCGACCGGCGCATCGCGGGTTGGGAGGAGGACGACGGCGTTGCCGGGCGACACGACCGTGCCGTGCTGGTTCTCGACCCAGATATCCAGATGCACCTCGTTCCGGCCATCTTCCTGCACCTTCCTGCGGACCTTGCCTTTGATCCAATAGGTATCGCCGGTGTAGACGAACTTGCGGTGCTGGCACGACATTTTCCACAGCCAGCCGTCGTCGCCCATCCAGTTGGTGCAGAGGTTGGTGAGGAAGGTTTCACGCAGCCCGCCATAGTCATAGGGGATGGGGATGCCGAGTTCGTTCGCCCACGCCTTTTCCCAGTGCAGGCGCTGCACCGTATCGGGGATGTTGAGCTCGTTGGGGGTATAGAGCCCCGGAACCTTGGCGCGGATTTTCCAGCTTTGGCGGAAGGCGCCCGGCGGGGTCAGTTGCATGCCCCAGCCGACGTGCCAGACCACGATGTCGCTGGTACGCAGCGGACCGCGGACGATCGTCTGCAATTCCTCGCCCTCTATCACGTCTTCCCAATAGCGCGTCTCTGCGCCGCGCAGCGTTTCGGCGGCATAGCAGGCGTCGATCTCGTCGAGCTGATCCTTGGTATAGGGGGTCGGAAGGTCATATTCCTTCTTCTTTTCCTTCGATGCGTGGCGCTCGGCGCGAATCCAGGTGCCGCGCTGGATCGCGTGCAGTTCGTCGTTCTGGTTGCGATAGATATAGCCATTCACCTCGGACACGGTGCGCCCGGCAAAACCGCTTTTGTCGTTCACCTGGACGCCGATCAGGGCGAAGCGCTGCTTGAGCTGATCGCCAATCCGCAAAGGACGCCACCATTCGAATTCCATCTGCGCCTGATAGGAACCGAGCCCCGCCAGCGGGTCGCCCTTCATCATCGCCTTCACCTCGGGCGTGATCGGCGGCGCGTCGGATTCGCCCATGGTATAAAGGAAGTTCGGCGGCGCGATCAGGCCGCCCCAGCGTGTCTTCTCGCCATAATTCCTGTCGCACCACAGGGGGTTGTCGTCGCCATAGCCGAAGGCGAAATGGCGGGTCCCGTCCCAGGTCACCTCGTAATTGTGCGGCGGGGTCGGCTTGTTGACCTGGATGCCGATGCGCTCGCGCAGCTTGGCGATTCCCTCGTCGGTCAGGACGCCATAGGTGTCGGGCAGGTCTTTCGTCTTGGCTTCGGCCATCTGTCCTCTCGCTTCGCTGTTCGATGTCTACCGGCGAATCCATGCAGGCGTCTGCGGGGTTAATCAAGTAAATTCTATATATGATTATTTGTCCAGCAACCGGACCATCAGTTGCGTGAGTTCGGCCTTCTTGATCTTTCCCGATCCGGTTGCGGGCAGCGTCGATTCATCGAGCGCCACGATGCGCGTCGGCACCTTGAACGAGGAAAGCCGCCGCTTGAGTTCGGCGATCACCGCCGCCTCGTCGAGCGCGCGACCGGGCGCCATCAGCACCGCGGCGGCGAGCAAGGTGTCGCCGTTCCTCGCCACGCCGACGACGCCGGCCTTCTCGATCCCCAGCAATCCCGTCATCGCGAGTTCGACCTCCAGAGGCGCGACGTTGGCGCCGTGAATCTTGATCATCTCGCCGCGCCGGGCCTCGAATTTCAGATAACCCTCCACGTCGAGCCGGCAGAGGTCGCCAGTGGGGTAATAGCCCTCGGCATCGAAGACCTCGTGCCGTTCGCGTCCGTTGAGGCTCTGCATCAGGCAATAGCCGCGCACGAGCAATTCGCCGACTTCGCCGGCAGGCAGGGGGCGGCGCGTGACCGGATCGACGATCTTCAACTCGACGCCGGGCACCGCGCGCCCCTGCCACGACGGCCGGTCCTCGGGCAGCAATTCGTCGAAGCGCGCTGACGTATGCCCCCCCAGCGTTTCGGTCATGCCGAAGGTCCGGGCGAAGCGGGCTGCGGGATGGTGGATGGGGTCACCGATCCGCTTCACCAGATGTGCGCTCAGAAAGCGTCCGTCGCGCGCAATTCCGGCCGTGTCCATGTTGAGCCGCACGACGTCGAGCTGCGCGGCCTTCAGGGCGTCCGATTCGCGCAGCACGTCGAACCAGCCGACGTCGCCTGCGAGCGCGTTGCCGCCCTCCTCCTCGATCAGCCGCGCGACGTTGGCGGGCGATCCGTCGCTTGTGGTGATCAGACAGGCGCCATTGTTCAGGCTATAGAAGAGCGTCGCAACGAAGCCCGCGACCCAGAACATCGCGCGCGTCACGATCACCCGGTCGCCGGGGCCGAAGGGGGTGAAGCCCATGCCCATCTGCCAGCTATGCCGCACCAGAGGGCCGTGGCCGTGGATCACGCCCTTGGGGTTCGCCGTGCTGCCCGAGGTGTGAATGATGCACGCCGGATCGGCCGGGGTCACCAATGCTTCGATCGAACGCAGCATCGCCTCGTCCACCACATCGCTGCCCGCCAGCAAGGTGTCGAAGGGCCGCGACCAGCACCGGCTGCCGGACCCGATGACGTGGATATGCCGCAGCCGCGGCGCCGCGGCCAGGTGGAGCGGGCCGTCACCTTGCCCGGCCAGCCCTGGCAGCGCCTCCTCGAGCCGCGAGAGATAATCGTGGCGCAGGAAGGCGTCGGCGACGATCAGTTGATCGAATTCGGCGTTGGCAAGCACCCAGGCGAGCTCGGGGGCCTGATAGAGCGTACTCAGCGGCCCCGCGACGGCGCCGATCCGTGCGGCGGCGAGCACGGCGATGACGAACTCGGGCGAAGGCGGGGCAAGGATGGCGATCCGCGCGCCCTTGCCTGCCCCCCGCTCGATCAGCGCGCGCGCGACGGCCGCCGACCGGCGGTCGAGTTCGGTGAAAGTCACGCGCAGCCCGTCGCGAACCAAGGCTTCGGCTTCGCCATGCTGTGCTGCGAAATGGCCGATCAGGCCGGGAACCGTGGGCGTGAAATGGGGTTCGGGGATCATGCTGCCTCCAGCCAGTCGATCATCGCTTGATGGAAAGCGCGCCCGCCACGATGCAGGCTGATATTGTGCCCGGTATGGAGCTCGAAGCGCACCAGGTTGCGGGCGTTGCCTGCCAGATCGGCGCGAGCCTCCGCCGCGATTTCTTCGCTCACGATCGAGCTCGCCTCCTCCGCCGCGAAACTCAGCCGCACGGGCAGGGCGATCCGTCGCATGACGGCGGGCAGGTCGCGCGGAGCGCTGGCCGCATCGGGCAATTCGGCTCCGGGCACCGGGGTGCGCAGCGTCGCATCATAGGCGAGCGCCTCGGCGGTGAAATCGCCCTCGGCGCCGAAAAACGCCTGACGCGCATGGTCATCGCCGAGGGCCGGGAAATGCGTCGCGCCCTCCGCCAGCCGCCGCCCGTCGAGAGCGGCCTGCATCGGGGCGGCATAGCGCAGCGGCACGCCGCAAACGTCGATCGCGGCGATGCTGTTCGCCGCACCGGGCCGGGCGGCCGCGATCAGCGCCAATATGCCGCCCATCGAATGACCGGCGAGCAGCAGCGGCGGACCGCCTTCCCGTGCGCGCAATTGCTCGGCGAGATCCAGCACGACCGTCGCCTGCTCGGCGAGCGGCATCGGGCGGGCGAAGGCAGCGCCATAGCCCGGCCGGTCGATCGCCACGCCGAGATGCCCGCGCGCCGCCGCCACGTCGAGCAGCGAGGTCGGGGAGAAATCCCAATAGCCGGCCCCAGAGCCGCCGCCGTGCAGCGCAAGGACGATGCCTTTCGGCGCACCGGCCGGCTGCCGTTCGCGCGCGGATAATGCCAGCTCGCCTACGCGATAGACTGTATCCCCCATCCTCTCCCTCCCGATCCGCCTTGCTTTTGCGGCGCTTGCATTTCGGTATAAACAGATAGATGATATATACAACAATCAGGCAGCGGAGCAGGATATGAACAGCCCCATTCCCCTATTGACCCCCAAGCCGGGCCATGTGCCCGACGAACTGGTCGTCGACTACGACTATGTCCGCCCGGCGGGGATGGAGGAAGTCGGCGTCTACAATGCCGTGAAGCGCCTGCACGACGGCCCCGACATCATCTGGTCGCCGCGCCACGGAGGTCATTGGATGGTCACCCGCGCCGAGGATATCCGCTTCGTTCAGGAGAATTACGAAATCTTCAGCCACGAGGAATTCATGATTCCACGCACGCTGATGCCGCTGAAACCGCTTCCGCTCGCGGTCGATCCGCCGATGCACGCGCGCTATCGCGCGGTGATCAATCCCGGCTTCATGCCAGGCAAGGTCGCGAAGATGCGTGATGATGCGCGCGACCTGACGATCGAACTGATCGAGAAGATGAAGCCCAACGGCGGCTGCGAGTTTCTGGGCGAATTCGCGCGCGTGATGCCGGTGACGATGTTCCTCCGCATCGTCGACCTGCCGCTCGACCGCCGCGAGGAATTCGTCGAATGGGGCATCGCGATCATGTCCTCCTACGATCCTGCCGATCGCATGGCGGCGCAGATGCGCGTGCGCGAATATCTGAAGACGGTTCTCGACGAACGCGATCAGGGCGAGGGCGACGACCTGCTGACCCGTGTTGCCGCATGGCGCCGCAATCCGCGCTTCCAGTCGGAGGAGGAGGTGCTCTCGATGGCGACGCTGCTCTTTGCGGGCGGGCTCGATACGGTGGCGTCGGAGCTTTCCTACATCACCCATCATCTTGCCCGGCATCCCGAACAGCAGCGCCGCCTGCGCGAGGAGCCTGAGATCATTCCTGCCGTGCGCGAGGAGTTTCTCCGCCGTTTCGGCCTGTCGAACACCGGGCGCATCCTGACGCGCGACTTCGAATATAAGGGCGTGCTGTTCAAGAAGGACGAGATGATCATGGTCCCCAACAATCTGTCGGGGATCGACGATCGCATGTACGACCGGCCGATGGAGGTCGATTTCGACCGCAACGCCCCGTCGCACAACACCTTTGGCAATGGCCCGCACAAATGTGTCGGCGCCCATCTCGCGCGTGCGGAGATCGACGTTTTCCTCGAGGAATTCATGACCCGCATCCCCGAGTTCCGCCTCGATCCGGAACGCAAGAATATCGAGCATTGCGGCTCGGTTCCTGGGTTCGACGAATTATATCTGCGCTGGGATTGACGGGCGAGCGGGGAAGATCGCCTCGCCGCGATAGAGCGCTTCGACATCGGCGACGCGCCGGCGCTGAACTTCCCGCTGATTGATATAACCCTTGTCGGCGATCTCGTCGCCGGCGGGCGCATCGGCCAGCAGACGCAGCGCCGCAACCCGTCGCGACTGGCCGCCGGCGCCGGCATTATGTACAGCAAGCCGTTCGGCAAGATGGCCGGTCACCGCCGGATGTACCGCGAGCGATCCGGCGTCGATCCCGGCGCCGGCGATCCGACGCGCGTCGGCGGCGCGCAGCCAGCCGAGGGCGCGTAGCTCGCCGCGGCCTTCGCCGACGATGACGATGTCCTGCAGCAGGTCGAGCGTGTCGAGCAACGCCATGCGCAGCGCGCCGACATGGACCCATGTTCCCGACAGAAGCTTGAAATTCTCGGTTACCCGCCCGTCGAAGGCGAGTCCCAGTTCCGGTCGGGCGGGGTCGACGAAGCGTGCGGCGTCGCCCGTGCGATAAAAGCCTTCCTCGTCGAATGCCGCGGCGGTCGCCTCCGCGTCTTCCAGATAGCCGGGCGTCACGGTGAGCCCCTTGACGCGAATTTCCAGCCGGCCGCCGACAGGCGCGAGTTTCACGACGTTGCCGGCGAAGGGCAGGCCGATCGCGCCGGTGGTTTCGAGCGGGCGGCCGACAATCGTCGTGCCCTGTGTCTCGGTAGTGCCATATTTGGTGATGATCGGGATGCGGCGTCCCGTCGCGGCCACCGCGAGCGCTTGCAGTCGGCGGAAGACATCCTCCGACAGTCCCGCCGCGCCGTAACTCAGAAACCGGAGTTCGGCGAAGAAATGGTCGCGCAAAGCGGCGTCGGCCTCCATCGCGCCTACCAGCTCCGAAAAGAAGATCGGCGTCGAATTATATTCGGTGAGGCGGATCTCGCGCAGGTTGCGGATCGTCTCGGCGAACTGTCCCGGCAGCGGCCGGCCGTCGTCGATATAGAAGCACGCCGCCTCGTTGAGCACGTCGGCTGGCAGCGTGTTGTTGCCGCCGACATGGCTCCACGGCACCCACGCAAGGAAGGCGCGCGCCTGCGTTTCACGGTCGGGCTCCTCGTACATCGCCTGGTGCTGCGCGACGATGCCGGTCAGGATGCGTTGCGTCTGGATCACCGCCTTGGGCTTGCCGGTGGAGCCCGAGGTGAAGATGGTCTTGGCGTGCGTGTCCGGGGTGATCGCGGTCATCGAGGCGTCGACGGCGCCGGTCGGAACCGCGGCGAGCAGATCGGCGAGGGCGACGGTCTCGCCCTCCGGCGCGGCCTCGTCGGTGACGAGGATCAGCGCCGAATCCTCCTCGCGCAGCGCGCGCATCGCGGGCAGGAAGGTGCGCCAGTCGTCGGCATAGATCAGCCGGGGGCGGCAGATGGCGAAGCAATGGCGGAGCCGCGCAAAATCCTCGCCCGCGATCGAATAGTTGACCGACACCGGCGCATAGGGCGCCCGCGCCATCTGCGCCGCGAGATTCACCACCATATGTTCGGGACTGCCGCCCGACAGCACCATCACCGATGCGTCGAGGCCGATACTGCGATCGAGCAAGGCCTGCGTCAGCGCGCGCGCCTGCGTCAGCGCCTGACCGTAGGTCAGCCGCCGCCAGTCGCCGCGGCTGCCGTCGGCAAGGCGTTCGCGGCGCGCGACGAAAGGGCGGTCGGGAAAGCGTCGCGCGCGATCCACGAACAGATGCGGGATCGATGGCCAGAGCGTCGGCAGGTCGTAGCCGGGCGTGATCAGCACCGAACCGTCGCCGCGAAATTCGAAACGGCAACCATCCGGCTTGAAGGGGAGGGCGGCATAGTCCACCATCACCCGATGCGATGCGCGCGCCGGGCGATCAAGCCGCTTCGAGCAATTTCTTGAGTTCGGGCTGACTCGGCTTCATCGACGGGGTGCGCGGAAAATCCTGTACCTCCAGCAATTTCGTCGGCACCTGATAGGCGGTCAGCCGCTCGCGCAGGAAGGCGCGCAGCTCGTCGGCGCTCACCGTCCGGCCCGATTTCACGCGATAACCGGCAGCGGGAACCTGCCCGAGCCGCGGATCGGGCAATGCGACGACGCAGGCTTCGAGCACCGCGGGATGCGCCTCGATCGCCTTCACCACATCGTCGGGGATGATCTTGAACCCGCCGCGAATGATCGCATTGTCCGCGCGGCCGAGAATCCACAGGAACTGGTCTTCGTCCATACGCGCGAGGTCGGTCGTCCGTACCCAGTTCCTGCCGTCGCCCAGATGGTGCGCACGTAGTTCGAGCAGTCCTTTTTCGCCATAGGGCAGAGGCTCGCCGCTTTCTGCGTCGACAATGCGCCCTTCGACGCCGGGATTCATCTTGCCCACACTGCCGCGCCGCTGTTCCCCCGACTTCAGGAAATCGGGAAGCGTCCAGCCCGCGACGCCGCCGGCAAATTCGGTCGCGCCGTAATTCTGCAGCACCGGAATACCGAAATGCTTGTGGAACTGATCGGCAAGTTCGGGGTCGAGCGGCGCGGTCGAGGTACGGAAGGCGACGAGGCTCGACAGCGCCTCCTTCGGCACCTTCGCGTCGAGGATCATGCGCAGCGCCGATGGCGGCGCCCCTGCGACCTTGGGCCGGTGCCGCTGCACCGCGTCGACGAACTCCTCGACCCGGAAGCGGTCGAGCATGCACGACTTGCGTCCTGCCGACAGCGACACGAACAGACCGAAAATGCCGCCGATGTGCGAAAAGGGCGTGTTCGAGATCGTCACCGCCTTCGACAGTTTCGGCGGCGCGTTCACGTCGCGCTTCTCGAACACCGCGGCGTCGAGGATCATCTTCGAGAAGTTCCCGGCCTTCAGCGGCACGCGCTTCGGCGTTCCGGTGGTGCCGCTTGTCAGCATCTCGATGCCGATCCCTTCGGCATCGCTGCGGAAATCCCTGCCGCTGAGCTTGGTGACGACCCGCGCGGGGTCTGCCCGGTCGCCGGTAATTTCAATCCCCAGTGCGCCCGCTCGCTCGACCGCGCCGCGCACCGCCGCACGCTGCCAATCCTCGCTCCTCGCGATGACGACGGGGGTCTTCAGGCTCTCGATGTCGGCCGCCAGCGTTTCATCGGGCAGCGCCGGGTTGAGCGTCACGATGCAGCGGTCGTGGATGATCGTGCCGATGATGACCGCCGCGATCTCGGGACTGTTGCGCAGGATGCCGCCGATCCGGGTGCCGGCGCCGATGCCGTTCGCCCGCAATATTCCCTCGATCGCGTCGATGATCGCGCTGAGGTCGCCCCAACTGTGCCATTGCTTCTGATATTCGATGGCCGGGGCGGAGGGATCGATCGCCAGGACTTGGCGGACGATCGAATTGAGCGTGGGCATGAAGCCGGAATCCTCACCTGTCTGCAAAATTAACGTCTATCTGATTTAGACGAATCATATAGAGGATTGCAAGGTCATTCGTCAGCCGATCAGAAATCCGCCGTCGAGCGCCAGCGCCTGACCGGTGATGAAGCGCCCCGCCGGCGAGGCGAGATAGACGATCGCGCTCGCGACATCTTCGGCGCTGCCCATCCCCAGCATCAGCCGTCCCGGCTGCGTTGCGGGTCCGCCCAGTCGTTCCATGTCGGCCGGCGGATCGCCGACCGGGACCGCGCCCGGCAGCACCGCATTGACGCGAATGCCGTCCTCGGCATGGTCGAGCGCCGCGGCGCGGACGAGCGCGTTGAGCCCGGCCTTCGACGCGCCATAGGCGCCATTGCCTTTCAATACCGGATGGATCGACCCCATCGTCGACACGGCGACGATCGAGCCTCCGCCTTGCGCGCGCATCAGCGGAATGACCGCGCGCATCGCCAGAAAGGCGCCGCGCAGATTGGCGTCCTGCACGGCGTCCCATTGCTCGCTCGCCATCGTCGGCAACGCATAGGTGCCGATCCGCGTCACGGCATAGACGAGCAGATCGACGCCTCCGTGCCGACCGGTAAAGGCCGCTACAGTCTCGACGATTGCGGCCTCGTCGGGGACGATGTCGGCAAGCTCGGCCTTCGCTCCCAGCGCCTCGAACATTGTCTGGCTGGCGACGCCGATCGGCGTCGCGCCCACGATCAGCACGCGCAGACCTGCGACTCCGAAAATCCGGTCGAGTGTCATCATCCCTGTCCGATCCATTCGGCGGCGCGCTCGGCGATCATGATCGTTGGCGCATTGGTGTTGGCGGAAACCGGCTCGGGCATCACCGATGCGTCGACGACGCGCAGCCCGGCGATGCCCCGAACCCGAAGCTTGGTATCGAGCACGGCCAGCGAGTCTCCATCGGCTCCCATGCGGCAGGTGCCGACCGGATGATAGCCGATGCCGCCCCAACGGCGGACATAGGCTTCCCACTGCTCGTCGGTCTCGGGCAGGGGGTCGGGGCGCAGCGTACCGGTGACGATGTCCGACAGCGGCCGCGTCCGGCATATGCCCTCCACGATCTTCAGCGCCTTGACCAGCTTCGCTACATCGCTCGCCGCGCTTTGCAGCCGGTGATCGATTAGCGGCTTTGCGTCGGGATCGGCGCTGCGCAGGCGGATCCCGCCCCTGCTTTCGGGCCGTGCGACGTGGAATCCGAAAGAGAAGGACGGTCGCTTCTCGACCACCGCATCGCCCTTGTCGTTGAAGGTGACTGCAACCGGCAGCATCGACAGGATGATATCGGGATCGGCGAGCGCGGGGTCGGTGCGGAAGGCCGCCATGACCTGCACCGCCGGCGTGGTCAGCAGACCCCGGTGAAAGAGCATGTAATCGAGCATATGGCGTACCAGCTTCAGCGGCCCCAGCTCGGCGCTCATCGTCGGAATGTTCACGAACTTCGCCAGCGACACGCTGTTATGCTCGCGCAGATTCTGTCCGACCCCCGGCAAATCGGCCTGCACTTCTATGCCATGCGCGGCGAGTTCGTCGCCCGGTCCGATGCCCGAGCGCATCAACATCGTCGGCGATAATAGCGTGCCCGCGCACAACAGCACCTCGCGCCTCGTTCGGAATATGCGCTTTTCCCCCGAAATCCGAGCCTCGACCCCGATCGCGCGACTCCCCTCGATCATGATCTTGTCGACATGCGCGTGGGTGACGACCGACAGATTCGCCCGCTGTCGGGCCGGCTCCAGATAGGCTCGCGCCGCCGAGCAGCGCTGACCGTTCTTCTGCGTCGAAAAGATGCGATAGACGCCGCTCTGGCTGCCATCGCAATAATCCTCGTTCAGCGGAA
Organism: Sphingopyxis panaciterrulae; assembly: GCF_014199295.1. Taxonomy (GTDB): domain Bacteria; phylum Pseudomonadota; class Alphaproteobacteria; order Sphingomonadales; family Sphingomonadaceae; genus Sphingopyxis; species Sphingopyxis panaciterrulae. Next base: position 438,667 of record NZ_JACIJH010000001.1, read on the forward strand.
TGCCTGCGGCAACGAAGGCGTCGATCACATATTGGCCCACCGGTTGCGGTCCCTGGATCGGCGAAACGCTCAGTGGACCGTGGCGTCCGTGCGACTGCATGGGCGTCCCGTGAAACTGCTCTGCCTTCAGGAAATAGGGGAAAATATCGTCATATCCCCAGCCGGTGCAGCCCATCGCGGCCCAACGGTCATAATCCGACCGCTCGCCGCGCATATAGACCTGTCCGTTGATCGCCGAACTGCCGCCGAGGGCCTTGCCCGCGGCCCATTGCATCGTGCGGCCGTCGATCGTCGGGTCGGGTTCGGTCGGCAGGCACCAGTCGAACGCCTTGTGGCCCATCAGCTTCGCCGTGCCGGCCGGCATGTTGACGAGAAAATCGCGCCCTTCGCCGCCCGCTTCGAGCAGGACAACGCGGTGCGCGGGATTCTCGCTCAGCCGGGCCGCGAGGACGCAGCCCGCGCTGCCGCCCCCGACGATGATGAAATCGGCCTCTTCCGTCACGCTCGATTCCTTAGCGCGGGTGCAGGTGCAGCAGAATTTGCTTGATCTGCATGAACTCCTCGAGCCCCGGGCGACCGCCCTCCCGGCCGAAGCCGCTCTGCTTGACCCCGCCGAACGGCTGGTTGGGTGCCATCGGGAGCATGCCGTTGACCGCGACGCAGCCCGATTCGAGCCGGGCGGCGACATTGTGCGCGCGCGACAGGTCGTGCGTGTGGAGATAGGCGCCTAGCCCGAAGCGGCTGTCGTTCGCCATCGCGACCGCATCGTCATCCGTGTCGAAGCGGATAATCGACAGCACCGGGCCGAACACCTCCTCGCGCGCAAGATGGCTGTCGTGCGCGACGCCGGCAAAGACCGTCGGCTCGACGAAACTTCCCGCGGCAAGATCGCCCTGACCGCGGCGCCCACCGGTTACGAGCCGTCCGCCGCTCTCCGCTTTCGCGCGGTCGATCACGCCCATGATTCGCTGCGCCGCTGCCTCGTTGATCACCGGCCCGATCACCGTCGCCATGTCGAGTGGGTCGCCGAGCGTGAAAGTCTGCGCGTGGGCGCGCACGCGCTCGACGAACTCGTCGAAGATCGCGCTCTGTGCATAGACGCGCGTCGGCAGCACGCAGCCCTGTCCCGCGAGCGGGACGAGGCTGCACCCTGCGGCCATTGCCGCCGCCTTGTCGAGGTCGGCGTCCGCGAAGATGAGATTTGCCGACTTGCCTCCGAGTTCGAGTGCAACGGGTTTCAGATGCTCGGCAGCGGTGCGCATCACCGCCTTCGCCACCGCATCGCCGCCGGTGAAGCTGATCTTGCCTACCGCGGGGTGCGCGATCAGCGCCTCGCCCGCCTCGGCGTCGCCGGGGACGATGTTGAGCACTCCGGCGGGGATTCCGGCCTCCAGCGCCAGCGCGCCGAAGCGTAGCGCCACGAAAGGCGTTTGTGTCGGCGGCTTGAGAATGACGGCGTTGCCCGCTGCCATTGCGAGGATCGCGGTCATCGATATCGCCACGAGCGGCGAGTTCCATGGAATGATAACCCCGATCACTCCGATCGGCTCGTGCCGCGCATAAGCAAGGCCGTGGATGCCGAGGGGCTCGCTGCAGGTGCCTTCGATCTTGTCGGCCCAGCCGGCATAATAGCGAATCCACGACAGGGCGAGACCGCTCGAATTGCTCGACAGCGGCGTGCCGCATTCGAGCGCCGCCATTTGCAGCAGTTGCGGCGCGTCGGCTTCGATCAGGTCGGCAAGGCGAAGCAGGCAGTCGCGTCGCCGCTCGGGGCCGAGGTCCTGCCATGCCTTTTGTCCGGCCACCGCCGCGCGCGCAGCGGCGTCGATTTCGGCCGGGCCGCCGATGGATACTATGGCCTGCGCTTTGCCGGTCGCCGGATTGACATGCTCGCGCGTGCCGAGGCTCGTGGCGCTTGGCCGGGTATCGCCGATGACCGGCCGATTGTCCGCCAGAAGATTGGTCATCGCCTCAGCCCTTGGTGAAGCCGGCATCGACCAGCAACTCGGCGCCGTTGACGTAGCTCGCCGCATCGCTGGCAAGGAACAGGATGGCGCGGGCCATCTCGATGGGGTCGGCGATGCGGCCCATCGGATTGCGGCCGGGGATGGTGGCGGGGCCGACGATCACCGCGCCGCCGGCGGCCTGCGCCGCGCGCATCTTGTCGGGTCCCGGCGTCGCCATGCCGCCGGGCAGCACCGAATTGACGCGGATGCCGTCCTTGGCGAACTCGACCGCGGCGAGGCGGGTGATCGCATCGACGCCGGCCTTCGCCGAATCATAGTGCATGTTGGGAAAGATCGTCGGATGCTGCGCGCTCATCGACGACACGTTGACGATCGACCCGCCGCCGCGCCCGCGCATCTGTTTCACGGCCTCGCGCAGGCACAGGAAACTGCCGCGCGCGCAGACCGCATGCATGATATCCCATTCGGCGACCGACATGTCCATGGTATCGGCCTTGCCGCGATAGGCGGCATTGTTCACCAGCACATCGACCCCGCCGAATGCTTCCGCCGCGGCGACGAAGCCCGCCTGCACCGCAGCCTCGTCCGATACGTCCATGCCGACGCCCATGGTCGGCCCCTTGCCGCCGAGTTCCGCGGCGGTCGCCTTCGCGCCCCCGGCGTCGAGGTCGGCGACCACGACGCTCGCCCCGACATCGAGAAACAGCGCGGCCGTGACCTTGCCCAGTCCCGAAGCGGCACCGGTGATCAGCGCGACCTTTCCGGTCAGGGTAAAGGGAGCAAGCGCGGCGGCTGCCGGATTTCCGGTGTCATTCATGCAGTTGATCCTCGACTGTCGGGAGGCCGGACGAGCCTTGTCGCGTGCGATCCGGTTCGGCATCCCATCTCCATCCTCATATCCGGGCACGCGCCCCGGATCGTCCCATCATGTCCTGTTGAATCATGGTCGTAATCGTATAAACCCTTTATACCTTTAAGCGAGATTCGACACCAAACACAAGCGGGAGCAGGATATGGGACGATTTGATGGGCGTGTCGCGGTTATCACTGGCGCAGGACGCGGAATCGGGCGCGAGACGGCGTTGCTGATGGCGCGCGAGGGTGCGAAGGTCGTGGTCAACGATCTCGGTGGCGGACCGCAGGGCGGGGGTGCCGATGCGAGTTTCGCGCAGCAGGTGGTCGACGAGATCGTGTCGGCAGGCGGCGAAGCCGTCGCCGAAACCTCGAGCGTCGCGTCGATGGCGGGCGGTCAGGCGGTCGTCGACTGCGCCATCAAGACGTTCGGCCGGCTCGATTATCTGATCAACAATGCCGGCATCATCCGCCCGCGCCGCATCACCGAGATGAGCGAGGAGGATTTCGACATCGTCCTCGCGGTCAATCTGAAGGGCTATTTCGCGACGATCCGTGCCGGCGCCGAACATCTGAAGAAACAGGGCGGGGCGGTCGTCAATTTCGCCTCGCCGTCGGGCTTTGGCCATTATGGCATGGCCAATTACAGCGCCGCGAAGGAGGGTGTCGTCGGCATGACCCGCACCGTCGCGCGCGAACTTGCCGAGTTCGGCGTGCGCGCCAATGTCGTCCGCCCGATCTCCGGGCCCAGCAATATGAACATTCCAGAGGTGTACGAGACTTTGGGCTATGCGATGAACACGCTGAAGATTCCGGCGCTGTCGAATCACTGGATCGGCAACAGCGGCCCCGACGGCCGCCCGTGGAACGTCGCGGCGGTGACTGCCTGGCTTTGCTCCGACCTGTCGGAAAATCTCAACGGGCGTGAACTCTATATCAATGGCGGCCACGTCGCGCTGGTCCAAGAGCCCGAGTTCGTGCGCAGCCAGTTCGCGGTCGAAGGCTGGACCTTCGAAGGATTGTGCGACGAAGGAACCACCCGTGCGCTCACCTGGGACATCCGCAACCGCTTTACCGGAAAATAGGGGGAAGGTGATCCGGGGCGGTCAGACTCGGATCACCACTTTTCCGAAATGTCGACGGGAAGCGAGATAGGCGAAAGCCTTGCGCGCTTCTCCGAAATCGAAAATGCGGTCGATCACCGGCGCGAAATGCGCGGCCGCGCAGCCGATCAGCCCGACGAGATCGGCGCGCGAACCGACCGAGATGCCGCGTATGCTTCCCATCGTGCGCATCAGCGGGAGCGGGCTGACAAGGCTCGCCGGATCGTCGAGCAGCCCGACCAGCGCGATCTCGCCCTCGGGCGCGAGCGCGGCCATCGAGCGGGGCAGGGTTCCCGCCCCGCCGACCTCGACGATGCGGTCGACGCCGCGTCCGCCGGTCAGCTCGCGGACGCGCGCATCCCATTCGGGGTGGGCGCGATAGTCGATCACGTCGTCGATACCGAGATCGCGCAGCCGCCGGGCCTTCGCTTCGCTGGAGGTCGTCGCGATGACCCGGCATCGCTTTGCCCGCGCGATCTGGAGCGCGAAGAGCGATACGCCGCCTGTCCCCATGACCAGCACGCAATGCTCCGCGCCGAGCGCCGCGCCGCGGTCCAGCGCGGCCCAGGCGGTGACGCCCGCGCAGGGCAGCGTCGCCGCTTGCTCGAAACTCATCCCGTCGGGGAGCGGCACCACGGCACGGGCGGGCACTGCCACCTGTTCGGCCAGCACGCCGTCGACCGCCCCGCCCAGGTCGGTTGCGATGGCGGCGGGGTCGAACGGTCCGTCTATCCAGCCCGGCCGAAAGGGAATGACGACGCGCGCTCCCGGTGCCAGCCCGGTTACCGACGCGCCGCAGGCGATGACCTCGCCCGCGCCGTCCGACAGCGGGATGAGTCCCGGCCTGGGGCCATAGGGCGAGGGGCCCATCGCGATCATCAGATCGCGCGCGTTGAGCGAGGCGGCGCGGATTCTCACCAGTACCTCGTCCGCGCCGACCGGCGGCGGCGATGCTTCCTCCATCGCCAGATGATCGAGCGATCCGTGATCGCGCAGGCGATAGAGCTTCATGCGCCGCGTTCGTCAGGCGCCGGCGAGGATGTCGACGTTGATGCCGATGCGCTCCTCGGGAATGGTCAGCGGCCGTTCGTAGGAACAATCGCTCGCATCGCGGGCGACCGTGCCGCTCTGCGCCAGCATCGCGCGCGCTTCGGGGCTGATCTGCGTCTCGACCGGCTGGCCGCCCCAGTCGGGCACACATTTGCGCGCGGCAATCCGCCATTCGCCGTCGCGTTTTTCCATCCGGTCGACATAGCGCCCACCGCCGATCGTCAGATTCCGGCCGTTGCGGTCGAGCGCGGCGAACAGCCAATAGGTTTCGGCGTGGGCGATGTTGCCGTCGAGTTCGCAGCTATGGTTAGTGATGATGTGCTGGTGCGTCGACTGGGCGGTGGTGTGATAATGATGAACCCAGGCCCAGAATGCCTCCGGTCCCGCGACGACGAAGCCGTGGTCGTCGATCGCGTCGGGGTGATAGGCGGACAGGAACAGGTCGCGGTCCATCCGGTCGACCCCGCGGCAATAGCGGGTGACGACCTCGCGAATCTTCTGCTTGTCGTAGAGCTCGCGGACCATCGTCTCCAGCGTCGGTTCCATCGCGCGCGCCTTCAGTTCGGCAACTGACCCAGCGCATGCTGCGCCGCGACCCAGCCGAAGATGAAGGAGGGCGAGATGCTCGCCCCCGCGCCGGGATAGGTCTTGCCCATCACCGAAGCGGTCGAATTGCCCGTCGCATAGAGACCCGGGATGACCGACCCGTCCTCGCGCAGCGCGCGGGCATATTCGTCGGTCAATATGCCGCCGAAGGTGCCGACATCGCCGGGAAAGACCTCGATCGAATAGAAGGGGGGTGTCTCGATCGGCCCCAGCGTCGGGCTCGGCTTGTGGGTGCGGTCGGCGTAGACGAGGTCATAGGCCTTGTCGCCGCGCTTGAAATCCAGATCCTTGCCGGTCGCCGCAAAACCGTTGAAGCGCGCGACGGTCGCCTCGAGCCCGTCGGGGTCGACGCCGATCTTCGCCGCGAGTTCGCGCAGCGTCGGTGCGGATTTCAGGAAGCCGCTTTCGTGCCAAACTTTTGGCACCGCGCCCATGCGGAAGCCCCAGCTATATTTCTTGAAATAGGAGGCGTCCATGATCGCATGCGCGGGCACCGCACCATGCGCATAGAAATCCTGGCCGTTCGCCATATAGGATTGCGCCTCGTCAACGAAGCGGCGGCCGGCCCCGTCGACCAGGATGCAGTGCGGCTTCGGCAGGTCGGGGACGTTCATCAGCGGCGGGCCGTCGGGCGGGACCGACGTGGGAATCCACACCGCCTGATCGGTCAGGTCGACCGCGGCGCCATGCGCGCGGGCAATCTCGATCATCTCGCCGGTGTCGCCTGGATTGGCATTGGTCCATTCGATCGACGACGGCTGCGGGCCGTATTTCCTGCGCAGTTCGGCATTGCGGGCAAAGCCGCCGGCGTTGATCAGGACGCCGTCGCGCGCCTCGATCCGCCAGGGCTTCCCGTCCTTTTCGGTAATCACGCCGACAATGCGTCCCTGCTCCTCGACCAGGTCGGTGACGCCCATTTCAGTACGGATGTCGACATGATGGTCGAGCGCCATCTTGAGCATGCGTCCCTGGATGGCGGCGCCCGAGCCGACCTGGTGGATGCCCAGAATCTTGTTGCGGATCATCCGAAGGCCGATCTTCATCATCGCGAACTTGCCGGCCCAGGTGACCTTGAGCAGCGTCAGATGCTTCGCCTCGGATCGTTTGGCGGGAACGCCGAATTCGCCGCGACGCAGCTTCGGATACCATTCCTTGCCCAGCTTCTTGATGTTGAAGATCTGGACGCCGAGCGAACGGCCCTCGGCAAGTCCGCCGGGCAGGTCGTCATGATAGTCGGACCAGCCGCCATAGCGCACGAAGGGCATGCCCTTGGATTCCAGATATTCGACCATCCGCGGCCCCATGCGCAGGAACATCTCCTTGCGCGCGGGCGAGGTTGAAGGACCGACGTCGCCGACCGCCGAGTCCATATAGGTGCGCGCCTTCTCCGCGCTGTCCCCGATCCCTTCGCGGCTCTGCAGCGGATGGTTCGGAATCCAGAAGACCCCGCCCGACAGCGCGGTCGATCCGCCGACGCGGTCGGTCTTTTCGAGGATGAGGGGCGTCTTGCCGGCATCCGCCGCCGCGATCGCTGCGAGCATCGATCCACCGCCGCTGCCGACGATGACGAAATCGGCGCTCTCGTCCCAGTCTTGGCTCATGCGCCATATCCATTCTCGATGAAATCATCGAGGCTGCGGTGGAAATTGATTACTGCGATCTCCTGCCGCGGATTGGGCTTGGCGCCCTTGAAGGCCTTCGACTTCATGCCCTTCTGGACTTCCGCCATATTCTGATAGTCCTGGGTCAGGATCAGGCCCCAGAAGTCGACGTCGCCATGGTCCTGGCTCCATTCCTGTTCGACCTTGGGCGCCTCGCCCGCGGGATAGCGTTGCAGCGAATAGACGTCCCAGATGCACTTGTCGGGATTCGTGCCGAGCGGACGCGCGCGATAGCCGAGCAGGCCGGTCGGACCCATCAGCATGACCTGGTTGGGGAACAGATGCCAGTCGACACCTGCGGCATACATTTGTTCGGGCGTGATGCTGGGCCATTGCAGGCCCTGCGACACCGCATTTTCATGAATGAACTGGCCGAATTTGGCGAGCACCTCCATCGGCGGCGTGCCCGGCGGCACTTCCTGCTCGACCCGCCGCGCGGCATAGACCGTCTGCACCGACGACCCCGCATTCAGTGTCGCGGCCATGTCTTCCATATAGTCGCGAATGCCGGGGCGGATGTCTTCGGTCGGCTGGCCGCCGGTCAGGCGCGGCGAGCGCGATCCCATCGGCATCGATTCCCAATAGCCGAAGTGCGAATGGCGCCCGCGTGCGTAGCTTTGCGTCCAATCGTCGAAATAACGCAGCATCTGATTGTGCGTCGTCTGGACATGATAGCCTTCGTTGAAGGCCTCGATCGCGACTTTCCAGTTGCAGTCGAAGATCGTCGACTTGCGCCAGTGATAGTTCATGCCGCCGATGTCGTAAGGATCGAGATAGGCCTTCGCCGGGGCGAGATGCTCCTCGAGGCTGATGCTGTCGGGGTCCAGATTGATATAGACCCAGCCGCTCCAGCGCCCGAGCTTGACGGGCACGAGGTCGAGATCGTCGTCGGTCAGGGATTCGGCGGGCCATTCGTGACGGTCGACGACTTTCGCGATAGTGCCGTCGAGCTTCCACGACCAGCCGTGATATTTGCAGAAGAGGCGGGCGGCGTGGCCGCAGCCTTCGGTGATCGTCCGGCCGCGGTGCGGGCAGACATTGTAATAGGCCTTGATCTCGTCGGGAGCGACGCGGATCACGATGATCGACTGGTCGACGATGTCATAGGTGTAGAAATCGCCGACATTGGGGATTTCCTCTTCGCGGCAGGCCATCTGCCAGACGCGATACCACAGTTTTTCGGCTTCGATCTTCGCGAATTCGGGCGAGATATAATGGTCGGCTCCGACGACATAGCCCGCGCCGTCCTGCTGCAGTCCGTCCTTGGTCTGAACGTTCATGACTTTCCTCTCCTTGGCCCATTCGGTGTACTGATTGGGCTGGCCTTTGCAACGTCATTGGCGCGTCGCTCCATTTATTTATCGTCTAACTAGGTAACATGACTCTTGGCAAGGGGCGAGTCTTGTTTCGCGCGCTTGCGCGCTGGCCGTTTTCGGGGCAAAAGGCAGAAAATCCAAAAAGGAATTTAACTTGTCTAACGCTTTTGTCGCAATTCCCGTCGGCAATCGTAGCAATGCGGAGGCCGTCCGGGTTCCCAAGACTGCGGAACTCGTCGCGCGGCAGATACGCAACGCCATCATTCGCGGCGAACTGGTCGACGGCGACACGCTGCCGGCCGAATCGCATCTCATCGCCGAATTCGAAGTATCGCGACCGACGATTCGCGAGGCTGTTCGCATTCTCGAATCCGAAGGACTCGTGACGGTGGCGCGCGGCGCACGGGGCGGGGCGCGGGTCAGTTCGCCCAATTACGAGATGGTCGCGCGGGCGGCCGGCATCACCTTGCAGTCGCAAGGGGTCACGATCGGCGACCTTTACGAGATGCGGACGTTGATCGAGCCGCCGGCGGCTCGGCTGGTCGCGGAGCGCAACAGCGAAAAAGCGGTGCCCATCCTGCGCGCCATGATCGAGGACGAACTGAAGAATATCAAGGATCGCTTCGGCATCACGCCCAAGATCGCCGAATTTCACCGTGTCATGATCGAACTTGCCGGCAACAGGACGCTGATCATGTTCTCGAACGCGCTTGCCGGCCTCGTCGACGAGCATCTGAGCCTCGCCCAGCGGCGTAACACGATCGATCCCGAATTTTCGATGCGGCAGCTACGCTATGGCCTCAAGTCGCATTCGAAGCTGGCCGATCTGATCGAAGCGAAGGACGGGCCTGGCGCCGAGGCGCATTGGAAGGAGCATATGATCGCGGCCGGTAAGGTGTGGATGGAGAAGGTCGGGCCCAATTCCATGGTCGACCTCATCGACTGAAATTTCGCACATATCGCTCTCGACAGAAGCAGTATAATTATATAACGAATTGTACTGATAATTATGTCTGTGTCAGGGAGTGTGCTGGATGGCCGACAAGCAATTGGTGGCGGATTCCGTGGTTCTGCTGGAAATCTACAAGCGGGCCGCGCTGCTGAAGGCGAATGATGAACGCGCCCGCAAGGTGATTCTCTCGGGCCAGATCGCGATGGTCTATTACAGCTATCGCGGGCAGGAGATCATCCCGTCGGTGATGGGCGAAGTGCTGCGCGACGACGACACGATCTGTACCATCTATCGCGGTATCCACGACATGCTCGGCAAGGGCTTTCCGTTGCGCGAGCTGTGGGCCGAGCTTGCCGGCCGCACGACCGGGTCGTGCAAGGGCAAGGGTGGACCGATGCACCTGACCTATCCGGCCAAGGGGGTGATGGTCACGACGGGCATCGTCGGATCGTCGGCGCCGATCGCCAACGGCCTTGCCTGGGCGGCGCAACTCGACGGCAGCGACCGTGTGTCGATCTGTACGTTCGGGGACGGGGCATCGAACATCGGCGCGGTGCACGAGGCGATGAATCTGGCGGCGGTGTGGAAGCTGCCGACGATCTTCGTCTGCCAGAACAACCTTTTCGCCGAGCATACCAAGTTCGAAAAGATGACCGGGGGTCAGAATATCGCGGCACGCGCCGACGGTTACGGCATTCCGGGCGTCCGCGTCGACGGCAACGATCCCGAAGCCATGTACTCGGCCTTCGCCGAAGCGGTGGCGCGTGCGCGGGCGGGTGAGGGGCCGACCTTGCTCGAATGCATGACCTTCCGTTTCTTCGGGCATAATTTCGGTGACGATGACAGCTATATTCCCAAGGAACAGAAGGCAGCGGCGATGGAGGCCGATCCGGTTCCGCGGCTGCGCGCGCGGCTGATCGCCGATGGCGTCGCTACCGAGGCGGAGCTGGCGGCGGTCGAGGCAGAGATCGAGGCGCGGATCGACGACGCGGTCGAGCATGCACTCGCATCCCCCTGGCCCGAGCCGGACGACCTGCGCTTCGACGTCTTCGCGAAGGAGATTGCGGCATGAGCGCGACGGCGGAAAAGGCGGCAAAGCCCAAGGTCACGATCATCGAGGCGATCGCCAAGGCCTATCACGATGCCTTCGCCGACGATCCGAAGGTCATCACGCTCGGCGAGGATCTCGCCGATCCCGAGGGCGGTGGTATCGCCAAGATCACGAAGGGATTGTCGACCAGCTTCGGCGATGACCGCGTGCGCTCGACGCCGATCTCCGAACAGGCGATCATGGGCGCCGCGATCGGCGCCAGCCTCGCCGGCTACAAACCGGTTGCCGAGATCATGCTGATGAACTTCACCACGGTGGCGATGGACATGATCGTCAATCACGCCGCGAAGCTGCGTTTCATGTCGGGCGGGCAGACGAGCGTCCCGATCGTCATTCGCACCATGACGGGTCTCGGCTTCGGTTCGGGCGGCCAGCATTGCGACTATCTGGAAGCCTGGTTCGCGCACACGCCGGGGATCAAGGTCTGCGCCGCGTCGACCCCGGAGGATGCCTATGGTCTGCTGCGTGCGGCGATCGAGGACCCCGATCCGGTGATCTTCATCGAGAATCTGCCGACGTATCGTGTCCCGATGGCATTCGAACTGCCGGCGAGCGACCACCGTGTCCCGCTCGGCAAGGCGGCGGTGCAGCGTGAGGGCAGCGACGTCACCGTCGTCAGCTATGCGCGCATGGCGGTGCAGGCGCGAGCCGCGGCCGAGCAGGCGACGGCCGAGGGCATTTCGGTCGAGGTGGTCGACCTGCGCACCATCGCGCCGTGGGACCGCGAGACGGTGCTCGCCTCGGCGCGCAAGACCGGGCGCGTGATCGTCGTCCACGAAGCGGTGAAGGAGCACGGCGCCGGTGCCGAAATCGCCGCGGTGATCAACGAGGAACTGTTCGGCGGCCTCAAGAAGCCGGTGAAGCGGCTGGGCGGCGCGTTCAGCGCGGTCCCCTATTCGCGGCCGCTCGAAAACGCCTATGCGCCCGATGCCGATCGCATCCTCGCCGCCATCAAGGATATCGTCAGTTAAGGAGAAGCCCTCGTGGCTGTGCAAGTGACCGTGCCGAAGATCGGCTTTTCGATGAACGAGGGCATGTTGGCCGAATGGCTCGTGGAGGATGGCGCCGAGGTGAGCGAGGGCCAGCCGCTCTATGCGCTGGAAGCCGACAAGTCGACGAACGAGGTCGAGAGTCCCGCGAGCGGCAAGATCAGGATCATCGGCGAAGTCGGCGAAACCTATGAAGTCGGCGCTGTGATCGCGGAGATCGGCTGAGCGAATGACCGACCGGGAGGCGACCGCGAAGGCCTATGCCGAGGTAGTGAACGGCCGGCGCAGCATCAGGGGATATAAGCGCGATCCGGTGCCGAAGGTGCTGATTCGCGAGATTCTGGCCCTTGCGATGCGCTCGCCTTCGTCGCTGAACACCCAGCCGTGGAATTTCTATGTCGTGACCGGCGAACCGCTCGAACGGATTCGCGCCGAGAACACGCGGCGCAATCTCGAACGCATTCCGTCGACGCGCGAGTTCCGTGGCATGGAAAATTACGAGGGCGTCCATCGCGAGCGACAGGTCGGGATCGCCAAGCAGTTGTTCGGCGCGATGGGGATCGCGCGGGACGACAAGCCGAAGCGTACCGACTGGGTGCTTCGCGGCTTCCGTCAGTTCGATGCGCCCGCCTGCATCGTCGTCACCTATGACCGGGTGCTGGTCGGCAGCGACATCGCGCCCTTCGATTGCGGCGCGGTCGCGACGGCGATCGTCAACGCCGCCTGGTCGCGCGGCCTCGGCTGCGTGATCAACAGTCAGGGGATCATGCATTCGGCGGTCGTGCGCGCGGAAGCGGGGATCGCCGACGACCAGACGATCATGATCTGTATCGCGATCGGCTGGCCCGAGGACAGCTTTCCCGCCAATCGCGTCGTATCGACGCGCAAGACGCTCGACGAAGCGGCGACCTTCGTCGGGTTCGACGACTAACCGACCGTCGCCCCACCCCCCACCGGCGCGGCATCGATGTTGACGAACAGCATTTTTGCTGGCCCCGGCCCAGGATTGCGCCAGCCGTGCAGGACGCCGCGGTCGACGATCAGGTCGCCGGGTTCGAGCTTGGTCTCGCCCGTTTCGGTCACCAAGGTGATCCGCCCCGACAGCAATATGCCATAGTCGAGCGTGTTCGTCGCATGCATCCCCGGCCCGACGAGATTCGCGTCGGCGGCGAATTCCACAATCAGGAACTTGGTTGCGCCGCGCGCGAAGGCGAAGGAAAAGGCGCTCGCCATATCGGCTTGGCCGCTGTTGTCGGCCGGCGAGGCGTCGCTCTGCCATAATAGGGTTACGCGCGTACCGCCGCCTTCGGTAACCGCGCCGCCGGCGTCGTCGAACAGGATGCAGGAGCGTCCATCGGAGCCGAGGGAGGTGACGATGCGGCGATGGGCTCCGTCACGCACGCCGTCACACGCCGAGTGCGCCGAAGCTGTCGAGATCGACCATCGCCATCGCGAAGCGCGTTGCCGCGGCGGTGTTGTTCGCCTCGGTCTGGAAATGCGAGCCGTTGAGCATCCAGATGAGCAGGCCCCAGACGACATCGCGGCGATAGGCGGCCCAGGCGTCGTCGAACGAGGGAGGATCGACGCCCTCGGCCCGCAGGCAGCTCAGATAATGGGCGAGCAGCGCACCCTCCCAGCGTCGCCGGTCGACGAGGTCGAGTCCGGCGATCAGAAAATAGCTGACGTCGATCGACCAGGCGCCGAGCCGCGGCTGCGCATCGAGGAAACCCGGCGTTCCGTCCGCGTCGACATAGAGGTTGCCGAGGTGCATGTCGCCATGGTTGATCACGCGCGCCTGCGCTTTCTGCGCCTGCCGCATCGCGGCGTGGGCGGCGCGGATGCGCGGCGGGTCGAGCAGCATGCGCGGCATCGCCGCCCCGCGCGGGGCGGTCGCATAGGCCTCGAAATGCCCGGGCGTCAGCAGCAGGGTGAAATAATGGTCCATCGCCGCCTCGCCGGTGCCGGGCACCCAAGCGAAGGCGCGGTCGAGTTCGGGCGCATCCCACCAGCGCGCGTGGAGCTTCGCAAGGCCGGCGAGAAACCCCTTGGCGAGGTCGAAATCGATCGGCTGCTGCAGCGACAGGAAGCGCACGTCGCGCAGACACAGATCCTCGAGAATGACGAGCGCCCGGCCGTCGTCGTCCATCGCCGCGCACAGGCAGTCGGGAACGTTGAGCCCGACCGTCGGCATCAGGTCGCGATAGGCATGATATTCGTTGACGTGCATCTTGCGCATCGCCGGGCTGTGCGGTTCGAACCCGGCTTTCATCAGCATCGTCGGCGGCAGGCCGGGATGGTCGCCGCGCACCGCGAGACGGATTTTGGTGCAGGCGCCGTGGAGAACGTCGACGGGTTCGACATGCGCGATGCGGACACCCGGAAAGCGAGGTGCAAGTGCTTTTTCCAGCCAGTCCGCGGTGATCCCCGCGAGGGTTTCGGGAACCCTAACCCGCATCGGCGAGGATCAGTTCGCCCGCGCGTGAAGCCATGGCCATCGCGGGCGCATTGGTGTTGCCCGACACCAGCGAAGGCATGACGGAGATATCGACGACGCGCAGCCCCTTCACCCCGCGCACGCGCAGCCGCGTATCGACGACCGATGCATCGTCGGTCCCCATGCGGCAGGTCCCGGCGGCGTGATAGCCCGCGCCGCCGATGCGATGATAGGCGTCGATGATCTCGTCGTCGGTCTCGATGCCCGCGCTCGGGTCGATCTCCCCGACGACGAAGGGCGCGAGGGCGGGCTGGGTGAACATCGCGCGGATGAAGCGGAACAGCGCCACCGATACGCGCCGGTCATAGTCGGTCGCGAGATAATTGGGGTCGATGATCGCGGGTGTGGCGCTATCGGGTCCGCCGATCAATATGCTGCCCTGGCTTTCGGGACGCATCACATAGCCGCCGCACATCGCGCCCGGAAAGCCGTGCAGCGACAGGCCCGGGGTACTCGTGTCGATCGACATCGGCCCCATGCCGAGTTGCGCGTCGGGCCGTCCGCTGCCCGGTTCGGTGCGGATGAAGCCGCCGACCTCGAAGGCCGCCGAGGTCAGCGGTCCCGATTTGAAGAGGAAATAGTGCAGCGCGCTGAGGTAGAGGCCCGCGCCCTGGAAGGCCGCATTCTCGCTGCCTTCGCGCAGGCGATATTGCGCCCGTAGCAGGCGGTGCTCGCGCATGTTGCGGCCGACGCCGGGAGCGTCGTGCAGCACTTCGACCCCCACGCCCTTGAGATGATCGGCGGGGCCGATGCCCGAGCGCTGGAGCAGGAGGGGAGAGTTGAGCGCCCCGGCGCTGAGGATCACTTCGCGCGCGGCGATATCGCGCTCGCCCTCGGCATTGCGGATGCGAACGCCGGTGATGCGCCGGCCTTCGTGCGTCAGCCGCAGCACGTCGGTGTCGGTGATCACGGTCAGGTTCGGGCGCTGCATGGCGGGGCGCAGGAAGACCTTGGCGGCGCTTTGCCGCTTGCCCTTCCAGATGTTGCGCGGCTGATAGCCGAAACCCGCGCCGTCGATCGAATTGAGGTCGTCGACGGTGGGCACGTCCATTTCGGCCGCGGCGGCGATCATCGCTTCCAGCACCGGCAGCTTCGTCGGGTGGATGGTGATGTTGAGCGGGCCGCCGGTGCCGCGCATGTCGGATGCGCCGAGCTCGTGATTTTCGAGCGCCTTGAAATGCGGCTTCAGGTCCGCCCAGCGCCAGCCGTCGCAATCCCACTCGTCATAGTCGCTCGGCTGGCCGCGGACATAGACCATGCCATTCAGCGAACTCGATCCGCCGAGCGTCTTGCCGCGCACCCAATATTCGGGCTCATTATGGCCGCCGGTCTTCTTCGCGACATAGACATGGGTCAGCTTCGAATCCGTCAGCGTCCTGCCGAAACCGCGGGGCATGTCGATCAACGGACTGGAATCGACCGGGCCGCTTTCGATCACCAGGACCTTGTTGGCGGCGTTGCGGCTCAGCCGCTCGGCAAGGACGCAGCCCGACGAGCCGGCGCCCACGACGATATAGTCGAACGGCCCCATCGCGTCAGATCTCGACCATGTCGAATTCGGATTTCAGCGAGCCGCAATCGGGGCATTTCCAGTCGTCGGGAATATCCTCCCACGCGGTGCCGGGGGCAATGCCGCCCTCGGGATCGCCGACTTCCTGCTCATAGATCCAGCCGCAATTCATGCACATCCATTTCTTCATGGCGCGGTGCCTCCGGTCAGCGGTCGAATTTCACCCACAGATGTTCGGGCACCCGGAGCAGATGCCCCTTGATCGCGGGCGCCGGCTTGTCGGGATCGAGCCGCAGGTTCGGCAGCCTGTCGAGGATCGCGTTCAGGGCGCGTGTCATTTCGACGCGAGCGAGATGCTGCCCGATGCATAGATGCGGCCCGCTCGCGAACGCGATGTGGCGCGTGCTGCGGGAGCGGAAGATATCGAACTCGTCCGGGTTCTCGAATTTGCGCGGATCGCGATTCGCCGAGGCGAGGACGGTATTGATATAGGTGCCCTTCCGGATCGGCATGCCTTCGATCTCGGTATCCTGCGCGGCGTAGCGGAAGGTCGACGTGACCGGTCCCTCCCAGCGCAGCGCCTCGTCGATCGCCTGCGGAATCAGGTTGCGATCGGCGGCCACCGCCGCGAGTTGCTCGGGATGCGTCAGCAGTCCGGTCAGCAGCACGCTGGTGCCGCGATAGGTGGTGTCGCCGCCCGCGTTCATCAATTGGCGCAGGAAGGAGATGAGCACATCGTCGGGCAGACGCTCGCCGTCGACTTCGACGGTGGCGAGATGGCTGATCAGGTCGGTTCCCGGATTTCGACGCTTCTCGACGAGCAGTCCGCCGAAGAAGGTGCCGAGCTTGGCGCTCGCCTCGGGGCCCTGCGGCGCCCCGATCGAGGACAGGATCTGCGCGATCGCGAGCTTGTGAAAGATCGGCGCCTGCGACGGTTCGAGCTCGACCTGCGCATAGATGACCTGGAAGGGATAGTGATGGGTGAATTCCTCGATCAGATCGGCTTCGCCGCGGTCGATGAAGGTACTCATCAGGCGGTTGACGACGGGATCGACCACCGACTCGCCCCATTGCGCGACCACCTGCGGCAGAAAGGCCTTTTGAAAGATCTTGCGGAAACGGGTGTGGATCGGCGCGTCCATCACGGTGATCGTGTTGCCGAAGGAACGACCGAGATTATTCTCGAAGGCCTCCTTGTTCCGAAAGATGTCGGGCTGGGTGAGTACCTTCATCACCGCGTCGTACCCGAGCACCATCACCTGCGGCAGATGGCCCATCTGCACGTCGGGCACGTCGGTGAACTGCTTGCGATAGCTGCCGTCGACGACCGGTCCCTGCGCCCGCAGCTCGTGGATGCGCGGATAGGGATCGGGGCAGTCGCCGGTCGACAGTTTCTCGACCAGGAAGGGGTCGAAACTCTTGTCCTCCAGATCTTCGAGGCGCGGCATGACGGTCATGATTTCCACTCCAGCCCGAGCGCGGCGACGACCGCCTTGGAGATCGGCAGGATCGGGTCGTCCTTCGGATCGCGCGCGTTGAACATGCGGTTGTGGCACACGGCCACGGCGAGCTTCTGATCGGGGTCGGCCCAGCCGAGCGAGCCTCCGGCGCCGGGGTGCCAGATCGCCCGCGGGCTGCTGACGCGATGTCCGCCGAGCCAGTAGCCGCCGACGCTGATCGGGATCGGGATGCCGAACATCACCGGATCGGGCTCGTCGCCATTGTCGCGGATGTTCGAAAAGCTCGCGACGCGGTCGGCCGCAAGCAGCCGCACGCCGTCTAGCGCGCCACCGCCGGCGAGCATGGCCCAGAAGCGCGCCTCGTCGCGGGCATTGAAGATGCCGCCGACACCGGCAATGCAGGCGCGGCGCACGTCGGGGCGCTCGAACACCGGCGGGACGAGATCGACGGCGGCCGGCATCGAGCGGGCATAGAGCGTCGCCGCGGGCGGCGGCGGATCGTTCTCGTTGCGGTTCGACATGACGGCAATCCGGTCCTCGACCGCGTCGGGGATGCCGATCCAGAGGTCGGCGAGGCCGAGCGGCGCGGCGATCTCGTCGAGGACATATTGGCGAAAGTCGCGGCCGACCGGATCGCTCCTGCGGACGATCTCGCCGACGATCCAGCCAAAGGTCATCGACTGATAGAGCGTTTTCTCGCCTGGCGGCGCAAGCGGCTCCATCGCCGCGATCGCGCCGGTCATATAAGCCCAGTCGCACATTGTCTCGGGCGTCACGCCCTCGGGCATCAGCGGCACGCCGGCGCGATGCGTGAGCGCATGGCGCACCGTCGCCTTGCCTTTGTCGTTCGCGGCGAATTCCGGCCAGTAGTCGGCGATCGGCGCGTCATAATCGACATGGCCGCGCTCGGCCTGGATGTGGAGCGCCGTCGCGGCGACCGCCTTCGTCACCGAATAGACGTTGTAGAGGGTATCGGCGGCTGCCTGGCGCCCCGAAGCCGGGTCGGCGAGTCCGTCCCACACGTCGATGACCTTGCGCCCGTCGTGATAGGCGACGACATGCACCGCCTCTTCGTCGCCCGCGTCGATCGCCGCACGGACCGCCGTGCGGACGGCCTTGTCGTCGACGGCCATCAGACCGCCCATTTCAGATAGAGCTTGTCGACGCCGTTGACGCTGCCCGCCGCAAAGACCGGCGGCCGGTCGGGGTCGATCTCGAAGTCGGGAATTTCGGGCAGCCATTCCTCGAGGAAGATGATGAGTTCGCGCCGCGCGAGCACATTGCCGGGGCATATGTGCGGCCCGGACCCGAAGGCGGCGTGCTTGATCTCCGATGGCTTGCGGTGGAAATCGACCACCGTGGGGTCGGCGTTGATCCTGTCGTCCAGCCCATAGAGGCATTTGGGCATCTGGACCATGTCGCCCTTCTTGAAGCGAATCCCCTTATAGTCATAATCCCGGGTCAATTGCCGCGCGGTGTTCGGCAGCCCGTAACGGCGCAGGAATTCCTCGCACGCGGTCTGGATCAGCTTCGGGTCCTCGATCAGTTCGCGGCGATGGCCGGGGTTCTTCGCAAGGAAATGAGCGACGAAACCGATCTGCGAGGCGACCGTGTCGAGCCCGCCGACCAGCACCAGCAGCGACATCGCCATGATCTCGTGCGGAGTCAGCGGCCGTTCTTCGACCTCGCCGTTCACGATCATGCCCAGCAGGTCGTCGCGCCGGTTCGCCTTGCGGTCCTCGATATGGCCCATCAGATAGCCGGCGAGTTCCATCTGCGTCTTCGTCTTGAGTTCGACGTCGTTGCTGCGCACCGCGATTTCGGCGCGCGGCAACAGGAAGGCGCGATCGTCCAGCGGTAGGCCCATCATGGTCAGAAAGACGTTGATCGGCAGTACTTTTGCGAACTCGTCGATGAACTCGCATTCGCCGCGCGGCTTCAGCGCCGCGACGAGCGCTTGCGCCGTTTCGCGCGCGACCTCCGAATATTGGCGCACCTTCTTGGGCATGAAACCGCCCATGAGCAGCCGACGATAAGGGGTATGCTCGGGCGGGTCGAGCGAAAGCGGGATCGACTTCACCCGGTCGGGGTTCAGCGGAATGTCGAATTCATTGTGGCTGAAATGCTCGTAGTCGACCTGCATCACCTGAATGTCGGCGGCGCGCGTGGCGATCCAGTAGCCGCCGTAATGCGGCGTCCAGACGATGTCGGGCCCCTTGTGCAGCTCGGCCCAGGCAAGCTGGATATCCTCGGCCTTGCCCGCCAGGCTATAGAAATCGAAATCGACTACCAGTTCCGGCGGAACATTGTCCGGGACCGCGACCGTCTGCGGCATCGTCTCTCTCCTCAGCCCATCGGCACCATTTTGTGCCTTGAATCCTATCCACTCGGTCCCGCCGTCGCGGTCGGAACCGGGCAAGGCGGGCTCTGCCGAACGGAGCGGGAGCGCGCGGTTGCCGGGTCGGTCGATACCGATTCCTCCCGATCGCACGCAGCACGCAGCACGCCGGACGGCGGGTTCATCGCATGTCTGACGTTTGGACATAATTTGTCAATAAGTATTCAATGCCTTTGGCGATCAGGGGATCGGCATGGCTCGCGCCGAGCGTCCATCTGGCCTTGAGGGTGCGCCTTTCGGGACTCATAATCAAGTGACTTAGTTAGCTGATTATTACGATTTCGATTGACTCTTGGGGCCCGCCGCATTTCAGAAGGGGCGATGATAAATCATATAGAGGATTGAGGATGGAACTGGGGTTCGGCGCCGAATATGATTCGTTCCGCCAGGAGGTGCGGGACTTCATCGTCGCGCATTGGCCGCCCGCCGACGGCGACCTGAAATCGCGCGCGAACGAGCGCGCGTTCGTCGTCGCGGCGATCGAGCGCGGCTATATGCACCGGGCGATCCCCAGGCGTTTCGGCGGCAGCGAGCAGGAACCCGACATCGCCAAGGCCGAAATCATTCGCGAGGAACTGACCAAGGCGCGCGCGCCTGCGGGCCGCATCCCCGGAAACGGGCTGGTCGTCCCCACGCTTCTCGAATGGGGAACCGAGGAACAGAAGGCGCGCTTCATCGCCCCGACTCTGCGCGGGGACATCGTCTGGGCCCAGGGCTTCTCGGAACCCAATGCCGGTTCCGACCTTGCCGCGCTCCGCACCCGCGCCGAGTTGATCGGCGATAAATGGATCATCAACGGGCAGAAGATCTGGACCACCCACGCGCATAAGGCGACGCATATGTTCTGCCTCGTCCGCACCGAACCCGACGCGCCGAAGCATGGCGGCATCTCCTATCTGCTCGTCGACATTCGCCAGCCGGGCGTCACCGTCCGGCCGCTGATCCAGATGACCCGGCAAACGGAGTTCAACGAGGTCTTCTTCGACAATGCCGAAACGCCCGCCGACATGCTGGTCGGAGAGCGGGGGAAGGGCTGGAACGTCACCCGCTCGACGCTCAAGCACGAACGCTCCGGCATCGCGACGATGACCTGGAGCCTGTCGATGTTCCGCGATCTGGTGAAACTGGCAAAAGAGGTCGAACGGAACGGCGAGCCGGCGATCAGGGACCCCCGCATCCGCGAGGAACTGGCCGCGATCGAGGGGGAGTTGATGTCGCTGACCTATTCGACCTATCGGGCGACGTCGCACGATATCCACGGGCGCGACATCGGCTGGTTCCAGACGATGCCCAAGCTCTACATGACAGAGCTCGCGGGCCGGATAGCGAAGCTGGCGCGCGACATCGTCGAGGATGATTTCACCGACATGGGCGGCGCGCGGCTCAAATGGATCGAGCGCTTCATGATCTCGCTGTCGATGTCGATTGCCGGCGGCACATCGAACATCCAGCGCAACATCATCGCGGAGCGGAGCCTCGGCCTGCCGCGCGACCGCGTGCCGGGAGCGGGCGCATGAATTTCCTCCTCTCCGAAGACCAGCTCGCCTTTCTCTCGGCGATCGAGGATCTGTTGCGCGACCGCTGCGACGCGCTGCGCGTCCACAAGATTTTCGACATTGAGGGCGACGCACAGTTCGACGCCGAATTGTGGGCGGGGCTGGTCGAAATGGGGGTTCCCGCCATTTTCGTGCCGGAAGCCCATGGCGGGCTCGGGCTAGCGATGGTCGACCTCGCCATCGTTTCCGAACTCTTCGGCACCTATGCCGCGCCCGTGCCGTGGCTCGGCCATGCGCTCGCTACCGTCGCGATCGTGCTGGGCGGCAGCGAAGCCCAGAAGGCGCGGTGGCTTCCCCGGCTCGCATCGGGAGAGGTGCTGGCCACGGTCGCCTTCGCCGAGGGCAAGAGCGTCTGGTTCCCCGGCGAGTGGCAACTTGCGGGCGCCGACGGCAGCCTGACGGGCGTCAAGACGCTCGTCCCCAATGCGGCCGAGGCGGACCTGATCGTCGTCGGCGTCGCCGAGGGGCTGGCGCTGGTCGAGAAGGGCGCCGCCTATCGCACCGAGCGCGCCGACAGCGGCGACCGCACGCGTCCCGTCGATACGGTTCTGTTCGAGGGAGCCATCGCCGAGCTGCTGGCGGACGGCCTGGCGGCGCGCGACCGGCTCTCCGATGCGGCGGCGGTGCTGCTCGCCGCCGATGCCTTCGGCGGCGCCGAGCATTGCGTGAAGATGTCGGTCGATTATGCCAGGGTGCGCGAACAATATGGCCAGCCGATCGCCGCGTTCCAGGGACTGCGCTATCAACTCGTCGCAATGGCGCTTGCGACCGAACCGGCGCGGGGTCTCTACTGGTATGCCGCCCACTCTTGGGACGCGTTGCCGGACAAGGCCGCGCATGCCGCCGCGCAGGCCAAGGCGCATCTGACCGATACCTATCTTCAGGTCACGCGCGACACGGTCGAGGCGCATGGGGGTATCGGCTTCACCTGGGAACATGATACGCACATCTATATGAAGCGCGCGATGCTCGATTGGGTGTGGATGGGTTCGCCGAGCCGGCATCGGCTGCGCGCCGCCGATTTCGCGGGCTGGTAGATGGCCGCGGCGGCAGAGGTCGTCCTTTATGCCGAGGAGGGCGGCGTCGCGTGCGTCACGCTCAACCGCCCCGGCCGCCTCAACGCGTCGAACGGCGATCTGTCGCGCGCCTTGACCGCCGCCTTGGCGCGTGCGGGCGCCGATCCTGCAGTGCGGGTGATCCTGCTCATGGGCGCCGGGCGCGCGTTCTGCGCCGGGGCCGATCTGCAAGTTCTCGGCGAATTGTCGGACGATCCGTCGGCGCCCAACTCGGGCTCGGGCGGGCTGCGCTATGACGGGCTGATGCGATTGCCGAAGCCGGTCGTCGCTGCGATCCACGGCCCCTGCGCCGGGATCGGCCTCGCACTCGCCTGCGCGGCCGATATCCGCATCGCCGCCGACGATGCGGTCTTCGTCGCCCCCTTCGCGAAACTTGGTCTGTGCGCCGAGGGCGGTCTCGCCTGGTCGCTGTCGCGGCTGATGGGACCGGGAAACGCCGCCGAGATGCTGATGAGCGCGCGGCGCGTGGGGGCCGAGGAGGCTTTGGCCAAGGGGCTCGTCTCGCGCCTGTTGCCGCGCGACGGATTCGCGGCGGCGGCGCGCGCCTATGCGTCGGATCTGGCGCAGGGCGCGCCTGCCAGCTTCGCGATGATGAAGCACCAGCTTCGCCACGCGGATGGCGGCGATTTCGAGGCCGCGCGCGCCAGCGCCGCGGATTGGACGCGCAAGACGCTCGACGCGCCCGATTTCAAGGAGGCGCTGGCGGCGAAGCGCGAGGGGCGGGCACCTCGCTTCGAACCGGTCACCGCGGTCTTCGCGCCCCCCATCAGCAAGGCCTGATGCCTATTCGAGCCGCAGCAGATGGGCGGTTTCATAGCGCAGCAGCCCGTCGTAATCGCCGCTGCGCACGCGATTCGTGAAGTCGGGGTTGCTGATCATCATCCGCCCGACCGCCATCAGATCGAAATCGCCGCGCGCGAAGCGCCGCAACGCGTCGTCCAGCCCGTGCGGCGGCCCGTCGATCGTTCTCGCCGGTTGCGCCCCCGCACCTTCCGCCCCCGCTGCGACCGCCCGCAGTGCCGCCATCGCGTCCTTCTCGAGCACTTCCCTGGCGATGCCCAGCGAGCCGACCATCATCGCAGCCTTGCCCGTCAACCGCTTCACCCAGCCCGACAGGCTGAGGTCAGAGCCCTCGAATTCGGCTTCCCAGAAGCGGCGCGTCGAACAATCGAACAGGTTCACGCCGGCCTCGGCAAGCGGCTCGACGAAATCGGCGAGCTCGTCTGCCGTCCGGGCGAAGCGCGCGCGATAATCCTGCTGTTTCCATTGCGAGATACGGAGCATGATGGGGAAGTCGGGCGCGGTCGCGGCGCGGCATGCCGCAACGACTTCGGTCGCGAAGCGCACGCGGTTCGCGATGCCGCCGCCATAGCCGTCGGTTCGGCGATTGAGGCGCGACCAGAGGAATTCGTCGATCAGATAGCCATGGGCGCCATGGATATTGATCCCGTCGCAACCGATCTCCATCGCGGTGCGCGCGCCCATGGCATAAGCGGCGATGCAGGCGTCGATCTCGTCGGTCGTCATCGGCTCGGCCACTTCGACCGGATCGGGCGGGGTGACCGCCGGATCGAGCAGTCCGGGCATATAGAGTCCCGATGGCCCCATCGATTTCATATGATGGTTGACCATCGCGAGCTTCGGGTCGGCGGCGGGATAGGGCGAGCGCATCAGTCCCGCATGCCATAGCTGGGGCATGAAGGCGCCGCCGGCCGCGTGCACGGCCTCGGCGACCTTCGCCCACGCTTCGGCGCCCCGTCCGTGGATCGTCGAGCTCGTGTGCATGTGCATGGCGGTCGGATGGTCGACCGCCGTCGCTTCGCCGATGATCAGCGCGGCGCCGCCCGCGGCCCGGCGCGCATAATAGGGCGCATAGGCCGGCGACAAAACGCCGTCCTGTGCCGAACTGCGTCCCATCGGGGCCATGACGAAACGATTGTCCAGCGTCAGCCGGCCGACGCGAAAGGGCGTGAACAGCGGCGACGCGTCGACCGGCTGATGGACGACGGAAACGGCGACCTTTTCCATGGCATTCCCCGCTTGCTCGGACTGGCGTCATTAAATAGTATACTGATCTAGCGTTGTGACAAGGGGTGGAATGATGCCGGATGCAGGCCTGGAAGACCGGATCGCGCGAATCGAAGCGCAACTCGCGATTCAGCAACTGGCGGCGCGTTATGCCCGCGCGGTCGACAGCCGCAATCTCGCTGACCTCGGCGGGCTTTTTTCACCCCAAACCAACTTCGGCGAGCATGGCAGCGGCGAAGATGGAGCGCGGGCCTTCTACGACCGGGTGCTCGCCGGCTTCTATCGCAGCTTCCACCAGATCGTCGGGCACGTCATCACGGACATCGACGCCGACAGCGCGCGCGGCACCGTCTATTGCCGCGCGGAGCACGAGGATGGCGACCACTGGATCGTCAACCTGATGGTCTATTTCGATCGCTACACGCGCGTCGGCGGGCGCTGGTATTTCCTCGGGCGCCGCCCGCGCTTCCTGTTCGTCGGCGACCCGCGCAGCGCGCCGCGGTCGATCGATTTCAACCGGTGGCCCGGCCGTGAGGATCGTTTCGCCTGCGAATTGCCGCAATCGGACGAGAGCTGGTCCACCTTCTGGGAGCAGCACCCCGACGACAGAGATAAGGTGACCAGCCTTCCCTGATTCTCAGCGCGCCGACCACCCGCCATCGACGGGGATGACGAGCCCCGTGGCGCACGCGCCATCGGGCGCCGCGGCCCAGGCGACCGCGTCGGCGATCTCGTTGGGCGAGACCATGCGCTGCGATGGGTGAAATTCGCGCACCAGCGACGCGCGCACCTCGTCCGGCATCGTGCGCGCGATATTGGGGGTCAGCGTCAGGCCGGGGGCGATGACGTTCACGCGAATGCCACGGTCGGCGTAAAGCACCGCGGCGGCCTCGCTGAGATGCACGACGCCGGCCTTCGCAGCGTGATAGGCATAGGAGGCATAGCGCGTCACGCGGATACCCGCGAGCGAGGCGATGTTGACGATGCTGCCCGATCCGGCCGCCAGCATCGGCGGCAGCGCATATTTCATCCCGAGCATGCAACTGGTCAGGCATTGGCGGAGCGTATTGTCCCAGGCCTGCACGTCCATGGCCTCCAGTCCGGTGCCCGCCGCGTCGCCCGTGCCGAAATTGCCGACATTGTGCACCGCGACGTCGAGCCGGCCGAAAGCGGCCAGCGTCTCTGCTATGCTGCGCTCGGCGTCCGCCTCGACCGTCGCATCGGCGTGCAGGAAACGAGCAGCGCCGCCCGCTTCCGCTTCCATCCGCCCGCCCGCGGTTTCGTCGATATCGGTGAACACCGTCCTGGCGCCGTCGGCGATCAGGCGCCGCACGATCGCCTGGCCGATGCCCGACGCGCCACCCGTCACCAGCGTGACGCGATTTCGAAAGGGCTGGGGCATGGTGCGTCTTTCGGTCAGGGATGCATGAAAAGGCCGCCGTCGGCCTGGAAGGTCATGCCGGTCAGGAAGCTCGCATCGTCGCTCGCCAGAAAGACGGCAAGCCGCCCGCCGTCGGCATAGATGTCGCCATAGCGGCGCATCGGAATCGCCTGCACCGCCTGTTCGGCGCGGTCGGGCTGGTTCGCGACGAAGCTTTTCAGCGCATCCGAAGCGATGGCCGGATTGATGACGTTCGCGGTGATGCCATATCGGCCCCACTCGCGCGCTGCCGTCCGCGTCAGACCCCGGATCGCCTCCTTGGCGGCATTATAGGCCGCGGAGCCTTCGTAGCCTACCTGACCCCAATAGGAACCGAAGTTGATGACGCGCCCGGCGCCCGATGCTTTCAGGTGAGGAAAGGCGGCCTTCATGAAATGATAGGTCGCGGTGGGTCCGGTCGCGAAGGTGCGTTCCCACTCGCCGTCGTCGAAGCGTTCGAGCGGCGTCAGAACCGGCGTCGGTGCGGGCTGCCGGGCGGTGCCGAAGCTTTGCGCATTGTTGACGAGGATGTCGAGCGCGCCGAGCCGCTCGACCGTTTCGGCGACCGTAGCGGCGATCTGGCGCGCATCGCCGACATCGCATACCCGCCCCATCGCTTCGCCGCCCGCCGCAGCGATCTCGCCGAGCGTCGCGTCGATGCTGCCTTGCGAGCGCGATGCGACCATCACCTTCGCGCCCTCGCGGGCCAGCTCGACGGCGATCCCGCGTCCGATGCCGCGCCCGGCGCCGGTGACGACCGCCACGCGGCCGGTCAGGAGTTCGCCCATGATCCTCTCCTCCCTTGGCCCGATTCAGGTCAGGACGAGCCGCGATCCCTCATCGAAGGGAAGAAGTTCGTCGCCCTCGCGGATGCGGCGCGTCCATTCGGGATCGTGCATGATGGCGCGCCCGACCCCGACGAGGTCGAACTCGCCGCGCGCAAGCCGTTCGGCGACCTTGTGGACATTTTCGACCGCCGCGTCCGATCCACCGGTCTTCTTCGAATCATAGACCCCCGAATTGAGCCCGACGCCGCCGACCGTCTGCGCGGCCTTGCCGGTCAGCTTCTTCGCCCATCCGGCCAGGTTGAGCGGCGACCCGTCATATTCGGGGCGGTCGAAATAGCGCTGGCTGCCGTCGAAGATGTCGACCCCGGCATCGGCGATCGGGCCGAGCACCTCCGCGAGCTGCTGTGGCGTCTCCGCGAGGCGTGCCCGCACATCCTGTTGCTTCCATTGCGAAAAGCGGAAATTGACGACCGGCTCGGGTCCGATCTCGCGGCGGACGGCGCGGACCAGTTCGGCGGCGAAGGCGGTGCGCGCCCGGTGGTCGCCGCCCCATCGGTCGGTGCGTCGGTTGGTGCCCTCCCATAGGAAATTGTCGATCATATAGCCGTGGGCGCCGTGGATCGCGATGCCGTCGAAGCCGATCTCCATCGCCCAGCGGGCGCTGCGCGCAAAGCTCGCGATCACATCGGCAACCTCGCTGTCGGACATCGGCCGGCCGGGCTCGCCCGCGACCGTTTCCATATAGTGCGGGGAAACCATCGCCGTCCGGTCGAGCGGTCCCCAGATGCCGGAGGGACGAACCGATTCGACTTCGGGGTGCGGGCCGGTGCCCATCTCGCGCATCACCCCCTGATGCCAGAGTTGCGGGAGAATGACCCCGCCCGCGGCATGGACGGCATCGACCACCGCGCGCCAGCCTTCGAGCGCGGCCTTGCCGTACATGTGCGGGGCATTGTCGCCATCGACCCCGCTGCCGCCGAGCGCGGCGGGGTGGTCGACGCCGACGCCCTCGGTGATGATCAGTCCGGTATCGGCGCGGCGCGCATAATAGGCCGCGACATCGGCCCCGGGGGTGCCGTTGGGGGAAAAGCCGCGTGTCATCGGCGCCATCACGATCCGGTTTGCGAGGCGCAGCGAACGCAAGGCGAAAGGGGAGAAGAGGGGCGCGATCCGTTCGTCCATCGATCGTCCTTTCGACAGGATCAGTGCGGCCGCGCCACGGCGGTCAGCCGTGGCGGCAGTTTGCGCGCGATCAGCATTCCGACGAGGGCCGTGCCGCCCACGAAAAGGAATACGGTGATATAGTCGGCTTCGGCGGGGAAGCGCACGACGCCCGCGCCATGATGTCCGGCCGCCGACAGCAAGGTCGCCACGGTCTGGGCGCCGATCGCCATCGCCGTCGCGCGAATGACGGTCATCATGCCTGTCGCCTCGCTGACCCGATCGGCCGGCGCGGCGCTGACGATCACGATCTGTAGCGTGACATAGACGACCCCCAGGCCGATCGACTGGATGACGAGCAGCGTCATGACCAGCGCGACATCATGATGCCACAGGATCAGTGAACCGAAACCGACGACGATCATCAGGAACCCGATCGCCCCGACCAGCCGCGGCCCATGCCGCTCGACCATCCGCGCGACGAAGGGGTAGCAGGCCGCCGTGATGAAATTGGCGGGCAGCAGCAGAAAGCCCGCCGCCGTCGCTGACAGGCCGAGCCCCGCCCCGGTTTCGGGGGCCTGCTGGCCGAACAGCGCCATGATCTGCCCCCCCTGAAACGCACCGAGGGCGAGCGCGACGTAGCAGGCGTTCGCCCAGCCGATTTCGGGACGCGCGAGCAGCCGCACCTGGAGAAGCGGATTGGGCACGCTGAGTTCGCGCCACACCCAGGCCGCGAGCGAGGCGACCGCGACCGCGACATAGACGAGCGTCATCCGATCCGACCAGCCGGCATGGCCCATATTGTCGATCGCGAGCAGCAGCCCGACCGCGGCGGGGATGAACAGCAATCCGCCGATCAGGTCGTCGCGTACGGCGCCGGGGTCCCAGGCACGGTCGCGCTGGACGAAGACCGCGATGCAGAAGGTTGCGAGCAGCCCCATCGCCGCCGTGACCTTGAAGATCATCGACCAGTCGGCGAGGTCGATGATGACGCCACCGATCACCAGCCCGGTCGCCGAGGCGAGGCTGGCCGCCACGGCGAGCATGCTGACCCCGAACGGCACGCGCCCGGGCGGCGCATGTTCGCGTACGATGCCGAAGCAGAGCGGCACGATCGACCCCGCCGCGCCCTGCATCGCGCGCCCGACGATCAGCCAACCGAGATCGCGCGTCAGCGCGCTGATTACCGAGCCGGCGGTCGATATGACGAGCACCGCGAGCAGGATGCGCCGCCGGCCGAGCAGATCGCCCAGCCGGCCGAACAGCGCCGCGCCCGCGGCCGACGAGAGCATGAAGGAGGTAATCAGCCACCCTGCCGCCGAGGCGCTGCCGAAATCGGCGATCAGGCTGCGCATCGCGGCGTAGATCATCGTCAGTTCGAGCGACCCGACGACCTCTGCGACCATCAGCGGCAGGACCAGCCGCCAGATCGATCCCGATCGGTCCGCATTGGTGACGCCGGCCGCTGCCATATCGGTCATACCCTCCGCTCCTTCGTTCGCATCAGCCGCGCGGCAGTCCCAGGATGCGCTCCGAAACGATGTTGCGCATGATCTCGTTGGAGCCGCCCGCGATCGTCCAGCCATAGCTTTTCAGGAAATCGTTCATGCGCAGGCGGCTGCTGTGCCCGGTCCCGGGGATCGACGGCTGCCATTTCAGCGCGTCGATGCCTTCGGCGCGCAGCAGGAATTCGGTGTAGCGCTGCAGGAAGGGGCCCCAGATCAGCTTGATATAGGTCGGCAGCGTCGGCGAGGCCTTGTCCGGATTGGCCTCGAGCTCGATCAGCAGTTTGCGGATCATCAGCCGCAGCGACTGGAGCTCGGCGTGAAAAGCGGCATATTCGCGGCGCAACTGGACGTCGCGCATCCAGCCATCCTTCGCTTCCTTGCCGTCGAGTTCGAACGAACGAGCGAGCCGTTCGACCGCGCCGAAGATGAGGAGGCCGCGCTCGGTCGACAGGGTCGACTGCGCGATATTCCAGCCATCGCCTTCGGCACCGATCAGGTTTTCGGCCGGAATCTTCACATCGTCGAGAAAGATTTCCGCAAATTCGGCTTCGCCCGTGATCTGCCGGATGGGGCGGACCTCGATGCCCGGCGTCTTCATGTCCATGATGAAATAGGAAATGCCATCGTGCTTGCGCGGCCCATTGGGGTCGGTGCGGGCGAGCAGCAGGCAGTAATCGGCGTGCATCGCGGCGGACGACCAGATCTTCTGCCCGTTGACGACATAATGACCGCTCTCGGCCCGGGCGCTGGTGCGCAGCGAGGCGAGGTCGGACCCCGCGCCGGGCTCGGAGAATCCCTGACACCAGATGTCGGCGCCCTGGGTGATGCCGCCCAGATACCGATCCTTCTGCGCCTGCGTTCCATGCTCGAACAAGGTCGCCGGCGTGTGGAAAAGCGAGATGGTGAACATGTCGAGTTCGGGCGCGTCTGCGCGCGCAAACTCTTCATAGACGATGATCTGATAGGCGAAGGGGATGCCGGGGCCGCCCCATTCGCGCGGCCAGTGCGGCGTCGCGAGGCCGACCTTGCGCCGTTCCTCGAGCCAGTCGACGACGATCGCCTTCAACTCGGATTCGCGCACCGCCTGCCATCGTCGGCGCCAGTCGGCGGGTACGGTGGCGGCGAGCCAGTCGCGAATTTCCTGGCGGAAGGCGGGCTCGTCGCCGACCTTCGAGAGAATGTCGAACGTCCGGCTCATCACGCGGCCTCCAGCATGTCGGCGATGCGGTCGAGCAGGATCGTGCGCGTTCCGAACAGAACCTCGTTGAGCTTGCCGCGCTTGAGGTAGATGTGGGGAAAGAATTCGGCGGTGAAACCGACCCCACCGTGGAGCTGGATGCAGTCGCGCGCGATCTCGGCCACGGTACGCGTCACATGCTGCTTGGCCGACAGCGCATCGAGCAGCGCGTGCGGCGCGTCGTCGGGCAGGCCGGCGGCATGTTCGACCAGCCCGCGCGCCGCGACCAGCGCCGCCTGATGATCGGCGACACGATGCTTGAGCGCCTGAAAGGACCCGATCACGCGGCCGAACTGTTCGCGCACCTTCATATAGTCGATCGTGCCCGCGAGCGCGGCTTCGCCGCCGCCGATCGCGTCGGCCGCGATCGCGATCGCGGCGACGCGCAGCAGATGGTCGTCGAGCGCTGCGGGATCTTCCGCCAGGATCAGGGCATCCTCGTCGACCGTCACGCCGTCGAGGGTGACCGTGCCGAGCGTGCGCGTCGCGTCGGTGAGCGCGGTCGCCGCGATCGACACGCCGGACGCATCGGCCGGAAGGGCGAGCCAGCAGGGGCGGCCCGCCCGCTCGCCGCGCAGGAAAAGCAGAGTGGCGGCCGGCGCCCCGATCATGTCGGGGATGGTCGCGCCCACCGATCCGCCATCGAGTCGGATCGGCATGTCGCCGGGCTGCGCGACCGCTGCCCGCGACGAGCCGTCGGCAAGCCCGGGCAGCAGCTTCGTCCTCTGCGCCTCGCTCCCCGCCGCGCCGAGGAGCGCCGCCGCGAGCGTGGTGCCGAGCATCGGGACGGGCGCCGCCGCGGCGCCCAGCGCCGCATGGAGCGCCGCCGCCGCTTCCATGCCGAGCCCCAGCCCGCCATACGCCTCGGGCACGGTCAGCGCGGTCCAGCCGAGCGCCGCCATCTGTTCCCACAGGGGTTCGGCGAAAAGGGCGGGGGCCTGCGACCAGGCGACCGCCTTTTCGCGCGGCCATTCGGCGCCGAGCATTTCGGCGAAGCTCTCGGCAAGAACGCCGGGATCGAGTTCGTCAGACATGGTTCGGGATTTCCAGGGTCATTCGTCGATGAATTCGGGCGGGCGCTTGTCGATCATCGCCTGCACCGCCTCGCGGTGGTTGGGGGATTCCCATGACCGCGTCTCGAGCCGCAGCATTTCGCCCATGTGGCGCCGCGCTTTGTCGAGCAGGTCGAGGTTTAGCGCCTGCTTCGTCGTCTGCAGGGCAGACGGCGATTTGGAGAGGAAGATGTCGACCCATTTCTTCACCGCCGCATCCAGATCGTCGCGCGTGGTCGATTCGGTGACCAGCCCCTTTGCGGCCGCCTCCTTGCCGCGGAGCGGTTCGCCGCTCAGCAGGTGGCGGCGCGCCTCGACCAGCCCGACGAGGTTCGGCCATAGCAGCGAGCCGCCGTCGCCCGCGGCAAGGCCGACGCTGACATGCGGATCGCCGATCAGCGCGTCTTCGACCGCGACCGTGATGTCGCCCGCGAGCGCAAGGCTGGCGCCCATGCCCATCGCATGACCGTTGATTCGCACGACGATCGGTTTCGGGCATTCGAGCATGCCGACGATGATCGCCCGCGCTTCGAAGATGCCGACGTGCCAGCGTTCGCGGTTGCCCCAATTGTCGATCATCTTGCGCGGGTCGCCGCCGGCGCAGAAGCCGCGTTCGCCCGCGCCGGTGAAGACGATCACCCGGACGCTGGTGTCGGACCCGGCATCGGCCCAGACGCGCGTCAGCTCCTCGTGCGCCTCCGGTGTCATGCCGTTCAATGGCGGGTTGTCGAGCGTGATCGTCAGGACGTGGCCATCCTGTGCGATCGAAAGAGCCTTGTAGCTCGCATAGCGCGGTGGCACCCTCAATCCTCCTAACTGGTATACCTATTCCTTGCATCGAACCGCGGTTCGCGGCAAGCCCCAACTTCGAAGATCGACGACAGGGAGAGGAATGATGACCGACGCGAACGCGATTTTGCTGGTGATGCAGAACCCGCGGGAAGGGCAGGATTCGGCACACCGCGACTGGTATCTGGCGCACCATCTGCCCGACGTTTGCGGGGTTCCCGGCGTGCTGCGCGGCGAATTCGCAGGGACGACGGACAGGCTCGAAGGGCTGCGCTGGACCAACGCCGCCGCCTATTGGCTCGACGGCGATCCGGCGGCGATTCTCGGCGAGATTTTCCAGCGCGCGGGAAGCGGTGACTGGACGATGAGCGATACGCTCGATGGCGAATCGATGATGATGGCGGTCGGTCAGGCGCTCACCGGCCGGGTGCGCTCGACCGTCACCGTCGATGCGGCGGGCAAGGAGCGGTTGCTATACATCGTCCTGACCAATGCGACGCCGGGCGACGACGAGCAATTCAACGACTGGTACACGAACACCCATATTCCCGACGTGCTCGCGGTGCCGGGTTTCGTCGCGGCGCAGCGTTTCCGGCTCGTCGACCATCCGGCGCTTCGCCCCTATCCCTTCCGCTATCTTGCGATCTACGAAGTGCTGGCGGGCGAGGCGGAGGCGGCCTTCGCCGAACTGGGCGTGCGTGCGGGGACCGACCGTATGCCGTTGTCGCCGACCCTCGATACGTCGGGAGTCGCCGCCGCGCCCTATGCGGCGGAGGGCATTTGCGACGGGTCAGCCGGCTGACAGGCGGGCGTCGCGGCGCGCGCGATCGCGTTCGATCCGGGCGATCCAGCGCCGCGAATGGTCGAACATCGCCTGCATCAACGCCTTCGCGGCCGCGCCGTCGCCGGCCGCGACCGCGGCGACCATCTCGCGGTGCTGGCGTTTCAGCGCCGGCAGGAAAGCCTCGTCGGGCTTCGGCAGGCCGGTCAGGCCATAGCGCAGCGCAACGCCGACGAAGAGGGCGAGGGCGCGGTTGCCGCTATGATCGGCGATGATCTGGTGAAATTCGCAGGCGGCGGCAAGATAATGGCCCGCCGACGCTCGATCGAGGCGGTCGAGCGCCTTTTGCAGCGAGGGCAGCGTTGCCGCGTCGGCGCGGCGGGTGAAGTCCTCGACCGCCGCGATCTCCAGGCAACTCTGGGCCTCCCACAGGTGCGACAGGGGAATGCGCGAATAGGCGAGATAGGTCGCGGTCAGTTCGACCGTATAGGCGGGGTCGCACTGGCGGATGATGACGCCGCCGCGCGCGCCCGTCTTCACGCGCACGATCTCGTGCAGTTCTAATGGACGCAGCGCCTCGCGCAGCACGGCGCGGCTGACGCCATAGCACTGCTGCAACGTCCCTTCGTTGCCGAGATTGGTTCCCGGCACGGCGCCCGCCTTCTCGATATCCTGCACCAGGCGAAGCGCAGTGATCTCGCTGAGCTTGGGGGTCGATCCCGCGACCATCCGCTCTTCGGCGAGGTCGCTGATCGTTCGCGAATCGAGCGCTTCGAGGAACAGGCCGATCGCCTGATTCTCCGAATCGTCGGGGGCCAGGCGCGGTGCCTCGCGCAGAATGGCGGCGGTGCGATCCAGCAAGGCGCGATCGATCTGGGTCAGTTCGAAATAGGTCTTGACGGCATAGACGATCGCGTGGCGCGGCGGCGCCTTGACGACCAGCCCTCCATGGACTCCGCGCCGCATCCCCGCGGCGCCATGCCATTCGAGCTGGCGCACCGCCTCGCGAAAGGTTGCGCGCGAAATGCGGAAACGCTCCATGAAATCGGCTTCGGTGCCCAGCACCTCGCCCTCTTTCCAGCCGCACCTGACGATCTCGTCGACGATGCGTTCGGCAACGACTTCGCCCAGTTTTCGCCTGCGCTTGCCTGCGCCCAACATCGCCGTCCTGCCCCCTGGAAGAATCACATCCGCGCTCGCTTCCCCTGAACCTTCGTGTCTTTCGCCCCGTTTGACAAGGCGAGCCCATTGAATAAGTATACCAATTAAACGAGGAGAGGAATCGTGGAATTCGCCTGGAACGAATCGGAGGAGGCCTATCGCGCCGAACTCCACGAGGTGCTGTCGACGCTGCCCGCCGACTGGTGGGAAAGCTATGCGCCGCACGGACCGTCGAGCCCCAGACTGATGGAGCATGCGCGCCGGTTCAATGCGCGGCTTGCCGAACGCGACCTGATCGTCCGGCACTGGCCCCGCGAATATGGCGGCTGCGACGCCAGCGCCTGGCAACAGATCATCATCAGCGAAGAGATGTGGTCGATCGGCGAGCCGCGTTCCTCGCTCTATCTCGGCACCAACTGGGCCGGACCCGCGATCATGAAATTCGGAACCGAGGCACAGAAGCGGCGCTACCTGCGGGCGATCGCTGCGGGCGAATTGCTGTGGTGCCAGGGCTTTTCGGAGCCCGAGGCGGGCACCGACCTCGGCAATATGAAGACGCGCGCCGAACCCGACGACGACGGCTATGTGGTGAACGGATCGAAGATCTGGACCAGCTACGCCGCGCGCGCAGATGTCATGTTCCTGCTCGCGCGCGTCGGCGGCAAGGGCAAAGGCGGGGTCAGTTGCTTCATCGTGCCGATGGATACGCCGGGGCTCGAGGTGCGCCCGATTCCCGGCGTCCATTCGCGCCACGATTTCCACGAGATATTCTTCAGCGATGCGCGCCTGCCCGCCGACGCGCTGCTCGGCGAGGAGGGCAATGGCTGGCAGATCGTCCAGGCGATCATCCATTACGAACGGATCGGCGCGGGGCGCTATGAAAAGGCGGCGCGCGCGCTGGCGCACGTCGTCGACGTGCTGAAGGCGCGCGGCGAGTTCGACGATCCGGTGGTGCGCGCCGACTGCGCGGCGGCGCTCGCGGCGGTCGAGGCGGCGCGGCTCCAGACCTATCTCGTCATCGACGGCCGCGCAAAGGACAAGGCTCCCGGTGCCGAGACCTATCTCGCGCGCTGGGCGATGATCCAGGCCGATCATGCGGTCGCCAACCTCAGCTCGACCTATCTTCCCGACCTGCTCGTCGACGGCGCCGACGGCCATCTGCGCGCGCAGTTCAATTCGGCGATCACCGCCGGCATCGCGGCCGGGGCGGCGGAGGTGCAGCTCAACATGATCTCAGGCCGCCATCTCGGCCTGCCGCGGGGGGCCTGACGATGGATTTCGATTTCTCCTCTGACCAGCAGGCGCTCGGCGAAGCGATCCAGCGCATCGTCGCCGACCATCGCGCACTGCCGCGCACCGGCAACATCGTCGAACCCAGGACCTTTCATCCGGCGACGGGGCTGGAAGCGGCGCTTGCGGACGGCGGCTTCTTCGACATCGCCCGCGAGCCCGGTTTCGGGGCGGTCGAGGCCGCGATCCTTGTCTACGAGGCCGGCCTGTCGCCGCTGGTGCTAGAAACCGGCGCGTCGGCGCTGATTGCGCCGCTGCTCACCGGCGAGGCGCTGCCGCGTCCGGTCGCGGTCGCGCGGCTCGCCGACCTCACGCGCGGCGTACGCTTCCTCGCAGAGGCGCGGACCCTGCTCGTCGATCTCGGCGACGATGTCGCCGTCGTCGACATGGCGGCGACGGCGGTCGCCCCTCTGGACGGCCCCTACGCCTATCCGCTCGGCAAGTTCGCGGCGGTGCCCGATCTGGCGGCGGCGCGGCGCCTCGGCTCCGCCAGGGTCGGCGAACTGCGCCGTCTGTGGCGTCTCGCCCTGGCACTCGACATCGCCGCTGCGATGCAGGCGGCGACCGACTTCACGACCGACTATGTCAAGCAGCGGCAGGTGTTCGGGCGGCCGGTCGGCTCGTTCCAGGCCGTGCAGCATCGCCTCGCCGCCGACGCCGAAAAGTGCCGCGGCACCTATTGGCTGGCGATGAAGGCGGCATGGAGCGGCAGCGCGCTCGATGCCGTGCTTGCCGCGCTGCATGCGCAGCGCGCGATCGCGCAGGTCAATTACGATGTGCATCAGTTCAACGGCGCACTCGGCATGACGCTCGAACATGCGCTGCACCTGTGGACCTTTCGCCTGCGCTGGCTGGTCGGCGAAATGGGGGGATATCGGGCGCAGGCGGCGGATGTGGCCGCACTCGCCTGGCCCGACGCGCCGCGGAAGGCGGGCTGATGGCCGCGCCCGCACCGCAAGTCGCGCTTCGTCACATCTTCGAGCGCGACGGCGATCTCTATGCGCCGACGGCGCTCGCGACGGGGCCGTGGGATCGCCGCCTGCAGAGCGGCGTCGTGCTCAACGCCCTGATCGCGCACGAGATCGAACGCACGCCGAGCCCGGTACCGATGGCGACCGGCCGGCTGCTGCTCGACATCCTGAAGCCGACGCTCATGGCGCCGGTCGCGGCGCGGGTGACGGTCCTTCGCGAAGGCAGGCGCCTCCAGTTGCTCGACGTCGAACTGGTACAGGATGGTGCGGTCACCGCGCGCGCCTCGGCGCTGCGCGTGCGGATCGGCGACTCGCCCGCGACCGCCGCGCCGCGCCACGCGCTGCCGCCGCCGGGGCTTCCCAGCCTCAATGGCGAGCGGTCGCCGATGCGGCATATCGTCGAGACGCGGCTCGAATCGGGCGGGCTCGAAGTCGTCGGCCCGGGCGTCGTCTGGGCGCGCATCGCGGGAGAGGTCGTGCGGGGCATCCCCGTCTCCCCCTTCGTCCAGCTCGCGATGGCCGCCGATTTCGGCAGCGGCACCTCGAGCTACGTCGATTGGCGCGAATGGAGCTTCGCCAATGTCGACATCAGCCTTCATCTGACCCGCATGCCCGAAGGCGAATGGATTCGCATCGCCGCCGAAACCGATGGTGCCGGCAACGGCATCGCGATCGTTCATGCCCGGCTTGCGGACGAACGGGGCGAGATCGGACACGCCCACCAGACCCTCTTCCTCGACAGGAGACGAAAGCCATGACGCGCATCACCTCGCCCTTCGGCTGGGACTCGACCGCGGCCGAGGTCGCCGCCGGCCACGACATCGCCGGCAAGCGCGCGATCGTCACCGGCGCGACGAGCGGCCTCGGCGTCGAAACGGCGCGCGTGCTCGCGAGCCGCGGCGCCGAGGTGCTGCTCGCGGTGCGCGATCCGGCGGCCGCCAAGCCGGTCGCGGCCGCGATTGAGGCCGACGGGGGCCGGGTCCGCATCGCCGCGCTCGATCTTGGCGACCTGCGCTCGGTCGAAGCTTTCGCGGCCGCCGACGGTCAGGCGCCGCTGCATCTGCTCGTCAACAATGCCGGCGTCATGGCCTGTCCGCTGATGCGCACCGCGCAGGGTTTCGAGATGCAACTCGGAGTCAATCATATCGGTCACTTCCACCTGACGACGCTGATGCTGCCCGCCTTGCATGCCGCGGGGCGCGCACGCGTCGTGTCGGTGTCGTCCACCGGCCATCATTGGAGCGGCTTCGACTTCGACGACCCCAATTTCGAGCGCACCGATTATGATCCGCTCACCGCCTATGGTCGGTCCAAGACGGCCAATGCGCTGTTCGCGGTCGAACTCGACCGGCGTTACCGGGACGCGGGCATTCGCGCCTTTTCGCTGATGCCGGGCGGCATCCACACTTCGCTCGGCCGCCACATGACCGACGATATCCGGAAGCGGCTGGGCGTCGATCCGGCACAGGCGAGCCAATATCGCTGGAAAAGCGTCGAGCAGGGCAGCGCGACGACGATCTGGGCCGCTCTCGGGCGCGAACTCGAGGGGGCAGGCGGACTGTATCTCGAGGATTGCAACGAAGCGGTGCCGAGCGAGGAGGGCATGCGCGTCGGCGTCAAGCCCTGGGCGCAAGATCCCCAGGCCGCCGCGCGCCTCTGGACATGGACCGAAGCCGCCATTGCCGCGGTCGGATGAAGGGAGATTTTATGAAGATCGATCTGAAAGGGAAAGTTGCCCTGGTGACCGGGGGCGGGCGCGGTATCGGCCGCGTCATTGCAACGCAGCTTGCGGAAAATGGCGCGCGCGTGACGATCGCCACGCGGACCGAAGCGAGCGGGCGCGAGGTTGCCGAAGAACTGCGCGCGAAGGGCGGCACGGTCGAACTGGTCGCGCTCGACCTGTCGACGCGCGCGGCGTGCGATACGGCGGTGCAGGCTGCGGTCGACGCATTCGGCCGTCTCGACATCGTCGTCCACAACAGCGCGATCTTTCCCTTCACGCCGTTCGAGGCGCTGGGCGACGAGGAGTTCGACCGCGTTCTCAGGACCAATCTCTACAGCTTCATGTGGCTCAGCCGCGCCGCGCTGCCGCATCTCAAGGCGAGCGGCGACGGGCGCATCGTCGGTATTTCGTCGCTGATCGGCAACCACGCGTGGCTCGCCGGGCTCGACGCCTATGCCGCGTCGAAGGCCGGAATGAACGGGATCGCGCGGAGCCTCGCCATCGAATTCGCCAAATATGGCGCGACGGTGAACGTGATCGAGCCCGGTCTCGTCATCGACGACCGCAGCCCGCGCATGGACGACAGGACGCGCGACCTGATCGTGCCGAACATTCCGATGAAGCGGGCCGGTCTGCCGAGCGATATCGCCAATGCGGTACTCTTCTTTTGCTCGCCGACGTCAGGGTTCGTCACGGGACAGGCGCTGATCGTCGACGGCGGCCACAGACTGCCCGACATGTCGAGCTATGCGATGAGCTCGCGCCTGTGAGCGGTTCGCTCGCGGGCAAGGCGGCGCTCGTCACCGGGGGGGCGGGCGGCATCGGCAGCGCGATCGTTCGCCGTTTCGCGGCCGAAGGCGCGCGGGTGCTCGCCGCCGACGTCGACGCCCCAGGACTCGACCGGCTCGCCGCCGATCTGCCGGGGGTACGGACATGCGTCGCCGACATCACGCGGGCCGATGGCGTCGCGGCCCTGTTCGCGGCGATGATCGAGGGTTTCGGCCGCATCGACATATTGGTGAACAACGCGGGGATCGGGGGACCGCGCACGCAGCGGCTGCACGAGTTGGCGCTCGATGATTTCGACGCGGTGATGGCGGCGAACCTGCGCGCGCCGCTCGCGCTGACGCAGGCCGCGCTGCCGCTGATGATCGGGCAGGGCGGGGGTGCGATCGTCAACCTAGCCTCGCCGGCCGGCTTTCACGCCGTTCCGCGCGTCGGTCCCTACAGCATCTCAAAGGCCGGGATGGTCATGCTGACCAAGCAGACGGCCAGGGAATATGCGGCGGAGGGTATCCGCGCCAACGCCGTGGCGCCGGGCGTGACGCGGACGCCGATCCTCGACGACCTGCCCGCGGCGCATCTCGATCAGATCGTCGCGGCGATCCCGCAGGGCCGCATCGCGCGGCCCGACGAGATCGCATCGATGGTCGCCTATCTCGCCAGCGACGATGCGAGTTACGTCAACGGCTCGATCGTCATGGTCGACGGCGCGGCCGGTACCTGAAGGAAACGGACATGTTCTCACTCGAAGGCAAGGCGGTCGTGGTCACCGGTGGCGGGCGCGGTATCGGCCGCGGTATCGCGCGCGCCTGCGCCGCGGCGGGCGCGAATGTGGTGATTACCGGCCGCACGCCGGGTCCGCTCGATGAAACGGCGGCCGAACTCGCAGGGCTCGGCGCCCAGCATCTGATCGTGCCCGGCGACATCATGGCGCCGTCCGGGATCGACGCGATCGTCGCGAAGGCGCAGGCCCGTTTCGGTGCGATCGACGGGTGGGTCAACAATGCCGGCAGCGCCCATCCGGACGATGTCGGGCCGATGCTCGACATCGACGAAGGACAATGGGATCGCGTCGTCGACCTCAATCTCAAATGGACGTTTTTCGCTATGCAGGCCGCGGCGCGGGCGATGGCGGCACGCGGCGGCAGCATCGTCAATCTTTCGTCGCGCAGCGGATCGCAGCCTTGCCCGCCGACCGCTCATTATGGTGCGGCCAAGGCCGGGGTCGACAGCCTGACCGCCACCGCCGCGGTCGAATGGGGCCACCTCGGCATCCGCGTCAACGCGATCGCGCCCGGCGTCGTGCTCACCGAGAATTCAAAGACGATGGCGGACCCCGGACGGCGCAGGCGTCAGGTCGAGACGGTGCCGCTGCAGCGGCTCGGCGTCGTCGACGATGTCGGTCCGTTGGCCGTCTATCTGCTCTCCGACGAATCCGCCTGGGTGTCGGGCACGGTGATCCCGGTCAACGGCGGTAGCCGCATCCCGATCGGCCTGCTCACCTACCTCCACCACAAGAACAAGGATGTCGCGGTCTGAGCACGGCGCCGTCAACCGGCCAGCAGGTCGCGGAGCAGCCGCACCGCCGGATTCGCTTCGCCCCATGCGTCGGTCGGCAGGCGCCCGGCCGCGATCGCCAGTGCCCGGGCGCGTTCGCTGATCAGCGCGAAGCGATAGCCGGCAAAGACGAGGTGCCATTCCATCGCCTCGGCCCTGCGGCCCGCCGCGGTTTCCCACAGCGCCAGCGTCGCGGCGGCATCGGGCAAGCCGTCGAGCCGCGGCACGTCGGCCGTCGCGCTGACCATGCGGTCATAGAAAAGCCACCAGCCAAGATCGCTCTCGCCGCCGCCGAGCGACGCGGTTTCCCAGTCGAGCAGCGCCGTGCAGCGCCCCTTTGCGAACAGCATGTTGCATGGCCGTGCGTCGCCCCAGGCCGGGCCGGGCACCACGCGCGCCGGACGATGATCCTCGATCCATCGGCGCGCCCTGTCATAGAGCGGCAATTGCGGCGTGTCGGCCCAGCGCCGATAGGCATCCCAGCGAGCCAGTTCCTGCGCGACGCCGTCGGTCGCCGGCGCCATGCCCGGGGCCGCGAGAAAGGCGAAGGGCGCGGGGTCGAGCCCGTGGAGGCGGGCCATCAGCGCGACCCCGTCCGCCCACATCGCCTCACGCTCGGCCGGTGCCGCGCGCGCGAGCGCCCCTTCGCGGTGATAGTCGTTCGGCGGCGCGACGCCCTCGGCCCGTTCCATCAGGAAAAAGGGCGCGCCAAGCGGCGCGGGGTCGGCTTCGAAGGCGACCGGTGCCGGTATCGGCAGGTCCGGCCGCGCCGCGAGCGCCTCGATCACCCGATATTGGCGCCGTACCGATGGGTCCTGATACACCTGATGCCCGCGAGGCTCGATCCGCAGCACCCATTTTTCCAGCCGCCGATCCTCGCCGACGCGCGCGTCGACCAGCCAGGTTTCGCTCGATGCGCCCCCTTCGGCGGCGACAATCGCGTCGAAGGCGACGCGATCCGGCCGATCGAGCCGCTCGCGCGCCCAGCCGGTCAGCCTTTCGCGAAGCACGTCGATGTCACGCGCCATGCTCATGTCCTCGCTATATCCGTCCTGTGGAGATCCTGATGCCTGT
Source organism: Sphingopyxis panaciterrulae (assembly GCF_014199295.1). Lineage (GTDB taxonomy): Bacteria > Pseudomonadota > Alphaproteobacteria > Sphingomonadales > Sphingomonadaceae > Sphingopyxis > Sphingopyxis panaciterrulae. The sequence continues at coordinate 480,091 of NZ_JACIJH010000001.1, forward strand.
CTTTTCCGAAGCCGACGACCGGCCGCACCGTCCGGACGACGATTCGCTGTGGCAGGAAAGCAGCCTGTTCGTCTGGCACGACCGCGAGGCGGGCGTCGGCGGCTTCTGGCGGCTGGGGCAGGAACCGGTCGTGGGCGCCGTCAACAGTTGCTTCGGGGTCTTCACCCACGACGGCCTTCGCTTTCGCTCGAACGTCACCGGCGCGCCGCTCGCTCCCGCCGACCGCGGCGAGGCGCATATGGGCTGGGGTCCGCATTTGCGTGTCCTGTTCGACGGCGGCGCGCATATCGCCGCCGATTTTCCCGACTGCGCCGCGGACCTCCACTTCGCCGACTTCCATCCGCGCTTCGACTATCATGCCATCGCCATGCCGGGACGAAAGCTGGCCGGCGCTGCGCATCATTTCGAGGTGTCGGGGCGCATGACGGGCCGGATTCGCATCGGCGCGCGCGAACTGACGATTGAGGCGCTCGGCTATCGCGACCGTTCGTGGGTGCGCCGCGACTGGTCGACCAGCCGGGGGACGCGCTGGTGGCCCTGCGTCTTCGGCCCCGATCTCACCACGCACATCATCCACCTCGTCCACGACGGCCGCATCCTGAAGGTCGGCTATGTCTGGCGCGACGGCGAAACGATCGCGATCGTCGATAGCGATGTCGTCGTCGAACTCGAATCGGACGCGCTGACCCCGCGTGCGGGACGCGGCGTGCTGCATCTCGCCAACGGTGACACGCTGGAGATCGCATGCGACCGCAGCGACGCGATCCTGATGCACGTCCGCGGATACACGGCGGTGGAAACGATCGGCACGGCGCGCATGGGCGACCGCGTCGGCCTGTCGAACCTCGAAGTCAGCAGCAACGCCGGCGGCGGCTCGGCGCTGCCGCTGTGCACGCTCGGCTCGAACGCGACCGACGGCCTCAGCCGCCGCCCGGCCTGATCCGTGCCGGGTCAGTTCTCCGACGCCCGGCGCAGCGTTTCGGCATGGTCGCCGTCGAACACGACGACGATACGCTTTCCCGGCGCCGCGCTCGGAACATAGTCGGCGCGCTTCTGGCGCACTCCCGGATGCTCGATCCGGATGAAGGTGTCGTCGTCGACCCTGAAGCGCCGTTCGGCGCCGTCGGTGGTGCGGACGCGGATGCTGTCGGTGTCCGCCGCGACGATGTCGGCGAGCAGGACGCGCGGGTCGGCGGCCGACTGGACCCGCGTGTCGATCGTCACGCGGCAGCGGTTCGATGTGTTGGGCATGCTCGCGTGCGGCGTGCAGGGGTTCAGGATCAGCACGTCGCCCGGATGATAGTCGGTGGTCGCCCAACTGTCGTCGGGGATCACCCCTTCGGGGATCGAACTCGGCGTCTTGGCGAGATTGTGGAAAAATCCCCGGTTGCACTGGCGCACCGCGAGCATCAGTCCGCCGACCTCGCGCTCGCAATCGGTGAGCGGAGTCCACACCGGCTTGTAGTTGCGGATGCCAGGGCTGAAGAAGCCGTCCTGATGCACGCCGGTGATCGAGCCGCCGGGCGGATAGGCGCGATACTGGACGATCGGTATGATGCACGCCGGTTCGCCGAGGATTTTCTCCATCAGCTTCATGTTCGCCGGATTCTCGATCAATCGCCGCGCGATGCCGGAAAATTCGGGGCTTTCTTCCATGCCGCCGGGCGAAGGCGTGCCGGTCCACACCGGTTCGGTCGCGCCGGGTTCGATCAGTCCGTGGCGTTCCATCACCGCGAACATCGCCTTGCGCGCCTCCTCGACCGACCCGGCGTCGAGCACGTCGCGCAGCAGGATATAGCCCTCGTCGTCGTGAAAGCGCATCAGCGCCGCGTGATCGTCCAGCAGATGATTGCAGGATTCGAGTTCCCGGACCGGTTTGACGCTCAGCACGTCGAGGTCCCTCGCATCGGGCATGAAGATCGATTCCACGGCCATGTCCTTGTCCTTTCCCGTCCTTCCGCCGGTTCTGATCGCGTGTCGCGGCCCGGTCGTCGCGGCCATCCTGCGCCCCGCCGCTCCTCGACAACAAGGGGCTTTTTTGACATAATAGAGAGGTAAAATTCCGGGGCCCGCCATGACCTTCCTTGCCGCCGTCGTTACCTCGCCCAGCTATGTCGCGCCGCTCGGAGCGATGATCGACGCCCACGCGCGGCTTGGTGAGGTGTTCGCGACCAATCCCGCGCTCGGCGATTATGCGCGAATGCAGACCGCGCTACGGCTGTTCGCTGCCGCGGGCGACCGGATCGAACTGGTCGGTGGCCGGCGGATCGAGCCCGACGCCCAGCTCGCCGACGCCGAATCCCCGCGTCTCGTTTTCCTGCCCTCGTTCCAGCTTACCGACCCCGATGCGTTCGGTGCGCGCGTGCCCGCCTTCGCGGCGTTTCACGCCTGGCTGCGTGCACGGAGCGGCGAAGGGGTGGAGATCGGGGCTTGCGGAGCGAGCGTCCTGCACCTTGCCGCCGCCGGGTTGCTGGACGGGCGACCCTGCGCCGCCGGTCCGCGGCTGGTCGGTCCGCTGCGGCGCCTGTTTCCGCGGGTGCAGGTCGATACCGACAATGTCATCCGCCGGGCCGGCCATCTCTGGACATGCAGCCGCGATGCGGAAAGCGCGGCGTTGATCGCGCGGATGTTCGCCGAGGCCTTTTCGCTGACCCTCGGACGCAGCCTTGCCGCACGCGAGCCGCCGGGACCGCAGGCGGGGCCGCTCGCGGCCGCAACCGATCCCTTCGTCGCGCGGGCGCAGCTCTGGATTCGCGATCGCTTCACGCAGCGCTTCCGCATCGCCGATCTCGCGCGCGATCTCGGTGTCAGCCATCAATCGCTGATCCGCCGCTTTCGCGCCGCGGGATCGAGCGGACCGCGCGAGTTCGTGCAGCGCACGCGCGTCGATGCCGCCATGTCGATGCTGGCCGAAACCCGCCGCTCGGTGACCGAGATCGCCCAGCTTGTCGGCTATGCCGACGTCCCGTCGTTTCGCCGCGTCTTCGTCGCGACGACGGGGGTGTCGCCGAACGCCTGGCGGTCGCGGCACCGCGCGAACCGGAGCGATCGGGATGCTTCAGGATGCTGAAGCGGCGTGATCGCGTCTGGCGAGACCCCGGATCGATTTTTTGCACCGTGCTGCAACGCAACAATACGGGGCGACGGGCGTCATGATCGTGGGCGCACTGCTTTTTGGACATGCACCGGTGGTTATGGCGGTTATGGCGGGCAATCCTGCGATAGTCGCCTGAAGCGGCGTCCTCTGTCCTTCGTGTCAGGCTGGAAAGGCCGGTCGACGCTGGCAGGAATTCGTTTAATTATATTGACGATTAATATGTTTCTTCATAGCCTCGCTTCCCGAGATGAAGGGTTCCGCATGAAGCGGACCACGCCCCACGCTGGAGGGAGGAAGTCTAGATGAAGAGATTTGTTCGTACGTCGTTGGCGCTCGGCACGATGCTGATGACCGGCTACGCGGTCCCCGTATTTGCACAGGCTGCGCCGCCACCAGCCGATGAAGCGGAGCATACCGATCGCGGCGGCATTCAGGAAATCGTCGTCGTCGCGCGAAAAACCGAGGAAAGCCTGCAGACGGTTCCGGTCGCGGTCAGCGCCTATTCGGGCGCCATGCTTGAGAAACAGTCGATCGTTAACATCACCCAACTCCAGACCACCACTCCGAATCTCAACTTCTCGAGCGCTGTCGCGCAGCCGGGGTCGGCTACCGTCTTCATCCGCGGGCAGGGCTCCTCGGATGGCCTGATCGCGATCGACCAGGCGGTCGGCATCTATCTCGATGGTGTTTATTCGGCGCGCTCGACGGGTGGCGCGTTCGACATGGTCGACGTCCAGCGCGTCGAGGTGCTGCGCGGCCCGCAGGGCACATTGTTCGGGCGCAACACCACCGGCGGCGCGGTCAACATCATCGCCAACCAGCCCTCGACCGATGGGTTCGATGCGATGGCGCGCTTCGACTATGGCAATTACGACACCTTCCTTGCGCGCGGTATGATCAACGTCCCGATGGGCGACGCGCTCGCCGCGCGCGTTGCCTATCAGCATCGCGAACATGGCTCCTATGGTCGCAATCTGTCGCTTGATCGCGGGCTGGGCGATGCCAATTCGGATTTCGTCCGCGTGAGTTTCAAGCTGGAGCCGCCGGGCTCGCGCTTCAAGGCATTTCTGTCGGCCGATTTCACCAAATTCAGCAATCTCGGTGAGCTCGTTGGCCTCAAGTCGGTCACGCTCGGCGGGCCGACTTCGCCGCAGCAATTGCTCGTCGGCCTGTGCAATGGCACGGCGCCGGTGCCGGCGCTTAACGCCCTGCAGCCCTTCTGTCCCGCGGTTGCCCGCGGTCCGCTACAGGACTATGTTTATGGCCAGAATGGCAACGATAATATCTATGCCGTTTATCAGAATACGCCGGCCTATGGTAAATCGCGCACCCATGGCGCGTCGGGTGTTCTCGAATATGAATTCTCGGATGCCGCGGTCCTGAAGAGCACGACCGCGTGGCGCGGCGTCTATATGAACTCGCTCAGCGACAACGACGGAACGCCCTATCTGTTCACCGGCGGGCTCGCGCCCTTTGCAGGCAACGTCATCGACCAGGATCAGTTTAGCCAGGAAATCCAGCTCTCGGGTACGCTCGATCGGTTGCAGTATATTCTTGGCGGCTTCTACTTCGTGGAAAACGGCACCGACCGGTCGCGTTCGGCAAGCCTGTTCCCGCTCAGCCCCGGGATCGGTGTGGTCGATGGAACGGTCCGCAATCAAAGCCTCGCCGGCTTTAGCCAACTGATCTATGAAATCGTCGACGGCGTCCGCATCACCGGCGGCCTGCGCTATACCGAGGACAAGCGCAGGCTCGTCTCGCGCAATCGCGACATCAACTACTTCACGAACGTCGTGACCTCGTCGATCCCGGACTTCCTCGATGGCGACGTCAGCGATCCGTTCCGCGCAACGTTCAACCGGACCTATAACTATTGGTCCTATCTGGTCAGCGCCGACTGGCAAGCGACGCCTGACGTCTTCTTTTACGCCAAGACGAGCCGGTCACAGCGCTCGGGCGGCTTCAACACCCGCGCGGTCGCTGGCGGAAATCCACCCGTGAGCTTCGCGCCGGAAGAGGTCACCGACTATGAAGTTGGCGCCAAGGTCGACTTGTTCGATCGTCATGTCCGCATCAACCTGGCGGCGTTCAATTCAGACGTGAAGAATGTGCAGCGCAACTTGATCGGGGTCGCGGGCACGCGGCTCATCTCAGGAGTTGCCAACGCAGCGAGTGCGCGTATCCGCGGCCTCGAGGCGGAGCTTACCGTGATTCCTGTCGACGGGCTGACGCTGGGCGCGAACTTCGGTCTCACCGACCCGAAGTATAAGCGCTTCATCAACATCCTCGACAATACCGACTGGAGCGACGCGGCTTTTCCTTACACGCCCAAATATACGTTCGGCGTGACTGGGGACTATGAGAGGGACATTGTAAACGCCGGGACGTTGCGGTTGCGCGCCGACTACGGCTGGCGCTCAAAGCAATATGCTGCGCCTATGCAACTCCCCGCGGCCGCGCGCGTCGGGCTCACGCCCGAACAGATCGCCGCCGGGAATCAGGCGCTTCAGGATACGTCGAAGATCTCGAGCTATGGCATCCTCAACGCGCGCATCGCCTTCGAACTGGCAGAGCCCGATCTCGAATTCGCGGTCTACGCTACCAACATCACCAAGGAAAAATATTTCACGCGATTGTTATCGCTGGAAAACACGCCTTTCGGACTCACCTCCTACACGCCGGGCGATCCCCGGACCTATGGCGTGTCCGTGACCTGGCGTTATTGAACCGACCTCCTCCTAGCTTCGATATCGGGCATTTGATCGAAGCCAACTCTGGGCCGGAGGCAGCATTTGCCTCCGGCCCATTTTCCATAGATTCAAGGTCGGAGATGCAGCAACGACCAGGCCGATTTTCGGTGCCTGTGTCCGCACGGTCCACTTCGTTCTACCTGGTCCCGCCCGCATGCGACAGGTCCTGCCCGCATCGAGGCGCCGACCGAACAGCGCCATCGCGCGGGCCGAATTTGCGGCACCTGTAAACCATATGCGGGACGCGCGACCCGTCGTGTCGCGCGCGGCCCCTGTCTTCGATCAGCGCTCCGACGGGACGGCGGCGCAATCGGCGCCGGGGACCGGCCTGTCGCTGCCGAACAGGATGGCGATCGCCGCCGGGGCCATGCCGGCATTGTCGTGGCCGACGTGCGGGACGAGGCCGCAGCCCCAGGCGAAGGGCAGTTTGTCGGCCGCCGCCAGCGCGCGGGCGCGGGCATAGAAGGCTTGGCCGCGCGCGAGGCGATAGGGACCCTGCGCCATCGCCTGGGGCTGGCGGGGCAGGCTGTGATGGTTGGGGTCGGTGTCGTCGGTGCCGAGCAGCACCGTCACCGGCAGCGCGAAGACCTTGGCCGGCTGCCACAGGCCCTGCGGCAGGCCGGCGAGGCCGAAGGGCCAGGCGACCGCCGGATCGGTCATCGCATAGGAGCCGGCGTTGGCGGTCACCGCGCGCGCCATGTGCGGCCCGCCGCCCGCGAGGATGAAGCGGTGGACGAACTGCGCGCCGCCCGAATGGCCGTAGAGCGAATAGGTGGCGGCGGTCAGCCCTTCGCGCGCCTTGACCGCGGCGAAGATCGGCTCGACCACCGCGAACGACCATTTGTCGGCCGGGCGCGGAGTGCCGTCCTTTTCGGTGAACCAGCCATGGCTGTAGCTGCGTGCGCCGGGGAAGGCCTTTTTCGAAAATTCGGGGACGATCAGCACGATCCTGTATCGGCGCGCGAGATCGAGCCACTGGTCGACATAATTGTCGGCGTCGCGCAGCGCCCCGTGAAAGACGAACAGGACCGGCGCGTCGGCCGGGGTGTCGGGCGAGCGATAGGTCCACACTGGCATGGCGGGGCCGGCCCAGTCGCGGAAGGTGAAGCGCTGAACCCCCTCGGCGAACAGCTTTTTCTCCATCTTCGTTTCGCCATGCGGGGCGGCGCCGGCGACCGCCTGGCCGGGCGCGCACCCTGTCAGCGTCAACAGCACCGCGCCCGCCATGGCCTTCACGGGCCCAGTGGCTGCCCGCAAAGCTCGCTTGTTCGCCCGGCGCATCAGAATTTCACTGTCGCGCCGATATAGAAACGGCGTCCGGCGATGTCGTAAACGCCGTTCTGATTAGTCAGCCGCCCGGCATCGGTGCCGGTCGGCAGGAAGGGGCTGATCGAATTGAACAGATTGTTCACCCCGCCATAAAGGCGGAATTCCCGGCCCCCGCTGTCGACGTCGAACGACAGGAACAGGTCATGCTCCCACACGTCGCCGATGTTCAGATAATAGGGCATTTCGGCATCGGGGTTGGTCGCGAGCAGCGCACGATATTTGTCGCGCAGCACATTGCTGTCGTTGATCTTGCCATAATAGGTGGTCGTCCAGCGGATGCGGAAATTATCGAGCCGCCAGCTCAGCGAGCCCTGGGCGCGATATTTGAAGCTGCCGTCGCGCAGGTCGCCGCGCAGGTCGTTGGTGACCGTGCCGTCGATGCCTTCGAAACTGACCTTCTGCTTCAATATATGGGTGCCATCGTAGCGCAGGTCGAAGCGGCCGGGAATGCCGAGCGCGTCGTCGAGGCGGAAGCGATAATTGAGCGCGACGTCGATCCCCGAGGTGTCGAAGCGCGCGAGATTGGCCTGGCGCTGGACCAGCTCGACGATCTGGCCGTTGATCGGGTTGCGGGTGATGTCGGCGCAGAAGGGATTGCCCGCCTGCGGCACGTCGGTGTCATAGCATTGAAGCTGGATGTCGCGGTTGGTGTAGGCGTCGATCGCGTCGCGGATCTTGATGCTGTAATAATCGACCGCGAGGCTGAGCCCGCGCGCGAAGCGCGGCGCGAAGACGGCGCCGAGGGTCAGCGTGTCGGCGGTTTCCTCCTTGAGGTCGAGGTTGCCGCCGTTGGGGCTGAAGATGTTAGAGCCGGCCTGCTCATATTCCTGATCGAGACCTTCGGACGCCTGCCGCGCGAACAGCGCCTGAATGCCGGGGTCGAGGCGGCAATTGGCGGCGATGCGGCCCTCGGTGGTCGGGGTCACGCCGTCGCATTCGTCGTCGGCGACCTCGAAATTGCCGCGCGGCGGCGAATAGAGTTCGGCGATATCGGGCGCGCGCTGGGCGCGGGCATATTGGGCGCGGAAGCGCAGGTCGGGGATCGGCGCATATTGGATGCCGCCGCGCCAGCTGAACACGGTGCCGACGCGGTCGATGTCGTAATGGGCGACGCGCGCCGAGGCGTCGATGCTGAGTTGATAGGCGCCCGGCACGTCCCGGAGCAGCGGCACGCTGACCTCGCCATAGCCTTCGTAAGCGGAGATCGAGCCGCCGAAATTGGGGATCGCGTTGCCGGTGGTGCCGCCCATCTGCGACAGAAGGTCGCCGCTGAGCGTCTGGCTGTCCTTGCGGAAATCGACGCCGAAGGCGGCGCCGACCGGGCCGGCGGGCAATTGGAACAGGTCGCCGGTGACGAAGGCCTGGCCGGTATATTGGCGGATCGTCAGATCCTGATGCAGGTCGGCGCGGATCCACGCCGCCGCCTCCGGCGTGATCGATCCTTCGCCGAACAGGTCGATCGGCACGCAGCCCGCCGCGCGCGCATCGGCATCGACGCAGCGCGGGGCGCCGTCAGGACCGGTCTCGGCATCGAGCGCCTGGATCAGATGCGCGCCCCATATCTCGTTGCGGCGCCACTGGCCCTGCTTGTACTGGCCATAGCCGAAGCTCGCCTCCCAGTTCCAGCTATCGGAGATCTTGCCGCGCAGGCCTAGCCAGCTTCGGATCGTCTCGCGCTTGTTCTCGGTGATCTGGCCGCCGACCTCGTCGAAGCGGCGATCCCAGGCGATGCCGACGCCGGTCGAGGGAACCTCGTGATCGGCGATCTCGGGCGGGACGAAGGGGTTGCACGGGCCATTCTGCAAGCAGGGAATCTTGCCATATTCCTGCTCGGTCGTGATGCCGGTAACGGGATCGGTGATGGGAAAGGTCGAATCCCAGCCGATGCCAATCGATTCGCGCGTTTCGCCCGATGTGATGCGCGAATATTGGACCTGCGCGAAACCTTCGAGCGTGTCCGAAAATTCATAGTCGAGCTTGGCGGCGCCGAGATAGCGCTTGCGCGCGAGGATCAGCGAGCGACCGGTGCGCTGGTTGTAGCCGTCGCGGTTGGGAAGGAAATAGCCCGTATTGCCATTGTCGGTGTCGCCGATCTCGATCGGCTCGCCGGTCTGCAGGTCGGGACCCAGCGGCACGAGCACGCCGTTGCGGTAGAAGCGGTCGCGCGACGAGCTTTTGCCCGAAAAGACGCCGCCGGGGATGAAGCTGCTGAGATCGCTGTAGATATTGGGCGGGAAGCTGTCGGTCGGCTGGCGCCCGCTGGTCAGCCCGCCGCTGTTGTTGACATAATAGGTGTCGAACAGATTCTGCCCCGTTTCGAAATCATACTCATAGCCGATCGGGCGGATCGCCCATTCGCGGTCGGTCGCGCGGATGCCCCAGTCGCGGTCGTAGGTACCGCTGACGAGCAGATAGCCGCGCCCGTCGGCGAAGCGCGCGCCGTACGTCGCGCCGAGCGTCAGTTCCTGTCCGTCACCCTCTGCGGTGACGCCGGTGCGCGCGCGCAGGGTTAGGCCGCGCTCGTCCTTCTTGGTGATGATGTTGACGACGCCGGCTATCGCGTCCGAGCCGTAGACGGACGACGTGCCGCCGGTGATGATCTCGACCCGGTCGATGAAATCGCTCGGGATCGTCGACAGGCTGACGCGGTTGCCGATCGCCGAATTGGACACGGTGCGCCGTCCGTCGATCAGCACCAGGGTGCGATTGTCGCCGAGATTGCGGAGCTGGATCGACGACAGGCCCGAATTCTGGGTGTTGCCGGTGACGGTGGAATCGTTGAGCGTCGAGGAAAGCTGCGGCAGGTCGGCGAGCGTCTCGCTGAGTTCGCTGTTCCCCGATTCGAGCAGGTCGTCGCTGGTAATGCTGACCGTCGGCGCGGCGGTGTCATATGTTTCGCGGGCGATGCGGCTGCCGGTGACGATGATCGCGCCGTCCGCGGCCGGATCGGCGGCGGTCGAGTCGGCGGGCGCTTCTTCTTGCGCGAGAGCGGGTTGCGCGAGTGCGGCGGCGAGGATCAGGGTCAGGCTGCTGCTGCGGCGGGCCCAGCGGGCTTTGGTCAGTCGGTTCATGTCACTCCCCATGGTTTTTCTCTGGTCGATCAGTCGGCCGGCGTGTCGGCGGCGAGCTGGCTGGTGGTTGGAAGGCTGTCGGCGAGATCGGGCTCGCGCATGCCGAGCGCGCGGTGCAGCGCGTTCTCGTCGAGCGCCTTTTCCCATTTGGCGACGACGATGGCGGCGAGGGCGTTGCCGGTGAAATTGGTCAGCGCGCGGCACTCGCTCATGAAGCGGTCGATGCCGAGGATCAGCGCGAGCCCCGCGACCGGCACCGACGGCACGACCGACAGCGTCGCGGCGAGGGTGATGAAGCCCGCGCCGGTGACCCCGGCCGCGCCCTTCGAGCTGACCATCGCGACGAGCAGCAAGGCGATCTGTTCGCCAAGGCTCAGATGGGCATTGGTCGCCTGCGCGACGAACAGCGCCGCGAGCGTCATGTAGATGTTGGTGCCGTCGAGATTGAAGCTGTAGCCGGTCGGCACGACGAGCCCGACGACCGGCTTGGCGCAGCCCGCCTTTTCCAGCTTCTCCATCAGGCTCGGCAGCGCCGCTTCCGACGAGGAGGTGCCGAGGACGAGCAGCAGTTCGGCCTTGAGATAGGCGATCAGCCGCAGGATCGAAAAGCCGGCGATGCGCGCCATCGCGCCGAGCACGACGAGCACGAAGAAGAGCGAGGTCAGATAGAAGGTCGCGATGAGCTTGCCGAGGTTGGCGAGCGATTCGACGCCATATTCGCCGATGGTGAAGGCCATCGCGCCAAAGGCGCCGACCGGCGCGAAGCGCATCAGCATCGCGACGATGTGGAAGAAGACCACCGATATCTTTTCGAGCATTCCGAGCACCGCCGCGCCGGCGGCGCCGGTGTGCGACAGCGCGATGCCGAACAGGATCGCGACGAACAACGCCTGAAGGATCGAACCCGACGTCAGCGCCGAGACGAAGGTGGTCGGGATGATCTCGATCAGGAAGGCGGTCAGCGTCGCCTCGTGCGCTTTCTCCTGATATTGGGCGACCGCGCCGGCATCGAGCGTCGCTGGGTCGATGTTCATTCCGGCGCCGGGCTGGAAGACATTGGCGATGATCAGCCCGACGATCAGCGCGAGGGTCGAGAAGAAGAGGAAATAGGCGAAGGTCTTGAGCGTCAGCCGCCCGAGCGCCTTGCTCTCGCCGACCGAGGCGATGCCGGTCGAGACGGTGAGGAAGATCACCGGCGCGATGATCATCTTGACCAGCTTGATGAAGCCGTCGCCGACGGGCTTCAACTGCACTGCGCTGTCGGGCCAATAATGGCCGAGCAGGACGCCGGCGGCGATCGCGGCGAGCACCTGGACATACAGGTGCATCCACCACGGGCGCGGGGTGCGCGGCGCCGGCTGCTGCGTCGGATCGATGATGGCGGCCACCCGCGCCTCTCCCTTCCTGCCTGGCGCCCTCGGCGCGTTCGCCGCCTGGTCCGGCGGTCTTGGGCGCGAAGATTACGGAGGGGCGGAATCACGGTCAAATAGAGGGCGGCTTTCCCTTCCTCCTTGATTTCATGATGTTTTTATAAACGACGAGAATTCTGGCGTCGCAATTTGTGCGATTTTCCGCATAGCTATGCAACGATTTGTGCGGTATTCCGCACAGCATGGCGTTCGATGATTCGGCGGAGGCGGCGCGCCCCTGGCTCGACCGGCGGCGGCTGCTCCTCGCGGGGCTGGCCGGCGCGCTGGTGCTGGTCGTCGCCGCTTTCGGCCTTGGCCGCTGGGCGATCGGGCACGCGCGCGCCGGGGCCGACGCCGAGGCGCGCCAGAACGCCCGCGCGCACGCGACCCTGCTCGAAAGCGAGTTGCAGAAATTTCGCCTGCTACCGCGCGTGCTCACCGAATTCCCCGACGTGCGCGCCGCGCTCGCCGACCGCAGCGCGGCGGCATCGCGGCGGCTCGACGTCGAGCTGGAGCAGCTTGCCGAGCGCACCGACGCGGCGGTCATCTATGTCCTCGACCGCGACGGCACGACGATCGCGGCGAGCAACTGGCGCGAGCCGACGAGCTTCGTCGGCCAGAACTACCGCTTTCGCCCCTATTATCGCGGCGCGATGGAGCGCGGCGCGGCCGAACTGTTCGCGCTCGGCACGGTGAGCGGGCGCCCCGGCCTCTATCTCGCGCGAAAGGTGGCGCCCGCGGGCCGCGCGCTCGGGGTGATCGTGGTCAAGATCGAGTTCGACCGGCTCGAGGCGAAATGGGCCGATTCGCGCGGCACCAGCTTCGTCACCGACGGCAGCGGCATCATCATCATGGCGAGCGACCCCGCGTGGCGGTTCCGTGCCTTCGCGCCGCTGTCGGCCGCCGCCCGCGACGCGCTGCGCGCCTCGCGTCGCTATGGCGAGCGGCCGCTCGCCCCGCTGCCGCTCGCGCGCGACGGCGGCGACCTGACCGTGCGCGGCGGCGGGGGCGAGACGCGCTATCGCGAAGCGGCGGTGCGCGTGTCGCTGCCCGGCACGCTGCTGCATCAGGTCCAGCCGCTCGCGCCGCATCGCGCCGCCGCCGCCGCGACCGCGCGCGTTGTCTTCCTGATCCTGCTGATCCTCGTCGGCGCGGCGATCGCGGCGCTGCTCCGCCTTGTCGAGCGACAGGCGATGCGGCAGGCGGCGCATCAGGCGCTCGAGCGCGAGGTCGCGGCGCGGACGCAGGACCTGCGCACCGCCAACGCGGAGCTGAAGGCCGCGTCGGAGTTGCAGGCCGAGACCGACCGCCGCTATCGCGCCTCGCGTGAGGAACTGGCGCAGGCGAGCCGGCTCGGGTCGATCGGGCAGATCACGGCGGGCGTCGCGCACGAGATCAACCAGCCGCTCGCCGCGATCCGCAGCTTTGCCGAAAACGGCCTCGCCTATCTGAAGCGCGGCGACGGGGCGAAGGCCGAGGCCAATCTGGGCACGATCATCGACCTGACCGCGCGCGTCGGCGCGATCACCGGCGAGCTGCGCAACTTCGCGCGCCGCGCGCCGACCCCGATCGGCCCGGTCGCGGTCGAGGATGCGATCGACGGCACGATGCTGCTGATCGGCGACCGGCTGCGCAGCCAGGGCATCGCGGTCGAGGTCGCGGTCGACGCGTCAGGCGCTACCGTCCACGCCGGGCGGGTGCGGCTCGAACAGGTGCTGATCAACCTGCTGCAGAATGCCGCCGAGGCCATGCACGGCCGCGCCGATGCGCGCATCGCGCTGCGTGTCCACGGCGATGCGCCGCTATGTATCGACGTTTGCGACAATGGCCCCGGCGTACCCGAGGCGCTGAAGCCGCAGCTCTTCACCCCCTTCGCCACCGGGCGCGCCGACGGACTCGGCCTGGGCCTTGCGATCGCGAGCCAGATCATGGCCGATTTCGGCGGCCGCCTGCTCCTCATCCCCTCGCCGCTCGGCGGCGCGGGCTTCCGCCTCGAACTGCAGCGCGCATGAGCTTCTTCACGGGACAGCAGACGATCTTCTTCGTCGACGACGACGCGCCGCTGCGCGAGGCGAACCTCCAGACGCTCGACCTCGCCGGGCTGGCGGTCGAGGCCTTCGCCGACGCCGCCAGCGTGCTGCCGCGGATCAGCCGCGACTTCGCCGGCATCGTCGTCACCGACATCCGCATGCCCGGCATGGACGGGCTGGAGTTGCGCGCAGCGATCCATGCCATTGATCCCGAGATTCCGGTGATCCTGATCACCGGCCACGCCGACGTCGCGATGGCGGTGCGGGCGCTGACCGGCGGGGCCTTCGACTTCCTGACCAAGCCCTTTGCCGCCGACCATCTGGTCAGCAGCTCGCGGCGCGCGCTCGCGCACCGGGCGCTGATCCTCGACAATCGCCGTCTCGTTGCCGCGGCCCAGGAGATCGACAGCCCGCTGATCGGCGAAAGCCCGGCGATGGTGCGGCTGCGCGAGACGATCGCCCAGCTTGCGCAGGCCGATATCGACGTGCTGATCGAGGGCGAGACCGGGACCGGCAAGGAACTGGTCGCGCATATGCTTCACCGCCAGAGCCGGCGCAGCGGCGGCGCGCTGGTCGCGGTCAATTGCGCGGCGTTGCCGCACGAGGTGGCGGAAGGCGAGTTGTTCGGCAGCGACCTGGTCGACCGCGCGAGCGGCCGGCTCGGCCGGCCGGGACGCATCCGCAGCGCACATCGCGGCACGCTGTTCCTCGACGAGATCGACACGATGCACGCGGCGGTGCAGGCGAAGCTGCTGCGCGTGATCGAGGAGCGCGAGGTGCAGCCGATCGGCGCCGCGGCGCCCGAGCCGGTGGACCTGCGCGTCGTCGCGGCGACCAAGACCGACCTTCGCGACGCGGTCGCGCGCGGCGATTTCCGTGAGGACCTCTATTACCGGCTTCATGTCGTGAAGCTGCGTATCCCGCCGCTGCGCGAACGGCGCGCCGACATTCCGCAGACCTTCGCCTATTTCCTCGACGAGGCGGCGGCCAAGATGGGGCACGCGGGTTTCGCGATCGACGACGGGGTGAGGCGGCATCTGGTCGAGCACGACTGGCCGGGCAATGTCCGCGAACTGAGGAATTTCGCCTACAGCGTCGTGCTCGACCTGCCCGCCGACCCCGGTCTCGCGGCGATGCCCGGCGACATGGGTCTCGCCGAGCGGCTCCAGCGGTTCGAGGCGACGATCATCCGCGACACGCTGCGCCAGACGCGCGGCAGCATCGCCGAGGCGATGGCACGGCTGGAGGTGCCGCGCAAGACGCTCTACGACAAGATGCAGCGGCTCGGGATCGACCCCAAGGCCTATCGCGGATAGCGGGTCAGGCCGAGGTCGGGGCGCCGCCCTCGGTGCGGCGCATCCGGCGTGCCATGCGCTCGTGGCGAACGGCGGCCTCGCGCAGGCGGCGGGCGAGGAAGGGATCGTCGGTCAGCTCGGCCTTGCGCCGAGCGACGCGAGCCATTTGATCGTGATAGATTGCGTCGCGAATCTGGTCCATCGCACGCAATCTATATGGTTAAGGTAAGCGAAAGCTAAAAGGATGCGCGGGCCCCGGCCGGCACCAGCGGCACCACGCGCAGCATCGCGGCGGCGGCGAGGAGCAGGGTCGCGGCAGCGAAGGCCATCGTCCAGATCGGCTCGCCGGGAAAAAAAGCCTGCATGATCGACCCCATCACCGTCGCGACGAGCAGTTGCGGCACGACGATGAAGATGTTGAAAAGCCCCATGTAGATGCCGAGCTTTGCCTGCGGCAGGCTGGAGGCGAGGATCGCATAGGGCATGGCGAGCACCGAGGCCCAGAAGATGCCGATGAAGACCTCGCTGACGATCAGGCACGTCGGATCGCGCAGCACGAAGAAGCTGGCATAGCCGACCGCGCCGCAGACCAGCCCGACGATATGGGTGCGCGCCGCGCCGATCCGCCGCGCGAGCCACGGCAGCAGGGTCAGCGCCGCGAGCGCCGCGACGCCGTTGTAGATGGCGAACAGCTCGCCGACCCAGTTGCTCGCGGCCTGATAGGCGGCGCTCGCGGCGTCGGCGGCGCCGTAATGATAGCGGGCGACGATCGGGGTCGTGTTGATCCACATGATGAACAGCGCCGACCAACTGAAGAATTGCACGAGCGCGAGCCGCTTCATCAGCGGCGGCATGCCCGCGAAATCGCCGACGATGCTGGACAGCATGTTGGTTTCCTTGCCGCGCCGCGCGAGCGCGATGGCGAGCATCGAGGCGAGGCCGTAGCCTACGAGCAACGCGCCGAGCAGCAGCACCTCGCGCAGCAGGCTAGCCCGCATCTGGACGAAGACGACGAAGGCGCCCGCCGCGATCCAGCCGAGCCCGGTGCCATAGCCGTGTGCCGCGAGCGCGCGCAGCGGCGGCGCGGGGGGCGTTGCGGCCGCGGCCTCGAACGCCGCCATTTGCGCCGGATCATATTCCTCGGTCGCGATGACCGTCCATAGCACCGACAGGAACAGCGCGATGCCGCCGAACCAGAAGGCATAGCGCACCGTGTCGGGAATCTGCCCCGGCGGCGCGACATTGGCGACGCCGAGCGCTTCCATGACAGCGGGGAAAAGCGAGCCGACGACCGCGCCGGCACCGATGAAGGCGGTCTGCACCGCATAGCCGGCGCTGTGCTGGTCCCTGTGCAGCATGTCGCCGACGAAGGCGCGGAAGGGTTCCATCGAGATGTTGAGCGACGCGTCGAGCAGCCACAGCATCACCGCCGCGAACCAGATCGCCGGGCTTTCGGGCATGACGAACAGCGCGATCGCGGCGAGGATCGCGCCGGCGAGGAAGTAAGGGCGGCGGCGGCCGAGACGGCCAAGCCAGGTGCGATCGCTCATATGGCCGATGATCGGCTGGACGAGTAGCCCGGTCAGCGGCGCTGCGACCCACAGGCCCGGCAGTCGCTCGATATCCTCGCCGAGCGACTGGAAGATGCGGCTCATATTGGCGTTCTGGAGCGCGAAGCCGACCTGGAGGCCGAAGAAGCCGAAGCTGATGTTCCACAGGCCGGCGAAACCCTGTCGCGGCTTCTCCATCGCGGCTCTCCCCCTTGTGGCCGCCGGGGCGGCTCGCGTTTCTCGCGGACTGTGCCGCGCGGTGGAGGAGGGGGCAAGCGCGGCGGGATGGGTATACGAATGCGTTCAGGAATTAGGCCCCTCATCTGAAGATGAGGGGGGCTCAGACCGCCGTGCTCTGCCTTTTTATCAGCCGCGCGGGCAGCATCGTGCGTTCGGGATCCTTGCCGTCGATGCGGCGGAGCAGCGCGTCGACGAGCAGTTCGCCGGCGCCCTTCATGTCCTGCATCACCGTGGTCAGCGTCGGCGAGGTCTGGCTGGCGGCGGGGATGTCGTCGAAGCCGATCAGCGCGACGTCCTGCGGACAGCGCAGCTTCGCCTCGGCCAGCGCGCGCATCGCGCCGATCGCGATCAGGTCGCTGCCCGCGAAGATCGCGTCGAACGCCGTCCCGCGCGCGAGCAGCGCCTTCGCGGCGGCATAGCCCGATTCCTCCGACGAGACGGCGTTCTGGCGGAGGGCCGGGTCCGCCGCCAGCCCCGCCGCCGCCATCGCGCGGCAAAGGCCGGTGTAGCGGTCCTGGAATTCTGGGGCATGGGCCGAGGCGTCGCCCAGAAAGGCGATGCGCCGCCGCCCGATCGCGATCAGATGCGCGCCCGCCGCCTCGCCCGCACCGATATTGTCGGACCCGACCGTCAATCCGATACTGTCCTCGGACACCGACCCCCAGCGCACGAATTTCGTGTCCATCTCCACCAGATGCTCGAGCTTGGCGCGATAGAGCTGATAGTCGCCATAGCCGAGCAGGATGATGCCGTCCGAGCGGTGGCTGTCCTGATAGGCGACGTGCCAGTCGTTGTGCATCTGCTGGAAACTGATGAGCAGGTCGTAGCCGCGCAGCGCGCATTGTCGCGTGATCGACCCCAGCATCGACAGGAAGAAGGGGTTTATCATCGATTCGTCCGGGGTCGGGTCCTCGAAGAAGAGCAGGGCGATGGTGTGGGTGCGCTGCGAGCGCAGGCTGGAGGCGTTCTTGTCGACCGTATAGTTGAGCTCGCGCGCGATGCGCTCGATATTGGCGCGGGTCGCGGCGCTGACCGACTTGCTGCCGCGCAACGCGCGCGACACCGTGGGCTGCGACACGCCCGCCAGATAGGCGATGTCGAACGATGTCGGCTTGGACGACGGCGGCCGCCCCATGTTCCTCTCCCATTGCCGCGCCGCCTTCCCCGGGGCGGCGCGCACCCCGAATCTAGCGGGTGCCGGGCGCCGTGCAAGGATTTGCATCCGGCGCCTGCGCGGCGTGCGGCGGGCTGTGACATTTTGGCACCAAGCGCCGCGGCTGCATAATATGCGTATA
Organism: Sphingopyxis panaciterrulae; assembly: GCF_014199295.1. Classification (GTDB taxonomy): domain Bacteria; phylum Pseudomonadota; class Alphaproteobacteria; order Sphingomonadales; family Sphingomonadaceae; genus Sphingopyxis; species Sphingopyxis panaciterrulae. The sequence goes on from NZ_JACIJH010000001.1 coordinate 498,157, forward strand.
CGTATACCCTATGGTCGCGCTGCCCGATTGGCTTCAATTGCGGGGCGAAGACGGGAACACCCGCGTGTCGGAGAGGAGCCTGGCGGACGCATGCCGTTCCCGGCCCGATGCGCGGCAACAACCGCCCGTCCGAGCCAGGGGAACCAGAATGACCATGCCGACCAGCCTTCGCCCGAATGTCCGACGCGGCGTCAGCGCCATCGCGCTGGGCCTTGCCATGACCGCCATCCTGCCGGGCGCCGCTATGGCGCAGGACGCCGATCCCGCCGGCGCCGACGATGCGGCGGTCGATGGCGCCATCGTCGTCACCGGCATCCGCGGTGCGATCAACAATTCGGTCCAGGCCAAGAAAGCCAACACCTCGATCGTCGAGGTGGTCTCGGCCGAGGATATCGGCAAGCTGCCGGACCTGTCGATCGCCGAATCGCTGTCGCGCCTTCCGGGTCTGGCGACGCAGCGCCTCGACGGCCGTGCCAATGTCGTGTCGATCCGCGGTCTCGCCCCCGATTTCACCACGACCCTGCTCAACGGCCGCGAGCAGGTTTCGGCCAGCAACAACCGCGGCGTCGAGCTCGACCAATATCCGTCCGAACTGCTCAATGGCGCGGTCGTCTACAAGACGCCCGACGCGTCGCTGATCGGTCAGGCGCTCGGCGGCACGATCGACATGCGGACGGTGCGCCCGCTCGCCTATGGCAAGCGCGCCATCGCCGTCGGCGCCCGCTTCGAAATGAACGACCTCGGCAAGCTCAACCCCGATATTTCGGACAAGGGCTATCGCGCCAACATCTCCTATATCGACCAGAATGCCGACGGCACGCTCGGCTGGGCGATCGGCTATGCGCGCATGCAGTCGCCGACCGCCGAGGAGCGGTTCAACGCCTGGGGCTATCCCGAGCTGACCGACGGCACGAACACCGCCTTCCTGATCGGCGGTGCCAAGCCCTATGTGAAATCCAACGAGTTGAAGCGCGACGGCGTGATGGCCGTCGTCGAATGGGAGCCCAGCGACACGTTCCACACGACGATCGACGGCTATTGGTCGAAGTTCAAGGACGTCCAGCGCCTGCGCGGCATCGAATTGCCCCTGGCGTGGGGCAATTCGACGCTGCTGCCCGGCTTCACCATCGAAAATGGGCTGGTGACGAAGGGGACCTGGTCGGGGACCGAAGCGGTGATGCGCAACGATATCGTCCATCGCGACTCGACGATCATCGCCGGCGGCTGGAACACGAAGTTCAAACCCAATGAAAGGCTGACGCTCGAACTCGATCTCGGCTATTCGCGGCTCAAGAAGACCGAGGAAAATCTGGAGATCTACCTCGGCACCGGGCGCGGCGCCGGCGTCGGCGCGCGCGAGACCGCGCTGGGTTTCGAGATGCGCCCGAATGGCGGCATCATCCTCAATCCCTCGCTCGACTATGCCGATCCCAATCTGTTCCTGATCACCGATCCGCAGGGCTGGAATAGCTGCGGCGGCGCGGTGCCCAACTGCCAGGACGGCTTCGTCAACACGCCGAAGATCAAGGACGAGCTGAAATCGCTGCGCCTGCAGGCGACCCAGGAGTTCGACGGACCGATCAGCAGCCTGCGCGTCGGTGCCAATTATTCGGATCGCAAGAAGAGCCTCGACGACCGCGGCTTCGTGCTGACCAGCAATGATTATCCGGCCAACACGGCGGTGCCTGCCGACTATCTGTTCGACCCGATCTCGCTGGATTTCATCGGCATTCCCGGCATGGTCGCGTTCGATAGCTGGCGCTATTACAACGACGGCAACTATACGCTCACCGACGAGGCCGGCTGGACGCCGGGGCGCATCTTCAACGACTATACGATTCGGGAAAAGGTTCTGACGGGCTTCGTGCAGGCGAATTTCGACGCCGATGCGGGGGACACCCCGATCCGCGGCAATGTCGGCATCCAGATCGTGCATTCGGACCAGACCGGGTCGAGCTTCTATGCGCAGGTCGTAGGCGGCGTAACCCAGTCGACGCCGGTCACCGACGGCGCGACCTACACCGACATCCTGCCGAGCCTGAACCTGTCGATCGAGTTCGCCGACAACAGCTTCCTGCGTTTCGGTGCGGCGCGCATGCTGGCGCGCGCGCGGATGGATCAGTTGAAGCCGGGCGGCGGCGTCAATTTCGATTCGTCGAGGCGCAACAACACCGACATCGACGCGTCGCCCTGGTCGCTCGAGCTGGGCAATGCGAAACTGCGGCCGCTGATGGCCGACACGCTCGATGTCTCGATCGAGAAATATTTCGGTCAGGGCGCCTATGTATCGCTGGGCGGTTTCTACAAATATCTCGAAAACTATATCTATCGCCAAGACGACGCGTTCGACTTCACCGGCTTCGAGGTTCCGGACGGCGGAACGGTTGCGACCTATGAAGGCATCGCCAAACAATGGCGGAATGGCAACGGCGGCCGCGTCTATGGAGCGGAAGGGGCGCTCTCGCTGCCGTTCGCGACCTTCTCCGGCGCGCTTGACGGGTTCGGGGTGCTGGCGAGCGGCTCCTATACCAAGAGCAGCGTCCGCGAGGGCGGCGCCGCCCCGATCTCCATGCCCGGCCTGTCGCGCTGGGTCGTGAACGGAACCGCCTATTTCGAAAAGGCGGGATTCCAGGCGCGCGTGTCGGGCCGCTATCGCTCCAAGTTCCTCGCTGAGGTCTCGGGGCTCAGCCTCGTGCGCGACAAGGTGATGGCGAAGAGCGAGTTCGTGGTCGACGCGCAGATCGGCTATACCTTCCAGAGCGGCACGCTCGAAGGGCTGGGCATATTGCTCCAGGCGTCGAACCTGACCAACGAGCCGTTCGTGACCTATTACAACAACGACCCGCGCCAGATCCGCGACTATCAGAATTATGGCCGCAACTTCATGGCGGGCATCACCTACAAGTTCTGACAGAACAGGCGGGCCGGGCGACACGTCCGGCCCGCCGGCTGTGGACTGACCGTCCTCTGGCGGCGCTGCACGAGAGGGAATGGGAAGAGTGGGCGACAGTCGCATCACGAAGGTGGTGATCGTCGGGGGCGGCACCGCGGGCTGGATGGCCGCCGCGGCGCTGTCCCGCACGATGGACGGCCTGTCGATCCGGCTGGTCGAAAGCGAGGAAATCGGCACGGTCGGGGTCGGCGAGGCGACCATTCCGTCGATCCGGCTGTTCAACGCGCTGATCGGCCTCGACGAGGATGATTTCGTCCGCGAAACGCGCGGATCGTTCAAGCTGGGCGTCCAGTTCCACGACTGGGGCCAGCTCGGCGACGTCTACATGCACGCCTTCGGGCAGGTCGGGCGCAGCCTCGGCATGCTGCCGTTCCAGCAATATTGGCTTCGGGGCCGGGCGGAGGGCGTCGCGGGCCGCTTCGGCGACTATTCGCTGAACGAGACCGTGGCGCTTCAGAACCGCTTCGCGCGGCTGCCCCATATCCCGAACACCAGCCTCGACGGCATCGCCTATGCCTTTCATTTCGACGCTGCGCTCTACGCGGCCTATCTGCGCCGGATCGCCGAGGCAGCCGGGGTCGAACGCACTGAAGGCAAGATCGCCGAGGTCAGGCGGAACGGCGAGAGCGGCCATGTCGAGGCGGTCGTGCTGGAAAATGGCACGGCGATAGAGGGCGAGCTTTTCATCGATTGCTCGGGCTTCCGCGCGCTGCTGATCGAAGGTGCGCTGGAAACCGGCTTCGAGGACTGGACGCACTGGCTCCCCTGCGATCGCGCGATCGCGGTGCCGAGCGAGAATGCCGGCCCGGCCCGGCCCTATACGCAGGCGTTCGCGCACCGGAGCGGCTGGCAATGGCGCATCCCGCTCCAGCACCGGACGGGCAACGGCCATGTCTTTTGCAGCGACTTCCTCAGCGAGGACGAAGCGGCGGCGATTCTGCTCGCCAACATCGAGGGCCGGCCGCTCGCCGAGCCGCGGACGCTGCGCTTCAGGACCGGGATGCGGCAGCGGGCGTGGAGCGGCAATGTCGTCGCGCTGGGACTCGCCTCGGGCTTCCTCGAACCGATCGAATCGACCAGCATCCACCTGATCCAGAACGGCATCGCCCGGCTGCTGGCACATTTCCCGGACCGCGATTTCGACGCCGCCAATATCGACGCCTATAACCGCCGGATTCGCTTCGATCACGAACGCATCCGCGACTTCATCATCCTCCACTATCACGCCAACCAGCGCACCGACTCGTCCTTCTGGACGCGGTGCCGCGAGATGGCGATCCCGGAGACGCTGGCGCGCAAGATCGCGCTGTTCCGAAGTCAGGGCCAGCTTGTCCGCGAGGGCGACGAGCTGTTCGTCGAAATCGGCTGGTTCCAGGTGCTGACGGGGCAGAATATCGTGCCGCGCGGCTATCACCCGATGGCCGATCAACTGAGCCGCGAGGAGCTGTCGGGCTTTGTCGGCGACATCGAAACGATCGTCGCGGGCGCCGCGTCGCGCCTCCCCACCCATGACGATTTCATCGCGCAGCATTGCGCGGCAGGAGTGCCCGCATGAGCCTTTTCGCATCCATCGCCGCGCTGAGCATGACGGGCGCCGCGCCCGCCGCCGTTCCCGCCGACGACTATCGCCAGCGGCGGCCCGAGGATGAAATCGTCTATTTCCTGCTGCCCGACCGGTTCGAGAATGGCGATCCCGGAAACGACAAGGGCGGGCTCGAAGGCGACCGGCTCGCGACCGGCTACGACCCGGCCGCCAAGGGCTTTTTCCATGGCGGCGACCTCAAGGGCGTGATCCGGCGGCTCGATTATATCCAGTCGCTCGGCGCGACGGCGATCTGGCTGTCGCCGGTGTTCAGGAACAAGGTGGTGCAGGGACCGAAGGGGCAGGAGAGCGCGGGCTATCACGGCTATTGGGTGACCGATTTCACGCAGGTCGACCCGCATCTTGGCACCAATGCGGATTTCAAGGCGCTGGTCGATGCCGCGCATGCGCGCGGGATGAAGGTCTATATGGACATTCTCATCAACCATACCGCCGACGTTATCGAGATGGCCGAATGCGACGGCTATGACTGCCCCTATCGCAGCCGCGCCGACTATCCCTATTCGCGCCGCGCCGCCGACGGGGCGCCGATCAACGACGGCTTCGCCGGCGATGCCGTCGCCTCGGCGGAAAATTACGCGCGGCTGACCGACCCGAATTTCGCCTATACGGTCAAGGTCGCGCCGCAGGAAAAGGACATCAAGGTCCCGACGTGGCTCAACGACCCGATCTATTACCACAATCGCGGCAATTCGACCTTCACCGGGGAGAGTTCGACGATGGGCGATTTCGTCGGGCTCGACGATCTGATGACCGAAAATCCCCGCGTCGTTCAGGGGTTCATCGACATCTATGGCGACTGGATCGACACATATAAAGTCGACGGATTCCGCATCGACACCGCCAAGCATGTGAACCCCGAATTCTGGCGGGTCTTCGCGCCCGCGATGCTCGACCGCGCGGCGAAGAACGGCATTCCGAACTTCCACATCTTCGGCGAATATGCGACCGGCGACATGGACCCGGTGATCACCGCGCAGGGCACGCGGGTCGCGGGGCTGCCGTCCAGTCTCGATTTCCCCTTTTTCGCGGCGGTTCGCGATGTGGTGGGCGGGACCAAGGCGCCCGACTGGCTGGAAAAGCTGTTCTCGGTCGACCCGCTCTATGGCGACGACGCGGTCGCGCTCCAGCTTCCGACTTTCACCGGCAATCATGATTTCGGCCGCTTCGCCCATTTCGCGCGCAAGGCCTTCCCGGACGCCAGCGACGACGAGATGCTGCGGCGCGTCGAATTCGCGCATGCGATGCTGCTGGGGCTGCGCGGCGTGCCCGTCCTCTATTCGGGCGACGAACAGGGGTTCACCGGCGACGGCGACGACCAGGATGCCCGCGAGGACATGTTCGCGTCGCAGGTCGCGATCTATAACGACAACGACCTGATCGGCACCGACGCGACGACCGCCGAAAGCAATTTCGACCCGAACCACCCGCTCTACCGCGCCTTCGCGCGGCTTGCGAAGCTGCGGCAGGATCATGTCGCGCTGCGCCGCGGCCGGCAGCTCATCCGCAGCTATGCCGAAAAGCCGGGGCTGTTCGCAGTGTCGCGCATCGACGCCGCGTCGGGGGAGGAAATCGTGCTGGCGTTCAACACCTCGAACGCGCCGCTGAGCGTCAATGTCGCCGTCGATCCCGCCAAGAACCGCTACATGTCGCTCCATGGCGACTGCCCGGCCGCGACCGCCGCGCCGGGGCAGCTCGCCATCAACCTGCCACCGCTCGGATATATGATCTGCGAAGCCCGATGAACGAACTCTCTCCCCTGTCGCCGTCCGCCCGCCAGTCGCTGCATCCCTGGTGGAAGGGCGCGGCGATCTACCAGATCTATCCGCGCAGCTTTGCCGATTCGAACGGCGACGGCATCGGCGACCTTGCGGGTATCACCGCGCGGCTCGACCATGTCGCGTCGCTGGGCGTCGACGCGATCTGGCTGTCGCCCTTCTACCCCTCGCCGATGGACGATTTCGGATACGACATCGCCGATTATTGCGATGTCGACCCGATCTTCGGCACGCTGGCCGATTTCGACGCGCTCGTCGCGCGCGCGCATGCGCTGGGGCTGAAGGTCACGACCGACCTCGTCTTTTCGCACACCTCCGACCGGCACGCCTGGTTTGCGACAAGCCGCGCGCGCAAGGATAATGACAAGGCCGACTGGTATGTCTGGGCCGATGCCAGGGCCGACGGGTCGCCGCCGACCAACTGGCAGTCGGTGTTCGGCGGCCCGGCCTGGACGTGGGACGCGCGGCGCTGCCAATATTATCTCCATAATTTCCTCGGCTCGCAGCCGCAGCTCAACGTCCACAACCGCGACGTGCAGGACGCGCTGCTGGGTGTCGTGCGCTTCTGGCTGGAGCGCGGGGTCGACGGGTTTCGCATCGACGCGATCAACTTTTCGATGCACGACCCCGAACTGCGCGACAATCCGCCGGCGCCGCCGTCGAACAAGCCGCGCACCCGGCCGTTCGATTTCCAGCAGAAGATCTACAACCAGTCGCATCCTGACATTCCGCTGTTCCTCGAACGCATCCGCGCGCTGACCGACGAATATGAGGGCCGCTTCACCGTCGCCGAGGTCGGCGGCGACGATGCGGCGCGCGAGATGAAGCTGTTCACCGCGGGCGAGCGGCGACTGAACAGCGCCTATGGCTTCGACTTCCTCTACGCCGATCGCCTGACCCCGCAGCTCGTGCGCGAGGCGGCCGAGGGCTGGCCCGACGCGCCGGGGGTCGGCTGGCCGAGCTGGGCGTTCGAGAATCACGACGCGCCGCGCGCGCTGTCGCGCTGGACCCCCGAGGACGTCGACCCCGCGGCCTATGCGCGGATGAAGATGGCGCTGCTCTGCGCGCTGCGCGGCAACATCATCCTCTATAATGGCGAGGAATTGGGGCTGGGGCAGGTCGAGATTCCCTTCGAGCTGGTTAAGGACCCCGAGGCGCGCAAGAACTGGCCGCTGACCCTGTCGCGCGACGGCGCACGTACGCCGCTGCCCTGGGCGGCGGAGGCGGCGCACGCTGGTTTCTCCGACACCGATCCTTGGCTGCCGCTGGGCGCGGACCATGCCGCGCTCGCGGTCGACCGGCAGGAGGCCGACCCCGCGTCGATGCTCGCGCTGACCCGCCGCCTCGTCGCGCTGCGCGCCGCGCATCCGGCGCTGCGCTGCGGCGACAATGCGCACTGGGTTGTCGAGGGCGACCTGCTCGCCTTCGACCGGATCGCGGGGGGAGAGACGATCCGCTGTCTCTTCAACCTCGGCGGCAGTACGATCGACCTGGCGGCGCGCGGCGACGGCGGCATTCCGCTTGTGGCGCTGAACGGCGCCGACCCCGCCCTGCTGCCTCCGTGCGGCGCGCTCTGGCTTCAGATGGAAGGATGATTTCGATGTTCCGCCCCGCTCTCCCCGCGCTTCTCACTCCCCTCGCGCTTTTCGCTGCGACGCCCGCGCTCGCGCAGGAGGCGCGCCCGCAGCAGACGCTCGCCTCGCCCGACGGCAGCATCGTGCTCACCGTGTCGACCGACAATGACGCGCGCCCGACCTGGTCGCTGTCGCGCAAGGGCAAGCTGCTGATCGCGCCGTCGAAGCTCGGCTTCCTGTTGACCGACGGCATCGGGCTCCAGCGCGGCTTCGCCATCGAAGGGGCGGAGCGCGCGAGCGGCGACGACAGGTGGGAGCAGCCGTGGGGCGAGCGCCGCTATGTCCGCGACCATTATAACGAACTGCTCGTGCGCTTCCGCCAGGACGAAAGCTGGGGCGGCCATGCGATGAACCTGCGCTTCCGTCTGTTCGATAACGGCATCGGCTTCCGCTACGAACTGCCCGAGCAGGCGGGGTTCAAGACCGCGAAGATCGCCGACGAGGTCACCGAATTCGACATCGCGCCCGAGGGCACCGCCTGGTGGATCACCGGCGGCGAATGGAACCGCTACGAGCAAATCTATCAGAAGACGCCGATCGACGCGGTCGCGACCGCGCACACGCCGATCACCATGCGCCTCGACGACGGCACGCATCTGGCGTTCCACGAGGCGGCGCTGGTCGACTATTCGGGCATGTGGCTGAAGCGCGTCGAGGGGCGCAAGTTCCGCGCGACGCTGGCGCCCTCGTCGCGTGGGCCGCGCGTCGTGCGCGACCTGCCCTTCCATACGCCGTGGCGCACGATCCGCATTGCCGACGACGCGGCGGGGCTGGTCGAGAACGACCTCGAACTCAACCTCAACGAACCCAACAAGCTCGGCGACGTCAGTTGGTTCAAGCCGATGAAATATATTGGCATCTGGTGGGGAATGATCCGCGGGCCGTGGAGCTGGGCCGAGGGGCCTAACCACGGCGCGACGACCGAGCGGACCAGGCAATATATCGACTTCGCGGCGAAGAACGGCTTCGGCGGCGTGCTCGTCGAGGGGTGGAACAAGGGCTGGAACGGCAATTGGTTCGGCCATGGCGACGACTTCAGCTTTACCGAGGCGACCCCCGATTTCGACCTGAAGGCGGTCACCGACTATGCGCGGAAGAAGGGCGTGACGCTGATCGGTCATCACGAGACCGGCGGCAATATCGCGCACTACGAAGCGCAGCTCGAGGATGCGATGGCTCTATACGAAAAGCTGGGCGTCAAGGCGGTGAAGACCGGCTATGTCGCCGACGCGGGCGGGATCATCGCGCCGGGCGCAACGCCGGGGACGACCGCGATGGAATGGCACGATGGCCAGCGGCAGGTCGAGCATCATCTGAAAGTTGTCGAAGTTGCCGCGCGGCATCACATCGCGGTCAATGCCCATGAGCCGGTCAAGGACACCGGGCTCCGCCGCACATACCCCAATTGGGTCGCGCGCGAGGGCGCGCGCGGGATGGAGTATAATGCGTGGGGCGCCTTCGCGAACGGGCCGGACCATGTTCCGACACTGGTCTACACGCGGATGTTGTCGGGTCCGATGGATTATACGCCGGGCGTGCTGAGCCTCGAGGGCGCGAACGGCGCTCCGCTCGCCTCGACGCTGGCCAAGCAGCTCGGCCTCTATCTCGCCGTCTATTCGCCGATCCAGATGGCGGCCGATTTCGTCGAGACGCTGGAAAAGCATCCGCGCGAACTGGAATTCATCAAGGCGGTGCCCGCCGACTGGGCCGAGAGCCACCTGATCGCGGGCGAAGTCGGCGACTATGCGATCTTCGCGCGCAAGGACCGCAATAGCGCCGACTGGTATGTCGGCGGGGTCAACGACGCGACCGCGCGCACGCTGACGCTGAATTTCGATTTCCTCGATCCGGGCAAGAGCTATACCGCGACGATCTGGAAGGATGGCGAGGGCGCGACCTATCTGACCGAGGCGCGGCACAAGATCGCCTATGAGACGATCCAGGTGAAGAAGGGCGACACCTACAAGCTGTGGCTCGCCCCCGGCGGCGGCGCGGCCATCCGCCTCACGCCGGGGAAGTAGGCGGCGATGTCAGGACGTCAGCCGCGCTTCGAGCGCCTTGATCCGGTCCTGGACGAAGCGATCCTGCGTGTCCTTGAGGTGGGGACCGGCCTTGGCGAACAGGCGCCGCGCCTCGGCAGGGTTCCTTTCGCCCAGCGCGATCTCGGCGAACGCCAGGTCGACCAGCGCGCCATAATGGGGGTCGCCGACGAGCTGCGCGACCTTCGCGGGATCGACCGTCCGAAGCAGCGCCTTGGCCTCGGCATAATGATGCGCCTGGATCAGGCAATCGGCGAGCGCGGCGTCGATCGCCTGGGCGAGCGCTTCGCCGCGAGTCATCGCAGCGCGTGCAGCGCGGATATTCGCGATGCCCTGATCGAGTTTCCCCGCGCGGCATTGCGATATGCCGATGTCGGTGCGCCCCGCGACCGCGGCGAAGGAGGAGGGGCCGTCCTTGGCCGCCGCGGCGCGCCAGACGCGCTCACCATCGACCGCCGCATCGGCATAGCGGCCCACGCCGCCCAATGACTGCTGGCGCGCCGCCAGCAGCAGCAGCGTATAGCGATGGTTCGGACCCAGCCGCTTTTCCATGACCGGCAGCAGCGCGTCGAGGACCGCGATCGCCTCGGGATAGCGTTGCTGCACCATCAGCGCCTGGCCGACATTGAGGCGCAGGAACAGCGTGTCGGGATGGTCGCGGCCGACGAGCCTCGTCATCTCGGCAACGAGCGGCCGGAACGCCTTTTCGGCCGCCGCGCCGTCGCCGAGGCGGATCAGTGCGAAGGCGTGGCGCTGGCCGAAATTGACGATCTGGCGCGGCGAGAACAGCTCGGGCTGCGTCCGCGCGGCCTGCCACGCGCGGCCGAAATGATCGCGCGAGCCAGGGACATCCTCGCCCGCGAGCGCGGCCATGCCCCGCGCCGATTCGAGCCAGACGGTCGTTTCGGGGCTGTCGATGCCTTTCGCGTCGATCGTCTTCGCGGCGGCGGCGATCATGCCGCGCGCGGTGTCGAGGCTACCCGGCTGGGTCGACAGCGCGAGCGCCGACGCATGCTGCAGCCGGACGTTGACGCCATCGGCCGCGCCCGATGCGCCGGCGCGGTCGTAGCTGCGCTCGGCCGCCTCATAATAGCGGAAGGCGTCGGCATAGTCCGAGCGCATGTCGAAGGCGCGCGCGAGCGTTGCATAGAGATAGCCCGCGATGCGCGGCTGATCCTCGAAGCGCTCCGCGATCGTGCCGCCGGCGCGATTGACCGCGGCGACCAGCGTTTCCTCGGCGGCGTCGGCGTGGGCGGGGTCGACGCTCGCGAGCACATCCTCGGCGAGGAAGCGGTAGCTCGCCTCCGAAACCTGCTGCGCGGTGCGCGCCTCGTTGCGCTGCCTGACGGCATAGGCGGCGAAGGCCGAGGTGCCGACGAGCCCGAGGATCAGGCTGGCGGCCGCCGCACGCATCCACGGGCGGCGGGCGGCGCGGCGCTCATCCTGTCGCTTCTGTTCGGCGAGGAAGGCGGCGTGCTCGGCTTCGCGCGCCGCGGCGAGACGGCGGTCCGCGAGTCGTTCGAGCCGGTCGGCGAGGTCGCCCGCGCTGTCGAGCCGTTCGCCGGGCGTGCCGGCGGCGGCGCGGCCGATGTCGCCGCGGAGCAGCGGGTCGGTGACCCGGCCCTCCCATCCGGGCGCGAGAGACGCGGAGAAATCGCCAACGACGAGCTGATAGAGGATCAGCCCGAGCGCATAAATGTCGCTCTTCACCGTCGGCACCGCGTCGCCGACCAGTTCGGGCGCGCGATAGGCGAGGGTGCCTGAGCGCGGCTCGTCCTTGCCGAGATCGGCGTCGAGCGAGCCGGGGTCGGTGATGTCGAAGCTCGCGAGCAGCGCGTCGTCGAGCAGCCGGCCGCTGCCGAAATCGACGAGACGGACGACGGCGGTGCCATCGACTTCGTCGATCAGGATATTGGCGGGCTTCAGGTCCTTGTGGAGGATGCCGACGGCGTGGATGCCCGCGACCGCGCGCGCGATCATCGCCGCGACCGCGAGCCGGTCCTCGATCGGAATCGCCGGCAGGCCGCCCGCTTCCTCTGCCCATGCAAGGAGGTCGCGCCCGCCCCACGCATATTCGAGGAAGAAGGGCGGCGCGTCGAAATTCCATTCGTGGAGCATCGGCAGCGGCGCCGCCTTGCCGAGCGCGGCGAAGACGAGCCGCGACAGCGCCGCCTCGCGTTTCAGCGCGCGCAGCCGGTCGGGCGCGTCGGCGAATTTGAAGATGCGCGCCTCGCCGGTCTTGGTCTGGCGCGCGAGCCAGACATCCTCGCTGCCGCTGTCGCCGAGCGGGCGTTCGAGCTGCCATGCCTTGCGCGCCGGAACGGCGTCCCCCGAGGCGAAGGCGAAACGCGGCGCGAGCGGCGTGTCGATGCTCGCCACCTCGACCGGCGCGACGAGGCGGTAGCCGACGCGCGAGACGGTGGCGATCACGCTCTGGCTGTCGGTCGCGGTGCCCAGCGCCTTGCGCAGTTTCGAGATGGCGGTCGCGAGCGAGCCCTCGACCACGACGACGCCGGGCCAGACCGCATCGAACAATTCCTCCTTGGTCACGACTTCGCCCGCGCGCAGCAGCAGTTCATGGAGCACTTCGAGCGGTTTGCCCTCGACCGCGGCCGGCGCGCCATCGACGCGCAGCGCCCAGCTCGCTTCATCGAACTCCGCGCTTGCAAAGCGCCACAGGCGCCGTCGCCGCCGCGACGAATGGGTACTCGACATGCCCTGCAACCCCCCGGTGAAATACGACTTTAGAAATTCTTGAGAATCCTATCAAGACTTTGAGGATGGCCTCGAATTAGCTTTCCACTGTTCAACCGGCCGGGTCCGGTTTTGGGGAGGTATTCGACGATGAAACCGCATCTCATTCTTTTGTCGCTGCTGTTCGCGGGGGGCGCCGGCGTGGCGCTGGCCGGATGCGGCCAGTCCGATTTCGCGAGGATGGTCGAGGCCGAATGCGCGCAGGATGGCGACCCGGGCAAGGATTGCTCGTGCATCGCCTCGCAGCTCGACGACGGGCTGCCCGACCGGGTCAAGGTCGCCTTTCCGGCGCTGCGCTGGCCGATGAAGCCCGCGCCGCAGGACCGCGAGGCGGTGAACAACCAGCTCTTGCGCGCGGCCGGGGTCGATCCCGCCGACCGCCAGGCGGTCGAGTCGATCCGGCAGGAATTTAAGGACAGCTATTACCCGCTGCGCAACGCGGTCCGCGCGGCGTGTGGCGGTTCGGTCTGAGGGAGGGCGGAACGATGAAAGGCAAGATATTGGGATATAGCGAAGCCGACGGCAGCGGGGCGATTTCCGCCGACGACGGCTCGCGCCACCGCTTCACCCGCGCCGACTGGCGCGGCGACAAGCCGCCTGCGACCGGCATGGTCGTCGATTTCGAGAGTAGCGAGGGCGCTGCGAAGGAGATTTATCCGGTCGGCGGCGCGGCGCTCGCCGCGCTCGGCAACATCAACGTTGACCTGTCGGGCCTGTCGGGTTCGGCCGGCGGTGCGCGGGCGACCGAGCTGTTCACCAAGTCGCTCGCGGTGCCGCTCGCGCTCGTCGTGCTGCTCGCCTGTTTCCTGACCGCGCTGTCGTCGCCGATGAAGGGCGTCAGCCTGATCGGTCTCGGCGACGCGGTGGCCGAACTCGAAGGGGCGGCGCGTATGGCGAGCATGATGGGCGGCGGCGGCGATTCGGGGCTGGGGGGACTCGGCGCGCTGCTGATCCTGCGCTTTGCCGCGCCGCTCGCCGCGCTGTGGCTCGTCTGGGCGGCCTGGGCGGGCAAGGCCGAGCGGCTGCCGATGCTGGTCACGGGAGCCGCGACCATCGTCGCGGCGCTGCTCGTCGTCCTGGTCAGGCAGGCTGTGCTGTCGGCGGTGCCCGACATGGCGCGCGACATGATGGCGAGCCAGATTCACCTGGGGCTGGGCGTCTGGCTGCTGCTGCTTTCCGGCGCGGGGCTGATCGCGGGCGGGCTCGGCCTGATCCGCAACCCGCTCGCCAGGGGCTGAGCGCCGTCGGGCAAGGGAAGGCACGAGGATGAGCGACGACACTCCACCCATCCGCAGCATCGAAGAGGTGCATGGCTGCTATCGCACGGGCACGGTTCGCGGCGTCGGCAACTGGTCCGAAACCCGCGTCCACGCATCGAGCAGCGGCGGCGGAGGCTATCTCCACAACGGCAGCGGCCATGTCTCTGCGCCGACGGTCAGCGTCTCCTCGACGAGCACCGAGGTGCTGCGCTTCTTCATGGAATATGACGATGAGGACGAGGAGGAGGTGACGATCAAGGGCGGCGGTTTCGCGGTGCGCGAGGGGCAGCGGGTGTCGGTGATCCGCGTCAGCTCGCGGCCGAACTGGGGCTATAATATCGCCTATTACAACCACAAGACGGGCACGGCCTATGCGCCCGACTATCGCCTTGCGTGGCCGCTCGACAAGAAGCCGTCGCGCAAGCCGGCGCTGTTCGCCGCGATCCTGATCGCGACGATAGGCAGCTTCGCGCTGAGCTTCCTTGGGCCGGTCATCGCCCTCGGCGTCTTCGTCTGGGGGCTCCATGCCTATGGGCAGAAGATGCGCGGATATCGCGAACTGACCGCGGCCGTGCGCCGCAAGGCCGACGACATGCTGGCCGAGGCGAAGGCCGGGCATGCGCGCTCGCGCGGTCCGGCCGCGATCGAGGAGGTTTCCGTGGGGGGGTGATGGGCGCTGCCATCGCAGCGCTCGTCGCCATGATCGCGATCGGATCCGGGGCCGCGACCCCCCCGGGTCCGGTCGCGGTCAACCGATCCGCGGCGGGGTCGATACGCACCGCTCGGGTTGAGCGGATTTCTTTGCTTTCATTGCCGGTCGGGAGGTTCCGCCATGCACAGTCTGTTCGCTTTCCTGTCGCTTGCCGCCTGGTCGGTTCAGGCCGCCGCCGCGCCCGCCGCGGCGCCGGCGAAGGCCTGGCCGCGCGAGGTTCAGGCGGCCTATGACGACCTGAAGACCGAATGCCGCGCTAGCGGGGGCAAGTTCATCGCCGACCGCGCGGCCTTCGCCACCGAGACCGAACTCACCAATGACGGCAAATCCGACTGGGTGCTCGAATATGCCGCGACGCGCTGTTCGAACGCCGGCTATTCGGCGTGGTGCGGCACCGCGGGCTGCATGATCTCGATCCTCGGGTCGAGTCCCGGGGGCTTGCGCGCGATCTTCGGAGATAATGTGCGCGGATGGAGCGCGGTCGACCTCGGGCGCGGGCGCAAGGGGCTCGAAATACCCGTCCACGGAACCGTCTGCGGCGGTGCGGGCGCGGAAGCCTGTATCGAGACGCTTGCCTGGAACGGGCGCAAATGGGATCTGGTCAAGCGCCATCGCTGGACCGACGCCGATTATGCGGCCGAGCAGCGGAGGCAGGCCGCGGCGGGCGCGGTGGAATTGCCGCCGCAGCACGAGACGCGCTGGCAGTTCGGGGGCAGCGGTGCCGGCGCGGTTGCGGCGACCACCGGCCACCCCGAATTCGTGGCGCTCGGGCTGCGATGCCAGCCCGGCGGCGGCGTCTATATGACGCTTGTGCCCAAGCCGGGCCTGTCGCTGCCACCCGCCGGCCGGCCGCTGCTCGTCAACTTCACCGGCAGCGAGGGCGGCTATGACGCGACGCAGACGCTGGTGCAGGAGCCGGGCAAGAGCGATTTCAGCGGCCCGATCGACCCCGGCGTCGAAGGGCTGCTGATCGGCGCCGACACCGGGCTTGACCCGATCGCGAGCGCCAGCGGCGGCGACGAGTGGCAGGAACTGAGCTATCTGTCGCTCGCCGGATCGACCGCGGCGATCCGTTCGCTTCGCCAGCAATGCGACGGCGCCGCAGGGGCGGCGTCGAGCGCGCAGGCGGCGGGCCGGAAGCCGGTCGCGCCGCTCGGCATCCTTCCCGGCTATTATGTGTCGGAAAGCGAGCCCTGCGCGCAGCCGAGTTTCGAGGCGCTCTTCTATGACGGCCGGCGGCTGGGGCTGGTGCGCGGCGGCGGCGCGCCGGGCAGCGACGAGGAGAATTTCGTCGGCCCGCTCGGCAAGGTGGAGCGGTCGGGCAAGGCCCTCTTCCTTCCGGAGTGGGGAATGGAGGTGCGTGTCCTGTCCCCGACGCGCATCCAGCTCACCATCCAGGACTCCGAGGCGCCGCGGCGCTGGTGCCCGGCCGAGGGGATGCCCGCGAAGTGGCGGGTGCGATAGGAAAAAGTTGGAAGCGGCGTCGGGCAGGTGGATATTCCGCGTCACCCTGGGCTTGACCCGGGGTGACCAAAGGACAGGGGCTTCCACATCCGCCCCCGGGCGAAGTCCATCGTTTACGCCGCTTTTACCAGTCGCGGTGCATAGATTCGGCCCGATAGTCGTGACTGGGGACAGATGATGGACAGCATGCGCGGCCTGCTTTCGGGCAGCCACGGCCAGGACGATGGCGGAATCGACGCCCCGGTCGCCGTTGGCGTCGACGAGCGGCGGATGCAGGTCCGCGCCTATAATCACTGGGCGTCGCTGCTGTCCGACCGCGCCTATCCGTCGGTCGAGGACCTCGACCTCGGGCATGTCGGCGATTTCGGACCGCATTCGGTGTTGCTCGATTTCACGGCGGGACTCGAGAATCCGGGGGTCGCCTTTCTGGGCGACCGGCTGCGCGCCGAGTCGCAGATCGACGCCGATGTCCGGCATATCAGCCAGATCCCCGGCCGGTCGCTGCTGTCGCGGCTGACCGACCATTATCTTCAGATCATCGCCAACCGCGCGCCGATCGGTTTCGAGGCCGAGTTCGTGAACGACCGCGGCACGACGATCATGTACCGCGGCATCCTGCTCCCCTTCTCGTCCGACGGCGAGGCGATCGACTTCATCCTCGGGGTCATCAACTGGAAGGAAGCGGCACCCGCCGCGCAGGAAGAGGAATTGCAGCTTTCCGTCGAGCAGGCGCTGCGCAGCGCGCCGCCGCTGACCGCGCCGGTCCCGGTGTGGGCCGACGGCCCCGTTTCGAGCCCCCTCGACGACGAAGAGGCCGCGCCCGGTTTCGCGGCGCTCGACGAAACACCCGCCGATCCGGTCGAGCTCGCCGACTGGCTGGCGGCCGCGCGCGAGACCGCGGCCCGCGCGCTCGTCGCCGACAGCCGCAGCCGCAGCGCGCTCTATCAGGCGGTCGGGCGGGCGTGGGACTTCGCGCTCGCCGCCGAAACGCAGCCCGAGGCCCTGACCGAGCTGCTGAACGACGCGGGGCTGAAGGCGCAGGCGCGCGCGCCGATGACGCCGGTGGTCAAGCTGGTGTTCGGCGCCCATTACGACAAGACGCGGCTGGCCGAATATGCCTGCGTGCTTGGCCATGCGAAGGCCGAAGGGGTCGCGCGCGGCGGCCTTGCCGCCTATCTCGACCGCTATCCGGGCGGGCTCAAGGGGCTGGTCAGGGACGCCCGCGCGCGCCGCAAGCCGGTGGACGCGGCCGTGCCGCCGGCCGGTGCGGGGCTCGCCGCGCTGCGAACGGCGCATCCCGCGGTGATCCTGGAGCATGACGCGGGCGAGGCCGAGTTCGTCGTGCTGATCGCGCGCGCGATGCCCGGCGGGCATATCGGCATCGTCGCCAAGGCGGCCGACGACGCGGCGCTGGTCGCGAAGCTGGCGAAGGCGGCGATCGCGATCACGCCTAGCGGATGACGCTTGTCGCTGCAGCGCAACAGACAATCCCAGTTTTGAAATATTTTTACGCGGGGCCGTCCGCGGGCCTTGAGCCGTGCGCGCGGCAGGCGCATAGGGGAGGGACGAGCGGGCTGGCCGATCGGCGGCGAAAGCCCGTCTTTTTGGTTCGGGATATTGCACCCTATGCCTGACAAGACGTCGACCGACATTCCGGAACCCGACCCTTCGGTTTCGGCCCCCTCCATTCCCAAGAAAATCCAGTCCGCCTATCTGACCGCCCTGCGCGGCAGCGCGCTGCCCGGCGAAGGCGACGACATGGATGGCACGGCGCTCGCCGACGCGAGCGCTTTCGTCGCGGGGGTCGCGCTCGACCGCCCGCCGGGCCAGCCGGTGCTGGCGCTCGAACCGATGGCCGCCGACGGCACCGACCGGCGGATGCGCCTCGCCATCGTCAACGACGACATGCCCTTCCTCGTCGATTCGACCTCGCAGGTCGCGGCGGCGCAGGGGCTGGTCGTCCACCGCATCCTGCACCCCGTGGTGTCGGCCAAGCGCGACGCCAAGGGACATCTGACCGACGCGGGCGCGCCCGAAAAGGGCGGCGCGGGCCGCGAATCGGTCATCTATATGGAAATCGAGCGCGGCGATGCCCGTGCCCGGCGGCGCCTGCTCGACGCGATCGAGACGGCGCTGGCCGACGTACGCGCGGCGGTGGCCGACTGGAAGCCGATGCGCGCCGCGATGCTGGCCGACGCGGCGATCCGATCCGACGACGAGGGCGCCGAACTGCTGCGCTGGTTCGAAGGCGGGGCGATGACCCAGCTCGGCCACGAATGGCGCACGCGCGCGGGCAAGGCGCAGGACCGGCTCGGCATCTGCGCGTCGAGCAGCAGCCAGCTCCTGTCGCCCGAAGCGCTCGACGCCGCCTTCGCCTGGTTCGACAAGGGCGGCCGTGCGCCGCTGCTCATCAAGTCGAACCGGCTGTCGGCGGTGCATCGCCGCGTCCTGCTCGACCTGGTCGTCGTGCCCGAGATGAAGGGGAAGACCGCCGAGCGGCTGTCGATCCACGCCGGCCTGTGGACCAGCCAGGCGCTGTCGACCCCGCCCGCCAAGGTGCCGATGCTGCGCGCCCGGCTTGCCGAGTTGATGGCGAAGTTCGGCTTCGACCCCGCGGGCCACGCCGGCAAGGCGCTCGCGCACGCGCTGACCGCGCTGCCGCACGACCTGCTGATCGCTTTCGACGGCGAATCGCTCGAACGGCTCGCGCTGACCTCCATGTCGATCACCGACCGACCGCGGCCGAAGCTGGTGACGGTGAAGAGCGCGCTCGGGCGGCATCTGTTCGTCTTCGTCTGGCTGCCGCGCGACGAGGTGTCGACCGGCCGCCGGCTGGCGATCGAGGGCATGCTGGCGCGCGAGGCGCGCGCCGGCGTCATCGGCTGGACGATGGTGCTCGAGGACGGCGGCGCGGCGCTGCTGCGCTATGCGCTCGACCTCAGGAGCGGCGGCGTGATCCCCGAGGAGGGGCAGCTCAATACCATGCTGGAACAGATGGTGCGCGGCTGGCAGCCCGAGGTCGAGGCGGCGCTGGCGAGGCGCGGCGATGCCGGCCGCGCGGCAGCGCTGGCGGCGCGCTTCGCGCCGCTTTTCCCGCCCAATTATCGCAACCTCTATGACCCCGAAGAGGCGGCGCGCGACATTCTGCGGTTGCGCGACCTCGACGCCGAGCATCCGCGCGGCGTGCGGCTCGCGCTCAAGAGCCTCGACGGCGACGATCGGCTGCGGCTGAAGGTCTATAGCGCGTCGGGCGCGCTCGCGCTGTCCGACGTCGTGCCGGCGCTCGAACATTTCGGTTTCGAGGTGCTGGAAGAGATTCCGACCGCGCTGAACTATGGCCGGCCGACCTCGCTCGAGGGCGAGGACCCCGCCTTCATCCACGATTTCACGCTCAAGCTGCCACCGTCGGTCGACGAGACCGCGCTGCTGCCGCACGTGCCGGTGATCGAGGCGGCGATCGCCGCGGTGCTCGAAGGCAGCGCCGAGAATGACGCGTTCAACGAACTGGTGCTCGTCACCCAGACCGACCCCAAGGCGATCGTCTGGCTGCGCGCCTGGTTCCGCTATCTGCGCCAGGGCGGTTCCTCTTATGGCATGGATACCGTCGTCGCGGCGCTGCGCCACGCGCCCGAGCTGACCGCGAAGCTGATCGAGCGTTTCTGCGCGCTGCACGATCCCGAGACGCGCGACGCAAAGCGTGCCGAGGCGCTGGCGGACGAGATCCAGGCGGCGTTTGCGGGCATCAAGTCGATCGACGAGGACCGCATCCTGCGCCTGTTCAACGCGGTGATCGGCGCGACGCTGCGCACCAACGCCTTCGCCCCCGCGGCGGCCGAGGCGCTGGCGTTCAAGATCGATTCGAGCCGCATTCCGGGGCTGCCCAAGCCGCTGCCGTGGCGCGAGGTGTTCGTTTACAGCCCCCGCGTCGAGGGCATCCACCTGCGCGCCGGCCCGGTCGCGCGCGGCGGGCTGCGCTGGTCCGACCGGCGCGACGACTTCCGCACCGAAATCCTCGGCCTGATGAAGGCGCAGCGGGTCAAGAATGCCGTCATCGTGCCGACCGGCGCGAAGGGCGGCTTCTATCCGAAGGCGCTGCCCGATCCGACGCTCGACCGCGACGCATGGTTCGCCGAGGGGAAGGAATGCTATCGCATCTTCATCCGCTCGCTGCTGTCGATCACCGACAATATCGTTGGCAGCAAGGTCGTGCATCCGAAGAAGGTCGCGATCCACGACGGCGAGGACCCCTATTTCGTCGTCGCCGCCGACAAGGGCACCGCGACCTTTTCCGACGTCGCCAACGCGCTGGCGATGGAGCGCGACTTCTGGCTCGGCGATGCCTTCGCGAGCGGCGGGTCGCACGGGTACGACCACAAGGCGATGGGCATCACCGCGCGCGGCGCCTGGGTTTCGGTCCAGCGCCATTTCGCCGAAATGGGCGTCGACGTGCAGACCGACACGGTCCGCGTCGTCGGCTGCGGCGACATGTCGGGCGACGTGTTCGGCAATGGCATGCTGCTGTCGAAGGCGATCAAGCTGGTCGCGGCGTTCGACCATCGCCACATCTTCCTCGATCCCGACCCCGATCCGGCGAAGAGCTGGAAGGAGCGCGAGCGGCTGTTCAATCTGCCGCGGTCGAGCTGGGACGATTATGACAAGACGCTGATCTCGACGGGCGGTGGCGTCTTTCCGCGCAGCCAGAAGAGCATTCCGCTGACCCCCGAGGTGCAGGCGGCGCTCGGCCTGTCGCAGGCCGAGATCGAGCCGACCGCGCTGATCTCCGCCATCCTCAAGGCGCCGGTCGACCTACTGTGGTTCGGCGGCATCGGCACCTATGTGAAGGCAGCGAGTCAGAACAATGCCGAGGTCGGCGACCCCGCCAACGACGCGCTGCGCGTCGATGCCGAGGATCTGCGCGTCCGTGTGGTGGGCGAGGGCGCGAACCTAGGCACGACCCAGGCATCGCGCATTGCCTTTGCGCTGAAGGGCGGTCGGATCAACGCCGACTTCGTCGACAACAGCGCCGGCGTCGACTGCTCGGATAACGAGGTCAACATCAAGATCGCGCTGAACCGCGAGATGGCCGAGGGGCGGCTGGCGCAGGACGCGCGCGACGCGCTGCTCGTCCGCATGACCGACGACGTAGCGGCGCTGGTGCTCGAGGACAACCGTCTCCAGGCGCTCGCGCTGTCGATCGCCGAAAAGGGCGGGGCGGGCGCGGTGCCGTCGCTGGTGCGGATCATGGAGACGTTCGAGGGATCGGGCCGGCTCGACCGCAAGGTCGAGGGGCTGGCGGCGAACGACGAGTTGATGCGCCGCGCGCAGGAAGGGCGCGGGCTGACCCGGCCCGAGCTGGCGATATTGCTCTCGACCGCCAAGCTGGCGTTGCAGGACGCCATCGAGGCGAGCGACCTGCCCGACGATCCGGCGCTGGCCGGCGATCTCGCCGCGGCGTTCCCGGCCGAGATGCAGCGCGATTTCGCGGCCGCGATCGCCGATCACCAACTGCGGCGCGAGATCATCGCGACCAAGCTCGCGAACCGCATCGTCAACCGCATGGGCGTCGTCCATCCCTTCGAGCTGGTCGAGGAGGAAGGCTGTTCGCTCGGCGATGTCGCGGCGGCGTTCGTGGCGGTCGAACGGTTGCTCGACATGCGCGAGATATGGGCCGAGCTCGACGTCGCCAAGATCGACGAATCGATCCGGCTGTCGCTGTTCGCGCAGGCGGCGTCGGCGATGACCTCGCAGATGGCCGACCTGCTCCGCGTCGCGCCGACGCGGACGCAGCCGGGGGCGATCGTCGACCGGCTCGAACCCGGCGTCGACCGGCTGACCGCCGGGGTCGATGCGCTGCTCAGCGAATCGGTGCGGCGCCAGTGGGACATGCTGAGCCAGCAACTGCTCGACGCCGGCGCGCCCGAGGCGCTGACCGCGGCGGTGGTGCGGCTGTTCAAGACCGATGGTGCGATCGGCATCGTCGACCTGGCCGAACGGCGCGGCGACGACGAGATCGCGGTGACCCACGCCTTCACCCATCTGGGCGACGCGCTGGGGCTCGACTGGGCGCAGACGCTTGCGGCGCATATGAGCCCGAGCGATCCGTGGGAGCGATTGCTGGTCAACAGCCTCGCGCGCGATTTCCAGCAGATGCGCCTCGGTTTCCTTGCCGGGCTGTCGGGCAAGAATCTCGACGCGGCGGTCGGCGCCTGGCTCGCCGAGCAGGCGCCGCGCGTCGCGCAGTTCCGCGCCACCGTCGACCGGGCGCGGCTGGTGCCGAACCCGAACGGCGCGATGCTGTCGCACCTCGCGGGGCAGGCGCGCGGACTGCTCGGGCGGTGATAGGGGAAAGGGCCGGCGCGCGCCGGCCCTTGTCGCGGCGCACGGGGCAGGATAGGGGCGCCTTTCCCGTCCTCCCCGAAAGTCTCCGCCATGCCCTTTCAGCCGCGCGTCGCGATCCTCATCCCGGCGGCGGATTATGGCGAGCATTGGCGGCCGGCGCTCGCGCGCAAGACGGCGGCGCTGACCGCGGCCGGACTGGCGGTCGAACCACGCGTGTGGACCGATCCGGGCGACTTTTCGGGCTTCGACCTGATCCTGCCGCTGCTCGCCTGGGGCTATCCGCGCGCGGTGGATCGTTGGTACGCGCTGCTCGACCGACTCGAGGCCGAGGCACTGCCCGTCGCCAATCCGGTGCCGGTGCTGCGCTGGAACAGCGACAAGGCCTATCTCACTGAGCTGGGCGCCAGGGAGGTCGCGGTGGTGCCGACGATCGAGGTCGCGGCGCTCGACGAGGCCGCATTGGTGGCGGCGCGCCGGGCGTTCGATACCGAAGAGTTGATCGTGAAGCCGCCGGTGTCGGCGGGTTCGGACGGCACCCACCGGCTCGCGGCCGAGGCCGCCGTCCCCGCCGATGCGCGCGGGCAGCGGCGGCTGATCCAGCCCTTCATGCCCGGCGTGCTCGCCGAGGGGGAGTATTCGCTCTTCCTGTTCGGCGGCCGCTATAGCCACGCGATCGTCAAGCGCCCGGCGGCGGGCGATTTCCGCGTCCAGCCGCAATTCGGCGGCCGCGAAGAACTGTGGGACGCAAGCACCGCGGCGCGCGACCTCGCCGAAGCCGCGCTGGCGGCGGTGCCGGCGGCGACCGTCTATGCCCGTGTCGACATGATCGGCGACGGACACGGCGGGCTCGCGATCATGGAGCTGGAGCTGATCGAGCCGCAGCTCTTCCTGAATTTCGCGCCCGACAAGGGGGCGGCGTTCGGGCGGGCGGTTTACGCGGCCCTTTAGCGGCTCGCTCGCCCCAGCCACAGCCATTGCCGGATCGCCGAGGTCAGGTTGGGCGGATCGTCCGCCTCCATCCGTTCGACGTCGATGCGCGCGACGAGGGCGTTGACCGGCAGGTTTCGTCGCTGGGCTTCCGCCTCCAGCGCGTCCCAGAAGACGGGTTCGAGGCTGATCGAGGTCGGGTGGCCGGCGATGGTCACCGAGCGTTTGACGGGGGGATGGAGGGGAATCGGCATCCAATGCTCCAGCGGTGATGGCCAAGCCGCCGCCAGCCGGCTCCCGCGAAGACGGGGGTCAGACGGGTTGGCCGGCCTTTTGGGCCGACCGCCCCGCTGCCCGTGCCGGCGCCTAATGCGTCGTTCGCCTTGCGAACGCCTTCGTTACGCGCCTGCCGCCGTCAATACATATGCTGTCCGCCGTTGATGCTCATCGTCGATCCGGTGACGAAGCCGGCTTCCTCGCTGCACAGGAAGGCGACGCCGCGTGCGATCTCGCTCGCCTGGCCGAGGCGGCCGACGGGGATTTTGGCGACGATCTTTTCCAGCACCGGGGCGGGGACCGCGGCGACCATGTCGGTGTCGATATAGCCGGGGGCGATCGCGTTGACCGTCACGCCCTTCTTGGCGCCTTCCTGCGCGAGCGCCTTGGTGAAGCCGTGGATGCCCGATTTGGCGGCGGCATAATTGACCTGGCCGTACTGGCCCGCCTGGCCGTTGATCGAGCCGATGTTGACGATGCGGCCCCAGCCGCGCTCGACCATGCCGGGAAAGGTCGCTTTCGCCATGTTGAAGCAGCCGCCGAGGTTGATGCGCATCACATCGTTCCAGTCGTCGAAGCTCATCCGCGCGAGGGTGCCGTCGCGGGTGATGCCGGCATTGTTCACCACGATGTCGATCGGTCCGACCTCTTCGGTCACCCGCGCGCAGCCGTCGAGGCAGGCCTGATGGTCGCCGACGTCCCATTTATAGGCGCGGATGCCGGTGCGGTCGGTGAAGGCCTTCGCCTTTTCGTCGTTGCCGGCATAGTTGGCGACGACGGTGACGCCCTGGCCCTGGAGCGCGAGGCTGATCGCCTCCCCGATGCCGCGGCTGCCGCCGGTGACGATTGCGATGCGTGCCATGAAAACTCTCCCACACAGATTGTCCGTCCTGATTAGGACGCGCCGCGGCGCCCGGCAAGTTGACCGGCACGTCAATCGCAAAGCTATTCAAATGGGTAGCGCGGCGCGCCGTCAGCGGGTGCGCAGCGTGCGGACTTTCGAGAAATCGCCGGCCGCCAGATCGGCCTTGCGGATGATCAGCAGCAGCGCGCCTTCCTCCTCGCCGATGCGCCGGCTCATCAGTCCGCTCGTCGGCAGTTCGAGCAGCACCGCTTCGCGTTCGGGGTCGAAACCGGGGAGGGGAAGGGCGGGCGGTCCCATCGCCGCCATCTCGCGCGCCGCGAGATCCTGCCATAGGGGCTCGAAATAGGCGCGCGCCGGGGCCGACAGGCGCGACGGGTCGGCGCACCAGGCATGCTTGGCATGATCGAAGAGCAGCGCGCGATACTCGTGGACCCACAGCGGCGCGCGCGGATCGTGGCGGGTCAGCGGCAAAGCGGGACCGGCCGCGGCGTCGGGGACCCAGCGGATCGCGTGGAGCGCGGCCATCACCGCGGTCGCGTCGGCGGCGGTGAAGGGGTGCTGGTCGGCGCTGTCGCGGATGATCGCGACGATCTCCGCCGCGCTCGCCGCCGCGGCGCGATTCGCCTCTCCGCCGCCGACCAGCCGCGCCAGCCGCCGGTCGAGCACCGCCGCCATCAGGCGCAGGCTGTCCCAGTCGAAGGGGTGGAAGGCGGGGTCGGCGATGTCATAGTCTGCGGCGTCGGTCATGTCGCCGGGCGCCGCTTCGTCGCGCGGGTCGGAATCGCCTGGCCGCACCGCGACGACATCGACCGGCCATTCGGGGAAGGCGCGAACGGCGAGCGCCGCGAAGTCGCCGAAGCCGACGCCACCGTGCGGCGCGAAGATCGCGTCGCCGGCGCCCTGCGGAGCCTCGCGCGGCGGCCCATCCTCGGCGAGGTGGAGTATGATGGCCTCGCCGGTCATCGGATGCGCGAAGACCGCAAGCCAGCCCTCGCGTGGCCCGAGCCCGTCCCACAGGTCGGGCGGCAGGTCGGCGCAGGCGATCTGGGCAAGGAAATCGCCCTTGACCCCGTCGATGCGCGGCCAGTCGAGCGCGGCGGGCAGGCGCGGACGCCCGCCGAGGCGGCTGCGCGTCTGGATCGCGTCGCGCAGCGGAATCTGCGGCACCAGCCGCACGCGCACCACGGTGTCGTCAATGGGCCCCTCGGCGGCGCGGGCCTCGACCTCGCTGGCCATCGCATCGAGCGTCTGTTCGAGGGCGGCCGGCGGCGGAGCCGGTTCGGGCGGGACGAAGGGGTCGGCCGCGCGTGGTTCGACGGGCGTCGCCTTGATCCGCGCGAGTCGCGACGGGGCGATCTCGACCTCGGGAATCGCCTCGCGGCGCGTGCGGGGCAGCGATGGAAGCCGGAGTTCGCGGACCTGCTTCGGCGCGCGCGGTATCGTCTGATGGCGCGGACGGCGGCGCCACCAGATCAGCCCGGCGGCGAGCAGGAACAGCACGGTGATCGCGGTCCACGCCAGCAGCGCCGATTGCAGATCGTCCATCGCGAACCTCCCGATTCGGTGCCGGTCGGCACCGTTTCGGCGCCAGTCTAGAGAAAGATGCTAAACAGGAGGTAAGCGGTCAGCGCCAGCCGGCAAGCTCGCGCCGGACGAGCGTTTCGAGCAATGCCATGCCGGGCGGCCCGTCATTGAGGCAGGGCAGATAGGCGAAGTGCCGTCCGCCTGCGTCGGTGAATTGCGCCTCGCCGCGGATCGCCAGCTCCTCGAGCGTCTCGAGGCAGTCGGCGGCGAAGCCGGGGGCGAAGACGGCGACGCTTTTCCCGGCGCGACCGAGCGCGTCGAGCCGCGCGGCGGTGGCGGGTTCGAGCCATTTCGCGCGTCCGAAGCGCGACTGGAAGGCGACCTCGACCAGGCGGCCGAGCGCTTCGGCGAGCAGGCGCGCCGTCGTCTGGCACTGGTCGTGATAGGGGTCGCCGAGCCGCCGCGTCCGTTCGGGCATGCCGTGGAAGCTGGCGAGCAGCACGTCGGGGACGAAGTCGAGCGCCGCCAGCCCCGCCTCGACCGACACCTTCAGCGCCGCGATATAGGCGGGATCGCCCGCATAGGGTGGCAGGAAACGCAGCGCGGGCTGGCGGCGCAGGCTGGCGAGATGCGCGGTGACCGCGTCGACGACGCTCGCGGTCGTCGCGCCGCAATATTGCGGATAGAGCGGTGCGACGAGGATGCGGTCGCACCCGGCGCCGGCGAGCCTGTCGATCGCGGGGCCGATCGCCGGCGCGCCGTAGCGCATGGCGTAGGCGATGCGGATATCGGGGCCGAGCGCGCTTTGCAGCGCATCCGCCTGCGCCTGGGTGATCGCGGCGAGCGGCGAGCCTTGATCGGTCCAGACCTGTCGATAGGCGTGCGCCGATTGGCGGGGGCGCGTCGTCAGGACAAGTCCGCGCAGGATCGGCTGCCAGAGGAGGGGCGGAATCTCGACCACGCGTCGGTCGGAGAGAAATTCGGCGAGATAGCGCCGCACCGCCTCCGGCTCGGGCGCGTCGGGGGTGCCGAGGTTGACCAGCAGCACGCCGATATCGGTCGCGGCGGTCACAGCGGATGCGCCGAAAGGGGCAGGCGGCGGATGCGGCGGCCGGTCGCCGCGAACAGCGCGTTGGCGATCGCCGGGGCGACGACGGGCACGCCGATCTCGCCCAGCCCGCCCGGCTCGCGGTCGCTGTCGACGAACTCGATTAGCATCTCGGGGCTCTGCGACAATTTCGGCAGGCCGAGCTGGTGGAGCTTGCGTGCGGTCGCGACGCCGCCCTCATAGTCGGTCGTCGCGCCGACCGCGGCGGCGAGGCCGAAGATCAGCCCGCCCTCGACCTGCTGGCGCGCGATTGTCGGATTGACGAGGCGCCCGGCATCGACGACCGCGACGAGCTGTTCGACCTGCAAGCCGCCGTCGCTCGGCCGCGCGGTCGCCAGCAGCGCGATATAGCTGCCGCGCATCGCGTGGCAGGCGAGCCCCTGCGCGCTGCCCGAAAGACCGCCTTCCCAGCCGCCGAGCGTCGTCGCCGTGAGCAGGCAGCGCGCGAGCAGCGGCGCGTCGCCGAGCATCGCCATGCGATAGGAGAGGGCATCGGACCCGGCGCGCGTTGCCATCTCGTCGATGAAGCATTCGGTGAAGAAGGCGGTGTAGCTGTCGGCATTGCCGCGCCAGCGCGCGGTCGGCAGGCCGATGTCGGCGGGGCAATGATCGACCGCATGATGCGGGATCGCATAGAGCGGCGCGGCGCCCTCGACCGCCGCGGCGTCGGCCTTGCCCGCGGCGTTCCGCTGCGCGATGTCGGCGGGGATATGGTCGAACAGGCGCGCGCGCACCTCGTGATTGGTCGCGGGCACCGCGATGCGGCTGACCAGCGCGTCGATGCCGCCGGCGCTGTTGAGCGTCGCCGTCATCTTCGCGCGCGCCGGTGCGCGCGGCGGCACGCGCATGATCTCTTCGGCGCGCGACCAGGCGAGCTGGACCGGGCGCTTGATCTGGCGCGCGATGATCGCCGCCTGCACCGCGACGCTGTGGTCGAGGCAGGCGTCGAACGAGCCGCCGGCCATCATCGGAAACAGGATGACGGCGCTTTCGGCGAGTCCCGTCGCCCGCGCGATCGCGGCGCGGCACTGGGCGGGCGCCTGCGTCGCGACCCAGACGCGCAGCCGGTCGCCATCGACGGCGGCGGTCGCGCTGCGCGTCTCGATCGGCGCATGGAGCGCCGGGGCGACGAGATATTCGGCGGCGATGCCGGTGCGGCCTTCCATCGCCCCCTCGACGTCGCCTTGCTGCGCGATGCGCCAGCCGTCGGCGGCGAGCGCGGAGGACAGCGCGGCGTCGATGCGGTCGGTCGAAATCTGCGGGCCGCGCGTCTCGAAAACGGGCGCGAAGCGGTCGAGCGCGCGGTTCGCCGCCCACCAGTTGCGGGCGACCGCCGCGACCCAGCGCTCATGCTCGACGACATAGAGGACGTCGCGCGACGCGAGGCCGGCCTTTTTGTCGATGCTCTTGAGCCGGGTCGCGCCGAACGGTCCCTGACGGATCGCGGCATAGACCATGTCGGGCAGGCGGATGTCGCCGGCATAATTGGCCGATCCGTCGACCTTGGCGGGCAGGTCGAGGCGCGTCAGCTCCTTGCCGTAGAGCGGGTCGGTGCTGCTCGCGCGATAGACGGGCGGGTCGGGCGGGGTGAGCCGAGCCGCGGCGGCGGCGAGCTCGCCGAAGCGCAGCCGCTTGCCCTGATGGAGGACGAAGCCGTCCTGCGTGTCGCATTCCTGCCAATTCGCGTCCCAGCGCCGCGCCGCCTCCATCATCAGCAGCACGCGCGCCTGCGCCGCGGCGTCGCGGCACGGCCCCTCGAACATCCGCACCGACGAGGAATTGGCGGTCAGCATCACCGCGTGGCGCACCGCCCATTCGCGCCGCACCCAGCCGCGCACGTCGGCGACGAAATCGGGGACGCCGGCGCGCGGCATGAAGGCGGCGCTATCTTCGTCGACGACGAGCGTATTGGCATAGAGCGGGCTGATCGGCGCGGTCTCGACCGCGACGGTGCGCCAGTCGGCGCCGAGCTCGTCGGCGATGATCTGGGGCAGCAGCGTCGTCACGCCCTGGCCCATCTCGCATTGCGGGACGATCGTGCTGACATGGCCGTCGTCGCCGATCTTGAGGAAGGCGTTGAAGATATGCTCGTCGGGGGCGGCGGTCAGGTTCGGCCGATAGTCGCGCGGCCAGACCGACCATGCCAGCGCGAGCCCTCCGGCGGCGGTCGCGCCGACGAGCAGCGAGCGGCGCGTGACCAGCGGCGCCCGCCCCGATTGCCTGCCCACCGTGTCGCGAATGCCCGCCATCCCGCCGCTGATAGTCGGGGCGCGGGGGGGAGGCAAAGGCTTTCGGGGGAGTGCGCCCTCTCCCCTTCAGGGGAGAGGATATGGAGGCTTGGCAGCTTGCTGCCTAGCCGGAGTTGGAGAGGGGCTTTGTCCTGCCTTCCCCTCTCCAAGCTTCGCTAGCTCCTGACGGAGCAAGCTTCGCTATCCTCTCCCCTGAAGGGGAGAGGGTTTTCTTTATCGCAGCAGCCCCAGCCGGGGAATCTCGACCTTCGGGCAGCGGTCCATGACGACGATCAGCCCGGCGTCCTCGGCCCGGCGCGCGGCGGCTTCGTCGATCACGCCGATCTGCATCCACACCGCCTTCGCGCCGTGGACGATCGCCTCGTCGACCGCGGCGCCGGCGTCGGCGCTGTTGCGGAAGATGTCGACGATCTCGGCCGGCGGCTCGACATCGGCGAGCGTCGCGACGACGGGGGCGCCGTGGATGGTCTTGCCGGCGTGGCCGGGGTTGACCGCGACCACGTCATGTCCCTGCCCGACGAGGAAGCCGAGCACCTCGTTCGAGGCGCGCGCCGGGTTGGGCGAGGCACCGACCACCGCGATGCGGCGCGGCTTGGAGAGCAGGTCGCGGATTTCGCCTTCGTCGTTGATCGCCATTCAGCGCGCCTTTCGTGCGTCGAGCCAGTCGGCGACCTTTGCCGCCACGGCGTGGAACGGCTCGCCCGCGGGATCGGTTCCGGCGGCCGGCGGGACGCCGCCGTCGCTCGCGAGGCGGATGCCGATCGCCAGCGGCACGCGGCCGAGGAAGGCGATGCCCATCTCGCCCGCCGCGGCCTCGGCACCGCCACGGCCAAAGGGGTCGCTGACCCCGCCGCAGTGCGGGCAGGCATAGCCGGCCATATTCTCGACCAGACCGATGATCGGCACGTCGGCCTGCTCGAACAGGCTGATCGCGCGCGCGGCGTCGATCAGCGCCAGATCCTGCGGGGTCGAGACGATGACCGCGCCGGCGGGCTTGTGGCGCTGGATCATGGTGAGCTGGACGTCGCCGGTGCCGGGCGGCAGGTCGACGACGAGCGTGTCGACGGCGCCCCAGCGCGCGTCGACCAATTGTTCGAGCGCCTTGCCCGCCATCGGGCCGCGCCACGCGATCGCCTGGCCGGGCGCCGCGATCTGCCCGGTCGAGAGCATCGGTACGCCATAGGCGTTGGGAACAGGGACCAGCTTCGATCCCTGCGCCTCGGGCTTCGTGCCTTCGCTGTCCATCAGCCGCGGCAGCGAGGGGCCGTAGATGTCGGCGTCGACCAACCCGACCTTGACCCCGCGGCGATGCAGCGCGACGGCGAGATTGGCGGCGAGGGTCGATTTGCCGACCCCGCCCTTGCCGCTGCCCACCGCGACGATGGTCAGCGCCTTCTTTTCCGCCGTCATCGCGACGCGGACCGACGTTACCTCGTCGCGCGCGAGCAAAGCGTCGCGCAGCTTCTCCTCGAGCGGTTTCCGCTCGGGCTCGGCGAGGCCGGTGACGTCGAGGACGATCGCGAGCGTGCCCGCATCGTCGAGGAAGCGCAGGCCGGAGGTGCGGCCGCCGGTGAGGTCGGTGGCGAGGCTGGCGAGGGGAGCGGTGTCGGTCATGTCGAGGGCGAGATAGGCCTGTGACGGCCGAATGCCAGCCATTTTCTCTTGCCCCCCTGTTAATCGCGCGCGTCGCCCCTATAAATGCAGGCATGAGCAACGATAATGACGGCACGATGGCCCGCCGCAGCCCAAGGGGATTGCGGCATTTTTTCCATCAGATCAGCCTGATGGCGAACAGCCCGTGGGGTAATGGCCCCAAGGACGGCCCGAAGGACGGCGACGATGGCAAGCGTCCGGGGCCGCGCAATCCCTGGGTGACGCCCGACCCCGTCGACGGCGGACGCGGACGCAAGCCGCGCGGGCCGTCGGCGCTCGACGAACTGCTGCGCCGCGGGCGCGGGCGCTTCGGCGGCGGCAGCGACGGCGGCGGCGGGATGAACCTGCCCGAATCGGCGCGGCTGTGGAAATGGGGCGTCATCCTGCTGGTGCTGCTGTGGGCGCTGTTTTCGATGCTCCACATCGTGCCGCCCGAAAAGGAAGGCGTCGTCACCCGGCTCGGCAGCTATTCGCGAACGGTCGGTCCCGGCGTCAAGCTCACCATGCCCGCGCCCTTCGAACAGATGCGGATGGAGGACGTGCGCGCGATCCGCACGATGCAGATCGGCTCACCCGACGCGAGCGACGCCAATTTCGTGCTGACCCGCGACCAGAGCATCGTCGACCTTGCCTATGAAGTGCGCTGGTCGATCCGCGATCCCGAGCTGTTCATCTTCCAGCTCGCCGATCCGGAGGGAACGATCCGCGAGGTCGCCGAAAGCGCGATGCGCGCGACGGTCGCCAATTTCGACCTCGTCCAGGCGATCGGCCCCGGCCGCGTCGATATCGAGACCGACGTGCAGCAGCGGATGCAGGCGCTGCTCGACCAGTATCGCTCCGGCGTGCTGATCCAGGGCATCGCGATCCGCCAGGCCGACCCGCCGAGCCAGGTCGACGAGGCGTTCAAGGCGGTGACCGCCGCCCGCCAGCAGCGCGAATCGGCGATCAACGAGGCGCGCGCCTATGAACGGCAGCTGCTCGAGCGGGCCCGCGGCGACACGGCGCAGTTCGACCAGATCTATGAACAATACAGGCTGGCGCCCAAGGTGACCCAGCGGCGGCTTTATTACGAAACGATGGAGAATGTCCTCTCCAACGTCGACAAGACGATCGTCGAGCCGCGCGGCGTGACGCCCTATCTGGCGCTGCCCGAAGTCCGGCGGCGAAGCAGTCCGCCTGCCGATGCCGCGGCGAAGGGAGGCGAATGATGTTCGAATCGTTGATCCGCCACCCGATGCGGCTGCTGATCGGGCTTGTCGTGCTGATCGTCCTGCTGTCGCAGACGCTGGCGATCGTTCCCGAGGATAAGCAGGCGCTGATCCTGCGCTTCGGTGAGATCGAGCGCACGGTAAACCGGTACAAGCCCGGCGAGGATTTCGGCCACTCGGGTGCCGGGCTGGTCGTGCGCGTGCCCTTTACCGATTCGATCCAGAAGATCGACAAGCGTATCCTGGGCATCAACATGGAACGCCAGCAGGTGCTGTCGACCGACCAGCAGCGGTTGCAGGTCGATGCCTTCGCGCGTTTTCGCATCACCAATCCGGTGCGGATGTACACCGCGATCCGGTCCGAGGAACGGTTGCAGCAGCAGCTCGCGACGATTCTCGGCTCGTCGCTGCGCAACGAACTGGGCAAGCGGACCTTCGCGACCCTGCTGTCGCCCGAGCGCGGCGCGGTGATGGACAATATCCAGGTCGCGCTGAACCGCGAGGCGCGCAAATATGGTGCCGAGATCATCGACGTGCGGATCAAGCGTGCCGACCTGCCCGAAGGCGCGACGCTGGAGGCGGCCTATAACCGCATGCGCACCGCGCGCCAGCAGGAGGCAACGGCGATCCGCGCCGAAGGCGACAAGGAAGCGCAGATCATCCGCGGCAACGCCGACGGCGACGCGGCGCGCATCTATGCCGCCAGCTATGGCAAGGACCCCGATTTCTATGATTTCTATCGCGCCATGCAGAGCTATCGCCAGACCTTCCTGGCCGACGGCAACCGCGGCGAGACGTCGATCGTCCTGTCGCCGGACAATGAGTATCTGAAGCGGTTCATGGGCGATTGACGGGCGATCGGCGGCCGGCCGGCGGATGAACGTGGCGTCCACGCCCTGTTCATGTTCAATCGCCGTTCAGCCGCCGGTGGGCAGAGAGCCGCGCCGGGAACGCTGGATTTTTGAAACGAGAGGAATTCCTATCGTGCGTTACGTATATGGCATCACGTCGGCCCTGCTTGCGGGCGGCACCGCGCTGGCGCTGGTCACGCAATCGCCGGTCGGCGCGCAGGTCGCGCAGAACGAGAAGAGCGAAATCGCCAAGGTCGTGCCGCGCTCCGGGGCGCCCGAAAGCTTCGCCGACCTCGTCGAGCAGCTTCAGCCCGCGGTGGTCAACATCTCGACCAAGCAGGAGGTGACGCTCGGCGTCCGGCTCAACCCCTTCGCCGGGACGCGCGAGCCGATCACCCAGGAACAGCAGGGCGGCGGATCGGGCTTCCTGATCTCGGCCGACGGCTATATCGTCACCAACAACCATGTCATCACCGGCGGCCCGCGCGGCGAGCAGGTGAACGAGGTTACGGTGACGCTGACCAACCGCAAGGAATATCGCGCCAAGATCGTCGGCCGCGACGCGACGTCGGACCTCGCGCTGCTCAAGATCGACGCGACCGGTCTGCCCTTCGTGAAGTTCGGCGACAGCAACAAGGCGCGGGTCGGCGACTGGGTGGTCGCGATCGGCAACCCGCTCGGGCTCGGCTCGACGGTGACCGCAGGCATCATCTCGGCGGTGCAGCGCAACCTCGGCAGCGGCCCCTATGACCGCTATATTCAGACCGATACCGCGATCAACCGCGGCAATTCGGGCGGTCCGCTGTTCGACCTGCAGGGCAATGTCGTCGGCATCACCAACATGCTGATCTCGCCGGTCGGCGCGAACATCGGCGTCAACTTCGCCATCCCCGCCGATGCCGCGATCCCGGTGATCGAGGCGCTCAAGTCGGGCGAGCGGCCGCAGCGCGGCTATCTGGGCGTCGGCATCGTGCCGATGACCGACGATTATGCCGCCGCGGTCGGCCTGCCCAAGGATCGCGGCGAGATCGTCCAGCGCCTCGAGGACGGCGGGCCGGCGGCCAAGGCCGGCCTGAAGCGCGGCGATATCGTGACCAAGGTCGGCGGCAAGGATGTGACGCCGCAGCAGTCGCTGTCCTATCTGATCGCCAACGAGAAGCCGGGCACGCGCGTCCCGCTCGAGATCATCCGCGACGGCAAGACGACGACCCTCACCGTGACGGTCGGCACGCGACCGCCCGAAGAGGAACTCAACGGATCGAGCTTCGATCCCGAGGCGGAGCAGACGCTGCCTGACGAGCCCAGCGAGGGCGCCGACCAGGCGATCCAGGAGCAGCTCGGCATGGCGGTGCAGCCGCTCACGGCCGACATCGCGCGCGATATCGGCATCGACCGGAACAGCAAGGGGCTGGTGATCGCGGCGGTCGCCAGCCGCAGCGACGCGGGCGCCAAGGGCCTGCGCCGGGGCGACGTGATCCTCAGCATCAACCGCAGTCCGGTGACGACCGCCGAGGCGCTCGCCAAGGGCGTCGCCGACGCCAAGAAGGCGGGGCGTAGCGCGGTGCTGCTCGAAATCCTGCGCCGCGGCCAGCAGCCGGCGTTCGTCGCGATCCGCGTCGACGGGAAATAGGCGTTCGCCTCGCGATCGCGAAGGGGCGCCGCGGCCATCGATCGCGGCGCCCTTTTTCTTTGCCCGATGCCCAATATGTTCCTATTATGTTCTATCCTTCGAGTCGGGAGAGAGACGATGATCGGATATGTGACGCTGGGAACCCGCGATCTGGGCCGTGCCGCGGTCTTTTATGACGCGATCGCCGCCGAGATGGGAACGGGACGGACGATGGAATTCGACGGCTTCATCGCCTGGGGCAAGCCGGAGGGCACGGGCATCTGCCTGACCAGGCCCTTCGACGGCCAGTCGGCGAGCGTCGGCAATGGCGTGATGGTCGCGCTCGCCGCCACGGATCAGGCGCAGGTGCAGCGGCTCCACGATATCGCGCTGGCCAACGGCGGCAGCGACGAGGGCGCGCCGGGGTTTCGCGGCGAAGGCTTTTACGCCGCCTATTTCCGCGACCCGGACGGGAACAAGCTCAACGCCTTCGTGATGGGGTAGGTATTGGAACGGTGGTCATGGGGGTGGAAAGCGGCCATACCCCAGCTTCGTCATTCCCGCGAAGGCGGGAATCCAGTGTGGGGTCAGCCGGCGCACGCTCTGGATTCCCGCTTTCGCGGGAATGACAACGTTATAAAGCGCTGATCGTCGTATAACGGTCGCTCTTCGCTGCGGTCAAACCGCCGTCAGCCGTTCGATCTCGGGCGCGCCGGCAAGGCAGGGGCCGAGCTTTGCGCCCAGCGTGCGGAAATGGTCCGAGGCGCGGTGCGCTTCGACCGCCGCCGCGTCGTCATAGCATTCCATGACCTTGTAGACGCCCGCTTCGTCGGTGCGGAACAGGCGGTAGAGGCTGTTGCCGGGCTCGTTCGCGCGGACGGCGGCCGCGAGCTCGACGAAGACGCCTTCGAAGGCTTCGGTCTTGTCGGGCTGCACGCGCAGCGTTGCGATGATGCCGATCGCGCTCATGGCGAAACTCCTTTCCCTGGATCGGGCCGGCCGCGACCGGCCGGTCCGATCCGATTCCTCAGAAGACCTCGAGCAGGCCCGCCGCGCCCTGACCGCCGCCGATGCACATGGTGACGACGGCATATTTGACGCCGCGGCGCTTGCCCTCGATCAGCGCGTGGCCGACGCAGCGCGCGCCGGTCATGCCGAACGGGTGGCCGATCGAGATCGAGCCGCCGTTGACGTTGAGCGTTTCATTGGGGATGCCGAGCGTGTCGCGGCAATAGAGCACCTGCACCGCGAACGCCTCGTTGAGCTCCCACAGCCCGATGTCGTCCATCTTGAGTTCGAAGCGTTCGAGCAGCTTCGGGATCGCGAAGACGGGGCCGATGCCCATTTCGTCGGGCTCGGTGCCCGCGACCGCCATGCCGACATAGCGCCCGAGCGGCTGGAGCCCGCGCTTCTCGGCGACCCTGGCCTCCATCACGACGCAGGCCGACGAGCCGTCCGAAAGCTGGCTGGCGTTGCCCGCGGTGATCGTGTGGCCTTCGCCCATCACCGGCTTCAGGCTGGCGAGTCCTTCGAGCGTGGTGTCGGGGCGGTTGCATTCGTCGCGGTCGGCGACGACGTCCTTGTAGCTGACCTCCTTGGTCTCCTTGTCGACGACCGCCATCGTCGCCTTGCAGGGGACGATCTCGTCGGCGAACTTGCCCGCGGCTTGTGCCGCGGCGGTGCGCTGCTGCGACTGGAGCGAATATTCGTCCTGATATTCGCGGGCGATGTTGTAACGCTTGGCGACGACCTCGGCGGTGCCGATCATCGGCATATAGGTGTCCTTGTGCATCGCGAGCAGCTCGGCGTCGGGCTCGATGAACACCTTGCCGCTGCCGCTGACCTTCGAGATGCTCTCGACGCCGCCGGCGACGCAGATGTCCTGGCGGTCGACGATGATCTGCTTCGCGGCGGTCGCGATGGTCATCAGGCCCGACGAGCATTGGCGGTCGATCGACATGCCGGGGACGGTGACGGGCAGGCCGGCGCGCAGCGCGATCAGGCGCGCGACGTTCGGCGACTGCGACCCCTGCTGCATCGCGGCACCGAAGAGGACGTCGTCGACCTCGCCGCCTTCGAGCCCGGCGCGCTCGACCGCGGCCTTGACCGAAAAGGCGCCGAGCGTCGGCGAGGGGGTATTGTTGAACGAGCCGCGCGCCGCCTTGGTCAGCGGGGTGCGGGCGGTGGAAACGATGACGGCGTCACGCATGATGATGTTCCTTCTGTCTAAAGCCCCTCCCCTTCAGGGGAGGGGTTGGGGTGGGGGGGCATCCACCTTGCGCAAGACTCGCGAGCCCACCCCGTTGCGACTATCGAGCAAGCTCGCAAGTCTCACTGCCCCTCCCCTGAAGGGGAGGGGAGAATATTGTCAGACGAAGAACTGGCTGATCCATTCGGCGATCAGCGCAGGCTTGTCCTCGCCCTCGATCTCGACCGAGAATTCGAGCGTCTGCTGCCACTGGCCCGGGCGTTTCTCGTCCAGTTCGAGCAATTTGAAATGGCCGCGCACGCGCTTGCCCGAGCGGACGGGAGACAGGAACCGGACCTTGTTGCCGCCGTAGTTGACGCCCATCTTGACGTCCGCGGGGCGCGGGCAGTCCGATTTCGCCATCAGCATCGGAAACAGCGACAGGGTCAGGAAACCGTGCGCGATGGTGCCGCCGAAGGGCGTCAGCTTCGCCTTTTCAGGATCGACGTGGATGAACTGATGGTCGCCGGTGGCGTCGGCGAACTTGTCGATCATGGCCTGGTCGACGAGCACCCATTCGGACGTGCCGAGCGGCTTGCCCACCAGATCCTTCATCTCCTGCGGCGGAATGGCGGCCATATCTGATCCCCTCAATATCTGTTCGAAGGGGGCGTTCTAGGCCGGTCTTGCCGCATTGCACAAGAGCCAAGCCCCGCGCCCGCGGCGCCGTAGCGTCACCCCCTCGCCGGCTTCGGGGCCTTCGCCGCGCCGTCCTCGGCATAGGGCAGAATCATCGTGCCGTCGGGCGCCGCGGTGAAGCTGGTCTGAGTCGGGTAGGCGAAATCATATCCGGCCGCGGTCATCGCCTCGAACAGGCGGATCGCGATGTCGGTGCGTGCCGCGGCGACCTTGTCGTAATCCTCGTCATGGACGTCGAAGATCAGCTCGAAATCGAGGCTCGACGGGCCGAAGCCGGTGAAGCTCGAGCGGATGAACTCATGCCCGGTCGCCTTCACCTGCTCCTCGAGCAGCGCGGGCAGCGCGCGCAGCATCGCGGGCGTGGTCTGATAGATGACGCCGATCGGGAAGGTCACGCGGCGGCGGTGGAGATGCGCGTAATTGGTGATCTCCTTGGACAGGAGATTGGTGTTGGAGATCACCAGCAGCTCGCCGTTCGCCGAGCGGATATGCGTGCTCTTGAGACCGATGCGCTCGACCGTCCCCGACGAATTGTCGTATTTGATCGCCTGTCCGACGCGGAACGGCCGGTCGAAGATGATCGAGAGCGAGGCGAAAAGGTCGGAAAAAATGCCCTGCGCGGCGAGACCGATCGCGATGCCGCCGATGCCGAGCCCGGCGACGAGGCCGGTGACATTGACCCCCATATTGTCGAGGATGACGATCGCCGCGATCGCGAACAGCGCGACGCTGATCAGCAGACGGATGATCCCCATCGCGTTGATGAGCGTTTCATTGTGCCGGTCGGCGGCGCGGCGCTGGATCAGCCCGATGACGATCTCGCGCGCCCAGATCGCGACCTGCAGCACGACCGCGACGGTGAAGACGAACTGGATCGTCTGCATGACCAGGGCGGGCGGGTTCGCATAGCTTGCGACGAGCCGGATCGAGATGATCGCCAGCACGCTCGACCGTGTCTTGTGGACGACGCGGCCGACGATATCGGTCAGGGTGAAATGCCCCGGCGCGGCCTGCGCCCGCTTGAGGGCGAGGGTGCGCAGCAGCGAGAGCAGAAAATAGATGAGGAGGCCCGCCGCGACCGCGATGCCGATCTGAAGCCAGTGGCTGTTGACCCAGGCGACGCTGCCGTCCCACCAGTCGTGCAGGTCGGCGATGGGGGTCGGCGCGGAAGCGTTTTTGGGAGCGGCAGGGGCGGCGGTCAGAAGCGAAAGGGTCACGGCGATCATCCGGGTCAGGCGGAACGGAGCAGTTTCGCCGCATCGGGCGCCTGCTCCAGATAGGTCAAAAATCCGCGTTCGTAACGCGAAAGATAGCGGGTCGCGCGCGGTAGCGCGCCGACGGTCGCGGCAAAGGTGCCGCGCTCCTGCGCCGCGGCGATCATCGCGGGGTGGACATAGGCGCGGCGCGCGACCGCGGGCGTATTGCCGAGCCGTTCCGCGACATGGGCGAGCAGCGCCTTCAGCGTCGGCGGCTCGTTGGCGTCGTAAAGGAAGGTGAACGCCTCGACGCTCGCCGACCAGGTGCGGAAATGCTTGGCGCTGAATGCCTCGCCCATCGCGTCGCGGATATAGGTGTTGACGTCGTCGGAGCCGACCGTGCGGACTTCGCCCGCATCCTCATATTGGAAGAGATTCTGGCCGGGCAGGTCCTGTAGCCGGCGCACCAGCGTCGCGATGCTGCGGTCGCTGATCGTTACTTCGCGCCGCGCGCCGCCCTTGGCGCGATAGGCAAGGCGCAGCGTGCGGCCGGTCGCGCTGGCATGGCGCTGGCGCAGGGTCGTCGCACCGAAACTCTTGTTGGCGAGCGCATATTCCTCGTTGCCGACGCGCAGCGCGGCGAGGTCGAGCAGGCGGACGACCGCGGCGACGACGCGCTCGGGGCAGAGGGTGCGGCGGGCGAGATCGTCTTCCAGACGCGCGCGGAGCAGCGGCAGCGCGTGGCCGAAGGCGGCGCAGCGGTCATATTTGTCGGCGTCCTGCGCGAGGCGGAAATCGGGGTGATAGCGATATTGCTTGCGCCCGCGCGCGTCATAGCCCGTCGCGAGGATATGGCCGTTCGCCGCCGGGCAGAACCAGGCGTCCTGATAGGCCGGGGGCAATGCGATCGCGTCGAGCCGGGTGATTTCGTCGCGGTCGCGAATGATACGGCCCTTCGCGTCGCGATAGCGCCAGCCGTCCTGCGCGCGCTCGCGGCTGATGCCGGGGAAGCTGTCGTCGACATGGATGAGACGCGCGGGCATGGCGTATCAGCGTTCGGGCGCCGACGATGGTTCCGCGACTCTATCGTCCCCCTATTGGAAAGAAGTGCCAAGGAGGGGTCAGGGGATGGCCGGCACCGTCGGATGGCGCGGCGGGACTTGCGCCGGGCGAGCGATCAGCGGCCGCCACCCCGCCTCCTGCTCGCGGCGGCGGCAATAGGTGGTGAGGCCGATTTCGAGCGCCAGCATCATGTAGATGAAGGGCTGGAAGGCGATGCCGACGAACAGCGATCCGACCAGATAGACGATATGTCCCTGCTGGAGCGCGACCGCGAGCGGGGCGATCCATTGCTCCTCTGCGCGGCGCGTCTTGAGGTAGCGGCGGCGCAACTGTTCGAGCCGGACGAGACCGAGGACCTGCAACGCCAGCCACATTGCGAGCCCCGGGTAGCCTTGTTCTCCCAGCATTTCGAAATAGCTCGAATGATAGGCGCGCGACTTTTCCTCATAGACCGAGGGTTCGGCTTCCTGCGGATTGTCGGGGTCATAGGCGGTCGCCGCCTTCACGACGCGCACGTGATTCTGGATATAGGCGTCGAAGCCGCCGCCGAACGGATTCTCCTTTGCAAAATCCCAGGTCCATTTCCACACCGCGACCCGGGTCGAGGCCGACTGGTCGGCCTTGTAGCCCTCGATCGTTTCCATCCGTTCGGTGAAGCTCTGCGGCAGGAAGGGGATCGACGCGACCGCGAGCAGCCCGGCGCCGATCATGTAGAGAAGCCGATGCTTGACCGAGCGCAGCGACAGGATGGCGAGCACGACAAGGCAGACGAGCCCGGTGCGCGCCTCGGTCCCCACCGGCAGCAATATGCAGGCGAAGCAGAGCGCGAAGCAGAAGAGCGAGACGCGCCAGTCGGGCGGAAAGATGGTGCCGTGGCGGCGATACCAGAGGATCAGCGGGATGATCGCGATTCCCACCGTCGACATGATCGAGCCTTCGTAGAGGCCAAAATTTTCGTTGAGCAGCAATTGCAGCGAGCCATAGCCGCTGCCGCCTGCCGCGGTCTTGAGACCGCCGGCGATGGCTATCGAGCCCGCCGAGAGCAGCATGATCAGGATCAGCGATTCGATCCTGAGCTTGGTCCGCAACGTCAGCGGCAGAAAGATCGCCCACACCAGCGCCTTCCACACCCAGTCCCATTTGACCTGCGCCTCGACCGGAAAATCGGCCTGCATCGTCGTGATGCCGCAATAGACGAGCAGCATCACCATCAGGGTCTGACGCCCCGACCAGCGCGTGTCGCGCTTGTCATCGACCGTCAGCCAGCCGAGGATCGCGAGCGCGAAGACGATCAGCGAGATGGGGATCGAATTGATCAGGAAATAGCTGAGCCGCTGCGGCGCGACGATATCGATGTAGCAATAGGCGAGAATGAACAGGAACGGCTTTCGAAAGCCGACCCCGATGAAGGCGAAGAGAAAGGCGACGAAGGCGATGTCACGCATCGCCGGCAGCCTGCTTCGCGGCCTCGGCATCGCGGCGTTGCTGCCATAGCTTGCGCGGGCTGACCTCATGGTCGAGGTCGTCGCGATAGAGCAGGCGCCACAGCGCGATCCCCATCAGC
The DNA here is from genome assembly GCF_014199295.1 of Sphingopyxis panaciterrulae. Lineage (GTDB taxonomy): Bacteria > Pseudomonadota > Alphaproteobacteria > Sphingomonadales > Sphingomonadaceae > Sphingopyxis > Sphingopyxis panaciterrulae. Next base: position 539,671 of record NZ_JACIJH010000001.1, read on the forward strand.
ACATGGGTCAGGGCAATCGAGAAATTGTCGACCATGGTGCGGCGGTGCCTGTTCCTCGGCGGCCCCCTTTTGGGCCGATGCGGGGACCTTACGCGCGGGGGGTTGACGCGGCGTTAAGGCTTGTCTGGCAGTTTTCCCGGGTCATGACCCGAATCCTCCACGTGCTCGACCACAGCCTGCCCGCGCATAGCGGCTACACCTTTCGCACCCGCGCGCTGATGAAGGCGCAGGCGGCGAAGGGGTGGGCGGTCGCGGGAGTGACGGGGGTGCGTCAGCCCGATTCGGGCGGGAAAACGGGAGCGGACGGCGAGACGGTCGACGGGCTGACCTTCTATCGCACGCCGTCGATCGCGCCGGTGCGTTCGCCGATCCGCGAATGGCGCGAGATCGGCGCGCTCGCGTCGCGGATCGAGGCGCTCGTGCGCGCCTGGCAGCCCGACCTGCTCCACGCCCATTCGCCGGTGCTCGACGCGATGGCGGCGCTGCGCGTCGGCAAGCGCCTCGGCATCCCAGTGCTGTACGAGATTCGCGCCTTCTGGGAAGATGCGGCGGTCGGCAACGGTACGGGGCGCGAGCACAGTGCGCGCTATTATCTGACCCGCACCCTCGAGACCCGCGCGGTGAAGGCGGCCGATGCGGTCGCGGTGATCTGCGACGGGCTGCGCGGCGATCTGATCGCGCGCGGGGTCGATCCCGCCAAGATCATCGTCTCGCCCAATGGGGTCGACCTCGACCTGTTCGGCGATCCGCCGCCGCGCGATGCGGCGCTGGCCGCGCGGCTGGGGCTGGGCGATGGGGACGCGGTGATCGGTTTCATCGGCAGCTTCTATGATTATGAGGGGATCGGCGATCTGATCGCGGCGATGCCCGCGCTCGCCGCGGCCCAGCCGCGTGCGCGGCTGCTGCTCGTCGGCGGCGGGCCGATGGAGGATGCGCTGAAGGCGCAGGCGGCCGCGTCTCCGGTCGCGGACCGCATCCGCTTCGTCGGCCGCGTGCCGCACAGCGAGGTGGATCATTATTATTCGCTGATCGATATCCTTGCCTATCCGCGCAAGAAGATGCGGCTCACCGACCTCGTCACCCCGCTCAAGCCGCTCGAGGCGATGGCGCAGGGCAAGCTGGTCGCCGCCTCGGACGTCGGAGGACACCGCGAACTGATCGAGGACGGGGCGACGGGGACGCTGTTCGCGCCCGACGACCCGGCCGCGATCGCCGCCGCGCTTGCCGGTCTGCTCGGCCGCCGCGACCTGTGGGACGATCGGCGGCGCACGGCGCGGCTGTTCGTCGAAACCCATCGTAACTGGTCGTCAAACATTCTACGTTACGAACCGGTTTACCAGCGGCTGCTCGCGCACCGCGCGCCGTCGCTCGCGGCATAGGCGCTTCAGGGGAACGGGACGAGATGGACGACAGCGTCGAAACGAGGCGGACCGGAAAGGCGGGCGCGCTGCTGCGCGCGCTGCGTCCGGCGGTGCCCGCGGTCATCAGCGCTGCGGCGATGATCTTTCTCTTCGCCGCGGTGATGCCGCTGTCCTGGGTCGCCGGGATAAGCTGGAACCTCTATCTCGACCGCCTGTCGGATCTGTTCGTGCCGCCGGTCGGGAACGGCGGGCGGCTGGTGCTGGCGCTCGGCATGGCGGTCGTCGCCGCGCTGATCGCGGGGCTCGTCGCGCTGGCGCTCGCCAAGCCCCAGGCCGTCCGGCGCGCCCGCCGCCGGAACCTGGACGAGGCGGCCGACGATCCGCTGCCGCGCCGCCGTGCCGATTTTCACCCCGACGACCCGCCGCGCCCGCCGATCCGCGCCGGCCGCGATCTGCCCGCCGAAGGGCTGGGGCCGGTCGCATGGGTGGCGGACGAGCCGGCGGTCGAAGAGCGGGGCGAGGAAGAAGAGGAGGCGCTGGTCCTCGCCGATGTGGCGCCGGCCGTGTCCGAAGAGGACGCGGAGGAAAACCCGGCGGAAGAAAGCGAGCCGTGGCTCCAGCCCGCCGAGATCGCCGCGTCGCCGCTGCCCGACCCGGCGGACCGGTCGCTCGGCGCGATGGTCGCGCGCTTCGAGGCAGGACTGGCGCAGCGCCGCCAGACGCAGGCGGCGACGCCATCCACCGCTCCGGCGCTCGCCGACGCCGCCAATGAGGATGGATCGGAGGATATCGATTTCGCGCTCGAAGCCGCGCTGTCGACGCTCCAGCGCCTCAACCGCAACGCCGCGGGTTAATCCTCCACCGTCAATATTTCGATCCTGAGGTCTCCCGGCGCCTCGCGTTCGACCGCGACGTCGGCGACGATATGGCCGAGCAGCCGAAATTCGACCGCGCCGAGATGCGCGTGCAGCGAGCGGGCCAGGTTTTCGCCCTCGTCGGCCGCGACGCTGCATGGGAACAGGTGGCGGGCGCCGACGAAATTGGCGCTGGCCCATGGCCGCAGCGTCGAGGCGTCGAGCAGCGCGACGCCGTGCGGCAGTTCGCGCGCCAGCAGGCGGCGCAGGCGGCGGTGCGGGCAGCCGGGACGCGCCGGCCGGACGGGCGACCAGCCGATCATGACCGGCCTCCTCCGCGGCGTGCGCGCATCGCGCGGGTACGCCCGTCACCGCTGGGCCGATGCTGCTCGGCGCGCCATTTGTTCATGAAATGTTCTACGCGCGAGATGATCCGGTGCCCCGGCTCGCGTCCGCAGCGCAAGTCGGAGACGAGCCGCGGATCGCGCACCGCAGCCCGGCCGAAGACGCTCGGCGGCATCGCCGATTCGCGTAAAAAGGCCTCGATCCGTTGCAGCAATCTGCGCTCCATCTTTCGTCTCCCCGTCCATCGCGTTCCGGGCGAGTCGCCCGATAGGATATTTCCTATCTGAAGCTCGATTTCCTACTTGTCTAGGAAAAATCCTATTGCTAGACGCAAAGCAGGAAGGACAGGTCATGCCAGACTTTGCCGAGATGGATTTCGCTGACGATCCGCGCGCCGCGCTCGACCGCCTGCTGCGGGACAGGCGCGTCGACTATGCCGAACTGTCGGCGCGCATCGGCCGCAACCCCGCCTATATCCAGCAATATATCAAGCGCGGATCGCCGCGCCGCCTGGCCGAGGAGGACCGCGCGCGCATTGCCGCCTATCTCGGCGTGCCGGAAGCGATGCTCGGCGGGCCGCTCCGGCGGGTCGCGGCGTCCGCCGCATCGCGCGGGCGCGACATGGTGCTGGTGCCCAAGCTCGCGATCGGCGCCTCGGCGGGCGCGGGGGCGAGCATCGATGGCGAGCCGGTCGAGGGGGCGGTCGCCTTTGACCCCAAATGGCTGCGCGACCTCGGCGCCGATCCGCGCGCGCTCAGCATCATCCGCGTCGCGGGCGATTCGATGGCGCCGACGCTCAGCGATGGCGACGACATATTGGTCGATGGGGGTGATGCCGCAGGGCGGCTACGCGACGGCATCTATGTGCTGCGGATGGACGATGGGCTGATGGTGAAGCGTATCGCCCGCGCGCCGGGGCCGGGGCGCATCGCGGTGATCAGCGACAATCCGCAATATCGAAGCTGGGACGATCTGCCGATGGCAGCGGTGCAACTCGTCGGGCGCGTGGTCTGGACCGGGCGGCGGGTGCGGTGACGCGGGACCCTAATAGGGGGCGGCCGTCATCGCTTCGATCTCATGGTCGAGCACTTCGGCGCGGCTGCATTGCTCTTCGTCGCCGCCGCGGCATTTCTCGGCCGCCTTGTCGCGCTGGCGGGTCAGCTTGCCCAGCTTCGCCTCGCGCTCGCGCACCGAGCGGCCGAGGTTGCGGTCGGCCTCCTCCTGGCTCGTCGTCGACCAGTCGGCGACCTTTCCCACCGCCTTCACCGGCGCGGTGACGACGGTTTTGACTGCGCTGACACAGCCGCCGAGAAGCAGCGGCAGGATCGACAGTGCGGCGATTGTGGTGCGCATCTTGGCTTGTCCTCCAGACGATGGCCGTCCTTCGCATATCGCAGCCGACCTGAACAGAATGTTGCGATGGACGGAAGGGAGCGGCCGCTCTTTCTGTCATATAGCTGAAACAATTGGTTAAATTGACATTTACCCTCCTTTTGTAGGGCGGCTGCGATCCATCCGCTGCCCACCAAAGGAATCGCAACCCCGTGGATATCGTCCTGCCCTCATCCTATGGCCACTCCGTCGTGGTTCGCCGCGACGCGCATCTTTCGGAGGTTATCGACATTTTCCGGAGTCATCCCGATCTGCGGATACTCGCGGTCGTCGACGCCGGACACCGCCCGATCGGGCTCATTCGGGAGCAGCGGGTACGCGAGCTTCTTTTCTGTCCCTATTGGTTTTCGCTGATGCAGAATCCGACGGTCGGCGGCTCGATCGATTCGATGGTCGAGCCCTGTCTGTCGCTCGATGCCGATCAGCCGGTGGCCGCGTTGCTGAAGCGGGTTTCGCAGGCGCCGGAGCAGAAAGGGGTGGTGCTGATCCGGGATGGACGGTTCGTCGCGACGCTCGACCCGGCGCAGCTCGCGCAGCTCGCCATGCACCGGGAGGTCGAACGGGCGAGCGAAGGATCGGCGCGCGCAGGCAAGGTCGACGAAGCCGCGCGCCGCTTCGAGGCCGACATCGCGGCGCTGACCGCCACCCTCTCCGACATCGCGCGCGGGGCCGAGACGATGGCGGTCCGCCTGTCGGACCGTGCGCGCGGGACGGGGCAGGACGCCGCGATGGTCGCCGGCGCGACGGTGCAGTCGCTCGCCGGGCTGCAGGAACTGGGTGATCGCGGCCGCGCGCTTGCCGATACGATGGCGCAGATCGTCGGCGATGGCGCCCGCGCCCGCGGGATTCGCCATCAGGCCTATCTGAAAATACGCCAGGCGGGCGAGCAGGCGACCGCACTCCGCGCCGCGAGCCAGTCGATCGAGCAAATGCTCGCACTGATCGTCGATATGGCGCGGCGGACCAACATGCTTGCCCTGAACGCAGGGATAGAAGCCGCGCACGCCGGCGACGCGGGACGGGGCTTCGCCGTGGTCGCGGCGGAGGTCAAGGCGCTCGCCGCGCAGACGCGGACGGCGGCGGGCGACATCGCCGGCCATGTCGCGGACATACGCGGCATCGTCGCACTGGTCGCCGACGGCTTTGCCGAAGTGGAGCGGGCGATCGACGCGAACAACGGCTTTTCGGACGCGGTCGACCGGGCGGTCGATGGGCAGAGCGCGACAACCTTGCTGATCGCCGGTTATGTCGAGCAGGCGGTCGCGGCGGGGCGCGAGATCGACACGCGCGTTCGCGATATCGGCCGCGGCGCGTCGGCGGTCGGCGAGGGCGCCGAATCGCTCGGCCGGATGTCGGCGGGGCTGACCGACGCCGCCCTCTCGCTCCAGCAGCGGGCGCGCCATTTCGTCGAGGCCGTCGCAGCCGCCTGAGGCAGTGTGCGACGAAGGGTTGTCGTACGCGCTCCTGCTGATAACGTCGCTTCGCGCCGGCGGTGCCCATGATCGCCGGCGGGAGGAGAGGGTCATATGAGCAATATGCAAAAGGGACTGGCCGAGTTCATCGGCACCTTCTGGCTGGTTTTCGGCGGCTGCGGCAGCGCGGTGATCGCGGCGGGCTTTCCCGACCTCGGGATCGGCTTCCTCGGCGTCGCTTTGGCGTTCGGTCTGACCGTCGTGACCATGGTCTATGCGATCGGCCATATCTCGGGGGGCCATCTCAATCCGGCGGTCACCGTCGGCCTGTGGGCGGGCGGGCGCTTCGATGCGCGCGACATCCCGCTCTATGTGATCGCGCAGGTGCTGGGCGCGATCGTCGCCGCCTGGCTGCTCTACTATATCGCGCAGGGCAGCCCGGGGTTCGACATCGCCAACGGGCTGGCGGCGAACGGCTTCGACGCGGGGTCGCCCGGCGGTTACGACATCTGGTCGGCGCTCATCATCGAAATCGTGCTGACCGCGGGCTTCGTGTGGGTGATCATGGGTTCGACCGACGGCCGCGCGCCGGCGGGTTTCGCGCCGCTCGCAATCGGGCTCGCGCTGACCCTGATCCACCTGATCTCGATTCCGGTGACGAACACGTCGGTCAATCCGGCGCGCAGCACCGGGCCGGCGCTCGTCGTCGGCGGCCTTGCGTTCCAGCAATTGTGGCTCTTCTGGGTCGCGCCGCTGATCGGCGGATCGGTCGGTGGCTGGCTCTATCGCACGGTCGGCGCCGACGCCTTTCCCAAGCCCAATATCGAGGGCGACTGAACGGAACGCGCCGGCCGGTCGCCGCCCGGCCGGCGTTTCCTATTTGAGCAGGTCGATCGCGAAGGCGCGCACTTCGTCGGCCATGTCGGGTCGTTCGAGCGCGAGCGCGAGATTGGCCTGAATATAGCCGGCCTTCGATCCGCAGTCATAGCGCACGCCGTCGAAGGTCACGGCATGAAACGCCTGCCGGCCGATCATGGCCGCCATCGCGTCGGTGAGCTGAATCTCGCCGCCGGCCCCCTTCCCCTGCGTTTCGAGCACGCGCATCACCTCGGGCTGGAGGATGTAGCGGCCCGAGATGATCAGGTTCGAGGGCGCGTCGGCGACCGGGGGCTTTTCGACCAGCCCGGTGACTTCGGTGAGCGCACCATCGGCTCTGCCGGGCGCGATGACGCCGTAGCTGGACACCTGTTCGCGCGGGATTTCGAGGACAGAGATCAGATTGCCGCCGACCTTGTGATAGGCGTCGACCATCTGCTTCATGCAGCCGGGCGAGCCGTGCATGAATTCGTCGGGGAGGAAGATGGCGAAGGGTTCGTCGCCGACGATGTCGCGCGCGCACCAGATGGCATGGCCGAGTCCGAGCGGCTCCTGCTGGCGAACATAGGCGCAATTGCCGGGGCCGAGGCGGGTGGGTTCGAGCACCGACAGATTCTTGCCGCGCTCCGACATCGTCTTTTCGAGCTCGAAGGCGATGTCGAAATGATCCTCGATCGCGCTCTTGCCGCGCCCGGTGACGAAGATCATCTGCTCGATCCCCGCTTCGCGCGCCTCGTCGACGGCATATTGGATCAGCGGCCGGTCGACGACGGGCAGCATTTCCTTGGGGATCGCCTTGGTGGCCGGAAGGAACCGGGTGCCGAGACCGGCGACGGGAAAGACGGCTTTGCGGATCGGCTTCATGGCGGTCCACTAGCCGTGTTCGATGAACAAGAAAAGACAGGGGGCGTCAGGGCGTGACGATTATCACGACGCGACGATTGTCGCGGCGTCCCTCTGCGGTTTCGTTGCTCGACAGCGGCAGCGCCTCGCCGCGGCCGATGACCTGATCGGGCGTCAGGCGCATCCCGCCCGCGCGCAGCGGCGCCGCCACCGCCTCTGCGCGCGCCTGCGACAGCGCCAGATTATAGGATTCGGCGCCGATCGAATCGGTATGTCCCTCGACCCGCGCGGTATCGATGCCGACCGAAAGCAGGCGGTGAGCCAGCGTTTCGATCCGCGTCTGCTGGTCGGGCGGCACCTGACTCTCGTCGAACGGGAAGAGCAGCCGCTCGCTGAGCGACAGCGACCAGTCGGGGTCGCCCGCGGTGAACCCTTCCGAGGTCAGTACCGCGATCTGCTCGGCGGTGAAGCCCGACGGACGCGGCAGGCTCTGGCACGCGGCGAGCAGCGCGGCGCAGACGAGCAGGATGAGGCTGCGGAGCGGGCGGGGGAGCGGTCAGGGGCATGGCATCTTCATCCGTCAGATCAGTTGCGATTCTTGAACTTGTCGACATACATGCCGGCGTCGGCGGCGGTGAGCAGCGCGGTGCCGTCGTCGCCGTCCTCGGGATAGAGGGCGACGCCGATGCTCACGCCGATGCGATAGGTATCGCCGCCGGGCAGGCCGATCGGCTCGGCCATGCTGTGCCGGATACGGTCGGCAAGCTCGTCGGCCTCGCGCCGCGCCTCGACTGGGTCGACGATCACGACGAACTCGTCGCCGCCCACCCGCGCCGCAAAATCCTGTTTGCGCAGCGTCGCCTTGATCCGTTCCGACATCGCGACCAGCACCGCATCGCCCGCGGCATGGCCGAAATTGTCGTTGGCCGTCTTGAACTGGTCGGCGTCGATGAACAGCAGCGCAAGTCCCGCGCCGCGCTGTGCCGCGGCCTCGATCCGCCGCGCGAGCTGCTCGTCGAAGGCAGCGCGGTTCGGCATCGCCGTCAGCGTGTCATGGCTGGCGCGATGGGCAAGCATCGCCCGCTCGCTTTCCATATGGCCCTGCCACCCTTCCAGTTCGTCGAGCAGCGCGTTGATGTCGCCGCCGAGCCGGTCGAGCTCGGCGATGCCGAGCGGCTCGACACGCTTGTCGAAGCGGCGGTGGAGCCGAACGTCGTGGGCGACGGTCGCGATCTCGTTCAGCGGCTTCACCAGCTCATATTCGAAGCGGCGCGCGAGCATGATGGTGCCGATCGCGGTGATGAGCAGGCAGACGAGGCCGGCGAACAGCCCGAGGCGTATATAGTCGGTCAGTGCGGTCGAATTGCCCCAGACCTCGATCGTCCCGATCGCCGAGCCGTTGCGGCGCACGGTCAGCCCGAACGAGCGCGGGAAGAAGATTCCGGTCAGTATCGGCGCCGGGTCCGCCGCTGGGGACCGCCATTCGGTCAGCGTCCGTCCGCGATCGTCGAGCACGCGGAGCCTCTGGATGCCGGGGGTGCGGGTCAGCGGCGCAAGACCCTCGCGCGCCGCCTGCGGGTCGTTGAACACCAGCGCCGGCTCGACGCCATAGGCGCCGAGCTGCGCGGCAAGCTCCAGATTGCCGTCGGCATAGCCGCGCAGCGCCGAAATGCCGGCGAACAATATGGTGATGCCCGACAGCGCCACCGCGAACAGGGTGATGCCGAAATGAAAGCGCGACAGCAGCCGCTGCAGCGTGGTGTGGCGGACGGCTCGATCGGTCATGACGCGCCTCCGTCATCGCGCCCGATCTGCAGCACCCGGGGGTCGACGCGTAGCGGGCCTCGGCCGATGGCGTCGAGATTGGCCGAGAAGCCGAGCCCTGCGGGCTTCCGTACGAGGCAGAACATGGCACCATAGAGGCAGGCCGGATCGTCGTCGGTTATCGTCAGCACGGCGCGGCCGCGCACCCAGCCGATCAGCCGCTGGCGGTCGCCCGCCGGCATCCGGCCGAGGAACAGGATATCGCAGTCGCCACCCGCCATTACTGCGGCAGCGGTGACCCGCCGCACGATCAGGTGCCGGCCGCTGGGCAATTGGGGGGCGACAGGATTGCTCGCGAGCCGCGGAGTGCCGACCTGGCACAGGCTGCGTCCAGCGGCGCCCCGCCCGTTCGGCCAGCCCACATAGCTGACGATCCCGCCGACCATGCGATTCGCCGCGCCGGCCATCCCGCCCCCATCGTCCTCGATGATGGTCTGGCTGGCCAATTGCAGGGCCGGCTGCGATCCCGCAAAAGCGGTCGCGATCAGGAGAATGGACTTCAGCACCAAAGGCGATCCTGCCTCGTTTAGGGGATCAGCCTGCCCCGCCGAGGTCGCGTCCGCTAGTCCAAACCATCTGAAAGTCAAGCGAAAGTGGCGTCATGCGACCATTTTGCAACAGCTTTGCAACAGCCGCCGCGCCGCAAGGACGACCGCTTTACTCCGTGCGCAGCCGGTCGGCGAAGCCCTTGCGAAGCTTGGCGAGCTTGGGCGGCACAACCGCGAGGCAATAGGGGCTGCGCTGGCCTTCGCCGTTCCAATAGGCCTGATGATAATCCTCGGCCGGATACCAGTCCGAAAGGGGTTCGATCGCGGTGACGATCGGTGCCGGCCAGTTCGGCTGGTTGCGCGCGATCGCCGCGCGTGCGGCCTCTTCCTGTGCGGTGTTCAGCGGAAAGACGGCGCTGCGATACTGGGTGCCGATGTCGTTCCCCTGCCGGTTGAGCTGGGTCGGATCGTGCGTCGCGAACAGCACGTCGAGCAGGTCGTCATAGGAAATGACGGCGGGGTCATAGGTAATGCGGATCGCCTCGGCATGGCCGGTATCGCCGCCGCACACCTGCTTGTAGGTCGGATTGGCGAGGGTGCCGCCCGTATAGCCGCTCTCGATGTGTTCGACCCCCGCCAGCGACTGGAACACAGCCTCGGTGCACCAGAAGCAGCCTCCGGCGAAAATGGCGGTGTCTCGGGTCATCACGGCATCCTTTGCGGTCGAGGGGGCAGGGATGCCGAAATAGGGATGCGGCGCCCCTATTCCAAGGGCGGCGGGGCCGCGATCAGCGGTGGTTCGAGCGGCCGGCCGGCGGCATCGGCGGCGCGGATCGCCGCGATCTCCTCCTCGATCGAGCGCACCCGGTCGCGCCAGCGGGGGTGGGTGCCGGGCTGGATCAGCACCGGGCCGCCGCGGGTTCCGAAGCGTCCCCAGAAGCGCACAGCCGCCTGCGGATCATAGCCGGCGCCGCGCATCAGCCACACCGACAGCCGGTCGGCCTCGACCTCGGTCTGGCGGAACAGCCGGGCGCTGCGGCCGAAACCCTTGAACAGCCCGCGGTCGACGTCGGCGGCGTCGAGCCGCTCGCGGTGGCGGAGGATATTGTGCGCCAGTTCGTGCGCCACCGCGGCGGCCAGCTCGTCGTCATCGGCGGCGAAGCGGGCGAGGCCGGCGCTGATCAGCACGAGGCGTCCATCGGCTGCGCCGGTCGCGCGGTCGCGCGCCTCGACGCGGAAATCGCTGACGCAGCCGGCGACGGGCGTGATGGCGGTGTCTTGACCGTCGTCTTTCGCCAGCGTCGTCGGCGCGGCGTCGGGCAGCGCCGAGGCGGCGGTTTCGAACGCGGCGATGCGTGCGAAAGGATCGTCCCTGTCCGGGGCCGCGGCAGCCGTGTCGCCGAGCGCGGCGACGGCGTCGCCGACATGCAAACCGGCGCGGTCGGCGGGCGATCCGGGCACGACGGCGGCAAGGAAGGGGAGGTCGGCGGTGCCGGCGCCATAGGCGGCGAGCGCGGCGCTGCGATGCCTGTCGTCATAGAGGCGCGGATCGCCCCAGATCCAGCCGAACTGCGCTTGACGGACCGGGCACCAGCCGGCGTTGGCCGTGGTCAGGCGAAAGCCGATCGCCGCGACCCGCGCCTCGAGCGCCGCAAGCTCAGCATAGACGCCGTCTTCGGCATCCTCTGCCGGAGCTGCGGCAATCGCCGGCGCGGCGACGGTGACGATTGCGAGGAGCAGCAGCGGGCGGGAAAGCGACGACATCGGCGCGCGGCTTAGCAATCGCCGCCTGTCGGCGCCATGAATTTGCGCGAAAGGCGCGCGGCCTCTTGCCTATCGCCGGGCGAGCGACGATAGGGCGCGCATGACCCAGGCTGTGTTCGCCAAATCCCGCCCCGCCGCGCTGTCGCGCTGGTTGTGGGCCGTCGCGCTGCTGGTGATCGCGGTCGTCGCGGTCGGCGGCATCACCCGCCTCACCGAATCGGGCCTGTCGATCACCGAATGGGACCCTGTGACCGGCGTGCTCCCCCCGCTCAGCGAGGCGGCATGGCTGGCCGAGTTCGAGAAATACAAGCAGATTCCCGAATATAGGGAGATCAACCTCGGCATGTCGCTCGCGGCGTTCAAGGCGATCTTCTTCTGGGAATGGCTCCACCGCATCCTCGGCCGGCTGGTCGGGTTGGCGCTGCTCGTGCCGCTCGTTTTCTATGCGTGGCGGCGCGTGGTTCCGGCGGGCTATGGCTGGCGGCTGTTCGCGCTGGCGGCGCTTGTCGGATTGCAGGGGGCGATCGGCTGGTGGATGGTCGCATCGGGGCTCACGCAGCGCACCGACGTCAGCCATTTCCGCCTCGCGACCCATTTGCTGACCGCGCTCTTCCTGCTTGCGGGACTGGTCTGGACGGCGCGCGATCTCGCGATGCTGGCGCAGAATCCCGCCGCGCGGCCGGCGCGGCTGACCGGCGGAGCCGTCGCCGTGATCGTTATCCTCACGGTCCAGCTCCTGCTCGGCGCGTGGACGGCGGGGCTCAACGCGGGCTATGTGGCGAGTACATGGCCGTCGATGAACGACCATTTCGTGCCCAAGGGGATCGACTGGTCGGGCGGCGCGTGGATGGCGATCACCAAAGATCCCTTCCTGATCCATTTCCTGCATCGCTGGTGGGCGTGGGTCGCGGCGCTTGCGCTGCTGCTGCTCGCGCGCGCTCTGTGGCGGCGTGGCGGCCAGCGCGAGGCGGCGGTGCTGCTTCTCGTCGTCGCGGCGCAGGTGGCGCTCGGCATCGCGACCGTCGTTACGGGCGTGTCGATGTGGATCGCAGTGCTGCATCAGGTGGTCGGCGCGGTTCTCGTCGCGGCGACGGCGGCGGCGCTGCACCGGCTGGGACGCCGCGACGCATGAGGCGGGCGGGCCGCCTCGCGGCCGCACTCCTGCCGCTTGCCCAGCCTTTCGCGGCGGCCGCCGAACCCGCGGCCCCGGCCAAGGCGGCCGCTATGCGCTTCGCGCCGCCGCTCGGCGAGCCGCTGAGCTGGCAGGTGACGATGCGGCGGCTCGGGCGCGACGGCTCGCTGATCGGCTTTTCGTCCGTCTATCGCCTGCAATGGAGCCGGCTCGGGCGCGGCTATCGGCTCGATGCCACCTTGCTGCGGATCGAATCCGATGCGCGGCCCGAACTGGTGCAGGCGCTGACCGCGGTGCTCCAGCCGCTGATCGGGCAGAGCGTCGCCTATCTGGTCGCCGCCGACGGACGCCGCGTCGAACTGGCCGATCCCAATGCGCTCGGCGCGCGGATCACGGGCCGGACCGAGGCGCTGGCCGCCGACGCATCGCGGCCCGAAGCGAGGGCGATTGCCGCCCTGCTCCAGGGGCTTTCGCCCGCGCAGCGCGCCGAACTGGCTACGGCCGATATTCGCGCGCTGGTCGCGCCGGCCAATCGGGATCTGGCGGCGCCCTCTGCCGCGGACGGACGGCTGCGGACGGTGACGAAGGTCGAAAGGGACGATATCGCCGGCGGGCAGGCGGTCGAGATCGACTGGCTCTGGCAGATCGATACCGCCTCGGGCCTTGTGGTGCGCGAACAGCAGCAGAGCTGGGCGACCGAAGCCGGAAGCGGCGCGCGGACGCTGGTCGAAGAGCGGGTCCGGGCGCTGCTCGAACGCTGAAGGTATCATATTACCCGTCAGCAAAGCCGCGCAGCGCTTGACTTTCCGCGTGCCGAAGGCCATTGGCCCGCTCCGAAGCGCCGCCGAGTCCCTGTCGGGCCGGGCGGCGCGGCTCGTTTCGGGGCGGCGGACCTTTCCGGCCCTTCGCCCAAGTCCATCTCTGTCAAGGAGCGTGCCATGAAGGCGCTGACCAAGACGACCCAGTCGGCGAACGCCGCGACGGTCGAAAAGAAATGGGTGCTGATCGACGCCGACGGCCTGGTCGTGGGCCGCGTCGCGACGATCATCGCCAACATCCTGCGCGGCAAGCACAAGCCGAGCTTCACCCCGCACGCCGATTGCGGTGACAATGTCATCGTCATCAATGCGGAAAAGGTGCAGTTCACCGGCAAGAAAATGGCCGACAAGCGCTATTACAAGCACACCGGCTATGCAGGCGGCATCAAGGAAACCAGCCCCGAGAAGATTCTCGAAGGCCGCTTTCCCGAGCGCGTGCTCGAAAAGGCCGTCGAACGCATGATCCCGCGCGGCCCGCTCGGCCGTCAGCAGATGCGCAACCTGCGCATCTTCGCCGGCACCGATCATCCGCATGAGGCGCAGAACCCCGAAGTGCTCGACGTCGCTTCGATGAACCGCAAGAACAAGGTGGGTGCATAATGGCTGACGAACAGACCATGACCGATCTCAAGGATCTCGCCGACGTCGCCGTTGGCGTCGAGGCTCCCGAAACCCCGGCCGCGCCGCTGCGCGAAAAGCAGGTCGACAAGCAGGGCCGCGCCTATGCGACCGGCCGCCGCAAGGACGCCGTCGCCCGCGTGTGGCTGAAGCCCGGGTCGGGCAAGATCACGATCAACGGCCGCGACCAGGAAGTCTATTTCGCGCGTCCGACGCTGCGTCTCGTCATCAACCAGCCGTTCGGCCTGACCGACCGGGTCGGCAGCTACGACATCGTCGCGACCGTCAAGGGCGGCGGCCTGTCGGGCCAGGCGGGTGCGGTGCTGCACGGCATCGCGCAGGCGCTGACCCGCTTCGAGCCCGCGCTGCGCAGCTCGGTCAAGTCGGCCGGCTTCCTGACCCGCGACAGCCGCGCGGTCGAGCGCAAGAAATACGGCAAGGCGAAGGCCCGCCGCAGCTTCCAGTTCTCGAAGCGCTAAGGCGAGCCTTACTGCTGGGCTTGAAAAAGCCCAACTATATCAAGGAAAAAGCGGGGCTTGTCTCCGCTTTTTTCATGTGCAACAGATTTGCAGCAAGCCGTTTGAAAGCGCGGTTTTCTGCCATTCTTTAACTCGACTTCAATCCCTGCGTGCAACAGGTCGTGCAACAGATCGCGCCCCATGTGCAACAGGTTTGGAACAAGAAAAGTGAAGAGAATCAATGCTTTCAAGATAGAGAGCGGCAAAGTCACCGTGTTCCAGCGCGATGACGTGATAAGCGGCCTCTGGTATGCGAATTTCCAGTTCGGTCATCGCCAGCGCGCAATGCGGTCATTGGAAACGCAAGACCGCGCAGTGGCAGAGCACAAGGCGAAGGAGATTTATCGCAAGCTGCTCGTCCGCGTTGACCAAGACCTTCCGTTGAAGACACTGAAGTTCTCGGATTTCTGGGATAATAAATGGCTGCCCTACGCGAAGCGGCGATTATCGCCGGAACGCTATCGCCTGCATGAAGGCACGGGACGCCTGTATCTCAAGTCCTATGTCGGCAATCGCAATCTCGACCAGATTACGGCGCAGATCGCGGAAGGCTATGTGGAATGGCGGCGGGACTACTGGGTCGAGCGGGATAATCGCCCCAAAAATTGCGCGGTGCGGCCGTCGAAGAAGACCTTGCAGATTGAATTTGGCCTGTTCAAGCAAGCCCTGAATTGGGCGGAACGTGAAAAGCTCATCCGGCCGCTGGGGGTGATGAAAGCCCATGTCATCAAAAGTGATCCAGATCGACAGCGGCGATACGGCTTCACCTCAGATGAATGGTATGAGCTAGGCAGTTACATGGAGAGTTGGCAGCATGGCGGACGCCACCGTCTGCATAACACCCAGCGCGCTTTGCTGCGCCGTTTGATCTGGTGCTATTATCTGACGGGTCTTCGTCGCCGCGAGATGGAAACGCTGACATGGAAAGGCGTCAAGCGGTTGAAGGACGGGAAGGCGGAAATAACCGTCCCTGCCGACACCAAGACCGGCACACGCACAGCGATCAGCCAGCCCGATATATTCATCTATCTGCCGGAGCGCGGAGCCGACGAGGATTTGGTCTGGCCGGAAGGCTGGGAGCCGCACGTCAGTTTGAAAAAGCTGCTGAGCGACGTGGGACTGCTAAAAGGGCCGGACGGTCACAATCGCACGATATACAGCTTCCGCCATACCTACGCGACGGAACGGCTGAAGGCTGGTGTCAGCTACGAGGATTTGGCCCTGAATATGGGCACGTCCTATGAGCAAATCCGCAAGCATTACAGCCACGTTATCCCGCAGCAGCGCGCAGATGCGATCACGAAGCTGGATGGACATTCCGCAGCCGAACTTGTGCGGGCAATGACCTTTCTGCGTCAGGAAGCTCAAGGTGGGGGACTGGATTGGGATACGCTTGTCCAGCAGGTGCTTGATGCTCAAACTACCAAGGACGCTGCCTGAATTGCGCTCTCCTGCCCGACGAAGGCAATTTGCCCCTGCGTAGCTGTCTGACAGCAGTCCCCACGCTCCTGCGCTCAGAAGCTCTGATCGCGCGCCCCACTACTAGTGGGAATAATCCATCTCGGGCAGTCGCATTATCGCGGGTGGTTGGCTGGAACAGTCAGAAAAAAGAGCGGGCAAAACCCGCTCTTTCTGGCTCGTTTATCGGTGGGTTCAGGTGAAGCGCCGTATCAAAGTGGTTCCACGAACATGACGGTCATCACCCGCAGCGTGGTGGCTGGGTCAGCGTGATCAACTTTGACGCCCTGCTGCTGGCCGCGCGTATAATAGTCAATCTTCCAAGCGATCCGATATTCGCCGACCGTCAGTGTCGCGCCGTCATGCTCGCCGTGCGGGTCGTTGTCCGGCGTGAAATCACAGAACAGGCGGATCGCGCGGATCACATCCTCCCGGATCGCGGTTGGCAGCTTGGACACGCCGCGCGACAAATAAGTCCAGCCATCTTCGCCGGTAGAACGAAGCTGGTCATTGAGGCGGGCGATGGTCGCCCGCCTCTCTTCCTGCGCGGTCATGCCGCAGCCTTCTTCGTCTTGGACTTGAAGTTGGCGCGGCGGGCTTCGCGCACGGCGTTGAGCTGGGGGTCCAACTCGCCCGCGTTGATCGCCTCGATGATCGAGCCGATGATGACCGGCACGTCAGCGAGATTTTCGACCTCGACCGCGTTCATGCCCTTGGCAAATTCCAGCGGCTTGCTGCCGTAGCGGATCTGGAAGAACATCTTGCCGCTGGCATCGGTGAACCAGCCCTTGCGGACGTTGCGAGGAACATCGACGCGAATGTCTTCGCCCCCCGCGTTCTTGCGCGTGACCTTCTTGGTCGCGGTGAAGCGCGTTCCGGCAATCTCGGCCTCCGCGAGCGCCTTCTGCTCCGCGAGATAGGCGAGCACCTTGGCGCGAAAGCCGAACTCCGACGAAGCGGGATTGCCGCGCGCGGCGGTGGCGAGTTTCAGGTTCTTGAGGATCGACATAGTGGCATCTCCTTGGCCGTTGTTGAGAGCCATGTCGGTAATGCCGACGACCAGACGGTCGATCGAAGAAGGCCGGTATCGTTCTGGTTTTTGGACTGTCCATGCTGCGATCAATTGAGCAGCGGTTGCGGAGAGGAATTGGAGGATGAGTTCGGTTGTCATAGAGGAATTCTAGGTTTCCTCGCTTCTGCCGTCTCGTGCTGTCCGAGTAGTCGCTATGCGACTAAGGGAGAAAATGCGCGGTCAGAACGTCTGAGCGCGTTGCGATTGTCGCACCATCGGTCCGACGGCGATGCCAAGCCGCCTAAGGCTCTTCTCCGCCTCCACATTCACCATCGACATTGCCGTTAGGGCAGCGCTGATTTTTCAGGGCGCTAAGTCGCGCACCGTGCGTCATATAGACAGGGGAGGAAGGTTTTGCGGATGGCTGCGGAAGCTGCCGACGATCTGGAACGCTTGAGCCGGAAATTCCGGCCAGCCCTTGTTGCGTTTTTCTCGCGGAGAGTATCGAGCCATGCAGAGGCCGAAGACATGACGCAGGAAGTGTTCATCCGCCTCGCCCAGACGGAAACCGAGAACTTCGATTCCACCGAGGCCTTCATCTTCCGCATCGCGACGAACCTGCTGCGTGATCGTTCGCGCCGCGACCGGGTGCGCGATGCCTATCGCCAGTCGGTCGAACAGGAAGATACGGAGGTCGATCCCCTCGACCCGCACCGTGTCGCCGCCGCCCGCGAAACGATCGGCAAGCTATGGGCCGCCATTCAGGCGCTCCCCGAGCCGACCCAACAGATTTTCATTCTCTATCGCGTCGAGAATATGGACAAGCAGACTATCGCCGATAATTTCGGCTATAATGTGCGGACAGTCGAAAAGCATATCTCTCGCGCGCTGGTTTTCCTCGCCCGCCGGGTAGGAGGAAGGCCATGACCCATCTGGCGGATGAAGACATGCCGCTCGCCTATGAAGAGCAGGCCGCCGAATGGTGCTGGCGCATCGCCGATCGCATTCTCACTGAAAGTGAGCGCGAGGAGTTCGACGCATGGCTTCGCGCCGACCCGCGCCACCGCGAGGCGTTCGAGGAAATGGTGACGGTCTGGAAAGGCACCGACGCCATCGCCGAAATGCCGGGCTTCCTGTCGCTACGCGCGAAGGCGCTGACCACGATGGAAACCGCCCGCGACGCTAGCGAGCCGCAATCCGGCTGGCGCAAAGGCTGGCAGCGTATGTTTGCCCTCGCGGCGGTGGTCGTGCTGATGGTCGTCAGCGGCGCATGGTATCTGACCAGCGGCCCGGATGTTTATGCGACCGGCGTTGGCGAAAGGCGCGTGGTCCGGCTCGATGACGGATCGCGCGTATCGCTCGATGCGTCGAGCCGCGTGACGGTGGCCTATTCGGGCGATAAGCGCACGCTCGTCCTCGAACGCGGGCGCGCGAAGTTCGACGTGGCGAAAGACCCGCTGCGTCCCTTTACCGTCACCGCCGGTCAAAAGACCGTGGTGGCGATCGGCACGGCGTTCAGCGTCGAGCTGCTGCGCGATCAGATGCGCGTTCTTCTATACGAGGGCCATGTCGCGGTGCTGGCGCAGCCGCCCGGCAAAACGCCAACCCCCGTTCGCATCGGCGGACTCACCGACGCGGGATCGCAGCTCAAGCCAGGTCAGGAACTCGTCGCCAGCCTGTCATCCAGCACCGCAACCATCGTGCCTGCTGATGCCGTGCGGTCGCTGTCATGGGAAGGCGGGCGGCTGACCTTCATCGACGAACCGCTGTCGCGCGCGGTCGAGCGGGTGAACCGCTATGCCGATACACCGATCGTCGTCGGCGATGCGAAGGCGGGCGGCTATCTGGTAAACGGGGTTTTCGACGCGGGCGATACGCGCGGATTCATCAGCGGCGTGACCGCGATTTTCCCTGTGTCGGTTCAGAACGAGGGCAGGCAAATCCGGCTCGACAGCAAGGCAAAAACTCTCCCGGAAAAATAGAGGGGCGCAAATCCGGCGGTGGCGCGTCTCATTTTATAGGGGGGCATGGATCGACCCCTCATAATTTGGGGGAGTATCTTATGTCTTTCAGACCGCACCTGCTGTCGGGCCTCGCCACCGTTGCTATCGTCGCTTCCGCCCTTCCGGCGCCTGCTTATGCTCAGCAAGCCGTCAACTTTGACATTCCGGCGCAAGACCTCGGCTCGGCGCTTCGTGCCTTTGCTCAGGCCAGCGGCGTGCAGGTCATCTTCGACGGTGATGCGTTGCGCGGCAAGCGCAGTCCGGCGTTGCGGGGCAGCTATTCGGCCGATGCCGCGCTGACGGCGCTCCTGCGGGGCAGCGGTATGAGCGCCCAGCGCAATGCCGAGGGTGTGTTCGTTGTCACGCGCGCCGTGGCGGATAACGCCACCACCGACGACGGCGGCTACCGCGCCGACGAGATCATCGTCACCGCGCAGAAGCGCGTGGAATCGGCGCAGGACGTGCCGATCGCCATCACTGCGCTGTCTCAGAAGAATCTCGAAGAGCAGAAGATCGAGGGCGGCCCGGACATCATGCGCGCGGTGCCGAACCTGACCTTCTCTAAATCGAACTTCACCAGCTATAACGTTTCGATCCGCGGCATCGGCACCAAAGCAGTGTCGGCATCGACCGATCCGGGCGTGGCCGTCAGCTTCAACAACTCCGGCCTTATAACCAACCGTTTTTTCGAGCAGGAGTTCTTCGACCTTGAGCGACTTGAAGTGCTACGCGGGCCGCAGGGAACGCTCTATGGCCGGAACGCCACCGGCGGCGTTATCAACCTCATTTCGGCGAAGCCGAAACTGAACAAATTTGAGGGCAGCCTCAAAGGCGAAGTCGGCAACTACAACAGCCGCCGCTTGGTTGGGATGCTCAACGTTCCGATCGTTCCCGATGAACTTGGCCTTCGTGTCGCCGGCTCAATGACCCAGCGCGACGGCTATGACTATAACTCGGTGACAGACAACCAGATCAACGGGCGCGACCTCTGGTCGCTCCGCACGACGCTAGGCTTCGATAAGCCGGGGATTCGAGGCAACGTAATTTGGGAACGCTTCCGCGAGAACGACAATCGCTCGCGTACCGGCAAGCAGCTCTGCCACCGCGACGACAGCCCCGAAGTAATCGGCTCAACAACTATCCGTGTGCCGAATCCCGGACCTTTGGACGCTGGTTTGCAGGAACAGCGCGCGGCCATGTTCAGTACAGGATGTAAGGCTGGCAGCCTCTATGATGACAATGCATTTGGGACACCAAACGGCTTGGCCTTGGCATATATTGCTGGCCTTAACACTGCACAGTCCATCTTCGGTTATAACAGAGTGCCAGGCAGTTCACCTGACGCTGGCTATTTGCTTGCTCGCGTTGATCCATATGGTGGCATGATGCAATCGCGCGATCTTCGCGAAATCGCCTCGGTCCGCGATCCGAGATATCGTGCAAGTTCGGACATCCTCGAATTCAACCTCGACCTTGATGTATTAGACGGTCTCACGCTTTCTTCACAGTCCGTGTTAGCATGGGATTCAGTTTATAGCTTTCAGGACTTCAATCGTTTCAATACAGTTCCAATATTTAATGACACATCGAAGTGGATTTACTTTGATGGAAATCCCAGCCCTTGGCAGGGCATGGCGCCGGGTGGAGTCTTTTGTGACCCTCAAATTGGGTGTTCGGACCGGCTTGGCGTGTTCGACATTTCCTCGTCGGATTCCAAGCAATTCTCCCAAGAGGTGAGGCTTCAATCCGATTTCGATGGACCGCTTAATTTTAGCGTTGGCGGTAACTATACTCGATTCAAAACTCAAAATGACTATTATGTTATGAGTAATATTCTCACGGCTTTGGCGATGATGCCACCGTTCAATTTTACAGGCAATCAAACCGAGTGTAATTGGGATACATACATCGGAGTATTTGCTACTGGTCCAAATGTTCCAATTCGAGATTCAAGATGCCCATATATTGATCCCAATTCTGTTGAAAACATTGATGGGGAAGGGCATAATTATTTCAGAAGCTCCAATCCTTATAAACTAAAAAGCTACGCTGCGTTTGGCGAGATGTATTATAATGTTAACCCGGCTCTCAAGCTGACGGCAGGATTGCGCTATACCAATGATAACAAGCGTTTCACGTTGGTTCCTAGTCAGCTTTTGCTAGCGCCTACAATTAATGCTGGAGGTGTGGTCGGAACGGGATATCCGGTCGATCGCGACGTAACGGTAAAGGGAGGGGAGTTTACCGGCAGATTTGGCATCGATTGGAAACCTGATTTCGGCTTCACCGACGACAGCTTGGTTTATGCGTTCTACAGTCGCGGTTACAAGGCTGGTGGCGTCAACCCGCCGACACCCGGATTTGCTACTTCTCAGCAGAGTATCGACGACCCTGCCTTTCCTCCCAATTTGGTGCCGGTTTTTCAGAATGTGCTCCCGGTCCTGCAATTGACCGCCGTCAACTATGGCCCGACTTTCGAGCCCGAATTCGTCAATTCCTTCGAGATCGGCGCCAAGAACGTACTGATGGGCGGGCGGTTGACGCTGAACGCGGGCGCCTTTTTCTACGACTACAAAAATTATCAGGTGTCACAGATTCGCGACCGCACGGCAGTCAACGAGAATTTCGACGCCAAGGTCTGGGGTGCCGAACTGTCGGCGCAGTTCGAGCCCGTCGATCGGCTGCGCTTCAACGCCAATGTCGGCTATCTTCGGACGCGCATCGGAAAGGGAGAAAGGTCGATCGACCCGATGAACCGCAATCTGGGTAACCCCGACTATATTGTCTTCAAGCCGTGGGTCCAATTACCCTCGAACTGCGTTGTCCCGGTGCATATGGGCGAGGCGTTACTCAGTCGAGGCCAAGGTGTTCAGTATAGTTGGACATTGTGCGGAGGATTGGGCGGTCTGATCGCAGGATTCGGCGGATTAACGACCAATGACCCGCTTACGGGCCAGCCATACAACCCTGCCAACTATCCCGAGCTGAACGGCGGTGCTGGCTTCTATACCGAGTTGGAAGGCAACGAACTGCCCAACTCGCCGCGCTGGACCGTCAATCTCGGTGCTGAATATACAATCCCGTTCGACGGCGACTGGAGCGCGACGATCCGCGGCGACGGATATTGGCAGGCGAAAAGCTGGGCGCGAGTTTACAACCTCAACCCCTATGATCGGCTGCGAGACTGGACGAACTTCAACATCTCGCTTCGCGTCGATGGCCCTGATGACCTGTCGGTCGAGGCCTATGTGAAGAACGTCTTCAACTCGACGCCGATCACCGATGCCTTCCTGAACAGCGACGACAGCGGCCTGACCACCAACGTCTTCACGCTCGATCCCCGCATCATCGGGTTCAGCATCTCGAAAAAGTTCTGATCCTCTCCGCCCACTCCACTGGGGGATAACCTCGGGCCGATGTCTGTTTGCTCCCGAGCAAACATCGGCCCGGTTTTTCAAAAGGACCAGACAAGCGGTTTCTCGGGCACTCCCCTCACTCCGGAGGGAAACTGGGCCGTCGTCCTGTCACCCCGGCACGGACGGCGGCCTATCTTCGGACCGACGACAAGGAGATCATGATGATCGACAGGACGCAAACGCCACCCGCTCTCGCCATAGAAAGGCGCAACTGGAAATTCGGTCGCGGCACGACCGCGCGCCGTTGGTGGCACGGCGGGGATGCAGGCCGGACGGCCTTCTACAATGCGCTGTCCTCGACCTTCCCAGTCGGCGAAAAATTCTTCATGTCGGCGGTGCGCCATTATCGCGACGAAGCGCCCGAAGCGCTCCAGCAACAGATCGACGATTTCATCTTTCAGGAATCGACGCATTCGCGGGAGCATGTGTTTTTCAACCGGCAGGCGCGCGATGCTGGCTATGATCTGACCTCCTCGGAGGATCGAGCCGCGCGCACGATCGCATGGGCCAAGCGCCGCCCACCTATCATGCAACTTGCCGGAACCTGCGCGCTTGAACATTTCACCGCGACCCTGGCCCATGCTTTGCTAGCCGATCCCGCGCATCTTGCAGGAGCCGATACCGAAGTGCAGCGCATGTGGCGTTGGCACGCGATCGAGGAGATCGAGCATAAGGCGGTGGCCTATGACACGCTCTTGCTCGCGATGCGTGATCGTTCGCCGTTCCGGCGCTGGACCTTGCGGAGCTTCACCATGCTCGCGGCGGGTGTCCGCTTCCATTATGTCGTCTTTCGTAACACCGCCGACCTGCTGCGGCAGGATGGAAAGAACAACCTGCGGACGTGGGCAGGGCTGCTTTCCTATCTTTATGGCACGCCCGGCTTGATGCGCTTCTTGCTGCGCGACCTGTTCGCCTATTTCCGTCCAAACTTTCATCCGTGGCAGCACGACGACCGCGCGCTGGCGCAGCGCGCTCTCGCAACCCTGTCGCCGCCGCTCATCGCGCCGATGCCGAAGTGAGGGCGGGATGAAGAGGCTTTTACTCGCAATGACATTGATTGTGGTCGCCGGGGGAGGGACGGCGGCTACAGCGCAGCAGGGGAGCGGCAGCACCATCACCGGTCTGTGGTCGACCGGCAGCCAAGGGGGACGGGTCGAGCTTTATCGCTGCGGCACCGCGATCTGCGGCAAAGTGGACGACGCCGCTCCCCTGCGTGCCAATCCCGACCAGCGCGACGTGAAAAACCCCGACAAGGCGTTGCGTGATCGGCGGCTGAAAGGTCTGGTCGTGTTGCGCGGTTTCGAGGGTGGTCCCGCGCAATGGAGCGGTGGCCCGCTTTATGACCCGGAAACGGGCGAGGGAGCGGCCAAGGGCTATCTGAACCTGCGCGCCGACGGAAAGCTGGAAGTGACGGGCTGCAAGGCAGCAATCTTCTGCCGTACCAAGGTCTGGACCCGCGTTCGCTGACAAATGCGGGCGGACAAAGCATCAATTTCAGGAGAATGAATTTTGTCGTTGTTGGCTGAACTGTGGACTGCGTTTTTCCGTGAATGTGTTGCGGAAAGGGAGGGTGGCCTGCCGCACCTCGACATCACCGACGCCATGTATGACGAATTCGGCAAGGCGATCGCCGCCGTGATGGAGAAAATCGGGCAGGAACATCCGGAGCCGTGTAGCACGGAAGATCGCACGCTCTACCGCGTCTGGCTCGGCGTGAAGACGCTTGCCTATGAACCATGCCCGATCGAGTTCGATTATTATCAGAGCATCGCCAAGACCTACTGCGATTGCGGGCAG
The DNA here is from genome assembly GCF_014199295.1 of Sphingopyxis panaciterrulae. GTDB lineage: Bacteria > Pseudomonadota > Alphaproteobacteria > Sphingomonadales > Sphingomonadaceae > Sphingopyxis > Sphingopyxis panaciterrulae. The sequence goes on from NZ_JACIJH010000001.1 coordinate 563,602, forward strand.
ATCACGCAAGCCGAACTGGACGCCTATAGAACCTTTAGCACCCTCGTCCGAAGGAGGGTTTGAGGGGCGCGGACATATCTCGTCCCACTAGTAGTGGGTCGGACCGGCTTGCACCGACGGCGGGATATTATCATACCGTCTTGAGCCGCCCAACGCGCTGCCGTTGGATGAACGGAAAATCTACAGGCATGGCCTGTTCGCATTTGGCATAGCTAGGGAAAATGCCCCTGGCCGCGTTCTCCGCAATCATATGCCCACGATTGAGCGCACGGCTGGTCAGTATTTTCAGCGCCGTGCGGTCATCGGTTTGTTGATGCCGCGATGGCTTTGGTCCACGGAGTCGATCACTATAAGTGGTGCTCAGCTTCGCCTCTGCGCCAATCTGCCACAGTGTATAATCTGGTTTGGCTGCTTTCAGCCACAGGCACGCGATATATTTGAACAGGCTTTTGCTATCGAGCTTCGTGCCGCTGAGCCTGTATTTTGGGCCTTCGCGGACGAAGCCTTTTTGATTTTCAGGATATTGGCCGAGGATGGCAGCCACCTGCTTTGCCACCTGCGCTTTCGTCAGACCAAGTGGAATAGCCACTACAGCAGACCGCTGCTTGCCCTGTTCGACCCAGCGGCCTTGAACATACTCGTCCGCCTTCTGTTGAAGCTGCTCGGCCAGATCAGCCCGTTTGGCGCTCAGGGTGGCGACAAATCCAACTCTTGGCTTGTCGCCGTGATGGCCGAAGAATTCCATTCCAGTGCCAACCCACCAATCATCGAACGAGACGTGTCTCACGTCCCCTAGATCATCATACACCGACAGCACTGCCTCGAAATCGTCTGGCAGCTTGGTTTCCGCTGGCAATTGTCCCGCTCGCATCTGCCTTGCCAGATCGTAGCTGGGACTCATCGCGAGATACTCCTTCCAAAGCAGGTAGAAGGCCACTTCGCGTCGCTGCGCCCAACGGCCGCCGCCATGGAACAGGCTGCTTTTAGCGCCTTTTGCTGCGGCCTTCTCGTTCAAAAGGTTATCTCATTATCCAAATATAATCTGGATAATCACGTATCAGGACAACCTTGGCGTATCAATATCTCACGACGTTGCGACAGCGCATCGTCGTTTGAGTGAGCGCGACGGGCGATAGGCTGCTCAATTTTTTCACATCGCTCAGGAGAATATGAAGTGTCTAAGAATGTAAACGCAAAGCAGGTAAACTTTGACGACCTGAAAAAAATGGTGAGTGATTTCCAAACGATCCGCTTGCTCAATGATGAAACAAACATGATTGGGTTACAGGTTCAAGGTCGCTCTATCCTCTATAATCAGTTGGCAGAAGCATATCGCATTGGTTTGATTTTGCTGACTCGCGGAAATGGGACAATGTTTTGTCATCTTATGGAAAGCAACGGGATGGCAGATCAGTCGAAGAAATACGGCAACAACAACTACACAAACGCATGGAACTTTGTAACGCATCTTCTATACGGAGAATGGAAAGAGAAGAACGTATCAAAGACGGTGTTTGAGGTTTACGAGCGCAACAGGTCAGCAGAAAAATACAGCAAGATTTTTCGCTATCTGGATGACAAGAAGGTTGCTGCTGAAAACGCTGCTGATTTCATCCTCAATTTCACACATGATGAACTTGGCAACGGTCTGATTGGCATCGAACGCGCAGACACGGAAGCAAATCGCAAAGCGAGCGATAAGAAGCAAATGTCAGAGCAAGCAATTGCAGTTGGCACGAATGCAAAGGAAGCTGACGTTTTCACATTCGACGCGCCGACGGAATTGGCTGACGTGAAATATGGTAGCTGCTTCTTTGAAGTGATTGACGGCAAGGTAGTCGTGTTTGGAACGAAGAAGCTGGAAGAAGCTGAATTCAACGAACTGGCTGCCAAGCGCGGACGTACAATTACGATGGAGTGGAACAGGAAGGCCAAGGAAGCTGACAAGCTTGCGAAGCAATCCAAAAGCACGTTCACTAAGGCCGTCAAACTCATCAAGACTGACCCTGAACTTGAAGCTCTGAAAAAGCGATTGCTGGGTGACAAAGAATGGGCGCAATGGTTGCTCGATGATAAGAAGGAGTCGAAGAAGAATGCTGAATCAACTGCTGATTATGCGAGCCGCATGAAGTCACTCTATAATTTGTTTGACAATGATTGTGATGAGCCAGCGCCAAAGAAGCTGATCGCACTCGTCAAGAACGTGCCTGCCTCGCAGGAGGTTGCTGATGTGTGATTGCGTGTAGGGTTTCGCCAACTGCTGAAACGTAATCCGCCACTACGTCAGTGTGGCGGCACATATTAGCCCATAGGAGCGCGCAATGCGTAAACCTAGCGATGGCCGTTGAAGCGCTCTCACGGACCCCTGTCCGTGGGAGCGTTTTCTTTTCCACTAGTAGTGGGCTGCGCCTGTCACATTTGGGTAAACCCATGCCAGACGGCCAGGAAATGGCCGTTTTCTGTCACTTTTGGATCGACCTCGCGCATATCAGACAGCAGACGCTTAGGGTCTTAAACCCAAAAGTGACGAGGAAACATGATTGTCGGATATGCGCGCGTCAGCACCACCGGGCAAAGCTTGGCCGTCCAGCAGGACGAACTTGCCAAACATGGATGCGAACGCATCTTCGAGGACAAGGCGACAGGCACCAACAGGGATCGCCCCGGCCTGACGGAAATGCTCGGCTTCGTGCGCGAGGGCGATATGATCGTGGTCAGCAGATTGGATCGCTTCGCCCGTTCGCTGTCCGACCTGTTCCAGATGCTCGATACGCTGACCGCCAAGGGCGTTGCGTTTCAATGCCTGCACCAGTCCATTGATACCGGCACCAGCACAGGAAAATTGACGCTCGCGATCTTGGGCGCGGTAGCAGAGTTCGAGAACGACCTACGCAAGGAGCGGCAACGCGAGGGGATCGCTAAGGCCAAGGCGAGCGGAACCTATAAAGGCAGGAAGCCCAACATTGACCTTGCCATGCTCCACGATCTCAAAGATGCGGGGCTTGGTCCATCTGCTATCGCAAGACAGATGGGGATCAACAGGCAGAGCGTCTATCGCTTGCTCAATGTCTAAATGGCAAGTTTGAGACGGTTAGTGGGAGGTTGCGCAACCCGTTCCGGCGGCTATGCGCCTCGTTTCAGTCATCTGATGTGTCAGCTCAATTTTCCAAAAGGAACATTATCAGGGCATTGGTTTTGCTTGGTCTCTACCTTGAGAGGAATGCGTTGATAATGGCTTCGGCGCGACTGACGGTCTCGCGCTCCAGCTCAGCGGCGTCGGCGCGCAGTTGCGAGGCTCTTTCAGCCATATCCGCAATATTGTTTTCAATGTCATGCGGGAGGCGAGCGAGAGGTATCTCTTCGACGTCGGTCGGATCGATATGAGGGATCGACGAGCCGTAAGCTGCGCGTTTGGCGAGTAGCTGTCCAATATCCGGGTGAGATAAAAAGGCGTACAAATATCCCGATCTTATTCGATCAGAATTTGGCGATATCCGGATCAGGTCGTGGGTAAAAAAGAAACTCTCGTCGTGCTTGGTGGCTAGTGTAACGCTACCGTTCAGGCCGTAGGTCTGACCTGAACATGCCATTAGCAGCCACCCCTGCTTCACGAAGAAATCGCTGTAATTGGGAATGGGATCCGTGAAGATTTTCTTGGTTTCGGGTTGGCTTAAAGAGAATAAATCATCGGAGCTCATGTAAGGAACGCCTGTGTCACCAAAGTTCCGACTGAAGCGCGTCATCCACCAAACTCTCTCGGTCACATCTCCCAGCCGGTCCATTTTCACGGAGTTCAGAGCGAGCGCCTGAACCAACGACTGGGCGCGGTATGAATGGTAGCTTGCTTCAAATCTGCGCCGCCTTCCTGCCAAGGCCGAAAGGCTTGCCGTCGAATGGTGTACGCCCTTCACCTCAATTTGGTCGAGGTGAAATCTATCACTCAGCATTTTCCGGAAGGAGGCAACGAGCCGGTCGGCTTCTTCCCGCATGTCCACGATGGAGGCAACGTCCTCACAGAATTTCGATTTCAGTTCGTCCGATATTGTCACTACCGGCAATGCATTAACGTGGGACACTTCTAGGTGCTTAATAACATGACCGTAGTGCGCGGATTGCAGCATTGCCATGACAGATGGAGATCTGAGGTACGCAAAAAGCCACCCCTTATCGTTTGGGTTAGTTAGCCGGATACGAAGGAGATCGTCCGAGATGATAACATTTTCGTGCTTTTTCTGCGACACGATTGACCGTCCTACGGTCCCGGATCGGGTCAAAAGGATTGTACCCTGCTCGACGTAAAAGCTTTGAATGTTCGGGGTCTTATTGCGCGATAGCCATTTCCTCGGTGTCGGCTCGATGTCGAAAACCTGCGTCGCCGCCAAAAAAGGAACACCATAGTCTGAATCGACAAGGATACCCTTGAGGCGGTTGGGCTGGCTGACATTGGCAATTTCATGAAGCGCAACCCAGCCCTCTAATTTAGCCGCGATGGCTTGACGCGTAGCGAAACCTGCGGCGAGGTACGTCCCCGCCTCCATTCGCCGATCAGCGCCAAACATCATCGACGCTGGGAGTGAATGGGCCTTAACTTGATGAAAGGCCCATTCTGATCTCTCGACCTTCGGGGCGCTTAATCTTGCTCTGATAGCCATGACCGGAACGCCTGAGCAATTTGGAGAGTGTTGTCGTCAATCACCTTCTTCTGCGTTCGCTGTCGCTTTAACACTTTTTGGCCATCCTGATATTCGATGGCGTGTTCTTCGATCTCTTCGACTATCTCGTTGCCCTGCCGGTCACGGACGTAGGTGACATTGCCCCGCTTATCGTGCCCAATGTGATTGGCAACAGCCATGAAAACCTGGTAATCATTAAAGCGGCCAGCGGCTGCTTCTACGGCAATTTCCTCCGGTGTTTTTCGTTGGAGCACTAAGACGCTGGTCTGGACCGAGACATGTGGCTGGAACGTATCTGCGTGCAGATCAATGCTCGCAAGCACACGAGTGTGTTTGAGTATCCACTCCCGAACATAGCCCAAACCAGGCGACCCAAGAATGCCGTCAGGCAACACCATCGCGCACCGACCAGTGCCCGGCTTCAAAAGCTTGATACACCTCTCAATGAAGAGGATTTCTGGGGGCTGGGATTTTTGTATTCCCGTCTGCATTGACCAGGTGTCAGCCCCAGCATCGTAGCTCCACGCATGACCGAGATCGTAAGCTTCGAGAATTGCGGGATCGTCAATGGGAATTTTCGAACCAAATGGCGGGTTCGTAAAAAGCAAATCGATCTGCCCAATGATTTGCCGGTTGCGAAGAGCATCTTCCCAGCGCGCCGGCGACTGCAGCGCGTTGGCCTGATACAGGCCCCCGGCCCCATCGTTGTTCATGACCATGTTCATCTTGGCCGCCTTGACCAAGTTTGGATTGAGATCAGTGCCAACGATGCAGCCCTGGGCATACTTCGCCACTCGCGACCGAATAGCCTCTTCGGCCCGGCTCAGGTTTCCGCCCCACTTTTCGGTTTCTGCCGCTCTGATCTTTTCAATTACATGGTTCATTGCCGTGATCAGGAAGCCGCCCGTTCCACATGCCGGATCGATGATTAATTGCTTTTCACCGGGATCAAGCATCTGCACGGCCATCTTGCAGATGTTTCGCGGCGTGAAGAATTCGCCGCGATCTCCACGGAGGTTCGAACCCACGATCTCTTCGTAGGCCCGACCTTTCACGTCGATATCGCTTTCCAGAAGCGAATACATTTGAAGCTGGCTGACGATGTACGTGAGCACTTCGCCATTCAGGTCGATGGCCTCATTGTCGCGAAAAATCGTATTGTACTCGGCCTTTACCTCATCAAAAAGGCCGCTGATGCGCTGTTTCGCTTTAATTTGGCCATTGAGGCTGTGGCGCTCAACTGAGGTAGCGAAGAACTGCACTTCGTCTGAGTTTCGTTCATCGTGAATTTTGCAGAAAATTAGCTTCAACAGTTCCCAAAATGCTTCCGGCTTCTGCAGGCCCTGGTTACCAGCAATGTAATTATGGCAGCGTCGAAAAGCGAACAACAATGCGTCCGATGACGCCGCCTTGAGCTGATCAAAGCGTGGGCGCTCGGCCTCGTCCTCGGAACGGCCCTTGGTAGGCAGGTCGGGGATTTCGGCGAATTCAATTTGTCCGTCAGTGTCGACCCGCTTATAGCAGAACCGCTCTAAGCCGTTCGTCCACATGCCGTAAAGAACATTGGGGCACGCAGCCATATAGCTTTGTAACTGGCCTACGCCGTCCTTGCGGTCGTTCGACCTTATTTTCTGAGATTTACATTCGACGATGATCCGGGCTCGCTCCTGTTTGTGGGGCTGCCCCGGTTCAAATACCACCAAATCCGCCCGCGGCTTCCGCGATCCAACGGCCAGGGTACACTCGACCGCTATTTCGGCTTTCGCGTATTGATACTCGCGAACGAGGGATTTTGCGATTTCTTGCCTAACATATTCCTCAGGCGTTTCGTTTCGTTGGGTCAGGCCGTCGATGAAATCGAGTAGTCTGCCTTGCTGCACGATAACGGCAACTGGCCGAGCTTGAGCGAGCGGAAGCTCAGCGTTGGTTGCCATCACGCCGCCCCTTCAACATCGGTTACATTCGACCAACGGTCGGCCACTGCATCAGCTACTACGCGGGCTAGCCAATCTTGGACTGTGGTGTCTTCTGCCGCGACGACCATCCGCATTCTCCGATGAAGTGCAGGGTCGAGCCGTACATGAACCATTCTTGGTTCAGGCCGGATATCCGGGTTGACAGCCAAGCGAGCCATGTTTCCCTCCCTGTCAACATGTGACACTTGAAGCGCTGCTATAAATGTTACGGATGGAACCGCAATGCCCTCAATAGATATGTCTATTTTCGTGGGTTTTTGAGCGCCTTGCGGAGTGGGAAGGACGAGATGAAGGTTTATATCGCCAACTTCGGACGCGAAAATTACGCGTGGCCGGACTGTCTCGCTCGCCATGAGATCGTGACGATGCAGGACGAAAGGGTCCACGACCTCTGGAGAGATGGTGACCGAAAGGGATATATAGATTTCTGCGTTGCGAACCTGAAAACCATGAAAGGCATTGCTCCGACCCGTCCAGTCGCTGGCCGCTGGTTCAACTTAGGCTCCATCGTCACCGAGAGCAGCGGCGACATGTGGCTTCATCAAGATGGCAAACATCTGTGGTGGACCGTCACGACTGATGGCTTACCGATCATTGAGCCTGGCCCCGACCTCAAGCCCAATCCCGATGGACCGCCAAACGTCTATTATTACCGGAAACCCGCACAGCCGTGGTCGAACATGAACCGGAAGGGCGAGCCGATAGAATGGAAGGGGCTGCACCCGAAGGCTCCAGACTTTCTGGTGACGGAAGCAACCCTCCAAAAGCTTAGCGACGATTATGCGGGATATGCCCTTACTCTGATCGAGGGCGGTGACCTTAGCCCGTGGCACGGTCGCGCTGAATGGAAAGCGAAGACGGAGGCCGGTTCGCGAAAGCAGCCGGTTCGAACATTCAGCGCAATGCAGATCGCCTTTTTCAACATGGCAAATGTCGCATGGGATACGGCGCTAAAAGCTAACGGCCAGAAGGAGATGCGGAACGTCAAGAATAAGGATTTTGGGTTTGCAAATCGGGACGAACTCGCGGCCTACATCGCCGACCTCTACGAAGCCCAAGAGGGTTTGTGCGCCATCACGGGCCTGACGTTGCAATTCAGGGACGGCGACGACCACCAGCTATGTTGCTCGTTAGATCGCATCGACAGCCAAGGACATTATGTACCAGGCAATCTTCAGATCGTTTGCAAGTTCATCAATATGTGGAAATCGAACCGCGATGACACTGAGTTCCGTCGCCTGATTGAAATCGTCCGCGGGTCTTCGGGATTTTGAGCACCGGAACCGGCATATGGTTGGCGATCTGCGTAGCCGTCCGACGGGAATTGAACGAACGACAGGTTCCAGAGGGCACGGAAGAATCCAATGACGACAATTGGGTCGTTTCCAGCCAAGATCGATCAGGCTGCTTTCAGCTTCTTTCGTTCGCGGCACTTTCTAGCCCTCTCCGCACCTGACATGGCCCGCACGGCTCTGGGACGGCCAGCCTTACGTGCTTCCCAATCCAGCCCTGTATCGAGCTTGCTGACCAAACAGCCGTCAAACTTGCTGGCGATCCATTCGGCGCTATCTTGACTGGGAACGATGATTGTGACCGGCGCAATGGCTTCGGAATCGCGCAGCGAGCAGCGCATAATGGCCTGATATTCGCTCTGGTAACAGATGATGGTGCGGATTTGCTGCTTGGTCAGCCCCAGCATCCCCAGGAATTTCGCGCTGGCATTGTCATGGACGAGCGCGATGGTGCTGGCGACCGCGTGGCAATTCATGAAGTGCGGCTTGTTCAGCCCGTGACTGACAGGGGGCAGGCGATCATTCTGGTTGAACATCCACATATCGGCCGACTTGTTGGCAACCCACAGGAAGCGCTGACCGCTGAAAAATCTCTCGATATAAATGCCGACGCTTTCCAGCAGGGTCGGCCCCATCTCGTTCCCCACTTTTAGTGAGCGGCTGATCGACCATTGTTGCTCGAACAGATAATGGACGGTCAGGCGATTGCCATTCTGATGCCGGTCATAGCGAAGCCCCTTGGACAATATGGGGTGCTGCCGAAATTCCACATCGTCCAGCGCATCCCATAGGATGAATAATTCGGTTTCGAGCGCATTGGCGCCCATAAAGGTGACGGACTCAAAATCTGCCACGAACTCCGAACGGAGCAGGGAGAAGAAATTGACTTCCCCGATGGTCTTTCGGCCTTCGATCAAATCCAGATAGGCTGCGGTTTCGACCATGACGGTGCGATTGTCATCGAGAAGATGAGTGGCGATGCGCTGGAAATGTTCCAGCAGCTCATCGTCGCTGTCATTGCGCTTGAGCGCTTCGACATCGGCCTCATGCCCGTCCGCAATTTTTACCGCGCTGATCCCGGCGGCGAGGTCTTCCAGCGCCAGATGATCGGTGAGGTAACGGTGAGTGTCCACGATCTTGAGCGGAATACAGCCGAACACGGCTGGGATTTCGTCGACGATCAAGTCCCAATGAATGCGGTGCGCGGGCGGCAGGCGTTTTAGCGCTTCATGCGTGATGAGCAGCACTTGCCCCTTGGCACGCTCCGCATGGGCCATGTGGCGTTCAATGCGCGGCAGCACGCTATCGCCTGATGAACTGGAATAGATGGTGTGGACGGCAACGCCGGGATAAAGATTGCTGATCCGGTTAGCTGTCTGCTGGATCAATTCCTTGGTCGGCTGAGCGATGAGGATTTTGCGTTTTCCGCTGCTCGCCATCGTGGCTGCATATTGTTCCAGCCGATGTGTTTTGCCCGATCCTGCGGGCGCAGAAACATAGTATATTCGTGTTTTCATCCGATAAATGTTCTCCTTCGTTTTCCGTGTCTGACTGCCCTTTGTCTGGGCCTTGTTTTCCGCGCTCTGTCTGATCCGATGTTCCGATTGGGGCGGCGAACAGAACATTATCTGACAAAAGCACGGAAAAGCTCGCCGCCCATTTCTATTTATACGGGGCGTCTGAAAATAGGGCGTTCTGGGGGTGGGAGTAACGCGGCAGCCTGATGGAATGTAACGATAATATTCTATTATAAGATGATTTTCGTTACGCCTGTCAGATGCGCGAAAAGCCGAAAACCGACGCAGAGCAATCCATCCAGTCGTGAGCGGAGCGAAGCGAACTGGATGGGGTAGCGGCGTCGGCGTTTTCTGGACTTGCGAGGAGCGCGGTCTGAGCAAGGCCAGTAGATGCAGACATCAATATCTCCCCCCAATGGCCTGTCGGCCCTTGGCGCGAGATAGCAATTGGCCGCGACGGCACGCATCTGCAGATGCTTCCCTTCTGCGTCCATTGCTCAGCCCTTCGGGATTGAATTTTCGATCTCAGACGACGAGCGGCAACGCCGCGTGATGAGATTGGGGCGGCCTTTGGCGCTTGTTTGCCGTGTTACAGACCAAGCCAAGGCGTCAGGAATTATCTACATAGTAAATGACTTGAGGCTGGCGTTGATGGAATGGTTTGCGATCAGCGGTTTTGCAGTTTGAAGATATAGGACGCCTTGATCGCCCTCTCGAATTCCCTGCGCCGCTTCTGCTGATCCTTCGTCCGATCCAAAGCCTGTTTGGCCTGATCCACATCGCGCTTGCGGGCGGCGACAACGGATTGCTCAGGTGTCAGCGGCTTCTTTGGTTTCTTGGGTTTGGTGGTGGCAAATTCGTAGAATCTCATATCGTATTTATGCTTGCCAAGTTTCAATATTGATTTTAATAACTTAGCTATGAATTTGCCCGCAACAGATATGCAGCAGATTTGCGTTATTTTTGTTTAATCTTTATAATTCAACGCGATAACTCATAATTTAAGTTATCGAAGCGTTAAAGGCTTTTTCCGCCGACGGGTGGAGAAGGAAAGGGCGGTCCGGCGACGGGCCGCCCTTTTTCATGCGGAAACGGCCAGCGAACGGCGACTTTGGGGTGGGGAGCGGCCATACCCCAGCTTCGTCATTCCCGCGAAGGCGGGAATCCAGTGTGGGGTCAGCCGACGCACGCTCTGGATTCCCGCCTTCGCGGGAATGACAAGGTTATAAAGCGCCGATCGTCGTATAACGGCCGTTTCCCGGCATGCTTCATCCGGCTAAAGTAAATCCAGACTCCCCAACGCCAACGCTTGGCGCGCCGGGCGTTCGGCCATCACCGCGAACATCTCGTCGCCGCGCGCCGTGCGTTCGACGTTCATCGAGGCGAAGACGGCCATGAAATAGCCGCTGAGCGCGCCGATGCGATAGTCGGTCCACAGCGCGGCCGCGTCGGGGGCGATGCCACGGGCGCGGAGCGCGGCGAGCCAGCGGTCGAATGCGGGGCGGTCGGCGGCGGCGCGCTCGGCCGGGTTGGCGATGCTGGTGCCGATCAGATAGGCGAGGTCGGTCGCGCCGCTGCCGCGCCCGAGCGTCTGCCAGTCGACGAGCCAGCAACGCGCGCTGTCGGGGGCGAAGAGGATATTGTCGATCCTGAGGTCGCCGTGGACGATCGTGCGCGCCGCGGGTTCGCGCGTCAGCCAGGCGTCGAGCCGCTCGACCAGTCCCGCCCCGAGGTCGAGCACCTCGGGCGCAAGCCGCGCGGCGTAGCGCTCGCGAAAGCCGAGATAGAGCTGCGGAAACAGCGCGCGGACGATGGCGCCGCTGTCGCGTGCGAGCCAGGGCAGCGCATCGAGCCGCGCGTCGTTCCACAGCAGCGCGTGGAGCCCCGCCGCCGCGTCGATGCACGGCGCGAGCCCGTCCAGCCCAAGCCCCGCGAGCTGATCGCCCTGCCGCGCCGGTGCGAGGTCGGAGAGCAGCAGGACGAAATCGACGTCGTTCGCCGCGATTTCGGCGTGATGGCAATGCGGTGCCGCGACGCCGCTGCCCGCCGCCAGTTCGCGATACCAGTTTACCTCCTTGACATAGGTGCCGGTCAGCGCCGCGATGTTGCGGCTCGCCTCGTCGTGGCTCGGGCATTTGGCGACGACGGTCGCGGGCGCGTCGACGCCCTCGGCCCAGTCGAGCGCGAGGCGAAAGCTGTCGCACATCTGGCCGGTACCGACCTTCGCCGCGGTGAAGCCGCGGAGCGCTCCGGCGGACCGCCCGAGCTTGTCCGCGAGCCAGGCCGGGGTCATCGTCTCCGGCGCCGTCGGAAAGCTCATCGCGCCGGGTCCATCAGGCCCGAAAGGCCGGTCGGCGCGTGCGGGCCGACGAACAATTGCTCGAGCACGCCGATGCCGCGATGGACCGCGCTGCCATCGGTCAGTTCGGCAGTCACCAGCGCCTGGATGTGCATCGCAAGCGGATTGCCCCAGCCGCGCTCGGCCTCCGACAGGCTGTCGTGCCCCACCGCGAGGTCGGGGCCATGGTCGAGGCCATGGCCCCAGACCGGATGAGTATAGCCGAGCCCGCTCATCGCGAAGACCGGCCCGGAGGGGATCAGCCTCAGGCTACGGCCGCTGCCGAGCTCGGCGTCGAGCCGCGCGATGCGCCGCGTTCCCGCCGCCCATTGGACGGCAAAGGTCGCGGCGTCGAAATGCTGCTCCGCTCCGCCGTCGCCGACGATGACGGCCCGCCGATTCCAGGCATGGCCTTCGCCATCGTCGTTGCTGTGGAAGAAGAGCGAGTGATCGGCGAAATTGCAGGGCGTCCATAGCCAGAAGAATTGATTGAAATTTCCCTCCGGCGGCGGTTGCGGCTCGCTCGCGCCCACCGGGCGGATGCCCCAGCTTCGGTCGCGCGTGCCGGTCCAGTCGGTGCCGACCGCGATGCGCTCGCTGTCGACCGACAGCCAGCCGGCCCAGCGGCCGTTCTGCGTCATGCGCGTATAGTCCATGAACAGGCGGGTGCCGTTGCGGCGGACGAAGCGCGGTTCCTCGATCGGGAAATGGCGGCCGGTGAAGGTGAGTTCGCCGGCCAGCGGGCCGCCCTCCGCCGCGATGTGCAGCGTCACTTTTTCCAGCGGCGCGTCGATCGCGAACGCGATCGGGCCGACGGTCAGGTTGAGCCGCTCGCCCCCCGAACGCCGGCTCGCGCGCAGATTATGCTGCACGCCATCGACGATGACGCAGAAGCTCGCGTCGACGATGCCGAGCTGGGGATAGAATCCCATCGCCGAGGCGAAGAAGACCGACCCGTCGGGGCTGGTGCCGTTGAAGAAATAGCGGTCGTAGAAATTGCGGTCGGTCCCCGCGAAGGCCACCGGCTCGCTTGTCTGGTGCAGCGGATAATCGTCGCCTTTTGTCAGCATCGTCCCTCATCCCGTTTTTTCTTGCAACCTAACGGGATGGGCGCCCGCGTCAATGCACGGGCGGATCGACCGGGGGTACGGCCTGCACCGGCGCGACCGGCTCGCCGGCCTCGCGCGGCGGCAGCGCGTCGGGCGGGATATCGTGGATCTGCATGTCGGGGGTTGGAACCGCGGCAAGGTTGCGGACGGTGACGTCGACCGTGCCCGCCGCCGGATCGACGTGCAGCGCGTTGAAGCTCGGCGGGGTCGAGCGCAGCCGCCGCGACAGCGTGCCCGCGCCGATCATGCGGATGGGCCCGGCCGCGGTCTGTTCGACAAGGTCGAAGGCGTCGTGGACATGGCCGCTGAGCACCGCCGCGACACCGCGCGCCGCCAGTTCGCGCAGGGCTTGCGCGCCGCCGCGGGTCAGCGCGCGGCCCCTGGTCCCGACCTCGACGAGCGGATGATGCGCGGTGACGAGGATCTGCGTGTCGCGCGGCTGCGCGTCGATCGCGGCGAGGGTCCTTGCCAACGCCTTCGGCGCCACGCGGCCCTTCGACCAGTCGATCCGCCACTGCGCGCGCGCCGTGGTCTTGAGCGGCACGATAGCGAGCCCCGGCAGGTCGAGCTCGCGTTCGAGCAGCGCCTCGATCCCGCGAATCCGCCGATAGGGATCGAGGAAACGCTCGACGAGGTTGAAATAGGGCAGGTCGTGATTGCCGACCTCGACCGTCACCGGCACGTCGAGCGCGCCGATCCAGTCGCAGGCGGCGGCGAATTCGCGCGACCGCGCGCGCATCGTCAGGTCGCCGGTGACGAGCACCGCGGCGGGCGCCTCGCGCCGCACGCAGTCGGCCACCCAGGCGAGCGCCGCCGGGTCTTCCAGCCCGAAGTGCAGGTCGCTGATGTGGAAGAGCGTGGTCATGCCGTCGAAAGGAACGCGACCTTGCTGACATCGCCCCAGAATTTCGCGCGCCGGCCGAGCTCGGCCATCTCGCCGTCGAGTTCCAGCCCGATCGGCTGTGCGCTTTCGAGCGTCAGCATCGCGGCGGTCGTGATCGTCTCGCTCGGGCCGTCGCGGAAATCGCCGCCGAGCCAGGCGAGGCCGTGGCGCAGCACGTCGGTCGCCGATTCGGTCAGGACGCCGTCGGCGCGGACGCCGCGCGCGGTGGGGGTGAGGATGACCGCCTGATAGCCGCTGCCGTCGGGCGCGATGCGCACGCCCGGTGCGTCGAGCATCGCGGACAGCGCCTCGGGCGCCTCCTGACTCGCCTCGATCAGCCCATCCTGGCGCAGCGTCTCGCGCACCTCGGCCCAGCGCGTCGCGGGGCCGGCGACGATGGTGATATAGGCATCGCCCGCGTCGCAGCGGACGATCGGCGGATGCAGGCGCCGGCCGCGACCCGCGAGTGCGTCGGCCAATATATCCTCGGCCGGCCGGTCGCCGTGCAGCGCCTTCGACAGCAGATTGAGCGTGCCGCCAGGCAGCGGCAGGATCGCGCCGTCCCACCCCGCCGCCTTGCCCGCCGCGGCGTTGATCGTGCCGTCGCCGGTCCACACCAGCAGCGCGTCGATGCCCGCTTCGGTCAGCGCAGCGGCATCGGGCAGGTCGGCCTCGGGCAGCGCGAAGGTCGCCGCGAGCGGCGCGCCGGCAGCGCGGCAATGCCCGGCGATCGTCTCGCGCAGCGTTTCGTCGTGGCTGCCGCTCTGGCTGTTGCAGACGAGGGCGGGGCGGGCGATGGCGGTCATGTCCTGCATACGCACGAGGACGCAAAAGGTGACGGCGCTTGTCCGCCGCCGCGCGGACCTGTAGGGCGCCTCGGCGCGCAAGCAAGGAATGGCGGCGGTTGCTCAAGATTCTCCTCTTCATCGGCCTGCTCGTCCTGCTGCTCGGCGGCGGCGCGAAGCGGGTCGCCGCGGGCGGCGCCAAGTCGCTCGACATGGCCGACCGGCTGCTTGGCGGCCGGGGCGCGCGGCTGCTGCTCCAGGATCAGCCCTATGGCCATGGCCCGCGCCAGTCGCTCGACATCTGGGTGCCCGAAGCGGCACGCGCGGACGATCGGCTGCCGGTGGTCGTCTTCTTCCACGGCGGCGGCTGGGACAGCGGCGACCGAGGGAGCTATGGCTTCGTGGGACGGGCGCTGGCGAACGAGGGGTTCGTGGCGGTCGTTCCCGACTATCGGCTGGTGCCGCGCGCGCATTGGCCCGATTTCCTGCAGGACGGCGCCGCCGCGGTCGCGTGGGCGAGGGGCCATGTCGCGACCCTCGGCGGCGACCCCGACCGCATCGCACTGATGGGCCATTCCGCGGGCGCCTATAATGCGGCGATGCTCGCGCTCGATCCCCAATGGCTGCGCGGCGCGGGGAGCGACCCGGCGGTGATCCGCGGCGTCGTCGGACTCGCCGGCCCCTATGATTTCCTGCCGATGGAAAAGGGCGGCCATGCCGACAAGGCGATGGGCAAGATCCGTCCGGCCGAGCGGACGCAGCCCATCGCCTTCGCGCGCGGCGACGCGCCGCCGCTGTGGCTCGCGACGGGCGACGGCGACACGGTGGTGCGCCCGCGCAACAGCCAGAATCTGGCCGCGGCGATCGAGGCGGCGGGCGGTTCGGCAAGCCTTCGCATCTATCGGGACATGGGTCACAAGGGCATCGTCATGGCGCTCGCGACTCCCTTCCGGTCCAAGGGGCCAGTGCTCGATGAAGCGAGCGATTTCCTGCGCGGGGTGACCGCGCGCCGGGTGTCGCCGTTCGAGGCCGCGGCGCAATGACCGGCCCGATCCCCGCTCGGATTCCCGCCATCGTCATGGCCGGCAGCCGGCCCGGACCCGACCCGCTGCTTGCGGGCACCGGCGTCGCGACCAAGGCGCTGCTGCCGGTCGCGGGGCGGCCGATGCTCGCCCATGTCGTGGCGGCGCTGCGCGCCTCGCCCCACATCGGGCCGATCACCATCCTCGCGCAGGACAGTGCCGCGCTTGCGGCCGAACCCGCGCTGGGCGGCTTCGCCGACCTGCATTTCGCGGATTCGGGACAGGGGATCAGCGCTTCGCTCGCCGCCGCGCTGCCCGTGGGCGATGCGCCGCTACTGGTGACCACCGCCGACAATGTGCTGCTCACGCCGTCGATGATCGCCGAGTTTCTGACCGGCGCCGCGGACAGCGACGTCGCTGTCGCGATGGTCGAACGGGGCGTGCTGCTCGCCCGCTATCCCGAATCGAAGCGCACCTGGCTCAGGTTCCGCGGCGGCTGGTGGTCGGGGGCCAATCTGTTCCGCCTGCGCGGGCGGCGGGTGCTGCCGCTGCTCGATTTCTGGGGCCGGATCGAACGCGACCGCAAGAAGGGGCTGAAGATCATCGCCGCTTTCGGCCCGGCGCTGCTGCTCGCGGCGGTGCTGCGATTAATTACCATCCATCAGGGCGTCGCGCGCGCGGGGTTGCGCTTCGGATTGAAGGCCAAGGTGGTGCCGATGTCGGAGGCCGAGGCGTGCATCGACGCCGACAAGCCCGTCGATATCGAACTGATCGAGAAGATTTTCGAGCAAAGAAGTCGTTAGAGCGGCGTGCGTTAAATCGGCATGCCCCATCCCCGTTCGCCCTGAGCTTGTCGAAGGGCCGTTCTTTGCTTCAGGCGCCGCAAGAAGAAGGACGGTGCTTCGACAAGCTCAGCACGAACGGAAAAAAGGGTGATACAGATTTACGGCTTGCCGCTCTAGGCTGATCGGATCAGGCTTCGGCCAACGCCTTGTCCACCGCCGCCGTCGCCAGCGCCAGTTCCTCTTCATAGGGAATCGTCGCGTCGATATCGACGATCGGCGCCCCGCCCATCGCCAGCAGTGGCACCGTCTCGACCTTGCGCGCGATCAGCGCGCGGTCGTGGTCGGGCTTGCGCGCCATCACCGTGTCGATGTCGACATGCAAGCGGATGACCAGCGTCGGAACATGGGATGCCATTTCGGCATAGAGCGCGCCTTCCTCCGCCTGGATCGCGGCGAGGCGCAGTGTGGTCGCCCGGCCCGCGAGGATCGGTCCGTCGTGGAGGCCGGGTACTTCGAGCTGCGGATAGCGGTCGGTGACGACGGTGATGCCGGCGCGGCGCTGCGCGACCAGCGCGTCGAACTTCGCGCGGCGTCGCCGCGACCGGCGCAGGGCATAACGCGCCGCGAACAGGCCGGGGATCGGTTCGCCCGGATCGCGCAGCCGGTCGGCGATGCCGTCGAGCCAGCGGTGGAGCGGCGGTCCGACGATCGGCCAGCGTCCGATCCGGCGCCCCTGCTCGCCCGACCCGAGGCCGAGGTAGCCGGCCTCGGCGCGGCGGGTCTGCTGGATATGGGCGAGCAGGTCGGCCGATAGGGTCGACTTGCCCGACCCGTCGCTGCCGACGACTGCGATCAGGGGAGCGAGCTCGCTCCCCATGCGCTCAGCTCAATTCCTTGAAGAAGCCGACCATCTTCAATCCGCCGATGAAGAAGCGGACGACGACGAGCGCGGCGAAGGCATAGACCCAGTTCCACTGCACCGGGGTCAGCGCGTCGAAGTTGAAATCGAGCCGCGCGAACCAGGTCAGGAAGACGGTGGTGGCAAGCAGGAACAGCTTGTTCTGCTCGCGCCAGATCATCCGCTTCCACCAGAAGGGATATTTGGGCTTCACCCAGCCGTGCAGGCGCGGCAGCAGCGCCGGGACGTCCTTCGCCCATTCGGCGTGCGCGGCGCCGAACTTTTCGCGCAGAAATTCTTCCTCATAGATCGAGATGCGTTCGTAGATCAGGATCGCGAGCAGGAAGACGATCGCGCCGAACACCCAGCTTCCCGACAGCATCGCAAGGCCGGTGAAGTTGAGGATGCGCCCGACATAGAGCGGATTGCGCACCAGGCTGTATGGGCCGGTGGTGTTGAGTTCGCTCGCCTCGGCGGCGACCTTGGCGCGGCCGGAGGTGCCGAGCGCGGCCCAGCCGCTGGTGAAGACGCGGACGATCGCGCCCGCGCTCGCGACGCCGAGCGACAGCCAGAACCAGGCGCAGTCGCCGCTCGCGCTGCTGAACGGACCCCAATCCTTGCTGCACCATGCAATCAGCACCGAAATCGCGATGGTGATGTAGATATAGGTGCCGCGAATGAAGAAGAGGCGCTTGCCGCTGCGGGCGAGTTCTTGCTGATACATCGAGTTCCGCCTGTTGGCCGCCGGGGTCGGACCCTGCGCGGCGTAAAAAGTGGCGACCCCTCTAGCAGATATTGCGGCGAAAATAAGACCGAGGTCAAACGAGCCGCAGCCGCCGCGCCGTCTTGCCGAGCGACGCGCGGTCGGCGTGCGGCAGGGCGAAGCGCAGCGACAGCCAGATCGCGCCCACGGCGATCAGCGCGATCAGCGGCAGCGCGACCGCGTCGGGCAGGCGGCTGACCCCCAACGCGAGCAGGCCGGCGGCGAGGGTGATGCCGATACCGATCAGCGCGACCTTCGGAAACTGCCGGTCGAAGGGATGGAGGCGCTCGCCAGTCGCGAGCTGGAGCATCGGGATGCCCGCCATCACGACGAGCCCGATCGACATGGCAAGCGTGACGCCGGTCAGCGCATCCATATGGCCGACGATCAGCCAGCCGGCACTGACCGCGACGACCACGCCGACGAAGCTCGCGGTGAGCTGGTCGCGGAAGGCCGCGACGACTTGCAGCACCGGGAGCGAGATGCCGAGCACCGCCTCGAGCGCGCGCGCGAAGAGCAGGATGACGAGGGCGCCCTGAGCGATCTGCGCCTGGTGGCCGAACAGGCCGAGCAGCGAAGCGCTGCCCGCGGCCAGCACCGCAGCGAGCGGCAGGGCGATCGCAAGGATCAGCCGCGTCGCATAGGCATAGATGTTGGCGACCTGCGCACGATCGGCGCGCTCGGCGCTGGCTGCGAGCGGCGCGAGAACATAGACGAAGGCGATGCGGACGAGCTGGACGACGCTCGACAGCTTGCGTGCGATCGTGAAGAGGCCCGCCGCGGCCGCGCCCGACGCGTCGGGAAGCAGCAGGTTCAGGATCAGTGCCGGTGCATCGCCGAACAGCCGTGCGATGATGTTCGACGGCAAGATCGACAGACCGGCCCAGAAGGTATTGCGCGCGGTATCGCTCCCCCATGGACCGCGCCAGAGGTCGGCGAAGCTGTAATAGCGCGCGAGCAGCCGGACGCAGAGGAAGGCAGTGACGGCGAGCGAGCAGAGATGCGCGATGAACAGCCCCTTGAGCCCGAGGCCGCCGGCAAAGAACAGTCCCGCGAAGACCAGTCGCAGGATCTGTTCCCAGACGATGCGCAGGCGGATCTCGGCCCCGAACACCATGCGCGCGCGCATCGCCGAGGTCGCGATCTCGACGAAGGCCCAGAGCGGCAGCGCCCAGACGAAAAGCTGGATTGCCGGGACGACGAGCGGCCGGTCCTTGTCGGCGACGTTGAGCAAGGGCGCGAGGTCGGCGGCGAAGCCCGCGATCACCGCCGCGACGACCAGGCACGGGCCGACGCCGAACAGCATCGCGGTGCGCAGCGCCGCAGCGGCGTCGGCATCGGTCGCCGATTGCGGCACCGTACGCTGCATCGCGCTCGTCATGCCGGTGTCGAAGATATTCTCGAGCAGGTTGATCGTCGCCCACAGCACCGCATAGAGGCCGTAGCCGGCGAGCCCGAACATCAGCACATAGAGGGGCTGCGCGACGATCTCGACCACCGCGCCGAGCCGCGCGAGCACGGTCGTCCCCAGTCCGCGCGCGACGTGGCGGCTGGTGACGGCGGCGGCGGTGGTCTCTTCGCTCATCGCAGCGCCCCTAGCGGCTTGCCCGCGCGCTCGCCAGCGGCTTTCGCGCTTTCACCCCCTTGCCGTTGCCGTTCATCGGGTCTAGGCAGCCCGCAATTGCACAAGGGAGCCCGCGACATGGCCGAATTCCGCCTGCCCAAGAACAGCCGCATCCAGAAGGGCGGCACGGTCCACAAGGCCGAGGGCGCGAGCAAGGTCAAGGCGTTCAAAGTCTATCGCTACAGCCCCGACAGCGGAGAGAATCCGTATTTCGACACCTTCGAGATCGACCTCGAGGCATGCGGTCCGATGGTGCTCGACGCGCTGATCAAGATGAAAAGCGAGCAGGATTCGACGCTGACCTTCCGCCGGTCGTGCCGCGAGGGCATCTGCGGTAGCTGCTCGATGAACATGAACGGCAAGAACGGCCTCGCCTGCACGACCGCGATCGAGGATCTGAAGGGCGAGATCACGATCACCCCGTTGCCGCATATGGAGGTCATCAAGGATCTGGTTCCCGACTTCACCCATTTCTATGCGCAATATGCGTCGATCGAACCGTGGCTGAAGACCAAGACGACGACCCCGAGCGGCAAGGAGCGGCTGCAATCGCCCGAAGAGCGCGAAAAGCTGGACGGGCTTTACGAGTGCATCCTGTGCGCCTGCTGTTCGACGAGCTGCCCGAGCTATTGGTGGAACAGCGACAAGTTCCTTGGCCCCGCGATCCTGCTTCAGGCCTATCGCTGGCTCGCCGACAGCCGCGACGAATATACCGGTGAGCGGCTCGATGAGCTGGAAGACCCGTTCCGCCTCTATCGCTGCCACACGATCATGAACTGCGCCAACGCCTGCCCCAAGGGGCTGAGCCCGGCGCGCGCGATCGCCGAGATCAAGAAGCTCGAGGCCGAGCGGCAGGTTTGATGTTGGCTGACGCCAAGAGCGGCACCGGCCCGCTCCCCCACCCGGCCTCCCTGACGATAGTAACCTATGGGAGGCCGGGTGGGGGAGCGGGCCGGTGCCGCTCCGCCTTGGCGGATGACTATTCGTGAACGACAGTATCGAGGAGCCGAAGCGCCGCGATAATTTCAGCGCCGAGTCGCTGGACGACGGTTGGGTAAGCTGGAATCTCAAGGACCCCAGCCGCTTCAACGCTTTCATCGAACCGCTGTCGGTGCGCGTGGAGCCGCCGACGTCCGACGGCCGCCCGCGCGCCCGCGTGCGGATGCTCCCCGAGCGCAAGCACAGCAATCTTGGCGATAACGTCCATGGCGCAGTGACGCTCGCGCTCGTCGATATCGCGCTCTTTGCCGCTTCGCATCAGTTCGGCTCGCTCGACGCCGGCCATTCGGTGACGCTCGACCTTTCGACCCAGTTCGTCGGCGCTGGGCGAGTGGGTGAGCCGATGGACGCGCTCGTCGAACTGGTGCGCGAGACGGGCCGGCTCATCTTCCTGCGCGGCCTTGTGGTGCAGGGCGAAGGCGACGCCCATATCGTGCTGAGCTTTGCGGGAACGATCCGGAAGGCAAGCCGGACGTGACATCGGTTCTTGCGGTCTATGATGCGCTGGTCGCCGCCGGCGAGCTCAAGGCCGACCTCGAACAGCGCACCGCGGCGGCACGGCTGAGCCAGTTGCAGGAGGTGCTTGAGGCGGCGCCCCCACGCGGCAGCCTGCTCTGGCGTATCGCCGGGCGCAAGCCCGCTTCGCCGCGCGGCGTCTATCTGTGGGGCGCGGTCGGGCGTGGCAAGTCCATGCTGATGGACCTCTTTTACGACCGGCTGCACATCCAGCGGAAGCGTCGCGTGCATTTTCACGCCTTCATGCTCGACGTCCACGCGCGGATGCGCGAGGTGCGCAAGGCGGAGGCGGGCGACCCGATCCCCATTGTCGCCGAGGCCCTGACCCGCGACGTCCGCTGCCTCGCCTTCGACGAGATGGTGGTGAACAACAGCGCCGACGCGATGATCCTGTCGCGCCTGTTCACCGCGCTGATCGAGCGCGGGGTGACGGTGGTCGCGACGTCGAACCGGCCGCCGCAGGATCTCTACAAGGACGGGCTCAACCGCGAGCATTTCCTGCCCTTCATCGCGTTGATCGAGGCGCGGCTCGACGTGATGGGCCTCAACGGTCCGACCGACTATCGCCGTCATCGTCTGGGCGACGGCAAGCGCTGGTTCGTTCCCGCCGACGCGGCGGCGACCGAGGCGCTGTCGGCCGCTTTCTTCCGCCTCACCGACTATCCGCCCGAGGACCGCGCGCACGTTCCCTCGCTCGACCTCGACGTCGGCGGCGGGCGGACGCTGCACGTGCCCAAGGCGCTGAAGGGCGTCGCGGTCTTCTCGTTCAAGCGGCTGTGCGGCGAAGCGCGCGGCGCGCCGGATTATCTGGCCGTGGCGCGCCATTTCCATAGCGTCATCATCGTCGGCATCCCGCGCATGGGGCCGGAAAACCGCAACGAGGCGGCGCGCTTCGTCACGCTGATCGACGCGCTCTACGAATATAAGGTCAAGCTGCTCGCGAGCGCCGCGGCAGAACCCGACAGCCTCTATGTCGCGGGCGACGGTGCCTTCGAATTCGAGCGCACCGCGAGCCGGCTCGCCGAAATGCAGTCCGGCGACTATCTGGCGCTAGGCCACGGCCAGGATGATGCCGCCGACGATCCTGCTCCAGCGTGAGCGCGAACTGTTGAGCGCGACATAGGCGAGGCTGCGGACGTAGCGCACCTCGTGCGCGAGATGGCCGACGCCCTGGCTGATCTTGCGCTTCAGCGTGCGCAGCGGGCGCGGTTCGGCCGCCGCGATCCGCCCCGGCCGCTGCGGCGGCAGCGGCAGGCGGTCGAAGCCCCCGCTGGTGATCCGGGGATCGCCGGCGATCGTCGCGCACAGCGCGGCCAGCCGCGTCACGGCGAAGCGATTGGCGATGCGGCGGTCGCGGCTCAGCAACTCGAAACTGTGGCTGAAGGCCGAAAACTGGATCGCGCCGCTCGCCGCCGCATGGTCGAGCGCATCGCGCATCTCTTCCCGGGACATCGCGCAAAGCTGCGCGGGGCGAAAGCTGTCCGGTCCGTCCATCAACCCGCTGACCGGCACTTCGCACACGCCGTGGTGAAAGCGCATCCCCATATTGCCGGGATCGAGCGTGATCGCGCATCCCCGGCCGTGCCAGGCGGCGTTGAAGCTGCTGTCGAAGCGAAAGCCGAGCGCGGCGAGCGCGCGCAGCGTGTCGTCGTTGGCGCCGAAATTGCCGGCGCGAAAGGCGATCGGCTCGGGCGCGCCGGCACTCACCAATATGTCGCGCGCGAGGCCGATCAGCTTTTTCTGCGCCGACAGCGGGAAATCGCCAATGTTGCGGCCGGTCAGCTTGCCGGCCGGGTTGAAGCGGGCGAATCGCAGCCATTCGGTATGGATATGAAGCTGTACCTCGTGCCCGCGCGCGACGATCGGGCGGACGATCTCGGCAATGATCTTCGGACCATAGACGAGCGCGGGCATCGGATCGACGAAGAAGACGCCGGTCAAATCGTGGCGATCGAGCATGTCCATCTGGAAATGGATGCCGAAATCGCCGTCGCGGCAGCGGCCGAGGATCGAGCTGTCGAAATTGGCGCGCGCGTCGATGCCCCGCCGGTGAAGCCCGGCAGACAGTTCGGTGTCGAAACTGACAATCGCCCTCGTCATGGGGCAAGCGTAGCAACGCGACGATAAAAACGGGTTAATCGCGCCCGCGGCGATTCCGTAGCGCCGCGACCCTAGAAGCGCATCGTCACCGCGACCCCGCCGCCTTGGGTGTCCCCCCAAGGAAGGATGTGGACGCGATCGTTCGCCTTGGTCGTGATCAGGTGGCCCGTTATGGTGCCGATCGCGGCGCCGACCAGCACGTCGCCGACACGATGCCGCTTCGCCTCGACCCGGCTCAGGCCAACGAAGGACGCGACGACATAGGCGGGCAACCCGGCTTCCCAGCCATAGCGGTTGTGTAGCGTCGCCGCGGCGGCAAAGCTGGTCGACGTGTGACCCGAGGGAAAGCTCTTGTCGTCGCTGCCGTCGGGGCGGCGCGATGGGAAAACCTCTTTCAGCCCCTGGGTGACGAGCATCGTGCCGCCGAGGCTGCCGCCCGCCTGGAGCACACCGTCCCAGTCGCCCTGCACGGCCGGGACGCCAAAGGCCGCGACGACCAGCGCGTCGCGCGCGATCGACCCGGCGTCGTCCCATCCCTTCTCGCCCGCCTGCACGGGTGCGGCAAGGCCGACCGAGGCGGCGATGCCGATCGAGACAAGCAGCTTTTTCATCTCACCGGTCTCCTTCGTTCCGGCTGCTTTCGTCGCGCCCTTCGATGCCGGCCGTCATTCGTCTTACGCGGGGCGCAAGCGAACGCAAGCGCCGTTCACGGCGGCCGTTCACGCCGTCAAAGGATATCGGGGAGGCCGCCGCCTCTTGTTTTATCGCTATTGCGAACTATTTGCATAAAAAGGCGGATTTCCGGCCTTTTGGTGGTTGTTTCCTTAAGGGAATCGGCGTAGGGGCGTCGCCAGTCTTTGGCCGGCTGGGCGGTAATGGCCCGTGCCCCCGCCGGCCCCGTGAAGCTTTGCCGGGCTTGCCAGAAGGGAGTGCCGCGCGCCATGGGACGCAAGAAGATCGCTTTGATCGGAGCCGGGAATATCGGCGGAACGCTGGCGCTGCTCGCCGCGCAGAAGGAACTCGGCGACGTCGTCCTGTTCGACGTGGTCGAAGGCGTGCCGCAGGGCAAGGCGCTCGACCTGTCGCAGGTCGGCCCGATCGCGGGTTTCGACGCGAAGATCACCGGCACGAACGACTATAAGGATATCGCGGGCGCCGACGTCATCATCGTCACCGCCGGCGTCGCCCGCAAGCCGGGCATGAGCCGCGACGACCTGCTCGGCATCAATTTGAAAGTGATGAAGGCGGTCGGCGAAGGCATCAAGGCCAACGCTCCCGACGCTTTCGTCATCTGCATCACCAACCCGCTCGACGCCATGGTCTGGGCGCTGCGTGAATTTTCGGGGCTTCCGCACAATAAGGTCGTCGGCATGGCCGGCGTGCTCGATTCGGCGCGCTTCAGCCACTTCATCGCCGACGAGTTCGCCGTGTCGGTCAAGGATGTGAACACCTTCGTTCTCGGCGGTCACGGCGACACGATGGTGCCGGTCGTTCGCTACTCGACCGTCAACGGCATCCCCGTCCCCGATCTCGTCAAGATGGGTCTCTCCACGCAGGAGAAGATCGACGCGATCGTCAAGCGCACCCGCGGCGGCGGTGGCGAGATCGTCGCGCTGCTCGGCACCGGTTCGGCCTTCTACGCTCCGGCCGCGAGCGGCATCGCTATGGCCGAAGCCTATCTGGGCGACCAGAAGCGCATCCTGCCCTGCGCCGCCTATGTCGACGGCGAATATGGCGTCGATGGCCTGTATGTGGGCGTGCCGGTGCAGATCGGCGCGGGCGGCGTCGAGAAGATCGTCGAGATCGAACTCGACGGTGCCGACAAGGCGGGCCTGCAGGTTTCGGTCGACGCGGTCAAGGAACTGCTCGAGGCTTGCAAGAATCTGGATTCGAGCCTCGCATAAGCTACTGTACCCCCGCGAACGCGGGGGAGGATCACCCGCACCCTCGAAACAGGGTTGCGGGTGAACCAATGTCTGGAGATGGGCCTCTGCGTCGCAGGGGGCACGGGAAACGGAACCAAATTATGTCTATCCTGATCGACAAGAATACCAAGGTCATCACCCAGGGGATGACCGGTGCCACCGGCACCTTCCACACCGAACAGGCGCTTGTCTATGGCACCAAGATGGTCGGCGGCGTGACGCCGGGCAAGGGCGGCACGACGCATATCGGCCTGCCGAATTTCAACACCGTCGCGGAAGCCAAGGCCGCGACCGGCGCGACCGCGAGCTGCATCTATGTCCCGCCGCCGTTCGCCGCCGACTCGATCCTCGAGGCGATCGACGCCGAGATGGAGCTGATCGTCTGCATCACCGAAGGCATTCCGGTGCTCGACATGGTCAAGGTGAAGCGTGCGCTGTCGGGCTCGAAATCGCGACTGATCGGTCCGAACTGCCCCGGTGTGCTGACCCCCGACGAATGCAAGATCGGGATCATGCCCGGTTCGATCTTCAAGAAGGGCAGCGTCGGCGTCGTCTCGCGCTCGGGCACGCTGACCTATGAAGCGGTGTTCCAGACCTCGAACGTCGGGCTCGGCCAGACCACCGCGGTCGGCATCGGCGGCGACCCGGTCAACGGCACCAATTTCATCGACGTGCTCGAACTCTTCCTCGCGGACGACGCCACCAAGTCGATCATCATGATCGGCGAGATCGGCGGCGACGCCGAGGAGCAGGCGGCGCAATTCCTGATCGACGAGGCGAAGCGCGGCCGCAAGAAGCCGATGGTCGGCTTCATCGCGGGCCGCACCGCGCCTCCGGGCCGTCGCATGGGCCACGCCGGCGCGATCGTGTCGGGCGGCAAGGGTGACGCCGAAAGCAAGATCGCGGCGATGGAAGCGGCGGGCATCACCGTGTCGGCCAGCCCGTCCGAACTGGGCACGACGCTGGCCGAGGTGCTCAAGGAACGCGTGTGATCGCCAGGGCCCGCCGGCAACGCAAAGCGGCCGGCGGGCGTTGGTAACGGAAACGGCTCTCCCCTCCGCCATTCCTCCCCGAGAATGGAATCAGACAATGAACCTCGAACGACAGAGCTTTGACATCGACGAAGTGCAGCCCGGCCCGAGCTGGGCGCCGAAGAACTGGCCCGTCCTCGACAGCGACGATCTGACCGCGGCGCTCGACCCGCAGCAGATGCAGATCGCGGTGAAGGCCGCGGCCGCCAAGGCTGGCGCGCCGCTCTCGAATGCCGAGGTCGAACGCGCCGCCGACGAGGCGATCCGCGCAATGATGCTGATCCGCACCTATCGCGTGCGCGGTCACCTCGCGGCCAATCTCGATCCGCTCGGCCTGTCGAAGCGTGAGCAGCCCGCCGACCTGACGCCCGAATATCACGGCTTCGTCGGCGCCGACCAGGACCGGCCCGTCTATCTGGGCGGCACGCTGGGCCTCGAAAAGGCGAGCGTGCGCGAGATCGTCGCGATCCTGCAGGCCAATTACTGCGGGCATGTCGGCCTCGAATATATGCACATCGCCGACGTCGAGGAGCGGCGTTTCCTGCAGGACCGGATGGAGGGCGCCGACAAGCATGTCGAGTTCACCCCCGAGGGCAAGCAGGCGATCCTCAAGAAGGTGATCGACGCCGAGGAATGGGAAAAATTCCTGGCCAAGAAATATGTCGGCACCAAGCGCTTCGGGCTCGACGGCGGCGAGGCGATGATCCCGGCGATGGAAGCGATCATCAAATATGGCGGCCAGTACGGCGTGCGCGAGATCGTGTACGGCATGGCGCACCGCGGCCGGCTCAACATGCTCGCGAACGTGATGGCCAAGCCCTATCGCGTCATCTTCCACGAATTCCACGGCGGCAGCGCCAACCCCACCGACGTCGGCGGGTCAGGCGACGTCAAATATCACCTCGGCACCTCGACCGACCGCGAGTTCGACGGGATCAGCGTCCATATGTCGCTTGTTCCCAACCCCTCGCACCTCGAGGCGGTCGATCCGGTCGTGCTCGGCAAGGTACGCGCGCAGCAGGTCGACCGCGACGATCTGGCCAAGCACGAGCAGGTGCTGCCGGTGCTGATCCACGGCGACGCCGCCTTTGCGGGGCAGGGAATCGTATGGGAATGCCTCGGCTTTTCCGGGGTGCCCGGCTACAACACCGGCGGCTGCATCCATTTCATCGTCAATAACCAGATCGGTTTCACGACGAGCCCTGCCTTTGCCAGATCGTCGCCCTATCCGTCGGATGTCGCCAAGGGCGTCCAGGCGCCGATCCTCCACGTCAACGGCGACGATCCGGAGGCGGTGACCTTCGCCTGCAAGCTTGCGATCGATTTCCGCCAGCAGTTCAAGCGCGATATCGTCATCGACATGTGGTGCTATCGCCGCTTCGGCCACAATGAGGGCGACGAGCCGTCGTTCACCCAGCCGCTGATGTACAAGACGATCCGCAAGCATCCGCCGGTCAGCGAATTGTTCGCCGCGCGGCTGGTCGAGGAAGGCGTGATCGACGGCGAATTCGTCGCGCAGCATCGCGCCGAATTCATCGCTCACCTCGACGACGAGTTCAAGCTCGGCGCCGATTACAAGCCGAACAAGGCCGACTGGTTCGCCGGCCGCTGGACGGGCCTTTATGCGCCCAAGGACGACGACGGCAACCGCCGCAACGTCGAAACCGGGGTCGAGCGCAAGCTGTTCGACGCGGTCGGCCGCGCGATCACGACGATTCCCGACGACCTCGACGCCCACAAGACGCTGCGCCGCGTGATCGAAGGCCGCGCCGAGATGTTCAAGACCGGCGAGAATTTCGACTGGGCGACCGGCGAGGCGCTCGCCTTCGGCACCTTGCTCAGCGAAGGCTATCAGGTCCGTCTGTCGGGCCAGGATTCGGGACGCGGCACCTTCAGCCAGCGCCACGCCGTCTGGGTCGACCAGACGACCGAGGCCAAATATGTGCCGCTGAAGACGCTGCCGCACGGCCGCTTCGAGGTGCTCGACAGCCCGCTGTCCGAATATGGCGTGCTCGGCTTCGAATATGGCTATGCGATGGCCGATCCGAAGAGCCTCGTGCTGTGGGAGGCGCAGTTCGGCGATTTCGCCAACGGCGCGCAGATCATGATCGACCAGTTCATCGCCAGCGGCGAAGCCAAGTGGCTGCGCGCCAACGGCCTCGTCCTGCTGTTGCCGCACGGCTACGAAGGGCAGGGGCCCGAGCACAGCTCGGCGCGCCTCGAACGCTTCCTTCAGCTTTGCGCGGGCGATAACATCCAGGTCTGCAACATCACGACGCCGGCCAATTATTTCCACGTCCTGCGCCGCCAGATGCTGCGCGACTTCCGCAAACCGCTGATCATCATGACGCCCAAGTCGCTGCTGCGGCACAAACTCGCGGTCAGCAGCCGCGACGAATTCCTCGGCGACAGCCATTTCATGCGGATCAAGTCCGACATGACCCCGCCCGCCGACGACAAGATCCGGCGGCTGGTGCTCTGTTCGGGCAAGGTCGCCTATGACCTGATGGAAGCGCGCGACAGCGCGGGTCTCGACGATGTCAGCATCGTGCGCATCGAACAGCTTTATCCCTTCCCCGGCGAGGCGCTTGCCATTCGGCTCAAGCGGATGACGAATCTCGAAGAGGTGGTGTGGGCGCAGGAAGAACCGCGCAACAACGGTTCCTGGTTCTTCGTCGAATCGCTGATCGAGGAAAGTCTGAACGAGGCGGGGCACAAGGGGATGCGGCCGCGCTACGCCGGCCGTGCCGCCGCGGCCTCGCCCGCGACCGGGCTGATGAGCCGTCACCAGACCGAGCAGGCGGCGCTCGTCGCCGACGCGCTCGCCCTCAGCGTTCGCGCCGAGATCCGCCGTACCAAGAAAAAAGCCTGACCTCCCGCAAGGAATGACCCCATGAGCACCGAAGTCAAAGTTCCCACCCTCGGCGAAAGCGTCACCGAAGCGACGATCGGCGAATGGCTGAAGCAGCCGGGCGATGCGGTCGCGGTCGACGAGCCGATCGCCAGCCTCGAAACCGACAAGGTTGCGGTTGAGGTCCCGTCCCCCGTCGCGGGCGTGATGGGACAGCAGATCGTTGCCGTCGGCGACACGGTCAATGTCGGCGCGGTGATCGCGACGATCGAAGCCGGTGAAGGCAAGGCTGCCCCCGCCCCGGCTGCGGCGCCCGCCCCGGCGGCGAAGGCCGAAGCCGCCGCGCCCGCACCCGCCGCCAGGAGCGAGGAGAGCGTCGATACGGTGACCACCATGTCGCCGGCGGTGCGCCGCCTCGTGCTCGAGCATGGGCTCGACCCGACGAAGATCAAGGGCAGCGGCAAGGACGGCCGGCTGACCAAGGAAGATGTGCTCGCCGCCGCCAATGCGGCCCCCGATACGGCTGCGACGCCAGCGCTCGCCGCCGCCGCGCCGACCCCGGCCGCGAGCGGCGCGCCGGGCCGCCGTGAGGAGCGCGTCAAGATGACGCGGATGCGCCAGACGATCGCGAAGCGGCTGAAGTCGGCGCAGGAAACCGCAGCGATGCTGACCACCTTCAACGACTGCGACATGTCGGCGGTGATCGAGACGCGCGAGAAATATCGCGACAGCTTCGAAAAGAAGCATGGCGTCCGCCTCGGCTTCATGAGCTTCTTCACCAAGGCGGTGGCGCTCGCGGCGCACGACATTCCGTCGGTCAACGGCCGCATCGACGGCGACGAGATCGTCTATTACGACTATCTCGACGTTTCGATCGCGGTCAGCGCGCCCAACGGCCTCGTCGTGCCGATCGTCCGCAATGCCGAAAGCCTGTCCTTCGCCGGAATCGAAAAGGCGATCGCCGACCTCGGCAAGCGCGCCAAGGAGGGCACGCTGACGATGGACGACATGACCGGCGGCACCTTCACCATCTCGAACGGCGGCGTGTTCGGCGGCCTGATGTCGACCCCGATCATCAACCCGCCGCAGTCGGCGGTGCTCGGCCTCCACCGCATCGAGGATCGCCCGGTCGTCCGCAACGGCGAGATCGTGATCCGCCCGATGATGTATCTCGCGCTCAGCTACGACCACCGGCTGGTCGACGGCCGCGAGGCGGTGACGTTCCTGAAGACGATCAAGGAGGCGATCGAGGACCCGACGCGCCTGCTGATCGATCTTTAACCTGGTGGATACAAGTCCGTTCGGGCTGAGCTTGTCGAAGCCCCGTTCTTCTTTTTAGGACGACGGACGAAGAAAAGAACGGCCCTTCGACAGGCTCAGGGCGAACGGAGTTTGGAATGGCGAACGAAGCTTACGACTATGACGTCCTTGTCATCGGTGCCGGCCCCGGCGGCTATGTCGCGGCGATCCGCGCGGCGCAGCTTGGCCTGAAGACCGCCTGCGCCGAGGGACGCGAGACGCTGGGCGGCACCTGCCTCAACGTCGGCTGCATCCCGTCGAAGGCGATGCTGCACGCGTCGGAATATTATGAAGCTGCGGCCGGCGGGGCGATGGAGAAGATGGGGATCAAGGTGAAGCCCCAGCTCGACCTCGACACCATGCACGGCCAGCGCAAGGACGCGGTCAAGGGCCTGACCGGCGGCATCGAGTTCCTGTTCAAGAAGAACAAGATCGACTGGCTGAAGGGCTATGCGCAGTTCACGTCCAACGACACCGTTGACGTGGCGGGCAAGGCCGTGCGCGCGAAGAACATCATCATCGCCACCGGATCGTCGGTGACCCCGCTTCCGGGCGTCGAGGTCGATAATGCCAAGGGGATCATCGTCGATTCGACCGGCGCGCTCGAACTCGCCAAGGTTCCGGCCCATATGGTCGTGATCGGCGGCGGCGTGATCGGGCTCGAACTCGGCAGCGTGTGGCGCCGCCTCGGCGCCAAGGTGACCTGCGTCGAGTTCCTCGACCAGATTCTGCCCGGCATGGACGGCGACGTCCGCAAGGAAGCGAACAAAATCTTCAAGAAGCAGGGCATCGAGTTCAAGCTCAAGACCAAGGTTACCAGTGCCGAGGTGAAGGGCAAGAAGGCCGTCCTGACGCTCGAACCCGCGGCCGGCGGCGACGCCGAAACGCTCGAAGCCGACGTCGTTCTGGTGTCGATCGGGCGGCGCCCGAACACCGACGGGCTGGCGCTCGACAAGGCGGGACTGGAGCTCAACAAGCGCGGCCAGATCGAGACCGACCATGATTTCCGCACCGCGGTCGACGGCATCTGGGCGATCGGCGACGTCGTTCCCGGCCCGATGCTCGCGCACAAGGCCGAGGACGAAGGCATCGCCTGCGCAGAGAATATCGCGGGCCAGACCGGCATCGTGAACCATGACGTCATCCCGTCGGTCGTCTACACTTGGCCCGAGATCGCCGGCGTCGGCCTGACCGAGGAGGCGGCGAAGGAGAAGGGCGAGGTCAAGGTCGGCAAATTCCCGATGCTCGCGAACAGCCGCGCCAAGACCAATCACGAACCCGATGGCTTTGTGAAGGTGATCGCCGATGCGAAAACCGACCGCGTTCTGGGCGTGTGGTGCATCGCCAGCGTCGCGGGCACGATGATCGCGCAGGCGGCGCAGGCGATGGAGTTCGGCGCGACGTCGGAAGATATCGCCTACACCTGCCACGCGCACCCGACGCATAGCGAGGCGATCAAGGAAGCCGCGATGGCGGTGACGGGCAAGCCCATTCACATCTGACGAAGGGGCGGCGATGCCCGAGCTCGACAATGCGTTGATCGTCCGCCTGCTCGACCTGGTCGGCATCGGCGTGTTCGCGCTGTCGGGCGCGCTGATGGCGGTGCGGCTGCGCCAGACGCTGGTCACCGCGGCCTTCTTCGCGCTCGTCACCGGGGTCGGCGGCGGCAGCGTGCGCGACCTGCTGATCGGTGCGCCGGTTTTCTGGGTGCAGGACGGCGCGATCGCCGCGATGTGTATCGCGATCGCGCTGATCGTCTGGATCATGCCCGAGCGCTGGTGGCCGGGGCACGTACTCGAATGGGCCGACGCCGTCGGCCTTGCCGGCTACGCCGTGTTCGGCACCGCCAAGGCGATGGCGTGGGGCGTTCCGCCCGCGCCGGCGCTGATGATGGGCGTCATCACCGGCTGCGTCGGCGGCACGATCCGCGACGTGCTGGCAGGGGTGCCGTCGATCATCATGCGGCCCGAAATCTATGTCACCGCCGCGGCGCTGGCGTCAGGCCTCTATCTGCTGCTGCTGTGGATCGGCGCCGGCACCGCGACGGCGGCGCTGGTCGGCGCGCTCGCCGGCTTCCTGCTGCGCGGCGCGGCGATCCGCTGGTCGCTCGCGCTGCCGACCTATCGCGCGGGGCACGACGAACCGCGCTGAGCCGCGCCGATCCTTCGACTTGCACCGCGGGTGCGCGTCCTGTTTAACAGGGCGCTCGGCTTCGGCCGCAGGGATGGAAGGAAGGGGCGGCATGACGATCGCGCAGGCACGGGTCAACGGCATCGACATCACTTATGAGGACAAGGGGCCGCGCGGGGCGCCGGCGATCCTGCTGGTGATGGGGCTCGGCGGACAGCTTACGCTCTGGCCCGACGAGTTCGTCGCGGCGCTGAACGATCACGGCTTTCGCACCATCCGCTACGACAATCGCGATGTCGGCCTGTCGACGCGCTTCGCCGCGGCCGGCGTGCCGAACCTCAAATGGATGTTCGTCAAGGCGGCGATCGGCCTGCCGGTGCGCAGCGCCTACGGCCTCGCCGACATGGCGGCGGACGGCATGGCGCTGCTCGACCATCTCGGCATCGGGCGGGCGCATATCGTCGGCGCGTCGATGGGCGGGATGATCGCGCAGCATATCGCCGCGCGCCATGCGGAGCGGGTGCTGACGCTGACTTCGATCATGTCGACCACCGGCAACCGCCGCCTGCCGCGCGCCAGCAAGGAGGCAATGCGGGTGCTCGCCAACCGGCCGATGAGCGGCGATCCCGAGGATCTGATCGCCTATTCGGTGGACGCGGCGCGGGTGATCGGCAGCCCCGGCTATCCGGCCGAGGAGAACCGGCTGCAGCGCCGGGTGCGCGCCGATTTCGAGCGCGGCTTCTATCCGCAGGGTGTGGCCGCCAGATGGCGGCGATCGTCGCCGACGGCGACCGGCGGGCGATGCTGAAGCGCGTCACCGCGCCGACGCTGGTGATCCACGGTGAGGACGATCCGCTCGTCCCGCTCGCCGGCGGACGCGATACCGCGGCGAGCATCGCGGGCGCGCGGCTGATCACGATCCCCGGCATGGGGCACGATCTGCCGCTGGCGCTGGTCGATACGCTGACCGATGCGATCGCGGCCCATGCGAAGGGCGTGGCGGTCTCCGCCTAGCGGAGCAGCAGCGTCAGGCCGGCGAGCCAGCCCTTTGCCTCCGCGCCCTTCGGCGCGGGAATGGTGGGGCGATAGGCGCGGCAGTCGAGGCACGCGGCCTGCACCGATCCGGCGCGGGTCAGCAGCGACAGGTCCTGCACCAGCCGGCGTTCGGTGAGTTCGCGCTTCATCGCCGCGAGACCGAACCAGCCGCGCGGCGCGGCGGCGGTGCTGTCGTCCTCGTCGGGGCCGAAGAGGCCGACGAGGAGCTTCGAGAATTCGCTCGGTTCCTTCTCGAAATATTTGGCGTGATAATCGCCGTCGATCTTTGCGAGCTTCGCGGCGGCGGCGAGCGCGTCGGGCAGGCCGCCGAACTGGTCGACGAGACCGAGCTGGCGCGCGGTGCCGCCGGCCCAGACGCGCCCTTCGGCGATCGTCTCCACCTTTTCGATCGGCTGCTTGCGGCTCTTGGCGACGAGGCCGGTGAAGCGGCCGTAGATGTCCTCGACGCTCGCCTGCGCGAGCTGGTCGAACTCGGCGTTCACGCCGCCGAGGATGTCGGGCTGGCCCGACAGCGGGGTCGTCGCGATGCCATCGGCGGTCACGCCGATCTTGGCGAGCGCCTTGTCGAAGCTGGGCAAGATGCCGAAGACGCCGATCGAGCCGGTGATCGTATCGGGCTCGGCGAAGATGCGGTCGGCGGGGGTCGAGACCCAATAGCCGCCCGACGCCGCGACATTCGCCATCGAGACGACGATCGGCTTCTTCCTCGCCTTGGCAGCGAGTAGCGCCTGGCGAATCTGTTCGGACGCGAGGACCGAGCCGCCGGGCGAATCGACGCGCAGCACGATCGCCTTCACCCCGTCGTCGTCCGCCGCGTCGAGAATCTGCTTGGCGATCGTTTCGCCCCCGGCGGTGCCGTTCGACGCCTTGCCGTCGACGATCTCGCCGACGACGGGCACGACCCCGATCGCGCTGCCCGCTTCACTGGGCGGATTGGCGGCGACCCAGTTGTCGAGCGGGATCGCCTTGAAATCCCATGGCTTGTCGTCGTCATAGGTGCCGCTGATCTCTGCGACGCGCTCGCCGAAGGCCATGCGGCTGCCGAGCTTGTCGACAAGGCCTGCGTCGAGCGACGCCTTCGACAGGTCGTTTCCGGCCGCCTTCACCATGGCCGGCGCGTCGGCGATGAAGGCATCGACCTTCGCTTTGGGGCGTGCCGTCTTCACATCGTCGAGCCACTTGCCCCACAGCACATTGGCATAGGCGAGACTGGCTTCCTCGGCCTCGGGCGACTGGTCGGCGCGCAGGAAGGGCTCGACCGCGCTCTTGAAGGTGCCGACGCGATAGATGTGCGCGGTGACGCCGAGCCGATCCATCAGCCCCTTGTAATAGAGATGCGACCCGCCCGGCCCGGCGAGCGCGACCCCGCCGATCGGGTCGGCCCAGATTTCGCTGGCGTGCGAGGCGATCTGATAGCTGTCGGTGGTATAGGCGGTGGCGAAGGCGAGAACCGGCTTCTTTTTCGCGCGGACCTTGTCGATCGCGGCGCCGATCTCGGCGAGCGAGACCTGCCCGCCGCCGAGGAAATGATCGAGATCGAGCACGACCGAGGTGACGCGCCTGTCGTCCGCCGCCGTTTCGAGCGCGCGGACGATGTCGCGGACGCGATATTCGCGCAGATCCTGCCCGCCCGAGAGGGCCGACAGCGTGTCGACCTCGGCCGGCTGTTCCGACACCACGCCGTCGAGCTTGAGCAGCAGCGCGCCGTCGCTGACCGGCAGCGACGCGCTCGGCCGCCCGGCGAGCAGGCCGAAGAGCGCGACGAAGAAGAGCAGCAGGAACAGCAGCGCCAGCGCATCCTTGATCGCGACGAGCAGGTGCCACACCTTGCGCGGGAAGCTTGTCCGCGGGCGCGCCTCCGCCGCCGGCGGTTGCGGCTGGCGCACGGGGATGGCCCAGGGACCCTGGTTTCCGTTCGGTGGTGTCGCGGTGGTGTCGGTCATGCGCGCGAATCTAGGGCCGCGGCCCGGCGGTTGCAATGCACGCTTCGACCGGCGTGCGACCGGGTCCCACCGGCGACATCTACAGCCAGCCTTCGCGGCGATACCAGCGCACCGTTTCGGCGAGCGCCTCGCCGGTGTCGAGCGCCGGGGTCCAGAGCGCCGGCGGCGGGCAGGCGCCCTCGGCGGCGACCCAGTCGGGGTGCGCGATATAGCGCGCGCGGTCGGGGGTCAGCTTGGCGGCGCGGCGGCGGACCAGCGGGTCGAGCCGGCCGCCAGCGTGGAGCAGCGCGGCGGGAATGGCGAGGGTCGAGACGTGCGCGCGCCCGACCGCGTGGCCGATGGCGCGCGCGAAACCGCGGTGCGACCAGCCGCCGGGCTTGCCGTCGTCGGGTTCGTAGACCGCGCCGATGCTCGCGTCGCGGTCGGCGGCGAGCGCGACGAGCAGGCGCGCGAGCTCCTCGACATAGATCGCCGACATCCGCCCGCGCGGCGGGAGCAGCGCGATGCCGCGCCGCGCCATGCGGAACAGGTCGAGCATTTCGGTGTCGCCGGGGCCGAAGACCGCAGGCGGGCGCACGATCGTCCAGTCGAGTCCGCTCGCCCGCACGATGGTTTCGGACCGCGCCTTCGACCAGCCATAGTCGGAGAGGCCGGGCTCGCGTGCCGCGAGCGACGAGACATGGACGAAGCGGGTCACGCCGGCGCCGCGCGCGGCGTCGACGACATGCGCGGTCGCGGTCGCGTTGCCCGCCTCGAAATCGGCGCGGGTCGGGACATTGACGACGCCTGCGATATGAAGCAGCGCCTCGCTGTCCGCCGTCAACTCCGCCAGGCTGTCGGGCCGGTCGAGCGCGCCCGCGATCCAGGTCACGCCATCGACGGGCTGTTGCGGCCGGCGGGTCAGGGCGCGGATGTGCCAGCCCGCCGCCACCGCCCGGCGCAGCGTCGCGCGCCCGACGAAGCCAGTCGCGCCGGTCATGGCGAGGATGGGCGTCATCATCCCCCCTCCCCTTCAGGGGCGGGGTCGGGGGCGGGGTCCATCGGCCTAGCGCAAGGGTTCGAGACCCCACCCCAACCCCTTCCCTGAAGGGCGGGGGCTTTCAGAGCGCCCCTATTCATAGCAGCACCAGATGGTCGCGATGGATCATCGCCGCGCGCGGGGCGTAGCCGAGCGCGGCCTCCTGCGCGTCGCGACCGAGGCCGAGGATCGCGGCGGCGTCGGCGGTCGGATATTCGGACAGGCCGCGCGCGACGACGCGGCCGTCCGGGCCGGCGATGTCGAGGATGTCGCCGCGCACGAAGGCGCCGCCGACCGCGGTGACGCCGGCGGCGAGCAGGCTCGCGCCGCCCTGCAGCGCGCGCAGCGCGCCCGCGTCGATGACGAGCCGGCCCTTGGCGGTCAGCCCGCCCGCGAGCCACGCCTTGCGCGCGCTCGCGCCGCGTTCGGCGACGAAGATGGTATGGCGCGCGTCGGCGGACAGCGGTCGCGCCGCCTGGCCCGAGGCGATGGCGAGATGCGCGCCCGCGGCGTTGGCGATGCGCGCCGCCGCGATCTTCGATACCATGCCGCCCGACCCCATGCCCGACGCCGATTTGCCATCGGCCATCGCCTCGATGGCGGCATCGACGCGCTCGACCCGCGCGATGTGCCGCGCGCCGGGCTGTGCCGGATTGCGGTCGTAGAGGCCGTCGATGTCGGACAGCAGGACGACGCCGCCCGCGCCCGCTGCCTGCGCGACGCGCGCCGCGAGCCGGTCGTTGTCGCCGAAGCGGATTTCCTCGGTCGCGACGCTGTCATTCTCGTTGATGATCGGCACGACGCCGAGGCTGAGCAGCCGGTCGAGGGTCGCGGCGGCGTTGAGGTAGCGGCGGCGATGTTCGAGATCGTCCAAGGTGACGAGCATCTGCGCCGCGGTCAGCCCTTCGGCGCCGAGCACCTCGGCCCAGACCTGCGACAGCGCGATCTGCCCGGTCGCGGCGGCGGCCTGCGCGTCTTCCAGCGTCGCGCGGCCGCCCTTCGTCAGCCCTAGCCGCCGCGCGCCGAGCGCGATGGCGCCCGAAGAGACGACCGCGACCTGCTGGCCCGCCTTCGTCCGCTCGCCGATGTCGGCGGCGATCCCCGCGAGCCAGTCGCGCCGCACCGCGCCCGCCGGATCGACGAGCAGCGCCGATCCGATCTTGACGATCAGGCGCGAGCAGGCGGCGGGAGGGAAAAGCGTCATGTCGCCGCCGATAGCGCGCGCCGCGCGGCCCGCCAATGCGAATATCGGGGGTCCGAGTCGCGTAATTTTCTTTCAAAGGCCACGAAGGCCACGGCCCGCGCCCTTTGCTGGCCTCCTTTTCCATGCGGAAAGTGGATGGTCGGATGGACGCCTTTCGGGTGGGGAGTGGTCATACCCAGCTTCGTCATTCCCGCGAAGGCGGGAATCCCGTGTGGGTCGGCCGACGCACGCTCTGGATTCCCGCCTTCGCGGGAATGACAAGGTTATGAAATGCCGATCATCGCCTATCGGCCGATTCCCGATATTCGTCATCCCGGACTCGATCGGCGATTATCCCCGCGACATCCGTAGGCCCCCTTCGTCATTGCGAGGAGCGGTGCGACGAAGCAATCGCCAGCCATCGACAATGCAGGACGATAGCAGGAGATTGCTTCGCTCCGCTCGCAATGACGCTGTACGGATGCGGAGGGGAGAATCGCCGATCGAGTCCGGGATGACGATCAACGATAGGCCGCAATCGGCCGAATGTAGCGGAACGTACCGCTCCGCCAAACAAAAGGGGCGGGAATTACCCGCCCCTTTTGTCCTGTTTCTGGTCCCTCGCGGATCAGTCGCCCTCGCCGGGGTCGGCCGAGAAGAATTTCTCATATTTGCCTTCGACGCCCTTATATTCGTCGGCGTCGGCGGGGCTGTCCTTCTTGGTGGTGATGTTCGGCCATTCGGCGCTGAACTTGTTGTTCAGCTCGAGCCACTGCTCGAGGCCGCTCTCGGTATCGGGCAGGATCGCCTCGGCCGGGCATTCGGGCTCGCAGACGCCGCAGTCGATGCACTCGTTCGGATTGATGACGAGCATATTCTCGCCCTCATAGAAACAGTCGACCGGACAGACCTCGACGCAATCCATATATTTGCAGCGGATACAGGCGTCGGTGACGACGTAGGTCATGGGTAACGGCTCCCTTATCGCGGCGGCGCACCGGCGCCGTTCGACTGGACTGATTCCTCGCCTCTATGCCGCGCGGCGGCGGTGCGTCAACGCCTAGCGACAGTTGCGAATCACTCTCACTCCATAGGCGGCAGGCCGGCCAGGGTGGCGACAGCTTTTTCTTGGTGGCCGATAGTTCAACTCGTCGCGGCCGCGTCGGTGCCGAGGCGGACATAATGCGCCTGCGCCTCGCTGGCGGGGCCGCGGCGGCCGGGGAGGGCGAGCAGCCGCACCACCTCGATCCGCTCGCCGAGCGGCAGCACCAGCGTCGCGCCGGCGTGGACCGCGGCCGAGGCGCGGGTGACCCGCCGGCCGTCGAGCCGGATATGCCCCGCGGCGACCATCGCCTGCGCGATGCTGCGCGAGCGCGCGAAGCGCAGATACCAGAGCAGCTTGTCGAGCCGGATGCTCCCCGCCGCGCCCGGACTCGTCATGCGTCCTTGCGACCTTCTTCGAGCAGCGCCGCGAGCCCCGCGAAGGGGCTGTGCGGCGAGGGGGTGCGGCGCGGCGTGCGGTCGGGGCGCGGCGGCCGCGGGCTTCCCTTGCCGGGCTTGCCCTTCTTTGGGCGGGCGTCCTTGACGGGTGTCGCGGACCGCCGCTTCTCTCCGTTCAGGGCGGGAGCCGGATTTCCGTCCCCCTTGCGGGGGTGTTTGGGCCGGTGGCGCTTGCCGCCGCTCCGGCGCCCGAGCCAGCGCCAGCGTTCGAGCGCGGGGTCGCCGACGGCGCGGAAGCCGAAGCTGCCGAGCAAGGCGCGCCGCGCCTCGGCATCGAGACCGAGCGAGGTAGCGAGCGCCGGGTCGATCGCGAAGCCCGGCGGCGGCGCGGGCGGGGCAGCCTCGCCGTCGGGTTCGGGCGCCTCTTCGTCGTGCGGCGCGGCGCCGGCGATCGGCGCGGTCGGCGGCGCGGCGGCCTGCATCCGCGCGGCGTGCGCCTGGCGCGCCAGCTTCTCGGCCATGTCGATGCGTAGCCAGCCCCCGGCGCAGCGGCGGAAGCCCGCGACGGCCAGTCCTTCGGGCGCCCCGTCCTTGCGCAGCACCGCGCCGTGGGGCGGCAGCGCCGGCATCGCCGTGCCCTGCTGCGCGGCGAGCAGCGCCGCGCGCCACCGCACCGCCTCGGGCTTCAGGAGCTGGGGATGGAAGAGGTCGAGCGAGCCGATGGTCAGGCCGAGCTTGCGGAGTTGCGGCCGTTCCTCGACGCTCATCGCCGCAAGCTGGTCGTCGACCGCGGCGCGCGCCGCCAGACCGCCGCCGTCGACCAGCGCCGCGAGCAGCGCGCGCACGCGCGGCGGCGTGAACAGGTCGCCCGCGGCCTCGCCCATCGCGGCGAGCGGCGCGGCGTGGCGCGCGAGCTGCTCGGCGACGAAGCGCTGGAGCCGTTCGCCGATCGCCTGCACCTGCGGCGCGTCGAGCCGGCGCAGCGCGGGGTCGAGCAGGATCGCTGGCTGGACGAGCGTGGTGCCGCGCGCCAGCGTTGCGATCGCCTCGCCATGCCAGGCGAGGCGCGGCGGCGCGCCGGTCTCGGTGATAAGCGACAGCGCGCTGCCGTCGCCCTCGGCGAGCGCGGTGGCGCGGCGCGCGAGCTCGGCGCGCAGATGCTTTTCGGCCGCCGCGAGCAGCAGGCGGTGGTCGCTGGCGCGCGCGACCGGATCGACTTTGAAGCGAAAGCCGCTGAGCGTGCCGATCGCCTCCCCGTCGACCGCGACGGTGCCGTCGGCGCCGACCGCGACCGGCAGCGCCGCGTGGCGCTGGCCCGCATCGCGCAGAAGCAGCGCGAGCCGCCGGTCGACGAAGCGCTGCGCGAGCGCGGCGTGGAGCGCGTCGGACAGCCGGCCTTCGAGATCCTGGGTCTGCTGAATCCAGCCCGCAGCGTCGGCGATCCAGTCGCCGCGCTGGGCAATGAAGCAGAGCGTGCGCACCGCTGCGATGCGGCTGGCGAGCTGGTCGATGTCGCCCTCGACATCGTCGAGCCGGGCGAGGCGGCGCGCAAACCAGTCGGCGTCGATCATCCCGTCGCCGGCGGTGCGCCACTGCCAGAGCCGGAGCACGGTGCGGCTGTGGTGCTCGGCGCCCAATTGCTCGAAATCGGGCAGGCCGCAGACGTCCCACAGCCGCGCGACGGCCTCCGCATCGCCGCCGCGCGCCGCGACCTCGCTGTCGCCCGCGAGATGCTTGAGCACGGCAAGGTCGACCGCCTCCGGCGCGGCGCGGAGCGCCGGATGGGTGGGGGACTGGCCAAGGTCGGCGATCAGCCGGTCGAGCGTGTCGAAGCGCGGCTGCGGGTTGCGCCAGAACAGGCTGTGCAGCGGCGGGAAATGATGCCTCTCGATTGCGGCGACCTCTTCGGGCGTTATGCCGCCCTGCGGCAGGCCGATGGTGCCAAAGCTGCCGTCCTGCTGGTGCCGCCCGGCGCGCCCGGCGATCTGCGCCATTTCCGAAATCAGCAGGCGGCGCAGGCGGCGACCGTCGAATTTCTGCAGGCTGGCGAAGGCGACATGGGCGACGTCGAGGTTGAGCCCCATGCCGATGGCGTCGGTGGCGACCAGATAGTCGACCTCGCCCGCCTCGAACATCGCGACCTGCGCGTTGCGGGTGCGCGGGGACAGCGCGCCCATCACCACCGCGGCGCCGCCCGCGAAGCGGCGCAGCATCTCTGCGATCGCATAGACTTCCTCGGCCGAGAAGGCGACGATGGCCGAGCGTTTGGGCAGGCGCGACAGCTTCATCGGCTCCGCGTAGCTGAGGGTCGAGAAGCGCGGCCGGGTGACGATCTCGGCCTCTGGCACCAGGGTGCGGACGAGCCCGGTCAGGCTCGCCGAACCGAGGATCATCGTCTCTTCGCGCCCGCGCGCACGCAACATGCGGTCGGTGAAGACATGGCCGCGCTCGGGGTCGGCGCCGAGCTGCGCCTCGTCGATGCCGACGAAGGCGACGTCGCGCTCCACCGGCAGTGCCTCCATCGTCCCGAGCAGGTAGCGCGCGCCCGGCGGCATGATCCGTTCCTCGCCGGTGACCAGCGCGACCTCGGCCGGTCCCTTGATCGCGACGACGCGGTCATAGACCTCGCGTGCGAGCAGACGGAGCGGAAAGCCCATCATGCCGCTGGCATGGGCGGTCAGGCGCTCGACCGCCAAATGGGTCTTGCCGGTGTTGGTGGGGCCAAGGACGGCCTTGACCGGATGGGACGAGGGAGATGGCATGGTCTTTATGGGGGGCGATGCTGGCATGGGCGGCGTTGCGGTGCAACAGGGGATCGACGGATGGCGGCGGATTCCGCGGGTGGCAGCCGATCCCGCCGCAGCCACGGCCTGCCGCAGCGTCCCACCGCGAAACCCGCGTTAAATTGACTTTAACGGCCTTTGTTTACAGAAAACGGCACGGAAATTCGAAGCGGCGGCGCGCCTGTTGACAGGATGGGCTGCCGGGCGGGGGTTGCATCTTGTTCGAGCGTCACGAACCCATTGCGGGGATGTCCGGCAATGCCGCCGCCCTCGCAATGTCGCAGGCCATCCCGCGTCCGCGGGACGGTGCCGACGCGGCGCGGCCGCCGTCGTGGCGCACCGAATGGCGCGAGCGGCTCGCCGAACTCGATCTCGTTCCCGATCTCGGCGCCGATATCGGCTCGCGCACATGGTGGCGCGGGCTCGTGACGCTGACCCTGCTGTGCGGCAGCGCGATCGCGACCTTTCCCGGCATCCGGCCGCTCGCGACCAGCGGCGCGCCGGCGCTCGACGCCGCCGATTTCAACGAGGCGCGCGCGCAGATGATCGTGCCGCTGGCGCTGGGCGCCGACACCGGCCGCCACATGGCCGCGACCGACGCGGTGCGCCCGCTCGCCCAGGCGCCCGAACGGCCGATGATCGAGCTGACCGCGACGCTCGGCAATGGCGACAGCTTCGCGCGCCTGCTCGAACGCTCGGGTGTCGGCCGCGGCGAGGCGCAGGCGCTCGCTGAGCAGGTGTCGACCGCGGTGCCGCTGGCCGACATCGCGCCGGGCACGCGCATCGACTTGATCCTCGGCCGCCGCGCCGCCCGGACCATGCCGCGCCCGGTCGAGGCGCTGGCGATGCGGGCGCGCTTCGACCTGAGGATCGAGATGGAGCGGGTGGACGACCGGCTGGTGATGCGCCGCATCCCGATCGCGGTCGACGCGACGCCGCTGCGCATCCGCGGCAAGGTCGGCGCCGGCCTCTATCGCTCGGCCCGCGCGGCCGGAGCGCCCCCGCAGGCGATCCAGAGCTGGCTGCGCGTGATCGGCAAGCAGATGCCGATATCGCAAATCCGCGCGTCGGACGAATATGACATCGTCCTCGACTATCGCCGCGCCGAGACGGGGGAGATCGAGACGGGCAAGCTGCTCTATGCCGGGCTGATTCGCGGCGGTAAGCCGAAGCTGTCGATGCTCGAATGGACCAAGGGCGGCCGCGCGCAATGGTTCGAGGCGTCGGGCGTCGGCGAGCAGCGCGGCGGCATGGTGCGTCCGTCGGGCGGACGCATCTCGTCGGGTTACGGCATGCGGCGCCATCCCATCCTGGGCTATAAGCGGATGCACGCCGGGGTCGATTTCGCCGGCGGCTATGGCGCGCCGATCCATGCCGCGACAGACGGCACGGTGACGGTGGCCGGCCGCACCGGCGGCTTCGGCAATTATGTGAAGCTCAGCCACGGCGGCGGGCTCGGCACCGGCTATGGCCATATGAGCCGCATCGCGGTCCGCCGCGGCCAGCACGTCCGCCGCGGCCAGGTGATCGGCTATATCGGCTCGACCGGCCTCGCCACCGGCCCGCACCTGCATTTCGAGGTCTATCGCAACGGCCATGCGGTGAATCCGATGGGGGTCAGCTTCGTCACCCGCGCCCAGCTCGAGGGCAAGGACCTCGCCGCCTTCCGCGCGCGTATCCGCGAACTGACCGCGCTCGAACCCGGCGCGGCGCTGGCGCCGGTCGCGGCAAAACAGCCCGAAGGGCCGAAGCTCGGCTCGCTCGCCGATGTGGCGGCAAAGCGGCGGGGCGACGGGATCTGACGCCCTATACCCCTCC
This sequence comes from Sphingopyxis panaciterrulae, assembly GCF_014199295.1. Lineage (GTDB taxonomy): Bacteria > Pseudomonadota > Alphaproteobacteria > Sphingomonadales > Sphingomonadaceae > Sphingopyxis > Sphingopyxis panaciterrulae. The sequence continues at coordinate 607,359 of NZ_JACIJH010000001.1, forward strand.
TCTGAAGAGGAGGGGCTTATGGCCTGCCAATATCCCGTTCCCCCCGCGGCCAAGCGCGGCTATGGACGCGCCATGACTCATGCCGCTTTCCCCGACCTGCGCCTGCGGCGCACCCGCCGCACCGGCTGGAGCCGCGCGATGGTGCGCGAGCATCGCCTGACCCCGTCGAACCTGATCTGGCCGCTGTTCGTCTGCGACGGCAGCGGTGCCGAGGAACCGGTCGCGAGCTTGCCGGGCGTGTCGCGCTGGTCGGTCGATCTGGCCGTTCAGCGCGCGAAGGACGCGGTCGCGGCGGGCATCCCCTGCCTCGCGCTCTTTCCCTATACCCAGGCCGAACGGCGCAGCGACGACGGGGCGGAGGCGCTCAATCCCGACAATCTGATGTGCCGCGCGGTGGCGGCGATCAAGGATGCGTGCGGCGATGATATCGGCGTCCTGACCGACGTCGCGCTCGACCCCTATACCAGCCACGGGCAGGACGGACTGCTCGATGCCGGCGGCTATGTCGTCAACGACGAGACGGTCGAGGTGCTGGTCGAACAGGCGCTCAACCAGGCGCGCGCGGGCGCCGACATCATCGCGCCCAGCGACATGATGGACGGCCGCGTCGGCGCGATCCGCGAGGCGCTGGAGGTCGAGGGGTTCGGCCATGTCCAGATCATGGCCTATTCGGCCAAATATGCCTCGGCCTTCTATGGTCCGTTCCGCGACGCGGTCGGCTCGCGCGGGCTGCTGAAGGGGGACAAGAAGACCTATCAGATGGACCCCGCCAATGTCGAAGAGGCGCTGCGCGAGGTCGAGCAGGACCTGGCCGAGGGCGCCGACAGCGTGATGGTGAAGCCCGGCCTGCCCTATCTCGACGTCGTGCGCGCGGTGAAGGATGCCTTCGCGGTGCCGGTCTACGCCTATCAGGTGTCGGGCGAATATGCGATGATCGAGGCCGCGGTGGCCGCCGGGGCGGGGGAGCGCGACGCGCTCGTCCTCGAAACCCTGCTCGCCTTCCGCCGCGCGGGCGCCTCGGGCGTCCTGACCTATCACGCGCTCCACGCGGCGCGGCTGCTGAACGCCTGAGGATCGGCCGCCGGTGACCGCCGCCTCGCCGCGCCGCTGGCTGTTCGTGCTGACGATCCTCGTCGGCAGTTTCCTGCTCTTCCTCGTCCAGCCGCTCGTCGCGCGGATGGTGCTGCCGCGGCTCGGCGGCGCGCCCATGGTGTGGAACAGCGCGATGCTTGTCTATCAGGCTCTGCTGCTCGGCGGCTATGCCTATGCGCACTGGCTCGGGCGCTTCGCGATCCGGCGGCAGGCGGCGATCCATCTCGCGCTGCTGCTCGTCGCGGCGCTGTGGCTGCCGATCGGCATCGCGCAGATCGCGCCGCCGGCGCCGGGGCAGGAGGTGCTGTGGGTGCCGCTGCTGCTCACCGCGTCGATCGGTCCCGTCTTCTTTGCGGTCGCCGCGCAGGCGCCGCTGATGCAGCGCTGGTTCGCCGCCGATGCGCGCGCCGGTGATCCCTATATCCTCTATGCTGCCTCGAACCTCGGCAGCTTCGCGGGGCTTATCAGCTATCCCGCGATCGTCGAACCGAGCCTGCCGCTCGCGGCGCAAAGCTGGGGCTGGACCGCGGGCTATGTGCTGCTGGTCCTTCTCGTCGCGGCGAGCGCGGCGGCGCGCTGGCGCGACACGGCACTGCCGACGGAGGCAGCGGGCGCATCCGACGAGCCGCGCCCCGACCGGCGGCGCTGCCTCCACTGGCTGCTGATCGCGGCGGTGCCGTCGGGGCTGATGCTGTCGACGACGACGCATCTGACCACCGACATCTTCGCCATGCCCCTGCTGTGGGTGCTGCCGCTCGGCCTCTATCTCCTCAGCTTCGTCATCGCCTTTTCGACCGCCGAGCGGGTGACGATGATCGTCACCTTCATGGCGCCGCCGGTGCTGCTCGGGGTCGGCGGCCTGTCGCTGCTCAGCTCGGGCGGCGGGTCGATGCTGATAGCGCTCGCCAGCCTGGTGATGCTGTTCGTCGTCTCGACCGCGCTGCACGGCTATCTCTATCATCTGCGCCCCGCGCCGCGGTACCTGACGCTCTTTTATCTGGTGCTGTCGGCGGGCGGGGTGCTCGGCGGGCTGTTCGCGGCGCTGGTCGCGCCGCTGCTGTTCGACTGGGTTTATGAGCATCCGCTGCTCATCCTGGCCGCGGCGCTGCTGCTGCCGCTGCCCAGGCTGGTTCCGTGGGACAGCGCCTTCGTGCTGTCGCCTCGCCGCGCCCAGATTGTCGTCGCGGCGCTCGTCGCCGTCGCCGCTTTTGCGACATGGCGTCTGGCCGCGGACTGGACCGGGCGGTTCGAGGGGGCGGCGATCGGGTGGAGCGCCGCGATCTTCACGATCGGGCTGTTCGTGATCGGCTGGCGCTGGGCCTTCATCCTCGTCCTGGCGCTGCTGATGCTCGGCATCGGCGGCTGGGACACGGTGAAGGAAAGCTTCACCGACATGCGCGTCCGCAGCTATTTCGGCGTCTATACCGTCACTGACGACCCGTGGCGCCACCAGCGCCGGCTTGCGCACGGCACGACGCTGCACGGGCTGCAGCGCACCGACGCCGGGCACGAATATGAACCCACGACCTATTATGGCCCCCAGTCGGGGGTCGGGCTGGCGCTCGGCGCCGCCGACCGGCTCGCGGGGCCGGATGCGGCGATCGGCATCGTCGGGCTGGGGTCGGGGACGCTCTCCTGCTATCGTCGGCCGGGGCAGCGCTGGACGATCTTCGAGATCGACCCGGCAATGGTGCGGATTGCGCGCGATCCTGCCAAATTCACCTTCCTCGCCCATTGCGCGCCGGGCGTGCCGATCGTCCTCGGCGATGCGCGGCTCGAACTGGCGAAGCAGCCGCCGGGGCGTTTCGACATATTGGTCATCGACGCCTTTTCGTCGGACGCGATCCCGCTCCACCTGCTGACTAGGGAAGCGGTCGGCATCTATGCCCGCGTGCTGAAGCCCGACGGCATCCTGCTGATCCACATTTCCAACCGTTTCTTCGACCTCGAACCCGTGCTGGCGGCCGAGGCGAAGGCGCGCGGCTGGTCGGCGGCGATCCGTATGGACCCGGGGCCACCGCGGGAGGATGGCAATCTGACCGGATCGAACTGGGTCGCGCTGACCGCGACGCCGCAGCGGCTGACCGAGTTGACCGGCGGTATCCGGCCGCGCGGGCAGGCGCAGGACAACGGCGCCTGGGTACCGCTTGAGGAACGGCTGGGGTTCGAGCGCTGGACCGACGACTATGCCTCGACGCTGCCGGTGCTTTTATGGAATCATGTTATCGGAGGCCGTGAATGACGCGTAGCGACATTTCTATCATCAGCGTGAACGGCAAGACGCCGCAGATCGACCCGAGCGCCTTCATCGCGCCCGGTTGCCGCATCATCGGCGACGTGGTCATCGGACCCGACGTCAGCATCTGGTACAATTGCGTGCTGCGCGCGGACGTCAGCCACATTCGCGTCGGCGCGCGCAGCAACATTCAGGACGGCAGCATCGTTCATTGCGACGGCCCGATGCCGCACCGGCCGGAGGGCTATCCGACGATCATCGGCGAGGATGTGCTGATCGGCCATCTGGCGATGGTCCACGGCTGCACGCTCGCCGACCGGGCGTTTGTGGGCCTCAAGGCGACGGTGATGAACGGTTGCCGCATCGGCAGCGACGCGATGCTCGCGGCGGGCGCGCTGCTGACCGAGCACAAGGAAATCCCCTCGCGCGAGCTATGGGCCGGCGCGCCCGCGCGCCGCGTGCGCGAGATCGACGACGCACAGGCGGCGGGGATGCAGGCCGGGGTCGCGCATTATGTGCTCAACGGGCGGATGCACAAGGCGGCGGTGGAGCAAGAATAATCGTCGCCCCCGCGAAGGCGGGGGCCGCTGGCAGCTCGGCGCTATGCCGATGGCGGCCCCGCCTTCGCGGGGACGACGGCTATTTCTCTTCGCCCTCCGGCACCGCCAGCCCGTTCTTCAGCATCACCGGCAATTGGGTCAGCGTGAAGAGGAAGGAGAGGGCGGTGACGCCCCATACCTTGATTGTCAGCCAGAGGTCGAAGCTCATCCGCCCCGCCTCGATCAGTTCGTACATGACATGATTGGCGATGCCGAGCGCGGCGAAGAACAGGCCCCAGTTACGCGACAGCGCGAGCCAGCCCTTTTCGGTCACCCCGTCGAGCGCCGATTGCAGCAGATATTTGAGCATCGGCTTTTTAAACGCCCAGCCGCCGAGCAGCAGGACCGCAAAGGCGGCATAAATGATCGTCGGCTTCATCACGATAAAGCGCTCGTCGTGGAACCAGACGGTCAGCGCGCCGAAGCCGAGGACGAGGATTCCCGACATCCACAGCATCGGGGATATCTTGCCGAGCTTCCACTTCGACACCGCCATCGCGATGACGATCGCGACCATGAAGGCGAGCGTGCCCTTGATCGCGCCGGTCGTCGCCGCGAAGGCGCCGGTGCCGCCCGAGGTGAATTTATAGGTCAGGAAGAAGACGAGCAGCGGCCCGAAATCGATCGCGAAGTTCAGCCAGCCATGCTTGGCGGGCGGCGGCGCGGGGACGGGCTCGGGGCCGCCGGGGAGGACGTCGCTCATCTTATGTTTCCTGCAATGATGCCCGCGATCTCGTCGGCGTCGAAGGGGCGAAGGTCGTCGATCGTCTCGCCGATGCCGATCGCGTGGATCGGCAGGCCGTGCCGCTCGGCCGCGGCGACGAGGACGCCGCCGCGCGCGGTGCCGTCGAGCTTGGTCATGACGAGGCCGGTGACCCCCGCGACCTCGCGGAACACGTCGATCTGCGACAGCGCATTCTGCCCCGTTGTCGCGTCGAGGACGAGCACCACGTCGTGCGGCGCCGCGGGGTTGAGGCGGCCGAGCACGCGCTTGATCTTGGCGAGTTCGTCCATCAGCTCGCGCTTGTTCTGAAGGCGGCCGGCGGTGTCGACGATCAGCACGTCGATGCCGGTCGCGGTCGCCTGCTTCACCGCGTCGAAGACGATGCCCGCGGCGTCGCCGCCCTCGGGTCCCGCCATGATCGGCACGCCCAGCCGTTCGGCCCAGACCTTCAATTGCCCGATCGCGGCAGCGCGGAAGGTGTCGCCCGCGACGAGCATCACGCCATAATCCTGTTCCTGGAACAGATGCGCGAGCTTGGCGATCGTCGTCGTCTTGCCCGATCCGTTGACCCCGATGACCAGGATCACCTGCGGGCGCGGAAAGGCGTCGACCTCCAGCGGCTCGGCGACCGGGCGCAGGACCGCGGCGATTTCGTCGGCGACGATCTTTCGTAGCTCCTCTGTCCCGCCTGCGACCGCATCGCGCCGCGCGGCGAGCCGCTCGCGGATGCGCGCGGCCATGGCGGGGCCGAGATCGGCGGTGATCAGCGCCTCCTCGATCCGGTCGAGATCGTCGTCGTCGAGCCGCGCCTTGCCGGTCAGCCCGGCGAGATTCTCGCCCAGCCGCTCCGACGTGCGCTTGAGCCCGCCGAACAGCCGCTCGCTCCAGCTCGCGCCGCTCATGCCGCGGTCCTTCCGGCGATCATCCGCTCGCCGTCGCGCGCGCCGATCCGCACGGGGAGGATGCTCTCCGGCGCGGCGGGGGCGGTTAGCGCCAGCGCGGCGAAATTCTCACCATGGCCGGTGAGCCCGTCGCGCTCGACCAGCATCTGCGTCGTTCGGCCTGCCTGCGCGTCCATCCACGCATGGCGCCGCCGCGCATTGGCGTCGCGCAGGACCGCTGCGCGCTCGCGCGCGACGGCGCGGCCGACCTGCGGCATCCGCGCGGCAGGGGTGCCGGCGCGCGGGCTGTAGGGAAAGATATGGCCGAAGACGATGTCGGCATCGTCGATCAGGGCCAGGCTGTTGGCGAACATCGTGTCATCCTCGGTCGGAAATCCGGCGATCAGGTCGGCGCCGATCGCGATGGCGGGACGCGCGGCCTTCAGCCGTTCGACCAGCCGCACCGCGTCGGCGCGGCGGTGGCGGCGCTTCATCCGCGTCAGCACCATGTCGTCGCCCGCCTGCAGCGACAGATGGACGTGCGGCATCACCCGCGCTTCCTCCGTCAACAGCGCGAACAGCGCGTCGTCGACCCGGTCGGGGTCGAGCGACGAGAGGCGGAGGCGCTCGACGGGCAGCGCCAGCAGCGCCTCGACCAGCGCGGCGAGACTGGTGCCGCTGTCGTCGCCATAGCTGGCGAGGTCGACCCCGGTCAGCACGACCTCGCGCTGGCCGCGGGTCAGCGCCGTGCGGGCGGCGTCGACCACGGCTTCGATGGTCGCCGACCGCGCAGCCCCGCGCGCGCGCACCGTGGCGCAGAAGGTGCAAGCGTGTGAGCAGCCGGTCTGGACGCCGAGGAAGGCGCGGGCGTGGTCGGCGCCGGAGAGGGCGGGGGCGTAAGGCAGGGAGGAACGACCCTTCGACAAGCTCAGGGCGAACGGCGAAGGAATTGCACCGTCATCCAAATCCGTTCGTGCCGGGCTTGTCGAAGCACCGTTCTTTTCTTTGAGGCGATAACTCTCGGCCAGCCCCTTGGCATCGTTCGCTACCACCCGCGCGCCCATATCGACAAAGCGCTCGGCTTCCAGCTCCGCCGCGCATCCGGTTACCACGACATGCGCGCCCGGCCGCTCGCGCAGCGCACGGCGCACCGCCTGCCGCGCCTGCCGCACGGCCTCGTCGGTCACCGCGCAGCTATTGAAGACGATGGTGTCGGCCGCGCCCGCGCGCAGCGCCGCGGCGCGCACGGCCTCGCCCTCGGCGATGTTGAGCCGGCAGCCGAAATTGACGACCTCGACGCCCGCGGCACCGCTCATCCGAAGCGCGCCCAGTCGGTTTCGCCGTCGAACACGCGCGTCGCGGCGCCGCTCATCACGATCGGCTGGCCCTCGGCCCAGCGGATGACCAGGTCGCCGCCGGGCAGCGAGACGGTGACCGGCGAGGCGACCAACCCGGCGCGGATCGCGGCCACCGCGGTCGCGCAGGCGCCGGTGCCGCACGCCTGGGTCAGCCCGACGCCGCGTTCCCAGACGCGCAGTTGCAGCTGATTCTCGCCGTCGAGGCTCGCGACATTGACGTTGACGCGCTCGGGAAACAGCGGGTCGGTCTCGATCCGCGAGCCCAGGTCGGCGAGCGCGACGGCGTCGGCCTCGGGCACGAAGAAGATGATGTGCGGATTGCCGACATTGACCGCCGCGCCGTGCTCCAGCTCGTCCCACGCGACCGGCATGTCGCGCGTGTCCATCGGCATCGCGAGCGGGATGCGCTCCCAGTCGAAGACCGGCTCGCCCAGCGTCACCTCAGCGCCGCCGTCGGCCGGGGTCACGCGCAGCATGCCGCCCAGCGTCTCGATCACCGCGGGCTGGCCGATCAGCGTCGCGACGCAGCGCGTGGCGTTGCCGCACGCCTCGACCTCGCCGCCATCGGCGTTGAAGATGCGCATCTTCACGTCCGCCTTGGCCGAGGGTTCGAGCAGGATGAGCTGGTCGCAGCCGATGCCGTGGCGGCGGTCGGCGATCGCATGGGCGCGCGCCGGCGTCATCTCGACCGCGCTCTCGCGCGCGTCGATCACGACGAAGTCGTTGCCGAGGCCGTGCATCTTGGTGAAGCGATCCGCCATGGGGCGCATTTAGGGGGGCGCGGCGGCGAAGTCTAGCGAAGTGGCTCTGTAAGCCCCTCCTCTGAAGATGAGGGGAAGGGGATCAGCCGGCCTTGCGCTGCCACTCGGTGTCCGCCGCCGGGCTGCTCTCGCGGGGCGTCTGCGGCGCCCGCAGCAGGCCGCGCTCGGCAAGCATGTCCGCGGCGTCCGCGGCCGACATCGCGCGGCCATAGAACCAGCCCTGGCCCTTCGCGCAGCCGAGGCGGGTGAGTTCGATCGCGGTCGCCTCGTCCTCGACGCCCTCGGCGGTGATCGGCATGGCGAGGCTTTCGCCGAGGCGGATGATCGCGACGACGATCGCGCGGGCGTCGGCGCTGCCGCGCATCGCGGCGATGAAGCTGCGGTCGATCTTGATCCGGTCGAAGGGCAGCGCGCGCAGATGCGACAGCGAGCTGTAGCCGGTGCCGAAATCGTCGAGGCTGAGCGACACGCCCTGATTCTTGAGGCTGGTGACGATCGAGCGGACCAGCGGCAGATTCTCGAACAGCGAGCTTTCGGTGATCTCGACCTCGAACTGACTTGGCGGGAAGCCGGTCTCGACCAGCAGCTTGATCAGCTTCTGGCTGAACCAGGGGTCCTTGAGCTGCTGCGGCGAGATGTTGACCGCCAGCGTGATCGACGGGTCCCAGCCCTTGGCGACTTCGAGCGCGGCGCGAACGACGTGCAGCGACAGTTCGCCGATCAGCCCGCTTTCCTCGGCGATCGGGATGAAGCGTTCGGGCGGGATCATCCCATGTTCGGGCGAATCCCAGCGCATCAGCATCTCGAACCCCATCAGCCGGCCGGTGGCGATGTCGACCTGCGGCTCGAAATAGGGGATGAACTCGCCGCGCGGCATGCCGGCGCGAATCCCGGTCTCGATCTGGTTGCGCGCCTGCACGGCCATTTCCATGCCGGTTTCGAACCAGATATGGCGGTTCCGGCCCTTTTCCTTGCAATGATACATGGCGATGTCGGCCTGACGGACCAGCGTGTCCATCGTCACGCCCGCGTCGGCGGCGAGCGCGATGCCGAGCGAGCCGCCGATGCGGATCTGCTGCGCATCGCTCGCCACCGGGGCCTCCAGCGTCGCGACGAGCTGCGCCGCCAGCGCGTCGATGTCGGCGCGCGCTACGGGCTCGAAGGCGAGCATGGCGACGAATTCGTCGCCGCCCAGCCGCGCCTTGGTCGCGCTCGGCGGCAGGATGGCCGAGATGCGCTCGGCGGCGATCTGCAGCACACGGTCGCCGGCGATATGGCCGTGGATGTCGTTGACGGTCTTGAAATGGTCGAGATCGAGCAGGAACAGCGCAACCTGGCGCCCTTTCGCCGTCGCCTCGGCGATCAGCGCCTGTCCGGCGTTCAGCAGCGCGCGGCGGTTGAGAAAGCCGGTCAGCGGATCGGTGTCGGCCAACCAGCGCGCGCGCTTCTCGGCCTCGGTGCGCTCGCGCACCTCGCGGTTCAGATCGTCGTAGCGCCGCCAGCCGAAGAGGAGCAGGGCGATGTTCAGGATCAGCGCCACGGCCAGCATCCGGTCGGTGCCGCCGCCGAGTCCCGACAGGGTGCGGATGACCGATTGCATCACGGCGCCGCCGTTGCCGATGAACAGCAGGATGGCGGCGACGACGATGCCGCCCGCGACGATATCGCGCCGCGCCCCTTCGCTGCGATCCCATTGTTTCGGTACGGCCGGTTCGGCGGTCATATAGGCAGTCCCCCACTGTGGAGCGCCTTTTGCACCGGCACCGGTGAAATTTGCGTTAAGTGCGTTGCCGAGGGGGGACGGGGAGGGATGTCGAACTTTCCAGAGCCAGACGGTGGCACGACCCGCTACCGCGCGGCTTGCCTTTGCCCGCGCTTTCGCGTAAGGGCGCGCGGGTTCGTCGGCATGATGCGGGCGGACGCATACGACATCCGCGACGGAGACTCTGTCCACGGATAGCCGCTGGTTGGCGAGGTTTCGCTCACCGGCGTCTTTTGCGTTGCGGCCTGTCAGAAGGGATTTGAAGGCCAATGTTCGACAGTCTGAGCAATCGGCTTGGCGATGTGTTCGGGAAGCTCCGCGGCCGCGGTGCGCTGACCGAGGCCGACGTGCGCGCCGCAATGCGCGAGGTACGAATCGCCTTGCTGGAGGCCGACGTCGCGCTGCCCGTCGTGCGCAGCTTCGTCGATCAGGTCACCGAACTCGCGGTCGGCCAGAATGTCCTGCGTTCGGTCACGCCGGGGCAGCAGGTGGTCAAGATCGTCAGTGACGCGCTGACCGAGATGCTCGGCTCCGAAGCCGCCGATCTCGACCTCAATGTCGCGCCGCCGGCGGTGATCATGATGGTCGGGCTTCAGGGCTCGGGCAAGACCACGACCACCGCGAAGATCGCGAAGCGGCTGAAGGACAAGGAGCGCAAGAAGGTGCTGATGGCGTCGCTCGACGTCAATCGCCCCGCCGCGCAGGAACAACTCGCCGTGCTCGGCCAGCAGATCGACGTCGCGACCTTGCCGATCGTCGCCGGGCAGCAGCCGGTCGAGATCGCGCAGCGCGCGGCGCAGGCCGCGAAGCTCCAGGGCTATGACGTGCTGATGCTCGACACCGCGGGTCGCCTCCACGTCGACCAGCAACTGATGGACGAGATGCAGGCGGTCTCGCGCACCGCGAATCCGGCCGAGACCCTGCTCGTCGTCGACAGCCTGACCGGACAGGACGCGGTGCAGGTCGCGCAGCGCTTCACCGAACAGGTACCGCTGACCGGTGTCGTCCTCACCCGCCTCGACGGCGACGCGCGCGGCGGCGCCGCGCTGTCGATGCGCGCCGTCACCGGCAAGCCGATCAAGTTCGCGGGCACGGGCGAGAAGCTCGACGGGCTCGAACTCTTTCAGCCCTCGCGCATCGCGGGCCGCATCCTCGGCATGGGCGACGTCGTCAGCCTCGTCGAACGCGCCGCCGAGACGATTCAGGCCGAAGAGGCCGAGGCGATGGCGAAGAAGATGGCGAAGGGTCAGTTCGACCTCGACGATCTTCGCACGCAATTGAACCAGATGCGCCGCATGGGCGGCATCGGGGCGCTCGCCGGCATGATCCCCGGCCTCAAGAAGGCGCAGGCGGCGATGGCGACCAGCGGCGCCGACGACAAGATGCTGATTCACTTTGACGCGATCATGGGGTCGATGACCCCCAAGGAGCGCGCGAAGCCCGACCTGATCAATGCGAAGCGCAAGATCCGCATCGCCAACGGGTCGGGCACGACGGTGCAACAGGTGAACAAGGTGCTCAAGATGCACCAGGAAATGTCCACCGCGATGAAGCGCATCCGCAAGATGGGCGGGCTCAAGGGCCTCGGCGCGCTGTTCGGGCGCGGCGGCGGCATTCCTGGCATGGGCGGCGGTCTTGGCGGAGGCGGAATGGGCGGCGGCGGTCCAGCCGGCCTTCCCGGCCTCGGCGGCGGGGCGATCCCGCCCGAGCTCGCCAATCTGATGAACAAGAAGAAGTGACGGCCCCCACAGGCCGTCATCCCCGCGAAGGCGGGGATCCAGAGTTTACGAAGACCCAGTTTGAATTGAATTAGAAAGAAGGACTAGATCATGGCTACCTCCATTCGCCTTTCGCGCGGCGGTTCGAAAAAGCGCCCCTATTACAAGATCGTCGTCGCCGATTCGCGCAGCCCGCGCGATGGCCGCTTCATCGAGCGCATCGGCAGCTACAACCCGCTGCTCGGCAAGGACAATCCGGAACGCGTGAAGCTCGACGCCGAGCGCGCGCAGCACTGGCTGAGCGTCGGCGCGCAGCCCAGCGACCGCGTCGCCCGCTTCCTCGACGCCGCCGGCATCAAGGAACGCGCCGCGCGCAACAACCCCAACAAGGGCGTCCCGGGCGAGAAGGCCAAGGAACGCGCCGAGGAAAAGGCGCAGAAGCTGGTTGACGCTGAAGAAGCCGCCGCGGCCGCTGCCGCCGCTCCGGCGCCCGAACCCGAAGCAGCCGAGGAAGCCGCTCCCGAAGTGGCCGCTGAAGAAGCGCCCGCCGCCGAGGAAGCTGCTGTTCCCGCAGCCGCGGAATCGGATGCGACCGGTTCGGTGAAGAGCGAAGCGACCGCCGAAGCCGTCGCCGACGCGGTGGCCGAGGAGGTTCCCGCCGAAGCGACCGCCGAAGACGCGACCGCGATTGCCGAGGAAGTCGCCGAAGGCGGCCCGGTGGCCGAAGAAGCTCCCGCTGCCGAAGATGCGCCTGCCGCCGAAGAAGTTCCGGCCGAAGAAGCTGGCGAAGAAAAGGCCGAAGGCTAAGGCATGCCTCCCCCCTCCCCTTCAGGGGAGGGGCCGGGGGTGGGGGCTCGCAGACGAGCGCCTACGCCCGCTACCCTCCACCCCAACCCCTCCCCTGAAGGGGAGGGGCTTGAGAATCGTGCGAACCGCCCCGTCACCCTGGCCGCCATCGCCGGCGCGCACGGGGTGCGGGGCGAGGTGCGGCTCAAGCTGTTCGGCGAAGGCGCGGACGCCCTCCGCGCCTTTTCCGTTTTCGACGCAGGCGCCCGCAAGCTGACGCTGAAATCGGTGCGCCCCGCGAACCAAGGCGCGGTGGCGATCTTCGCCGAGATCACCGACCGCGCCGCCGCGGAGGCGCTGCGCGGGACCGTTCTTACCGTTCCGCGCTCGGCCCTGCCGCCGCTCGGCCCCGGCGAATATTATCATCACGACCTGATCGGTCTCGCCTGCACCTCGACCGCGGGCGAGGCGCTGGGAACCGTCGTCGCGGTCGAGAATTTCGGCGCCGGCGACATCCTCGAGATCGAACGCCCCCCCGAACCCGGCAAGAAACCGGCGCGCTTCATGGTGCCGATGATCCCGCAAGCGGTGCCCGAATGGAGCGACGCGGGGGTCCTGATTGACGCGGCCTTCGTCGAATAGTATATACATTTTGTATATACGGAGCGTGCCATGACCAAGGAATATCGAGCGAAAGTCTTCAAATCGGGCAATTCACTGGCGCTGCGTCTGCCCAAGGCGCTCGGGCTGGAAGAAGGCACCGAAATGATCGTGCGCGAAGAGCGCGGTGAGTTCCGTTTCGAGCCCGCAGACAAGCCCAAGGCGAAGATCGACGTCAGCGGTTTCTGGGGCAAGGCGCCGTGGTTGAAGATTCCTCCGCGCGAAGATTTCGAGGAGCGGCCGAGCACGGTCGCAGCGCGCAAGGCCGCCGAGGAAGCGGCAAAGAAGGGGTGATCCGCTACCTCATCGATGCCGATTGCGCGATTTATGCGATGACGGCGCGCTACGAACCGCTGCGCACGCGGCTCACTGCATGCGCGCCGGGCGACGTCGCCATTTCGGCGATCAGCTTCGCCGAGATCGCCTTGGGGAGCGAGCAGGGGAGACCGCCGCTACCTGAGGTTCTAGAGGCTTTTCTCGCGGCCATCCCCCTCGTTCCTTTCGATGAGTCCGCGGCGCGGGCCTATTCGAAACTCCCCTTCCGACGCGCGCGCTTCGACCGCTTGCTGGCGGCCCATGCGCTGAGCCTGGATGTCGTGGTTATCACCAACAACGAAGGCGATTTCGCCGATGTGCCAGGGCTCCGCATCGAGAATTGGACGCGGTAATCCGGGCTTTGGCTAATTTTCTCACACGCCGATGCGCCGGCGGACGTCGGTGTCGGGGGCGTCCCGGCGGCGGCGCAGCCGCGCGATCGCACCAGCGATCTGCGCGAAGCCGCGGTCGAGGTCGGCGCTGAAGCGGCCGTGATTTTCGGCCCAGCCGCGCATCCACATTTCGTCGATCATCGATTGTCTCCTGCCGGGGTGCGTGCCGCTCAAATGCGCCCTGCGGAGCGGATCGGCCAACAAAAGCTTTGCGGCACGACATAAGGCTGCCTTATAGATCTTCCATGTCCAGACTGCCGCCCCTTGCCGCGATCCGTGCCTTCGAATCGGCCGGAAGGCTGGAAAACTTCTCGCGTGCCGCTGAAGAGTTAGGGATGACGCAGGCCGCGGTCAGCTATCAGATCCGCCAATTGGAGGATCGACTCGGTCGCGCGCTGTTCGTGCGCGAGAAGGGGCGGGTGCGGCTGTCGGAGACGGGGCAGCGGCTGCTTCCCGCGATCCGCGCCGCCTTCGCCTCGATGGGCGACGCCTTCGCGGCGCTCGGCGATGACGAGGCGGAGGTGCTGACGATCAACGCCGCGGTGACCTTCGGCGGCACCTGGCTCAGCGCGCGCATCGGGCGCTTCCAGCTTCGCTACCCCGACCTCGCGGTGCGGCTCTCGATGTCGAACGACTATGTCGATTTCGACGCGTCGAACGTCGACGTCGCGATCCGTATCGGCCGCGGCGGCTGGCCGGGGCTGCGCGCCGATTTCCTGTTCCGCAGCCATGTGACGCCGATCTGCTCGCCCGCCTTTCGCGACGCCAACCGGATCGCGGCGCCCGCCGACCTGCTCCGCGTCGAGCGTCTCGCGCCGAACGACGGCTGGTGGGCCGGCTGGCTCGCCGAGGCCGGGGTCGACGTCGCGCCGCCGCCGCGTCGCGGGGTCGTGCTCGACAGCCAGCTTCAGGAGGCGAGCGCGGTGCAGGGCGGCTATGGCATCGCCTTGATGACCCCGCTGCTGTGGCGCGCCGAGCTCGACAGCGGGCGGATGGTCCAGCCTTTCGACACGCTCTACCAGCCCGGCGGCGCCAACTGGCTCGTCTATCGCGAGGGCCGCAGCCGCGTGCGCAAGATCGAACGCTTCCGCGAATGGCTGCACGAGGAGATGGAAAAGGATCGTCCCCTGCTCCCCGAGGCGCTATGGCGGCCGCTGCCATGAGCTTCACCGCCGTCCCCCTGACCCTTTATCCCGACATGTTTCCCGGTCCGCTGGGGCACAGCATGGCGGGGCGTGCGCTCGAAAGCGGCCTGTGGTCGTGCGCGCCGGTGCAGATCCGCGACTTCGCGACCGACCGGCACCGCACCGTCGACGACACGCCCGCGGGCGGCGGCGCGGGGATGGTGCTCAAGGCCGACGTGCTGGGCCGCGCGATCGACCATGCGGCGGCCGCGCATCCGGGGCTTCCCCTGCTCGCGATGACGCCGCGCGGCGCGCCGATCACCCAGGCCCGCGTGCGCGCGCTCGCGACGGGTCCCGGGGCGATCATCCTGTGCGGCCGTTTCGAGGGATTCGACGAGCGCATCTTCGACGCGCGCCCCATCGAACAGCTCTCGATGGGCGACATCATCCTGTCGGGCGGGGAGATGGCGGCGCTATTGCTGCTCGACGCTTGCATTCGGCTGCTTCCCGGCGTAATGGGCGCGGCTTCTAGCGGAGACGACGAATCGTTCGAACACGGTCTGATCGAATATCCGCATTATACCCGACCTGTGACATGGGAAGGGCGCACGATCCCCGAAGTGCTGCGATCGGGGGATCATGCGAAGATCGCCGCCTGGCGGAAACAAAGGGCGGAAGAGGACACACGGTTACGCAGGCCGGACCTTTGGGAGCGCCATGAGGGCGCTCGGGACCGACCTGCCTCTGGCGCGCGGCAACAGAAGAAGGACAAGAGGCCATGAACCTCATCCAGACGATCGAAGCCGAAGAAATCGCCAAGGCCGGCAAAGAGATTCCGACGTTCCGTCCCGGCGACACGCTGCGCGTCGGCGTGCGCGTCGTCGAAGGCGAGCGCACCCGCGTCCAGAATTTCGAGGGCGTGTGCATCGCCCGCTCGAACAAGGGCATGGGCTCGAACTTCACCGTGCGCAAATTGTCGTTCGGCGAAGGCGTCGAGCGCGTCTTCCCGCTCTATTCGCCGAACATCGACAGCATTACCGTCGTCCGCAAGGGCGCCGTCCGTCGTGCGAAGCTCTATTATCTGCGGGGCCGCACCGGTAAATCGGCGCGTATTGCGGAGCGCCGCGAATACCGGTCGGAAGCCGGCGAAGGCTAAGGAGAGCTTCTCCACACCAAAGCCGAAACAGCTTTCCAAAACGACCGGTTCCGCCAACAGGCAGAGCCGGTCGTTTTTCGTTTCAGACACCAGCATCAAAGGACAAATTCATGGGTTACCGGATCGTCGTCGCGGGTGCGACGGGCAATGTCGGACGCGAAGTCCTCGCCATCCTCGCCGAGCGCGAATTCCCGATCGCCGAACTCGCGGCGGTCGCCTCGTCGCGCAGCCAGGGCGAAGAGATCGAGATCGGCGACACCGGCCGCACCGTGAAATGCCAGAATATCGAGAATTTCGACTGGGCTGGCTGGGACATGGCAATCTTCGCCATCGGCAGCGACGCGACCGCGATCCACGCGCCCAGGGCCGCGGCGGCGGGCTGCACCGTGATCGACAATTCGTCGCTCTATCGGATGGACCCCGACGTGCCGCTGATCGTGCCCGAGGTGAACCCCGACGCGATCGACGGCTATACGGCGAAGAACATCATCGCCAACCCGAACTGCTCGACCGCGCAGATGGTCGTCGCGCTGAAGCCGCTGCACGATGCGGCGGGCGTCAAGCGCGTCATCGTCTCGACCTATCAGTCGGTGTCGGGCGCCGGCAAGGCGGGTATGGACGAGCTGTGGAACCAGACGCGCCAGATCTTCGTCGGCGACGAAAAGGACGTGCAGAAGTTCACCAAGCAGATCGCCTTCAACGTCATCCCGCACATCGACAAGTTCCTCGACGACGGTTCGACCAAGGAGGAATGGAAGATGGTGGTCGAGACCAAGAAGATTCTCGATCCTAAGGTCAAGGTCACCGCGACCTGCGTCCGTGTCCCGGTCTTCGTCGGCCACTCGGAATCGGTGAACGTCGAGTTCGATAAGGAATTGTCGGCCGAGCAGGCGCAGGACATCCTGCGCGAGGCGCCCGGCGTGATGCTCGTCGACAAGCGCGAGGACGGCGGTTACGTCACCCCGGTCGAATGCGTCGGCGACTATGCGACCTTCGTGTCGCGCGTCCGCGACGACAGCACGGTCGATAACGGCCTCGCCTTCTGGTGTGTGTCCGACAACCTCCGCAAGGGCGCGGCGCTCAACGCGGTGCAGATCGCCGAACTGCTCGGCCGCCGGCACCTGAAGAAGGGCTGAATTTTATTCACCCCTCCTCTTCAGAGGAGGGGCAGCGAGACTTGCGTGCTTGCGCGCTAGTCGCAGCGGGGTGGTGTTCCTGCACCGGCGTCCACCACCCCAACCCCCCTTTCTGAAGAGGAGGGGCTTAAATGCGCCGATGGGAACGGTTAGGGGAAGGCCATGCTCGCCGCCATCCCCCGCCCCCAGCGCCTTCTTCTCGGCCTACTCCTCGCGCTGCTGCTGCTTGCGCAGATCGACCAGCCCTATCCCGCCATCGCGCCGCTCCAGCATATCCCGACCGCGCTGCTGCTGCTTCTATCGCCGTGGCTGCTGCGCCGCTGGCCGCTCTCGACCCCGGCGCTGTTCTGCATCGTCCTGTTCCTCGCGCTGCACACGCTCGGCGGGCGCTATACCTACAGCAACGTCCCCTATGACGATTGGGCGCGCACGCTGACGGGAGCGAGCCTGTCCGACATCTTCGGCTGGACGCGCAACCATTACGACCGTCTCGTCCATTTCGCCTTCGGCCTGCTGTCGGTCGTGCCGGTGGCAGAGATCGCGCGGCGCCACGGCGGGCTGTCGCGGCGCGGCGCGATGCTCGCGGTCGTCGGCTGGGTGCTGTCGGTCTCCTGCCTCTACGAGATTTTCGAGTGGCTGCTCGCCATCGTCGCGGGCGGCGAGACGGCCGAGCGCTACAACGGGCAGCAGGGCGACCCATGGGACGCGCAAAAGGACATGGCGCTTGCAGCGCTGGGCGCGCTTGTCGTCATCGCGCTGCCGCGCGGACGGGCGGATATTTGAACCGTCGCCCGCTTTGCTGATAGGCTGAACGCCATGTCCAGCTTCGTCCCCTATGCGCCGCTCGATGTTCCCAAACCGTTCGGCGAGCGGCTCTGGATCGTCGATGGGCCGGAAATCCGCATGGATTACGGCCCGGCGTCGATCCCCTTTCCGACGCGGATGACGGTGGCGCGACTGGACGACGGGCGGCTGTGGCTGCATTCGCCGATCGCGCCCGACGCGGCGTTGTTCGACGCCATCGATGCGCTCGGCGAGGTCGCGTGGCTCGTCGCGCCGAACAGCCTCCATTACTGGTATGTCGCCGACTGGCAGCACCGCTATCCCGGCGCCCGGACGCTCGCGGTCCCCGGCCTCGCCGCCAAGGCGAAGCGCGCGTTCCGGATCGACGCGACCGTCGGCGAAGACGAGGCCGCGCTTCCGGGCGGCATCGCGGCGGTGCTGGTGCCGGGGACCGCCGTGACCGAGGCGGTGTTTCATCACCGCGCGTCGCGCACCGTGATCCTGACCGACCTGATCGAGAATTTCGAGCCGGCGCGCATCCGCAGCCGATTGCTGCGCTGGCTCGTCCGCCTGTCGGGCGCGGCGCATCCGCACGGCAAGGCGCCGATCGACTTGCGCCTGACCTTTCGCCCGGCGCGGCGGCGCGTCCGCGCGGCGGTCGCGGAAATACTGGCCTGGGATTGCGAGCGCGTCGTCATGGCGCACGGCCTGCCCTATGCGGAGGGCGGCGCCGCCGAACTGCGCCGCGCCTTCGCCTGGGCGACGTAGCGCGCGGCCGCCCGACGCAATCGGTCGCTGGGCTTGCCCGGCCGGGGGTGATAGGATTCATCCCATGGAACGGGACGCCTCCTGCCATTGCGGCAAGCTGATCCTTCGGTGCCGGGGCGAGCCCGCCAAGGTTTCGCTTTGCCATTGCATGGACTGCCAGCGGCGAACCGGGTCGCTGTTCAGCGTCGCGGCCTTCTTTCCGCGGTCGGACGTGGCTCTGGTGGCGGGCGCGGCGGAATGCTTTCGCCGTCCTTCGGCGAGCGGTTTCGACGTCGCCTTTCATTTCTGCCCCACATGCGGATCGTCGCTGTGGTGGGAGCCCGACCGCCTGCCGCATTTGGTCGGGGTCGCGGCGGGCGCCTTTGCCGATCCCGGCTTCCCGATGCCCGAGCAGGCGGTGTGGTGCGACGACCGGCACCCGTGGCTCGAACTGCCGGCCGCGATCGCCGCTCACGCCCGAAACCCGGCGCAGACCGCGCTGTCCGAGTGAGTTCCTTCGCCCTGTCCCGCTGATGCGAGAAGCGGTCAGTGTCCCATGTCGGCGGCGGAGGCCGTGGGGCCGCCGGGCGCGGGCGGGCGCAGCAGGATGACGAGGGGAACGGAGATCAGCGTCACCCACATCATCGCCCAGAAATCGTCGATATAGGCGACCATCGCCGCCTGCCGGTTCACCTCGGCATTGAGCATCGCCATCGCGGCCCCGCCGAGCGATCCGAGGCGGTCTGAGGTGGATGGATCGATCAGCGCGATCGAACTGCTGGTGATATGCGCGACCAGATCCTCATGGCTTCGCTGGGTGTTCGAGCCGAGCAGCGTCGTCACCACCGAGATGCCGACCGACGCGCCGACGCTGCGCACCAGGTTGAGCAGACTCGCCCCGTCGGTCCGGTAGGTGGGGCCGAGCGTCGCAAAGGCCATGGTGTTGAGCGGGATGAAGATCAGCCCCATCCCGAGCCCCTGCACCAGCCCGCTGACGATCACCGGCCAGGTGCCCATCATCAGCGACCAGTGGCTCATCTGCCACAGCGAATAGGCGGCGATAATCAGGCCGCTGCCGACCAGCCAGCGCGCGTCGATCCTGCCGATCAACTGCCCCGCGATCCACATGCTCATAAAGATTCCGACCCCGCGCACGGCGAGCACCCAGCCGGTGTCGATCACCGGCCAGTCGAACAGCCGCTGGAGCATCGGGGGCAGCAGCGCCATCGACGAGAACATGACGATGCCGATCACGACCATGAAGCCGAGCGAGGTCAGAAGGTTGCGGTCGGCGAGCATCTTGCGGTCGAACAGCGTGTTGCGCCCCGTCAGCAGATGGATGAGGAACATCCACAGGCACGCGACGGCGACGCCGGTTTCGATCCAGATCTCCATGCTGTGGAACCAGTCCTGCTGGGCGCCACGGTCGAGCATCAACTGGAGCGAGGCAAGGCCGAGCGCGAGCATCGAGAAACCGAACAGGTCGAACTTGCGGTCGCGGCGCCCGGTCGCGGGCAGCAACGCCCACATCAGCGCCAATGTCGCAAGCCCGACCGGCAGGTTGACATAGAAGACCCAGCGCCAGTTGACCGACTCGGTCAGCCAGCCGCCCAGGATCGGCCCCAGGATCGGCCCGACCATGATCCCCATCCCCCAGATCGACATCGCGCGCGCGTGCCGCTCGGGCGGGTTGATGTCGAGCATCACCGATTGCGACAGCGGCCCGATGAAGGCGGCGCTGATCCCCTGGATGAAGCGGAAGGCGACCATTTCCTCCAGATTCTGGGCCGCGCCGCATGCCATCGAGGCGATGATGAAACCGATCACCGCGCTCAGGAACAGCCTGCGGCGGCCGATGCGGTCGGCGAGCCAGCCGGTGATCGGCATCGCGACCGCCGAGGCGATGATATAGCTGGTGAGCACCCAGTTCACCGTCTCGCTCGTCGCGCCCAGGCTCGACTGCATGTGCGGGATCGCGACGTTGGCGATCGTCGTGTCGAGGATCTGCATCACCGACGCGCCCATGACCGCGACGGTCAGCAGGCCGCGATAGCGCACCTGCTCGTGAAGCGGTAGGTCGTCGCTGACGACCGTCGCTGCGGGCGCGGCGCGGCGGCGGGGAAAGGCGCGACTCGCCATCAGGACTCTCGGCCCTCTACCCTGAAGGGGAGAGGGCGAGGGTGGCTAGGTGTTAGACGCATCACGCGCACCGGCCCTTATTTGCACCCGCCCGACGTGATGACCTTCACCTCGGTCGACAGCCCCGCGATCATGTCGCGTTTCGCCACCTCGTCGAAGGCGATGCGGACCGGCACGCGCTGTGTGACCTTGACCCAGTTGCCCGTCGCATTCTGCGCCGGCAGCACTGAAAACTCGCTGCCGGTGCCGGCGCCGATGGTCTCGACATGGCCGCGCACCTTCAGTCCCGGATAGGCGTCGAAGCGCATCTCGGCGGGTTGGCCGACGCACATGTCGGCAAGGTCGGTTTCCTTGAAATTGGCCTCGACCCACGGATGCGCCGTGTCGACCAGCGTCACCGCCGGCAGGCCCGCGACCATCATCTGGCCGCGCTGCAGCCGGTCGGATTCGGCCACGCGGCCCGCGCTCGGCGCGCGCACCTCGGTACGGCCCAGGTCGACCTCCGCCTGCGCGCGCTGGACGCGCGCCGCCGCGATCTGCGGATTGGTGCTGCCGCCGCCGGTCGCCAGCTTCGCGCGTGCCTCCGCGGCGTCGGCCTGCGCCTGGGCCAGGCTGGCCCGCGCCTGCTCGACGGCATGGCGCGACGCGTCATAGGCGGCCCGCGTCGTGAAGCCCTTTTCCATCAGCGCCGCCTGGCGCTGGAAATTGACCTCGGCAAAGGTAATGTCCTCTTTGGCCTTGGCGATGTCGACATGGGTCGTCGCGAGGCTCGCCGACAGATTGCCGACATCGACCCGCGCCGAATCGATCGCCGCATTCGCCTGGGCAACCGTCAGCGCATAGGGTTTGGGGTCGATGCGGAACAGCAACTGCCCTTTCGCCACCTCCTGTCCCTCGCGCACGGCAACCTCGGTGATCAGCCCGCCGACTTCCGCCGCGACCGACACCTTGTCCATCTGGACATAGGCGTTGTCGGTCGACACCGATCCGCCGCTCAGCAGCCAATAGCCGACGCCGCCGGCCAACAGCAGCAGCGGCAGACCGAACATCAGCAGGCGGGTGCGCCAGCCTGGCTTCGCATCGGCGTCGGTTTCCGGCGCCGGCGCGGCCGGGACCGGATCGGGCTTGGGCGCCGCCTTGGCGGGGCGGACCTCTTCGGCACGCGGCGCACGCTTGCCGGTTTCGGGTCGGGTGGGGGAAAGCTGATCCGTCATACGTTCTCTGTTTGGCTTTCTTTTGTCGTGTCGCGGCGCGACAGGTTGCAACGGACACGCCCGACCAGCGCGATCAGCTGGTCGCGCTCGGCCGCGCTCAATCCCTCGGTCGCCTCCTCGCTCACCTTGTCGGTCGTCCGCCGCATCTCGCCCAGCAACGTGCGGGCGCGCGGCGTCAGGTAAAGCTGCCAGGCGCGGCGGTCGGTCGGGTCGGCGTGGCGCTCGACCAGCCCGGCTTCGGCCAGCCGGTCGACCATGCGCGACAGGGTGATCGGCTCGACCTCGATCAGCTCGGCAAGCGGGCCTTGCCTGACACCTTCGTGACGCTTGAGATAACTTATCAGCCGCCATTGCAGGGCCGTGATCCCGCTGCCCTTCATGCGCGCGTTGAATGCGCGGCGGAAAAGGCGCGCCGTATCGTTCAGCAGAAAGCCGATCGTCTCGTTCATGGCAGCGCATATAATAGCAACTGCTATATAATCAACCACACGCTGCGCGGCCCATTCTATAACTTCCATTCTGGTGTAAACCATTCCGACAATGCTTGCGCCGCGCCGCATTTTCGGCAGGATATGGGGCATGAGTCTCTCCGCCGACCTCTTCTGGTCCTTTCGCTCGCCCTATTCCTATCTCGCGATCGGCCGCTATCGCGCTTTGGCGGCGAGCCACGACCTCATCGTCAACCTGCGCCCGGTCTATCCGCTCGCGGTTCGCCAGCCCGATTTCTTCGAGCGCAACCACCCGAACTGGCTCAGCTATACGATGCGCGACATGATCCGCGTCGCGCAGTTCCACGGCATCCCCTTCGGCCCGCCGCGCCCCGACCCGATCGTCCAGAATGTCGCGACGCGCGAGATCGCGGCGGAGCAACCCTATATCCATCGCCTGACGCGCCTCGGCCAGGCGGCGTCGCGGCGCGGCAAGGGCCTCGCCTTCTGCGACGAGGTGGCCCAACTCATCTGGGGCGGGGCGAAGGACTGGCACCTCGGCGACCATCTTGCCGGTGCCGCGCGGCGCGCCGGCCTCGACCTGGCCGAGCTCGATGCCGAGGCGGAGCGCGACGCCGAGGAACTCGACACCGAAATCGCGGCCAATCAGGTCGCGCTCGAGATCGCCGGCCATTGGGGCGTGCCGACGCTCGTCTTCGATGGTGAGCCCTTCTTCGGCCAGGACCGGATCGAGATGGCGAAGTGGCGGATGGAGCAGAAGGGGCTGCAACCGCGATGAGTGCGGCGGCTGTGCCGATGGCGGGCGGTTGCCAGTGCGGAGCGGTCCGCTTCGCGAGCGCCCACGACGGACGCGACGCCTATTGGTGCCATTGCCGCATGTGCCAGCGCGCGCTCGGCAATGTCGGGGCCGCCTTCTGGAACGTGCCGAAGGAAAGTGTGACCTGGACCGGCGCCGAGCGTGCGATCCACATGTCCTCGCCCTTCGGCGCGCGCGGTTTCTGCCGCGATTGCGGGACGCCGCTCAGCTTCCACTACGTCGACGGCCCGAACATCGACCTGGCCGTCGGCGCGCTCGACGATCCGGGCGCGGTGCGACTGACCAGCCATTTCGGGGTCGAGAGCCGCCTCCACGGCTGGACCGGCGGCCAGGGGCTGCCCGAAATGCGCAGCGAGGATCACAAGCCCTTGCAGGAGCGCTGGGCGAAGGTCCACAAGCCCGACGCATGAGCATAGAACCCCAATTTTTCGACGCGCGCGACGGCGTGCGGCTGGCGTGGCGCGAGATGGGCGAAGGCCCCTCGGTCGTGCTGCTCCACGGTCTGTTTTCGAGCGCCGAGGTCAACTGGATCAAGTTCGGCACCGCGGCGCGCATCGCCGCGGACGGCTATCGCGTCATCATGCCCGACCTGCGCGTCCATGGGTCGAGCGAGGCGCCGCATGAGGCGGGGCATTATCCGCCCGATGTGCTCGTCGACGACCTCGAGGATCTGGTCGCGCACCTCGGCCTCGTCGATTTCGACCTCGGGGGCTTCTCGCTCGGTGCCCGCACCAGCGTCCGCGCCGTGGTCGCGGGGATGCGGCCGAAGCGGCTGATCCTCGGCGGCATGGGGCTCGCGGGGCTCGCCGGCTGGCAGCGGCGCGGGCAATTCTTCAAGCGCGTGATCGCCGACTATGAAACCGCGAAGCGCGGCGACGACACCTGGCTGTCGATCCAGTTCATGAAGACGATGAAGGTCGATCGCATCGCCGCCGGCCACCTGCTCGACAGCTTCACCGACACCGCGCCCGACGCGCTCGCGGCGCTGACGATGCCGGTTCTGGTGGTGTGCGGCGACAAGGATCAGGACAATGGCTCGGCCGAGGAACTGGTCGCGGCGCTGCCCGACGCGCGGCTCGCGACGATCCCCGGCACCCATATGTCGAGCGTGACCGAGCCCGAACTCGGCGAGGCGATCGCGGCCTTCCTGACCACCGCTTGACCCGGTTGGCGGTGCGGTCCAGATTGCCGGCCATCGCGCCAGAGAGCGCCACCATCATCCAGAGGACGCACCCCATGAAAGCCATGATTTCGACCCTGTCGCTTGCGATGTCGCTCACGCTCGCCGCGAGCCCGGCCATCGCGCAGGACGCCGCGCCCGCCGCGGCCGAGGCGGCGCCCGCCGCCGCTCCCACCGCCGCCGACGCTGACGCCTTCATCACCGCCGCCGAAAAGGATCTGTTCGACTATTCGGTCGAGGCGAGCCAGGTGAACTGGGTCAATTATAATTTCATCACCGAGGATACCGATGCGATGGCGGCGCGGATCAACGCCGTCGGCACCGAAAAGTCGGTCCACTATGCGCTCGAAGCCGCCAAATATATGAACGTGCCGGGGCTGAGCGCCGACACGAAGCGCAAGCTCAATATCCTGCGCACCGGCCTCGTCCTCCCCGCGCCGACGACCGAGGGCGCCGCGACCGAGCTCAACCGGATCGCGACCGACCTGTCGTCGCAGTACGGCAAGGGCAAGGGGACGCTCGACGGCAAGCCGATCTCGGGCTCCGACATCGAGGCCGAGATGGGCAATCTCGACCATACGCCCGCCGAATATGCCGAGATGTGGACGAGCTGGCACGACAATGTCGGCGCGCCGATGAAGGACGATTATGCCAAGATGGTCGGCATCGCCAACGAAGGCGCGAAGGAACTGGGCTTCAGCGACACCGGCGCGATGTGGCGGTCGGGCTACGACATGTCGCCCGAGGAGTTCGCGAAGACGACTGAGCGGCTGTGGCAGGAGGTCAAGCCGCTCTACATGGCGCTTCACACCTATGTCCGCTGGAAACTCAACGAGAAATATGGCGACGCGGTGCAGCCCAAGACCGGCCCGATCCGTGCCGACCTGCTCGGCAATATGTGGGCGCAGGAATGGGGCAATATCTATCCGCTCGTCGCGCCTCCGGGCTCGGGCGACCTCGGCTACGACATCGGGGACCTGCTGCAGGCCAAGGGCAAGACGCCGCTCGACATGGTCAAGGCGGGAGAGAATTTCTATTCCTCGCTCGGCTTCGCGCCGCTTCCCGAGACATTCTGGAAGCGCAGCCTGTTCGTGAAGCCCGCCGACCGCGAAGTCATCTGCCACGCTTCGGCGTGGGACATCGACAACAAGGACGATGTCCGCATCAAGATGTGCACCAAGGTGAATGCCGACGATTTCATCACCATCCACCACGAACTCGGCCACAATTATTATCAGCGCGCCTACAACAAACAGCCCTATCTCTACCTCAACGGCGCCAATGACGGTTTCCACGAGGCGATCGGCGATTTCATCGCGCTGTCGATCACGCCGCAATATCTGGTCGATATCGGCCTGCTCGACAAGGCACAGGTGCCCGGCGCCGACAAGGATATCGGCCTGTTGTTGCGGCAGGCGATGGACAAGGTCGCCTTCCTGCCCTTTGGCCTGCTCGTCGACCGCTGGCGCTGGGGCGTGTTCGACGGAACGATCCAGCCCGCCGACTACAACAAGGCCTGGACCGACCTGCGCCGGCAGTATCAGGGCATCACGCCTCCGGGCGAACGGCCGGCGAACGCCTTCGACCCCGGCGCCAAATATCATATCCCCGGCAATACCCCCTATTCGCGCTATTTCCTCGCGCGCATCCTGCAGTTCCAATTCTATCAGGCGGCGTGCAAGCAGGCGGGGTGGAAGGGGCCGCTCCACCGCTGTTCCTTCTATGGCAACAAGGCGGTCGGCACGAAGCTGAACGCGATGCTCGAAATGGGCGCGTCGAAGCCCTGGCCCGACGCGCTTCAGGCGTTCACCGGCACCCGCGAAATGTCGGGCAAGGCGATGGCGGACTATTTCGCGCCGCTGAAGGCGTGGCTCGACGAGCAGAACAAGGGCAAGCCGTCGGGGTGGTAATCGTCGCCGCTGCGACGGGAAGAGGGCCGGAGAGGCGACTCCCCGGCCCTTTTTTGTTTCTGCGCGGGAGCGTCCATGTCGGCTTCGGGGCGGAGAGTTGACATCCCCACCTTTGTCATTCCCGCTTTCCCAGGCACACCTTTGTTATAATTTTATAATGGTAGCGATCTGATGCATCCGACTTGTCCATTCCTGGGCCACGTTGCAAACTTGTCCCTCACTTCCATCAGCAAATGGATGCATCAGGGATAGAACGACGATCGACATTCGACATGTCTTATTGGCGTTCTTCGCCGAGACCGATTCTCAACAGGGGCTGCTGGGTCATTAGGCGTCGCATCGCATCACGGTCGGTCAGTAGATCCGCAACGCTGTAGGTGTCGAAGACATTCATCATAGCCTGCATGCCCTTTGCCAGAACGCCCGTTAGGCCGCAGGCAGGCGACAGGGAGCAACCAGAACATTCGGCTAATTCGAAACCTTCTTCGGTTCGTCGCACGACTTCGCCGACACTGATTCGATCAGCCGGGCGTGCCAGACGCATACCTCCTGAACGCCCCCGCACCGTCTCGATGAAGCCGTCATGAGCCAGCGCGTTTGCGACCTTCATCAGGTGATTATGAGACACGCCGTAGGTGCGCGAAATTTCACCGATCTTACACAGGCGTTCATCGTGAAGCGCGAGATGGATCAAGACCCGAAGCGAATAATCCGTATAGCGGGTGAACCGCACATACTTCTCCTGAACGGGATTATCCCGACGGTCGTCAATAGACGAATGCGTCCGACCGGTCCAGTCGGCGCATCGCCATCGGCGCCCGCGAGCAGGATTCGAACGTCGAGCTGCCGATCTCTTTGATCATCGGATCTCGAAACCAGGCATGAATCAATCGGGAAGCAGCAATGCGGCGAGGCCGTATTCTGCGCTTGCCGCGCGTCCCGGCAACATTCCGATACATAAATTTGGATCGGCGGAATCTTATTTGCTGGACAGGCAGATTTGGCGGCCATATAAAATATGTATCTTAAATACATCTTATAAGGATGCATGATGACGCATATCACGCGACGCGATGCCGTTTTCAAAGGGTTGGGGGCGGCCGTTGCGGTTCCGGCATTGACTGCCGTGGCATCCGATGCCGCTGGAAAAGACAGAGGCGCCGCTGCTGGAAAGCCGCGCGGACAGGCGGCGCAGCACAAGTTCGAAATGAACATCGAGGAAACCCGAATCACGCTGGTCGGGCAGCAGACGTTCCAGACTTTTGCCTATGCCGGCCAGGTTCCCGCACCGCTGTTTCACGTCCGCGAGGGGGATCATGTCGAGGTCGTCCTCAACAATCTGACAACCCTTCCCCATACGATCCACTGGCACGGCCTGTTGCAGCGCGGGAGTTGGGAGATGGACGGCGTTCCCGACATGACCCAACTTGGCATTCAGCCCGGCGACAGCTTCACCTACAAGTTTGTTGCCGAACCGGCGGGGACGATGTGGTATCATTGCCACGTCAATGTGAACGAGCATGTCGCGACGCGCGGCATGTGGGGGCCGTTCATTATCGATCCCGTCAAACCCGCGCCGATCGAGCGCGACGTCACGGGTGACTATATCCTGATGTTTTCGGAGTGGGCGTCGTCATGGGCCGACAAGCTCGGCCAAGGTGGCATGCCGGGCGACGTGTTCGACTATTTCACGATCAACGGTAAATCCTTCCCCGAAACGCAGCCCATCCGCGTCAAGGAGGGCGACGTCATTCGTCTGCGCATGTTCGGCGCCGGCGGCGGTTTCCATTCGATCCACATCCATGGACATGTGTTCCAGATCGTCTTCAAGGACGGCCATCAGCTTCCCGCGCCGATCAACGCCGATACCGTGCTTGTCGGCCCCGGAGAGCGATACGACATCATCCTGCGGTGCGACAATCCGGGCCGCTGGATGATCCACGACCATATCGACAGCCATACAATGAACGGCCACACGCCACATGGCGGGGTAATGACGCTCATCGAATATGACGGCATCCCGCGCGACCAATCCTATTACCACTGGGCGCACAAGGAGTTCGTGCCGGACTTCTATTACGAGGAGAGCCTTCGCAAACCCCACGGCATCCATACGAACCCCAATTTCAAAGGCACCCCGGTCGCTTGAGGAGACGCACGATGAAAGGTTCATTGATCTTGGCGGCGAGTGCGGGGGTCGTTCTCCTGGCGTTTGCCATCCGCCCGACCGCCGTGGATGCCCAGGCAGCGGGGTCCGAACTGGCCAGCCAATGCGCATCGTGCCACGCTTTGACGAAGCCGGCCGAGGTTACGGTGGACCGCCTGTGGACGCGGAAGGGCCCCGACCTCTGGTATGCGGGCGACAAGTTCAACAAGGAATGGCTCGTCGCGTGGCTGCAAAAGCCGACCGTCATCCGCCCCGGCGGCGTGCTGTGGTTCAAACACGCCAAACCCGGCGAGCCCCGCGACACGATCGACACGGCCGCTGTCGAGAAGCATCCCGCTGTGGATGCGGAAACCGCGACGAAACTGGCTGACCAGCTGATGCTCTTGAAGAGCGGCGGACTCGTTACAGAAGGGGCGTTCAAGCCTGAATCCGCCAATGCGGCGATGGGCAAGCTAGCCTTTTCCAAGCTGCGCGGCTGCATCGCTTGCCATCAGAGCGCAGCGGGCACAGGCGGGCTTTCCGGGCCGGAGCTTTATGACGCGGGCCAGCGTCTGCGGGCCGATTATGTCATCGCCTATATGAAGGACCCGCAGCAGTTCGATCCCCATATCTGGATGCCGACGCTGACGCTGTCCGAGCCCGATCTTCAACGCATCACGGGCTATGTCATGTCTCTTGGAAAGGAGGACAAGTGATGATCCGTTTCGGGATCGCGATGCTCGGCCTGGTCGCGATGACCGGCGCCATCGCCGTTCATCAACCCGCCACCGCAGGAAGCGACAATCCCAGGATCGCGGCGTCGGCGCATCTTTACGACACCTATTGCGCCCAGTGCCACGGCGTTCAGCGCAACGGCAAGGGGGTGAACACCGTCGGCCTGTCGGTTCAGCCGCGCGACCATAGCGACACGGCGGGCATGTCCTCTCTGCCGCGCGACCAGATGATCAAGGCCATATCGGAAGGCGGTGGGGCGGTGAACAAATCGGCACTGATGCCATCCTGGTCCGCCGTTCTGTCCAAGGAACAGATCGAAGATATGGCCGACTATCTCATCTATGTCTGCAAATGCGACACAGCCCAGTAAATTGCTTCAAAACAGGGGATATTTTTATGCGTAAATCCATATTGCTCGCCGCTTCGGCGATCATGGCGATGGCCTGTCAGCCCGCCTTCGCCAAAGAGGTGACCTTGACGTTGAACGCCAAGGAAGTGATGCTTCCCATCGACAACAAGGGGACCATGCAGGCGTCGTGGACGTTCGAGGGGCAGGTGCCTGGCCCGCTGCTTCGGGTGACCGAAGGCGATACCGTCACCATCGTCCTGACCAACGACGCCGCCAACAAGAATTCGCATTCGATTGACCTGCACGCCGCGCGCGTCGACGTGATTCAGGATTTTGAAGCAATCAAGCCGGGCGAGACCAAGACATTCCAGTTCGTCGCGACGCATCCGGGCGCCTTCTATTATCATTGTGGGTCGGACCCCATGTATCAGCATATCGCCCGCGGCATGTTCGGCGTCATCCTGGTCGACCCGAAGGATCCGAACGCACTTCCCAAGGCCGACCGCGAATATGTTCTCGTTCAGTCGGAAGTATACGCCAACCCCGACGATCTTCATTCGATCATGAAGTCCGATTGGTCGAACGTTGTCTTCAACGGCGTCGCGTTCAAATATGACCCTGTGCACGACCCGGCGGCGACCAAGATGCTGGTCGCAAAGCCAGGTGAACGGGTGCGCGTCTATTTTATCAACGCCGGACCCAATGAATTTTCCTCGTTCCATCCGATCGCGGGCATTTGGGACGCGGTCTATCCGAGCGGTAATCCCGCGAACAAAAAGGTCGGGATGCAGAGCATGGTGGTCGGCCCCGGCGACGGCGCAACCTTCGATCTGATTTCGCCCGTCGAGGGAGCGAACGTGATCGTCGATCACTCGATGGCCCACGCACATACCGGCGCGATGGCGGTCGTCATGTTCTCGAACGATGCCGATCCGGCCATGGGGCGAGGCGATCTGATCCTGGTTCCCTGACCTCGCTCCAGGAGCGGATGTCCTTTCCCCCGTTCCGGCTTTCCAAGCGATCCTTGATCCTCGCCGGAGAGCCGGAACACCCCTCTCGACATCGCCGCGCCCGCCGACTTCAGTCGGCGGCACGCTGTTCGCGGTGCCCGCTGAACAACGAACGCAGTAGAAGGACCATCAAGGTTCATGCTCCGACTTCCAATCCCAGTCGGCCTCGTCGCCAGTGCGTTCTGCATCTCCGTTCCGGCCGCCGCTGCCGAAGCCGTCGACGATGACGCCGTTCGCGCTTCGCCGTCCGTCATCATCGTCACAGCGCAACTCGAAGATCGCGAGTTACAGGACCTCAGGACGCCCGCGCTCGGCGTCGCCGTCGGCGGTGAGCAGATCGCGGCGATCAACGCGATAAATGCCGAGGATGTGGTGCGCTACGCGCCCGCGCTGATCGTCCGCAAACGCTATATCGGCGATGCCAACGCAACGCTGTCGTTCCGTAACATGCACACGACCCAGACGCCGCGCGCGCTGGTGACGGTAGACGGCTTCACCATCTCCAACTTTCTCGGCGCCGATTTCTTTACCGCGCCCAAATGGGCGGTGCTGGCCCCCGACGACATCGCGCGCGCGGAAATCATCTATGGGCCGACGTCGGCGCGCTATTCGGGCCATTCGATGGGCGGGACCATGCTCGTCAAGACCCGCGAGATCACCGAAACGGCGGCACACCTGAACGCGCAGATATTCGGCCAGAATTACAAATACTACAAAACCGACGAAGACCTGCTCGGCTGGTCGGTCGACGCCGGGTTCGATTTCGTTCTGGGCGATCGCGGCGGCATCTCGGTTGGCTACCGCCATTTCGAGAATGAAGGGCAGCCGCAGGAATGGCGGACGGTCAGCGCCTCGTCGCTTTATGGCGATCAGGCCATCGTCGACAGCGAACTCTCTTTCCTGCGGATCGGCGCGCAGGATTCGACAGTCGATTCCACCGAGGATCAATTCCGCCTGCGCGCGCAATATGATCTTGGCGGCGGCTGGGAATTGCGCGGCCTCGCGGCTCTGCTCGTCAATCGGGAAGATATGTTGAACCCCAGGAGCTTCCTGCGCGATGCCAGCGGCGCGGAAACCTTCGTCGGCATCGGCGGCGTCAATAGGGGAATCGCCGGATCGACCGAATTGCTTGCGGGCATCGGTCTGTCGGGCGAGGCGGCGGGCTGGAGCCTCGACCTGTCATTCAGCCGGTTCGACGTGCTGAGCAATCGGGAACGCCGCTCCGACAATTTCGACATCGTGACGGGCGAACGCCCGAATAGCGGGCGGCTGGCGACCAATGACGCCGGGTGGAACAGCTTTGAGGGCACGGCGGAACGCCGCTTCGGCGCGCATGCGCTGGCGCTGGGCCTATCCTATGCGGGCTATGCCGACGACAACCGCGTGCACGCCACGTCCGACTGGCGGCGCGCCAGCGTGACCAGCCTGCGCGATGCATCGGGCGGCGAGACCCGGCTGCTCGGCGCGTTCGTCGAGGATGCCATCGCCTTAGCGCCAAGGCTGACGGCGACGCTCGGTCTGCGTTATGAAGGCTGGCGCGCGTCGGGCGGCTTTCTGACGAACGGCGGTGCGACCCTTCGCTATGCCAAACGGAGCCGCGATGGCTGGTCGCCCAAGGCGGCGCTGAGCTTCAAGCCCGACCACCATAGCGAAATCGTCGCCTCGGCCGCGCTCGCCACACGTTTCCCCACGGTGCGCGAGCTCTATCAGGCCGGGTTGGTCGCGTATGGCCCCAATGTCGGGGACCTCGACCTCAACGGTTTCAACCCGGACCTTGAACCTGAACGCGCGATCGACTTGCAACTGACGGCGGCGCGCCGGATCGGTAAGGTCAAGGTCACGCTCTCGGGCTACCGGCAGGACGTCAAGGACACGATCTTCTCGCAGAGCATCGCCATCCCCGATGCGGTGATGGGCGATCTGACGCAAGCCACGCTGATGACCAACATCGGCAAGGTCCGCACCTGGGGGGCGGAAGCGATCCTGTCGGCCGACAACATCCTGATCGACGGGCTATCGTTCGATGCGAACGCTTCGTGGATCGATGCGGAGGTGACGCGCAACCCGCTCAATCCCGCGCTGGTCGGCAACAAATTCCCGCGTGTGCCCAAATGGCGGGCGAACGCCAGCGTCCGCTACAGCCCCCGCGCCGACTGGACGTTCGCCGCGAATTTCCGCCACCAGAGCACGCCGGATCGCAATATCGAGAACAACGGCACGTCGCGGTGCGACACTTTCTATTGCGTCTCGACCTTCGCCTTCGTCGACCTGAAGGCGATCAAGCGGTTCGGGAGCTTCGAGCTGTCGGCGGGCGTCGACAACCTCCTCGATGAAAAAGCGTTCGTCTATCACCCCTATCCGGGGCG
Organism: Sphingopyxis panaciterrulae; assembly: GCF_014199295.1. Classification (GTDB taxonomy): domain Bacteria; phylum Pseudomonadota; class Alphaproteobacteria; order Sphingomonadales; family Sphingomonadaceae; genus Sphingopyxis; species Sphingopyxis panaciterrulae. Next base: position 639,904 of record NZ_JACIJH010000001.1, read on the forward strand.
GACCATCGTGCTCGGCCTCAAGTGGAACACCGGGCTATGAGCGCGCGAGATCCGCGGCAGCCGCTCTACGCCACGATTTGGCGCTGGCATTTTTACGCCGGGCTGCTCGTCGTCCCCTTCGTCCTGCTGCTGGCCATGACCGGCGCAGCCTATCTGTTCAAGCCGCAGGTGGAACGATGGGAGGAACGCGCCTTCCAGGGCCTGCCGACCACGCACGCTGTCACGGCGCAGGCGCAGGTGGCGGCCGCGCTGACGGCGTTCCCTGGCGCCCGCTTCGCCAGCTATCGCCTGCCCGAACGACATGGCGACGCGGCGATGATCCATCTCGACCAGCGCGACGGCCGCACGCCGCGCGACGTGTTCGTATCTCCTCAGGGCGCGGTGCTCGGCAGCATCGCGCCCGGCGCGCGCCTGATGGAATGGGCCAAGCGCATCCACGGGCAATTATTGCTCGGCAAGCGCGGAAGCTGGATCGTCGAACTGGCGGCGAGCTGGGCGCTGGTGCTCCTATTGTCGGGGCTTTACCTCTGGTGGCCGCGCGGCCGCGGGCTTGCCGGAGTGGTGTGGCCGCGCTTCGGCGGCGGGCGGCGTCTGTTCTGGCGCGACCTGCACGCGGTCACGGGATTCTGGGTGTCCGGCCTGGCGCTGGTCCTGCTCGTCACGGCGCTGCCCTGGGCGGGAGTCTGGGGCAGCGCCTTCAAGGCGGCGCGGACCGAAATGGGCTGGGTCAAGGGGCCGCAGGACTGGACGCTGGGGGGCGAAGCCCCGGCGCCGGGCGGCGATGCACACGCCGGGCACGCCGCGCATGGTGGCGCCGCGATGGCGCGCAGCATGTCGATGACCGCCACCGGCGCCCCGCAGGCCGGTCTGGATATGATCGTCGCGAAAGCCGAGGCCGAGCATCTCGCCTTTCCCGTGATCGTCACGCCGCCCGGCGCACCCGGCTCGCTCGGAGCGACGGGCGTCATGACGTGGACGGTCCGCTCGGACGCGCAGAACAGGCCGCTGCGAACGAGCATCACCTATGACCCGGCGACGGGCCGAGAAATCGGCCGCGACGGCTTTGCCGACGATCATGTGATCGACCGCGTCGTGGGATATGGCATCGCGTGGCACGAGGGGCAGCTGTTCGGATGGATGAACCAGCTCATCGGCGTGCTGACCGCGATCGGCCTCATCGTCATGGCGGTCAGCGGTTTCGTCCTCTGGCGTCGGCGCAGGCCCGCGGGGATGCTGGGGGCGCCCCCGCCCGCCCGCGCCCCCGCGCGCATTGGTGGGGTCGTCGCGATCCTGCTGCTGCTGGCCGCCATGCTGCCGCTGCTGGCGATTTCGCTGATGGCGCTCTGTCTGTTTGAGTGGCTGGTGCTCCCGCATTTACCGCAGGCGGCGCAATGGCTGGGAGCGCCATCGCGCAACGCCGCCGTAGGGTAGGATCTGAGGAGCCGCAGCCCATATGTGCAACGATTCGAGAGGTTTGGCGAAACAGCCGATGGACGACGAGCTTTACATATTGAGCAGGATCGATTTGCCCGCAGCGCTTGATACGCTCGATGATCGCATCATAGGCGCACTGTCGATCCGCAGGCGTGAAGGTGTGGCGGCGCGTCGGCTTACGGCGCTCGTGGCTTTTGTTTCGCTTGGTATTGGTATCGTCGCCGGAAGCGCGACTCCTCAGTCGGTGGTCGCGGCGAGTCCGCTTAGCCCCTTCGGTCCCCCGAGCGCACTGACCCCTTCCGTCTTGCTGGATGTGCAGTAAGGAGACCCTTGCGCCGTCTTCTTCTCGGCAGCGATATGCTCGAACGCATACGCCGTCATTGCTATGCGCCCTTCAACTCATTCCTCCATTGCCTTCACGCGCGCCGCTATGCGTTCATGAAGACCTGCGTGACCCGGCTGGAGGTGATCCGTCGTTCTGACAGGGGGCGTAGAGGTGACTTTGCGTTCGCTTGACGCGCCACTTGGGTCAAGGTCGCCGGTTCCTCACCCTGATCATGCAACGCACTGGCTGCTTGGCCTTGGCGGCCCGCTGTAAGCAAGCGTCGATGGCCTCTCGGTTCGCCTGTCGCATGTCGGCGGCGTCAACGATAGCCTGCCAGCCTTCTGGGTTCCCGGCCTGCATCAGCCGGGTTCCCGCTTCCCATAGCGTCGACGCGCGAACGGTGCGCGCCGCGATGCGCTCGGGTAGATGCCAGCTTGTCGGCAGGATGCGCGCAACGAAGCCGGGAAGCGCGGACCACAGGAGGCACCCGGCGAGCAAGCCGCCGCCGACATACCACCAGCGGAGTCGCTTTTGCTCGTAGATGGTGTTGGCCGTGCCGATGATCGCCCGCAGATCGCGGATGGCCTCGCCACGCTCCCGCTTCGCAGCCCCAATCAAGACCTCGTCGTCGCGCCGCGCTCGCGCCGCCGCCGCCGTCATCCGCGCCTCGAAGTCCTCCGGAGTCATCTGCATGGCGGGCTGGCGCTCGATGGAGACAAGCCGGTTCGCCATCTCGCCGAGCGTCTTGCTGTAATCGGGAATGTCGATTTCGGCCTTCTCGGTTGCCAGATGCTCAACCGCGCGGCGCATCATCGCCATTTCGCCTTCGAGGCGAGTGAACGCCCGCGTCGCCGGATCGGGGTCTGGCTCATCATAGGGCAATCGGGGTAGCTGTCTGTCGTCGGTCATATCGTCCTCCTATCGGCTCATGCCAAGGTTGCGTCCGTGATCGAACGGCACCGAGTCCGCGAGATCGCGCGCCACGCTGCGGCCCATCGCCGCATCGATGCCCAATTCCCGAGTGCGTCCGCGCAGCAGCGATTCGACCTGCGCGTCGCGTTCGAGGCTTTTCGCCATGCCCGCCATTTCCTGCCCGACGCGCTTCGCGCCCCGGAAATCGCCGTCGCGGCGCAAGTCGTCGTGCGCCTGCCGGAGCTGCTTCCAGCCCTCGACAAAGCGGTCGGCGCGCTGGAACGGATCGGCACGCAATTCCGCTTCCTTGTTCATCGCCTGCACCGCGGCCTGGCTACGCCCCGCCGCGGCCTCGCGAATAAGCTCCGGCTGGCGCTGGAGGGCGTTCTGCAAGTCGGTGGATGCGTGAGGCCGGATCGCGTCCAATGCCTCTCCTGCCCTGTTCAGGGCGTCGTGCTGGTGAGGCAGCACCGGCAAGCCCTGATCGCGCATCCGCGCGATGTCATCGACAGCACGGGCATAGCGTTCGACGGCGCGGCGCTGGCCGGTGGCATGGGAGGGCTGGGTCTGCGCCTGTTCGCGCGTCCGTTCTGGCGGACGGAAGCCCGCGAACATACCCTGCTCACGCGGCTGACCGGGCAGCGAGAGGCGCAAGCCGTCGAAGATCCCGCGCGCCTTCTCTGCACCCGCGCGGGCGATGTCCGCGATGCGTTCGCCAATGCCGCGCCGCTCGGCGAACTCCTTGGCCGGATCGACGCGGGCATAATCGCTCGCCATGTCTTTCGCGCGCTCGCGGGACAGGGTGCGGGCAAGCTGGGCATCGTCCTTGAAGTCGTCGCGGCCATAGTGAAGGGCCAAGCCGTCGCGGTGGCGGGTCATGCCGACATAGCTGCTATGACGGTCCATGCCGGGTGTCGCCAGCACATGGCCACGGTCCACCGTCATGCCCTGCGCCTTGTGGATCGTGGCGGCATAGCCGTGATCGAAGTCGCGATAATCCTTCGTGTCGAAAGCGACGCTGCGGCCGTCATCGGTGCGGACGGTCATGCCCTGCTGATTGACCTGTTCGACGGTGCCCAGCGTGCCGTTCTTCACTTCAAGGCCGCGCTCATTACGCAGGAACATGATGCGGTCGCCCGATGCAAAATCCCGTTCGCCGCGCTCGACCTTCATGCGAACATCGTCGCCCAGTTCGCCCGCCGCGCGCATCCGGTCGCGGGCGGTGTCGTTGAGTTCGCGCACCTCGTCATTGGTATGGGTGAGAATGATCCGGCTGGCGTCTGGGTTCGCTTGCCGGTCGCGATCCCACCGCTCGACAAGCTCGGTGCGTGCCTGTTCGCGCGTCTCGGCGGTGTGAACCATGCCGCGCTCGGCGTAGGCGTTGATCGCCTCGCCGGTTCGGCCGGTAGCAAGATGCCGGGTAGCGTCCTGCTGCCAGCCTTCATGCTGGCGGCGGACCTCCGTGATCTCGACGCCGCCATGCCGTTCGTGGATCGCCCGGAACGCCGCGCCCGCCTCAATCGCTTGCAACTGCTGCGGGTCGCCGACGAGCACGACCTTGGCGCCGGCGTCGGCGGCATGGGACAGAACGCGTTCCATCTGGCGCGTGCCGACCATGCCAGCTTCGTCGATGACGAGAACATCGCGGGCGGTAAGCATATCGCGCCCCTGCGACCAGCCATGCTCCATGCTGGCGATGGTCCGCGACGCTATGCCGGAGCCATTCTCCAGCCCTTCGGCAGCGATGCCCGACAGCGCGACGCCGCGCACATTGAACCCGGCCTCTTCCCATGCCTCCCGCGCCACGCCCAGCATTGCGCTCTTGCCGGTCCCGGCATAACCGACGACGACGCTCAAATCCCTGCCCTCGGTCACATGGTCGAACGCCGCGCGCTGCTCGCCCGATAGGTCCAATCCGTGCGCCGCCGCCGCGCGAAGCGCGCCCTCCCGGTCGCTCTCGCGGACGCGATGACGTTCCCGCTCGGCCATCAATTCCGAAGCGCGCTGCAACCGCTGTTCGGTGTCGATCATATCGCGGCAGGTGAAGCGATCTTCGCCGCGCCCGTCCTTGCCGAGTTCGATCAAGTCGGGCGAACCGCGAACAGCGCTCATCGCCCGGTCGTATTGATCCTTCCCGTCGGTGTGGCTATGCACGAACATCGCAAGGTCGCGATTGGTGAACGTCGCCTGATGGTGGGTGATTGCGTCGAGCGCGACACGCGGCTCCGCGATGATGCGTTCGCCGTTGCGCTGCGCGACGGCGCGATGATCCTCGATGCGCTCGGACTCAAGACCGCGCTCGCCCATGCGCGCCGCTGCGGGGCCGATCTTGTCTTGCGGCTCAAGGTCGATGCCCTGCGCTTCCAGCGATCGGTGATCTATGCGGGCGTCAATGTCGAGTTCGGCAAGGCGGGCGTTGACATGATCGGCCCAACGCTCGCGCCATTGCTCGACAAGTTCGGTGCGGTTCCAGTCGCGGACCTTTTGCGCGAACCCGCCCTCGCTGACTTCGCGCATGGTGAGCATGACATGGGCGTGCGGCTTCGCCATGCCGTCCGCGCCGATGTCCCAATGCACATTCAAATCCGCAATCATGCCGCGTTCGACAAACTCGGACTGGACGAAATCGCGGGCAAGCTCGATGCCATCGGCCTTGGCCATCTCGCGCGGAATGGAAAACTCTATCTCGCGGGCAAGCTGCGCGTCCTTGCGCTTCTCGGTCGCCTCGACGTCATTCCAGAGGCGTTCGCGGTCGCGCCACTGTTCGGGCGCACCTTCTGGCAGCATGATCTCGCTATGCTCGACGCCCGACTTGGCGCGGAAATCATGGTCGCGATCCAGCCGCTCGTCGTGCAGGCGTTCGCCAGCCCGATAGGCGGCTGCGGCAACGGCGCTGCGCCCGGCAGCGCGTCCGATGACTTTCGCGGAGAAGTGAAAGATCGCCATGACGGCAATCCATCTACGCCACCAAGCGCACGTCGGCACGACGTATAAGCGCGCCCTTCTCGAATAAATTCCGAGCAGGGACTAGGCGGTGTCAGGCTGTCCCGGCGACTCTACTGCATCACGGGTGCTGCTCTTCTATCATGGCTGCATCGACACTCAATGGAGACTTGGTCATGCGTAAACCCCGCGACATCGATTCGGAACTGAAGGCGCTCGAAGCGAAGGCGAAGACCCTCAAGGAACGCCGCGTTCGCCAACTTGGCGAACTCGTTATTGCCACCGGCGCCGAAGCGCTCGACCCTGATCTGTTGGCCGGCGCGTTGCTCGCTGCCGCCACGACGAAAGATGCCGGCGTGAAGGAAGGTTGGCGCAAGGCGGGCGCGGCGTTCTTTCGCGGCAACGAGCGCAAGCCTGCGCCGCGATCTGAACGCGGGCCGGAGGGCACTCTCCCGTTCGATCGCGGCGCGGCATCGGCTTGAAGCGGTGAAAACGCGAAGCGACATGCGCGGGTGGCAGATCAAGCGGCGCGAACGCACGCGCCAGCTCATCGAGCTCGGCGGTCTTGTCGTCAAAGCCGAGCTAGTCGAGCTCACCGATGACGATCGCGCGCTGCTTTACGGCGCCTTCCTGTGGATGGCCGACAAGCTGCGGAGCGACCAGGGCGATCACGCCGCTGCTCTGTGGAAGCGACGCGGGAAGCGTGCGTTCGAGGCAGAGGCGTTGCCCGACTCCGGCCCGTCTGCCATATTCGTCGCCGCGGGCGCCGGGATGCTTGGCGGCGCGATGAACGCGCTCGCCGGCGGCGGAACGTTCGCCACGCTGCCCGCGCTGATCGCGCTTGGATTGCCGGCGAATATCGCCAATGCCACATCGAATGTCGCCCTGCTCCCCGGTGCCGGAACGAGCGCCTGGGCGTATCGGAACGAACTCGGGCCGGTCGCCGGCATATCGGTTCGCCCGCTCGCGGCGCTGACCTTCGTCTTCGGGTTGGTCGGAAGCCTGCTTCTCGTCCTGACGCCGACCGAGACGTTCGACATTCTCATCCCCTGGCTGCTGCTTTTTGCTTTCGCTGTGACGGCGTTCGGCAAACGCGCCGCCGACTGGCTGCACGCGCGCGTTACCATCGGCCGACCGACGCTGCTGGCAGCGCAGGTGCTGCTCGGCATTTACGGGGGCTATTTTGGCGGTGGTGTCGGCCTGATCACCACCGCGCTTTACGGCCTGCTCGCGAATATCCGCCCGCGCGAACTGTTCGCGATCCGCACCACGATGCTGGCGGTCGCCAACCTCGCCGCGGCGTTCATATTCATCGGCTTTGCGATGGTGTGGTGGTGGGCGTGCGTGCCGATGCTGCTGGGCTCGATCGCCGGCGGCTGGTTCGGTGCGCTGATCGGCAAGCGGCTTTCACATCGCGCCGTGCGCGTGTGGACGCTGCTGCTCACCGGCTTCACGACGATCATTTTCTTCGTGCGAGCCTACGGCGCGTAAAGATGGCCCAGACACGATGATGCATGGGAAAGTCCAGCCAGTGAGGCACTCAAGTCACCGATGTCTTGATCACGCTACAAGAAATATTGGCTCAACCATTCAGCCATCAGGGCGGGTTTTGCCTCTCCCTCGATTTCAACCGAAAATTCGAGAGTCTGTTGCCACTGACCCGGCCGTTTTTCTTCGAGCTCGAGCAGCTTGAAATGGCCGCGCACGCGTTTACCTGAACGGACGGGCGTCAAGAAACGAAGCTTGTTACAGCCATAGTTGACGCCCATCTTCACACCTTCGGGGCGCGGACAATCCGATTTTTCGATCATGTCGGGATAGAGCGAAAGGGTCAGAAAGCCGTGGGCGATGGTGCCGCCGAACGGAGTCGATTTCGACCTTTCAGGATCGACATGGATGAATTGGTGATCGCCGGTCGCATCGGCGAACTTGTCGATCATGGCCTGATCGATCCGAATCCATTCGGAGGTACCAATCCGACCGCCAATCAGTTCCTTCATCTTTTCGGATGGAAGTGATGCCATTTCTCATTCCTTTAGTTGCTGTTCCCATATAGTCATGCTGACCCTACGCCGCCGTGCGTATGATGCGGTCGGCGGCGGAGGTCATGATTTTGCTGGCTTGCGACACGATTGTATCGACGAGGCTGTTACAGTCGGGGATATCCTGAATTAGTCCCTGGCTCTGCCCAACCGCCCAAGCGCCGCCATCGACATTCCCCCCGGCAATGACCTCCGCGCGGGCGCGGGCGCCGGAGACAAGGTCTCGAACGGCATCGATGCCCAGGTCACGGTTCCGCTGAATCTCGACGACCTTCTGCGAGACCGCATTGCGCGCGACACGTGACGTGTTGTGCAAGGTCCGGTTGATCAACATCGTATCCCTCTCAGTGCTGGACACGATATGCCGCTTGATGTTCTCGTGGATTCCCGATTCTTTCGTCGCCATGAAGCGGGTCCCCATATTCACCCCTTCGGCCCCCAGCGCGAGGGCAGCCGCCAGGCTGCGGCCATCCGCCATTCCCCCCGACGCGATCACCGGCACGCGCACAGCGTCGACCGTCGCCGGAAGGAGGACAATCAGGCCAACGTCATCCTCGCCGGGGTGTCCGGCACATTCGAAACCGTCAATCGAGACAACGTCCACTCCCAGCTTTTCCGCTGTGACCGCGTGACGAACGCTCGTGCATTTGTGGATGACCTTGACGCCATTGGCCTTGAGGAAGGGGAGGTAATCTGCCGGACTACGGCCTGCGGTCTCGACAATCCTCACACCGCAATCCACGATAGCGCGGCAATATTCGTCGTAAGGGATTGGATCGAACGACGGCAACAGCGTCAGGTTTACGCCGAACGGCCGGTCAGTAATCGCCCGGCATCGTCCGATTTCGTCGGCGAGATCATCGGCCGTTCGCGAATGATGCGCGGTAATGAAACCAAGCCCGCCTGCGTTCGCCACGGCCGCCACCAGCGGGGCGTATCCCACGCCCGTCATGCCGCCCATGACAATCGGGGCTTCGATTCCGAACATATCGGTAATGGCGGTCCTAATCATTTCACACTCCTCCCGAATTTTTCGCGCCACGCCCCCTCTCCGCCCGCATGACGAGGTTGCGGGTGAAGTCGACGTCTCTGAACCACCTAGCTTTGAACGACCGTCTTTTGAGCGAAAGCCCAAGCGCTTTCGGCAATCAGCGGAACACGTGATCCCGTCACGTCGGCCGTTGCGCCGGATGCGTTCCCATCGAGGAACCGCCGCCTGATGCCCTGGGTAATTCCAAGTTGGCGAAAACGGCAGAAGGCGAAGTACCAGTTGAGGTCGGCCATATCGCGCTGCGCGCCGACCATTTGTCCGTATCGGGCCACCATCTGTTCGAGGGTCGGAATACCCGTTCCGGGACCACTGATGCCAGCTAGGCCCGCATGACCGTCAACTGGTGTGACCCAGTTGATCAGGAAATAGCTCAGATCGGCCAGCGGGTCGCCGATCGTTGACAACTCCCAATCGAGAACGGCCTCAATACGTCTGCCGTCATGCGAAAACATAAGGTTGTCGATGCGATAGTCGCCATGCACGATTGTGGTTCGTTGCTGCCTCGGCATCGTGCGTGGCAGCCAGTCGATCAGCTTTTCCACATCCGGCAAATCCTCAGTCTGTGAAAGGCGATACTGCCTTGTCCAGAGCTGAACCTGTCGCTCCAGATAATTCCCGGCCTTGCCGAAACCAGCCAGCCCCGAACGTTCGTAGTCGATGTCATGAAGTTCGGCGAGGCGATCGACGATCTCGAAATAAATCGCCGTGCGCTGTTCGATGTCGCAGCCGGGTAACGCCCCATCCCAGAAGGTCGCTCCGTCGACCATCTCCATCACATAGAAGACCGAGCCCACAACCGACTCATCTTCGCAAAGCGCAAAGGGTTTGGCGACGGGATAGCCCGTGGGATGCAACGCGGCCAAAAGCGTATATTCCCGTTCGATGGCATGCGCCGACGGCAGCAATTTCCCAAAAGGCTTTCGGCGAAGGACGTAGCATCCACTCCGGGCAGCGATCCTGTATGTCGGATTGGACTGCCCAATCGCAAATTTCGTATAGGTCAGGGGTCCCACAAAACCGGGGATATTGTCAGCGAGCCAGGCCTCAAGTCTCGTGATCTCCAGGTCCTGAATATCCTGGACAGCCGCCGTCCCTTCATTCCCCGACATCAGGGCGCAACGACGAGTTTGCCGACGGCGCTGCGGTCGCCGAGCTTGGCAATGGCCTGGCCGCCGTCGGCGAGCGCGTAGGTGCCGGTGACGCGCGGCTTGATCTTGCCCTGCTCCCAAAGCTGGAACAGCCGCGCGATATTGGCGCGGTTGCGGTCGGGCTCGCGCGCGACGAAAGCGCCCCAGAACACACCCGCGACGTCGCAGCTCTTGAGCAGGGTCAGGTTGAGCGGCAGCCGCGGGATGCCCGCAGGGAAGCCGACCACCAGATAGCGCCCCTCCCACGCGATCGAACGCAGCGCGGGTTCGGCATAGTCGCCGCCTACCGCATCATAGATGACGTTGGCGCCGTTCGGGCCAACCGCTTCCTTGAACCGGTTCGCAAGCTCCTTCGACTGATCCTTGTCGAACGGCTGGCGGCCATAGACGACGACTTCGTCGGCGCCCGCCTCGCGCGCGATCGCCGCTTTCTCCTCGCTCGACACCCCGGCGACGACGCGCGCGCCGAATGCCTTGCCGAGCTCGACCGCCGCGATCCCGACCCCGCCCGACGCGCCGAGCACGAGCAAAGTGTCGCCCTCGCCGATATGCCCGCGATCGACAAGCGCGTGGATGCTGGTGCCATAGGTCATCAGTAGCGAGGCGCCCTCGGCGAAATCATATCCCTCGGGCAGGTGATAGACATTGTGGACACCGACCGCGACCGCTTCGGCCATGCCGCCGTTGCCGCAGCCCGCGATCACCCGGTCGCCGACCTTGAACCCGGTCACGCCCTCGCCGATCTCGGCGACCAGTCCCGCGACCTCGCCGCCTGGCGCGAACGGGCGCTCGGGGCGGAACTGATATTTATCCTCGATGATCAGCACGTCGGGAAAGTTCACCGCGCAGGCCTTCACGTCGATCACGATCTGGCCCTTGCCCGCGGTGGGGCGCGGCAGCTCGCCAAGGGTCAGCGTTTCAGGACCGCCGGTCGCGGTCGACAAGAGAGCCTTCATCTTCCTTCTCCTTTTTATGCTGTGCTCGTGCCGCCGTGGGCCCGACAAGATGCGTTTCCGCTTCAATCCTGATATCGCGCCAATTCGGCCCGGCCGATGACCATGTAATGCACCTCGTCGGGGCCGTCGGCGAAGCGCAGATGGCGCACGTCGGTGTAGAGCCCTGCAAGCGGGGTCCATTGCGAGATGCCGGTCGCACCATGGATCTGGATCGCCTGATCGATGATCTGGCAGACGCGCTCGGGAATCATCGCCTTCGCCATGCTCACCCAGACGCGCGCCTCACGGTTGCCGAGCAGATCCATTGCCTTCGCGGCCTTGAGCACGATCAGGCGAAGCGCCTCGATGTCGCAGCGCGCCCGTGCGATGACTTCCAGATTCTTGCCGAGTTGGGACAGCGGACGTCCGAACGCGCTGCGCGAATTACCCCGCTTCACCATCAGGTCGAGCGCAACCTCGGCCTTGCCGATCGTGCGCATACAGTGGTGGATGCGGCCCGGGCCGAGGCGCATCTGCGAAATATCCATCCCGCGTCCTTCACCGAGCAGGATGTTGTCCTTCGGAACCCGGACATTGTCGAAACGCATGTGCATATGGCCGAACGGCGCATGATCTTCTCCAAAGACATGCATCGGGCCAAGGATTTGCACACCCGGCGTATCCATCGGGACGAGAATCTGCGAATGACGCCGCTTCCCGCTTGCCTCCGGATTGGTGCGCACCATCACGATCAACAGCTTGCAGCGCGGATCGCCTGCACTGCTGATGAAATATTTCTCGCCGTTGATGACCCAGTCGTCACCATCGAGCACGGCGCTGGTTTCGATATTTCCGGCATCCGACGAAGCGACGTGGGGTTCGGTCATCGCATAGGCCGAGCGAATTTCCCCGTTCAGGAGCGGCTTCAGCCAGCGTTCCTTCTGTTCGGGCGTGCCGACCATTTCGAGAACCTCCATATTGCCGGTGTCGGGTGCGGAGCAATTGAGCGATTCCGATGCGAGCAACGACTTGCCGAGTTCGGCGGCAATATAGGCGTAGTCTAGATTGCTGAGCGGCGTGCCCGTGTCGCCGTGCGGCAGAAAGAAATTCCACAGGCCCGCCGCCTTTGCTTTCGCCTTCGCCCCGTCGAGTAGTTCGAGTTGCCCCGGTGCCCAACTCCAGCGATCGGCACGCCCTTCGCCCAGCCGGAAAAATTCTTCGGTGATCGGGTCAACATTTTCGGCGATATGGCGTTTCACCGCTTCGAAGAGCGGCTGCGCCTCCTTCGACATCCGCAAGTCGTTGAGTTCGGCTTCAAGCTCGATTTCAGTCATAATTTACTCCATGAAATGCGTACCGGCGCTCCTGCGAGGACGGCAATGGACGGTATGATCCCGTTCGCTATCGCGATGGCGACTGTGCGGGAATCGCGCTGAAGGGGAGGTTCTTGTCGGCGCGCATGTCCGGCGGCATTCCCAGCACATGTTCGGCAAGAATATTGCGCAGGATCTGATCGGACCCTCCCTCGATCCGAGTGGCGGGCGCACGGAGCAACATGCCCTGAAACCGGCCACCGAACGCGCATTCGTCTGTTCCGGTCAATATCCCCGCTTCGCCCTGAAGCTCGATCGCGAACCCTGCAATGTCCTGCATCATCTTGCCCGCGACCAACTTGATGATCGAGTTTTCGGGGCCAGGCAGCTCCCCCTTCGCAAAGCGCGAGAGAGAGCCGAGCATGAAATTCTCCAGCCCCGCCGCCTGACATTCGAACCTCGCCAGCCGGGATATGACATGTCTATCCGCGACCGCCGATCCAGTTTCGAGTTCCAGTGCTCCACAGTAGTCGAGAAGATCGTCGAAGCCCGTCGGCATTTCGAGTCCGATCGCCAACCGCTCGTGCGAGAGCGTCGTCAGCGCGACGTTCCATCCATCGCCGATGCCGCCGAGCCGCTGTGTGTCGGGAATGCGCAAATCGTGAAAGAAGACCTCGGCAAAACCGCTGTGATCGTTCATCTGGCGGATTGGCCGCACCTCCACACCCGGCGCGCGCATGTCTATGAAAAAGGCAGTCAATCCCTTGTGCTTGGCGACATCGAAATCAGACCGGGCAATCAGCAAGCCCCAGTCGGCATATTGACCACCGCTCGTCCATATCTTCTGGCCGTTTATTACCCACCCGTCACCATCGCGGTCGGCGCGGGTGCGGAGTCCCGCAAGGTCGGAGCCTGCCGCCGGTTCGGAAAACAGCTGGCACCACACATCCTGACCCGACGATATTCTGGGCAGGAGTTCAGCCTTCTGCTCGTCGCTCGCGAAGTCCATGAGCGTCGGGGCGCACATGCCCTGTCCGTTGTGGAAGAGGTTCGACAGACGAGCGAAACAGCCTTCCTCCTGATGCCAGATGATCCGCTCCATCGGCGTCGCGCCGCGTCCGCCATAAGTGGTAGGCCAGCCGAGACAGGCCCAACCGGCATCGTGTTTCCGCTGCTGCCACGCCTTCTGCGCCGCCAACGCATCGGGTCCGAGGTCGAGCGCGCCGACCGGCGAGCGTTCAATCGCCTCGCGCAAATGCCAGGGCGCATTGGCTGCAACCCATGCACGTGCAGAGGCACGAAATTCGCTCTCGGCGGCATTTTCTTCATTGACGCTGACCGCCTCGCTGCCGCCAGCCCCCGACCGGCGGCCTTCGATCAGAATTCTTTCCCAGCGCCGCGTACCGCCCAGCGACTGCCCCAGCGCCTCTGCCCGGCGATAGAAAAGATGCGGATCGCTATCCCACATGAACCCCGTCCCGCCGTGGACCTGTATCGTGTCGGCGGCGACGTGGCCGAAAGCTGCCGAGGCGCTCAGATGGGCTCTGGCCGCGGCCCATTCTGCCTCACCCGCCATATCTGCAAGTGCCCAGATCGCGCGCAACGCGTTAGCCCGCGCTATCGCAAGCGACACATGCATGTCGGCGAGCAATATCTTGACTGCCTGGAACGACCCGATCGGTCGCCCGAACGCGAAGCGTTGCCGGGCGTAATCGCAGGCTGAGACGAGCGCCTGTTCGGCGCCGCCGATCTGCTCGAAGGAGACGAACACGGCGGCGCGCGCCATGGCTTCACTTATGATCGCGGAGCCATTCCCTGCAGCGCCGATAGGCGATGTCGCAGCGCCATCGAACTCGATCCGCGCGTGACCGCGCGTCGGATCGATCGTCGATAACGGTCGCCGGACGACGCCATCCTGATGCAAATCAACGAGGAAAAGCGATTCATCGCGCTCACCTTCCCGCGCCACGACAATAGCATGGTCGGCGATCATGCCATCGGGAACGAGATGTTTTCTGCCGTATAGTTTCCCGGCGCGGACCTCGCTGGCCGTCGGCACCTTCCGGCCCTTGGGGTCCATCTCGATGGCCGCCAGCGTACCGATCGCCTGCCCACGCGCAATGTCCGGCAGCAACAGCGCCTTCTGCTCGTCATTCCCCACAGCTTTCACTATCTCGGCGAAGAGGTAGATGGTCGATAGTGACGGGATCGGAGCAAGCACGCGTCCGAGTTCTTCGGCAATGACGCAAATTTCGACGGGACCGAGTCCAGATCCGCCATATTGCTCTGGAATTGCCGCGCCTATGCATCCCATTTGCGCGAGCCCGGACCATAGCGCAGCACCAAAAGCCTGCCGGCCTTCCAGTGTTTCACGCACCAGCGAAGACGGGCAGGCATCAGCGAGAAAGCGCCGCAGGCTTTCGCGCAATAGGTCCTGTTCTTCGGAAAACTCAAAGCCGAAGAAACCGCTCATGTTTCGCGCCGCGTAAAACGCGCGAGCCGTTCATAGGCGTCGGGGCCACCGCCTTCGGTGCGAAAACTCTCGTGCGCGATTCCGGCTCCGATCGGCAGGCCGTCGGTTTCGAGCAGCAACCGCTTGTTCGCACGATGGCTGAACCACGAGTGGTCGAGAATTTCGGCGACGATTTCTCCCAGCCGATCGTCAAAGCAGTCGTCGGCGACATGCTCGTTGGCGAGGCCGATCGCGGCCGCCTCTTCGCCCGAATAGGTGCGGCAGGTGAACATCATTTCCTTTGCCTTGGTCAGGCCGACCCGGCGCGGCAGTCGCTGCGTCAGACCCCACACAGGGGTCAGCGCCCATTTAGCATGGGTATCGGCGAAGCGAGCGTTGGCCGACGCGACGATCAGGTCGCCTGCCAGCGCAAGTTCAAGACCGCCGGTATAACAATAGCCGTGAACAGCCGTGATCACTGGTTGCGGCAGGTTGGCGAGACGCTCGATCGTCTCCGACTGGAAGTTGGGTGTCGGCGGCTCCTCTCCCTGCTCGATATCGGCGAGGTCGTGGCCGGCCGAAAAGCAACGGCCGGCACCGCGCAGCACGACGACCCCGATGCTGGTGTCGCCCGCGATATCATCGATGTGTCGCCGCAGTTCCTTGAACATCGCGACGGTCAGCGCGTTGAGCTTTTCGGGCCGGTTGAGCGTCAGCATGGCGCATCCCGCAGCGTCGGTCCGGATGATCTGGTCGGTCAACGATAATCTCCTCAGCGCGAGCCCTGCCCGTCGTCGACCTTGATGATCGTGCCGGTGACGAAGTCGGAGGACGGGGAAACGAGAAACATCAGCGCGCCATCAAGCTGTTCGGGGCGCCCGATACGTTTGCGCGGAAAGGCCGACACCATCTGGTCGCTCATCCGCGCGAACATTCCGTCGGTCATTTCGGAAGCGAAAACACCGGGCGCGATGCCGTTCACGTTGATGCCGAATTTCGCCCACTCGACTGCAAGCGTCTCGGTCATGCGAACGAGCGCACTTTTCGTCACCGAATAGAGCGCTGCGGCGCCGCCCGAATATTCGAATGCGGCCATCGACGCGATGTTGACGATCCGGCCCGGAGTCTTCGCCGCGATCAGTCGCCGAGCGACCTCGGTTGACAGAATGAAGGCGCCGCGCATGTTGGTGTCGATCACCTGATCGATCTTTTCAAGCGTCAGCGCGGTCGCGTGCTGGGCGTCGGGAACACCCGCATTGTTGACGAGGATCGAAACCGGACCAAGCCGCCGCTCGATCTCGTCGACCACCGCGGCGATGCCGCCGACCGCCGCGACATCGAGCGCGAACGGTTCGGCGACACCCCCCTCCGCGCGGATTTCGGCAGTCAACTGGTCGAGCCGCTGGGCGCGCCGCGCCGCAATCGCCACCTTGGCGCCGCATGCGGCCAATATCCTGGCGAAACGCCAGCCGAGGCCAGACGACGCTCCGGTCACCAAGGCCGTCTGTCCGGAGAGGTCGAATGAAAATTCAGGAGCGGAAGCAGTCAAAGAAAATATCCTGAGGAGGAAGCGGCGCCGGCAGCAAGGAACCGGTGCCGCCGAGAGGAGAGTCAGGGCTGGAAATTATAGGTGAAGGTCAGACCAAAGGTCCGTGGCGCCCCCGTCATGCGGTTGAACACGTCGATGCTGCGCGTCGCCGAGGTGTAGTAATATTTGTCCCCGACATTGTTCATCCACGCCATCAGGCGCCATTTCTTGTCGCTATCGGCAAGGCCCACGCGCAGATTGACCAGCGCATAATCCTCGACGACCAACTCGGGCAGCCGGCCGAGCTCCGAATTGGTGGTAGAACGATAGCTGGCGCTCGCACCGAAGATCGCGTTCAGCCTGTCTGAAACAGGCACCTCGTAATTCACATCCCCCGAAAGCTGCCATTTCGGCGAATTGGGAAAGGCCTGGCCGTTGAAGTCGGCTGTGACGCCGTTGGGGTCTTCGGCGACGAATGGCGCCGTGATCTTCGAGTCGACATAGGATGCGTTGCCCGTGATATCGAGCCCGCGGACCGGCGACCAGGCGAGTTGCAGTTCGGCACCGTTGATCCGCGACTTGGGCACATTAAGCAGCCGCAGCAGACGCCCGAAGGAGGGGTCGGCCACGATGCCCAGCAGCTGCTTGTCGCGATAATCATAATGATAGATCGCCGCGTTGAGCTGGAAATCCCGCGAGAAGGCCGCTTTCAGCCCGGCTTCATAGGCGGTCAGCGATTCCTGCAGCGTCGGATCATATTGCGCGGTCGAGGTCGCGGCGAGCGACGGATACCCCCCCGCCTTGTAGCCACGGCTGACGTTGGCATAGACTTTGACGTCGTCGGCGATTTCGTAATCGGCGCCGAAACGCCACGACACATTGTCTTCCTTCAGCCGGCTCGTGACGAGTTGCGGAACCTGCAACGCATCCGCGGTGATACAGCCGCCCGCCGGAATCGGTGCCAGCGCGGGCAGGCCGAGAACGACAGTGCGGACGAAATCATGGAAGCCCGAGAAGACCTGGCTCGTGACGCCGTCGATGTCGCGCGTGCAGCCGACGAAGCGGTTGTTCGAATTGGTGTAGCGTACCCCCGCCTGCAGGGTCAGCGCGTCGGTGAGCTTGAATTCCGCATTACCGAAAAGCGCATAGGTCGTGATGTCCTGATCGTGGCGGAGCCCGAACGAGTAGAAGGGCGGCAGGCCAAGGCCGACGAAGGCGTAGGCCTGGGTGCTTTCGCTGAGATCACCGCTCACGCGCTCGCGCGTCTTGTCGTCGGCATAGTTGGCGCCGATAACGACATAGAGCTGGTCGGTCAGATCGCCGGCGATCCGCAATTCCTGCGCAAAGGATTCGATGTCCCCCATCGTGCGCTGGGTGAGCCCGATCAGCGGCGTTCCATCGAGGTCCTGAAGCTGGTTCTGGTTATATTTGCTGTAGGACGACAGCGACGTCAGTGTCAGCTGGTCGTTGAGATCGTAGTCGATCCGCAGATTCGCCTGAAGGAAATCATTGTCGCGCGCATAATCGCCGGGATTGAAATCGGTCGCGCGATTGTTTCGCGGCGGCACCACGAGCGTCGCAAGGCCGGGGATATTGGCCGCCGCCGTCGGATCGCTCGGCCGGGCAAGAAGATATTGCGGCGACTGGTTATCCGACCGGTCCAGAAAACCATTGAGGTTGAGATTGACCCTCAGCGCTTCGGCGGGCGTCCATTCGAGCAGGAAGCGCCCGCTGATCAGATTCTTCTTGCCGTTGGTGTCGCCGGTCGTGGTGCTGTACTGCCAACCGTCGGCCTGTTCCGATTTCACCGCCAGGCGGAATTTCAGCGTGTCCGAGATCGGGCCGCTGACGAAGCCGCCGAGCGTCACTTCGTTGAATCGGCCATATCCGGCGGTCAGCGATCCCTTGAAAACGTCAGTGGGCTTGGCCGCGATCAGGTTGATCGCACCGCCGGTCGCATTCTGGCCGAACAGCGTCCCCTGCGGCCCTGCCAGAACCTCGACGCGCTCGAGATCAAGGAAGCCGCCGCGCGTCTCGACCGTGAATGGGATCGGCGCCTCGTCCTGATAGACGCTGACCGTCGGCCGTCCGCCGAGCGCGATGTCGTTGAAGCCGACCCCGCGCAATGTGTAGATCGGCGTTCCGATGCGCGATTCGGTATAGGTGAAGCCCGGGACGCTGTTCGCAAGATCGACGGTGCTGTCTATTCCGCGGCTGGCGAGTTGTTCCGCCCCAAAGGCCGTCACCGACAGCGGAACATCGTTCAGCGCCTGTTCGCGCTTCTGCGCGGTCACGACGATCGTGCGGTCGGCGTCGTCGGACGGCGCGGCCTCCTGGGCCGCGGCCGCGCCGCCAGCGGCCAGGGCCCAGGTGATGGCAAGCGCGCAGGCGCCGAGCGCAATCGGACGGCACCCTGCTGTCAATGATATAGAATGATCGTTCATCTCGACTCTCCCGAAGCCCCGGCACGCGATCGCCTTTCCCCGCATTTTTCCTACATCCGCGGATGTTGCCCTTCATACATGCCGACTTCTGCTTGTCAATCTTTTTTCAACACTAACGTATGTATATATATTTCTACGTTGATTTAATTAACGACCCGCGATAAACCGCTCTTCGGGCCCCGCCGTTCGGACGGAGGCATCACGCCGTCATGGGAGAAGGCGCTTGGAACAGCCAATCGAAGGATATGTCGCGCCGCAATTCGCCGCCGTGCGCGACGCATTTGCAGCCAATTTCGCACGCGAAGACGCCTATCGCGAACTCGGGGCGTCGCTGGCCGTCTATGTGAAGGGCGAGTTGGTCGTCGACCTTCACGGCGGATGGCGCGACGCGGAGCGTACGACGCGCTGGACCCCCGACACACTTGTCAACATCTGGTCGGCCACGAAGGGCCTGACCGCAATCGAGGTTGCAATGCTCGTCGAGGCCGGAAAGCTCGATTATGCGGCGCCGGTCACCGATTATTGGCCCGAATATGGCGCCAACGGCAAAGGGGCGACCACCGTGGGGCATATCATGTCGCATCAGGCGGGCCTTCCGGGACTAGAAGAGCCAACCTCGCTGGAGGATTTCTACGACTGGGACGTCGTGGCCGATCGCCTCGCTCGCCAGGCCCCGTTGTGGGAACCCGGCACGCAGAATTCCTATCATGCGATGACCTACGGCTTTCTGGCGGGCGAACTGGTCCGCCGCGCGTCGGGGCTCACCCCGGGCCGTTTCCTGGCCGAGCGCATCGCAGCGCCGCTGGCGGCGGACGTGTTCATCGGCCTGCCCGAAAGCGAGGAGCCTCGCGTGGCGCCGCTCGTCCCTTCGCCGCTCCAGCGCGAATTCACCCTGACCGGCGTGCCGCGCGCGGCAGTCATGGCAGTGACCAACCCCCTGATGGTGGCAACTCACCCGAACGAGCGGGCCTGGCGGGCGGCTGAAATTCCCGCAGGCAACGGCCATGCGACCGCGCGCGGCCTCGCGCGGGTCTATGGCGCGCTCGCCAACGGAGGCACGCTAGATGGCATCCGGATGATGCATCCAGAGACGATAGCGAAGCTCGGCGAATTGCAGACCGACCGCGTCGACATCCTCCTCGGACATCCCGCTTACTGGCGCCAGGGTCTCGCGGGGAACATCGACCGCATGTACGGGCCCCACGCCGACACAACGATCGGGCATTCTGGCTGGGGCGGATCGTTCGGTTGCTTCGACCCCGTCCATCAGGTCGGCATCGGCTATGTGCTCAATCAGATGGGCGACAAGACCGTCGGCGATCCACGCTGCACGCTGCTTTGCGGGGAGATATTCGAATGTCTGCGTTGATGGACACGCTACCGCTTGCTTCGCTGCTTGCCCATCATGCGGCACTCAAGCCGTCGACGGTGGCGCTTTCCGACGAAAGCACCGAGCTTACTTGGGCGGAACTGGAAAGCCGTACCAATCGGGTCGCGCGCGCGCTCCTTGCGCATGGCGTCCAGACCGATGACCTGATCTCGATCGCATTGCCTAATGAAAATGCGTTCCTCGAGGCCTGCTTCGCCTGCTGGAAAGCGGGCGCGACGCCGCAACCCTTGTCCTCGCGCCTGCCGCGGGCCGAGATGGAGGCTATCATTGCGCTCGCGAAGCCCTCGATCATCATCGCACGGCCCGACCTCGAAATCGGCCATCCCACTATCACTTACTCCGATTTGCTTGCGGCAGAAAGCGACGATACTCCATTGCCGCTCGTAATCGCCAGCTGCTTCAAGGCGCCGACCTCGGGCGGCTCGTCGGGGCGGCCAAAGCTGATCCTGTCGGGCGAGCCCGCGACGATCGACGTGTCGATCGCCTCGGCGTGGCGCCTCGGCAGCGAGGATGTCGCGCTGATCCCGGGGCCGCTCTATCACACCGGCCCTTTCACAACGGCGATCAACGCTATGGCGGCGGGCACCAAGCTTGTCGTCCAGCCGCGCTTCGATGCCGAAGCCGTTCTGGAAGCGATCGACCGGCACAAGGCAAGCTGGCTTTGCCTGGTACCGACGATGATGAACCGCATCTGGAAACTGGACGATGCGGTGAAGGCGAAGTACGACATCACGTCGCTGAAGACGATGTGGCATATCGCCGCCCCCTGTCCGGCGTGGCTGAAACAGGTCTGGATCGACTGGATCGGCGCCGGCGCGGTCTGGGAGCTTTATGGCGCGACCGAAAGCATCGCCGGCACTGTCATCGACGGCACCGAATGGCTCGCGCATCGCGGATCGGTTGGCCGGGTTTTCTCGGGCCAGATCAAGATATTCGGCGACGACGGTCGGGAACTGCCGCCCGGCGAAACCGGCGAAGTCTTCATGCGCGCGGCCGAGGAGGGACAGGTGACCTATCGCTACGTCGGCGCCGAAGCCAACACGCGCGGCGAATGGCATTCGCTGGGCGACATGGGCTATTTCGACGCCGAGGGTTATCTCTACCTCGGCGATCGCCGCGGCGACATGATTCTTGTCGGCGGTTCGAACGTCTATCCCGCCGAAGTCGAGGCCGCGATAGAGGAACATCCCGACGTCCAGTCATGCGCGGTCATCGGACTGCCCGACGACGATCTGGGCGCACGCGTCCACGCGATCGTTCAGCCGCGTCCCGGGCTGCCCAGTCTCGCACTGCAGGAGTTCGTCGCCGAAAGGTTGGTCCGCTACAAGCAGCCGCGCAGCTATGAGTTTACTGACGCCCCTTTACGCGATGCCGCCGGAAAGGTACGCCGGTCGCGGTTGCGGAGCGAACGGATCGCCGCCGGGGAGTAACGGTTTATAGTGAATATCACGGGCGTCTCTCGACCGAAACCGACGAAAACCGCCGCGCCGAATTCCACGTCACCGGCGGATGGGCGCGGCGCGCCCAGAAAGCCGCGCGGGCGCCCATCGACCAAAGCACGCAAGCGCGAGGAACTGATCGACGGAGCCACCGCGCTGTTCAACGCGCGGGGAATTTCGGCGACGAGCCTGACTGACGTCGCCGACGTGCTCGATCTCTCGCGCGCCACGGTCTACTATTATGTCAGCGACCGCACCGAACTGGTGTTCCAATGCTATATGCGCGCATGCGAGCTGGCAGCCGAGGATCTGGCGCAAGCGAGCCTCGCCGCCAACGGCTTCGCCCGGGTAGCGACCTATATACGGCGCGCGCTCACTCCCGACCGGCCCCCCGTCGCCGTGATGACTGAAATCAATTCGCTCACCCCCGACATCGCAAGCCTGATCCGCAAGGCCAACGACCGCAACGTCACGGCTCTTGTAGGTTTCATCGCGCAAGGGATCGACGACGGCAGCATTCGCCGCTGCGATCCGATCGTGGTCGCACAGGCGATCATCGGAATGCTCGCCTGGTCGCAATTGCTGCCGCAATGGTCCGATCAGGGAAGCGGGCCGAAGTTGCGGCACCGCGCGATGGAGAGCATGATCGACCTGCTGACTTCGGGCCTCGCGGCCGATCGGGCGATGCAGTTCGAATGCCCCGTGTCGGCGGAGCAATTCCAGCCGAAGATCGAGAATATCTTCGATCGAAAGGAATCGGCGAACTTCAAGGTCGCGCAGTTGCTCGCGACCGCATCTGCGCTGTTCAACCGCAACGGGATCGAAGCGACCTCGCTCGACGAGATTGCCGCGGCGATGGGTCTGACCAAGGGCGCGGTCTATCATTATCTCGACGACAAGGCGGATCTGGTCGAACATTGTTACGAGCGTTCATTCGAGCTGTATGACCGGTTCGTCGATGCGGCGCACGCGCATGGCGGCAACGGCCTCGAAGCCGCAATGATCAACGCGCATCTCAACATCCAGGCGCAGGCGGGAACGCTGTCGCCACTCATGCCACAACCGGGGTTCGAGGGAATGCCCAAGACCATTCGCGACCGGCTGCATCGACGCGCGAGCAGCCAGAACAGCGCCGTCGCGCGTGCGCTGGCGATGGGTGCGGCGGAAGGGGTGGCGCGCGAATGCGATGCGCCACTCGTCACCCACATGTGCGCCGGCGCCTTCGGCTGGCTGCCTAAATGGCTGCCGGTGGTCGGCGGTCCCGACCCCTTCGATATCGCTGACGCGATTTGCGATCTGCTGTTGCGCGGACTGACGCCCGAACCCGCCGATTAGATCGGGTCTACAAGATCGGGATCGAAGTGAGCGCCCTCGTCGATCTGGATGCCGAGCGCGTTCACTATTCGCCCGACCTGCGCATAATGTCCCGACGTCAGCACGATATCGACCATCTCCTTGGGGGAAAAATGCCGCGCCATCTCCTCCCAGGTCGCGTCGCTGATGAAATCATCCGCCATCAGTTCGTCGCACGCGGCGATCAGCACCGCATCGGCCCGGTTCCAGCAATGATCGGGCCGCCGGTCCTTGAGCGCCAGGAGTTCGCCGTCTGTCAGCCCGGTTTCGCGGCCGATGCGATGGTGATGTGACCATTCATAGGCGGCCTTGCCACGATAGGCGGTGCGCAGGATGACGATTTCCTTGAAGCGCCCCTGAAGGTCGTTCTTCCGGCCCTGGATATAACGTCCCCAGGCGGTCAGCCCCTTCATCGCCTCCGGAAAGCGCAGCATCGTGCGAAACAGATTCGCATTCCGGGCCAGCGGGTGGACCGAATCGAGAATGTCTCGCTGCTCGGCGTTCAGTTCGGTGTCGGGTAGCGGTGGAATCCGCGGAGTCCGAAGGCGCATATCAGTCTCTCCTACGTTGATCAGTAAAACGACGGGACACTGCGGCCCGGATACATGTCAGGCAGTCCGTCCGAAACGCGATCGGGATAGGTCGGCGCGCGTTTCTCGAGGAACGCGGTCACGCCTTCCTTGACATCGGCGGAGAGCCCGCGCGCCTGGATCGCCCGGCTGTCGGCGCGGTGCGCGTCCATCGGGTGCGCCGCGCCCAGCATGTCCCACATCAGCCGCCGCGTGACGGCGACCGAAACCGGCGCGCAATTGTCCACGATCTCGCGCGCGATCGCCTGCGCCGCCGCCATCAGTTCGTCCGGCGCGTGCAGCGATTGCACCAGCCCGCGCGCCAGTGCTTCCTCCGCGGGCAGCACCCGCCCACTGCAGGTCCAGGCGAGCGCGGTGCCAATGCCGACGATACGCGGCAGGAACCACGATGCGGCGGCGTCGGGCGCGATTCCCCGGCGCGCGAAGACGAAGCCGAACCGCGCGCTGGTCGATGCGATCCGGATATCCATCGCCAGTTGCATCGACGCCCCGACCCCCGCCGATGCACCGTTGACCGCGGCGATCACCGGCTTGAGGCTGTCGAATATCCGCAGCGTGACGAGCCCACCGATGTCGCGGTAGACGCCGTTCGCCTGCGGCAACGCCTCGGCGCCGTCATAGCTGTTATAATCGAAGGTGTTGCCGCCCGCCCCCAGATCGGCCCCGGCGCAAAAGGCACGCTCGCCAGCGCCGGTGACGATCACTGCCTTCACGGCGTCTTCGGCGTCGGTGATGTCGAAGGCGGCGATCAGGTCGGTCGCCATCTGCGGCGTGAACGCATTCATCCGATCAGGCCGATTCAGCGTGATCGTCGCAACGCCATCCTCGACCGCGAACAGCAGGGTTTCGAAATCCTTGGTCACGCACTTCTCCCGACCGGACCGACCTTCTGGCGGTTCCTTCGCAAATTTATATATCTGACGATAATGATATTATCCATACTTTATTGTATTAATAAATAGGCTATCGCTTAGCCCGGACGGCGCCGGCCGATCGAAGGGAGAAGACGACCATGCTGCAAACCCACAACCGCACCGCCTTCACCGAAAGCCACGCGCTGTTTCGGGACGAGGTACGCAAATTCTTCGCAAAGCACCTTCATCCCAATCTCGACCGCTGGGAGCGCGACGGCATCGTCGATCGGGATTTCTGGCGCGCCTGTGGTGCCGCGGGGTTGCTCTGCCCCACCATGCCCTCCGAATATGGCGGACTGGGCGCCGATTTCGGCTACAACATCATCATCGATGAGGAGATGACATACGCCGGGTGCTCGGCGGGCCTCGGCCTGCAGTCGGACATCGCCGGCGATTATATCCTTTCCTACGGCTCCGAAGATCAGAAGCGGACATGGCTGCCGCGGATGATTTCGGGCGAGGCGATCGCGGCGATCGCGATGACCGAACCGTCGACCGGGTCGGACCTGCAGGGAGTCCGCACGACCGCGATCCGCGACGGGGACGATTATGTGATCAACGGGTCAAAGACCTATATCACCAACGGCCAGAACGCCGATATCGTGATCACCGTAGCCAAGACCGATCCGGCACAGGGCGCCAAAGGCATATCGTTGATCCTCGTCGAAGCGGAGCGCTCCGGCTTTACGCGCGGGCGCAACCTGGACAAGATCGGCCAGCATTGCGCAGACACGTCCGAACTCTTCTTCACCGACGTGCGCGTTCCCGTTGCCAACCGGATGGGTGCCGAGGGGGCGGGCTTCGGTTATCTGATGTCGCAACTGCCGCAGGAGCGGCTCAGCATCGCCGCTGCTGCGCAAGCCGGGGCGCAGCGGGCCTTCGACGAGGCTGTGCGGTTCACCAAGGAACGCCGAGCCTTCGGTCAGCCGGTCTTCGATTTTCAGAATACGCGCTTCACGCTCGCGGATCTGGCCGCCGAACTGCAGGTCGGCTGGGCGCATCTCGACTGGTGCATCGCACGCCATATCGCCGGCGACCTTACCGCCGTAGAGGGGTCGGCGGCGAAGCTCTGGCACAGCGAGCTGCAATGGAAATGCTGCGATGCCGCGCTGCAACTCCACGGCGGAGCGGGCTATATGAACGAATACCCGATTGCACGCCTGTGGCGCGACGCGCGCGTGCAGCGCATCTATGGCGGCACGTCGGAAATCATGAAGGAAGTGATCGGCCGGTCGCTCTGACCGGCCGTTCACCCCTGTCCGAGGAACATCTCGCCGACCATCGCCTGCATCTTCCGGCCATCTGGATCGACATCGGTCTTAAGGCGGCAAAGCTCCTCGCCCCAGGGTGATGTGCGCATACGGACCGGCGGCGTCTCGGATCGGGCGCATGACAGAACGACCGCCGCCACATCCTCGGCGCTCTGATAGGGGCTGTTCGCCCACTCGCGGCCCTGGACCGTTCCCATATATTGCTCGAGGACGGGACGATATTCGTCGTCGAGGATGCCGCCGGTCGCCGCAAGCTGGGCCAGCGTGCTGTTCGCGAATTCCGACTGGATGCCGCCCGGCTCAAGAATCGTGAAATGGATGTTGAACACCGGCCCGACATAGCAAGCGAGGGCTTCCATATAACCTTCGAGCGCAAATTTGGTCGCGCAATAAATCTCGTTGAAGGGCTGGCCGACCAGCCCGCCCACCGACGATATCGTCAGCACGCGCCCCGATCGCTGACGCCGCATATGAGGGAGTACCGCCTTGGTGCAGCGAATGACTCCCATCTGATTGACGTCGATAACGGCGGCGATCTCGGCCTCGGACGCCTGTTCGGTCGATCGGACGAAGCCGACGCCAGCGTTATTGACAAGCACATCGATCCGGCCGTCGATCGCGATGATCTCCTCCCCAACCGCCGCGATGCTTGCGCTGTCGCGAACGTCAAGCCGGCGAATCTCGATCGCGACCCCCGCCTCGGCAGCGCGGGTCGCGAGGCCGTCCCGTTTCGCAAGGCCACGCATCGTGGCATAGACCTTGTACCCTTCGCGCGCCGCAGCCACGGCGAGCGCTTGCCCCAATCCCGTCGAGCATCCCGTGATCAGCATCGTTTCCGACATGCGTCCTCTCCACCTCATCCCAATGCCCTGTTCTCAGGTGCCCCCGCTCCCATCAGTTTGTCAACTATTCGATACATTATAATTTTATTTAAAATCTCGCGCGCTGTCGACGGCTGATGCAATAGGCTCTAGATGTCGTCGTGGTACGCAGACAGAAACGAGCCGCGCCGGACGGACACCCATGCAATCAGAATCATCGCTTTCCACCGCCACCCGCTCCAAGCGCGCACCCAAGCAGGCGCAGCTTGGGCGCACGACGCGGGCGATCCTCGACGCAGCGGCGGCCTTGCTGGCCGAATCGGGTTATCGCGCCCTGACAATCGAACAGATTTCTCAACGCAGCGGCGTTGCAAGATCGAGCATCTATCGCCGCTGGCGCAACACGGCGGAGCTCGCCATCGATGCCTTCGACACCGCGCTGGGACCCAATCCGCCCATCCCCGACGAAGGCGATATCCGGTCGGATCTGGTCCTGCTTTACAAGCGCTTCACGCGGATTCTCGAACGTCCGATCTGGCGCTCGGTCTTCCCCTCGATCATCGAAGCGTCGCAGACCGACAGCCGCTTCGACGGGCTGCTGAGCGCCTTGGTGGGCGCGCGCCGGGAAAGCGAGCGCAGCATTTTCCGGCGCGCAATCGAACGCGGCGAGATACGCGCCGATGCGCCAGTCGAATGGGCGCTCGACGCGATGACTGGCGCCTATTACCATCGTTTGCTGATGACAGGCGCGGACCTTGGCGAAGAAGGAATGACCGAATGGCTGGTCGATAGCATCCTGACCCGGATGCGCGTGCCACCCGAATCCTGATGGCGGATCATTCGAACCGGAACTCGTCGAAATCGGGCGTCCTGATCAGCGCATACCATTGTTCAAGCGTCCACGGCAGGCTGACGCCTGGACGGCCGAAGCTGTTAATATAATATCCGCCCCCGCCTCCCTCTTCCTCCAGCAGCATCGCCTTCAGTGCGACGTCCATCCGGTCGTTGTAGGATTGATACGCCTCGTGCCGGACCTCGAAACTCCTGGCATCGCCTTCGATCGTATGGGTGATGAGGCCGCAGATATAGCGTGAAAGCACCTCTATCCACGAATGAAAGCTGCCGGTGACGATGCCCGCGTTGGGGCCGTACATGATCGCGAAATTCGGGAATCCCGGCAACGTCATCGTCAGGTGCGCGCGCGCACCGTCCTTTTCCCACAAATCCTTGAGCGTCACACCCTCGCGGCCAATATATTCGACCGGCCACAAATAGCGCTCGACGTCGAAGCCGGCCGACAGGACGACGAGATCATAATCCTCCAGCGTGCCGTCGTTGGCGATAATCCCTGTTTCGGTGAAGCGGGCGATGCCGTTCGTCTGCAATGTCACATTGTCGCGCAACAGCGTGTCGTACCAGTCATTGTCGACGACCAATCGGCGCGATAGCGGTGCATAATCAGGGATCAGCTTGGCGTAGAGTTCGTCGTCGTCGCCGACCTTGCTGCGAACATAGGCTTGCAGGTCCTCGCGCAGCCGGTCGTTCTTCTCATTGATAAGGCCGCCGCTCGCGCGCCATTCGGGGTCGAGCATCTGAAGATCCTCGACCTGTAGTTGCGAAGTGAAATGATGGTAGGAATACCAGGCTGCATAGCCAGGCATATTGTCGAGGAGCCAGCGCAATTCGGTCGATACGGGATTGCGATAGCCGGGGGTAGGATTCACCCAGTTCGGGGTGCGCTGATAGATGGTCAGCGACCCCGCGGTTTCGGCCACTCCGCGGACGAGCTGCGCACCCGTCGAACCTGTGCCAATGACCGCGACGCGCTTGCCCGCATAATCATAGCCATGGTCCCATGCGGTCGTGTGGAACATCTTGCCGCCGAAGGTCTCAATCCCCGGAATGTCGGGGAGTCTGGGCGTGCTGAACAGCCCGCTCGCACTGATGACAAAATCGCTGTCGGTCGTTTCGACGCGGCCGTCGGGATGGCGGACCCGCAAGGTCCATTTCGCCTTTTCCGCGTCCCAGCGCGCATCCTGCAACGCGGTGCTCAGATGGATCCGGTCGCGCAGTCGATATTTGTCGACGATATGCGCGAGATAATCCTGTAGCTCGGCCTGGGTCGCATAATGGCTCTTCCAAGGATAGTCCTTCTCGAACTTGAATTGGTAGATGAAGGAGGTGATATCGACCCGTGCCTCGGGATAGTCGTTGAGATACCATGTGCCGCCTATGCCTGCCTGGCGCTCGATGATCCGGTACGGAATACCCAGAAGATCGAGCTGAATGCCCGCGAGCAATCCGCTGAACCCCGCCCCGACGATGGTGACGTGATATTGGCCAAGGATTTCGGCGGCCGGCTTCTTCTCCCAGCACGCACGACGCGCGAAACCCTCGAAGCTCAGATCCTCCCAGCCGAATTCCAGATGTTCGACCGACAGCGTCTTACCAAGGAACATCTCCATCATCACCGCCGCCTCGGCTCGCGTCGGTGGCGGCGCAGCGCGCGGAGCATTGAGCAAATAGGCCAGTGCCTTCTCCTGAATCCGATCATAATGCTCGCGCCGGACCCTGGTGAAGAGAAAGGGGCTGCCATCGCGGCCTTCGGTCACGACCTCCATCGCGGCAAGTTCGGGGTCTCGCGTCTGCTGGTACAGCGCAAGCCGCAGCACGTTCATATTCGCCTGCTTCAGCATCCGGCGAATGAAGGCTTCGTCCTGACCAGCTACTGCCAACGCATGGACCGACGCCATAATTCCCTCCCGAGCATATCCTGATCGCGACTCGATCTTTATTCGATATGAATATGTTTCGTTTAATGTGCAACGCCGATTATCCATCACCCCCGCGGCTGAGGCGCGAGCGAGTTTCGAAACGAGAAGAAATCGCGGACGCCAGGGAAGGCTTCTATCACTGGCCCTGAGCGGCCGCGCCGGACGCTCGCTTGTCGAGCTCTTCGATCACGAAGGCGTGACGTGTCCGAGTGACGGGATAGCGGAGGAGCAGAGGCAGCGACGAGAACAGCAGCAGCGATGGCAGTGCGCCCCACAGCAGACCGAGGTGGTTGATCGCTTCCACCCCAGGAAACGGCGGCTGGCCCGCCGCGTTCGCTGGCCCTTGGGCCGAAAAGCCGATGAACTGGAGCCCGACACCCGCCACGAAACCGCCGATCCCCGTCGCCGCCTTGATCCCCAGCATCAGCGCGGCAGCGTAAAGCGCCTCCCGCCGGACGCCGAACAGATAGTCGTGTTCATCGACCGCGTCCGCCATCATCGAAAACAGGCAAATGACGAAGAGGGTGGAGGCCGCGCCGAGTATGATCGCATTCGCCACGAGCAGCGCCAGGCTGAGATTTGTGCCGATGGGCAACGCGCCGGCCAGCGCCAGCAGCGTGATCGCGACCGTATAGCCCGCAGTGCCGATCACCGCGCAGACGATACCGCTGCGTTTTTCCACGACGCGCAGCAGCAGTCCGGCCACCGGCAACCCCAGCGCCTGCCCCACCACAAGCACCATCAACGGTAATTGGAGTTGGTCCGCAGACACATGCCAAAAGTAACGGAAGGCATGGATATTGAGAGCTAGCGTGATGCCCTGTCCGACCAGAACCAGAACAGCGGCAGCGAACAGACGCACGAAAGCGGCATTGCGGACCAGATTCGCAAGCTCGGTAACGAAGCGCGGCGACGTCTCCTCAACCGGCGGGGTCGGGAGCGCCAGAACGGTCCTGCGGATTCCTGCCAGGCAGGCCGTGCCGAAGAGCAGGATCAGCAAGGCAAGCCAGGCGCCGAAAAGACGGTAAGCATCGGGGGATTGGAGCTTGTCGCCCGACAGGATGACCGCCGAGCCGGGTATCAGGCACGCGAGCGTGCCGAGGAAGATGAACAGGGCGCGAAACCCCGAAATCGCCGATCGCTCGCCGTAATCGTCGCTGAGTTCCGCCGTCAGCGCGGCATAAGGCAGCGCGAATATCGAGAGCGCGAGGCGTAGCGCGACGTTGAACAGCAGCACATAAAGGAACAGACCGGCCTCGCCGAGCCCCTCGGGGATCGAGAAGATCGCAAAGGCCGACCCCGCCATCGGCACCAGAGCTGCGGCCATGAAAGGGAGCCTGCGTCCCCAGCGCGACCGGTACCGGTCCGATGTGCGGCCGATCAGCGGATCCAGCAAGGCGTCGAGCGTCAGCGACAGAAAGAAAACGAGCCCGGCCGCAGAACCCGAGAAACCGCAAACCGCCGTTAGATAATAGAGAAGGAAGGTGTTCAATCCGACCTGGGTCGCCGCATCGACTCCCTGCCCGCTACCGTACAGGATTTTCACCGAAAGCGGCGGCTTGCCAGCACTGGCACCTATATGAAACATCAACGTCTCCCTTTATCTGGGGCCGCCTCTAGCGTTGCCAGATCATCTGCACAATGCTCGGAAAGCGAGGGCGTAGGTCGCGCGGATCGACACGGTGACCCAGGGATGCAGGTGCCCCGGGGCTTGCGCCGTCGCGAGCCCCTTCGTCATCATATGGGTCATCGGACCGATTCGCTCGATATTGATCCCCCGCGCTGCCAGCGAGTGGGCCGATCAATGCCCCAATAGCGAATGCAGCCCCGCGCTTATCGCACGCTCATCCGTCCGAACGACTAACGACTGCTTTTATGGCCAGCCGAGCTAGAGTTGAACGGCTTGGATCGGGCGCCAAGCCGACACGCTCCCTTAAATGGGAATGAAAACGACTAACTTAGCGGGCGTACCACCGGCTGAAAGTCGGCGGTCGACTGCATTCATTGGGACGGCATGGGAAAAATTTTATCCGACGCAATCGAACGCTGCTCGACGCAACGGGACGCAGGCGGACGCCAGCACTAGCGAGCGTGGGCGGCACGGCCGTGCCCATGCCCTTGCAAAACATGGCCGAATCGAAAATCCTGTATCCAGGGGAGCCCAATCGCCGTCAGCCGATGGAGTATATCCCATGCCTGCCCCCGAGAAGATCATCCGCCTCAACACCGTCCTCACCCGCACCGGATTGTCCCGTTCGACCCTCTACCGCAAGATTGCTGAAGGCACTTTTCCTGCGCAATTGAAGATCAGCATTCACGGCGCTGGTTGGCATGAGTCCGCTATCGATCGCTGGATCGCCGATCCTGCTCGCTATCGCGCGGACAATGATGACGAAGCGCGTGCCGGAGCTGATCATGCCAAAGGATGATGCGCGATCGGACCAGCCGGTTGCCGCCGCCAACGACAATGCACCCGTGCTGCGCGCGGCGGAGGTCGATGCCGCGTTGACGCGGATCGCCGAGGCGATCGGACGCCATATCGCACGCGCGCATATTCGTGCGCTGCGGGCCGCGAACGACAATGATCCCGTCGACGAGGATTGATGGAGTCATTGACAACAAGGCTAGTCGTTGGTAGAAAATCCAACATGAAGGCGGAGCCGCTTCTTCACGAACGCCATCAGCTCGGCGCCGAGGCGTTCGTGGAATTGCGGATATGGCGCGTGCCCCGGCGGGTGCCGGGGTCAAACCATGATCTCAAATATGCCCTCGCTTATGTCGTCGGCGGCATCTGTGTGCTGCGTTATGACAACGAGGCCGGCAAAGGCGACCATCGCCACGTCGGCAAGAGCGAAATGGCCTATACCTTCACCACTCCGGCGGCTCTGCTGGCGGACTTCTGGAAGGATGTCGATCAATGGAAACCCGAATGAACATCGTGACCCTCTCCGTCGCTTCGCGCGAAGCGGTCGATGCCCGTGCGCTGGCGGCGTTCGAGGGAAAGGCGCAGGGCGCGCATTACTCCTTCGGGTCGCCCGACCTGCTTTGGCAGACGCTGACCCGCAAGCGCTGGGAACTGCTCCAGGCCATGACCGGGCAAGGTGCGATGTCGATCCGCGAAGCCGCGCGGCGCGTCGGGCGCGACGTCAAGGCGGTGCATGGCGATGTCCAGGCGCTACTCGCTGCCGGGGTGATCGATCGTTCGGGGCGCGGCATCGTCTTTCCCTATGATGCGGTCCATGTCGATTTCATGCTGACCAAAGCCGCGTGACAGAAAGGGGAAACGTCATGATCCGCGCCGCGCTCTATGCCCGCTATTCCTCCGACCAGCAGAATGCCGCGTCGATCGCCGACCAGCAGCGCCTCTGCCGCGAGCGCGCGGTGCGCGAAGGCTGGCAGGTCGAGGGCGTCTATGAGGACGCCGCCATCTCGGGATCGAGCATGATCCTGCGTCCCGGCGTCCAGAGGCTGCTTGCCGATGCACAGGCGGGCAAATTCGATATCGTGCTTGCCGAAGCCCTCGACCGCGTGTCGCGCGATCAGGCCGATGTCGCAACGCTCTACAAGCACCTCCAGTTCGCTCGGGTGCCGCTCATCACCCTCGCCGAAGGTGAAATCTCCGAACTGCATGTCGGGCTCAAGGGCACGATGAATGCGCTGTTTCTCAAGGATCTTGCCAAGAAGACGCATCGCGGCCTGCGCGGCCGTGTCGAGAAGGGCTATTCGGCGGGCGCTGTCGGCTATGGCTATCGGATGGTCCGGCGCCTTTCGAGCGAAGGCGAGTTGGTGCGCGGCGAGCGCGAAGTCGATCCGGCGCAGGCGCTGATCGTCGAACGCATCTTCCGCGAGTTTTCTGCTGGCAAAAGTCCGATCGCCATCGCGCGCGACCTCAACGCAGAGGGCATAGTGGGACCGTCTGGAAAGCCTTGGCGCGATACGAGCATCCGGGGCACGCCGCGCCGCGGCCTCGGCATCCTCAACAACGAGCTTTATGTCGGGGTCCGCGTCTGGAACCACAAACATTATGTGAA
Source organism: Sphingopyxis panaciterrulae (assembly GCF_014199295.1). GTDB lineage: Bacteria > Pseudomonadota > Alphaproteobacteria > Sphingomonadales > Sphingomonadaceae > Sphingopyxis > Sphingopyxis panaciterrulae. Next base: position 673,014 of record NZ_JACIJH010000001.1, read on the forward strand.
GGACCCGACTACCGGCAAGGATGTCACCCGGCTCAACCCCGAATCCGAATGGGTGCGCAAGGCCGTGCCCGACCTGCGGATTATCAGCGACGACCTATGGGACGCAGCCAAGCGCCAGCAGAACATGCTCGCCGCGCGCAACACGGGCCGCAAGGAAGCAGCTCAAGCGAGAAGCGTCAACGGGCTGCGGCGGGCGGCCTATCTTCTGTCGGGTCTGCTCGAATGCGGCGAATGCGGCGGCAACTTTGCGATCGTCACGACCGATCGCTACGGCTGCATCGGTCATCACCGTAGCCGCAACTGCACCAACAGCCGGACCATCCGGCGTGATGACCTCGAACGCCGGGCGCTCGCCGGTATCGCTGAGCGGCTGGTGTCGGCCGACAAGATCGACGCGGCCGTTGCCGCTTATGCGGCGCATATCAACCGCGAGAACCGCGAGCGGCGCATTCAGGCCGATGCCGATACCCGTGCGCTGGCGAAGATCGACAAGGCCGTCGCAGGTATCATGGCCGCGATCGAGGACGGGCTGTATCAGCCGAGCATGAAGGCGCGCATGGCTGAACTCGAATGCGAGAAAGCGGAGATCACGGCGCGGCTCGCCGAAGCACCTGCCGGTATTCCCGATATCCATCCCGGCATTGCCGAAATCTACAAGCGTAAGGTCGCACAGCTCACGGAAACGCTCAAAGACCCGGAGACGCGGCTTGATGCGTCAGCCGACATCCGCTCACTCGTCGGCAAGATCGTGCTGCATTCTGGTGAGAAGCGCGGCGAGGTTCATGCCACGCTGCACGGCTCGCTCATGGGTATTCTCGACTTCGTCAACGACAACCCGCAACCCGACGCCGACCGAGTTATAATAAAGGTGTGCCCGGGTTCGCGGGAATGACGAAGATTTGAGAACGCCGCCCGTGGCCGTTTTCAGTCCCCGCGTCACCCCGCCTCCATCGTCTGCTTGAACCGCGCCAGCCGGGCGGTGGCCGCGGCGGCGTGGGGGCCGATCCAGCGGTCGTGGATGTCGTGGATCGGCATCGCGTTGAGGTGATTCCACCGCTCGCGGCCGCGGCGTTCGGCGATGATCAGTCCTGCTTCTTCCAGAACTTTCAGATGCTGCATGACCGTGCAGCGGTCGATGTTGGCGAAGTTGCCGCACAGTGTGCCCGTTGTGAGCGGCTGATCCCGCAGGTCGTCGAGGATCTGGCGCCGGACATGATGGGACAAAGCCTTGAAAACCTTGTCATAGTCTTTGTGGATTGACATGTTGTAAATTTATAACATAATGGGAAGAAATCAAGCGGAGAGTGTCGATGGACCTGAAGTTCCGAGTCGCGGCGCGGATCGCGAAGCCGATACACGAGGTTTTCGAGGCGGTTGCCGACCCCGCGACGCTGTCGCACTATTTCACGACCGGCGGCGCGAAGGGCCGGCTGGAGACCGGCGCAACGGTGGAGTGGGATTTCCACGATTTTCCGGGCGCCTTTCCGGTTTACGTGATCGAGGTCGTTCCCGACGAAAAGATCATCCTCGAATGGCAGGCGAACGAAGGCGAGGCGCCGAATGTCGAGGGGGGCGAACTCAAGGATGCCGACTATCGCACCCGCGTCACCATGACGTTCAAAGGTCTCGACGACGGCCGCACCCTGGTCGAGATCGCCGAAGAAGGCTGGCGCGAGAATCAGGGCGCGCTCGGCGCCTCCTACGGCAACTGCCAGGGCTGGTCGCAGATGCTCTGCACGCTCAAGGCGTGGCTGGAGCACGGCATCAATCTGCGCGACGGAATGTATGTGTGAGGGCGGGACCTAGGCGTTCCGCGCCGTCAGGCCGCCGTCGACCGGGATCACCGCGCCGGTGATGTAACTGGCGGCGGGGAGGAGGACGAGGCTGAGCGTCATGTGCGCGACCTCCTCGGGCTCGCCATAGCGGCGAAGTGCGGTACGGCGGCGCGCGAACACCGCCTTGTCCGCCTCGGGCACCGCGTCGGTCATGCCGGTGCGGATCGGGCCGGGGCAGATGCAATTGACCGTGATCCCCTCCTTGCCGAGATCGACCGCCAGCCCGCGCGTCAGGCCGGTGACGCCGGTCTTGGCCGCGACATAGGGCGTGTCGCCCGGCGTCGCGCCCAGTCCCTCGGTCGAGGCGATGTTGACGATGCGCGCGGCGTCGCTTTGGCGCAGCCAGGGCAGGGCGGCGCGCACCATCCGCTGGTGCGCGGTCAGCATCACCGCGATCGCGCGGTGCCAGATCGCCTCATACTCCTCGCCGTCGAGCGGGCAGAAGCTCGATACGCCGGCATTGTTGACGAGGATGTCGATGCCGCCGAACTGCGCGGCGATCTCGCCGACGACGCGCGGGATCGCCGCGGGGTCGGACACGTCGAGCGCAAAGGCCTTCGCATTCGGGCCGGCCTCGGCCACCACCGCTTCGCAGGCGGCGGGATCGAGGTCGGTAACCGCGACCCTGGCGCCTTCGCGTGCCAGCAGCAGCGCGGTGGCGCGGCCCATGCCGCTCCCGGCGCCGGTGACGATCGCGACGCGCCCGGCGATCGAGCGCGAGAGGGTGGGGACTGGAATCGTCATGGGCTGTCCTCCTTATTATACGCCGTCGCCCAGCGAAAGCTGGCGCCGCTAGAGCATCGAGCCTTAAATCTGCATCACTCATCCCCGTTCGCCCCCCGCCTTCGCGGGGGCAGGCTCTGAGCTTGTGGAAGGGCTGTTCTTTCTTTCAGGCGTAGCAAGAAGAAGGGCGGTGCTTCGACAAGCTCAGCACGAACGGAAGAAAGGGTGATGCGGATTTAACGCACGCCGCTCTAAAGGTTCCGCTTCCCTGTCCGGCAAGAGCGATAGCGGTCCCTGCTCTCGCGGGGGCGGCGAAGCTTGTTTACCGGAACGGCGGTTCGTTGAACGCGCGGAGTTTCCGGCTGTGCAGCTTCGCGCCCTCGTCGTGGAGCAGTTCGCAGGCGCGGATGCCGATCTGGAGGTGCGCGGCGATCGCTTCCTCATAGAAGCGGTTCGCCTGTCCGGGCAGCTTGAGTTCGCCGTGGAGCGGCTTGTCGCTGACGCAGAGGAGGGTGCCATAGGGGACGCGGAAGCGGTAGCCCTGCGCGGCGATGGTGGCCGATTCCATGTCGATGCCGATCGCGCGCGACTGCGAGAAGCGCAGCGCGGAATCGGTGAAGCGCAATTCCCAGTTGCGGTCGTCGGTGGTGACGACCGTGCCGGTGCGCATCCGCTTCTTGAGGTCGGCGCCGCTGGTTCCCGACACCGCCTCGGCCGCGCTGGCGAGCGCCTGCTGCATTTCGGCGATCGGCGGGATCGGGATTTCGGGGGGCAGCACCGAATCGAGGATATGCTCGTCGCGGAGGTAAGCGTGGGCGAGCACATAGTCGCCGATCCGCTGGCTGGGACGCAGCCCGCCGCAATGGCCGATCATCAGCCACGCTTCGGGCCGCAGCACGGCGAGATGGTCGCAGATCGTCTTGGCGTTCGACGGGCCGACGCCGATGTTGACCAGGCTGATGCCGCTGCCGCCCGGCGCGATCAGGTGATAGGCGGGCATCTGGTGCCGCCGCCACGCGCTGTCGGCGACGAGCGCGGTCGCGTTCACCCCCGCCTTGTCGACATAGAGGCCGCCGGCGCCGGCGAGCGCTGTGTAGCGGCCCTGCCCGACCTGCGCCCCCGCCCAGGCGACGAATTCGTCGACATAGCGGTGATAGTTGGTGAACAATATGTAGCGCTGGAAATGCTCGGGCGCGGTGCCGGTATAGTGGCGCAGCCGCGCGAGGCTGAAATCGGTGCGCAGCGCGTCGAACAGCGCGAGCGGCTGCGGCGCGGTCGGATCGAGTCCGAACAGGCCGTCGGCGAGTTCGTCGCCGATATCGGCGAGCTCGGTGGTCGGGAAATGGCGCGCCAGCTCCAGCGGGGTGACGCGGCCCATGTCCGATCCGTCGCTCGCGTCGAGCACATAGGGAAAGGGGATCTGCTGCCCGGTGCGCGTCACCGACAGGTCGACGTCGTAATGGCGCGTCAGCAGCATCAACTGCGCGCGCAGATAATCCTCGAACAGGTCGGGACGGGTGACGGTGGTGACGAACTCGCCCGCATGCTCGAAGCGCCCGAAGGCGAGATTATGCCCCTGTCCCTCGCGCAGCACGCCGTCGGTGACGAGGCGCAGCGCCGGATAGTCGAACAGGCCGGTCGAGGCCGCGTCGGCGGGGGGCAGGGTGCCGTCGTGGACATAAGCGGCGATGGCGGATTTGAGGGCGGAGACCGCGGCGCGGAAGCGGCTCTGGAGCTCGGCGAGAATGGCCTCGACGCGGGCGGTGGGATCGGCGGTACTGGATGTTTGCGATGAGGATGATGTCATCGCGACGCTGTTGCACGAAATCGGGGCAAAAGGGAAGGGGGGCGGGGGCAAGCCCCTCCCGCCGGATTCGTCATGCTGAACTCGTTTCAGCATCCATGGCCTATTCTCTCGGTCAGCGCTGCACTCCATTCGAGGGCAGGCCATGGACCCTGAAACAAGTTCAGGGTGACGATGAAAGAGAGGTAGGCTGTGGGGGGCGCAGTCTGATGCAACATTTGACGCCCACGCCGCTGCGACTCGGTGCCCCTCCTCTGAAGAGGAGGGGCTTTTCAGTGGCTCAAAGCTGTTCGAGCATGTGGTCGGCGCTCGACACCTTGAACTCGCCGGGCGCCTCGACGTTGAGCTGTTCGACGACGCCGTCGTTGACGATCATCGAATAGCGCTGGCCGCGGGTGCCCATGCCGAACGCCTTGCCGTCCATCGTCAGCCCGACCGCCTGCGCGAAATCGCCGTTGCCGTCGGCGAGCATGGTGACCTGGTCGGCGCCGCCGGCCTTGCCCCACGCGCCCATGACGAAGGCGTCGTTGACGGCGGTACAGGCGATTTCGTCGATGCCCCTGGCCTTCAGTTCGGCGGCCTTTTCGACATAGCCCGGCAGATGCTTGGCCGAGCAGGTCGGGGTGAAGGCGCCGGGCACCGAGAAGAGCGCGACCTTGCGGCCCTTGAAATAATCGGCGGCGTTCACCTGTTCGGGGCCGCCCTCGGTCACCTTCACCAGCGTGGCCTGGGGCAGCTTGTCTCCGGTCGCAATGGTCATCTCGGCATCCTTTCGTTGAGGGGATATTGGAGGCCGAGAGATTGGGTCGCGGAAGGGCGGAGTCAAGCGGAGCAGCGGATTTTCGGGAAGTGGCAGCGGGCGACCGGAAGGCGACGTTTCCATCATCGTCACCCTGAACTTGTTTCAGGGTCCATGGCCTGCCGTTTCCTTCGGCGCAGCGCAGGGTGAGAGGTCCGGCCATGGATGCTGAAACAAGTTCAGCATGACGAGGCCGCGAGGCAGTTTCCCACCCCAAAGCCGCCGCTCGTGGGCCTATCCGATCAAAGAGGCTGGACCCACCGCTTGCGCGCGTTCATGATGCGGCGATGGATACGGCGCCCCCCTGGTTCACCGGCCAGTTGCTGCTCGCGTTGCCGGGCATCGGCGATCCCCGTTTCGAGCATTCGGTGATCGCGATGATCAGCCATGACGAGGACGGCGCGATGGGGATCGGGGTCGCCGATCCGATCGGCGGCATGACGGTCGGCGCGGTGCTCGACCAGCTCGATATCGCGCACGACGACCCGCTCGACGCGCCGGTGTTTCTGGGCGGGCCGGTCGAGCCGTCGCGCGGCTTCGTGCTCCACAGCCGCGACTGGAGCGGCGCCGGCGCGGTGCAGGTGTCCGACCGCTGGATGATCTCGAGCTCGCACGACATCTTGCGCGCGATCGGCGAGGGGCGCGGTCCGGCGCACTGGCTTGTCGCGCTCGGCTATGCCGGCTGGTCGCCGGGGCAGCTCGAGGAGGAAATGGTGCGCCACGGGTGGCACGTGACCCCCGGCAGCGACGCCCTGCTGTTCGACACCCCGCCGGCCCGCCGCTGGCAGGGCGCTTTCGCCGAAGCGGGGATCGATGCGCGGTTGCTGACGACCGAGGGCGGCGAGGCCTAGGGCGTCAGGGTCTTAGCGGAAATGCAAAACCCCTCCCCGGAATGAGGAGGGGCTTGAGAGGATCAGCGCGCCAGGGCGATCTGCGCGCGTCCCTGGTCGAGTCGGGCGAGCGCGGTGCGGGCGGCCCAGCGCGAATCCATCGTCGTGCCGTCCGCCAGTTCGAGGTCGTAACGGATCGGACTCGCCGCCGCGGCCTCATAGGCGGTGCGCGCGTCGGCGCTGCGGCCGAGGCGGGCATAGGCGGTACCGAGGTTGATGAGCCGCGACGGATCGCGCGCGTCGACATCGCTTGTGGTGAGCTTGGCGACCGCCGCGTCGTTGGCGCCGGCCTGAAGCTCGGCAAAGGCGACCGGCAGCACCCGCGAATCGGGCGATTGCGCGGTAACGACGACGATCGACTGGGCGGCGGCGGGGCTCGCGAAGGCGAGCGCGGCAAGGGTCAGCAGGATTTTCTTCATTCTCTCATCTCCCCGAAATTGGGGGCCATTTTCCTGCGAGATGCTAAAAAAGTCAATGTTTCCAGCATCTTGTAACAATATTGTCATAATAGCCGATTAGGCTCATCGCACGGCGCATTATAAGTCAGGATTTTCAGAATCTTGGCGATCGTGACGTTCGGCTGCGCGCTGTCGCTCGCGGCTGTCACAATCGCGCCCGCCGAAAATTTTTTTCGCCGCATCGTCCGATTCCGGTGCCGGTGATTCGCGTCGGCAAGGGCGGAGGGGGCTTCGGTCTGCCGCATCGTCCAGCCGCCCTGGCCTTGCGATATAAAGAATCGTTTATATTTGATCGGCGGTGCGCTTTCGGCTAGGGCGCGCAACATAATTGCTCGACCTTTTTGGGGCCGCACCCATGCGTCCGCGCCCGACGACAGGAGAAAACGACCGTGGCCACTCTCGCCGCCGACACCCGTGACTATGTGATCGCCGACATCGGTCTTGCCGATTTCGGACGCAAGGAAATCGCGATCGCCGAAACCGAAATGCCGGGCCTGATGGCGCTGCGCGAGGAATATGGCGCGGCCCAGCCGCTGAAGGGCGCGCGCATCACCGGATCGCTGCACATGACGATCCAGACCGCGGTGCTGATCGAGACGCTGATCGCGCTGGGCGCCGAGGTGCGCTGGGCGACGTGCAACATCTTCTCGACCCAGGACCATGCCGCCGCAGCGATCGCCGCGGGCGGCACGCCGGTGTTCGCGGTGAAGGGCGAAAGCCTTGCCGATTATTGGGACTATGTCGGCCGCATCTTCGATTGGGGCGACGACCAGACCGCCAATATGATCCTCGATGACGGCGGCGACGCCACCATGTTCGCGCTGTGGGGCGCGCGCGTCGAGGCCGGCGAGGATCTGTTCGAGCCGACCAACGCCGAGGAAGTCGAATTCGTCCGCGCGCTGAAGGCCTTCCTCGCCGCCAAGCCCGGCTATCTGACCAAGAGCGTCCGCGCCATCAAGGGCGTGTCCGAAGAGACGACCACCGGCGTCCATCGCCTCTATCAGATCGCCAAGGAGGGCAAGCTGCCCTTCCCCGCGATCAACGTCAACGACAGCGTCACCAAGTCGAAGTTCGACAATCTCTATGGCTGCAAGGAGTCGCTGGTCGACGCGATCCGCCGCGCCACCGACGTGATGCTGGCGGGCAAGGTCGCGTGCGTCGCGGGCTTCGGCGACGTCGGCAAGGGCTCGGCCGCGAGCCTTCGCAACGGCGGCGCGCGCGTCCTCGTCACCGAGGTCGACCCGATCTGCGCGCTGCAGGCGGCGATGGAAGGCTATGAGGTCGTGACGATGGAAGAGGCGGTCGCCCGCGCCGACATCTTCTGCACCGCGACCGGCAACGCCGACGTCATCACCGCCGAGCATATGGCGGCGATGAAGCCGATGGCGATCGTCTGCAACATCGGCCATTTCGACAGCGAGATCCAGATCGCGGCGCTTGCCAACTACGACTGGACCGAGGTCAAGCCGGGCACCGACCTGGTCAAATTCCCCGACGGCAAGGAGATCATCATCCTCGCCAAGGGCCGCCTCGTGAACCTCGGCTGCGCGACGGGCCACCCGTCGTTCGTCATGTCGTCGAGCTTCACCAACCAGACGCTCGCGCAGATCGAACTGTTCACCAAGGCGGGCGAGTATCAGAACGACGTCTATGTCCTGCCCAAGCATCTCGACGAAAAGGTCGCGGCGCTGCACCTCGAAAAGCTGGGCGTGAAGCTGTCCAAGCTGTCGCAGAAGCAGGCGGATTATATCGGCGTGCCGGTCGAAGGGCCGTTCAAGCCCGATCACTACCGCTATTGATCGCGGCTTCGCGGACCGCGAAGGAAAAGGGGGCGCCGGTCGATTCCGGCGCCCTTTCCTATTCCGCCAGCGCCCCGAGCTTGTCGCGCAGCGGTCCGAGCCATTCGGCATAGGGCCGCCACACCTCCATGCCGTCGCGGTTGAGCGGGCGGCGCACCTGCTCGCTCGACGGGGTGCGGACGACGCGGTCGAGCTTGTGGAATTCGAGCACCGCCGGGTCCCAGTCGAGCCCGAGATGCGCCAGCGCGCCGCGCAGATGCGGTTCGGGATCGCCGACCATCGCGGCATAGTCGATATGATGGACCAGCCCCGGCGCGACACGGTCGAGATGCGTCATCAGCCGCACATAATCGACATAGCATTGCCCGATATGCTCGAGCGCGAAGGAGGAGGCGTGGGCGCGCGAGAAGCTCTGGGTGAAGTTCGAAAAGCAGCAGTCCATCGCCGGCCGGCGGATGTCGAGGAACTTGGCCTGCGGTAAAATCTTTCGCAGGAACAGGATGTTGCTCCAGTTGTGCGGCAGCTTGTCGACGAAATAGCGCTTGTCGGTCTTGCGATGCGCGCGGACGCGGCGAAGATAGTCCTGCCCCATCGCCGCCGCCTGATCGGGATGCAGCCCGGCGATGAGCTGCGGCACGGTGACCGGGCCGCGGCGCGTGGCCATTTCCATCGCGCCGCGCAGGATCGCGGGTGCATAGGGCAGTTCGCCGACCGGCTCGATATCGCCGTGGCTGCCGAGCATCTGTTCGAGCAGCGTCGATCCCGAGCGCGGCAGGCTGACGATGAATATCGGCACGCTATCGCCGCCGCCGGCTACCGCCGGTAGCGCGCGGACGAAGTCGGCGGTAACGACACGTTCCAGCTCCGCGATTTCCTCGGTCAGTTCGCGGGCATTGTAACCCAGGCTTTCGGCGCGCTGGCGATTGGCTTCACGATAATGGTCGAACGCCTCGGCATGAAGCTTGCGGTCGTGATAGGCGCGCGCGAGCGCGAAATGCAGCGGTACGCTGTTGCGCTCATCGATCGCGATGGCGACGGCGCGCTTCATCTCGTCGATGTCGGCGTCGGTCAGGACCCGGCTCTTGATTCCGGCGAGGCCCCACCAGGCCTCCCCGCATTCATAGTCGACCGCGACCGCCCGGCGATAGGAGGCGATCGCCGCGTCGACCTCTCCCGACGAGCGCTGGCTGTGGCCGAGTGCGATCCAGTAATGCGGGCGGTCGGGGTAGCGCTGCGTGAGCCGGTCGTAGATGGCGCGCGCTTCGTCGTGGCGGCCCAGCTTTTCGCGGATCATCGCACGCAGCGCGGGGACGGCGGGGTCGTCGATTTCGGATTCGAGCGTCGCGAACAGACGGTCCGCCTCCTCGGGCCGCTCCTGCTGGTTGAGGACCGATGCGAGGTTGCGGCGGACGTCGGCGGAGGCGAGACCGCGGGCGATGGCCTTGCGGAGGAAATGCTCGGCCTGGCCGAGCGCGCCGAGGTGGGTCGCGATCTCGCCGAGCTTGGCGAGGCCCTGCGGCTCATCGGGATTACGGCGCAGATGGTCGATGACCTGCCGCCCCGCGGCGTCCCAGTCCCCGGCCGCCGCCAGCTTGTCGGCCCGCGCCAGCGCCGCAAAGGTGGTCACCGCGCCGACCGGACCGCCCGGCATGCTGGTTTCGCGCCTCGTTTCATTCATATCCGAGCAGCTTTCGCAATCCCGGCGCCTGATAGTCGACCAGCGCGCGGTGGCGCGGCCCGAGGCAGTCCGGCAGTTCGATCCCGATGCCGGTCAGATTCTCGCGCGCGGTGCCGCTCTGCCTGCGATCGGCGCCGATCCGCACGCGGTCGCGCCAGTCGCCCGGGCGCTCGATGCCGCAGGCGTCGAGCAAGGCGCCGAAGAACTCGTCCGCCTCCGAGGTGCCGGGGTCGCCGACATGGCGGATCAGCGCTTCATAGGTGACGACATGGACCCGCGCGCCGAGCCAGGCGGCGGCGTTCATTTCATAGATGTCGCGCAGCGACGGCGCCTTGCCGGGCAGGCCGAAGATCATCATCGTCAATAGCTCGTCGGCGGTGAGCGCGCCCGATTTCAGATGATCCATATTGCTGGCGAACTGTTCGGAGATGAAGAAGCGCGCCCGCGCGATCACCCAGTCATAGGGATCGCGATAGAGGAGGATGCGGCGCGCGGGCGCGGTTTCGATCGCCGAGGCGTCGGCAAGGAAGAGATGACCCCAGCTGAGCATCGGGCGCGCGGGATCGAAGGCGACGCGATGCTGTTGCAGATTGGCCCACTGGATGAAATCGCGGCCATATTGCTGTTCGACCGGCACGAACATGCGGACGATGTTGCGCAGCAGATGGCTGCCGCTTTTCGGAACGCTGTTCAGGAACACCGGCTGGCGCAGCGGCGCTTGCGCGAAGCGGCGGTTCTCGTCGTCCAGCGTGTCGGGTTTCACGAACACTTCGGGCATGATCTCAACGCTTTCCTGATCCGCAAAAGAAACGGGGCGGCATGTCGCCATGCCGCCCCGCCTTGCAATCTGTCAAATTGATCAGAACTTGCTCTTGATGTTCAGGAACGCCCGGCGCCCGTCGAACGGGTATTGCGAAGCCACGATGACCGGGCCGAGGGTCGAGATCTGACCGCCGTTGAGCACCGACACGCGCGGCGGGCGGGTGTTGAACAGATTGGCGATACCGAAGGTGATCTCGAACCGGTCGGCGATCTCCTGCGTGATCGACACATTGTGATAGAAGGTCGTCGGCGCCTTCAGCTTCGGGCAATAGCGGCCGCGTAGCGGGACGCTCGGATCGTCGGGGCGGAAGGAGTCGAGGCAGGGATCGCCGCCGTTGCGGTCGAGGAAATCGCCGACATCCGACGTGCTGCCGATGACGTTCATCCCATAGAAGAGGGTGAAGCCGCCGTCGGTTTCCCAGGTGGCGCGGAAATCGCCGACCCACTTGGGCGAACCCGATTCGCCATTGTCCGAGGTCGTCGGCGAGGTCGGCAGGAGCTGGAAATCGTCCTTCGTCTGAAACGTCATGCCCGCGGTGAAGGACAGGCGACCCGCGTTGCCTAGGTCGTGGCGCAGGTTGAGCTCGACATCGACACCGCTGTTGCGCTGCCGCGCGACATTGACGAACTGGTCGAAGACCATGTCGACATTATTCGGCGCGTTATTCTGTCCGCGAGTGAACAGATCGCACAGCGGCTCGTTCGGGAAATTCTCCGAATCATAGCAGCCGAACAGGATATTCGCCGCGCCGAGCTGGGCGATCTCGCCCTTCACCTTGATGTCGAAATAATCGACCGCGAGGTTGATCGTCGTATCGGGCAGGAAAGAGAAGCGCGGGGTCAGGACCGTCCCGACGACCAGTGCCTTCGACGTTTCGGCTTCCAGCTTGCCGAGGCCGCCGCGCGACACCGCCGTCGCCGTCACGCCAGTGCCGGTGTGGTTGCTGGGGATGCCGTCGGCGGCGCAGTTGTCGGCGACCCGCTGCGACGTCGTGCCCTGCGCCAGCCCGGTGCCCCAGTTGATGCAGGGGTCGATGCGACCCTGGGTCGGGAAGCTGGTTTCGTCGGCCAGGAACTGCTCGAACAGCGCCGGGGCGCGGAACGAGGTGCCATAGCTGGCACGGAAGCGCAGCCAGTCGTTGAGCGCCCAGTTGGCGCCCAGCTTGTAGGTCCAGTTGCCGTTATCCTCGTCGAACGTGCCGTCCGACTTGCGCGTCGCCTTCACGCTGGTGACGCGCGCCGCGGCGGAGAGGGTCAGCTCTTCGAAGAAAGGCCGGTTCGCCAGCAGCGGGATGTTGAGCTCTGCAAAAGCCTCCTTGGTAAAGCTCTTGCCCGCGGTGATTCCCGCGGTCGACGCACCCCAGGCATTGCCCGACCGGGTCAGCTCGCCGGGAACGTCGTTGATCCGGTCCTCGCGGCCGTTGATGCCGAGCGCGACGGCCACCGGGCCGGCCGGCAGCTCGAACAGCGAGCCCGACACCGAGGCCTCGACCGTCTTCTGGGTATAGACGGTCTTACCCTCTTCCCATTCGAACATGTACGCGACCTGCTCGGGCGTCATCTCGCCGCGCAGGAAGAAGGGGTCCATCCACGGCAGGTCCATGCACTGCTTGCCCGAGACCGGCAGCGTCTGGCCGACGCAGGACGCGGTCTGGAACGAGCCGGCGTCATAGACATCCTGCAGGATCTGCTCGCTGCGATAGCGGCCGATGCTCTTGCTGTACTGGCCATAGACCTCCCAGCGCCAGCCGCCGAAGAATCCTGCGTCGTCCGGCGCCTGGCCGCGCAGGCCGAAGACGCCGCGATAATAATCGACCTTCTGGCTGTTGTCGGCATGGTTGGTGATGCCGGTCGGGCTGACGAAGTTGTAGCCGACCCAGCCCGGCGCCCAGATCGTCCCGGCGCCGATGGCGTTGCCGGTGTTGTAGATGTCGCCGGTGAAGCCGAAGTTCCAGAACTGGCGCCAGCCGTTCTGATAGGTCTTGCGGCGGTTGAACAGGAATTCGCCGAACGCCTCGACCTCGTCGGTCAGTTCGTAGGACCCCTCGGCATAGCCGGTGATGAGCGTCGTCTTGGGAATGATCGACTGTTCTTCGACGAAGGGGTGGTAATTATTCTGCACCGCCAGCGTCGCCGCATTATAGCCGACCGGGAACCAGCCGGCGGGCATGCCGATGTCGCCCGGATAGGACGGGGCGCCATAGGTCGGAATGCCCAGCGTCTCGCCCGGATACTGATATTGCATCAGCACTGTCCCGCCGTTGATCGACGTGTCGATGCCGCTGTTGGGGCCGCCCGATCCGTCGAGCTGCAGATTGTTGCGCGGATTATAGGTCCAGACATGCCCCCAGGCCAGATCCTCGCACTTGGGCTTGCCGGTGCGCGGGTCGATCAGGTCGGCGCGGCTGCCGTCCTCGCGGAACGTATAGGCTTCGGGGCAGGCGAGATAGCTGCGGTCGCCGCGCGCCAGTTCCTTGATGTGCGTATAGTCGGCGGCGATCAGGAAATGGCCGCGGCTGAACGTCTTGCCCCACACCGCGCTGGCGCGATACTGCTCGCCGCCGCCGTCGAACGGCACCGAGGTGTTGAAATTGAGTTCGAGCCCGTCGACGTCGGTCTTGGTCTTGATGTTGACCACGCCCGCGACCGCATCCGACCCGTAAACCGACGAGGCGCCGGTCTTGAGGATCTCGACGCTGCTGGCGATCGAGGCCGGGAGCACGTTGAGGTCGAAGGACGACACGCCGCCGCGCGTGCCCGCCGGGCCGGCGCGCCGACCGTTCAGCAGGACGAGGGTGCGATTGGCGCCGAGGCCGCGAAGGTCGATCGTCTGCGCGCCCGGGCCGCCGTTGGTCACGAAGTTCGACGAAATGGCGGCGGTGATCTGGGTCGAACCGGCCGCGATCGGCGAGCTCTGGAGCGTCGAGGCGAGGTCGAACTTGCCTTCCTTCGCCGCGATCGCCGGACTGATCACCGAAATCGGATCGGGGCTGTTGAACGGCGTCCGGGTGCTGATGCGCGAGCCGGTGACGACGATCGAATCGTCGGGAGCCGGCGTCGGCGTGGTGGCGGTTTCGCCATCCTGGGCGGCCGCATCCTCGGTCTGCGCGAGGGCGGGCGTCGCCATCATGACGGCCATCGCCGACAGACTCGCCAAGCCGAGATTCCGCCGCAAGCGCGACGCGACGTCGTTCATATTCTGCATATCGATGTATTCCCCGGTTTCCTGTTGAAGGCCGATCTTGCCCAATTGGCCTTACCAAAACGTCAAGTCGTCCGGCATCTGAGCGCCGTTGGACCTGCCATGGTTCGCACGCTCCCAAAGCTTTGGTGCCAAGTCAAGCGCGTTAAGCGCCGGTTCAGCGGTTCTGTTCGGCGCTGTGGCCGATCTGTCGCAGTCGGCGCGAGCCTGCCGCGATGCCGGCGCCGGCTTCGGGCGTTCCGGCGCCGGACGATTGAAACGCCCCCCGACTGTCGATAGGGCGGATCGATGCTTGGTCCGCACCTGCCCTGCTTCCCGCCGTCCGGCGGTCGCCACCGATGACCGCCTCGCCGGGGGCGCTCTTCGCGCTGGGCCTGTTCGCGGCGCTCTGGCTGATCGCGGGCCTGTGGGCGGTGCTGCGCGGGATCGCGATGCAGCGCCGCTCGGCCTTCGTCGCGGCGCAGACCGAGCGGCTCGCCGGGCTGGTCGAGGCATCGCCCTATCTGCCCGTGATCGTGCGCGCCGACTGGCGGGTCGAGGCAAGCGAGCGGCTCGGGCGCTGGCTCGGGCTCGACCGGGGGGTGCGCGATTTCGACGAGCTTGGCGGGATCGGCCAGGGCGCCGATGCGGGCGGGCTCGATCGCGAGGAACTCGACGCGCTGCGTCAGGCGATCATCGGCGCGCAGCGCGGCGCCAAGCCCTTCACCCTCAGCCTGACTCCGCGCGGCGGCAGCCGCACCCTCGTCATCCACGGCGCCGCGGCGCCGGTCGCGGTCGGCGGGCCGGGCGGCGTCCTCCTCTGGCTCAGCGACGCGACCGCCGGCGAGCAGGCGCTTGCCCGGACGCGGCGCGAGCGCGACGAGGCGATGGCGGCGTTCGAGGCGCTGTCGGGGCTGATCGAGGCGGCGCCCTTCCCGATGTGGTTCCGCGACCCCGAATTGCGGCTCGCGCTGGTCAACCGGGCCTATGTCCGCGCGGTCGAGGCACCGGGCGCGGCGACGGTGATCGATGGCGGGATCGAACTGTGCGAGCCGGTCGCCGGGGTCAGTGCCGCCGAAGCCGCCGACCGCGCGCGCGCCGAGGGCGCGGCGCAGCTTCGTACCGTCCCGGTGACGATCGAGGGCGAGCGGCGGATGATGCGCGTCGTCGACGTGCCGCTGGCGCCGGAGGGCGGCCGGCCGATCGGTATCGCCGGCTATGCGATCGACGTGCAGGAACTGGAAAGCGAACGCGGCGCGCATCGCCGCTTCGCCGAGGCGCAACGCGAACTGCTCGACCGGCTGTCGGCGGCGGTCGCGCAATTCGGCCCCGACCAGGGGCTGGTGTTCGCCAACCTGCCCTTCCGCCGCCTGTTCGAGGTCGAGGCCGACGACGTCGCCGAGGGGCAGTCGCTGGCGCGGCTGCTCGACGCATGGCGCGAGCGCGGGCGGACGCCCGAGGTGCGCAACTATCCCGAATGGCGGCAGGCGCATGTCGACTGGTTCGCGCTGCCGCAGGCGAGCGAGGAGGAGTGGCTGCTGCGCGACGGCACCCATTTGCGCGTCGTCGCCCAGCCGACTCCTGACGGCGGCCTGCTGCTGATCGCCGAGGATCGCACCGAGCAGGTCCAGCTTGCCGGCGCGCGCGATACGCTGCTGCGCGTGCGCACCGCGACCTTCGACAATCTGTTCGAGGCGGTCGCGGTCTTCGCGCCCGACGGCCGGCTCCACCTGTGGAACCAGCGCTTCCGCCGGCTGTGGGGGGTCGACGAGGCGGCACTCGCCGCGCATCCGCGCGTCGATGCGCTGATGGGCGGGCTCGCCGACCGGCTCGCCAAGCCGAACCAGATCAGCACCGTGCAGGAGGTGATCCGCGCCGCGACGCTGGAACGCACGCAGCGCGTCGGGCAGATCCGCTTCGCCGACGGTCGCCATTTCGACTTCGCCTCGATCCCGCTGCCCGACGGCAACGCGCTACTCATCATGCTCGACGTGACCGACAGCCGCCGCATGGAAAGCGCGCTGCGCGAGCGCAACGAGGCGCTGGAGGCCGCCGACAAGGTCAAGACCGCCTTCCTGTCGCGGATGAGTTATGAGCTGCGCACCCCGCTGACCTCGATCGGCGGCTTCGGCGAGATGCTGCGCGCGGGCTATGCGGGCCAGCTCGCCGAGCAGCAGCAGAGCTATGTCGATGCGATCATGGAATCGGTCGCGGTGCTTTCCCGGCAGATCGACAATGTGCTCGACCTTGCGCAGGGCGAGGCGGGGACGCTGGCGATCGAGCGCGCGCCGGTCGATGTCGGCGCGCTGCTGGACGGCGCGCTGGCCGAGGCGCGCGGGCTCGCGGACGGCGAGGGGATCGAGCTCGTCGGTCAGCTCGGCGACGGGCTCGGCACGGTGGAGGGCGATGCGCCCCGCCTTGGGCGGCTGGTCGGCGGGCTGCTCGACAATGCGATCCGCTACACCGCGCCGGCGCGGCGCTCGGGCGGACGGGTGCTGCTGCACGCCGAGGGCACGCTGCAGGGGATCGAGATCGTCGTGTCCGACAACGGCCCCGGCATGCCCGACGCGATCGCCGCAGTGACGCGGGGGCAGCAGGCAGGAACCGCGGCGGGGGGCATCGGGCTCGCGCTCGCCCGCCAGCTCGTCGCCGCGCACGGCGGGACGATCGAGGTGATGAGCGAAAAGGGGCAGGGAACGCTGGTGCGCGTGAGCCTGCCGCGCCGCGCATGAGCGACTATCGACGCGACTATGACCTTGCCGAGGCGGACAGCATCGGCGGCGCCATCGGCGCGGCGCTCACGCCCGGCGACGTGGTGCTGCTGGCGGGCGATCTCGGCGCGGGCAAGACGACGCTGGCGCGCGCGATGCTCAAGGCGCGGGGGATGGCGGGCGAGGCGCCGAGTCCGACCTTCGCCATCGTCCAGCCCTATGCGCCGCCCGAGGTCGACCTGGCGATCGCGCACGTCGATCTCTATCGGATCGAGGCGGCGGACGAACTGATCGAACTGGGGCTCGACGATTATCTCCATGACGGCGCGCTGCTGATCGAATGGCCCGAGCGGCTGGGGGGCGAGGCGTGGCCCGACGCATTGGCGCTGACGATTTCGGGCAGCGGCAGCGCGCGCGTCTTGACAGCCGATGTGCCGCCCGCTTGGGAAGCGCGATGGCCGCTCCGATGATTCCGCCCGACCATGCGCCTGCCTTTCTCGCCGCGCATGGCTGGGGCGACGCGCAGATTTCGCCGCTGGCCGGCGATGCCTCCTTCCGCCACTATTTCCGCGTCCGCGATGGCGCGCGGCAGGCGGTGCTGATGGATGCGCCGCCGCCCCACGAGGACCCGCGCCCCTTCATCGCAATCGCCGAATGGCTGGGCGGCTGCGGATTGAGCGCGCCGCAGATTCTGGCGCGCGACCTCGGCAAGGGGCTGTTGCTGATCGAGGATTTCGGCGATGTGCGGCTGCGCGAGACGATGGACGCGCGGCCCGAGGCCGAGGCCGAGCATTATGCCGGCGTCACCGACCTGCTCGTCCACCTTCACGCGCGGCCGCCGATGGCAGGGCTGCCGGTCCACGGGCTCGAGCAATGGCTCGACGAGGTGATGCTGTTCACCGACTGGTATTGTCCGGCGCTGGAGATCGCCGCCGACCGCGAGGCGTTCCGCGCCGCGTGGGAGGCGGTGCTGGCGCCGGTCGCGGCCGACGGCCTGCCGCGGGTCACGGTGCTGCGCGACTATCATGCCGAAAATATCATGCTGGTGCCGGGGCGCGAGGGGATCGCGCATTACGGCCTGCTCGACTTCCAGGACGCGTTGATCGGCCATCCCGCCTATGACCTCGCCTCGGTGCTGGAGGATGCGCGGCGCGACGTGTCGCCGGCGGTCGAGGCGGCGATGCTCGATCGCTATATCGCGGCGACCGGGCAGGACGAGGCGTTCCGCGCCGCCTATTGGGCGCTCGCGGCGCAGCGCAACACCCGCATCCTGGGTGTCTTCGTGCGGCTGTGGAAGCGCGATGGCAAGCCCGGATACCGCCAGTTCCAGCCGCGCATGTGGGGGCTGCTCGAACGCGACCTCGCGCATCCGGCGCTTGTCCCCGTGCGGCAATGGTTCGATGCGAATGTTTCCGCCGAGAGGCGGGCGGCGGCATGGATGGGGCAGGGGGCGTGAGCGCAAGGATCGAGAGCGCGATGGTGATGGCGGCGGGGCTGGGCAAGCGGATGCGGCCGCTGACCGCGACGCGGCCCAAGCCGCTGGTGCGCGTCGCGGGCAAGCCGCTGATCGACCACAGCCTCGACCGGATCGAGGCGGCGGGCATCGGCCATGTCGTCGTCAACGTCCATTATCTCGCCGACGCGCTCGAAGCGCATCTCGCGGCGCAGAAACGGCCGTTCAGCATCGCGATCTCCGACGAGCGCAGCCAGCTCCTCGAAACCGGCGGCGGGATGGTCAGGGCGCTGCCGCTGCTGACCGGCGATCCGATCCTGATCGTCAACAGCGATAATATCTGGACCGATGGGCCCGAGGACAGCATCCGTCACCTTGCCCGCCACTGGGATGGGGAGCGCATGGACGCGCTGCTGCTGCTGATCCGGCAGGCGAGCGCATCGGGCCATGGCGGCGGCGGCGATTTCCACATGGACGCCGCAGGGCGGTTGTCGCGGCGGCGGCCGGGGCGCGTCGCCCCTTTCGTCTACACCGGCGTCCAGCTCGTCTCGCGGCGCTTTCTGGAGGGGGCGCCCGAGGGACCGTTTTCGACCAATATATTGTGGGATCGCGCGATCGCCGCGGGGCGGCTCTATGGCGTGTCGCACATGGGCCAATGGTTCGACGTCGGAACGCCGGGACGTATCGCGCCGACCGAAGCGGCGTTGGGCGGGGTTTGACCTTCCATCCCCGTCATTGCGAGCGCAGCGAAGCAATCCAGGGCTTGCGTAAACCGCTCTGGATTGCTTCGCTGCGCTCGCAATGACGGAATTCATGACGAAACCCGCCATCTTCTCCATCCCGGTCCACCGGGCGTTCGCCGACGCGTTCGTCGCGGGGCTGATCGCGCGCTTTGCCGATGGGGCGCTCGGGCTGGCCGAAGGGTTGATCCTGCTGCCGAGCAATCGCGCGCGCGGCGCGGTGCAGGCGGCGTTCGTGCGCGCGGGCGGCAAGGGGCTGCTCATGCCGCGGCTCGCGGTGATCGGCGACGCCGACCTCGACGAATCGGTCGGCCTGATGCTCGACGCGATCGACGACGATCCGATTCCGCCCGCGATCGACCCGCTGCGCCGCCGCCTGCTGCTCGCCGAACTGATCGAGCGCCACACGCCCGACGGCGAGGCGCCGATCCGGGGCGCCGCCGCCTTCCAGCTCGCCGACGGGCTCGCGCGGGTGATCGACCAGCTTCACTATGAGGAGGTTCGGCCCGCCGCCCTGGTCGATCTCGACCTCGGCGCCTTCGCCAGCCATTGGCAGGCATCGCTCGGGCGGCTGCGCCTGCTCGTCGATCATTGGCCCGGGGTGCTGGCGCGCACCGGCAGCATCGACCGCGCCGAGCGGCGCGGCCGCCTGCTCGACCGGGTGGCGGCGGGATGGCGCGGCGCGCCGCCCGCGCGCTTTACCGTCGCGGCGGGAATCACCACCGCGGCCCCCGCGATCGCGCGGCTGCTGCGCACCGTTGCCGATCTGGAGCGCGGCATGGTCGTGCTGCCGGGGCTCGACCGGGCGATGGCGGCCCAGGAGTGGGACGCGCTCGGCCCGACGCGGCCCGATCCTGAAAATCCGGCGCGCCCGCTGGAAACCCATCCGCAATATCATCTGAAGCTGCTGCTCGACCGCATGAACGCGAGCCGCGACGAGGTGATCGAATGGGATGCGACGTCCGATTTCGACGGGACGGAGGCGCGCACGCCCTTCGTCTCGCTGCTCTTCGCGCCCGCTGACTATACGGCCAAGTGGCAGGCGGCGGGCGACCTGTCGGCGGCGACCGCGGGACTATCGGGCGCGGTCTTCGCCGACGACGGGCAGGAGGCGCAGGGGATCGCGCTGCTGATGCGCGAGGCGGTCGAGACGCCCGGACGCACCGCGGCGCTGGTCACCCCCGACCGGGCGCTCGCCGAGCGCGTCGCCGCGGCGCTCGCGCGCTGGGGTCTGTCGGTCGACGACAGCGCCGGACAGCCCCTGTCGCGCACGCCGCCGGGCGCGCTGCTGTTGCTGCTCGCCGAGCTGGCGGCGGATTTCGACCCGGTGGCGCTGGTGTCGCTGCTCGGCCACCCGCTGGTCCGCAAGGGCGAACAGCGGACGGCGTGGCTGGACCATGTACGGCGGCTCGACCTGATCCTGCGCGAGCCGGGCTTGCGGCCCGGCTGGGATGGGGTGAGCGCGCGCATAACCGAGCGCGCCGCCGACCCGAAGGCGCGCGGGCACGGGCCGGCCACGCAGCTTCGGCCGTGGTGGGACGAGGTGGCGGCGGCGCTGGGCGCGGCGCTCGCGCCCTTCGCGGCGGGTCCGACGCCCCCCGCCGTCCTGCTGGCGGCGTTACAGGACGCGCTCGAATGGTTGACCGGCGATGCCGTCTGGGCGGGGCCGGCGGGGCGGATGCTCGCCGGGCTGTTCGACCAATGGGCGCTCGCGCGCGGCGACGGGCCGGCGCTCGTCGATCCGGCCGATTTCCCGGCGATGCTCGGGCAATTGCTCGCGCAGGCCAGCGTGCGGCCGCCCTATGGCGGGCATCCGCGATTGTTCATCTGGGGGCTGCTCGAAGCGCGGTTGCAGCGCGCCGACCGCATGATCCTCGGCGGGCTCGACGAGGGGCGCTGGCCCGCCGCGACCCAGCCCGATCCGTGGCTCGCCCCAGGCATCCGCCGCCTGCTCGGCTTACCCGCGCCCGAGCGGCAGCAGGGAATGGCGGCGCACGACTTCGCCGGGGCGCTCGGGGGGCGGGAAATCGTCGTGACACGCGCAGAGCGCAGCGGCGGCGACCCGGCGGTCGCTTCGCGCTTCTGGCTGCGGCTCGCGGCGCTCGCGGGCGACCTGCCCGAACCCAGGCCCGGCGGGGTACCGCTGACCCGGCTCGCGGCCGGACTCGACGTGCCGCCGGGCGATCCGCAGCCGGCGCCGCGCCCCGCGCCGCGGCCGCCCGCCGCCGACCGCCCGCGCAAGATCAGCGTCACTGCGGTCGACCGGCTGGCGCGCGATCCCTTTGCCTATTATGCCAATCAGATGCTTGGCCTGTCGGCGCTCGACCCGTTGAGCGCCGCCCCCGACCCACGCTGGCGCGGGACCCGGGTGCATAAATTGTTCGAACATTGGGTGCGCGGCGGCGCGACGGCGGAGGGTTTCGAGACCGAACTCGCCGCGCTCGCCGCCGACCCCGCGCTCGACGCGCTCGACCGCGCCTTCTGGCTGCCGCGCATCGAACCTGCGCTGCGCTGGGCGGCGGCGCAGGTGGCCGAGGCCGAGGGGCGCAAACCGGTCGGGGTCGAGATGCGCGGCGAGAGGACGGCGGACGGCGTGACCCTCCACGGCAAGGCCGACCGCATCGACCGCGACGCCGAGGGGCGCCTCGCCATCGTCGACTATAAATCGGGCGGCGCGCCGAGCGCCAAGGCGGCGTTCGACAAGCTTGACAACCAGCTCGGCCTGCTCGGCCTGATCGCGCAAACCGGCGGGATCGAGGGCGTCGCGGCGGCGCCGGTCGCCGCGCTCGAATATTGGAGCCTGCGTCCCGACCGCCGCGCCGACGGCGCCGGAAAAATCTCGCGCACCTATGGCCTGCGCAGCGGGCTGAAGAGCGTCGAGGAGGCGATCGGCCATGCCGCCGACGCGCTGACCGACCTTGCCGGGCGCTTCCTGCTCGGCGATGCGCCGTTCGTGCCGGGCGAAGCGGCGGGCTATGGTGAATATGACCAGCTGATGCGCCGCGACGAATGGTTTGGGCGCGGGGAGGGCGAGCGATGAACAAGCCCCGCGGCCTCGCGACGCTCGACCCGCGGCAGGGCGCCGCCGCCGATCCCGAAAGCCATGTCTGGCTCGGCGCGTCGGCGGGGACGGGCAAGACGCAGGTGCTGTCGGCGCGCGTGCTGCGGCTGATGCTCGACGGCGTGTCGCCCGAGGCGATCCTGTGCATCACCTTCACCAAGGCGGGCGCCGCCGAGATGGCACACCGCATCCACGAGCGGCTCGCGGCGTGGGTGCGGATGGACGACGGCGACCTGCGGCTCGACCTTCAGGCGCTGGGCTTCGATCTTGATCGGCTTGGCTATGATTGCGGCGTTCCAACGTTGATGAAGCGCGCGCGCGCGCTGTTCGCCACGGTGATCGACAGCCCCGGCGGCGCGATCCGGGTGCAGACGATCCACGCGTTCTGCCAGACTTTGCTCGCGAGCTTTCCGCTCGAGGCGAAGCTGCTGCCCGGCTTTCGCGCCATCGAGGAGGATGAGGCGGAGGCGCTCAAGCGCGCGGTGTTGGGCGAACTGTTAAGCCTGGAAAGCCCCTCCCCTTCAGGGGAGGGGGAGGGGTGGGGGCCATCGGCCTTGCGCAAGGCCGATGGCCCCCACCCCGCTGCGACCAGGTCCGGCTCCGCCGAACCAGGTCTCGCTGCCCCTCCCCTGAAGGGGAGGGGGAAAAATGGCGACGCCGCGGCGATGCTGTCGCGGCGGCTGGGGCCGGATGCGGCGCTGGCCTTCCTGTCGCGCTGCGCCGCGGCGTTCGGCGGGCCGCGCGCGCTGCTGCCGCCCACGGCGCACGATCTGCGCGACGCTTTCGGCCTGCCGCCGGGCGACCCCGATGCGTGGATCCGCGAGCGGGTGGCGGCGGGCACCGTCGCCGATGCCGACATCAAGGCGGTCGCGGCGAGCGGGGCGGCGTGGGGGACCAAGACGGGGCTCGCCTGCTCCGACGTGATGGTCGGCTGGCTGATGGGCGATGCCGAGGCGCGCGCCGCGATGCTGGGCGAACTGCTCGGCTGCTTTCTGACCGGCAAGGGCGATCTGCGCGCCGATTTCGCGGGCGACAAGGGGAGGATGACCGATTGCATCGACAGCGCAGCGCGCATCGCCGGGGCGGTGCAGGAGCTGCTCGGCACCGCCGCCGCGATGCGCGTCGCCGACGAGCTGGCGGTGGCGTGGACGCTGGGGAGCCGTTTCGCCGAAGCCTATGCGCTCGCCAAGCGCGAGGCGGGGCTGGCCGATTTCGACGACCTCATCACCCTTGCCGGCACGCTGCTGCGCGTCAGCCGCTTCGGCGAATGGGTGCGCTTCAAGCTCGACCAGCGCACCGACCATATATTGGTCGACGAGGCGCAGGATACCAATATGCGCCAATGGGGCATCGTCCTGTCGCTCGCCGAGGAGTTTTTCGCGGTGGCGCCGGGCGATGCCGAGCGCATCCGCACGCTGTTCACCGTCGGCGACCGCAAGCAGGCGATCTTTGGCTTTCAGGGCACCGATCCCAAAGCCTTCGCCACCGCGCGCGATCTGTTCCACGCGCTTGGCGAGCGGGCGGGGCAGGCGTTCCGGCAGGTCGATCTCGTCTCCAACTATCGCTCGACCCCCGCGGTGCTCGCGGTCGCCGACGCCTGGCTCGCGGCCGGCGGTGCGACGATGATGGGCCTCGACGGCGACGAGCCGCCGCACCGGCCGTTCCGCGACGCCCATGCGGGGCAGGTCGAGCTGTGGGCGCCGCTGCCGGTCGGCAAGGCGCTCGATGCCGAGGCCGACGATGCGGACGCCGAAGAAGGCGGGGCGGAAGGCGGCGACGGATCGGCGCCCGCCTCCGATCCCGCCTCGATGCGGCTGGCGCGCGCGATCGCCGACGAGGTGCGGGACTGGATCGCCAATGGCAAGGACGGGCGGCCGGTCGCGCCGGGCGACATCATGATCCTCGTCCGGCGGCGGCGCGACCTCGCGGCGCGGATCGTCGCGCGGCTTCAGGCGCTGCATGTGCCCGTCGCGGGGGTCGACCGCTTCGCGCTGACCCAGCCGCTGGCGGTGCAGGATCTGATGGCCGCGATGCGCTTCGCGGTGCAGCCGCTCGACGACCTCAATCTCGCCGCGCTGCTCGTCTCGCCGCTGATCGGCTGGACGCAGGACGAGCTTTATGCCCGCACCCGCGCGCGGGGCCGCGCCGCAATCTGGGAGCATCTGCGCGGGGCCGAGGGCGAACTGCCTGCTGCGACGATGGAGGCGCTGCGCCACCTGCTGGGCATGGCCGACTTCACCACGCCGTTCCGCTTTCTCGAAACCTTGCTGTCGGGGCCGATCGACGGGCGGCGCAAGCTATACGCCCGGCTGGGGCGCGAGGCGCGCGACCCGATCGACGAACTGCTCAGCCAGGCGCTGGCCTTCGAGACGCGCGAGACGGTGTCGCTGCTCGGCTTCCTGACCGCGGTGTCGGGCAGCGGCGCCGACATCAAGCGCCAGACCGAGGCACGCAGCGACGTGGTGCGGGTGATGACGGTCCACGGATCGAAGGGGTTGCAGGCGCCGATCGTCATCCTCGCCGACGCGACCGACGATGCCGCGATCGGCCACCGGCCCTTCACCGTCGACGTCGCGGGGTGGGAGCAATTGCCCGTCTTCGCGCTGCCCGCCGACGAGCGGCACGGCGCGCTTGCCGAGGCCTATGAGGCGGCCGCCCGCGCCGCGGCCGAGGAGCATTGGCGGCTGTTCTATGTCGCTATGACGCGCGCCGAGGAGATACTCGTCGTCGCGGGGGTAACCAAGAAGCCCGACCGCAGCGTCCCCGAAACGAGCTGGCACGCCGCCGCCGAGGCGGTGCTGGCCGATATGGGGTGCGATTGGGAAGAGGGGGGGCCGCACTGGGGCCGGCGCCGCGTCCACCGCGCCAACGCCGGCAAATGGGCGCGCCCGGAAAAGGCCGTGACGGTCGCCGCGCCGGCGCTGGCGCTGCCCGGATGGGCGCACGCCCCCGCGCCCGATGAGGCACGCCCGCCGCGCCCGCTCGCCCCTTCGGCGCTGGGCGAGGATGATGTCGCGGTGCCGCCGCAGGGGACGGCGCGCGTCGCGGCGGTCGAGCGCGGGCTGCTGCTCCACGCGCTGTTCGAGCGGCTGCCGCCGGTCGCGGCCGACCGGCGGCGCGCGGCGGCGTTGCGCTGGCTGGCGGCGCAGGCGCCGGGGCTGGACGACACGACGCGCGCCGGAATCGTCGGCGAGGTGCTGGCGGTGCTGGACGATCCCGCGCACGCGGCGCTGTTCGGCCCCGGCAGCCTTGCCGAGGTGCCGCTGTCGGCGGTCGTCGACGGTGGACTGGTCGTCGCGGGGATCGTCGACCGGCTGCTGGTTGCCGGGGATGTGGTGACGGTGATCGATTACAAGACCGGGCGGCGGGTGCCGGATGGCGCTTCCGACGTCGCGCCCGCTTATCTGCGGCAGATGGCCGCCTATCGCGACGCGCTCGCCACCATCTTTCCGGGGCGGCGGGTCAAGACGGCGCTGCTTTATACGGCGGGACCGAAGCTGATCCGTCTGGACGATGCGATCCTCGATCCGCACAAGCCCGTCTTGCTGGCCGCCAAGGCGAATTTGCCCTCCACGGGGCTTGAGCCGGGGCCGCCGACTGCCTAGCTTGGAAGCCAAGAGGGAATTCAGGAGTCAGATTATGGGTACCAAAGCGATCAGCGACGACAGTTTCCAGGCCGATGTGCTCGACAGCGACACGCCGGTCCTCGTCGATTTCTGGGCCGAATGGTGCGGTCCGTGCAAGATGATCGGCCCGGCGCTCGAGGAAATTTCGGACGAATTGAACGGCAAGGTGGTGATCGCCAAGCTCAACATCGACGACCATCCGAACGCTCCCGCCAAATATGGCGTGCGCGGCATCCCGACGATGATCTTGTTCAAGAATGGCGAGATCGCCGAGACCAAGGTCGGCGCGGCGCCGAAAAGCGCGCTCAAGGGCTGGCTCGAAGGGGCGCTGTAAGGCCCGGGCCGTCGCCCCCGCGAAGGCGGGGGCCGCTGGCAACCTTACGCTACTCCGATAGCGACCCCCGCCTTCGCGGGGGCGACGGTTTATAGCAATCTCAGCTCCGGTAATCGGCGTTGATGCTGATGTAGCCGTGCGTCAGGTCGCACGTCCACACGGTCGCGCAGCCTTCGCCCAGCCGCAAGTCGGCGCCGATGCGGACGTCCCGGCCTTTCAGATGCGCCGCGACCGGCGTTTCGTCATAGCCATCGACGGGCAGGCCGTCCTTCGCCACCCAGACATCGCCGAAGCGGATCGCGAGGCGGTCGCGGTCGGCGGGCTCGCCCGCCTTGCCCACCGCCATCACGACGCGGCCCCAGTTCGCGTCCTCGCCGGCGATCGCGGTCTTGACCAGCGGCGAATTGGCGATGGCGAGCGCGACGCGTTTTGCGCTCTCGTCACTGACCGCGCCCGTCACCCGCACCTCGATGAATTTCGACGCGCCCTCGCCGTCGCGCACGACCTGATGCGCGAGGTCGAGCGCGACCTGCCGGATCGCGGCGTAGAGCGCGTCCGCGCCGGCATCGTCCCATGAGGCGAGGGCGGGGTTGCCGGCTTGTCCGGTGGCGAAGAGCAGCACCGTGTCGCTGGTCGAGGTGTCGCTGTCGACGGTGATGCTGTTGAACGACCCGCCGGTCGCCCGGCTCAGCATCTCCTGCAACAGCGCCGGTGCGACCGCCGCGTCGGTGAAAATATAGCCGAGCATCGTCGCCATGTCGGGGGCGATCATCCCCGATCCCTTGACGATTCCCGCGACGTGGACGGTGCGGTCGCCGACGATCGCGCTCGCGGCTGCGCCCTTGGCGAAGGTGTCGGTGGTGCCGATCGTCTCGGCCGCCGCCTCCCATGAGCAGGGCGCGGCGGTCAGCGCCGCGGCGACGCCCGCGCGTGCCTTGTCCTTGGGCAGGGGCACGCCGATGACGCCGGTCGAGCTGACGAAGACCTCTTGCGGCGCGCAGCCGAGATGCTCGGCGACCTGCCCCATGATCTGCTCGACCGCCTCGCGCCCGCGATAGCCGGTGAAGGCGTTGCTGTTACCGGCATTGACGATCAGCGCGCGGCCCGCGCCGCCCTTCACCTGCTCGCGGCCGAGTTCGACCTCGGACGAGCAGCAGACATTGCGCGTGAACACGCCCGCGACCGTCGTGCCGGGCGCCAGCTCGACATAGGTGAGGTCGCAGCGGTCCCATTCCTTGTAGCGCGCGCGCGCGACGCGGAGCGTGACCCCGGCGATGGCAGGAAGGGCGGGGAAGGCCGCGGGAGCGAGGGGGGAGCGGGTGATCATGGTGCGGTGCGTGTAGCGGGTGCTGGCGTATAGCAAAAGCCCCTCCCCTTCAGGGGAGGGGTTGGGGTGGGGTCTTGAGCCCTTGCGCAAGGCCGATGGACCCCACCCGCTGCGACTAAGCCAGCAAGCTGGCAAGTCTCGCTGCCCTCCCCTGAAGGGGAGGGCGGGAGTCGCTTACGCCGGAATGCCGCTGATCGACTTGACTTCCATGAAGTCCTTGAGCCCGAACAGCCCGCCCTCGCGGCCGTTGCCCGAGGCCTTGTAGCCGCCGAACGCCGCGCCGGGTCCCGGGCCCCAGGCATTGACCGCGACCATGCCGGCGCGCAGCTTCGGCGCGACTTCGGCCGCCTTGGCGGGGTCGCCGGAAACGACGGCGGACAGGCCATATTCGGTGTCGTTGGCGATATCGACCGCCTGGTCGAGGTCGTCATAGGCCATGACGGTCGCGACCGGGCCGAACACCTCTTCCCTGGCGATACGCATGTTCGGGGTCACGCCCGAAAAGACGGTCGGCTTGATGTAATAGCCGCGGTTGACGTTCGCGGGCAGGCCGGTGCCGCCGGTTTCCAGCGTCGCGCCCTCGTCGATCGCCGACTGGATCAGACCCTGGATCTTGTCGAACTGCGCCTTGTTGACGACGGGGCCGATATGGCCGCCCTCGGCCATCGGGTCGCCCACCTGCGTGCCGTCGAACATCGCCTTGATGACGCCGACCGCCTCGCTCTCGCGGTCCTTGTGGACGAGGATGCGGGTCGGGGCGATACAGCTCTGGCCGGTGTTGACGAGCACGCCCTGCACCGTCGGCGGCAGCACCGCTTCGAAATCGGCGTCAGGCAGGACGAGGTTCGGCGACTTGCCGCCCAGTTCCTGATGGACGCGCTTGACCGTGTCGGCCGCCGCCTTGGCGACGAGGATGCCGGCGCGGGTCGATCCGGTGAAGCTCACCATCTCGATCCCCGGATGCGCGGCGATCGCGTTGCCGACGGTCGGGCCGTCGCCCTGCACCAGGTTGAAGACGCCCGCGGGCACGCCTGCCGCTTCGAGAATTTCGGCGAAGATCGTCGCGTTTCCGGGGCATTCCTCCGACGGCTTCAGCACCATCGTGTTGCCCGCGGCGAGCGCCGGGGCGACCTTCAGCGCGATCTGGTTGAGCGGCCAGTTCCACGGCGTGATCATGCCGACGACGCCGATCGGTTCATAGGCGATGACGCCCGCGGCATATTTTTCGGTGAAGCTGAAATCCTTGAGCGCGGCGATCGTGCCCATGAAGCCGCCGATGCCGGCGCCGACCTGCGCAGTGCCCGCGAAGCTGACCGGCGCGCCCATTTCGGCCGCCATCGACCTAGCGAGATCGGCTCCGCGCTTCTTATATTCCTCGACGATCCGGTTCAGCACCTCGAGCCGCTGCTCGCGCGTGGTCTGCGACCAGCTCTTGAACGCCTCCTTCGCCGCGGCGACGGCATCGTCGACGTCGGCTGCGGTGCCGAGCACGATGGTCGATGCGGGTTCTTCGGTCGCCGGGTTGATGACCTGATGGTCCTTGCCGCCCTTGCTGTCGACCCACCGGCCGCCGATGTAATTCTGCTTGAAATGCTGTTCGGTGCTCATCGTCTGTCTCCCATCGGCGTGAAATGCGTCTCGCTTTGCTACCTAAGCACTGGGGCGGATGAATCAAGCGCGGTCGGGCGCGAAATTATCGCTGATCGGCGGCAAGGCGCGACATCAGGATCGCGGCGCGCGTTGCCTGGCGCGCGATCGACGGTAGCTCGACCGTCTCGCCCGGCGCATGGTCGCCGGTGCTGTAGGTACCGAGTCCCGCGAGGCTGTCGACATTGGCGGCGACGAAGCTGATGTCGCCGGCGCCGCGTTTCAGCGGGTCGAGCGCCGCCATCTCGGCCAGCCCGAGGTCGCGGTTGACGCCATTGAGCTTGGCGAGCAGCGCCTTGTTGCCTTCGGTGGGGGCCATCGCCGGATAACCGCCGGGGTCGAAGGCGAGGGTGGCGCCGGTGCCCGGCGCATGGTCGGCGACGATCGCCGCCATCTTCGCCTTCACCCGCGCCGCCTGATCGGCCGACAGCGTCCGCAGGTCGCCGCGCGCGATAGCGGTCGCGGCAATGATGTTGGTCTTGCCGCTCGTCGTCGCGCGAATGCCGCCTTCGTCGAGCGACACCTCCTGCCCGCCAGCGACCAGCCCGACGTTGAAGGTCAGGTTGGGCTCGGGCAGCTCGGTGCGGAAGCGCTGGATGATGCGCGCGAGCTCATAGATCGCCCCGTCGCCCGATTCGGCGCTGAAAATGCCCGAGCTGTGATTGGCCTTGCCGGTCGTGGCGACCGTCCAGCTTTCGGAGGAGCGGCGCGCGATCGATCCCATGTCGGCGCCCCCCTTATCCCCTGGGCCGTCACGCACCAGCCCCTCGAAATCGAGCGCGACGTCGCTGCGCTTGCCCGCGGCGATCAGGTCGGCGCGCGACTTGGCGATGGGGTCGCCCGCATCCTCTTCGTCGCCGGTCAGGTGGATTTCGATGTTCGCATCTTTCAGCGTCCCCGCGGCATGCATCGCCCGCAGCGCCGCGACGATCACGACCATGCCGCCCTTGTCGTCGCCCACCCCCGGCCCTTCGGCAAGGTCACCCTTGCGGGTAAAGGTCTGGAAAGGCGAGTCGGGCTCGAACACCGTGTCGAGGTGGCCGATGAGCAGCAGGTGCTTGCCGCCCTCGCGCCCCTTGTGGACCGCGATCAGATGGCCGGCGCGCTTCGTTTCGGGCATCGGTTTCCACGTCACGGCGAAGCCGAGCGGTTCGAGCTCGGCGCGCATCATCGCCCCGACCTTCTCGACCCCTTCGAGATTGAGCGAGCCGCTGTTCTGATTGACGAGGCGTTCGAGCAGCGCGATCGAGCGGTCCTGCTCGGCGGCGACGGTCCTCGCCATCGCGGCCTCGGCCTTCGACAGCTTCGCGTCCGCCGCCGGTGCGCAAGCGAGCGAGGCGGCGAGGAGGGCGGCGAACAGCGGCAATTTCATGGGGCTTCGACCTTCATTGTCCGAACCGTCGCTCCTGCGTGGACAAAGGCGACGGGGGCATTTGTGCCTCGACCGATGCCCGGGCGCAAGCTGACGACCGGGGCGGCGGCTGCCCGCCGCCGGCCCCCTATGGCTTGATCCCGTATTTCGCGTAGGTCTTGTCGATCTCGCCGCTCTGTATCCGTGCGAGCGCGAGGTCGGCGAGTGCGCCGACCTTGTCGTCGGCGCGGCCGCGGATGATCCCGCGCATGTAGAGCGAGGCGGGCAGGCCGGGACTGAGCTTCAGCGCCGCATCGAGGTCGGCGCGCGCCTCATCGAGCCGGCCGAGCCGGAAATAGACCATCGCGCGGCTGTCGAGCACGGCGGCGGCATTGTCGCTGAGCTCGATCGCGCGGGTGCAATCCTTGAGCGCAATATCGAGCTGGATCTCGCGCGTTCCGCGCAGCCAGCACAGCTCGTTGAGCAGGCCGGGGTCGCCCGGCCGCTCGGTCAGCGCTTCGGCGAGCAGCGCCGCGCCTTCCGAGGCGCGCCCCGCCTTGCCGAGCGCGTCGGCCTTGAGGCTGATCCAGCCGCGCTTGTCCTTGGCGCCAGCCATCTGCTCGTCGGCCATGGCGAGGGCTTCGCCGGTGCGGCCAAGCTCGGCGAGCAGGCCGACCTTCTGTGCCAGCGCATCCTCCGACCCGGGATCGAGCTTCAAGGCTTCCTCGACATCGGCCAGCGCCGCTGCATCGTCGCCGAGAGCGGCTTTCAGCCCCGCGCGCTGCTGATAGCTGTCGGCGGTCGGGGCCCGCGCGATCGCCGCGTCATAGTCGGCGATCGCCGCCTTGTAATCGAAGATGCCGCGGTTGAAGGCGGCGCGGTTCAGATAATTATTCGCCTCGTCAGGATCGTCGTCGATTGCCTTCTGATAGGCGGCGAGCAGCGGGGCGAGGCGCTTTTCCTTGCGGGCGCGGGCGATTTCCTCGACGCGCGAGGGATAGCCCGCGGGCGCACGAACGCGAAATTCGCTCTTCTTGAGCGCCGCCGCCTCCGCGCGCGCGGCGGGCAGGGCGCTGGCGGGCAGTTCGACGCCCTTGGTCCACACGCTCTCGACATCCGTCAGCCGGTTGCCGCCGAGTTGCGCGTCGCGCCGCAGGACGAAACCGGCGATCTCCCGGTCTGTCTGCGCGTCGCCCTCGGTCGTGAAGGCGGCGCCCTGCGGCAGGGTCAGGCTGAAGCGATATTCCATCAGCATCGGGTTGCCGGTGGCGACGGGGATATCGCGCCACGCCGGACGCGACCGGTCGATGTCGACATTGAAATCGCCCACCATCCCCTCGATTGCGAGATAGGGGCGCTCTTCGTCGCGGTTCCACCATAGATTGCCGATGCCCTTGGCATGGATGGTGGCGAGCCCCTTGGCCTCGTCGACCTCGATCGAGCGGCTGTAGATCGCGCCATTGTTGGTGAAGTTGCCGAGCGCGCCTTGGGTGAAATCGCGAAGCTGGTCTGGCTTGGCCTGCGCCTTCAGCGTCACCAGCGGCGCCATCATCGCGCCGCGGACAGTGAAGCTGAGGTCGAAGAGCGGCGGAAAGGCGGTGCCCGCCGACTGGTCATAGTCGATCGCGACCGCGATCTGCGGCCGTTCGGGCCGCCGCACCGGCAGCGCGGCGATATCGTGCCCCTCGGCGGTCAGCGGCAGCGCGAAGCCGAACGGCGGCACATCGGCCAGATCCTCGATATGGGTGCCCGCCGTCGTGCCGTCGAGCCAATAGTCGGTGCCGTCGATCGTCGCCTCGACGATGACATGGTCGAAGGCGCCGAGCGTCGGAAGCCGGTCCTGCAACAGATCGCCGAACACCGAACTGACCAGCGCCGGCCGCGCCGCGATGCCGAGCCGGTCGAGCATGGCGAGCAGCAGCAGCGTCTTGGCCTTGCAGTCGCCATAGCGCAGCGACCAGGTCGTCTCGGGCGCTTGCGGCACATAATTGCCGTTCTCCATCCCGCGATAGAGATAGCGGACCTCGTTCTGCACGACGCGCAGCGCGGCGTCGGCGCGCGCCCTGGGGTCGCTGGTCCTTGCCGCGATGCGGTCGATCTCGGCCGCGAGGGGCCCGCCGTCCTTGATCGTGCCCGCGGTCGCATAGAGCGGCGCGATCGTCCGCGACAGGTCGGCCCAGGATGCGAAGGTCGAAAATTCCAGCCCCGGCGGGCGGCGGAAGCGCAGCGGCGCGTCCTCGGGCATCTCCTCCTGCTTTACCAGCGGGTGCGACTGGGTCAGGATGCGATAGCCGTTCCTGTCGCTCTCGACCGGCGCGATGCCCTTGCCGAACGCCTTCCATTTGACGGGCAGATCCTTCGGCCACAGCACCCGCACCGACCCCGCGGCGATCGGCGCCGGCTCGGCGGGCAGGTCGATCAGCGCCTCGCCATTGCCCTTCATCACCGCGGTGCGTTCGACCAGCGTGGTCGAAAAGCGCACCGTGTCGCCGACGCGCAGATCCTCGATCGGCGCGGTGGCGGTCAGCCGCCCGTCGATCGCGCGCTGCTCGAAATCCTTCTCGCGCTGCAGCACGTTCAGCTTCAGCCCCTGCGCCAGCAGGTCGATCGGCTTGCCGTCGCGGATGATCTGGATGCCATGGACGATCAGGTCGTCGCGGTCGGGCTGCCATTCGAAGCTCATGTCGCTCCAGTTGCGGAGCATCTCGGCCGAGCGGATGCGAAAGGCGGTGTCGGTGAAGGTCGACCTCTTGTCACCCTCGATCAGCACCTGCCGGTCGGCGAGCAGCCACGGTCGCGCGTCGGCTCCGTCGTCGGTCAGCGGCGCCTTGTTCACCGTCACCCACGCGGCCGGCGCCGCATAGATGGGCGCTTCGGCGGCGACGGCCGGCATCGCGAAAACCACCGCCGGTGCGGCGAGAAAATAAGCCCCGTATCGCAAGATCTTCCCTCCCCTGTCGGGAGCGGTCTAGCCGGATATCGCGGCGGCAACAATGCGCGAAAAGACGCAATATGGTGGATAATGAGAGGGGCAGGCTCGATCTGGCGGCAGTCTTTGTCTTTATCTCACGCAAAGGCGCAAAGGCGCGAAGATCCAGAAATATAGGCTCACACAAAGACACAAAGAGGGCGCGCGCTGACGCAGACGATCGCTCATCATCTGCGCGAAGCGCCTTTCAAGGTCGCCTAAGGCGACGAATGAGCCTCACGGTCAGGCACATCCCTCTTTGTGTCTTTGTGTGAGGGTATTTCTTCTTCGCGCCTTCGCGCCTTTGCGTGAGATAAATAGGGACGCCCGGTTCTTGCGAACCGGACGCCCTTTGTCTCGCGCGATCAGGCGCTGTAATACAGGTCGTATTCGACCGGGCTCGGGGTCTGTTCGACGCGATGGACCTCGTCCCACTTGAGCTCGATATAGGCTTCGATCTGGTCCTTCGAGAACACGTCGCCCTTCAGCAGGAAGTCGTGGTCGGCCATCAGCGAATCGAGCGCTTCGCGCAGCGAGGCGCAGACGGTCGGCACTTCCTTCAGCTCCTCGGGCGGCAGGTCATAGAGATTCTTGTCCATCGCCTCGCCCGGATGAATCTTGTTCTGGATGCCGTCGAGCCCCGCCATCAGCAGCGCCGCGTAGCAGAGATAGGGGTTGGCCATCGCGTCGGGGAAGCGGAACTCGACGCGCTTCGCCTTGGCGCCGGCGCCATAGGGGATGCGGCACGAGGCCGAACGGTTGCGGCTCGAATAGGCGAGCAGCACCGGCGCCTCGAAGCCGGGGACGAGCCGCTTGTAGCTGTTCGTCGTCGGGTTGGTGAAGGCGTTCAGCGCCTTGGCGTGCTTGACGACGCCGCCGATGAAATAAAGGCACATGTCCGAAAGCCCGGCATAGCCGTTGCCCGCGAACAGCGGCTTGCCCTTTTCCCAGATCGAGAAATGCGTGTGCATGCCGCTGCCATTATCGTCCTTGATCGGCTTGGGCATGAAGGTCGCGGTCTTGCCATAGGCGTGCGCGACCTGGTGCACGACATATTTGTAGATCTGCATGCGGTCGGCGGTCTGGGTCAGCGTGCCGAAGGTCAGGCCGAGCTCGTGCTGCGCCGCCGCGACCTCATGGTGATGCTTGTCGCAGGGCAGGCCCATCTCCAGCATCGTCGAGACCATCTCGGCGCGGATGTCGACCGCGCTGTCGACCGGCGCGACGGGGAAATAGCCGCCCTTGGCGCGGGGCCGGTGGGCGAGGTTGCCGCCCTCATAGGCGCGGCCGGTGTTGGTGGGCAGCTCGATATCGTCGATCTCGAAGCCCGACTTGTTGTAGCCCGTCTCGAAGCGGACGTCGTCGAACATGAAGAATTCGGCCTCGGGTCCGACATAGACGGTGTCGCCGATGCCGGTCGAGGCGACATAGGCTTCGGCGCGCTTCGCCGTGGTGCGCGGGTCGCGGGCATAGCCCTCGCCGGTCGCGGGCTCGACGATGTCGCAGAAGATGACGAGCATCGGCGTCGCCGAGAAGGGGTCGTCATAGACCGCGTCGAGGTCGGGCTTCAGGATCATGTCCGACTCGTTGATCGCCTTCCAGCCCTCGATCGACGACCCGTCGAACATCAGCCCGTCCTCCAGCGAATCCTCGTCGATCACGCCGGCGCACATGGTCAGATGCTGCCACTTGCCCTTGGGGTCGGTGAAGCGCAGGTCGACCCATTCGATGTCGTTCTCCTGAATCCGCGCGATGATATCCTTGGGCTTCGTAGCCATCGTCGATGCTTCCTTCTTGCGATGATGACCGGCTCACGCCGGGGCTGGGTTAAATGTTACGCTAGTTCCGAAATTCCCGTTCGCGTCTCGCGAAGGCGAGACGCCTATCAGTAGCGCACGCCTTTGGGGTGCCTCGACTTCGCTCGACACGAACGGGTGAAGAGGTGCTCATGATCTTAAAGGGCGTCCTCGTTGCGCTCGCCGGTGCGGATGCGCAGCGCGGTCTCGATGGGCATGACGAAGATCTTGCCGTCGCCGATGCGGCCGGTCTGCGCGGCGGCGGCGATCGCCTCGACAACGCGCTCGGCCATATTGTCGTCGACGACGACCTCGAGCTTCACCTTGGGCAGAAAATCGACGACATATTCGGCGCCGCGATAAAGTTCGGTATGCCCCTTCTGGCGCCCGAAGCCCTTGGCCTCGGTGACGGTGATGCCGCTGACCCCGACCTCGTGCAGCGCCTCCTTCACCTCGTCGAGCTTGAACGGCTTGATAATCGCCTCGATCTTCTTCACGCGTCTGATCCCCTTCGGACTGTCCGTCCCGGCTCGCGGTCGAAGCCGGATCAGGCGCGCCTGTCCGGTTCGGCCGGTCGAGTCGGTGCGGTGTCCCGCCATCTTGCACCAATCAAGAGCCGTGCCAATTGGCGAATCGCGGGGTTTCGCGGAGATTCGCGGCGGGGAAAGACGGACGTGCCCAAGCCGTAGGCAGCGGCGTCCTTTCGCTGCCTAAAATATGGGCATGACGGTGAGGGGTCGTGCTTATTTATCTCACACAAAGACACAAAGAGGGCAGCGGCAAGCTGCCCGGCGGTTCGCCGCCGCAGGCGAGCTTGAAAATGCGCTACGCGCGGATGGTCCGCGACGGCTGCTGCTTTGCGCGCCCTCTTTGTGTCTTTGTGTGAGACTCATTATCCTGCCCTCTCTGCAGTCCCATCGATCGCAGAAAGGGCCAGGATTCCTAACGCCCCACTGGAGCCGAGGCTTCGGGCAGATTGGCCTTGGTCCAGTTCGACCGGTCGATGACATAGGCGCGGATCGCTTCGGCGTCGGCGGGCGTCAGCACGCGCGCGAAGCTGACCATGCCGCGGTCCTTGAGCGCGCCGTCCAGTACCACGCCCTTCCATGCGTCGGCGTTGGCCAGCGTGCCCGACACGCGCAGGTCGGGGGTGAAGCCGTTGCCGATCGCGCTGTCGCCGTGACAGACCTGACAATAGCGCCCGAAATGCGCCTTGCCCGACGCGACCTGCGCCGCCGTGCCGAACTGCGGCGGCGGGTTCCACGCGAGGGCGGTCGTCGCCGGCGGGGCGGGAAGCTGGACCGTGCCGCCGATCTTGAGCACGACGAGCCGCGGCAGGTTCGGCACCTTGCGCGTCACGCCGCCCGCGACTCCTGCGACCAGCGGAAAGGCGCCGCCCTTGCCGGTCTGGAAGGCGATATATTGGACGCCGTTCACGCGAAAGGTTGAGGGCGCGCTGACGATTCCCGACTGCATGTCGAGGTCGAGCAACTGCTTGCCGGTGTCGGCGGCATAGGCGCGCAGGCGCCCGGTGCTCGTTCCCTGGAACACCAGATTGCCCGCGGTGGTCATCGTGCCGCCGTTCCACGCCGCGGGATAGTCCACGCCCCACGCGACCTTGCCGGTTCGCGGGTCGAAGGCGACCAGGCGCCCGGTCGTCGCGGCGACCGCGGCGCGGAACGCCTGCACATCGTCGGGCAGCATCGTCTTGTTGAGCGAGGTGCCGACGTTGAAGCCGAGCACCTTCCTTTTGTCGAGCTCGTCCATGTCCTGGAGGTAGCCCTGCGGAATCTGCTGTGCCGGGATATAGACGAGGCCGGTCTTGGGGTTGTAGCTCATCGGATGCCAGTTATGCGCGCCGAGCGCGCCGGGCACGGCGATGAAGGGCTTGCCGGTCTTGTAGAAGCGCGCCTCGGGATTCTCGATCGGCCGTCCGGTCGCAAGATCGTAACCCGTCGCCCAGTTGATCCCGTCGACATAGGGCTTGGCGTCGATCAGCTTGCCCGTCGCGCGGTCGATGGTGAAGAAGAAACCGTTCTTCGGCGCGTGGTACAGCACCTTGACCGGCTGACCGTCCACCGGCTGCTCGGCAAGGATGATCGGCTGGGTCGCGGTATAGTCCCAGCTTTCGGCCGGCGTTTCCTGATAATGCCATTTATAGGCGCCGGTATCGGCGTTGAGGGCGACGACCGAGGACAGGAACCAGTTGTCGCCCTCGCCGTTCGAGCGCGTCCCGTGGTTCCACGGATTGCCGTTGCCGACGCCCAGATAGATCTGGTCGAGGTCCTTGTCATAGACGATGGCGTCCCACACCGTGCCGCCGCCGCCCGACGTCTTCCACTCGCCCGTGTCGGACCATGTCGCATTGCCCTTCGACGCGAAAATGGCATCGCTCGCGGCATTGTCGGCGCGCTTGTCGGGATTGGGCACGGTATAGAAGCGCCAGCGCTGCTTGCCGGTGTCGGCGTCATAGGCGGTGACATAGCCGCGCACCCCGAATTCGGCGCCGCCGTTGCCGATCAGCACCATGTCCTTGACGACGCGCGGGGCGCCGGTGATTGTGTAGGGCTTGCGCTTGTCGAAGGTCTGCGTCGACCAGATCTCCTGGCCGGTCTTGCGGTCGAGCGCGATCAGCCGACCGTCGAGCGTGCCGACGAACAGCTTGTCGCCCCAGACCGCGACGCCGCGGTTGACGACGTCGCAGCAGGCGCTGACCGCGCGCTCGCCGGGGACTTGCGGATCGAAGGACCACAGCTTCTTGCCGGTCGCGGCGTCCCACGCGTCGACCTTCGACCAGGCGTGGCTGACGTACATCACCCCGTCGACGACCACCGGGGTCGCCTCCTGCCCGCGCGCGTCTTCGAGGTCGGCATACCAGGCGATACCGAGCTCGCCGACATTCCTGTCGTTGATATCGGTCAGCGGGCTGAAGCGCTGCTCGTCATAGCTGTAGCCGATGCCCGCCCAGTCGTCGCCGGTGCCGCCCGTCTTCAGCAGCGTCTCGCTCGCCTTCTCGGCCTCGTCGAGCGATCCGCTGCCCGAGGCGCTGCCGTTCTTCGATGCGTTGCACGCCACCAGCGCCAGCGCGGCGCAGCCCAGCAGCGCCGCCGAAAAGACCCGTTTCGCCATATCCCTCTCCCACGCCTATGCTTGACGTTAACGTCAAGTCTGCGCCGGAAGGGGGCGGGGTGCAAGAAGATTTCGTGCAGAGGGCGTAGAGGATTTTGGTTCACGCGGAGGTACGGAGAAAAGAAAAAGCCGTTCGCCCCCCGCCTGTGCGGGGCAGGCTCTGAGCTTGTCGAAGGGCTGTTCTGTCTTTTGACGTCGTTGAAGGAAGAACGGTGCTTCCCCCGGACCTGATCCGGGGTCAGCACGAACGGAGAGAAGGAATCTCCGCGCCTCCGCGTGAACCAAATGCCTTCCTACTGCCAGGGCGGTGCGTTCAGTCCCTTCGGGCTCGCGGTGAAGATTTCGCAGCCGTCCTCGGTGATCCCGATGCTGTGCTCGAACTGGGCGGAGAGCGAGCGGTCGCGGGTCACCGCGGTCCAGCCGTCGGCGAGCATCTTGACCGCATATTTGCCGGTGTTGATCATCGGCTCGATCGTGAAGAACATGCCGGGTTTCAGTTCGGGGCCGGTGCCGGGACGCCCGGCGTGGACGACCTCCGGCGCGTCGTGGAACATCTGTCCGACGCCATGGCCGCAGAAATCGCGCACCACCGAATAGCGATGCCGCTCGGCATGGGTCTGGATCGCGTGCGCGACGTCGCCCATGGTGTTGCCGGGCTTCGCCTGCTCGATGCCCAGCATTAGGCATTCATAGGTGACCTCGACCAGCCGCCGCGCCTTGATCGGCACGTCGCCGAGCAGATACATGCGGCTCGTGTCGCCATGCCAGCCATCGACCATCGGGGTGACGTCGACGTTGATGATGTCGCCCTCGCGCAGTGGCTTGTCGTCGGGAATGCCGTGGCAGACGACATGGTTGATGCTGGTGCAGCAGCTATGCGTATAGCCGCGATAGCCGAGCGTCGCGGGGATGCCGCCGCCCGCCAGCGTCATCTCGCGGACCAGCGCGTCGATCTCGGCGGTGGTCACGCCGGGCTGGACGAAAGGGACGAGCGCGTCGAGAATTTCGGCCGCCAGCCGCCCCGCCTTGCGCATCCCGGCAAAGCCCGCCGCATCGTGCAGCTTGATCGTGCCGTCGCGGACGGCAGACGGTGCGCCGGCATCGGCGGCGGAGACGGAAACGTAGTTGTACATGGAAGGAGATATAGGCGATGTGGCGCTGAAATGCGAGGGGTCGCCATGGCCCGGATTCCGTCATCCCGGCTTTCGCCGGGATGACGATTATCCTGCGACTGTTCTACTCCGCCGCCTTCTCGGCCTTGCCTTTCGCCTTGCCCCTGGCGCCCTTGGGCGGGGCGGGGGTGATTTCGAAGCTGAGCGGGTTGCCGACCTTGGCGTCCTCGCCTTCCTTCATCCGCACCTTGACCTCGCCGCCGTGGACGAGCTTGCCGAACAGCAGCTCCTCGGCCAGCGGCTGCTTGATCTTCTCCTGGATCAGGCGGCCCATCGGGCGCGCGCCATAGAGCTTGTCATAGCCCTTCGCCGTCAGCCATCCGCGCGCCGCCTCGTCGAGCTGGATGTGGACGTTGCGGTCGGCGAGTTGCAGTTCGAGCTCGAGGATGAACTTGTCGACGACCCGCGCGACGACCTCGGGCGGCAGATAGCCGAAGGGCACGATCGCATCGAGGCGGTTGCGGAATTCGGGGGTGAAGAGATTCTTCACCGCTTCCTCCTGCACATCCTCGCGCGTCGCCTGGCCGAAGCCGATCGATTCGCGCGCCATGTCGCTGGCGCCCGCATTGGTCGTCATGATCAGGATGACGTTGCGGAAATCGACCGTCTTGCCGTGATGGTCGGTCAGCCGGCCATGATCCATGACCTGCAACAATATGTTGAACAGGTCGGGATGCGCCTTCTCGATCTCGTCGAGCAGCAGCACGCAATGCGGGTTCTGGTCGATCGCATCGGTCAACAGGCCGCCCTGATCGTAGCCGACATAGCCCGGGGGC
Organism: Sphingopyxis panaciterrulae; assembly: GCF_014199295.1. Taxonomy (GTDB): domain Bacteria; phylum Pseudomonadota; class Alphaproteobacteria; order Sphingomonadales; family Sphingomonadaceae; genus Sphingopyxis; species Sphingopyxis panaciterrulae. The sequence goes on from NZ_JACIJH010000001.1 coordinate 713,094, forward strand.
GCGCCGATCAGGCGGCTCACCGAATGGCGCTCCATATATTCCGACATGTCGAAGCGCTGGAGCGGGATGCCGAGCAGGTGCGCGAGCTGCTTCGCCACCTCGGTCTTGCCGACGCCGGTCGGGCCGCTGAACAGATAGTTGCCGATCGGCTTTTCGGGATCGCGCAGCCCGGCGCGCGACAGCTTGATCGCGCTCGCCAGCACCTCGATCGCGACATTCTGGCCGAACACGACGCGCTTCAGATCGGTCTCGAGGGTCTCGAGCACGCGCTTGTCGTCGCTCGACACCGACTTGGGCGGGATGCGCGCCATCGTCGCGATCACCGCCTCGATCTCCTTGGCGGTGATCGTCTTGCGGCGCTTCGACGGCGGCACCAGCATCTGCATCGCGCCGACCTCGTCGATCACGTCGATCGCCTTGTCGGGCAGCTTGCGGTCGTTGATGTAGCGCGCCGACAGGTCGACCGCCGCGTTGATCGCGTCGGCGGTATATTTGACGTTGTGATGGGTCTCGAACGCCTCGCGCAGCCCCGCGAGAATCTTCTTGGTATCCTCGAGGCTCGGCTCGATCACGTCGATCTTCTGGAACCGGCGCAGCAGCGCGCGGTCCTTTTCGAAATGATTGCGGAACTCCTTGTACGTCGTCGATCCGATGCAGCGGATCACCCCGCCCGACAGCGCGGGCTTGAGCAGGTTCGACGCGTCCATCGCGCCGCCCGACGTGGCGCCGGCGCCGATCACCGTGTGGATCTCGTCGATGAACAGGATCGCGTGCGGCAGGCCTTCGAGCTCGGAGACGACCTGCTTCAGCCGCTCCTCGAAATCGCCGCGATAGCGCGTGCCCGCGAGCAGCGCGCCCATGTCGAGCGAATAGATGACCGCGGGCAGCAGCACCTCGGGCACGTCGCCCTCGACGATCTTGCGCGCGAGGCCTTCGGCGATGGCGGTCTTGCCGACGCCGGGATCGCCCACATAGAGCGGGTTGTTCTTGCTGCGGCGGCACAGGATCTGGATCGTGCGGTCGACTTCGGCGCCGCGGCCGATCAGCGGATCGACCTTGCCGCCCTTCGCCTTCTCGTTGAGGTTGACGGTGAACTGGTCGAGCGCGGTTTCCTTCTTGCTCTTGGCCTCGCCCTTGTCCTTCGCCTCTTCCTTCTCCTCGGGCTCGGCCTGCGCGGCGGGCTTGCCGCCCTTGCCGATGCCGTGGCTGAGGTAGGAGACGGCGTCGAGCCGGGTCAGATCCTGTTGCTGCAGGAAATAGACGGCATAGGATTCGCGCTCCGAAAACAGCGCGACGAGGACGTTGGCGCCGGTCACCTCGTCCTTGCCCGACGACTGGACGTGCAGGATCGCGCGCTGGACGACGCGCTGGAAACCGCTGGTGGGGCTGGGGTCGCTGTGCCCCTCGACCTTCAGGCTGTCGAGTTCGGTGTCGAGATAATGGACCACCGCCGATTGCAGGTCGTCGAGCGCGACGCCGCAGGCGCGCATCACCTCGGCGGCATGTTCGTCGTCGATCAGCGCATTGAGCAGATGTTCGAGCGTCGCATATTCATGGTGGCGCTCCGACGCGGCCTTGAGTGCATTGTGCAGGGTCTTTTCGAGGCTTTCCGAAAAGGACGGCATGGTCTTTCTCCTTGCAGGACCAGCCGGGGAGAGACCAGCCCGCAATCACAAGGTGGCGATGCCGCCGCCCCGCCGCAAGGGAAAAGCGGAGGCATGTATGAAATTACGATGACAGGCTTGCGCTATGGTTAACGGCGCGTTGGGAATTTGGAGGCTCCATTCATCAACGGGCAAGCCTCGCCGTGATTAAGGGTCGGCGCTCCGCTCCACTCTCCCTACGTCTCATCGGAGCGGGGCAATCCCATTTTCTTCGCATCCGCAAATATTGCGGTCGCAGTTACCTGAAATGGCGGGTTCAGTTGGGGAGGGTGATGCGATGGATCAACAGGAATAAGCCAAAGGCAATCCAGCAGGCGATCCACGCGAAGAGAATGAAGGGCTCACTGTCCCATTCGTAGAGCCCCCAGACAAGAACGATCAAGTGGAACGTCAGAAAAAAGCTGTTCCGGCCAAGCCAGGAACCAGGTCCGCGGGAATTGGCGTTCGACATATCCTATCCCTTGCGGAACAGCGCCTCGGCGACCGCCTTGTGGCTTGTCGCGGCGGCCTTGTGCGCCTTCACCCGCGCGATCTCGGCTTCGAGCGCCGCGATGCGGTCGTCGAGTTCGTCGACCGACAGCGGATCGAGCGGCTCGCGGGTCAGCGCCGCGAGCGAACCGCCCTGGCGGCGGGGAAGGTCGTCATCGTCCATGGCGTGTCCTTTCTCGCTGGTCCCTGCATTTCAAGGGCGCGGACTGTTGACCCGCGCGCCCGGCCTGTCAATAAGGCGCCCCGAGTGGGATATCGTGAAAGCGGGGGATTCAGCGTGACCAGCGTGCCCGAAAGCATGACCGCCATCGCGATTCGCGAACCGGGCGGTCCCGAAATGTTGGTGCCCGAAGCGCGCGCCGTTCCGCGCCCCGGCCCCGGCGAACTGCTGATCCGCGTCGCCGCGGCGGGGGTGAACCGCCCCGACGTGCTGCAGCGCATGGGCTTTTATCCGCCGCCGCCGGGCGCGTCCGACCTGCCGGGGCTGGAGGTCGCGGGCACCGTCGTTGCGGCCGGACCGGGCGGCGATCCGGAGATGCTGGGGCAAGCGGTGTGTGCGCTCGTCGCGGGCGGCGGCTATGCCGAATATTGCATCGCGCCGGCGGGAAGCTGCCTGCCGGTGCCGCACGGCTTTGCGATGGCCGAGGCGGCGGCGCTGCCCGAAACCCTGTTCACCGTCTGGCACAATCTGTTCGAGCGCGCGTGGGTGACGGAGGGCGAGACGGTGCTCGTCCACGGCGGCACCAGCGGTATCGGCACGACCGCGATCGGCCTGTGCAGGATGTTCGATATCCGGATCGCCGTCACCTGCGGCAGCGCGGCAAAATGCGACGCCGCGCGCGCGCTCGGCGCCGATCTCGCGATCGACTATTCGAATGAGGATTATGTCGAGGCGGTGAAGGCGTTCACCGAGGGCCGGGGCGTCGACGCAGTGCTCGACATGGTCGGCGGCGACTATGTGCCGCGCAACCTCGCCGCGCTTGCCGACGACGGCCGACATGTGAGCATCGCCTTCCAGCGCGGCGCGAAGGCAGAGGTCGACGTGTCGCAGGTGATGCGCCGCCGCCTGACCCTGACCGGCTCGACGCTCCGCGCGCGCAGCGCCGATTTCAAGACCGCGCTTGCCGACGAGATTCACCGCACCGTCTGGCCCCGCCTGGCCGAGGGCGATTGGAAGCCGGCGATGGACCGGAGCTTCCCCCTCGCCGAAGCCGCCGCCGCCCATGCGCGGATGCAGGCGGGCGAGCATGTCGGAAAGATCGTGCTGACGGTGGGATGACGGGGTGGGGGCCGTTTCTCTCCGCGTCACCCCGGATCAAGTCCGGGATGACGGAAAAGGAATGGTTCACTTTCTCAAGGCGAATCCATCGAACCGGCCGCCCCGAAAATTCGCCGTCCTCGGCCCGCGGCGCGCTGGCCCTCTTGCCCCGGACGCCAAACGCGCATATAGCCGCCGCCAATGTCCGGCCGCCCCGCGAGGGGCGGCCCTTATTATTTCCGCTTGGAGAAAAGCGTCATGGCCAATGCCAATCCGACCCCGCTGATGCCGCACGCGACCGCCGCCTGGCTGGTCGACAACACCGGCCTCACCTTCGTTCAGATCGCCGAATATTGCGGCATCCACATCCTCGAGGTGCAGGCGATCGCCGACGAGACCGCGGCGACCAAATATACCGGCCGCGACCCGGTGCGCGCGAACGAACTGTCGATGGAAGAAATCGAGAAGGGTCAGAACGACCCCGAATATAAGCTCAAGATGAGCGTGCAGGGGCAGGACACGATCCGCCGCACCCGCGGCCCGCGCTACACCCCGGTCAGCAAGCGCCAGGACAAGCCCGACGGCATCGCCTGGATTCTGAAGAACCATCCCGAAGTGTCGGACGGTGCCATCGGCAAGCTGATCGGCACGACGCGCAACACGATCAACGCGATCCGCGAGCGCAGCCACTGGAACAGCGCCAACATCGTCGCCAAGGACCCGGTGACGCTGGGCCTCTGCTCGCAGCGCGAACTCGACGCGCTCGTCGCCAAGGCCGCGAAGAAGGCCGGCATCAAGGCGCCCGAGGACAGCCGCCTCGAAGGCGACCGCGAAGCGCTGCTCGAGGAGCTGCGCGCCGAGCGCACCGCCGCCGCCGAGGCGCGGGCCGCCGAGGATGCCGAAGCCGGCGACGAAGCCTGACGGCGTGGCGGAGCGCGGCGAAGAAGACGATATCCCGGCGGTCAGCGGTTCGCCGGATGCTTCGCTGACGCAGGACGACAGCTTTACCGCGACCAGCCACGCGGGCCTCACCTATCCGTGGGGCGAGGCCGCGCCGCGGGCGGGCGAGACGATCCGCATTGCCGATGGGGTAAGCTGGGCGCGCATCCCGATGCCGGGTTCGCTCGGTCACATCAATAGCTGGCTGCTCGACGATGCGACCGGAGACGGCGGGGACGGCGTCGCGGTCGTCGACACCGGCATCTGCCTGACCCTCTGCTCGGACGCGTGGAAGGCGCTCTATGCCGGCGCGCTGCGCGATGCGCGCATCACCCGCGTCATCGGCACCCACCTCCATCCCGACCATATCGGTCTCGCCGGCTGGATCGCGAAGAAATGCGGGGTGAAGCTGTGGATGACGCGCGGCGAGATGCTGACCGCGCGCGCCATCATCGCCGACATCAGCGAGACGGTGCCCGAAGAGGCGCTGGCGCAGTCGCGCGCCGCGGGCTGGGACGCCGAGGCGATCGAGCGGCAGAAGGCGGGCGGCTGGGGGCGTTTCGGCCTGATGGTCTTTCCGCTGCCGCGATCCTATGTGCGGATCAAGGACGGCGACGTCCTCGACATGGGCGCGCAGCAGTGGCGCGTCGTCACCGGATCGGGTCACAGCCCCGAACATGCGTGCCTGTGGAACGAGCGCGCGGGCGTGCTGATCTCGGGCGATCAGGTGCTGCCGCGGATCAGTTCGAACGTCTCGGTCAATATCACCGAACCCGACGCCGACCCGCTCGGCGAATGGCTCGCGTCGATCGACAAATTGCTCGGCGCGATCCCGTCCGACGTGATCGTCTGCCCCGCGCACGGCGAGCCGTTCAAGGGGTTGCACGTCCGCCTGACCGCGCTGCGCGACGAGCATCGCATGCGCCTCTACAAGCTGGCCGAGGCGATGGCGGAGGCGCCGATGCGCGCAGTCGACACCTTTCCCCTGTTGTTCAATCGCCCGATCGGCGCCGATCATCAGAGCCTCGCGACCGGCGAGGCTTTCGCGCACCTCAAGCGGCTGGAGATCGAGGGCCGGGTGACGAAGGAGGATCGCGACGGCGTGTGGTGGTATCACGGGGTCGCGTGACCCCTATTCCTTCGGCCGGTGCATGACCCAACTGAACGCCATCGCGTTGAAGATGGTATAAAGGCCATAGAGCAACAGCCCGGTGAACCAGTTGCGCGTCGCGATCGTCATGGCCCCGACGAGCAGCAGGAACTCGAAGACATAGGTCACGTGCGGTCCGACCTTGTCGGCGAGCGGCCTCACCATCTGCCGCACCAGCGGGTCGTCGCTTTCCATGAAGGCGCGGTGCATCGCAAAATTGCCGATTCCAGCACAGAAAATGGCAAAAATGGCGATCAGCATAGGTTTGCACATGGGGCGTTAAGGCTGGAAATGCCAGTGGCTTTGCGCCTATGAATCGGTATGGGACGAGGCGAAGCCCCTCGATCCGGTCGAAAATCCTCACCTCTCTCCCCCGGCGAAGGACCCGTTCGATGATGAAATTTGCGCGCTTGTCGGCTCTCACGCTCCTGATCGCTTCGGGGGCTTCGCCCGTCTGCGCTCAGGTGACGGGTCCGACCGTGTCGCCGCTGCTCGTCCCCGCCGGCCTGCCGGGTCTGGTGCCCGAAATCATGCCGAAGCCGCTGCCCAATCCCGTCCGCGCGATGATCGAGGCGGCGCTCGATGGCGGCAAGAAGAGCGAGGTGGAAACGGTGGTGTCGCTTGCCAAGGCGACCAATCCGCGCTCGATCGGGGACATCGACGCGATCCTCGCCGCCTATGAAGCGAGGCGGCACGGCGATCTGCAGGCCGACCCCGACCCGGTGCGCGAGATGCTGGCCGCTGCCATGGCGAGCAAGAAGGATGGCGACGTCGAGGCGGTCGGCAAGCTCGCGAAGGAAACCAGCCCCGAGCAGGTGGCCGAGATCGACGCGCTGCTGACCGACTATCGCGCCCGGCGCGCGGCCGAGAAGAAGGCGGCGGCCGAGGCTGCGCGCGCCAAGCTCGCCGCGGCGAAATTCTGGGAGAATTGGAAGGGCGAGGGCCAGATCGGCGCATCGCAGAGCAGCGGTAACACCGATTCGGTCGGCCTCAGCCTCGGCATCGCGCTCAACCGCAAGGGGATCGACTGGAGCCACCGGATCATGGCGCAGGCCGATTATCAGCGCACCAACGGCGCGACGACGGTCGAGAAATTCATCGCCGAATATGAACCGCAGGCGCGGCTCAACGACCGTACCTTCGCCTTCGGCCTCGGGCGTTGGGAACGCGACCGGATGCAGGGCTTCGACGTACGCTGGAGCGCCTCGGGCGGGCTCGGCTACAAGATCGTCGACAACAAGGCGATGACGCTGAACCTCAAGGCGGGGCCGGCGTGGCGCCACACCAATTTCCTCCATCAACCCGACGACGACGAACTCACCGGGCTCGCCGGGCTCGATTTCGGCTGGCAATTGTCGCCGGCGATCAAGCTGACCCAGACCGCCTCGACGATCATCGGCGAAACGACGACCTCGACCAGTTCGCTGACCGCGCTCAACGCCAAGCTGTCGGGCGGGCTGTCGGCGCGAATCGCCTATTCGGCGGCGCTCGACACCCACCCACCGGCCGGCGTCGAACGGCTCGACACGATGACGCGCTTCACTTTGGTCTATGGGTTCTAGGCTTTTTCGAGCAGTCCTTCGTCCCTGATCCGCTTCTGCCAGACGAGTGGCGCGTTGACGTGGACGTTCTGGCCTTCGCTGTCGACCGCGACGGTGACCGGGAAGTCCTTGACCTCGAATTCGTAGATCGCCTCCATGCCCAGGTCGGCGAAGCCGACGACCTGGCTGCCCTTGATCGCGCGCGCGACCAGATAGGCGGCGCCGCCGACCGCCATCAGATAGGCGCTCTTGTGCCTGGCGATCGCTTGCGTCGCGGCGGGGCCGCGCTCGGCCTTGCCGACGCAGGCGAGAAGGCCCTGATCGAGCATCATGTCCATGAACTTGTCCATGCGCGTCGCGGTCGTCGGACCGGCGGGGCCGACGATCTCTTCGCCCACCGGATCGACGGGGCCGACATAATAGATGACGCGGCCCCTGAACGCGACGGGCAACTCCTCGCCCTTCGCGAGCATGTCGGCGATGCGCTTGTGCGCGGCGTCGCGGCCGGTGAGCATCTTGCCGTTGAGGAGGATGCGGTCGCCCTGCTTCCAGCTCGCGACCACCTCGGGGGTCAGCGTGTCGAGGTCGACGCGCTTCGCCGCGCTGTCGGGCGCCCAGTTGATCTGCGGATAATCGGCGAGCACCGGCGGCTCGAGGAAGGCGGGGCCGCTGCCGTCGAGCGTGACGTGCGCGTGGCGCGTCGCGGCGCAATTGGGGATCATCGCGACCGGCTTCGACGCGGCGTGGGTCGGCCAGTCCCTGATCTTGACGTCGAGCACGGTCGACAGGCCCCCCAATCCCTGGGCGCCGATGCCGAGCGCGTTGACCTTTTCATAGAGCTCGACGCGCAGCTCCTCGATCGGCGAGGCCGGCCCGCGCGCAAGCAGTTCGGTCATGTCGATCGGGTCCATCAGCGATTGCTTGGCGAGCAGCATCGCCTTTTCGGCGGTGCCGCCGATGCCGATGCCCAGCATCCCGGGCGGGCACCAGCCGGCGCCCATCTGCGGCACCATGTCGAGCACCCAGTCGACGATCGAGTCGCTGGGGTTCAGCATCTTGAACTTCGACTTGTTCTCGCTGCCGCCGCCCTTCGCGGCGACGTCGATATGCACCTTGTCGCCGGGCACCATCTCGACGTTGAGGACCGACGGCGTGTTGTCCTTCGTATTGACGCGGCTGAACGCCGGATCGGCGAGGATCGAGGCGCGCAGCTTGTTGTCGGGATGGAGATAGGCGCGGCGCACGCCTTCGTCGACGACCTGCTGGAGGCTGCGGGGGCTGTCGAGGCGGCAGTCCATGCCCCATTGGATGAAGACGGTGACGATGCCGGTGTCCTGACAGATCGGCCGATGCCCCTCGGCGCACATGCGGCTGTTCGACAATATCTGCGCCATCGCATCCTTGGCGGCGGGCGACACCTCGCGGGCATAGGCCGCGCCCAAAGCGCGGATATAATCCATCGGGTGGAAATAGCTGATATACTGGAGCGCGTCGGCGATCGTCTCGATCAGATCGTCCTCGCGGATGATGACGGTGTTCATGGCAGTCCCCGTGGTTCGGATTCGCCGGTCTCCCTAGACCGCGGATTCGGGGACGGGAAGGGGGTTAGCGTTTACGCCCGAAGCTGCGCCGCGTCGGTGGGGCATCGGGTGTCCTCGCCCGGCGGCGCGGGAGCGGTGCCTCGAAATCGACGAGCGGGCGCTTTCGGACCAGCGCCCGCCAACTGCCGATCGCGGCGAGCAGGAGCAGCCCGATCCACCCGGCGCCGATCGCCGCTCCCAGCGTCCAGCCGAAGGCGGGCGGCACGGCGAGCGCCATCGCGACTGCGATCACCGGCGCCGTCGCCAGCGCGGCGGGAAGCTGCCAGCGGCGGCCGAGCTGCATCATGCCATGGCCAACAGCGATATTGGCGAGTGCGAGCAGGATGAATTTCGCTGCGACGGGCCAGGGCAGGCTCGCCATCGCCGGCGAATAGTCGCCGAGCGTGAAGGCGGTCTGGATATCGAAGAGCAGCGTATTTTCCCACGCGTCGCACAGCGCCGCGGCGACCGGCAGTGCGATCGCGGCGAACAGGACGCGCGACCGCAGTTCGCGCCACAGCGCGAACAGCCCGCAGCCGACGAAGCCGGCATACAGGAGCATGAAGAGATAATCGCCCTCGTTCCCCGCGCGCATCGCGGCGAGGCGCGAGACCTGCATCGGGTCGCTTTCGGGGCCGAAGATCGCGAGCAAATCCGCCTGCCCGCGCGCGAATTCGAAGGCGATCACCGGCGTGCCATAGCCGTCGGCGAACCCCGCGCCGGTCGCCGGGAAGGTCGCGACGAGCCTGATCCCGAACAGCAAGGTCGCGATGCCGAAGGCAAGGGCGCCGTACCAGGCACGCGTCGGCGCCGCGGGGCGCAGGCGCTGGGCGTCGAACCAGTGCTGAAGCCGCGATCCCCCTGACGCGGCGTCCGTCATGCGCCTATTGGCATTCGGGGCATTTGCCGCGCACTTCGATCACCGGACGCTCGGCGGCGAAGCCGGCCGCCTCGGCGGCGGCGCGCACGCCGTCCGACAGCAGGTCGTTGTCGACATGGACGGCGTTGCCGCAACTGTCGCAGATCAGGAAGATACAGTCGTGGAGGCAGCCCGGATGGCTGTTCGCGACGAAGGCGTTGGCGCTTTCGACGCGGCGGACCAGATTGTTGGCAACGAACAGGTCGAGAATCCGGTAGACGCTGTTCGGCGCGACGCGCTTGCCGCGCTTCCGCGACACGATGTCGGCGATCTCATAGGCGCTCGCCGGCTTGCCGATCTCCGCGACGGCGTCGAAAATCTGGGCACGCATGTCGGTCCAGGCCTCGCCGGCCTGTTCGAGGGCGCCCTGTGCCGCCCGCGCGAGCGAGGCGCCGCTCGCCTCGATATGCTTGTGCTCATGCTTGCCCATGGCTGTTCCTCTGCGCGCGGACCATCGGCCTCGCGCCAGAACCAATGTAGGGATTCAGACAGCCGCCCGCAAGCTGCGGGCACTGCGTATCAATGTGCAGCGCGGCGGTTGAGGTCGTGGCCCAGCGCCACGATCGCGACGCCGATCATCGTCGCGACGATCTCGCTGCCGTCATGCGGCCGCGACAGCGCGCCCGCCATCATGCCGAGCCCGAAGCTGCCGACCGCGAAGGGCATCATATAGCCGTGGCTGAGCACGCCCGCGACAAGCGTCACCAGTGCGAATCCGATCGCGACGACCAGACCGATTTCGTGGAACAGATGATTTTCGAGCACCCCGCTGACCGAGGCGATCGATGCGAAGAAGATGGTGCTGGCCAGGCAGTGGACGAGGCACAGGCCCGAAAGTCCCATCGCGAGCTGGTCGCCCGAAAGCGACGTCAGCGGCCGCGACCCGCGCGCAGCCCGAAGGACCGCGCCGAGGCGCGTCAGGGCAGGGGCAGGGCTGGCGACGTCGGTCACCCGATTCTCCGTTGGTCCGATGGGCGACAGGGATATGGCATAACATGACGAAGGTTACAATATTACATCGCACAAATTTATGGGTTGGCGGCGCCGTCCTTCCTCCGGACCACGCAGCGGAATCCGATATGGCTCGTTGAGCTGTCGATGCTTTGCGGATGGCGCGCGGCGGGGCGATAGCGCTGGCAATAATTGGCGGCGCACAGGTGCGATCCGCCCTTGAGCACCTTGCGGGCGATGCGGATGGCGGGCTGGTCCGGGTCGTGACTTTGCCGGCGAAGGCCGCCTTTCGGATTCCGGACGGCGCAGCAGGATGGCTTTCCGCGCTTCGCGCTCGCCCTGGGCTGCGACCACCAGTCCTGCGTCCATTCCCAGACATTGCCGATCATGTCGAAGAGGCCGAAGCCGTTGGCCGGGAAATGGCCGACCGGCGACGTGCCGTCCCAGCCGTCGAGGCATTGATTGGCGAAGGGGAACAGCCCCTGCCAGTAATTCGCCAGCATCGCCCCGCCGGGGGCCAGTTCGTCGCCCCAGGCATAGTCGGCGCCATCAAGGCCGCCGCGCGCGGCATATTCCCATTCGGTCTCGGTCGGCAGCGCCTTGCCGGCCCAGGCGGCATAGGCCTCGGCATCGGCATAGGCGATATGGACGACCGGATGATCCTCCAGTTCCGCGATCGAACTGTCCGGGCCGAGCGGATGGCGCCAGTCGGCCCCGAATTCGAAATGCCACCAGTGGCCGGGATCGCCGAGGTCGACGGGTCCCGCCGTCTTGCGGAACACCAGCGATCCGGCGCGGTCCATGCCGGGCAACAGGCCGGGATAGTCGCGAGGGTCGGGCGCGATTTCCGCCGCGGTGACGTGGCCGGTCGCCGCGACGAAGCGGGCGAAGTCGCGATTGGTGACCGGCGCGGCGTCGATCCAGAACCCGTCGACCCGCACCTGGCGGAGCGGGGCCTCCTCGGGATAGAAATGCTCCGACCCCATGGTAAAAGGGCCGCCGGGGATGAAGCGCATTCCCGGCGGGGCAGCGGCGGAAACCGGCCTGTCGGTCACGTCCGTCCTCTCCTTCTTCTCGCGCCGCGGTTTGATTTGCATCCGGCGCCGTCTATCGTCACGGGCGGTTAGCCGAACGATCCCGGCAAGGGGAGGGTTTTTGAAACGGTCCGTCACCATCGTCGATATCGCGAAGCGCGCCGGCGTGTCCTTCAAGACCGTGTCACGGGTGCTGAACGGGGCGCCGACCGTGGCCGAGGAACTGCGGCGCAAGGTCGAGGCGGCGATGCGCGAGCTCGACTACAAGCCCAATCGCGCCGCGCGCCTGCTGCGGGGCGGCAAGGCGCAGGCGCTGGGGTTCATCGTCGGGGCGCAGGGAGAGAGGCGCGATTCGCCCGATATCGACCGTCGCATGCCCAGCTATGCCGCGGACGTGATCCTGGGCCTGCTGCAAGCCTGTCGCACCGCCGAAAATCATCTGGTGATCGAAAGCGTTTCGGCGGGCGACGCCGGCGAGGCGCAGGCGATATTGGAACGGTTTCTCGATCTGGTGAAGCTCGACGGCATCGTGCTGGTTCCGCCGCTGTGCGACACGGACTGGATACTCGACGTACTGGAAAGCCGCGACCTGCCCTTCGCGCGGATCAACCCGGGGCTGCAACTGGGGCGCGGCCTGTGCCTCGTCATCGACAACCGGCGTGCGGCGCGCGAGGTGGGCGAGGCGATCCTGTCGTTCGGACACCGGCGGATCGGTTTCATCGACGGTCCCGACGCCCACGCGGCGCAGCGCGACCGCAAGACGGGACTGCTGGAAGCGGTGGCCGAGGTGCCGGGGGCCACGGTCGAGGTGCGCCAGGGCAATTTCCTGTTCACGTCCGGGCTGGAGCGGGGCCGCGAGCTGCTCGACCTTGCCGACCCGCCGACGGCGATCTTCGCCGCCAACGACGAAATGGCGGCGGGTGTGCTCGCGGCCGCGATCGATCGGGGCCTGTCGGTCCCGGCCGAACTGTCGCTGGTCGGGTTCGGCGGCCTCGCGATCGCGCAGCATAGCTGGCCGCGGATCACGACGGTCAGCCAGCCGACGATCGAAATCGCGCGGATTGCGGGCCAGCGCCTCATCGAGGGGCGCGCGGGCGATGCGGAGAAGGGAGGGCAGGTGATCACCGTCCCCTATGACCTCACCCTTCGCCAGTCGCTGGGCCCGGTGCCCGGCTAGGATCGGGACCGGTCGTCAGCCGTTATAGAGGCCGGACCAGCCGCGAATGGCCAAATTGGGGTGGGAAACTGCCTCGCGGCCTCGTCATGCTGAACTTGTTTCAGCATCCATGGCCGGACCTCTCACCCTGCGCTGCGCCGAAGGAAACGGCAGGCCATGGACCCTGAAACAAGTTCAGGGTGACGATGATGGAAACGTCGCCTATCGGTCGCTTCCCGACATTCGTCACCCCGGACTTGATCCGGGATCCCGCTTTTTCAAGGCATCGACTGGTTTCGGTATCCAGCGGGCCCCCGGATCAAGTCCGGGGTGACAATGGACGAAGAATGGCGTTTCTGTCGGCAACTCTCTCGTGATCCCCGGCGAAAGCCGGGGGCCACGGCGTAATCGCACGACGTCTGCTCACTACCGCCCTGGACCCCGGCTTTCGCCGGAGATCGCATCCGCTATGGTCGCCTTCGGTCTTTCATTCGTCGCGAGCGGCGCATGTTTGCGGTTCGTCGCTCTGGTCGTCGCGGTGCCGGACGGTCGCCCGTGGCCGAGTTGTCGATTGCCTGACCTGCCCGGCCGCTCTAGACCCGATGCGGTGGAAACAGCGGAGGACGACGGGTGAGCGACGGCAGCACAGCGACCGAAATCTATATCGGGCTCGGCGGCGGCGGGGCGCCCGATGGGCCGCGCCAGTCGCTGGTGCTGAAACGCGCGAACCGTCACGGGCTGATCGCCGGGGCGACCGGCACCGGCAAGACGGTGACGCTGCAGGGCCTCGCCGAAAGCCTGTCCGCGGTTGGCGTCCCGGTCTTCGTCGCCGATGTGAAGGGCGATCTGTCGGGCATGGCGATGGCGGGCAGCCCGACCGCCAAGACGCACGAACCCTTCGCGAAGCGCGCGGCCGAGATCGGCGACACCGACTGGGCCTATCGCGACAATCCGGTGATCTTCTGGGACCTGTTCGGCGAACAGGGGCACCCGGTGCGTACGACCATTTCGGAAATGGGGCCGCTGCTGCTCGCGCGGCTGATGGGGCTCAACGAGACGCAGGAGGGCGTGCTCGCGATCGCGTTCCGTGTCGCCGACGAGCAGAACATGCTCCTCCTCGACCTTGGCGACCTGCAGGCGATGCTCACCTGGTGCGCCGAACATGCCGACGAGCTGTCGACCAGATACGGCAATGTCACCAAGGCGAGCGTCGGCGCGATCCAGCGGCAATTGCTGACGCTGGAAAGCCAGGGCGGCGACCATTTCTTCGGCGAGCCCGCGCTCGACATCGCCGACATGATCCAGTGCGACGACAAGGGCCGCGGCTATGTGAACATCCTCGCCGCCGACAAGCTGATGGCGAGCCCGAAGCTCTATGCGACCTTCCTGCTCTGGCTCCTGTCCGAGATGTTCGAGACGCTGCCCGAGGTTGGCGACCCCGACAAGCCGAAGCTGGTCTTCTTCTTCGACGAGGCGCATCTGCTGTTCGACGACGCGCCGCCCGCGCTGACCGAGAAGATCGAGCAGGTGGTGCGGCTGATCCGCTCGAAGGGCGTCGGCGTCTATTTCGTCACCCAGAATCCGATTGACGTGCCCGAGGCGGTCGCCGGCCAGCTCGGCAACCGCGTCCAGCACGCGCTGCGCGCCTTCACCCCGCGCGACCAGAAGGCGGTGAAGGCCGCCGCCGACACCTTCCGCCCCAATCCGAAAGTCGACGTCGCGCGCGAGATCACCGAACTCAAGGTCGGCGAGGCGCTGGTGTCGCTGCTGATGGCCGACGGCGCGCCCTCGCCGGTCGAGCGTACGCTGATCAAGCCGCCCTGCTCGCGCTGCGGCCCGCTGGACGCGAAGGAACGCGCGATCATCCAGTCGGTCTCGCCGGTCGCGGGCAAGTACGACACGGCGGTCGACCGCGAAAGCGCCGAGGAACTGCTCGCCGCCAAGGCCGAGCAGGCGCAGGCCGCCGCGGTCGAGGCGAAGGCGAAGGAGGAGGCCGACAAGCAGGCCGCGATCGCCGCCAAGGAAGAGGCGAAACGCAAGGCCGCCGAGGAACGCGAGCGCATCCGGCTCGAAAAGGCGGCGGCGCGCGAGGCGGCGAAGCCGTCGATGGCCGAAAAGATGGTGCAGTCGGCAGCGCGCTCCGCGGCGACGAGCATCGGCCGCCAGATGGCGGGCAAGCTCGGCGGTCAGTTGATGCGCGGGATATTGGGCAGCCTGTTCAAATAGGCGGGGAATCCGAAATCCTTCCTGCCATTCCCGCGAAAGCGGGGGCGAAGGCGCCGGTCAGAGGCACGCCTCCAGGAACGGCTGGTCGAAGCCGAACTGGCGCGCCTTTTCAAGCGTATAGGGGCGCAGGCCCATCGCGCGATATTCGCCGACGATCTTGCCGTCCTTGTCCTCGTCCAGATATTCGAACTTGAACAATTCCTGGGTGACGATGACGTCGCCTTCCATCCCGATCACCTCGGTGACGTTGGTGACGCGGCGCGATCCGTCGCGCAGGCGCTTGATCTGGACGATCAGGTCGACCGAATCGGCGATCTGTTTCGAGATCGCCTCCTTCGGGATCTTGATGTCGCCCATCAGCACCATATTCTCCATACGGCCGAGGCATTCGCGCGGGCTGTTCGAGTGGAGCGTGCACATCGAGCCGTCGTGACCCGTGTTCATCGCGGCGAGCAGGTCGAAACACTCGCTGCCGCGGACCTCGCCCATGATGATGCGGTCGGGGCGCATGCGCAGCGCGTTCTTGACCAGGTCGCCCATATGGATCGCGCCATTGCCCTCGAGGTTCGCGGGGCGCGTTTCGAGCGGCAGCCAGTGCGGCTGTTGCAGCCGCAATTCGGCGGCGTCCTCGATCGTCAGCACGCGCTCGCCGGGGTCGATCATCTTGGACAGCGCGTTGAGCATCGTCGTCTTGCCCGAACCGGTGCCGCCCGAGATGACGATGTTGAAGCGGCTGGCGCCCGCGATCTTCAGCGCGGTGCACATCTTCTGGCTCATCGCGCCCCATTGGCACAGCATGTCGAGCGTGATCGGCTTGGCCGAGAATTTGCGGATCGAGATGGCGGTGCCGCGCAGGCTCAGCGGCGGCACGATCACGTTGACGCGGCTGCCGTCCTTCAGGCGGGCGTCGGCGAGCGGCGTTGTCTGGTCGACGCGGCGGCCGACCTGGTTGCAGATGCGCTGCGCGATCTGGAACAGATGCTGTTCGTCGCGGAACTGGATCGGCGCGATGACGAGTTGGCCCTTGCGCTCGACATAGGTCTGATAGGGCCCGTTGACCATGATATCCGAAATGTCGGGGTCGGCGAGCAACTCCTCGAGCGGGCCGAAGCCGAGCAGTTCGTCGACCAGCACCTTTTCGAGCGCGAACTGTTCGCGGCGGTTGAGGGTGATGCGCAGCTCGGCGAGCACCTCGAGGATGATCGGGCGGAATTCCTCGGTCAGCTCGTCCTTGCTCAGCGTCGCCGCGGCCTCGGGGTCGACGCGTTCGAGCAGGCGCGGCAGCACCTGTTCCTTGATCTTGTGGACCGACGCCTCGAAGCCCTGCGCCTTTTCGGGTTCGGCCATCTCGGCGGTCGAGCGCTGGTTGAGTCGCTCCATCGCCTCCTGCTCGGGGCTGAGCGCGGCAGGCGACGGCTCGGGCGCCGCGGCGTCGATCGCCGGAAATTGCGCGCCGCCGGGCACGCCGGGACCAGTCTGCATCGGCTTCGCGACGCCAAAGGCGGGGCGGCCAGCGGTTCCGGGACGGCGTCCGAATGCACTCATCGCTTCATCCTGCTCTCGAATCAACGGGTTGCGCCCTGCCGCGCGCGGCGCGGTCGAACCCCCAATCGACAGGGTGAATAAGGGGGAAACTTTGATATTCTCCTAATGCCGTGGCGGGAAGCCACGCGCGGAGGAGGGGAAGGACGATGCGAATCAGGATTCTGGGGCTGGCGGCCTTGCTCGCGGCGTCGCCGCTGGCGGCGGCCGATTCGCCCGAACTGCCCGGCTGGATGGAGGGGGCGTGGGAACAGGCGGGTCCCGGCGAGCGCTGGGCCGACGAATATTGGACCCCGCCGCGCGGTGGCATCATGGTCGGCGCGGCGCGAATCGGGACGGGCGATACCCTCGGCGTGTTCGAACATACGCGGATCGTGCGCAAGGCCGACGGAACGCTCGCCTTCTTCGCGCAGCCGTTCGGACGCCCGGCGGCGGAATTTCCGATGGTGGCGGTTGGGGACCGGATGATCGAGTTCGCCAACCCGGCGCATGATTATCCGCAGCGCATCCGCTACTGGCGCGAGGGAGACCGGCTGAAGGCGCGCATCTCGCTGATGGACGGCAGCAAGGCCGAAGACTGGGATTATGGCCGGATGGGCGGCGGGGGATCATTGCCGTCAGGCCATTTTACGATCGGAAGACGATGATCGGCATTTCATAACTTTGTCATTCCCGCGAAAGCGGGAACCCAGGGGCGGGATCGGCCTGCGCACGCTCTGGATTCCCGCTTTCGCGGGAATGACAAAGGTGGGGGGACCCAGAACGGGCATTCCTACGCTGCATGGCAGCCAAAGAAAAAGGGGCCCCGAACGGAGCCCCTTCGATCCGGCGATGGCGGTGCTGCGCGTCAGCCCGCGACATGCTCGGCGAGGACGGTGAGGCCCGTCTCGTTCACTTCGGCGAAGCCGCCTTCGACCTCGATCGTCTCGGGCGTCGCACCCTGCGAAGCGTAGATGGTCAGCGGGCCGTTGCGCAGCGTCGCCATGAAGGGCGCGTGGCCTTCGAGCACCGAGAAATCGCCCTCGCTGCCCGGCACGGTGACCATATAGACGTCGTTCGACCGCTCGAGGCGGGCGGGGGTGACGAGTTCGAACTTCAGGGCCATTCTATCATCTCCCCCCTCCCGCTTGCGGGAGGGGTCGGGGGAGGGACTGTTTCATAGCTGGCGGAAGGCCCGTTCCCCGACAGGCCCTCCCCCAGCCCCTCCCGCGAGCGGGAGGGGAGTTTTAGAATGCCCCTCCCGCAAGCGGGAGGGGAATCAGCTTACGCCTCTTCGGCCAGCTTCGCGGCCTTGGCGACCGCTTCGTCGATGCCGCCGACCATGTAGAAAGCCGCTTCGGGCAGATGGTCATATTCGCCGTCGACGACCGCCTTGAACGATTTGATCGTGTCCTCGATCTGCACGAACTTGCCGGGGATGTTGGTGAACACCTCGGCGACGTGGAAGGGCTGCGACAGGAAGCGCTGGATCTTGCGGGCGCGGGCGACGGTCAGCTTGTCCTCTTCCGACAGCTCGTCCATGCCCAGGATCGCGATGATGTCCTGCAGCGACTTGTATTTCTGCAGCGTTTCCTGAACGCGGCGGGCGGTCTCGTAATGCTCCTGCCCGACGATGCGCGGCTCCAGCATGCGGCTGGTCGAATCGAGCGGATCGACCGCCGGATAGATGCCGAGCTCCGAAATCGCGCGGTTGAGGTTGGTCGTCGCGTCCAGGTGAGCGAAGGACGTCGCCGGCGCGGGGTCGGTCAAATCGTCCGCGGGAACGTAGATCGCCTGCACCGAGGTGATCGAGCCCTTGGTGGTCGAGGTGATGCGTTCCTGCAACGCGCCCATGTCGGTCGACAGGGTCGGCTGATAGCCCACCGCCGAGGGAATGCGGCCGAGCAGCGCCGACACTTCCGAACCCGCCTGGGTGAAGCGGAAGATGTTGTCGACGAAGAAGAGCACGTCCTGCCCTTCCTGGTCGCGGAAATATTCGGCCATCGTCAGGCCCGACAGCGCGACGCGGGCGCGGGCGCCCGGCGGCTCGTTCATCTGGCCGAACACCAGCGCCACCTTCGACCCGTCGGGGGTCGGGTTGCCTTCGGCATCCTTGGCGATGACGCCGGCGTCGAGGAATTCATGATAGAGGTCGTTGCCCTCGCGGGTACGCTCGCCGACGCCGGCAAACACCGAAACGCCGCCGTGACCCTTGGCGATGTTGTTGATCAGTTCCTGGATCAGCACGGTCTTGCCGACGCCGGCGCCGCCGAACAGGCCGATCTTGCCGCCCTTCGCATAGGGGGCAAGCAGGTCGATGACCTTGATGCCGGTGACCAGGATCGCGGCCTCGGTCGACTGGTCGATGAATTCGGGGGCCTGGGCGTGAATCGGCGCGGTCATGTCGCTGCCGATCGGGCCGCGCTCGTCGATCGGGTCGCCGACGACGTTGAGGATGCGGCCCAGCGTCTTCGGGCCGACCGGCACCGAAATCTGCGCGCCGGTGTCGGCGACGGGCTGGCCGCGGGTCAGGCCGTCGGTCGCGTCCATCGCGATGGTGCGGACCGTGTTCTCGCCCAGATGCTGCGCGACTTCGAGGACGAGGCGGTTGCCGCCATTGTCGGTTTCGAGCGCGTTCAGGATCGCTGGCAGCGCGCCGTCGAACTGGACGTCGACGACGGCGCCGATGACCTGTGCGACGCGCCCGGTGGCGGTGCCGGCGGACGCGGCCTTGGTCGCGGCGGCCTTCTTCGGAGCAGCCGGCTTCTTCGGCGCGGCAGCCTTTTTGGCGGGAGCCTTCTTTTCAGGGGCAGGTGCGGTTGCCATGGTCTTCTTCCTTGGGTTGATCGGTTAGAGCGCTTCCGCGCCAGCTTCTTCGTGGTGCTACAGCGCTTCCGCGCCAGCGATGATTTCGATGAGTTCGGTCGTGATCGCCGCCTGACGCGTGCGGTTGTAGACGATGGTCAGCTTGTTGATCAGCTCGCCCGCGTTGCGCGTCGCATTGTCCATCGCGGTCATCGACGCGCCCTGTTCCGACGCGGCGTTTTCCAGCAGGCCCTTGAAGACCTGGATCGTGACGTTGCGCGGCAAGAGGTCGGCGAGGATCGCTTCCTCGTCGGGTTCATATTCGACCGCCGCGCCGCCGGGCGCCGGGGTTTCGGCGGGGGCGGGAACGGGGATGAGCTGCTGGCCGGTCGCTTCCTGCACCAGCGCCGAGCGGAATTTGGAATAGAAGAGGTGGGCGACGTCGAACGCGCCCGCCTCGAACAATTCGCGGACCTTGCCGGCGATTTCCTGTGCCTGGTCGAAGCCGATGTCGCGGATGCCGGTCGTCTCGTAATGCTCGACGATCTGGCCGGGGAAAAGGCGATTGATGACCGGGCGGCCCTTGCGGCCGACGAGGAAGAAGCGGACGGTCTTGCCCGCCGCCTGCAACTCGTTGGCCTTGTCGCGCGCGGCCTTGACGATGTTCGAGTTGAACGCGCCGGCCAGCCCGCGGTCGCTGTTGAGGACGAGCAGCAGGTGGGTGTCGCTCTTGCCGGTGCCCGACAGCAGCTTCGGCGCGCTGTCGGCGGCGCCGACCTTCGAGGCGAGGCTGGCGACGACGCCTTCGAGCCGCTCGGCATAGGGGCGCGCGGCCTCGGCCGCGGCCTGCGCCTTGCGCAGCTTCGCGGCGGCGACCATCTTCTTGGCCTTGGTGATCTTCTGGGTCGATTTGACCGAGTTGATCCGCAGCTTCAGTTCCTTGAGTGATGCCACTCTGCCGGTTCCTCTTTTTCGTCATTCCCGCGAAAGCGGGAATCTAGGGATAGCTTGCGCTGGGTCGCACTGGATCCCCGCTTTCGCGGGGATGACGAGGTAAGTATGTCTACGCGAAAATCTTGGCGAAGGCATCCAGCGCCGCAACCAGGCCCTTCTTGGCGTCGTCGCCCAGGTCCTTGGTGTCGCGGATCGCCTTGAGGACGTCCGCATGGTCGCTGCGCAGATAGGCGAGCATCGCCGCTTCATAGCGCGACACGTCGCCGACCGCGACGGCATCGAGATAGCCGTTGGTGCCGGCAAAGATCGACGCCGTCTGCTCCTCGAAGGGCATCGGGTGGAACTGCGGCTGCTTCAGAAGCTGCGTCAGGCGCGCGCCGCGGCCCAGCAGCTTCTGCGTCGAGGCGTCGAGGTCCGAACCGAACTGCGCGAACGCTTCCATCTCGCGATATTGCGCGAGCTCGAGCTTGATCGAGCCCGAAACCTTCTTCATCGCCTTGGTCTGTGCGGCCGATCCGACGCGGCTGACCGACAGGCCGACGTTGATCGCCGGGCGGATGCCCTGATAGAAAAGGTTGGTTTCAAGGAAGATCTGGCCGTCGGTGATCGAGATCACGTTGGTCGGGATATAGGCCGACACGTCGCCCGCCTGGGTCTCGATGATCGGCAGCGCGGTCAGCGAGCCCGAACCATTGTCGGCGTTCATCTTTGCCGCACGCTCGAGCAGGCGGCTGTGGAGATAGAAGACGTCGCCCGGATAGGCTTCGCGGCCCGGCGGGCGGCGGAGCAGCAGCGACATCTGGCGATAGGCGACCGCCTGCTTCGACAGATCGTCGTACACGATCACGGCGTGCATGCCGTTGTCGCGGAAGAATTCGCCCATCGTCACGCCGGCATAGGGCGCGAGATATTGCAGCGGCGCCGGCTCCGACGCGGTTGCGGCGACGACGATCGAATATTCCATCGCGCCATTTTCTTCGAGCTGGCGGACGATCTGCGCGACGGTCGAGCGCTTCTGGCCGACCGCGACATAGATGCAGTACAGCTTTTTCGACTCGTCGTCGCCGGCGTTGGCCTGCTTCTGGTTGATGAAGGTGTCGATCGCCACCGCGGTCTTGCCGGTCTGGCGGTCGCCGATGATCAACTCGCGCTGACCGCGGCCGACGGGGACGAGCGCGTCGAGCGCCTTGAGGCCGGTCTGCACGGGTTCGTGGACCGAGGTGCGCGGGATGATGCCCGGCGCCTTGACCTCGACGCGCATGCGCTTGTCGGCCTTGATCGGGCCTTTGCCGTCGATCGGGTTGCCGAGGCCGTCGACGACGCGACCGAGCAGGCCCTTGCCGACGGGGACGTCGACGATGGTGCCGGTGCGCTTGACGGTGTCGCCTTCCTTGATCTCGGCGTCGCTGCCGAAGATCACGATGCCGACATTGTCGGCCTCGAGGTTGAGCGCCATGCCCTTCACGCCGTTGGCGAATTCGACCATTTCGCCGGCCTGGACATTGTCGAGGCCGTGGACGCGGGCGATGCCGTCGCCGACCGAGAGCACGGTGCCGATTTCGCTGACCGTGGCGTCGGTCCCGAAATTGGCGATCTGGTCCTTGATGACCTTGCTGATTTCAGCGGCGCGGATTTCCATTGCTTAGCCTTTCATCGGGCATTTGGGCGTACGGGCGTTCAGCCCTTCATCGCCTGGGCGAAACTGTTGAGACGGGTACGGATGCTGCCGTCGATCAGCTGGCTGCCCAGCTGGACGACGAGGCCGCCGAGGATGGCGGGATCGACATGGGTCGCGACCTGGACATCGCGGCCGACGCGGGTCTTGAGGTTCGCGGCGAGCTCTTTCAACTGCGCGGCGCTCAGCGGGTGCGCGCTCGTGACCGTGGCGGTCGCTTCGCCGCGGTGCGCGGCGACGATCGAGTCATAGGCGCCGATCATCGCGCCAAGCTCGGCAAGGCGGCGGTTCTCGGCGAGCACGCCCAGGAATTTGGCGGTCAGCGAATCGAGCTTCATCGCCTTGGCGATGGCGGCCACGGCTTTGGCGGCGTCGGCGCGGCTGATGACCGGGCTTTGGGTCAGCGCCTTGAGGTCGGCCGAATCGGTCAGACCCTGGCGCAGCGCGGCGAGGCTCTTCTGCACGCCGTCGATGGCGTTCGATTCGCGTGCCAGGTCGAACAATGCGACCGCATAACGGCCGGCGAGACCCGCCGTTATGTTGCCCTGAATGCCGCCGGAATTCTCCACGCGCGAAAGTCCTTCTCTACGATCCCGAGGGGGATGGCTGCGCGGATTTTCTTGGCCTCCGAAGATGCCCCCGCTGCACAGTCGCGGCGCGCGTAGCAACGATTTTGCTGCAATGCAAGGCGGGGAGGGATGATTCACGCCGCCCTCCCGACCCCGTTCGCCCCTCGCCTTCGCGGGGGCAGGCTCCGAGCTTGTCGAAGGGCAGTCCTTTCTCCAAAATGGGGAAGGAAGAATGGCCCTTCGACAAGCTCGGGGCAAACGGGAAAGGGATTGATATCCATGGGTGAGATGATTCGGATGACGATGGACGACGGCGCCGAAATCGCGGTCTATCACGCGCAGCCGGAAGGCGATCGCCGCGGCGGGCTCGTGCTGATCCAGGAAATCTTCGGGGTCACCGACCATATCCGCGAGCTATGCGATGAATATGCCGCCGACGGCTATGAGGTGCTGTCCCCCGCGCTGTTCGACCGCGAGCATCCGGGGTTCGAAAGCGACTATTCGGGCCCGCAGTTCGAGCGCGCGGTCGAACTGGCGCGCCAGCTCCATCCGTTCGAACAGAGTCTGAAGGACGCGCAGACCTGCATCGACGCGCTGAAGGGCGCTGACGATTCCGGGGGACCGGTCTTCGTCACCGGCTATTGCTACGGCGGCTCGGTCGCGTGGCGGATGGCGCAGATCAGCCCCGATCTCGCGGCGGCCTCCGCCTATTACGGCAGCATGGTGCCGACGCAGTTCAAGGACGAGGCGCCGCAATGCGCGACGATCGCCCATTTCGGCCGCTACGACGCCGGCATCCCGATGGAGGGCGTCGAGGCGCTGATCGCAAAGGATCATCCGACCGCGCAGGTCTTCGTCTATGAGGCCGGGCACGGCTTCAACAGCGACCGCCGCAAGGATTATCACGAAGCGTCGAGCGAGCAGGCGCGCGAGCGGACGCTGATGCTGTTCAGGGCGTGCGGGGGATAAAGGCGCGCGTCATAGGCGCTTCGCAGCCTGTCTGTAGGCTTCGCTGCGTTCGCGTTTGCCGATCGCGACGATCTGCACGACGATTCGATCGTCGAACACGCGATACACCAGCCGATATCCCGCTTTGCGGAGCTTGATCTTATAGCAGTCCGGCAGGCCATGTAGCCTGTCGGCCGGAACGCGGGGGCGTGTCAGCCGCTCGCGCAGCTTCTTTTCGAACTGTTTACGGAGCGGGGACGCCAATTTGTCCCATTCCTTCTTCGCATCGCGAAGAAAGATCAGCCTATAGGTCGTCAATCGAAACCTCGATTTCCTCCTGTCCCTGACGCTCGCGGACGATCTCCGCGAGCCGCAGGTCGTCCAGCGCCTCGAGTATCGCCTCCCACGCGTCGGCGGGGACGAGATAGGCTTCGGGCGTATTGCGGTTGAGGATCGCGACGGGTGCACCCTCGGCGGCGCGGATCGCGGCCGAGGGGTTTTTCTTGAGTTCCGAGATGCTAATACCGAAATCGGCGAGAAGAGGCTTTCCCATGACCTGTTAATAGGTCTTTTAACTGGTCACGTCAAGGTTTCGCCCGCTGCTGGCACCGATAGACCAGCCGCTCGTTCGGCGTCGGCGGCAGCACGGCCTTCACCGCATCCTGCTGCGCCGTGAAGGCGGCGAGGGCGGCGGGGTCGGCGGTGCAGCCCTTGATATCCGACGCGGCGCGGATTTCGCGCGCCTTCTCCATCGTCTCGGCGTCGAGCAGATAGCGCTCGACGCGATATTCGCGCGTTTCGGGGTCGATCGAGGCGATCGTCACCGTCGCTTCCTCCTGGGGCACCAGGATGCGCTGCCAGCGCCCGTCGGCGCCCTTCGTATATTGCGTGCGGGCGTTGACGCAGCCGCCCCTGGCGAAATCGACCGGGACGTCGTCGGTCGACGAGACGGTGATACGGCTGCGCTCGGGCTCGATCGTGCAGAGGAAATTGGCTCCGGCGAATGTGGACGCCTTCCCCGCCGCCGGCACGGCGTCCTCGCCGAGGTCGGAAAGTTCGGCATGCGCGTCGGGGCGGGTCAGGAACAGGATGGCGGCCACCAGGATCAGCGCCGCGCCGCCGCCGCCTGCGATCTTCGCCTCGCGCGGCTTTTTCTGGCTGTGAAACAGCAGGCCCGCTCCGGCGCCGAGCGCGCCGATCACGAACAATATTCCGGCCAGCGCAATGCGATTCTCGCGCGCCGCCAGTGCCTCGTCGTTCGCACGTTGCAGGGCGCGTTCGCGTTCGAGCTGCGCCTTGGCCGCCTTCGCGGCCTGCGCCTCGGCCGCCGCGCGCGCGTCGGCGTCGGTCGCGGCGCGGTCGCGCTCGGCCGCTTCCGCCAGCGACAGGCAGGGGGTGCCGACGCTGTGATAATCCTGCCGCGCGTCGGCGAGGAAGCGCGCGATCTCGGGGACCGAAATCGCGAAGGCGAAGGGCGAATCGCCATCGTCGGCGCGGGTGATGGCGGAATTGATGCCGACGATGCGCCCGCACTGGTCGACGAGCGGGCCGCCCGAATTGCCGCGCGAGATCTTGGCGGTGTGGACCAGCATGGCGACGCCGTCGACCGCGCGCCGGTTCGATACATTGCCCTCGCTGCGCACCGGGGTGCGCGGGGTGATGTAATCGGCGGCGCTGCGCGCGGTCGCGAGATCGACATTGCCCGGATAGCCCAGGGCAACGACATCGGCGCCCGATTCGAGCGGGCCGGTATAGACGGCGGCCGAAGGCACCCGGCCTTCCTCCATCTCGATCAGCGCCAGGTCGCGCGCGGTGTCGATCGCGATCAGCTTGCCCGGATAGCTTTTCTGCCCCTCCGACGGCACGACGCCCAGCGCGACGTTCCGCGGATATTTGGCGGCCGATTCGACGACGTGCGCGTTGGTCAGGATGCGCGTCGGGGTGACCGCGATGCCGCTGCCATGGCCGAAACCGACGACTTCGCCGTCGACCATCGCGACGGTGACGACGCGCACGACGCTGCGCGAGACGGCGCTGATATCGTCGGCGGCGCGCGCCGGCAGGGTGAGGGACAGGAGGGCGAGCAGGAGCGCGATCAGGCGGGTCATGGCGGCGCAGATTAGAGGCGCTTGCTTTGAACGCAAGCATCGGGACGCGCGGATCGGCGCGGCATGGCAGACGGGATGCAAGATGAGGAAGGACGATCCAATGACCTATGCCATTACCGGCCTCGACCCCGAACCCTTTGCGCCGCTGTTCGCGATGAGCGATGCAGAGCTTGCGGCGCGGAGCGCGTGCCGGGTGACCGCCAACGCCGACCGCGGCTTTCCGTGCCGCATCAGCCTGGAGGATGCGCGGGCGGGCGAGGAACTGATCCTGCTCCACCATGTCAGCCACGACGTCGCGACGCCCTATCGCAGCGCCTATGCCATCTATGTGCGGCAGGGCGTCGCGGCGGCGACCTGGCGCGACGAGCTGCCGCCGGTATTCGCGGGGCGCACGCTGGCGCTCCGCGCCTTCGGTGCCGATGGGATGCTGCGGACCGCGCGGCTCGCGGGGCCGGGCGAGGTCGACGGCGCGATCCGCGACCTGTTCGCCGACCCCGCCACCGCCTATATTCATGCGCATAACGCCGCCTATGGCTGCTTCGCCGCGCGGATCGAAAGGGACGAGCCATGAGCGTCGCCGCGATGACCGAAGATCAGTGCTGGGACGCGATGCGCCGCCGCGACAAGGCCTATGACGGGCGCTTCATCGTCGGGGTGCTGACCACCGGCATCTATTGCCGGCCGAGTTGCGGCGCGCGCCAGCCCTTGCGGGCGAACGTCCGTTTCTTCGCCGACGGCGCCGCCGCGCGCATGGCGGGGCTGCGCCCGTGCAAGCGCTGCCTGCCCGACGATGTCGGGCGCGACGAGGCGGCGGTGCTGTCGGCGATCGCCGCGATCAAGGGCAGCGAGGAACCGCTCGCGCTCGCCGATCTCGCGCGGCGCACCGGTTATTCTCCGACGCATTTCCAGCGCGTCTTCACCCGCCACACCGGCCTGTCGCCCGCCGCCTATGCCCGCGCGCTGCGCGAGGAGCGGGCGCGCGCGGCGCTGAGCGAGGGAAGCCGGGTGACCGACGCAATCTATGACGCCGGCTTTTCGGGGCCGTCGCGCTTTTACGATATGATGGAGGGACGCATGGGTATGACGGCTTCGGCCTGGGTGAACGGCGGCAAGGGAGCGACGATCCACTGGGCGGTCGTGCCGACGAGCCTTGGCGACATGCTGGTCGCGGCGACCGACAAGGGCGTGTGTCGCCTGTCGTTCGCCGAGGGGCGCGAGGCGCTCGAAAACCGCTTTCCGGCCGCGACGCTGGTCGAGGGCGGCGGTGCGTTCGAGGCGTTGCTGCAAGAGGTCGTCGACGCGGTCGAGACGCCCGCGCAGGGCTTCGATCATATCCCGATCGACGTGAAGGGCACCGCCTTTCAGGAAGCGGTGTGGCGCGAATTGCGAAAGATTCCGGCGGGCGAGACGCGCAGCTATAGCGATATCGCCGCCGCGGTGGGCAGACCGAACGCCGTGCGCGCGGCGGGGAGCGCCAATGGCGCGAACAATGTCGCGGTGCTGATCCCCTGCCACCGCGTGGTGCGCAGCGACGGGTCGCTCGGCGGCTATGCCTATGGGCTGAAGATCAAGGAAGAGCTTTTGAAAAGGGAAGTGAAATGACCGACAAGATTGCCGAATTCCGCGCGCTGCACGTCTCCGGCGACCCGCTGATCCTCGTCAACATCTGGGACGCGGGAAGCGCGCGGGCGGTCGCCGCCGCGGGCGCGAAGGCGATCGCGACCGGCAGCTTCGGCGTCGCGGGCGCGCAGGGCCGCGCCGACGGCGAAGATTTTCCGATCGAGGATGTATTCGAAAATCTCGCGCGCATCCTGTCGGTCACCGATCTGCCGGTCACCATCGACATGGAATCGGGCTATGGCGCCGACGCGGCGACGGTCGGCGTTTCGGTCGGCCGGGCGCGTGCGGCGGGCGCGGCCGGGATCAACATGGAGGACCGGTTGCCGGGCGCGAGCGACCTGCTGCCGGTCGGCGAAGCGGTCGCGCGCTATCGTGCGGCGGCCGATACCGGCCTTTTCGTCAACGCGCGCTGCGACGCGTTCCGCGGACAGGACGCGGCGAAGGACGGCGAGGCGCTGGTCGCGGCGACGCTCGAACGCGCGCGCGCCTATGCCGATGCCGGGGCGGGCGGGTTGTTCGTGCCCTTCCTCGCCGACGCGAAATCTATCGGCGCGATCTGCGAGGGCTCGCCGCTGCCGGTGAATATATTGCGCGGCAAGGGGGCCCCGACCCACAAGGAGCTCGCCAAGCTCGGCGTCGCGCGGATCAGCCACGGACACCAGCCCTGGGCGGCGGCGATGGCGTGGCTGACCGGGCAGGCGGCGCAGGTGCTGTGGGGCGACGAGCCGGATTATTGAGAAGAGGGCAAGCGCCCGATCACTCACGAAATTCGTCATTGCGAGCGGAGCGAAGCAATCCAGAGCGGTTTACGCGGGCTCTGGATTGCTTCCCCCGGCTTTCGCCGGGGTCGCAATGACGGAGTCGCTTACTGTGCTTTCGTCCCCTCCGGCCGCGCCACCGCATACATTTCCTTTGCGATGGTTTTCATCAGCGCCATCCGGTCCTCGCCCTCGCTATAAAGGTCGAAATGGGTGCGGCCGGGGACGAAGCGGAACGAGGATTTGGCGCCGAGCCGGTCGAGCACGGCCTTGAGACGGTGCGCGGGGCCGTCGAGATAGAAAGTGTCGGCATCGCCGACGATCAGGTGGATCTTGCCGTCGAGGTCGGGCTGAAGCCGCGCCCAGTCGCGCTCGACGATATGCGCGATGTCGTAATGGTCGCGCCAGTAAGCGGCGACGGCGGGGTCGATTTTCCCGGTCGCGCGGTCGAACAGCGGGCAGGCGCGCCCGTCGGGGCAGCGGGGCGAGAAGACCCAGTCGAAGCTCGCGAACTGGCCGCCATAGGCGCCGAGCGCGGTTTCGAGCTGCGCGAACTGCTTCAGCGTCGCGATCACCTGGCCCTTGTCGCGGATCAACGGGAAATCCTGACCGTCGGCGCCGGCATAGGCGTTGGCGTTCGCGGCATAGATGTTGATATTGGTGAAGTCGTGGAAATCGCTGGCGTCGGGTGCGGTCGGCCAGGTGCCGCCGAAAATCTTGGGATAGGCGACCTGCAGCCACAAGGTCGACCAGCCGCCCGAGCTGTGGCCGTTGAGGAAACGCCCCGAGGGACGCGCGTCCATGCGATATTTCGCCTCGAGCGCCGGGATCGCCTCGGTGGTCAGCGCGGCGCCCCACGGGCCGTTGTTCGCCGAATCGGCGAATTCATGCGTGCCGGTCGCGATATGATGGTCGAGGATGACCCAGATCATCGGCGGCATCTCGCCCTTCGCCATCATCACCGCGACGCCCGCGGCGTTCATCTTCGCGCTGTCGAGGGTGCTGCCGAAGCCGCCGTCCGAATAGGCGGTCGGATAGGTGTCTTTCCCCTCCTTGTAGCCCGGCGGCAATGCGACCCAGCCCTTGATCGAGGTTGCGCGGCCCGAGAAACCCGTCATCAGCTTCGACGGGATGTCGACCGCCTCGACGTTCTTCAGTCCCGCCTCGACCTCGGCGCGCTTCTCGGGCGGCAGCTTGGCGAGCCGCGCGGCGAAATCGCGCGCCGGAATCTCGGTGGCCAGCGTCAGCGTCGGGACCGGCCCGGGCAGCGTCGCCTCGACCACCGACGAGACGAGGTCGCCGGGGCCGCGCCCGCCGTAATTATAGTCGTGGTTGCGGTCGAGCACCGCCTGCAGGCGGTAGGTGCCCGCCGCGAGTTTCGACCAGGCGGTCGGAAAGGCGTCGACCTCGGTGCCGACGAGCGCCGTGGTGCCGGGCGCCAGATGCTGGACCTCGAGCGCGGCGATCGCGGTGCCGGTCGGGTCGAAGGGCGAGGTGTCGACCGCCTCCTGCGGCTTGGCGCCGGGCTCGATCCTTTGCGCGAAGACCAGCAGCCGTCCGCCGGCATCGCCGCCCAGTTCCCCGGCGACGACGACCGGCACTGCGAGCGGCGCCGGATCGGCGCGGACCGCGGCCGGCGCGGCGAGCGTCAGGGCGATGGCAGGGACGAGGAGCGAAAGCGCGCGGCGCGAAAGAAGACGGGTCATGGCGCAAGGTCTATCCGCGCCATGCCCGCTGTAAAGGCCGTTCGGATCGTGGGAGCCCTTACTTCTCGCCCTCTTCCTCCATCTTCTTGAAGATTTCGGCCATCTTGGCGCGCGCCTCGTCGAGCTTTCCGTCGTCGATCGCCTTGACCACCGCGAGCAGCAGATTCTCTTCCTTGCCCTCATGTCCCTGAAAGGCGATCGGCGCGATCACCGTGCGGGCGAGGTGGCCCTTGCCGTCGTCGAGCAACTGGCGCGTCATGAGCAGGCGATATTGCGGATCGAAGGAGGCTTCGGGATAGACCTGTTCGAGTGCGGTGACGGCCGCCGCCGGGACCGCTTCGCCCGCTTCGCGGAAGGAAAGATAATAGCCGATCGCCGGGCGCGGATCGAGTTCGTCGAGGTGGCGCGCCTTGATAAAATAGGGCCGCGCCTTGGCATAGGCGCTCTTGTCCGCCTTGCCGCGGCCCATGAACACATTGGCCTTGAGCAGATTGGCGGCGGACGATTCGGGGTTGATCTTCAGCGCCCGGTCGGCGGCCACCTCGGCGGCGTCCCAGTCGCGCGCGTCGATTTGCGCTTCGCCGACCCAGAGTTGCGCCGGCAGGCTGTCGGAAAAGGCCGCGTCCTTGCCCGCCATATCGCTGGCGACGTCGCGCGCCTCCTTGCGGTCGACCCCGCGCTGCGAGCGCATATGGTCGCGGATCAGCGCTTCCTCGGCCGCGGTCAGGCGGCGCATCGCGACCTTGGGTTCGACATAATGGCCCGGCTTGACGTCATAGCCGAGGAAGGGGCCGCGCTTGTAGCGGCGCACTTCCCTTTGCAGCGCATCGAGGTCGCCGAAGACGCGTTTCGCGGCGGTCAGGCTGTCCTCGCCGCTGTTGAGCGCCTTCAGATAGGTGAGAAGCTGCCCCTTCCGCTCGGGCGCGAAGTTCAGATAGTGCGAGAGCAGCCAGCCGAAGGTGTAGGACTGATACTGCTGCATGCCGCTCAGCGTCGCCTTGGTGTCGAACAGCCGGGTGAGCGGGATGTCGGGCAGATAGTCGAGCGCCGCGCCGCGCGCCTGCGGGACGTCGCCGACGTGGAAGCTGCCGTCGTCCATGAAGCGGATCGTGCTGTAGAGCTCGGCCGAGCCCTCGGTGTACCATTGCGGATAGGCGGTGCTGAAATTCGACAGCATGAAATGGTGCGTATATTCGTGGAGCAGCACCGTCCTGATGTCGAGGCGCGGGCCGGCCTGGATGCCCTTGCTCGTCGCGATGCGCTCGCGCGCCGGGACGAAGGCCACCGGATTGCCCGCGCGCGGGATATAGAAGCCCGCGACCCCCGATCCCGACGCATGGGCGAAGACCGCGATATTGTCGGTATCGCCGGTGCGATAGACCTGGACGCGGTTCGCCGCGCCGACCTCGGGGCCGGGGACCGGCATGCCCTGAAGCGTGCGCAGCGCATTGTCGAAGCGTTCGAGCAAGGCCGCGAACTTCTCGGCATCGCCCTTGTCGCTTTCCGAATAGACGACGAAGTGCGAGGTCTGCGCTTCCCACCATTCGGCCCGCACCGCCGGGCTGGCGAACACCGCCAGCATCGCCGCCACCGCGCCCAGAAGCCGAGCGGCTCCGCGCGTCCATGCCATCCCCGTCACCGTCCATATCCCCCTTGGCTGTTCCTCTGCGGCGCAGCATAGCGGGCGCCGTCGCGCCTTCAAGTCTTTGGGTTCAAACGAAGCTGTAGGGATCGACGTCGATCGCGAGCCGCGCCTTCGCCGGCCAGTCGATGCGCCCCACCCAGTCGCGGATCGCGCCTTGCAGGTCGAAACTGCGCGGGGCGTGGAGGAGCAGCCGGAAGCGGTGGCGTCCGCGCAGCATCGCGAGCGGGGCGGGGGCGGGGCCATAGATGGCGAGCCCGTCGGCGACCGGCGCCTTCTGCCCCAGCCGCTGCGCGACCCCGCGCGCGACCTCCACATCTTCCGACGAGATGACGAGCGCGGCGAAACGGCCATAGGGCGGCGCCCCCGCCTGCCGCCGCGCCGCGGCCTCGGCGGCGTAGAAACCCTCACGGTCGTTGGCGACGAGCGCCGCCATCACCGGCGCGCCCGGCACCCGCGTCTGGATCAGCACCTCGCCGGGCTTGACCCCGCGCCCGGCGCGCCCCGCGACCTGCGCGATCTGCTGAAAAATACGCTCCGATGCGCGCAGATCGCCGCCGTCGAGGCCGAGATCGGCGTCGACCACGCCGACAAGGGTGAGGTTGGGGAAATGATAGCCCTTGGTGACGAGCTGGGTGCCGATGATGATGTCGACCAGCCCGCCCTCGACATTGTCGACGAACTCGGCCGCCTTGGCGGGCGACCACAAGGTATCGGAGGTGACGATGGCCGTTCTGGCTTCGGGGAAACGCAGCGCCACCTCGTCGGCGACGCGCTCGACCCCGGGACCGCAGGCGACGAGGCTGTCCTCGTCCTCGCATTCGGGGCAGAGCCGTGGCGGCGGCATGACATGGCCGCAATGGTGGCAGGCGAGGCGGTGGACGAGCCGGTGCTCGACCATCCATGCGGTGCAGTTCGGGCACTGGATGCGGTGGCCGCAGGTGCGGCACAGGGTCAGCGGCGCGAAGCCGCGGCGGTTGAGGAACAGCAGGCTCTGCTCGCCCTTGCCGAGCCGGTCGGCGAGCGCGTCGACCAGCGGCGGCGCCAGCCAGCGGCCGCGGTCGGGCGGGTCGGTCCGCATGTCGATCGCGGCGAGATCGGGCAGCGTCGCACCGCCGTAGCGCGCGGGCAGGACGATATGGCGATAGCGCCCCGCCTCGACCTGCGCGAGGCTTTCGAGCGCCGGGGTCGCGCTCGCCAGGATCACCGGCAGCCCCTCGAAATGCCCGCGCATCACCGCGACGTCGCGCGCGTGATAATGGACGCCGTCCTCCTGCTTGAAGCTCGTCTCGTGCGCCTCGTCGACGACGATGACGCCCAGCTTCGCATAGGGCAGGAAAAGCGCCGAGCGCGCACCGACGACGATCTTCGCATCCCCGCTGGCGATGGCATGCCACGCGCGGCGGCGCTCGGTCGAACGGAGGCCACTGTGCCACGCGACGGGCTCGCAGCCGAAGCGCGCCGCAAAGCGGGTGAGCATCGGCTCGGTCAGCGCGATTTCGGGGAGCAGGACGAGCGCCTGCTGGCCCGCTTCGACCGCGGCGGCGATCGCCTCCATATAGACTTCGGTCTTGCCCGATCCGGTAACGCCGTCGAGCAGCAAGGTCTCGAACGTCGCGGCGGCCACCGCTTGGCGAAGCTCGTCCGCCGCCGTCGCCTGCTCGTCCGACAACTCGGGCGGCGCGAAGGCGGGGTCGGGCGCGGGATAGGGGGCGTCGGCCGACACGCTCACCGCCTCGAGCGCGCCCGCCTGCACCAGACCGCGGATCACCGCGTCGCTGACCTCGGCCAGCGCTGCGAGTTCGCGCACCATGCCCTGCCGCGCGCCGATCTTTTCGAGCGCCACCGTGCGCTGCGGCGTCATCCGCGCGGGTCGCTCGCCGGTGGAGCGATATTCGACGATCGGGCGCCGCGCATCGGCGAAGGCGGCGCCGGGCAGCACCATGCGCAGCACCGCGCCCGGCGGGGCGAGATAATAGTCGCTCGTCCATTCGACGAGGCGGCGCAGCGGTGCGGGCACCGGCGGCACCGCCACAATCTCGTAAAGATTGCGGAGGCGATTGTCGCCGACCGGCTCGGGCGCGCCGAAGCTTTCATCCTCCCACACCACCCCGCCCATCCGCCGCGGCCCGAGCGGCGCGACGACGACGCTGCCGAGCACCGCCTCGCTTTCGCGCGGAACGCGATAGTCGAGCGGGCCGAGGGCGGCGGTCAAAAGAAGGACGCGGGCGCGGGTCATGGGATTTGGCAGGATATAGGGCGCTGCCGGAAATAGGAAAGCGACGGTTTGAAGAGTCGTCGCCCCCGCGAAGGCGGGGGCCGCTGGCAACCTTGCGCTACGCCGCC
The DNA here is from genome assembly GCF_014199295.1 of Sphingopyxis panaciterrulae. Lineage (GTDB taxonomy): Bacteria > Pseudomonadota > Alphaproteobacteria > Sphingomonadales > Sphingomonadaceae > Sphingopyxis > Sphingopyxis panaciterrulae. The sequence goes on from NZ_JACIJH010000001.1 coordinate 746,653, forward strand.
AGCGGCCCCCGCCTTCGCGGGGGCGACGGTCAGCTTGGCGCCAGCGCCGTCTTCGCCGCCCGCTTCGCCGGTTTCGGGCGGCGGAACCAGAAGGTCCAGACCGCGAAGCTGCCGAGCATGGTCAGCGACAGGCCCGAAAGCGTCAGCACCAGCCGCCAGAGAAGCCCGCCCACCTTGCCCGAATGGAGCGGATAGGCCTTGTTGAACGCCTGCGCGCCCGGCGCCATCGCCAGCGCGTCGCGCGCGCCGAGGATGCGGCCGGTTGCGGCGTCGAACCATAGGGTCGTGCGGCCGTTGGGCAGCCATTCGGCCTGCTGGCGCATCCGCAGGCTGATCGGATCGCCGGCCTTGCGGGGCAGGCTGAGGATGCGGAATTCGGCGGTCGGAAAGCGCCGCCGCGCCGCGGCGAACATCGCGGCGTAATCGGGCTTCGCGGCGAGCGGGCCGCTTTCATATTTCGGCGGCTCCATCGACTTGACCGTTTCGGCGACGGGTCCGAAGGGTGCGACCATCGCCATCGCGAAGGGGCGGAAGATCATCATCGTGCCGGTGACGAGCGAGAGCAGCAGCAGCGGCGCGACGACGACGCCCAGGTCGCGGTGGTGGGTGACGATGGCGGGACGGCTCATCCGCTTCGGCCACAGGCGGAGGCGAAAGCTCTTCCGGGTCCGCCACCAAAGGATCGCGCCCGTGACGACGAAGAACAGGCCGCACAGCCCGGCGATGCCGGTCACCCATTCGCCGCTGTCGCCGGCGAAGAGATGGTGGTGGAAATCGAAGATCCACAGTTCGGGCCGCTCCCACTGGCTCGCCCAGCCAGCCACGACACGCCCCGACTGGTCGGCGTAGAATCCGGCGCCCTCGCCCAAGGCGAAGCGCCCCTGATGCAGACCGAAGCCGTCATGAGCATAGATGATGCCCTGCGGCGCGCCGGGCAGCGCCATGATCGTCTCGGTCGCGGCGGTGACGCTCGCCAGGTCGGTGCGCAGCGGATCGCCCGCGTGCGGTATGCCGATCCACGCATCCTTGTGGAGCAGGATCGTGCCCGACAGGCCGAGCAGCGCCAGCAGCAGGCCGATCAGGCCCCCCGTCCAGCGATGCAGCGTGTCGAGCAGTTTCATCATCGGATCATGCAGACGTCAAATTGATCCACCGTCATTGCGAGGAGTCGCAGGCGACGAAGCAATCTCCAGCTATCGGCAAGGCGGGGCGATAAGTGGAGATTGCTTCCCCCGGCTTTCGTCGGGGTCGCAATGACGGCAAAAGGCGTGTCACGGATTAGAATCGGTAATCCCAGCCGAGCGTGAAGGTGCGCCCGCGCCCCGCGAAGTTGAAGAAATTGTCGGTCGGGCGCTGGGTGTCGCTCGCGTAGCTGATATATTGTTCGTCGAACAGATTCTGCACCGCCAGGCTGATGCCGCCGAGGCTGGTCTGATAGCGCACGAAGGCGTCGGTCAGATTATAGCCCTCGAAATCGTTGCGCGGATCGCGCCCCGGCCCGCGGAAGCTGCGCGCCAGATAGAATTGCGTCTGCACGCGCGCCGACACGGGGCCGTTCGCATAGGCGGCGGCGAGGTTGAGCCGGTCGGGCGAGATGTTCGCGCCGTCGAGGTCGGTGTCGACCGCGCCGTCCTGATCCGCGTCGAAACGGCCGTCGATATGGGCATAGCCCGCCGAGACGGTCAGCCCGTCGATCGGCAGCTTGATCGCGAGATTGACCTCCAGCCCCTCGATCTCGACGCGCTGGCGCACGACGTCGAAAATGCCGTCGGGCCGTGCGATCAGCAATTGTCCCTTGGTGCTCGTCGACCAGAAATAGGTCGCGCTGGCGTTGAGGGGGCCGCGCTTGACCTCGACCCCGATCTCGCGGTTGTTCGAGACGATCGGCGCGATGTCGAGATAATTGTCGATGTCGACCCCCGCGACCTTTACCGCGCGGGTGATGCGGCCGATGTCGGGAACGGTATAGCCCTCGGCATAGCTCGCATAGGCGCGGATGCCGGGGATCGGCTCGACGATGACGCCGCCATTGAGCAGCACGTCGTCGAAGCTGGGGCTGCCGCCCGCGACGTCGACGCCGCCATAGGTCGCCTCGTCGCTGCCGTCATAGGTGTTGGCGGCCAGCGTGTGATAATCGGCGATCTTGATCTTCACATTCTCGTAGCGCGCGCCGCCGGCGAGGCGGACGAGACCGCCCGCCAGCTTGAGATTGGCTTGGCCGAAGGGCGCGAAGCTGCGGAATTCGCTCGGCGGCACCCAGGCGCGGTCGGTCGCGATCAGCCGCTGCTCGGTCGTGTCCCACAGCGCGTCGAAGCCCGCGATCAGCGTCAGCGCCTCGAAGCCGGGAACCGCGCGCTCATAGCTCAGCTTGCCGCCGATCTTGCGGCTGCGGTTCTGCGACTGGTCGAACAATGTGCCGACCGGCGCGATGGTCGGGTCCTGAAAGCTGGCGATCGGATTGGGCTCGCCGCCGAAGGTGTCGCGGCTGCGGTTCCAGAAGATCTGGCTGACGAAATTGCCGCCGCCAAGGTCGGTGTCGGTCAGCGACAGCGCGACGCTTTCGGTGCGGCCCGTCGCCGGGACGCCGGGCGGCAGGCCCGGCTCGGCGCTCGTCGGCAGTCCGCCGGTCTTGTCGCCCGCGACCGGGGCATAGTCGCCGTCGCCCTCCAGCTCGAATCGGCTCGCGATCAGGTCGAGCCGCATCGTGTCGGTCACCGCATAGCCGAAGCGGCCGAACAGCGAGAGCGCCTTCGAATCCATCGTCTCGCCCTGCGTCAGGTTGATGCCGACCGGGCGGCCCTCGCCGTCGCGGAACAGGCCGCGCAGCTCATAGGCGGCGCCGACGCTCGCGTCGAAGCGGCCTGCCTTGTACTGGATCAGGCCCGCGGTCTTGCCGCCCATGCCGGCCTCCGAAAAGTCGTCGTCGGCCGTCGCCTGCAGCAGCGCGCGGCCCGATACGCCTTCCTCGGCCGGGGCGCCGACGGTGACCTGGTTGACGATGCCGCCGGTGCCGCCGATCCCCTGCAGCGCGTTCGATCCGAAAATGACCTCGACCCGGTCGATGAAGAAGCCGTCGATGGTGAAGCCGTCGCGGCTGCCGTCGCGCATCGGGGTCGATTGCGGGATGCCGTTGATCGCATAGAGCGGCGCGCGCCCGCGCAGCGTCTCGCCCGCGCCCGACAATTTCTGCCGCGTCGGCGAGAAGCTGGGAACCAGCGTTGCGACCGCATCGGTGACCGACCCCGAAATCGCGATCTGCTGGTCGAGCGCCTCCTTGCCGATGACATCGACCGTCAGCGGCAGCGCATTAGCCGGCAGAATCGAGCGCGCCGCGGTGACGACGATCGTATCTTCCTCGTTCCCCGCTGCCGCGGCGGCGCCATCCTGCGCGAAGGCGGGCGAGGACAGCATGGTGCAGGCAAGTGCGGCGGCGACCAATTTGCGATTCATTCTCATCTCCTGTTCGCGAGTGGCCGCTAATGCGAGCGATTTGCAGATGCAAGGGTTTTCGACCTGCCCTCTGGAGGGGAGCGGCAGCGTTCGACCGTGTGTGGACGTTTCATTCTTCGTCACCCTGAACTTGTTTCAGGGTCCATGGCCTGCCCTTGAATACGGCGCGGCGCCGAAGGAGAGACCCGGCCATGGATGCTGAAACAAGTTCAGCATGACGAGGTTGGATGGCGGCTCCCCACCCCACGGCCGACACCCGCTCGCCTGAAAGGGTGACGCTTACCCCAAAAGCGCGCTATCAGCCCCGGCATGCGGGAAAAGGAATTGCGGTTCGCCCTGATTTGCTACGGCGGCATCAGCCTCGCCGTCTATATGCACGGCGTCACAAAGGAAGTGTGGCGGCTCGCCGCGGCGTCGCGGGCCTTTCACGACGGCGAGGCGATCGCGGGGTCGGGCGGGGTCTATCGCGACCTGCTCGCCGACCTGCTCGCGGGCAGCAACGTCCGGCTGCGCGTCCTCGCCGACATTGTCGCGGGGGCGAGCGCGGGCGGGATCAACGGCATCTTTCTCGCGCGCGCGCTCGCGACCGGCCAGTCGCTCGACCCGCTCACCGAATTATGGCTGACCGACGCCGACGTCGATCGGCTGATCGACCCCGACGCGCGGCCGCTGTCGGCGGCGACCAAATTCTGGGCGGTGCCGATCGCCGGCTGGGCGATGAAGCGGCGCGGCAACGTGATCGACCGCACCGTCGGCGGCGCGGCGCAGGACGAAGTGCGCGCCAAGCTGTCGCGTTTCGTGCGCGCGCGCTGGTTCGAGCCGCCGTTCGGCGGCGCGACATTCTCGAACCTGATTCTCGACGCCTTCGACGCGATGGACGCCGGGCCGCGCGGGCCGGTGCTGGTGCCGGCGGGTCAGCCGGTCGACCTGTTCGTCTCGGTCACCGATTTCGCCGGGCACAGCATGCCGCTCGCGCTCAACAGCCCGCCGCGCGTGACCGAGCAGGAACATCGGCTGATCATCCATTTCCGGCACGACGGCCGCGCCGGCAAAAGGCTGGACGATGTCCCCGGCCTCGCCGCCGCGGCGCGCGCGACGGCCAGCTTTCCCGGCGCCTTTCCGCCCTTCACGCTGCGCGAGATCGACGCGGTTCTGGAAAAGCGCGGGATCGACTGGCCCGATCGCGCCGATTTCATCCGCGTCCAGTTGCCGCACGGCGACGAAGCCGATTCCGCTGACCGGGTGCTGATCGACGGATCGGTGCTCGCCAACGCGCCCTTCCGTCCCGCGATCGCGGCGCTCAAGCAGCGGCCGGCGCGCCGCGAGATCGACCGGCGTTTCGTCTATATCGACCCCAAGCCCGATTACCGCTCGATCAGCTTCAACCGCCACGGCGATCCGGTCGAGGGCGAGGAGAAAAGGCTGCCCGGTTTCCTGACCACGATCCTCGGCGCGCTCTCCGAAATCCCGCGCGAACAGCCGATCCGCGACAATGTCGAGGCGATCGAGGCGATGTCGCGGCGTATCCGCCGGATGCAGCATATCGTCGACGCGATGAAGGTCGAGGTGGAGGAACAGGTCGCCGCGCTGTTCGGCACCACCTTCTTCCTCGACACGCCGACCCCGGCGCGGCTCGACAAGTGGCGCGCCAAGGCGCAGGTCGAGGCGGCGGCGCGCGCCGGTTTCGCCTATCCGCCCTATGGGCACCTCAAGCTGTCGGCGATCGTCGAGGAACTGGTCCGCCTGATCGACCGCCTGTCGCCGTCCAAGGGGGCGGTGCATCGCGCCAATCGCCGGACGGCGCTGTGGGACGAGGTGCGCGCGCGCGGACTGGATCGCATCTCGGGCAAGAGGGGCGCGGGGGCGAGCCGCGACGCGGTCGACTTCTTTCGCGCCCACGACCTCGGCTTCCGTACCCGCCGCCTGCGCTTCCTCGCGCGCGAACTCGACGCGGTCGAGGCAAAGCGCGACGAGCGCGATCCGGCGTGCGAGGCGATGCGCGAGGCGATCTTCACCGCGCTCGGCCTCTATCTCGAGCGCGAAGGGGATAGCTGGCACGCCGATCTCGACGTGGCCGAGGATGCCGGCATGGGGGCGTGGCTCGATGCGATCGGCGCGCGGCGCGACCTGCCCGCGGTCGATCGCGAGGGCGACGGGCTGCTCGCCAAAAGCCTCGCCGCGCTGCCGAAGGACGACCGGCGGCAGCTCCTGCTCGCCTATCTCGGCTATCCCTTCTACGACATTGCGACGCTGCCGCTGCTCCAGGGCGAGGGGTTCGACGAGTTCGATCCGATCAAGATCGACCGCATCTCCCCTTCCGACGCGACCGCGATCCGCACCGGCGGTGCGGCGGCGATGCTCAAGGGAATCGAGTTCAACAGCTTCGGCGCCTTCTTCAGCCGCGCCTATCGCGAGAATGACTATCTGTGGGGGCGGCTCCACGGCGCCGACCGGCTGATCGACATCGTGGCGAGCAGCATCGGCGGCGAGGGCGCGCTGAAGACCGACGAGCTGGCGGCGCTCAAACGCCGGGCCTTCCACGCGATATTGGACGAGGAGGAAGGGCGGCTTCCGAAGGTGAAGGCGCTGATCGCGGAGATCAGGGGGGAGATAGGCTAAATCTCTCGCCGCCCCCGCGAAGGCGGGGGCCGCCGTCGGCTTTGCCCTTCGTCGCTGCGCAAACCTCCAGCGGCCCCCGCCTTCGCGGGGGCGACGATCACTCCGTCAGATCGTCCCACATATCCTTGATACGCCCGAAGAAGCCCTGGCTCGCGGGACATTCTTCGCCGGTCTCGGTTTCGCGGAACTCGCAGAGCAGTTCCTTCTGCCGCGCGGTGAGCTTCGTCGGCGTCTCGACGTCGATCTGGATCACCAGGTCGCCGTGGCCGCGGCCGTTGAGCACCGGCATGCCGGCGCCACGCTGGCGGAGTTGCTTGCCCGACTGAATGCCCGCGGGAATGCGGATGTCGTGCTTGGCGCCGTCGAGACCGGGGATGACGATCTCGCCGCCCAGCGCTGCGATGGTGAAACTGATCGGCGCGCGCGTGAACAGCGTCGTGCCCTCGCGTTCGAACAGCTTGTGCCGCGCCATGTGGAGGAAGATGTAGAGGTCGCCTGGCGCGGCGCCGCGCGCGCCGCTCTCACCCTCGCCCGACAGGCGGATGCGTGTGCCTTCGTCGACCCCCGGCGGGATGGTGACGGTCAGCGACTTGCGCCGGTCGACACGGCCCTCGCCGCGGCAGGTGGGGCAGGGATCGGCGATCACCTCGCCCGCGCCCTGGCAGGCGGGGCAGGTGCGCTCGACCATGAAGAAACCCTGCTGCGCGCGCACCTTGCCGTGGCCGCCGCAGGTTCCGCAGCGGTGAGTGGTGGTGCCCGGCTTGGCGCCCGATCCGTCGCACGCGTCGCAGCGCGCGGCGACATCGACCTGAATTTCGCGGCTGCAGCCGGTGAAGGCGTCCTCGAGCCTTATCTCCATATCATAGCGCAGGTCGGCGCCGCGCGCGGGGCCGCGCTGTTGCTGGCGCCCGCCGAAAGCCGAACCGAAGATCGATTCGAAGATGTCGCCGATATCGCCGAAATCGGCCCCGCCGCCGCCGAAGCCGTTGGGCATGCTCTTGCCGAACCGGTCGTAGGCTGCGCGCTTCTGTGGGTCCTTCAGCACCTCATAGGCTTCGTTGATCGCCTTGAAGCGGGCCTCGCTGACCTGGCACCCCGGATTGCGGTCGGGATGATATTGCATCGCCAGCTTGCGATAGGCCGCCTTCAGCACCTTGTCGTCGGCGGTGCGGTCGACTTCCAGCAGTTCGTAATAATCGATGTCGAGCGACATTCTTCAAAGCCCCTGCTTCAACCCGTCACCCCGGCGAAGGCCGGGGCCGCTGTCGGTCCGGCGGCGCCGGTCCCGAGAGCGATGCCGGCTTGCGCCGGCATGACGGCTGAAGGTCATCCTTACTTCTTGTCGTCCTCGACTTCCGAGAATTCGGCGTCGACGACATCTTCGTCGGCCTTGCTCTCGCCGGCGTCGGCGGCAGGAGACGCCGCGGCCTGCTGTTCCTTTTCATAGATGGCCTGGCCGAGCTTCATCGCGACCTGCGCCAGCGCCTGCGACTTTTCGGTCATCGCGGCGGGATCGCCGCCCTCGACTGCGGTCTTGGCTTCGGCGACCGCCGCCTCGATCTCGGACTTCAGCGCCGCATCGATCTTGTCGCCATGCTCTTCGAGTTGGCGTTCGGTCGAGTGGATCAGGCTTTCGGCGTTGTTCTTCGCCTCGGCCGCCTCGCGGCGCTTCTTGTCCTCTTCGGCGAACTGCTCGGCATCCTTGACCATCTGGTCGATGTCCGCGTCGTTGAGGCCGCCCGAGGCCTGAATCTTGATCTGCTGTTCCTTGCCGGTGCCCTTGTCCTTGGCGTGGACCGACACGATGCCGTTGGCGTCGATGTCGAAGGTCACCTCGATCTGCGGCACGCCGCGCGGCGCCGGCGGAATGCCGACGAGGTCGAACTGGCCGAGCAGCTTGTTGTCTGCCGCCATCTCGCGCTCGCCCTGAAAGACGCGGATCGTCACCGCCGACTGATTGTCGTCGGCGGTCGAATAGACCTGGCTCTTCTTGGTCGGGATGGTGGTGTTGCGGTCGATCATGCGCGTGAACACGCCGCCCAGCGTCTCGATGCCGAGGCTGAGCGGGGTGACGTCGAGCAGCAGCACGTCCTTGACGTCGCCCTGCAGCACGCCCGCCTGGATCGCCGCCCCGATCGCGACGACCTCGTCGGGGTTGACGCCGGTGTGGGGTTCCTTGCCGAAGAAATCCTTCACCACCTCGCGGACGCGCGGCATGCGCGTCATGCCGCCGACGAGCACGACCTCGTCGATGTCGCTCGCGCTGACGCCGGCGTCCTTGATTGCCTTCTTGCACGGCTCGAGGGTGCGCTTGACGAGATCCTCGACCAGTTTCTCGAGGTCGGCGCGGGTGATCGTCTTGACCAGATGCTTCGGCCCGTTGGCGTCGGCGGTGATGAACGGCAGGTTGACCTCGGTCGACTGCGCGGTCGACAGCTCGATCTTTGCCTTTTCGGCGGCTTCCTTCAGACGCTGCAGCGCCAGCTTGTCGCCGCGCAGGTCGATGCCCTCGTCCTTCTTGAAGCCGTCGGCGAGATATTCGACGATCTTGCTGTCGAAATCCTCGCCGCCAAGGAAGGTGTCGCCGTTGGTCGACTTCACCTCGAACACGCCGTCGCCGACTTCGAGCACCGAGATGTCGAAGGTGCCGCCGCCGAGGTCATAGACCACGATCGTCTTGTTGTCCTGCTTGTCGAGGCCATAGGCGAGCGCGGCTGCGGTCGGTTCGTTGATGATGCGCAGCACTTCGAGGCCCGCGATCTTGCCGGCGTCCTTGGTCGCCTGGCGCTGGGCGTCGTTGAAATAGGCCGGAACGGTGATGACCGCCTGCTCGACCTTCTCGCCCAGAAAGGCTTCGGCGGTTTCCTTCATCTTCTGAAGGATGAAGGCCGAGATCTGCGACGGCGAATAATCCTCGCCGCCGGCCTTGACCCAGGCGTCGCCGTTGGCGCCCTTGACGATGTTGTAGGGGACGAGTTCCATGTCCTTCTTGGTCATCGGATCGTCGAAACGGCGGCCGATCAGGCGCTTGACCGCGAATACCGTATTTTCGGGATTGGTGACCGCCTGGCGCTTCGCCGGCTGGCCGATCAGGCGTTCGCCGTCCTTGGCGAAGGCGACGATCGACGGCGTCGTGCGCGTGCCCTCGACATTTTCGATAACCTTGGGCTTGCCGCCCTCCATGACCGCGACACAGCTATTCGTGGTGCCGAGGTCGATCCCGATCACTTTGGCCATAATGTTAACGTCCTTGTTGCTCTTGTGGCGCCCTCAACAGGCACGCCGGATACAGGGTTCCCCCAACGGGGTTTCTGGGCGCGATATAGGTGCGCCGCGGCTTGGCACAAGGGCTTCGGGGGCTTATCTGTCACCTGTGTACTGAGCCATATCGGGAGCGTCCCATGATCAAGTCCCTCGCCACCGCCGCCCTTGCCGCGTCCGCGCTGACCCTGTCGTCGTGCGGCGGCGATCTGGGCAAGGAGCCCGAACTGCGCGTCGCAAGCGGCTATATCGAGATGGGGGCAACCCCCGACCGGCCCGCGGCGGGCTATTTCACGATTCTGGGCGGGCCGCGCGACGTCGATCTGGTCGCGGTGACCGCCGATCTCGCCCAGCGGGTCGAGATGCACGAAAGCGTGCGCGAGAACGGCGTCGTGACGATGAAGCCGCTGACCAGCGCGCCGGTGCCGGCGAAGGGCAAGCTGGAGTTCAAGCCCGGCGGCAAGCATCTGATGATCTGGAACATCAACCCCGCCGCGGTGCGCGTCGGCAAGCTGCCGATGATCTTCGTCTTCTCGAACAACAACAACGAGCGCATCCTGTTCGACCTCAAGATCCGCCAGGCCTCGGCGGCCGGCGACCAGGGCAGCGCGGCGATGGATCATGGCGGGATGGACATGGGCGACATGGGCGCGGCTGGCGCGGATAAGGGCGCGGCGGACCCGGCGAAGAAATAAGCTGGGGTGGCGCGACCTTCGCGTGTCCTGACGCCCGGCGAGATCGCGCTCGCGCGCAGCGTGTTCGGTGATGCGATTCACTATGACCGGGTGCGCGTGTGCAACCATAAGTGGATTTTCTTCCAGCCGCGCCGGGTGGTGATGGCGCCGATGGGCGCATTGCATTTCCATCCGCACGGCGGCCTTTATTGCGAGGACTTCAGCCGCGCGGACCGCGCCTCGCAGGGGCTGTTCATTCACGAGATGGTGCATGTCTGGCAGGCGCAGACGCGCGGGCGCTGGTATCTGGTGCTGATGCGCCATCCCTTCGCGGCCTATAGCTACGGTCTCAAGCCCGGCTGGCGCCTCGACCGCTACGGCCTCGAACAGCAGGCGGAGATCGTGCGGCATTATTGGCTGCTGACGCAAGGCGTGACGATCGCCGGTGCGCCGGGCGTGGAGGCGTATCGCGCGGTCCTGCCCTTTTCGCCCGCGCCCTGAAAATCACTAGCCAAGCCCGCGCTGTTCGTCCTATGTTCCGCGCATGACCATCGCCACATTGCTCGCCGCCCTGATCGCCCTTGCCGTCGGCGCGCTGATCGGCTGGCTGTTCGCGGGGCGGCAGGCGGGCGGGCTCAAGGCCGAGCGCGACGGGCTTGCCGAGCGGTTCAAGGCCGCGGTTGCCGACCTTGCCGCCGAGGCGGAGGCGCGCAAGGCGGCCGACCTGCAACTCTCCGCGCTGCTTGCCGAGCAGAAGGCGCGCGATGCTGCGCACGATGCGCAGATCGCGCAGCTCAAGGACGCGCAGGCGGCGCTGACCGCGCAGTTCCGCGAGGTCGGGCAGGCGATGCTCGGCGAGGCGCAAAAGGCGTTTCTCGAACGCGCCGAGGCGCGCTTCAAGCAGAGCGAGGAAAGCGCGGGACAGAATCTGAAGGCGCTGCTCTCGCCCGTTCACGAGCGGCTCGAAAAATATGAGCAGGCGGTCGCGAAGGTCGAGGCCGAGCGCCGCGACGCCTTCGGCATGCTCCACGGCCAGATCGCGGCGATGCGCGAAGGCACCGAGCGGGTGTCGAGCGAGGCGGCGAAGCTGGTCAACGCGCTGCGCAACGCGCCCAAGGCGCGGGGGCGCTGGGGCGAGCAGCAGCTTCGCAACGTGCTCGAAAGCTGCGGCCTTAGCGAGCATGCCGATTTCCAGACCGAGGTGAGCGTTACCGATGGCGACGGCGGGCGGCTACGCCCCGACGTCGTGGTGAAGGTACCGGGCGGACAGAGCCTCGTCATCGACGCCAAGGTGTCGCTGAACGCCTATCAGGATGCGTTCGGCGCGGTCGACGAGGGCGAGAAGACGGCGCACCTCGCGGCGCACGCCGCGGCGATGAAGGCCCATGTCAACGCGCTCGGCGCCAAAAGCTATTGGGCCCAATTTCCCGACACCCCCGATTTCGTCATCATGTTCGTTCCGGGGGAACATTTTCTCGCCGCTGCGCTCGATCAGGATACCGCGCTTTGGGACTATGCTTTCGAGCGCAAGGTCCTGCTGGCTACCCCGACCAACCTCATCGCGATCGCGCGGACGGTCGCGGCCGTCTGGCGACAGGAGAAGCTGGCGAACCAGGCGCGCGATATCGCCGCTCTGGGGAAGGAACTTTATTCGCGCATCGCGACGATGGGCGAGCATATCGTCAAGGTGGGCCGGAATCTGGACCAGGCGGCGGGCGCCTATAATGCGTTTGTAGGCAGCTTCGAGGATCGCGTTCTCACGCAGGCGCGGAAGTTCGAACTTCTCGACGTCGAAACCAGCGGCAAGGAAATCCCCGAACTGCCCGTCGTCGAACGGGCGGCGCGGCCGCTTGCCAAATTGGGGGTGGTGCCGAGCGCGGTGAACGACGGCGGGAAATAGCCGGCGTCGAGGGGGCCGCCTCGGGCGGCGGCGTTTTGTTTCAGAGCAGCGTTAGAAACCGTGCTGCATGGTGCCAGTCGGCTTCGCGCAGGGCGCGCGCTTTCTGCGCTTCGCTGTCGGCGCCCCAGCGGCGCTCCTGATATAGCTCGTCGAGGCTGACCGCGTCCCATAGCGCCGCGGCGTCGAACGCGTCTTCGGTCAGCGCCAGTCCCGCGACCAGCGAGCCGCCGATCGTCACCAGCGGCGCCAGCGCGGCGAGGCGGAAGGGATCGAGCACCCGCACCGCGTCCCGCAGTGCCGTGACGGTCGCCGGGGGCTGGTCGACCGGCAGTACCCCGCGCGCGAGGGCGAATTCGACGCCGTGGCGCGCCTCGGCCCAGGCGAGCAGCGGGTTCCACGCCGCCGCCTGCTCGGCCTGCAGGGCGGTGTCGCGGTCGTCGCGGTAGCAGAGCAGGTCGCTGGCGGCATAGGCGGCGATCGGCTCGGCGAAGGCGGCGGGGTCGGGCGCGGCAAGGTCGATCGCCGCGTTGGCGAGGCCGGTCAGCGGCATGGCGGCCGGATCGATCGTCTCGCCCTGCGCCGCCCATTCGGCGGCGATCGCCGCGGCCAGCGCTTGGCTTGCGATCAGCAGCGGCGCGCGCGCGGGGGTGCGTACGGCGCGGCCGTCGAGCGCGATTCCCCAGCCGCCGTCCTGCCGGACGGCCTGCGCCTCTTTCCAGAAGCGCTTCACGACTCTGTGGGCGAGCGCCAGCGGCGCGCGAGAATCTTCGGCATGATCGCAAAGTCGAAGAGGCCGAACAACACCACCGCGACCCCGACCCAGCGGTCGGCGGGCTGCCCCGCGACCGCCCAGGCGCCGCGAATCAGCCCGAAGCCGGCGAGGACGAGGATCGCGCCCACCACGCGCATCGAGGAAAGGGCGAAGAATCGCTTTCTGGCGAGGGCGTCGGGGTTCGTGGTCATGCTGTCTCCCTATCGCCGCCGAGTTGTCGCATCAAATGGGCAAGGGCGCCGTGGCCGGTCCGTTCGACGCCCGCCGCGAGCCGCTCGCGCTCGGCCTTGTTCTGCGACAGCTTGAGCGTCGGCCGCCACGCGGCGATCCGCATCTCGAAGCCGGCGATCGCACCAATGAGCCGGCCGAAGTAGGCGGCATCCATCTTGTCGCGCGTCCAGGGCGGATTTTCGCCGACCCGTGCTTCGTGGTGGGCCGAAAGGATGTCGAGTTGCGCGACGAGTTCGCTCTCGTCGAGCCGGCGAACCGTGCCCTCCATTTCGACGGCGACATAATTCCAGGTCGGCACCGCTTTCGCCTGCTCTTCGTACCAGTTCGCGCTGATATAGGCGTCCGGGCCCTGCACGACCGCGAGCGCCGTCCTGCCCGCGAGATGCCGGGTCAGGCCGTTGCCGCGGGCAAGGTGGAATTGCAGCGTCGTGCCGTCGTCGTTCAGCACCACCGGCGCGTGGGCGACGCGCGGTCCGTCGGGGGTGCCGGCGAAGACGGCGGCAAAGCCGATCTCGCGCACGAGCAGCGCGGCGACGCCGTCCTGCGCCGGCCGGAACGCAGGATTCGGGTGCATCAGCGCGGCTTTCTCGGCGCCGGCTTGCGTCCGCCGGGCCGCGCCGGGCCGCGCTTCGTCGGCGGCTTGCCGCCCGGCTTGGCCGGCGCGGCGCTGCGGCTGCGCCGTTCGCCGCGGCGCGCCTTGCGGACCTGTTTGGCGTGCGCCTTGGCCTTCGCCTTCTGCACCGTCTTCGCCGAAGGGCGAGGCGCTTCCTCCGCCAGCACGTCGCCGAGCAGCGGATCGAAGCCCAGCGCGTCGAGGCTGGCCGCGAAATGGTCGGGGACGGGCGCCGAAATATCGAGCGCGCCGCCGTCGGGATGGTCGATGCGCAGCCGGCGGCTGTGCAGGTGCAGCTTGCGGCTGATCGTGCCGGTCAGGAAGGCGGTCTTGCCGCCATATTTGCCGTCGCCGACGATCGGGTGGCCGATTGCCGCCATATGCACGCGAAGCTGATGGGTGCGGCCGGTCAGCGGTTGCAGTTCGACCCACGCCGCGCTGTTGCCCGCGCGCTCGATGATCCGGTAGCGCGTCTTCGAGGGCAACCCCTTATCGTCGACGTGCATCTTCTCGCCGCCCGACCCGGGCTGCTTGGCAAGCGGCAGGTCGATCTCGCCCTGCGCGATGTCGGGCACGCCGACGACGATCGCCCAATATGTCTTGCGCGCGCTGCGGTTCGAAAAGGCCTTGGCGAACCACGCCGCGGCGCGCGGGGTGCGCGCGACGAGCAGCGCGCCCGACGTGTCCTTGTCGAGCCGGTGGACCAGCTTCGGGCGCACCGGCGCTTCGCCCTGCAGCGCGCCGAGCAGCCCGTCGACATGGGCGTCGGTCTTCGTGCCGCCCTGCGTCGCGAGCCCCGGCGGCTTGTCGAGCACCAGCGCGCTCGCGTCGCGGTGGATCACCATCGCCTCGGCGAGCGCGATGTCAGTGGGGGAGAGCGGCTTGTCCTTGCGCGGGCGCGGCCCCGCGGGCGCGGCGGGCGGGACAGGCATGGCGATCGTCTGCCCCGCCTCGATCCGGTCCGACACGTCCGCCTTCCGGCCGTCGACGGTCAGTTCGCCCGAGCGCGCCCAGCGCGCGATCAGCGCGTGCGGCGTGCCCGGCCGGTGCCGCTTGAACCAGCGGTCGAGGCGGATGCCGCCGTCCTCGTCGGCGACGATGGCGCGCTCGCCGCTCATGCCGGCAATTGCCGCATCGCGAGCATCCCGGCGCCGCACGCCGCGATGCCGATCACCACCGAGGCGAGGATATAAAAGGCCGCCAGCGCAACTTGCCCGCGCTCGAACAACAGCCAGAATTCGAGGCTGAACGAAGAAAAGGTGGTGAAGCCGCCGAGAATGCCGACCCCCAGGAACAGCCGCGTCGTCTCGCTGCCGCCGCTCCGCGCGAGCCAGCCGATCAGCAGTCCCATCAGCAGGCTGCCGGCGATGTTGATCGACAATGTCCACCATGGGAAGCCCGGCCCGAGCCGCGCTAGCATGACTTGGCCGATCAGGTGGCGACAACCGGCGCCGATCGCGCCGCCGACCATGACGGGAAAAAGAGCGTTCATGGCGCTCGCCCTAGCCGGAAACGACGGCGAGGCAAAGCGCGCGCATTGCTATGCGTCGGGGCGCGCCGCCGGCGTCGCCGGCCGTTCGTGCGCGGCGCGCCAGTCGGCGGGGCGGACGAAGGGCCCCTGCCAGATGCCGCGACGCCTTGCGCGGGCCTCTGCCTCTTCGAGCGCATGGCCGTCGTCGGTCGCGACCGCCCAGCCCTGGCGGATCATTTCGGCGGCAAGGTCGACGCCGCCCGGCGCGGTACGGCAGGCGGCAAGGGTGCGGCCATAGCGATCCTTCGCCGCCAGATCGCACAGCAGGGGGCCGCGCCCCGCGAGCGTCGCGAGCGCGCCGCTCGCCTCTTGGCCGCACGGCCAGCGCGCACCATCGGCCCGCGCGCAATCCTGCCGATATTCGACCGCGTCGAGCCCCGTCAGGCGGATCGTCAGCGTTTCGCCGTCGCGCCGCAGCGTCAGGCTGTCGCCGTCGATGACATGGACGAGCGGCAGGCGGACCGGCGGCACGGGGCGCCAGATCCATGCCGCCCAGGCCATACCCGCCAGCAGCAGGACCGCGACCAGCGATCGCGCGCGCCGCTTCCAGCGCTGGATGGTCAGGGGCGAAGGGCCGAACGTCATCTTCGTCGCCTGCGACTGTGCTGGAGACTTGGCAAGCCCGATCGGGGGTTGACGGCAGGAACAAACCATGTCCAAAATGGACCAATCTCGCCGCCGCCATCCCGCATCGACCTATGCTTCGCGCGAACAGGGTCCGGATTGACGGCGAAAGCGAACGAACAAAAGGTGAATATCGCCGGTGTGACGACATAAGGACGCCAAGGCGGACCAACAGGGAGGGGAAGGCAGCGATATGGATTATCCCATGCCAGGGCAGCGGATGTTCGGCGTTTCGCCGACAAGCGATTCGGGGACGGGCGGTTGGGTCCATGCGGCCCCCCCTTCTCCGCGTGCGGTGGCGGATGCGGAGGAACTGCCTTCGACCCTGCTGATGATCGGCGAGACGGGGGACCAGCCGAATTCCGATCTTTGGGGAGTCAGGCTGGCGGGACCGGTCCCGGTCGATGGCGCGCCGGCGCGCGTGGAGGCGCTGTCGCGGTTCGACATCGTCTGGCTCCGCGAAGCCGATCGCCTGACCGATGCCGCCTTTACGGCCCTGATCGAGGCGGTCGCCGAACGCGGATGCGGCCTGTTGTGCGAGGCATCGCTCGCCGCGATCGATCGGCTCGCCGCCGCGGTCCCCGCAGCGCTGCGGGTCGAATGGCTGGTCGACGCCGAGGCCACCGACCGGCTGGTAGCGATCGCGGCGCTGCGCGAGCCGCGCCGCATGGACGTGCGTGATGTGGCGCGCGACGAGGCGATGGAGCGGATCGACCGATTGCAGGAAGAGGTTGCGCGCATCGCGCGCCTGCTCGGCGATCTGGCGGGGTCGCGCGGCCTGCCGGGGACGCCGGTCGATCATGGCGCCCACGGCGACGGGCGGGGCGACCATGCGGGGCAGGTGCGCGCGCCGGTGCGCGACTATCATATCGGCCCGCGCAGCTTCGAGCCGCAGGACCGCGCCATCGATCGCCAGCGCGCCAAGGCGGTGCGGCACATGCTGCGCCAGCGGCGGATGCGCGAGCAATATTTCCCCGCCGACCTGTTTGCCGATCCCGCGTGGGACATGCTGCTCGACCTTTATGCCGCGCGGCTGGAGCGCCAGCCGGTGTCGGTGTCGAGCCTGTGCATCGCCGCGGCGGTGCCGGCGACGACGGCGCTGCGCTGGATCAAGACGATGACCGACGCGGGGCTCTTCCTGCGCGAAGCCGACCCGAACGACGGCCGGCGCATCTTCATCGCGCTGGCCGAAGGCGCGTTCGACGCGATGGCGCGCTATTTCGAGGCGCTGGAGGAATAGGGGAGAAATAGCCGCCGGCTTGCCAGCGCGCGCAGGCTGTGGCAGGGCGCGCGCTTCCCGTAATGGGGGCGATTAGCTCAGTTGGTAGAGCGCCTCGTTTACACCGAGGATGTCGGCAGTTCGAGCCTGTCATCGCCCACCATCCTCATCCCCCGGACACGAAAACGCCCGTCCCCGTAAGGGAACGGGCGTTTTCGCCGTTTCGGTTTGCCGGCGGTCAGGCCGCGAGTTTCCTCAGCACATAGTGGAGGATGCCGCCGTTCATATAATATTCGATCTCGTTCGCCGTATCGATGCGGCAGAGCGTGTCGAAGCTGAACGTCGACCCGTCGGGGCGCGTGACCTCGACCGTCACCGTCTGGCGCGGCTTGAGGTCGGCGACGCCCTTTATCGTGAAGCTGTCGTCGCCGGTCAGGCCCAGCGTCTCGCGGGTCTGGCCGTCCTGGAACTGGAGCGGCAGCACGCCCATGCCGACGAGGTTCGAGCGGTGGATGCGCTCGAAGCTCTCGACGATCACGGCGCGGACGCCGAGCAGGTTGGTGCCCTTCGCGGCCCAGTCGCGCGACGAGCCGGTGCCATATTCCTTGCCCGCGACGACGACGAGCGGGGTGCCGTCGGCCTTGTGGCGCATCGCGACGTCGTAGATCGGCAGGACCTCTTCGCCGTAGCGCGACATGCCGCCCTCGATGCCGGGGACCATTTCGTTGCGGATGCGGATGTTGGCGAAAGTGCCGCGCATCATGACCTCGTGATGGCCGCGGCGCGAGCCGTAGCTGTTGAAGTCGGCCTTGTTAACCTGATGTTCCATAAGCCATTTTCCGGCCGGGCTGTCCGCCTTGATGCTGCCCGCGGGACTGATGTGGTCGGTGGTTATGCTGTCGCCCAGGATCGCGAGCGGCTTGGCGGCGATGATGTCGGCGACCGGCGCCGGGGTCATCTCCATCCCCTCGAAATAGGGCGGGTTGGCGACATAGGTCGACCCGGCGCGCCACTGATAGGTGTCGCTGCCCTCGACCTCGATCTTCTGCCAATGCTCGTCGCCCTTGTAGACATGGGCGTAGCGCGCCTCGAACATCTGACGGTCGACCGCGCCCGCGATGACGTCGGCGACCTCCTGGTTCGTCGGCCAGATGTCGGCGAGGAACACGTCCTTGCCGTCCTTGTCCTGCCCGATCGGGGTGCCGGTGAAATCCTCGGTCACCGTGCCCTTGAGCGCATAGGCGACGACGAGCGGCGGCGAGGCGAGGAAGTTGGCGCGCACGTCGGGCGACACGCGGCCCTCGAAATTGCGGTTGCCCGACAGCACCGAGGCGGCGACGATGTCGTTGCCGTTGATCGCGGCCGAGATCGGCTCCGCCAGCGGACCCGAATTGCCGATGCAGGTCGTGCAGCCATAGCCGACGAGATTGTAGCCGATCGCGTCGAGATGATCCTGCAGGCCCGCCTTGGCCAGATAGTCGGTGACGACCTGCGACCCCGGCGCGAGGCTGGTCTTGACCCATGGCTTCGGCTTCATGCCGCGCTCGTTCGCTTTCTTGGCGACAAGACCGGCGGCGATCATGACGCCGGGGTTCGAGGTGTTGGTGCAGCTCGTGATCGCGGCGATCACCACGTCGCCGTCGCCGATGTCGTGATCCTTGCCCGCGACCGGGACGCGCGCCGGCTTGTCCTTGCCATAGACTTTCTTGAGGTCGGTGTTGAACACGTCGTCGACCTCGGTCAGCACGACCTTGTCCTGCGGGCGCTTCGGGCCGGCGAGGCTGGGGACGACGCTCGCCATGTCGAGTTCGAGCGTGTCGGTGAAGACGGGGTCGGGCATGCCGGCCCCCTCCTGGCCACTTGGGCGCCACAGGCCCTGCGCCTTGGCATAGGTCTCGACCAGCGCGATATTATCCTCGCTGCGGCCGGTCAGGCGCATATAGTCGAGCGTCTTGTCGTCGATGCCGAAGAAGCCGCAGGTCGCGCCATATTCGGGCGCCATATTGGCGAGCGTGGCGCGGTCGGCGAGGCTGAGGCTGTCGAGGCCGGGGCCGTAATATTCGACGAAGCGCCCGACGACGCCCTTGGCGCGCAGCATCTGCGTCGCGGTGAGCACGAGGTCGGTCGCGGTCACGCCTTCCCTGAGCTGCCCCTTCAGCTTGAAGCCGACGACCTCGGGGATCAGCATCGACACCGGCTGGCCGAGCATCGCCGCCTCGGCCTCGATGCCGCCGACGCCCCAGCCGAGCACGCCGAGGCCGTTGATCATCGTCGTGTGGCTGTCGGTGCCGACGCAGGTGTCGGGATAGGCGACGGTCTGGCCGTCCGCATCCTCGCTCGACCACACCGCCTGCGCGATATGCTCGAGGTTGACCTGGTGGCAGATGCCGGTGCCCGGGGGAACCGCCTTGAAATTGTCGAGGCTCTTCGACCCCCATTTCAGGAAGTCATAGCGCTCGCCATTGCGGTAATATTCGATCTCGACATTGCGCTCGAACGCCTTGGGGGTGCCGAATTCGTCGACCATGACCGAGTGGTCGATGACGAGGTGGACGGGGACGAGCGGATTGATCTTCGACGTGTCGCCGCCCAGCCTGGCGATCGCATCGCGCATTGCGGCGAGGTCGACGACGCAGGGCACGCCGGTGAAATCCTGAAGCAGCACGCGCGCCGGGCGATACTGGATCTCGCGCGTCGACACCGGGTTCGACTGCCAGTCGATCACCGCCTGCACGTCATCGGTCGACACGGTGAAGCCGCCGTCCTCGAAGCGCAGCAGATTTTCGAGCAGCACCTTCATGCTGAACGGCAGCCGCGACACGTCCCCCAGCTTGGCCGCCGCCTTGTCGAGCGAATAATAGGCGTAGGTCTTGCCGCCGACGTCGAGCGTCGAGCGTGTTCCGAGCGTGTCGTGGCCGGTGGTGGTCATGTGCAGTTCCCTTTTCGGGCGCGGCGGGGAATGACGCCCCGCTGGCCCAAGCCGGGAAAGCGGGGCAGGCGGGAGTCGCGCGCGCGGGTTTATGTCGGCGCCTCCCTACGCCGGGAGCGGGGAAATGCAAGGGGGGGGTGGGTCGTAACCGCGATGCAGCCCAATGCCCGATCCGCCTGGACGGAAAAACTTATGCGGCCTCGATCATTCGTTCGCTGATTTCGGCCTTCACCCAATTCAGCAGCACCAGATTGCGGATTGCCCCGGCCACGGCCTCGCGTTTTTCCCCGGCCTGCCAGGAGGGTTTCCAGTCCAGAACATAATCCAGAATATCCTGCTCGGTGACCGCCGACGCCAGCCGGCGCGATTTGATCGACCGACAGGCATAGATGATGGTTGCGACCTCCTCGGCCTGTTCGGTGCTTTTGATGCGGCTGAACAGATCGACCGTCTTGTCGATCTTCTTGCGATGAAGCGTGATTTCGGCGGAAAGCCTGCGCCGGTCCTTTTCATATTGCGGGCTGACGCGAAAGGCGATCATCTTGCCGAACTGCGCTTCCTGCAACCAGTTGCGGTTTGCGAAATCGTGAAGCGCGGCCTTCATGTCGCCCGAAAACGGGCCATAGCTTCCCTTGCCGAAGCCGAAACCGGTCGGAACGCCCATTTCGGTCAGGACATAGGCGATTTTCTGGAAAATGGTTCGCCCCACAGGATTGGCGTAAGGTTGCGCCTGAAGTTCCCGCAACACTTCGATCAAGGCGATCCAACTCGGGTTCGGCTTTTCCGCCCTGACTCCCTGGCCGGTCAGGCTGAGTTGGGCGGGTGCGGCCAGGAACTCGACCGTCAATTCGCTTTTTGGGGTGCCGTAAGGCGCATAGACTTCGACGTCGATCGGCAATCCCCGCAGTTTCGAGTAGATGAGCGGTCCGACCTCTGACCAGGCCAGGCCGCCATTGCCACAGCCGAGCGGCGGCAGGGCCAGGCTGGTGATGCCCCATCCGGCAGCATGGGCGGCCAGATGATCGAGGCCGCGTTCGATATCCAGAAGCCGCGACGCCGAGCGCCAATGACCCTTGGTCGGGAAGTTGAGAATCCGGGTGCCGGATTCGTCCTGATAGAGATAGGGTTCGCCCAGCCGCACCTCGCCGCGTGCGCAGCGGGCCTCATAATCCCGAGCCATGCGGGGAAAGCGTTTCTTGAATTCCAGGGCAACGCCCTTGCCCATCACGCCGACACAATTGACGGTGTTGGTGAGCGTCTGGGCCTCGCTGGCGAACAGGTCTCCGATCAGAGCTTTGAACATGGGACAGACTACCACGCATTCGGTCGAAAGAACAGAAAGGGATCGATCGTGACAGGCAGATGCGGCGCGTGATCGGCCAGCCGGGTGCCAGCAGTCCGATCTATCACATAGGCGCCCGCCAGCAATTCCCGTGGAATATGATGCGGCACCAGGACTTCCGCGCATTTGCGGGACTTGTGCTGGAAATAGCGTCTCGGGTCATCGGGATGGGTCCAGTTTTCGGCAAGCACGTCGTCAAAATCTATCAGCGCCCATTGGGAGGGATGCAGAAAGCGGGCGTAGTCGCTGGCGGCATTGCTGTCGGTGATGACCGTCCCCTCGATCGCCAGCACAGCAAGGGAAACCCGCAGGACGCAGAGCGATCCGGCTTCGTTCAGCCGCTTGTAAAGCATCGGATTGCGGGCGTGGAAGTAGAGATTGGCATATTGGTGCAG
Organism: Sphingopyxis panaciterrulae; assembly: GCF_014199295.1. Classification (GTDB taxonomy): domain Bacteria; phylum Pseudomonadota; class Alphaproteobacteria; order Sphingomonadales; family Sphingomonadaceae; genus Sphingopyxis; species Sphingopyxis panaciterrulae. The sequence continues at coordinate 768,213 of NZ_JACIJH010000001.1, forward strand.
GCGCAAGCCGCGCGGCACGCGCCTCTGATCGCGATGATCCTGCACCGGTTGCATCGCAACCGACGCATGTCGAAGGCGCGACGCCTGCTCGTACGACAGGATGCCGTGCGCCAGAACCGAGGCAAGATTTGCGATCGGCATGATAAAATGCAGTTCGGCGACACGCAGGTCCATAAGGAAGGCTTCGGCGACGAGCCCGCCCGCGTCAAGACATATGGCTATGGCGGGCCTGCGCGCGCTCACCGCGCGGCTACAGGAAATATGCCAGGAAAAAATATCTTTCCTATATTACCAAATAGGTTCAAATATCTCCTGATTCATTCCAGATGATTCGGGAGATCGAGCTATGGGGCATAAGGTGGGGCAGGTGTCGCGGGGTCGGGCGGTGGCGATTTCGAGCGATGGCGAGGACCCCGACAGGCCCTCCCCCGGCCCCTCCCGCAAGCGGGAGGGGAGGAGGGCGGCAAATCCCCTGATGCCCGGGCTGCGCATTCGCGAGGATGGGTGGACGGTGGCGCGGACGCGGGTGTTTCTGGGGGTGCTGGCGCGGACGGGGTGCGTGGCCGATGCGGCGCGGGTGGCGGGGGTCAGCACGACCTCGGTCAATCGCTCCCGAAAGCTGTTTCCGGCGTTCGACCGGGCGTGCGCCGAGGCGCTGGCGAAGGCGCTGCGCGGGCTGGAGGCGGTTGCGTGGCAGCGCGCGGTCGAAGGGCGCGAGACCGTCGTCATCCGCGACGGTAAGGAGGTCGAGCGGCGGGTCGCGCCGTCCGACGCGCTGCTGAAACTGCTGATCCAGCGCGGCGACGCCTCGGGGGCGGCGGGGCGCGCGATGACGCCGGAGCAGGCCGAGGCCTTCGTGCTGCCCGAGGCGGTGCGGCATCGCTTCATCGACCGCGAGGAGTTCGCCGCGGGCATGGTGTTCGAGGACGGGATCAAGCGGAAGCGCCATATCGCGACGCAGGAGGAGACCGATGCGGTGCTGGTGAAGCGCATCGCGATGGTCAAGCGGATGCGTGCCGGAGGCGGCCTGCGCGACGGGCGATGCCGCGCCTGCGGCAACCCGCTGGGGGAGCGCGAACGGACCGTGCTGACGGCGGTCGCAGCGGGCGAGCCCGTGCCGCGCGGCCTGTTGCCGTATCGCGATGCCTGGACCGAGGAGGAGGATTGAGCGGCGGCCGCGATCAGCCGGCGGCGGACAGCGGCAGGGCCGAGGCGAAGGCGCGGACGCGATCGCGGCCGGCGCGCTTCGCTTCGTAGAGCGCCTGGTCGGCCTCGCGCATCAGTTGCGACAACCCCTTGCCCGGCGCGCCGGTCGCCAGCCCGAAGCTGGCGGTCGGGGTCAGGGCGGGCGGGATACGCCCGGCGCAGGCGGGGGCGAGTCCGGTGCGGACGGCTTCCGCGACGCGCCGCGCCGTCTCTATGCCGTCGCCGGGGAGCAGCAGCGCGAACTCCTCGCCGCCGATGCGGCCCGCGACCATGGCCGGGGGAGCGCTGTGCCGGACGACCGCACCGAAGGCGGCGATGATCGCGTCGCCGACCGCGTGACCGTGGACGTCGTTGACCTGCTTGAACCGGTCGAGATCGGCGATCAGCAGCGCGACGGAGGGGTTTTCGCCGCCGCAGCGGCGCAGCGCCGCCGTGGCCGCCGCCTCGAATCCCCGGCGGTTGAGCAGGCCCGACAGCGGATCGCTTTCGGCCTGCTGGCGCAACTCGGCGATCAGGTCGATCGCGATCGCGACCATCAGGCTGATCGCGGCGAGCACCGACACGATCGCCTGGCTGAACTGCACCGTGGTCCAGTAGATCGACTGCTGGAATCCCTCGTAATTGGCGAAGCCGCCGGTCAGCGACAGGATGACGAGCGGCCGCACGATCAGATTGGCGGCCGACAGCGCGGCGACCCAGAACAGCAGCCGGTCGATCAGGTGCGGCTTGGCGAGCGGCCAGAGCGCCCGCACGACCATCAGCGCGATGATTCCGGCGCCGAGGCTGATCGTATAGATGCGGCCCTCGATGCTCGGCCGGCCGAGCAGGAACCAGAGGAAGGCCGCGAGCGACACCGCGGTCGTGACCGTCATCGCCCGCCAGGGGATGGGCAGGCCATAGCGGCCGACGATCGCGGCGGCGAAGAACAGGCCCGTGAGCAGAAAGCCGGCATTGGCGGGCAGGCGCTGCAATTCCATCGGCAGCGCCGGGGCGACGTCCTGGACCAGGAAGGCGAAGGCGGTCGCGACATAGGCGGCCGCAGCATAGGCGATATAGCGCTCGCGCCGCTGGAACCACAGCAGGAAGAAGGCGGCGGCGAAGAGCAGCCCGATCGCCGGATTGAGCAAGGATATGAAAATCTGTCCCGTCAAAGCGGTTTCCTGCGTGACCCCGCACCAGCATAGGCGATGTCTGGATAATGGTTGGTTACCGGCCGCCGCGTTGCCGCCGACACGATGGGACGGTCAGGCACTGCCGCGGGCGACGAGGCGGACCGGAATCCGGGTGCCGCTGCGGCGGAAGCCGGTATCCTCGAGCGCCATGGCGACGAGCGCCTCGCCCGCGGCGTCGAGATCGGGCTCGAGCGTGGTGAGCGCAGGGTCGGCGAGGGTGCCGGCGCGAATGCCGTCGAAGCCGATCAGCGCGACGTCGCCCGGAACGCTGCGCCCCGTTTCCTTGAGCCCCTGAAGCACGCCGAGCGCGAGCATGTCGCTCGCGGCGAAAATGCCGTCGACGTCGGGATGCCTGGCGAGCAGGTCGCGGGCGGCGGCGACGCCCTGGGCGTGGCGATCGGATGCCGCGGGCGGCTCGGCGAGGATGGGGGTGACGCCGCGCGCGGTCGCCGCGGCGGTAAAGCCGTCGCGCCGCTCGTCGAACTGGCGCTGCGGCGAGCGCTGCGGGCCGATGAAGGCGAGGCGGCGCCGCCCCCCGGCGATCAGATGCTCGGCGGCGAGGCGGCCGCCGATGCCATTGTCGCTGCGCATCCAGTGGAAAGGATCGCCGGGGCTGCCCCAGCAGGTGAAGCCGAGCCCCGCAGCCTGCGCCTCGGCGAAGAAATCCCATGCGGTGCGGTTGCTGGTCGTGCCGATGACGATCATTGCGTCGGCGAGGCCGGAGGCGACGAAGTCGGCGCGGAAATTGGCCGCGCTTTCCTGGAACGAGACGAGCAGGTTGAAACCGCGAGCCGACGTCGCGGCGGCGATGCTGCCGAGCAGCGCGAAGTAGAAGGGGTTGATCGCGCTGCGATCCTCGCCGGGGCGGCAGATGGTGACGAGCGCGATCGTCTCGCTGCTCTTGAGGCGGAGCGACGAGGCGTGGCGGTCGACGACATAGCCGAGTTCGCGCGCCGCCGCCGCGACGCGGGCGCGCGTCTCGGCATTGACGCCCGGGCTGTTCCGCAAAGCGCGCGAGACGGTCGATTGCGAGACGCCGGCGCGTTCGGCGACGTCGAACGATGTCGGACGGAGCATCTATGTTCCCCTGGACGGCGGAGCCGGTCGGCCTCTGTCGCCGCGCAACCGGGGCTTGTCAATCCGCGGCGGCGGGCCAGCGGATAGCGATCGACAGGCTGTGATCGCCGGCGCGGCGGTCCCAACTGCCCCCGAGCTGACGCTCGATCAGCGCGCGGATGAAGCGGGTGCCGAAGCTTTCGCCGTCGAACTGCGGGGTTTCGGGAAGGCCGCTCTCGCTCCAGTCGAGCGCGACGTCGCCCGCGTCGCGTCGCCAGCCGATCGCGAGCGTGCCCTGGCCGGCGAGCGCGCCATATTTGACGCTGTTGGTGACGAGTTCATGGACCGCGAGCGCGATCGCCTGTGCGCCTTCGTCGTCCAGCCGGACCTCGGGACCGGAGAGGACGGGGGCGTTGCTCCGCGTTTCGGGCCAGCCCGAAATCTCGAGCTCGCGGCGGATGATCCGGCCGAGGTCGACGCTCTCGACCATGCCGGTGACGAGCATCTGCTTCGCGTCGGACAGCGCGCGCATCCGGCCGTCGAAGCGGCGCTGGAAATCGTCGAGGTCGTCCGATTCGCGCGCCGTGATGCGCGCGAGCGCGCCGATGCGGGCGAAGGCGTTCTTCATCCGGTGCGCCATCTCGCCGATCATCAGCTCACGCGCTTCGGCGTGGCGCTCGCGCTCCTCGGTGAGCGTCTGGAAGGCGGCGAGGCGGCGCTGCTGCAGCCGGTGGAGCTGCATCGCGAGCAGGCTGAGCGCCGCGCCGAAGAGCAGGATGGCGAGCGGCCGGCCGATGCGATCGATAAAGCGGCCATAGGAAATGCGCATGACCCACTGGCGGTCGGCGACCTGGATCCGCTGTTCGTGCGCATCCCAGCCGATCCGGCCGCGCCGGAACACGCGCGTCGCCGCCGGGCCTTCGCCGGCGAGCATCTCGATCCCGGCGACCTGATCGAGTTGCGATCCGAGCACCGCGGTCATCAGATTGTCGATGCGGAAAGGGGCATAGACGAAGGCTTCGATAGGGCGCGCGCCGCGCGCGGTCGCGAAGACGGCGGGCCGCGTGGGTTCGGCATAGACGGGGACATAGATGAGGAAGCCGGCCTGCTTGCTGCGCGCCTTGCGTTCCTGCACCAGTTCGACGATGCCGCTCGCCGCGGGGCGCCCCGTCTGCCAGGCACGGCGCATCGCGGCGCGGCGGACCGGCTCGCTGTACATATCGTAGCCGAGCGCGACGTGGTTGAGCGGATCGTCGGGCTCGATCAGGACGATCGGAAAGCCGATCGGCTGATCGGTAGCGGGCCAGACCCTGATGGCCTGCCCGTAATTCTCGCGCAACCGGTCCTCGGCGGCGGCCGGGGTCGCGCGGCGCATCGCGATCGCGATGCCGATGCCCTGCATCCCGGGCGCGCGCGCGCGCGGCTGGAGCGCGGCGAGATAGGAACGCACGGCGAAGCCGCTCGCTGCATTGTCCGACTGATAGAGGGCGCGTACCCCTTCGAGCACCCCGAGCTGGTCGCGCAGCCTCGTATCGACCTGCATCGCGACGCGCGCCGCCTGATCGACCTCCTGGGCCTTGTTATAGAAGAAGCTGGCGACCGCGGCGACGAGCGCGGCGAGCATGATGACCAGCCCGACGAAGCGGACCGAAAGGGCCATCAGCCGATCTGCCCAGGCGGACGGACGCATCATGGTGAGGTGACATCCTGTTGGCCCCGAAACCGGGACTCTTTCATGCCAAGCGGCTGATAGCAAGCGGTTGTTGCGGCCATTTCGGCGGCTCGCCGACCGGCGCTCCATCCGTTCCGGACGGGTTGCAAGGCGCAGCGCCTCGCCTATTCTGGCCACCGGATCGAAGCGGGAGCGGGTGATGATAGTCTATGGATCGGTGGTGTCGCCTTTCGTGCGGAAGTTGCTCGGCTATCTGGGTGAGAAGGGGATCGATTTCGAGCTGAAGGGGGTGGGAATCGGCGACCCCGACCCCGGATTCCAGGCGGCCTCGCCGCTCGGCAAGATGCCGGCGATGGACGACGACGGCTTCCTTCTCGCCGATTCGAGCGCGATCATCCACTATCTGGAGGCGAAGCATCCCGAGCCGCCGCTGATCCCCGCCGACCCGCAGGCACGCGGCCGGACGATCTGGTGGGAGGAGTTCGGCGACACGATCTTCGCGGCGTGCAGCGGCAAGATGTTCTTCAACCGCATCGTCGCGCCGAAATTCCTGGGCCGCGAAGGCGACCTGGACGCCGCGGCGCAGGCCGAGGCGGAGGAATTGCCCCGGCTGCTCGACTATCTGGAAGGCGCGATCCCGGCGTCGGGCTTCCTCGTCGGCGGCGGCCTGACGCTCGCCGACCTCGCGGTCGCGTCGCCGCTGGTGAATTTCCGCCATTGCGGCACGGTGCTCGACCCGGCGCGCCATCCCCGGATCGCCGAGTGGAGCGAAGCCATATTGTCGCGACCGAGCCTGGCGCCCTGGATCGCGAAGGAGGACCGCATGATGGCGAAGCTGTCGGGATAGTGCGTGCAGGCTTGCCGACAGGCGAGGCGTCCGGTATTTTCCGGCCGGTGGGGACTCGCGCTGGAAGGGGCAGGCGCATTGCGACATCAATATCCGTTGCCGCTGCATCATAGCTGGCCGCTGTTCGAGCGGGCGCGGCATTTCGATCTGGGCTGGGTTGAGCGGGCCGGCGTCCGCCCGCCCGCGCTGCCCCCGGCGGCGGCCGATGCCGACGCGCTGGAGCGCGCGGGGATCGGCACATGGGAATGCGATCTGGCCGACGACAGCCTGACCTGGTCGCCGACGGTCCATGACCTGTTCGGCCTGCCGCGCGGTGCGCCCGTCGCGCGCGCCGATGCCGTGGCCCGCTATGGCGAGGGATCGCGCGCCGCGATGGAACGGCTGCGCGCACACGCCATCGCGCACCGTCGCGGCTTCACCCTCGACGTCGAGATATGGTCCGCGCCGGCACGCAGCGACTGGGTGCGACTGATCGCGGCGCCGATCTGCGTGGGCGATCAAGTCGTGGGGCTGCACGGGCTCAAGTGCCGGATTCCGGGGTAGCGAGCGGGTGGGGTCGGCTTTCGGCCGGTTGCGGACATGGGGAGAAAGCCCCTCCCCTGAAGGGGAGGGGCAACGAAGACTTGGTAGCTTGCTGCCTAGTCGCAGTGGGGTGGGGTCTATCGGCTTTGCGCAAGGCCGATGGCCCCCACCCCAACCCCTCCCCTGAAGGGGAGGGGCTTCATGGGGCCGCAACGTCCGCCTTCCCACCCCATGGCGGACCAGCCGCTTATCCCGCCCCGTCCAGCGCGACCGTCCGCGCGATGCCGATGGCGTTCAGGAACGTGCGGTCGTGGCTGACGACGAGCAGGGCGCCGTCATAGGCGGCGAGGCCGGTTTCGACCGCGGTGAGGGCGTCGAGGTCGAGATGGTTGGTCGGTTCGTCGAGGATCAGCAATTGCGGGGGCCGCGGCGCGCCGAGGGTGCAGGCGAGGCCGGCGCGAAGCATCTGGCCGTCGCTGAGCGTGCCCGCGATGCGGTCGGCGGCCTCGGCGCGGAAGCGGAAGCGGGCGAGCGCGGCGCGGCACTGGTTGTTCGTGGTGCCGGGATTGAGGCGGAGGAAATTGTCGGCGACCGAGCGCGCCGGATCGAGCAGCGCCACCCGCTGATCGAACAGCGCGAAAGGCACGAGGGTGCGCGCGCGGCCCTGCCACGGGGCGAGCGTTCCGGCGACGAGCGCGAGCAGGGTCGACTTGCCCGCGCCATTGGGGCCGACGATCGCGACGCGTTCCGGCCCGGTTATCGTCAAGGACAGGTCGCGGATGACGGGCCGGCCGGCGACATGGCCAGCGGTGACATGGTCGAGGTCGAGGACGGTGCGCGAGGCGGGCAGGCCGGCCGAGGGGAGCGACACCGCGAGCGGATCGACGATCTCGATCCGGCTGCGGGCCTCGGCGAGCTGCGCCGTCGCCGCGTCCTGCCGGCGTTCGGCGAGGCGACCGGCGGCGCCGCGGCTTTCCTCGGCGCGGCGCTTCATCCCGCCGGCGACGATGCGCGGCATGTCGCCGCGCGCGGCCTTGCGGCGGCCGCCCGAATCGCGGCGATCCTGCCGCTCGGTCGCCGCCTGCGCCTGGCGCTGGACTGCGTCGGCGCGCTTTTCCGCCGTCGCGAGCTGCTGTTCGGCGGCCGCCTGCTCGATCTGCCTGCGTGCCTGCCACGCGCTCCAGCCGCCACCGGTCCGCGTGGCGCCGAGGCCGGTCAGCTCGACGATCGCGTCCATCTCTTCGAGCAGGTCGCGGTCGTGGCTGACCACGACCGCGCCGCCGCGCCAGCCGGCGAGCGTCTCGCGCACCGCGGCACGTCCGGCGGCGTCGAGATTGTTGGTCGGCTCGTCGAGAAGGAGGAAATCGGGCACGGCGAAGATCGCGCCGGCGAGCGCGGCGCGAGTGCGCTCGCCGCCCGAAAGCCGCGCGAGCGGGGTGTCGGGCGGAAACGGCAGGCCGAGCTTCGTGAGCGATTCGGCGATTCGGGCGTCGAGCGTCCAGTCTGCCTCGGCCAGTTCGTCCGCGGTCGCGGCGCCGGATTCGGCCCTGCGGAGCAGGGCGAGCGCGGCGCGGGCGCCGAAGAGGTCGGCGATCGTCTCGTCCGGCGCGACCTGCACCGTCTGGCGCAGCATCGCGATCCGCCCCTCGATCGCGACGCTGCCGGTCGACGGGGCCAGATCGCCGGTCAGCAGGCGCAGCAGCGTCGATTTGCCGACGCCGTTGCGTCCGACGATGCCGGTGCGTTCGGGCGCGAAACGAAGGTCGAGGTTCGAAAGGACGGCGCGGCCGTCAGGCGTGGACCAGCCGAGCCGGGAGACGGTGATCGCGGGGATGGAACGGGACATGGACAAGGGCTTTCCTGGCGGCAAGGCGGGCGGGCGTTGCGGTCGGATTCTTGTCCATGACGGGGGGCTCCGGTTGGGGTTGCGGGGGCAAGCTAGGCATTGGGGCGGAGGGAGGCAAGGGGTGGGGACGGAACGGCGCTTCGCGTGGAACGATGATTCCCCGTCATTTCGGGCGGTGATGCCGTTTGCAAGCAGGAGCGTGATTTGGTGGTGGGTCAGTTTGAATTTCCGTCTGTGTATGGTTTGCGCTGTGTGTGGTTCACGCGCTTCTCTTTTCCCGTCACCCTGAACTTGTTCGGCGCTTATCGCTTTCGCATCCGTAATCCCGTCATTGCGAGCGGAGCGAAGCAATCCAGAGCGGTTTGCGCGCACTCTGGATTGCTTCGCTCCGCTCGCAATGACGAAGTAAGGAGGCTTACGGATGCCAAGGGTATAATTGCCAACTTGTTTCAGGGTCCATGGCCTGAGGTTTCGACGAACGCAGCGCCGGACGAGAGAGCTGGCCATGGATGCTGAAACAAGTTCAGCATGACGAAGAAAGAGACTGGCTCTATTAATCCAGGCGGAAATTCAAACCGACCCACTACCCGTGATTTTGCCTTCTTCGTCACCCCGGATCAAGTCGAGGGTGGCGGGATAGCTGCCGGCCCACCTCGCTTCGAGCGGGCGGACCGTGTTAGGGAAATAAAGCGCTTGCCATGGATGCGCTACAAATGTAGCTAGGCTACAAATGTAGCGCGAAAGGTGATTCGATGCTGTCCAGTCTGCCGCCGCGGGAACGCGAAATCGTCGACATCTTGTATGAAAGGGGCGCCTCCACGGTGTCCGAGATCGGGGCGGCGCTGAGCGACGCGCTGACCGGGTCGGCGATCCGCGCGATGCTCAAGCGACTGGAGGCCAAGGGCTTCGTCGCGCGCACCGCGTCGGAGCGCGGCTTTCTTTATGCGCCGAGCGTCGAGGAGAAGACGGCGAGCAAGTCGGCGCTGAGCCAGGTCGTGCGCGTCTTTTTCAACGGGTCGCCGACGAGCGCCGCCGCGGCGCTGCTGGGGATGCAGGACAAGATGAGCGACGGCGAGCTGGCCGAACTGGAGCAACTGATCGCGCAGGCGCGCGACGGGAGGACGAAATGACGATCACCGCCGCGACCCTGATCGGTCTCGCCTGGAAATCGGCCGCGATCGCCGGCCTGTCGCTGTTGCTGCTGCGCCTGTTGAAGCGGCGCTCGGCGGCCGAGCGCTCGCTGATCGCGCATGTCGGACTGGCGGCGCTGCTCGCGCTGCCGCTGGCCAGCTTGCTGCTGCCGCAATGGGCGCCGCTGCCGGCGAGCTGGTTCGCCGAGCCGGCGGCCGCGCCCGCCGTCATCCCACACGGAGGGGGCACGCCGGTGGCGGTCGCGCTGCCCGCCGCCACGGCTTCAGTCCCGGCCGTGGCGGCGGCATCGTCGCCGCTGCCGGCGTCGTGGCCGTCCGCCGCCGAGCTGGCGGTCTGGGTCTATGCGCTGCCGCTCGCGCTGCTTTTCCTGATCATGCTGGTCGCGGTGGTGCGGCTGTTCGCGATGCGCGGCCGCGCCGACGTGCTGGTGCAGCCGTCGTGGCTGTCGGCGCTGGCCGAGGCGCAGCGGCGCATGGGGTTCAAGCATGGCACCGCGCTGCTGGTGAGCGAGGAATTGCGCTCGCCGATAAGCTGGGGCGTGCTGCGCCCGACGATCGTGCTGAGCCCGCACGCGGTCGCGGCGGTCGGCGAGGCCGAGGCGATCATCGCGCACGAACTGGCGCATGTCGCGCGGCTCGACTGGGCCAAGCTGCTCGCGGCGCGGCTGGCCTGCGCGCTCTTCTGGTTCAATCCGCTGGTGTGGATGCTCGCGAGGGAAAGCCACCAGCTTCGCGAGGAAGCGGCCGACGATGCGGTGCTGCTCGCCGATATCGACGGGCCCGATTATGCGACGCTGCTGGTCGGCGCGGCGCGCCACGACAACAAGGCGGTGCTGCTCGCCGCGCATGGCGTCGCGCCGGGCCGGAACAGCCTGAAGCGCCGGATCACCCGCGTGCTCGACGCGCGGGCGCGGCGCGGGCCGGCGGGGCCGGGCTGGATCGCGGTGGGACTTGCCTTTCTGGCAGGCGTGACGCTGCCGCTCGCCGCCTTCTCGGCGACCGCGGCGCCGCGTGAGGCCGAGGCGATGCCCGCGAAGAGCAAGGTCGCGGCGCCGCGTGCGGTTGCGGCCGAGGCCGGGGAGGACATGATCCCCGCGCGCAAGCCGATCGCGCCCGACGATCTGATCGGCATGAAGGCGATGGGCGTGACCCCCGAGGATGTGCGCGAAGCGCGGGCGGGCGGCGGGAGCATCGATCCCGACGACCTGATCGCGGGCAAGGCCGTCGGCGCCAGCCCCGCCTATCTGAAGCGGATGCGCGCGGTCTTTCCGAACGCCGACGGTGACGACCTGATCGGAGCCTCGGCGCTGGGGATCGACGTCGGCTATGCCCGCGAGATGAAGGCGCTGTTTCCCCGGCTGACGATCGACGACCTGTCGGGGATGCGGGCGCTGGGCGTCGACGCCGCCTATGTCCGCAAGATGCGGCGGTCCGGGGTGCCGCTGGCGAGCCCTGACGATGCGATCGAGCATCGCGCGCTGGACGGCGGGATCGATGTGCCCCGGATCGTGTCGAACGCGATGAGCGTCGCGACGAGCGCATCGTCGGTGTCCGTCAGCAAGGACGGCGTCGCGGTTGTCGATATGCACGGCCCCGACGGATCGACGATCCGGGTTGCCGCGCCGCGGCCGCCCGCGCCGCCGGTGCCGCCCGAAGACTGATGTGACGCCGGGCCGTCCGGCCTGAACCGGACGGCCCATCCAAACCGAAGACCGAGGATTTCGAAACGCCGCGCGCCGGCGAGCGATGGCGCTCGCCCTGCTCCGCGGCCCGGAGGAGACGTGCCATGAAAGCGATGATTGTTGCCGCCGGCCTTGCGACCCTGTCCGCGCTGGCCTCTGCCGCGCCGATGCAGGCGCCCGGCCAGCCGCCGGTGCTGACCGATATCCGCTGGGATATCCTGCCCCCCGACGGCAAGCGAGGGGATGAACCGCGGTTGCGGGTGCGCAGCGAGGCGTCGAGCAGCGACTTCGCGCTCGACGGCTCGCGGCCCGAGATGGCGGGGGCGCTGCGGGCACTGGGCGAGGGCAAGGGGCCGGTGGCGTTCCGGATCGCGCACGCGGCGGGGAGGCTCGATTGCGACGGGCGGCTGACGCGGCGTTATGAAGGCAAGGGCGATTGCCGCTTTACCGGCGATCCCGGTTTCGAGGGGCAACTGGCGGCGCGCGGGCTGGCGCCCGACGGTCCGCGCGACCTGCTCGCCATGCTGATGGTCGATGCGACGCTCGCGTTGGCCGACGGGCTGACCGACGCGGGTCTGCGCCCGGAGGATTCGGACGATCTGATCGCGGCGGCGGCGCTGAAGATATCGCCCGCCTATGTTCGCGAACTGCGCGGCGGTGCCCTGAAGCTCGAATCGATCGACGACGTGATCGCATGCCGCGCGCTGGGGGTCGACGGCGCCTATGTGCGCGAGCTGGCCGACGCCGGCTATGCCGATCTCGATGCCGAGGATATCGTCGGGATGAAGGCGCTGGGCGTGACCGGCGACTATGCGCGGCGGATGAATGCGGCGGCGGGGGCGAAGCGGTGAGATTCGCCGGCAGCCTGTTCGCGATCGCCGCCGTCCTGTGGGTCCAGTCCGCCTGTGCGCAGGAGGCGCCGGCGAGCGGCGAAGCGCCCCCGCCGGTCGCGGACCCCGCGGTCGCCCTGGGCCAGGCGCTTGCCGGGACGGTCTATACCCCGGCCGACTTCACGCGCTACGCGCCCAAGACCGCCCTCGACATGCTGAATCAGGTGCCCGGCTTCTCGATCCGCGAGAATGACAGGGTGCGCGGGCTGGGCCAGGCGACGGGCAATGTGCTGTTCAACGGCGCGCGGCCATCGACCAAGTCGGACACGATCGTCACCCAGTTGACCCGCATTTCGGCCGCCGATGTCGAGCGGATCGAGATCGTCGACGGCGCGAGCCTCGATATCCCCGGCCTGTCGGGGCAGGTCGCGAACATCGTGTTCCGTGCCGACGGTTTCTCCGGCCAATTTTCGTGGAAGCCCGAATTCCGGCCGCATTACACCGATCCGCTCTTCACCCGCGCCGACATTTCAGTGCGCGGGCGAGGGGGCGACGTCGAATATGAGCTGGGCCTCAACAACGATAACAGCTCGCGCAGCGGTGCCGGCGGGCCGACGCTGATCCGCGACGGCAGCGGTGCGATCGTCGAGCGGCGCAAGGATATATGGAACACCCATTATGATACGCCCAAGCTGTCGGCGAAGCTGACCTGGGACCCCGCGGGCGACAGCATCGCGCATCTGGGCGCGCATTATCAGCGCCGCTGGTACCGCTATGACGAAGATGGCGTCTGGATGTCGCCCGGCCTGCCCGATCGCCTGCGCACGGTGCGCGAGACCGAGACGACCTGGAACTATGAGCTGAGCGGCGACTATCAGTTCGGGGCGGGTCCCGGAAAGCTCAAGCTGATCGGCCTGCGCCGCTTCAGCCACGAGCCGGTGTCGCAGGAGGTGGTGCTGCGCCCCGCGGACGGGTCGGCGGCGACCGGCGACCGCTTCACCCAGACCGGCGACGTCGGCGAGACGATCGGGCGCGGCGAATATCAGTGGAAGATGTTCGGCGGCGACTGGCAATTGTCGGCGGAAGCGGCGTTCAACACGCTGGATAATGTCGCGCGGCTCTACACGCTCGACCCCGCATCGGACGATTTCGTCGAGATTCCCTATCCCGAAGGGACGGGCGGGGTGAAGGAGGATCGCTACGAGGCGCTGCTCAGCTTTGGGCGCAAGCTGACCGACAAGCTGTCCTTTCAGCTCGTCGCGGGCGCCGAACATTCGACACTGGCGCAGAGCGGCGCGGACGGGCTGGAGCGTAGTTTCTTTCGCCCCAAGGGATCGCTGACGCTCGCCTGGACGCCCGCGGCGGGCCTCGACCTGTCGCTGAAGGTCCAGCGGCAGGTCGAGCAGCTCGACTTCTACGACTTCCTCGCGCGCGCCTTCCTGAACGACGACAACAGCAATGCCGGCAATGCCGACCTGCGCCCGCAGCAGAACTGGCGCTATGAGCTGGAGGCGAACCAGTCGCTCGGGAAATGGGGATCGACGAAGATTCAGTTCGTTTATGTGGACGCGGAGGATTTCGTCGATGTGGTGCCGGTCGACGGCGGCGAGTCGGTTGGCAATATTCCCAGCGCCTGGGCGGCGGCGGTCGTGTGGTCGGCGACGATCAACCTCGACCCGGCGGGGCTGAAAGGGGTCAAGATCGAAGCCAGCGTCGATCTGGAAACCTCGCGGTTGCGCGATCCCTTTACCGGCGACAAGCGCCAGTGGAGCGGCTTTCAGGACCGGTCGGCTGACTTTTCGCTGCGCCACGACATCCCCGGCGGCGACTGGGCGTGGGGCGCGACCGCCAGCTATGGCCATTATCAGCCCAATTATCGCCGGAACGAGGCGAACCGGACTTGGGAAGGACCCGTTTTCGCGTCGATCTTCGTCGAGAACAAGGATGTGATGGGGCTGACCGTGCGAGCGGAGATGGCCAATGCGATCAATGCGCGCTCGCGGCGCGAGCGCGTGGTCTATGAAGGGCTGCGCGGCGCGAGCCCCGTCGCCTTTACCGAGAGCCGCGACCGGCTGATCGGGCCGATCTTCGCCTTTTCGGTGCGGGGTAAATTCTAGGGAGCCGCACTGGGGCAGGGCGCGCCGTCAGGCGTAGGCGGAAATCTCCGCCAGATGGCGCGCCTGGCCGTCGGCATCGAGGAAGGAGCCGGTGAAGCTGTTGCGCGCGAGCGCGACCAGTTCGGCCCGCGACAGGTCGAGCGCATCGGCGACCGCCTGGTAATTGGCGTTCACATAGCCGCCGAAATAGGCGGGGTCGTCGGAATTGACCGTCGCGCAAAGCCCCGCATCGAGCATGGTGCGGAGCGGATGCGCCGCGATGTCGTCCACCACGCACAGCCGGACGTTCGAGAGCGGGCAGACGGTCAGGCACATCGCCGCATCGGTGAGGCGGCGGACGAGCGCCGCGTCCTCGAGGCTGCGGTTGCCGTGGTCGATGCGGTCGACGCGCAGGAGGTCGAGCGCCTCGCGGACGTAGGCGGGCGGGCCCTCCTCGCCGGCGTGGGCGACGCATTTCAGCCCGAGATCGCGGGCGCGGGCGAAGACGCGTTCGAACTTCGACGGCGGATGGCCGACCTCCGACGAATCGAGGCCGACCCCGGCGATGCGACCCAGCCACGGCAGGGCCGCGTCGAGCGTCGCCTCTGCCTCCGCCTCGCTGAGGTGGCGGAGGAAACAGAGGATCAGCCGGGAGGTCAGGCCGTGGCGGTCGCGGGCCTCGTCGAGTGCGCGGGCGATCCCGGCGATCACCGTGTCGAAGGCGACGCCGCGCGCCGTGTGGCCCTGCGGATCGAAGAATATCTCGACATGGCGGACATTGTCGGCGCGGGCGCGGGCGAGATAGGCGGCGGTGAGGTCGTAAAAGTCCTGCTCTGCGATGAGGACGCCCATGCCCTGATAATAGATGTCGAGGAAATCCTGGAGGTTCGAGAAGGCGTAGGCGGCGCGCACGTCCTCGACGCTGGCGAAGGGGATGGCGACGGCGTTGCGCTGCGCGAGCGCGAACATCAATTCGGGTTCGAGCGAACCCTCGATATGCAGGTGAAGCTCGGCCTTGGGCAGGCCGGCGATGAAGGCGGCGCGCTCGTCGCGCGAGGCGAAGCCGTCAGCCATCGGCGGGCACCCCCGCGTCCTCGCCGAGGATGATCGCCGCCTCGGGCTTGTGGCGGCGGATCTCGTCGACCGTCAGCCCGTCTATCTCGTGCGGGAAGATCAGCCAGCGGTCGGTTTGGTGGACGTGGAAATGGGGGGCGAGGTCGGTGACGTTGCGCCCCGGCTTGTACCAGACGGTCGCGATGCGGATGTCGCGCGGCATGTTGTAGCGGCAGCGCGCCTTCAACTCGGCGAGGAAGGCGCGGATGCTGCGGCCCGAATCGAACACGTCGTCGATGAGGAGCAGGCGGTCGTCGGGGCCGAGCGTGTCGATCAGATAGCCGAGCGCGAACACCTTTACCTGGGGATCGGCGCGGTCGATGCCGTGATAGGAGGAGGTACGGATCGCGATATGGTCGCAGCGGACGCCGTGATAGTCGAGCAGTTCCTGCACCGCGATGCCGACCGGCGCGCCGCCGCGCCAGATGCCGACGAGATGGGTCGGCGCGAAGCCGCTGTCGAGCACCTGCCGCCCGAGCCGCAGCGAATCGGCGAGCAGCTCGTCGGCGCTGATGAAGATCTTCGCATCGTCGCTCATGCCGGCGGGTGTAATCGCGCGGGGGGCGGCGGGCAAGCGGACGGTGGGGCGCCGGGGCGGGCGCGCGGCTCGCCCCGGCGCGGCCGGTCAGCCGGCGGCGTAGCGCCAGCGGATCAGCGGTCCGTCCTCCGCGTCGACGCGGGTGCCGACGCGCGCGAAGCCGGCGCGTGCGAGCACGCGCTGCGAGGCGATGTTCTGCTCGGCGGTCTCGGCGGTGAGCGCCGCGACGTCGGGACGGGCATCGGCCCAGGCGGCGATCGCCCGGAGCGCGGCCCGCATATGGCCGCGGCCCTGCCGGCCGGGCGCGATGCCATAGCCGAGGTCGACCGCGCCATCCGCCGGCGGGCGGGTGATCGAGCAGAGCCCGACGAGTTCGCCCTCGGCGGCGATCAGCCAGGAGGCGGGCGCGAAATGCGCGCGCACGCCCGCCGCGACATCGGCGAGCATCGCGAGGATGTCGGGCGGCGCGACCGGCGGGTCGAGCCAAAGCAGCCCGCGCGGGGCCTGGCCGCGCAGCAGGGCGGCATAATCGTCTTCGGTGGTTTCCAATATCATGGGTGACTTTCGAAATGCGGGCAGCGGCGCACGGGCGCGCGCTGCGGTCGGTCATTTCGCGGGGTGTCGGCGCCGGGCCGCGCTCGCACGCGTCCGCACCGGCCCGCGACTGCGGTCCAAGCCGAACAGGGTGAGCAAAGGCGGTCTCCCGAAAAAGCGGTGCGGGCGGTCTGGCAGGGCGGCGTGGCGATGTAAAGGCGTGATGGGCGAGGGCGGCCTTGTTGGGAGAAGCGGGCGCCCCGGGTCAGGTCGACGCTTATCCCCGCGACATCCCTATGGCGTCATTGCAACCCCGGCGAAAGCCGGGGGAAGCCATCTCCAGCTATCGTCCCGCCTTGCCGATGGCTGGAGATTGCGTCGTCGCTCCGCTCCTCGCAATGACGAATGGGACTATGGATGGTGCGAGGATAATCGCCGATCAAGTCCGGGGTGACGAAAGGAAGGGTGCTTGATAACCATATAGGTTATTTTCTATTGACATCGTAACGCTGTTGTGGCACATGGGTTCCATCATGACGAATTGCGAGTCGGGCCGGCGCCGTGGGGCGTGCGGCCCGATTGCCTTTGGAGGGATGCGGGATGGCGGACGGTGAGGAGGATCAGATTTCGGCCTTTGCGAACGGGCCGTTGCAGCGGCGCAAGGCGAGCAAGCGGGGCTGGACCAAAGCGCGGCGCGAGGCGTTTCTGACCGAACTCGCGCATAGCTGCAACGTGACGCGCGCGCATCGGGCGGCGGGGGCGCCGGATCGCTACGCCTATGCGCTTCGCCAGCGCGATCCGCAATTCGCCCGGGCATGGCAGCAGGCGCTGGAACTGGGGTTCGAGCGGCTGGAGACCGCGCTGCTTCGCCGCGCGCTGGAAGTCGCGGGGGCGCTCGAAATCGACGCGGCGGAGGAGCGCGCCGAGACGGTCGAGAAGATGACGGTCGAGCAGGCGATCGGCCTGCTCAATATGCACCGGCGCAGCGTGCGCGAAGGACAGGCGGCGCGCCGGACCCCGGCAGCGCGCCACATCGCGACGCAGGAAGAGACCGACGCGGTGCTGCTGAAACGGATCGCGATGGTCAAGCGCCAGCGGGCGCGGCGCGCGGCGATCGACGGCGGCGAGTTGGCCGCGACGCCGGTGCCCGATCGCGCGCCGAAAGGAGCGGCATGAGCCGTCGTGGGGCGCCGAAGGGAGCGGCCGAGCTGTGGGAGGCGTCCTTTGCGATCACCGGCGATTTGAGCGAGCTGACGCCCGCGGAATTGCGATATGTGCTCCGCGGGCTGACCGATGGGCAGAAAGCCGAACTTGCGACGCGCTGGTACGGGTTCGAGAATAAGGGACAGCGCGAGCCGCCGGGCGACTGGCGAGTCTGGCTGATCCAGGCGGGGCGCGG
This sequence comes from Sphingopyxis panaciterrulae, assembly GCF_014199295.1. Lineage (GTDB taxonomy): Bacteria > Pseudomonadota > Alphaproteobacteria > Sphingomonadales > Sphingomonadaceae > Sphingopyxis > Sphingopyxis panaciterrulae. Next base: position 785,877 of record NZ_JACIJH010000001.1, read on the forward strand.
GTTCGGCAAGACGCGCGCGGGGGCCGAATGGGTGAGCCAGATCGCGCGCGACATACCCGAGGCGCGGATCGCGCTGGTCGCAGCGACGCACGCCGACGGGGTGCGGGTGATGATCGAGGGGCCGAGCGGGCTGCTGGCGGTGGCGCGCCATGGCGAGGAGGCGCGATGGGTGGTCGGGCGGCGCGAGCTGGTCTTTGCCAGCGGCGCGGTCGCGACGCTCTATTCGGCCGAGGCGGGCGAGGAACTGCGCGGGCCCGAACATCATGCCGCCTGGTGCGACGAGCTGGCGAAATGGCGGCGCGGCGAGGCGGCGTGGGACAATCTGATGCTGGGGCTGCGGCTCGGCGAGCGGCCGCGCGTCGTGGTGACGACGACGCCGCGCACCAATGCGGCGATGCGGCGGGTGAAGGCGGCGCCGGGGGTCGCGGCGACCTTTGGCAAGACGCGCGAGAATCCGTGGCTGCCGGGCGATTTCGTCGTCGCGATGCTGGAAAGCTATGGCGGAACGCGGCTGGGGCGGCAGGAACTCGACGGCGAGATGCTGGAGGATGTCGAGGGGGCGCTGTGGACGCGGGAGCTGGTCGAGCGGTGCCGGGTCGCGGCCGACGGAATCGGGAAACCCGTGCGCGTGGTGATCGGGGTCGATCCGCCCGCGACCAGCACCGGCGATGCGTGCGGGATCGTCGTCGCGGCGCTGCTGCGCGACCGGCGGCTGGCGGTGGTCGAGGATGCGAGCGTCGCCAATCCGCCGCCGGCCGTCTGGGCGCAGGCGGTCGCCGCGGCGGCGGCGCGCTGGGGCGCCGAGCGGGTGGTGGCCGAGAGCAATATGGGCGGCGAGATGGTTGCGGGCACGCTGGCGCAGGCCGACCTCGCGCTGCCGGTGGTGTCGGTGCACGCCAGCGTCGGCAAGGCGCGGCGCGCCGAGCCGGTCGCGCTCGCCTATGAGCGCGGGCAGGTCGTGCACGCCGGTGTGTTCGCGGCGCTGGAGGACGAGCTTTGCGGGTTGCAGGTCGGCGGCGGCTATGCCGGGCCGGGGCGCTCGCCCGACCGGGCCGATGCCTGCGTGTGGGCGTTGGCGGCGTTGCTGGACGGGTTGCGGAAGGGGCGGGAGCCGGGGGTGCGGCGGGTTTGAGACTCGCGCGAAGGAAAGAAGCTCATAAGCCCTCTCCCCTTCAGGGGAGAGGGTTGGGAGAGGGGGAAGGAATGCGCTGCCCCTGGCCCCTCTCAACTTCGGCTAGCGAGCAAGCTCGCAAGCCTTCGTATCTCTCCCCTGAAGGGGAGAGAGCGGGGTATTATTTCAGGAGACAAGCATGAACTGGTTTGGCCGCAAGGCCGCGTCGAGTCCGGCGCGGCCCGCTTTGTCGCGTGTCCATGGGAGCTGGAGCGCGCCAGCGCCGCTGTCGTGGGAAGCGCAGGTACGCGCGGGCTATCTGGGCAATGCCATCGTCCAGCGCAGCGTGCGGCTGATCGCCGAGGCGGCGGGGGCGGCGCCGCTGACGGCAGGCGATCCGGCGTTGCTGCGGCTTGTCGCGGCCACCTCCGGCGGGCAGGGGCTGGTCGAGACGCTGGCGTCGCAATTGCTGCTCCACGGCAACGGCTATGTGCAGATCTTGACCGACGGGGCGGGGGCGCCCGCCGAGCTGTTCGCGCTGCGGCCCGAGCGGGTGACGGTCGAGGCCGATGGGCGCGGCTGGCCGGTCGCCTATCGCTATAAGGCGGGCGGCCGCATGGCGGTGCTGCCGGCCGAGGACGGCGCGGGGCGGCCGGCGGTCGTGCATGTGAAGGCGCTGCATCCGCTCGACGATCATTATGGCGCCGGGTGCCTGGCGGCGGCAGAGGGGGCGATCGCGGCGCATAATGCCGCGGCGAAGTGGAATGCGGCGCTGCTGGACAATGCGGCGCGGCCGTCGGGGGCACTGGTCCACGATCCGGGCGACAAGGGCATGCCGCTGTCGGCCGAACAGGTCGACCGGCTGCGCGAGGAACTGGCCGAGAGCTTTGCCGGCGGGACCAATGCGGGGCGGCCGCTGCTGCTGGAGGGCGGGCTGAAGTGGCAGGCGCTGTCGCTGTCGCCCGCGGACATGGATTTCCTGGAGCTGAAGCACAGCGCGGCGCGCGAGATCGCGATGGCCTTCGGGGTGCCGCCGATGCTGCTCGGGCTGCCGGGGGATGCGACCTACGCCAATTATCGCGAGGCCAATCGCGCGCTGTGGCGGCTGACGGTGCTGCCGCTGTGCGCGAAGATATTGGGGGCGCTGGCGCAGGGGCTGAGCGGGTGGTTCGGCGCGGCGGAACTGCGCGTCGATCTGGATAAGGTGCCGGCGCTGGCGGAGGACCGGATGGCGCTGTGGCGCGAGGTGTCGGGGGCCGACTGGCTGACCGCCGGGGAGAAGAAGGCGCTGCTGGGGGTCGTATAACCGATTGGGTTCGCGCGAAGACGCAAGGACACGAAGGAACGACTCTCTTCCGTTCGTGCTGAGCTTGTCGAAGCACCGTCCTTTTTCGCAACGCGGAAGAAAGGACGGCCCTTCGACAAGCTCAGGGCGAACGGAAAGGGGGGAGAGCGATACCTCTTCGTGTCCTTGTGTCTTCGTGCGACATTTTTTCGAGGAATTCGACATGGATGAGGATGAAGCGCTGGCGCGGTTGGTCGCGCTGGCGGGGACGGGTGCGTCCGGGGCGTCCGGGACGCCCGACGCGGCGCTGCTACGCGCGGTGGTCGAGGAGGCGAGCGAGCTGGGGGCGCGGCGGGCGCTGGCGCGGCTGGGGCTGGCCGATGAGGCGGCGCGCGGCGACATCGGCGACCTGCGGCAATTGCTCGGCGCGTGGCGCGACGCCAAGACCAGCGCGCGGCAGGCAGCGGTCGACTGGGCGGTGCGCGCGCTGCTGGCGCTGCTCGTGCTGGGGCTGGCGGTGAAGCTGGGGCTGCCGGGGCTGCTGCGGTGAGGGGCCGGGTCAGGCCTCGGGACCCCGCCCCCAACCCCTCCCCTGAAGGGGAGGGGGGCATCAGGTTCGCGGGCTATGCCGCGGTGTTCGACCGGGTCGACCGGGGCGACGATGTGGTGCGCGGCGGGGCCTTTGCGGCGAGCCTGCGCGCGCGGCGGGCAGTGCCGCTGTTGTGGCAGCACCGGCCCGGCGCGGTGGTGGGGGTCATCGAGACATTGGCGGAGGATGCGCGGGGGCTGCGCGTCGTCGCGCGGGTCACGCATCCGACCGCGGCGGGACTGGTCGCGCGCGGGGCGCTGACCGGGCTGTCGTTCGGATACCGCGTGCGTGCGGCGCGCGGGGCGCGGCCGCGCGAGCTGCTGGCGCTCGACCTGGCCGAGGTGAGCCTGGTCGCGGTGCCGATGCAGCCGGCGGCGCGGGTGATCGCGGTGGAATCCATTGACTCGATGACGAGATCGGCCAGCATGGCGCAGCAGATAAAGGGGGGATGGCTATGCGTTTCATGATGATCTTTTCCATGGCGGCCGCGACGCTGGCCGCACCGGCAGCGGCCCGTGCAGCCTCCGCCGATTTTACTTGCAGCGCACCTGCCGCGAAATTTTCGTCCCTGGATATCGCAGCGAACCCGGATGATTTCGAGATCAGCGGGTCGATCGCCCTGACAAGGAAAGGGGAGGACAAGAAATGGCTTCCGAGCGGCCAGATCCGCTTGGTCGCGTCGGACAAAAGGGATTCCCTCGCAATCAGGCTGGTCGTCGAAGACGTCCGGAGCAGCGTCGCAAGGCTCTATCTGTGGTCGTCCCGCGACGGCGACGAACGCGCGAGCGCGGGCAAGCTATTGGCGCTCGACGAGAGCGCGCTCTTTTCGATCAAGGTCTCGAGCAGGTCCGAAGTCCTGGTGACGGCAGGAGGCGAGGGGGTGCGCGTCCCGCTGAATTTGGGCGAGACGCCGACGCTGACCATCGTCTGTTCGACGGGTGCGTTCGACTTTTCGAATCTGAGATGGACCCCCGCTCCCTAGAATGGGGCCAATGTTCGAAGCGTGACGAGGCTGCCTTTGGCAGCCTCTTTTTTTGGAGGGAACGATATGGACGATATGGAGATCAAGGCCGATGCGCTCGAGGGGGCGTTCGATGCGGTGCTGGCGGCGGAGGCGGTCGACGAGCTGAAGGCGTCGGTGGCGGCGCTGAAGGCCCAGGTCGACGCGCAGGCGGTCGCGGCGTCGCGGCTGCCGCTCGACGGGGCGAAGGCGGCCGACCCGGCGCGCGATGCCTTTGTCGAACGCTATCTGCGGCGCGGGATCGATGCGGGCGTCGAGATGAAGAGCCTGTCGGGGGCGTCGGGCGGCGAGGGCGGCTATGCGGTGCCGCGCGAGATCGACGGGGCGATCGCGGCGACGCTGACATCGCTGTCGCCGATCCGCGGCATCGCGACCGTCGTGCAGACGGGGACGAGCGGCTATCGCAAGCTGATCGCGACCGGGGCGACCGAGGCGGGCTGGGTCGGCGAGACCGCGGCGCGCCCGGCGACCGATACGCGAAGCTTTGCCGAGATCGCGCCGCCCTCCGGCGAACTCTACGCCAATCCGGCGGCGAGCCAGGCGATGCTCGACGACGCGATGTTCAACGTCGAGGACTGGCTGGCCGACGAGATCGCGCGCGAGTTCGCGGTCGCCGAGGGCACGGCCTTCGTCGGCGGCAACGGAACGAACCGGCCCAAGGGCTTTCTGTCCTATGCGGCGACCGACGAGGACGATGCGGCGCGCGATTTCGGGACGCTGCAATATGTCGCGAGCGGCGCGGCGGGCGGCTTTGCGGCGGCGAGCCCGCAGGACGGGCTGATCGAACTGGTCCACAGCCTGCGCGCGCCGTACCGGCAGGGCGCGGCGTGGGTGATGAACTCGGGCACGCTGGCGCGCATCCGCAAGTTCAAGACCAGCGACGGCGCCTTTCTGTGGCAGCCGGGGCTGGTCGAGGGGCAGGCGGCGACGCTGCTCGGTTATCCGGTGGTCGAGGCCGAGGACATGCCCGATGTCGCGGCCGACAGCCTGTCGATCGCCTTCGGCAATTTCCGCGCCGGTTACCTGATCGCCGATCGCGGCGAGACGCGCATCCTGCGCGATCCGTTCAGCAACAAGCCCTTCGTGCATTTCTATGCAACCAAGCGGGTGGGCGGCGCGATTGTCGATTCGAACGCCATCAAGCTGATGAAATTCGCCGCCAGCTAAGCGGCTGGTGTGCGATGCGGCGCCCGGTCCTGGTTCCCTCCCTTTCGGAGCCGGCCGGGCGCTTAGCGATTTTCCCGAAACAGGATTTGTCCGGAAAGGATGGCTTGCCATGCCGACCCTCTTTTTCGCCGACCTGGTGCGCGAGCTGTGCCAGGAGGGCGGGTCCGGGCCGCTGACGCCGAGCGGCGCGGTGCCCGGTCACCGTCGCTTTGCCGACGCGGTGCCGCCGGGCGCCGGCTTTCACTATGCGATCGCCGGGGTCGCGCAGCCCGACCAGTGGGAGGCGGGGACCGGGCGGATCGACGCCGACGGCCGGTTGCAGCGCGACAGCGTCGCGGCGTCGTCGGCGGGGAACGCCTTCGTCGACTTCGCGCCGGGGCTGAAGACCATCGCGCTGACCGTCGGGGCCGGCTGGTTCGCCGCGAGCGACGCGGCCGCCGCCATGCGCGACGAGGCGCTGGCGCGCACCGTGCGGCGCGATGCGTCGGGACGCTATGCGCTGGACGGCGCGCTGGCGGCGGCCGACGGCAGCGCGGGCGCGCCGGCGCTGGCCTTTGCCGCGGACGGCGACAGCGGCCTCTATCGCCCCGCGGCCGATGCGCTGGCGATCGCGACGGCGGGGAGCGAGCGGCTGCGGGTGACCGCGAGCGGCCATGTCGGGATCGGCACGAGCCTTCCCGATGCCCCCCTGACCGTCAGCGGCGAGTGCAGCGCCACGCGCATGCGCGTCAGCGCATCGGGCGCCGATGCGCCGGCCTATGGCTTCAACGGCGCCGCGGGGCTCGGCTTCTATCGCTACAGCGGTTCGGCGATCGGCTTCGCGGCCGACGGCGTGAACATCGGCGCCTTTTCCGCAGGCATCCTGCGGGCGGGGACGGACAATGGCGCGCTGCTGGGATCGGGGGCCATCCGATGGTCGGTCGTCTATGCCGCGACCGGCGCCATCAACACCTCCGACGGGCGCGAAAAGACGTGGCAGGGCGCGGCCAGCGCGGCCGAACTGGCCGCCGCCGCGCGCATCGCCCGCGAACTGGGCTTTTACTGCTGGAACGACGCCATCGCGGCGAAGGGAGCGGACGGCGCGCGCCGGCATTTCGGGGTTCGCGCGCAGGCGGTGTGGGCGATCATGGCCGAGGAGGGGCTGATCGCGCCGCTCGCCGAGGGGCAGGCGCCCGACAGCCGCTATGCCTTTCTGTGCTGGGACGGATGGGAGGAGGAACGCGACGCGGCGGATCGGCCGGTCCGCGCCGCCGGCGACCGGTTCGGCATTCGGCCCGACCAGTTGGCGCTGTTCCTGATCGCGGCGCAGGAGGCGCGGCTTGCGGCGCTGGAGGCGGCGGCGTGATCGGCGGCGCGGCGCTGTCGGCGCGGGCGATCGCCGGCCCGGCGCACCGCGACCTGCCGAGCAGTTGGGGCGGCCCCGATCCGATGCTGGCGCGCACCGCCGCCCGCCCGCCCGGCGAGCGTGCGACGCGCCAGGTCGTGCGCAAACCATGAGAGCGAGGAGCGATGATGACGATGCTGGTCAAGGATCCGGGAACGCGGATCGATTATGAATTCGACTGGGGCGCCGCCTATCCCGCGGGGCAGGCGATCGTCGAGAGCGACTGGACGGTCGCGCCCGACGAGGCGGGCGGCATCGCGGTCGCGGCGACGGCGCACGACCTGCTCTGCGCGACCGCGGCGCTGACCGGCGGCATCGTCGGCCGCGTCTATCGCGTGACCAACCGCGTGACGCTGAGCGACGGCCAGATCGACGAGCGGTCGATGAGCCTGCGGGTGGAGGAACGATGATGAACGGGACCATGGTGCCGGGCGATACCCCGGTGAGCCTGAACGAAGCGCGTGGCTGGCTGCGGATGGAGGCGACGGTCGACGATGCGGTGATCGCCGGGCTGATCCGCGCCGCGACCAATGTCTGCGAGGCCTTCATCGGCCGGTGGTTGATCGTCCGCGCGGCGGAAGAGGAGGTGGTGCTGCGCGCCGGGGTCGCGCGGCTGGGCATCCGGCCGGTGGTCGGGATCGATGCGGTGACGCTGTTGACCGCGACCGGCGGCGAGACCGCGCTGGACGCGAGCGATTACCGGCTGTCGGTCGGGGAGGACGGCACGGCGCGGCTGGCGCCGGCGGCGGCGGGGATCGCGGGGCGCCTGCGCGTCCGCTATCGCGCCGGGCTGGCGGCCGAATCCAATGCCATTCCCGAGGCGATCCGCCAGGGCATCGTGCGGCTGGTCCAGCATCTGCACGAGGCGCGCGACGGCGCGGGGGCCGCGCCGCCGGCGGCGGTCGCTGCGCTGTGGCAGCCGTGGCGACGGGTCGGGCTGGGAGGCGCGGCATGACGAGCGCCGAGCAGGCGGTGCGCGTGCGGACGCTGGCGCTGCTCGCCGCCGACAGGGCGCTGGCCGGATTGGTGCATGGCGTGTTCGACGGCACGCCGCCGCGCGCGAGCCCGCCCTATGTCGCGATCGGGTCGGTCGAGGGACGCGACTGGGGCACCAAGGATCGGGCGGGGCGCGAGGTGCGGCTGAGCCTGCGGCTGGTCGGGACCGACCCCGCGGGGCCGGGCGAGGCGGCGGTGCGGATCGAAGCCGTCGCGGCGATGCTGCGGGGAACGGTCGACGGCTGGGAGATCGTCGGGGCGCGGGTGATGCGGAGCCGTCACGGCTTTCGGCGCGAGGGCGGCTGGCGGCACGAGACGATATTGCGCTGCCGGTGTCTGGCGGGGTGATGGGGTTTCGGGGCGAGGGTTGGGAGAGGGCGCGTCCGGCAGGCCCCCCTCTCCAGCTTCGGCTAGGCAGCAAGCTGCCAAGCCTCCCTATCCTTTCCCCTGAAGGGGAGAGGGATCACGCCCAGCCATCCGCCCCGCTCTCGGCACGAACGGGATGGACGCGACGAAATGGCGGGAAGGGGGTGGGGAGCGGACAACCCCCACCTTCGTCATCCCGGACTTGATCCGGGATCCCGCTTCTTGAGCACCGACTGGCTTTGATTTTCAGCGGGACCCCGGATCAAGTCGGCGCTTATCGCTTTCGCATCCGTCATCCCGTCATTGCGAGCGGAGCGAAGCAATCCAGAGCGGTTTGCGCGCACTCTGGATTGCTTCGCTCCGCTCGCAATGACGAAGTAAGGAGGCTTACGGATGCCAAGGGTATAATTGCCGATCAAGTCCGGGGTGACGATGACTGGATGGCCGCAACCGGTCGAAGCCGGACGGCCCGTTTTCCATCGGGTTACAGCGAATATCGGTCAATCGAATTTGTCCAGGCCGCCTGGCGGGCAAGCTCGCAAGCCTGTTTATCTCTCCCCTGAAGGGGAGAGAGCGTGAACCCGGACCGGCGCCGGCTCACTCGGCGGGCAGGGTACCCGATTCGCTGTAGTCGACGAATTTCTCGATGAAGTTCGCGTGATAATCCTCGACCTGCATGTCGGCGTCCTCGGTGGCGTCGGCATCCGAGTCGCCGCCCGATTTGTCGAGCACGATCACGGCCTTGCGAAAGGCCTCGCGCTCGGCCTGGCAGACCGTCTTGATCGCGGCCTCGTAATCCGCGGCGGTCTTTTTCGCTTCGAGCGACTTTTTGAGATCGGCGCGGAGGCATTTGGCGAAAGCTTCGCGCGTGTCGGCGGCCGTGGCCATTGGCGACGGCGCTGCGGCAGCCAAGAGCAAGCTGGCGATGAGCATCCTGCGACTCCCCGTTTGCAGATGATTTTGCGCAAGGAGAATAGACCATGGCAATCGAAAATGGGAGCGCTTTTCTGCTCAAGATCGGCGATGGCGCCGCGCCGCCCGCCTATCGCACCGTCGCCGGGCTGCGCACGACGATGGTGTCGGTGAACGGCGAGGCGGTGAACGTCACGACCAAGGAGTCGGGCGGCTGGCGCGAACTGCTGTCGGGCGCCGGCGTGCGGTCGGTGTCGGTGAACGCGGCGGGAATCTTCACCGGGTCCGATGCCGAGGTGCAGGTGCGCGGCCATGCGCTGGCGGGGACGATCGACGATTACCGGCTGAGCTTCGAGAGCGGCGAGCGGATGGAAGGGCGCTTTCTGGTGACGCGCCTCGATTACAGCGGCGATTACAACGGCGAGCGCCAATATGTGCTGAGCCTGGAATCGAGCGGGCCGGTGGTGAGCCTGTGAGCGCGGCGGCGAATCCGCTGCGCGGCGAGGCGGAATTGCGGATCGGCGGGCGGGCGCATGTGCTGCGGCCGAGCTTTGCCGCGCTGGTCGCGGCGGAGGCGGAACTGGGGCCGTTGTTCGCGCTGGTCGAGCGCGCGGCCGATGGCGGGCTGACGCTGAGCGAGCTGGCGGCGCTGTTCTGGCATTGCCTGGCCGAGCGGCCCGAGGCGCTGACGCGCGAGGCGGTCGGCGAAGCGGTGGTGGCCGGGGGGCTGGCGGCGGTGACGCCGGCGCTGCGGGTGCTGCTGGGGCAGATATTGCAGGGGCGGTGATGAAGGAGATGCGGATTGCCCACCCCGCTGCGACTAGCGAGCAAGCTCGCAAGTCTCGCTGCCCCTCCCCTGAAGGGGAGGGGGGAATAGGGGCTGTCGCGCTGCGGCTGGTGGGGGTGATGGCGCGGGTCGCGGGGTGGCGGCCGGGTGAGGTCTGGGCCGCGACGCCCGCCGATATCGCGGCGGTGCTGGCGCCCGAGGCGGAGGCGGGCGGAATCGACCGCGGCGGCCTGACCGCGATGATGGAGCGATGTCCCGATGGATGAGGTGGATGAGATGGTCGTCGCGGTGCGCGCCGACACCGACGGCTTTCGCCGCGATATCGCCGCGATGCGCGACGAATTGGCGGGGCCGCTGGTATCGGCGGCCGACGCCGCGGGGCGCGGGATCGAACGGGCGCTGTCGCGCGCGGTGCTGAGCGGCAAGCTGGGGTTCGAGGATCTGAAGCGGCTGGCGCTGTCGGTGATGAACGAGATCGCGCGTTCGGCGATTTCGGGCGGGCTGGGCGCGCTGGTCGGCGGGGGCGGGCTGGGCGCGGCACTGTCGCTGCTCGGCGCGCCGGGGCGGGCGACGGGCGGGCCGGTGAGCGCCGGGCGCGCCTATCGCGTCGGCGAAAACGGCCCCGAGCTGTTCGTGCCGGCGGCGAGCGGGCGGATCGAGACCGCGGGGGCCGGCGGCGCGCGCAACATCGCGATCACGGTGAATGTACAGGGCGGCGCGGCGAGCGAGCCGCAGCGGCTGGCGCAGACGGGGCGGCAACTGGCGCGCGCGGTGCGGCGGGCGGTGGCCGAGGGGACGGACTGATGGGCTGGGCGCTGGTGGCGGCCGAACCGCATCACAGGAAGGGCTGGGTCAAGCGCTTCGACCCGCGGTTCTGGACCGTCGATTTCGCGCGGCCGATGATGGCGAGCGTGGTGGCGACGGCGCCCGATGCGCTGCGCGTCGAGGCGGTGTTCCATAACAGGCAGGACCTGGCAGGGCTGATCTGGGAGGCCGAGGATCGCTGGGATCATCCGCTGCTCGCCTATGAGACCGGCCGCGATTTCCGGCATACGCAGTTGCGGTTCCGATGGCGGTCGGACGGGGTGAAGCCGCTCGACGCGCTGCACGGGCCGACGCTGACCATCGAGGGGCGCGATGCGGGCGGCGCGCCGCGCGCCTGGTATGTGCGGCTGTGGAACTATGCCGTGGGGGCGGCCGAGGATGCGGTCGTTACCCTCGATTTCGATGCGCTCGACGGCGGCTTCCTGCTGCCGGGCGAGGCGGACCCGGTGTGGGCGGGCGATATCGACCGGATGTTCGTGTCGCTGGTCGCGCCCGATTACGACCTGAGCGAGGGCGTGCTGGCGGCGCCGGCCGAGGGGTGGGCCGAGATGCGCGACATCGCCTGCACCGGTTCGGGGTCGGTGCTGGCGATCGGCGACGCGGTGCTGCCCGAGCATGGGCTGGGAATCGCGAACGGCTATGACGATTGCTACCACCTGACCCCGGCGCGGGTGGTGCGGCAGGTCGTCGGGCTCGGCTATCGCGGCGATGTCGTTCATTATGTCGGGATGAGCCATTTCATGCGGCTGACGGCGGCGGGCGGCGGCTTTGCGGTCAACGCGGCGGGCGGGGTTCTCAACGCGCCGGCGGCGGCGTGGCACGCGGCGCTGGCCGGGGAATGCAAGGCGGCGGGGCTGGGGCTGATCTGGTCGCTGTCCTATGAACTGTTCGATGCCTATTGCCCCGCGGACTGGAAGCAGCGCGATGCGGCGGGCGCGCCGGCGCTGACCGGATGGGTGCCGCCCTCGACCCTGCTGTCGCCGGCGAATGCGGCGGCGATGGCGTGGTTGCAGGCGGCGGCGCGTGCCTTCGTGGGAATCGCGGTCGCGGCGGAGCTGGCGGTCAGGTTCCAGGTCGGCGAGCCTTGGTGGTGGGTGGCCGAGGACGCGCGCATCTGTGCCTATGACGATGCGACGACGACGGCGCTGGGGGCGGCGAGCGTGGCGATTGCCGATGTGCGCGGCCCCCTCGACGCGGGGCAGCGGGCGATGCTCGATGCGCTGGGCGGGCTGCTGGCGGCATCGACCGCGGCGCTGGTCGCGGCGGCGCGCGATGCGGCGGGGGAGGCGGGGCTGGTCAGCTATCTGCTCGTCTTCCTGCCGAGCGTGCTCGACCCGGCGGCGCCCGAACTGCGGCGCGCCAATGTGCCATTGGGCTGGGCGGCGCCGGCGTTCGATGTGCTGCAGCTCGAGGATTATGACTGGGTGACCGGCGGGCGCGGGGCCGAGACCGCGGGCGCGCGCGCGGCGATGATCGCCCGGCTCGGCTATCCGCCGGGGGACCAGCATTATTTCGCGGGGTTCGTGCTGAAAGGCGAGGATCGGGCGCTGTGGGCGCCGATCGCCGAGGCCGCCGCGGCGGCGCGGCGGGCGGGGGTGGCGCGGACGTTCGTCTGGGCGCTGCCGCAGGTCGCGCGCGACGGGTTAACGGCCTTCGATGGCGAGGATGAGGAGGCGGATGTGCAGGCATATGATGCGGTGGACTTTCCGCTCGCGATCGGACGCGAGGCGCTGGTCGTCACCGAATTCTCGACCCAGATCGTCAGCTCGCCTTCTGGCCACGAGCAGCGCGCGAGCGAATGGGCCGAGGCGCGGATGCGCTACGACGCGGGGCCGGGGCTGCGCTCCGAGGCGGATGTGCGGGCACTGACGGATTTCTTCCGCGCCCGCCGCGGAGCGGCGCGGGCGTTCCGCTTTCGCGATCCGTTCGACCAGAGTTCGGCCGTCGACGGCGGGGCGCCGGGGCCGACCGACCAGCGGCTCGGCTTCGGCGACGGCAGCCGGCGGCAGTTCGCGCTGGTCAAGCTGTATGGCGCAGGCGAGGCGGTGCAGGAACGCCGCATCCGGCTGCCGGTCGCGGGCAGCGTGCGGGTGGCGGTCGACGGGGTCGAGACGGCGGCCTTTTCGCTGACGGACGCGGGCGAGCTGCTGCTCGACGCGGCGCCGGCGGTGGGGGCGGAGGTGCGCGCGGGCTTTCAGTTCGACGTGCCGGTGCGCTTTGCCGAGGATCGGCTGGAGGCGAGCCGCGCGACCTTTCTGGCGGGCGAACTGGCGAGCGTGCCGCTGGTCGAGGTGCGGGCGCCATGGTGATGGACGCTGCGCCCGACTGGCTGCGCGAGGAGCTGGTGACGCTCGCCTGGTGCTGGCGGCTGTCGCGGCGCGACGGGGTGGTCGTCGGGCTGACCTCGCACGACCGCGACCTGACGGTCGGCGGCATATATTATCGCGCGGCGCCGGGGATGAAGCCGTCGGCGGTCGAAACGAGCGACGCGATCGAGACCGGAACGCTCGACCTGGAGGGTGCGATCGCGAGCGACGCGATCGCGGCGCGCGACCTCGACGCGGGGCGTTGGGACGGGGCGGCGCTGGCGCTGTTCGTGACCGACTGGAGCGCGCCCGAAGCGGCGCCGGTGACCGTGGCGCGCGGGACGCTGGGCGCGGTCGAGCGGCGCGGCGCGGCCTTTGCGGCGGAATTGCAGGGCGTGGTGCGGGCGCTCGACGGGCCGGTGTGCCCGGCAACCTCGCCTTCGTGCCGCGCGGCGCTCGGCGACCGGGGGTGCCGGGTCGACCTGGCGCCGCGCACGCATATACGGCGCGTCGTCGCGGTCGACGGGCGCGCGGTGACGCTCGACAGCGCGGCGCCCGCGGGCGCGATGACGTTCGGCGAGTTGATGTGGATGGAAGGCCCCGCTTGCGGGCTGGCGAGCCCCGTGATCGGCGAGGCGGGGGCCGTGCTGGCGCTGGCCGAGGTGCCGCCCTTCGATGTCGGAGCGCCGGTGCGGGTACGACTGGTCGAAGGGTGCGACAAGCAGCTTGCGACGTGCCGGGCGCGGTTCGGCAATGCCGTCAATTTTCGCGGCGAGGCGCAGCTTCCCGGCAACGACCTGCTGACGCGCTATCCCGGTGGATGAGCCGGGCGTGCGGGCCTTTGCGGCGGCGCGGGCGATGGTCGGGGTGCGATTTCGGCGGCAGGGATGCGATCCGGCGACCGGGCTCGACTGCGTGGGGCTGGTGTGGGCGGCCTATGCCGCGGCGGGGCGGAGGCTGGTGCGGCCGGCCGATTATCCGCTGCGTGGGTGGGCACGCGAGCGGGTCGAGGCGGCACTGGTCGCGGCGAGCTTTGCGCCGGCGGGGGACGCGCGAAGCGGCGATGTCGGGCTGATCGCGCTGGCGGCGGGGCAGTTTCATCTGGGGGTGATCGGGGCGGAGAGCTTCGTTCACGCCCATGCCGGGCTGCGGCGGGTGGTCGAGACGCCGCTGGGCGCTTTGGGTGACGTGGTGCGGTGGCGGCTCAGGGCAGGCCCACCCTGCTGCGACTAGGCAGCAAGCTGCCAAGTCTCGCTGCCCCTCCCGCAGGCGGGAGGGGAAATTCGGGTGATCGGGAGGGGTGCGATGGCGACTTTGGTGCTGACGGTGGTCGGCGGGATCGTCGGTGGGCCGGTCGGGGCGGCGCTGGGGGCGGCGATCGGGCGGCAGGCGGATGCGGCGATCTTTGCGCCCAAGGGCCGCGAGGGGCCGCGGCTGGCCGACCTGAAGGTGCAGGCGTCGACCTATGGCCAGCAGATTCCGCGGCTGTTCGGAACGATGCGCGTCGCGGGCAGCGTGGTCTGGGCGACCGACCTGATCGAGCGGCGGACGAAGAGCGGCGGCGGCAAGGGGCGGCCGTCGGTGACCGAATATAGCTATGCGGTGTCGCTGGCGGTGGCGCTGTCGTCGCGGCGCGTGCGCAGGATCGGGCGGATCTGGGCCGACGGCAATCTGCTGCGCGGCGCGAGCGGGAGTTTCAGGGAGCGCTGCACCTTTCGCTGGCATGACGGCAGCGAGGACCAGGCGGTCGATCCGCTGATCGCGTCGGCGGTCGGCGCGGGCAGCGCGAGCGCATTTCGCGGGCTGGCCTATGCGGTGTTCGAGGAGCTGGAACTCGGCAGTTTCGGCAATCGCATCCCGTCGCTGACCTTCGAGGTCGAGGCGGATGCGGGCGATATCGACGCCGGGCTGGTCGGCGATACGCTGCTTGGCGAGACGGGGCGTTGCCTCGGCCGCTGGCCGTTCGGCGGCTATGCGGCGTCGGGCGACCGGGTGCGCGAGGCGCTGGCGCCGTTGTTCGCGGCCGACGGGACGCGGCTGGCGAGCGCGCCCGACGGCTGGCGGCTGGCGCCGACGAGCCTGGCGGGCGATGCGCTGGCGCTGGCCGATTTCCGCGAGGCGCGAAGCCGCGAGGCGGCGCGCGACCGGATCGAGCAGCGCCGCGCGCCGCTCGCGGCGCTGCCGGGCACGATCCGGCTGCGCCATTATGCGCCCGAGCGCGACTATCAACTGGGGCAGCAGGCGAGCGCCGTGGCGGGCGGCGGCGCGCGCGAGGAGGCGATCGACCTGCCGGCGGTGCTGGCGGCCGATGCGGCGCGCGGACTGGCGCGGCAGCTTGCCGCGGCCGCCGCCGACGGACGCGAAACCTGCGTGTGGCAGGCCGATCTGGCGGCGCTGGCGCTGCCGGTCGGTGGGCGGGTGGTGCTGGCGGACGGGACGATCTGGCGGCTCGCGCGGCGCCGGGTGAAGGGCGCCGGGATCGAGATCGAGCTTTGCCGGTATCAGCCGCTGGATGCAGCGGCGGTCGCGGCCGATCCGGGGGCGCCGGTGACGGCGCCCGACTGGCCCGATGCCGAAGGCGCGGTGCGGCTGTTCGACCTGCCGTCGATCGGCAGCCCGGTTGCCGCCACGCCGCGGCTGGTCGTCGCGGCGGCGGGGAGCAACGATGGCTGGCGCGGCGCCGATTGCTGGGTCGTGCCCGCCCCCGATGCCGAGCCGGTCGCGCTGGGGTCGGTGCGGCCCGCGGCGGCGCTGGGGGCGCTCGCCGCGCCGCTGGAGGCCGGAAGCGCCTTCCTGATCGATCGGGCGCATGCGGCGCTCGTCACCCTGGTCAATCCGTCGATGACGCTGGAATCGGTGAGCGAGGCGATGCTGCTCGCCGGCGCCAATCGCGCCATGATCGGGAACGAACTGGTGCAGTTCGGCGGCGCCGAGCAGCTCGGCCCGGCGCTGTGGCGGCTGACACGGCTGCTGCGCGGGCGTGCGGGGACCGAGGTTGCGGCGGCGCATGGGACGGGCACGCCCTTCGTGTTGCTCGACGATCCGGCGCTGCTGCCCGTCCCTACCGAGATCGCGGGCTGGGCCGCGAGCGGAGCGGCGGTGCTGCAATGGGCGGATCGCAACGGCACGGCGGTGACCGAGGTTCCGATTCCCGCAGCGGCGCAGGCGTTGCGGCCGCTGTCGCCGGTGCAGGGGCGCATGACGCCCGACGGCGCGGGCGGGGTGACCGCCGCATGGACGCGCCGCAGCCGCCTCGACACCGGCTGGCGCGATGGGATCGACCTGGCGCTGGGCGAAAGCCGCGAGCTTTACCGGGTTGCGACGCTGCCCGCGGTCGCCGGCGTCGGCCCGTGGGAACCGGGCGAGGCGTCGCTTTCCCTCGACGCGGCGATGCTTGCCGCGCTGCCGCCGGGCACGGCGCTCGACATCCGCCAGGTCGGCGATTTCGGGCTTTCGCCGCCGCTGATCCTTCCCCTGACGTAAAGGAAAATCCCGATGACCGATCTGCCGACGACCGCGCGCTTCCGGCTTCCGCTCCTCGCCGCCGCGCAGGCGCAGAAGGAGATCACGCACAATGAGGCGCTGACCCTGCTCGACGCGCTGGTCCAGCCGGTGATCGAGGCCGGGCCGCAGGACGATCCGCCGTCAGCGCCGACGGCCGGGCACGGCTGGCTGGTCGGCGGCGCGCCGACCGGGGATTGGACCGAAGCCGCTGGAATGATCGCGGTTTATACCGCAGGCGGATGGCGCTTCGTCGAACCGCGCGCCGGGATGCGGCTGTTGCGCCTGTCCGACGGAGGCTGGCTCCGTTTCGACGGGAGCGGCTGGAGGGGGCCGGAGGCGGTCGCGAGTCCCTTGGGCGGTGCGATCGTCGACTCCGAAGCGCGCGCCGCGATCGATGCGCTGATTTTGCATCTATCGGCGCATGGCCTTCTGATTGCAGGCTGATTTTCGGTTTCGCGATGCACAAAGTGCGGCTTTTTGGCAACAGATTGGCGATTTGTTGGCTTGCGTGGAACCAAAGCGACGAGTAGGACGTCTGACGAGACGTAAATCTCAATTGAAAGGGGAATCTATTATGAGGAAGCTTGCCGTCGCCGTGGCGTTGGCCTCCACTGCCCTTGCGTCGCCTGCCCTTGCGCGCGACAACTCCTGGTATGTGGGAGTCGGCGGTGGTGTGATGCTCGTCGAGGACATGGACCTCGACATCGGCTCCATCGATAATGCCGGCACCGTCGAACATCGTAAAGGCTATGATTTCGAAGGTACCGTCGGCTATGACTTCGGCGCGTTCCGCGCGGAAGTCGAGGTTGGCTATCGCGAAGCCGACATCAAGGAAGGCCGCTTCGTTGCGCCGGGGATTCCCTCGCAGGCCAATGGCACGGGCTCGTTTGTCGGCTCGACGCCGCTGAACGGCGATTCGAACGCCCTGAGCTTCATGGTCAACGGCATGTTCGACTTCGGCGACGACGATGGCCTGCAGGGCTTCGTCGGCGGTGGTGCCGGTGTCGCGCGCGTCGATTTCGCGCCGGTCTTCGCCGGCCCGTTCATCGACGATTCGGACACGGGCTTCGCCTGGCAGGCGATCGCGGGTATCCGCGCGCCGCTCACCAAGAACTGGGACGCCGGCCTGAAGTATCGTTTCTTCAACGCCAGCGGTCTGGATCTGGTCGATCAGGCCGGTCGCGACGTTTCGACGCGCTTCCGTTCGCACTCGATCCTGGGCACGCTGACCTACAACTTCGGTGGCGCGGAAGCTCCGCCCCCGCCGCCCCCGCCGCCCCCGCCGCCTCCGCCGCCCCCCCCGCCGCCCCCGCCGCCTCCGCCGCCGGTGGTCTGCGAGCCTGGGCCGTACATCGTGTACTTCGACTGGGATCAGTCGGCGATCACGCCCGAAGCGGCTTCGACGCTGGACAATGCGATCAGCGCCTACAACCAGGGCTGCAGCGGTCAGCAGGTCATGCTCGCCGGTCACGCCGACCGTTCGGGTTCGGCCACGTACAACGTCGGTCTGTCGCAGCGTCGCGCCGATGCCGTGAAGGCCTATCTGACGGCCCGCGGCGTTGCCGATACGGCGGTCACGACCGAAGCGTTCGGCGAGACCCGTCCGGCCGTTGCGACCGCCGATGGCGTCCGCAACGACCAGAACCGTCGCGTGGAAATCACTTACGGTCCGGGTTCGGGCATGTAAGACCGGTTTCCATTCCCGACAGGGACTGGATGAAAAAGAGGGGCGGCATCGAAAGGTGCCGCCCTTTCTTTGTCGTCATACAAGCCTGTTTCGGGGGGATGGCCGGACCTCTGCGTGGCGCAGGTCCGGGCGGCTAGAGGGGGCGCGCATTCGCGGCCGAAGAAGATGGGCCACGCGGCGGCGCGGCGAAATCGAGGAGGGACGCGAAGCCGCTCGATGCTCCGCATCCGCGCACCGGGGCGCGGGTCGACGGTCGGGATCGATCAGGCGGCGGGCGCGGTTCCCGGCCGCAGATGCTGCATCATGTAGCTGGCATAATCGGCCTTGCCGAGCGGCACGCCCATGTGGCGCAGGATCGCATAGGCGGCGACGATGTGAAAATAAAACTGAGGCAGCGCCCAGTCGCGGACATAGTCGAGGGCGCGGAGGTCGAAGACCATGCCGTTCGGCAGCGAGAATTCGACCGGCCGGTCGGCGTCGTCGCCGAACGCCGCGGGATCGAGTGCGTCGAGCCAGGCGAGCGTCTGCGCGATCTGCGCCTGCATTCCCGCGAAATCGGACGCATCATCGGCGAAATCGGGCGCGCCGCTCGCGCCGAGGCGGGTGGCGGCCTGAAGCGCCTGGCCGCAGGAGAAGCGGATCTGGGTGGCGAGCGGGAACATGTCGGGCGCGAGGCGCGCCGCGAGCAACTGCAACTCGCCGACGCCATTGCTCTCGCCCCAGGTCAGGGCCTTGGCGAGCTGGCCGGACAGCGCGGTCAGCGCGTTGCGCCAGGCGGGAACGGTCAGGCTGTGCAGCATGTCGGAAACTCCTGTGCGGCCGGTCAGGCGACGGCGAGATTATCCTGGAATTGCAGGCGCGCGAGGCGGGCGTAGAGGCCGTCGGCGGCGACGAGGTCGTCGTGGCGACCCTCTTCGACGATGCGGCCTTCGTCCATCACGACGATGCGGTCGGCGGCGCGCACGGTGGCGAGGCGGTGCGCGATGACGATCGTCGTGCGGTCGTGCATCAGCGCCTCGAGCGCGTCCTGCACCAGCCGTTCGGATTCGGCGTCGAGCGCCGAGGTCGCTTCGTCGAGCAGCAGCAGCGGCGCGCGGCGCAGCAGGGCGCGGGCGATGGCGATGCGCTGGCGCTGGCCGCCCGACAATCGGGCGCCGCCCTCGCCCATGAAGGTGTCGAGTCCCTGCGGCAGCTTGCGCAGGAACTCCTCGGCGTTGGCGGCGCGCGCCGCCTCCCACAGTTCCTCGTCGGTCGCTGTCCAGTTGCCGTAGCGCAGATTGTCGCGCGCCGAGGCGGCGAAGATCACCGTTTCCTGCGGCACCATCGCGATGCGCGCGCGGATGGCGGCGGGGTCGGCGGCGGTCAGCGGCACGCCATCGAGGCGGATCTCGCCCGCCTGCGGGTCGTAGAAGCGCTCGGCGAGCTGGAAGAGGGTCGACTTGCCGGCGCCCGACGGGCCGACGATCGCGACCGTCTCGCGCGGCCGGATGGCGAGCGAGAAATCGTGGAGCGCGGCGGTGTCGGGGCGCGTCGGATAGCGGAATTCGACGCCCGCGAATTCGAGCGTGCCCATCGGCGGCTCGGGCAGGGGCAGCGGGTCGGCCGGCGGGGCGATGGCGGGTTCGGCGTGGAGCAGCTCGCTCAGCCGCTCGGCGGCGCCGGCCGCGCGCAGCAGGTCGCCATAGACTTCGGTGAGCGCGCCGAACGCACCGGCGACGAGACCGCCGGTCAGCACGAAGGCGGCGATGGTGCCGCCGGTGATCGTCCCCGCCGCGACGCCCTCGGCCCCGTACCAGAGCAGGGTCGTGATCGCGCCGAAGAGCAGGCCGATGACGGTCGCGGTGATGAGCGCGCGCAGGCGGATGCGGCGCTTCGCGGTCGCGAAATTGCTTTCGACCGCGCTGCCGAAGCGTTCGGCCTCGCGCGCTTCCTGCCCGAAGGCCTGGACGATCTTCATCGCGCCGAGTTGCTCGGACGTCGTGGCGCCGATGTCGGCGACCCTGTCCTGGCTGGTGCGCGAAATGGTCTGGAGCCGCCGCCCGAGCAGCACGATCGGCATGATGATGACCGGGATGCCGATCAATATGCCGCCGGTCAGCGTCGGCGACAGGGTGAAGAGATAGACGATGCCGCCGACGCCCATGACCAGATTGCGCAGCGCGACCGAGACGGTGGTGCCGACGACCTGTTCGATGATCGCGGTATCCGACGTCATGCGCGAGGCGATCTCCGACGGGCGGTTTTCCTCGAAGAAGCCGGGGGCGAGGCGGAGCAGGTTGCGCTGCACCGCCTGGCGGATGTCGGCGACGGTGCGCTCGCCGAGCCAGCTCACGAAATAGAAGCGCAGCGCGGTGGCGAGTGCGAGGGCGAGGACGATGACATAGAAAAGGCGGAAATGCGGCGCGACATCGCCACCGCCGGCGACGAAGCCGCTGTCGATCATCGCCTTGAACTGCCAGGGGATCGCAAGCGTCGCGAGCGCCGCGATGCCGAGCGCGACCGCCGCGACGATGACCTGGAACGGATAGCGGCTCGCATAGCGCCAGATCATCCGCAGGCTGCCGAGCTTGCGGGGACGCGGCTCCGGGGGCTGGGCGGAAGGGGCTTTTTGGTCGGGTGCGGTCGCCATCGCGCATCGCCCTAGCAGCCGGGGCGCCGCCGCTCAACGCCGCATAATCGCGCCCCGCTTCACGTCGCTTGAAGCAGGACGAAATGATGCGTTGCACAATGAGATCGATGCCCTAACATGCCGGCCGAAACAGGGCGCCGGCAGAGCGTCCGACCGGACGCAAGGACCTTCGATGCTTTATCACGCTTTCGACATGCAGAAATCCTGGCTTGCGGGGGCGAGCGCGCTCGCCACCGCGGGGGCGCAGGCGATGCAGCACCCCGCCAACCCGCTCGGCTATTTCGGCGCCAGCCCGCTGTTCGCTTCGGCGCTTGAGGTGTTCGCCCACGCCGCGGCGCCGCGCGGCAAGCCCGCCTTCGACCTCTACGAAACGGTGGTGGACGGTGAGACGGTGCGGGTGTCGGAAGCGGTCGAGGCGCGCAAGCCCTTCGGCCAGCTCAAGCATTTCAAGCACAAGGGCACGCCAAAAGGAGCGGGGGCCGCGCCCAAGCTGCTGATCGTCGCGCCGATGTCGGGCCATTATGCGACGCTGCTGCGCGGCACGGTCGAGCGGATGCTGCCGGGGCACGACGTCTGGATCACCGACTGGCGCGACGCGCGCAACGTGCCGCTGCAAGCCGGCAAGTTCGATCTCGACGATTATATCGACTATCTGATCGCGTGGCTCGAGCATATCGGGCCGGGCGCGCATGTGCTGGCGGTGTGCCAGCCGTCGGTGCCCTGCTATGCCGCCGCGGCGGTCATGGCGGCGTCGAAGCACGCGTGCCGGCCGCGGACGCTGACGATGATGGGCGGGCCGATCGACACCCGCAAGGCGCCGACCGCGGTCAACCAGCATGCGACGACGCGGCCCTATGCCTGGTTCCAGGAAAATGTCATCGCCACCGTGCCCGCCTGGTATCCGGGCGCCGGGCGCCGCGTCTATCCGGGCTTCCTTCAGCTTGCCGGCTTCATGGCGATGAACCTGGGCAACCACATGATGAGCCATTGGGAGATGTTCAAGCATCTGGTCGACGGCGATGGCGAGAGCGCCGACAAGACCAAGCTATTCTATGACGAATATCGCTCGGTCTGCGACATGACCGCCGAATTCTATCTGCAGACGGTCGACGCGGTGTTCCAGCGCCACCTGCTGCCCAGGGGCGCGTTCGAGCATCGCGGCAAGGCGGTCGATCCGAACGCGATCGCCGATATCGGGCTGCTCGCCATCGAGGGCGAACGCGACGATATATCGGGAATCGGCCAGACCAAGGCGGCGCTGACGCTCGCCAAGTCTCTGCCGGCGGCCAAGAAGAAATATCTGATGGCGAAGGGCGTCGGCCATTACGGCATCTTCAACGGCCGCAAATGGCGCGAGGAGATCGCACCGGTGGTGGAGGAGTGGATTCGCAGCAACGGGTGAGAATGGCGGGTTTCGGCCGATAACAGCCGTAGCCCCCGCGAAGGCGGGGGCCGCCGTCGTCTTACGCAGCGGCGCAGGAATAAGCCTCCAGCGGCCCCCGCCTTCGCGGGGGCGACGAGTTATGCAATATCCGCTCACCACCCCAAAACGGCCGCTCGAACCGTTCGTTTCGAACGACGCGTTCAATGCCAGGGCGACGTTCGTACGCTCCAGTAGAGGATGGTGAGCAGCCCTGCCCAGATCAGCAGGACGGCGATCATGCCGGCGCGGCTCGAGGGGCGGTTGCCTGCGGCTTCGGCGGCGGCGTGGAGGTCGGCCCAGAGCGGGTCGGGGATCAGGCGCCGCACCGCCCACAGGCCGATCGGCACGAGGATCAGGTCGTCGAGCCAGCCGAGCACGAGGATGAAATCCGGAATCAGGTCGATCGGCGACAGCGCGTAGGCGGCGACCGCGACGGCGAGCAGGCGCGCGAGCGGTGGGGTGCGCGGGTCGCGGGCGGCGAGCCAGGCGGCATGCGCCTCGACGGCGAGACGGTGGCCGAGGTCGGCGATGCGTTCGGAAAGGGATTTGCCGGGCATGTCGCGGCATATTAGGGTTACACCCGATGACGATCCAACTGAAAAGCGTGCGCGTCGAACGCTGGCCGGTCGCGGGCGAATTCGTGATTGCGCGCGGGGCCACGGATCATGTCGACGTCGTCGTCGCCGAGGTCGAGGCGGACGGCGCGATCGGGCGCGGCGAGGGCACGCCGATCGCTTATCAGGGCGAGGCGGCGGCGGGATGCCGCGACCAGTTGCTGCGCGTCGCGCCGCATCTTTCGGACCTGGACGCGGCCGAGGCGCGGGCGGCGGTGCAGGACCTGCTCGGGGCCGGCGCGGCGCGCAACGCGCTCGATTGCGCGCTGTGGGATCTGGAGACGCGGCAGCGCGGCCTGTCGCTCTGGCATCTCGCCGGGCTCGACGCGCCGCCGACGCCGCGGACGACCGCCTTCACCATCTCGCTCGCCGCGCCCGATCGGATGGCGGCCCAGGCGTTGGCGGCGGCGAGCGAGGGGTGGCGGCTGCTCAAGCTCAAGCTGACCGGCGAGGGTGATCGGGCGCGGGTCGCCGCGGTGCGCGACGGCGCGCCCGACGCGCGGCTGATCGTCGACGCCAATGAAAGCTGGGGGCAGCTCGACCTGCTCGGCGAGGCCGAGGCGCTTGCCGAACTGGGGGTCGAACTGATCGAACAGCCGGTGCCGGTGGGTACCGACGCGCTGCTCGACGGCATCTACGCCCCACTGCCCTTCGTCGCCGACGAAAGCTGTCATACCGCCGCCGACATCGCGCGGATCGGCACCTTCTATGACGGGGTGAACATCAAGCTCGACAAGGCAGGCGGGCTGACCGAGGCGCTGCGCCTCGCCGATGCGGCCGATGCCGCGGGGCTGGGCATCATGGTCGGCTGCATGCTGTCGACCAGCCTCGCGATCGCGCCGGCCTTCGTTCTCGCGCAACGCGCGCGCTGGGTCGACCTCGACGGCCCCGCGCTGCTGGCGCGCGACCGCGAGGATGGGTTCCGGTTCGAGGGGGGGCGGATCAAATTGCCGTCGCTCTAATAGATGCGTTCGTTCTCCGGGACATCCGCTGTGACGGCTGCGGCGCAAATGGCGAGCAGCATGGCTGTCGCCGAGACATTCCAATAATAGGGCCCGATCGGAATGACGATCGCCAGAACCGTCAGGATCAACCAGCCCCGTGAGATACCCGCCGATCGAAATCGGCGCGCGGTCAAGATGAACAGGCCAATGAGATAAGCAAGGCCGACGACGAAAAAAGTCAAACCCAAAGGCGTGGACGAGAAATGGACTGTTCCGCGACTGCCATATAACCAAATGGCGGCAAGCAGCAGAATTTCAGCAGGAATAATCAACGAGAGCCACCGGCGATACTCGTCGCGGCTGGTGTAGCCATGCCACGCAAAATGTCGGGCGAACCATGCGTTCATGCGATCTTATTGCCTGAGCAAGAACGGGTGTCCAGTCGCTGGCGTTGCGTCGTAAAATTTGGAACTCAGGCATAGCTGACCACTTCATATTCGATGCCGTCGGGGTCGAGGAAATAGAAGCGGCGGCCGGGGGCGTAGTCGGCGTGGGCGAAGGGGGCGAGGCCGACCGCCTTCACCCGGTCTTCGGTCGCGTCGAGATCGTCGACTTGCACCCCGACATGGTTGAGCGGCTCGCCCTTCGGGTAACGCCGGTCGGCATGCTCGCCGTCTGGGCCGGTGTAGAGAGCCAGATAGGCGCGGTCGCTGCCGACGTGGATGGTCGTACCGCCGTCGCGGGCGGGGCCGCGCCAGCGTTCGTGCCAGCCGAAGATCGCCGACAGCAGGCGCGCGGTGCGTTCGGGGTCGCTGACGGTGACATTTACATGCTCGATGAACGGGGACCTCACGATATTCTCCTGATTCGGGTTGACGCGCGGCATTATGCAATCTCAAGTGAGGTTTAGATCAATAGGCTTGTTCGTCCTTACGATCCCGGCCTTCGCCGGGGCCGCAACGCCATGGAGGAAAGATCCGATGCACCGCACCGATGTGATCGCGATCGGCGAGCTGGCGGCGCGCACCGGTGTCGCGGTGTCGGCGATCCGCTTCTACGAGGCGAAGGGGCTGATCGCGTCGCTGCGCAGCAGCGGTGGGCAGCGACGCTTCCTGCGCGCCGATATTCGCCGCGTGTCGTTCATCCTGATTGCGCAGCAGCTTGGGCTCAGCCTCGAGGAGATCGCCCTGGAACTGGCGCGGCTCCCGGCACAGCGGACACCGAACGCCGCCGACTGGACGCGGATCAGCACCGCTCTGCGCGCGCGGATCGACGCGCGGATTTCGGCGCTCGAACGCACGCGCGAATTGCTCGACCAGTGCATCGGCTGCGGCTGCCTGTCGCTGAAGAAATGCGGGCTCTACAACGTACAGGACAAGGCAGCGCAGCGCGGCGCCGGGCCGCGCTATCTGCTCGGCGACCGGGCGGGGGAGATTGCGGAGGTGAGGTGAGACAAATTGCCTTTGATGTCCGCTTTGGGGTGGGAAGCGGCCATTCACCCCATTTTGTCATTCCCGCGAAAGCGGGAATCCAGGGGTTGGGTTAGCCTACGCACGCTCTAGATTCCCGCTTTCGCGGGAATGACAAGGTTATGAAATGCCGATCATCGCCTGTCGATCGTTTCCGCCCCTCCCGATTCATAAGGTCCTGCATCGGGCGGACTCTCGTGCCCGTTCGTGTCTCGTGGTTAGATACATAGCGACAAGCTCGGGTCGTTCTTCTGCAATCCGCGCCGCGCTCGATCTTCGATCCTTCGGTCTCCTCCAAGCGCTGTTGACGCCCGGCCGATACGTCCGTAAAGTCTTGAGACAACGTTGTCTCAAATCGACGGGACGAGCCATCGGGCGGCACGACAGGGGAGGATCGAATGAATTATCGTCGCAAGGCATTCTGGCTGGGCACCGCCGCTGCGGCGCTGTCCGTTTCCGTGGGCGCCCATGCGCAGGACAGCCAGTCCGCTCCGGGAGGGACGGCTGCGGGCGACGCGGCGATGGGCGACGAGATCGTCGTCACCGCGCAAAAGCGCGAACAGAATCTGCAGAATGTGCCGGTTTCGGTCTCGGTGCTGTCGGCATCGGCCCTTTCGGACAACCGGGTCAGCGGCCTCGAGCAACTGTCTCAGGTGTCGCCGTCGATCGGCTTCACCAACAGCGCGAACACGCGCGGGCAGGGGCTGTCGATCCGCGGCATCGGCACGCTCAACTTCTCCGACGGGGTCGAGCCTTCGGTTTCGACGGTGATCGACGGCGTCGTCATCGGCCGCTCGGCGGCGTCCTTCTTCGACTTCAACGATATCGAGCGGATCGAGGTGCTGCGCGGCCCGCAGGGAACGCTGTTCGGCAAGAACAGCTCGGCCGGCGCGCTCAACGTCGTCACCGGAAAGCCGGACCTCTATGATTCGAGCCTGGAGGCGTCGGCGAGCTATGGCACGTTCGACGATGTCCGGTTGAAGGCGACGGGATCGGTGGTGCTCGATCAGGGACGCGCGGCGCTCCGCCTGTCGGGATTCCGGTCGAAGGCGGACGGGATCATCACCAACACCGCCGACGGGCGCAAGCTCAACGACAACGACAGTTGGGGCGTGCGCGGGAAGCTGCTGTTCGAGCCGAGCGACGTCACCTCCATCTATGTGATCGGCGATTATGGCGAGAGCAATCGCAATTGCTGCGTTTCGACGGTGCGGTCGGTGATGCCGACGACGACCTATTACAACGGCGAAACGCGCGCCGACCTGCTCGCCGACCAGCAACTCGGGCCGCTCAACCGCGAGGTGACGATCGACGGCGACTATTTCAATCACCAGAAGACCGGCGGCGCATCGGTCGAGGTCAACACCGAACTCGGCGGCCAGACGATCACCTCGATCACCGCCTATCGCGAATTCCAGGTGTTCGACAACAACGACCCCGACGGGGTTCCGCTGCCGGTCATCAGCCTGAACAATGCCCGCCAGAAGCAGCGCCAGTTCACCCAGGAACTGCGCCTGACCTCGCCTGCCGGCGAGCCGATCGAATATGTCGCCGGCCTCTATTATTTCTGGCAGGACGTGGTCAGCCGAACGCAGGTGAAGGGCAAGCTGGTCGTGAACCTGCCCGGCGACCTGTATCTCGGCAATCAGGTCGACCGCGACATCACGACAAAGAATGTCGCCGCCTTCGGGCAGGTGACGGGGCATCTGACCGACAGCCTGTCGTTGATCGGCGGGTTCCGCTTCACGTCGGAGCAGGCCGTCGCGCATTTCGACCGGACGATTCTGCCGGGCGCGGTCGCGGCGATGCCCAGCCTCGGCGGCCCGGCCTATGTCGCGCCGACGCTGAAGGCGACCGACACCGACCTCAGCTATAAACTGGGTGTGCAATATCAGGCGACGCCCGACGTCATGGCCTATTTCACCTATACGCGCGGCTACAAGGGGCCGGCGCTCAACCTGCTCAACAATCTGACGGCGGTGACGGTCGATGCCGGGCTGGCGGTGCTGAAGCCCGAGATCGCGCGCAACTGGGAAGCCGGCATCCGCACGACGCTGTTCGACCGGATGCTGACGCTGAACGTGACGGGCTTCTATGAAACCTTCACCGATTTCCAAGCGCAGACCTACAGCGCGATCCTGACCTCGTTCCAGCTCACCAACGCCGGCAAGCTGATCACCCAGGGTGCCGAGGTCGAGGCGATCCTGCGCCCGGCCGACGGACTGAGCCTGACCGGCAACCTCGCCTTTACCGATACCGAGGTGCGCGGGCTGATCGTGAGCTGCTATGCCGGCCAGAGTGCGGCGCAGGGCTGCGTCGGCGGCCGGCAGGACGTGACCGGCGAAGCGCTGACCAACGCGCCGAAATGGGCGTGGACGCTGAACGCCAACTATGGCGCCGACATCGGCAACGACCTGCGCGGCAGCGCCAATCTGTCCTTCACCTGGCGCTCGAAGACGCTGTTCGGCTATCGCGATCCGAATACCGCCCAGCCGGGCTATGGTCTGCTCAACGGCCGGGTTTCGCTGGAAACGCAGGACGGCCGCTATCGCCTGTCGCTGTTCGGCAAGAATCTGACGAACAGGCATTTCGCGAGCTTCATCGGCGCCGGCCTGCTCGACACCTCGGCGGCGGGGGCCGGCTATACGCAGTTGCTGACGCCCGACGCCTTCCGCACCTTCGGGGTCGAGGGGACGGTTCGCTTCTGAACCGCGGAAAGGGAGTAGCCGGGCCATGCAATTCTCGCGTCGCCGTTTCGTCGGCACCCTGCTCGCCACGACGACGCTGTGCCGCGCGGCGTCGGCGCGCGCGGCCTGGGGCACCGGGCCGCGGCCCAATATCGTCACCATCGTGCTCGACGATGTCGGCTATTCGGACATCGGCTGCTTCGGCGCCGAAATCCGTACCCCGGCGATCGACAGGCTGGCGACGGACGGGCTGCGCTACGTCCATTTCGATACCAAGGCGGTCTGCGCCTCGACCCGCGCGTCGATGCTGACCGGGCGCAACTGCCACACGGTCAACATGCCCGACGTGCCCGACGTCGCGGCGGTGATGCCGGGCGATCCGCAGATGGCGCGGCTGTTCCGGATGCCGGACAATGCCCAGACGATGGCGCAGGCGTTGCAGCGCCGCGGCTATGCCACCTGGGCAGTCGGGAAATGGCACATGATCCCGATGGACGAACTGGGCGAGGAGGCGGGCCGCGACAATTGGCCGCTGCAACGCGGCTTCGACTATTTTTATGGCTTCCCGCGCGGCTGGACCGATCAGTATCGGCCGGAACTGGTCGAGAATAATGCCTATGTCCATCGGGATTTCCCCCAGGATTATCACCTGTCGGTCGATCTGGCCGACAAGGCGATCGGCCTGATCGATGCGCATGTCGCGGAGAAGGGCGATCAGCCCTTTTTCCTGAACCTCGCCTTCGGCACCGCCCATTCGCCGATCCAGGTGCCGCGCGAATATTCGGCGCCTTATGATGCGATCTACGAAAAGGGGTGGGATGCGATCCGCGAGGAGCGCTTCGTCCGCATGAAGCGGATGGGGCTGATTCCCGCCAGCACCCGGCTGCCGCCGCGCGCGCCGCGCGACCGGGCGTGGGACGATCTGTCCGACGACGAAAAGGCGGTCTTCGCGCGCTATATGGCGGTCTATGCCGGCTTCATCGAGCATTGCGACCGGCAGATCGGCCGCGTTCTCGATCGGCTGCGCGACCAGGGGCTGCTCGATAACAGCATCGTCATCCTGCTGTCCGACAATGGCGCCGCGTCCGAGGCGGGCCAGCAGGGCTTTTTCGACGGCCTCTATCGCCAGAACAGCCTTTCGCCGGCCGAACAGCGCGCGCGCATTGACGAGCTTGGGACGGCGATGACCCAGGCCGAATATCCGCGCCCGTGGGCGATGGTCGGCGACACGCCGCTGCGGCGCTACAAGCTGTGGCCCTATTCGGGCGGGACGCGCACGCCGATGATCTTTCACTGGCCGCGCCATGTCGACGATCCCGGCGCGATCCGGCGGCAGTTCGTCGACGTCATCGACATCGCCCCGACGCTGCTGGACGCCGCCGGCGCGCGCTTTGATCCCGTCGTCGACGGCGTGACCCAGATTCCGGTCGCGGGCCGCTCGTTCCTGCCCAGCGTGGCCAGCCGCAAGGCGCCCGGCCGCCAGGTGCAATATTTCGAGCTGCGCGGAAACCGCGCGATCACCAGCGGCCGCTGGCGCGCGGTCGCGATCCACGACTGCGACCGGCCCTATGCTGAGGATCGCTGGGAGCTGTTCGACCTCGATCTCGATTTTTCGGAAAGCACCGATCTTTCCGGCCGCTATCCGGCCAAGGTCGCCGAGATGAAGGCGCTGTGGGCCGACCAATGGGCGCGCTACGGCACCGGCGAACTGGCGCAACCGGGCGTGCTGACCTGCCGCCTGTCCGACCTCTTCGACCGCCGTTCCGGCGGGTAGCGAAACTGGTCGACGCGATGCACAAGGGGGATAGCAAAATGAAGCGAGGCCTATATGCGACCACGGCGCTGGCGGTCCTGTTGGGGAGCATGGCGGTGACGGCATCGGCGCAGGAACCGGCTGCCGCCGCTGCTGCGAGCGGCGCCGAGGCGGCGGCCGATGCCTGGGCGGCGGCGACCGAAGCCCGGATGACCGACGACGAGCGCTTCACCCTGCTCCACGGCTTCATGCCGATTCCGATCGGACCCTATGCCGATCCCGAATTGCAGGCGAAATGGCCCGACGACGTGGTGCCGGGCGCCGGCTATGTCGCGGGTATCGCGCGCCTCGGCATCCCGTCGCTGCGCGAAACCGATGCCAGCCTGGGGGTCACCAACCCCTTCGGCATCCGCAAGGGGGATACGGCGACCGCCCTGCCTGCCGGTCTCGCGATCGGCGCGAGCTTCAACCCCGACCTCGCCTTCGCGGGCGCGCGGGCGGTGGCGAGCGAGGCGCGTGCCAAGGGGTTCAACGTGCTGCTGGGCGGCGGCATCAACCTGGTCCGCGACCCGCGGGGCGGGCGCAACTTCGAATATATTTCGGAAGATCCGCTGCTTTCGGGGATCATGGGCGCCGAAGCAGTGCGCGGCGCGCAGTCGGCGGGCGTCGTGTCGACGGTCAAGCATTTCTCGCTCAATTCGAACGAGACCAACCGCCACACCTGGAATGCCGAGATCGACGAGGCCGCGCACCGCGAAAGCGACCTGCTCGCCTTTCAGATCGCGATCGAGCGCGGCCGGCCGGGGTCGGTCATGTGCGCCTATAATCTGGTCAACGGGCAAAAGGCCTGCGGCAACGACCATCTGCTGAACAAGGTGCTCAAGCAGGACTGGGGCTACAAGGGCTGGGTGATGTCCGACTGGGGCGCGGTGTCCGGCCCCGATTTCGCGCTGCGTGGGCTCGACCAGCAGTCGGGCGAACAGCTCGACAAGCAGGTCTGGTTCGACGCGCCGCTGAAGGCCAAGCTCGCCGACGGCAGCCTGACGCGGGCGCGCCTGTCCGACATGGTGCGCCGCATCCTGCGCTCGATGAAGGCGAACGGGCTGGTCGATGCACCGCCGGCGCCCGCGGTCGACATGGCCGCGCACGCGCGGATCGCGCGGCAGATCGCCGAACAGGGCATCGTGCTCCTTAAAAACGACGGCGATGCCCTGCCGCTCGCCGCCAGCGTCGGTTCGGTCGCGGTGATCGGCCGCAACGCCCATGTCGGCGTCCTGTCGGGCGGCGGATCGTCGCAGGGGCTGCCGCCCGCCGGCTGGGCGGCCTCGATCCCGGTCGGCGGCGGCGAAGGCTCGATCGGCGCCTGGCGGGTCGAACGCTGGTTCGCGGGCGCGCCGCTGGCCGCGCTGAAGGAGGGGCTGCCGGGGGCGAAGGTCGGCTTCGACCCCGGCCTCTATCCGCAGGATGCGGCCGCGCTCGCCGCGCGGTCCGACGTCGCGATCGTCTTCGTCAGCAAATATGAGGCGGAGGGCTTCGATTCGCCCGACCTGTCGCTTCCCGGCGGGCAGGACGCGATCGTCGCGGCGGTGGCCGCGGCCAACCCCAACACCATCGTCGTGCTCGAAACCGGCAATCCCGTCGCCATGCCCTGGCTGGACAAGGTGAAGGCGGTTGTCGCCGCCTGGTATCCGGGGCAGGAGGGGGCGGCCGCCATCGCCGACGTGCTGACCGGCAAGGTCAATCCGTCGGGGCGTCTGCCGATCAGCTTTCCCGCGGCGACCGACACGCTGCCGCGCCCCACTATCCCCAGCTATGGCACGCCCGAGCACACCCGTGTCACGGTGCGGATGAACGAGGGATCGGACGTGGGCTATCGCTGGAACGCGCGGACCGGGACCAAGGCGCTCTTCCCCTTCGGCCACGGGCTTTCCTATACGCGCTTCGCTTCGAGCGGGCTCAGGACCGACGGCGCGACCGCGACCCTGACCGTCCGCAACAGCGGCGACCGGGCCGGCGCGACGGTGGCGCAGCTCTATCTCGTGTCGCGCGACGGGCAGCCGATGCAGCGGCTGGTCGGCTTCCGGCGCGTCGAACTGGCGCCGGGCGCCGAGCAGACAGTCGAAATGACCATCGATCCGCGCCTGCTCGCGACGTGGAACGGCGACGGCTGGACGATCGCGAAGGGGGATTATCGTTTCGCGATCGGCGACGATGCGGAGACGCTGTCCGCGCCGGTGACGGTTGCGATGACCGCGCGAAGCTGGCGGGATTAGGGTCTGTCCGGTTTGGATTGATATGTCCCGCATTGCCGAGCGGACCCCGGGTCGAGCCGGTGTTTATCCCCTTGAGACCAGGACGATGGTGATCCCCGGCGAAAGCCGGGGGGCGGCCCGTCACCCCACCGCTTCGGCGCGTAGCGCTTTCCTGTCGAGCTTGCCGATCATCGTCTTGGGCAGCGCGGCGCGCACCTCGATCGCGCTCACCCGCTCATGCTTGCCGAGCTGCGGGTTGAGCCACGCGGCGAGTGCCTCGCCCGATATCTCATAGCCGTCCTCCAGCGTGACGAACGCCTTCGGGCTCTCGCCGCGATAGGCGTCGGGGACGCCGAGCACGATCGCTTCCTTGACCGCGGGATGCTGGTGCAGATGCGCCTCGATCACGCTGGGATAGACCTTGAAGCCGCCAACCGCGATCATGTCCTTCAGCCGGTCGACGATGCGGATATAGCCCTCGGCGTCGATCGCCGCGACGTCGCCGGTGCGCAGCCAGCCGTCGGCGGTGAAGCTGTCGCTATCCGCTTCGGGCCGGTTCCAGTACCCCTGCATGATCTGCGGCCCCTTGACCGCCAGCTCGCCCGGCTCGCCGGCGGGCGCGTCCTTGTCCGGATCTTCCTTGTCGAGCAGGCGAATATGGGTCGCGGGGATCGGCTGGCCGATCGTCCCCGCCTTGACCGGCCCGTCATAGGGATTGGTCGCGACGACGCCCGAGCTTTCGGTCAGGCCATAGCCCTCGACCAGTGAGGCGCCGGTTGCGGCGATGAATTTCTCGCGCAATTCGGCAGGCATCGGCGCGCCGCCCGAGATGCAGACGCGCAAGCTCGAAAAATCGGTCTTCGCGAGGTCGGGGTGGTCGAGCAGCGCCTGATACATGGTCGGCACGCCGGGCAGCGCGGTCGCCTTTGTCCGCGTGATCGCATCGAGCGCCTGCTTGGCGTCGAAGCGCGGCAGCATCGCGATCATCCCGCCGTTGAGAACGGTGCGGTTGAGGACGCAGGTGTTGGCGAAGACATGGAAGAAGGGCAGCACGCCCAGGATGCGGTCGTCCGCGCCGTGATCGGGGTCGATGACGTTCACCTGCCGCGCATTGGCGGTCAGATTCTGGTGGCTGAGTTTCGCGCCCTTCGGCGTGCCGGTGGTGCCGCCGGTATATTGGATCAGCGCGATATCCTTTTCCGCATCGATCGCGATCGGATCGGGCCGGCCGTCATTGTCGGTGAGCGCGGAGAAGCGGATGACGCGCGGATCGTCGGGCAGTGCCGCGACCTCGCGCCGCTTGAACAGGCGATAGAGCACCGACTTGGCGGCGGGAAGCCCGCCCGCGACCGACCCGACGACGAGCTGCCGGAGGCTCGACCCGTCGAGCACCGCGAGCGCGGTCGGCAACAGCGCCGCGGCGCTGATCGTGAAGAGCAGGTCGGTGCCCGAATCCTCGACCTGCGCCTCGAGCTCGGCCACCGTGTAGAGCGGCGAGAAATTGACCACCGTCGCCCCTGCGGCGAGCGCGCCATAATAGGCGGCGACATAATGCGGGACATTGGGCAGGAACAGGCCGACGCGGCTGCCCTTGCCGATGCCGCGCTGCTGCAGCCCGCGTGCGACGCGCGCGACGCCGTCGGCGACCTCGCGATAGCTGAAATGCCGCCCCATGAAATCGAGCATCGGCGCATCCCCCTTTCGCGCGACGCTCGCCGCCAGCATGTCGGGAAGCGAGAGCGGCGGAAAGTCCTGGTCCCATGGCGTCGGGTGGCGATAGTCGGTCGACCAGGAAAAGGGGCTGTTCATCGGTGCGGACGGGTCCTTTGCGGGCGGAATGCTTTTTTACACTATGGTAAGTAAGCCGATATCGCAATCGGCGCCGGTTGCCGATCCCCCACGGCAAGGCTAGGGCGGCGGGGCAGGACATGAACAGCGCCATCCCCATCCCGGAGCCAGACAGCCCGCCCTTCGTCCTGCTCGATGATGCGCGCGCGGAGGGGGCGGTGCCGGCGCGGCTGTTCCGCGATCCGGTCGAGACGCTGGTGGCCCGAAACGCGCGCGAGGTTCCGGCGCTGCTCGACGCGTTGGAGGCGGCACAGGCGCGCGGCCTCTTCGCCGCGGGCTATCTCGCCTATGAGGCCGGTAAGGGGCTGGCGCCCGCGTGGCGCGGTGCGGTCGAGGCGGATGGCGAAGCGCCGCCGCTCGGCTGGTTTAGCCTGTTCGAGCGGGTGGAGCGGATCGACGCCGACGCGGTGCCCGATCGGCTGCCCGACTCCGCGGGCGCGTGGATCGGCCCGCCCGCACCCCGCCTTGCGCGCGCCGACTATCTGGCGGCGTGCGAGGCGGTGCTGGCCTATATCCGCGCCGGCGACATCTATCAGGCGAACCTGACCTTTCGCGCCGATGTACCGGTGCTCGGCGATCCGCTCGCCGCCTATGCACGGCTGCGGCGCACGGCGCGGGCGGGCTATGGCGGCTTCCTGTGGACCGGGCGGCAGGCGATCGCCTCGCTGTCGCCCGAACTCTTCTTCGCGCTGCGCGGCGGGCAGGTGGTGGCGCGCCCGATGAAGGGCACCGCGGCGCGCCTTCGCGATGCCGAGGCCGATGCCGCGGCGGCGCGCGAACTGGCGACCGATCCCAAGCAGCGCGCCGAGAATCTGATGATCGTCGACCTGATCCGCAACGACCTGTCGCGCGTCGCGGCGCCCGGGTCGGTCGCGGTGCCCGAGCTGTTCCGGGTCGAAAGTTTCCCGACCATCCACCAGCTCGTCTCCGACGTCGCCGCGCGGCTGCCCGAAGGGCGCGGCGCGGTCGACGTGCTGCGCGCCGCCTTTCCCTGCGGGTCGATCACCGGCGCCCCAAAGGTG
Organism: Sphingopyxis panaciterrulae; assembly: GCF_014199295.1. Classification (GTDB taxonomy): domain Bacteria; phylum Pseudomonadota; class Alphaproteobacteria; order Sphingomonadales; family Sphingomonadaceae; genus Sphingopyxis; species Sphingopyxis panaciterrulae. The sequence continues at coordinate 820,458 of NZ_JACIJH010000001.1, forward strand.
CGCGCGATGGAGGTCATCGCCGAGCTGGAGGCGGAGCCGCGCGGGCTCTATACCGGGTCGATCGGTTTCATCGAACCGGGCGGCGACGCGGCGTTCAACGTCGCGATCCGGACGCTGGTCTTTCCGCACAATGCGTTGCAGGACAGGGACTTGCAGGGTAGGCCCGCTTGCGCCACGCTGGGGCTCGGTTCCGGGATCGTCGCCGACAGCCAGCCGGCCGAGGAATGGCGCGAATGTCTGGCCAAGGGGGAATTTGTGGGCGCAGCGGGGGAAAGCTTCGACCTCATCGAAACGATGCCCTTCGATCCGGTCGAGGGGGTTCAGCGCCTCGAGGGGCATCTCGCGCGGATGAAGGCGAGCGCTGAGGCGCTCGGTTTCGCCTTCGACCGGCACGGCGCGCGCAACAGCCTGCAGTCGGCGACCTTTCGCCTGCGCCATGCGGCGCGGGTGCGGATGCGGCTCGCGCGGTCGGGCGCGCTGGCGATAGAGGTGTCGCCGCTGCCCCGCCTCGCCGAACTGCCGGTTACGGTCGCGGTGCGCCCGGCGCCGCTCGCCGCCGGCGATTTCCGCCTCGTCCACAAGACCAGCCTGCGCGCGCCCTATGACACGGCGCGCGCCGAAAGCGGCGCGGTCGAAGTGGTGTTCGTCGACGAGCCCGGCTTCGTCACCGAAGGAAGCTGGAGCACGATCTTCGTCGAGCGCGATGGCGTGCTGCTCACCCCGCCGCTGTCGCTCGGCCTGCTTCCCGGCGTACTGCGCGCCGAACTGATCGACCGGTCCCGCGCGGTTGAATCGCACCTGCGCGTCGCCGACCTCGCGGGCGGCTTCTTCATTGGCAATTCGCTGCGCGGCCTGGTGCCCGCGCGGCTCGCGGACGGTGCGGAAACGGGTTCCTCATAGCCGAAGCTATGGATGGCGCCGGACAGGCGGATCAAATTCCGGCAGCAGCGCGCAGTGCCTTGTTCATGCGCGACTGCCACCCCGGTCCGCTGGCCTTGAATCGCTCCAATACGTCACGGTCGAGGCGCAGCGTCGTACTGACCTTGGTCGGCGCCTTCTGCTTTCCACGGGTCGCGCGCATTTTCGCCGCCAAGTCGGGAAACGCCTTGTCGAACGGAACCGCCTTGGCGAAGTCTTCGGCGGTCCATTCCGGATTGTCGGACACTGCGTCCGCATCCGCCTGACTGAATTTTCCTTCGGTCATGGCATGAATCTCCTTTCTTTCAAATTCGCGGGGCGGGCGGATATGATCGAAATTCCTTCGGTTCCGAGCATTGCGAAGATGACCACAATCGTGCCGTTCAGTTTGCCGAACGCCGCATACCGTCCCATCTTTGCAGGCCGGACAAGGGCCGACAGAAAAAAGTCGATACCGATATCGGCAAAGTCGATGCCGTGCTTGGCAAGATTCGCCGCGCGCTTCGGTTCGTCCCAAACTATTATCACGCATTTTTATAGTAACAATGGACGCTACGGTCAAGAATTTTGTTACTACAAATTGCTGTCATCGACCTGCATAGCTAATTTATCCGTCGCGCGCCTTGCGAATGGCGCGCGGACGCGATAGGCGCGGCGCGCGCAATTTCCTGTCCATCCGCAGCCCCGGAAAGCCTCTTCCATGTCGCTGAAGCCGCATCTCTCCGCCGCCCTCAACCGCATCCAGCCGTCGGCGACGCTCGCGATGACCGCGCGCGTCACGGCGCTGAAGGCCGAGGGGGTCGACGTCATCGGCCTCAGCGCGGGCGAGCCCGATTTCGATACCCCCGATTTCGTCAAGGAAGCGGCGATCGAGGCGATCCGCGCCGGCCAGACCAAATATACGCTGGTCGACGGCACCATCGCGCTCAAGGAAGCGATCCGCGGCAAGTTCCGCCGCGACAACGGCCTCGACTACGGGCTCGACCAGATCAGCGTCAACGTCGGCGGCAAGCACACGCTGTTCAACGCGCTCGTCGCGACGGTCGATGCGGGCGACGAGGTCATCATCCCCGCGCCCTATTGGGTCAGCTATCCCGACATCGTCGCCTTTGCGGGCGGCACGCCGGTGATCGTCGAGGCGTCGGCGGCACAGAACTACAAGATCACGCCGGCGCAGCTCGACCAGGCGATCACGAAAAAGACGCGCTGGGTGTTGTTCAATTCGCCGTCGAACCCGTCGGGCGCGGCCTATTCGCCCGAGGAACTCGACGCGCTGGGCGAGGTGATACGCCGCCACCCGCATGTCATGGTGATGACCGACGACATGTACGAACATGTCTGGTACGCCGATTTCGCCTTCTCGACGCTGGCGCAGCGCTGCCCCGACCTTGCCGACCGCATCCTGACCGTGAACGGCTGTTCCAAGGCCTATGCGATGACCGGCTGGCGCATCGGCTATGCCGGCGGCCCGGCGTGGATCATCAAGGCGATGGGCAAGCTTCAGTCGCAGTCGACGTCGAACCCCTGCTCGGTCGCGCAGGCGGCGGCCGTCGCGGCGCTGGGCGGGCCGCAGCAATTCCTGGAGGAACGCAACGCAGCGTTCCGCAAGCGTCGCGACATGGTCGTCGCGATGCTCAACGACGCGCCCGGCCTGTCGTGCCCCGTCCCCGACGGTGCCTTCTATGTCTATCCCGACGCCAGCGGCTGCATCGGCAAGAAGACGCCCTCGGGCCAGACAATCGAGAATGACGAGATGCTGATCGACTATTTCCTCGACGCGGCGCGCGTCGCGGCGGTCCACGGCGGGGCGTTCGGCCTGTCGCCGGCCTTCCGCGTTTCCTATGCGACGTCGGAAGCGGTGCTCAAGGACGCGTGCGTGCGCATCCAGCAGGCGTGCGCCGCGCTGGTCTGAGGCTTTTCTTAACCTCGGTTCACCATGTGGTTCACCGGATGGTAAGCTCTGCCGGTGCAAGGGTGAGCGCGGTCACTGCGCGATGGTCCGGGGGGCGCCATGGCGACGGCACGACAGAATGAAAAAGAGAAAGAGGCTCCCATGCTCGCCATGCTCCGTTCCGACTGGCTTTATTCGATGCTCGCCGGCTTTGCGATCGGCACGCTGATCGTCGTCCTGGGCGCGCCGGCGGTGCCGCCGCTGCCGTGACGCTGCGGCGCCCGCTGGCCGCGGCGCTCGCGGCCGCGCTGCTGGCGCAGTGCGCGCCGGTCCAGGCAGAGAGCGTCGTCAAGCTGCCCGCCGCCGCCGTCGATCCCGCGATCAGGGCGAGCCGCGCCACCGCGATCGTCGCCGGCGGCTGCTTCTGGGGCGTCGAGGGCGTCTTTTCCCACGTCAAGGGCGTGATCGCGGTCGAGGCCGGCTATCATGGCGGCAGCAAGGCGACCGCGCGCTACGACAAGACGGGCAGCGGCACCACCGGCCACGCCGAATCGGTGCGCATCACCTATGATCCGCGCGTCGTCAGCTATGGTACGCTGCTGCGCATCCTCTTTTCGGTCGTCGCCGATCCGACGCTGAAGAACCGGCAGGGCCCCGACGTCGGATCGCAATATCGTGCCGCGATCGTGCCGCTCGACGCGGTGCAGCGCCGCGTCGCGGCCGCCTATCTCGCGCAGATCGGCAAGGGGCGTTATTTCGCAAAGCCGATCGCCGCGAAGATCGAGCCCTACAAGGCCTTCTATCGCGCCGAGGCCTATCATCAGGATTTCATGCGGCGGCACCCCGCGAACGCCTATATCGTCCGCTGGGACGCGCCGAAGCTCGCGGTGCTGCGGAAACTGTTTCCGCAGCGGGTTCGTGCCGACCCCGCCCCTTGATACCATGGGGTTCCGCTGCTTGTCGTGCGGGAAGAATCGTTCGTCGCAAATCGCTGGTTCGCTTGCGGGCGCTGCGGGACGACGAACCCCGGCCGATACGGCCGGGGAGAGTGCGGGTCGCAATATTCGGGGTTTGGATGAGAATTGAAATAACCGGCAGACGACTGCTCGCGGTGGCGATGAGCTCGGTCGTTCTGACAGGATGCGTCGGCAGCGCCATGATCCCGACGCCGCGGGAACGCGGTCCGGTGCGCGGGCCGAACGGATCGGTGACGGTGCCGATCGGCGAACCCGCGCCCGCGCCGCAGCCTGCGCCGGCGCCGCCCGGCGTGATCGACCCCGGCTTCCGCCGCCCGCCCGCCGGGCTCGAGGCGCGGATCACGCAGCTCTGGCGCAGCTTCCCCGGCAAGACCGGCATCGCGGTGCGCCGCATCGACGGCGAATGGGAATTGTCGCAGCGCGGCGAAGAATTATTCCCGCAACAGAGCGTGTCGAAGCTGTGGGTGGCGCTGACCGTGCTCGATGCGATCGACCGCGGCGAACTGTCGTTCGACCAGAAGGTACGGATCGGTCCCGAGGACCTGACCTTGTTCCACCAGCCGCTCGCCGCGCGCGTGCGCTCCGAAGGCTCGGTGACGATGACCGTCCGCGACCTGATCGAAACCGCGATCACGCACAGCGACAATAGCGCGAACGACAGCCTGCTGCGCACCGTCGGCGGGCCGGAGGCGGTGCGCCGTTTCCTTGCGAAGCACGACCTCGGCAAGATTCGCTTCGGCCCCGGCGAGCGGCTGTTGCAGAGCGGCACGGCGGGGCTCAAGTGGCAGCAGAGCTATTCGGTCGGACGTGCCTTTCAACAGGCGCGGGCGGCGCTGCCCGACGCGACGCGCAAGGCGGCGATGGACGCCTATCTGGCCGACCCGCCCGATGGTGCGAGTCCGGCGGCGATCGGCCGCGCGCTGACCCGCCTCGCCCGCGGTCAGCTTTTGTCGGCCGACTCGACCCAATATATCCTGGGCGTGATGAGCCGCACGCACAGCGGCCCGCGGCGCCTCAAGGCCGGGCTGCCCACGGGCTGGACGTTCCTGCACAAGACCGGCACCGGACAGGATTACAAGGGCATGACCGCCGGCTACAACGACATCGGCATCGCGACGGCGCCCGACGGCACGCGCTATGCGATCGTCGTGATGCTGGGGACCACCACCTCGCCGATCGTGCAGCGCATGGCGCTGATGCAGGCGGTGTCGGGTGCCGTGGCCGAATTTCATGGCCGCTGAGATGCGCGCGCCGCGGCACTGGCTCCCGCTGGCGCTGCTGGCGCTCGCGCTTGCCGGCTGCGCGACGCCGGAGACGCGGCTGCGCACCGGGCTCGCCAATGCCGGGCTGTCGAACGCGATGGCGACCTGCATGGCGGACCGCATGGTCGACCGGCTGTCGCTGCTGCAATTGCGGCGCCTGTCCTCGCTCGAAAGCCTGAGGGGGCGGCGGGTCGCCGACCTGACGCCCGACCAGTTCCTGCACAAGGTGCGCGCGCTGGGGGATCCGGAGATATTGGGGGTCACGACGAGTTCGGCCGCGGTCTGCGCGCTGCGCTGAGCCGAAGTTTTTCTATGCCCGATCCATGCGAATCCCCGCGTCTCGGGGGGTGGCAATCCGCGCGCCTTTGTGCTTAGGCGGCGTCGCATATCTCCCGTTTCCAGAGTCGAAAGGCCCGGCTGAGCTCATGAACATCCACGAATATCAGGCGAAAGAACTGCTCGCGAAATTTGGCGTTGCCGTCCCCCGGGGCATTGCCGCGATGAGCGTCGAAGAGGCTGTTGCAGCCGCAAAGCAGCTTCCCGGGCCGCTCTATGTCGTGAAGTCGCAAATCCATGCCGGCGGCCGCGGCAAGGGCAAGTTCAAGGAACTCGGTCCCGACGCGAAGGGCGGCGTCCGCCTCGCCAAGACGCTCGAGGAAGTCGAAAGCCACGCCCGCGAAATGCTCGGCAACACGCTGGTGACGATCCAGACCGGCGAGGCCGGAAAGCAGGTCAATCGCCTCTACATCACCGACGGCGCCGACATCAAAAAGGAATATTATCTCGCGCTGCTCGTCGACCGTGCCACCAGTCGCATCGCGGTGGTCGCCTCGACCGAGGGCGGGATGGACATCGAAACCGTTGCGTACAACACGCCCGACAAGATCCACACCATCGTCATCGACCCCGCGACCGGCCTGATGCCGCACCACGGCCGCAGCGTCGCCGCCGCGCTCGAACTCGAAGGCGACCTCGCCAAGCAGGCCGCGAAGGTCCTTGCCGGTCTCTACAACGCCTTCCTCGCGACCGACGCCGAGCAGATCGAGATCAACCCGCTCGCGGTCTGCGAAGGCGCGAACGGCGACGAACTGCTCGTCCTCGACGCCAAGCTGGGCTTCGACGGCAATGCGATGTTCCGCCACAAGGATATCGCTGACCTCCGCGACCTGACCGAGGAAGACCCGGCCGAGGTCGAGGCGTCGGAATATGACCTCGCCTACATCAAGCTCGACGGCAACATCGGCTGCATGGTCAATGGTGCGGGTCTGGCGATGGCGACGATGGACATCATCAAGCTGAACGGCGCCTTCCCGGCGAACTTCCTCGACGTCGGCGGCGGCGCGAGCAAGGAAAAGGTGACGGCGGCGTTCAAGATCATTTTGAAGGACCCCGCGGTCGAAGGCATCCTCGTCAACATCTTCGGCGGCATCATGAAGTGCGACATCATCGCCGAGGGCATCGTCGCCGCGGCGAAGGAAGTGAACCTCTCGGTTCCGCTCGTCGTCCGTCTCGAGGGCACGAACGTCCAGCAGGGCAAGGACATCCTCGCGGGCTCGGGCCTGCCGATCGTTGCGGCCAACGATCTGGGCGACGCGGCAAAGAAGATCGTCGCCGAGGTCGCGAAGGCGGCGTGATGAAGCATTGCCTCTCCGCTTGGGGGAGAGGCAGCGAGACTTGGCAGCTTGCTGCCTGGTCGCAGCGGTGAGGGCGGCAACGTCCGGACCTTCGCCAAGTCCGACTAGGTCCTGGTGGACCAAGTCCTCTATCCTCTCCCCCCAAGGGGAGAGGAAGTCGGACTGCAGGTTGACGTTTACGTAAACGCCAATTATGGCGCGGTGCACAATTTTTGAGAGGAGCTTTAAGAGCCATGAAAATCCTCGTCCCCGTGAAGCGGGTGCTCGATTACAACGTGAAGCCGCGGGTCAAGGCCGACGGCACGGGCGTCGATCTCGCCAACGTGAAGATGTCGATGAATCCGTTCGACGAGATCGCGGTCGAAGAAGCGATCCGCCTGAAGGAAAAGGGCGTCGCGACCGAGATCGTCGCGATCAGCGTCGGCCCGGCGAAGGCGCAGGAAACGCTGCGCACCGCGCTCGCGATGGGCGCCGACCGCGCGATCCTGGTGCAGAGCGACGATGCGGTCGAGCCGCTGGGCGTCGCGAAGATCCTCAAGGCCATCGCCGACGCCGAACAGCCGGGTCTGGTGATCCTCGGCAAGCAGGCCATCGACGACGACAACAACCAGACCGGCCAGATGCTCGCCGCGCTCACCGGCTGGGCGCAGGGCACCTTCGCCAGCGCGGTCAATGTCGAAGGCGATAGCGTCAGCGTGACCCGCGAAGTCGACGGCGGTCTCGAAACGGTGAAGCTGAAGCTCCCCGCGATCGTCACCACCGATCTTCGCCTCAACGAGCCGCGTTATGCGTCGCTGCCCAACATCATGAAGGCGAAGTCCAAGCCGCTCGATACCAAGGCGCCCGCCGACTATGGCGTCGACATCGCCCCGCGCGTCAAGGTGCTCAAGGTCAGCGAGCCGCCGGTTCGCCAGGCCGGCATCAAGGTCGCCGACGTCGATGAACTGGTCGCCAAGCTGAAGGCCATGGGCGTCCACAGCTAAGACACTCCACCCCCGTTCGCCCTGAGCTTGTCGAAGGGCTGTTCTTTTTCGGGACCATCGAAAGAAAGGGCAGGCCCCGGATCGGGTCCGGGGTCAGCCCGAACGGATTAGAGGGAAGTTTAGATATGAAAACGCTTGTTTGGGTCGAACATGACGGTTCGTCGGTCAAGGACGCCACGCTCGCCGCGGTGACCGCGGCGTCGAAGCTCGGCGAAGTCCACCTCCTCGTCGCGGGCGAGGGCGTCGACGGCGTCGCCAAGGTCGCGTCGGAGATCGCCGGCGTCGGCAAGGTGCATGTCGCTGACAACGCCGCCTTCGCGCACAACCTGCCGGAGAATATCGCGCCGCTCGTCGCCGAACTGATGGCGAGCCACGACGCCTTCGTCGTGCCCGCCACCACGACGGGCAAGAATATCGCGCCGCGCGTCGCCGCGTTGCTCGACGTGATGCAGATTTCGGACATATTGTCGGTCGAGGGCGACAGGAGCTTCACCCGACCGATCTACGCCGGCAACGCCATCGCGACCGTCGAGAGCGAAGATGCGAAGCTGGTCCTCACCGTCCGCGGCACCGCCTTCGAAAAGGCCGCCGCGACCGGCGGTTCGGGCACGGTTGAAGCCGTCAGCGCTGGCGGCGATGCCGGCCTGTCGAGCTTCGTCGGATCCGAGATCGCCAAGTCGGAGCGTCCCGAGCTCACCTCGGCCAAGATCATCGTGTCGGGCGGTCGCGCGCTGGGTTCCTCGGAAAAATATCAGGAAGTCATCGTCCCGCTCGCCGACAAGCTCGGCGCCGCGCTCGGCGCGTCGCGCGCCGCGGTCGACGCGGGCTATGTCCCCAACGACTATCAGGTCGGCCAGACCGGCAAGATCGTCGCGCCGGACGTCTATTTCGCGATCGGTATCTCGGGCGCGATCCAGCACCTCGCCGGCATGAAGGATTCGAAGACGATCGTCGCGATCAACAAGGACGAGGACGCCCCGATCTTCCAGGTCGCCGACCTCGGCCTCGTCGCCGACCTCTTCAACGCCGTGCCCGAACTGACCGGCAAGATCTGATCCGGGCCGGAATGGCATGAAACAAGGGGGCGGTCCGTTGCGGCCGCCCTTTTCTTTTTGGGAGTAGAGACATGTCCCTGATTCTCGTCACCCGCGAAGATGGCGTCGCCACCGTGACGCTCAACCGCCCGGAGGCGATGAACGCGCTGTCGCGGGCGCTGCGCGCCGAACTGGCGGCGGTGATGCGGGGGCTCGCCGCCGATGACGGTATCCGCGCCATCGTGCTGACAGGCGCGGGGACACGCGCCTTCACCGCGGGGCTCGACCTCAAGGAACTCGGCGCCGACACGTCCAATCTCGGCGCCGCCAATGCGGAAAGCGCCGACGAGAATCCGGTGAAGGCCATCGAACTGTGCCCGCAACCGGTGATCGGTGCGATCAACGGTGTCGCGATCACCGGCGGCTTCGAGGTCGCGCTCGCCTGCGACATATTGATCGCCTCGACGAACGCGCGCTTCGCCGACACCCATGCGCGCGTCGGCGTCATGCCGGGCTGGGGCCTGTCGCAGAAACTGTCGCGCATCGTCGGGCTCGGCCGCGCGAAGGAATTGTCGCTGACCGGCAACTTTCTGGGCGCGGAAGCGGCGCGCGACTGGGGCCTTGTCAATCGCGTCGTTGCGCCCGACGAACTGCTCCCGGGGGCGCAGGCGCTCGCGCGCGATATCGCCAGCGCCGACCCGGCGATGGTGCACGGCTACAAGCGGTTGATCGACGACGGCTATGCACTGCCTTTCGGCGAGGCGATGGCGCTCGAGCAGCAGCGGTCGAAGGCCGCAAACGCCACGGTGCGCGCCGAAGAGGTCGAGGCGCGGCGGCGGGCGGTCATCGAACGGGGCCGCGAGCGCGCGAGGTGACGTCATGGCCCGCATCGCCGGTCCCGGCGGCCTCGTGGGAGCACCCTTTCCTATGCGGCAAGGTTTTTGAAACGACTTATCACGCCGATGCGAACGGGGTCCTTAGGGGATAGCCCATGAGATCCGGTTGGAATAATAGCCGATTGAAGGCTGTCTATCGGCACCGAGCGCTGGCTTGAATCTGGCACGTGCCTTCAGTAGTTTGCAGGTCTCCTCGTCGAGCAGAGTATAGCCGGACGTCGATGTGATATGGCATGTGTCTACTAGACCCTTGCGGTCTATGGTGAGACGGAATTTTGCGATTCCTTGCATGTGGGCACGCATCGCTTCCTGCGGGTAGTCTTGGAATGTAACCCAATAGCCGGGATGGTTTGCAGGAACCGGCGCGCTTGATTGACGCCGTACGGCGGGGGCGTCGACGTCCTGCGCCGCGGCGATGCGATCCTGGCAGTCGCGTACTGCCGCCAGCGCCTTCTTTGCCCCGCGCAGATTCAGCGCGGCAGCGAACTGGTCGGGCATCGCGATCTGTACGATCTGGTCTTCTCCGACGCTGTCCGGAAAAGCGCCGTCGTCCGACACGGTCCAGCGCAGAAGCGGGGCGGATGATCCTGTCGCGGTTCCCGGCTGGCCATCGACGACCTGCTCTTTGTCGGAGCCTTCCAGGGAAAAGCGGACCTTGCCGGGCTTCAGGCCGGCGGCGACGCCCGAACCGGCGAGGATGACATCATAGCTGGTGGAAAAGAAGGTCGGCTGAAACTGAAGCGAAAGATGCTGATCGCCCGACGCGAAGCGGCGCAGCAAGCTGCACTGGTCGGGCTGTTGATCGAGCTGCCATGGGCCATCGGGTTCCCAGATCGCCGAGCTATCTGCGGCCATGGCCGGGTGCGCGAAGGCGGCGGTCAACAGGGCAACAGCCAGAATAAATGTTGTAAGGTGCATGATTCCTCCCCTGAACGGGGAACGTATCGAGGGCCGCAGCCAAAGCAAGCGCTCGGCCGCCGCCACGCCGTGATAATTACTTACTTGCCGTTTACGTAAACTGGCAGCAAGGTTGTGCGATGCCTGACCTTACCGAACCGCTTGCCGCCTTCATGACCCGCATCGCCGGGCCCGGCGCGCTGTCGGGCCTGTCGCGCCTGTCGGGCGGCGCCAATATGGAAAGCTGGGCCTTCGACTGGACGGGGCCGGAGGGACGGGGCGCCTATGTGCTGCGCCGCGCGCCGTCGGCCGATTATATGGCGGACCGGCCCTATGGGCACCCGGTCGAGGCGGCGCTGGTCCGGGCGGCGCATAACGGCGGGGTAAAGGCGCCCGAGGTGGTGGGCGTGCTAGCGGACGGCGACGGCATGGGCACGGGCTATGTCATGCGCCGCGTCGTCGCCGAGGTCAGCCCGGCGACGATATTGGCCGCGCCGCCGCCGTCGCTGCTCGCCGATCTGGGGCGCGAACTGGCGCGCATCCACGCGCTGCCGCGGGCGGCGATTCCCGATGGCATTCCGGTGATGGACACGGGCGCGGCGCTCGCCGAGCTCAAGGCACGCTTTCTTTCCTATGGCGGCGACCGGCCGGCGATCGCGCTCGCGATTCGATGGTGCGAGGATCATCTGCCCGCCCCGGCTGATCCGGTGCTCGTCCACGGCGACTATCGCATGGGCAATATCATGGTCGATATGGCCGAAGGACAGGTGGGCGGCCTGGCCGCGGTGCTCGACTGGGAACTGGCGCATCTGGGCGACGGGCATGAGGATCTGGCCTTCGGCTGCATGACCGTGTGGCGCTTCGGCCGGCTCGACCGGCCGGCGTTCGGGGTCGGCAGCTTCGAGGACTATTTCGCGGCCTATGAGGCGGCGGGCGGGGCGCCGGTCGACCGGGCACGTTTCCGCTTCTGGCTCGTCTATCGTACCCTCTGGTGGGCGCTCGGCTGCCTGCAGATGGGGCAGGCATGGCGCAGCGGCGCCGACACGACGGTCGAGCGCGTCGTCGTCGGGCGGCGCACCGCCGAGCAGGAGCTCGACCTGATCGGGCTGCTCGAGGCGGAAGCGCCCGAGGCCGAACGCGCGCGCCCGCTCCCGCCGTCGCCGCTCGCCGCACCCGCGCCGGTCGGCGAGCCGACCAATCGCGAGATGGTGCAGGCGGTGCGCGACTGGATCGAGAGCGCGATCAAGCCGAAGGCCGAGGGCCATGCCAAATTCGAGGCGGTCGTCGCGATGAACGCGCTCGGCATCGTGATGCGCGACCTCGATGCGGGCGTGCGCGCCGAGGACCGGGCGCTCGCGGCGGCGCTGCTGGCCGGCGAGACCAGCCTCGCCGAACCCGGCCTGCTCGCGCGGCTGCGCCGCGCGGCGCTCGACAAATGCGCCGTCGACAGCCCCAAATATGCCGCGCTCGCGCGCGCGCGGAACCAATGGGGCGGCTGAGATTCGAACAGGAGAGAGACGATGGATTTTGCGGTGCCGGCCGATCTGCAGGCCTATCTGGACGAACTCGACGCCTTCATCGCGGCCGAGATCAAGCCGCTTGAGGCAGCGGACGACAATATCCGCTTCTTCGACCATCGCCGCGAGCATAGCCGCACCGACTGGGACAATCAGGGTCTGCCGCGTCACGAGTGGGAGGCGCTGCTGAAGGAGGCGACGCGCCGTGCCGACAAGGCGGGACACTGGCGTTTCTCGGCGCCCAAAGCCTATGGCGGCAAGGACGGGTCGAACCTGTGGATGGCGGTGATCCGCGAACATTTCGCGGCGAAGGGGCTGGGGCTCCATAACGATCTACAGAACGAGCACAGCATCGTCGGCAACTTCCCCTTCGTTGCGATGTTCGAACAGTTCGGCACCAGTGACGAACAGAAGCAGGAATTCATCCTCGGCGGCTTCGAGGGCCGGCGCCGCACCGCCTTCGGCCTGACCGAGCCCGACCATGGCAGCGACGCGACGCATATGGAAACGCGCGCAGTGCGCGAGACCCGCGACGGCGTCGATGGCTGGCGGATCGACGGAGCGAAGATGTGGACGACCGGCATGCACGTCGCGACCCACTGCGCGACCTTCTGTCGCACCGGCGGCGCCGACGGCGATGCGAAGGGCATCACCTGCCTGCTCGTTCCCAATCCGTCCCCAGGCCTCGTGATCGAGGAATATCTGTGGACCTTCAACATGCCGACCGACCATCCGCGCGTCAGCTTCACGGACGTGTGGGTGCCCGACAGCGCGCGGCTCGGGCCGGAGGGGGGCGGTCTCGCCATCGCGCAGAGCTTCGTCCACCAGAACCGCATCCGCCAGGCGGCCTCGTCGCTCGGCGCCGCGGTCTATTGCATCGAGGAAAGCGTGCGCTATGCCCGCGAACGCAAACCCTTCGGCGAGGCGCTGGCGAAGAATCAGGCGATCCAGTTCCCGCTCGTCGAGTTGGCGACGCAGGCCGAGATGCTGCGCCTGCTGATCCGCAAGACCGCGTGGGACATGGACAATATGGAGCATAAGGAGATCGAGCGCACGCTGTCGGACAAGGTCAGCATGTGCAACTATTGGGCGAACCGCCTCGTCTGCGAGGCCGCCGACCGCGCGATGCAGGTCCATGGCGGGATCGGCTATTCGCGGCACAAGCCGTTCGAGCACATCTATCGCCACCATCGCCGCTACCGCATCACAGAGGGCGCGGAAGAGATTCAGATGCGCAAGGTGGCGGCCTATCTGTTCGGCTATCTCGGGCCGCGCCGGGAGACGCTGGGGAAGATTTGAAGCATTACCGAAGAATGGATCAGGCGGAGTTCTACCGCTTCCGCACGAACTCCGCGCGCAGCACCAGGCCCTTGATCCCGTCGTGGCGGCAGTCGATTTCCTGCGCGTCGCCGGTCAGGCGGATCGACTTGATGACGGTGCCGACCTTCAGCGTCTGCCCCGCGCCCTTCACCGCCAGATCCTTGACCAGCACCACCGAATCGCCGTCGCTCAGCAGATTGCCGACCGCGTCGCGGACCTCGGGGCCCGCCGCCGCGGCTTCGGCGCGGGCGCGCGCTTCGCTGGCGGGCAGCCACTCGCCGCTCGCCTCGTCATAGACATATTCGTCATCGTCGTCGGTCATGGTCTCACTCGGGTTTGCGGAAACGCAGCGCGAACTGGTCGGTCTTGCCGCGGATGGAGGGGTCGAAGACATTGGCCGTACGCGGGTCTTCGGGCCGCGCATAGAGGCCGCTCTCGGCATCCAGCGTAAAGCCGGCCTTGGTCAGCGCGGCGACCGCCGCCGCCTTGTCGATGCGGTGCAGGCTGTCGCTCAGCGTCGTCCCGCTGCCGTCGGCGGCGCTGTGGTCGACGACGATCAGCGTCCCGCCGGGTTTCAGCGCCGCGAACAGCGCCGCGCTCGCCTTGTCGCCGGTGCCTTCGGGGAAGGGTTTCAGATAGAGGTCGTGGAAATTCTGCACGGTGATGATCGTGTCGAGCGGCTCGGGAAAGGGCGGTGCGGCGAAGGAGCCGGCAACGGCGTCGACATTGGCATAGGCGGCATCGACCGCCGCCTGATCGTCGCCATATTGTTTCTTGAACGCGATGAACTCGGCGGGCTGGAACGCATAGACCTTGCCCGACGGACCGACCGCACCCGCAAGCAGGCAGGTGACATAGCCGCCGCCCATCACGAAATCGCCGACCTTCTGGCCGGGTTTCACGCCCGCGAAGGCGAGCAGTTCGGCGGGCTTGCGTGCGGCGTCGCGCTCGCGATCGGCGGCGGGGCGCGCCGGATCGGCGATCGCGCTGCTATAATCGGGCGCGGCGGACGGTTGCGCGGCGAGCGGGCTGGTCGCGGTCGCGAGCAGGATGGCGAGGGTAAGCGAGCGGATCATGGCGGCGACTCCCTGTGGCTTCGGCACGCCATCATAGCGCTTCGCCGCGCGCGCCGCGCGCTTATTTGCACATCCCGGATTTGGTGATAGGTTTCATCCCAAAACCAAATACGGGAGAGCGGATATGCACGATCTGGTGATTCGCGGCGGCACGGTCGTCGATGGTTCGGGCGGCGAGCCCTTCGTCGCCGATGTCGCGGTGGATGGGGACCGCATCGTTGCGGTTGGCGCCGACCTCGGACCGGCGCGCGAAGAGGTCGACGCGCGCGGCCGGATCGTCACTCCCGGCTTCGTCGACGTCCACACCCATTATGACGGGCAGGCGACGTGGGACCGGGAAATGGCGCCGTCGAGCTGGCACGGCGTCACCACCGTCGTCATGGGCAATTGCGGCGTCGGCTTCGCCCCCGCGCGGCCCGACCGCCACGACTGGCTGATCGGCCTGATGGAAGGGGTCGAGGACATCCCTGGCACCGCGCTGGCCGAGGGCATGACCTGGGAGTGGGAGACGTTCCCCGAATATATGGACGCGCTGGAAAAGCTGCCGCGCACCGTCGACGTCGCCTGCCATGTTCCGCACGGCGCGGTGCGCGCCTATGTGCTCGGCGACCGCGAACGGCCGGGCGCGGTGCCGACGGCGGAGGACATCGCCGAAATGTCGCGCATCGTCGAGGAAGGGGTGCGCGCCGGCGCGCTCGGCTTCTCGACCAGCCGCACCGTGATCCACAAGTCGGTCGACGGCGAAGTCGTGCCCGGCACCACCGCGACCGCCGAGGAACTGATCGAGATCGGCCGCGCAATGGGCCGCGTCGGCCATGGCGTGTTCGAAATGGCGAGCGACCTCAATCGCGAGTGGAACGAGTTCGACTGGATGGGCAAGCTCAGCCGCGAGACCGGCCTGCCGGTGACCTTCGCCGCGCTTCAGTCGATCGCCAAGGAACAGCCGCTCGACGAGCAGATCGCGAACATGCGTGCCGAAAACGCCAAGGGCGCCAACATCGTCGCGCAGATCGCGCTGCGCGGCAACGGCATCATCATGGCGTGGCGCGGCACCGTGCATCCCTTCCGCTTCCGCCCGTCGTGGCAGGCGATCATGGATCTGCCGTGGGATGCGCAGAAGGCGAAGCTGCTCGACCCCGCCTTCAAGGCGCAACTCTTGTCGGAGGAGAATGATTTCAGCGGCGCGCCGCAGGATATCATGGGCCTGTTGATGGTCGTCGCCGGCGGCTGGGGCATGCAGTTCGAGATGGACGCGGATTTCGATTACGAGCCGGGACCGGAGGCGAGCATCGCCGCGCGCGCCGCGGCGGCGGGGGTCGACCCCGCCGACTATGCCTATGACCTCTTGTGCCGCGACGACGGCGCGGGCTTCGCCTATCTGCCGATCCTCAACTATGCCGACGGCAATCTCGATTTCCTAGAGGCGTTGCAGGATGCGGGCGACACGGTGAACAGCCTGTCCGACGGCGGCGCGCATTGCGGCACGATCTGCGACGCCGCTTCGCCGACCTTCATGCTTCAGCATTGGGTGCGCGACCGGAAACGCGGCGGCCGCATTCCGCTCGCCCGCGCGATCAAGCGCCAGTGCCGCGACACGGCGCTGCTCTATGGACTGGAGGATCGCGGGCTGGTCGCGCCGGGCTATCTCGCCGACCTCAACGTGATCGACATGGATGCGATCAGGCTCGGCAAGCCGTGGCTGGCGTTCGACCTGCCGGCGGGCGGCAAGCGGTTGTTGCAAAAGGCCGACGGCTATGTCGCGACGATCAAGTCGGGGCAGGTGACCTTCCGGAGCGGCGAGGGGCAGGGCACCTATCCCGGCACCGTCATCCGCGGCCCCCAGCGCGTCGAAATGGCGCTAGCGGCGGAGTAGGGGTCAGGGCGCCAGCAAATCCGCCGGCAGCGTCGGCTCACCCAGGATCAGCGCAAAGCGCCGCCAGATCTCGTCGCGGTCGGGGCTGCCGCGCTCCAGGAAATCGCGAACCATCTCTTCGCCGGTGACATAGTTGATGACATAGCTGCGATACTGGTCGGTGAAGGCGACCGACTGCTCGGCGCGCGCGGGGGAGACGAGCAGATATTTCTGTGTCAGCGCGACGGCGGCCGGCCGGTCGATCTCGCCGTCCAGATAGCGCTGCGCGATCGTCAGCCGCGCGCCCTGCAGCGCCTTCATCGCGTCGAGCAGCCGCCAATAGCGGTCGTTCGCCGGCGGCTCGATCTCGGCGAGCGGCATCAGCACGTCGCGTTCGGTATCGGGCCGCGTCTTGTCGGGAAAGGCCAGGTCGATGCCGTAATTGGCGGTGCCCTCGGCGATCAGGCTCTGCGGGCTGTAGAGCGGATAGACGCTGAACTCCAGCCAGCCGCGCCCCTTCACCAACTGCTCCTCGACCTTCATGTTGAGGAGGTGATGCCCCGGATAACCCTCGTGACAACCGAGGTCCAGCGCGCGCGAGAGGCGGATCGGCAGGTCGGTATTGATCTCTATGATGCTGTTATAGGCGCCGACATAGTGATTATAGCCGCTCCAGCTCTTGCCGGTCACGAACTTGCGGGTGAAGGCTTCGCTTTCGGGCATGGCGACATGCGCCGCGGTGCGCCCGCGGCAGCGCGCGATCGCGGCGTCGAACACCTTTTCCAGCCGGTCCTTCGGGATGGTGAAACGGTCGAGATAGGCCTCGACCCGCGCCGCGAGCGGGCCGTCGCCGGGCACCAGCGCCGCCACCTTCGCCAATTCGGCGTCATAGGCGGCGAGCGGCTTCAGCACCGGGCGGACGCCGAACAATCGCTCGGCCTCCTCGGCGAAGGGAAAGCGCTTGCCCTGCATCATCTGCAGTCGCGTCTCGGCCGCGACGAGCTGCGCGTGCAGGAAGGCGGCGCGCCGCCGGTCGATCGGATCGCCGAGGCCGGGCACGGCGCCGTCGATCCTGGCGATCAGCCGGCGCGCCTCGGCCTCCAGCACCGGTACGCCGCGCGGCGCGGTGAGCGCATCGGCGATCAGCTTGGGCGGGCCATAATAGGCGTCGACATAGCCCTGCTCGTGCGCGCCGGCCTCCAGCGTCAGGATCAGATAGGCGGCGGCGACCTCTTTCAGCGTCTCGTTCGCCTGCGCCGCCTCGGCCGCATCGACCCGCGGCGCCGGGCCCGGCCAGCCGGGAGGCACGGGGGCAGCGGGGAGCGGCGCATCGGCGGCCGGCCGCACCGGAGGCGGCTGCGGCGCGGTCTTCGCTTCGGCCGCCGCCGCTTTCGCCGCGCGTTCCTTCGCCTTGCGCTCGGCGACGATGCGGCGCATCTCCGGGTCGAGCGCATAGCAACCCGACAGGGTGATGCCGGCGAGGAGCGCGATCGCGACCGGGGCGGTCCAGCGGCGCATCAGGCGGGGATGCTCCGCGGCTCGGCGACGTCGCGCACGTCGCCGTCGGCGCGGATTTCGCCGTCGACGTCGCGCTCCGCCGCCTCATGCTGCGGGTGGAGCGGGGCGAGGCGCAGCACCGCAAGGCCCGCCAGGGCCGCGACCAGCGAACCCATCAATATGCCGATCTTCGCCTCCTCGACGAGCAGCGGCGCGCCGGGGAAGGCGAGGCCGCCGATGAACAGGCTCATCGTGAAGCCGATGCCGCACAGGATCGCGACGCCGTAGACCTGCAGCCAGGTCGCGCCGCGCAGCCGACCCGCAATGCCGCATTTCACCGCCAGCCAGACGCTGCCGAAAATGCCGATCTGCTTGCCCAGGAACAGCCCGATCGCGATGCCCAGCGGCAGCGGCGCGAAAATCTGCTCGGCGGTCAGTCCGCCCAGATCGACCCCGGCATTGGCGAAACCGAATAGCGGCACGATGAGGAAGGCGACCCAGGGATGCAGCGCATGTTCGAGCCGGTGGAGCGGCGAGGTCGTGCTGTCGGGCGCGCCGGGCGTCTTTTCCAGCGGGATCGTCATCGCGGCGAGCACCCCGGCGATGGTCGCGTGAACGCCCGACAGAAGCATCGCGTACCAGAGGATAAGCGCCATCAGCAGATAGAGGATCAGGCTCTTCAGACCCATCCGGTTGCACAGCATCATGATGGCGAGCATCGCCGCGGCGGCGGCGAGCGCGATCAGGTTGATCTTGGCGGTATAGAAGAGCGCGATGATGACGACCGCGCCCATGTCGTCGACGATCGCGACGGTGACGAGGAACAGCTTGAGCGAGGTCGGCGCGCGCCTGCCAAGCAGCGCGAGGACGCCGATCGCGAAGGCGATGTCGGTCGCCGCCGGGATCGCCCAGCCCTGCGCAAGCCCCGGCTCGCTGCCCGCGGCCAGCATATAGAGCAGCGCCGGTACCGCCATCCCCGCCGCGGCGGCGATCATCGGCAGACGTCGCTGGTCCCAGCGCGCAAGCCGTCCGTCGACGAACTCGCGCTTGATCTCGAGCCCGACGAGCAGGAAGAAGATCGCCATCAGCCCGTCGTTGATCCACAGATGGACGGTCATCGGACCAAGCTTGTCGGACAGGACCGGGCCGGTGACGGCGTGGATCAGCCCATGATAAAGGTCGCCCAGCGATGAATTGGCGACGATCATCGCCAATATGGCCGCGATAATCAGCAGGGCGCCGCCCGCACTTTCGCTGTCCAGGAAAGCGCGCAAAGCGGAACGGTCGGGCGCGCGGAGGGCCATGGGGCGAGCTGTTTCCTGTCGTTCTGGTGCAAATTCGCGGCCCTATTAGCCCGGCTTCGCCGGTTCGTCACCTTTACAAACCGGTGCCGTCGATTACCCCTTGGCGAAGGGGGGCGGCGCCAGCGCCGCTCGCGGGTGGGGCACGCGGGGGTGGAGCTTTCGACCATTTGGCTGCAGGGGCTGGTGCAGGGCACCGGCCACGAACTGATGTTGTTCGCCGCGGTCGGCATCTTGCTGATCGGGCTCGACGACCTGTTGCTCGACGCCCTGTGGCTGGCGATGCGCGGCCGGCGCGATGCGGAATCGGCGCCGTCGGTCGAGGTGCCGCCGCTCGCCGGTCGCTTTGCGATCTTCGTTCCGGCGTGGGACGAGGCAAAGGTGTTGCCGGCGACGCTGCACCGCACACTCGCCGCGTGGGACGGTGAGGATTTTCGCCTCTACGTCGGCTGCTATCCGAACGATGCCGATACGTTGCTCGCGGTTTCGCCCGTTGTCGCGCGCGACCCCCGGCTGCGGCTCGTCGTCGGCGAGCGCGACGGGCCGACGACCAAGGGGGACAATCTCAACCGTCTGTGGGCGGCGCTGGGCGAGGACGAGCGCGCCGAGGGGCAGCGGTTCGCGGCCGTCCTGCTCCACGATGCCGAGGATCATGTCCATCCCGGTGAACTGGCGCTGTTCCGCATCGAACTCGCCCGTCATGCGATGGTGCAGATTCCGGTCGTGCCGATGCTGTGCGGCGGCTCGCCGTGGGTTCGGGGCCATTATGGCGACGAATTCGCCGAAGCCCATGGCAAGGAACTGGTGGTGCGTTCGCGCCTCGCGACGCCGATGCCGTCGGCGGGGGTCGGCTGCGCGCTGACCCGCAATGCGCTGGCGCTGCTCGCCCTGCATCGCGGTGGCCAGCCGTTCCGTGCCGACAGCCTGACCGAGGATTATGAACTCGGCCTGCTGATCGGCAGCTACGGTCTCCGCAGCCGCTTCGCCGCCGCCGTCGACGCGGGCGGCGATCCGGTCGTCTCGCGCGGTGTCTTTCCGAAGCGGGTCGAGGCGGCGGTGCGCCAGAAGGCGCGCTGGACGACGGGCATCGCGCTGGAGGGCTGGGACCATCTCGGCTGGCTGCGTCCGCCTGGAACCGGCGCGCGCGCGTGGGTCGCATGGTGGATGCTCTGGCGCGACCGGCGCGCGCCGCTCGCGGCGGTCGTCATCCTTGCCGCCTATGCTGCGATGCTGCTGACCGGCATCGGCTGGGCGGGGCAGATGTCGCTCGGCTGGCCGGAAGTCCGGCTTGGCGAGACGCTTCGCCTGTTGCTCGGCTTCGACACGGCCCTGCTCGTCTGGCGGCTCGGGATGCGATCCTATTTCACCACGCGCTGCTATGGGTGGCGGCAGGGGCTGCTCGCGCTGCCGCGGGCCTTCGTCGCCAACATCATCGCCATGTTCGCGGCGCGGCGGGCCGTCATCCAATATTGTCACATGCTACGCTCGGGCGAAGTGGTCTGGGACAAGACCGACCATGACGAGGCGGACGCGCCGGCGCGTCCCGCGGCCCGCCCGGTGCGGTTGCCATGATGACGCGCGCATCGGGGGCGCGGACGCGGCGCGAGGCGCCGGCGCTGCGCTTTCTGCTCGTCTACCTCCTGATCTGGATCGCGGCACGGCTGCTCGCGAACTGGCCGCCCGCCGTGGCCATCCCGGCACCGCCATCGGCGCCATGGTCGCCTGTGGCCGCGCCACGCGACGCCTGGTGGCAGGAAGCGGCGACGGCTCTGACGCTCGCGGCCGCCCCCGCTGCGCCCGCCACGCGGCCGGCAGCGTCCGGCCTGCCTTCCGTGGCGCCTGCCCGTCCCGACCCCGGCCGCCACGGCCTGCGTCTCGCCCTTATGGGCCGCGCCCTCGCGCCATGGCCGGATTCAGCCGCCCGTTCGGCCGTGTCGCGGCCCGGTGACGGCTGGCGCGCGCATCCGGGCCCAGCAGCGCTCGGCGGCGGCGCGCCCTTCTGGATGCAGGCGGAGAGCGACGGCTGGTCGCTGTCGTCCTGGCTGTTCCTGCGTTCGGGGTCCGCCGCTGCGCCGGGAACGATCGCAGGCGCGGGGCAACTCGGCGGCAGCCAGGCCGGCGCGCGTTTCGCCTATGGGTTCGATCCCGACCGGCGCCTCGGCGCCTATGCCCGCGCGACGATCGCGATCGACCGCCCGCGGGAGCGCGAACTCGCCTTCGGCCTTGCCTATGCGCCGTCGCCGCGCTGGCCGGTTGCGGTCGCGGTCGAGCAGCGCGTTGCCGCCGGCCGCGACGGGCGCACCGCGCTCGCGGCGATGGTGACCGGCGGCGTCAGCGACGTCGCGCTGCCCGGCGGTTTCCGCCTCGACGCCTATGGGCAGGCCGGCGTGGTGGGGGCGCACCGCCGCGACGGCTTTGCCGACGGCGCGCTCGTCGTCGACCGGCCGCTCGGTTTCGGCGCGCCGCCCGCGCTGCGCCTCGGCGCGCTGGCCGCGGGCGCGGTCCAGCCGGGCGCGGCCCGCGTCGATGTCGGGCCGCGGCTGACGCTGCGCCTGCCCGACGTGGGGCAGGGTAGCCGCATCGCGCTCGACTGGCGCCAGCGCGTCGCCGGCGACGCGCGGCCCGCGAGCGGGTTGGCGCTGACGCTGGCGGTGGACTTCTGATGATCCTGTGGACGCGCTTGCCGCAGCCGATTCCCCGCGCTGCAAAAATGGTCTAGGGTTTTCGGAATCGGCGCTGCTCGAGCACCGAAAAGCTGTCTTCCGGGGCTCCATGGATCTCTATCTTCCCGTCGCCAACCTGTCGGTCAATGCGCTGGTCATCGTCCTGCTCGGCGGGGGTGTCGGCTTCCTGTCGGGGATGTTCGGGGTCGGTGGCGGTTTCCTGACCACGCCGCTGCTGATGTTCTACGGCATTCCGCCGACGGTCGCCGCGGCGTCGGCGGCGACGCAGGTGACCGGCGCCAGCGTGTCGGGTGCCATGGCCTATCTCGAGCGCGACGGGGTCGACCTGCGCATGGGCACGGTACTTGTCGTCGGCGGGTTGATCGGCTCGCTGATCGGCGCCGGACTGTTCGAACTGCTGACCGCCTGGGGGCAGATCGATACCGTGATCTCGATCCTCTATGTCGCGATGCTGGGGTCGGTCGGCACGATCATGGCGCGCGAGGCGTGGGGCGCGCTGCGGCTGATGAAGGCGGGGCTGCCGCCGCCTGCGCGCAAGCGGCGCCACCATCCGATGGTCGCCAATCTGCCGCTGCGCTGGCGTTTCTATCGCTCGGGCCTTTATATCTCGCCGCTCGCGCCGCTGCTGCTCGGCGTCGGGGTCGGCGTGCTGACGATGCTGCTCGGCGTCGGCGGCGGCTTCATCATGGTTCCGGCGATGGTCTATCTCCTCGGCATGGGGACGCAGGTCGTCGTGGGCACCTCGCTGTTCCAGATATTGTTCGTCACCATCGCGACGACGATGGTCCATGCGATGACGACCGGCGCGGTCGACCTCGTTCTCGCCGGCCTGCTGCTGCTCGGCAGCGTCACCGGCGCACAGGTCGGTGCGCGCTTCGCCCAGTCGGTGCGTCCCGAATATCTCCGGCTGCTGCTCGCCGTGATCGTCTTGCTCGTCGCGCTGCGCATGGCGGTCGATCTCTTCATCCGCCCCGATGAAATCTATACGGTGCAATGAGGGCCGCGGCCGCCCTGCTGCTGTGGTGCGCCGCGCTGCTCGTACCGGCGTCGGCGTCGGCCGCCGACCCGCGGCTGGTGCCCGACGTGTCGAGCCGGGCGATCGACATCCAGTACAGCTTCACCGGCGAGGAACTGCTGCTGTTCGGCGCAATCCTCTATCCGGGGCAGCGCCTGCCCGACGACCGCGCCGACATCGTCGTCGTGCTCAAGGGGCCGGTGCGGCCGATCATCCTGCGCGAAAAGCGGCGGATCGCCGGCATCTGGATCAACGCCGACAGCATCCGCCTGCGCACCTCGCCGGGCTTCTACGCGATCGGTTCGTCGCGCCCGATCGACCAGATCGTCGACGAACGCACTGCGGCGATCTTTGAACTCGGCCTCAGCAACCTGTCGATGTCGCCGACCGGATTTTCGGAGGCGAAGACGCTCGAACGCTTCGAAGGCGGGCTGATCGACCTCTATCGCCGGCAGGGACTCTTCTATCAGAATCCGAAGGCGGTGGAGATCAGCGAGGGCGTGCTCTATCGCGCGCGCATCCCGGTGCCGGCGCGGGTGCCGGTCGGCAATTATCGCGCCGAAACCTATCTGATCAGCAAGGGGCGGGTCATCGCGGTCGCGTCGCGCGACGTCGAGATCCGCAAGGCGGGCTTCGAACGCTTCGTCGCGCTCGCCGCCGAACGCCACGGCTTCCTCTATGGCCTGACCGCGGTGCTGCTCTCGGTCGGGCTCGGCTATGCGGCTTCGGCGGTTTTCCGCCGGCGCTAGCAACGGAGGCCGCCGCCGTGCGCCGACCGACCCATCTTCGTCATGCTGAACTTGTTTCAGCATCCATGGCCGGTGCTTTCGTTCGGCGCCGCGCTTATGTTCGCGGGCAGACCATCGACCCTGAAACAAGTTCAGGGTGACGATGGAACGAAAGCATGAGGGATGCCGAAAGCAGACGGGTTCGCAATCGGCACAAGCGGCGCACCATAAGCCCTTTCTTTACGAACTGATGCGATAATCGCCGTCGGGACTGACCAGAGGCGGGGTATCGGGATGGACATGCAGGGCAGCGGATACAGGGCCGCCGACGCCACGGCCGCGCAGCACGTGCGGCTGGCGGGCGGTGGGACCGCGGCGCCGGTGACACCGGTTACGACGCATCACCGCGACGAACTGCTGGTCGGCGAGGTCATCGATATCTCGGGTTCGGCCTCGCGCATCCTGCTCGACGCGGCGACGTTGCAGAAGCTGGCGGCATCGACCGACCCCGCGGTCGCCATGGCGGGCCAGGTCGGCGCGCAGGTCAAGATTCGCGTCGGCAATGTCTGGCTGCTCGCCAGCATCCGCGAACAGCAGCTTTCCGACCGCGGCGAAGGGCTGATCGTCGCGCTCATCGACTTCCTGGGCGAGGGCGACGAGGAAAAGATCACCGGCCGCATCCACAATTTCCGCCGCGGCGTCACCCGCTATCCGATTCCGAGCGGGCAAGTCTATGCCGCGACCAGCGCCGATCTCAAGCAGATCTACGCCGCCGACGAGCGCGCGCATGTCGAGATCGGCACCGTCTATCCGACCAAGGACATCCGCGGCTCGCTCTATGTCGACGCGATGCTCGGCAAGCATTTCGCGCTGCTCGGTTCGACCGGCACCGGCAAGTCGACCGGCGCCGCGCTGATCCTGCATCGAATCTGCGAGCTTGCGCCGCAGGGCCATATCGTGATGATCGACCCGCACGGCGAATATTCGGCCGCCTTCAAGGGCACCGGGGCGCTGTTCGACGTCGACAATCTCGCCATGCCCTATTGGCTGATGAATTTCGAGGAACATTGCGAGGTCTTCGTCACCAGCGAGGGGCGCGAGCGACAGGGCGACTGCGACGTGCTCGCCAAATGCCTGCTCCAGGCCCGGCAGAAAAGCCGCGTGGCCGAAGGGATGAGCAAGATCACGGTCGATTCGCCGATCCCCTATCTGCTCTCCGACCTGCTCAACATCCTCGTGAACGAAATGGGCAAGCTCGACAAGGCGACCTCGTCGGCCCCCTTCATGCGGATCAAGGGCAAGATCGAGGAAATGCGTGCCGATCCGCGCTATAATTTCATGTTCTCCGGCATGCTGGTCGCCGACACGATGGCGGCCTTCATCGGCAAGATCTTCCGCCTGCCGTCGGACGGCCGGCCGATCTCGATCATCGACGTGTCGGGGGTGCCTTCGGACATCACCAGCGTCGTCGTCGCGGTGCTCTCCCGCCTGACCTTCGACTATGCGATCTGGTCGCGCGGCGAGCCGCAGCGGCCGGTCCTGCTGGTGTGCGAGGAAGCGCATCGCTACATCCCCGCCAAGGATGTCGGCCAGGGGCAGGCGGTGCGCAAGATTCTCGAACGCATCGCCAAGGAAGGCCGCAAATATGGCGTGTCGCTGGGCCTCATCACCCAGCGTCCCTCCGACCTTGCCGAGGGCGTGTTGTCGCAGTGCGGCACGATCATCTCGATGCGCCTCAACAACGAGCGCGATCAGCATTTCGTCAAGGCGGCGATGCCCGAAGGCGCGCGCGGCTTCATCGATTCGATCCCGGCGCTGCGCAACCGCGAGTGCATCATCTGCGGCGAGGGTGTGTCGATCCCGATCCGCGTCTATCTCGACACGCTCGAAGAGGACAAGCGCCCCGCGTCGAGCGATCCGCTCTTCTCCCGCCTGTGGCGCGAGACCGGCGGCGAACCCGAAATCCTGGACCGCGTGGTCAAGCGCTGGCGGAGCCAGGGACGGTAGACCCCTCGCCTGATTTTCCGTTCGTGTCGATGACAGCGATTTGCGAACTGGGGTGGCGCGGGCACCTTCGGAAGGGCTGACGACCGCGCGCCTTTTTCTGTCATTCCCGGGTTCGCGGGAACACCGATGTTATAACTCGTTGGAAGTTGCCATTTGAGACTCTTGGAAGAGAAGGACGGCTTTGCGCCATTTCAGTTCCAGGTGACTAGCTTTGTGGCCTGCGGTCTATTGCTGACTTACGTCCGCGCGTCGCGCAACGCCATGCGCCGGACCTTGCCGGCCTCGTCGCGCAGCGACTCGTCCACAAATTCGAAGCTTCGCGGCACCTTGTAGGTGACTAGCCGGTCGGTGAGGTGGGCGAGGAGTTCGGCTTCTGTCACTGGGCCATTCACCTGCACAATCGCGTGCACGCGCGCGCCCATGTCCTCGTCGGGCAAGCCGACCACGGCGCAGCTCTGTACTGCGGGGTGTTCTTCCAGCGCGCCCTCTATCTCTGCAGGATAAACGTTCGCGCCGCCGACCAGGATCAGGTCGCTGCGACGATCCGCCAGGAAGAGATATCCGTCGGCGTCAAACCAGCCGAGGTCACCCAGCGTCTGCCACCCGCCGGGCAGCGTCTTGGCTTCCGCGCCGAGGTAGCGGTAGGTCAGGCTATCGGGGGACGCCGGGCGCATGTAAATTTCGCCCACCTCGCCCGGTGGCAGCGACTCGCCGTCGGGGCCGACGACCTTCATCTCGCCCGCCGCGACCCGGCCCACGGATCCGCGATGCTGGAGCCATTCCGCGCCGGAGATGACCGTCGACGAGATCGCCTCGGTGCCGGCGTAAAGTTCCATGAGCACTGCGGGCGCAATCCAGTCGACGAACGCTTCCTTCAGCCAGGCGGGGCACGGCGCGGCCATGTGCCACACCGTCCGTAGCGACGAGATGTCGAAGGAGTCGCGAACCTCCGGTGGCAGACGCCACGCCCGGCTCATCATCGTCGGCACCAGGCATGCCCAAGTGACGCGGTGCCGCGCAATTGCACGCAGCATCGCCTCGGCATCGAACCGCGGCAGCAGCACGACATGCGCACCATAGGCCGTGGCGAGCATCATCATGGTAAAGGGCGCGTTGTGATACAGCGGTCCCGGCAGCAGCGCGATCGACCCGTCGTTCAGCTGGAAATCGCCCACCTCCGGGGTAACAGCCGGGGTTAGCCCGGGCGTGCCGGACAGGATGAGCTTGGGGCGTCCGGTTGACCCGCCGCTGGTCGGCGCCTTGGCGACTGCGGCCACGGCGTCGGGCAGATCGACATCGGCATCGCCCGCCGCCTGGACCTCGTCAACCGAGGTGATCCGCACCCTCTCCCCCATCGCGGGGTCGCCGACGACGATCCGTGGCTTGCCAAGCGCGACGATGGCTTCCAGTTCGGCCGTGGGCAACCGGAACGACAGTGGCTGCGGCGTCGCGCCGAGCTTCCAGATGGCGTGGCATACTGCCACGAAATCGACCCCGTTAGGCAGCGCAACGCTGACGAGGTCGCCTTGCCGGGTGCCAAGATTGCGGAGCCCATGCGCCAGGCGGTTCGATCGCCGGTGAAGCTCGCCATAGGTCAGGACGTCGTCGCCGCACGTCACCGCGGGGCGTTCGGGCCGGGTTCGGGCGTGGTCCGCGAGCTTCGCGGCGAAGGAGATACTCTCGATTGCCATCACGCCACCCCTGCCGGTCGCGACGCCG
Organism: Sphingopyxis panaciterrulae; assembly: GCF_014199295.1. Taxonomy (GTDB): domain Bacteria; phylum Pseudomonadota; class Alphaproteobacteria; order Sphingomonadales; family Sphingomonadaceae; genus Sphingopyxis; species Sphingopyxis panaciterrulae. Next base: position 847,666 of record NZ_JACIJH010000001.1, read on the forward strand.
CCGCTGCGATGATCACCAGGCCGCGACGCCGTCAAGCGCCTTACGATGCGCGACCAACGAGCGCTCAACGATTTTCGCCTCCCACGCGGGGTCACGCGGAACGAACCCGTTCAGCATGCGCGCGCGCAGTTCTTCATGGCTGGCGGAGCTACGGTTCTCGCGCCCGAAGCGCAGGAAGCGGTCGATCATGATTGCGGTCCGTACCTCGATGTTGGAGAAGGTACCGAACTCGATCACCGACCCGGCGACCTCGGCGTTCGGCAGCAGTTGCGGGAGCGCCATCGCGAACATGCCCTGCCAGTTAGGCAGTGCGCCGTCGGCGCCCTGAAACGCGGCACCGTTGTTGGTCACCGCATCGCGGCCCCACCATTTCGCCGCCTCCTCCAAACCTCCCGATCCTGCCGGGTGCGTGCACAGGAAGAACAACTCGCCATAATCGCCGAAGCCGCTGTGCCAGTCGATGTAGCCCACCTTCTCGCAACCGGAGAGATGCTCGGCGACGACAGCCTCGAGCGTCCGTCGCGTCCAACTCGCAGCGAGGCCGCCATAGTTCGTGCCGGTCGGCTGCTGCCGCTGGCCGCCAGTAACGCCGGTGAGGAGGAAGCCGGCGCCGTGCTCTTGCTGGATGCGTTGGCTCTGCTCGCTCGTGCGCTCCGCGACGTCGTCGGTCCATACCTCGGGGCATAGAATCGGAAACACCATGTCGTAGGCGGCGCTGTGCTGGTATGGCTGGCTGAAATCTACGAAATTGCGGTTGACGTCGATGTTCTCCTCATTCGCGCGCGAGCGGTGAGAGAAGCCCCATGGGTTGAGCGCGTGGGCGAGCACGATCTTCACATCGGCGGGCGGCGCGGGCAGACGCAGCAGGGCCTCACGCTGCGCGGCGGAGCCGGGTGCGCCCTCCAGTCCATGTTCACCGGATACAATCAGCAATGCCTTGGGCGCGCGCGCGTCCCCCACCACCGCCACGTCCATCGTGAGCGTCTCGCCCAGCGCACCCTTCGCGCCGGCGAGGACGTGCTCTGACAAGGACGCGGAGCGGTCCTTCGCTGCCTCCAGAAATGCGGCGCGCGCGTCCGCGTAATTATCGTGAATCATAGATCATATTCCTCTTAAGTCATCGCAATGTGCGTCGCGTAGAATTGCGGAAGGAACACAGCCAGCGGCAGGTGCATCGCCGCCATCGGCAGCACTGGCAGGGAGAAGACCGCGAACGCGCGCGCGGCGCCTCGCGGCGACGGCAGCCGGCTCAGTCACGTCGGCCCTGCCCCCTTCCCCCCGCAGGACGGTCAGTGCGGAGCTTACGCGTCACACATAGCCGCGCCCACGAGCATGATTTCATTCGGCCATCCATCCATCCGGCCGTCATTGACATTCCGACGCCATCGTCACAGCGCGACTGATTGTGCTGGGCATCACGCTAATGTGCGTTTCCCCTTCCACCACCTTGTAGCTGGAATGAAGATGTGGGCCCTCGTAGCGTTTGAGCCAATTTCCCAGCTCGATGGTGGAGTCAACCATCTTGGGATCGGGCATCTTGGCGAGGTACGGCAGCGCGCGCAGCTGGCGCTCGGGGAAGGCGCGCTCCAGGCCACCGACCGACAGCTCGACGCGGAGCTGATCGGGGCTGTGCGCGAGGCGCTCGGCGAATGTCGGCTGCTGTTTCAGCACTACGAAATTATCATTCCACAGCGACGGCGAGGAGGCGAAATACTGGCGGTACGTGGTCGGCGCTCGCAGCAGCGTGTCCACCACGAACAGCCCGCCCAGCGAGTGGCCGTACAGCGTGGTGCAGCGGGCGTTTATCGGCGCAAGCGATCGCACGAATTCGGGAAGGCGCAAAGTCAGGAAACGGCGGAAGCGTGCCGCCTCGCCGCCGGTCACTCCAGGTTGGCGCGTCGCGGCAACACGCGGATCAGTAACGGGTGTGGGTGTCAGGTCATTGACGCGTCGCGCCAGAATCTGCTTACCGTCGGTGGTGGGATAGCCCACCCCGACGACCAAAACAGGTGCTATTAACTTCCACTGTGCGCTGCTGCTCGCCGCCCGCCCTCCGGTGGCGAAAGTGACATTGCCGTCCAGCATAACAAGCATGGGAAACCCTTCCGGCGGCGCGGCGTCGGGCGGCACGTTCACGAACACGCGGTACGATTGACCTTCGTAGGTGAGGTCATAACCCTTTCCGGGTAGGAAGAGGCTCCGCGCCTGCTCGTCCAGGGCGATCGGTCGCGGTTCCAGCGCATCCTTGCCCATGTCCGGATCACCCGGTCCACTCCGGGCCGGGTCCGATGCCGGCGCTTCGACCGCAGGTACACAGCGCGGCGCGATCGGCTGACCGGCCAGTACGCGGCGAACGAATGGCACGCTGTCCTTCAGCGACCCGTTCACCGTCGCCGCATGGTCCAGCCCGTCGTACAGATGCGCTTCCACGACCGTGCCGGCGTCGCACGCTTCGTGAGCCAGCCGTAGCTGTCCGGCCGGGGCCACGTCGCGATCGGCCGCCCCGATGGCCATGAAGATTGGCACCGGAAGCTTTAGCGTCGGGTAGAGCAACGAGGGGAGGAGCGGTCCGTAGATGCGCGCCTTGTCGATGTCCGGCCGCATCGCATTCGCGCGGGTCAGCCCCGCCGCGGTGACGGCCGCCACCAGCGGCTTGATGCACATCGTGCGCGCCTGTTCGATCAGCGGCGCGGCGCGCTCGGTGTAGATGTCGCCGTCGGTGATCTCTGGCCGCGTCTGCTGCACCGTAAGGGTCAGGTAATAGGTATAGGCGATGGCCGGGTCGACGCGGTTGGGGTCGCCACCCCGGCTGGTCGCCTCCGGATCATTAGCCGAGACGTAGGGCGTTCCGGTGGTGACGGCGCCGCGGATGTCGAGGTCGGGGGCATAGTCGGCGGCGAAGCCGGCAGCGGCGAATGCTGCACTCGCGCCCTGCGACTGGCCGAGAAGGATGACCTTACCCGACAGATTCCGCTGACTACGCACCGCCGCGCGCGCGCTGTCGAGCATGCTGTAGGCTTCGGGCCGCGTGACCATGTACGCGTGCGGTCCCGGCGTGCCCAGGCCCTGATAGTCGCTGGCGACCACTGCGAAGCCTTGTTCTAACCAGCTGTTCAGATAGCGGATGTCGCGTTCCGATCGTCCAGCCCAGGAGGGCGCACACACATCGGCTAGTCCGACCGTGCCGTGCGCCCAAACGATTAGCGGCCAACCACCCTTGGGCGGCTTGCCCTTGGGCGTGAAATACGCACCCGACACCGCGATCCGCTCCCGCCCGCCTATTCCGTCGGTGGAGCTGTAGAGGATGCGGGCGCCCCGGCCCGCCTCGGACAGCAGCAGTTCATTCGGCAGCGGCTGCTGCCGAAGCAGCGTGCCTGGCGCCGGCACCGGACGCGCCCACGTGTAGAAAGGCGAGGTGCCGCCGTCGCCGAAGCGCGGATCGGCCTGCTGCGCGCCGACTGGGGTGGCGGCAGCGAGGATCATGCTGCCGATCGCCAATAGTGTCGCAAATGCTTTCACGCCCGCTCTCCCTTCAATGTCATGTCGCCAAGCGGCTGCGCAGACCACGTCACATCCGGATCGATCGGGTAGATCGGGCGGCGAAGACGATGGAACTCAAGCGCATCATAGTCGGAGGTACAGACGCCTTGCCCCGCGCAGTTGACGACGGCGGCAGCGAGCTCCCCCAGATCGGTACGCCAATGATGGCGGCTCTTTAATGCGACGAACTTGCGACGCCTCGGGTCGATGCCGACGGTCGTGAGCAGGTCGATGCCATAGGGTTCGACATGCTTGGACACCAGCACCACCTCGACGCGCCCGGTGTCGACCACGACGGCATGGCCGATCGACATGCGAAGTCCAAAGGTCGCCTTTGACGTGCTGTGCACGACGCCGTCCGACAGTGTGCGCACGGTGCCCTTCAGGCGCAGCGCCGGGCTGGGCGTCTTGATAGCCGGCATCGCATATTTGCCGCCCACGTCCCGGTCGAAGGGGGCCCCGACACCCGCGGCCATCGCAGCCTCCACCGCCTCGGGATCGTAGATGCCGAAGAACACCGCGTCGTCCAGCTCCTGCGCGATGATCTCGGCTAGCACTGCCGTGGTGTCCATCGTGCCGCCCGAAGCGCTGTTGTCGCAATGGTCGAGCAGGAAGACCGGTCCCTTATCGCTTGCCAGCTGCTTGGCGCGTGCCACGCTGTCCGCCAACGGCTCCGACTCAAAGGAGAAGTCGGCGCGCGCCGCCCAGGCGTCGGTCAGCAGCTCGTCCGTCATTGCCTTCGCGCCCACGGAATCGCCGTCCGTGACGACGACGACGCTCAGCGCCGCGTCGGGCACGTCGGCTAGGTTAAACCCAGTGAACACGCTGGCGGCGAGCGCGCGACCCTCCCCTTCCCATCGCGCCGCCTTCCCCTGGAGAGGGCCGTTGGGAGCCTCAAACGTCCCCTCGTTCATCGTGTGGGGCAGCATGGGGACCGAGCCCCAGGTGATCACAGGCGCCTTCTCGCCCGCAATAGTGGCGAGCAGAATCTCGCCCGCGCGCACCGCGGTTTCCGCCATGTCAGTATGGGGGTATTCGTGATAACCGGTGATGACGGTCGCGAGGTCCACCATTTGCTGCGATACGTTGGCGTGCATGTCGAGCGCGAGCGCGATCGGCACATCGGGCGCGATCGCGCGGATGCGGGCGAGCAGCTCCCCCTCGCCATCATCAGCGTCCTCCACCACCATTGCACCGTGCAGCGCCAGCATGAGCCCGTCAAACCGGGTCGTCCGCAGCGGCCCGAGTATCTCCTCGGCGATGGCCTCGTAGGCCTCACTGCTTACGCGACGACTGGGCGGCGCAAAGGCGGCGACAGGAAGCTCGATCGCGGCGTTAGCCCGCTCGGCGACGGCGATGAAGCCGCCAACGCTGGTCTCGGTGCCGCGAAAGAGCTTCAGTGCCGCTTCGCCACCCAGCAGGTTACGCCCATCAAGGCAGAAGCGGCCAAGCGGCGTCTCGACGGGAGAGAAGGTGTTGGTCTCGTGAGAGAAGCCGGCGATCAGGAACTTCATGCGTCTTCTATCCTTCAATCCAAGTCACCGCTCACGCCGCGCCGATCAGAACCGCACCGAAGCGCCGGCGATGAAGTAGCGGCCGACCACGTCGTAGTACGGAGTGAAGGCAGACGAGATCGGCGGGTCCTTGTCCAGCAGGTTGTTGACGTTGGCGAAGAGCTGAAACTGCGATCGCTCACCGGCGTGCACCGTCACACGCGCGCCCAAGTCGAAATAGGCGTAAGCGGGGATGCGATTATTCTCGATTGCCACGGTCACGTTGTTGACGCCCGCCGAGAGGAAGCGGTTGCGAATTGTGAATTGCGCCGTGTCATCTTCGTAGCTGAGCGCCGTATTCACCACCAACTTCGGCACGCCCAGCGAGGCGATCGAACCCTGCGAACCGAGATAGTCGACAACGGTAAGGCCGTTGTCGGTTTCGTACTTCCACGTTGAGGTCAAGTTGCTGCGCAGCGCAAGGCTGGAGGTGCCGCCGAGCGGCACGCGATAGCTCAGCGCGACGTCGAGCCCGCGCGTGATCAGCCGCGTGAAGTTCAGCTGGCTAGCCGAGATCTGCGTTATAAGTCCGGTAGTAGAATCGCGCACGATGCTACCGCAGAGCGATTGATTGCCCTGTTGACAAAGGTTGATGATCTGCTGCTGACTGATCGTACCGATCGAGTTGGCGATGTTGATGTTGAAATAGTCAACCGATATTGTGAGGTTGGGAATGAACCGCGGCGACAGCGTAATGCCGGCGGTCGTGGTTTTCGACGTCTCGGGAACTAGGTTCGGATTACCACCGGCGAAGCTGCGGATCTGATAAGTGTCATTATTGCGTTGCGGATCGATGATGTTGAGGAGGGTCAGAACTTGTCCGGAGTACAGTTCGAGCAGGTTCGGCGATCTGATGTCACGCGAGTAGGTTGCTCTCAGCTCCACGCCGGTGGTCACCTGATTAATTAGGCCCAGCTTCCAGCTCCAGATGGAGCCGGTGCGATCGTCGGTGAAACGCGCGGCACCGTTAAACTTGAGGGATTGGAAACCGGGAACGTCGCTCAGCAGCGGGATGAGCACTTCACCGAAGGCTTCCTTGGTCGTGTTGGCGCCACGTAGCTCGGGGAAGTTGTTGAACGAGAACGCTTTTGCGCGATCAAGCTCGCCTGCCGTCTGACGCACCGTCTCCCGCCGCCCCTCGATGCCGAGCGCAAACGAGACCGGGCCAGCCCATGTTTCGAACGGTTCGCCGCGCAAACTCAGGCCGCCGTTGTCGAGCGTCGCCCGTTGCCGCAGTTGACCCGTGCCTAGAACATAGTCGCGAGCCTGCTGTGAGGGGGCACCCTCGCCAAACAGGTTAATGGGCACGCAGCCCGAGTTCGCAACGGTCAATGCCACGCGGCAGATCGGCGCATTGGTCACCGGATCACGTACCGAATCTACCGCAAGCGCGAAGTTGGCGGTGCGTCGCAGATTGCGCAGATCGTTTGCCTCGTTGAACTGTGCATGGCTGTAAAAGGCGTTCCAGCGGAGACTATCGCCCAGCTTGCCGTCAAGTGCCATGGTCGCTTGGATGCTCCGACGGCGATAATCGTTCTGCTGTCGCGCAAAGTCGGCGTTGACGCGTCCGAAAGTGAAACTCGTCTCGCCTGCGGCGACCATCTGGTCGCGGATGACCTGCGGCAGGAAAGCGTTATCACGCTGGATGACGATGTTGCCGCGTGATGGGTCGGGGAGGAAGGCGAAGTCGCTGAAGGTGCGCGAGTACAGCACGTCGGCCGACCAGGTGACCGCATCGCTCAACTCATAGCTCATGCGAGCTAGCGCGCTGTACCTCGTCGAAGGCGCGACGAGGGAGGCGTAGTCGTCGTTGCTTGGGCCCTCTCCGCCAATCGACGTTGTGGCCACAACGCGGCCAAAATTGAACGGGCGCGTCGTGCCATCCGGATTGAACGTGCGCCCCGCGTTGACCCCCGACAGGATGAGGCCGCCCAGACTCGCATTGGCAAAGCCCACGTTGGGAGCGAAGATGAACGGCTGCTGGCCGTTCGTGGTCGTGTAGTTCGGGTTGCTGACTGTAGCCCAGCGACCGACATTGGCGCGGCTCGAGCGCGGCGTGGCGCCGTCATTATCGACGTATTCACCGCCCACGATGAAATGCCCGCGCCCGCCGGCGAAAGAGAAACCGGCCGCGGCCTCCAGCTGCCGCTCTGATACGTCGCCGCGGTCCGAGATGCCGGCGCGCGCGCCCACGCGGAAACCTTCGAGCCGATCATTGAGGATGACGTTTACTACGCCAGCGACCGCGCCCGAGCCCCATGTGGCCGAGGCGCTGCCCGTGACGACGTCCACGCGGTCGACCAGGATCGCGGGAATGATCGCGAGATCGGGTCCTTGGAGGCCATTGGTGAAGCCGCTGACCAGCCGGCGCCCGTTGACCAGAACAAGGCTCCGCGCGGTGCCGAGCCCGCGAAGGTCGACAGAATAGCTGCCGGCGGAGAAGGAGCTGCCCGTGACCTGCGGCGACCAGCTCGCCTTAAACTGCGGCAGGTCGTTCAGCGCGGCAATGAAGTTGGGTCGCGAAGCTTCCGCGAGTTGGGCGGCGTCGATGTTCAGCACCGGCGTCGGCACGTCGCGTCGGTCCAGGCGGCTGGCGGTGACGACAATTTGCGATGATGCAGCGGTGTCATCCTCAGCCGCTTTTGCCTCCGGCGCGGCCGGATCGGTCGTCGCGGACGGTGCGATCTGGGCCTGCGCTGCCAAGGGTGCCAGAGCCGCGCCGATGACGAGCGTCGCCGTCCCGCTCCGGAGCCAGCCCGCCCACCGACCGCGACGGTGAAGCGACTGCGTGATGCAACGGTCGATCGCGTATGCGAAAACATAACCAAGACAATTCATTGCACTACTCCCTATTATTTTGTTGTTTTGTTATGAAAGCAAGACGGTACGTCACGGCGAATCGTGCGGATAGTGTCATAAAGAGTCACGAACGGTGCGCTGAATGCACCATCGCAGATGCTATGCGCAGCGCCGGACATGGTGTCGTGAGCCGATGTATCCACTCAGGAGGAGTGGCTTGGCGCGCCGCTGTTCCATCGAACCGTCGGCAGCCTGATCTTAGGGGAGCAGGCGAGGCATACCACAACGCACCTGTGCGGGGTTGATCAGGCTCGGTGCTGTTGGAAGCGCGCTTGCCCGAGGCGCACGACGAGCAGTGGCGCGCCTTACGGCAATATCTGCAGAGGGAGGCCCGCGCGCCAGATGTCGCTGAGCCGCCCCCGCGCCTCGCCGGTGCACGGCATGCACCGGCGAGGCGGATATTCGCACCTTCCCGGCGCCCGGACGTTCGCGAATAACCGCGGAAAGAAAGGCCACACGCACATGCAAACAGACACGCCACCGAGCCTAGCCGCCTTCTGGATGCCATTCACCGACAATCGGGCGTTCAAACGCGAGCCCCGCATGCTGGGCGCCGCGTCGGGCATGTATTATCGCACCCTGGGCGGGCAACCGGTGTTGGACGCCACGGCGGGGCTGTGGTGCGTCAACGCCGGACACGGCCGCAAACATATCACCGACGCCATTCGCAAGCAGGCAGAGGTGCTGGACTTCGCACCGACCTTTCAGCTTGGCCACCCCAAAGCGTTCGAGCTTGCCGAGCGGCTGGCCAGCATCATGCCGCCGGGCCTCGACCACGTCTTCTTCACCAACAGCGGGTCGGAGGCTGCCGACACGGCGCTGAAGATGGCGCTCGCCTACCAACGGGCGCGTGGGCAAGCTGGCCGAATGCGGCTCATCGGGCGAGAGCGCGGCTATCACGGCACCAACTTCGGCGGCACCGCCGTCGGCGGCATCGGTGGCAACAGGCGTGCGTTCGGCGCGCAGATCTGGGGTGTGGATCACCTCGGTCACACTTATCGCGAGACGGACGCCTTCACGCGTGGCCAGCCCGTTACGAACGAGGACATGGCGGGCGAACTGGAGCGGTTGATCGCACTCCACGGGGCGGAGACGATCGCGGCAGTGATCGTGGAACCGGTGGCGGGTTCCACCGGCGTGCTGATCCCGCCGCGCGGCTATCTGCAGCAGCTGCGCGACATTACGCGCCGGCATGGCATCGTGCTGATCTTCGATGAGGTCATCACCGGGTTCGGACGGCTCGGTGCCGCCACGGCGGCCGAGGCGTTCGGCGTTACGCCCGACATCCTCACATGCGCCAAGGGGCTGACCAACGGCGCGGTGCCGATGGGCGCGGTGGTCGCAAACCGCGCCATCCACGACGCGGTGGTCGCCGATGCCGAAGCGCCAGGCATCGAATTCTTTCACGGCTACACCTATTCGGGCCACCCGCTCGCCGCCGCAGCCGGCATCGCCGCGCTCGAAGTCTACGCGAACGATGCCCTTTTCGCCCGCTCCGCAGATTTGGCATCGGCGTGGGAAGAGGCAATCCATGGCCTCGTCTCGGCGCCGGGGGTGCGTGACATACGCACCATCGGCTTGGTCGCAGGCATCGAGCTGGAATCGCGCAAGGACGCTCCGGGCAGGAGGGCGCTGGAGATATTCCACCGCTGCTTCGACGAAGGGATGCTGATCCGCGTCACTGGCGACATCATCGCGCTGTCGCCACCTCTGATCGTGGAAGTCGATCAGATTGTCGAGATCAGGGACCGCCTTGCCCGGACGATCGCGGCGGTCGGCTAGCCTTTCGTGCCGGGTCGGGTCGCTTCAGCCGCCGTGCCTACAACTGCACGGAAGGGCTTTTCCGGCACCCTTGACGCCAGTGGCAGCTTATCGCGCGGTCTACACTAATGACATATGGGAGAGGCAGATGAGCGACGGAAATGGGATGACGATGCCACCGGCGATATCGACTGACGGCAGCAGCCGGCGCGTCCGCCTGATGCTATGGACGCTGATGGCAGTCTATATCCTCAATTTCCTCGACCGGCAGATCGTCAACATCCTCGCCGAGCCGATCAAGAACGATCTGCAATTGAGCGACACCGCTATCGGCCTGATGACCGGGCTTGCTTTTGCGCTTTTCTATAGCATCCTCGGCATCCCCATCGCGCGCTGGGCCGACAAGCCGAGTAGCAACCGCGCCTCGCTCATCTCGATCGCGCTCGCCATCTGGTCGGGGATGACGGTGCTATGCGGACTGACGCAGAATTTCGGGCAACTTCTCGCTGCGCGTATCGGTGTCGGCGTGGGTGAAGCGGGTTGCACGCCGGCGGCGTTTTCGCTGATCGCCGACAGCGTTCCGCCAGAAAAGCGATCCTCCGCCGTTTCCTTCTACGGCCTCGGCCTTCCGATCGGTAGCCTGTTAGGGCTCGCTATTGGCGGCACGCTGGCCGACGCCTTCGGTTGGCGCGTAGCCTTCATGATCGTGGGCGTGCCGGGAATAGTGATGGCACTCATCGTGCCGAAGCTGATCCGCGACCCGCGCTTTGGCGGGCAGATGTCCGCGTACGCCGTGCAGCGACCGCCAGCGCTGCCCGCGACAGAGGCGCTAAGGGAGATTTTCAGCTCGCGCGCCTTCCTGCTGTTGGCTCTAGCCGCGTCAATCACCGGTTTTCTCGCCTTCGGAAAGGGGGTATGGGTGGTGATCCTGTTCATTCGCAGCCACGGCCTGTCGCCGGGCGAGACGGGATTGCTACTGGGCATCATGATGGGCCTTGCGAGCATGGTCGGAATCTGGTTAGGCGGGATGCTCGCCGACCGTTTCGGACAGCGCGACAAGCGCCATATCCTGACCGGCCCGGCGGTAGGCATGGCGATCGCCACGCCGTTCCTGTTCATGGGCTATTGGGTGACCGATTGGCGCTTGTCGATCGCGCTCCTGATTCTGCCGACCGCGCTTAACTCCGTTTATTACGGGCCGACCTTTGCCTGCGTGCAGGGGTTGGTGCGGCCGGAGGCGCGCGCGATGGCGAGCGCGGTGATGCTGTTCGCACAGAATCTGATCGGGCTGGGGCTCGGCCCGCTCTTCTTCGGCATGCTATCCGACGCCTTCCGGCCGATGGCGGGCGAGGACAGCGTGCGCTGGGTGCTCTATGGCGCGGCCTGGCTGGGGCTGGTGCCGGCCATCCTGTTCTGGCGGGCGAGCCTACGGCTCAACGCGGAGCTGAAATCCGGGTAGAGTCCATCCTGATTGGATTGAACCGTTAGCCCTGAGCTTGCCGAAGGGCTGTCCTTTCCCGACTTATGCCAATTAGTACGTAAAATCGGTTTCGAGTGATTGCAGCAACTTAAGCGATTTCTGCCGCGGCATTGCTAACGTTCTGGCGGGCGAGTGCACGCAGGGGGACCGCCAGCTATCGCCTAGGTGACTGTTGGTATGGGCGTGGGCGCAAAAGCCTTGAACCGCCACGTCTCGCCTTCGAAGCTCCAAACCGCGATGAATTTGCAGTCAAGAATCCGCGGCTTGCCGTCTGAAACGACCTCGGCACGCAGATGACCGAGGACGAGCGCGTGATCGCCACATACCTGTATATCTACGTTAGATGCATTGATGCTAAGATAACGGAGCTGTCCACTAGAGATTTTGGTTATATACTCGTCCTTGCTATCCGAAGTTGCGTTTGAATGCATATAATGCATGTCATCTGACAATATATTATTAAGAACCTTATAATCTTTTGATAACATGGCATTGTATCGACTAACCTCTAAATCAACTATCAAAGTATATATAAATGTTTCTTCCTCCCTCATCGGAGAATTATATTTTCTTTCCAGTTGGAAATTTAGTTTTTTCATATACAAACTCGCGTACAATAATTTTTCTAACTCAGAAGCTTTGGGTTAAGGATTTTTGCTCTAATTGTTAGGGCTGTGGCCACCGGAACGCTCCGCGCGATCGGCACGGCTTACCGCAAGGCGTGCTTGACTCCGACATCAGAAATCCGCACGTGTGGTGCACTGGGCGCACCAGTAGCCGAGCGTCAACGCAGGCGAGCCTTACTCGGGATGAGAGGTGTTGGCTGGAGCGTTCCGGTTATGACGAGGGATCATGAACACCCGAGATCAAGCAAGTCAGCCCCCTAGCCTATTGCACTCCAAGGCGTTTCCTCCATTTGCCGCCTTAAGAGCGTTTGAGGCCGTGGGCCGCCTTGGTGGTGTACGACATGCGGCTGCCTGGCTGAACCTCGACCATACCGTCGTCAGCAGGCACATCCGCTTCTTGGAAGAATGGCTTGGCGTTTCCCTGTTTCATCGACTTGGAGGTAGGTTGGTGTTTACCGAAGTCGGTGAAAGCTATCACTCCCGTATCTCGGCGGGCATGATCGAACTCGCATCTGCCACTGCTCAGGTTTTACACAAGGATGATGAACGCTACCTTCGGCTGTGGTGCGTTCCTGGCTTTGCCGCCCAGTGGCTTTCAGAGCAACTGGCGGACTTTGAGCAACAATGCCCTGAGCTGACTATAGAGATGCGGCCCACTGACGACACCGCAAATCTTGTCATGCACGAGGCGGATATCGACATAAGGTTCTACGGCGACAGCTACTTACCCAGTCCGGGCGGAAAGGGGCTTCGGTTCGTTGAATTGGCACGACCGCCATTCCTGATCGTCGCGAATCCGGAACTCGCGATCGAACTCTCTGCGTTGCGGCACATTTCGGAACTGGCAAATGGCCCATTACTCCACGAGGAGCACCATGAGCAATGGCGCGCCTGGTTCAAGCTCAATGGCGTTGAAGTACCTGAGCGTCTGCCCGGCCCCCTGCTTTGGCACGCGCATTTGACGATCGCAGCGGCGCGGATAGGCCGAGGCGTGGCTATTGCGAGCACTTATCTGGTCGGAAAGGACCTTGCAAACGGTACATTGGTCGAACTGCAACTACCCGGCAGTCAGCAAGCGGTAATAGGTGGTTACTTCTTTGTCACGCGCGAGGATCGGTGGAATTCGCCAGGAATAGTCAAGTTAAGGCGGTTTCTGCAAGCGCAGATTAGGCTTCGAGACAAAGCTTGACTGGGTGACTCCCGGTTGATTCAAGGCTGCTTTTTGGGAGGCAGACTTGGGCGAACAGATTGGGGTTTCGGATGAGGAATGAACGCTGATCGGACCGCTTCTTCCATCAGAATGGGGGCGTGGCTGCCGATCTGCGGGCGATATCGGTCCTGTTTCGAAGGGCGGACTACGCCAGCCACGCCGAACATGATGACCTAGTCATCTGGAACTGAAGTAAGCATCATTGTATAAGCTCCGCCGGTGATAGGAGTGGAGTTTGGGCGATGGTGGGCAGACAGGCAGATTTGTTTGTGTTGAGCGGCGAGGATCGGAGCTTTCTCGAAGGCCAGGTTCGCCGCCACAGGGCACCTCGATCGCTATCGGATCGCTGCCGAATGATCCTGATGTGTTCAGAGGGGCTTCAGAGCAAGGAGGTGGCCGAACGCCTTGGTGTCCATGAACATACGGTCGGCAAATGGCGCCGCCGGTTCGTGCAGGATGTGAACCGCCCCGGGATTGCCGGAGGCCCTAACTCCTGAGAGGAAGGGCCTGTGATGAGTAAGACAACGAACAAATTCGCACCTGAGGTTCGCGCACGTGCGGTACGGATGGTGCTGGATCACGAAGGCGATCATCCATCACGGTGGGCAGCCATTGTGTCGATCGCGGCGAAGATCGGCTGCGTTCCGCAGACGCTTCATGAGTGGGTGAAGAAGGTCGAGGTCGACAGCGGCAAGCGCGCCGGTGTGCCGACCGAGATGGCTGATCGCCTCAAGTCCCTTGAGCGCGAGAACCGCGAGTTGCGGCAGGCCAACGAGATCCTGCGCAAGGCGTCAGCATATTTTGCCCAGGCGGAGCTCGACCGCCCGTTCAGGCGATGATTGCCTTCATTGACGAGCATCGTGAGGTTTATGGGGTCGAGCCGATCTGCCGGGTTCTGCCGATCGCCCCATCCACTTACCACGAGCGTGTCGCTCAGCGACGGGACCCAGAGCGGCTGTCAGATCGTGCCCGGCGCGATCAGGACCTCAAGCCCGAGGTGGTCCGCGTTTTTGCGGAGAACTTCGGCGTTTACGGGGTGCGCAAGGTCTGGCGACAGATGAACCGCGAGGGCTTCGCCGTCGCGCGATGCACCATCGAGCGGCTGATGCGCGACCTGGGCTTGCAGGGTGTAATCCGGGGCAAGCCGGTGCGCACGACGATCAGCGACAAAACCGCGCCTTGCCCGCTCGATCAGGTGAACCGGCAGTTCCATGCACCGGCGCCCAACATGCTCTGGGTGTCGGACTTTACCTATGTCGCGACATGGGCGGGCTTCGTTTATGTGGCCTTCGTCATCGACGTTTATGCCCGCTATATCGTCGGTTGGCGGGTCAGCAGGACGGCGCATGCAAGCTTCGTCCTGGATGCCCTCGAGCAGGCCATCCACGATCGCCGACCTGCCCACCGTGGCGGGCTGATCCACCACAGCGATCGCGGCAGCCAATATGTATCGATCAAATATACCGAGCGCCTCGCCGAGGCCGGGATCGAGCCGTCGGTCGGGAGTGTCGGCGACAGTTATGACAACGCCTTGGCCGAGACGATCAATGGCCTTTACAAGGCCGAGGTGATCCATCGGCGAGGTCCGTGGCGATCCTTTGAAGCTGTCGAATATGCCACGCTCGAATGGGTCGACTGGTTCAACAACAGGCGGCTGCTGGAGCCCATCGGCAATATCCCGCCCGCCGAAGCCGAAGAACGATATTATGCCATGCTGGACGACGTCTCCATGGCGGCGTAACTTAAACCAAATGGCCTCCGGCAGTCCCGGGGCGGTTCAGGGCTGCTCGTTCAATTGCATTGTTCCGGCTGCTGCGCGACAATCAGGGTGAGAATTGCCGACAATCAGGATGAGAATGGCGGCGGTGTGTCTGTCGGGACGAGGGGCGAAGCCCCGAGGAGCGA
>NZ_JACIJH010000002.1:0-200000 GCF_014199295.1 Sphingopyxis panaciterrulae
CGCAAGGCCATCTTCAACAAACCAGCATCATATTATCCGAAAAGGGGGTCCCTCTTCGACGCCGATCGGGGGTCCCTTTTGAACGCCGTTTGACAGTCCAGACGTTGTAGCTTCGCGCGCCCGGAGGTGAGCAATCGTTCGATCTCGTCGGAGGTCCGCTGAACTGCGAGCTTGAGGGCCTCGTCGATATGCACGTAATCTTGTGTCACATTCTGTGAGGCGTGGCCCAACATCGCCCGGATAGTAAGTTCCGAAAACCCGAGGTCGCCCGCGACGCTCCCAAATGTGTGCCGCAGCGTGTGCGGTGTCACCCCGCTGATATCCGCTAAGCCACAGACACGTTTCAAGCACTCGCTGGCCGCCGTAAATGGTCCGCTTCCGACGGCCGAGGGAAAGATGTGCGGGTTTCCGGCAAGCTCCCCCTGCAATTGCACCACTCTGATCGCTGCGGGCCCGATGGCCCGGATCTGTGCGCCGCCCTTCGTGTCGGGAAAGGCCACATAGCCACGATCTGCGTGCAGCCAGTGGCGCTGCATCGCTTGTGCTTCCTCGCGGCGATAGCCCGTCAACAACAGGGTACGCAGAACCCCGAGGGCCACAGGATTCTCACCATTCGCCTCGGCATAGGCAATCGCCTTCCCGAGCAATTCGAGTTCCGTGACGCTAAGCCGACGCGTCTTCTTTTTTCCGGCGAGTTTCCTCGCGCCATGGGTCGGGTGAACCTCCAGCAGGCCCTTGTGCTTGGCGTGCCCGATGATGGCCTGGAGCGTGCCAACGCACCGCCCGGCAACACCAGGGCCACCGGTCGCTTTTCCGCCACGCCCCCCGGTTCGCGGCTTCGCCGTCTTTCCGTTCTTTACGTCCGTCTGCATCTGCTCGACATCCGCTATCTTCAGATGCTTGACCACGCGCTTTCCAAGCAAGGGAATGATGTGGGTCCGAATACGACTCTCGTCCATGTCGAGCGATGAAGACTTGATGGGAAGGTTCTTCCGGCCGAGGATATTTCCGGCGCGAGCTTCGGTGAGATACCAGTCGCACATCTCTGCGACCGTCATCGCGTTGCGCGACTGACGAGCCTCATCGGCCGGATCCTGCCCGACTATGACGGCGGCCAGCTTGAGCCGGGCGAGATCGCGCGCCTGTTCGACCGTAAGAACGCCAAAGCGACCGAGGTTCATCCGGCGCTGAATGCCCTCTGCATTGCGATACTGAACGATGAACGTTTTCAGGCCCGAGGGAAGGACGCGTAGCCCGAATCCTTTGATCTCGGTGTCCCAATAGATGAGCTGCTTCGAGGCCGGCGAAATGACCGCGTCGATCGTGCGTTTTGTCAACTTGCTCGTCGGCATGCTCTCAATCCTCTTGCTGACAAAATCTCGAATCGAGGCATTGTCAGCAAATTGTCAGCGCTGTACGGCGTTTCAGCGGCTAGGCTAGGATAGGGCGCCGCAGCGATAATCTCAAGAAAATAAGCAATTATAGGGCGGTAGCGTAGAAAAAGAAGCAGCCGAAGAGGGTCGCGTTCAAGTTGCCAAGGTTGGGGTCGAGGGTTCGAATCCCTTCGCCCGCTCCAGTTTTTCCGTAAATTGCGATCCGTCGAGCGGCCCTAGGCCGTATCGCGCGCGCCTGTGCGGTCGATCAGGCCGGCGTCGAGCAGCGGCGCGGCGTCGATGTCGGCGGCGCCCAGCAGCGCCGCCAGCCGTTCGGTGCCGGCGAGGATCATGGCCTGCTCCCACGCGGGAAGTGCCGCGAAACGGTGCGCGAAGATTTCCTGCAGCATGTCCGGTGCGTCGGCGAGCCGTTGGCGGCCTTCGGCGGTCGCATCGAGGAAGATCTGCCGCTTGTCGCGGTCACTGCGCCGCCGCGTGACGAGGCCCAGCGCGACGAGTCGGTCGGTGATGGCGGTGATCGTCGCGTGGCTGAATTGCAGGCGCTGGGCGATCGACCCGGGCGTCACCGCGTCGCGCGCCTCGACCTCGCGCAGGACGAGCAGTTGCGACGGCGTCAGTCCCGTCGCCGCGGCCAGCTTGCGGCTGCCGCGGTCGGTCGCGCGCAGGATGCGCCGCAGGGCCTTCAGGGTCGCATTGGCAATCTCGGTCTGCATGCCTCCTGTTAGCGGCAGGAGAGGGCGGCACCAATCCCATAATGGTGGGCGGATTTCCGGGACTATATTTCAATATGTGAAACATAATTCGGTACAGGGGTTGATTGCCGCACGACAATCCGTATGTTTTTGGCCCAATATTTTTCGGACTCGCCGCCATGGCGCAGCAATATATTTCAGGAGATGAACGATACTCGATCGGCAACAGGACGATGACCCCTTGCCCTCGGAAACCTTTTCGAAGGATGCGCCGGCTGCAACGCCCGGTCTGCACTTGCGCAAGCCTGTCGCCGCCGACGGGCCGGCGATCACCGCGCTGATCGCGCGCTGTCCGCCGCTCGACCGCAACTCCGCCTATTGCAACCTGGTCCAGTGCGCGCATTTCGCCGACCAGTGCATCGTCGCGGAGACGGGCGCGCGCATCGTCGGCTGGGTGTCGGGGCACCGTCCGCCGTCCGACCCCGGCGCCTTTTTCGTCTGGCAGGTCGCGGTCGCGGCCGAAGGGCGGGGCAAGGGGCTGGCCGGCCGCATGATCCGGGCGCTGCTCGCCCGCCCGGCGCAGCGCGACGCGACCTGGCTGACGACCACCGTCACCGACGACAACGACGCGTCCTGGGCCTTGTTCCGCGGCCTCGCACGCGATTGGGACGCGCCGCTGGAACGCAGCGTCCTGTTCGACCGCGACGTCCATTTCGCCGGCGCCCACGCCACCGAATATCAGGCCCGCATCGGTCCGCTCGACCACCGCAAGATTCAGACAGAACAGGGATAATCCATGACCATGACACCCCAGCCGTCCGGCGCGATTCCGGACCGGAGCATCTATGAACGCCGCGAATCGGGGGTCCGCAGCTATGCCCGGTCGATGCCGCGCCAGTTCGACAAGGCAACCGACGTGTGGATGCACGACAATCGCGGCGGCCGCTATCTCGATTTCCTGTCGGGCTGTTCCACGCTCAACTATGGCCACAACCATCCGGTGCTGAAGCAGGCGCTGCTCGACTATATCGCCGACGACGGCATCGCCCACGGGCTCGACCTCCACACCGACGCGAAGGCGGCCTTTCTCGAAACCTATGAGGCGTTGATCCTGAAACCGCGCGGGCTCGACTATCGCGTGATGTTCACCGGTCCCACCGGCACCAACGCGGTCGAGGCGGCGATCAAGCTGGCGCGCAAGGTCACGGGGCGCGAGATGGTCGTCGCCTTCACCAACGGCTTTCACGGCATGACGCTGGGCGCGCTCGCCTGCACCGGCAACGCCGCCAAGCGCGGCGGCGCCGGGGTGCCGCTCAGCCATGTCAGCCACGAACCCTATGACGGCTATTACGGCCCCGATGTCGATACCGCCGACCTGCTCGAGCAACGGCTCGCCGACCCGTCGAGCGGCCTCGACGCGCCCGCCGCGATCCTCGTCGAAACGGTGCAGGGAGAGGGGGGGCTCAACGCCGCCTCGCCCGCATGGCTGGGCCGCATCGCCGCGCTCGCGAAGGCGCATGGCGCGCTGCTCATCGTCGACGATATTCAGGCGGGCTGCGGCCGCGCCGGCTCCTTCTTCAGCTTCGAAGGCATGGGTTTCACCCCCGACATCGTCACCCAGGCGAAGTCGCTGTCGGGCATGGGCCTGCCCTTCGCGCTGACCCTGTTCCGCCCCGAACTCGACCGATGGTCGCCGGGCGAGCACAACGGCACCTTCCGCGGCAACAACCACGCCTTCGTCACCGCGACCGCCGCGTTGCGCCATTTCTGGGGCGACGAATCGTTCGCGGCGGACATCGCGCGCCGCGGCGAACTGCTTGCAACGCGTCTCGACGCGATGGCGGCCGAGCACGGCTTCGAAACCCGCGGCCGCGGCATGATGCGCGGCATCAATGTCGGTTCGGGCGAACTGGCCGATGCGGTGACGGCCGCCTGCTTCGACGCGGGGCTGATCATCGAGACCAGCGGCGCGCACGGCGAGGTCGTCAAGATCCTCGCCCCGCTCATCATCGACGACGCGCTGCTCGCGAGCGGCCTCGACATTCTCGAAACCCGACTGCGCGAGGCGGTGGCCGACGATTTCGCCGTCGCCGCCGAATAAGCGCCCCACAGACAGGAGACGATCCATGCTCATCCGCAATCTCGGCGATATCCGCAAATCCGACCGCAACGTCCGTTCGAACGGCTGGGTCAGCGCCCGCCTGCTGCTCAAGGACGACAATATGGGCTTCTCGTTCCACGTCACGACGATGTTCGCCGGCGAGGAATTGACGATGCACTATCAGAACCATCTCGAGGCGGTGCTGGTGCTCAAGGGCACCGGCACGATCGAGGATCTTGCGACCGGCGAGGTCCACAAGCTGCGACCCGGCGTGATGTACGCGCTCAACGACCATGACCGCCACATCGTGCGGCCGGAAACCGACATATTGACCGCCTGCGTGTTCAATCCGCCGGTCACCGGCCGGGAAGTGCATGACGAGAACGGCGCCTATCCGGCCGAGGCCGATCTCGCCGCCGCCGAGTGACTCCGCCAACCACGGAAGGACGTCCCGTGAAAGACCTCTATCCATCGCGGCAGGCGGCGAATGCCGGGCTGCTGCCGCGTCTCGACCCCGTCGTCCATGGCGACTGGACCCCGAACGCCCCGATCGGCGAAGCGCAATGCGCGCAGTTCGACCGCGACGGCTATCTCGTGCTCGAAGACCTCTTCTCGGAGGCCGAGGTCGCGCATCTGCAGGCGGCGGCGGGCCGGCTGCTCGCCGATCCCGCCGCGCTCGACGCGGAAACGATCGTCGCCGAGCCGCAGAGCCGCGAAATCCGCTCGATCTTCGAGATCCACCGCCAAAGCGACGCGATGGCCCGCCTCGCGTCTGACGCGCGGCTCGCCGAGGTCGCGCGCTTCCTGCTCGGCGATCGGGTCTATATCCACCAGTCGCGCCTGAACTACAAACCCGGCTTCAAGGGCAAGGAATTCTATTGGCACAGCGACTTCGAGACCTGGCATGTCGAGGACGGCATGCCGCGGATGCGCGCGCTGTCGATGTCGGTGCTGCTCGCCGAGAACACGCCGCACAACGGGCCGCTGATGGTCATTCCGGGGTCGCACCGCACTTATCTCACCTGCGTCGGCGAGACGCCCGACGATCATTATCTGAGCTCGCTCAAGCGCCAGGAATATGGCGTTCCCGACGAGGACCACCTCGCCGAACTGGCGCACCGGCACGGCATCGTCGCGCCGACGGGCAAGCCCGGCACGGTCATCCTGTTCGACTGCAATCTGATGCACGGGTCGAACGGCAACATCACGCCTTTCCCGCGCGCCAATGCCTTTCTCGTCTATAATGCGGTGAGCAACCGGCTGGAGGCGCCCTTCGGCGTCGACAAGCCGCGCCCCTGGTTCCTCGCCCATCGCGGCGATCCCGAGCCGCTGACGGTTGCGTGCGGCCCGCTTGCCGAAGCGGTGCCGGCATGAACGGGCGTCACAGCGTCGAGAAGGTCGGCGGCACCTCCATGGCCGCGACCGCGACCCTGTTCGACAATGTGCTGATCGCGGGACGCTCGGGCGCCGACCTCTACAACCGCATCTTCGTCGTCTCGGCCTATGCCGGGATGACCGACCTGCTGCTCGAGAACAAGAAGAGCGGCGAGCCCGGCGTCTATGGCCATTTCGTCGACGACGACGATGCCGAGGCGTGGCGCACGGCGATGGAGCGGGTGCGCGCGGCGATGCACGCCCGCAACGCGGAGATGTTCGCGCGCCCGGACAGTCGCGCCGAGGCCGACCGCTTCGTCGGTGCGCGCATCGACGCGGTGGCCGCCTGCCTCGACGACCTCGCGCGATTGCGCAGCCACGGGCGCTTCAGCCTGAAGGATCAGCTCGTGACCGTGCGCGAACTGCTCGCCGGTATCGGCGAGGCGCACAGCGCGCACAGCACCGCGCTGTTGCTGCGCGACCGCGACGTCGACGCGCGCTTCGTCGACCTGACCTTGTGGGACGAAGACGACATGCGCAGCCTCGACGCGCGGATCGAGGAGGCGTTCGCCGCGATCGACCTGGGCGCCGTCCTGCCGATCGTCACCGGCTATGCCGGCTGCGAGGGCGGCATGGTGCGCCGCTATGCGCGCGGCTACACCGAAATGACCTTTTCGCGCATCGCGGTGCTGACCGGCGCGCGCGAGGCGATCATCCACAAGGAGTTCCACCTGTCGAGCGCCGATCCGAAGCTGGTCGGCGCGGACAGGGCGCGCAAGATCGGCCGCACCAATTACGACGTCGCCGACCAGCTCGCCAATCTGGGCATGGAGGCGATCCATCCGGGCGCCGGGCGCGGTCTGCGCCAGTCGGGCATCCCGCTGCGCGTGCGCAACAGCTTCGACCGCGAGGATGCGGGGACGCTCGTCACCGGCGACTATGTCTCCGACGTCCCGCGCGTCGAGATCGTCACCGGGCTCAGCCAGATGCAGGCGCTGCAATTCTTCGAACAGGACATGGTCGGGGTGAAGGGCTATGACGCCGCGATCCTCGACGCGCTGACCCGCCACAAGCTGTGGATCGTCAGCAAATCGTCGAACGCCAACACCATCACCCATTATCTGTCGGCCGGCGCCGCCGCGGTGAACCGGGCGGTCGCCGAATTGCAGGACCGCTATCCCGACGCCGCGATCACCGCGCAGCCGGTCGCGATGGTGTCGGTGATCGGCAGCGACATCTCGCGCCCCGGCCTCGTCCCCGACGCACTGCGCGCGCTGGGCGACGCCGGGGTGGCGATGATCGCGATGCAGCACCAGATCCGCAACGTCGACGTGCAGTTCCTCGTCGCGCCGCACGATTTCGATGCCGCGGTGCGTGCGCTGCACAAGGTGCTGGTCGAGGATGGAGAGGCGCTCGCGGAGGATCGGCGCGCCGCCTGACGCCGCCCGCCCATGCTCGCCTCGATCCGCCCGGTCCAAAGCCTGCTGATCGCCATCTTCGTGATGATGGCGGGCAGCGGCTTCCTGTCGACGCTGATCGGCCTCAGGCTCGAACGCGCGGGCAGCGGCACCATGGTCATCGGCCTCGTCGCCACCGCCTATTTCGTCGGCCTCGTCGTCGGCGCGCTGCGCGCCGGGAGCGTGGTGCGGCGGGTCGGCCACATCCGCGCCTTCGCCGCATTCGTCGCGCTGCTTTCGGCCAGCACCCTCGCCTATGCGCTGGTCCGCCATCCGCTGCCGTGGGGCGCGTTGCGCCTGATCGACGGCATCTGCGTCGCGGGGGTGTTCGTCTGTCTGGAAAGCTGGCTGGGCGACCGGGCCGAGGCGGGCACGCGCGGCACGATCCTCGCCTCCTACATGGTCGCCCTCTATTCGGGGCAGGCGATCGGCCAGTTGCTGCTGCGCTCGGGCGGCGGCGTCGCGCCGCATGTGCCGTTCGAAATCGCCTCGATCCTGATCTCGCTCGCGATCCTGCCGGTCTGCCTGACGCGCAGCGCAGCGCCGACATTCGCCGAAGCCGCCTCGCTGCCGCTGCGCCGCCTGTTCGCCGCCTCGCCGCTCGGCGTCGTCGGCGCCGGGATCACCGGGCTGCTGCTTGGCGCCTTCTACGGCCTCGCCGCCATCTATGCGCGGCGGCTCGGGCTCAGCCTCGCCCAGACCGCGACCTTCATGACGGTGGTGATCCTCGGCGGGGTGGCGCTGCAATGGCCGCTCGGGCGCCTGTCCGACCGCTACGATCGCCGCCGCGTCATCGTCGGCGGCTTCGCGCTGACGCTCGGCGTCAGCATCGCGCTGGCGATGCAGCCCACGGGGGCGCTGCTGCTCGCGCTGGGCTTCGCCTTCGGCGGGCTCAGCTTCGCGCTCTATCCGCTCAGCGTCGCCCACGCCAACGACCGGCTGCTGCCGTCGGAGCGCGTGACCGCGAGCGGGCAGCTCGTCCTCCTCTATTCCGCCGGCGCGGCGCTCGGCCCGCTCGGTGCGGCGGCGGCGATGACGCGCGCGGGTGCGGGCGGGCTCTTCCTCTTCATCGCGCTCGCCGCCGGCGCGATGCTCGTTTTCAGCCTCTGGCGCCTCGCGGCGACCGATGCGGTGCCGGGCGAGGCGCAGCAGGATTTCCAGATCCTGCCGCGCACGACGCCGACCGCGGCGCTGCTCGATCCCGCCGCCGACCCCGACGATTCCCAGCAACAGGTGACGACATGATCATGGAAACCGCTTTGCCCTCCGACGCCGCGCCGGACTGCGCGCCGGCCGATCCTTCGACGCTGCGCCGCGCGATCGCCGCCTCGGCGCTGGGCAATGCGACCGAATGGTTCGACTATGGCATCTATGCCTATGGCGTGACCTATATCTCCGCCGCGCTGTTTCCGGGCGATACCGACGAAGCGGTGCTGTTCGCGCTCGCGACCTTCGCCATCTCCTTCCTCGTCCGGCCGTTGGGCGGGCTGTTCTGGGGGCCGCTCGGCGACCGCATCGGGCGCAAGTCGGTGCTGGCGCTGACCATATTGCTGATGGCCGGCGCCACCTTCGGCGTCGGGCTGATCCCCTCCTACGACCATATCGGCTTCTGGGCGCCGACATTGCTGATCCTGCTGCGCATGGTCCAGGGTTTCTCGACCGGCGGCGAATATGGCGGGGCGGCGACCTTCATGGCCGAATATGCGCCCGACGACCGCCGCGGCTTCTTCGGCAGCTTTCTCGAATTCGGGACGCTCGCCGGCTTCTCGCTCGGCGCGGCGCTGATGCTGCTCTTCTCGCTGACGCTCGGCGATGCGGCGATGCACGACTGGGGCTGGCGCATCCCCTTTCTGATCGCCGCGCCGATGGGGCTGATCGGCACCTATCTGCGCTCGCGGATGGAGGACACGCCGATCTTCCTCGAGGAATGCGTGGTCGCCGAAGCGCGCCGCTCGCCGCGGATCGGCACGCTGGTGCGCGACCACTGGCGCCCGCTGCTCGTCGTCGGCGGGCTCGTCGTCGCGCTCAACGTCGTCAACTATACGCTGCTCAGCTATATGCCGACCTATCTTCAGCGCCGCATCGGCCTGTCGCCCGACCAGGCGCTGATCGTGCCGATCGTCGGCATGCTCTTCATGATGCTCTTCCTGCCCTTCGCCGGCGCGCTTTCCGATCGCGTCGGGCGGCGGCCGATGTGGCGCGTCTCGCTGATCGGGCTGCTGGTCGGGGTCGTGCCGCTCTATATGCTGATGGGCACGGGACTGGCGGGCGCGACCGTCGCCTTCGTCCTGCTCGGCCTCCTCTATGTGCCGCAGCTCGCGACCATCTCGGCGACCTTCCCCGCGCTGTTCCCGACCCCGGTGCGGTTCGCGGGTTTTGCGATCGCCTATAATGTCTCGACCTCGATCTTCGGCGGCACCGCACCGGCGATCGGCAGCGCGCTGATCGGCTGGACGGGCGACCAGCTCATGCCCGCTTATTACATGATCTTCGCCTGCCTGATCGGCCTCGCCGCGCTGCGCTTCATGCCAGAGACCGCGGGCCGCTCGCTGCGCGGCGATCCGTTCGTCCCGCCAGCGTCGCCGATTCGCCGCGCGGCGGGTTGAATCTCCGGCCCGTTGTGCGGCAGTCTCGCCGCCGCGCCGAAACCGGGTCAATGCCCGCTCGGCCGGACGCGATTAACCAACGGCCTGCCTGCCGGGCCGATTGACCTGCCGCGCCCCCGCCCACATGCCCGGCATGGATGTCGAGGGGCGCTCGCGGCCTGCCGGCAACCGCTGTTTTCCGCGCATGAAAGCCCAGCCCCCCGCCATGAGCTTCTTCGACCGCTTTGCGTCCAACGCCTATGACATCGCCATCGACCTCGGCACCGTGAACACCGTCATCTACGTCCGCGGACGCGGCATCGTTCTCAACGAACCCTCGGTCATCGCCCTCGAAACCCGCGGCGGCGTGCGTCACGTCAAGGTCGTCGGCAATGACGCCAAGCCGATGATGGGCAAGACACCCGCCAATATCCAGGCGCTGCGCCCGCTGCGCGACGGCGTGATCGCCGATATCGAGATCGCCGAACAGATGCTCAAGCATTTCATCGACAAGGCGCTCGGCGGGCCGAGCCGGCTGCGCCGGCGCAGCAATGTCGTCGTCTGCGTGCCCTCCGATTCGACGATGGTCGAACGGCGCGCGATCCGCGACGCCGCGTCCAATGCCGGCGCGCTCGCGGTGCAACTGATCGAGGAACCGCTCGCCGCCGCGATCGGCGCCGGCCTGCCCGTTGCCGAGCCGCGCGGCGCGATGGTCGTCGATATCGGCGGCGGCACGACAGAGGTCGCGGTGCTGTCGCTCGGCGGCATCGCCCACAGCAGCTCGATCCGTGTCGGCGGCGACAAGATGGACGACATGATCGCCTCGCACATCCGCCGCAAGCACAATATGATGGTCGGCGAGATGACGTCGGAGCGCGTCAAGCACACTATCGGCCGTGCCGTCGCGCCGCAGGGCGACGGGATGGTCATGGCGGTCAAGGGCCGCGACCTCGTCAACGGCCGCCCGTCGGAGGTCAGCGTGTCGGAGGCCGAGGTCGCAGAGGCGCTCGCCGAGCCGGTGGGCCAGATCGTCGGCGCCGTCCGCGCCGCGCTCGAACGCACCCCGCCCGAACTCGCCGCCGATATCATCGACGAAGGCATCACGCTGACCGGCGGCGGCGCGCTGCTCGGCCGGATGGACGAGGCGATCGCGCGCGCGACCGGCCTGCCGGTGCAGGTCGCCGACGATGCGCTGACCTGCGTCGCGATGGGCGCCGGCACGGCCTTCGAAGACCGCATCTATCACGGCATCTTGATGGCGGCCTGACGTTTAGCTCGTCATTGCGAGCGAAGCGAAGCAATCCAGAGTAGTGTGAACCGCCCTGGATTGCTTCGCTTCGCTCGCAATGACGGGGACGGATCAAATTAGGGGCCAGACCCTGAAGCCTTTCCGTTCTCAGAACAGCCCCGGCAGTTCGCGCTGCGCCGTCGTCGGCTTCGCGGGCACCAGCATGTCGGGACCGCGGGCCGGCGCGCCGGTCCTTCGGTCGGCGGAGGCGGAGCGCGTGTCGGCGATGCGCGTCGTGCAGGCCTGGCCCGACAGGAATCCGATCGCGGCGCTGACCGACGCCTCGCGCGGGTCGCCCAGCGGCAGGCTCAGATCGTCGTCGGCGGCGCAACTGTTCGGAATGCGCGACGCGAGGCCGTTGTAATAATCGCCCTGTCCGTCGGCATTGGCGAGCGCGAAGGCGATCACGCGCATCCGGTCGTCGCATTCGGCATTGTCGAGCGCGACCTGACCGACCGGCTTGCCATAGGTGTTGTCGCCGACCAGCGTCATGTTGGCGCCCAGATAGGGCAGCATGCCGTTGATGACCAGTTCGCTCGCCGATGCGGTCGACAGCGTGCCGATGAAGGCGATACGCGTCGGGGCGATCGCCTCTGGCTGGGCGGTGAAGAAATGCTGGCTGTCCTCCTCCGCTGCCTTTTCCGGGCGGAACTTGAGCTGCGAGAAGAGGTCGCTGGTGCTGCGGTCGCGGCCCAGCAGGTCGCCGAACAGGTCGGCCACCGACACCAGCCCGCCGCCGTTGTAGCGCAGGTCGATGACGACGTCGGTGATCCCCTTGTCGCGGAAATCCTGGAAGGCGGCGCGCAGTTGCGGCGCCGCCGAATTGATGAAGGTGCGCAGGTTGACATAGCCATAGCTGCGCCCGCCCGACTGGATCACCTTCGCGCCATAGCGGTCGGAGATCGGGTCGATGTCATATTCGGCCTTGGTGACGCTGACGTTGCGCGCGCCCGACGCATCGGTGACCCGCAGGACGCGGGTCACCCCCGCCGTATCGGGGCCGAGCGCGTCGATGATCCCCGCGGTGCCCTGCGACGCGACGATGCTCGATATCGACCGCATATTGCCGCTGCTGGTGCCGATCGCCGAGATCCGCGCGCCGCGGTCGATGCCCGCGTCCAGCGCGGGTGCATCCTCATAGGCTTCGGCGATGACGACGACCTGCGCATAGGGATCGTAGGCGAGCCTTACCCCGAGTCCCGCGCTCGCACCGCTCGTATAATAGGCTTCCTCCTCGGCGATCGAGGTGATGTAGGTGAAATAACGGTCCTTGTTCTGCGCGCGCGCCGGGGCGAGCAGCGCGTCGATATAGCTCTGGACGTCGCCATAGCTCGACGCGTTGACCGTCGCGACGTCGTTCGGGAACAGATACCATTCGTCGATCACCGCCTTGGCGAAGGCCTGGCGCGACGACAGGCCGCAACTTGCGCTCGGGGTGGGCGTGGGCGTCGGCGAAGGAGTCGGGGTGACCGTGACCGGCGGCGCGCTGCTCCCGCCGCCCCCGCCCCCGCCGCACGAGGCGAGCATCAGCGCCGCTAGCGACACGGCCGCAATCGATTTCCCGGGCCCCTTCATCCGCTTTCCCCTTCTCCTGTCCTTCGTCACCCTGAACTTGTTTCAGGGTCCATGGCCTGCCCTGGACCTTCTACGCCGCGTCGAAGGAAGCTGTTGGCCATGGATGCTGAAACAAGTTCAGCATGACGAAACTGGAGATAGCAGCATTTCGTTCAGAACCGGCTATGTATTTGCATGTCGGGCCTTCGCGCGAACCTCTGGCCGTCGTCACGCCTCCCGCCCCTTGAACCCCTGCGCGATCACATACAGCTCGGGCGACCCCTTGCGGCTCGCGGGCGGCTTGGCGTGCCTGACGGTCGCGAAATGCCGCTTGAGCAGGGTCAACAGCTCGCGGTCGGCGCCGCCCGCGAACACCTTGGCGACGAAGGCGCCGCCCGGCAGCAGCGTCTGCACCGCGAAATCGGCGGCGGTTTCGGCGAGCGCGATGGTGCGCAGATGGTCGGTCTGCGGATGGCCGACGGTGTTCGCCGCCATGTCCGAGATGACGAGGTCGGGGGCGCTGCCGAGTGCGTCGATCAGCGCGTCGGGTGCCGCATCGTCCATGAAATCCATCTCGAGGATCGCGACCCCCTCGATCGGCTCGCAGACGAGCAGGTCGATGCCGGCGACGCGCGCGCGGGGGTTCGCCTTCCGCACCACCTGCGACCAGCCGCCCGGCGTGATCCCCAGATCGACCACCGCGCGCGCCTTTTTCAGAAAGCCGAATTTCTCGTCGAGTTCGATCAGCTTGTAGGCGGCGCGCGACCGATAACCCTCGGCCTGCGCGCGCCGGACATAGGGGTCGTTGAGCTGTCGTTGCAGCCAGCGCGTCGACGATGCGGTGCGCCGCCGCGCCGTCTTCACCCGCTCGTGCAGCCCGCCGCGGCCGCCCCCCGATCCCTTGGCGCCGCCGCCCTTGCGCCCGCTCATCGCCGATATATCCGGCGCGTCACCGGTACGTCGCCGCCCTGCCGGGCCAGCGTGCGCAATATGCCCTCGCGGATGCCGCGGTCGGCGACGCCGACGCGCGCCGCGGGCCACAGGTCGATGATGCTCTCCAGGATCGCGCAGCCCGCGACGACCAGGTCGGCCCGCTCGCGTCCGATGCACGAAATCTCGGCCCGGTCGGCGATGCTCGCCTCGGCCAGCCGCCGGCTGATCTCGCGCATCGAATCGGTCGGCACGACCAGCCCGTCGACCGCGCGCCGGTCATAGCGCGGCAGGTCGAGGAAGACGCTGGCCAGCGTCGTCACCGTGCCGCTGGTGCCGAGCAGGCGTAGCGGCTGGTTCGCGAAACGGGCCGCGCGCGAGGCGAATTCGGCAAAGGCGGTGCGGGTCACCTCGCGCATCTGCGCATAGCTCGCCTGCCGCGCCGGCAGGCTGTCGGCGGTCGGCACCGCATGTTCGGTCAGCGACACGACTCCCCAGGGCACGCTGATCCAGTCGTGGATCGTGACGTCATGGCCGTCGGCCTCGACCTGCATCAGTTCGGTCGAGCCGCCGCCGATGTCGAAGATCAGCGCCGGGCCGTCGCCGGGCTCCATCAGATTGTGGCAGCCGAGCACCGCGAGTCGCGCCTCCTCGGCGGCCGAGATCACGTCGAGCGCGATGCCGGTCTCGTGCCGCACGCGCCAGACCAGCTCGTCGCAATTGACGGCGCGCCGGCACGCCTCGGTGGCGACCGCGCGCGACAGGGTGACGTGGCGGCGCACCAGCTTGTCGGCGCACACCGACAGCGCCGCGACCGCGCGGTCTATCGCCGCGTCGCTGATCCGGCCGCTGCCGTGCAACCCCTCGCCCAGCCGGACGATGCGCGAAAAGGCGTCGATGACGACCAGCTCGCCGTCCTGCGGCCGCGCGATCAGCAACCGGCAGTTGTTGGTGCCGAGATCGATCGCACCATAGCTCTTCGCTCGCGTGAAAGGGGTGGGGCGGGGTGGGTATCCGCCCTTGTTTCCGTCCGTCGCCACCGCTGCCCTGGGCTGCGGCGGTCGCCCTGATGGCGCTGCCATTTGCCGCATGGCTATTTGACCTGTCTGCTCACGCGCCCGCATGGTCGCGGACGTGCACTTGGGGCCAAGATTAGGCGGCGGCGGGGGCGATGGCAAGCGCTGCATCGGGACCGCGCAAAAACCCCCCGCCGCGCGCGAAGGCGGGGCGGGGGCGAAAGGAGGAAAGCCTGTTTCTTGGGGGTCGGGTCAGCCCTTAGCGGCAGCCGTCATTCCCCTTGTCGATGGCGCGGCCGGCGATGGCGCCGACGGCGCCGCCGATGATCGTGCCGACGGTGCGGTCGCCGCGACCGGCGATCTCGTGGCCGGCAAGGCCGCCGGCGATCGCGCCGATGATCGTGCCGCCGGTGCCGCTGTCGCACTGGTTGCGGTAATAGCGGCGGTCGTTCCGTCGGTCGTAGCGGCGGTCGTTGCGGTAATCGCGGCGGTCATAGCGATCGTAGCGGCGATCGTAGCGACGGTTGTCGCGGCCGTAGCCGGCATAATAGCTCGAATAGCCGTCGCGGTCGTAATAGCCTTGCTGCGCGGCGGCGGGGGTCGCCAAGCCCAGCGTCGCGGTCGACATCAGGGCGGCGAGGGAGAGCGTGATCATCTTCTTCATTGTCTATCTCCGTCTTTCGTTCGTCGTTCGGCCCGTGGGCGTTGGGTCGATGACATGCTTCTAGGCGATTCGGCTTGAGCCGGTGCTGAACGCCGCTGTCGGTCCCCGTTCAGCTCCGGTTGCCCTGGGTTCATCTTGCAGCAGATGGCGCCGCGCCTTTCCTTTCGCGGCCGAACCCCCTACCCCCGCGCCGATGCGACGCCTCCTCCCCGCCGCGCTGGTCTTTCTCGCCCTCGGGCCGCTTCCCGGCGCCGCGCTGCGCTTTCCCGTTCCCGACCTCAGCCAGCAGGCGAGCGCCCATCGGCTGGCGGTGGCGCCGCAGACCGCGGGCACGATGCGATTCGTCCGCGGCTGGCACCTGACCAGCCCCAACAGCCGCTTCGGCGGCTTCTCGGGGCTCGCGATGCCGGCGCCGGACCGGTTCGAACTGGTCAGCGACAGCGGCTGGTCGGCGAGCTTCACGCTGGGCGCGTCGGATCGTCTGGACGATGTGCATGTCGCGCCGCTGCCGCGGCCCAGGGGGCATCCGCAAGGCAAGTCGAGCACCGATGCCGAATCGCTGTTCGTCGACAAGAACAGCGGCACGATGTGGATCGGGCTCGAAGGCATCAACCAGATCTGGCGGCTCGGTCCCGATTTCAGCCGCTACGAAGGCCGGCGCGCCCTGCCGCACCGACCCGCCTGGCCGATCAACAGCGGACCCGAAGCGCTGACCCGGCTCGCCGACGGACGCACCCTGGTCTTTTCGGAGTCCGCCGATCACGATCCGCGCGGGGGCGAGGCGCTGCTCTATCCCGGCGACCCGGTCGCCGACGACCGGCCGCCGCTGCGCTTCTTCTACGACCGCCAGGACAAGGGCGAACTCAGCGACGCCGCGATCCTGCCCGACGGCCGCGTCCTGCTGATCCACCGCAAGCTAGGCATCGCGCCTTTTTTCACCACGATCGTCGCGCTGCTCGACCCCGCCGATATCCGCGCGGACGGCGTCGTCCGCTCGACGCAGATCGGGCGCGTGCCCAAGGCGCTCGCCGACAATTTCGAGGGCGCGGCGATCGCCGTCGCCGACGGCCGCACCTGGCTCTGGCTCGTCTCGGACGACAATTACAACAATTGGCAGCGCAGCCTGCTGCTGCAGTTCGAACTCGTCGGCCTCCCGCCGCGCCGGCCGGACAGCAAAAAGGCCGCGCGGTAAACCGGCGGCCTGATGGCTTCAGCGATTCGAAGGGCGATTACGCCGCCTTTTCGGCCAGCTTCTTCGCGACTTCCTTCTTCACCTTGCGGGCGTTGGCCGAAAGCTGCTCGTCGCCGGCCTTCATCAGCCAGTTGTCGAGGCCGCCATTATGCTCGACCGAACGCAGGCCGTGCGTCGACACGCGCAGCTTCACGCCCTTGCCGAGCGCGTCCGAAAGCAGCGTCACATTCTGCAGGTTGGGCAGAAAGGTGCGCTTGGTCTTGTTGTTCGCGTGGCTCACATTGTGGCCAACCTGGCGGCCCTTGCCGGTCAGTTCGCAAATGCGCGACATGTCTTCAGTCCTCACAAATCTGGGCGGCGTGCCGGTTGACGCCAGAGGCGCCGTAGAAACCGGGTGGGCCGGGAAAGGCGCGCGCTTATCGGCTTGCCGGAGATTCGTCAAGGGATTAGAGCCATTCTCGACTGGCGTGGAAGCGGCACCGGCCCGCTCCCCCACCCGACCTCCCGACGATAATAGCCTATGGGAGGTCGGGTGGGGGAGCGGGCCGGTGCCGCGCCTTTCCGCGCATCGGAAACAGACACATGGCCAATTTCCCGCTTCCCGACCCGATGCGCCGCGCGCTCGATCTCGCGCGAATCGCTGCGGAATGGGGCGAGGTGCCGGTCGGCGCGGTCGTGGTCAAGGACGGGCAGCTCGTCGCCGAAGGCCACAACCGCCCGCGCGAATCGCACGATCCGACCGCGCACGCCGAAATCGTCGCGATTCGCGCTGCCGCCGCGAAGCTCGGCAACGAGCGCCTCGACGGCTGCGACCTCTATGTGACGCTGGAGCCCTGCGCGATGTGCGCGGGCGCGATCGCCCACGCCCGCATCGCGCGCCTCTATTACGGCGCCGACGATCCGAAGGGCGGTGCGGTCGTCCACGGTCCGCGCGTCTTCGCACAGCCGACGGTCCACCACCGCCCCGAAATCTACGACGGCATCGGCGCGGGCGAGGCGGCGGCGCTGCTCCGCGATTTCTTCGCGGCGCGGCGCTGAGGCAATCTCACGCAAAGACACAAAGAGGTTTTTTCTTCCGTTCGCCCTGAGCCTGTCGAAGGGCCGTCCTTTCTTTCAGACGTCGTAAGAAGGACGGCCCTTCGACAGGCTCAGGGCGAACGGAGTGGAAGGGCTCCCGTGTCTTTGTGTGAGAGGTTTCTCTGGCGCCCTTCAAACCCCCAGCATCCGGTCGACCCACTGCGGCACCAGCGCGGTCGCCGGCCCGTGCCGCGCCTCGTCGAACCAGTAACCGCCCTCGCTCGGCTCGAGGTTCAGCTCCAGCGTCCGCGCCCCGCCCGCGCGCGCCTCGCGTACGAAACCCGCGGCGGGATAGACCGCGCCCGAGGTGCCGATCGACACGAACAGGTCGGCGCGGGCGAGCGCATGATAGATCTCGTCCATCCGGTACGGCATCTCGCCGAACCAGACGATGTCGGGGCGCAGAGTGCCGGGCAGGCCGCACGCGGGGCAGGCGGGCCGGTCGATCAGCGGGCCGGTCCACGGGCTGCGCTGGTCGCAGGCGGAACACCAGGCATTGAGGTGCTCGCCGTGCATGTGGATCAGCCGCGCCGCGCCCGCGCGCTCGTGCAGGTCGTCGACATTCTGGGTGACGATCAGCAGCTCGCCCGGCCACGCCGCATCGAGCCGCGCGAGCGCGGCGTGCGCCGCATTCGGCGCCTTGGTCTGGATCGCCGCGCGGCGGGCGTCATAGAAGCGATGGACCAGATCGGGGTCGCGCGCAAAGGCCTCGGGCGTTGCGACATCCTCGACGCGATGCTGCTCCCACAATCCGCCGGCGTCGCGAAACGTGTCGATGCCGCTTTCGGCCGACACGCCCGCGCCGGTCAGGACGACGATATTCCGAATGTCGCGCAAAGCCTAAACTCCGTTTGTCCTGAGCTTGTCGAAGGACCGTTCTTCCTCCTATGGCGGTGATGGAACAAGGGCGGCCCTTCGACAAGCTCAGGGCGAACGGCATAGAGAACGGATTATGACCAGCATCGGCATCATCGGCAGCGAGGGCCGGATGGGCGTCGCGCTCGCCGCCGCGATCTCGGAGGCGGGGCAGCGGAGCTGCGGCGTCGACAAGGGCGGCAATGTCGCGAAGCTCGCGGCGGCGGCCGACGTCCTCGTCGATTTCTCGTCGCCGGGGGCGCTCGAGGCGACCCTCGACGCGTGCGTTGCGGCAAAGAGGCCGATCGTCATCGGCACCACCGGGCTCGAGGAACGTCACCACTATCTGATCGACGATGCCGCAAAGACCATCGCGGTGCTCCAGACCGGCAACACCTCGCTCGGGGTCACCCTGCTCGCGCATCTGGTGCGCGAGGCGGCGTCGCGGCTTGACCCTGAATGGGATATCGAAATTCTCGAAATGCACCACCGGAACAAGGTCGACGCGCCGAGCGGCACCGCGCTGCTGCTCGGCGAGGCGGCCGCCGAGGGGCGCGGCATCGACCTCGCCCGATGCTCCGAGCGCGGCCGTGATGGCGTCACCGGCGCGCGCGGCCATGGCAAGATCGGCTTCGCGAGCCTGCGCGGCGGCACCGTCGCGGGCGACCATGACGTGATCTTCGCGGGGCCGGAGGAGATGATAACGCTCGCGCACCGGGCCGAGAACCGCATGATCTTCGCGCGGGGCGCGGTAAAGGCGGCATTGTGGCTGATCCACCAGAAGCGGGGGCGCTACACCATGCCGCAGGTGCTGGGGCTGTAGCCATCCGAAACCGCTTGCATCGCACCCCCTAACTGTATTAGTCAAATAATACAGAAGGAACCGCCATGCCCCAAGCCCTGTCTCCCGCCGCCGAAGCGGCGCGCCTCGTCGATGGCCTCGGCGCGGCGGCGCTCGCCAAATCGGCTTCCTATACCGCGACCGAGGAGATGCTGATGATCGCCGGCGTCGCGGTGTCGGTCTTCATCGCCTGGCTGATGGTCCGCCTGCGCCTCCTCGACCGCATCGCCGCCCGGCTCCAGGGGTGGCGCTGGGCGTTCTCGACCTTGGCCATTGGCTTTCTTTTCTTCGTCGTGTCGGATGTACTGCGCCTGCCATGGACGTTGTTCGCCGACTGGCATATCTCGCGCGCCTTCGACCTGTCGAGCCAGCCGCTCGGCGATTTCCTCAGCCAGGCGGCGCTTTCCAGCGTCGTGTCGGGACTGTTCGGCGCGCTCTTCATCCTCGGCATCTATGCGCTGATCCGCCGCACCGGGCGGCGCTGGTGGATCTGGACCGGCGGCTTCACCGCGCTCGTTACCGCGGCGATGCTGCTGCTCGCCCCGGTGCTGATCGAGCCCCTGTTCAACGACTACAAGCCGGTGCCGCCGGGCCCGGTGCGCGTCGCGCTCGAGGAGATCGCGGACCGCAGCGGCATTCCGCACGACCATATCTACATGTTCGACGGCTCGCGCCAGTCGGACATCTTCACCGCCAATGTCTCGGGGATCGGTCCCGCCGCGCGCATCGCCATATCGGACGTCGCGCTCGACAGGGCGTCGCTGGACGAGGTGAAGGTGGTGACCGCGCACGAGGCGGGCCATTATGTCCTCGGCCATGTCTGGCGGCATATCCTCGTGCTGCCGCTGCTCGCCTTCTTCGTTCTCGCGCTGCTCGACCGGCTGTTCGCGCCCGCGGCGCGGCTGCTCGGCAGCGGCGCGCAGCTTGGCGATCCGGTGGGCCTGCCGGTGTTCATGGCGCTCGTCTCGTGCCTCAGCCTGCTGACCGTTCCCGCGGTGAACAGCCTGACGCGCATCGGCGAGGCGCAGGCCGACGCCTATGCGCTGCGCACGACGAACCTGCCCGACGCGCTGGCCAGCGCCTTGCTCAAGACCGCCGAATACCGCTATCCGCGTCCGTATCCGTGGCAGGAGCTCGTCTTCTACAACCACCCCTCGGTGGAAAAACGGGTTCTCGCGGCGATGGAATGGAAGGCGGCGCATCGTGACGACACAGCAGGGCAGCAGCCGGGGCATGTCCCGCGCTGACATCTTCGAATTCTTCCGCCGCCTCGCCGAGCTCGACCCCGACCCGCAGACCGAGCTCGAATATGGCAACACCTACCAGTTGCTCGTCGCGGTGGTGCTCTCGGCGCAGGCGACCGACGTCGGGGTCAACAAGGCAACGCGCAAACTCTTCGAAGCGGTGAAGACGCCGCAGCAGATGGTCGACCTCGGCGAGGCGGGGCTCAAGAACCACATCAGGACGATCGGGCTGTTCAATGTGAAGGCAAGGAATGTCATCGCCCTCTCTGAAATTCTGGTCCGCGATCATGGCGGACAGGTCCCCGCCGACCGTGACGCGCTCGTCGAACTGCCCGGCGTCGGGCGCAAGACCGCGAATGTCGTGATGAACTCGGCCTTCGGGGCGGAGACCTTCGCGGTCGACACCCATATCTTCCGCGTCGGCAACCGCACCGGCCTCGCGCCGGGCAAGACGGTCCTCGCGGTCGAGAAGCAGCTCGAAAAGAAGGTGCCCGGCCCGTTCCGCATCGGCGCGCACCACTGGCTGATCCTCCACGGCCGCTACATCTGCAAGGCGCGCACCCCCGAATGCTGGCGCTGCCCGGTCGCCGACCTCTGCCGCTACAAGCCCAAGACCCCGGCGCCGAAGGCGAAGAAGGCGGCATGACGGCCCGGCGTTTCGACAGGTGACGGCTTCGGGGTGGGAAGCGGCCATGCCCCCGCTTCGTCATTCCCGCGAAGGCGGGAATCCAATGTGGGGTCAGCCGACACACGCTCTGGATTCCCGCCTTCGCGGGAATGACAACCTTGTAATGCGCCGATCATCGCATAACGGTCGAAAACCGCCGTAAAGTGGCCCAATTGCCGCTTGCCGCCGATCGAAGATGCCGCTTAACTCGCGTCCCATGCGCACCGTCACCGCCCCGCTCGCCCTCGCCGCCGCGCTGCTCGCCGCGGCGCCCGCCCACGCCAGGCCCGCCGATCCGGCGGTGGCGAAGAAGATCCTGATCGACAGCGTCGCGATCCCGACCGTCGAGGGGCGCGGCAAGGTGCCCGAACTGGCGGCCTATTATGCCGGGGTGCTCAAGGCGGCGGGCTTCACCGATGCCGATATCGAGATCACGCCGATGGGCGAGACGGCGACCTTCGCCGCGACGCTGAAAGGCAGCAGCGACGCAAAGCCGATCCTGCTCCTCGGTCATATGGATGTGGTCGAGGCCGACGCGAAGGACTGGACGCGCGATCCCTTCGTGCCGGTCGAGGAGAATGGCTATATCTTCGGCCGCGGGTCGGAGGACAACAAGTTCGACGTCGCGATGATGGTCGCGACGATGGCCCAGCTCAGGAAGGACGGTTTCCAGCCGAAGCGCTCGATCATCCTCCTGCTCTCGGGCGACGAGGAAACCGCGATGCTGACGACGCAGGCGCTCGCCGCCCAATATAAGGGCGCCGAATTCGCCTTGAACGGCGACGGCGGCGGCGGGCTGATCGGCGAGGACGGCAAGCCCAAATATTACGCCCTGCAGGCGGGCGAAAAGACCTATGCCGACTTCACCCTCGAAGTGACCAACCCCGGCGGCCACAGCTCGCGCCCGTCGGACACCAATGCGATCGTCCAGCTCGCGAATGCGCTCGCCAAGGTCGGCGCCTATCGCTTCCAGCCGCAGCAGAACGAACTGACCAAAGTCGGCATGCCGATCGTCGCCGATCAGGTCGGCGGCGAGATCGGCGCGGCGCTCAAGGCCTTCGCCGCCGACCCGGCCGATGCCCGGGCGATCGCGGCGATTCGCGCCGACCCCGAATATGTCGGCCAGATCGGCACCACCTGCGTCCCGACTTTGGTCAAGGGCGGCCATGCCGAAAATGCGCTGCCGCAGCGCGCCACCGCCAACATCAACTGCCGCATCTTCCCCGGCGTGGGTATCGAGGCGGTGCGCGCAGAGCTCGAGAAAGTGATCGCCGACCCCGCGGTTGCGGTGAAGAGCGATCCCGACGCGACCGCCAGCGACGCCTCGCCGCTGCGCCCCGACGTGGTGGCGGCGGTGACGAAAGCGGTCCATGCCCGCGCGCCCGGCCTGCCGATCATCCCGTCGATGAGCGCGGGCGCGACCGACAGCCTCTACTTCCGCGCCGTCGGCGTGCCCAGCTATGGCGTCGCGGGGCTGTTCTCCAAGGCGAGCGACAGCTTCGCGCACGGCCTCAACGAACGCGCGCCGGTCGCCGCGATCGCCCCCGCGCTCGCGCATTGGGACAGTTTGCTGCGCGATCTGTCGAAATAAGGGGCCGACCAATCAAACTCCGTTTATGCTGAGCTTGTCGAAGCACCGTTCTTTTCCAGCGTCGTGGAAAGGAAGAACGGCCCTTCGACAAGCTCAGAACCCGCCCCCGCGAAGACGGGGGGCGAACGGGACTGGGTCGCCTAAACGAGCGCCGCCACCGCGCGCTCGACCATCTCGGCCGCCGCCTCGGCGCCGAAACTCGCCGGGTCGAGCGACAGTTCGAGCCACAGCCCGTCGACCATCGCGGTCAGCAGAATCGCCAGCCGCCCGGCGTCGGCCGCGCCGCACGCGGCCAGCAGTTCGCAAAGCCGTTCGCGGTAGCCCGCGTAACTTTCCGCGTGAATCCGGCTCATCCGCGCGTCGCTGCGCGCCAGCGCCCAGAAGGCGGTCCATGCGCCGAGCAGTTCGGGATCGGTCACCGGCGGGCGGAAGCTCGCAGTCAGGTAAGCGGCCAGACGCGCGCGCGGATCGCTGCCGGCATCCTCGACCGCGGCGGCGAAGATCGCCTCCATCCGGTCGCTCGTCGCCCGATAGGTCGCGGCGATCAAGTCGTTGATCCCGCTGAAATAATGGCGCAGCAGCCCCGGCGACACCCCCGCTTTGGCGCAGATCGCCCGCACATTCGTCCCCGCGAGGCCATGGTCGGCCAGGCACGCCGCCGCCGCCTCGACCAGCGCGGCGCGGCGGGCATCGGCGCTTTCGCGCGTAAAGGCTTGGCGGGCGGCTCGCATATTGTTATACATATGTATAACAAGGATCGATTCATGGCAACGTTGCGCGACACTTTCGACACCATCGACCCTCTCCCCGCTGATTCTTTGGACGGCTGGTCGCTTCCCGCGTGGACCTACAGCGACCCCGATTTCCACGCGGTCGAGATGGAGCGCATCTTCCGCCCGAGCTGGCAGGTCGTCTGCCACGACAGCGACATCCCGAACCCCGGTGACTGGCACAGCATCGACTATGCCGGCGAAAACGTGATCCTCGTGCGCGGCGCCGACCGCGTCGTGCGCGCCTTCGCCAACGTCTGCCGCCATCGCGGCTCGCGCCTCGTCGACGGCGCGGCGGGCTGCGCGAAAAAGCTCGTCTGCCCCTATCACGCCTGGACCTACGAACTCGACGGCCGTCTCTCCGGCGTCCCCGATTCGGCGAGCTATCCGACGCTCGACAAGGGGCGCGCGGGGCTGGCGCCGGTCGAGGCCGAGCGGTGGCGCGGCTTCTGGTTCGTCCGGCTCGCCGATGACGGCGGACCTTCGGTCGCGTCGATGATGGCGCCCTATGAGGCGATGATCGACCCCTATCGTTTCGAGGAACTCGGCGCGCTCGGCCGCGTCACGCTCCGCCCGCGCGACGTCAACTGGAAAAATGTCGGCGACAATTATTCGGACGGCCTCCACATTCCCGTCGCCCACCCCGGCCTGACGCGGCTGTTCGGCAAGAGCTACGGCGTCGAGGCCGAGGACCGCGTCGACCGCATGTGGGGCGACCTCGCCGACCGGCCGTCGGCGAACTGGTCGGAACGCCTGTACCAGCGCCTGCTGCCGCCGGTCCCGCACCTTCCCGAGGACAAGCAGCGCCACTGGCTCTATTTCAAGCTCTGGCCCAATGTCGCCTTCGACATCTATCCCGACCAGGTCGATTTCATGCAATGGCTGCCGACCGGCCCGACGAGCTGCCTGATCCGCGAGATCAGCTACGTCCTCCCCGATGAACGTCGCGAGATGAAGGCCGCGCGCTACCTCAACTGGCGCATCAACCGCCAGGTCAATGCCGAGGACACCGCGCTCATCACCCGCGTCCAGCAGGGCATGCAGTCGAAAAGCTTCAGCATGGGGCCGCTCAGCGACAAGGAAGTGTGCCTCAAGCATTTCTGCGCGCGGATGCGCGAGATCATCCCCGAGGCGCGGCTGGAGAAGGCGCCCAAGGCGGGGTGGAGCAAATAGCTTCCCCTCCCGCTTGCGGGAGGGGTTAGGGGAGGGCTTGTTTCCTCCGATCGTCGGAATACGGGACAGGCCCTCCCCCGGCCCCTCCCGCAAGCGGGAGGGGAGAATGAACGAAGATCCCGTCATCATCGTCGGCGGCGGTCCCGCGGGCATGGTCGCGGGGCTGCTCCTCGCGCGCGCCGGGGTGCGCGTGCAGGCGCGGCGTTGGAAGCCGACGGTGCGGATGCAGGCGCTCCAGCGCTTCGCCCATCGGCGCGTCATCGAACCGATGCTGCGCGGAGAGATCGCCCGCGCCCCGCTCGCGGTCCGCCTGCTGGACCGCATCCCCTTGCTGCGCCGTATTCCCGGCCGCGTCCTCGGCCTCGGCTTCGGCCGCCGGCATGTCGAATCCCCGCTTGCGAAAGACGTCTCATGACCAAAGCCTATGACGCCCTCATCATCGGTGCCGGCCACAACGGCCTCGTCTGCGCCTTCTATCTCGCGAAAGCGGGTCTGAAGGTAGGGATCGTCGAGGCGCGCGACGTCGTCGGCGGCGCCGCGGTGACCGAGGAGTTTCATCCCGGCTTCCGCAATTCGGTCGCCAGCTACACGGTCAGCCTGCTCCAGCCGAAGGTCATCGCCGACATGAAGCTCGCCGATCATGGCTATCGCGTGATCGAGCGGCCGATCAGCAATTTCCTGCCGCAGGAGGATGGAAGCTATCTGAAGCTCGGCGGCGGGCTCGACCGCACGCAGGCCGAGTTCCGCAAGTTCAGCGCGCGCGACGCCGAGGTGCTGCCCGCTTATTACGACGCGCTAGACCATGTCGCCGAACTGCTCCGCGACCTCGCGCTGCGCGTGCCGCCTAACGTCGGGGAGGGGCTGCGCACGCTGCTCGATGGCGTGCGGCAGGGGCGGCGCTTCGCCACCCTCGGCCTCGAACGGCAGCGCGATGTGCTCGACCTGTTCACCAAGTCGGCGCGCACGATGCTCGACGGCTGGTTCGAGAGCGAGGCGGTCAAGGCGGCCTTCGGCTTCGACGCGGTCGTCGGCAACTACGCCAGCCCCGACACGCCGGGCAGCGCCTATGTTCTCCTCCACCATGTCTTCGGCGAGGTGAACGGCAAGAAGGGCGCGTGGGGCCACAGCGTCGGCGGCATGGGCCGGATCACCGAGATCATGGCCAAGGTCTGCCGCGACATGGGGGTCGAGATCAGCCTCGAAAGTCCGGTCGCCAAGGTGCTCGTCGACGGGGACAAGGCGGTCGGGGTCAAGCTCGCGGGTGGCGAGGAAATCGCCGCGGCGCGCGTGATCGCCAACGTCGGGCCGAAGCTGCTCTACGAACGGATGATGGATGCGGCCGACCTGCCGCAGGACTTCCAGCGCCGGATCAAGGGCTTCAAGGCGGGCAGCGGCACCTTCCGCATGAACGTCGCCCTGTCGGAGCTGCCGAAGTTCACCTGCCTTCCCGAACCCGGCGAGCATCACCAGTCGGGGATCATCCTCGCGCCGACGCTCGACTATATGGACCGCGCCTTCCTCGACGCGAAGCAGTTCGGCTGGTCGAAGGCGCCGATCGTCGAGATGCTGATCCCCTCGACCGTCGACGACAGCCTCGCGCCTCCGGGGCAGCATGTCGCGAGCCTCTTCTGCCAGCAATTCGCGCCCGAACTGCCGGACGGAAGGGACTGGGACGACGAGGAGGAGGCCGCCGCCGACCGCATCATCGACACCGTCGAAAAACACGCCCCCGGCTTCCGCGCGAGCATCGTTGCCCAGACGCGCCTGTCGCCCAAAGGGCTCGAACGCAAGTTCGGGCTCGTCGGCGGCGACATCATGCACGGCAATATGAGCCTCGACCAGCTCTGGGCCGCGCGCCCGGTGCTCGGCAACGGCGGCTATCGCGGGCCGGTGAAGGGGCTCTACATGTGCGGGGCGGGCACCCACCCCGGCGGCGGCGTCACCGGCGCGCCGGGGCACAATGCCGCGCAGGTCGTCCTGCGCGACCGCAGCCTATTCGCCCCGCGCTGGCGCTGATGCGCGCCGTGTCCACCAATAGAGGGGCAGGCCCGCCGCCATCAGGATCAGGCTCATCGCGCTGACGCCCAGGCCGGCGCCCCACAGGGTCCAGACGGCGTAGATGAGCCCGAGCGCGGCGACCGGCATCGCGACGCCAAGGCGCAGCGCCGCGCCGGCGCAGGCGAGATAGAGCCACAGCGTCACCGAGGTCGAGAGCACCGCCATGAAATTGAACATCTCGGCGGTCGACTTGTTGTCGTTGAGGATGACGCAGGCGGTCGCGATCGCGCTCGACAGGATCAGCGCGTTCGCCGGGGTGCCGTGGCGGTTGGTGCGCGCGAACCAGCCGGGCAGCAGCCCCTGCCGCGCCAGCGTCGCGGGTAGCTCGGCCTGGATCAGCGTCCAGCCGTTGAGCGTCCCGAGCGCGCTCACCGCGGCGAAGGCGGCGACCAGCAGTGCGGGCTCGTGCGACCAATAGGTCTCGACGAACAGCGAGAAAGGGGAACCAGAGGCCGCGACCGCCTCGGCCGGCAGCATCAGCACGATCGCCGAACAGACGATCAGGTAGAGGAGGCCGGTGGCGAGCGTGCCGATCATCGTCGCGCGGGGGATGGTGATCGCCGGCCGGTCGACCTTGTCGGCGGCGACGCTCGCCGATTCGAAGCCGAGCAGCGCCCACAGGGTGAAGATCGCCGAGGCGCTGACGGTGGTCAGCGACAGCCCCTCGGCGGGGAAGGGCGTCAGCGCCACGGGTTCCGCGCGGCCGAAGGCGATCGGGATCAGCACGATCACCACCGCCAGCGGCACCAGCTTGATCG
This sequence comes from Sphingopyxis panaciterrulae, assembly GCF_014199295.1. GTDB lineage: Bacteria > Pseudomonadota > Alphaproteobacteria > Sphingomonadales > Sphingomonadaceae > Sphingopyxis > Sphingopyxis panaciterrulae. The sequence goes on from NZ_JACIJH010000002.1 coordinate 27,282, forward strand.
ACAGCGTGACGATCTGGAAGCGTCCCGCCGCGCGTGCGCCGCGCCAGTTGATCGCGGTGACGATCCAGATCAGCGCGATCGTCGCGACCGCCATATGGTCGGCCAGCGCGAGCGCGAAGATCGACAGGAAGCTGACCGCGGCGACCGCGAGCGTCACATTGGCCGTCCACACCGATATCCAATAGGCCCAGCCGATCATGAAGCTTGGGATGCGGCCGAAGGCGCGCGCGACGAAGCCGGTCGGCCCGCCCGCCTCGGGAAAGGCGACGGTCAGCCGCGCCAGCACCGCGGCGAGCGCGAGCGCGCCGGCGATGGTCAGCGCCCAGCCCGCGACCGCGTTCCAGCCGAAGGGGGCGAGGCTGGCCGGGAGCAGGAACACCCCCGACCCGATCATATTGCCCATGACCAGCGCGACGCCCATCGCAAGACCGAGCTTGCGGCCCGGTCCGGCGCCGTCCGTCACCGGGGCGTTTCCGCCCTCAGAAATCCTTGCTGACTTTCAGTCCGATCAGACGCGGCCGGATGACATTGTCATAGAAGACCCCGCCGGTCGAACTGATCCCGTCGGGGTCGCCGCAGATCGACTCGCCGCACTGGACCGCGCCGTTCACGATGCCGCGGCTATCGAACACATTGGTCGCGAACAGCTCGGCGCTCCAGTCGTCGGCCTTGACGCCGATGCTGACGTCGGCGGTCGTATAGGCCTTGAAATTGCCGACGATCGCATTCTCGAAGGTGCGCAGGTCCGACCGGCGCTTGCCGATATGGTTGACCGCGAACTGGATATGGCCGTCGAGGCCCGCGACCGGAAAGTCGTAGCGGGCGACGGCATTGCCCTTGAACTTGGCGGTGACGGGCAGCCGCGTGCCCGCGGGCGCCAGCAACGCGTTGGTCTGCCCCGGCGGGTCGATCGCGCAGTCGAACTGGTCGTTGGCGATCGCGCAGAAATCGCGGCGGATCGTCGCGTCGTTATAGCTGCCGCCGACATTGAGCGACAGTCCGCCCGTCCGATAGCCGAGGTCGAATTCGAAGCCGCGGATGCGCGCGATGCCGGCGCTGCGGATCTCGGTCAGGCCGTTGGCGCCGAGGAAGGAGAGCTGGATGTCGTCCCAATCCTCCTGATAGACGGCGCCGTTGAAGCGCAGCGGGCCGAAGCTCGATTTCCAGCCGAACTCGTAATTGTCGAGCGTGTCGGGGCCATAGGGCGGCAGCGTGCCGCGCCGGTTGATTCCCCCGGGCCGGAAGCCGCGCGACCAGGTGCCATAGACGAGGACGTCGTCGGTGATCTTGTAGGTCAGGTTGAGCTTGTGGATGAAGCCCGTGTCCTTGGTCCGCTTGTCGAGGTTGGTGCACGGCGATCCCGCGACGACCGGCCCGGCGAAACAGCCCGCGACCCCGGTGCTGCCGCTATAGCCGTCCGAATAGCCGAAGAAGCCGACCAGGCTGTTGTCGAACTTGTAGATGCGGCCGCCGCCGGTCAGCGTCAGCTTGTCGGTGATGTCGAAGCTGATCTCGCCGAACGCGGCATAGTCGCGGTCGACGCGAAGCTGCTTGGTCAGCCAGATGTCGCTGTCGGTGCCGGGCACGGTGATCGCGTCGGCGATGTCGTCGACGACGTAATTCTGCTCGATATTGTGCGACTGGCGCTGCCAGAAGATGCCGCCGATGAAGCGGATTCGCGCGTCGGCGGGTGAGGCGATGCGCGCCTCGAAAAAGCTCTTCTTATAACGGTCGATGCCCTGGATATATTGGTTCGGGCTGACGAGATCGTCGTTATTGTCATAGAAATAGGCGCCATAGCCATAGAGCGCGTCGTAGAAATAGGCATAGTCCGAATAGTCGCTGTCGACCACGGTCTTGCGCCGCAGATGACCGCCGGTCACCGTCAGGTCCCAATTGCCGATCTTGCCCTCGATCGTCAGCGCGGCCTGCAGCCATCTGTCCTTCGACAGCTCGGGATTATATTGCACCGTCTGCAGGTCGCCGGTCACCGCGGTCGAGCGTTCCTGCGCGAAATTGCCGTTGGCGTTCTGCACCTGGCCCATCACCGTCGGGCGCAGCGTCCAGTCGTCGTCGAGTTCGATGCCGAGCGCGAGGCGGGCGCCATAGGTGTCGACGTCGTTGTAATCCTTTTCGACCAGCGCCGCATTGTCCTGCGTGATGCCGCTGGTCGGAAAGGTACGGCTGCCGTGGATATTGTCGATATAACCGCCGTCGCGGCGATACCAGCCGACGAGGCGCAGCGCCGCGCGGTCGCTGAGCCGCGCGTTGACGAAGCCTTCGGCGACGCCGCCGATGTCGCCGTGCGCGATGCTGTTGAGCTCGAGCCCCACCGAGCCATAGGTGCCGCTGGTGTCGGGCGGGTTGGTGACCAGCTTGATCGTGCCGGCCATCGAACTCGCGCCGTAAAGCGTGCCCTGCGGCCCGGCCAGCGCCTCGACCCGCGCGAGGTCATAGGCGTGGATGTCCAGCGCGCCCTGGATCGTCGTGATCGGCATTTCGTCGAGATAGGTGCCGACCGTCGGCAGCGACGCCGAATGATTGGCGTTCTCGCCGCTCGCGACGCCGCGGAAATAGACCTGGCTGAACCCCGGCCCCAGCGACTGGATCGTCACCGACGGCAGGAATTTGACGACGTCCTGGAATTCCTTGACCTGCAGTTCGTTCAGCTTCTCGGTGCCGATCGCGGTGATCGCCAGCGGCACGTCCTGCAGATTCTGTTCGCGTTTCGACGCGGTGACGACGATGTCATCGTCCTTGGCGCTGCCCGATTGCTGCGCGAGCGCCGCGCCCGACGTGCAGAGCATCGTCGTGCCGAACAGGATCGCGCCGCTTTTTGCTGCCACTGCCCCCAGATTACGCATGAGATCCCCCTCACATGACAGGCGTGTGACGGGAGAATGACCGAGTGCGGCGCAAGCGCAAGCATTGTTGTCGGGCGGGCGGCTCGCTTTGTCGAAAATGTCGGACCCTGTTGCTCAAACGCAACGAATTTGCGCGGGCGTGTATCAGCCGAACGCGGCGGGAATCCTTGGATAAACGTCCAGAACCGGCCCCAGAGCCGCCCGCAGCGGACCCAGCCATGCGTCATAGGCCTGCCAGAGGCCGACCCCGTCGCGGTTGATCGGCCGGCGCACCTGCTCGCTCGACGCGGTGCGCACCGCGCGGGCGTTGGCGTGGAAGGCCATGCACCCCGCCTCGAACGGCTGGCCGAGGAAGGCGAGCATCGCACGGACTTCGCCTTCCGGATCGTCGAGCAGCGCCTCGTGGATCACGCGGTGGACCGCGCCCGGCTGTACCGTGTCCACATGCGCCATCAGCCGCACATAGTCGCGGTAATAGGCGCCCATGTCCGCCAGATCATAGCTGAACGCCTGCCCCTTCGCATAATGCTGGCGGAAATTGGACCAGCAGCAGTCGAGTGGATGCCGCCGCGCGTCGATGATCTTCGCATTCGGCAGGATCAGGCGGATCAGCGGCGCATAGAGCCAGTTGTTCGGCAGCTTGTCGATATAGAAGGGCTTGCCCGTCCTGCGCTGCACCGCCGTGCGGCGCAGGAAGGCCGTGCCCATGTCCGCGAGCTTTTCCGCCGGGGCCGCGGCGACCGCGGCGACCCAGCGCCGCCCGTCGCCCTCGACCTCGCGCCCCAGCCCGAGCGCGAGCGCCGGCAGGTCGGGCAGTTCCATCGTCCCCTCGATCGCCGAATGACTGGCAAGGATCTGTTCGACCAGCGTCGATCCGGCGCGCGGCATGCCGAGGATGAAGATCGGGTCGGGCGCGGGGTCGCCGCTCCCCGCATGCGCCGCGAAAAAACCGGCGGTGAAGGTCGCGATCGCCGCATCGACGACCGCGGCCGTCTCGGCGGCTTCATAATCGAGCTGGCCGGCGCGGATCGCATTGCCCGCGGCATAGTGGCGAAAGGCGGCGGCCGCCTCGCCCGCATCGTCATGGGCCTTGCCGAGCGCGAAATGAAGGTGCAGCCGGTCGTCGTCGCGCGCGCGATCGGCGGGGTCCGCGCTGCCCAGCGCCGCCTCCATCGCCGCGCGTTCGTCGGCACCGAAACGGATCGTCTTCAGATTGGCGAGGCTCCACCACAGTTCGCCGAGCCCCGGATCGGCGGCAAGCGCGTGGCGATAGGCGGCGATGCTCTCCTCCTGCCGCCCCACCGTCTTCAGCATATGGCCATAGCTCATCCACAGCTTGGCGTGCGCGGGAAAGCGGCGGGTCAATTCCTCATAGAGCGCGATCGCCTCGTCATAGCCGCCGATCCGCCCGAGCGCGGCGGCCTTGAGATTGGCATGCGCCGGATTGTCCGGGTCCTCGCCCAGCACCGCGTCGAGCGTCTCGATCGCCTCGGCATAGCGGTTCTGCCGGTAATAGACGGTCGCGAGATTGGCGCGCGCCGCCCCGAACCCCGGCGCGAGTTCCAGCGCGCGCGTCAGCAGCTTTTCGGCGTCGCCATAGCGGCCGATCCGTCCCGCGACCTCGGCCAGCATGCGGATCGCCGCGACGTCGGTCGCATCCGCCTTCAGCCGCGCGCGCAGCGCCCCTTCGGCGTCGGGCAGCCGGTCCTCGGCCAGCGCCAGCGCCGCCTCGACCATCGCCGGGTCGTGGATCGCCGCGCCGACGGCGGCGAGCGAAGCGGCCTGCGCCTCGACCTCGCGCCCCAGCCGGCGCAACGCATGGGCGGCGAGCCGGTGCGCCTCGGTCGCGGTCGGAACCGCCTCGACGATCGCGCGCGCCTGCGCGAGCGCGGCGGCGGGCTGCCCGTTCAGCAGGCGGCGGGCGTTGGCGAGCGCTTCGTCGATGGAAACGGTCGCCACGCCCGCGGCGCTCACGCTTTCGACCGCGCCCTGGCGATCGCCTGGCGCAGCGCGTCATAGCCGACCTGCCCCTGGAAAAGCTGGTCGCCGACGACCCAGGTCGGGGTGGCGTTGAGCTGAAGCTGGCTGGCGATGGCAAGATTATTGTCGAGCTCGCGCTGGAACAGCGCCTCGTTCGCGGTCGCGTCGGCGCTGCCGTCAGTGACCACGCCCGCCTTCGCCGCCGCCGCCGCGATCGCCGCCGGCCCCAGCGAATCGGCGGAGAACATCGCGTGGTGGAAGGCGTCATACTTGCCCTGCCGCGCCGCCGCGAGCGCCATCAGCGCCGCGTCGCGGCTCTGCGGCGAGATGATCGGCAGTTCGCGGAACACGATTTTCAACCTTTTGTCTTCGCGGATCAGCCGGTCGACGTCGGGCACGCTCGCGCGGCAGAAGCCGCAGGCATAGTCGGTGAAGACGACCAGCGTGACGTCGCCGTCGGCGTTGCCCGCCCAGGCGCCGGCGTAGGGCTTTTCGAGCGCGGGGCGGATCGCGCCGATCGCCTTGGCGATCTCGCGGTCGCGCTGCGCCTCGAGCGCCTCGGGAATGATCTGCGGGTTCGCCTTGATGTAGTCGGCGACGACCGTCTCGACCTCGCTTTTGCTCATCCCGCCGCCGAAACGGCCGCCAAGCCAGAAGGCGAGGGCGAGCAGCACGGCGACGCCGAGCCCCGCCAGCCCCAGCCGCTTCCCGGATACGCCCATGCCCCCTCCCTCGATGCGTTGCGGCGCAGGCGTCGCCATCGACCTGGCTCGCAACCCGGCCCTGGCCGCGGGTGGCGGCGCATGGTGCAGTGTCCGGTCGTCGTCCTGCGCGATCGTGGGGGTCGCCTCCGGAGCCGGCGCCGTCGCGGGCGGCGGTGCCTCGGCGAACAACGGCAGGTCGGGCGCGGCGCTCTTGGCGGCGCGGGCCTCGGCCTCCTCGCGCGCGAGCAATTGATCGAGGCCCGAGGGCGGCGGCGGCGCCTCTTCGCGCGGCGCCGGGCGCAGCTTGGTCGCCGCCTCGCCGATCCCGTCCTTGCCGGCGCGCGCGACCTGGCCCAGCCCCGCCTTCGTCTTGTCCGCGACCTCGCCCAGCCCGCGCCCGGCCTCGCTCGACAGCCGGGCGACCCGGTCGCCGAGCGCCAGCTTCGTCCAGGCCTTGCCGCTCGCGGCGGCGGCGGTGCGCGCGGCGCCGGCCGAGCCGCGCCCGATCGCGCCCGCGCCCTTCGCGACCAGCCGGCCGGTGGCGGCGGCGGTTTCGCGCGACCGGCGCGGGATTTCCATCGCCTCGACGCGCGCCGGGATGTCGGCGCGGTCGCCGATGCGGATCGTCCAGTCGGCAAAGGCGCCGCCACCGCGCCGGATCGCCGCCCACAGGCCGGCGGCGCCGGCCTTCAGCCGGTCGGGTTCGATGCGCGGCGCGCGCTTCGGCTCGCCCGTCGCCGGATAGCGCGACAGGTCGAGCCCGACCGGCGGCGCCTCCTTCGGTTTCGCCAGCCCTTCGTCCTTTTCGCCCGCGCGCGGCGCAACCGGCGTCGGGGCCGGGTCGCGCAGCCAGGGCTGATAATAGTCTTCCTTATTGTCCGTCACATGTCGCCCTTGTGCATCGCTGGATCGCGGTGCGTCCCGCCCGGGTCCTGACCTTCGTCGCGCGAATCTAACGCCGTTTGCGTCCGCGTTCCACCTCGGCGCGCGCGACCAGCGAAATATCCTGTGCCCGAATCCAGTCGGGGGTACCTTCGGGAAGCCCCTGCATCGCGACCTCGGCATTACGCAGCGCCAGCCCCGCCTGTCCACCCTCGAGGCTGTAGCGCTCCGCCGAGGCGAGCGCCGCCCGCGCCTGATCGCCGCGCGCCGCATAGACGATGCCGAGCTGATACCAGGCAAAGGGATTTTCATTGTCGAGCGCGACCGCGGTTTTCAGCACCTCTTCCGCTTCGGGATAATGGGCGGGGTCCTCGGTCGCGATCAGCGCATGGCCCAGCGTCGCGGCGATCAGCGGCGCCGAATGCGACTTGGCGACCGCTTCGCGCAGCGGCGGGATCGCATCCTTCGGCCGCCCCGATTCGAGCAGCACCTGGCCTTCGAGCTCCAGGAAATAGGGGTCGTCGGGGTCGGTTTTCAGCAGCGCCGTGACCTCGTCCAGCGCCTTTTGCGGATAGCCGCCCTTGTGCCAGGCATAGGCGCGCGCATAATGCGCCGGGACGCTCTGGTCGCTTTCGGGATAAAGGCGCAGCGTCCTCGTCGGCTCGGCGATATAGCCGACCAGCTTCGCCTTGACGCGCTGAAAGCGTTTTTCGATGGCCGGGTCGTTCGGCTTGTTCCACGCCGGGTCGACGACATAGACCTCGCGCAGTGCCTGGATGCGGTCGCCCGACAGCGGGTGGGTGCGGCCATAGGTCGCATCGTCGTCCTGGCTCACCGCATAGCGGAATTCCAGATTCTGGAGCTTCTTGAAAAAGTCCAGGCTGCCGCGCCCGCTGATCCCCGCCTTCGACAGATATTGCGCGCCAGCGGCGTCGGCGGTCGCTTCCTGCACGCGGGTAAAGGCCAGGAACTTGCCGAGCGCGGCCTGCTGACCGGCCATCATCACGCCCATGCCGGCTTCGCCGCCGCCCGCCGCCATCGCCGCGGCGCCGAGCAGCAGGCTGAGCAGCGAGATGCTGGTCGCGGCCTTCGCGCCCTCGTTCACGCGGATCGCGTGGCCGCCCATGATATGGCCCAGCTCGTGCGCGAGCACGCCCTGCACCTCGTTGGCGCTGTCGGCCGCCTCGATCAGCCCGCTGTGGACATAGATGTCCTGGCTGCCGGCGACGAAGGCGTTGATGCTGCGATCGCTGAGCAGATGGACGCGCACCTGACCCGCGCGCATCCCGGCGGCGACGGTCAGCGGGTCCATCATGTCCTGCAGCAGTGCCTCGGTCTCGGCATCGCGCAGGATCGATTGCGCCATCGCCGGTCGGGCCGCGACGGCGAACAGGACGAGCAGGCTCAGCAGGATACGGGAGAGGACACGCAGGCCCGGCCCGCGGAATGCGGCCTGCTGGGGGGAAGCGGTCATCGCCGCCTGTCTTGCGCCGGGCGCCTGAACCTCGAATGAAGCCATGACGCGATTATCGGGGGCCGCGCGCGCCGACGCAAGGCGCGAGATGCGATTTAGGCTCGCTACCCGTCAAATCCCGACCGCCTCGTCCCGCTTTCGCGGGAACAGGCGGTTTCTTATCCGGACGGTGAGTCGGAAATCCAATCCGTTCGCCCCGAGCTTGTCGAAGGGCCGCTCTTTCTTTCAGCCATCGCAAAAGAAGACCAGCGCTTCGACAAGCTCAGCACGAACGGGTTTGGGCGACGCCGCTACCGCGTGACGCTTCCCAAAGAGGCGGTCGGCTCAATTTCCGAAGGTGCGCTGCCACCAGCCGCGCCGCGCGTCGCCCGCCGCGCCTTCACCTTCGTCGCCATCCGCCGCAACCGGCTCGGGCGCGCGTTCGGCGGCAGGTTCGGCGGCAGGTTCGGGGGCCGCTTCGACCGGCGCTTCGGCGGGCGCCTCGGCTTCGGCCACGGCCTTCTTGCTGCGGCTCGCGCGCTTGCGCGGCGCGGGCTTCGCCTCGGGCTCGGCCGGCGTGGATTCGGCCGTCTCGACGGGCGGAGCCGCTGCCTCGGCGGCGGGCGCCGCTTCGGCCTCGGCCGCCGCGGCCTTGGTCTTGCGCGGGGCGCGCTTGCGCTTGGGCTTCTCCTCGGCGGCAGGCGCGTCTTCGGCTACCGCTTCGACGACTGCCGGCTCGGCGGGGGCTTCCGCCTCGGCATCGTCCGCCGCAGGGGCTTCCGCCTCGGCATCGTCCGCCGCAGGGGCTTCCGCCTCGGCATCGGCCTTCTTCCGGCGTCCGCCGCGGCGGCGCTTGGGCTTCGCTTCCGCGTCGTCGGTTTCCGCATCGGCGGTCACCGGCTCGGGTTCGGCGGGCGCTTCCGGGGCGCCGGCGTCGTCCGCCTCGACGGCTTCGGCCGCCCCGTCCTCGTTGCCGGCCTCGCCGGTCTCGGCGCCCGTCTCCTCCTCGTCGCGGCGGCCGCGGCGGCCGCGGCGGCGCCGGCGGCGGCGCTTGCGGCCCTCGCTATCGCCCTCGCCTTCGCCTTCGTCGCGTTCGCGGCGGGCGGGGCGCTCTTCCTCTTCGTCTTCCTCGTCTTCGGCCTCGTCGACGATATCCTCGTCGTCGTCATCCTCGATCGGGGCGATCGGGGCGAAGCTGCGGCGCTGCGCCGGCGGCGGGCCGCCGACCTCGACCGCCATGCGCGCGCCCTCGGTCTCGCCGTCGGGCAATATCTCGACGCTGACGCCGTAGAGCTCCTCGATCTCGCGCAGTTCGCGGCGCTTTTCGTTGAGCAGATAGAAGGTCGCCTCCTGGCTCGCGCGCAGGATGATCTTGCTGCCCTTGCCGCGCGCCGCTTCCTCTTCGATCAGGCGCAGCGCCGACAGGCCCGCCGACGATGCGGTGCGGACGAGCCCGGTGCCCTCGCAATGCGGGCAGGGGCGGGTCGATGCCTCGAGCACGCCGGTGCGCAGCCGCTGGCGGCTCATCTCCATCAGCCCAAAGCCGGAGATGCGGCCGATCTGGATGCGCGCGCGGTCGTTCTTCAGCGCCTCCTTCATCGCGCGCTCGACCTTGCGGACGTTCGAGCCGTGATCCATATCGATGAAGTCGATCACGATCAGCCCCGCCATGTCGCGTAGGCGAAGCTGGCGCGCGATCTCGTGCGCGGCTTCCAGGTTGGTGTTGAGCGCGGTCTGCTCGATATTATGCTCGCGCGTCGAGCGGCCCGAGTTGATGTCGATCGACACCAGCGCCTCGGTCGGGTTGATGACCAGATAGCCGCCGGACTTGAGCTGCACCACGGGGTTCAGCATCCCCGCGAGCTGGTCCTCGACGCCGTAGCGCTGATAGAGCGAGACCGGGTCGGCATATTGCTTCACCCGCCGCGCATGGCTGGGCATCAGCAGTTTCATGAACTGCTTGGCGGCCTTGTAGCCCTCGTCGCCCTCGACGAGCACTTCCTCGATATCCTTGTGATAGATGTCGCGGATCGCGCGCTTGACGAGGTCGCTGTCCGAATGGATCAGCGCCGGCGCGCTCGACCCCAGCGTCTTTTCGCGAATCTCGTCCCACAGCCGGGCCAGATAGTCGAAGTCGCGCTTGATCTCGGTCTTGGTGCGGCTCATCCCCGCGGTGCGGACGATGCAGCCCATCGTCGGCGGCAGGTTCAGCTCGTCGATCATCGCCTTCAGCTTGCGGCGGTCGGCGCCGTTCGAAATCTTGCGGCTGATCCCGCCGCCGTGCATCGTGTTCGGCATCAGCACGCAATAGCGGCCGGCGAGCGACAGATAGGTGGTCAGCGCCGCGCCTTTGTTGCCGCGCTCTTCCTTGACGACCTGGACCAGCATCACCTGGCGGCGGCGGATGACGTCCTGAATCTTGTAGCGGCGGCGCAGCGACATGCGGCTTTCGCCGTCCTCGTCGTCGGTCCGGCGCCCGCGGCCGCGGCCTTTGCGTCCGTTCCGGCCGCGCCCGCGGCCCCGGCGGTCGCCGCGATCGTCCTTGCTGTCCGCGGCGCCCTCTTCGCCTTCGGCCTCGCCCCCCTCGGTCTCGTCGTCGTCGGCGTCCGCAGCGTCGGCGTCGCCGGCCTCCTCGTCGCCCTCTTCGCCGACCGTCACCGGCGCGGGAGCGTCGCCATTCTCGTCCTCATGGCCCTCGACCTCGGCGACGTCGCCTTCCAGCTCGTCCAGGTCTTCCTCGGCGCGCATCGCCGCCTCGGCGGCATGCTCGGCCTCTTCGCGCAGCAACGCGTCGCGGTCTTCCTTCGGAATCTGGTAATAATCGGGATGGATTTCGCTGAAGGCCAGGAATCCGTGGCGATTGCCGCCATATTCGACGAACGCCGCCTGCAGCGACGGTTCGACGCGGGTCACCTTGGCCAGATAGATATTGCCCTTGAGCTGCTTGTGCTCGGCGGACTCGAAATCAAACTCCTCGATGCGGTTTCCCTTGGTGACGGCGACCCGGGTCTCTTCCCGGTGCCGCGCGTCGATCAACATGCGCGTGGTCATTATTATCACTCCAGGCGCGCCGCGGCGCGCCAAACAAAAAGGCCGCAGGCGCCCGGAACGGACGGCGGCGGTCGATAGGGTTCGGATGAAAGAAAACGTTATTGCCGCCTGCGGCCCGCGTCCGGTCCTGGACGCGCATGCGGTCTTCCCGGCCACGCGCGGCGGATGCAGCGGCATCCGTGTCGTGGAGAGAAGAGGGCATGGCAAGCCTCATGCGGCATCAACCTGGTTCGGGACGGCCGGCTGGCGGAGCGCGCCGGAAAGGGACTGCGACCGCCGCCCGGTCGTCCGGGTGGACTGGCGGCCTGTCCCTCCGTCTCGTCCGGCACCGGGGCGCACGATCCGCGATTCGCGGGACCGGGCCTTCCCCTCGCAAGGCCGGACGGCAGGGCGGGATGCCGTCAATGGTCGCGGTGCTAGCATCGGCGGGGACCGACGGCAACCTCAACCACGGTATTAAGATGGGGTAGGGAGCGGTGTGTTGCAATAATACCCGGTGGCGCCTCGGTTTGGATTTGGACGGCACCATTGCCTGTCTCGTCACCCCGGATCACGCCCGGAGTGACGAAGGAAAAAAAGTCCGCCTCGGTTTTCGAACGGCGTCACCGCCTGAATATCCATCGCGCGCCCCTTGCGTCGCGGCTCCCTCTATCGTGCTGAATCGCCTGTTAACCTTGCTGGTTGACGCGGGTTTGACGCGCGATGGCTAACGACGGGTTCATCCTTTTCGCCGGCCCGGGACGCGACTTTTGCCTCTGCCCTCTTCGAATAAGCGCTGGACCAGCCCGACCCGGGGGCGGCATAACCGCGTCATGGGCCTGTTCCTCCTGCTCGTCGCGACGATCCTGACCGCGCCCGCCGCCCTTGCGGGCGCGATCGGCGCGGTCGAGGTGGGCGAGGGCGAGGTGACGGTCCGCTTCGACGGGCTCGTCGCCGGCGCCTCGGCCTTCCTCCTCGCCGGCCCGGACCGCATCGCGCTCGACATCGCCGGGGCGCAGGCGGGGCGCGGCGCCGACGGTGCCGGCCTCGTCCGCGCGGTGCGCCAGGGGCAGCAGGGCCCCGATATCGCGCGCGTCGTGCTCGACCTCGCGCGGCCCGCGCTGCTGTCGGACCCGCGTTTCGCCGCCGACGGGCGCAGCCTGTCCTTTCGCCTGCGTCCGGTGTCGGCCGACGAATTCGCGCGCGCCGCCCGCGCGCCGCGGACCGAGTGGCAGCCGCCCGCCGGCTATCGCGCCCGCCCGCCGCAGAAACGCTACAGCGTCACCGTCCCGATCGGCCGGCCGAAGCCCGCGCTGCCGCTGCCGAAGATCGAGGGGCCGGACAACGGCCGCCTGCCGCTCGTCGTGATCGATGCGGGTCATGGCGGCCACGACCCCGGCGCCATTTCGCCGCACAGCGGCCGCCGTGAAAAGGACATCACCCTCGCGCTGGCGAAGGCGGTGCGCGACCAACTCGTCGCCGGCGGCCGCGTCCGCGTCGCGCTGACCCGCGCCGACGACCGTTTTCTGGTGCTCGAGGAACGCTACGGTATCGCGCGTCGGCTGAAGGCCGATCTCTTCATCTCGATCCACGCCGATTCGGCGGAGAATGAGGAGGCGCGCGGCGCGTCCATCTATACGCTGTCGGAGGTCGCGTCGGACCGCGAGGCCGCGAAGCTCGCGGCGCGCGAGAACAAGGCGAACATCATCAACGGCGTCGATCTCGGCGCCCACAGCGGCGACGTCTCGTCGATCCTGCTCGACCTGACCCAGCGCGAGACGATGAACGTCGCCTCCGACTTCGCCCGCCTGCTCCAGCGCGAGGCGGGCGACCAGGTGCATTTCCGCACCGACGCCCACCGCTTCGCTTCCTTCGTCGTGCTGAAAGCGCCCGACACCCCGTCGATCCTGTTCGAAACCGGCTTCATCTCGAACAGGGATGACGCCGATTTCCTCGCCTCGAAAGCGGGGCAACAGACGATCGCGCGCGGCATCCGCGACGCGGTGCAGATCCACTTCGCCCGCCAGATCGCCGCGGTCGCGCGCTGAGGTCCGGCGACGGCTTCGGGTGAACGCTCGAAGATGGGGCTGATCCCCCCTCCCGCAAGCGGGAGGGGAGAAGACCCGTCGCTTTCCCATCAAAGCCACATCTGAAATATAGTCTTGCCTAACTTTCTTCCCGCCGCCAGCTTCCGCCCCTCGGCAGCAGGAGGACGGGCATGGGCCGGAGCAACAGGCCGGGCAGCGTCACTGCACCGGTATCGGTCGCCCGACCGCGCATCAATTGATGATCTCGCCTCTTTCGTCCGAGCGCAATGCGGTCAGTCGTTCTCTCCACAATTGTAGTGCTTCCGGCGTCAATCTGACCCAATGCTGGATTTCGCCAATGACCTTGAGCGGTGCGCTGCTGCGATAAGACCGAGTAGGATTACCGGGAAATTTCTTATCGGTCACGTTCGGGTCGTTCTCGAATGTCCCGGTCGGTTCTACGACATAAACACGCGGGACTGCGCCGCCTCCGGTGAGTTCCCCCGCGATTTCAGCGGCAAGCCCGGCCCCGTCTGCGCTGGCGGTGAAGTAGATGTGGTTCATCACCACGTCAGGACGATAGTTCGACCGATATCCTGCGGTGAGGAAATCGCCCACGCGCAAATCCGCGATTGTGCCGTGAAAGAACGGTCCCTCGTCCAGCACCTCGGTCATCGTCATCGTCCTATCTTGTTGAGTCTGTTTGTAGTCCGTCAGCCAAGCGGTGCCAACGTCCGGCTTCGGCCGTTCGCGGGCACCTAAATATAGTCTTGACTAACTTTCTTTCCGCCGCCAGCTTCCGCCCCGGCAGCAGGGGGACGGGCATGGGCTGGAGCAACTGGTCGGGCAGCGTCACTGCACCGGTATCGGTCGCCCGCCCGCGCGACGAGGGCGAACTCGCCGCGCTCGTCCGCGAGGCGAAGAAGGTCCGCGCCGTCGGGGCCGGGCACAGCTTCATGCCGCTCTGCGCGTCGGACGAGCGGATCGTCAGCCTCGCCGACATGACGGGCATGCTGACCGTCGCCCCCGACCGCAAGACCGCGCGCATCCCCGCCGGATGGAGCATCAGGCGGCTGACCGCGGCGCTGTGGGCACAGGGGCTCGCGCTCGCCAATCAGGGCGACGTCGATCCGCAGTCGCTCGCCGGCGCGATGGCGACCGGGACACACGGCACCGGCGCCGCGCTCGGCTCGCTCGCCACCTTCGCGCGCGGCTTTCGCCTGATCGGCGCCGATGGCGAGGCGCGCTGGTGCGACGCGGCGACGAACCCGGACCTGTATCGGGCGCAGCGGCTCTCGCTCGGCCTGTTCGGCATCGCAACCGAGATCGAGTGCGCGGTGGTCCCCGCCTTCCACCTCGCCGAGCGGATCGAAAAGCGCCGCTGGGCCGAGGTGCGCGAACGCTATGACGAGCTGGCGGATCGACACCGCCACATCGAATTCTGGATCTTTCCGCATGCCGACACGGTGATCCTCAAGACGCTGACGCCCTGCGACCCCTGCGATCCGCCCGCCTCGACCACCGATATCGAGGAAACCGCCTTTCGCCGCCTGCTCGACGTCGGGGCGAAGCTGCCGTTCCTCACTCCCTTTCTCCAGCGCCTGATGATGAAGACGCGCTTCGATGGCGCCCGCCGCGGTCCCGCCCACGCCATCTTCCCCTCCGACCGCACGATCCGTTTCGAGGAGATGGAATATGAAGTGCCGCGCGCCGCCGGCCTCGCCGCGCTCGACGCGGCGATCGGCTGGATCGGGAAAGGGCGGCTGCCCGTCGCCTTTCCGTTCGAATATCGCACCGTCGCCGCCGACGATATCTGGATCAGCCCGATGAACGCCGGCCCGGTCGCCGCGATCTCGATGCACCAATATGCGAAGATGCCGTGGGCGGGTCATTTCGCGGGTGCCGAGGCGATCTTCCGTGCCCATGGCGGCCGCCCGCACTGGGCCAAGCGTCACACGCTGACCCGCGCCGACGTCGATGCCCTCTATCCGATGGCCGAGCGCTATCGCATGGTGCGCCGCGCCGCCGACCCGGCGGGCAAATTCCTCAACCCCCATCTGGAGGCGCTGTTTTCATGAGCGACGATCTGACGCTGCACGCCCATCTGATCGGCCGCCAGGGTTCGCGCGCCGACCTCAACACGCCGGTGCTGGTGCTCGACCGGGACGCGCTCGACCGCAATATCGCGGCGATGGCGGCGCTTGCCGCCGCGCACGGCGTCGCGCTCCGCCCGCACGCCAAGACGCACAAGAGCGTCGATATCGCCCGCCGCCAGATCGCCGCCGGCGCCCGCGGCATCTGCTGCGCCAAGATCGGCGAGGCGGAGGTGATGGCGGACGGCGGCGTCGCGGGCATCCTCATCACCTCGCCGGTCGCCGCGCCGCGCGCGATCGAGCGTCTCGCCGCGCTCGCGGTGCGGACCGAGGGGCTGATGGCGGTGGTCGACCATCCGGCGGTCGCCGACCGCACCGCCGCCGCGCTCGCCGCCGCGGGTGCCACCCTCGACGTCGCCATCGACATCGACCCCGGCATCGCGCGCACCGGCGTCGCCTCGGCCGACAAGGCGGTCGAGTTGGCGCGGACCATCGCCGGCCTGCCGGCGCTGCGCTATCGCGGCGTCCAATATTATTGCGGGTCGCAACAGCATATCGAGGATTATGCCGAGCGCCGCGCCGCGATCGTCGAGCGCACCCACTATCTGCAAAGCGTGATCGCCGCGCTGGCCGACGCCGGCTTCGCGCCCGATATCGTCACCGGATCGGGCACCGGCACCCACCGCATCGACATGGACCTCGGCGTTTTCACCGAGTTGCAGGCGGGCAGCTATGTCTTCATGGACAAGCAGTATCTGGACTGCGACCTCACCGGCGACGGCAGCGTCCCGTTCGAGGTCGCGCTCGGCGTCGACGCGCGCGTCGTCAGCGCCAATCATGCGGGGCTGGCGACGATCGACGCCGGCTTCAAGTCGCTGTCGACCGACGGCGGCGTCGCGGTCGTGCGGCGCGGCGCGCCCGAAAGCGCCTTCTTTGCCTTCATGGGCGACGAACATGCGGCGCTGATCGCGCCCGGCATCGGCGACGCGCTCGCCCCCGGCGACCCGGTGACGCTGACCGTCCCGCACTGCGACCCGACGGTCAATCTCTACGACCATATCCATGTCGTCGACGGCGATACGCTGGTCGCGATCTGGCCGGTCGGCGCGCGCGGCCGCGCGCGGTGAAGCCGCCGCCGAAGCAGGCGCGCGCCGCGGCGACCCGCGAACGCCTGCTCGACGTCGCGGGCGCCCTGCTCGCCGAAGTCGGCGTGGAGCGCATCTCGACCAACTTGATCGCGGCGCGCGCCGGGGTCAGCCCGCCCGCGCTCTACCGCTATTTCGCCGACAAATATGCGGTGCTCGCGGCGCTGGGCGCGCGGCTGATGGTGCGGCAGAATGCGGTGCTCGACGCCTGGATCGCGGCGCGCGCGCCGGGCGGGATCGCGGCGATGGCCGATCATATCGGCGACCTGCTCGCCGATACCGCCGCGGTCACCCGGTCCGAACCCGGCGCGGTGTGGATATTGCGCGCGCTCCACGCCAGCCCGGCGCTCGTCCCGGTGCGGCTCGAATCGCACCGCGCGGTGACCGACCGCCTCGCCGCCGCCTGCGCGCCGCACCTGCCCGGCGTCGACCCCGCCTGGCTCTGGCGCCGCCTCCGCATCGCGGTCGAGCTCGGCTTCGCCGCCGACGAGATGCTCTATGAAGAGGATCGCCTCGCCCCCGACGCGGCGCTCGCCGACGTCGCCGCGATGCTGCGCGTCGCGATGCGCGACCTGGCGGCAGGGTCCGATGCCCATCCGCACCATCGGCAGCACGCCGTCCTCCCCGGCGGCAAAGGATAAAAAGTGTTTAAAAACAATGTAATAAACATAAAATAAGCGCCTGTCCGCGCGCCCCGATCCTTCATGATACCGGTCACGTTGCGCGGCACTTTCGCCAACATCCGGTCAATTGCGCCGCGGAACCGCCCCACCGCAACCCCGCTTCCCTTCAAGCGAAACAGGCTTTAGGAGGCGAGCTCTATGGTCGCCGACACCTCTTCCCATTTCCGCTACCGCCTGCGCCGCGACGGCAATGCCGTCGCCGGCTGGTTTCGCGGCATGTGGACGCGCCGCTGGTTCCGCTGGCTTTCCTATGCCGCCATCGCGGGCCTGCTCGGGCTCGCGCTGATCTGGGTGATCTTCGCGCGCGACCTGCCCTCGGTCGACCAGCTTCGCGACTATGAACCGCCGCTGCCGACCATGGTGCGCGACGGAGAGGGCAAGCCGGTCCACAGCTATGCCCGCGAACGCCGCGTCCAGCTCGACTACAGCGAATATCCGCCCCTCCTCGTGCGCGCCTTTCTCGCGGCAGAGGACCGCACCTTCTTTCAGCACGGCGGTATCGACTATCCCGGCATCGTGACCGCGATCATCACCAATCTGAAGAATGACGGCCGTCCGATCGGCGCCTCGACGATCACCCAGCAGGTGGCGAAGAATCTGCTCCTCACCAACGAGGTCAGCTATACCCGCAAGATCCGCGAGGCGATCCTCGCCACGCGGATCGAGGCGGCGCTGAGCAAGGAGCAGATCCTCGAACTCTATCTCAACGAAATCCCGCTCGGCCGGCGCAGCTTCGGGGTTCAGGCGGCGAGCCGCGCCTATTTCGACAAGGATGTCGACCAGCTCGCGCTCCACGAAATGGCCTTCCTCGCCATCCTGCCCAAGGCGCCCGAAACCTATGGCCGCGCCAAGAATGCGGAGAAGGCGCTCGCACGGCGCAATTTCGTGCTGAACGAAATGCATCGCAACGGCTGGATCACCGCCGCGCAGCGCGACGCCGCGCAGGCGCAGCCGCTCGGCCTGACCAACGCCGGCTATCGCGCGGTGGCGCAGGTCGGCGGCTATTATATGGAAGAGGTGCGGCGCAAGCTGATCGAGCAGTTCGGCGAGACCGCCGAGGACGGGCCGCACAGCGTCTATGCGGGCGGCCTGTGGGTGCGCACCGCCTATGACGACCGGATGCAGCAGGCGATGGCAAAGGCGCTGCGCGCCGGCTTCATCCGCTACGACGCCGGCAAGGGCTGGTCGGGGCCGATCGCGACGATCGAGGCCGACGACAAATGGCAAAGCCGCCTCGCGTCGAGCTTCATGGGCATCGATTACGAGGATTGGCGCGTCGCCGCCGTGCTGTCGAAGTCGGGCAGCGAAGCGCGCATCGGCTTCGCCGACGGCGACACGGGACGCCTGCCCGCGAGCGCCGCGCAGATGGCCTATCGCAAGCGCGGGACGAGCGCCTTCGTCGCGATGAAGCCCGGCGACCTGATCGCGGTCAAGCCCAGCGGCAACGGCGTTTACGCGCTGCGCAACATTCCCGAAGTGTCGGGCGGCATGGTCGTCGAAAGCCCGCATTCGGGCCGCATCTATGCGATGCAGGGCGGCTTCGACGTCCGCCTGTCGTCGTTCAACCGCGCGACCCAGGCCGAACGCCAGCCGGGCTCGACGATCAAGCCCTTCGTCTATGCGACCGCGCTCGACAATGGCATG
The DNA here is from genome assembly GCF_014199295.1 of Sphingopyxis panaciterrulae. GTDB lineage: Bacteria > Pseudomonadota > Alphaproteobacteria > Sphingomonadales > Sphingomonadaceae > Sphingopyxis > Sphingopyxis panaciterrulae. The sequence goes on from NZ_JACIJH010000002.1 coordinate 45,787, forward strand.
ACGCCCGCGACGCTCGTCGTCGATGGGCCGTTCTGCGTCTATCAGGGCGCCAATCTGGGCAATAAATGCTTCCGCAACTTCGGCGGCGCGGGCGGCGCGGGCGAGCATACGATCCGCTGGGGCCTCGAACAGTCGCGCAACCTGATGACGGTCCGCACCGCCAGCCAGGTCGGCATGGAACCGATCGTCGAAACCATCAAGCGGATGGGCATCGGCACCCACGAACCCTATCTTTCGACCGCGCTCGGCGCCGGCACGACGACGGTCGAAAAAATGGTCAACGCCTTTTCGATGCTCGCCAGTCATGGTCGCGCGCTGACCCCGCATCTGATCGACTATGTCCAGGATCGCCGCGGCCAGGTGATCTTTCCGAAGAACTGGCGCCCGTGCGAGGGCTGCAACAAGCCCGACTGGGACGGCCGGCCGATGCCGCGCTTCGCTCCCTCGGGCAAACAGCTCATGGACCCGCTGACCGCCTATCAGGTCGTCCACATGCTCGAAGGCGTCGTCCAGCGCGGCACCGCGCAGCGGCTGCGCGACCTCGGCGTGCCGATGTTCGGCAAGACAGGGACGACGACGGGACCGAAGGACGTGTGGTTCATCGGCGGCACCGCCGACGTCGTCGCGGGCCTTTATCTCGGCTTCGACCAGCCGCGCAACATGGGCGGCTATGCGCAGGGCGGCAGTCTCGCCGCGCCGATCTACAAGCAATTCTTCCTCGATGCGCTTGCCGACCGCCAGCCGGTGCCCTTCACCGCGCCGAAGAATATCCGCATGGTCCGCATCGATCGTCGCACCGGCCGCCGCGTCTATGGAAGCTGGCCGGGCAGCGATCCGAAGGCGGCGATCATCTGGGAAGCCTTCAAGCCCGAAAGCGAGCCGAAACGCACGATTCGCGAGGAAGAGATCAAGCCGTCGAAACCCGCGGAACAGCCCGACGCACCCGTCGAGCAGAGCGGGCGGCGCAGCGACGCCGACTTCCTCGACGACCGCGGCGGCATCATCTGACGGGCCAGGCGGTGGGCGCGCGGGGCTTTTCCTCTGCCGCGCCAACCTCTAAGGCCGGACCCACTTGATTCAGGAGCAAGGACATGCGCGCCGAAGCGCAGGACCATATCGACACGATCAATGCCGCCCTCGCGCTTGTACGCCGCTTTCTCGACTGGGACCGCGCGCTGCGCCGGCTCGACGAGCTCAATGCGAAGGTCGAGGACCCGACGCTGTGGGACAATCCCAAGGCGGCGCAGGAGGTGATGCGCGAGCGTCGCCGCCTCGACGAGGCGGTGACCGCGACGCGCGCGATCGAGAAAGAGCGCGACGACACCGCCGAACTGATCGAGCTGGCCGAGATGGAGGGCGACGAAGCGCTCGTCGACGACGCGGTCGCCAGCCTCGCGGTGCTCGCCGCGCGGGCCGAGGAAGACAAGGTCCGGGCGCTCCTCGCGGGCGAGGCCGACGCTAACGACTGCTATATCGAGGTGCATGCCGGCGCCGGCGGCACAGAGAGCCAGGACTGGGCCGAAATGCTCCAGCGCATGTACATGCGCTGGGCCGAACAGCGCGGGATGAAGGTCGAACTCGTCGAATATCAGGCGGGCGAGCAGGCGGGCATCAAGTCGGCGACGATGCTGGTCAAGGGCGAGAACGCCTATGGCTACGCCAAGACCGAAAGCGGGGTCCACCGCCTCGTCCGCATCTCGCCCTACGACAGCTCGGCGCGGCGCCACACCAGCTTCTCGTCGGTGTGGGTCTATCCGGTGATCGACGACGATATCCAGATCGACATCAACGAGGGCGACCTCAAGATCGACACCTATCGCGCCTCGGGCGCGGGCGGGCAGCACGTCAACACGACCGATTCGGCGGTGCGCATCACCCACATGCCGACCGGCATCGTCGTCGCCAGCCAGAACGACCGTTCGCAGCACAAGAACCGCGCGACCGCGATGGGGATGCTCAAGGCGCGGCTCTACGAAGCCGAACTGCAGAAGCGCGAGGCGGAGGCGTCGGGCGAATATCAGGCGAAGACCGAGATCGGCTGGGGCCACCAGATCCGTTCCTATGTCCTCCAGCCCTATCAGCTCGTGAAGGATCTGCGCACCGGCGTCACCTCGACCGCACCCGGCGACGTCCTCGACGGCGCGCTCGACCCCTTCATGGCGGCGGCGCTGTCGCAGAAGGTGACCGGCGAAAAGGTCGAGGTGGAGGACATCGACTGATGCTTCGCGCGTCGATCGCCGCCCTGGCGCTGCTGCCCCTGCTCGGCGGCTGTGACGCACCCTGGAGCGACGCCGGCGATCGGGCCGAAACCGCGCGCGAATTTCCCGCCGCCGACCGGCCGGTCGCCCCGATCGTCTCGACCAAATGGTCGACCGAGGAAGCCCGTGACCGCGTCAACGAGGCCGACGACGTCATGAACTCCGCCGACGTTCGCGCGGGCATGACCGTCGCCGACATCGGCGCCGGCGACGGCTATTACACCGTTCGCCTCGCCGCCCGCGTCGGCGCGGGCGGGCGTGTTCTTGCACAGGACATCCAGCCCGAGGTGATCGAGCGCCTCGCCGACCGCATCGCGCGCGAACGGCTCGACAATGTCTCGCTGAAACTGGGGGCGGTCGACGATCCGCGGCTCCCCGAAAACAGCTTCGACCGCGTCTTCATGGTCCATATGTATCACGAGATCGGCGAGCCCTACGCCTTTCTGTGGCGGTTGCGCCCGGCGCTGCGCCGGGACGGGCAGGTCATCGTCGTCGACGGCGACCGCCCGATCGCGCAGCATGGCACGCCCTTTCGCCTGCTCGTCTGCGAATTTCAGGCGGTGGGTTATAAATTGCTGTCTTACGACGACAAGCAGACCGCGGGCGGCTATCTCGCGCGCTTCGTTCCCGCGGGCAGGCGCCCGCAGCCGGCCGATATCAGGGTCTGCCGGAATCCCTAATAGACGAGCAACCGGTCGTCGGGACCGATATCGGCGAACAGTCCGACCAGACCGCCCGCCCGCGCCTGCGGCGCCATCGCATCGGCGGTGAGGCCGGTGAGCGCCAGCCCCGACTGGCAGGCGATCAGTTCGACATCCATCGCGGCCGCTTCCTCGATCATCTGCGCCAGGTCGGGCAGACCGGCGCCGCGCCGCGCCGCGTCGCCCGCGAAGCCGATCGGCAGGCGCAGCAGCGCGGCCGCCTCGCCTTGCAGGAACAGCCGCGCCCCGTGTCCGAGCGCCGCCGCCGCCATCGCCGCCTCGATCGCGGCATAGAGGCGCGCGCCGTCGGCCGCCGCGACGATGATCGTCAGCCGCCGCAAACGGGGCACTCCGGGTCCGCCGGCACGCCGACCTCGCGCCAGCGCCGGTCGAGCATGTCGATGATCGCGAGCCGGCCCGCGAGCGAGCGGCCCCACCCGGTCAGCGCGCGCACCGCTTCCAGCGCCGCCATCGTTCCGACCATTCCGGCGAGCGCGCCCATCACCCCCGTCTCGGCGCAATTCATCCCTTCGCGCGCCGGATCGTCGCCGACCAGGCAGGCATAGCAGGGGCTGTCCGCGCGCCAGCCCTCGTAGAGCGCGACCTGCCCCTCGAACGCCCCGATTGCGGCGCTGAGCAGCGGGATGCGGAGCGCGACCGCCGCGCGGTTGACCGCCAGCCGGGACGCGAAATTGTCGCAGCCGTCAAGGATCAGGCTCGCGCCGGCCAGCAAGGATTCGGCATTGTCCGCATCGAGATGCGCGATCGTCGGCGCCGTCGCGACATGCGGGTTGATCCGCTGTGCCGCCTTTGCCGCGACCTCTGCCTTTGATGCACCGATATCGGCGTCGGTAAATAGCGGCTGGCGGTGCAGATTGCTGATTTCGACCCGGTCGTCGTCGACGATCGTCAGCGTGCCGACGCCCACCGCGGCGAGATAGGTGATCGCCGGACAGCCGATGCCGCCCGCGCCGATGATCGCGACATGGCTCGCCTTCAGCTTCGCCTGCCCCGCGCCGCCGAACTGCGGCAGCACGATCTGGCGGGCATAGCGGTCGAGTTCGGCGCCGGAGAGCAAGCTAGTCGCCTGGCCGGCGCATCTTCATCGCCGCGAGCGAGCCGACCCCGACGGGCGCGGCGCCGTCCGTGTCGTCGCTTGCGCTCGCCACGCCGGTCGACCCGAAGCCGCCCGCGCCGCGCGCGGTTGCGTCGAGCGTCTCGACCTCGGCGAATGCCGCGCGCTGCACCGCGGCGGGGACCAGTTGCGCGATGCGGTCGCCGCGCCGAATCTCGAAATTATCGTCGCCCAGGTTGGCGAGGATCACCTTCACCTCGCCGCGATAGTCGCTGTCGATCGTTCCCGGCGTGTTGAGGCAGGTCACGCCATGCTTGAGCGCGAGGCCCGAACGCGGGCGCACCTGTACCTCATAACCGGGCGGGATCGCCATCGCGAAGCCGGTTGCGACCGCGTGCCGCGCGCCGGGGCGCAGCGTCAGCGATTCGGCCGCGACGACGTCCATCCCCGCCGCGCCATCCGACGCATAGGCGGGCAGCGGCAGCCCGCCGCCGTTGGGCAGGCGCTGGATCGCGATCTCAATCGCGGGCGGGGGGCAGGCGGGCGTCGAGTTCATCGGCGATCTTTTCCATCAATTTGCGGGCGACCGCCTGTTTGGGCAGCCGGTCCCAACTGTCCACCCCGTCCTGGCTGACGATATGAACGCGGTTGGTTTCGCCGCCCATCGGGTCGGCGGAGACATCGTTGGCGACGATCCAGTCGCACCCTTTCTTCGCGAGCTTCGCCCGCGCATGGTCGATTACGTCGTTGGTCTCGGCAGCGAAGCCGATCAGCAGCGCTGGACGCTGCGCGCTTTTCGCCAGTCCCGCAAGAATGTCGGGATTCTCGGCGAGCGCGAGCGGCGGCACCTGCCCGCTGCCGTCCTTCTTGATCTTCTGCGCATGGGTATCGGCGGCGCGCCAGTCGGCGACCGCGGCGACCATGATCGCCGCGTCGGAGGGCAGGCCCGCCGCGACTTCGTCTGCCATTTCGCGCGCGGTCTCGACATCGACGCGCGTCACACCGGGCGGCGTGGGCAGCGGCACCGGTCCCGCGACCAGCAACACCTCGGCGCCGGCTTCGGCGGCGGCGGCGGCGATCGCGAAGCCCTGCTTTCCGCTCGACCGGTTGGCGATATAGCGCACCGGATCGATCGGCTCGTGCGTCGGCCCGGCCGTGACAAGGATGCGGCGACCGTAGAGCGGGCGGTGCCGAGAGGGCGCGAAATCGGGCTGGCCGGTCAGCGGAACAGAGGCGGGGGCGTGAGCCAGCGCCTCGTCGATCGCCTGCTTGATCGCCTCGGGCTCGGGCAGCCGGCCGGGGCCATATTCGCCGCACGCCATCTCGCCCTCGTCGGGTGCCATCACCGTCACCCCGTCGCCGCGCAGCGTCGCGATGTTACGCTGCGTTGCGGCGTGCAGCCACATCCGCACGTTCATCGCGGGCGCCGCGAGCACCGGCTTGTCGGTGGCCAGCAGCAGCGTCGTGGCAAGGTCGTCGGCTTGTCCCGTCGCCATCTTCGCGAGCAGGTCGGCGGTCGCCGGCGCGACGACGACCAGATCGGCCTCGCGCGAGAGCTGGATATGCCCCATCTCGACCTCGTCCTTGAGGTCGAAGAGGCTGGTGTAGACCTTGTTCTCGCTCAAGGCCGCAAGCGTCAGCGGCGTCACGAACTGCTCGCCCGCGCGCGTCAGCACGCAGCGCACGGTCATGCCCGCCTTGCGGAGCAGCCGGACGAGCTCGATGCTCTTGTAAGCGGCGATGCCGCCGCCGATGATGAGCAGGATGCGTTTCGTTGGCATGGAATTCAGTATCCCGTCAGAAGAACATCTAGGGCGCCGACGATCGTGAAATGCTCATCCTCCAGATTGGCCACCGGCCGCTGAAGCCGTTCGCGCGGGATAGCAAAGATCAACTGCGTCGCCATGACCAGCGTCTCCTCATTGACGGTGAGAACCGGATTGAGTCGGGGAACCGGGTCGAAGCCCGCGGCTGGCATAAGGGGGACGACGACGCGCGTGACGAGGTCGTCGAGCAGGTCGCTTTGGCAATCGAGCAGGAAACCCAGGCCACGCGATCCTGGATAGACGTCGTATCGCGCCATCAGAACTGCCGATATTGGTCATACGGCATGCCGTTTTTGCGGATATAGTCGTTCCAGCTTTCGATCGCGGCGCGATTCTCTTCCTTCCACGCCGCCTCGCGCGCTTTCTTCACCTCGGCGGCAAGGCCGGTCTGGCAGGCTTCGCTGACGTTGATGCCGAGCTTCCTGGCCTCTTCGACCAGTTCGGCATTCAGCGAGACGTTGGTCGGCCTTTTCGGGGTCGGCTTCTTGGGGCCTTCGAATCGCGCCGGACGGTTCATCGCCATTCTCCTTGCGCATAAGATATGCACATTCCGGCTAAGCTTCAACCCAGCCAGTACAGCAGCCCCGCCCCCGCGGCTGCGCCGATGAGCGCGACCAGCGCATAGCGCCACCCAAGGCGCTTCTCGCCCGGCTCCCACATCAGCGGAATGTCGGGCAGCGGCGGGGCGGGCGGCGCGGCGCCCTTCCTCGGCAATTGCTCGTCGAGGCGGCGGATGATGTCGGGGATAAGCGCCAGCGTCCCCGCCTGCTGGCGGATGCCGTCGGCGAGCGCGGCCTCGGGGCCCAGTTCGTCGCGAATCCAGGCGCTCACGAACGGCCCTGACACGTCCCACATGTTGATCTTCGGGTCGAGCATCGTCGCGACGCCTTCGACCATTACCATCGTCTTCTGGAGCAGCAGCAGGTGCGGCTGGGTCTGCATGTCGAAATCGCGCGTGATCGCGAACAGCCCGTCGAGCATCTGCCCGACGCTGAGCTCGCTCACCGGCTTGCCGCGCATCGGCTCGCCGACCGCGCGCAGCGCCGTCGCGAACTCCTCGACGCTGTGATAGTCGGGGACGTACTGCGCCTCGAAATGAATCTCGGCGACGCGTCGGTAATTGCCGGTCGTGAGGCCATAGAGAATCTCGGCGAGCCAGTAGCGCGCCTGCCGGTTGATCCGCCCCATGATGCCGAAATCGACCGCGGCGATCGTCCCGTCGGCCTTCACGAACAAATTGCCGTGATGCATGTCGGCGTGAAAGAATCCCTCGGCGATCGCTTGGCGCAGGAAGGCGTGGACGAGGTTCGCCGCGAGCCCCTCCATGTCGTGCCCCGCGGCGATCAGTTGGTCGCGGTGTGAGATCTTGATGCCGTCGATCCAGTCGAGCGTCATCACGCGGCTCGCGGTGCGGTCCCAGTCGATCGCGGGCACTTCATAGGTCGGGACGCCGACCATCGCGTCGGCGAGCTCGGATGCCGAAGCCGCCTCGCGCCTGAGGTCGAGTTCGCGCAGGGTCCAGCGGCGGAAATTGGCGATGACCTGGCGCGGGCGGAGGCGCGAGGCTTCGCCGCCCAGCGCCTCGAGATGCGCGGCCGCCCATTCATAGGTTTCGATGTCGCGCGCGAACTGCTTGTCGATGCCGGGGCGGCGCACCTTGACCGCGACCGCGCGGCCGTCGGTCGTCACCGCGCGGTGGACCTGCGCGATCGAGGCCGAGCCGACCGGCTCGGGGTCGAATTCGGCATAGAGCGATTCGAGCGGCGCCTCGAAGGTCGCCTCGATCTCCTGCCGGATGCGGTCGAAGGCGACGGGGGGCAGGGCGTCCTGCAGGCTCAGCAGGTTGCGCGCCGCTTCCTCGCCGACAAGGTCGGGGCGCGTCGCGAGCGTTTGTCCCAGCTTGACCGCGGCGGGGCCGATCGCCTGGAAGGCGGCGGCATAGTCGGGCACCTGCGGCTGGATCGTCCCCAGCCGCGCGATCCGGCACAGCCGCTTGACCCCCGGCGGAGTCTGGGGAGCCGTCTCGATCCCGCGCAGCGCGCCGTGGCGTGCGAGAATGCGGCCCCAGCGCAGCAGACGGACAATATGGGTGACGGGACGGGTCATATCGTGTTCCCCTCCCGCTTGCGGGAGGGGTTAGGGGAGGGCATGTCGAGGGCAAAGGGCAGCAAACAGGCCCTCCCCCGACCCCTCCCGCAAGCGGGAGGGGAGAAGAAAGGAACAACCCTCACGCCTTCCATCCGCTGTGAATCGCCACCAGCCCGCCCATGATCGGCTCGACCTTCACCGCGCTGAACCCCGCATCGCGGATCATCTTCGCGAATGCGGGCATCGGCGGAAAGCGGCGGATCGATTCGATCAGATAGCGATAGCTGTCCTCATCCTGCGCGATCAGCTTGCCGAGCTTTGGCACCAGATGATGCGAATAGGCGTCATAGACCTGCGCAAAGCCCGGCCATTCGTTGGTCGAGAATTCGAGGCAGAAGAAGCGGCCGCCATAGCGCAGCACGCGATGCGCTTCCTTCAGGGCCGCGGGGATGTCGGTGACGTTGCGGATGCCGAAGGCGATCGTATAGGCGTCGAAGAACTGGTCGGGAAAGGACAGCTTCTCGGCATTCTGCTCGGACCAGACGAGGCTGGCGATGCCGCGCTCGGCCGCGCGCTCCATGCCCACGCCCAGCATGTCGGGGTTGATGTCGGCGACGGTGATGCTCGCGCCCGATGGTTCCATGCGGAATGCGATGTCGCCGGTGCCCCCCGCCATGTCGAGGATCGCCTCGCCGGCGCGGGGCTTCACCCGGCGCACGAAGCGGTCCTTCCAAAGCCGGTGCATCCCGCCCGACATCGCGTCGTTCATGATGTCGTATTTGCGCGCGACGCGGCTGAACACCTCGCCCACCATCGCCGTCTTGGCACCCGCGGGAACCTCTTCATAGCCGAAGCTGACGGTGTCGGGAGTGGGCATGGATGTGCGCCTTTGCGGGGAGGTGCGGAAGTGCGTTCCGGCCTTTAGCCGGGCCTTGTCGCGCAAGCAAATGGAGCGTAGCCGCATGAGCGATATGCCCGAACTCCCCGAAGTCGAAACCACCGTCCGCGGCCTCGCGCCCTTCCTCGAAGGGCAGCGGCTCGTCGCGGTCACCACCTTCCGCCCCGACCTGCGCCGGCCCTTTCCCGCCGATCTCGCGCAGCGGTTGACCGGCGCGACGGTGACGACGCTGTCGCGCCGCGCCAAATATGGCATCGTCTCGACCGACCGCGACGATCATATGATCTTCCACCTCGGCATGTCGGGACGCTGGCGTGCCGAAGGCGGAGAGGCTGGAAAGCACGACCATCTGCTCCTCGAAACCGCGGGCGGCCATCGGCTCTTCCTCCACGACCCGCGCCGCTTCGGGTCGGTCGATCTTGTCGCGGGCGATCCGCTGGCGCGTTTTCCCGCCTTCGTGACGCTCGGCCCCGAACCGCTTTCGGACGATTTCGATGCCGCCTATCTCGCGGGGGTGCTTGCCGGACGCCGCGCCCCGATCAAGGCGATGCTGCTCGACCAGACGGCCGTCGCGGGGCTCGGCAACATCTATGTCTGCGAGGCGCTCAACATGGCGCGCATCGCGCCGACGAAGCCCGCTGCCGACGTGCCGAAGGCGAAGCTCGCGGCGCTCGTCCCCGCGATCAAGGAGGTGCTGACGGCGGCGATCGCCGCAGGCGGCTCGACGCTGCGCGATTTTCTCAGCCCCGAAGGCGACCTTGGCTATTTCGCGAAGGACTGGCGCGTCTACGGCCGCGAAGGCGAGCATTGCGAATGCGGCGGTACGATAACGCGCATCGTGCAATCGGGGCGGTCGACCTTCTTCTGCCCCCAATGCCAGCGTTGATCGGGGCGCGGATATCCGATGTCGGATATTTCATTTCATGCTCGTCATGCTGAAACAAGTTCAGGGTGACGGATAATGGGAGGGCGCCCCCGAAGGCCGATTTCGCTGGGCGGCCACCGCATGAATCGGCCCGAAAAGCATTGACCTGCCCCCGCTTCGTGGCTATGGGCGCACCCTTCGAGCAGGGTCCGGACATCCGGAACCGGCCGCATCCGGACATTGATTCGCCGCCCGCGCGCGATTCGGCTGCTCCGCTTTCGGCTGTGCTCCGACCGTTGAACCGATTGGATTTTTGAGGAACTTATGGCCAATACGCCGCAGGCAAAGAAGCGCATCCGCCGCAACACGGCGCGCACGATCGTCAACAAGAACCGCGTGTCGCGCATCCGCACGCTGGTGAAGAAGGTCGAAGCCGCCGTCGCCGCCGGCGACAAGGACGCCGCCGCCGCGGCGCTCAAGGCGGCCCAGCCCGAGATGGCGCGCGGCGTCGCCAAGGGCGTGCTTCACAAGAATACCGTCGCGCGCAAATATTCGCGCCTGACCAAGAGCGTCAACGCGATCGCCTGATTCGCGCATCGACGCTCGTCCGATTTCAGGGACCCGCCGGACTCTGGTCCGGCGGGTCTTTTTTATGACCTCGACAAGTCGCAACTGTTGCAGCGCGGTAAGTGCCGGATTTATCGCGATTCGTTCTCGCACCGAATCTCGGCTCCTAGTATCTGTTTGAAAATAAATAAAAATATTATGTTTTCATGCTTTTCCGAGGGGTCGGACGAGTCAAGCAGATTATTTCAGATTTTTTACGCGGCCTGCCCTTGATCGACTCTCTCACTCCTGCCTAACAAGGGGTGTCGCCGGCCCTCGCCGGCGACCGCCACATCGACATGATTCGTGTTCGTTCGGGCCGTGCGCCCGGGACGACGTGCCTGCGTCTGCCGCAGGCGACGAATCGCTGCGCGTGCGGCCACGACCGCGTGGCCATGAGGTTCGGGGAAAGGGGCAGATCAGGTGAGGCAAGGCGGACATGGCTATGGGCAGGATGCGGGACAGGAGGCGATGAGCGGCGATGCCGCAGCGCTCTGGCCGCGCGTTGCCGAAGGGCTGCGCCGCGACCTTGGCGTCCGCACCTTCGACCATTGGCTGAAACCGGTGCGCTTCGCCGATTATTGCACGCTGTCGGGCGTCGTGACGCTCGAGACCGCGAGCCGCTTTTCGGCGAACTGGATCAACGAACGGTTCGGCGACCGGCTCGAACTCGCGTGGCGGCATCATCTGCCGTCGGTGCGTTCGGTGCTCGTGCGGGCGGGGAACGCGACTGCCGAGCGCGGCGCGGTCATGGCGGCGACGCCGCCGCTGCCGACTTTCGAACCGCCGGCCGCGCCCGCGGCACCATCGCCCTTCGACGCGAAGCTCGGCTTCGACCGCTTCATCGTCGCGCGCAGCAACATCCTCGCCGCCAACGCAGCGCGCCGCATGGCGATGGAGGAAGCACCGCAGTTCAACCCGCTCTATCTCTGTTCGGGCACCGGGCAGGGCAAGACGCACCTGCTCCATGCCATCGCGCAGGCTTATGCCGCGGCGCATCCGACCGCGAACATCATCCTGATGTCGGCGGAAAAATTCATGCTCGAATTCGTCGGTGCGCTGCGCGGCGGCGACATGATGGCGTTCAAGGCGCGGCTGCGCGCCGCCGACCTGCTGCTGCTCGACGACCTTCAGTTCGTGATCGGTAAGAAACCGACGCAGGAGGAATTGCTCCACACGATCGACGATCTGATGTGCGCGGGCAAGCGCCTCGTCGTCACCGCAGACCGGCCGCCGGCGATGCTCGACGGGGTCGAAGCGCGGCTGCTGTCGCGCCTGTCGGGCGGATTGGTCGCCGACATCGAAGCGCCCGAGGACGATCTGCGCGAGCGCATCATCCGCCAGCGCCTCGCCGCGATGCCGATGGTCGAGGTGCCCGACGACGTCGTCGCCTATCTGGTCAAGCATTTCACCCGCAACATCCGCGAACTCGAAGGCGCGCTCAACAAGCTGCTCGCCTATGCGGCGCTGACCGGCGCGCGCATCGACCTGATGCTCGCCGAGGATCGGCTCGCCGAAAATGTGCGCAGCGCGCGTCCGCGCATCACGATCGACGAGATCCAGCGCGCGGTCTGCGCCCATTACAAGCTCGACAAGTCGGAAATGGCCTCGAAGCGTCGCGTCCGCGCGATCGCCCGGCCGCGCCAGGTCGCCATGTATCTGGCGAAGGAACTGACGCCGCGCTCCTACCCAGAGATCGGCCGCCGTTTCGGCGGGCGCGACCATTCGACGGTGATCCATGCGGTGCGCACCGTCGAGGCGCTGCGCGTCGCCGACGGCGAACTCGACGCCGAAATCGCCGCGATCCGGCGGAGCCTGAACAGCTAACGTCGCGTCGCTTCAGCGCAAGGCGACGGAAATAAAAAGCCCGCCATCCGGTCGGAGGGCGGGCTTTTCGCTTCGACGGGTGGAGGCGCTCAGCCCTTTTCGGGCGGCGCCACCGTGATCCGCACCCGTTCGCCCGAATTGCCAGGGAAGCCGGTGAACATCGCCTGCACCAGATTCGGCACGATCGCGGTCAGGTCGTTGTCGCGCGACTGCGCCTGCGCGCGGCCTTCGAACAGGCGTTCGCCGGTCCCGGCGCGGTCGATGCTGAGGTTGAGGTCGCTCGTATAGACGGTGTAGCTGGTGACTTCATTGTCCCAGCCGCCTCCGAAGCCGCCGCCCCACATGAAGGGGTCGTACCAGCCGGTGACGTAGCGGCGTCCGTGGCGACCGCGCACGATGACCGGGCGATAGAAGCCGCGGCCGTACCAGCCGCCGTACCAGGGATCGCGAAAACCGGGCGTACTCACGACGCGCTCGCGGCCCTTGTCGATGCCATAGTCCATGTGGACGATGAAATCGGCCTTCTCGCCCGGCGCCGCGGGGCGATAGCCGTAGCGGGTCAGTTCGCCGGCGACGAGATTGGCATATTGACCGAATTCGATCCCCCCCTCGAGCGAGGGGTCGTTCGTCTCGACGACGAAGCTCTGGCCCTGCGGCGCGGGAAGCTGGGTCTGGAAGCGCGCGACGTCGGCCTTGAACGGGGTCGCGCAGCCGGCCAGCGCCAGCGCCGCTCCTGTCAGGGCGGCGAGACCCAGTCGCCGGAAGTTCATCTTGCTCATGGTCATGCTCCGTGATTCGGTGCGCGCTTCTCGCGCGCTTTATACCATGACTACGTCAAAGCGACTTAACCTTGGTTGAACCCGCTTCGTCGCAGCTTTGTTCCCTTTAAGCCCCTTTCCCGCCGCCCGGTCAACGGCAAAGGCCCAATATGGCATAGGTGGCGTCGAGCGTCGGTTTTGCAAGCGCGCGTGCCTTCGCAGCGCCCTTGTCCAATATCGCGTCGAGCGCCGCGACATCGTCCTTGAGCGCGACATAGCGGGCGTTGATCGGCGCCAGCCTTTCGACGAGCAACTCGCCGAGCGCCGGCTTGAACGCCCCGAAGCCCTGGCCCGCATGGTCGGCGAGCACCGCGTCGATGCTGATGTCGGCGAGCGTCGCATAGATGCCGACCAGATTGCGCGCCTCGGCGCGTCCTTCCAGTCCCGCCGCCTCGGATGGCAGCACTTCGGGGTCGGTGCGCGCCTTGCGGATCTTCTGCATCATCGTGTCGGCATCGTCGGTCAGGTTGATCCGGCTCATGTCCGACGGGTCGGACTTCGACATCTTCGCCGCCCCGTCGCGCAGGCTCATGATCCGCGCCGCGCCCGGCGGGATGATCGGCTCGGGCAGGGTGAAGACCGGCGCATCGGGGCTCGCATAGTCGTTGTTGAACTTCTGCGCGACATCGCGGGCCAGTTCGAGATGTTGTTTCTGGTCCTCGCCCACCGGAACGTGCGTCGCCTGATAGAGCAGCACGTCGGCCGCCTGCAGCACCGGATAGGTATAGAGCGCCGCCGACGCACTTTCGCGGTTCTTGCCCGACTTGTCCTTGAACTGCGTCATGCGGTTCAGCCAGCCGAGCCGCGCGGTGCCGTTGAGCAGCCATTGCAGCTCGGCATGCGCCGGGACGCGCGCCTGATTGAACAGCGTCGATCGGTCGGGGTCGATGCCGCAGGCGACGAGCGCCGCGGTCATCGCGCGCGTATTGGCGGTCAGCTCGGCCGGCACATGCGGCATCGAGATCGCGTGAAGGTCGGCGAGGAAGAAGAGGCAGTCGCCGCCCTGCGCGGCGGCATCGTCCTGCATCCGCACCCAGTTGCGGATCGCGCCCAGATAATTGCCGAGGTGCAAATTTCCGGTGGGCTGGATGCCCGATACGATCCGCATGGTCTACTCCTGTGTCGGCGCCGCTCCGTTGCGGGCGCGCCGCCGCGTGAGCATGGCGAGCAGATCCTTGTCAAGCGCGCCGACGAGGAAGGCGGCGGCAAAGAAGGCCGCGCCGCCCGCGGCGACCAGTGCGGCGAGCGACCAGGCGCGCTCGAACGCCGAGCCGCCATAATGGTCCGCGAGCATCGGCATCATCCACCACAGCAGCGCCGCCATGACCGCGACCGCGACAAGCTGGCGCAGGATGGCGAGGGCAAGCTTGCCGGTGAAGTGGAACCAGCCGCGCCGGTGGAGGATGATATAGAGCAGCAGGCAGTTGAGGCTCGCCGAGGCGGCGGTCGCGCCCGCCAGGCCGACGATGCCGTAGCGCTCGACGACATAGAGGTTGATCGCGATATTGACGATCAGCGCCGCGAGCGCGGTCCACACCGGCGTCCTGGTGTCCTCGCGCGCGAAGAAGCCGGGGTTCAATATCTTGACGATGACATAGGCGGGCAGCCCGGCGACGAGCGCGACGACGATGTCCGCCATGATCGCGCCGTCGGCGGCGGTGAACTTCCCCCCGACGAAAAAGGCCGCGGTGAAGGCCGGCGCGCAGATGGCGAGCGCGGCGGCGGCGGGCAGGGTCAGCAGCGTCGCCATTTCGAAGGCGTTGCTCTGCAGCCGCTGCGCTTCGGCGGCGTCGCCCACATGGATATGGCGCGACAGCATCGGCAGGATCGCGGTGCCGAGCGCGATGCCGACGATGCCGAGCGGCATCTGGTTCAATCGGTCGGCGAGCTTGAGCAGGGTCAGCGATCCCTGCGGCAGCGAGGTGGCGAAGAAGGTGTCGACGAACTGGCTGACCTGATAGATTCCGGCGCCGAAGGTCGCGGGCAGGATCAGCATGCCGAGCCGCCGGACCTCGGGCGTCAGCTTCGGCAGCCGCAGGCGTAGCTTCAACCCCTCGCGACGCACTGCCCACCAGAGATAGGCGAACTGCGCGACCCCGGCGAGGCTGACCGAGATGGCGAGGATGATCGCGACGATCCGGTCGTCGTGACTGTCGCCGCGCAGCCACCAGCCGAGGATGATGCCCGAAATCAGCAGGATGTTGAGCAGCACCGGCGCGAACGCCCCGGGCGCGAAGCGCGAGCGCGCGTTGAGCAGGCCCGAGAGCATCGCGACGAGGCTGATGAGTGCCAGATAGGGGAAAGTGACGCGGCTCAGGAACACCGCGAGTTCGAACTTGCCGGGAACCGCCTGATAATCGCGCGCGAGAATCCACACGACCCCCGGCATCGCGACCATCATGATCGCGGAAAAGACGAGCAGCGCCCACAGAAAGACCGACAGCACGTCGTTGGCGAACCGGTCCGCCGCGCCCTCGCCCCCCTCACCGTGCAGCGTCCGGCTGTACATCGGCACGAAGGCGACCGAGAAGGCGCCCTCGGCAAACAGGCGGCGGAAGGTGTTGGGCAGGATGAAGGCGAGCTGGAACGCATCGGCGGCCAGCCCCGCGCCCAGCACGCGCGCGAGCAGCATGTCGCGCACGAAGCCGAAGATGCGGCTGATCAGCGTCAGCCCGCCGATCGTCCCGACGTTTCTGACCAGACTGCTCAAGGCGCAAGGCGCCTGGAGCGAGTGGGGGGGTGTTCAGAGACATTCGTCATTGCGAGCGGAGCGAAGCAATCCAAGGCTGCCTTGAGCCGCGCTGGATTGCCACGGGCCTTCGGCCCTCGCAATGACGATGCGGGCAAAGGGCCTCAGGCCTCGCCGACCGGCGTCGGAATGCCCTCGGCGCCGCCCTGCTGTGTCTGGAGCTGCTGCATGAACAGGCCGTGGAAATCGATCGGTTCGAGCAGCAGCGGCGGGAAACCCCCGTCGCGCACGGCATCGGCGATGACGCGGCGCGCGAAGGGGAACAGGATGCGCGGCGCTTCGGCGAGGAAGAAAGGCTGAAGCTGGTCCTCGGGGACGTTGCGGACCCCGAACAGGCCGGCATATTGAAGCTCGATGACAAAGGCGGTGCCGTCGGACGACTTCGACTTGACGTCGATCTTCAGCACGACCTCGAACAGATTCTCGCCCACGCCCTCGGCGCCGATGTTGAACTGCACGTCCATCTCGGGCGCGGCCTGCCACTGATAGACGGCGGGCGCATTGGGATTTTCGAACGACAGATCCTTCACATATTGCGAGATCAGCCCGATCGCCGGGCTGTTGTCCTCGCCGTTGGTCAGCGTTTCGGGGGTGAATTCGGTTGCGGTCTCGTCGGCCATGGAATCGGACTTTCAACTGGAATCGGATCGGAGCCCCTTGCGCTGCCAAGCCCCAGTTTCCGGCGGCGCGGGCGGTTGCGGCGCGCTTAGCAGCGGCGGACGGGCAGCACAATGGGGCTGCCGGATGGGACGTCCGCGGCAACTCCGCCGGGCGCCGGGCGTTGACCTTCCGGGCTGCGCCGGTCATGGACATTTGAATCATGGCGGTGCATCGCCTATGTTGGATTCGACTTTCCCCGGCCCGCATGCGGGCCTGCATTGGACTTTTGCCCGTGACCGCTTTCTCGATCGTCCTGCTCGCCATGATCGCCGCCTTCCTCGGCATGCGGCTCTATTCGGTGCTCGGCAAGCGGACCGGACACGAGCAGGAGCCGGTGCTGCCGCGCCGCGAGGAGCGGACCGCGCCGACGCCGCTGCGTCTCGACGACGCCGATGTGGCCCCCGCGCCGCGCGATGCGGCCGCCGATGCGTCGAACCTCGTCTATGAGCCCGCCGCGGAAGCGGGCCTGCGCGCGCTGCTCGCGAGCGACCGTCATTTCGACGCCGGCCGTTTCATGGAGGGCGCCGAGGCGGCGTACCGCATGATCCTCGAGGCCTATTGGGCGGGCGACCGCGACACGCTGCGCGACCTGTGCGACGACGACAGCTATCAGGCCTTCGCCGATGCGATCGCGGCGCGCGAGGCGAGCGGCGAGCGGCTCGACAACCGCCTCGTCGGCATCGATTCGACGAAGATCGTCGCGGTCGAGGTCGGCCGCAGCGAGGCGCGCATCACCGTGCGCTATCAGGCCGATATCAGCGCCGTGACGCGCGATGCCGACGGCAAGGTGATCGCCGGCTCGCTCAGCGACGCGGTGCCGACGACCGATCTCTGGACCTTCCGCCGCACCCTCGGCAGCAGCGACCCCAACTGGCTGCTCGACGAAGCCGAAACGGCCTGACGGCCATGGCGGGGGTGCGGGGGACGCCGCCGGTGCGCGCGGTCGGATTCGCCTGCCTCGCCATCATCCTGCCCCTGCTCGCAAGCTGCGCGTCGGTGATTCCCGATGCCGGCGGGCGCGGGTCCGCGCCGCCCCCGCCCCGTTCGGAGAGCGCGACGCCGGCGCCCGTGCCGGTGCCAAGCGGCCCCGTCCGCCCCTATACGCCGCGCCCTTCGACCGCGCCCGGCGCGGCGGCGCAGCCGATCCCGGCGACCCCCAATCCGCCGTTGCCCGCTCCTGCGCCGCCTGCCGGTGCGACCACCGCTGCCGAAGCGGGGGTGATCCTCGGCCCCGAATATACCGAACTCGGCATCGCGCCCGATCGCGCGACCGCCGCGCTCAAGGCCTTCCGCCTCAGTTGCCCGGCGCTCCAGCGCCGCGCCGACGCGAGCGGCCTCACCAGAAATGCCGAATGGGCCGAAAGCTGCGCCGCGGCCACGGGCTGGGCCGACCGCGACGCGAGCAATTTCTTCAGCCGCTATTTCGGCACCGTGCAGATCGGCGCCGGCACCGCCTTCGTCACCGGCTATTTCGAACCCGAGATCGCGGCATCGCGGACGAAGCAGCCGGGCTATGACGTCCCCATCTATCGCCGCCCCGCCGACCTGGTCGACGTCGACCTCGGCCTCTTTTCCGACGCGCTCAAGGGCAAGAAGATCCGCGGCCGCGTCGACGGCAGCAGCTTCGTCCCCTATTACGACCGCACGGCGATCGAGCGCGGCGCGCTCGCGAATCGCGGGCTGGAAATCGCCTGGGCCGCCGACGCGGCCGAATTCTTCTTTCTGCAGGTCCAGGGTTCGGGGCGACTTCGCCTGCCCGACGGGTCGATCATGCGCATCGGCTACGACAGCCAGAACGGCCGCGACTATGTCGGCATCGGCAAGCTGCTGCTCGACCGCGGCGAACTCCAGCCCGGCCAGGCGTCGATGCAGGGCATCCTCGACTATCTGCGCGCCGACCCGGCGCGCGGCGCGGCGGTGATGAACGAGAATCCGAGCTGGGTCTTCTTCCGCGAACTCACCGGCCCAGGCCCGTTGGGCGCGCTCGGCATTCCGGTCACCGGGCGTGTCAGCGTCGCTGCCGATCCCAGATATGTGCCGCTCGGCGCGCCCGTCTTCCTCTCGCTCGACCGGGCCGAACCGAATGGTCTGTGGATTGCGCAGGATACCGGCGGCGCGATCAAGGGCGCCAACCGCTTCGACAGCTTCTGGGGAGCGGGCGACCGCGCGCGCGCGATTGCCGGCGGCATGGCGGCGCGCGGCTCGGCGCTCCTCCTGCTGCCACGCGCGAGCGTCGCGCGGTTGACCGGGCGCTGAGGCGGCGCATGCCGCGGCGCCTCGACCCCGACGAAGCCGCGCTCTGGAAAAAGGTCGCGGCGACGGTGCAGCCGCTGTCGAAGCGCCCATCGGCGATTCCCGCCGCTGCGCCGCCGACGGTGCGACCGCCCGGGGCGACGCCGCGCAGCACGGCCGCGCCAGCCGCGTCCCCGCGCCCGTATCCGCTCCCGCCGCCCCGCCGCCTGCACGGCCAGGCGACGCTCGACAGCCATTGGGACCGGCGGCTGCGCAAGGGGCATATCCGCCCCGATCTCTCGATCGACCTCCACGGCCACAGCCTCGCCTCGGCGCAGGCCCTGCTCGACGAGGCGATCGGGCGCGGGCTGATGCGCGGCGCGCGGGTGCTGCTCGTCGTCGCGGGGCGGCTGCGCCCCGGCGCCGACCGCCTGCCGCAGATGCATGGAGAACCGCGCCCGCGCGGCGCGATCCGCGCTTCGCTCGCTGACTGGCTCGCCGCTTCGCCCCATGCCGACCGCATCGCCGCGCTGCGTCCCGCGCATGTCAGCCACGGCGGCGCGGGGGCGGTCTACGTCATCCTGCGGCGGGGGGCGTGAGACAGATCTAATCCAGCAGCGCCCGCATCAGCACTCCGCGATAGATGGCGGCGAGCGTGCGCAGATCCTCCACCGCCACCGCCTCGTCCAGCTTGTGCATCGTCGCGTTGGTCAGCCCGAACTCGACCACCGGGCACAGCGCATGGAGGAAGCGCGCATCCGACGTGCCGCCCGTCGTCGACAGTTCGGGCACGATGTCGGTTTCGGCATGGATCGCCTCGGCGACCAGCGCCGACAGGTCGCCCGGCGGCGTCAGAAAAGCCTCGCCCGAAATCTTGCCGACGACCTTCGCCCCGGGATCGACGTCGCGTGCGATGCGCTCGATCATCTCGATCAGCGCCGCCCCCTGCTGCTGGTCGTTGAAGCGGATCGACAGCCGCGCCCGCGCCGAGGCGGGGATGACGTTGTGCGCGCCGTTGCCGACCTCGATATCGGTGAATTCGATGTTCGACGGCTGGAACCATTCGGTGCCCTCGTCGAGTGTCACCGTGTCGATCGCGGCGAGAATCTTGACCAGCTTGGGGATCGGATTGTCGGCGAGGTGGGGGTAGGCGACATGGCCCTGTGTCCCCGGCACGTCGATCCAGATATTGACCGACCCGCGCCGCCCGATCTTCATCATGTCGCCGAGCCGCTGCACCGACGTGGGTTCGCCGACCAGGATCATGTCGGGGCGCAGGCCGCGCGCATCCATATGCTCCATCAGCGCGCGGGTGCCGAAGATCGCCGGACCTTCCTCGTCGCCGGTGACGATCAGGCTGATCGTGCCGGCCTCGGCCGGGGTCGCGGCGGCGGCGGCGGCGAAGGCGGCGATCGCCCCCTTCATGTCGACCGCGCCGCGCCCGTAGAGCAACTCGCCGCGCACCTGTGGATCGAAGGCATCGCCCGTCCAGCCCACCCCCGGCGGCACGACGTCGAGATGCCCGGCGAAGCCGAAATGGACCGGCCCCGCGCCCTTGCGCACGGCGAGCAGATTCTCGACCGGCCCGTCGGGTTCGATCCCGTCGATGAAGCGCTCGACCGTGAAGCCGAGCGGGGTCAGCGCCGCCTCCAGCACATCGAACACCGCGCCGGTCGCGGGGGTGACGCTGGGCGCGGCGATCAGCGCCTTCGCAAGGTCGAGCGGGTCGATGCCGTGGGTCATGCCGCTTCCTTTACCCCTTCGCGCCGCGTCAAGTCGAGGCTTTGCATCGCGCCGTCCTTGTGCGAAACAAAGGAGGAACAAAGAAAGCGACTGCCATGCCCAAGCTCGATCTCGATGCGATTCCGCAGACCAATGCGACCGGCTATCCGGCGCCGTTCGACCGAGCGGTCGCGGGCCGCTGGTATCGCCGCCTCGCGCCGCCGACCGGCCTTTCGGACTTCGCCGCCAGCCATGTCGTTCTCAAGCCCGGCGCCTGGTCGTCGCAGCGCCACTGGCACGACGGCGAGGACGAGATGCTGGTGATGATCGCGGGCGAGGCGGTGCTGGTCGAGGACGACGGCCGCACTCCGATGCGCCCCGGCGATATCGCGGTGTGGCCGAAGGGCAGCACCAACGGCCATCATCTGATCAACGAATCGGACGCTGACTGCGTGTTCGTCGCGCTCGGCGGCGGCAAGAAATACGACACCGGCGGCGGCTATTCGGACATCGACATGCTGTTCACGCCCGACGGCTATACGCGAAAGGACGGCACGCCCTATCCGGTGAAGCGGGTGCCGTGATCCACTAATCGCCCTCTATTTCTTCGTCATGCTGAACTTGTTTCAGCATCCATGGTCTGACGTCTCAATGCTGCGCCATTCGAGAAACCAGGTCATAGACCCTGAAACAAGTTCAGGGTGACGATGTTTCCGAGGTCCGTCATAACGCACGGGGACTAGCTCTTCACCGGTGCCTCGAATTCCTCGATCACCCAATCCTCGGCCTGCGCGCCGCCGATCCATTCCTGCATGTGCGGGTGCGCGATGACCGCCTCGCAATAGGGAAGGGCAAAGCGCGGCAGCGGGATCGAATAAGTGATGAAGCGGGTGACGACCGGCGCGAACATCATGTCGGCCGCCGACCAGTTGCCGAACAGAAAATCGCCTTCGCCGCCGAAGCGCGCCCGCGCCTCGGCCCAGATCTGCATGATCCGCACGACATCGGCCTGCACGTCGGCGGGAAGATCGGTGGCGGGATAGATGCGGCGGATGTTCATGCTGTGGTTGCGGCGCAGCGCCGCGAAGCTCGAATGCATCTCGGCCGCCATCGACCGCGCCATGGCGCGCGCCGCCATATCCTCGGGCCAGTATCCACGGGTGCCGCCGGTCTTTTCGTTGAGATAGTCGACGATCGCCAGGCTGTCCCAGACGACGATGTCGTCGCCGTCCCACAATATCGGCACCTTGCCGCCCGAGGGCGCAAACTCGTCGCCCTCGCGCCGGTTCGACCAGTCCTCGTCATAAAGCGGGACGGTGACCTCTTCGAAGGGGAGGCCGCTGTGTTTGGCCGCGAGCCAGCCGCGCAGGCTCCAGCTCGAATAGGCCTTGTTGCCGAGGAAGAGTTTCATGGGTCTCCTTAACCCCCTCTCCCCTTGGGGGGAGAGGGTTGTGCAGGCTTGGCAGCTTGCTGCCTAGCCGAAGCTGGGTGAGGGGTGTCAACCTTCGCCCCATACCCTCACCAGGTTCCGGTAGCGGACAAGTCCGCAACCTTCACGATCCTCTCCCCCAAGGAGAGAGGGTTTTGCTCAACTCTCCACCGCCTCCAGCACCGCGGTCCTCAGCTCGGCGATGCCCATGCCCTTTTCGCTGCTTGTTGCGATGACCTGCGGGTGGGCGGCGGGGTGCTTGCGCGCTTCGGTCTCGGTCGCGGTGTGCACCGCGGCAAGGTCGCTCGCCTTGATCTTGTCCGCCTTGGTCAGGACGAGGCGATAGCTGACCGCGGCGGTGTCGAGCATCGCCATCACCTCGCGGTCGACGTCCTTGATGCCGTGGCGGCTGTCGATCAGCACCAGGGTGCGCTTGAGCACCGGGCGCCCGCGCAGATAGTCGTTGACCAGAAAGCGCCATTTCTTGACGATATCCTTGGGCGCCTTGGCGAAACCATAGCCCGGCATGTCGACGAGCCGGAAGACGAGCGGCGCGCCGACGTCGAAATAGTTGAGTTCCTGCGTCCGCCCCGGCGTGACCGAGGTGCGCGCGAGCCCGTTGCGATGGGTCAGCGCGTTGAGCAGCGACGACTTGCCGACGTTCGAACGGCCCGCGAACGCGATCTCGGGCACCGTCGGCGCCGGCAGATGCTGGAGCGCCG
Organism: Sphingopyxis panaciterrulae; assembly: GCF_014199295.1. Taxonomy (GTDB): domain Bacteria; phylum Pseudomonadota; class Alphaproteobacteria; order Sphingomonadales; family Sphingomonadaceae; genus Sphingopyxis; species Sphingopyxis panaciterrulae. Next base: position 68,263 of record NZ_JACIJH010000002.1, read on the forward strand.
GCGCCGATTTCAGAAAGGCGATCGGTCCCGCGAACAGCTTGCGGGCGCGTTCGGCGTGGTCGTCGTCGGGCGCGGCATCCGTCACTTCGCCGGGGCCGCCCTGAGCTGCGGGAACTTGCGGTACATCCACTGCTGCTGCGCGATCGACAGGCAGTTGTTGGTGATCCAGTAGACCAGCAGGCCGGCGGCGAAGGGCGCCATGATGAACATCATCATCCACGGCATGATCTTGAACACCTGCTGCTGCACCGGGTCGGTCGCCTGCGGGTTGAGGCGGAACTGCAGCCACATGGTCACGCCGAGCAGCAGCGCCAGCACGCCGATGCCGAGGAAGGCGGGCGGGTTGAAGTCGAGCAGGCCGAACAGGTTCAATATGTGCAGCGGGTCGGGCGCCGACAGGTCCTTGATCCACAGCACGAAGGGCTGGTGCCGCATCTCGATTGTCAGCATCAGCACCTTGTAGAGCGCATAGAAGATCGGAATCTGGATGACGATCGGCAGGCAGCCCGCGAGCGGATTGATCTTTTCGTCCTTGTAGAGCTTCATCAGCTCCTGCTGCATCTTCGGCTTGTCGTCCTTGTGCCGTTCCTGCAGCGCCTTCATCTTGGGCTGGACGATGCGCATCTGCGCCATCGAATGGAATTGCCGCTGTGCGATCGGGAACATCGCGGCGCGGATGATCAGCGTCAGAATCATGATCGCGACGCCGAAATTGCCGACCTGGGTGAACAGCCAGTCGAGCAGCTTGAAGATCGGCACCTCGAAGAATTCGAACCAGCCCCAGTCGATCGCGTTCGACAGGCGGGTGATGCCGAGGTCGTCCTGATAGGTCGACAGCCTGTTCACTTCCTTCGCGCCGGCGAAGATGCGGCTCGTCGTCGTCACCTGGCGGCCGGGCGCGACACTCGCGAACTTGCGGGCGAACAGGGCCTGGTAATTGTCGGCGCTCGGCGCGCCCAGCGAGGCGTCGACGCGCTCGCCCTTCGCGGGAACGACCGCGGCGAGCCAATATTTGTCGGTGAAGCCGAGCCAGGCGGCGCTGTCATATTTGACGGCTCCACTCTCGTCGAGGTCCTTATAGTCGACGTCGAGGATCGACTTGCCGCCGAGGAAGCCGGTCGGGCCGATATGGTTGGTCCAACTGCTCTGTTCGTGCGGGTCGGTCGGCTTGCCGTGGCGGTCGATCAGCGCATAGCTGCTCGCGCTGACCGGCGCGCTGCCGGTGTTGGCGATCGTCTGTTTCGCGGTGATCAGATAATGGGCGTCGATGCTGTATTCGATGCGGAAGGTCTGGCCGCTGCCGTTCGACCAGCTCAGCGTCACCGGGGTCGCCGGGGTCAGCTTCGTGCCGGTGGCCGTCCACAGCGTGGTTGGACCCGGCACCTCGATGCCCTGCGCCGACCAGCCGAGGCTGGCGAAATAGGCGGCCTTGGTGCCGGCGGGCGCGAACAGGCGGACGGGGGGCGAATCCTTGGCGATGGTCTGGCGATATTTGGTCAGCGTGATGTCGTCGATGCGCGCGCCGGCCAGGTTGATCGACCCCGACAGCGCCGGGGTTTCGATGGGCACGCGCTGCCCCTCGGCAAGCACGGCCGCGATCGGGCGGACCGCTTGCGGCGCGGGCGCGGCGGGCGCGGCCGGGGCGGCGCTGCCCGCGGCAGGGACGCCCGCCGGCTGGGCCGCGGTGCCTGCGCCCGCATCGCCGGCGACGGTTGTGGTGACGTCGGGCTTGGCGGGCGTCGGGAAATATTTGTCGGCGATGAAATTCCATCCGATCAGGATGGCCGCCGACAACAGGATCGCCGCGATCAGGTTACGCTTGTCGTCCACGCTCTATCGTCTCTCTTCAATCTGTCCGGAAATGCCGTATCAAGGAACGGGGTCATAACCATGGCCGCCCCACGGGTGGCAGCGCAATAGCCGCTTTGTCGCCATCCAGCCACCCTTGATCGCACCATGACGCCCGATGGCTATGATGGCATATTCGCTGCACGAAGGCGCATAGCGACAGGTCGGCGGCAGGATGCGCGAGGGGCCGAGTTGCCAGCCGCGGGCGATCAGGATGAGCAGGCGGGCGATCATGGAAGAAGCCCGGAAAACTGCGCAACTTCACACGGAATTTCCCTGTCTTTGTCACCCCGGACTTGATCCGGGGTCCCGCTCGGCGACGTCGAAAAGCGGGACCCCGGATCAAGTCCGGGGTGACGCGGGAAGGGAGGCGGGGCGGGAAGGAAAAGGGCGGAAAACTGCACAACTTCACTCTGAAATCGCTTTTCCGTCCCAAGGCAGCGGCGGTGGCGCGTTGCCGAGGAACTGCGCATGGAAAGGGCGAGAGGGCGGTGCATGGGCGGCACGCTAACCCGCCGCGATAGTGTAGGACAGCCGTTCATTGCGCCAATTTCCGCGCCGCGCGCTTCAGCGCCGAATCGAGATGCGCGCCGAGTTCGGCGAAGACGATATCGTTGCCGCCGACGCGGCCGATCAGCACATGGTCGGCGCCCGCGATCCCCGATTCGGGCAGCGCGGCGCGGGCGAGCGCGCGCAGCCGGCGTTTCATCCGGTTGCGGGTGACGGCGTTGCCGACTTTCTTGCTGACGGTGAAGCCGATGCCGATGCCTGCATCCTCGTCGCCGCGCGGGCGGACGAGCAGGACGAAGCCGGGCATGGGAAAGCGAAGGCCGCGATTCGCGGCCAGAAATTCGCTGCGTTTGCTAAGGGTTCGCACCAGCTTTGCTGGCGCCGAAGCGTCGGCGCTTAGGCCGACAGCTTCTTGCGGCCGCGGGCGCGACGGGCGGCCAGGACCTTGCGGCCGCCGACGGTGGCCTTGCGGGCGCGGAAGCCATGGCGGCGCTTGCGCACGAGGCGGCTCGGTTGATAGGTGCGCTTCATCGCGAAATCCCCAAAATCTCTTCAATCGTTGCAACGAAAAAGGGCCGCCAAACGCGGGCGGCCGCCAGTGGGGGCGCGGATAGGCGAGAGTCGGGGCAAAGTCAATCGCCATCGCGGCCCTCGATCGCATCGCGCGCGCGCCGCCGCGCCGCGCTCGCCCGCCGCATGATCCGGTCGGTCCAGGCGGCATAGCGCGGGTGACGCCGCTTGAAGCGCACATAGACCCGCTTCGCCCAGGGACTGTTCTGAAGGCTCAGCATCAATCCGGCGGGAAACAGGATGATGAAGCCGGGACCAGGCAGCGGCCCCAGGATCGGCGCCGCGATCATCAGCAGCAGGCCGAGCCCGAACAGCGCCAGCCGTACCTGCGCGTTCGACCGCAATCGCTGATAAAGGCTCCGCTTCGCCATCGCGGCGATGTGGGAGCGCACGGGGCGTGTTGCAAGATTAAGGCAGCTTGGCGCGAGGCGATGGTGATCGCGAGCGGCCGTTTTGGGGTGGTGAGCGGACTTGCACGGCTCGTCGCCCCCGCGAAGGCGGGGGCCGCTGGAGGCCTATTCCTGCGCCGCTGCGTAAGACGACGGCGGCCCCCGCCTTCGCGGGGGCGACGGCTGTTATCGGCCGAAACCCGCCATCCGCCCACACGAACGTGCGGCGACGGGTCCCTCAATCCAGCGTCACGAACCGCGCCATGTCGCCGCGCGTCAGATAGCGCACATCGTCGAACGGCGTGCTGTTGGTCAGCGCGTAAAAGGCGCGTGCCTTCGCGTCGTCCATCCCCATCTCGCGGTAAAGGCCGAGATATTCGGCATGAACCGGGTCGTCGGCGGGGTAATCGCCCGCTTGCCGCCCATATTCGTCCATCCAGCTATGGACCCCGAATTCGGCGTTGGGCGCCGCGCTGCGCCGGGTGCCCGCCAGCCACAGTTCGACCGCGCCCGACCGCACCGAGCCGCCGCTCGGCACGACCGTTTCGAGCCCCGCGCGCCGAATCGCGCGGGCGAGCGCCAGATTGGCCTCTTCGTCGAGGCTGCCGGGACAGTCGATCATCTCGATCCGCGTCAGGCCGGGAAAGGCGGCGAGCATCGCGGCGAACTGGCGCGGCGTTGCTGCGGTGACGTCGCCCGCCATCCGCACCGTCCGCGAATCGATCACCGCGAACGGACCGAAGCGCGCCCTGGCGTGGCCGAGCGTCGCGAGCGTCGCCGCGGGGGCATAGCGCCGCGTCGCGCCGGGATCGGCGGCGAGCGCCCCGTCGCCGAGCCCCCCGTCGCCGAGCCCCTCGTCGCCCAGCAGCGCATCGGTTTCGTCGAGAAGGATGCCATCGTCCTCGACGTTCTCCTCATAGGTCCAGCTTACCGTCGTCGTGACGATGGTGACCAACTGCTGCGCATGCGCCGGCGCGAAGGCCAGCAGCGCCGCGAGCGCGGCAACGATCAGCGTGCGGCAAAGGGCGGTCGCGGATATCATGCGACCGTCCTCGCGCGCGCGCGGCTATCAAAGCGCCAACGGGCGCGGTCAGCGCCGCGTTAACCGCCTTATGGGACAGGTCAGTCGCGGTCGGGCGCGCCGAGGGGGAAATAGGGGCGATAGGGTCGCGCGTCGTCGACACAGCGCTTCACCGACGGGTGCGCGAGCAGCCGGCTGCGATAGGCGCTGAGGTTGGCGTAGCGCGGCGCGATCCGATGCACCCAGTCGGCGTAGAAGAGCGAGGGCGCCGCGGCGCAATCGGCGAGGGTGAAGCCGTGCGGCGTCGCCCAGCCGCCCTCGGCAAGCTGTTCGTCGAGCCAGCCATAGACGGTCTCCAGCCCCGCCTTCGCCTTGTCCACGACGATCTCCAGGTGATTCTCCGGCCCGCGCAGCGCGTCGGCCACGACCTCCTGCACCGGCGTCATCACATGATTGTCGAACACGCGGTCGAACTGCCGCACCGTCAGCGCCGCGTCGGGGTCGGCGGGGATCAGCGGCGGTTCGGGCGCCAGCCGGTCGAGATATTCGATGATGATCGTCGCCTCGAACAGCGCCCGCTCGCCGTCGACGAGGAGCGGGAACTTGCCGATCGGCCAGTGCGCGCGCAGCTCCTCCATATGCTGCGGCCGGTCGGGCTCGATGACGCGATAGTCGAATTCGAGTCCCTTCTCGTAGAGCGCGATCAGCGCCTTCCAGGTGTAGGAGGAAAAGGGGTGGCCATAGAAGATCAGCATCAGCGGGTTTCCTTGTTGTGCGCGAACCAGGCAATCGGCCAGCCGACGAGCAGGATGTGCGGGACGAGCGCGATCAGCCCCTGCACCGGATCGGCGGGCGGGAAGGAGGCGCCGAAGCGGAGCGGCAGGACAACGGCGTTCATGACCAGATAGAGAAAGAAGCCATAGAGCGCGCCGGTCCATCCCCACGGCGCCGCGCCGAGCGCCGGCCATCGGCGGGCCGCGGCAAACCAGGCCGCGACCATCGCCGCCATGATCGCGAAATGGACGCCGAGCCCGGCGAGCGCGCCGCCCACGCCCCAGCCGCCGGCGCCGTCGCCGAACGGCCCCCTGGCGATACCGCGCAGCATGCCGCCGACGGTGCCGCCCGCGAGCGTCGTCCACGCCATCGCATAGGCGATGTCGAGCGTGCCCGCGATCAGCCAGGCGCGGAGCGCCGCGCTCCGCCGCGCTGGCGTCATGCGGCCTTCACTGCCGCCTCGATCGCGGCGATGTCGATCTTCTTCATCGTCATCATCGCCTCGAAGGCGCGCTTGGCCGCGGCCTTGTCGGGCCCGGTCGTCGCCTCGAGCAGCGCGCGCGGGGTGATCTGCCAGTTCACGCCCCATTTGTCCTTGCACCAGCCGCATTGGCTTTCCTGCCCGCCGTTTCCGACGATCGCGTTCCAATAGCGGTCGGTTTCCTCCTGACTGTCGGTGTGGACCTGAAAGGAAAAGGCCTCGCTATGCTGGAAAACGGGTCCGCCGTTGAGCCCGACGCACGGCACGCCGAGCACGGTGAACTCGACCGTCAGCACCGCGCCTTCCTTGCTGCTCGGATTGTCGAGCGGCGCGCGGTGGACCGCGCCGACCGCGCTGTCCGGAAAGGTCGCGGCATAGAAGGCGGCCGCGTCCTCGGCATCCTTGTCGTACCACAGGCACAGCGTCACGGGATCCCGGCTCATCGCCCGTCTCCCTTCAACGGGTTGCCGATCGACCAGAGGTGGCCGAACGGGTCTCTGACCTGCGCGTAGCGGTCGCCCCAGAACATGTCCTCGGGCGCCATCACCGACGTCGCGCCGGCCTCGATCGCGCGGCCGTACCAGCGGTCGGTGTCGTCGACCTGCAGATGGAGCACCGTGCCGGCGGGCTCGGGCGCGGGACTGCCCGTATATTCGGGAAAATCGTCGTGCATCATCAGCGACGCGCCGTTGATATGGACATGCGCGTGCATCAGCCGCTCGCCGTCGTCGGCGGGCTGGCGCACCACCTCGGTCGCGCCGAACGCCTTGCCGTAAAAGTCGATCGCATCCTTGGCGCGCTTGTCGCGAATCGTGAGATGCGGGGTCAGGCCGCCGGTCGGCGCCTGGTTCGCGGGGGTCGTCATCGTCTCTCTCCTCTAATCTCTCTCCCCTTCAGGGGAGAGATGCGAAGGCTTGGCGGCTTTGCCGCCTAGCCGGAGTTGAGAGGGGCGCGGCATAGGCGGCCCCCTCTCCCAACCCTCTCCCCTGAAGGGGAGAGGGCTTTTTATCGCCGCGGTCCGACCAGCCCGAACGCCGCGCCCTGCGGGTCGACGCCGTTCATCGCGAACTCGCCGCCGGGGATTTCCATCGGTTCGTTGGTGATCGTGCCGCCGTTCGCGGTGATCGCCGCGGCGGCGCGGTCGATGTCGTCGACCCCGATATAATAGGACCACATCGCCGCCGGCACGCCGGGCATCAGCCCCATGACGGCGCCGATCCCGACCTCGCCCAGTTGCAGGAAGCGATAGGCGCCCATGTCGCTCATGTCGAACGCGCCCTCCTGCCCCCAGCCGAAGTGCTTGCGGTAAAAGGCGATCGCGGCGTCGGGGTCGCTGGTCATCAGCTCGTTCCAGCGCACATGCTGCGCCTCGGTCACCGAAAACACGTCGCTGTCCCTATCCTCCATCCCGGCGGGCGGGATCGGGTTCATGACATAGAAGACCGCGCCTTGCGGGTCCGACAGCATCGCGATGCGCCCGACGGGCAGGTCGGTCGCGGGCATGTGCACCGCGCCGCCGTCGGCCTCGATCGCCGCGATCGTCGCATCGACGTCGGGAGTGTAGAGATAGCCCATCCACGCCGGCCGCGCCCCGCCCGCCAGCATGTCGGCATTGAGCGCCAGCACGCCGCCGGCATTGCCGCCGTCCGAGCGCCCGATCATGCGATAGTCGACACCGCTCGCCGCGGGGTCCGAATGCGCCGCGATCGTCCAGCCGACGACCGCGCCGTAAAAGCGCGCCGCGCCGTCGGGGTCGCTGGTCATCAGCTCGTACCAGATGAAACTGCCCTTGGGATTGGTCATCGTCTTTCTCCTTCATAGCTCAGGCTCGGGAAGAAATTGCCCCGCCCCTCGGGCGTCATGTCGAGCAGGCCCCACAGCGGATCGACGAGGTCGCCGGCGCGGTGGTGCTGGCCGGGATCTTCGGGCGCATAGGCCATTTCGCTCGCCCAATGATGCCGGATGGCATCGCCGTCCTTGCAGAAGACGTTGAAGATCGTCTCGTCCCAATCCTCGCCTTCGCCCATGCCACGCTCGGCACGTTTCGCCGCCGACAACCGGCGCGTGTCGCCGAAATAATCGGCCGAATAGCGGCCCTCGACGTCGGACAGGAAGCGCAGGTGCGGCCAGCGCCGCTCCTTCGCCCAGGCTTCGAGCCGCGCGATCGGCGATTTGGCGACGACATAGAGCGGGGCGCGCTGCCCGACGTGGCGGGCGCTGCCGTCGATCGCGTCGAGCATGTGCGTACAGCCGGGACAGGGCATGTCGCGTTCGGGCCCGAACATGAAGCTTTGCAGGATGATGCTCGACTTGTCCCCGAACAGCTCGGACAGCCGGACCGTTTCGGGGCGTTGATACGCGCCGATGCGCTCGAAGGCATAATCCTCGGGCACCGCGCCGCCGGGCGGCAGCGCCCGCCGCTGCGCCGCGACCGCCTCGATCTGCCGCCTCAGCGCGATCTCGGCGTCGAGCAGCGCGGCGCGCGCCTCGCGATAATCGGCGTTTTCGTTCGGGAAGGTCAGATGGTGCATCGTCTCTGCCTTTCTAAAGCCCCTCCGCTTCGGGGGAGGGGTTGGGTGGGGGCCATCGGCCTTGCGCAAGGCCGATAAGTCCCACCGCGCCGCGACTGGCGGGCAAGCCCGCAAGTCTTGCTGCCCCTCCCCTTCAGGGGAGGGGTGAAAGGGCGTCACGCATCCAGTATCGGCGTGAACCCGCCATAGATCATCCGCTTGCCGTCAAAGGTCTGGTCGTTCGGATCGTGCTTCATCCGCTCGTCGGTCATGACCTTTTCCCAGCCCGCGACGCGCGCTTCCTTGCTCGGCCATTCGATCCAGCTGAACATCGGGGTCTCGCCCGCCTCGGCGTGGACCGCGCGTTTGAAATCGGTGACCTTGCCGTCATAGACGTCGTCGCCCCAGCATTCGAGCACCCGCGTCGCGCCATGGTCGAGGAAGACGGCCGCCGCCTTGTCGGCCATCGCGCGATAGGCGTCCTTGTTGCCGTCGGGCACCGCGAGCAGGAAGCCGTCGGTATAGCCCATCGTTCCGCCGAGCCCTTCCTCGACGAGCGATTCGAAGCCGGAAACGATCATCCGCTGCCCGTCGAAGGGCATGGTCTCGCCCATCTCGGCCATCCGGGGGTCGCTCATCATCTTCTCGTTCGCGGCATCGCGGGTGGCGCGGTCGGGATATTCGAACCAGCTGAAGACGATCTCCTCGCCTTCCTTTGCCTGTACCGCGGTACGGAAATCGTTGAGCTTGCCCGCGGGGACCTCGTCGCCCCACGCCTCGACGTGGCGGCGCACCCCGAACTCCTTGACCAGCGCCGCGGCGTCGGCCGCGTGCTTGCGATATTCCTCTTTCTGCGCGGTCGGCACCGCGAGGACAAATCCTTCCACATAGGTCATCGTCTCTCTCCTTTGTTCTTGTCCCCTTCCTGTCGGAAAGGCGGGATCGGTTGCAAACGGGTCTGTTTCGTTACGCTCCGCCCTCTCCATATTCGTCACCCTGAACTTGTTTCAGGGTCCATGTCCTGCCCTCGAATTTGGCGCGGTGCTCAAGGAGAGACCTGGCCATGGATGCTGAAACAAGTTCAGCATGACGACGGCGGAGAGGGGGGGCTTATCCCCCCACCGGGCCGGCCTCCTCGCGGAACGCGGCGAGCTGCGCCTTCAGCGCGCGGTCGAACGCCGGTCGGGCCAGGCAACGCGCCAGATAGGCCTCGAGCTTCGGATGCTCGGCGACCGCGCTGCTCTCGATTCCCTCGCGCAGCACCGTCGCCATCGCGATATCGGCGACGCTGAAATCGCCGGCCAGCCAGGGCCGGTCGCCCAGCGCTTCGGCAAGCTTGCCGAAACGCTGGTGGATGAACTCCATCAGCCCCGGCCGGCGCAGCTTCGCCCATTCCTCGCCGGCGGCGAACAGGTCGACGTTGGACAGTTCGAACATCAGCGGCTCGACGCTGTTATAGGCGGCGAACAGCCAGCTCGTGACGGTGGCGCGGCCCTGCGGATCGGGCGGCAGCAACGCCTCGTCCTTTTCGGCGAGGTGGAGCAGGATCGCGCCGCTTTCGAACAGGCGGACATCGCCGTCGCGCAGCACGGGCACCTGGCCCCACGGCTGGTCGCGATAATGCTCCGCCGGGCGATTGACCGCGCTGATCAGATGCTCGGCATAGTCGATCCCCATTTCCTCGCACGCCCAGCGCGGGCGCAGGTCGCGGACGAAACCGCGCGCGAAGTCGGGAACCCAGTCGAAGGCGGTGATTTCGATCGTGGCATTCGGATTGACGGGCATGGATCCTCTCCTTGGATCATCGGGTTTTGCCGCCGGGTTTTCAGAAGAACTCCGCAGGCAGCGGCGGCGTTGCGTCGGCGGGAACGGTCGGCTTCCTTCCTTGCAATGACGGAACCGGTGACGGTGCCCCTTGGCCGGGGTCAGTCCTGCACGGTCCGTAGCGGGATCAGCCGGCGCAGCGCCGGCGAGCGAAGCCACAGCCCGCCCCAGATCATCACGCCCAGATAGACGCCGAACAGGGTGTGGGTGGGCAGCGGGCTGTCGATCCGCAAATGGGTGGCGATCGCGCCGCCCAGATAGCCGGTGACCAGGATCGCGCCCAGCACGGCGGTGCGCGGCCAGACATACAGCAGGGTCGGGATCAGCAGCAGCACGCCCAGCGTCCGCATCGTCGCGACGTCGAGCCGCCAGCCGAGGCCGGGCGGGCTGTACTGGATGGCGAATTGCGGCGCGATCAGCTTGGTTCCGCAGTCGAGCAGCAGAAAGGCGATGACGAGGCCGCTCAGGATGCGGCCGGCGATCAGCGCCGCGCGATTCGGTGGGGCGGCCGTCATGGTCGTCGTCGCGGTCATCGTCCCTCTCCTCCCTGATTCGGTGGTCAGCCCGCGACTTCGGGCAGTTCGGCCTCGCCGCTCGCTACCGCGGGGTCCATCCAGAAGGGCCCCCAGACATGGCCGTCGGGGTCCAGCAGGTCGCGGCCGTACATGAAGCCGTGATCCTGCACCGGATTGACGTCGGCGGTGCCGCCGTTCGCGGCCGCGGCCGCGATCATCGCGTCGACAGCCTCGCGGCTGCCCAGCGCGAGCGCCAGCGACACCTCGCTCGACGTCGCGGGCGGGATCGGGCGGTCGGTGAAGCTCTTCCATTTGTCGTGGGTCAGGATCATCACGAAGATGGTGTCGGACCAGACCATGGCGGCCGCGGTGTCGTCGGTGAAGCGCGGTTCGTTGGTGAAGCCGAGCGCGCTATAGAAGGCCTTCGACTTTTCGAGGTCGGCGACCGGCAGGTTCACGAAAATCATCCTGGGGGTATCGGGCGTATTGGGCGTATTGGGCATGGGGAAAATCCTCTCTCTTCTCTCTTCTTCTCACCCTCTGCCGAACAGCATGAGGATGTAACGCTTCAGGTGGGTGACGCTGTCGCGGGCGATCGCCGGATCGTTCGCGGTCTTCGCCATGATGAAGGCGCCCTGCAGCACCGCCTGGACATGGCGGGCCAGGCTCATCGCGCCGACGCCGTGGGCGATGCCGTGGCGCGCGATCGCGGCCTCGATATCGGGGGCCAGCGCATCGCAATAGGCGGTGATGCTCGCCTCGCACGCGGCGCGGATCGCGTCGCTGGTCGCATAGGCTTCCTGCACCATCGTGCCGACGAAACAGGTGAAATCCTCGACCGGGCCTTCCAGCATCGCCAGGCGGAAGTCGATATGGCCGAGCAGGCGGTCGAGCGGATCGTCGAGCTTCGTGTGCGGCGGCAGTTCGAACATCGGCGCCGCGCGCGCGGTCCAGCCCTCCGCCGCGGCGACCGCCAGCGCCTCCTTCGACGCGAAATGGTGAAAGAAGGCCCCTTTCGTGACCCCCGCGGCGGCGCAGATCTCGTCGACGCTGGTCGCGGCATAGCCCTTGCGGCGCACCGTCTGATGCGCCGCGGCGATCAGCTTGGCGCGCGCATTTCCGCGCTGCGGCCGGTCCTGGGAAGGGGTGTGAGTCGTCGTCATGCGACTCGACATACCGACTAGTTGGTATGTTGTCAAATCGCCCGTCTCGATGCACGTTGCGCGGCACTTTCGCCAACTTCCGCGAAAAGACTCGACCTCCCCGCCCTCTCCCTTACAAGGGTACGGGGGAACAAAGCGGGAATCCATGGTAGCGATCGTATCCACCACCGCCTATCTCGGGCTCGAGGCGCGCGCGGTCGAGGTCCAGTGCCAGATCGCGCCGGGCATGCCCGGCTTCGCGGTCGTCGGCCTGCCCGACAAGGCGGTCGCCGAAAGCCGCGAGCGGGTGCGCGCGGCGCTCTCCGCCATCGGCCTCGCGCTGCCGCCCAAGCGGATCACGGTCAATCTGTCGCCCGCCGACCTGCCCAAGGAGGGCTCGCATTACGACCTGCCGATCGCGCTCGCGCTGCTCGGTGCGATGGGGGTGGTCGATCCGGAGACGCTGGGCGGCTATGTCGTCGTCGGCGAACTCGGCCTCGACGGCCGCGTCGCGCCCTCGCCGGGGGTGCTGCTCGCGGCGCTCCACGCGGGCAGCGTCGAGCGCGGGCTCGTCTGTCCGGTCGCGCAGGGACCGGAGGCGGCATGGGCCGGGAATGTCGAGGTGCTCGCGGCGCCCGACCTCTTGTCGCTCCTCAATCATTTCAAGGGCAGCGCCCTCCTGCCGGCGCCGCGGCCGGGCGAGGTCGAGGCGCCGGTGCGTGTCGTCGACCTCGCGCAGGTCAAGGGGCAGGAAACGGCGAAGCGCGCGCTCGAAATCGCGGCTGCGGGCGGCCACAACCTGCTGATGGCGGGGCCGCCGGGGGCGGGCAAGTCGCTGATGGCCGCCTGCCTGCCCGGCATATTGCCCGACCTGACCCCGGCGGAGGCGCTCGAGGTGTCGATGATCGCCTCCGTCGCGGGGACGCTCGAGGGGGGGCGGCTCGTCCGCGCGCGGCCGTTCCGCGCGCCGCACCATTCGGCGTCGATGCCCGCACTCGTCGGCGGCGGCCTGCGCGTCCGTCCGGGCGAGGTCAGCCTCGCTCATCTCGGCGTGCTGTTCCTCGACGAACTGCCCGAATTCCAGCGCGGGGTGCTCGACAGCCTGCGCCAGCCGCTCGAAACTGGCGAGGTCAGCGTCGCGCGCGCCAACGCTCATGTCACCTTTCCGGCACGGGTGCAGCTCATCGCGGCGATGAACCCGTGCCGCTGCGGCCACCTTGGCGACCCCGCGCTCGCATGCAGCCGCGCGCCGCGCTGCGCCGCCGACTATCAGGCGAAGCTGTCGGGACCGCTGCTCGACCGCATCGACCTGCACGTCGAGGTGCAGGCGGTCAGCGCCGCCGACCTCGTCCTGCCCCCGCCCGCCGAGGGCAGCGCCGAGGTGGCGGCGCGGGTCGCGGCGGCCCGCGCGATCCAGACCCGCCGCTATGCCGGGCACAAGGCGCGTACCAATGCCGAGATCGATGGCGACCTGCTCGAAGCGGTTGCGACCCCCGACGAGGCCGGACGCAAATTATTGGCGCAGGCGGCCGAGGCGATGCGCCTCTCCGCGCGTGGCTATACCCGCATCCTGCGCGTCGCCCGCACCATCGCCGATCTGACGGGGGCCGAGGCGGTGGGGCGCATCCATGTCGCCGAAGCGCTCGGCTATCGGCGACAGCCGCCGCGGAATTGAACGACGGCCGAGGAGAATTGGCATTGCCAGAAGCGATCAGGGGTTCGTGCCTTTGCGGGGCGGTGTGGTTCGAGATCGACGGGAAGATCGGCCCGGTCGGCCAATGCCATTGCTCGAAATGCCGCAAGCTGTCCGGCACCGATGGCAATGCCGTCTTCTATACTGCAGTTCGCAGTTTTCGCTGGCTGAGCGGGGAAGGCAATATCGCCAGCTTCACGGTTCCGGGCGGCAAGGATTGGACGTCGAACTTCTGCCGGACGTGCGGAAGCCCCACGCCGCATACCGATCCCGACGACAAAATCTATTTCGTACCGGCGGGCCTGCTCGACGACGACCCCGGATTCCGGGGCTATGCGGCGCATATCTTCGTCGGGTCGAAGGCGCCGTGGGTCTGCATCGCCGACGACGCCCCGCAATATGTCGAAGGCTTCGGATCACCGCTGATGCCGGGCTGAAGCGAGCGGCCGATGGAACGACCGGCCTGCCCGGCGCGTATCGGCCGGGCCGGAGAAAGGCCATGCTCGACATGATCGACAGCGCGGACGATGTGATCGCGCTCAAGATATCGGACAAGATCAGCGGCCGCGAACTCGATGCGATCATGGACCGCCTCGACGCGGCGATGGCGCGGCACGACAAGGTGCATGTCTTCGTAGAGACGCGGTCGATCGATGGGATCGAGATTGCGGGGCTTGCGTCCTATGTGGCGCGCGCGCTGCCGCTGTTCGGCAAGCTCGGCCGTTTCGGCCGCGTCGCGGTGGTTGCCGATCAGGGCTGGATTCGCGCGGCGACCAAGGTCGAAAGCGCCATGCTGCCGCATGTCAGCTATCGCGTCTTCGAACCCGGGGAGCGCGACGAAGCCTTCGCCTAGGTGACCGGCGCGGCGCCATAGGCTCCGCTTATAGGCGCGAACGTCGGGTCAGGCGCCGAGCGCGGTCGGCTTGGTCTCGACCACCTCGAGCGGCGGCGGGGCCTTGACCGCGGCCGCGGGCGCGCCGTGGCGGCGGTGCGACAGCTTGCCGTCGACCTTGCCGCCATTCTCGATCGTGATGGTTTCGTAAAAGACGTCGCCGGTGATCCGCGCGCTGGCGTGGACGATCAGCGTCTTCGCCTCGATCGATCCGTCGAGCAGGCCAGCGAGCTTCGCGGTCTCGGCGGCTACCGCGCCCTTGATCTCGCTCGCCTCGCCCTGGACGAGGTTCGCGCATTTCAGGTCGCCCTCGATCTTGCCGTCGACATGCAGGTCAACGCTCGCGGCGACGTTGCCGGTGATGACGACGTCCGACCCGATGATCGAGAAGGTGGCATGACGGGCGCCGGTCGCCATCTTAGCGGGCACGGCTGGCGCCGTCGGCGCGTGCGAGGGCACCGACTCGCTGTCGGGCATCGGCTTTGACTTCGAGAACATCGGCTTTGGCCTCCAGGAAGCGGCGCGGGTTGACCGCGACGCCGTTCAAACGAACTTCGAAATGCAGGTGGCTGCCGGTCGAGCGGCCGGTCGAGCCCATCTTGGCGATCTGCTGCCCCGCGGCGACGCGTGCGCCGACCGAGGTGTTGAAGCCGGACAGGTGGGCGTAGCGCGTCATGATGCCCTGGCCGTGGTCGACCTCGACGACATTGCCGTAACCCGAGCGGCGGCCGACGAACGTCACGCGGCCCGGCGCCGCGGCGAGGATCGGGGTGCCGAGCGGCCCGGGGAAATCGAGCCCGGCGTGCATCGCGCTCGCGCCGGTGAAGGGATCGTGGCGATAGCCGTAGCTCGACGAGAGCATCAGCACATGCGCGGGCTGGCCCGACGGAATGGCGACCAGGGTGCGTTCGAGCACCTCCATGCGGAACAACGCGCCTTCGAGTGCGGCGAAGCTCTCGCCGAGCGCGCTCGCGCGGCCGATGCGGCCGCGCCAGGGAATGAAGGGACCGCCCTGGCCGACGCTGGCCTTGCGGACGAGGGTCTTGGGGTCGAGCCCGAGCTTGGCGATGGCGTCGCGGGCCTTCAGCGCGCGGGCGTCGACGGCGGCGAGCAGATGCGCCGAAAAGGCTTCCTGCCGTGCCTCGATCCGCGCGAGCGCCTGCGCCTCTGGCGGCAGGCGCGGGTCGAGCGCGCTGGTTTCGACCGGCTTCGCCTCGGCGGCGTCCTTGGCCCCGGCCTTGGGCGCGGCATCGGCGGGCAGCGCTTCGCTGCCGAAATAGGTGTCCTTCCACTCTTCGAGCTGCGCCTGGCGCTCGTCGAGGTCGGCGGCGATTTCGGCGACGCGGTCGCGATATTGGGCGATGCGCGCTTCGCCGGCCGCGGCGGCGGCTTCCTTGCGCGCCACCTCGGCGCGCTCGCCGGCGGTCAGCAACTGGTTGACGAAGACTGTGAGCGTGACGCCCGCCCAGACGAGCAGCACCGCGCCCGCGATCAGCGCGACGCGCTTCTGCCAGACGGCGCTCACGCGCAGGAACCGGACGTGGCCGTGCGTGCGGACGAAGATTTCATGGTCCTGAAACAGCGCATCGAAGCGCTGGCGCCATCGGCGCAGACCCGTCGTTAGCGAAGACAAGTTACGACCCCGTCTTGGTGTTCTGACTGGAGCCCCCCGGCTCCGCTTGGGAAGCGCCCTTACCAGCGGTGTCATCCCCGCGCGAATCTTTGCACGGCGAGTCGGGGTGAATCGAAACGCCCGCGCGGTGAACGGTGAAACGCTGCCAATATGGTGACTTTTCCGCGGAAAAGCGCGGCGCGACTCGCGCGGCAAAATCGCATGACGCAGGATGGCGATGTCGGTCATCGTTGACGGCTTGCTTACCATTTGAGGGTAGGCGGAAGCGGTGACTCACATGCCCACACTCTCCGCGGCGACGGCGACCGATGCCTCCGCGACCGAGGCCGCGGCCCGCGCGCCGCGCCCGCGCTCGGCGGTCAGCGCCGGAGTGGGGGTCGTTGGGCTGGTCGGTCTCCTATCCTATCTGCTCCTCGCGCGCTACGCGCCCGAAATCGCGGCCTTTCTCGGCATCGACTGGGGGAATCGCGGGCGGATGGACGGGCCGGTTTCGGCCATCGCGAGCGTGCTCGCCTGCGGCGTGCCGATGGTGCTGTGGTCGGTGCTGGTCGACAAGGTGCATCGCAATCCGTCGACCGGCATCGACTGGTCGCTGCGCCGTCCGTGGCGCGAAACGATCGACATCAGCCTGACCAAGCTCGCCGGCTTGTGGGCGACCTGGGCGCTGATCGCCTTCGCCTATGCGATGATGCGCTATTATTGGGAAGGCAATTACGCCTTTGCGATGGACCTGCTCGTGCTCGCGGCGCCGTGGTTGCTGCTCGTATCGGTGCCCTATATGCTGTGGCTCGACCGCCGCCTGATCGAGCCGCGCGACGGCTGCTATGCCTTCGGCCGCTGGCTGATCGCTCCTGGGCAGTCCGTCGATGGCCGGGCGATCGCGCACCATGCACGCGCCTGGACGGTCAAGGGCTTCTTCACCGCTTTCATGCTGTCGATCGTGCCGGGCAATTTCTCTTCGCTCGTCTCGGTCGAGATGCGCGACGTGCTCGCGAATCCCTATATGACCGGGTTGTGGACGATCAACCTGCTCTATCTGGTCGATGTCCATGTCGCGACCGTCGGCTATATATTGACGCTGAAGCCGCTCGACGCGCACATCCGCACCGCCAATCCCTATGGCATGGCGTGGGTCGCGGCGCTGATCTGCTATCCGCCCTTCATCCTGATGAACGGCGGCCCGCTCGACTATCAGATCGGCGGGTCGGATTGGGGCCATTGGTTCGCGGGGCACGATATGCTGATGGCACTGTGGGGCGCGGTGCTGGTGGCGCTGATCACCGTCTATGCCTGGGCGACGATGGCGTTCGGCATCCGCTTTTCGAACCTGACGCACCGCGGCGTCATCACCCACGGCCCCTATGCCTTCACCCGCCACCCCGCCTATGTCTCGAAGAATCTGAGCTGGTGGGTCGGCTCGCTGCCCTTCCTCGTCACGGCCGGCGGCTGGTTCGAGGGTCTGCGCAACACCGTGCTGCTGGCGCTGGTCAGCGGGGTCTATTACTGGCGCGCGAAGACCGAGGAGAAGCATCTGCTCGGCGATCCGGCCTATCAGGCCTATTGGAACTGGGCGCAGGCGAATGCGCTGGTGCCGCGGCTGTTCGCGAAGCTGACGGGGCGGCCGCGGCCGCTGATCCGGCTCGAACCCGATCCGCGCGTCGGGCCGGTGGCGTAGGATTCGCAGCAACCTCTCCCGTTGGGGGAGGATGGAGCTACAGCCAGCCGATGCGCTTGAAGCGCCAGTAGAGCAGGCCGCAGACGCTGGCCATCAGGCCAAGCGCGAAGGGGTAGCCGAGCCCCCAGTGCAGTTCGGGCATGTGCAGGAAATTCATGCCGTAGATGCCGGCGATCGCGGTCGGCACGGCGAGGATCGCGGCCCAGGCGGCAAGCTGGCGGGTGATGACGCCCTGGCGCTGCTGTTCGAGCAGGCCGTTGGTCTCGACCACCCCGGCGGCGATGTCGCGCAGACCGGCAAGACGGAACTCGGCGCGCTGGACATGATCCCACACGTCGCGGAAGAAGGGGCGTACCGGCTCGTCGATACCGGGGAGCTGGGTCGTGGCGAGCTTCCAGGTCAAATCCTTCATCAGCCCCGCGATGCGCTGAAAACGGATGATCTCGTGCCGCTGGGCATAGAGGTGGCGGATTTCCTGCGCGTCGAGCGGCGTGTCCATGACGCTGTCCTCGACCAGCAGCAGCCGGTCCTCGATCGCGTCGATCACCGGGAAATAACCGTCGACGATGAAGTCGAGGATTGCGTGCAGCACATAGTCGGGACCGTGGCCGAGCAGCGCCGGCGAGGATTCGAGCCGCGCGCGCACCTCGGCATGGCCGCGCGCCGAACCGTGGCGCACCGAGACGAGGAAATGGCGGCCAAGGAAGATCGCGGTCTCGCCCGGCTGGATCGTATCGCCGTCGAGATTGGCGGCGCGTGCGATGACGAAAAGCTGGTCGCCATAGACGTCGGCTTTGGGGAGCTGGTTCGCCTTCAGCGCGTCCTCGACCGCGAGCGGGTGGAGGCCGAAACGCTGCGCGACGCGCTCGAGCTCGCCCGGCGTCGGTTCGTAGAGGCCGAGCCAGAAGAATTCGCCCTCGGCGCATTCGTCGGGAATCGCCTCGTCGGGGCCGAGGTCGCGGACGAGCTTTCCCTTGTCGTAGAGGCGGGCGGCCATGATCGGCATCGGCGGGCATCCTGCTGGTTCCGCCGCAGCATAAGGCCGGGCGGCGGGGCCGCGAGGCCGGTCAGAGCGCGATGCGATAGACGAGGAAGCCCGAGCGTTCGGCGATGGCGTCGTAGAGGCGGCGCGCGGTGTTGTTGGTCTCGTGCGTCTGCCAATAGACGCGCACCGCGCCCGCCGCGCGCGCTTCCTCGGCCACACGTAGGATCAGTGCGGAGGCGATGCCGCGTCCGCGTGCCGCTTCGGCGGTGAACAGGTCCTGCAGGTAACAGATGTCGGCGATCGATGTCGTGCTGCGGTGATAGAGATAATGGACGAGGCCGAGCAGTTCGCCCTCGGCCTCGGCGACGAGCGCATGGACCGGCTGGTCGGGGTCGAAGAAACGCACCCAGGTCGCGGAGGTGACGTCGGAGGGAAGCGCGGTGGTGCCGCTGCGGCCGTAGAATTCATTATAGCCCTGCCACAGCGGCAACCAGCGGTCGAAATCGCCCTGCACCGGCGCGCGGATCAGAAGATCGGTGGGCATCGCTATCGCGCCGCCATGCGCTAGAAGCTCAACTCGTCGTAGATCTTCGACAGATCGCGGCCCCACGCGCCTTCGTAGCGGTCGAGAAGGTCGTGCGCGGGCGACTTGCCGCTCTTGGCGATACGGCGGAGCGGTTCGAGGAAGCCGACCTCATTGTCGCCCATCGAATTGACCTCGCCGCGCGCCGCGAGGCCCGCTGCGGCGATGTCGAGCACGCGGGTGACGAGGTCGCCCACGGTGCCGCCGCCGGGCGCGGGAGCGCAGAGGCCCTCCTTCGGCACCGCATCGCGCAGGGCCTGCTGGTCCTCGATGCTCCAGCCCTTGACCAGATCCCAGGCTGCGTCGAGTGCGGCCTGATCGTAGAGCAGCCCGACCCACAAGGCCGGGAGCGCGCAGATGCGGTTCCACGGGCCGCCGTCGGCGCCGCGCATTTCGAGGAAGCTCTTGAGCCGGACCTCGGGAAAGGCGGTCGACAGATGGTCGGTCCAGTCGGACAGGCGCGGCAGCTCGCCCGGAAGCGCCGGCAGTTCGCCCTTCAGGAAGTCGCGGAAGCTCTGCCCGGCGGCGTCGATATACTGGCCGTCGCGGAACACGAAATACATCGGCACGTCGAGCATATAGTCGACATAGCGGTCATAGCCGAAGCCGTCCTCGAACACGAAGGGCAGCATGCCGGTGCGCGCCGGGTCGGTGTCGGTCCAGATGTGGCTGCGATAGGACAGATAGCCGTTCGGCTTCCCCTCGGTGAAGGGCGAGGAGGCGAAGAGCGCGGTCGCGAGCGGCTGGAGCGCCAGCGAAACGCGGAATTTTTGCACCATGTCGGCCTCGGACGCATAATCGAGGTTGGTCTGGATGGTGCAGGTGCGCAGCATCATGTCGAGGCCCATGCTGCCAACGCGCGGCATATGCGCGAGCATGATCCGGTAGCGTCCCTTGGGCATGATCGGCAGTTCGGCGCGCGTCTTGTCGGGCCACATGCCCAGCCCGAGGAAACCGAGGCCGAGTTCGGCGCCGACCTCCTTGACCTGCTTGAGGTGGCGGCCGGTCTCGGCGCAGGTCTGGTGAAGATTTTCGAGCGGAGCGCCCGACAGTTCGAGCTGCCCCGCGGGTTCGAGGCTGATCGCGCCGTCGCTGCCCGACAGCGCGATGACGTGCCCGCCCTCGATCACCGGCTCCCAGCCGAAGCGGGTGAGCGCCATCAGCAGGTCGCGGATGCCGCCGGGTTCGTCATAGGAGGGCGCGCGCTGATCGGCGGTGCGATAGACGAATTTCTCGTGCTCGGTGCCGATCCGCCATTGCTCCCTGGGCTTCTCGCCCCTGGCCATGGGGGCCGCGAGCTGGTCGCGGCTTTCGATGATGGGATCGTTCCGATCGGAAACCTGCCGCGTGCTCATGGCCGAGCATTTAGGGTGCGCGCGCCCGTCTTACCAGAGGGTGATTGCATCAGCCCGCGGAACGGTCGGCGCCCCAGTCCCCGTGTGCCGCCATCCACAGCGCGGTGGCGGCGATGGCGGCGGTTTCGGCGCGCAGGATGCGTGGGCCGAGCGCGACGTGGCGCACCGCCGGGACGGCGAGCAGCGCGGCGCGCTCGCGGTCGGTGAAGCCGCCCTCGGGGCCGGTCAGAATCGCGGCGGGCGCGGGCGCGTCGATCCCGGCCATCGGCGCGCCGCCCGCCTCGTCGGCGAACAGCAGCGCGCGGGCGGCGGGCCAGCCCTTCAGAAGCTGCGGCAGCTTGACCGGCTCGGCGAGTTCGGGGAGCGCGGTGCGCCCGCATTGTTCGCACGCTTCGACGATCTGCGCCTCGATCCGCTCGCGCTTGACGCGCTCGACGATCGTGCGCTCGGTGAACACGGGTTGCAGGCGGGCGACGCCGAGTTCGGTCGCCTTTTCAACGATCCAGTCGAGCCGCGCCTTCTTGACAGGCGCGAAGCAGAGCCAGAGGTCGGGAACCGCCTCGCGCGCCCGCGTCTGCCGCTCGATCCGCAGCGTCAGCGCGCGCTTGCCGGCGTCGGTGACGGTGGCAAGCCATTCGCCGCTGCGATTGTCGAAGAGGAGGAGCGGATCGCCCGGCTTCGCGCGCATGACGTGGAGCAGATAATGGGCGGCTGCACCCTCGACAGTCGGTGCCGTATCGGCGCCGAGCGGCTGGTCCACAAACAGGCGGGGCGTGCTGGCGGGCGGCCAGGCGGGGGTGGCAGGCATGGCAAGGGCGATAGCAGACGCGCCACAGGGTGCCCAAGGCTTTGTGTCTTCATGCCATCGGGCCCTGAGCCTGTCGAAGGGCGCCTGACGACGACAAGCGCGCCCTTCGACGGCCTTCCAAGGCAGGTGTCCGTACTAGCTGAAGAATTCAGAGCTTCAGCTTGGCACCGAAGCTCAGATAGCGGCCGACCACGTCATAGTGAGCGCTGTAGGTCGTCGTGATCAGCGGCGGGTTCCTGTCGAAGACGTTTTTGACATTCGTGAAGAAGGTGAACTTTTCGCCCACGTGGAACTGCGCCCCCAGGTCGAGATACACCCGCGCGCCGATGTCGCCGTTCACGATATCCAACTGGTCGTTGAACTGTCCGCCCCCGGCATAGCGCAGGCGCGCATCGACCCCGAGCGTTTCGCTCTGATAGCTGACGCTGAAAATACCCCGCCATTTGGGCAGGCCGCTGAGCACCGAATCGCCGACATTGCCGGAGACATCGCGCCGGGTTGACCCGGTGTCGGTGATGAGCTTGTCGACATAGGTCGCAAGAGCCCGGAAATTCAGCGAACCGCCGCTGGACAGCGGAAGCCGGTACGACATTTCAAGGTCGAATCCGCTCGTCTCGAACTTGGCGATGTTCTGGGCCAGGGCATAGACGGTCGTGATCGTGCCGGTGCCGTCGCGGATTATGCGGTCGCAGGCGGCCGTATCGCCGGCGGCACATGCCGCCGTGATGTCCGCCGCGTCGGGTGTCGCGATCGCATTGCCGATGTCGATGCTGTAATAATCGACCGAGAGCGCCAGTCCCGGAACGAAGGACGGCGAATAGGAGCCGCCGACCGTCCAGCTCTTCGCGACCTCGGGCACCAGATCCGCGTTGCCGCCGCTGAAGATCGTGGCCGTCGGATTGCTGTCATAGTCCGGATCGGCGTCGCGGCCCGCGCTGTCGTTATCGACGACGGGGCGGATGTTGATCGAATTGACCGCGAACAAATTGCCGATGCTCGGTGCCCGGATATCGCGCGACCGCGTCGCGCGGAGGAGAAGGTCGCCAAAGAGGCGCGCGGTGCCGCCGATCTTCCACGACCAGATGCCGCCGCTGAGGCTATAGTCGGAATAGCGCGCCGCACCGTTCGCTTCGACGTCGATACCGTCGGTTTTCACCAGCGGTACCAGCGCTTCGACGAAGGCTTCCTTGACGTTGAAGCCGCCTTCGAGGGGATCGTTGAAGATCGGCGTGCCGAAGACGCCCGCGGTGTCCAGTTCGCCGATCGATTCGGACTGCTCTTCCCAGCGCGCTTCGGCGCCCAGCGCGACCGATACCGGGCCCGCCCAGAGCGAGAAGGGATCGCCCTGCAACCGGACTCCGACCGAATCGAGCTTGCTGACGCTCTTGGACATCTGGGTTCCGGTGACATAGTTCACTGCGTCGGCCGACGGCGCGACCTCCCCGAAGGGATTGAACGGCACGCAGGCCGGATCGTCGTTGGCGGGATCGGCGTCCGCATTGACCGCGCAGACGATATTGCCCCCCGATTCCACCGCATCGATCGCGCGAAGGAAATTGGCCGGGATCGACGAGTTGTAGAATCGGGAATTGCTGTCGAGTTCGCCGTGACTGTAGTGCGCGTCATAGGTCCAGCCGCCGCCGATACTGCCCTCGACCCCGAAGGCGATCTCCTTCGTCTCGCGCTGCGCGTCGAAGCGGAGGAGGAAGGCGTCGCGGGACATGCGGCCAAGAGTGAAGGAGGTCTCGCCGGCATCCGCGAGCTGCTGCTGGATAGCGGGCGACAGAAAGGCGTTGGTCGCCGAGACATTGAACAGAAGGACCGACGACGCCGGGTCGGGGAAGAAGGGCTGATTCACTTTCGTGCGGCCATAGGCGGCATCGACCCAGAATTTCGTATCGCCCACGTCGTAGGACAGCCGGGCATAGCTTCCCAGCCGATCGAGCGGGCTGCCGACGATCAGCGTGTCATAGAGGCTGAAGAAGTCGCCCGGCCCGGCCGGCCGCAGGCTTCCGTCGGGGTTGAACGTCTGACCGGCCAGTGGGCCGCTCAGGACGGTTCCGCCGAAGGTGATCGGTGCCAGATCGTCGACGTTTGGCTGCAACTCGCGCTGCCCGCCGCCGATATTGACGAGGCCGGCGCCGAACCATGGGCGGTCGTCGCGACCGCTGACGCCGATCCCCTCGTCCTTCAGATATTCGGCGCCGATCATGAAATGACCCGCTCCGCCCGCGAAGCTCGTCCCGAACGCGCCGTCGAGACGATAGCGGAAGCCGTCGCCGCGCGACGAAATGCCCGTCTCGGCGCCCAGTTGCAGCCCGTCGAGCTTGTCGTTGAGGATGATGTTCACGACGCCGGCAACGGCGCCGGACCCCCATGCGGCGGACGCGCCGCCCGTCACCAGTTCGACCCGCTCGACAAGGTTCGTCGGCACGAAATTGAGGTTGTTGTCGCCGATGAAGCGCCGGCCGTTGACGAGCGTCAGGGTCCGGGAGGTGCCGAGGCCGCGAAGCTCGACCGGCGCCGTGCCGCTCGTGGTGTTGCCGATCGACTGGTTGGCCGAGACCGAGTTGCGGATCTGGGGCAGTTCGTTGAGCGCCTGCTGAAGATTGACCGCAGCGGCCTGGCGAAATTCGGTGGCGCCCAGAACCGTGGTCGGCGTGGGCTGGTCGAAACCATCGCGCTGAATGCGCGATCCGGTGACGACGATATCGTTGCCATTGTCCGGCTCCTCGACCGCCTGGTCAGCGGACGCCGTCTGCGCCGCCGCGGGCAGTGCCGTCAGCAGACCCGCGAGCAGCGCAGCGGCGCTGGCCTCGCGAACGAAGATATGACCGAGCTTCCCGGAATTCCTGTGCATCATCCACCCCATTTTTCAACTCGACCGCTGCTGGGCCGATCTTCCCTTGGCGAATGTGGCATAATGTCTCTCATGGGACAATAAGTTTCTTATAAGAAAAATTAAGCCTATCTTTGACGGCGGATGCATATGGAGGTCTGCTGAGGCTGGATATCGAATCATGTCGGGGGTGGGGATTGGCTGATGCCACGCCTGCGCCTGCTGCTTGCTCCGCTTCTCGCGACCGCCTTGGCGGCGCAGGATCTTTCGGCCGATGTGCTTGAGGGCGAGCGGGCGACGCTCGCCGAATCCCCGATCGCCTCGTCCAATTTCCCCACATTCGTGCACAACCTGAACACGGGCGGCAACGATGAGCGCGAGAGCAAGGGAGCGATTGCCACGAACAGCGTTCGTCACGCGCCGGGCCACCAATCCTGTGTGGAGTTGCCGGCGGTGCGGTGAGCGATGCCGCCTTCCCCGGGTGAAAGGGGATTGACCGATCCCAATTGGGATAATATCGTCCCAAGTAGAAAATATGAATAGATCAAAGGGGGTGAGATGCTTCTTTCTCGACGGCAGGCGATATGCGGTGCGGGCGCGGCCATCGCCGCCCCCTTGGCGGCCCCCTATGTCGCGCGCGCGCATTTCCAGATCAATCCGGCGACGAACCGCGTCTATTCGAAGCGGGCGATAGAGCTGGTGCAGCGCGCGGTCGTGATTGATATGCTCGCGCCGATCAAGATCGACTTCAGCCCTGAATATTACGCCAAGGCGCTGAGCGAAAAGGAGGCCGCGGACTTCCGGGCGAGCGGCATCACCGCCATCCATCACGCGGTCGGCCTCGGCGGCCCCACCGCGAAGGAGCAGGCGCTCAGCTTCTTTGCGATCTGGGGCAATTTCGTCGCGCGCAACAGCCATGTCTTCACGGGCGTCGACAAGTTCGCCGATATCCTGCGCGCCAAGCGCGACGGCAAGGTCGCGGTGATCATGGGCCTGCAGAATGCGGATCATTTCCTGCGCCCCGCTGACGTCAAGACCTTCTACCAGATCGGCCAGCGCTGCGCCCAGCTCACCTACAATTCGCAGAATCGCATCGGATCGGGGTCGACCGACCGCGTTGACGGCGGCGTGAGCGACTTCGGCGCGCGGATCATCGAGGCGATGAACGCGGTCGGGATGCTGGTCGACGTCTCGCACAGCGGCGACCGCACGACCCTCGACGCCATCGACATCTCGGCCAAGCCGATCGCGATCACGCACAGCAACTGCCGCGCGCTGATCGACCACCCCCGCGTCAAGACCGACGAGGCGATCAAGGCGCTCGCCGCCAAGGGCGGCGTGATGGGCATCACGGGCGTGCGCAACTTTGTCAGCAAGACCGACCCGACCACCATCGTGAACTATGTCGACCATATCGATCATGTCGTGAAGCTGGTCGGCATCGACCATGTCGGCATCGGCACCGATTCCGACCTCTACGGCTATGACGACACGTCGCCGGAGATGAACAAGATGCTGCGCGGCGCCTACAAGGACAGCTATGCCTTCCGCGAGAAGATCGACATCGACGGTTTCGATCACCCGCTCAAGATGTTCGACCTGACCGAGGAACTGCTGCGCCGCGACTATTCCGACGCGAACATCCTCGCGGTGCTCGGCGGCAATTTCCAGCGCCTGCTGACCGCGACCTGGGGCGGCTGACCGTGGCGATCGCACCCGTTCCCCTCCTGCCGCGAGCTGCACGATGAATGCCCCCACCGACCGCATGGCGAGCGCGCTCCTGCTCCCGCAGCCCTATGTCCTGTTCCTCGGCGACACGACGGTCCGTGGCTATGCCAAGACCGCGTTCGGGCTCCGCGACTGGGCGCCCGAAAAATGCGTCGGCGAACTCCGCCTTCCCGGCGCCACGGTCACCGCCGGTCTCGACGCGGTGACGGCGGCGGAGGCGCGGGCGCGGGGCGCGCGGGCGCTGGTGATCGGTGTCGCCAATCAGGGGGGGGTGATCCCCGCCAGTTGGCGCGTTTCGCTGATCGAGGCGCTAGAGGCCGGGCTCGATCTGATCGCCGGCATGCACATGCGCCTCTCCGATATTCCCGAACTGGTCGAAGCGGCACGGCGCCTCGGCCGGCAACTGATCGACGTCCGTGTCCCGCCCCGGCAGATTCCGGTGGGCACCGGGCGCAAGCGCAGCGGCAAGCGGCTGCTCACCGTCGGCACCGATTGCGCGCTCGGCAAGAAATATACGGCGCTCGCCCTGTTTCGCGCCTTTGAGCGGCGCGGCATTGCGGCGGATTTCCGCGCCAGCGGGCAGACCGGCATCATGATCGCGGGTGGCGGCATCCCGATGGACGCCGTGGTTTCGGACTTCGAGGCCGGCGCCGCCGAACTGCTGTCGCCCGATGCCGATGCGGATCATTGGGACATCATCGAAGGGCAGGGGGCGCTGACCCATCCCGCCTATGCGGCGGTGTCGCTGGGGTTGCTTCACGGCAGCCAGCCCGACGTCTTCGTCGTCTGTCACGAACCGGGCCGTACCGAGATGCTCGGCATGCCGGGCTTTCCGGTGACCAGTGTCGAGGAGATCACCGAGCTTACCACGCGCCTCGGCCGCCGGACGAATCCGGCGATCCGCTGCGGCGGCTATGCATTCAACACCGCGGCGATGACCGACGATGCGGCAGCCGAACTCATGGCGAAAGAGAGCCGGCGGCTCGGCTTGCCGGTTGCCGACCCGATGCGCGGCGGACCGGCGTTCGAGGCGCTGGTCGCGTCCTGCCTGAGCGCGGATTGACGTTTCCCTTCGGCCCGGCGCGAAGGCGTCGGGTCCGACTCTTGTTCGACCCAGGCAGAGAGGTTCCTTCATGTCCCGACGCTCGATTTGGTATCACGCCTTTGCTGCCGCGCTGCTCGGTGGCGCAGCGCTTCCGTCCGCGGTCATCGCCCAGGCGCAGCCGGACGCCGCCTATACCGTCGCGCCCGAACGGCTCGCGGGCCTCGCCGATTTCGTCGATGGCGTGATGGCGCAGCAGATCGCGACGCGCGAGGTCGCGGGCGCGGTCGTCACCGTCGTCCATCAGGGCCGCGTGCTGTTCGCGCGCGGCTATGGTTTCGCCGATGTCGACAAGGGGGTCGCGGTCGATGCGCAGACGACCCTGTTCCGGCCCGGATCGGTGTCCAAGATGTTCACCTGGACCGCACTGCTGCAGCAGGTCGAGGCCGGCCGCGTCAGTCTCGATGCCGATGTGAACGATTATATCGACTATCCTATCCCCGATTTCGAAGGCCAGCCGATCCGGGTGCGCGACCTGCTGTCGCATACGCCGGGCATGAGCGACATCGGCGGCATCACCGCGCCCGCGGTCGACAAGCTCGTCCCCTATGGCGAGTGGATGAAGACGCATATCCCGCGGCGGCTGTGGCCCGCGGGGACGGAGGTGTCCTATTCCAACTACGGCGCCGCGCTGGCCGGCTATATCGTCGAGCGCGTTTCGGGCGAACCCTTCGCCGACTATGTCGAGCGCCATATCTTCGCGCCGCTCGGCATGGGGTCGACGACCTTTCGCGAACCGCTGCCCGCCGCGCTCGCCCCGCGCATGGCGAACGGCTATCGGGTCGAAAACGGGCGGTTCGTCGCCGAGCCCTTCGAACTGTTCAGCAACATCATGCCTGCCGGTTCGGGAACGTCGAGCGCGCCCGACATGACGCGGTTCATGATGGCGATGCTGAATGGCGGTGCGATCGGCGGGGCGCGCATCCTGAAACCCGAATCGGTCGCGCTGCTGATGCGCGATTCGCACGCCAACGCCCCCGACCTGCCCGGCATGGCGCACGGCTTCTTCGTCGTGCGCGAGGCCGGACCGCGCCTCGTCGGCCATGGCGGCAATACCGGCGACTTCCATTCGAACATGATCCTTGCGCCCGAGGCGGGCCTCGGCTTCTTCGTTTCCGAAACCGGCGGACAGGGCAGCTATGGCGGGCGCACCGAACTGACCGAGGCGCTGATCGGCCGGCTCTTTCCGCAGACCCCGGCGCCGCGTGTCGCCGCGCCGGCGGGCGAGGCGGTGCCGCTGGGCGCCTATCGCGGCAACCGGCGCGATTATAACCGCCCGCCCAATCCCGAGCATGACCTGAAGATCAGCGCCGCAGGGGCCGATGCGATCATCGTCAGTGGCGGCGGCAAGACAAGCTATTGGGAACGGGTCGGTCCGCTGCGGTTCGAACAGGTGACCGGCGCGCGCGCCGGCGGCCCTTACGAACAACTCCGCTTCCATGGCGGGGACGGGCACTGGCGCCTGTCCTTCACCTCGCAGCCGCATGTCGCATACCACCAGGTTCAGCCCTGACCGATCGAGGAGACGCGCGATGAAATTGCTGATGGCCCTCGCCCTCGCGAGCCTTCCCCTTCCCGCGCTGGCCCAGGCGCCCGCCGCCGCCGACACCGACGGCAAGACGGCGGCGGGGGTGCAATATGTCCAGCCGAAGGACTGGACCGCGACGACGCGCGGCCCCGCCGTCCTGTTCGTCTCACCCGAAAAGGATCTGCGCGCCGTGGTGGTCGACGTCGGCGCGGCGGCCGATGGCGCGGCGGCGGCGGCGAAGGCGTGGTCGCTGTATCGCCCGGACGCCGCTCCGACGGTGCGCCTCGCCACGCCGGGCCGGCCGGGCGAGGACTGGGACGAACGGCTGAACCTTTCTTATGAAACGCTGCCGACCGAGCGTGCGACGCGCTCGGCGCTGGCGCTGCGCAAGGGCGCGGCGTGGACCGTGCTGATCGTCGATGGTTCCGCGGGAACCGCCGCCAAGCGATCGGCGGCGATGTCGGTCGTTCGGGAGGGGCTGCACCCGGTCGGTTATCAGACCGAAAGTTTCGCGGGCAGGACCGCGCATCGGTTGACCCCCGACCGCGTTCGGGCGCTGCGCGACTTCGTCGCCGAAAGCGCGCGCGAACTGGGCGTGCCCGGCGTCGGCCTTGCACTGATCGATCAGGGCAAGGTCGTGTGGCAGGGCGGCATCGGCGTGCGCGCGCTCGGGTCGCCCGAGCCGGTCGACGAGCATACCAAATTCATGATCGCGTCGAACACCAAGGGCCTGTCGACGCTGCTTCTTTCGGTGCTCGCCGATGAAGGCAAGTTGCGCTGGGACCAGAAAGTCACCGACCTCTATCCGGCCTTCCGCCTCGGCAATGACGAGGTCACGCGGTCCGTGCTCGTCCGCCATCTCGTCTGCGCCTGCACCGGGCTGCCGCGAAAGGATTATTCCTTCATCCTCGCCGACCCCGGCGCACCGGCTGCCGCCACCTTCAACCAGCTTGCCGATACCATGCCGACCAGCCAGTTCGGCGACCTGTTCCAATATAATAATCAGATGGCTTCGGCCGCGGGCTATGTCGGCGGTCACCTTCTCTATCCGGAGATGGAGATCGGTGCCGCCTATGATCGCGCGATGGAGGAAAAGATCTTCAAGCCGCTCGGCATGACGGACAGCACCTTCGATTATGCAAAGGGCATGGCGGGCAACTGGGCGGCCCCGCACGGCCTTGATGTCGATGGCCGTGTGACGCTGATGAGCAACGACTTCAATTTCGCACCCTATCCCTATCGTCCTGCGGGCGCCGCCTTTTCCACCACCGCGGACATGGTTCGCTATGTTCAGCTCGAACTGTCGAAGGGCATCACGCCCGAGGGCGAGCGGGTGGTCAGCGAGGCGAACCTGGTCGAGCGGCGGAAGAAGGGCGTGCAGGTGGGGCCAGGAAGCTGGTACGGCATGGGCCTGTTCCAGCGCGATGCGTGGGGCATTCCCGTCGTGACCCACGGCGGCACCCTCCTCGGCTATCACAGCAACTGGTATGCGCTGCCGGAGGCGGGCGTCGGCGCGGTGATCCTGACCAATGCCGATCCGGGCGCGGCGATGCTCGGGCCGTTCCTGCGCCGCCTTCTGGAAGTCCTCTATGACGGTCAGCCCGAGGCGGCCCGCGACGTCGCGACGGCGGCGGCGCGGATCAAGGCGCAGGCCGCGGCACGCCGAGAGCGATTGACCTTTCCCGGCGATCCCGCCGTCCTCGCGAAGCTGGCCCGCCATTATCGCGATTCCGAGGTCGGCCAGATCAGCGTCGGCGAGCAGGGCGGACAGAAATGGATCAAGGCCGGATTCGTCGAGGGGCCGATCGCGACCCGCGCCAATCCCGACGGCAGCGTCTCGATCGTCTCGGTCGGGCCGGGCAATATCGGGGTCGAGGCGCTGGTCGGGACGGCGGACGGCAAGCGCACGCTGACGATCAACGACGGCCAGCAGCACCAATATGTCTATGTCGAGGACCAATAGAGGGAGACAAGCGCATGATCCGGTCGATCGCACTCATCTTCGTGCCGCTGTTGACGGGGGCCGCGGCGCCCGCGCCCGACCCGGCCTATGACATCGTCATCCGGGGCGGCCGCGTGCTCGACGGCGCGGGCAATCCCTGGGTCGCCGCCGATGTTGCGATCGCGGACGGACGAATCGTGCGCGTCGGCGTGGTCGACGGCGCGGGAAAGCAAGAGATCGATGCGCGCGGACGCTATGTCTCGCCGGGCTTCATCGACATGCTCGACCAGTCCGGGCGCGTGCTGCTTCGCGACGGATCGGCGGCCAGCAAGCTGCGCATGGGCGTGACGACGCTGATCGCCGGCGAAGGCGGCACCGCGGTCCCCGCCGGCGAAATCGCGGGCTATTTCAGCAAGCTCGAGCAGCAGGGGATCGCGGTCAATTTCGGCACCTATTACGGCGCGATCCAGGCGCGCGTGAAGGTGATGGGCGATGCGGCCGGTGCGCCTAACGAGGATCAGCTCCGCGCGATGGAGGGCGAGGTGCGGACCGCGATGAAGGCCGGTGTCTTCGGCATCTCATCCGCGCTCATCTATTCCCCCGCCAGCTTCCAGTCGACCGCCGACCTCGCCCGGTTGGCGGCGATACCGGGCAAGTGCGGCGGCTTCTATGCAACGCACATGCGCGACGAAAGCGACAAGCTGCTCGCCGCCATCGACGAGGCGGTGACGATCGGCGAACGCAGTGGCGCGAAGGTCGAGATTTTTCACATCAAGGCCGCCTATGCGCCGCTGTGGGGCAAGCTGATGCCGCAGGCGATCGCGCGGGTCGAGGCGGCACGGGCGCGCGGCCTCGACATCGGCGCGAACATCTATCCTTATCGTGCCGGCGGCACCGGGCTCGACGTGACCGTTCCGACGCATGTCTTCGCCAAGGGTCGCGAGGCCGCGTATGCGGCCGTGCGCGATCCGGCCGTGCGCAAGCAGCTCAAGAAGGAACTCGCCGCGGGGCCGCAGGCCGACTGGTCGAACCTCGTCCACGCCTCCGGCGGCTGGCAGAACGTCGTGTTGGCAAACGCCCATAACGACCGCTATCGGCAGTTCCACGGCAAGAATTTTGCCGAGATCGGCAAGGCACTCGGCAAGGATCCCGCCGACGCGGCCTGGGACATCTGGCTTGCCGCGCTGCCGGCGCGGGCGGGCGCGCTCTATTTCCTGATGGACGACGCCGACATCGACCTCGCGATGAAGCAGCCCTGGGTCAGCATCGGCACCGATGCGGCCGTATCGGACAGCACCGCCGACCCGGCGAGGGCGGGGCGGCCGCATCCCCGCGCCAACGGCACCTTTCCGCGCATCATCGCGGACTATGTGCGCGAGCGCGGCGTGCTGACGCTGCCGGACGCGATCCGCAAGATGACCGGCTGGCCCGCGCAGCGGCTTGGGCTGGCCGATCGGGGGCTGCTGCGTCAGGGCATGCGGGCCGACGTCGTGATATTCGACCTTGCGACCATCCGGGACCGCGCGACCTATGAGGAGCCCACCGCCGTGCCCGAGGGGATAGGCGATGTGATCGTCAACGGCGTCGTCGCCGTCGCGGGAGGGCAGGTGACCGGATCGCGGAGCGGCAACGTCCTGCGCCATCCGTGCCCCAATGCCTGATCGACAGCGGTGCGATGAAATAGCCCGGGGACAGTCCACAGCCTGCTCCAGCCCGATCATGGCATCAGCATCTCTGCTCTCCCGGGAATGACGAGAATTTAACCGCCTCCGACTCCAGGCGGACGCCGCCTTGCGCCTGTCCCGATATGGAGCGGAAACGGCGCTATGCCGTGCCTCCCGATGATCCCGATTATCCATTTGGTAAGCAGTTTGGCCCTAGTGGGACGATACCCGCCGCGCATCCGTGGGCCGCGTTGCGGGTTCGAAGAGGGGGTTCGACCATGCGAGGGACCGTCATCCGCCGCATCCGGCAGGGGGCAAGAAAGCTGCTTCGCGACCAGCGGGGCAATGCCTTCATGCTGACCGCCGCGGCGGTCGTGCCGCTGATCGGTATCGTCGGATCGGCGGTCGACATCGGCCGCGCCTATATGACCCAGCTTCGCCTGCAGCAGGCCTGCGACGCGGGCGTGCTCGCGGGACGGCGCTCGATGGCCGGCGGCACCTATACCGACGCCGCCGAGGCTGAAGCGAACAAGATGTTCAACTTCAACTTTCCCGCCGGCATCTATGGCAGCAGCGGTATTAACTTCGATTCGCAGCAGCCATCGACAGGCGCCTCCGATGTTACCGGCACCGCGCATGCGACGCTGCCGACGGCGCTGATGTATATTTTCGGCAAGGACCAGTTTGCCCTGACTGCGAACTGCACCGCGAAACTGGAGATTTCAAACGTCGATGTGATGCTGGTGCTCGACGTGACCGGGTCGATGCGAGGCACGCGGATCGCAGGATTGCAGACGGCGGCAAAGGATTTCTTCGAAACTCTGAGCGGTGCGGATATCGGCGATGGGCAACTGCGTTTTGGCGTCGTTCCCTATAGCAGTACCGTCAATGTAGGCCAGATTCTCTATAATGCAGATCCCTCCTGGCTGTCCGAATCCGTTACACTGCCTTCACGGAGCGGTGACGGATGGAAGGAAGTGGAGGAATGTGGCTGGCAGGGCTCCAAATGGAACCGGGAATGGGTTTGCGAGAAAAAGAACCGATATTTCTATCGGTATGAAAATCGTACCCTGCCCGTTGGGTCGATCGCGCCCGGCAGCGAACTGACTTTCAATACGGGATCTAACGGGAGTGATGAAACCGCAGTCTGGGACGGCTGCATCATGGAACGCCAGACGACGGTATTCGGCCCGAGCGAGACGGCGCCTTCGACGGCTTTTGACATGGATATCGAGTCGTCCCCCACATCGGATGATGCCACCAAATGGAAGCTGTTTCTTCCCGCCTTCACTTATGACCGCGGACGGACGGATCCGGAGACGTCGAGCACGGACAGGGCAAGCCTTGCCGAATATGGAGGCGACACAGCCGCCTGTCCGGTCGCCGCGATGAAATTGAAGAAGGTGGTAGAGGACGGCACGGTCGTTTCCGACGACGAGATCGACGAGACCGCCTTCGACGATTATATCGACGACCTGGAAGCCAAAGGCTTCACCTATCATGACGTCGGCATGGCGTGGGGCGCGCGGCTGATTTCGCCGACCGGCCTGTTCGCAAGCGATAATGCGAAGGCGGAGAAAAACGACCGGCCCATCAGTCGTCACATCTTGTTCATGACCGACGGTGAGATGAATACGCCGCGGGACAATCTGTCGCATCAGGGGCTGGAGCGTTCGCTACCGCGCATCGGCGCCACCGACAACAAGGATGCCATCGCGCGCCACAACAACCGCTTCCGGCAGTTGTGTGAGCGGGCGAAGAGGCAAGGCATCACCATCTGGGTCGTGTCTTTCGGGGTCAGCAGCAACAGCAACCTGAACAGTTGCGCGTCGTCCGGACAGGCTTACGAATCGAACGATTCGGATGAACTGAACGAAAATTTCCAGGCTATCGCGCGGCAGATCTCGAAGCTGAGGCTATCGCAATGACGCGCAGCATCTCCTGGCTTCGTCGCCTGGGGCGCAGCGAACGCGGGGCCGCGATGATCGAGTTCGCGCTGACCGCGCCGCTCTTTCTTCTCGTCCTGATGGGCGCATTCGACTATTGCTGGCAGATGTATGCGCAGCAGGTGCTGCAGGGCGCGGTGAGTAAGGCCGGGCGCGATTCGACGCTCGAGGCTTATGCAAGCAACCAGTCCGCGCTCGACACGATTGTTCGCGAGCAGGTGCAGCAGGTATTCGCCCATGCCGAGGTGAAGTTCACCCGCAAGGCCTATGACCGTTTCGATCAGGTCGGCGTCGAGGAACGCTATACCGACGCGAACAAGAACGGCAGCTACGATACCGGCGAATGCTATGACGACAGCAATGGCAACGGTCAGTGGGACGCTGACCGCGGCCGCGACGGTAATGGCGGCGCCGACGATGTCATCCTCTATAGCGCGTCGATGACATTCGACCGCGTCCTGCCGGTATGGCGGATGCTCGGTCAACCGCAATCGACGACGCTGACCTCGACGACCGTGCTGCGCAACCAGCCCTTCGCCACCGGGTCCGATGCGCCCGCGGACACATGCGCATGATCCGCTTCGTCCCTCTCCGCCGCCGCGTCCGCGATTCAATCGCCCGGTTCACGCGCGACGCGCGCGCCACCGTGCTCATCGAAATGGCCTTCGCCATCCCCTTCCTCGTCCTCGTCGGCTTCGGCGGGCTGGAGATCGCCAATCTGACGCTCACCCAGACGCGCATCAGCCAGATAGGGCTCAACGCCGCCGACAACGCCTCGCGCATCGCTGCCGGCAGCAATCTGGCGCAGCCACAGGTGCGCGAGACCGACATCAACGAGGTGTTCGCCGGCGTCGAAACGCAAGCCGGCAATCTGGATTTCAAGACCCACGGCCGCATCATCCTGTCGAGCCTCGAACGCAACGACGACGGCGGGCAGTGGATACACTGGCAGCGCTGCTATGGCGATCTCGATGTCGAATCGAGCTATGGTGAGGCCGGCGACGGTGAGGAGGGGACTGATTTCCCCGGTATGGGATTCGAGGGTGCCGAGGTGACCGCCGCTGCGGGAACGGCGGTGATGTTCGTCGAAATCTATTATGATTATCAGCCGTTGCTCTATGGCAAGGTGGTCGGCCAGCGCCGGATGCACTCGACCGCCGCCTTCAATATCCGCGAGGCGCGCGACCTGACGCAGGTCTATAATCCGTCGTCCGTCGCGGTTTCGAACTGCGACTGATAATCGGCCATTTATCGCCGGCGCCTCGCCTGCTATCGCGCGGGCGATGACGGCGACCCACCCTCCCGACAGTCAGCATCAGGGCTTTCTCGCGCTGCTGCCCGCGGGCCTGCGTCCCTATGCGCTGCTCGCGCGCTTCGACCGGCCGATCGGCTGGTGGCTGCTTTATTGGCCCTGCGCCTGGGGGCTGGCGCTTGGCGGCGGGGCGCGGAGCCATTGGCCGCTCTTCTTCTGGATGCTGCTCGGCGCGATCGTCATGCGCGGCGCGGGGTGCGTCTATAACGACATTGTCGACCGCGATCTCGACGCCAGGGTCGCGCGCACCGCGTTGCGGCCGGTGGCGAGCGGCGCGGTGCCGGTGCGCAATGCGCTGCTGTGGGTGCTGCTGCTGTCGCTCCTCGGACTGGTCGTGCTCCTGCAACTTCCCCTGCCCGCGCAAGTCATCGCGCTCGCCAGCCTCGCGCTCGTCGCCGCCTATCCGTTCATGAAGCGCATCACCTGGTGGCCGCAGGCGTGGCTCGGCCTGGTGTTCAGTTGGGGCGCGCTCGTCGGCTGGATCGCGGTCGACGGCGGGCAGGGTCTGGCGCTGCCCCTGCTCTATGCCGGGTCGATCGCCTGGGTGATCGGCTATGACACCATCTATGCGCTGCAGGATATCGAGGATGACGCGCTCGTCGGCGTCAAGTCGAGCGCGCGGGCCATGGGGCGCCATGTCCGCGGCGGCGTGGCGCTCTGCTACGGCGTCGCGCTGGCGCTGTGGGCCGGGGCGCTGTGGAGCGTGCGGCCCGACCCACTGGTGCTCATCGCGCTGCTGCCCGCGGCGCTGCACCTGACCGGGCAGGTCGCGACGCTCGACTCCGCGAACGACGCCGATGCGCTTGCCAAGTTCCGCAGCAACCGCTTCGCGGGATTGCTGGTCTTCGCCGCGATGCTGGTGGTGGGCAGCGCCTGATTATTCCGCCGCGAGCAGTTCTTCCGCGCCGCCGAGGTCGACCGAGACCAGGCGGCTGATGCCCTTTTCGATCATCGTCACCCCGAACAGGCGGTGCATGCGCGCCATCGTCACCGCATTGTGGGTGACGATCAGATAGCGGGTGTTCGTCTCGCGGCTCATCCGGTCGAGGAGGTCGCAGAAGCGTTCGATATTGGCATCGTCGAGCGGCGCGTCGACCTCGTCGAGGACGCAGATCGGCGCTGGGTTGGTCAGGAACAGGCCGAAGATCAGCGCCACCGCGGTCAGCGCCTGCTCGCCGCCCGACAGCAGAGTCAGCGTGCCGAGCCGCTTGCCCGGCGGCTGCGCCATGATCTCCAGCCCCGCCTCGAGCGGATCGTCCGAATCGACGAGTTCCAGATGCGCCTGCCCGCCGTTGAACAGGGTCGTGAACAGGCGCTGGAAATGGGTGTTGACCGTCTCGAAGGCGGCGAGCAACCGGACGCGGCCTTCGCGATTGAGATTGCCGATCGACCCGCGCAGCCGGTTTACCGCCTGCTGCAGTTCGTCGATCTCGGCCGCGTTCCGTTCGCGCTCGCCGTCGAGTTCGGCGAGTTCATCGGCGGCGACCAGATTGACCGGGCCGAGCCGCTCACGCTCGGCGATCAGTCGGTCGTGCGAAGCCGATTCCGCAGCGGCGTCGCTGACGCTGTCGCTCTCGAAGCCCGCCTTTTGCGGCAGCAGCGGCGGCGGGCATTCGAAGCGCTCGCCCGACAGGCGGCCCATTTCGACCCGGCGCAGTTCGGCATTTTCAGAGCGCGCGACCGCACCGGCGCGGGTTTCCCGCGCGGCGGCAACGCGCTCGCGGATCGCGGTGAGCGCCGCCTCGGCCTCGCGCAACGCCGCCTCGGCCTCGCGCTCGCGGGTCTCGGCTGCGGCGACCTGCTCGCGCAGCGCCGCCTGCTGCGCCTCGGCGGCGGCGCGCTCGGCAGCAAGCTTGTCGGGCAGGCCGGCGAGCTTCGCGGCCTCGGCGGCAAGCGCTTCGGCGCGCTTGTCCATGTCGGTGACGCGCCGCGCCGCCTCGCCGGCGCGGGCTTTCCAGCTCCTGATCTCGGCGCCGACGACCGCCTGCCGCTCGCTGAGCGCGGCGAGGCTGCGTTCGTGCGCGGCGAGCGCACCCTGCGCGTCGGTCGCGCCCGTGCGGGCACGGTCGGCCGCCTGCTCGCCGGCGTCGAGCGCGGCGCGGGCGATCGCCTCGTCGGGCAGCGCGTCGAGCGCGGCCTCGTGCGCGGCGAGCTGTTCGGCGGCGTCGCCGGCGGCGGCGGCGATCTCTTCGCGGCGGCGGTCGAACAGCGCCGCCGCGTCGCGGTGCCGGTCGAGCGCGGCCTGCGCCTGGTCGGCGGCGCGCAGCGCGGTGCGGCGCGCCTCGTCGGCTTCGGCGAGCCGCTTGCGCGCCGCCGCCGCCGCCTCGGTGCGTGCGGCGAGGGTCGCGGCCATCGCCGCGCGCCGGTCGCGGAGTTCCTGCACCCCCAGTTCGACCTGCGGGCGCTGCGCGGCGAGCGCGTCGAGGCGGTTCTGGCGGGTCAGCCGCTCGCTCGCCGTCGCGCCGTCGCCGCGGGTGACGAAGCCGTCCCAGCGCCGCATCACGCCGCTCAAGGTGACGAGCCGCTGGCCGACCGCGAGCGGCTGGCCGGTGTCGCAGTCGGCGACTGCCACCTGCGTGAGGCGGCGGGCGAGCGCGGCTGGCGCCTCGGCGACCTCGGCGAGGGCTCGGGTGCTGGGCGGAAGCGGCGGATCGTCGGCGCGCGCCTCGGCGCCGAGCCAGCTTCGCGCCGCATCGGCCTCGGTGCCGGCGTCGAGATCGTCGCCGAGCGCGGCGGCGAGCGCGGCTTCGTAGCCGGGGCGAACGCGGATGCGGTCGAGGATGCGCGCGGCGTCGTTGCGCGAGGCGGCGAGCGCTCGGTCGAGCGTCGCCGCCTCGCCTTCGAGCGCCGCGAGCGCGGCGCGCGCCTCGGCGAGCGCGGCGTCGAGGGTGGCGAGTTCGGCGGTGGCGGCCTCGCGGTCGGCTTCGGCGTCAGACAGCGCGGTTTCGGCGGTTCCGATCGCGGCTTCGGCGCGCTGCGCGGCGTCCGCGTTTTCGGCGACCGTTGTGGCGAGCGCGACGCTGTCACCGAGTGCGGCGACCTCGGCCTCGACGCGCTGGCGCTCGCCCTCGATCCGGCGCACCGCCGCCTCGGCGCCGTCGCGCGCGCCCACCGCAACGCGGCGGTCGGCGGCCTCGCTCGCCGCCGTCGCGCGCGTCTGCGCGAGCGCGACCTCGGCATCGCGAAGATGCGCCTGCGCCGCCTGATGCGCCTCGACGAGCGCAGCCTTGCCGGCGTCATGCGCCGTGACCTGCCGCGCCAGTTCCTTGCTCTCGGCGTCGAGCGCGGTCAGCGCGCCATGCGCCTCGCGCGCCAGCTCGCCCTCGCGCGCGCGGTCGTCAGTCAGCCGCGCCTGCTGCGCCGCGAGGTCGCCCTGACGCTGGCGCGCCGCTCGTTCCTCGCCCTGCAGGCGGACGAGGGTGGCGGTCGCCTCGGCCAGCGCGTCGCGGCGCCCCTGCGCCTCGGCGCGCGCGCTGCCGACGCGCGTCGCGACCTCGACCTGCGCCGCCGAGACGGTTTCGAGCTCGGCCTGCGCGGTCTTCACTGCGGCCTCGGCGGCGTCCGCGTCGCGGCGCGCCTGATCGGCGGCGGCGGCGGCATCGCGCCATCGCGCATAGATCAGCCGCCCCTCGGCGACGCGGATCTCATCGCTCAGCCTTTTATATTTCTCGGCGGCGCGGGCCTGGCGGCGCAGCGCATTGGCGCGCACCTCCATGTCGGCGACGATCTCGCCCAGGCGGATGAGGTTGGTCTCGGTCGCGCGCAGCTTCTGTTCGGCATCCTTGCGGCGCACGTGCAGCCCGGCGATCCCCGCCGCTTCCTCCAGCATCGCACGACGCTCGGTCGGCTTGGCGGCGATGACATTGGCGATCTTGCCCTGGCTGACCAGCGCGGGGCTGTGCGCCCCGGTCGCGGCATCGGCAAAGATCAGCGCGACATCCTTCGCGCGCACGTCGCGGCCATTGGCGCGATAGGCCGATCCTGCGCCGCGCTCGATCCGGCGAATGACTTCCAGTTCGTGCCCCTCGGTCGCGTCGGACAGGCCGGCGACGACCGCGCCCTCGGTATCGCAATGGATCGCAACCTCGGCAAAGTCGCGCGGCGGGCGCGACGAGGTGCCGGCGAAGATCACATCCTCCATGCCGCCGCCGCGCATCGACTTGGGGCTCGATTCGCCCATGACCCAGCGGATCGCCTCGAGCAGGTTCGACTTGCCGCAGCCATTGGGGCCGACGACGCCGGTCAGCCCCGGCTCGATGCGCAGTTCGGTGGGTTCGACGAAGCTCTTGAAACCGGTCAGGCGCAGCCGCTTTATCTGCACGAGGTCACCTCGCGCAGATCATAGGATTGCAGGCTGCGTAACGTCGGCGTCACATATCCCCCTAGAACGCCGTCATGCCGCGCGAGCCGGGGAGTCGCAAGGGGGTTGAGATGGAAGCCCCTCCTCCGAAGAGGAGGGGAGGATCAGCGCGCGCCCATGGTGCGGAGGCGGTCGCGCATCAGCGGCCAGGTGGCGATGCCTTCGGCGACCTGGCCGTTGATCAGGAAGGTCGGCGTGCCCTGGACGTTGTATTGCTGGGTCGCGGCGCTGGTTGTGTCCTCCAGCTTCTGGATCGCGTCGACATTGGCGAGGCAGCTATTGACCTGATCGGCGGTCATGCCGCGCGACTGGAAGAACTGGTCGAGCTTCATCGCCTTGGCGAGTTGCTGGAAGCGGACGGCGGGCGGCGATTTCATCGCGGCCTCATAGCCCTGCGGATCGGCCTGCGCCGCTTCGAAGATCTGCGCCTGTCCGGCGAAGGTGCTCTGGGTCAGGGGGAAATAGCGTTCCGGCGGCGCGCAATGGGTGATCGCCGCGGCGGTGATGTCGAGGCCGTCGCGCACGAAATTGCGCAGTTCCAGGCTGACACGGCCGGTATCGATGAAATCGCGCTTCAACTCGTCATGGCTTTCGATGGAGAAGTCGGCGCAGTGCGAGCAGGTCAGCGAAGCGAACTCGACGATCTTGATCGGCGCTTCGGGGTTGCCCATGACGTGGCCGCCCTCAGGGGTGACGGCGACGACATCCGACCAGATCTTGCCCGCGGGCGGCGCGACCTTGGCGATCACCGCCTGCTGCTCGGCAGGGTCGGTCTTGCTGTCGCCGCAGGCGGCCAGCGCGAGGGCGCCGAGCGAGGACAGGAGGGCGAAACGCAGGGCGGGCAGGGTCTTCACTTCATTCTCCGTTTCATCGTGACGAGGATCGCTCTTTAGATTTACTTGAGCGCGGCGTCGAGGATCGGTTTCAGTTCGGCCCAATGGCCGGCCGCGGCGCGCTTGCCGTTGACGAAGAAGGTCGGCGTGCCCGCGACGCGGTCGGCGTTGATACCGATGCTGGTCATCCCCATCAGCTCCGCCTCGGCGACACTGCTCGCAAGGCAGGCGTCGATCTGCGCCGCCGAATAGCCGCGCCCGCGCATCAGCGTATCGAGCCCGACGTCGGCGGCGATACGCTGCGTCCGGTCGGCTAGCGAGCCCTGATACCAGGGCGCCTGCTGCTCCTTGCTCATCTTCGCGGCCTTGCCGAGCCAGGTCGGCTGCGCGGCGAAGATGGCCTGATGGTTGGCGGCGAAGGCCTTGGCGCCGCCGCAGCGCGCGAGCATCGCGGCGGTCATGTCGACGGGATCGCGGACCAGGTTGCGATATTCGACAAGCACCAGCCCCTTGTCGACATATTGGGCCTTGAGCGGCACGGCCGATTCCTTTGCGAATTCGGCGCAATGCGAGCAGGTATAGCTGAAATATTCGACCAGCTTCACCTTCGCCTGCGGGTTGCCGACGCTATAGGCGCCGATGCCGCTTTCGCCGACGGCAGCCGACCAGTGCACCGCCGGCTGGGCCGGGGCCGCGGCGCTGAGCAGCGAAAGCGCGAAGAGCGGCAGCAGAACGGTGGCGATTCGGCGCCACAGGCGGCCGGCGGAGGAATGTGCCATCGGGCGATATCGTCTTTCCATCAACTGATGCGAGGGAGCTTCGGCGGTGTCGCGAGCCCCGCCGCCATGCGTTCGAGCACGGTACGAAGCTCGGGGTCGCCGATGTCGCGCAGACTGTCCCCCAGTTCGGCGGGTACGGGTTTCAACATGGCCGGCTGGTGAACGGGCGCGGCGCGCGCGATCTGGCCGTGGGTCATGCGCACGCCGGCGATGGCGGCATAGCCGAAGAAGCGGTTGACCGCGGCGATGATGTCGGGCGCGACATGCTGGAGCATCGGCGCGTGGGCGCCGCTGATCGTCAGGTGCAGCGTGCCGCCCGCCTTCTGCCCCGCGGGAAAGCGGATCATCGCGGGCTGGGTGACGTCGGCCAGCCTGTCGCCGACGATCTCGCGCCAGCGGCTGACCACCGACGACTGGACGAAACCGAATTTGCGAAAGGCGGTGCGGCCGATTTCGGGCACCAGGTCGGCGATCGCGCGTGCTTCGCCGCCACGCGGGCGTTCATAGGCACGCGCGGGCGCCTTTTTCTTCGCCGCCGTCTTCGCCTTCGCCTTGCGGGCGGGCGTCTCTCCGCTCCCTGCTTTCGCCATGCGCGCCGCCATGCCATAGGCGGGGGGTGAGCGTCCAGACTTCCGACACCATCGACACGCGACAGGAGTTCGCGGCGCGCATTCTCGACTGGTACGACCGGTCCGCGCGGGTGCTGCCGTGGCGGGTGCCGCCGGGCAGCAATGCAGTGCCCGATCCCTATCGCGTCTGGATGGCCGAGGTCATGCTCCAGCAGACGACGGTCGCGGCGGTTGCGGGCTATTTCGAGCGCTTCACGGTGCGCTGGCCGACGGTCGCCGACCTCGCGGCGGCCGACGATGCCGACGTCATGGCGGCGTGGGCTGGGCTCGGCTATTATGCCCGCGCCCGCAACCTGCTCGCCTGCGCGCGCGCGGTGGTGGCCGAGCATGGCGGACGCTTCCCGGACAATGAGGCGGCGCTGCGCGCGCTGCCTGGGGTCGGCGACTATACCGCGGCGGCGGTCGCGGCGATCGCCTTCGGCCAGCCGGCTGTGGTGGTCGACGCCAATATCGAGCGGGTGATCGCGCGCCACCGGCTGATCGAAACTCCGCTCCCCGCCGCCAAGCGCGGGATCAAGGCGGCGCTGGCGCCGTTGGTGCCGGCGGCCCGCCCCGGCGATTTCGTGCAGGCGCTGATGGATCTGGGCGCGGGCATCTGCACGCCGCGGTCGCCCGCCTGCGCGATCTGCCCGGTGATGGCAGACTGCCGCGCGCGCGGACGCGCCGATATCGAACGGCTGCCGGTCAAGCCCGCGAAGAAGGCGAAGCCGCAGCGCCATGGCGTCGCGCACTGGATCGAACGCGACGGGTGCATCTGGCTCGTCCGGCGGCCCGAAAAGGGCATGCTCGGCGGGATGCGCGCGCTGCCCGGCGGCGAATGGAGCGGGACGCCGGTCGAATCCGAATTGAGCGAGTCGGGGATCGCACAGGTCGATCATGGCTTCACCCATTTCGACCTACGGCTGACGCTGGTGCGTGGCGAAACGCCCCCCGAAGGCCCCGATGCCGCAGGGGAAGGCGAATGGTGGCCGCTCTCGACGCTTGACGCGGCGGGGCTGCCGACGCTCTATCGCAAGCTGATCGACAGGCTGCGGGAGACGGATGGATGAACATGATGGTGACGCGCCGGGCGCTGCTCGGCGGCATGGCGCTCGGCGGCGCGGCGGCTTTTCTGCCGGGATCGGCGTTCGCCTTCCGCGCCGACGGCGCGACGCTCTATCCGGCGACCAACGCCTTCATCAAGGGCTTCGTCGACCGCCGCGAGCTCGCCGGCACCCTTGCCTGCATCGGCAAGGGACAGGAAGCGCCGCTCAGCTTCGGTGCCGGCACGCAGGCGATGGATTCGGCGAAACCGGTCGGCCCCGACACGCTGTGGCGGCTCTATTCGATGACAAAGCCGATCACCGCGATGGCGGCGATGCTGCTGATCGAGGAAGGCAAGATGGGCCTCGACCAGCCGATCGCCGATTTTCTGCCCGCCTTCGCGAAGATGACGGTGCAAAACACCCCCGACGGGTCGATTACCGCCGTGCATCCGGCGAAGACGCCGATCACCGTGCGGCAGCTTCTGACCCACACCGCCGGGCTCGGCTATAACATCATCCAGACCGGGCCGCTGCGCGATGCCTATAACAAGGCGGGGCTGATCGGTGGACAGGTCAGCCGGCTGCCGATTCCGGGGATGCCGCCGATTACCCCGGCGCCCAGCCTAGCCGCCTTCGCCGACCGGCTCGCCGAGCTGCCGCTCGTCTACGAACCGGGCACGCGCTGGAGCTATTCGGTCGGGCTCGACCTGATGGGGCGGGTGATCGAGGTCGTGTCGGGACAGGCGTTCGACGCCTTTCTGAAGACGCGCCTCTTCGGCCCGCTCGGCATGACCAGCACCTTTTTCCAAGTGCCGGCGAGCGAGGCGGGACGGCTGTCGACCAATTATTTCCCGATGGGCGGCGTGCTGCTGCCGATCGATCCGGGGACAAGCTCCATCTATCTCGACAAGCCGCCGATGCCCTATGGCGGCGGCGGGCTGGTGTCGAGTGCGCGCGACTACGACCGTTTCCTCGCGATGCTGCTCGGGGAAGGCGAGACCGGCGGGGTGCGGATCATGAAACCGGAAACCGCGCGGCTCGCCATGTCGAACCTGCTGACCGAAGGCGTCGCGACCAGGGGCAGCATGATCGACGGACAGGGCTTCGGCGCCGGCGGGCGCGTGTCGCTGGCGGGCTCGCCGACCGGCGAGGGCGTCTATGGCTGGGGCGGCGCGGCGGGCACGATCGGCTTCGTCGACCGCGCGCGCGGCTATCGCGTCGGCGGCTATACCCAATATATGCCGGCCGACGTGCTGCCCTTTCAGGCCAAGTTCGGCGAGGCCTTCTACAAGGATGTGATGCGCTGATGGCTTTGCCGCTGGGATTCACGGGCGCGCGGCTCGACCGCGCCGATCAGGTACGCGTCGATGCGGAGCGCTTCGCGGCGGTTGTCGCCGATCCGCGCGCGCTGTGCCTCGCGCTCGACGGCATCGACTTCGTTCCTGGCGAGGGCGGCGGGCTGCACTGGGAACCGTTCGACCCCGCCGACACGCGCGCGCCGATGCTGCTCGGCATCGATGAGGCCGGGGTGCCGCATTTCGTCCGCGAACCCGCGCCGGGACAGCGCATCGATGCGCGCTCGCGCACCGTGATGCGGCTGCTGCCGCTGCTGTCGGGCGAGGAAGCGGCGCTCTATGGCGGCGTGCGCAGCC
This sequence comes from Sphingopyxis panaciterrulae, assembly GCF_014199295.1. Classification (GTDB taxonomy): domain Bacteria; phylum Pseudomonadota; class Alphaproteobacteria; order Sphingomonadales; family Sphingomonadaceae; genus Sphingopyxis; species Sphingopyxis panaciterrulae. The sequence continues at coordinate 112,810 of NZ_JACIJH010000002.1, forward strand.
TCGTCGACTGGCACGTGCGGCATCGCTTCTGTGCCGTGTGCGGCGCGCCGACCGGGCTGTTCCGCGGCGGCTGGGGGCGGCGCTGCGACGCCTGCGGGGCCGAGCATTTCCCGCGCGTCGACCCGGTCGTCATCATGCTCGCCGAATTTGAAGACCGCGTGCTCGTCGGGCGCCAGCCCGGCTTTCCCCCTGGCTTCTTCTCCGCCCTTGCCGGCTTCGTCGAGCCCGGCGAATCGCTCGAGGAAGCGGTCGCGCGCGAATTGTTCGAGGAAGCGGGGATTCGCGTCGCCGACGTCGCCTATGTGGCAAGCCAGCCCTGGCCTTTCCCCTCGTCGCTGATGATCGGCTGCCGCGCCCGGGCGCTCGACCCCGCGCTGACGCTCGACGAGACCGAGATCGAGGCGGCAATGTGGGTCGACCGCGCCGGCGTGCGCGCGGCGCTGGCCGGCGACATGGGGGCGCCCTTCGTCTCGCCGCCCTCGCTGGCGATCGCGCGCCATCTGCTGGAGGATTGGGCGGGATGACCGACCCTTGCAGGTCGTGGTAAGATAGCACGCCGCCGGGGTCGCCGAAGAAGGGCTCAAGCGTGAAACGCTCGCGGCTCCCACCGCAGCTTCGCGGCGATCCCTCTCCCTATCGCTGCGCGACAGGGCGAATCGCTACAGCCGCCGTCCCGTAATCCGGCTGATTTCCTTCGCGACCATCGCCTCGACCATGTCGGGCAAATGCGTGTCGAGCCAGTCCTTCAGCATCGGGCGCAAGGCTTCCATCACTACCTCTTCCATCGTGCGGCCGCCCGCGGCGGGCGGTGCAGAGGCGGTGGATGCGGGGGTGATGGCGGCGCTCAGCGCTTCGAGGGATTGGCGCGCGGCGTCGGCGCTGCGGGTCGACACCAGTTCCTCGCCTTCGGCGGGTTCGGCAGCGTCGGCTTCCGGTGCCTGTTCGGCCTGCAGGTCGAGAATATCATCGCCGTCGGGCAGCTCGCGGGCGCTGCCCGGCGCTTCGTCGCGCGCTATCACGCGCCGGATCGACGACAAGATATCTTCCATCGACGGCTCTCGCGACAAGTCGCCCATGCAGGCCCCCTTCGGTGCGCCCGGGGGTGGGCGCGGTTAACCATCTTCTACCGGCGGGAGGCGGCGCTTGCCAAGTCCTATTGTCCGCGCCCTATTGTGCGGGTTCCGGATCGACCGGGCCGATCAGGGGATTGTCGCCCGTCACGCTCGCGTCGGCGGCGGCGACGTTTCGGGTCGAGGTCGTCTGCTGCTGCGGCGCCGGATCGTCGGCCCAATCCCAGATCTGGCCCTTCACCCGCTCGTAATTGGCGGCGGGATCATAGAGCGGCCCGCCTTCGATGCCGAGATCGCGCGCCTCGGCCTTGCCCATCGCGGCGAGCACCGAGAAGGCGGCGACATAGGAGTTGCGCTTCGCCGAAACGAGCTGGACCTGCGCGTTCAGATATTCCTGCTCGGCGTTCAATATGTCGAGGATCGAGCGGGTGCCGACGCTGTTCTCGGCGCGCACGCCTTCGAGCGACAGCGCATTGGCGCCGACCGCCTGCTGGGTCGCGGCGATGATCTGTTCGTTTGCGCGCCACGCGGCATAGGCGCCGCGCGTCTGGGCGATGACGTCGCGTTCGACCGCGACATAATTTTCGATTGCCTGGCTGGTCAGCGCCTGCGCTTGGCGCACCTGCGCCGAGGGGCGGCCGCCCTGGAAGAGCGGCAAGGTCAGGGTGAGGCCGGCGGCGGCGCTCTTCGTCGTCTGCGACACGCCGACGCCGGGAACCTCGCTCGACAGCGAGCCGAGGAAATTGGTGTAGCTGCCGCTGACCGTACCGTCGAGCTTGGGCATACGTGCGGAGCGGGCGGTGCCGATGTCGGCGCGCGCGGCGCCGAGCCGCTGGTCGGCGGCCTCGATATCGGGATTGTCGGTCAGCGCGATCGCGACCGCATCCTCGGTGCTCGCCGGCAGATTGGGGAGTTGCGGCGGCGGCTGCAGATCGACCGGCGCCTCGCCGACGAGGCGGATATAGGATTCGCGGCTGGCGATCAGGCCGGCTTCGGCGGTGCGCAGGTCACCCTCGGCCAGCGCGAGCCGCGCCTCCGACTGGGCGACGTCGGTGCGGGTCAGGTCGCCGATCTCGAACCGGTCGCTGGTCGCCTGCAGATTGGTCCGCAGTACCGAGACATTCTTCTGGTTCAATTGGACGATCGCCTGATCGCGGATCACGTCCATATAGGCGCCGACGACCTGCGCGAAGATGCTCGCCTCGGTCGCGCGCAGATCGGCCTGTCCCGCCTCGACGCGGAATTTCGCGGCCTTTACCGCGTTGCGCACCGCGCCGCCCTGATAGATGGGGACCGAAAATTGCCCGCCGGCGCTGATCAGCCGCGTCGGCGAGGAAAAGCTGTTGCCCGGCTTGACCAGATTTTCCGTATAGTCGCCCTGCGCGCCGAGCGACGGCAGGCCATAGCTTTTCTGGATCGGGACATTCTCGTCGTTCGCGCGCTGTCCGGCGCGCGCCGCGGTCAGCGTCGGGTTGTTCTCATAGGCCTTGGCGAGCGCTCCCTGCAGCGTTTCGGCCAGCCCGGCGGACGGCAGTGCCAACGCGCCCAGCGCCAGCCCGGCGAGCCAGCGATGGCGGCGAAGAAGGAGCGGGGTCTTCCGGGAAGTCGTCATGTGCGGGTCAGCCTGAAACGGAGGGGAGAGGCGCCGTCAGAAGCGAAAGCCCGGCGGCGCGGCGAAGCCGGGGAGCGGCGGGACGTCCATGTCGGCGAAGGGGCGTAGCGCGACGGTGCCGCCGGCCTTCACCCCCTGGACGAGGCGCGAGACCGCGCCGTCGCGGCGCGCGGCGACGAGCCGGCCGCCCTCGACGAGCTGGTCGACGATCGCCTGTGGAAGCTGCTCGATCGCGCCCTCGATCAGGATGCGGTCGAAGGGCGCGGCCTGCGGCGCGCCTTCGGCGAACGAACCCTCGACCCAAGTGACGGCGCCGTCGGGGCCGGCCTGCCGCGCTGCCGCGATCAGGTCGCTGCGTTCCTCGAGAGCGACCACCGCGGCGCCGAGGCGCGCGAGCAGCGCGGCGGTATAGCCGGTGGCGGCGCCGATCAGCAGCACGCGCGCGCCGGGGCGGACCGCCGCGGCGACGAGCAGGCGGCCGGTGACGAGCGGCGGGCTGAGCCAGCGGCCGCCGCCGAGGTCGATCGCGCGGTCCATATAGGCGACGCTCGCGAGCGCCGCGGGCACATGCGCCTCGCGCGGCTCGGCGCCCATTGCGGCCACCACCGCGGGGTCGATCACGTCATTGGTGCGAAGCTGGCTGTCGATCATCGCCGCGCGCATTTCGGCCGCGCTGATTTCATTCATTCGGGTTGCCATGGATGCCATCCGGTTCCTGGAGTTTCGTGCCTCGCGGGGGCTGTCTAGCCGAAGCGATGCTGTATTGCAATAATAATACAGCATCGCTTTCCCGCCGCCGCAGCGCATAGCGGCGCGACCGCGCGCCGCCAACCCCGCATCGCGCGATAGTCGGCAGCGTTCCGGCGAATCCTTGACAAGGCCGCCAAAGCCCTTCACTAGCCGCGCCTCGCACCGACCCGCCCGCCGCCTTCGCTCGGCCGGAGCGGGGACCTGAGGCCCGATGGCGGAGTGGTGACGCAGCGGACTGCAAATCCGTATACGCCGGTTCGATTCCGGCTCGGGCCTCCAACCATATTCATCGAACCCCGAATAGATGGATTCGCTTGCGAAACGCGCAATTAAGCGCGATCGCGAATTAGATGGAAAAGCGCCTATAACCGGCTTGCGGGCGTTGCGCGAAGGGCTTGATTAAAAAGCCATCTGTGCCACATTGATCATGGCGGGCAAGGCGACGGTCGCAATACCCTCTATCGACGAGCCAGCACGACGCAGAGCGCGTGCTCCGTGAGGATACCCCGCCACCATATCCCAGCCTGGGCGACGTTACCCGGACAGTTATGATCCTGGCACTCTTTCGGCGGGGACGGGGCGCGGCGGCGAACGCTGAGCGGACGAACCGGAGCAATCCGACTCCGCGTCGAAAGCCGGTATTTGCGAACCGACCCGCGCAACGAGTGTTCGCTTTGCTTCCTCGAAGATCTAGCGGCCTAAGTAGCTGTCCGCATCGCACAATGTCTATCCAAGGACTTGAAAATAATTCCTGCGTTGCCATCTATAGTGCGTCATGTCTGATTATGCCCATTTCTGGAACGGTGGACGACTGCTGATCGGCGTCTAGCCGGACGCGCGCCTGCCAGGCTGCGTCCGGAGCAAGGCATCCTGGAATGAATCGCCGCTCACGATGGCCGCGTTCGGTCGATCCCCGATGCAAGGCAAATCCCTACCCTACCCGGACCGGTCCGTATTCGTGCGGTCCCGGTTGCTGGACAATGGAGTTTTAGCAATGGCAACCCAAACCTATTCCCGTATCCGCGGCGCGTCGCAACAGACACAGGAAGCGGAACGTCTGCTCGCTCGCTATCCCCGGCTTGCCCCATCGGAATTGGCGCGGCTTATCGAGATTTTCCCGACCGTTCCACTGATCGACAAGGCCATAATAATAGCCGACGACCAATTGTCGAAACATCTGGCAGCTTTCCATCACGACCACGGTGACAAGCCCAACGTGTCGAGCGCGGCGCTGTCGCTTTTCCCGATTCTTCCGATCGTCACAGCGAGTGCCGCGCTCTTGTGGTTTTTCGGCTGACTTCCCCCGCATGTCCTTATTGTCATCAAAATGCGTGGCGCCGCCGCGCCCTACTTGCATGCCGATATACCTGTCGTCTTGAAAGAAAGAGAATATGTCTATCTCTGTTGCGTCCCTCGATCGTGACCTTGCCGTTGACGAAAGCCCGTTCGCCAGGGCGCCCACCGCTGATACATTCCCAACCGCGGTGGCGAGGTCGGCCACCATTCTCCTGCAGGAGGAAAGCATTGCAAGGGCCGGCGAAGACATTTCCTCGCTCCTGGTTCTCATCCCCGTCGGTCTGCTAGCGCTGATGACATTCGGAACTATGCTTACGCCGTTCTGATCTCGTCCTCGCGAACTCAGTAGGGCTGCTTTGGCTCAGCCTTGCGGTGAGCCATTTGCGCAGGCTGTCCGCATCATAGGCTTTGTCGGCGAGCAGGCGCTTTGGCGGCGCCACCGAGCCGAGCAGCGGGATAGCGCGGGATAGCGATGCGGATGTCGGCGATATTACCCGGCGTGAACGGTTCGATCATCATCATCATCATCGAAAATTGTCTCACGCGATTGGCCGAACGACAGCATCATGAAGGCCGATTGCTCCTCTTGGACGAGCGGTCGCACGAGGTATTCGGAGCCTCGCGCGAGATGATCAGGCCGACTATCCACGGACAGGCGATCGTCTTCCTCGTGTTCGTACCGCTGCTCATTTTCACCGGGTCGAGGGGAGAAGCTTCTCCGCGATGGCAATCACGGTGCTGCTGGCCTTGGTAGGCGCGTTCGTTGCCTCGCTCACGTTCGCCCCGGCGATGGTCGCGCTGCCCCTTCGCGGCAGACCGAACGAACCAGACTCGGCGACCGATCTCCTGTAGACTGTCCTTTGTTCCGAAGGAGAGCCGACATGGCAGGTGGTCTCGCGATCGTGTTGAGCGGTGGCGGCGCAAAGGGCGCCTTCCAGGTCGGTGCCGTCCATGAACTGATCGTCAACCGCGGGGTTTCCGTCGATATCGTCGCGGGCGTCTCGACCGGCGCGATCCAGGCGCTGGGCGTGGCGCAAGACGATGTGCCCGGCCTGCTCGACGCGTGGCTCGGGATCAAGGGCAATGGCTCGATCTACAAGGAGCGGCCGCTGGGCGTCATCGGTGGCCTCCTCGGCGAGGATGCGATCTATGACGCCGCGCCGCTGAAGCGCTTGCTCAAAGGCTTCGCCGATGCGGAGAAGCTGGCGGCGAGCGGCCGCAAGCTGTTGCTTGGCGTCGTCAACCTCGGCACCGGTACCTATCGCAGCATCGACGAAAGCGTGCCCGGCATCCACAATTGGGTCTATGCAAGCTGCGCGATGCCGCTCTTCTTCGATCCCCTGAAGACCCGCGCGCGCGATGGGACTGAGGAGCAATGGGTGGACGGCGGGGTGCGCGACGTGACGCCGCTCAGCGCTGCGCTCGAGATGAACCCGCGCGGCGTGATCGCGGTGCGCGCTTCGCCGGCGCCGAGACCCGGACGGGTCCGAACCTATGGCAATCTCATCGAGATCGGGCTGCGCGCGGTCGATATCCTGCAATCCGAGGTGTCGGCAAACGATCTGGCCGGCGCAGCGCTGATCAACGACCTGATCGCAGCGCGAGAGGCGCAGCTTCGCACGCTGCAGGCCGAAGGCATCGGCGCGGCGCAGGCCGCGCGCATCCTCCGTCCGCTCGATATCCAGATCGCACGCTATCGCTTCGCGCCGATCCGGATCATCGAGCCCGAGGAGGAATATAGCGAGACGCTCGAATTCGATCCCGCGAAGATTCGCGCGGCGATCGACGCGGGTCGCCGCGCGGTCGAGCGCGAATGGGAGGCTCTCGAACCGTTGCTGAGTTGAAGCGCTGTTCCGGCTGGGCAGGCAGGGCGATGACCCCGGCCGACACCGAAGCGGGAAGCCCCTTTCCTAGCTCGACAGCGGTTGCGGGGTGCGCGTCAGGTCAGGGCCGCGGTGACGATCACCTCGACCTTGTAATCCGGGGTCGCGAGGCGGACTTCGCCGGTCGCGCGGGTCGGGGCGTTGGCGCCGCCGATCCACTCTTCCCACACCGCGTTCATCGCTCCGAAATCGGCCATGTCGGCGAGCCAGATCGTCGCGGTCAGCAGGCGCGACTTGTCGGTCCCGGCCTCGGCGAGCAGGCTGTCGACCTGTGCCAGCACTGAGCGCGTCTGCGCGGTCGCGTCCTCGCCCGGCGCCCCGACCTGGCCGGCGAGGTGGACGATGCCGTTGTGGATCACGGCCTGGCTCATGCGCGGGCCCGAATGAAGGCGCTCGATACTCATGTCAGTCTCTCCTTGGTGGTTCAGTGCGAATAGCGGTCCGGGCCCAGACCCTCGGGGTCGATCGGCGGCGCCTCCCCGCCGATGAGGCTGGCGATCAGGCGGCCGGAGCCGCATGCCATCGTCCAGCCCAAAGTGCCATGCCCCGCGTTGAGGAACAGGTTGGAAATCGGCGTCGCCCCGACGATCGGCGTGCTGTCTGGCGTCATTGGACGCAATCCGCTCCAGAAATTCGAGGGCGCCTCATTGTCGGCGGCGCCGGGAAACAGGTCGTTCAGCGAATGGCGCAACGTGCCCTCGCGCCGTGTCGGGAGCGCGCGGTTGAATCCCGACAATTCCGCCATGCCGCCGACGCGGATGCGGTCGCCGAGCCGGGTGATCGCGATCTTGTAGCTTTCGTCGAGCAGCGTCGAAACCGGCGCCCGGCCCGCGTCGGCGACAGGCAGCGTGATCGAATAGCCCTTCACCGGATAGATGGGGAGGCGCAGCCCCAACGGCCGCAGCAGCGCGGGCGAATAGCTGCCGAGCGCGACCAGATAGGCATCGCCGCGCAGCGCGCCCGCGTCGGTTTGGACCGCGGCGATGCGGTCGCCCTCCATCTCGAACCCGTCGACCCGCGTATCGTAGCGCAGCTTAACCCCCTTTGGGGGCAACAGCGCGGCGAGCTTGTTGGTGAAGATATGGCAGTCGCCGGTCTCGTCGTGCGGCAGGCGCAGCCCGCCGAGGAAGCGGTCGCGCGTGGCGGCGAGGCCGGGCTCGGCGCCGACGCAGCCGTCGCGGTCGAGCAGTTCATAGGGCACGCCATAATCGCGCAGCACCGCGATGTCGCTCGCGCTCGCATCGAGCTGTTTCTGGGTACGGAAGAGCTGCAGCGTGCCCTGCGAGCGTTGGTCATAGTCGAGACCGAGCTGGCCGCGCAGCGCGATCAGCTCGTCGCGGCTATATTCGGCGAGCCGCACCATGCGGCTCTTGTTGAGCGCATAGCGCGCCGCGGTACAGTTGCGCAGCATCGCGAGCGTCCAGCGCAGCATCGCCATGTCGGGCCGCGGTTCGATGATCAGCGGCGCATGCTTCATGAACAGCCAGCGCAGCGCCTTCGTCGGGATGCCGGGCGCCGCCCAGGGCGAGGCATAGCCCGGCGAGATCTCGCCCGCATTGGCGAAGCTGGTTTCGAGCGCCGGCCCCGGCTGGCGATCGACCAGCACGACTTCGTGCCCCGCCTCGGCGAGATACCAGGCCGAGGTGACGCCGACGACGCCGGCGCCCAGAACGATGACCTTCATGGATTTTCCCCCGGCAGGACGGCGTCGGCGATGCCGTTCTCGACATGGATGCGCGCATGTCGCGCGCCGAGCCGCGTCAATATTTCATAGGCGATGGTGCCGGCATCGCGCGCGACGCCGGCGAGCGATTGCGACGGACCGAGCAGTTCGACGAAATCGCCCTCGGCGAGATCATTTTCGGCCAGCGCACCGATGTCGACGGTCAGGCTGTCCATCGATACGCGCCCGACGATCGGCAACCGTGCGCCGCGATGCCAGGCGGCCCCGCCGCCGCCCAGGCAGCGTGGCCAGCCGTCGGCATAGCCGAGCGCGATCGTCGCAAGCCGTTGCGGCGCAGGCGCGATATGATCGAGGCCATAACCGACCCCCGTCCCCGCCTCGATGGTGCGGATCTGGAGCACGCGGGCGTCGAGCCGGACAACGGGGCATAATCCTTGCGCATTGGGTCCCGGATCGACCCCGAACAACGCGACGCCGGGACGAGCGAGATCGGCGTGGAAATCGGCCGGCAGGAAGACGCCGCCGCTGTTGGCGATCGAGGCGGGCACGTCCGGAAAATGCGCGGCGACCGCACGAAACGCCGCAAGCTGATCGCCGTTTGCGGCGCGCCCGGGTTCGTCGGCGCAGGCGAGATGGGTCATCAGCAGCCGAAGGTCGAGCTCGCGGGGCAATACGGGGTCGGCGGCGAGCGCGACGGCATCGCCCGGCGGCAGACCGAGGCGCGACATGCCGCTGTCGACCTGCAGGGCAGCGGGAAGCGGACGACCGAGCGCGCGCGCATGGGCGCGCCAGCGCGCGACCTGCAATAGCGAATTCAGTACCGGGATGGCGCCGACAGCGGCGCACACCGCCTCGCTTTCGGGATCGAGGCCGTTGAGAATGACGATCGCGGCATCGGAACCGACGACCCGCGCCAGTGGCCCCACCTCGCAGAGCTGGGCGACGAAGAAATCGCGGCAGCCTTCGCGATAGAGTGCGGCGCCGACCCGCGCCACGCCGAGGCCATAAGCATTGGCCTTGACGACCGCGCCGCAACGCGCCGGTGCGACGCGCTCGGCGATCGCCCGGTAGTTGGCACGCAGGGCATCGAGGTCGATGCCGAGTCGGCTCGAACAGGCTGCGACGCGAAGTGACGGCTCCATATCTCTCTCCGAGGCGAGAGATAGCGAATATTATCCTCAATATTTCGCCATTTTGATATATGGACCGTGCTATTATCGCGCAATTTTAGATATAATCTGCGAAAGATTGGAATTTTGTGCATGCAAGCGCTCGACGATGCCGACCGGCGAATCCTGACTCGCCTTCGCCTCCACGCGCGGATCACCAACAGCGCGCTCGCCGCCGAGGTCGGCCTGTCGCCGTCGGCCTGCCTGCGGCGCGTGCGCCTTCTCGAACAATCGGGCGTGATTCGCGGTTATACCGCGATCGTCTCGGGCGCCGCACCCGACGAGGGGACGATCGCGATCGTCCAGATCGAACTGGAGCGGCAGACCGAGGAATATCTCGTCCGTTTCGAGGCCGCGCTGCGCCGCCATCCCGAAATCCAGGAATGGTATCTGATGACCGGCGACGGCGACTATATCCTGCGCGTCCAGATCGCCGGGATCGACGACTACGGCGCGTTCCACCGCGACATCCTCTCGCGCCTGCCCGGCGTCTCGCGCATCACCTCCAGCTTCGCGATGCGCAGTCACCGGCGGATGTAGGCGATCCATGAACTGACTGGATCCTAACCCTCCGCCTTTGCGCCCTGCGCGTCCGGAACCTGCGCCGCATTTTCGCTCCGGTCGCGATAAATGGCGGCGCGGGCGAGCAGGATGAGCGTGACCGGCGTCGTCAGCGTAACGAACAGCGCGATCAGGATTTCATGGACCACGGGCCGGGTCTGGAGGACCGAGAAGCACAGCATGGAGGCGAGGAGGATCGCCGCCATGCCGGCGGTCGCGCCGAGCGTCGTGGCGTGGACGCGGGCATAGAAGGTCGGCAGACGGATCAGACCGAGCGCGCCCACCAGCGTCAGGATGCTGCCGCCCAGCACCAGAAGGGCGATGATGATCGCGGCCCAGGTCGGCAGGTCGGGGGCCTGGATCATTCGATGACCTCCCCCCGCATCAGGAATTTGCCGAGCGCGACGGTGCCGACGAAGCCCAGCAGCGCGATGACCAGCGCCGCCTCGAAATAGAGGGTGCGCCCGGTCTGGATGCCATAGGTCAGGAGCAGTAGCATGGCCGTCAGATAGAGGGTGTCGAGCCCCAGCACCCGGTCCTGCGCACGCGGGCCGCGGAGCATCCGGAAGGCGGCGCATGCCATCGCCAGGCCGAGCAATATCTGCGAGGCGGTGATCGCCAGCGCCAGCATCAGCGACGTCATTCGAATATCTCCATCAGCAGCCGTTCATAGCGGTCCCGGATCAGTTCGGTCCATTCCGCTTCGTCGACGAGATCGAGGACATGGATCAGGATGACGTGGCGGTTCGCGTCATGCTGAACCCACAGCGACCCCGGCGTCGCGGTGATGATGAGGGCGAGCACGGCGAGCGCATAGGGGCTGCGCAATTGTGTCGGCAACTCGATGAAATCCGAATGGCGGTCGGGCGGATTGACGAGGATGATCTTGGCCACCGCGATGTTCGAGCGGACGATGTCGGCCAGAACGATACCGGAAAGTCGGACCACGGCCCAGCCGATCCGGACGCGCGGCGGCTCCACTTGCAGCGACAGCATCGACCGCGACACGATGAGGGCGACGAGCGCGCCGAGCAGGACGTGTCCGGGCGAAAAGCCGGTCAGCAATATCCACATCGCGAACAGCGCCAGCGCGAGCAGCGGGAAAGGAACGAAGCGCTTCACGGCTGCGCCCCCGCGGCCGCATTGCCCACAGCGGCGACATAACCGGCCGGATCGTGCAGCGCCGCCGATGCCGCCTCGAGATAGGCCATCACCGGCCCCGCCCCCAGCATCAGCGCTAGGCAGACCGCCAGCAGCAGCCCGATCGGCGCGACCTCGACGAGGCTGAGGCGCGCCGGCGCGTCCTCCGCCGGCGTCCACAACAGGTCGATGCCGGCGCGCGTCATCACGATCATCGTCGCGAGGCCGGAGACGATGATCAGCCCGATCAGCGTCCAGTTCATCGGCCCGACGCCGCCCGCGCGCAGCAGCGCGTCGATGATCGCGAATTTGGCGATGAAGCCCGACAGCGGCGGCAGTCCTGCGAGCAGCAGCGCGCAGAAGATGAAGCCGCCGCCGAGGATCGCGATCGTGCCCGGAATGACGACGCCCGTTTCATCCTCCTCTTCCTCGATCGCGCCGACATATTCGTCGTCGAACACGGGTTCGGCGATACCGGCGATCATATCCTCCTCGTCGGCGTTGCGCTCGACCGGCTCGATGATCAGGTAGAGCGCGCCGATCGCGAGGGTCGAGCTGACCAGATAGAAAAGCAGCGCAGCGACGAGCGGCTGGCCGCCGATGCCGAGCCCGGCGAGCAGTGTCCCCGACGAGACCAGCACATAATGGCCTGCCACGCGTGTGAGCTGGCGCGCGGACAGGATGCCGATGATGCCGAACGCCATGGTGGCGAGGCCGGCATAGAGCAGCCCGTCGTTGGCGAAGCCCGCAGCGTCGCCCGACGCCTCGCCGAACAGCAGGAAGGAGAGGCGGAGGATGACGTAGATGCCGACTTTGGTCATGATCGCGAACAGGGCGGCGACCGGCGGGGCCGCTGCGGCATAGGTGCGCGGGAGCCAGAAGCTGAGCGGCCAGACCCCTGCCTTGACCAGAAAGGCGACCCCCAGGATCGCCGCGCCCGCCTCCAGCAGCGCGAGGTCGCCCGACGGAGTGTCCGCGATGCGGGTCGCGAGGTCGGCCATGTTGAGCGTGCCGGTGACCGAATAGATCAGCGCCACGCCGATCAGGAACAGCAGCGAGGCGGCAATGTTGATCGTGATGTAATGCAGGCTGGCGCTGGTTCGCTCGGTCCCCGATCCGTGCAGGATCAGGCCGTAGGATGCCGCGAGCAGCACCTCGAAAAAGACGAAGAGGTTGAAGATGTCGCCGGTCAGGAAAGCGCCGTTCACCCCCATCAGCAACAGCAGGAACAGCGCGTGAAAGCGCGGCCCCGACCGGTCCCAGCGCGCCAGCGCATAAAAGAGCCCGGTGAAACCGAGCACGTTGGTGAGCAGCAGCATCGTGGCCGACAGGCGGTCGACCACCAGTACGATCCCGAACGGCGCCGGCCAGTTGCCGAGCAGATAGACATGGGGGCCCGTCGCGCCCGCGCTGCCCGCGTCGCTGGTGAACCACAGCAGCGCCGCAGCGTTGAGGATGAGCAGCGCCGACGCCCCCAGGCTGAGCCAGCGTTTCAGCACGCGCCGCCGCTCGTCGAAGGCGAGCATCAGCGCGCTGGCCAGCAGCGGCAGCAGGATCGGCGCGATGATCAGGTGATGGAGCCAACCGGTCATGAGCGTTTTTCGACCATTTTGGGTTGCCTTGACGGAGCCGATTTTGGCCCAGTGCGAGGCGCGAGGAGGGAGCGATGCCGAGGCATCGTGACCGACGAGCAACGCGGCAATGGGCCAAAATCGGCCCGCCGCGGAGCGGTTGGGCCAGGAAGCCCGCTGGCCGCGTTGCGTTGCTTGCAGGGGCTCACTAGCCCCTGCCACGCGCCGCGTCTCGCCAGCGGGCTTCCTGGCCCAATCAAGGCGACCCAAAATGGTCGAAAAACGCTCATGCTTCGCCGTCCTCGCCGTCGACATGGTCGGTGCCGGTCAGTCCGCGCGAGGCGAGCAGCACGACCAGCAGCAGCGCGGTGGTCGCGAAGGAGATGACGATCGCCGTCAGCACCAGCGCCTGCGGCAGCGGGTCGGCATAGAGCGCCGGGTCGGCGGACGCCGTATCCTTGCCGATGATCGGCGGGGCGTCGCTGCGCAGACGTCCTGCCGCCACGATGAACAGATTGACCGCATAGGACAGGAGCGACAGGCCGAGGATGACCTGGAAGGTGCGCGGCCGGAACAGCAGCCACAGCCCCGACGCCGTGAGCACCCCGATCGCGAGCGAAAGCAGCAATTCCATCAGTAACCTCCCTCGCCGCCGGGTTCGGGCGGCGCGGCGGGCTTGCGCGCGCGCGGTGAACGGATCGACTGGTGCGCGATGGCGATCAACATCAGCAGCGTCGTTCCGACGACCACCGCAAAGACGCCGATATCGAACAGCAGTGCGCTCGCCAGCGGGATATCGCCGATCAGGGGCAGGGTGAGATAGCGCGAATGGCTGGTCAGGAAGGGATAACCGAATAGCCAGGCGGCAAGGCCGGTCGCCACCGCGCAGACCAGCCCGACGGCGATCCAGCGCACCGGCTGGACGCTCAGGCTCGCCTCGACCAGCCGCGTGCCGTTCGCCATGTAAAGGAGCAGGAAGGCGATCGACGTCGCGATCCCTGCCGTGAAGCCGCCGCCGGGCAGGTCATGGCCGCGCATCAGCAGATAGAGGGCGAAGGTCAGAACCACCGGGAACAGCCATTGCATGATGATGCGCGGGACGAAGAGATAGTGGACGAGCGTGTCGCCCATCGCATGGTCCTCGCTCGCCTCGTCGAACGCATTCTGCCGCCGCTGCTGGTCGGGCAGCTCGATGCTTTCGGGCGCTGGGCGGAAACGGCGCAACAGGGTGAAGACGGTCAGCGCGACGATCGACAGCACGGTGATCTCCCCCAGCGTGTCGAAGCCGCGGAAATCGACGAGGATGACGTTGACGACATTGGTGCCCCCGCCGCCCGAATAGGCGTTCTCGACAAAATAGCGCGAGATGCTGTCGGGCAGCGGCCGCGTCATCATCGCATAGGCAAGCGCAGCCATTCCCGCCCCGCCGGCGACCGCGACGACCAGATCCCAGCCGCGCCGGACCCGGACCGTCAGCGGCTTTCGCCCTTCGGGCCAGATATCGGGCTGGCGCTGCGGCAGCCAGCGCAGGCACAGCAGCAGCAGGACGAGGGTGACGATCTCGACCAGGAGCTGCGTCAGCCCGAGGTCGGGCGCCGACAGCCAGACGAAGCTGATGCAGGTCGCGAGCCCGGCGGCGCCGACCAGGACGAGTGCGACCAGCCGGTGGAATTTCGCCTGCCATGCCGCGGCGATCGCGCACGCGCCGCCGATCAGCCACAGGATGGCGAAGACCGGCTCGATCAGCGTCTCGACGAGCGGACCCCGGCTGTAGCCGAGGCGGAGGAATGGCAGGGTGCCGACGAGCAGCGCGGTCGCGATCAGCAGCCGCAACTGCACCTGGAGGCGCCGGGTTCCGAGCAGGCCGTGAAGACCGCGCGCCGCGTCGACGATCGCCCCCAGTACCGCCTCGAACGTCCGGCGCCCCTTGAGCCGGCCGATCAGCGGCGATCGCTCGGCGGCGTTCAGCCGGTCGCGGAAGATCATGTAGAGCGCGGTGCCGCCGACCAGCGCGATCAGGCTCATCAGCAGCGGCAGGGTGAAGCCGTGCCAGACGACCAGGCTGTAGGTCGGCGTGCGGTCGCCCAGCACCGACTGGACCGCGCTGGCGAGCAGCGGCCCGATGGTGAGCGCCGGCACGATGCCGACGAGCAGGCAGGCCAGCACCAATATCTCGATCGGCAGGCGCATCCAGGGCGGGGCCTCGGCCGGCTGGTGCGGCAAGTCCTCCGGCGGCGGGCCGAAGAAGGTCTGGTGGATGAAGCGCACCGAATAGAAGACGCTGAACGCGCTGGCGAGCGTCGCGAGATAGGGCAGAGCCACGTCGATGACCGTTCCGCTGTGCGCTTCGAGCGCTTCGGCGAGGAACATCTCCTTCGACAGAAAGCCGTTGAGCAGCGGCACTCCCGCCATCGCGGCGGCGGCGACCATGGCGAGCGTTGCGGTGATCGGCATGTAGCGGGCCAGCCCGCTCAGCCGGCGCAGGTCGCGCGTCCCCGTTTCATGGTCGATGATCCCGGTCGCCATGAACAGCGACGCCTTGAAGGTCGCATGATTGACCGTGTGAAAGATCGCCGCGACCGCCGCAAGCGGACTGCCGAGGCCGAGCAGCAGAGTGATGAGGCCCAGATGGCTGATCGTCGAATAGGCGAGCAGTCCCTTCAGGTCCTGCTGAAAGATCGCCACCCACGCGCCGACCAGCAGGGTCGCAAGGCCGGTGGTGGTCACGATCAGATACCAGCTATCGGTACCGGCCAGGACCGGCCAGAGCAGGGTCAGCAGAAAGATGCCCGCCTTCACCATCGTCGCCGAATGCAGATAGGCCGACACCGGCGTCGGCGCCGCCATCGCGTGCGGCAGCCAGAAATGGAACGGCACCTGCGCGCTCTTGGTGAAGGCGCCGATCAGGATCAGGATCAGCGCGGGCAGATAGGCCGGATCGGCCTGAATGGCGTCGCGTGCCGCCAGCACCGCATCGACGTCGTAGCTCCCCGCCATCCGTCCTAGCAGTAGCAATCCGACGAGTAGGCACACGCCGCCCGCACCGGTGACGATCAGCGCCATGCGCGCGCCGTCGCGCGCGCTCTGATTATGATGCCAGTACCCGATCAGCAGGAAGGAAAAGAGGCTGGTCAATTCCCAGAAGAAGGCGATCTGGATCAGGTTGCCCGACACGACGATGCCGAGCATCGCCCCCATGAAGGCCTGAAGGAAGGCGAAGAAGCGCGGGACCGGGTCCTCCGCCGACATGTAATAGCGCGCATAGAGGATGACGAGCGCCCCGATGCCGAGGACGAGCGTGGCGAAGAGCCAGGTGAAGCCGTCGAGCCGAAGCGTGAGGTTGAGCCCGAGCGTCGGCAACCAAGGCAACTCGTATCGCAGGACCGCGCCGTCGGCGACATGCGGATAATAAGCGATCAGGATCGCGCAGCCGGCGAGCGCGACCACCCCCGCCAGCGTCGACGCGAGGTCGCGGCTCCGCGTCGGCAGAAACGCCGCGATCAGGCTTCCGGCAAAGGGAAGGAGCAGGATGGCGAGAAGGCAGCGGGGATCGGCCATGGGATTAGGGGGTCGTCTCCATCGTCTGATATGGCCCGAAGGCTCCACCCCTTATGGTGGCCCTCCGCATGGTCGAGCAAGCGCCGAGTCGTTTCTTTTTTCGATCGCTGCGGTCAGCCGGCCCTGCGCGGGTCCGGCCGTTCCGTCCCGTTCGGGTTTTCTTCCATGGCGGGAACCTGATCGCTGACGGCCGCCGGGGAAGCGAGCTGCCGGCTATAGAGCCAGCCGATCCCGATCAGGCTGAACCCCAGCGCGACGAACGAGCCGATGCGGAGCAGGCCCTCGAGGCCCGATGCGTCGAACAGGAACACCTTGCCGACCGCCGCGAGCATCAGGACGAGCGACGCGATGCGCCAGTCCTGCCGGCCCACACGAATGCCCCAGAGCAGGAAGCCGATCGCGAGCAGCAACAGGAGGAGCGAGCGCAGGATATTCTCGGCCGGCGCCACTCCCGGCTCGACGAGCAGGCTGCCGTGAAAAGCCTGACGCAGCGTCGCCCAGACGAAGAGCGTGACCAGCGCCATGGCGACGAGCTGGGCGGTGCGATCGAGGCTCTTCGGCACCGGGGTGAAAAGCGTCGCGATCAGCCGCACGCCGACCCATGGTATCAGGACCAGCGGCAGCAGCAGGTTGACGAGCGGCCAGGCGCCGACCGCCTGTTCGGCCCACAGCGGGTTGTGGAGGATGAGGCCATAATAGAGCGCGTGGGCCGTCCCCGCGATCGCGAATGCCCGTGCCCCGCCGCGAAGGCCGCGGCGCCAGAGCAGCCAACCGAAGCCGATGAGCAGCCCTTCCCAAACCAGGCGCTGTGTCATTCCGGTCGCGACGAAATCGCCGCCGACAACCGCCGCGAAGCCATGGCGATAGAGGATGTGGAGCGCGACCATTCCGATCGCCCCTGCAACGCCGAGCCCGCCGACCCACGGCCAGTGGGGAAGCCGGCCGCGAAGACGCCAAAGCGGTACGCCGAAAAGCAGCGCCGGCACGATCATGCGGCGGATCGCATCGGCCGCGGCCAGCGCCGGGCCCTCGATCCGCATCGGCGCGCCGCTGAGCGAGAGTAGCGCTTCCGCCGTCCAGATCGTGGCGGGCATCGCGGCCCAGTCAAGGCTGATCGTGGCGAGCACCGCGGCGCCGGCATCGATCCGCGCTGGGTCGATGCGCCGTGCGGCGTACAGCAGGGCTGCGCCGCCGACCGCCGGAACGAATAACAGCAACACGGGGGGAAGCAGTTGCGCGGCGGCGCCATAGGCGAGCGCGGCCGCAAAGCCCTGACCCAATCGGCGGACGAGCGGCCGATCCGCCCGCAGCGCAAAGCAGAGCGCGGTGAGCGCCAGTGCTGCCCAGCGCAGACCGGCCTGACCGGCGGCGGCGGTCGCCCCGTCGGCAAGGCGCGGTATCTCGCCGAGCGCGCCGGGCGTGGCGACCAGCGCGGCGAGCGCGGCGCCGAAGACGCCCGTCGCCAACCATTCGACTCGGCGATCTGCGGCCGCCTTGCCGAACGGCAGCAGCGCCGCGGCAACGCCCGCCGTCGCAACCGGGACGAGCCAGACGGGCACGAGCAGGCCCAGCGCGAGCGCCGCGAGCGCCGCGGCGGTTCCGGTGAGCCAGGCGAAACGGGTATCCGCCGTGCGGCCTTCGGCGTTCCAGCCGCGGGCGATACCGATCGCCGGAACCAGCGCGGCCGCGGCGACGACAAGCGCGAGCGCGCCATCGGACAGCGCCACCATCTGCCACTTGGTCAGCGCGGGGATCGCGAGCGCTAGCAGACAAAGCTCGAGCGTCCGGCGCGGATGGGGCGGCGTCCACAGGCGGGCGAGCAGCGGCAGCGCGTGGATCGCCGCCAGCGCGATGCCGACCACGGCGAACCAGGACGCCAGGGCGTCGGGCCACAGGGCAAGAAGCAGAATCGACAGCGCGAGGCTTGTCGTCGGAACGACGGCAAGGCTGCGCTCGCGCCAGGCGAGCCATTGTCCGGCGGCCGCGAGCAGCGCGAAAAGACCCCAATGGAGCGGCGTGAAGCCCGCATAGGCAAGAAGGAGAGCGAGTTGGAGAGCGCCGACGACGGCCGCCGCCGCCCGAAGCAGCGCGGCGCGGGGCCCTTGATAGGCGAGCAGGGGAACGGCGACGCCAAGCAGAAGGATATAGCCGCCGATCGACAGCGAGCCGAGCGTATCGAGCGCGCCGCCGATGGCGATCATCCACAGGCTCCAGCCCGCCCCGCCCGCAAGCGCGGCGATCGCAAGCCACGGCCATCGGCGCATCCGTGCGACGCCGGTCATCGCCGCGATCGTCAGCGCCAGATAGAGGGCGAGCAGTGGCACGTTCGGCGCGAGCGTTCCGACCAGCGCCGGCGCGGCCAGACCGCCCGCCAGCCCCAGCAGCGCGCTCGGCGGCCCGAACCGGAGCGACAGGCCGAGCGCGGTCGCGGTCACCAGCGCCAGCAGGGCGAAGGCGAACAGCGGTCCGATCAGCCCGTAGACATTTGCCGCGATCATGATCGCGGCATAGAGCGTTGCGACCCCCGCGCCGGACAGGGCTTGCGGTACGCGCACGTCGCGCAGCCTGTCCTCGTTGCGCCACGCATATTCGGCGCCGCCGATCAGTCCGAGACCAAAGAGGATGCCCGCGATCACCTGGACGCCGGGCGTGAAGACCCGTGCAAAGAAGCCGAGGTCGATCGCGTAGCGGACGATTAGGACGCCGGCGATCGCGAGCGTGATCCCGCCTGCCCAGATCGGCAGCGTCTTGCCGAACAGAGTCTCGAAGCGCGCGGTGAAATTGATCGGTGCCGCGGGCGTTTTCGGCTGGGGTGCCGGTTTCGACGCGGGCGTTTTTTGCTCCGTGCGCCTGGCGGGCCGCTCGATCTTTTTCAGCGCCGCGGGCGTGGGGGCGCCGGCCAGCGCAGTGGCGCGAACGGGCGGTTCCGGCTTTGCGGAAGGTGCCGTGTCCGGCAGCGCGTCCGGCGAGATGCTGCCGGTGGACTCTTCGCCCGTCCGAACGCCCGTGTGTCGCTGGAGCGCGCCGATCCGCTTCGCGGCCTCGGCCAGGGTCGCTTCGGCGCGCTTCAGCCGGCTCCGCGTGTCTGCGAGCATGACGCCCAGGATGAGGATCGCCAGAAAAGCGAGGGATTCGAACACGGTAATCCTTTCCCTCGCACCCCTATCAGCCGCATACCGAAAAATCGACGCTGTTTGACCTCGGGCGGCGCGCTGGCCGCGCAAGGCATGGCGGATCGAAATCGGCGATAGGATATCTATCCGGCGCCCCACCGCCCGCCCAGAGCACGGAACAGGTCGACCTGCGCGTCGGCGATGCGGGCGTCGGCGAGGGCGAGCGATGCCTCCGCCTCGGCGAAGGTACGTTCGGCGTCGAGGGCCTCCAGTCCGTCGATCGCGCCCTCGCGCTGTTGCGCGCGGGTGATTTTCACCGCGGTCTCGGCCTGGTCGCGTGCCGATTGCAGCGCCGTGCGCCGGTCGAGCAGATGGGCATAGGCGGACAGCGCGGTTTCGGTTTCTTCGAGGGCACGCAGCACCGTGCCGTCGAATTCGGCGAGCGCCGCCTGGCTGTCAGCCTCGGCGCCGTCGATCCGCGCGCGCACCGCCTCCTGATTGGGGAAGGACCAGCTTATCAGCGGGCCGAGCAGCCAGCGCAGCGGGCCGCCGCCGAACAGGTCGCCCAGCCCGCTGCTCGTCTGCCCGATCGAACCGCCGAGGCTGATGCGCGGATAAAGATCGGCGGTCGCGACGCCGATGCGTGCGGTTGCGGCGGCGAGCCTGCGCTCGGCGGCGGCGACGTCGGGGCGGCGCGCGAGCAGCGCGGCGCCGTCGCCGACCGGGATCGGCCGGTCGAGCCGCAGGCTCGTCTGCCGTTCTCCCGCGATCGGCGGCAGATCGGCGGGCGCGCGGCCGGTCAGGGTCGCGAGGCGAAAGAGCGCGGCGTCGCGTTCCGCGGCGATCGCCGGGATGTCGGCGCGGCGCTGGTCGCGCAGCGCCGCGATGCGTGCGGTGTCGAGTTTGGTCGTCAGCCCCACTTCGGCGCGGCGCGCGGTGAGCGCGACCGATTTGTCGAGCAGGTCGACGATATGTTGCGCAACACCGAGCCGTTCGGCCGCCGAAGCGGCGTCGGCATAAGCGCGCGTGATCTCTGCCGCGACGGTCACGCGCACCGCGTCGGCGTCGGCCTGGGCGGCGGCGAGGTCGCCGCTCGCTGCATCGACCCCGCGCGCGACGCGGCCGAACAGGTCGACCTCGTAACCCACGGTCAGGCCGCCATCGACCTGCCACCCCTCGCGGTCGGCACCGGGCAGCGTCTGGCCTTCGCTGGCACGGCCATAGGTGGCGCCGGCGCCCAGGCTCGTCGACGGCAGGCGGTCGCCGCGTACCTCGCGCAGCGCGGCGCGGGCCTTGGCGATGCGGGCGACCGCGACGCGGACGTCGGTGTTCGCCGCCAGCGCGTCGGCGACGAGGCGGTCGAGCACCGGGTCCTTGTAGAGCCGCCACCATTGGGCGTCGGCGGGCGCGTTCGTCGTCACGCCGTCCCGGAGCGAAAGAAGCGGGCCGGACGCCGCGGGGGGAGGCGCGGGGGCAGCGAAGTCCGGCCCGACCGCGCAGGCCGACAGCATCAGCGCGGAAACGGTGGTGGCAAGCAGGATGCGCATGGCGCTTTCTCCTTATTCGGCGGGCTGCGGCGCGGGGTCGGGCGACCCGCCGTCGCGGCCGCGCAGCGTCGCGATGCGGTCGCCGATCGTGCGGCAGACGACATAGAAGGTGGGGGTGTAGATCAGCCCGAACAGGGTGACGCCGATCATCCCGTAGAAGACGGCGGTGCCGAGCGCCTGGCGCAATTCATAGCCGGGGCCCGACGCCCAGACGAGCGGCGCCACGCCGAGGATGAAGGCGAAGCTGGTCATCAGGATCGGGCGCAGGCGTGCGCGGGCGGCCTCGACCGCCGCCTCGACCACGGTCGCGCCGCGCTCTTCGGCTTGCTTGGCGAACTCGACGATCAGGATCGCATTTTTCGCCGCGAGCGCGATCAGGACGATCAGGCCGATCTGGGTCAGGATATTATTGTCCAGACCCCGCAGGTTGACGCCGGCCATCGCGGCGAGCAGCGTCATCGGTACGATCAGGATGATCGCGAGCGGCAGCATCAGGCTTTCGAACTGCGCGGCCAGCACCAGAAAGACGAACACCACAGACAGCGCAAAGATCAGCGCGGCGATGTTGCCGGCCGCCTTTTGCTGAAAGGCGATGTCGGTCCATTCGGCCGAGAAGCCAGCAGGCAGGCTCTCCGCGACCTTTTCCATCACCTCGATCGCCTGGCCGGTCGAGGCGCCGGGCGCGGTTTCGCCGTCCACCTCGACGGCGGGGAAGAGGTTGTAGCGGGTGACGCGATAGGGACCGGTCTTGTCGGTGAAGGTCGCGACCGCGCCGATCGGCACCATCTCGCCGGTGTTCGAGCGGGTCTTGAGCCGCGCGATGTCCGACGGATCGTCGCGCGCCGCCGCTTCGGCCTGCGCGGTGACGCGGAAGGTGCGGCCCAGCAGGTTGAAGTCGTTGACATAGGCGGAGCCGAGATAGACCTGCAGCGCCTCGAACACCCGCGACGGCGGGACGCCGAGCATGTCGGACTTGGCACGGTCGATGTCGGCATACACGCGCGGCGTGGCGGTATTGTAGAGCGTGAACACGTTCGCGAGTTCGCGCTGCTGGTGCGCCTGACCGATCAACTGGCCGGCCGCCTGCTCGAGCGCCTGATAGCCGGCGTCGCCGCGGTCCTGCACGATCATGCGGTATCCGCCGCCGTTGCCGATGCCCTGGATGACGGGCGGCGGGATCACGAACGCCAAGGCGTCGTTCACGCCGGCGAGCGCCGCGCGCATATCGTCCTCGATATTGCGCTCGGTCCGGTCGGTGCCGGCGCGCTCGGCGAAAGGCTTGAAGGTGACATAGGCCGCGCCCGCGTTCGACGCCTGCGTGCCCGAGGCGCCGTCGAAGCCGGCGAACATCACCGCCGCCTCGGTGCCGGGGACGTCGAGCAGCTTCTTCACCACCTTTTTGAGCACCGCGTCGGTCTGCTGGATCGAACTGCCCGGAGGAAGCTGGATCGCGGCGAGGGCATAGCCTTGATCCTGCGCCGGAACGAAGCCGGCCGGCGTCGCCCAGAAGATCGCGCCGGTGGCGAGGATCAGTCCGCCATAGGTTGCAAAGGCCCGGCGCGGAGCGCCAATGGTACGGCGCGCGGTCTGCGCATACCAGTTGCTCAGCCGGTCGAAGGCGCGATTGAAGCGGTCGCCTGCCAGCCAGGCATGGCGGCGCCATCCCGCCGCCGGCGCCTGCTCCGTGCGCGGGCGCAGCAACAGCGCCGCGAGCGCGGGCGACAGGGTGAGCGAGAGGATCAGCGAGATCACGGTGGCGGTGGCGATCGTCACCGCGAATTGGCGATAGAATTCGCCGGTGATGCCGGTGAGGAAGGTCGTCGGCACGAACACCGCGCACAGCACGAGCACGATGGCGACCAGCGCCGCCGACACCTCGTCCATCGAGGTATGCGCCGCCTCGCGCGGGGCGAGGCCATGCTCCATATTGCGCTCGACATTCTCGACGACGACGATTGCGTCATCGACGACGATCCCGATCGCGAGCACCAGCCCGAACATCGACAGCGTATTGAGCGAATAGCCGAGGCCGGCGAGCACCGCGAAGGTGCCGATCAGCGACACGGGGATGGCGACGATCGGGATGATCGCTGCGCGCCAGCTTTGCAGGAAGACGATGATGACGATGACGACGAGCAGCATCGCCTCGAGCAGCGTCTTCTGCACCGCGTGCATCGATTCGCTGATGAACTCGGTCGGGTTCCAGATGATCCGGTATTCGAGCCCCTTGGGGAAAGTCTTCGCCGCATCGGCAAGCTGGGCCTTGACCCCTTCGGCGGCGGCGAGCGCGTTGCTGCCGGGGCGCTGGGTGACGCCCATGATGATCGAATCCTGGCCCGAGAGATAGGCGTTCACGCCATAATCCTCGGCCCCCAGCTCGACGCGCGCGACGTCGTGCAGACGCGTGATCGCGTCGGTCGGGTCGGTGCGTACGATGATGTTTGCGAACTCATCGGCGGTCTTGAAGCGGCCCTGGGTCTCGACGTTGAGCTGATGCGCGGCGCCGGTGTCGAACGGCGGCTGCCCGACGACTCCGGCGGCGACCTGTACATTCTGTGCCCGCAGCGCCGCGACGATGTCGCCGGCAGTCAGGCCCAACTCGGCGGCGCGGCCGGGGTCGATCCACACGCGCATCGCATAGTCGCGCGCGCCGAACACCTGCACGTCGCCGATGCCGTCGACGCGGGTCAGCCGGTCCTTGAGCTGGGTCAGCGCATAGTTGGAGACATAGCTGCGGTCGAGCGACCCGTCGGGCGACAGGATATTGACCGCCATCAGCCACGACGGCGACGTCTTGCGGACCACGACGCCCTGCCGCCGCACCTCTTCGGGCAGGCTCGGCTCGGCGAGCGCGACGCGGTTTTGGACCAGCACCTGCGCGGTGTCGAGATCTGTGCCGAGCTTGAAGGTGACGGTGATCGTCAGCCGCCCGTCGCCGGTCGATTGCGACGACTGATAAAGCATATTGTCGACGCCGTTGATCTGTTGCTCGATCGGCGCGGCGACGGTGTCGGCGACCGTTTCGGCCGATGCGCCGGGATAGCTGGCGCTGACCGTGACCGTTGGCGGAACGACGGCGGGGAATTGCGACACCGGCAGCCCGAAATAGGCGAAGGCGCCGATGATCGTGATGATGATCGCAATCACGCCCGCGAAGATCGGGCGGCGGATAAAGAAATGACTGAGACGCATGTCGAGTCTCCTCGGCCCACCGGGGCCGGCAAAATATCGGGATCTGAGCGGGAGGAGGCATCGTGCCGGTTGGAGCCGGCGCGATGGCGGTCCTATCCCGCGAGGGTGGCCTGCGACGCGGCGCGCGACTGTCTTTCGCCGACCTGGGTGGTGGCGGGGGCGGTTTTCGGCCGGATCGTCGTCGGCTTTGCCGTCACCTTCGTACCCGGCTGAGCAAATTGGATGCCCTGCACGACGACGCGGTCCTGCGCCGTCAGGCCCGACCGGATCACGCGCAGTCCGGCGACCAGCGGGCCGGTCTCGACCGGCCGCGCGGCGACCGTGCCGTCCTTGGCGACGACGAACAGCTGCTTGCGCGCCTGGTCGGTGCGGACCGCGGCGTCGGGAACCAGCAGCGCCGACACCTTCCCACCCTGCGCCAGTCGCATGTTGCCGAACATGCCGGGCGTAAGGAAATAGTCGGGATTGTCGATCACCGCGCGCACGCGCATCGTGCCCGAATGGGCATTGATCGCATTATCGGTGAAGTCGACGCGGCCTTTCCAGCGATAATTGCTTTCATCCTGCAACCGGACCTCGACCTGTTGCCCGGTCGTGCCGCCAGCCTCTCGGTCGCGCTGCGCCTTGAGGAACAGCGCCTCCGAACTGTCGAAGGCGAAATAGATCGGGTCGAGCGCGTTGATCGTGGTGAGCAGGGTGCTGCCCGCTCCCTCGCCCGCCGCGACCAGATTGCCGGCGTCGACGCGGCGGTCCGAAATGCGGCCGCCGATCGGCGCCCGCACGCGGGTGAATTCGACGTCGAGCGCGCGCGAGCGCACGCGGGCCTCCGCCGCCGCAAGCGCGGCGGTCGCCGCGCGCACTTCTGCGCCTAGCTGATCGACGTCGCTTTGCGAAATCGCGTCGTCGACGATCAGTCGCTCGGCGCGCGCGAGATTGGTCCGCGCGAGCGCCAGCTTGCTGCGCGCGCTCGCCGCGTCGGCCCGCGCTTCGGCGAGCGCGGCGTTGAACGGGCGCGGGTCGATGGTGAAGAGCAATTGCCCCTTGCGGACGACTTGGCCGTCGGTGAAGTGAATGCCGGTGAGTTCGCCTGAGACGCGCGGGCGCACATCGACCGACCGGCTCGCTTCGAAGCGGCCGACATAATCGTCCCACTCGGTGATCTCGCGCACCAGCGGCGCGGCGACGGTGACGACAGGCATCGGAGGCGCGGCGTTCGCCGGGCCTTCGCGATGGGTCAGGGCATAGCCCGCCGCGACGAGAATCGCGAGCGGCAGGCCGATCTGAAGGGTACGGCGCCAGCGGCGCGGCGACGGCGCAGGGGCAGGCGCGGTCTTTGCCGCCTCCTCGCGCCGGATCGGGGAGAGCATGTTCATGGGACGGTTACTTTCGGAACAGGCGGGCGACGTGCGCTTCCGCGACGCGCTTGCCGAGCAGTTCATAGTGGTCGGGCGAATAGCCCGCGTCGAAAAAGGCCGTGAGTTCGCCCTTGGGCACCGCATAGCTTTGATGCCAGGTCAGCACCGCCATGCGGCGCAACGCCTCGAGCTTCGGGTCCGCGAGTTGCCGGTTGATGGCATTGCCTACCAGCGCGGAAAGCAGCTTCATGATGCGGCCGGGTTCGCGCAGGCTCGACGGTCGGTCGTGACGCGCCAGCATCACGACCGACCATTCCAGCGTCGAAAAGCCAGTGGGATTCTGGGCTTTCGACGCTGTGGAGGTCAGGGAGAGGGGAGTGGGCTCGATGGCGCGCGGCGCGCGCTCGGCAAGGGCAAGGCTAGCCATGGGTCGGTCCTCCTTAGATCGGGGGGCCGGGCGCAAGGGGGCTTGCGCCCCGGGACATACTCGCGCCCGGCGAGGGGAGATTTCGGAATGGGGAAGCCGTCCGCCGCCCCAGGGGCGCCGACACGGATTCTCGCGATGTTATATGGCTGGCCTAGCGGGCTAGACCGGGTTGGACGGACAGTGGCTCATGGGCGCTTCCCTTCGCTCGTCGCGGCGAAGTGAGGACGCCTCGACCATCTGTACTAAGCGGTATATAAATCCGCTGTTCATCTTGTCAAGGAATTTTGTACCGACCGTTATAAAATTATTTGCCGGGCCATAGCGCGAGGCTGGTATCGACCAGCCGTTCGAGTTCGGCGCGCGAGGCGCCGGCGCTCGCTTGCACGGTGATTCCCTGCAGGATCGCTAGCATGTGGCTGGTCAGCCCTTCGGGGTCGATCTGCGCGGGAAGGTCGCCCTCCGCCTTCGCGCGTTCGAAGCGTTCGACGAGCGCGCGGTGCGACGAGGCGCGACGGCGCACGACATCGGCTTTGATCGAATCCGCCTCGGGGCTGCAGGCGAGTGTACCGAGCAGGCCCATGCAGCCCTTGGGGTCGGTCGCGCCGCAATGGGTGTCGAGCGCGCCGCGCAGATAATATTCGGCGACCTTGCGCGCGGTCGGCTGATCGAGGGCGGCGCGCGTATATTCCAGCTTCTCGGCCTCGTAGAGGTCAAGCGCCTTGTGGAATAGCGCCTCCTTGTTGCCGAAGGCGGCATAGAGGCTGGGTTTGGTGATGCCCATCGCCTCGGTCAGGTCGGTCATCGAGGCGCCGTCATAGCCCTTGGCCCAGAAGATGTGGAGGGCATCGACCAGCGCCTTGTCGACGCAGAATTCGCGCGGGCGTCCTTTCGTCGTCGGTGCGGTCTCAACTTCCATAACGGACGGTATATAATATATCGCGCGGAAAAATCCAGCGCCTCGACTACAAAGCGAAACCGGGCATCGTTGTTCGGGATTCCGCGCTTTACGCGTGAGAGCCGTCAATAACGACGGCAACGGGGATCCTGGTCGCAGCCTGTTGATTTTTCCGAAGAAAGAGCCATCTTGGCTGTCATGCATGTCTCTCTTTCTCTGAGGCGCCTGGCGCATCACGCCGGCCGGCTGCTCCAAGGCTAGCTGCCCCGGACTCGCACGCGGCGGGCCCGGGGCGTTTCTCGGCCATGCAGCAACACCGATATCGGAAGGGCCGGACGCGTATGGCGTATCGGCGATGATCGTGATCGATCCCACCCCACTGAACGGCGCTTCGCTGCTTACTCGCTTTGGAGATCGATGTGTACGAACCTGCGGAACAGCATGCGCTGCTCGCGCGCCTGCTTCGCGAAGCCGCGGGGCGGGCGGAAGAGATATTGGCATCCCCCGCCCAGGCCGCCCGCATGCGGGCGATCGCGGATGACGGATATAGCGCGGTCGAGCGCCTCGAGCATTCACCGCTCGCCGATGACCAGATGCTGGCCGTGGCCCTGCGCCTGTCCGGCCGACTGCCCATGGGAGAGCGGGTCGCGGTGGCGCTCGACCGGCATTTCCGCATCCCGGCCCCGGCGATTACGCAGGAGGCGCAGCGTCGCGCGATCTGGCACGATGTCGATGCGAACGGCCTGCCGATCGAGCGGGCCTCGCGGGCGGTGACCGACCTCGAACGGCGCCTTGTGGGCCGGGAAAGCGATCTCGATCGCGCGCTGCGTGTTCATGCCGCACTCTATTCCGACCTCTGGTGCGACCCGCGCATCGGCGCGAGCGTGTCGGCTCGCCGCGTTATGCTGGCGATGGTCAGCCTGCTCCACGAGCGCGAGGAGACACCGCGGTTCGTCGCTCGCAGCAGGGAACGAACCGCATGACGGGCCGCGCAATCGAAACCGACGAGGGCGGCCGGCGAGTGGGATGCTGGAGTCAGTTCCTCCTGCTCCTGGCGTTCGTCATTCCTTTCACGCTCACATGTGTCCTGATCGGGCTCCTGCTGCGGCAGGCGCCCTGACCCGGGAGAGTCCATCATGACGTTCCTATCGCGACTCTGTTCGTATCATGGGCTTGAAGAGATGATGAGCTTCATCCTCATCCTGGGCGTGGTCGGCGCCTACAGCCTCCTGTTCGCGCTCACCCGGACGTCGCGCATCGGCTGGGCGCTGACCGGCCTGCTGTCGCTCGCTGGCATGGCAGGCCTGATCTGGCTTTCGGCGCGCCCCTGTCTTCCCGAGGCGTTTGGCCTCTAGCCGGACGGGGCACCTCGCTGAGACGCGTCCGGTCCGTACCTCCCGGCGCTGACGGCGCTTTTCATATCCAGGAGATACTCATGTCCGCTTTCTTTGCCGCGCGTGCGCGCTGCCCTTCGTCGATGACCCATGAGGCCGAAGCCCTCTTGTCTCGCTATCCCAAGCTCGATGCGGAGGAACTCGAAAGGCTCGCGACGATCCTTCCTGCCCTGTCACTGGTCGATCAGGCAGCCCTCGCCGCCGATGAGCATTTGTCGGGGCGCCTGGCGGCCTATTATCGCGACAGGAGGGAATGCGCCGATGCGCCGTCCGGGGCGCTCTTTCTCTTCCTTGTCTGTCCGACGCTGCTGGCTGCCGGCGCGCTGTGGTGGTTCCTCGGCTGATTGGTTGTGGAACTCTGCCTTCGGGCAGTTGCCGCCGCGGCCCTCTGGCACAAGCGACGGCTTTCAGGAGCCGAAGACCATGGCCAGCATCTGCGCCTTCCAGGTCGCTATCGACCGATCGATCAGATTCATGTCCGGGTTGCGGATATATTCGACCGTCAGGCCGCGCGTCACCGCATTGTTTAGCAGTTGCAGGCTTTGATAGGCCTTGTCGTTGTCGATCCCGGCCGCGCGGAGGATGAAATGTCCCCATAGGCGGACGCGCCGGTCGAAACGGCGCGTGCTGGGCCCGACCTCGCGGTCGAGATCGGGATCGTTGCGGCGCGCGAGATGGATCTCGAGCACCGCGGCCATTTCGGGCCGGCTGACCATCGCGAAATTCGCGTCGATCAGATTCTCCATCGACGCCCGGGGTGTCGTCCCGCGCCGGATAGCGTCGGTATAGACGCGGGTGCGATAGGCGGCGAACTCGGCGGCGACCTCCGCCATCAGCTTCGCCTTGGTCGGGAACTGGTGCTGGATCGCGCCGAGGCTCATTTCCGCGGCGTCGCGGATCGCGTGCATCGTCGCGCCCGAATAGCCCTGGGCGCAGAGGACGTCGCGCGCCGCCGCGAGCACCTTGGCGCGGGTGGCGGCGCTGCGGTCGGCCTGGCTGCGTCGGGGTTTTGTGATGGTCTTCGTCATAGTCTGTCGTCTGCGATAGCGCGGGGCCGGGCGGGAAGCGAGATGGGTCAGAAACTCGCCGTGGCATTGACGCCGATCGTCCGCGGGCGCACCACGCCGGTGCCGAGCGCACCGCCCACGTTCCGCGGCAATCCCGCGACGCCGAGCAGCGCCTGCGTCGAGGTGATGCCCCCGGCATTCGTCAGATTGTTGACATAGGCGTTCAGCGCATAACGCCCGAAGTCGAGGCCGGCACGCAGGTCGATGACCTCATAGGCCTTCACGCGCGGAAAATGGCCATAGGCGGCGCGATAGGCGGGATCGAAATTTCCGGTCTGGCGCGACAGCGAGCGGATCGATCCGCCGATCGACGCGGCGACGCCGGGGCCGAGGTCCCAGCGATAGTCGGCGTTGGCGCTGACCGCATATTTCGGGGTGAAGGGCAGGCGGTCGCCCTTGACCGCACCGACTGCGAGCGGATCGGTATCGCCGCTGAGCTTCGCATCGTTGATCGCGACGCTGACCGAAGCGACGAGGCCCGCGGTCGGTCGCAGCGTCGCCGCGACTTCGGCGCCATCGACCTTCGCTCCGGCGCCGTTCACATTGACGCCGAAGCCGTTGACGACGGCGGCGAGTTGAATGTCGTTCCAGTCGATATGATAGAGAGCCGCTTCGATCGAGGCGCTTCGATCGGCGGTGTCGCTCTTGAACCCGATTTCATAGCTGGTGACGGTGTCGGGCTGAAAGGTCAGCGGGGTTCCCGGCGGCGAGCCGATCGGGATGACGTTGGGGCCGCCTGGCCGGTAGCCCTTGGCGACGCGGGCATAGAGCGACGCCTGCTCGCCGAACCTGACCTTGGGTGCGAGGGACCAGGTGAAGACATTGTCGGACGAGCGAAGCCCTTCGATGGTCGCGGCGCCCAACAGGACGCCATCGGTGACCTGTTCGGCGCGCTGGCTGTTGTGGCTGTATCGCCCGCCGACGTCGATGTCGAACCAGGGCGCGAGGTGGAGCGTCGCATTGGCGAAGCCGGCGACCTCCTCATAGCGCGAGTCGAGGTTGAACACCGCATATTCGAAGGGCAGGTCGATCGGGGTCAGCATGCCGGGCGTGCCGGGCGCTGCGCTTTTCAGATTCTGGAAGATCCGCGCCTTTTCGTGCGTGTAATAGCCGCCGATCATCCATTCGAGGAAGCCGCCGCCGTTCGACGCGAGGCGCAGTTCCTGCGTCCATTTGTGGCTCTGCGTCAACTGGTCGAAATAGACATAGGACCCACCGAGCGCCGCGCCGAGGTTGGCGGTATAGTCGGCGCGGAACGACTGGAGCTGCTCGCCATAGCTGGTCGCCGAAGTCAGCGTCGCGGGGCCGAGATCATAGTCGATAGTGGCGTTGTAGAGCCGGTATTTCACGTTGCTGAAGGTCGGCAGATATTCCGATTGGGTCAGACCGCCATGGAACGGTTCCAGCGTCGCGGGGTCGGCCTCGACGATGCTCGGCGCGTCGACGTAGAGATTCTGGGCGAGGGCGCTCAGCCTGACGCGAAGGTTCGCGTCTGGCGTCCAGAGCAGCGAAGCGCGGCCGCCGTAATTTTCGAAATCGTTGATGTTGCTGCGGACGTTCGAACCGGCGGTGCCCACCGAATCGATATAGCCGCCCTGCCTGCGGTAGGAGCCCGAGGCGCGGAAGGCGAGCGTGTCGCCGAGCGGCATGTTGACCATAGCCGCGCCGCGCCACGAAGGGTCGCCGCCGTCGGTGAATTCGGCGCCGCCGAGCAGCTTCACCTCGAAGCCCGCCGTGGACGGCTCGTTGGTGACGAATTTCAGAAGGCCGCCCAGCGAGCTGGCCCCATAGAGCGTGCCCTGCGGGCCGCGCAGCACTTCGATCCGCGCCACGTCGAACGAATCGAAATCGCCAGCGAGCTCGGCGGCATTGGCGAGCGCCGTGCTCGACCCGAAGGGCGTCTCGTCGACATAGACGGCGACGGTCGAGGCGACCCCCCCGGTGTTGACGCCACGCAGCACCAGCCGGCCCTGGCCGGGCGTGCCCTGAACGAGCTGGAGGCTCGGCACATTCTTCAGATAGTCGCTGAAATTGGTCGCGCCCTGCTGCTCGAGCGTCGCGGCCGACACGACCGACACCGATTGCGGCACGTCGATCAGGGTCTGCGCGCGTTTCTGCGCGGTGACGACGATCTCGCCGCCTGCGGACTGCTCGGCGTCCTGCGCCCGGAGGGCGGCCGGTGCGGCCAGCGCGAGCGCGAGGGCGGTCCCTGTCAGGGCTTTGGTCGGATATCGCATGGTCGGTCCCCTCTCCAGAATGTCGTTATCGGGTCTCAGCGCTCGTGCCCCAGCGCGAAGCGCATGCCGTGCAGCATGCCGGTCGGCGCGGCCGAAACATGGTCGTCCTCGGCAAAGGCGACGTGGCGCAGCGCTTCGACCCCCGCGTCGCGCAGCGCGTCGGCGAATTCCCGCGCGGCGTCGACCATGCGCGAGGCGCGGATCTGTGCTTGCGCTTCCGCCAGCGTCACGCCGATGCCCTCGGGCACGCTGGTGGGCAGTTCCTGCTCCCTTGCGCCGACGTCGACGAACACCCGCGGCTGGCGTGACAGCGCGGCGAGCCTGTCCCGGAAGGCGGGCAGTTCTTCGAGGATCGCGAAGCCGTTCCACCACAGCGACGGGCTGCCGACGATGAAGGCCGAGAAGCTGTCGGGCCGCGTCAGCAGCGCGTGGGCGGCGAACAGGCCGCCGAGCGAATGACCGAACAGGATGCGGTCACCGCCCGCGGTCTGCGGATAGCGCGCCGCGATCTCGGGCTGCAGCGTTTCGGCGAGGAAGGCCAGGAAGGCGTCGGCGCCGCCGCTCTGCTCGCCGCCGATCGCCGCGGCGAGGCCGCCGAGGCTCGCGAGCGCTTCCGCCCCGATCGGCGGCGTCAGGTCCGCGGTGCGCCGCTTCAGGAAATCGGCATAGGCGGCGTCATAGCCGATACCGACGACATAATGGGCGGGAAAGCCCGCTACGCTCGACACCGCGCGCGCGATCTCCGCCGCGAGGCCGAACAGCATGTCGCCGTCGACGACATAGAGGACGGGCACGCCGGCGGCGGGCGCCTCGACCGCCGGGGCCGCGACGCTGATCCGGACCTGCCCCTCGCCCGAGGGATGGGCGAGGGTGAATTGCTCGAGCGACGCGCGAACCGAAAATTGCATCGACCTGCTCCCATGGTGCGGAACGGGGCACGCTCGTCCGGCGCCGACTCCCGATCATCCTTTGTCGCAGCCGATGATCTGCTCACTTTACAATAAAGTCAACTTGTTTATTATTGATCAATGAGACGACGCCGGCACGTCCGTGCGATCGAGGTCGGGAGAGAGGGAATGCAGAGCGAGGCCGGCGCCGTTGGAGGAAAACCGCCCTCCCGTCCCGCCGCCATGGCGGATACGGCAGACGAATCGCGCGGGGCGGCCATCTGGGCCTGGTACGGCCTCGGCGTTCTGTTGATGACGACGCTCTTCGCTTTCGTCGTCCGCCAGATGCTCAGCCTCGTGGCGCCGGCGCTCCAGACCTCGCTCGGCTTCACCGACCTGCAGCTCGGCATGTTGCAGGGACTCGGCATGGCGGTGTTCGCGAGCGTCGCGAGCTATCCGATGGGCTGGCTCGCCGACCGGTATGGACGCCGCCTGATCCTTGCCCTTGGCGTCGCCTGCTGGTCGCTGGCGACCGGGCTCTTCGCCTTTCAGCAGAGTTTCGGCGGCCTGTTCGCGGCGACGATCGGCATCGCGATCGGCGAGGCGGGGCTGGCGCCGATCGTCTTCGCGCTGATCCCCGACCTGTTTTCCGAACGGCAGCGGAACAGCGCGAATTTCATCTTCTATGGCGGGTCGCTGCTCGGCGCGGGGCTCGGCATGGCGCTCGGTGGCGCGATGCTGCAAGGACTGGCGGAGGCGCATCACGCCTTTCCGTCGTGGCTCGCCGGCTTCGATCCGTGGCAGCTCGCGATGCTGGCGATCGCCGTTCCGGGCCCGCTCTTCTTCCTGCTCGTCCTGACCATGCCGCTGACGAAAAGCGGCGGCGGCGCGGTGCGGACGGCGGCGGTCGACGAGCACGCGCCGCGCGATTTCCTGCCCTATGCCCGCGCGAATCGGGCCACCCTGCTATGCGTCTTCGGTTCGATCTTCGCTATGGCGGTGGCAATGAATTCGGGAATGATGTGGTTTCCGCTCGCCTTGCCGCGGGCCTTCGGAATCGATCCGACGACGGTGGGCGTCGGGCTGGGCACCGCGATCACCGTCGCGACGCTGATCGGGGTCGTGATGGCGCCCGCGCTGCTGAAGCTCCGCGGCCGCGGCGACGCGCTCGAACCGGTGCGGGCGGCGCGGATCTTCGTCGCGCTGACGCCGCTGCCGGCGGCGCTGCTGCCGCTCACGACATCGCCGTTCCAGGCCTATTGCATCGCGGCGTTCCAGGGCGCACTCGGCGTCGCTGCCTCTTCGCTGATGCCCGGCGTGCTGCAAAGCCTGGCGCCGCCCGCGTTGCGCTCGCGCGTTCTGGCGCTGCTCGGCATCGTCAACGCGCTGGCGCTGGCGGCGTCGCCACTGGCGATCGGCGCGATCTCGGGCCTGATCGCGGGGCCGCGCGGCATGTTGCTGGCGATCACCATCGTCAGCCTGCCCTCGCTGATCGCGTCGGCGGTGCTGATCGGACTCGCGCCGAAACCCTATGCCGCTACCCTTCGGGCCATCCGCCCGCATTATTCCGAGGAGACACCATGACGATGACGGTATCGGCCGGCGCGACCGCGATGGACATGACCGCGATGCGCGAGGTGCTCGCGGCGGGGCGGGTGACGCCCGCGGCGCTGATCGACCAGGCGATTGCGCGCGCCGAGGCGGTGAATCCCGAGCTGAACTTCATCGCGTGGCCGACGTTCGAGCGCGCCCGTGCGCAGGCGACGGCGCCGCGTTCAGGCCCGCTCGCCGGAATCCCGACGCTGATCAAGGACATGCTGCCCGAAAAGGGCATTCCGGCCAGCTTCGGGTCGGCGGCGCTCAAGGGTTTCATCCCGCCCGACGACGCGCCCTATGCCCGTGCCATCGCCAACGCCGGGCCGATCTCGATCGCGCGGTCGTCAATGCCCGAACTGGGCCTGAACGCCGTCACCGAATCGCCGCTGCTCGGCCCGACCCGCAATCCGTGGAACCTCGCCTATACGCCTGGTGGCTCGTCGGGTGGCGGGTCGGCCGCGGTTGCAGCGGGCGTCGTCCCGGTCGCGCACGCCAGCGACGGCCTGGGCTCGATCCGCCACGGTGCCGCGCCCTGCGGCCTGGTCGGCCTGAAGCCGTCGCGTCGTCGCAATGCGGGTGAAGAGGCTTTCCGGACGATCGCCGACCTGACCGTGAACGGCTGCGTCAGCCGGACGGTCCGCGACACTGCCGCCTGGCTGGCGGCGACGCAGACGCGCGATCCCGACTGCCTGCCGCCGATCCCGCTGGTGACCGATCCGGTCGACCGCCGCCTGCGCATCCATGCCTATAGCCGGATCATGCGGACGGGCGACGGGCCCGACGCGAGCGTCCAGCGCGTCTTCGCGGACAGCGTCGCGCTGCTCGACCGGCTGGGGCACGACGTGTCCGACGCGGCGCTGCCGTTCGACGGTCCCGCGGCGGTCGCCCGGCTCAGCGACATCACCGAAGGCGTCTTCACCCGCCGCCTGGGCCTGCTGTCGCAGCAGATCGGCATCAGCGTCCGGGCGGAGGATCTCGAGCACCGCTCGGTGACCCTGATCGCGGCGGGAGAGGCGATCAGCGACGACCGCTTCGCCGCGGCCTGGTCGACGATGGAGGCGGTGGTGGCCGCCTATCTTGACCGGCTGGACCGGATCGACATCTGGATGACGCCGACGCTCGGCGCAGAAATCCCGCGCATCGGCGTCTTCGGCCCTGACGTCGCCTGGTCCGACCAGCGCGACCCGCTCATAGACTATGCCGGCTATTGCTGGATCGACAATTTCGCTGGGACCCCGTCGATCAGCCTGCCGATGGGCTTCAGCGACAACGGCCTTCCGGTAGGCATTCAGTTCGCGACCCGCCCTGGCGGCGAGGCGCTGCTGCTCGCGCTCGCCTATCAGCTCGAAGCCGCGGTCGAATGGCACCGGCGCACCCCGCCCGTCTGGGTCGGGGGCGATATCGGGTGACGGCCCAGCCTAGCGCGCATCCTTGATCGGGACGACGTCGCCGCTCTCGGGCGCGGCTTCGGCGGCGGCGACCATCTTGTCGTGTTCGGCGAAGACGCGCTCGATCTCCTCGCGCTTGTCGAGCAGCAGCTTTGCCACGCCGGCGGTCATGCCGCCTTCCTCGCCCACGCGACCGAGGACGGTGGCGAGATCGGCCAACGTCGCCTTTTCCGGGGTGGAATGCAGCCCTCCCTTGTCGTCGCGATAGGCAGTGCATTCGATGGCCATGCGATCCTCCCGAATCCGTGATCTGACGATACTACGCACGAGAACCCCGAACGCTCCCGCCCGGCAAATCGGCGCTAGGCGATGGGGACGGCGCGGCGCTATGGCGGCGGGATCGGATCGGTGGGAAAAGCAGAGCGTCGGTGAGCCGCGTCATTCTCTTCAACAAGCCCTATGGCGTGCTGTCGCAGTTCACCGACCGCGGCACCGATGCGGCGCGCGCGACGCTGTCGGACTATGTGCCGGTGCCCCATGTCTATCCGGCGGGCCGGCTAGACCGCGACAGCGAGGGGCTGCTGATCCTGACCGACGACGGGCGGCTGCAAGCGCGCATCGCCGCGCCGCGCCACAAGATGCCCAAGACCTATCTGGTGCAGGTGGAGGGCGAGCCCGACGCCGCGAGCCTCGATGCCCTGCGCGCGGGCGTGCTGCTCCGCGACGGCCCGACGCGCCCGGCCGAGGTCCGACGGATCGACCCGCCGCCGCTCTGGCCGCGCGACCCGCCGGTGCGTTTCCGCAAGAGCGTTCCGGTTTACTGGCTGCGCCTGACGATCCGTGAGGGGCGCAATCGGCAGGTGCGGCGGATGACCGCGGCAGTCGGGTATCCGACGCTACGCCTGGTGCGCTGGCGGATCGGCGTCTGGACGCTGGAGGGGCTGGCGCCGGGCGCGTGGCGCGAATTGCCCTGAAGGGGGCGATTCGAAAAATTTTTCGCGCCGTGCATCCAACCGCGCCGCTCGCGCCGTCCAGATCATGACCGGCGGCTGTGCCGGTCCTGGCGGCGGCTTCCGCATGGCCATCGCCCTGCTCCCCGATGCAGGCGTGCCATACCCTTGCCGGAAGCCGCCGCCTGTGATTTCACCCATGCCGCGCGCGGTGTGAAGGAGAATGCGCATGATGAGCCTGTTTGCCGCAACGGCCGCCGCCACGGCCGTGCCCGCCCCCGAAGCCGCCGCAGCGGCGCCACCGGTCAGCGCCGCCGACGTGGCCGCCTACATCGACCCGCGCGACATCGCCGCCTATGTCCCCGCGCCGCCGCCGACCACTGAGCTGGTTGCGGTCAGCGACGGCTTTTTCCGACTGCTCGAGAATATCACGATGGTGGCGCTGTTCGTCGTCGGATTCTTCCTGTTCGCGCGGCTGCTCCACGCCTGGATGCTGCATCGCTCGATCCGCCGCGCGATCGAGGCGAAGTCGGACATGGTCGGCGCGATGATCGACAAGCTCAACAAGCCCTATGAACATCTCGGCTGGCCCGGCGGCGACCGGATGGGGGCCGACGGGCCGGGCGACGACCGGGGCGGCCTGGTGCTGCTCGCCATCGGCCTCGCGATGGCGGGGTTCGGTGTGATCCAGGGGCATGAGCAGATGATCCGCCTGTCCGCCGGCGCCGCGCTCTTTCCCGCCTTCGTCGGCCTTGCGCTGCTGCTGCGCCGACGCTGGGCGCGCGCCGAGGCAGCGGGGGAGCGCCCCGCTGCGTGACGAGGAGGACAGCGCCCTCAACGCGCGGGTCGCGGCGGGCGACCGCGGCGCCTTCCAGCTCCTCGTGCTGCGGCACGAGGGGCGGCTGCGCGCCTTTCTGGCGCGGGTCGCGGGCAGCGATGCCGACGATCTGGCGCAGGAGGCCTTCGTCCGCGCCTGGCAGCGCGCCGGCGACTACCGGGGACAGGGCAGCTATGCCGCCTGGGTCATGGGGATCGGCTGGCGGATCTTCCTCGACCAGCGGCGCACCACGCGGCGGCGCGAAGGGCTGGCGGAGCGGGACGAGGCGCCTGCGTCCGACGCGCCGCATAGTCGCAGCGACGCCGCGATCGACGCGAATCGGCTGCTCGCCGGCCTGTCTCCGCAGGAGCGTGCCGCGCTCACCCTGTGCTTCGGTCACGGCTGGTCGCACGGCGAGGCGGCCGAGATCATGGGTCTCCCGCTCGGCACGCTCAAGTCGCTGGTCTTGCGCGGGCGGGCGAAAGCGCGGACACTGATCACCGAAGGAGCGGAGCCATGACCGAAGCCGATCACTCGGACATCGACGCCGCGCTGGCGGCGCTGCTGGCGCCGCCGACTCGGGCGGGCGACCGGGGCTTTCTGGCCGCGGTCGAGCGAACGATTGACGCCGAGGCCGCCTATGCGCGCGCGCGCCGGCGCTTCTGGCGGAGCTTCGCGTTCGAGGCGCTGGCGATCGCCGCGCTGCTGGCGGCGCTGTGGCTTCTGTCGGCGACGCCGCTGCTCGCGCCGCTCGCCGGTCCGGCGCGGTGGGGCCTCGCGCCGCCGATGCTGCTCGTCCTGCTGCTCTGGTTCGGAACGCAGCGCTGGCGTCAGGCCTGATCAGGCGAGCGGGGGTTTGCCGCCCCCGTCGTCGCTTTCCAAGCCCTCATATTTGAGCTGGAGATAGCGTTCGCGCACAGCGAGCTTGTCGATCTCGCCCGACGCGAGATTGCGGGCGGCATCGCCGATCTCCCGCTCAAGCATCCTGAGGCCGCCGACCAGCGTCTCGTCGGGGGTGCGGCCGGCGTGCGCCTCGCCGCGCAGTCCGGCGGGGATGCGCTGATAGCCGGCGACGAGTTCGGGCAGGTCCTCGCCGACCAGCTTGCGGATGTTCGCCGCAGCAGGCGTCGCGGAGTCGAGCGTCTGCAATTGCGGTGCGAGCAGGTCGAGCTGGACGCCGATGCCGTCGACGAGCTGGCGCGCGGGGGCGGGAAGTGCCGGGCGCTGCGCCTCGAGCCAGATTTCGGTGCGGCCCGCGAGCTGCTTGAGGTCGGCTTTGGGCAAATCCTGCTGGTGCGGCTCGGGGAAGGGCGGCCATTTGCCGAACAGGATGGCGACGCCGATCAGCAGCAGCGTGACCGCCATCACCCCCGCGAAACCGAGCGGCTGGATCAGCATGCCGAACAGCGCCGCGGCGATCAGCACCGCGCCGCCAGCCATGAACATGCGGCCGATCTTGCGAAACAGGTGCTGGCGGCGCAGCGCTAGGCTCTTTGTCCCGATCGGCCGGCGACGCTCGCGCGACCGTTCGATCGCGGCGTTGCCCGCCAGGACGGTGCGATCGACCTCGCTCATCGTCATCGCGCCCTCACGCCTCCAGCGCGGCGAGCGGGCTGTCGGCGCCGCCGACGCTCGCCTGCGCCTGGCTCGCGCCCTCGGCGCGCGCGATATAGCCCTTCGACTTGGCGACCTCGCCCTCCAGCGCGGTGACGGTGGTCTTCATCGTATCGAGCGCCTTCAGCTTGAAGGTGTCGATCGCGTCCATCGTGTCGTAGATGTTCTGGAACGCGCGGGAGAGCGTTTCCATCGGGATCGTGCTCGACGCCGCCTGCTCGTGGATGCGCGCGGTATTGTCCTTCAGCATCTTCGACGTGCCGTCGATGATGTTCGCGGTCGTGGTGTTGAGCGCGGTGATCTGTTCGAGGACCAGTTTCTGGTTGGTCATCGCCTGCGCGACGGTGATCGCGGTCTTGAGCGCTCCGACGGTGGTCGTGGACGCGCGGTCGACGCCCTTCACCAGCTCGACATTGTTCTTCTTGACCAGGTCGAGCGCGAGATAGCCCTGCACCGTCACCGCCATCTGCGTCAGCAGGTCCTGCGTGCGCTGGCGGGCATAGAAAAGCGCATTCTCGCGGATGATCTTCGCCTTGGCGGGGTCGGTGCCGTCGAGTTCGGTCGCCTTCGCCTCGAGCCGTTGGTCGAGCGTATTCGCGATGTGGACCATCTGCTCGAGCTTGCCCATCGATTCCCACATCCGGCGGCGCTCGACGTCGATCGCGGCATTGTCCATCAAGAGCTCGTCCTTGCCATTGGCGAGCGCGGTCAGAATGCCCGAGATATGCGTCTGGGCGCTACGGTATTGCGCGAAATAATTGGTGATCTTGCTGCCGAAAATCTTGTCGAGGAAACCGCGCTTCGACAGCAATTTGCCGTTCGCCGACGGATCGAGCCGTTCGACGGTGCCGCGCAGCTCGATCAGATTCTGGCCGATGTCGGTGTCGCGATCCATCGCCTTGATCGGACGGTCGAGAAAGCGGTTCGAATGGCTCGCCGCCTCCAGCATCTCCTTGCGGCCCATGTTGGTGATCTGGTCGATGCGCTTGCCGAATTCGGGCGAATTCTCGTCCTGCGCGACGAGATCGTCGATGAAGCTGTCGACGCGCTCCTCCAGCTTCGATTTCTGCTCGGTGGACAGCGGCACCAGCCCGGCGGCCTTTTCGGGCGCGACGGGGGGCAGCGGTTCGGGAGGGGTCAGCTTCAGCTCGTCGGTCGCGGTCGCCGTCGCACTTTCTTCGCTCATTCCGGTTCCTTCCAACCCCGTGCCGCCCGCCTATATGGCATGCGGGCCTGTGTTGTTCAAGCACCACACCCGCTGCGGGCCCGATAGGTCGCGATCCATGATAGACGAGGATAGCCGGCAGCACCATGGCGGCGATGCATCCGCTAATCCGCTGGTGATCGGCGCTCGTGCCGCTAGAGAGGCGCGATGGCGCATATCCTCATCCTTGCCGCGTTGCCCGAAGAGGCCGACGCGCTGTTTCCCGATGCCGGCACGCGCGAAGACGGAATTTTCGCCGTTCGCCGCCTTGCCGCGCACGGTCATGCGCTCACCGTCGCGACCTGCGGGCTGGGCAAGGTTCATGCGGCGCTCGCGGCCGGGATGCTCGGGACCGATGCCGACCTGTTGCTGATGAGCGGGACGTGCGGCGCGCTCGATGCGGAGGCCGGACGCGCCTATTGGCTCGCAGAGGCGGTGCAGCATGATTACGGAACGGTCCGGCCCGACCGATTCGACCGCTATCGCGCCGGCGATTGGCCGGTCGGCGAGGTGGGCGAAGCGCATTTCTGCGCCATGGCCGATCCCGGAACCGGCCTGCCGCACGCGCGGATCGCGAGCGGCGACAGCTTCATCGCCTGCCCCGATGTGGCGGCGGGGCTGGTGCGCGGTCTGGGCGCGACGCTCGTCGACATGGAGGTCGCGGCGGTGGCGCAGGCCGCGATGCGGCTCGGCAAGCCATGGGCGGCGATCAAGGCCGTCACGGACACGGCGGACGAAGGCAGCAGCCGCGATTTCCACGCGAATCTCGTCCGCGCGGCCCGGTCGGCGGCGCAGGCGGTGGAACGGCTGGTCGCGATGCCGGGCTTTGGCAATTTTGTTGCGCCGCAGCAGCAAATTCGCTAGGCGCGCCGCCGAAGTGCGGCGCAGCGCCGCCATACCCCCGTTAAGGTATTCCAGATGTCATTGCGTAATATCGCCATTATCGCGCACGTCGATCATGGCAAGACAACCCTTGTCGACCAGCTTTTTCGCCAGTCGGGAACCTTCCGTGACAATCAGCGCGTCGAGGAACGCGCGATGGATTCGGGCGATCTCGAAAAGGAACGCGGGATCACCATCCTCGCCAAATGCACCTCGGTCGAATGGGGCGAGGGTGCGGACACGACGCGGATCAACATCGTCGACACGCCGGGTCACGCCGACTTCGGCGGCG
Source organism: Sphingopyxis panaciterrulae (assembly GCF_014199295.1). Lineage (GTDB taxonomy): Bacteria > Pseudomonadota > Alphaproteobacteria > Sphingomonadales > Sphingomonadaceae > Sphingopyxis > Sphingopyxis panaciterrulae. The sequence continues at coordinate 153,961 of NZ_JACIJH010000002.1, forward strand.
AGGTCGAGCGCATCCTGTCGATGGTCGACGGCGTCATCCTGCTCGTCGATGCCGCCGAGGGCCCGATGCCGCAGACCAAGTTCGTCACCGGCAAGGCGCTGGCGCTCGGCCTGCGTCCGATCGTCGTTGTCAACAAGATCGACCGCAGCGACGCGCGCCCGGCCGAAGTGCTCGACGAGGTGTTCGAATTGTTCCTGACGCTCGATGCGAGCGACGAGCAACTCGATTTCCCGATCCTCTATGCCTCGGGCCGCTCAGGTTTCGCCTCGCCGGACCCCGACGCACGTGACGGCGACTTCAAGCCGCTGTTCGAAACGATCGTGGGGCATGTTCCCGCGCCGGGGCTCGACCCCGATGGCCCGTTCAGTTTCCTCGCGACGCTGCTCGACCGCGACAATTTCATCGGCCGCGTGCTCACCGGCCGCGTCCAGTCGGGAACCGTCAAGGTCAACCAGCCGATCCATGCGCTTGACGCGGATGGCAAGGTGATCGAGACCGGTCGCGCCTCGAAGCTGCTCGCGTTTCGCGGGCTCGACCGGGTGCCGGTCGACGAAGCGCGCGCGGGCGACATCGTCGCGATCGCGGGGCTGACCAACGCGACCGTCGCCAACACCATCGCCGACCCGAGCGTGAGCGAGCCGATCGCCGCGCAGCCGATCGATCCGCCAACGCTGTCGATGCGCTTCGCGGTCAATGATTCGCCGATGGCGGGCCGCGAGGGCAGCAAGGTCACGAGCCGCATGATCCGCGACCGGCTGCTGCGTGAGGCGGAGACCAACGTTGCGATCCGCATCACCGAAAGCGCCGACAAGGACAGTTTCGAGGTCGCGGGGCGCGGCGAGCTTCAGCTCGGCGTGCTGATCGAGACGATGCGCCGCGAGGGTTTCGAACTCGGCATCAGCCGCCCCCGTGTCCTCTATCGCGAGGACGAGAGCGGCGCGCGCACCGAACCCTATGAAACCGTCGTCATCGACGTCGACGACGAGCATTCGGGCACGGTCGTCGAGAAAATGCAGATCCGCAAGGCCGAGCTGACCGACATGCGCCCGTCGGGCGGCGGCAAGACGCGCATCACCTTCAGCGGCCCGTCGCGCGGCCTGATCGGCTATCACGGCGAATTCCTGTCCGACACCCGCGGCACCGGCATCATGAACCGCTTGTTCGAGAAATACGGCCCTTACAAGGGCAGCATCGAGGGCCGCAAGAATGGCGTCCTGATCTCGAACGGCGCGGGCGAGGCTGTTGCTTATGCGCTCGGCCCACTCGAAGAACGCGGCATTCTCTTCGTCTCGCCCGGCGAGGCGCTCTATGAGGGGATGATCATCGGCGAGAATGCGAAGCCCGACGACCTCGAGGTCAACCCGATGAAGTCGAAGCAGCTCACCAACTTCCGCTCGACAGGCAAGGACGATGCGATCCGCCTGACCCCGCCGCGGCGCATGACGCTGGAACAGGCGATCGCCTATATCGACGACGACGAGATGGTCGAGGTCACGCCGGCGAACATCCGTCTGAGGAAGGCGATCCTCGACCCGCATGAGCGTAAGAAGGCGGCACGAAAGAAGGACGCGGCATAGGGCGGCCGGCGGAGCGCGCCGTTAGTAGAGATTGTCGTTGTAATCCTTGTCGAGCCCCTTCTGCATCAGGCCGGGGACCGACACGAGCGCGTCGGCGACGCGGGCGGCGAGCCCCTTGTTCTTGTTGAGGCGGACATGGTCGGCGAAGATCTTCGCCGGGCGGATGTCCGCCGGCGCGGGGGCGGCGGGCCAGAGTCGCGCGCGGGCGAGGGCGGGGCTGGCGCGGCGCTCGACCGCGAGATCGGTGACATGGGTCGCGAGCAGCGGCGTCTTGTCCTGCACGGCGAAGGCGGCGCGCGCCGCCGCATCGGTCGTGGCGCGTGCGCGGCCGCGAATCAGCAAAATCTCGTCGGTGCCGGGGACGAGCAGGGCCGCCGCGATACGCGGCTGGGCGACGATGTTGCGCAGGCCGTCGGCGCGGCGGTTGCCCGGCCGCTCGGCGAACCAGAGGTCGCCCGCCGCGTCGAGCCGCACCATCGACCCCGCGGGATCGCCTTTGGGACTGATGTCGGCGGCCCCGTGCGGATCGACGGTCGCGAGTGCCATGAAGCGGGTCGCGGCGGCGAAGGCGGCGGCATCGCCGGCGGGCGCGGCGCCTGGCTCCGCCTGCCAGAAGGCGGAACGGATCAGCGCCTTCGCGCAATGAGCATAGCAGTCGGCGATGGCGATATGGGCCTCGCCGCCTGTCATTGCCTCGACACGGCCGTTGATGCGCAATGTCTCGCCGATGCCCGGGATCAGGAGGAGCGAGGCGAAGGGGCGCCCCGGCTCCAGCAGATCGGGATCGTCGAATGCCGCGCACGGGATCGACAGCGTGGCGGGATCGGCGCGCGCGAAACCCGGCGCGCCGCCCGCCAGCGTCACCGTCAGCGCGTCCGCATCGCCGACCCCGGCGAACAGCAGCGGCGCGGCGGCCAGCCAGCGGCGGGCGCCGGTGTCGGCATGGTCGATGACCTTCAGGTTCACGGCGGGCGGCGTCTTGCCGATCGCCGCCTCAAGCGCCGCGATGCTGTCGATATCGGCCGCGTCCACCATGTCCTGCTCCCTCGCTTCTTCGTCTTTCGGTGAAGCGTCCTTTTCCTCTTAGCAAGTCAATCTATAATTGCAAATGAATCGCAATAGAATGTAAGGGGCTGACGCGCGGCGTCTTGACCGCACCCCGCCCGCAGGAGAAGATCATGTATGCTTTCGTCGATCGCCCGGTGGAAAGCCTGTGCGACGGCGGACGCTTCCTGCTCTGGGCGATGCGCGGCTGGACGCTGACGGCCGCGCGCGGCCGCTGTCCGCCGCAGGCGCTGCATCGCGGCTTCGCGGGGCTCGGCGCGGTGTCCGCACTGCCCGATTTCCACGTCGCGCTGGCGCTGCTCGCGAGCGACGCGCGGACGCCGCTGGTGCTGAAGTCCATGGCCTGCCCACGCGTCGGTGAGGACGAGGCAGTGCTGCTCGGCCTGTGGCGCGCGGTGGGTGGCGGCGATGCGGCGGGCGCCCGCGCGACGCTCGCGCTGGTGGTCGCGGACGGCGCCGCCGGTCCCATCCTCGCCGCGCTCACCGCCGCCGCCGCGCACCTCGACGTCGCCGGATATGATTTGTCCGGCCTTGCTCCTCTCTCCTCCAGATTGTCAGGAAATACCCTATGAGCGATCGCATCGCCGCCGCCTCGAAACTTGCCCCGTCCGCCTCGCTGACTGTCGAGACGGTGCTGCGGGTGCGGCACTGGAACGACCATCTGTTCAGCTTCGCGATCACCCGTCCGCCGAGCTTCCGTTTCCGGTCGGGCGAGTTCGTGATGATCGGCCTGCCCGGCGAGGGGCGGCCGCTGCTGCGCGCCTATTCGATCGCCAGCCCCGCCTATGCTGACGAGTTGGAATTCCTCTCGATCAAGGTGCCCGACGGCCCGCTGACCTCACGGCTGCAGGGAATCGCTCCCGGCGACCCCCTCTATCTCGGGCGCAAGCCGACGGGGACGCTGGTCGCTGACGCGCTGCTGCCCGGCCGGCGCTTGTTCCTGCTCTCGACGGGCACGGGGCTCGCGCCCTTCCTGAGCCTCGCTCGCGATCCCGACATCTATGAGCGCTTCAACGAGATCGTGCTCGTCCATTGCGTGCGGCAGGTCGGCGATCTCGCCTGGCGCGAGGAACTGGAAAGCCAGCTTGCCGGCGATCCGCTGGTCCAGGACCAGGCGCTGCTGCAGTTCCACTATCTGCCGACGGTGACGCGCGAGGCGTTCCGCACCGAGGGGCGGATCGACGCGCTGATCGACGACGGGCGTCTCTTTGCCCGCCCGCTGACCGGCCCTGCGTATTTCGACCCGGCGAGCGACCGCATCATGCTGTGCGGCAGCATGGCGATGATCCGCGATCTGCAGGCGCGCCTTCAGGCGCTAGGTTTTCGCGAAGGATCGAACGCGGCGCCGGGCGACTTCGTCATCGAGCGTGCGTTCGTCGGATAGGAAAGGCGGTCGCTCCGGATCGCCCACGGGGCGACTCGGAACGACGGTGCATCAGAAGCGGAGGCGGGCTCCGACGTAGAATTGGCGGCCATTGTCGTAGATCGCGCGCGGGCGGGTCGTCGTGCCCGAATATTGTACGATCTTTTCGTTGGTCAGATTGATGGCATCCGCGGTCAGCGCGATATTGTCGGTGAGCTGGACGCTGAACGACGCGTCGAGCGATTCGGTCGCGGCCTGGTTGAGCGATGCCGCGCGGTCGATGTTGATGAAGAATTTCGACCGGTAATTATAGGACAGTCGCGCGCTGAGCAGATCGTCCTCATAGAAGCCGGTCAGGTTGAGCGCATGCTTCGAATTGCCGGGGATGGGGTCGCCATTGTCGGCCTTGGCATTCGAATAGGTGTAGTTGGCGAGGATGCCGAACCCGCCCCAGATCGGCCGCGAGACCTGCAATTCGATGCCCTTGTTGGTACCGCCGGGGCCGTTGACCGGCCGGTTGACGACATAGGGGCAGTCGTAAAGGCCGGTTTCGCCCGTCGGAGTGCAGCTTGCGGGCTGCGTGCCGGGCAGGAACTGGCCGGGGAAGACCTCGGTCGTGCTGCCGTTGACGACGTAGGAGATGATGTCCTTGTAATAGAGCGCGAGCGCGACGATCGTCTCGCGGTCGGGATACCATTCGATCGACATATCATATTGATTGGCGCGAAAGGGCTGCAGATCGGGGTTGCCGCCGGTCGCGGTCAGCGTGGTGCCGTTGAGGTTGATGCCCGGGGCGATCTGCGCGAAATTGGCGCGCGCGACCGTCCGTCCGGCGGCGAAGCGGGCGACCAGATCATCGGTCACGTTGACGCGCAGGTTCACGCTGGGCAGCACGTCGGTATAGGCCGACTTGACCGTCAGCGGCGTATAGTCGCCGAAGGGGCTTTCGTTGGTCGGGGCCGGACCGCCGAGAATATTGCCCGAGGCGGTCTGTTCGGTGCGGATCACGCGGACGCCGACATTGGCGTCCCAGCCCTGGCCGCCCAGCTTGGCCATCGCATAGCCGCCATAGGTCTTTTCGTTGACCTGGAAGGTCGAGCCCGGAACTACATAGCGGGTGCGGTTTGCGGCCGGCTGGGCGCGGAAGATCGATTCGAGCGCGGCGCGATCGACCGTCCAATAATCGGTCAGCGTGTCCGGCTGGGCGATATTGTCGAGGAAATCATCAGGCGTCGTCCCGCCCACGAAATCAGCGGCGGTGCAGGGCGCCGCGCCGCAGGCGAGCGGCAGAAAGGCGCCCCCGTCGGTGCTCATCCACAGCGACCCGCGGTCGTGATCGGTATATTTGACACCGAACTTCAGCGCCTGCACCGGGCCCCATTCGACGCCGTGCTGATAATCGAGATAGGCATATTTCTCTTCGTCATCGCTCTGCACCGTCGGCAGGCGCGCGAAGTCGATGAGCATGCCGGCGGGCGAGGTCGGGTCGGGGCTGGTGAAGGAAACCTGCGGCGCGCGGCCGCGCAAGTCATAGCTGAACGAGCCCGGCGCCGCGGTTTCGAGGAAATATTCGTTGACGGTGTCGCCGTTGGCGCGCGTCCAGCCCGCCTTGACGTGCAGGAAGCTGTTGTCGCCGCTGTGCCAGGTCAGGTCGAAATCGCCGGCCATCGTCTCGGCATAGGCCTCGCGCGCGATCGCGTCATAGACCACCGCCCGGCTGCCCGGCAGCGAGGTGACGGTCCCCGCGACGACTGTGTCGTCGACCACCGTCGCATCGGTCAGCGCGCCGCCATCGCCAAGCGCGCGATCGGGCCAGGCGAGATAGTTCTGGTTGAAATTGTCGGCGTTGAACCGGGAATAGAGGCCGGTGACGTTGATCTCGATCGCGTCGCTCGGCCGGAACTGGAGGCCGATATTGGCGCCGTAGCGCTCGCGTTCCTGGGTGAAGAGCGGCGAGCCGATCAGCGTCGGCACCCCATTGGTGCCCGCCGCGCCGCCGGGGGTCGAATAACCGAGCACCTCGATGCCGTCGCGGCGCGTCTGGCGCTTCTGATAAATGCCGCCGATCAGGATACCGAAGGTCTCGGCCGCATTCTTCCAGCTCACCATGCCCGAAAGCTGGGGATCGACGGCGTCGGCGCGGTCGGCGTAGACGAGCTGGGCTGACGCGGAGAGGGAGAAGGGATCGAGGTCGAGCGGGTTGCGCGTATGGACGTTGATCGTCCCGCCGACGCCGCCTTCCTCGACATCCGCCTGCGGGCTCTTGTACACCTCGATCCGGCCGACGATCTCGGCGGGCAGGGTCAGATAGTTGAAGCTGCGGGTCGAATCGAGCTGGTCGAGGATGAACCAGTCGGCGGTCGCGATTGCGTGGCCGTTGACCAGCGTCTTGGTCAGGTTGGGCGCGGTGCCGCGCAGCGACACGCGCTCGCCCTCGCCGAACTCGCGATTGACGACGATGCCGGGTACGCGCTGAAGCGCCTCGGCGACATTCTTGTCGGGAAATTTGCCGATATCTTCCGCGCTGATGACGTCGGCGATCACATCCGAATCGCGCTTGGCCTCGATCGACTGACGGAGCGCACCGCGAATGCCGGTGACGACGATTTCGGAATCGGCGCTGTCGGCCTCTGGCGCTGTCGGCCCATCCTGGGCCTGCGCGGGGACCGCCGCCAGGAGCATGGTGAAGGCGCTCGCCGACGCCATCATACGTATTGTATTGGTCATGTCGCTCTCCCTTTTTGTCGCACTATTTATATTTGGCTGATTTACGTGAGAAAAATATAATTTCTGCGGCGCGCGTCAAGAGATTTTCCGCGCCCTCTTCGGCGAGGGTGCGAAGCTTCGGTTTTTATTGGTTCTTTATTGGTATTGATAGAGGGGATAATGGATGAGGTTCGCCACGCGGCGATGAGGCGTGCCTTCGACTCTAGAAATCGGGCAGCGTCTGGTTCGCGAAACCCCAACCCCTGAGTTCGGCGCTCGCGGCGCGGTCCAGGAGGTCATCGGCGTCGGCGATCGTCCAGTGACCGGGGCTGTCGATGTCGGCGAGCGCATCCCAGCCGGTCGGCGTGGCAACGGGCGCGCCTTTCCGGGCGCGCGCGGAGTAGGGCATGATCGCGGTGCTGCCGCGCTGGTTGCGTAGCCAGTCGATGAAGATCTTGCCCTTGCGCTTCGCCTTGCTCATCGTCGCGGTGAAGCGGTCGGGTTCGGCGATGCTCAGCGCCTCGGCGAAGCGTTTGGAGAAATCCTTGTGCGCGTCCCAGTCGTGACCGGGATCGAGCGGCACGACGATGTGCACGCCCTTGCCGCCCGAGAGCATCGCGAAGCTGACGAGCCCGATATCGGCGAGTTGGCGCCTCAGGTCGGCGGCCGCCTTCTTGACGTCGGCGAAATTCAGCCCTTCGTCGGGGTCGAGGTCGAAAACCATGCGATCGGGCTTTTCGACCGCGTCGACGTGGCTGCCCCAGCCGTGGAATTCGATCGTGCCCATCTGGACGCAGGCGAGGATGCCGTTCGCATCCTCGACATAGAGATAATCCTCGACCCCGCCGTCCTTCTCGCGGATCGGAACATGGTGGACATGATCGCCGAAGCTGCCCGAATCATGCTTCTGGAAGAAGCATTGCTTGGCGCGCCCCTGCGGGCAGCGGACGAGGCTGACCGGGCGTCGCGCCATGTACGGAAGCATGATCGGCGCGACCGCGGCATAATAGTCGGTGAGGTCGCCCTTGGTCGCTTTGGTTTCGGGAAAGATCACGCGGCTGCGATTGCTGATCACCACGTCGGTAGTGGGTGCGGGAGCCGCCTCGCGGATTTCGGGAGTCACGTTCCTGGCCTCCTTGTCGGCGCGCAGGCCGACGAAGCTTGCATGGCGGACCGAGCCGCTGGCGGTATATTCCGCAAAGGCGATTTCGGCGACGAGGTCGGGCTTCAGCCAGCGGACATGGCGCGCCGCGGCCGGCTCGACCGCGAGCGGGGCCGTCTTGCGCGCACGGCTCTCGAACTTGCTTGCGAGCATCGCCATCGTGTCGGCGTCGAAGCCGGTGCCGACATTGCCCTTGTAGACAAGCGCGCCGTCCTCGTGCTGGGCGAGGAGTAGCGAGGCGAAGGGGCGCGCCTTCGCCGACGAAGGCTTCCAGCCGACCAGGACGAACTCCTGGCGGCGGGTGCATTTGACCTTCACCCAGCTACGCGTGCGGCGACCCACATAGGCGGCGTCGGCGCGTTTCGAGATGATGCCCTCCTGCGCCGCGCCGCATAACGCGTCATAGAGGCGCTCGCCGGCGCCGATGACATGGTCGGCGACGGCGATTGGCGGCGCGGCGTCGCGCAGCAGCGCTTCCAGCCGCTCCTTGCGTTCGAGATTGCCGAGTTTGACGAGCGATTTCCTGTCCCGTTCGAGCAGGTCGAAGGCGAAGAAATGAAGCTCGGTCTTCGCATCCTGCGCGCCGTGACCGCGCTTGAGCACGGCCTGGAGCGCGGAGAAATCGGGATTGCCCCGCGCGTCATAGGCCACGATCTCGCCGTCGATCAGGCAGGGAGGCAGGCCGAGCGCTGCGATGCGTTCGGCGAGCGGCGCGAATTTGTCGGTCCAGTCGAGGCCGCTGCGGGTGTAGACGACGACCGCGCGCCCCGCCGCGGCGACGAGCGCGCGGTAGCCGTCATATTTGATCTCGTGGAACCAGTCGTTGCCGCTGGGTACCGCATCGACGAGGGTCGCGAGCTGGAGCGGGCGGAATTTGGGCGGCTTGCCCTTCGGCGCGGCGGTCCGGGCGATCTTTTCATTATGCGTCGCGGCCGCCTTCATCTTCTTTGCAAAGGCGGCGCCCTTCGCGCCCTTCAGCGACTGTTCGCCGCCCGCGTCGCCGGCGATCTCGGCCATGGTGCGGCCCGTGAGGACGCTGGTGAGGTGGCGGCCGGTCAGTTCGTCGCTGCCGCCGGCATAGGCGTCGTCGATCTTTCGCAGCAGCCAGTTCTCGCGCTTTTCGCCGGGGCGCGGCTTCATGCGGACGAGCAGCCATTCGCCTTTCATCCGCTCGCCGTCGAGGGTGAAATGCAGGTGGCCCTTCTCGATGTCCTTCGCGCTTTTGTCTTCGACCGGCGCCCAGGTGCCGCGGTCCCACAGCATCACCGTGCCGCCGCCATATTCGCCTTTGGGGATCGCGCCCTCGAAATCGGCATAGGCCATCGGATGATCCTCGGTCCGCACCGCGAGGCGCTTGTCGGCGGGGTCGGCGCTCGGCCCCTTGGTCACCGCCCAGCTCTTGAGCACGCCGTCCGCTTCGAGCCGGAAATCGTAATGGAGCCGTGTTGCGTCATGCTTCTGGACGATGAAGCGATGCCGTGTCTGACGTTTCTCGCCTTTCGCGACCTCGCCCGCGGGTTCGGGGGTCAGCTTGAAATCGCGCTTCTTCCTATATTGGGCGAGGGGGTCGGCGCTGGCCACGTCACGCGCGCTTCCTGGCCGGCGTCTTCCTTGCGGGCGTCTTCTTCGCTGGGGGCTTCTTCTTCGCGGTGGCGGGCTTCTTCTTGCCCTCGACCGACGCGCGGAGCGCCGCCATCAGGTCGATGACGTTCGATCCGGTGCCGATGTCGGCGGGTTCCTCGACATCCTCCAGCACGCGCTTGCCCTTGGCCTTCGCCTTCTTGGCGATCACGCGCTTCAGCGCGTCGACATAATGATTGTGATAGTCCGCGGCGTCGAACGTGCCGGTCTTCTTGTCGATCAGAGTCTCGGCGAGGTCGAGCAGGTCGACGTCGGGCTTCGTGGTGCCAATGTCGCGGAAATAGCCCGCCGCCCTGTTCACTTCGTCGGCGTAGCGCAGCACTTCGAGGACGAGGCCCTTGCCGCAGGGGCGCAAAGCCACGAGTTGTTCCTGCCCGCGCAGCGCGAGCTGACCGAGTCCGACCTTGTGCGTGCGCTTCAGCGCCTCGCGCAGGACGATATAGGCCTCCTCGGCCAGTTCGTCGGCGGGGACGACGTAATAGGGCTTCTCATAATAGAGGATGTCGATCTCTCCCTTGTCGACGAACTGGACGAGTTCGAGCGTATGCTTGCTCTTCAGCTTGACCGCCTCGATCTCCTCTTCGTCGAGCAGGACGTAATTGCCCTTCGACAGCTCGTAACCCTTGACGATGTCATCGCGGTCGATCGGGCCGATGCCGGGAACGACCTTTTCATATTTGATCGGCTTGCCGCTCGGCTCGTGAATCTGGCGGAAGCTGATGCTCGCGCCCGACCGGGTCGCGGGATAGATTTCAACGGGGATCGACACCAGCGCGAGCCGGATCTGCCCCTTCCAATAGGCGCGCGCGGCCATCCTATGTCCTTTCGCTGTCGTCCGGAGTCCAAATGATCGGATGCGCCGCCGGGTTCCCGGCCGGATGGAATCAGGCGGCTTCGTTTACGGTAGTTTCATGGCCGCGCCGCTATAGGCGGCGGCGAGGGGCCGCTCGCATCGGGAACGCCATTGCAGATGGGACCGGAAATGCGCCGGCTGCGTGCCGAGCATAGCGACCTGGCGATGCTGGGGAAGGCGATGTGCGCTCTGGTTGCGGCGCCCGAGCCACCGCCCAATGATGAGATCGAGGCGCTGCGCGCACGCCTGCGCGACACGCTGGTCCGTCATCTGAAATGCGAGGATTGGGCGCTCTATCCGCGTCTCGCCGCAAGCGGCGACCCGGCGCTGGCCGAGCTAGCGAGCCGGTTCGCGGCAGAGGTCGGCGGAATCGGCCTGCGTTTCGCCGAATATGACGCTGATTGGTCCTCCGAGCGGGTCGCTGCCGACTGGCCCCGCTTTTGCGATGCCAGCCGCGGGATGATCGAGGAACTGGCCGGGCGGATCGTACGCGAGGAACGCGACCTCTATCCGGCTGCGGAGGCGCTGGGCGACATCGGGCCGCCCGCGGCTCGCCGGATGCTTCTCCGCGCCGGAGCCGACGACACGACCGACGCTTGATTTGCGATCTCCGCTCGCCTAGCCGCGCAGCAGAGATTTGGAGATCAACCCATGACCGATACGCCGCCCGACCATCTGTCGACCAACCCGCGCTCGCCCCATTTCGACATGGAGGTGCTGCAGCGCGGCATCGGCATTCGTTTCAAGGGCAAGGAACGCACCGACGTCGAGGAATATTCGATCTCGGAAGGCTGGATTCGTGTCGCCGCAGGCAAGTCGAAGGACCGTTTCGGTCAGCCGATGACGATCAAGCTGTCGGGCGAGGTCGAGGCCTGGTTCGAGGATGCCGCAGGCGAGGATTCCGAAGGCGGCGAGGAAGCCTGATCCGTAAGCCCTAATTGCCCAGCGACGCCGCGACCAGTTCGAGGCCGTTGCCGGGCTTCCAGTCGTTCTTCGCCCACACCGGTTCGTCATAGCCGGGCCGCGGATTGTCACCGCCGGCGTTGGGGTAGATGAAGCCCTGCACCGGATTGGTGCGGGTGCCGAGGTCGCCGATCGGGGCGTACCAGACGCGCACGAGGCTCCAGTCGCCGGCGTCGCTGACATCGACAACGCGGACGTTGCGTTCGATCTGGCCGCGACGGCCGTGGATCGGCGACCAGTTGGAATGGCTGATCAGGATTTCGCGATCGCCGACGATCTTTTCGACCACCGCGACATGGCCCAGCGGCATACCGCGCGTTCCGGCGAAGGCCATCACCGCGCCTTCGCGGGGTTCCTGGCCGCGGTCGTAGTCGCCCGCTGCCTGCGCCCACCAGGTCTTGGCATTGCCGTATATTTCGATGCCCGTTTCGGCGCGGGCGAAGGGAACGCACTGAAGCGCCGCGGCCGGCGTGCTGGTCATCAGGCCCGCGAGCATCAGCAAGGATGCGGCGGCGGCACCGAAAAAGCGACGAACGGGCATGAAAGGCGACCCCCCATTGGCTTGTCTTCAAGCGTTGGAGGCTGTTTGCGCGTGGTCGCTGGAAGCCGCCAGCCACCGCGCGACGAACCGCTGGATCGCTGCGGTGGGCTGTGGAACCTTTTGTTAAGCGTCTCTTTTCGTCGTGCGGGTGGGGCAGGTCGTCGTTGATTCACGCCGCAGCGCAGGGAAGTGAGTCGGGAGGACGGAAGAGAGCGAGGACGTCGCTCGCGGGCATCGGCCGGCCGTAATAATAGCCCTGGATATTGCTGCAGCCCAAGGTACGGATCGTTTCGACCTCGAGTTCGGTCTCGGCGCCCTCGGCAGTCGTCGACATGCCCAGGCTGTCGGCGAGCGCGACGACGGCGCGGATGATCGCGATCGATTCGGTTGCGCCTTTCGCTGCCCCGACGACGAAGGTGCGGTCGACCTTGATCGTCGAGAACTGTGTCTTCCTGAGATAGCCGAGCGACGAATAGCCGGTGCCGAAATCGTCGAGGCTGAGCCGGATTCCGAGCGCGATGAGCTGGTCGAGCAGTTGTGCTGCGCCGCCGCCGTCGCGCAGAAAAACGCTTTCGGTCACCTCGATTTCGAGCCTTTGCGGCGGGAGTCCGCTCTGCGCGAGTGCCGAGACGACGACGGCGGCGAAATTGGGGTCGGTAAGCTGTTCGGCCGAGACGTTGATCGCGACCTTCAGGTTCGAGGGCCAGCGCATCGCTTCGGCGCAGGCGGTGCGTAGCACCCATTCGCCGATCGGCGCGATCAGGCGGCTGTCCTCGGCGAGCGGGATGAAGCGGCCGGGCGAGACATTGCCGAGCGTCTGGTTGGTCCAGCGGATCAGCGCCTCGAAGCCGTTCAAGGTGCCGTCCTCGGCGGTGACGACGGGCTGATAGTAAAGCTCGAACTCGCCGCGGTCGAGCGCGCCGCGCAGTTCCTGTTCCATCACGCGCCGTTCCTCGGCCTGGGCGTGGAGCGAGGGGACATAGGGGGCGACGACGTTGCCGCCCTTGTCCTTCGACTTGTAGAGCGCGAGATCGGCGTTGCGGGTCAGCGTCTCGACCGTCGCGCCGTCCTGCGGCCCCATCGCATAGCCGACGCTGGCGCCGACGAAGAGCTGGTGGTTGTCGACGACATAGGGGCGGCTGAGGGTCGCGATGATGCGGTGGGCGAGGTCCTCGGCCTCCTTGGCGTCCTGCACATTGGGCAGCACGACGGCGAATTCGTCGCCGCCGAGACGGCCGCAGGTCATGCCCGGTTCCATCATGCTCTTGAGCCGCGCCGCGACCTGCGCGAGCAGCTTGTCGCCGACCGGATGGCCGAGCGTATCGTTGACCGCCTTGAAGCGGTCGAGGTCGAGGATCATCAGTGCGCAGCGCGTCTTTGCCTCGGTCGCGTGGCCGAGCGCACGGCCGAGATTTTCGGTGAGGTGGAGCCGGTTCGGCAGGCCGGTCAGATTGTCGAAGCGCGCCATGCGGGCAATCTGCTCGGCCGAGGCGCGCTGTTCGGTGACGTCGGAGCCGACGCCGCGGAAACCCAGATATTTGCCCTGGTCGTCGAGCCGCGGCGAAGCCGACAGCTCCCACCAGCGCGGCTTGCCGCCGATCGTCACCGGCACGATCAGGTTCGAAAAGCTCTCGCGCCGCTTCATCCGCTCGGCCATGTCGTGCAGCGTCTTGGGAAACTGCCCCGTCTCCCACGCATCGCCAGCCAGCGCCTGGAGCAGCGGCAGGCCTTCCAGCGCCTCGGCGGACGAGCCGAGCGCATAGGCGAGGCGCGGCGAGACATGGATCAGGCGGCGGGCATTGTCGGTCTGCCACAGCCAGTCGGCCGAGGTTTCCTCGAACTCGCGGAGCAGCAGGCTGACCGTCTCGCTCTTTTCGTGCAGCACCTCTTCGGCGCGGCGGAAGCGGATATAGCTTTGCGCAAAGCGCAGCGAAAAGGCACAGAGCAGCAGCCCCGCGACAAGCGCCACCCCCGCGAGCTGCGGTGCGCCGCCCCGAATCAGCGCGATTGCCGCCGACAGGCTGACCGGCACGATGAAGAGGAGGCAGGTGGAGGGAACGCTGTGTGCGATCATCGCGAGGGTGAGCATCATCAGCAGGGCGATCGCCCACATGGCGAGGCTGTGATCGAGCCCCGGCGCACCGCCCTGGAGCCAGAAAGGCAGGATCCACAGCACCGCGGAGGCGAAGGCGTGGCGATTGCACATGTGGAATTCGGCGCCGCCCTGCAGCTTCGGATCGCCGAGCGGCAGTTTCGCGAAGGCGCGATAGGAAAGGAGGCCGAACAGCAGCATCACGGCCAGCCAGCCGGACGCGACCGGCAGCGCGACGCGCGTCGTGATCATGGTGAAGGCGGCGACGAACGCCATGCCGATCCCCATCGACAGGCGCAGTGATCCCTTGCCGCGAAGCGGTGCGAGCTGGAGCTGGCGGAGATCGCCGATGTCTTCCTGATGTGCCCCCAGCCCCAACAGGGTCCGCACGGAAACGTCATCGGCCGGTCGAGGATCGATCAGCAGGCTTTTCACGACAGCCTGTCTAGCGGCGCGGGGTTACCCGAAGGTAACTACGCTGCCGGTTTGCGCGGTGGCTCTTGTGCCGGAGCGGGACGGATTCGGGGCATTCGGTCGGGACGGACCTCGCTGTCCCCGTCACCTTGAACTTGATGGGATGCACACCGGGCCGAGGGAGCCCGCCGGTCCCCGGCGAAAGCCGGGGTCCCTATGGCGCATCCGAGAGGAAGGGCGTACCTATGCCGCGATGGCGAAGGGCTGGATCTCGCCCGCCAGATATTGGGCGCGCGCCTTCGAACGGCTGAGCTTGCCCGAGCTGGTGCGCGGCAGGGTGCGCGGCGGGATCAGCTCGACGAGGCAGTTCATGCCGGTGATCGCGCGGACGCGGTCGCGGATCGCCTCGCGCAGCGCGGCGCGCTCGGCGTCGTCGCTGGTGCGGCACTGGACGAGCACAGCCGGCGTTTCCTCGCCGCCCGGCGCGGTGATCGCGAAGGCGGCGATGTCGCCCGATTTGAAACCGGGGAGCTGCTCGACCGCCCATTCGATATCCTGCGGCCAGTGGTTCTTGCCGTTGATGATGATCATGTCCTTGGCGCGGCCAACGATATAGAGATAGCCGCCCGACATATAGCCCATGTCGCCGGTATCGAGCCAACCGTCCGCCATGCAGGCGGCGGTCGCGTCGGGGTCGCGGTAATAGCCGGTCATCAGTGACGGGCCGGTGCACCAGACCTTGCCGACCGTCTGATCGGACAGGACGTTGCCGCTCTCGTCGCGGACCTCGACCGTCATGTCGCGGACCGGGCGGCCGCAATTGACGATCGCGCGGTATCGGGTCGGCCGGTCGGCGTCGCCGGCGGCGCCCGACAGCTCGGTTTCCTCGACCAGCTCGACGACGATGCCTTCGCCCGGCGGCATGATGCTGACCGCGAGGGTCGCTTCGGCCAGGCCGTAGCTCGGCAGGAAGGCGCTGGCCTGGAAGCCGGCTTCGGCGAAGGCGTCGACGAAGCTTTGCATCACGTCGGGGCGGATCATGTCGGCGCCGTTGCCGGCGACGCGCCAGCGCGACAGGTCGAAGCGCTCGGCGACATTGGTCTGGCTGGAGATACGGCGCGCGCAGATGTCGTAGCCGAAGGTCGGCGAATAGCTCAATGTCGTGCCCTGGTTGCGGCTGATGAGGTCGAGCCAGGCGAGCGGGCGGCGGGCGAAATCCTCGGTCTTGAGATAGTCGACCGACACCTGGTTGGCGACCGGAGACAGGAAGCAGCCGACCAGCCCCATGTCATGATACCAGGGCAGCCACGAGACGCAGCGGTCGCTGTCGCGCAGGTGCATGCCGTGCGCGTGGGCGGCGAGATTGTTGAGCAGCGCGGCGTGGGTGACCGCGACGCCGTGCGGGAAACGGGTCGATCCGCTGCTGTACTGAAGATAGCAGGTCGCGTCGGACTCTTGCTTCGGCAGCGCCGCGACGGGGGCGGCGCGCGTTTCGAACGTGCTCCAGTCGACGGGGGTGACGCCCTTCGCCTCGGCCGCCTCGGTCGCCATGGCGGCGATCTCGGGCGGGAAGAAGAGCATGACCGGATCGCAGCTCGAAAGCTGGACGGTGAGCTGGCCGACATAGGATTCGCGGCCGCCGAAGCTGGTCGGCAACGGCAGCGGCACCGGCCAGGCGCCGGCGTGGATGGTGCCGAAGAACAGCGCGGCGAATTCGGGGCCGGTCTCGGCGATCAGCGCGATGCGGTCGCCGGGCTGCACGCCGGCGGCGATCAGGCGATAGGCGGCAAGCAGCGCATCGTCGCGCAGTTCGCGATAGCTGTAGGCGCGTACGAGGCGTCCGCGCGGATCGTGAAAATTGAGCCCGCGGCTGCCCTGCGCGGCATAGTCGAGCGCTTCGCCGACGGTAGCGAAGTCGGAGAAGCGGCGCGGCTGCGCGCATTCGGTGGGCGTGGGGACGAGTCCGTCCGGTGCGACGTTGTTTTTTTCGGTCATAGGGGGGGCAAAGTCCCGGGAAGCGGGGTGCGCGGCAACAAGCATGTCATCTTTCGGGTCCATGGTTGCGCTCGGCGATCCCTTGCAAGTGGAACAAATCGGCCCTTTTCGGACCTCGATGGCCCGATATGGCGGCGCTGGTCGTTCTCAATCGGGCCCGACTGTGGCATAAACATGGCATATGAGGTCTCGCCACGCTCTGTCCGACCGCCGGAAAAAGCCGTTGGACGCGGCGCGGCTCGATGAGCTGGCGCTCGCCTATGTGGCGCGCTTCGCGACGAGCCGCGCCAAATTGGCGCGCTACCTGTCTCGAAAGATAGGCGAATCCGACTGGATCGACGAGGCGGACGCCATGACGTCGTGCGAGGCGGTGGTCGCGAAGATGGACCGGCTGGGTTTCGTCGACGATCGCCAATATGCGACGATGCGCGGGGCGTCGATGACGCGGCGCGGGCTCGGCGCGCGGCGGGTTCGGGCGCAGCTTCGCGTCGACGGGATCGACGAGGGCGATGCCGGGGAAGCGGTCGAGAGCGCCGAGGCATCGGCGACGGCGTCGGCGCTCGGCTTTGCGCGGCGGCGGCGGTTCGGGCCGTTCGCCAAGGCGCCGGCCCTGGACCCCGCGCAGCGCGAACGGCAGATCGCAGCCTTCGTGCGCGCCGGCCATGCGCCCGCCCTCGCGCGGCGCGTGCTGGCGCTGACCGCCGACGAGGCGGCGGCGCTGGACGGCGAACCGGGTGTGGATTAGGCCGAATTGGCTCGGCTATTTCCTGTCTCGTCACCCCGGATCAAGTCCGGGGTGACGAGACAAGAAAAATCACGCTTCTGCTTTCAAGCTGCGCCATCACCCCGGGCTGTTGGCGCATTTGCAAGCCCCGTGATCCCCTTCTATTCATCCCTCCGGGATCGAGTCCGGTTTTTCGGGAAGGGGAGATGGGGATGCGCGCGTTGATGACCGGTTTCGCTCTGGTGCTGGCTGTCCCGCTCGTCGGCTGCGCGGGCGGTTCGGAGGCGCAGGCGCCGGCGCGCACGGTGGTCAGCATCGCCGCCGACGGCCAGACCCACCGCTTCGACGTCGAAGTCGCGCGCAGCGAGGAGGCGCAGCAGAAGGGGCTGATGTTCCGCACCGAGCTGCCGAAGGATGGCGGCATGCTCTTTCCCTTCGCCAAGCCCAAGATCGCGAGCTTCTGGATGAAGAACACGCTGATCCCGCTCGACATGATCTTCATCCGCAGCGACGGCAGCATCGACCGCATCGCGGAGAACACCATCCCCGAATCGCTGGAACCGGTGGTCAGCGGCGGCGAGGTGGCGGCGGTGCTTGAGCTTGCCGGCGGCACCGCGGCGCGGCTCGACCTCGACGAGGATGCGACGGTGACGTGGAAGGATTGAGGGGTGGAAACACGCCGGATCGACCCAAACCGTAGCCCTGAGCCTGTCGAAGGGCGCTTATCCGAGAAGCGCCCTTCGACAGGCTCAGGGCTACGGGGTCGGCTGCAAGCTGTTTCGCGCTTGCGAAGCGCGGGGGCTTGCCTGTAAACGCGGCGGCCATGAGCATCCTCGGCAAGATCTTCACCTGGTGGGACGGCGCGACCGTCGGCACGCTGCTGAACAGTTGGCGCCACGGCCGGCAAGTGGGCGAGGACGCCCTCGGCAACCGTTATTTCATGTCGCGCGACGGCAAGCGGCGCTGGGTGCTCTACAAGGGATCGAACGACGCGAGCCGCGTGCCGCCCGAATGGCATGGCTGGCTGCACCGCACGCTCGACGCGCTGCCGACCGACGCGCTGCCCGCGCCGCGCGCGTGGGAGCGGGAGCCGACGCCGAACCTGACCGGCAGCCTCGGCGCCTATCGTCCCGCGGGCGCTCTCGAACGCGGCGGCCGCCGCGCCGCCGCGACCGGCGATTACGAGGCCTGGCGGCCCGGCGCCGAGTGAGCTGCCGGGTGCCGCGCCCGCTGCCCCTGATCCTGACCGCGCTGCTGGCGGCCACCGCGCTCGCCGGCTGCGATCGCGCCGGAAGCGGCGGCAAGAAGGCGGACGCCCCCGACGCCGCGCGCGCCGCGGACGTGCCGCAGGAAGTCGGCGGCATCGAGGGCGCAACCCCGATGGCCGAGCGCGTCGCGGTGCTGGGCCTGCTTAACAAGCGCAACGGGCTGGTGCGCGAGCTGGAGATGAAGCCCGGCGAATCGGCGCGCGTCGGCCGTGCGATCGTGCGGCTGCGCGCCTGCGAGCAGACCGCGCCGTGGGAGGACCCGCCCGAGACCGGCGCCTTCGTGCAATTGACGGTGCAGGATCAGCGCGACGACAAATGGTATCGTGTTTTTTCGGGCTGGATCTTCAAGGAACGGCCCGAGCGCAATGTCATCGAACACCCGATCTATGACGTCTTCGTCAAGAGCTGCGCGATGACATATCCGGGCGGCGAGCCCGTCGCGCTGCCCTCGGCGGCGCCCAAGGCGTCGAGCGCCCCCCAGTCGCCGGCGGCGAACGGCGGCGCCGGCAATGAAGAGGAGTCGGCGGCTCCGCCCACGACGGCACCTGCACCTGCACCTGCGCCCGCCCCGGCGACGCCCGCGCCCGCGCCGTCCGAACCCGACAGCACCGAATAGAGCCGCGCCAGATAGTCGGCCTGGGGCATTTCGATCGCCCCCAGGCTTTCGAGATGCGGGGTGATGAACTGGCAGTCGAGCAGCCGCCAGCCGCCCGCGATCAGGCGCGCGACGAGGTGCGCGAGCGCGACCTTCGACGCGTCGCGCACCCGGCTGACCATCGATTCGCCGAAGAAGGCGCGTCCGAGCGACACGCCGTAGAGCCCCCCGACGAGCCGGTCGTCCTGCCAGCATTCGACGCTGTGCGCGTGGCCGAGGCGAAAGAGCCGTTCATAGCTGGCGGCGATGATCGGGTTGATCCACGTCGTCGGCCGGTCGGGCGCCGGTTCGGCGCACAGCGCGACCATGTCGGAAAAGGCGGTGTCGGTCGTGACGCGGACGCGATCCGACAGCAGGACCTTCCTCAGGCTGCGCGACAGGCGGAATCCGTCCAGCGGCAGGATCGCGCGCTGCCGCGGCTCGACCCAGTGGACCGACGGGTCGTCGGCCCCGTCGGCCATCGGGAAGAGCCCCTGCGCATAGGCGCTCAGCAGCAGCGCGGGGTCGATGGTCTCGATGTGTCTCAGCTTGCCGGCTTCACGAATTTCAGCGTCATGCGGTCCGATTCGCCGATCGCCAGATATTTCTCGCGGTCGACATCCTTCTTCGCCAGCGATGGCGGCAGCGTCCAGACGCCGCCCGGATAGTCGTGCGTGTCCTTCGGGTTCGCGTTGATGTCGCTTTCGCCCGCCAGCTTGAAGCCCGCGGCCTCGGCGAAGCCGACGACCGACGAGCGCTTCATATAGCCGCTCTTTTCCTCAAGTGCCGAATCCATCGCCTCGGGCAGGTGATGGTCGACGACGCCGAGGGTGCCGCCGGGTTTCAGCATCGCATAGATCTGCTGGAACGCCTCGACGGTGTTGTCGCTGCCGCCAAAGCGCCAGTTGTGGACGTTGCGGAATGTCAGCACGACGTCGGCGCTGCCGTCAGACACCTTCGCGCCGCCCTTGTGCGGGAATTCGGCGAGCCGGACCGCGCCATAGTCGTCGGGCTTCCCCGTCCGCCATGCCTCGATCGTCTTGAGCCGGCCCGCGGGCGCCGCGGCATAGAGGGTGCCGCCGCCGGCCCTGGTCAGCGGGGCGAGGATTTCGGTGTACCAGCCGCCGCCGGGCCACAACTCGACGATCGTGTCGCCGGGCTTCACGCCGAAGAAGGCGAGCGTTTCGGCGGGGTGGCGATAGCGGTCGCGCGCGGTGTTCGCGGGGGTACGGCCGGGCGCGGCGACGGCGGCGGCGATGGCGTCCTCGCCCTTGCCGGCGCTTTCCTGCGCGGTGGCCCGGCTCGACGGCGCGTTGCACGCGGCGGTGAGCGCGATCAGCGCGGCACTTGCAACGAAAAGGAAAGGACGCATATCGGGCACCTCGCGTTGGGGATGGGGCGGTTGAGGATCGGCCCCGCATAGTGCGAAGGAAAGAAACCGGATGCAACCATCCATGCTGTCGGTGAGCATCGCTGCGGCGGTACTCTTCGCATTGGCCGAAATCGCCGACTGGCGCCGCCGCAACCGCCATGATGTCGACAATGTCGGCTTCATGCCGTGGCGCGGGATCGCTCTTGTCTCGGTCGCGGTCGCGCTGCTCAGCGCGGTGGTATGGCTGCACCAGCAATGACAGGCGGCCTCTGCGGGCGCCCTGAGGCTGCGCATCCTTCCCCATCAAGGGGAAGAATGCGCAGGGCTTATTTCCCCGCGAGCCAAGCCCTGGTTTCGGCGCGGATACGCGGCGTGCTTTCGGTCTGCACCTTGAGAACGGCGATCGTGCGCTCATAGGGCTTGCGGACGTCGGCGGGCAGCGCGGCCGCCTTCTTTTCGAGGCGCGCGATCATCGCCGGATCGTCCGAGTTCATCGCCAGGCCGGCGAGGAAGCGGACGCGCGCCGAGGCGTCGATCAGCTTGTCGACCCGGGCCTGATTCGCGTCGACGAAATCGACC
This sequence comes from Sphingopyxis panaciterrulae, assembly GCF_014199295.1. Classification (GTDB taxonomy): domain Bacteria; phylum Pseudomonadota; class Alphaproteobacteria; order Sphingomonadales; family Sphingomonadaceae; genus Sphingopyxis; species Sphingopyxis panaciterrulae. The sequence goes on from NZ_JACIJH010000002.1 coordinate 174,910, forward strand.
GCCGCGTCGGCATGATGACCGGCAACGCGGCCGATGATCGCGGCGCTCGTCGTCTGCCCGGGTTCGTTGGTCAGCGACAGGGCGAGCGCGCGCTGCGCGAGCGCATCGTCCTTCGCGGAGCCGAGCAACGTATAGAGCGTGCTGCGCTCGACCGTCGACTTGCTCGCGTGCGCGAGGCGGTGGAGCTTGTCCCAGTCGGCGGCGCTCGCGTTGGTCGCGACGATCCCCAGCCACAGCGCTTTCGCCGGGCCATCGAGCGCCTTCGGATCGCTGTCGAGCGAAGCGAAGCGGCGCCGCGCCTCGGCGAGGACTGCGGCGTCGCCCATCGCGCCGAGCGTGCGGATCACATCGGCGCGCAGCACGGCGTCGAGCGCGGGTTCATCGGCCTTGGGATCGAAGCCGAGCCGGCTCAGTGCCGGACGCAGCGCCGCGGCGCCGCGCGCCGCGATCGCCGCCTGCGTCGCGGCGTCGCCGTCGAAGATCGTGTGGAGCTGCGCATAGCGGTCGGCGGCCTCGCTGAGCACATAGGGGTTAGCGTCGGTCGGCGTCGCGGCGAGCAGGCCGAGGGCCGCGCCCATCGGCTGATAGCCGGCGACGGCGAGTGCGAAATTGTCGCTGAGCAGGCCGAGCTGGTCGATGGGCTGGATGTTGGCGAAAGTGCCGCGCAGCGCGTCGAGGGCCTGGGGGGTATAGAGGGTGCGGAAATAGCCGAGCTGGCCGCCGTTGAGGATAGTGGCGCCGCAATTATCACTGCGGATCAATGCCTTGCCGTCACGGACGACGACGCGCTGCTCCTTGCCGTCGATCGTGCGGACGAGCATCGGAACCTGCCAGCGGCGCCCTTCGGCGTCGATCGTGTCGCGCCGATCGCGCGAAAATTCGCCCTGCGTTACGGTGATGACGCTGGCGCCGCCCTCGCACCGGCTGCCCGTCATGCGGATCAGCGGGATTCCCGGCTGGCCGGTGAAGTCGTGCGCGATCGCGGTCAGCCCCTGGGCGCCCGCGGCCTCGACCGCGTTCCACAGATCGTCGGTGCGGCTGTTGCCATATTTGTGCGCGGCCATGTAGCGGCGCAGCCCGCCCTTCCACACATCCTCGCCGGCATAGGCCTCGAGCATCGAAATGACCGCCTCGCCCTTTTGATAGGTGATCGCGTCGAACGCCTGGTTGGTGTCCTCGACGGTGCGGATCGTCTGCAGGATCGGGTGGGTGGTCTTGTAGGCATCGAGCCCCATCGCGCGCTCGCGCCCGCCAACGCGGGTCAGCAGCGGCTGCCATTCGGGATGATAATGGTCGGTAACCTTGGTCGCCATCCAGCTAGCGAACCCCTCGTTGAGCCAGAGGTCGTCCCACCATGCCATGGTGACGAGATCGCCGAACCACTGGTGCGCGGTCTCGTGCGCCTGGACGCCGTAGATCGCCTGGCGCGTCGCCTCGCTGGTGATCGCGGGGTCGTCGAGCAGGATGCGCTCGAAGGTGAAGATCGCGCCCCAATTCTCCATCGCGCCGAAGAATTGCGACTGGCCGGGGCCGGCGATGTTGTCGAGCTTGGGCAGCGGATAGGGCTGGCCGAAATAATCGCCATAATAGGTGAGCAGAGGGCCGAGGCTGTCGAGCGCGAAGCGCGCCTGTTCGCCCGAGCCTTTGGGCGCGACGATGCCGACCTCGGCGCCGCTCTCGCTCTTTTTCGCCATCCGCTCGAAATCGCCGACGCCGAAGAAGAGGAGGTAGGAGGACATTTTGGGTGAGGTGCCGAAATGCACCATCTTCATGCCGTTCGCGGCCGGCATCTCGTGCGCGATGGGCATGTTGCTGACCGCAAGCTGGTCCGCCGGGACGGTGGCGGTCAGGGTGAAGGTCGCCTTGTAGCTCGGCTCGTCGAAGCTGGGCACGAAGCGCCGCGCGTCGGGCGCCTCGAACTGGGTGAACAGGCCGCGGCGCGGCTCGCCGGTCGCCTTGTCGGGATAGTCGAGCGCGAACAGGCCGTTCGCCTGAGTGTTGATGACGCCCTTGTAATCGGTCGTCAGCTTATATTGTCCGGGCGCGAGCGTGTTCGGGGCGGTGAAGGTCACCGTCTGCGCCCCGGCGTCGACCGTCGCGGTCAGCGGTGTGGCGTCCGAACCGTCGGCTTTCGCGATGCTCGCGCCGGTAAAGCTCAGGTCGAGCGCGTTCATCGTGATGACGGTCGACGATTCGAACAGGTCGAGGTCGATCGCGACGCGTCCGGTGAAGGTCAGCGCCTTGGCATCGGGGGCGACGGCGATATCATAGTGCGACGGGCGCGCGATGCGCGGAAGCTGGCTCGGCACGCTGTCGGCGAGCGGCGCGGGCGCGGCAGCGGCGGTTGCGGCCGGAGCGGCGTCCTGCGCGAACGCCGGGCTGGCGGCGAGGCTCAGCGACGACAGCGTCGCGAGCAGGAGGTGGCGCGTGTTGCGTTTCATGGCATCTTCCCCGTTATGTCCAATATGAGCAAAAATGTTGCAGGGCCTAGGCCCTGCGGGCCGGCGCGTCACGGCCTCTATTCGACGGGCGTTCGATCCGGGTCGACAGACGGACTTTCTTGCGGCAGTTTCGTTGCATGACAAAACCTATCTTGCCGGAAGAGGTTGCCGCCGCGGTCATCGACCCCACCGCCTATGCCGCGTGGGAGCCGCTTCACGAGCGGCTCGCCTGGGCGCGCGCCAACATGCCGCTGGGCGTGGCCGAAAATCCGACCCACGACCCCTTCTGGCTCGTCACGCGCCACGCCGACATCATGGCGGTGGGCCGCGATCCGCAGCGCTTCGCCAACGGCGTCCGCCCGACGGTGCTGACCGACCGCGACGGCGAGGCGCTGGCGCGCGCCGCGACGCCGGGGGGCGACGGGCACCTGATCCGCTCGCTGGTCCAGATGGACGCGCCCGACCACATGAAATACCGGCTGCTGACGCAGGGCTGGTTCTTGCCGAAGAATCTGCGGATCGTCGAGAATCGCATCCGCGAGATCGCGCGCGAGACGGTCGAGCATATGCTGTCGCTGGGCCGCGAGTGCGATTTCGCGCGCGACGTCGCGGCGCATTATCCGCTGCGCGTCATCATGGACATTTTGGGGGTGCCGGCCCAGGACGAACCGCGGATGCTGATGCTGACGCAGCAGCTTTTCGGATCGACCGACCCCGAACTCAACCGCGGGCGCGAGGCGATCAAGAGCACCGAGCAGGCGATCGCCATGCTCCATTATGTGATCGCCGATTTCGAAAGCTATTTCCGCGAACTGACCGCCGACCGGCGGGCCAATCCGCGCGAGGACATCGCGACGGTGATCGCCAATGCGACGATCGACGACGGGCCGATCCCCGACCGCGAGCTCGCCGGCTATTATATGATCGTCGCCACGGCGGGGCACGACACGACGAGCGCATCGACCGCCGGGGCGATGATGGAGCTGGCGAAGACTCCGGAGCTGTTCGCGCGGTTTCGCGATGCCGAGGCCGACAAGGCGGGGCTGATCGAGGAGGCGATCCGCTGGTCGACCCCGGTGCAGCATTTCATGCGCAGCGCGCGCGAGGATGTCGAACTGGGCGGGCAGACGATCCGCGCGGGCGACTGGCTGATGCTGAACTATGTCTCCGCGAACCGCGACGAGGCGGTGTTCGCCGATCCCTTCGCCTTCGACCCCGACCGCGCGAAGAACCAGCAGATCGCATTCGGCTTCGGCGCGCATGTCTGTCTGGGCCAGCATCTGGCGCGGATGGAGATGCGAATCCTGATGGAGGAATTGCTGCCGCGGCTGAAGCGCGTCGAACTGGCGGGCGAGCCGGCGCGGGTCGAATCGGTGTTCGTCGGCGGGCTGAAGCGGCTGCCGATCCGGTTCGAGGCGGCTTGAGGGGGGAGAGGAAGCCGATGAAAGGCGAGCTGACGGGCGGGTGCGTTTGCGGAGCGGTGCGTTATGTCCTGGAGGAGGGGTTTCGTTTTCGACCCTACGCTTGTCATTGCACCGACTGCCAATCTCGCACGGGCAGCGCGTTCAGCGAGCACATGTTTTTCGCGCGGGCGGACCTGAGCATCGAAGGCGAACTGGACGCGGGCGTGATGACGCAGCCTAGCGGTGCCGTTTCGTCGATCTGGGGATGCGCGGAGTGCAAGGCGCGCATCTTTGCGGAAAACAGCACCCGGCCGGGCTTTGGCTCGCTGCGTTGCGGGACGCTGGACCGGAGTTCCGAAGTCGTGCCTGCGGCGCATCTGTGGGTGCGCAGCAAGCAAAGCTGGATCGTCATTCCAGAGGGCGTCAAAAGCATGGACGAGCAGCCGGGCTCGGCGGAGGAATGGGTGCGGCTTGTCGGGACGACTGAGTAACAGCCGGGGCCCTTCTTCATCGTCACCCTGAACGTGTTTGGCAATTACACCCTTGGCATCCGTAAGCCTCCTTACTTCGTCATTGCGAGCGGAGCGAAGCAATCCAGAGTGCGTGCAAACCGCTCTGGATTGCTTCCCCCGGCTTTCGCCGGGGTCGCAATGACGGGATTGCGGATGCGAAAGCGATAAGCGCCAACGTGTTTCAGAGCCTGCCCCGGACTTGATCCGGGGGTCCATGGCCGGATATTTCCTCTGACGCCGCGCCGGGCGAGAGATCAGGCCATGGATGCTGAAACACGTTCAGCATGACGGTGTTTGGAGGAAGGTTCAGACCTTCTCGACCGGGAAGAATCGCGCCACGACCTCGCTCGCCAGCCGCGCCGGGCGCAGGGTTTCGGCGTCGATGCAGCACCAGCTCGACTTGACCTCTGCCAGCACATCCTCGCCGCGCTTGATGACGGTTTCATAGAAGGCGCGCGCGCCCTGGACCTTTTCGAGGATCACCGTCGCGATGACCTGGTCGTCGAGGAAGGCGGGGCGGCGATAGGTGATCTCGTGCTTCAGCGCGACCCACAGATGCTGCGCCACCGCCTCGGGCGGCGCGATCTTGCGCCAGTGGGCGAGCACCGCCTCCTGCACCCAGCTCAGATAATGGGCGTTGTTGACATGGCCCATGAAATCGATCGCGTCGGGGCCGACGGTGATGTCATGGTCGTGCGGGCGGGCGGCGGCGGTCATGGCGTTGACATTATTGTCAACAGAGTGTGGCGGAAAGATGAAAGTTGAAAAAATCGGCCATTTTTCGCGTCGCCCCGGCGAAAGCGGGGGTCGCTATCGGTTTATGCCCCCATCGCGGCTTCATGCTGCCTGCGGACCCGGCTTTCGCTGGGGCGACGCTCAGCCTCTTCCGCGATAGGAGGCGACGCCCTGGTCGGGGAGCCACAGGCCCTCGGGCGGCGGGCCGGATTGCCAGAAGACGTCGATCGGGATGCCGCCGCGCGGATACCAATAGCCGCCGATGCGCAGCCATTTCGGCTGCATTTCGTCGGCGAGGCGGCGGCCGATGCCGACGGTGCAATCCTCGTGGAACCCCGCGTGATTGCGGAAGCTGGACAGGAAGAGCTTGAGGCTCTTCGATTCGACGATCGTCTCACCGGGGGCATAGTCGATGACGAGATGCGCGAAATCGGGCTGGCCGGTCACCGGGCAGAGCGAGGTGAATTCGGGCGCGGCGAAGCGGACGAGATAAAGCTCGCCCGCGCGCGGATTGGGCACATAGTCGAGGACGGCGACCTCGGGCGAGGCAGGAAGGTCGCTTGTCTGGCCGAGATGTTTGGGCGCGAGGCGCGGATGGCTGGAATCACTCATGGCTTTGGTCTAGTGCGGCGCGCGGCCGCTGTCATCCGGCGATGACCGGCGATGGCCGGGCCGGATTCGAGCGAAGCGCGGACAGGATATGACGAAGAGGCTATTCGGACGGACAGGCACGGCGGCGCGGCTGCCGCTGGCGGCGCTTGCGCTGTCGCTTGCGGGCACGGGGCTGCCCGGCCATGCGCAGCAGACGGGCACGCCGACGCCGGCTCCTTCGCCGACGCCAGCCCCTTCGCCGACCCCTTCGATCGATTTTCGTCTGCCGGATACGCGGGACGGCCGCGAGTCGGGGGTTCAGGGTCCGGCCGACAACGGCATTCCGCCGCTCGCGCCGGGCGAGGAGCGCGGGCAGCCGACGCCGGCCCCGACCGCGCCGCGCATCGTGCCCACGCGGCCCCAGACCACGCCGACGCCGGCCCCGGCCCCGACGCCCGCGCCGACCCGGCGCGAGACGCCCGCTCCCGCTCCGGCGCGTGCCGCGCCCGGCGAGCCGGCGGCGCCGCCGGCGCCTGAGGATAGGACGCCGGTTGCGCCGACGGCGGAGAGCGGACCCGCCCCGGCCCCGGCGCCCGAGTCGGCGCCGCCGACTGCCGATGACGAGGCGACGGCGACTCCCGCGCCCGCGCCCGCGGGCGGCGGCACGCCGCTCTGGGCCTGGCTGCTGGCCGGGCTGGCGGCGGCGGGTGCCGGGGTCTGGTATTGGCGCCGCCGTCCGGTGCCGGCCGGCGACGTGCCCGCCGACTCGGTCGAGACGCCGGCGGAAACTCCCGCGCCTGCCGCGGAGCGCATCGCGACTCCGGCACCCGCTTCGCGTCCCGTGGCCGCATCGCCGCAGCCCGTCACCGTGCCGCAGCCGGCGTCCGATCCGCGCGCCGCCTCGCCGCTCGTCACCCGGCCCGCCGCCGAGCAGCGGGCGCAGGTGTCGATGGCGCTGGCGGTGCAGTCGATCCGCATGACCGCCGAGCATATGACGGTCGGCTTCTCGCTCGACCTGACGAACAACGGGCCGGTCGCCGCGACCGGGCTGATGGTGCGGATCGCGCTCGGCCAGGGTTCGGCGATGCAGGAGGCGGTGCTGGCGCGCTTTTTCGACGGTGCCGGGGGCAGCGTGCTGCGCGACGATATCGAGCTGGCGCCCGGCGCGGGCGAGCGGCTCGACACCGAGGCGACGCTGCCGCGCGCGGCGATCGAGCCGCTGGCGATCGCGGGCAAACCGATGCTGGTGCCGGTGCTGGTCTTCGACGTCACCTATCATTGGGAGGGCGACGCCGACGCCTTCGGCCAGACCGCGGGCAGCTATGTCCTCGGCCGCGCCCCGGCGCCCGGCACCGGCGACCGCCTCGCGCCGCTGCCGCTCGACAGGCCCTCCTATGCGGTCGACCGTCCGGGGGCGCGGGCGACGGCGATGCGGCGGACGCTTTAGGGGCGTTCGCCGCGACATCCGCCTTTTCTGTTGCAGCGCAGCATCGGCTGGGGCAGAGCCTTGTCCTGCGCTTGAAAAAGCGCGGACGGGGGCATAGGCTGACGATCCCCTGGAAAGAGCCGCAGCAGGATGGCCGGCGGAGGGACGCAAAAAAGGTCCACCCCGGCCGGGACAGGAGCAAGACATGGACGCCTTGGTGTCGACCGAATGGCTGGAACGCGAACTGGGGGCATCGGATCTGCGGATCGTCGATGCGACGAAATTCATGGCCGGAACCGGGCGCGACGCGCGCGCCGAATATGAGGCGGGCCACATTCCCGGCGCGGTGTTCATGGATCTCGCCGAGCTGGCCGACGCCAACAATGCGGTCGAGAATATGGCGCCGCCGCCCGAGAAATTCGCGAGCCGGATGCAGTCGCTCGGCCTCGGCGACGGCAGCCGCATCGTGATCTATGACGACAGCCCGCTGAAGAGCGCGGCGCGCGCCTGGTGGCTGCTCAAACTGTTCGGCGCGCACGATGTCGCGCTGCTCGACGGCGGGCTCGCCAAGTGGAAGGCCGAGGGGCGCCCGCTCGAAATGGGCAAGCAGACGCTGCGCCACCGCCATTTCACCGTGTGGCGCGACGCCAAGGCGGTTCGGACCAGGGAGCAGATGCTCGAAAATCTGGCGAGCGAGGCCGAACAGACCGTCGACGCGCGCCCCGCGGCGCGCTTCACCGGCGAGGACCGCGACCCGCGCCCCGGCGTCGCGCCCGGCCATATCCCCGGCTCGCGCAGCCTGCCGCACGGCGCACTGTTCAACGCCGACGGCACCTGGAAGCAGGGCGACGCGCTGAAGGCGGCGTTCGACGCGGCGGGGGTCGATTTGGGCAAGCCGCTCGTCGCGACCTGCGGCAGCGGCATGACCGCGACGGTGCTCGCCTTCGGCGCCCACCTGCTCGGCAAGGAGGATGTCGCGGTCTATGACGGAAGCTGGAGCGAATGGGGCTCCGACCCCGCGACGCCCAAGGCGACCGGCGCGGCGTGATTCGGGGCGCCACTGGATTTTGCGCCGCGCTCCGCTAACAAGGCGGGCATGAGCAAGAGCGACGATCAAAGCCTCCGCCCCGCCACGAAACTGGTGCAGGGCGGGCGGCGTCCCGAGTGGACGGGCGATCCGCGGCTGGGCGGCGGGGTGGTCAATCCGCCGGTGTGGCGCGCCTCGACCGTGCTGTACGATTCGATCGCCGATCTGAAGGCGCGCGGGGCCGCGACGCACGACAGGCTCTATTACGGACGGCGCGGGACACCGACGGTGTGGGCGCTCGCCGACGCGCTGACCGGAATGGAGCCGGGGGCCGAGGGGACATTGCTCTATCCGTCGGGAGTCGCGGCGATCACCGCGGGGCTGCTCGCGCTGCTCGCGCCGGGCGATCATCTGCTGATGGTCGACAGCGCCTATGAACCGACGCGGCTGTTCTGCGACGGGATGCTGCGGCGTTTCGGGGTGGAGACCAGCTATTACGACCCGCTGGTCGGCGCCGGGATCGCGGCGCTGATCCGGCCGGAGACGAAACTGATCTTCCTCGAATCGCCGGGCAGCCTGACCTTCGAGGTGCAGGACGTGCCCGCGATCGCCGCCGTCGCGCGCGAGAAGGGCGTGACGACGATGCTCGACAACACCTGGGCGACGCCGCTGCTGTTCCCGGCGCTGGCGCACGGCGTCGACGTGACGATGATGAGCCTGACCAAATATGTCGGCGGCCATTCCGACGCGATGATGGGGTCGCTGACCGCGACCCCCGCGCTCTGGCCGCGGCTGCGCAAGGCGACCTATCAGCTTGGCCATGCGGTCTCGCCCGACGATTGCGCGCTGATGCTACGCGGTCTGAGGACGCTCGATGTGCGGCTGACGCGGCACGGCGCGAACGGGCTGGCGGTCGCCGGGTGGCTCGCGGCGCGGCCCGAGGTCGGGCGGGTGCTGCATCCGGGGCTGGCGGACGATCCGGGCCACGCGCTCTGGTCGCGCGATTTCGCGGGCGCCAGCGGATTGTTCGGCTTCACGCTGAAAGGCGCGGACGATGGAGCGCGGGCGCGCTTCATCGACGCGCTCGCCCATTTCGGGCTCGGATTTAGCTGGGGCGGCTATGAAAGCCTGGTGGTGCCGAGCGACCCGGCGACGATCCGCACCGCGACCCGGTGGGACGATCCCGACGCGCTGGTCCGCCTGTCGATCGGGCTCGAGGACCCCGCCGACCTGATCGCCGACCTGGAGCGCGCCTTCGGCGCGATGGCGGGATGAGCATCGCCGCGGAAGTGCGCCACGGCGCCGGGGAAGTGGTCGCGACGATGAAGGCGATCGGGCTCGACGTCGGCGATTACCGCCTGTCGATCTATTCGCTGTTCGCCTCGCTGGTCGTGGCGGTGCTGCTCTATGCCGGCGTCCAGATCGTCCTGCGCGCGGTCAAATGGCTGCTGCGGCGCAACGGAAAGATCGACGACACGCAGCGCATCCTGACCGAAAAGCTGGTCGCGATCGGCCTGTTCACGCTGGCGATGCTGTTCGGCGTCGACCTGCTCGGCATCGACCTGACCGCGCTCACCGTCTTTTCGGGCGCCGCGGGCCTCGCCATCGGTTTCGGGCTGCAAAAGACGGTCGGCAATCTGATCGCGGGGATCATCCTGCTGATGGACCGCTCGATCAAGCCGGGCGACGTGCTCGTCGTCGGCGACGCCGCCTCGATGGGCGTTGCGACGCTGGGCGGCGTGCCCAATGTCGGGCGGGTCGCCAAGATCGGGGTACGCGCGGTCAGCGTCGTCACTCGCGACGGCAAGAAGCATCTGATCCCCAACGAACTGCTGATGACGCAGGCGGTCGAGAACTGGAGCTATTCGAGCCGCGAGGTGCGGGTGCGGATGCGCGTGCCCGTCGCCTATGACAGCGACGTCAGGCTGGCCCAGCGCATCATGCTCGACACCGCGAAGGCGAATCCGCGCATCCTGGGTCATCCCGAGCCCGCGGTGTGGATCACCGCCTTCAGCGAGCGCGCGGTCGAGCACGAACTGCGCTACTGGATCGTCGACCCCGAGGCGGGGCTGGGCAATATCCAGGGCGAGGTGTTCCTGGGCATCTGGGATGCGTTCAAGGCCGCGGGCATCCGCGTGCCCTATCCGCGGCAGGATGTGCGGCTGACGGGGGCGGGGGAGCAGGACGAGTCGCCGACGAGTGGAGAGACTGGCACCGGGGCTCCTCCCCCTTGATGGGGGAGGCAGCGAGACTTGGCGGTTTGCCGCCTAGGGTCAGGACCCCTTAATTCCGCGCTCGAGGTTTGAAGCGATTTTGCACAGGGCGAGGAGGAAAGGCGTAGGAATATGAATATATTTCAAGGCTTTTCGACGAAGCCATGGGCAAAATCGGTCAAATCGCGAAGCGACGCCGAAATGGCTTCGACCTCGGGCCTGCGCGGCCTTGCGGGTAGCGATGCTACCCGCTGCCCCCGCCCAAGCCCGATATCTTCGCCATTTCGACGCCTCGAACGTGGAATTAATGGGTCCTGACCCTAGTCGCAGCGGTGGGGGTGCGGTCTCTGCCTGAGACGGCGGTCGAAGGACGCGCCATCGCCCCCATCCAACTTCGCCTAATCGCATTGCGATAAGGCTTCGTATCCTTCCCCCATCGAGGGGGAAGGGCGGCGAGTATCCTAAACCTCCATCGCCCTGGCGCGTTCGACGCCTTCGAGGATGATTTTCTTCGCTTCGTCGACGTCGCCCCAGCCGCCGAGCTTGACCCATTTGCCGGGTTCGAGATCCTTGTAGTGGGTGAAGAAATGCTCGATCTGCTGCAGCACGATCTCGGGCATGTCCTTGTAGGTCTTGACCTTGTCGTAATAGGGAAAGGTCGTGTTGACCGGGACGCACAGCAGCTTTTCATCGCCGCCGGCATTGTCCTCCATCCGCAGCACGCCGATCGGGCGGCACTTGACCACGGCGCCGGCGACCACCGACGAGCGCGCGACGACGAGGGCGTCCAGCGGATCGCCATCGTCGCCGAGCGTGTGGGGGATGAAACCGTAATTGGCGGGATAGCGCATCGGCGTGTGCAGGAAACGGTCGACGAACAGCGCCCCCGACGCCTTGTCGAATTCATATTTCACCGGCTCGCCGCCGATCGGCACCTCGATCAGCACGTTCAGGCTGTCGGGCGGGTTGTCGCCGGCGGGAATCAGGTCGATGCGCATGGGGGAGAATCCTTTGGTGTGTTTTGAAAATCGCGCGCGCCTTTAGCGCCTGATGACGCGCAAAGTCGAGGGGGGGGACGGCAATAAAGCCCCTCCCCTTCAGGGGAGGGGTTGGGGTGGGGCCTGTCGGCTTCGCGCAAGGCCGTCGGCCCCCACCCGCTGCAACTAGGCAGCAAGCTGCCAAGTTTCGCTGCCCTCCCCTGAAGGGGAGGGTATATTGGCGTCAGAGCGCCCGTTTCGCGGCGAACAGGCGGTCGAACCAGTCAGGGCCGGTGGCGGTCTTTTCGAGCCACGGCCAGCGCAGGCCGCCGTGATAGGCGATCGCAACGTCGCGGTAGCGGCCGCCGCGCTCGACGAGCAGGCGCACCGGGGTCTTGCCGTCGGTCGCCGCCTTGATCGCGGCCTCGAGGCGGTCTTTGCTGTAGGCGACGCCGTCGACGGCGACGATCTTCGTCCCGTTGACGATGTCGGCGCGGAAGGCGGGGCCGTTCCACAATATGCTGCCGGCGACGCCGTCCTTGTCGATGCTGAGGCCGAGCGAGTGGGTGAGGTCATAGCCCTTCGACGACGCCATGCGCGCCTTGTCATAGGCGTTGGGCGTGTCGCGCCAGACGAGCTTGTAGCCCGCGCGCTCGATGCCCTGGACCGGTGCCGGCTGTCCCGGCGCGCGCATCCGCTGGTCGAGGAAGCTCGCCCAGTCGTAGGGATAGATGGCGTTCAACGCCTGCGCGACATCGTCGAACTCATAGGTCACCTCGCCCCAGTCGCCCTCGCGGCCGCCGAAGAAGCTGCGCGCGAAATCGTCGAGGCTCTTCCTGTTGCCCGTCGCGGTGCGGATCAGCATGTCGGCGTCGAGCCAGACGAGCGAGCCTTCGCTATAATAATCCTCGCTGCGCGACCAGCTCGGGAAGGGCTTGGGTCGGCGCGCGGCGATGATCGGGTCGAGCGTCGTGTCGTCGACCGAACGCCAGCTCCGCCCCGGCATCGCGCTGTAATGGGCCGCGCTGCTCGCCCATTGCGCGAGCGCCATGTCCTTCGACTGCATCCCCGAGCGCGCGGCGAGGACGATGTCCCAGAAGCTGGTCTGCCCTTCATAGACCCACAGAAGATTGTCCTGCATCGGAAGGCGGAAGTCGGGCGTCCACAGCCTGGCCGGGCGGCGATATTTGCCGTTCCAGCTATGGGTAAACTCGTGCGGCAGCAGGCCGCGCAGCACTTCGCCCTCGTCCCATTTGGTGAAATATTCGGGCTTGCTGCTGTTCTCGCTGCTGCGATGATGTTCGAGCCCGATGCCACCGAGCTCGTCGGTCAGCGCGAGCAGGAATTCATAGCGGTCGAAGTGGCGGGTGCCGAACAGCGCCACCGCTTCCGACACCAGCGCCGCGTGGCGCGCGATCTGGTCGGGCTTGGCGTCGAGATATTGCGCTTCGTCAGCGACAACGTTCAGCGTGACGTCGTGGCCGAGATCCCATTTGCGGAAATATTTGCCCGCGAACATCGGGCTGTCGACCAGCGTTTCGTAGCTGGTGGCCGCATAGCTGTAGCGATTGCCGCTGATTTTCAGCCCGTCGAGCGCCGCGGCGCCGGTCCAGCCCTGCGGCAGCGTCACGTCGAGTTGCACCGGGATCTGGCGGGTGAAATGGCCGGCGGGATAGAGGCTGACCTGTTCCCATTGCAGGTTCATCATCGCCGGAGTGACGACGATGCGGCCTTCGCTGGTCCGCGTCGGCGACAGGAAGTCGAAGGCGACGTCGATGCTGTCCGTTCCCTCGGGCACGTCGATGTCGAAGGCAAAGACGTCGGTGGGCTGGCGGGTCCAGCGCAGCGTCTTGCCGCCGGCGCTCGCCTGAAAACCGGTCAGGCCGGAAATGGCGCCGCGCGGCGCGTGCTTGCCGGGCAGCCATTCGGGATAGAGCAGGGTCAGCGTGCCGGCCTTCTCGACCGGGATCGTCTGGCGGACGTGAAAGATGCCGCGCGCGACGTCGGTGGCGTCGACCTTCAGCGCCATCGTGCCCGGATAGGGCGTGTCGGCGGGCAGCAGCACGACATGCGGCCCGACGCTGAGGCCCGGCGCGCTGTTGCCGGGCTGGGCGTCGGCGGGGTTGGGAGTCAGGGCGAGGGGCGCGGTCGCGAGGGCCGCTGCGACGAACGGTGCTTTTTTCATGGCGGCCTTCCTGCCGGGAAAAGGCGCGAAGGTCCAGCATCGCTTCCGCGAGAGCCCTTTGCGTTTCGACGAAAAGCCATTAGACGCCGCCGCCATGAGCAAGGACAAATCCGCGAAAATCCCGACGCCGCAGCCGGTGCGCGGCACCCAGGACATGCTCGGCGATTTCGCCGACCGCTTCGCGCACGTCGTCGAGACGTTCGAGCGGGTGCGGCGGCTGTACGGCTTCAAGCGGATCGAGGTGCCGGTGATCGAGCCGACCGCGGTGTTCGCCCGTTCGCTGGGCGAGACGACCGACGTGGTGTCGAAGGAAATGTATTCGTTCGAGGACCGCGGCGGCGAATCGATCACGCTGCGCCCCGAGTTCACCGCGGGGATCGCGCGCGCCTATGTCACCAACGGCTGGCAGCAGTTCGCGCCGCTGAAGGTCGCGACACACGGGCCGCTGTTCCGCTACGAACGGCCGCAGAAGGGGCGCTATCGCCAGTTCCATCAGCTCGATGCGGAAGTGATCGGGAGCGACAGCCCGCTCGCCGACGCCGAACTGCTGGTGTTCGCCGACCAGCTTCTGAAGGAGCTGGGGATCGCCGAGGGGGTGACGCTGACGCTCAACACGCTGGGCGATGCGGACAGCCGCGAGGCATGGCGCGCGGCGCTGGTCGCGCATTTCGAGGCGCATCGCGGGGACCTGTCCGAGGACAGCCTCGCGCGGCTCGACAAGAATCCGCTGCGCATATTGGACAGCAAGGACCCGCGCGACCGGCCGATCGCCGACAGCGCGCCCGACATCGATTCCTATCTGACCGGCGAGGCGCAGGATTTCTTTGGCGCGGTCACGGCCGCGCTCGACGCCGCGGGGGTCGCGTGGCAGCGCAACGCGCGGCTGGTGCGCGGGCTCGACTATTATCGCCACACCGCGTTCGAATTCGTCACCGACCGGCTGGGCGCGCAGGGCACGGTGCTGGGCGGCGGGCGCTACGATGGCCTGATCGAGGCGCTCGGCGGGCCGCCGACGGCGGCGGTCGGCTGGGCGGCGGGGATCGAGCGGCTGGCGATGCTGGTTCCAGATGCAAAAGAATCGCCTCTGCCCGAGATAGTCATACTGCCCCAGGACGAGGCTATGGAACGCCTATCGTCTCGCATCGCCAATATCTTACGCACTGCCGATAACGAAATCTCTACCGAGATTGCTTTGGCTGGAGCTTATCGGAAGCGATACGACAAAGTCAAAAATGCGGGTTATGCGCGAGCGATTAGTTTGGAACCCCATGAAGGGGCTGTGTGCATCGCGCGCATTCGAGATTTGAATGTCGAAGGTGTGAAGGATGTTCGGGATCGCGTTGAAGCTGCGTTGGGAAAGTTCTTCCTACTCGAAGAAATGGACCAAGGCTTCTCGCGCCCGTGGATTTTGCAAGAAAAGGTCTAATCCAAAACTCGTCACCCTGAACTTGTTTCAGGGTCCATGGCCGGACCTCGAAACAGGCGCTGCGTTGATCGACAGGGCTGGCCATGGATGCTGAAACAAGTTCAGCATGACGAATTGGAGCGGTAGTGGATTGATGGTCACCATCCCCGAAAAGCAGATCGACGCGATCATCGAGCGCCACGCCGCCTTGCAGGCGCGGATGGCGACGGGGGATATGGCGCCCGCCGATTTCGTCGCCGCGTCGAAGGAGTTCGCCGAGCTGGAGCCCGTCGCGGCGGCGGCGCGCGAGGTGGTGCGGCTGCGCGGCGAACGGACGGCGCTGACCGAGATGCTGGCCGATCCCGAGATGAAGGCGATGGCCGAGGAGGAGCTGGAGGCGGTCGCGGCGGCGCTGCCCGCGGCCGAACATGCGCTCGCGGTCGGGCTGCTGCCCAAGGACGTCGCCGACGAGCGCGCGGCGATGCTGGAAATCCGTGCCGGGACCGGCGGCGACGAAGCGGCGCTGTTCGCGGGCGACCTGCTGCGCATGTACAGCCGCTATGCCGACACGCAGGGGTGGAAGATCGAACTGATCTCGGCCAACGAGGCCGAGGTCGGCGGCTATAAGGAAGTCGTCGCGAGCGTGAAGGGGCAGGGCGTCTTCGCGAAGCTGAAGTTCGAGAGCGGCGTGCATCGGGTGCAGCGCGTCCCGGTCACCGAAAGCGGCGGGCGCATCCACACCAGCGCCGCGACCGTCGCGGTGCTGCCCGAGGCCGAGGAGGTCGACGTCGCGATCAACGACAATGAGCTGAAGATCGACATCTATCGCGCGAGCGGCGCGGGCGGGCAGCATGTCAACACGACCGACAGCGCGATCCGCATCACCCATATCCCCACCGGGCTGGTCGTCATCCAGCAGGACGAGCGCAGCCAGCACAAGAATCGCGCCAAGGCGATGCAGGTGCTGCGCTCGCGCCTGTTCGACCTCGAGCGCTCGAAGCGCCACGACGCCGAGGCGTCGGCGCGCAAGGCGATGGTCGGGTCGGGCGACCGGTCGGAACGCATCCGCACCTATAATTTCCCGCAGGGGCGCGTGACCGACCACCGCATCAACCTGACCCTCCACCGCCTGCCCGAAATTTTGGAGGGCGAGATGGGCGAACTGATCGACGCGCTGATCGCCGAGGACGAGGCGCAGCGACTGGCGGGGCTGGGTGAGTAATCGGTGAATAGAAAGCTGGAACCCGCTCGACACGAACGGAATTCGGCGTGGATGATGTAAAAACGGCAGTACGCGCCGCCGCCTCGCAGCTCGCCGGGGTGTCCGACACCCCGCGGCTCGATGCCGAATTGCTGATGGCCCACGCCTTGGGGGTCGAGCGCGACCGGTTGCTGCTCGATCCGTCGCGATTCGCGGTGCCGATGGAGTTCGACGCATTGGTCGCGCGACGCCTCGCCCACGAACCCGTCGCCTATATCGTCGGTTATCGCGATTTCTGGACGGTCCGGCTGCGCGTCGGACCCGGCGTGCTGATCCCGCGCCCCGACAGCGAGACGCTGATCGAGGCGGCGGTCGAACATTTCGCGGCGCGGGCGCCGCGCACTATCCTCGATCTCGGCACCGGGCCGGGGACGCTGCTGCTCGCCGCGCTCGCCGAATGGCCGGGGGCGAGCGGAATCGGCGTCGATGCGAGCGAGGACGCGCTCGGCTATGCGCGCGGCAATGCCGAGGCGCTGGGGATGGCCGGTCGCGCCCGCTTTCGCGCCGGGGATTGGGGCGCGGGGATCGACGGGCGGTTCGACCTGATCCTGTGCAACCCGCCCTATATCGGCGATACGGAAGAGCTGATGCCCGACGTCGCCGGGCACGAGCCGGCGGCGGCGCTGTTCGCGGGCCCCGACGGGCTGGACGCCTATCGCAGGATCGTCCCCGATCTGCCGCGCCTGCTGGCGCCCGGCGGGGCGGCGATCCTTGAAATCGGGGCGACACAGCCCATATCGGTGACGGCCCTGGCCCGCGCGGCGGGCTTTTCGGTCGATAGCCGCCGCGATCTCGGCGGGCACGACCGGGCGCTGATCCTCACCCGCTGAAACAAGAATTTTCTTGGTTTCGACGGGAAAGCGCGTTAGGGGGCGGCTACAGGCCCGATCGGGGTCCCTTGCGATGATGCGGCGCGACGTGGCGCATCGATTGGGTCCGGTGGTCCTGCTTCCCACTTACGGCGTTTGTGCGGATGGCCCGCATGGGCGGTGAAGGGCAAGAGCCTGCGGGGTACGCGGGATGCGACCGGCACAAGCTGCGCGGTCGGCCAAAAGGGGTTTGGCATAGCTTTTCGACAGGATGCTTCAGTTGAACATGAACAACCGGCAGAGCGGTCGCCGTCGCGGCCGCAACAACAACAGCAACAATAACCGGTCGCAGTCGGGCGGGCGCGGTGGCGTCGACCAGGCGAACCGGATCGACAGCCGGGCGCGCGGCAACGCGGTGCAGATGATCGAGAAATACAAGAATCTCGCGCGCGATGCCCAGCTTGCCGGCGACCGGGTCCAGACCGAATATTATCTGCAGTTCGCCGACCATTATTTCCGCGTCCACAGCGATTTCCGCGCCCGCCAGGAAGAGAAGGCGGCGCAGAGCGGTCAGGACCGCGGTCCCGACCGCCACCGCGAAGTGCGCGGGGTCGAGGATTTCGACGGTCAGGACGACAATGATTTCGAAAGCGAGCGCGGCGGCGGCGATCAGGATCGCGACGGCGAGCCGCAGCGTCCGGCGCGCGACGACCGCCGCGAGGATCGCGACGACGAGGATCGCGGCACCCGCCAGCGGCCCGAGCGCGCGCGCCGCAGCCGCGATACCGAGCGTGCCGACGCACCGCGCGCCGATGCGGCTCCGGCCGACGAAGCCGACGCCGCGCCGGCACCGCGCGCCGCGCGCCGCGGCCCGCGCCGTACGCGCCAGCAGGACGAGGCGGCGGATCAGGGCGGTATCGACAGCGCCGCGCTGCCCCCCGCGATCGGCCGCGCCGCTGCCGAGCCGGATGCCGAACCCAAGGCGGAGGCCTCGGCCGACGAGGCGGCGCCGGCCCCCAAGCCGCGCCGCACCCGCCGCACCCTCGCCCCGCGCGACACCGGGGTCGAAGCGGCCGAATAGGGTTTCGGTTCGGGCGACGGGGAACGAACACGCGACCCCTTTCGCACAAAATATGGGCTTTCTTCGCTTGTCACCCTGAACTTGTTTCAGGGTCCATGGCCCGCCCTCGAAGGAGGCACGGTGCCGGCCGCGAGAACCGGCCATGGATGCTGAAACAAGTTCAGCATGACGAAGAAAAGAGAGGGGTGGTCGCAGGCATCCTGACCCCGTTGATTTTGCACTCTGGTTTTCCGGCCGGACATGACATAGCCTCCCCCTCGGCTTCGACTTTTGGGGAGGCGTTCATGCGCAACATTGCCAGTATTTGCGGATCGGTCGCGCTGATCGTCGCGTTCGGGGCGATGCCCGCCGCGGCGCAGGAAGGCGTGCAGCCCAATGCGCAGGGCGATGTCGCGGTCACCATCTATAACAATGGCCAGTCGCTGGTGCAGGACGAGCGGCAGCTCGCGGTCAAGGCCGGGCGCAACCGCATCGAATTCCCCGACGTGTCGGCGCGCATCCGGCCCGAGACGGTGACGCTGTCGGGCGCGGGGCTTTCGATCGTCGAGCAGAATTTCGATTTCGACCTGCTGACCCCCGACAAGCTGATGGACAAGGCGGTCGGCCAGACCATCACCCTCGTCCGTACCAACCCCGCGACCGGTGCCGAAAAGATCGAGCGCGCGAAGGTGCTGGCCGCGAACGGCGGCATCGTCCTCCAGATCGGCGACCGCATCGAGGTGCTGCGCGACGACGGCCTGCCGGTGCGCGCGGTGTTCGACCGGCTGCCGCCCAACCTGCGTGCGCGCCCGACGCTGTCGGTCACGGTCGACGCGGCGCAGGCGGGGACGGTGCCGGCGCGCCTGTCCTATCTGACCCCCAATCTCGGCTGGACCGCCGACTATGTCGCGCTGTTCGACGCCGCCAAAGGGGCGATGGACATGCAGGGCTGGGTGACGCTGACCAACAATAGCGGTACGACTTTCGCCAATGCCCGCACGCTGCTGGTCGCGGGCGATCCGAACGGCGGGGGCGGCGGCTTCGGGCGGCTGGATGGCGCGATGGACAGCGCCGGGACCGAAAGCAATGACCGCGAGCGGCTCGGCGACTATTATCTCTATCCGCTGCCGCAGCGCACGACGATCGCCAATGCACAGCAGAAGCAGGTGAGCTTCCTCGACGTGAAGGGCGCGCCGGCAAAGTCGACCTATGAATATGTCAACCGCTGGCTGGGCAGCAGCACCGAACCGGTCAGCGCGGCGAGCGTGCTGCGCTTCACCACCTCGCGCGCGGGCGGGCTGGGCGACCAGCTCCCCGCCGGGACGATCCGCGTCTATATGCGCGACGCGCGCGGCGACCCGCAGTTCATCGGAGAGAATGCGATCGGCCACACGCCGATGGGCTCCGCCATGTCGCTGCGCACCGGCGACGCCTTCGACGTCAAGGTGCAGCCGACGGTCGTGTCGCGCACACGCAAGGGCCATTCGCGCTGGGTGACGAAGATGCGCTATACCGTCAGCAACGCGAAGCCCGAGCCGGTGACGGTCAGCCTCGCGCAGGACGGGCTGTGGGGCGATGTCCGCATCGAGGACGAGAGCCTGAAGGGCGAGCGCGTCTCCGCCGACCGCGTCGAGTGGCAGGTGCCGGTGCCCGCGAACGGCAAGGTCGATGTCACCGCCACCTTCGACACGCGTTACTGAGTCGCCCGGCGTGCGGGCGGTTCCGCTGCTGCTGGCGATGGCGGCGCTGCTGGCGCCGCTGACCGCGCCGGCGCAGGAGGCGCCGGCGGTCGTCGTCTCGTCCCGAATCGACGATGTCGCGGTCACCGTCTATCGCGCGCCGTCGCGCAGCAGCGGCGGGATCGACGCGAAATGGCCGCGCGGCTTCGCCTTCATCACCGAGACGCGCACGGTCACGCTGCCCGCGGGCGTGTCGGCGCTGCGCTTCGAGGGGGTGGCCGAAGGGCTGCTTCCCGAGACCGCCGTCGTCGGCGGCCTGCCCGACGGGGTGGTCGAGAAGAATCGCGACGCGCGCCTGCTCTCGCCCGCGGGGCTGGTCGACGCCTATCTGAAGCGCCGCGTGACGCTGCGCCGCACCGACCGCGCGACCGGCAAGGTGCGCGAGCAGGAGGCGGTGATCCAGGCCGGGCCGACCGGCGGGGTGATCGTCGAGACCGACGCGGGGTTCGAGGCGCTCGGCTGTTCCGGCCTGCCCGAGCGGATGCTCTATCCCGACGTGCCCAAGGATCTGTCGGCGAAGCCGACGCTGTCGGTGCTGGTCGAAAGTGCGGCGGCACGCACGGTCACGGTGCAGCTTCTCTATCTGGCCGAGGGGTTCGACTGGGCCGCGAACTATGTCGCCGATCGCGCCGCCGACGGGCGGACGATCGGGCTGACCGGCTGGATCACCGTCGCCAACGGCGGGGTGACCAGCTTCGCCGACGCGCAGCTCAACGTGATCGCCGGGCGGCTGAACAAGCTCTACAGCCCGCCGCTGCCGCGCGCGACGCCGGGGCCGCTGCATCTTCGTTGCTGGCCGATGGACACGACCAGCACCCATCCGCGCTGGGGCCTGCCGCCGGTCGAGCAGGGTTATGGCGGCATGGTGGCCGATGCCGCGGCCGAGAATATTGTCGTGACGGCGCAGCGGATGGCCGCCCCCATGGCGCCGCCGCCCCCCCCGCCCCCGCCGCCTCCGCCCGAGGATCTGGGCGACCTGAAATATTATCGCATCCCCTTTCGCGTCGACGTGGCGGCGAAGGGGCAGAAGCAGGTGGCCCTGCTCGCGAAGGACGCGGTCCCGGTCGAACAGCTCTATGCGGCGACGCTCAGCTATCCGGGCAATATGCGGCCGCGGCCGCTGACCTTGCGGCTGCGCGCGCAGAACGACGAATCGGGCGGGCTGGGAATCGCGCTGCCCGCCGGCATGGCGAGCGTGTTCGAAACCGTCGCGGGGCAGCGCCTGCTGGTCGGGGAAGCGAAGATCGGCGACAAGGCGAAAGGCGAGCGCGTCGATTATGACATCGGGTCGAGCCCCGCGGTGCAGGTTCGCGTCCGCATCCTTCCCGATTCGGATGCCAAGAACTATCGCCGGTGGGAGGTGATGCTGACCAACGCGCGGCCCTTCGACGCGGCGGTCGAGATGCTGATTCCCTTCGCGATCGACCCGGCGCCGCAGGACTGGGAGCGGCGCGGCGACGCCTGGGTGTGGCGCGTGACGGTGCCGGCGAACGACCGGATCGTGCAGGGGTTTCGCGAGAGGTTGAAGGGCGATTAGAGTTGCAGCGGAGGGGGTGCGGTCCCGGCCTGAAACGGGCGCCGCCATGACGCACCGCCACCCCCATCCAACTCCGCCTAGCCCGCGCGGCCAAGGCTCCGTATCCTTCCCCCATCGAGGGGGAAGGGGAATGATTCGACGCGAACGCGAATCACCCCGGCGGCAGCGGGCGGGGGCGGTGGTTTTCGTCGAGCGCGACGAAGGTGAACAGGCCCTCGGTCACCTTGACCTCGGTCTCGCCGCGGTCGCGGGTCGCGATCACCTCGACGCGGATGCCCATCGAGGTGCGGCCGCGCTTTTCGAGATGGGCGTAGACCGAGATGATGTCGCGCAGCAGAATCGGAGCGATGAACTCCATCGCCTCGATCGCGACGGTCGCGGTCGGCCCCTGCGCGACGCGCGCGGCGACGATGCCGCCGGCGATGTCCATCTGGCTGAGCACCCAGCCGCCGAAGATATGGCCGTTGCTGTTGATGTCGGCGGGCGCCGGGACGACGCGCAGGATCGGGTCGGGTCGCTGCGGCAGGTTGTGGACGCCCTCGGTCACGGGTTCAGGTCCGGGTCGTCCTTGAGCGGATCGTCGATCGCCTCGTCGTGGCCGCTGCCGCTCGACAGGAAGACGAGACCCATCAATGCCGCGCCGAGCAGCACCGACAGGCCGACCCCCGCCGCGGTCGCGATGATCATGTGGATGGTGAGCGCGTCGCCCATCGACCAGCGCAGATAGAGGAGCGCGACCGCCACCGCGACCAGCGAGACGATGGCCATCCCCCACATCAGTCGCCGGTACCGCGCCCAGGCGGTTCGCGCGGTGTCGTTGTCGTCGAGGGGGGAGCGCATGACCATGGACGCCTCCATGGACCAATCAAGGGGCAAGGCCAAGGGGAAAGGCCGGCGGGTGGTGACGCAGTTTGGATATGGAAGGGGCCATTCCCTGTCCCGTCACCCCGGATCAAGTTGGCGCTTATCGGTTTCGCATCCGCAATCCCGTCATTGCGAGCGAAGCGAAGCAATCCAGAGCGGTTTGCGCGCACTCTGGATTGCTTCGCTCCGCTCGCAATGACGAAGTAAGGAGGCTTGCGGATGCCAAGGGTAAAATTGCCGATCAAGTTCGGGGTGACGAAGAAGGCAAAAGCACACGCCTGCTTTCAAACCGCGTCATCACCCGCCGGCGGCGTTTCGGCCTGATCGCGAATCATGATAGGGTGGTGTGCAAAGGGAAAAGAGGAAGGGAGCGGCTTCTATGACGATCGCGGCGATATTGCATGGACGGACAGGCCCGGTGGTCTCGGCGCGGCCGACCGATACGGTCCGCGCGGTGATCGACCTTCTGGCGCAGCATCGCATCGGCGCGGTTCCGGTGGTCGAGGGCGATTCGGTCGTCGGCATATTCTCCGAGCGCGATTTCGTCCGGCTGATGTCCTCCTATGGTCCCGACGCGCTCGACCGGCAACTCGACGATGTGATGACGAAGACCCCCGTCGCCTGCGATTCGACCATGGCGGCCATCGGGGCGCTGTCGCTGATGACGCAAAAGCGAATTCGCCACCTGCCGGTGGTCGACGACGGGCGGATGGTCGGCTTCGTGTCGATCGGCGACCTCGTCAAATATCGCATCGACAAGATCGAGGCCGAAGCCGCCGCGATGCGCGATTATATTGCGTCGTGACGATTCGGGCCGCCCGGCGGTCCCCGTCGACTCACGGGGATTGCCGCGGGACGCGAATCGAAAGGATTTGGGACTTGCCGGCGGCCTTCACCGCTCCTTCGCCTGCTGTTTTCGCGCCCAGTCGGCGTAAAGCTCCGGCTCGCCCTGCGGGACGTGGCGGATATGCATCGCCTGTTCGGCGAAGGGTTTCGCGAGGTCCGCATAGATGGCGGCGGTCGACAGGCCGTAGGGCGCGCCGTCCTCGTTCGAATAGGCATAGGTGACCGCGCCGATCCCCGACAGCCGCATCGCCGCCATGCACATCGGGCAGGGATGGCCGCTCGCGAACACCGCGCAGCCGCTGAGGTCGGGCGAGCCGAGCGCACGGCTTGCGGCGCGTAGCGCGCCGAGTTCGGCGTGCGCGGTCGGGTCGCCGGTCGCGAGCATCTCGTTGACCCCGCTCGCGATCACCGCGCCGTCCTTGACGACGACGGCGCCGAAGGGGCGGCCGCCATGGTCGGCGTTGGCGCGTGCGAGGGCAATCGCTTCGGTGAGGAAATATTCGCTATCGTCCATCGTCGGGCCTTTCCATCTGTTTTGTCGCCGCAGCACCGCGGCGCGGGTCGCGCGCGTCGCGGCGATGTCTTTGAGCGGGTTGCGATCGAGCAGCACGAGGTCGGCGGCCTTGCCCGCCTCGACCGCGCCATAATGGTCGAGCGCCTGCCCCGTCACGTAGAGGATGCTTCGCGCCTCAGGACGAGTCGCATGACCTCCGAAATCGCTTCGCGCTCGAGCAGCCAGAGCAGCGCGCCATAGAGAAGGGCGCCGAGCGCGACGAGCAGCGCCAGGCGAATCGGCGCGGCGAGGCCGAGCGGCGCGAGCAATTCCTGGTCGGCGAGGCCGACGCCGACCGCCATGACCAGCGCCGGCGCGAGCCCGGGCAGCATCGCGCGCGCGATCTGCCACAGTGACAGGCCGAGTCGCGGTGCGGTCAGCCGGGCGGAGAGCAGAAGGAGGAGAGGGGCCGTGACCAGCCACGCCCAGGCGATGCCGATCAGCCCCCATTCGGCGCCGATCAGGAAGCCGGCCGGGAAGAGAATCGCGCCGCCCAGCGACGAGACCATGGTGATGAGCGGCCTGCCGAGCGCATTGTTCACCGGCGCGAAGAGAATCTGCACCGTCATGAAGATCAGCGCGAGCGACAGGATCTGGATATAGGGCACCATCCCCAGCCATTTGGCGCCGAACAGCGTCTCGACCATCGGCGCCGCGGTGACCGCGAGCCCGCAATAGAAGGGCGCCGCGACCAGCATCAGCAGCCGGACCGTCTTCAGGAAGCTCCAGCGCATCGCGGCGGGATCGTCCTTGATTCGCGAATAGGCGGGAAAGGCGACCTCGTTCAGCGGCGGCACGAACTTCGCCATGAAGATCTGCGCGAGGAACAGCGCCTCGGCGTAGAGGCCGAGCGCGTGCGGCTCGAATCGGCGGCCGGCGATGAAGACGTCGGATTGGGTCTGCACCAGCCAGAAGAGCTGGCTGAACAGCACCGCCGAGCCGAATCCGACGATCTGGCCGCAACCCTTGAAGTTGAAGCTCGGCCAGACGAGCAGGCGCGCGACGATCGTCAGGCCGATCGCGCGCGTCCAGAAGAGCGCGATCGGCGCATAGACGAGCGTCCATACGCCCAGCCCCGCGAGCGCGCATCCGAGCGCGGTGCCCGCGCCCGCCAGGGCCGCGACCAGATTGACGAGCGCCTGCCGCCGGAAATCGAGCGTCCGGCTCATCATCACCTCGGGGAGCGCGATGAAGGGCGTCGCGAGATAGATCAGCGCCTGCACGCGCAAGAGGTCGGCGACCATCGGCTGGCCGTAATAGGCGGCGGCGAGCGGGGCCCCGGCGAGTTGCAGCCCGGCGAGCAGGCCGTTGAGCAGCAGCAGCAGCCCGAACGCCTGCCGAATCCGGAATGGGTCGACCGAATCGGACTGGACGAGCGCACTCGCGAATCCCCAGCCGTTGAGGAAGGCGAGGAAGGACATGATGACCTGGGTCATCGCGAACAGGCCGTAATCGGCGGGATCGAGCAGGCGAATCACGACCAAGGTGACCGACCAGGTGACGAGCT
>NZ_JACIJH010000002.1:205000-546347 GCF_014199295.1 Sphingopyxis panaciterrulae
ACGAAAGTCGGTCATAGTGATCCGGTGGTCCCGAGTGGAAGGGCCATCGCTCAACGGATAAAAGGTACGCCGGGGATAACAGGCTGATGATTCCCAAGAGCTCATATCGACGGAATCGTTTGGCACCTCGATGTCGGCTCATCACATCCTGGGGCTGGAGCAGGTCCCAAGGGTTTGGCTGTTCGCCAATTAAAGTGGTACGTGAGCTGGGTTCAGAACGTCGTGAGACAGTTTGGTCCCTATCTGCCGTGGGCGTCGAAATTTGAGAGGAGTTGACCCTAGTACGAGAGGACCGGGTTGAACATACCTCTGGTGTACCTGTCGTGGCGCCAGCCGCGCAGCAGGGTAGCTATGTATGGACGGGATAACCGCTGAAAGCATCTAAGCGGGAAGCCTCCCTCAAGATAAGATTTCTTAGAGCCGTGGAAGACCACCACGTTGATAGATCGGATGTAGAAGCGCGGTAACGCGTGGAGCTAACCGATACTAATTGCTCTATTCGCGCTTGAAGAGTCCCACCATCAACGACAATCCTGATCGGCCGAAAGCCGTCGGTTGTCCGCGACGAGTGGATGATTGTTAAAGTCAGTATGCAGCACGGGCATCGATTGAACCCTTTTTCGACCTACGCCGGCTTCATTGCTTGGTGACCATGGCGTCAGTGACCCACCCGATCCCATCTCGAACTCGGCCGTGAAACCTGACAGCGCCGATGGTACTGTGGCTTAAGCCCCGGAAGAGTAGGACGTCGCCAGGCATTGCAGCCGGCGTGAGGTCGAAGGAAAACCCATTCACAAGTCGGGGCGGCGTTTGCCGCCCTTTGCTGTTTTCGCGGCGTCGCGTTTCGCGGACCGCACATCGGTGGCGCGGGATGGAGCAGCCCGGTAGCTCGTCAGGCTCATAACCTGAAGGTCGCAGGTTCAAATCCTGCTCCCGCAACCAGATCAACGCCCGTCGTCCCCTTGGGATGGCGGGCTTTTTTTCGCGCCCGAAACCGATCGATTTCGGCCCTATCCGATGTGATCCCCGGCGGATAAAAGCGGAATCCCGGATCAAGTTCGGGATGACGAAAGTGGCCAAGGCCGTGTCAACTCCCCACCCCAAAAAGCGGACACGCGCATCGAATCACGATTCCGCTTGATCGCTGCGCCATTTGATATAAATATGATATCATCTTTATATCGGAGGGTGTGATGAGTGATTCGACTGTGACCGCGGCGCTCAATCCGACGCGCGAGGTGCGCGCGGCGACCGCTAGCGGCTATCTGATGCTGTTCGTCTGGCTCGTCCTGCTGGCGCTCGCGCTATGGGCGGGCATCAGCAACGGGACCGCGGAGGTCCAGGTCGCGTGGAAATGGGTGATCGTGGTTCTCTCCGGAATCGTCGGCACACTGATCCTTTGCGGTTTCTACCTCATCAACCCGAACGAGGCGGCGGCGATCCAGCTCTTCGGCAGCTACAAGGGCACCGACCGCGAGACCGGGCTGCGCTGGGTGCTGCCTTGGCTGACGCGCAAGAAGATCGCGGTGCGCGCGAACAACATCATTTCGGAGAAGATCAAGGTCAACGACCTGCGCGGCAACCCGATCGAGATGGCGGCGCAGGTCGTGTGGCGCGTGACGGACACCGCGCAGGCGCTGTTCGATGTCGACGATTACAAGGAATTCGTCGTCGCGCAGATCGAGGCCGCGGTGCGTTCGATCGGCTCGCGCTATCCCTATGACGATATCGAGCATCAGGAGGTGACGCTGCGCGGCAATCACGACGAGGTCGGCGGCGAGCTGCGGAAGGCGCTGATCGAACGGCTCGCGGTCGCGGGGATCACCGTCGACGAATGCGGCCTCACCCACCTCGCCTATGCGCAGGAGATCGCCGGCGCGATGCTCCGCCGCCAGCAGGCCGAGGCGGTGATCGCGGCGCGCAAGAAGCTGGTCGAGGGCGCGGTGACGATGGTCGAGATGGCGCTCAACCATCTGTCCGAAAAGGACGTCGTTCACCTCGACGACGAGCGCAAGGCCGCGATGGTGTCGAACCTGATGGTCGTGCTGTGCGGCGAACGCGACACGCAGCCGGTGGTGAACGCGGGCTCGCTCTATTGATTTGCAAGGACCCGTTCGTGTCGAGCGAAGTCGAGACACCCATCATGGGCACCCGACCTCCCGGTATCTCGACTTCGCTCGATGCGAACGGGAATTGAGGTTCGTTTGATGTCCGCGTCGTCCAGAAAAGCCTTCGCTCTCCGTCTCGATCCCGCGCTCTACGCGGCGATCGAGCGCGCGGCGGCGGCCGACCTGCGCAGCGCCAACGCCCAAATCGAGGTGCTGCTGCGCGAGGCGCTGGCGCGGCGCGGGGTGAGCGTGAAACCGCCCGAACCGCCGAAACGCGGCCGGCCGCCCAGGGAGACTCGATGATGCTGCACCTGTTCCTCGACGAGCGTCCCTGGTTCCGCGCCAAGCGCCACGGCTATGGCACCGGCCTGCCGATCGCGTGGCAGGGCTGGGTCCTGCTCGCCGCGCATGTCGCGCTGATCGCGGGCGTCGCGACGCTGCTGCGCGGTCAGCCGATGGTGATGACAATCCTCGTCGTCGTCGCGGCACTCGCCCCGATGCCGCTCTATCGCGCGCGCACCGAAGGCGGCTGGCGCTGGCGCCGGGGCCAGCGCGGCGACACCAAAGGCAAACGGCGCAAATAACCCTTCCCGCCGTGTCGTCCGCAAGGATCGGCGCATAATCCACCGGCTTTGCCGCAGCCGCTCTCCAGCCACCTTGCCCGCCCCTTAGTTGATGGTTAAGGGCGGTCCATGACCGCCGATACGCCCCCCCCCGTCCGCATCGCTCCTTCCATTCTCAGCGCCGATTTCGCCGCGCTGGGCCAGGAGGTGCGCGCGATCGAGGCGGCGGGTGCCGACTGGGTGCATATCGACGTCATGGACGGCCATTATGTCCCCAATCTGACAATCGGCCCAGCGGTGGTGAAGGCGCTGCGCCCGCATTCGGCGCTGCCCTTCGACGTCCATCTGATGATCTCGCCGGTCGACGGCTTCCTCGACGCCTTCGCGGCCGCGGGCGCCGACATCATCACCGTCCATCCCGAGGCCGGGCCGCACATCCACCGCAGCGTCCAGCACATCAGGTCGCTCGGCAAAAAGGCCGGCGTATCGCTGAACCCGGCGACGCCGGCGAATATCCTCGACTATCTGATCGACGATGTCGACCTCGTCCTCGTCATGAGCGTCAACCCCGGCTTCGGCGGCCAGAGCTTCATCGCCAGCCAGCTCCGCAAGATCGAGGCGATCCGCAAGATGATCGACAAGTCGGGCCGCGACATAAGGCTGGAGGTCGACGGCGGCATCGACGCCGACACCGCCCCGCTCGCGATCGCGGCGGGCGCCGACGTGCTCGTCGCCGGCACCGCGACCTTCAAGGGCGGGCCGGATGCCTATGCCGGCAATATCCGGCGGCTGCGCGGCGCCTGACATGGGCGAGGGACGCCCCCTGACCTCGGCTCCCGCCGACCCACTTCCCGACGCGGCCGATGATACGCTGCCGCTCGACGACACGATCGAGCCCGGCAAGCGCCTGATCCGCCTGCCTGCCGACAAGGGGCTGTCGCTCGGCGACCGCATCGCCAACCACATCACCCGCCTGACCTGGCGCACGCCGCTGCACGCCTTTCGCCTGAAGGGCCGCTTTCCGCTCAAGCTGCTCGGCGTGCCCGCGGACCCGGTACCGGGCGATGCGCGCGCGGGCACCGCGATCCGCGCCGGTCATTTCCTCCACCGCGGGCTGAAGCTGCCGCTGACCGAGCTCGATTTCCCCTCGCTCGCCGTCGCGCCGGCCTTTGCCGACTATCTCCACAGCTTTGCCTGGCTGCGCGATCTCGCCGCCGCCGGCACCCGCGCCGAGACCTCGCCGATCGCCGAGGCGCTCGTCCGGCAATGGCTCGCCGCGCATGGCGAGACGGTGAGCGAGCCGGCATGGAGCGCCGAGAACAGCGGCTGGCGCATCCTCTTCTGGGCGAGCCATGCGCCGCTGATCCTGTCGTCGAGTGACCTCATCTATCGCTCGGCGGTGCTCAACCAGCTCGCGCGCGCGGCGCGCCACCTCGACCGCATCGCCGACAAGACGCGCCCCGGCGTCGGCCAGCTCGTCGCCTGGGTCGGCATCGTCGCCGCCTCGCTCCTGATGCCCGGCGGCGAGCCGCGGCAGGTGTTCGGCGAAGCGGGGCTGCGCAAGGTGCTCGAAACCAGCTTCTACGCCGACGGCGGCACCATCTCGCGCTCGCCGCAAGCGCAGCTCGATGCGATCATGGCGCTCTCGATGCTCGCGCGCATCTATGACATGCGCCGGATCGAGGTGCCGCCCTTCGTGCAGGAGGTGCTGGCGCGCGCCGTGCCCGCGCTGCTCGGCCTGACCCACAGCGACGGCGGCATGGGAAGCTGGCAGGGCAGCGGCGCGACCTCGGCCGCGGCGATCCAGGCGATCGTCGAGGCGAGCGGCGTGCGCACCCGCCCGCTCAAGCAGGCGCGCGACTGGGGCTATCAGCGGCTCGTCGCCAGCAAGGTCGTCGTCCTCGCCGACGCCGCCCCGCCGCCGATCGCGCGCGTGACCGAGGCGGGCTGCGCCTCCACCCTCGCCTTCGAACTGTCGGACGGCGACGAGCGGATCGTCGTCAACTGCGGCGGCGCCGCGCTGACCGGCGCGACCATTCCCGCCGACCTCGCGCGCGGGCTGCGCACTACCGCCGCCCATTCGACGCTGGTCGTCGCCGACAGCAATTCGACCGCGATCCTCGCCAACGGCTCGCTGGGCAAGGGGGTGACCGAGGTCGAGCTCGACCGGCGCGAGACGCAGCAGGGTAGCCGGCTGGAGATGAGCCACGACGGCTATGCGCGCCGCCACGGGCTGATCCATCGCCGCCTGCTGATCCTGTCGCCCAACGGTCGCGAGCTGCGCGGCGAGGACATGCTGCTTCCCGCCACGCGCAGCCGGCGCAAGGGCGACAAGGGCTTCGTGCTGCGTTTTCACCTTGGGCCCAATATTTCGGCCAGCCTGACCGCCGACGGACTGGGCGGCCTGCTGCGCATCGCCGGCGGGCCGCTGTGGCAGTTCCGCACGTCCGAGGGCTCGCTCGCGGTCGAGGAAAGCCTGTGGGTCGACGGCGAAGGCCGCCCGCACCCGACCGAACAGCTCGTCGTCACCAGCAGCGCCCCCGCGGGCGGCGCCAGCATCGGCTGGATCTTCAAGCATATCGGCTGACGGCTTCGAGCGAATCGCCGTACTTTCCCCTCCCCCGTCATGCTGAACTCGTTTCAGCATCCATGGCCCGCGCTCTCGTAAAGCGCGGCGTCATATTCGAGGACAGGCCATGGACCCTGAAACAAGTTCAGGGTGACGAGGAAGTGAGTATGGAACGCCTCCGCCTAAACCTTGCCCAACGGCGATCAGCGGCCTAGGGCGACGGCGACTCCTTTCACCGCCAGCCGAGGCTTCCTCCCCATGACCGATCTCGTTCCCGTCCGCCGTGCGCTCCTGTCCGTCAGCGACAAGGCGGGGCTCGCCGACCTTGCCGCCGCGCTCGTTCGTCATGGGGTCGAACTGGTGTCGACTGGCGGCACCGCGAAGGCGCTGCGCGAGGCGGGGCATGCGGTGCTCGACGTCGCCGACCTGACCGGCTTTCCCGAGATGATGGACGGCCGCGTCAAGACGCTGCACCCGACCGTCCACGGCGGCATCCTCGCGGTGCGCGACGATGCGGCGCACGTCGCCGCCATGGATGCGCACGGCATCGGCGGCATCGACCTGGTGGTCGTCAACCTCTATCCCTTCGCCGCGACCGTCGCCAAGGGCGCGCCGCGCGACGACATCATCGAGAATATCGACATCGGCGGCCCCGCAATGGTGCGCTCGGCGGCGAAGAACCACGCCTTCGTCGGCATCGTCACCGAACCCGAGGATTATGGCGCGGTGATCGCGGAGATGGACGCTCACGGCGGCGCGACCACCCTGGTGCTGCGCAAGCGCCTCGCTGCGACCGCCTTCGCGCACACCGCGACCTATGACGGCATGATCGCAAGCTGGTTCGCCTTCGCCGACCAGGGCAAGCTCTTCCCCGATACGCTGCCGCTGACCGCGAAGCTGGCGAGCGAACTGCGCTACGGCGAGAATCCGCACCAGAAGGCGGCACTCTACCTTCCCGCCGGTCCCGCGGCGCGCGGCATCGCGCAAGCCGAGCAGGTGCAGGGCAAGGAACTCAGCTACAACAATATCAACGACGCCGACGCCGCGCTCGATCTGGTCGCCGAATTCCGCGAGGCCGATCCCACCTGCGTCATCGTCAAGCATGCCAACCCGTGCGGCGTCGCGACCGCCGCGACGCTGACCGAAGCGTGGAACGAAGCGCTCGCCTGCGACAGCGTGTCGGCCTTCGGCGGCATCGTCGCGCTCAACCGCGCGCTCGACGGCGCGACCGCCGAGGCAATCGCGAGCATCTTTACCGAGGTCGTCGTCGCCCCCGACGCCGACGCCGACGCACGCGCGATCTTCGCGAAGAAGAAGAATCTTCGCCTGCTGCTCACCGGCGAACTGCCCGACCCGGCACGCGGCGGCCTTGTCATGAAGACGATCACCGGCGGCTGGCTCGCGCAGAACCGCGACAACGGCCGGATCACGAAGGGCGAACTGAAAGTCGTCACGACGCGCGCGCCGAGCGACGCGGAACTCGCCGACGCGCTCTTCGCCTGGACCGTCGCCAAGCATGTGAAGTCGAACGCGATCGTCTATGCCAAGGGCGGCGCGACCGCGGGCATCGGCGCAGGGCAGATGAACCGCCGCGATTCGTCGCGCATCGCCGCCGTCCGCGCGCGCGAAGCGGCCGAGGCCGCGGGCTGGGCCG
Source organism: Sphingopyxis panaciterrulae (assembly GCF_014199295.1). Lineage (GTDB taxonomy): Bacteria > Pseudomonadota > Alphaproteobacteria > Sphingomonadales > Sphingomonadaceae > Sphingopyxis > Sphingopyxis panaciterrulae. The sequence goes on from NZ_JACIJH010000002.1 coordinate 211,895, forward strand.
AACCCCGCACCGTCGGCAGCGCGGTTGCGAGCGACGCCTTCTTCCCCTTCGCCGACGGCCTGCTCGCCGCCGCCGAAGCCGGCGCGACCTGCGTGATCCAGCCCGGCGGCTCGATCCGCGACGACGAGGTGATCGCGGCCGCGAACGAAGCCGGGCTGGCGATGGTCTTCACCGGGATGCGGCATTTCAGGCATTGATCGAATAGCGTCGCCCCCGCGACGGCGGGGGCCGTTGTCGGCCCTATTCAGCGATGAAGGCGTAAACCGCCGGCGGTCCCCGCCGTCGTGGGGGCGACGCTATATGCTGCATCGGGGCTTTATTTCGCTATGCCTCAACGGCATAGGAAAGCCGTGGTCATCCTGACCCGAAGCCAAGGACCAGCATGACCGCCACCGCCCGCAACAAGTCCATGATCCAGCGCCTCTACGGCTGGACCATGGAGAAATCGGCGCATCCGCACGCCGAATATTGGCTCGCGCTCGTCTCCTTCGTCGAGGCGAGCTTCTTTCCGATCCCGCCGCACCCGATGCTCGGGCTGATGTGCCTCGCCGATCCGAAGAAGGCGGTGCGCTATGCGCTGATCTGCACCCTCGCGTCGGTCGCGGGCGGCTGCCTCGGCTATACGATCGGCTTTTTCCTCTATGAAAGCGTCGGGCTGTGGCTGCTCGGCGTGCTCGGCCTGACCGACGCCTTCCCGCCCGCGGCCTGCTATCTGCGCGATTACGGGGCCGAGATCATCCTGGTGAAGGGCGCGACGCCGATCCCCTTCAAGCTGCTGACGATCACCGCCGGCTTCATCCACATGAATTTCTGGACGTTCCTGTGGGCGAGCCTCGCCAGCCGCGCCTTTTCCTTCATGCTCGTCGGCATATTGTTCCGGCTGTTCGGGGCGCCGATCAAGGCGTTCATCGACAAATATCTCGCCTGGGTCGCGGGCGGCTTCCTCGTCGCGGTGGTGGCCGGATTCCTGGTCGTCGGCGCGCTGTCCGGCGGGGGCGAGAAGGCCGCCGACAAATGCAGCGGCGCGACGCTGGAGAGCATCGGGCTGGACCGGACGTAGGTTGAACCGTCGCCCCCGCCTTCGCGGGGGCGACGGATATTACTCGTTCGCCGCCGCATGCAGCCAGTCGGCGTGGCGCGGGGCCTTCTTGGTCCGGCTCCATTCGTCGAGCATCAGCGGCGCGACGCGGCGCAGTTCGGCATATTGCGCGTCGGTACCGATGTCGCAGGCGAGTTCGACGCGGTGGCCGTTGGGGTCGAAGAAATAGATCGATTGGAAGATGCCGTGGTGCGTCGGCCCGAGCACGTCGACGCCGTTCGCCTCGAGATGCGCCTTCGCCGCGACCAGTTCGTCATAGCTGCCGACCTTGAACGCGAGATGCTGGACCCACGCCGGGGTGTTCTGGTCGCGGCCCATGTCGGGCTGGTTCGGCAGTTCGAAAAAGGCGAGGATATTGCCGCCGCCCGCGTCGAGAAAGACGTGCATATAGGGGTCGTACGCGCCGGTCGACGGCACATGATCCTCGGCAAAGGCGGTGGTATAGGTCATGCCGAGCATGCGCTCGTACCACTCGACCGTCGCCTTGGCGTCCTTGCAGCGATAGGCGGCGTGGTGGACCCCGCCCAGTTTGATGGGGCTTTTGAGGGGCGATTGACTGGTCACTATACCCAACTCCGTTCGTGCTGAGCCTGCCCGCAATTCCGTTCGCCCTGAGCTTGTCGAAGGGCTGTTCTTTTCTTTGGCGCCGCAAAGGAAGAACGGTGCTTCGACAAGCTCAGCACGAACGGGATTGGGATCAAGCCTCTTCTTTCACCTCCAGCGCGCCGCGGCGGATCTGGTCGAGTTCCATCGACTTGAAGAGCGCGGTGAAATTGCCTTCGCCGAAGCCTTCGTCCTTCTTGCGCTGGATGAATTCGAAGAAGACCGGGCCGATCACCGTCTGGCCGAAAATCTGGAGCAGCAGCCGCGGGTCGCCCTCGGTGGTCGAGCCGTCGAGCAGGATGCCGCGCGCCTTCAGTTCCGCGACCGGCTCGCCATGGCCGGGGAGGCGTTCGGCGAGCAGCTCGTAATAGGTTTCGGGCGGCGACGGCGCGAACGGATTGCCGAGCGCGGCGAGCTTGTCCCATGATGCGTAGAGGTCGTCGCAGGCGAAGGCGATGTGTTGGATGCCCTCGCCATTATAGGCGCGCAGATATTCCTCGATCTGGCCGCCGCCGCCCGCGCCTTCCTCGTTCAGCGGGATGCGGATCTTGCCGTCGGGCGCGGTCATCGCCTTCGAGGTCAGGCCGGTATATTCGCCCTTGATGTCGAAATAGCGGATCTCGCGGAAGCCCGCGATCCGCTCGTAGAAGGCGGCCCAATGCGCCATGCGGCCGCCGTAGACATTATGCGTCAGATGATCGATGATCTTCAGCCCCGCGCCGACGGGATGGCGGTCGACCCCCTCCTCATAGACGAAGTCGATGTCGTAGATCGACAGATCGTCGCCCCCCTTATTTCCTTCATAGCGGTCGATCAGATAGATGATCGACCCGCCGATGCCGCGGATCGCGGGCAGGCGCAGTTCCATCGGGCCGGTGCGCACCTCGACCGGCTCGGCGCCGCGGTCGATCGCCTCAGCATAGGCTTTCGCCGCATCGCGGCAGCGCCAGCCCATGCCGCACGCCGACGGGCCGTGCTCGGCGGCGAAATAGGCGGCGGGCGATTTCGGTTCGTAATTGGCGATCAGGTTGATGTCCCCCTGACGCCAGAGTTCGACGTCCTTCGAGCGGTGGCGCGCGATGCGGGTGAAACCCATGCGTTCGAACACCGGTTCGAGCTGCCCCTTTTCGGGTGCCGAGAATTCGACGAATTCGAAGCCGTCGAGCCCCAGCGGGTTGTCGAACAGGTCGGCCATGATCAGTCCCTCATATGGTTTCAATTGAAACTATTATGCGGGAACGTGATGCACGAGTCAATGTACGGAACTTTCGTTATGCCGGGTTTGACCCGGCATCCCGCTTTTCGGTCGCGTGGCAAAATCCTAGCGGGACCCCGGATCAAGTCCGGGGTGACGAAGACCTACGCGGCAGCGGTCTCGATCGCCTCGAGCGCCTCCATCCACGCCGCCTCGATACCCTCCAGCTCGGCCGCGAGCTTGCCGCGGCGCTGCGACAGGTCACCCATCGTCAGCTTGGCGAGCGCGGGCTCGGCGCTCGCGGGGTCGAACATCGCGCGGTCGACCGTCGAAATCCGCGCCGCGAGCTTCGCCGCCTGCGCTTCGAGCTCCTTCGCCGACTTGCGCAGCGCCGCCTGCGCCTCGCGCGCCTTCGCGGCTTCCTGCCGCGCGAGTTTCGCGTCCTTCGGCTTCGCGGGTGCCGTCCGGGCATCGTCGTTCGCGGCCGATTTTCCGAGGATGAAGGCAACATAATCGTCCATGCTGCCGTCGAAATCGCGTGCCGTGCCGCCGTCGACGAGCACGAGACGGTCGGCGGAAAGTTCGAGCATGTGGCGGTCGTGGCTGACGATCAGCACCGCGCCGTCGAAGCCGTTCAGCGCCTGCACCAGCGCCTCGCGCGCGTCGACGTCGAGGTGGTTGGTCGGCTCGTCGAGGATCAGCAGATGCGGCGCCTCGCGCGTGATCAGCGCGAGCGCGAGCCGCGCGCGCTCGCCGCCCGACAGCTTGCCGACCTCGGTCGTCGCCTTGTTGCCGGTGAAGCCGAAGCGCCCGAGCTGCGCACGCACCGCGCCCGGCGTCTTGCCCGCCATCACGCGCGTCATGTGCCCCAGGGGGGTATCGCTGCCGTCGAGTTCCTCGACCTGATATTGGGTGAAATAGCCGACGCGCATCTTGCCCGACGCGGCCATGGCGCCGTCCTCGGGCTTCAATTGCGCCGCGAGCAGCCGCGCGAGCGTCGTCTTCCCGTTGCCGTTGCGGCCGAGCAGCGCGATGCGGTCGTCGGGGTCGATACGCAGGTTGAGGCGCGAGAGCACCGGCGCACCCGGCGCATAGCCGACGCTCGCGAGGTCGAGCGTGATCAGCGGCGGCTTCAATTCGTCGCCGGGGCTCGGGAAATCGAACACCAGGCTCGGGTCCTCGGTGAGCGCGGCGACCGGCTGCATCCGCGCGAGCTGCTTGGCGCGCGACTGTGCCTGTTTCGCGGTCGAGGCGCGGGCGCTGTTGCGCGCGATATAATCCTGCAGCTTGGCGCGCTGCGCGTCCTGCGCCGCCTTCGCCGCGGCGAGCTGCGCTGTGCGTTCGGCGCGCTGGCGCTCGAACGCGTCGTAGCCGCCCGGATAGAGCGTCACCTTGCCGCCCTCCAGATGCAGGATATGGTCGACGACATTGTTCAGCAGGTCGCGCTCGTGACTGATGACGACGAGCTGGCCGGGATAGCCGCGCAGGAAGCTTTCGAGCCACATCGTCGCTTCGAGGTCGAGGTGGTTCGACGGCTCGTCGAGCAACAGCAGGTCGGGGTTGGAGAAGAGCAGCGCGGCGAGCGCGACGCGCATCTTCCACCCGCCCGAGAAGCTGTCGAGCGGCTGGCCCTGCATCGCCTCGTCGAAGCCGAGCCCGATCAGGATGCGCGCCGCGCGGGCCGGCGCGGTATAGGCGTCGATCGCGATCAGCCGTTCGTGGATGTCGCCGAGCCGGTCGGGGTCGGTGACCGTTTCGGACTGGGCGAGCAGTTCGGCGCGCTCGGTATCGGCGGCGAGCACGGTCTCGAACGGCGTCGCGGTTCCGCTCGGCGCGTCCTGCGCGATATAGCCGATGCGCGTCCGGCGCGGCATCTCGATGCCGCCCTCGTCGGCCTCGAGGCTGCCGATCATCGCCTTCATCAGCGTCGACTTGCCCGCGCCATTGCGGCCGATCAGCCCGGTACGGCTCTTCGCCGGCAGGTTCGCGCTCGCGCGGTCGAGGATGGTGCGCCCGCCGAGGCGCACGGTCAGGCCGTTGATCGTCAGCATGGCCGCGCGCCTAGCATGACGCGGCGCAAAGCCCAAGCCGCGCCATCGCGGGACGAAAGAAGAGCGGACGTCGCTTTATGTCCCGTCGTCATCCCGGACTTGATCCGGGATTCCGCTTTTGGGGGCATCGACCGGTTTCCGGATCAAGCGGGACCCGGATTAAGTCCGGGGTGATGATGAAAGAGCGCGCACGCTGGATGACGGCGCGTGGCGATTCCTCCGTCGTCCGGCCACGCCTGCCCTATTCCGTCGGGAAACCGCGGCGGACCAGCAGCGCCTTCACGTCGGGATCGCGGCCGCGGAAGGTGCGATAGGCTTCGGCGCGGTCGGTCTCGTTGCCGGTCATCAGCAGGATCGTGCGAAAACGGTCGGCGACCTTGCGGTCCCACGGCCCGCCCGCCTCGGTAAAGGCGGCCCAGGTGTCGGCGTCCATCGTCTCCGACCAGAGGTAGGAGTAATAGCCCGCCGAATAGGCGTCGCTCGAAAACAGGTGGCCGAATTGCGGCAGGCGGTGCCGCATCACGATCTCTTTCGGCATGCCGATTTCCGCGAGCGTGTCGCGCTCGAAGGCGTCGATGTCGGCGACGGGCGTGGTGCGGTCGTGGAGCTTCATGTCGACGATGGCGCTCGCCAGATATTCGACGGTCTCGAACCCCTGGTTGAATTTCTGGCTCGCCAGAATCTTGTCGACCAGCGCCTGCGGCATCGGCTCGCCGGTTCGATAATGGGTCGCGAACTTCGACAATATCTCGGGCGTCAGCAGCCAATTCTCGTTCACCTGGCTCGGATATTCGACGAAGTCGCGCGGGACGTTCGCGAGCCACGGATAGGTCACCTGCTGGAGCAGATAGTGGATGCCATGGCCGAATTCGTGGAACAGCGTCGAGGCGTCGTCGAGGCTGACGAGGGTCGGCACGCCCTTCGCGCCCTCGGTGAAATTATTATTGTTCGACGCGAGGACATTGCGTGTCCCGCCCAGCGTTTGCTGGCTGCGATAGGTGGTCATCCACGCGCCCGAGCGCTTTCCGTCGCGCGCGAAATTGTCGAGATAAAGGAGCCCGACATTCGCGTCGGTCTTGAGGTTATAGACCTCGAAAGTCCGCACCTTGGGATCGAAGACTGGGACGGCGCCGGTATTTTCCCGGAAACCGAGGTCATAGAGCCGGCCCGCCGACCAGAACATTGCGTCGACCAGCTTGTCGAGCTGGAGATAGGGTTTCACCTCGCTTTCATCGAGGTCATATTTCGCCTTGCGGACCTTCTCGGCATAATAGCGATAGTCCCACGGCTCGATGGTGATTTTCTGACCCTTGCCGGCCTTCGCGTCGGCGTCGGCGATCGCCTGCATGTCGGCGACCTCCTCATGCACGCGCGCCACCGCGGCGGGCCACACCTTCATCATCAGCGCCATCGCGTTGGCGGGCGTCTTCGCCATCGTGTCGGCCATGCGATAGTCGGCGTGCGTCCTGAAGCCGAGCAGCTCGGCGCGCGCCTGGCGCAGCTTCAGGATCGCGGCGATCGCCTGATTGGTGTCGTTGGCGTCGCCATTGTCGCCGCGGTCCACGAAGGCGCGCCAGACCTTTTCGCGCAAGGTCCGGTTGGTCGCATTCTGGAGGACCGGCTGCGCCGACGAGCGGGTATTCTTGATCGCCCACTGGCCGGGCTTGCCCTGCGCCGCGGCGGCATCGGCGAGCGAGGCGACGAAGGCGGGTTCGAGCCCCGCGAGTTCGGCCTCGTCGGCGACGAAGGTATAGCGTTTTTCATCGGCGAGCAGCTTTGACGAGAAGGCCGAGAACAGCCCTTCGAGTTCGGCGTTCATCGCGACCAGCTTCGCCTTGTCCGCCGCCGAAAGGTTCGCGCCGTCGCGCACCATCTCGTCATAGCTGCGCTCGACGATGCGGATCTGCTGCGCGTCGAGACCGCTGTCGTGGCGCTTGTCGTAGACCGCCTTGTAGCGCGCGAAGAGACCCGGATCGAGAAAGAGCTCGGTGTAGAAGCTCGACAGCTTCGGGCTCCATTCGGCGTCGAGTTCCTCGACCCGCGCGGTCGACTTGTTCGATGTCTGCACGCCCCACAGCGCATAGAGCCGGTCCATCGTGTCGCCCGCGAGCATCATCGGGACGAAGCTGTTGTCGAAGGTCGCGGCTTCGGGATTGTCGATCACCGCCTGCACCTCGGCCTTCACCTCCGCCATCGCCTGGGTGAAGGCGTCGGGGAACAGCTCGGGGTCCATCTTGTCCCACGGCGGCACCCCTTCGAAGGGGCCGGTCCATTTGGCGAGCAGTGGATTGTCGCCCGCAGGTGCGGTGGCGGCCGGAGCGGCGGAGGGCTCGGCGGCGGAGGCGGTCTGGATGTCCATGCCGCTATAACCCGCAAACAGGGCAGTGGATGCAAGCAGCATCGACAGCTTGCGGCGAGGGGACGCGGGGCGCGGCATCATGGAGTCTCCTGGAGGAACAGGTTTCGGACGAAACCGTATGCGCCTGCCCTAGCCGGATAGGACGGCGCCGCGCAAGCTCAGCCCGCGAAGGCGCGCTGCGCGAGGCCCGGCACATCGACGCGGAAGGTGAAGAGCCCGCCCGCGTGCGGTTGCGCCGCGCGCTCCGCGTCGGTCAGATTCTTGCCGGCGCTGGTGACGAAGGCAGTCGTGAGGTCTGCGCCGCCGAAGGCGATCATCGTCGGGCGCTGCACCGGCAGCTCGACGGTCTGGAGAAGCTCGCCCGCGGGCGACAGGCGCACGACGCGCCAGCCGTCCCAGAGCGCCGACCAGTAGCAGCCCTCGGCGTCGACCGCGGCGCCGTCGGGGCGGCCGGCGCCGTGCGCGAACTGGTGGAAGATGCGCCCGTCGCTCAGCGTTCCGGCGGCGGCGTCGACGTCATAGACGCGCACCGCATGGGTCGGGGTGTCGGCGTGGTAGAAGATGCGACCGTCGGGACTGAACGCCGCGCCGTTGCTCGTCGTCACGCCGCCGAAGATTTCGCTCAGCGATCCGTCGGGATCGAGGCGATAGAGCGCCGCCCGCGGGTTCGCCTTGTCGCTCGTCAGGCTGCCGACCCAGAGGCGTCCAAGGGCGTCGATGCAGCCGTCGTTGAAGCGCTGTTCGGGCTTGTCCGCCAGCGCCGCCTGGCCGAAGGTGCGCGGCACGTCGCCCCAGGCGTCGATCAGCGCGCAGCCGTCCTCGAGCGCGGCGACGAGTCCGCCACTCGCGCGCGGCGCGATGCAGCCAACCTGTTGATCGAGGACCATCACCTCGTCGATGCCGGTCGCGGGATCGGTGCGATGGATTTTCCGGCTTTCGATATCGACCCAGTAGAGGCGCTGTTCCTGTGCGCTCCAGCGCGGCGATTCGCCGAGCAAGGCGCCGGCGTCGAGGAGGAGTTGGACCATATACGAGGCTTAGCGCCCGCGGTCGCCGCTGCCCAGCATTGCAATGCTATTCGTCGCCCCAGACTTATTCCTCGTCACCCCGGATCGAGTCGGCGCTTATCGCTTTCGCATCCGTCATCCCGTCATTGCGAGCGGAGCGAAGCAATCCAGAGTGCGCGCAAACCGCTCTGGATTGCTTCGCTCCGCTCGCAATGACGAAGCAAGGAGGCTACGGATGCCAAGGGTATAATTGCCGATTGAGTCCGGGGTGGCGAAGGGAAGGATATTCCGGATCATAAGCGTATCCATTCGGGCAGATACGCCATCCATAGCCGTGCAAAGAAGGAGGGGCGTCCCATGAACTTCATGCCGTAGCGGCATTTCTACTTGACGTGCACGTAAACGTAAGGTCTCTTGGCCGCCGAAAAATGCGGCCGACTCCCCGCTCGCGTTCGGCTGCCCCAAGGGAAGGAAGATGATGTCGCTCGATAAGCTCTCGCGCACCGCCTATAATGAGGATCATGAGGCGTTCCGCGCGACGGTCCGCCAGTTCCTCGAAAAAGAAGTCGCGCCGAACGCCGCGAGGTGGGCCGAGGACGGAATCGTCCCCAAGTCGATCTGGCCCAAGGCGGGCGAGATCGGCATGCTGTGCCCGACGGTGCCCGAGGAATATGGCGGGCTCGGCCTCGACTTCGGCTATAATGCGATCGTCGACGAGGAAAGCGCCTATTACGGCCGCGCATCCACGGGCTTCTCGCTCCAGTCGGACATCGTCACCTCCTATATCGTCAAATATGGCAGCGAAGAGCAGAAGAAGCACTGGTTGCCCAAAATGGTGTCGGGCGAGACGATCACCGCGATCGCGATGACCGAACCGGGCACCGGCTCCGACCTTCAGGGGATGCGCACGACCGCGAAGAAGGATGGCAATCATTATGTCATCAACGGGTCGAAGACCTTCATCACCAACGGCCAGAACGCCGACCTGATCCTCGTCTGCGTCAAGACCGACACCGAGGTACAGCCGGCGTGGAAGGGCGTGTCGATCGTCCTCGTCGAGGCCGACCGCGAAGGATTCCAGCGCGGCCGCAACCTCGACAAGATCGGGCAGGACGAGGCCGATACGTCGGAGCTTTTCTTCAACGACGTCCGCGTGCCGATCACCAACTGCCTCGGCGAAGAGGGGCAGGGCTTCATCTATCTGATGAGCGAACTGCCGCAGGAGAGGCTTTCGATCGCGGTCAGCGCGCAGGCCTCGGCGCAGCGCGCCTTCGACGACACGGTCGAATACACCCGCGAGCGCAAGGCGTTCGGCAAGCCGATCCTCGATTTCCAGAACAGCCGCTTCGTCCTCGCCGATCTGAAGGCGAAGCTGCAGGTCGGCTGGGCGCATCTCGACTGGGCGCTGGCGCGCCACATGAAGAAGGAACTCACCCCCGAAGAGGGCGCGGCGGCCAAGCTCTGGCATACCGACCTCCAGTGGGAGGTGATGGACAAATGCCTCCAGCTCTTCGGCGGCTCGGGTTATATGAACGAATATCCGATCGCCCGCGCCTGGCGCGCGGCGCGCGTGACCCGCATCTTCGGCGGCACGAACGAGATCATGAAGGAACTGATCGGGCGCAAGCTTTGACCTGATTACCCCCTCCCCTGGAGGGGAGGGGCTTTAGGAAGGAAAGGAACTCCCCAATGGCTACAGCCTATATCGTCGACGCCGTCCGCACCGCCGGAGGCCGTCGCGGCGGCCGGCTCGCCGGCACGCACCCCGTCGATCTCGGCGCCGCGGTCTTCGACGCGATCGCCGAGCGCAACGATTTCGACCACAAGGCGATCGACGACGTCATCACCGGCTGCGTGTCGCAGGGCGGCGAGCAGACGATGGACCTCGGCCGCAACGCGGTGCTCGCCTCGAAGCTGCCCGATTCGATCCCCGCGGTCACCATCGACCGCCAGTGCGGTTCGTCGCAGCAGGCGGTGCAGTTCGCGGCGCAGGCGGTGATGTCGGGGACGCAGGACATCGTGCTGGCGAGCGGGATCGAGAGCATGACGCGGGTGCCGATGGGCAGCGTCGCGACGCTGTTCATGAAGGAAGGGCTGGGCAATTACAAATCGCCGCGGCTCGAGGAGCATTTCCCCGGCATCATGTTCAGCCAGTTCATGGGCGCCGAGATGATCGTCAAGAAGCACGGCCTGACCAAGGCCGACCTCGATGCCTTCGCGCTCGAAAGCCACCGCCGCGCCATCGCGGCGACCGAAGGCGGCAAGTTCGAGCGCGAGATCGTGCCGGTCGCGATCGAGACGCCCGAGGGCAGCGCGATCCACAAGGTCGACGAGGGCATCCGCTTCGACGCGACGCTGGAAAGCATCGCGGGGGTCAAGCTGCTCCAGGAAGGCGGCACGATCACCGCCGCGACCTCCAGCCAGATCTGCGACGGCGCCTCGGCGGTGCTGGTCGTGTCGGAGCAGGCGCTCAAGGATCATGGCCTGACCCCGCGCGCACGCATCCATCATGTGTCGGTGACCGCGGGCGACCCGGTCATCATGCTCGAGGAACCGCTGTTCGCGACCGAACGCGCGCTGAAGAAGGCGGGCATGACGATCGGCGACATCGACGCCTATGAAGTCAACGAGGCGTTCGCGCCGGTGCCGATCGCGTGGCTCAAATATCTGGGCGCCGATCCCGCGCGGATCAACGTTCACGGCGGCGCGATCGCGCTCGGCCACCCGCTCGGCGCGAGCGGCGCCAAGCTGATGGCGACCTTGCTCGGCGTGCTCGATGCCACCGGCGGCCAATATGGCCTCCAGACGATGTGCGAAGGCGGCGGCCAGGCCAACGTCACCATCATCGAGCGGCTTTGAGAATTCGGCGTCGCCCCCGCGAAGGCGGGGGCCGCTGTCGGCCTTGAGCAAGATTGCCAACGGCCCCCGCCTTCGCGGGGGCGACGAATTAGGGAGAACAAGATGAAACTCGACTCCGCCGTATCCGCCGTCGTCACCGGGGGCGCCTCGGGCCTTGGCGCCGCGACCGCGCGCGCGCTGGCCGCCAAGGGCGTCAAGGTCGCGATCTTCGACCTGCAGGAGGAAAAGGGCGTCGCCGTCGCGAACGAGATCGCCGGCGTTTTCTGTGAATGCAACGTCACCGACGACGCTTCGGTCGACGCGGCCTTCGCCAAGGCGCGCGAGGCGCATGGTCAGGAACGCATCCTGGTCAACTGCGCCGGCACCGGCAATGCGATCAAGACCGCGAGCCGCAGCAAGGAAGACGGCAGCATCAGGCATTTCCCGCTCGACGCGTTCAACTGGATCATCCAGATCAACCTCGTCGGCACCTTCCGCTGCATCGCCAAGTCGGCGGCCGGCATGCTGACGCTCGACCCCATGGCGGACGGCGAGCGCGGCGCGATCGTCAACACCGCATCGGTCGCGGCCGAGGACGGGCAGATCGGTCAGGCGGCCTATTCGGCGTCGAAGGGCGGCGTCGTCGGCATGACGCTCCCCGTCGCGCGCGACCTGGCGAGCGAGAATATCCGCGTCAATACCATCCTGCCGGGCATCTTCGACACCCCGCTGCTCGCGGGTGCGCCGCAGAATGTCCGCGACGCGCTCGGCGCCTCGGTGCTCAACCCGAAGCGGCTCGGCAATCCGGACGAATATGCCAATCTCGCGCTCTGCATGATCGAGAATGGCTATTTCAACGGCGAGGACGTGCGCCTCGACGGCGGCATCCGCATGGCGCCGCGCTGATATGGCCAAACCGGATAGCTGGCGGCTCGACCCCGCCAGCTACCCCGTCTGCGAGGCGTTCCAGACGCGCTTTCAGGACATGGATATCAACGGACACCTCAACAACGTAGCCTTCGCTGCGCTGTTCGAAAGCGGGCGCGTCATGATGAACCGCCATGTCCGGCCGATCGGCGAGCGGGCGGCAAACGAGCGGACGATGGTTGCGGCGGTCGAGATCAACTATCTGGTCGAAGGGAGTTTTCCGGACCCGGTTGAGATCGCGACCGGAATTGGCCGCATCGGCACCTCGAGCTGGACGATCGTCCAGGCGATGTTCCAGAACGGCCGCGCGATCGCGACCTGCGACACGGTGGTCGCGTGCCGCACCGACGGCGCGGCCAGGCCGCTGCGGGCGGAGGTGGTGGCGGAACTGGAGGCGAATCTGGCGAGAGCGGGCTGAATTTTCGTCATTGCGAGGAGCCGAAGGCGACGCGACAATCTCCAGCTATCGGCCTTGTCCGAAGGTCGATAGCTGGAGATTGCTTCCCCCGGCTTTCGCCGGGGTCACAATGACGAAGCGTATCAGAGCTTCGTATCGGCCTCGGGTACCGAGCGGATCAGGTCGCGGGCAAAGCCGATCAGGCCGATCTGGCGGCGGCGCTTCAGCCGTTCGGCGCGCAGGATCGCGCGGACCTCGTCGAAACAGCCATCGACATCGTCGTTGATCAGCACATAGTCATAGCCGTCCCAGTGGCTGATCTCGTTCGCCGCGCGCGCCATGCGCGCCGCGATCACCTCGTCGCTGTCGGTCCCCCGCGCGCGTAGCCGGCGTTCGAGTTCGTCCATCGTCGGCGGCAGGATGAAGACGCGCACGACGTCGGGTCCGGCCTCCTGATAAAGCTGCTGCGCGCCCTGCCAGTCGATGTCGAACAGCACGTCCTTGCCCGCGGCGAGCAGGTCCTCGACGCGATCGCGCGGGGTGCCGTAGCGGTGGCCGAAAACATGCGCCCATTCGAGGAATTCGCCGTCGGCGGCCATTGTCTTGAACCTGTCGACATCGACGAAATGATAATCGACCCCGTCGGTCTCGCCCGGCCGCATCGGCCGCGTCGTCGCCGAGATCGACAGCGCGATGTCGGGATCGGCGGCGAGCATCTTTCTGGAGATGGTGGTCTTGCCCGCGCCCGAAGGCGAGGAAAGGACGAACAACACGCCGCGGCGGTTCAGGTGGACGCTTTCAGCCATGGCGGCTAATTGCGCGAGGGACGGCGGCGGTCAAGCGGGAAGGGTGCGGATGGTCCGGGGAATTTCGCGAAGGGGGTGGCTTGTCGCAGCGGGCCTGATGCTGCTTCTGACCGCGATCCTGCTCGCGATGGGGCGTCCGGCCATCTGCCCGTGCGGCACGATCAGCCTGTGGCACGGCACCGTCCAGTCGAACCAGAACAGCCAGCAGATTTCGGACTGGTACAGCTTCAGCCACATCATCCACGGCTTTATCTTCTATGGCCTGTCGCGCTGGCTGATGCCGAAGCGGGCGTTGTGGGTGGCATTGGCGATCGCCATCGGGATCGAGGGCGCGTGGGAGATATTGGAGAATTCGCCCGTCATCATCGATCGCTATCGCGAGATGACGATGGCCTATGGCTATAGCGGCGATTCGGTGCTTAATTCGGTGAGCGACGCGACTTTCATGATCCTCGGTTTCCTGGCGGCGAGCCGGATGCGCTGGTGGCAGACCGTCGGCATCGCGCTGGCCTTCGAATTGTTCACGCTGTGGGCGATCCGCGACAATCTGACGCTCAACGTGCTGATGCTGGTGGCGCCGGTCGAAGCGGTGAAGGACTGGCAGGGGGGCTGATCTTCTCGTCGGGGCGACGATTGTAATTGGGCCATAGAGCAGCAAGCCGCAAATCCGCATCCCCATCCCCGTTCGCCCTGAGCTTGTCGAAGGGCTGTTCTTTCCTTGCGACGCCGAAAAGAAAGAACGGTGCTTCGACAAGCTCAGCACGAACGGAAGAAAGGGCGATGTAGGTTTACGGCTTGCTGCTCTTGTGGGGATTCAGGTTTCGGCGGTCCTATAACGGTAAAACCATGTGTCCCCGAGAAGGTGGGGACACACGGCTCGGGATTCCTCAAGATGAATCCCCGCAACCCCTAGTGAACCGACGGCTGCCCGTTCGCCGTCACCGGAATCGCCGGGGGCAGGGCGTCCCCGATGCTCGCTCCGTCGGTCGGGGGCGCATCGGTGCCCGCATAGGGGTCGACCACGCCGGCGCGGGCGAGGTCCGGGTCTGCGGCATGCGCCGCTTCGGCCGCCTTGCGCGCTTCGGCGCGGTCGGCCCATTTCTTGGTGAGATAGGCGGCGGCCGCCGTCGCCGCGAGCACCGCATAGCGCTGCGGGAACAGCCGCCTCGCCGCGAACAGCGCCCCGGCGCCGATCACCGCGCCGGCGACCGGATGATTGCCCTTGCCGCGCCCGATGGCGCTGCCCAGCACGCCGCCGATGATCCGACCCATCATCTTTCGTCTCCTTTTCGTTCCGAGGCGGCGTCGGCCCGCTCCCTCTCCCGGCTTCCCGACGATGGTAGCCTGTGGGAGGCCGGGAGGGGGAGCGAGCCGGCGCCGAACCGTCCTGTCGTTCCTATCAATCCGCGGCGGGCGATTCGGGTTCCGGCCCGAGCATGTGTCGCGGGTCGACGAGGCGGTCGAAGGTCGCGGCGTCGACGAAACCGAGGGCGAGCGCCGCCTCGCGCAGCGTCGTGCCTTGGTCGTGCGCCTGCTTCGCGATCTTCGCCGCCTTGTCATAGCCGATTTCGGGCGCGAGCGCGGTGACCAGCATCAGCGAGCGGTCGACCAGCTCGGCGATGCGGCCCTCGTTCGCCTCGATCCCCTCGACGCAGCGCTCGGCGAAACTCTCCATACCGGTCGCGAGCAGGTCGATCGAGCGCAGCAAATTGGCGCCGATCAGCGGCTTGAACACGTTGAGCTCGAGATGCCCCTGCATCCCACCGACGGTCACCGCCTGATGATTGCCGATCACCTGCGCTGCGACCATCGT
Source organism: Sphingopyxis panaciterrulae (assembly GCF_014199295.1). GTDB lineage: Bacteria > Pseudomonadota > Alphaproteobacteria > Sphingomonadales > Sphingomonadaceae > Sphingopyxis > Sphingopyxis panaciterrulae. The sequence goes on from NZ_JACIJH010000002.1 coordinate 226,990, forward strand.
CAGCATCTCGCACTGGGTCGGGTTGACCTTGCCGGGCATGATCGAGCTGCCGGGCTCGTTCGCGGGCAGCGACAGTTCGCCGAGCCCGGCGCGCGGGCCGGAGCCCAGAAGGCGGATGTCGTTGGCGATCTTGGTCAGCGCGACCGCGAGCGCGTTCAGCGTCCCCGACAGGTGGACGAGCGGGTCGTTCGACGCGAGCGCCTCGAACATATTCTCGGCGGGCAGGAAGGGGTGATCGCAGATTTCGCCGAGCGCCGCGCAGAACTCCGCGGAAAATCCCGCCGGCGAATTGAGCCCGGTGCCGACCGCGGTGCCGCCCTGCGCCAGCCGGTCGGTGCCGTGGGCGATCGCCGGCTCGATCCGCCGGCCGGCGCGATAGAGCTGGTTCGCATAGCCCGAAAATTCCTGGCCCAGCGTCAGCGGCGTCGCGTCCTGAAGGTGCGTGCGGCCGATCTTGACCAGGTCCGCCCATTGGGCCGCCTTGGCGTCGAGCGCGCCGTGCAGGCGCGTGAGCGCGGGGAAGAGGCGCCGTGTCGTCGCGAGCGAACAGGCGATGTGCAGCGCGGTCGGAAAGCTGTCGTTCGACGACTGGCCGCGATTGACGTCGTCGTTCGGGTGGACCGGCGTCTTGCCGCCGCGCGCGCCGGTGAGAATCTCGTTGGCGCGGCCCGCGATCACCTCGTTGGCGTTCATGTTGCTCTGGGTGCCGCTGCCGGTCTGCCAGATGACGAGCGGGAACTGGTCGTCGAGCCGACCCGCGGCGACTTCTGCGGCGGCCTGTTCGATGGCGTCGGCCTTTTCGGCGGCAAGCCCGTGCTTGCGGTTGACCCGCGCCGCCGCCTGCTTGACCAGCGCGAGCGCGTGGACGATCTCGATCGGCATCCGCTCGCGCGCGCCGAAGGGGAAATTTTCGATCGACCGCTGCGTCTGCGCGCCCCAATAGGCGTCCGCCGGCACCGCGATCTCGCCGATGCTGTCGCTTTCGGTTCGCGTCTCGCTCATCGCAGCAATATCCTCGTCACCAGGACCGACCCGGTCCAGATCATCGCGATCAGCCCGAGCAATTGCCAATAGCCGGCCTCACCCACCCGCCGCCGCAGCCACGCCGCCGCGAGCCAGGCGAGCACGAGCGCCGGAGTCAGGATCAGCAGCGTGAAGCGCAGCAAGCCTTCGGCGATCTGGCCGTGGCGGCGCGCCTCGAAGATCGCATAGCCCTCGACTCCCCACCAGAAGGCGGCGGTCAGCACCACCATCCCGGCGAGCGCCCAATATTGCCAGAAACGGCTGGGAGGCCATGCGGGGCCGCCCATGCGCTATTTTCGCTTGCCGAAGTCCACGGTCACGACGTTGGAGCCGTCTTCGGCCGTGACATCGGGGGCCGCGACATCAGGGCGGTCGTTGTCGGCCTCGTCGTGCGGTTCGGGCGCCTCGCCATCGTCGGCCACCTGGAATTGCAGCCCGAAATCGACTGAGGGATCGACGAAGGCGGTGATCGCCGCATAGGGAATGGTCAGGATCGACGGCGTCTGGTTGAACGACAGGCCGACGCTGAAATGATCCTCTTCGACGGTCAGGTCCCAGAAGCGATTCTGGAGGACGATCGTCATCTCGTCGGGATATTTGGCGATCAGATGGCCCGGAATCGCGACGCCGGGCGCCTGCGTCTTGAAGGTGATATAGAAATGATGCTCGCCGGGCAGGCTGTCGCTGCCCACGACCTGCGACAGCACGCGGCCGACCACGGCGCGCAGCGCATCCTGCACGATTTCGTCATAGGGAATCAGGCTGTCGCGGACGTCTTCACTCATGGGCGAGGGGGATGGACGGCGCGCGCGCGCCGGTCAAGTGGGGAGAGTCGCCTTGCAACGCGAAAAATAGGCTCTATGGCGTGCGCCATGCGAACCGCCACCGTCCAGCGCACGACCAAGGAAACGGATATCGCGATCACCGTCGATCTCGACGGCAGCGGCACCTATTCGGTTTCCACCGGCATCGGTTTCCTCGACCATATGGTCGAGCAATTGTCGCGCCATTCGCTGATCGACATCACGATGACGGTGAAGGGCGATCTGCATATCGACCAGCATCACACGGTCGAGGATTCGGCACTCGCGCTCGGCGAGGCTGTCGCCAAGGCGCTGGGCGACAAGCGCGGCATCGCCCGCTATGGCGAAGCGCACGCGCCGATGGACGAGACGCTGACCCGCTGCATCCTCGATATTTCGGGGCGGCCGCACTGCGTCTGGAAATCGGGTTTCTCGCAGCCGCGACTGGGCGAGATGGACACCGAGCTCTTCCCGCATTGGTTCCATAGCTTCGCGCAGACCGCGGGCATCACGCTGCACATCGAAACCCTTTATGGCGAGAACAACCACCATATCGCCGAGAGCATGTACAAGGCGTTGGCGCGCGCGCTGCGTCAGGCGGTCGAGATCGACCCGCGCAAGGGCGATACGATCCCGAGCACCAAGGGGGTGCTATGAGCCTCCCCTCCCGCTTGCGGGAGGGGTCGGGCGAGGGTCTGTTGCAGGCCGCCGCCACTAATCGGACATGCCCTCCGCCACCCCCTCCCGCAAGCGGGAGGGGAATTTGACCATCGCCCTGATCGACTATGGTGCGGGCAATCTTCGCTCGGTGCACAATGCGCTTTTGGCGGCGGGCGCACAGGATGTCGCGGTCACCGCCGATCCCGATATCGTGGCGAAGGCCGACCGGATCGTGCTGCCCGGCGTCGGCGCCTTCGCGGCCTGCATGAACGGCCTGTCGGCGATTTCGGGGCTGGTCGAGGCGATGGAGCGGCGGGTGCGCGACGAAGGCGCGCCCTTTCTCGGCATCTGCGTCGGCATGCAATTGCTCGCTGACGCGGGCGAGGAGCATGGGCGGCACGCCGGGCTGGGCTGGGTCGGCGGCACGGTGCGGCCCTTCGATCCGGCGCCGGGCCTTCGCATCCCGCACATGGGATGGAACGACGTCCTCCCGGCCTGCGCGCATCCGGTGATCGTGCGCGGCGAGGCCTATTATCTCCACGGCTATCATGTCGCCGGGGCCGCGCATGTCGCGGCGACCAGCGAGCATGGCGGGCCGTTCACCGCGGCGGTCGCCCGCGACACGATTGTCGGCGTCCAGTTTCATCCCGAAAAGAGCCAGGCCTATGGCCTTGCGACCTTGGAAAGGTTCCTCCAGTGGCGGCCCTGATTCACGCCCTCCCCTTCAGGGGAGGGCAGCGAGACTTGGGAGCTTGCTCCCTAGTCGCAGCGGGTGGGGGCCATCGGCCTCGCGCCATGCTGATAGCCCCCACCCCAACCCCTCCCCTGAAGGGGAGGGGCTTTAGGAAAGCGCCATGACCCTGACCATCTTCCCCGCGATCGACCTCAAGGGCGGGCAGGTGGTGCGGCTTGCTGAAGGCGATATGGCGCGCGCGACTGTCTATGGCGACGATCCCGCGGCGCAGGCGCGGCTGTTCGCCGATGCGGGCGCGACGCATCTGCACGTCGTCGATCTCGACGGCGCCTTTGCCGGGGAAAGCGTCAACGGCGCGGCGGCCGAGTCCATCATCGCCGCCTTTCCGGGCAAGGTGCAGGTCGGCGGCGGCATCCGGGATCGCGCTGGGGTCGACCGCTGGTTGGCGCTGGGCGTCGAGCGCGTCATCATTGGTACCGCGGCGCTCAAGGACCCGGATTTCGTCAAATCCGCCGCGCGCGACCTTCCGGGGCGGATCGTCGTCGGCGTCGACGCCCGGGACGGCATGGTGGCGACCGAGGGCTGGGCCGACGTGTCCGATGTGCGCGTCGAGGATCTCGCGCGGCGCTTCGAGGATGCGGGCGTCGCGGCGTTGCTCTTCACTGACGTCGGGCGCGACGGGCTGCTCAAGGGCTGCAACGTCGGGGCGACAGTGGCGCTGGCGCGCGCGGTCGATATTCCGGTGGTTGCGAGCGGCGGGGTCGCGGGGATCGACGATATTCATGCGCTGCGGCCGCATGTCGCCGACGGAATCGAGGGCGTGATTACCGGGCGGGCCCTCTACGACGGCCGGCTGGATCTGGCCGAGGCGATCGCGGTCGCCGGTTCCCCTCCCGCTTGCGGGAGGGGTTAGGGGAGGGCATGTGACGATGATGCGCTCCCGAAACAGGCCCTCCCCCGGCCCCTCCCGCAAGCGGGAGGGGAGCAGATGACCGTCCGCGTTCGCGTCATCCCCTGCCTCGACGTCGCCGACGGGCGCGTCGTCAAGGGCGTCAACTTCGTCAACTTGCGCGACGCCGGCGACCCGGTCGAGGCGGCGCGCGCCTATGACGCCGCGGGCGCCGACGAGCTTTGTTTCCTCGACATTTCGGCGAGTCACGAGGGGCGCGGCACGCTGCTCGACATGGTCGCCCGCACCGCCGAGGTCTGCTTCATGCCGCTGACCGTGGGCGGCGGCGTACGCAGCGCCGAGGATGCGCGCGCGCTGCTCCTCGCGGGCGCCGACAAGGTGGCGGTGAACAGCGCCGCGGTCGCGCGGCCCGAACTCGTCGCCGACATCGCCGACCGCTTCGGCAGCCAGTGCGCGGTCGGCAGCATCGACGCGCGGCGGGTCGACGCCAAAGACCACGGAGGGGGCCGCTGGGAAATCTTCACCCACGGCGGGCGCAAGCCGACCGGGATCGACGCGATCGAGCACGCCGTGCGACTGGCGTCGCTGGGCGCGGGCGAATTGCTCGTCACCTCGATGGACCGCGACGGCACCAGGGACGGCTACGACCTCGCGCTGATCCGCGCGGTCGCCGATGCCGTGACCGTGCCGGTGATCGCGAGCGGCGGGGTCGGCAACCTCGACCATCTGGTCGCCGGCGTGATCGACGGCGGCGCGAGCGCGGTGCTCGCCGCGAGCATCTTCCATTTCGGCGAGGCGACGATCGCCGAAGCCCACGCGCGGCTCGCCGCGGTGGGGCTGCCGGTGCGAAGCTATTAGGTCTTCCGCACGAACACCGTCCCAGCGCTATACCCCGCGCCGAACGAGCAGATCAGCCCGGTGTCGCCCGCCGCCATATCCTCGTTATGAAGGTGAAAGGCGATGATCGACCCCGCGCTCGACGTATTGCCATAGGTGTCGAGCACGGTCGGGCTTTCGTCGGCACTCGCCTCGTGGCCCAGCACGCGCTGCGCGATCAGGCGGTTCATATTGGTATTCGCCTGGTGCAGCCACAGACGGCGCATGTCGGCGCCCTCGAGCCCGAGCTTTTCCATCTCCGCGACGATCATCGCCGCGACCATCGGCACGACTTCCTTGAACACCTTGCGGCCTTCCTGGACGAAGAGCTTGTCGGTCTTTGGCCCCGACTGGTCGATGCCGCCGTGGGTGCGGTTGAGAAAGCCGAAATTGTTGCGGATATTGTTCGAGAAGACGGTCTTGAGCCGGGTGCCGAGGATATCCCAATGGCCCGCCGGAGCGATGCTCTTTTCCTCGACCAGGATCGCGGTCGCGACATCGCCGAAGATGAAGTGACTGTCGCGGTCGCGCCAGTTGAGGTGTCCCGAACAGATTTCGGGATTGACGACCAGCACGCTCTTCGCGTGGCCGGCGCGGATATAGTCGGCGGCGGTCTGGATGCCGAAGGTCGCCGACGAGCAGGCGACGTTCATGTCGAAGGCGAAGCCGTCGATGCCCAGCGCGTCCTGGATCTCGACCGCCATCGCGGGATAGGGGCGCTGCATGTTCGACGCGGCGCACAGCACGGCATCGACGTCGCCCGCGTCGCGGCCGGCGCGGGCGAGCGCGTCCCTGGCCGCCGCGACGCCGATCTCGGCGAGGATCGACAGTTCGTCGTTGCTCCGTTCGGGCAGGCGCGGGGCCATATGCGCGGGATCGAGGATACCCGCCTTATCGACGACGAAGCGCGAGCCGATGCCGCTCGCCTTCTCGATGAACTCGACGCTCGATTCGGTGAGTTCGGCGACCTCGCCCGCCGCGATCGCGTCGGCATTCTCGCGGTTATGACGCGCCACATATCGGTTGAAGCTGGCGACCAGTTCCTCGTTGGAGATCGCTTCGGCGGGGGTGAAGAGGCCGGTCGACGAAATGACCGGTTGCGGTGCGTGTGACATGGCGGTCCCTGCGGATGGTCTGTTCTGGTTCCGCCTGATTAGGCGCCCGCGCCATGCTGCGCAACGGCTCCCGCTTGCTGAACGGCGGCCGATATCATGGTTAACCTGCCGCTAACCCCTCGGGTGGCATGATGGCCGATGCAAGCCTCCGGGGGGACGGCTCCCCGGGCGCGATGCGGGAGCATGACCATGGCGACGCGTTCCGGACCGGCCGCAGGCGACCTGTCCCTTGCCGAGATCAAGGAATTCGCGGGCTTTGCCGCCGCGACCCAGCGCTATATCCGCCGCTCGCTCGACATCGGGCTCGAGCGCGACGATGCGATCGCGCGCTGGTCGCGCGACCGGGTCGAGGAAACCGCGATCCGGGTGCAGGCGAAGGTCTATCAGCGGCTCGGTGACATCCGCGCGCATATTCCCGACGACAGCGGTCTCGACGCACTCGAAGGCTTCATGGCGCCGCTCGTCGCGGTGTCGGCCTTCGACCTCGGGCAGGACCGGCTGCCGAGCTTCGCGGCGTATCGCTTCCTCTATGAGCGGTTGCTCGGCGCGCATGCGCGGCCGTGGCTGCCGGGCGCCTTCTGCGCCGCGGCGTCGCTGCCGCACCTTCACCCCGACAAGCGCAAGGTCCTGCTGCAGTCGATCAGCGAGGCGGCGGCGACCGCTCCCGGCTGGTCGGCGCGCGAGCCGAGCTTCTATCCCGAATGGGTCGAGAAGATCGACGAGACGCGGCCGGCGAACTGAGCGGGACCGGCCGCGCGACCTATTTCAACACCTGCCACAGGCCGAAGGCGCTGGTGGCGGTCAGCACGACGCCGACGAGGACCAGCATCAGCTTGGGCGAAAAGCGCTTCGCCATGAAGGCGCCGAGCGGCGCCGCGAGGACGCCGCCGATCAGCAGGCCGAGCGTCGCGCCCGCGATGTCGGCGAAGCCGAGGTGCCAGATGAAGGTCGCCGACACGGCAAGGGTCAGGAAGAATTCGACGCTGTTGACGGTGCCCACCACCTTGCGCGGCTCGGCGCCCTGGACGAGCAGGTTCGAGGTGACGACCGGCCCCCAGCCGCCGCCGCCCGCGGCATCCAGAAATCCGCCGATCAGGCCGAGCGGCACGATGACCGTCGGCTTGCGGATCTTGGGGGGATAGAGCAGGCCGCGGACGAGCAGCCAGATGCCGATGGCGACCAGATAGGCGAGCACGAAGGGCTTGACCAGCTCGCCGTGCAGCGAACTCAGCACATAGGCGCCGGTGACGCCGCCGATCAGGCCGGGAACGAGCAGGCGGAAGAAGAGCGGCCATTCGATGTTGCGGTGGATCAGGTGGCTGATCCCCGACACGCCGGTCGTGAACATCTCGACGACATGGATGCGTGCCGAGGCGGTCGCCGGCGGCACGCCCATCACCGCGACGAGCAGCGTGTTGCAGATGACCCCGAAGGCCATGCCGAGCGCGCCGTCGACGAGCTGCGCCGCAAAGCCGATCAGGATGAAGGGCAGCAGGGCGGTGGGGTCTAGCGCCGCAAGATCGAGCATGAAAGCATCCCAACTGGTCTGATCGACAACCCGCTGCCGCCTTTCCAGGCCCAGCGCGAGTCCATTTTTTCTGCTGGCGGCGAAGGGATTTGTTTTCGCGGCCAGGCGAAACCCCTTAAAATCAGGGGGTTGTTATGTCCTGGGGCAGATAGTCGCGGACATAATCGATGAAGGCACGCAGTTTCGGCATCACCTGCTTGCGGCTGGGATAATAGAGAAAGAGGCCCGAGGTCGTGGCGGCATGGTCGGTGAGCAGCAGTTCGAGTTCGCCCGCCTCGGCCAGGGCCTTGGCGGTCGGCTCCGCGATCATGCCCATCGCGACGCCGGTGCTGACGGCGACCATCATCGCGTGGAAATCGTTGACGATGACCGGGCCGGTCACCGCAACCTCGAACTCGCGATTGCCGCGCGCGAAGGTCCACGGCATCATCGCGCCGGTGCCGAGACGCAGCCGCACGCAGCGGTGCTCGCGCAGGTCCCCGGGCGTTTCGGGGCGTCCATAGCGGGCGATATAGGCGGGCGCCGCGGCGACGACGAAGCGGAACGGGCCGGTCAGCCGCACCGCGATCACGTCGGCGTCGAGCGATTCGCCCATGCGGATTCCGGCGTCGAACCCGCCCGCGCTGAGGTCGGAAAAGGCGTCGTCGGCGAAAATCTCGATCTCGATCTCGGGATAGGCTTCGCAGAAGCCGGCGAGGATCGGTTCGAACAGCGGCTGCACCGCGCCGCGCATCAGGTTGATCCGCAGCCGCCCGGCGGGTCGGTTGCCGAGGTTGCGCGCCGCTTCATAGGCGTCGGCGAGCCCGGCATAGGCGGGCGCTGCGCGTTCGAGGAACATCTCGCCCGCCTGAGTCAGCCCGACGCTGCGCGTCGTGCGCATGAACAGCGGCGCGCCGACGCGCGCTTCGAGCGCCTTGACCGTCTGGCTGATCGCGGAAGGAGAGACGCCGAGGTCCGAGGCCGCGGCCGAAAAGCTCCGCCTTTCCGCGACGCGCAGGAAAGCCTCGATCCCGTCGAGCGCCCCATGGGGAATTGTTAAGTCCTGCTTCAAGGCACTTGCAGATTATAGAGGATTATCTATTGGCGCAACCGTGCCTAAAAAGGTTGCACAACGAAACGAAAGGAACCTCTCCCATGGCCTATCAGCTCTCCTCTTTCCGCCGCTTCCCCTCCGCCTTCGCGATCGTTGCCGCCTCGGCGCTGGCTTTCACCGGCCTGATTGCCTCGACCTCGCCGGTCCAGGCCCAGCCGAAGGCGGGCGACTATCGCTGCGCCGGCCTCGCCGATCAGGCGCGCACCGCCGCCGATGCCATGCAGACCGAAAAGCAGTCGAGCGCCAAGCGCTTCGTCGCGACCGGCAACAAGCTGTGCGAGGCCGGCAACGAACGCGCCGCCGCCAAGCAGTATCGCGCCGCGCTGAAGATCGCCGGCGTCGCCGAAGTCGAAACCGACAGCCAGATGGCCGCCCGCTAAGCCATCCGGCACCAATCTCCGGCCTGCCCCTCTCCCTCTCCCGGCAGGCACCACAACTGGGGCGACGCCAATCCGGCGCCGCCCCATTTATTTTGGCGCGGATTTTCCCGGCCTGCGCCGCACCAGCCGTTTACAGACGCGGGTATCGAAAATATGACAGGGCCGTGAACCGAAAGCGCGGTGGCGGGACCCATCTCTTGTCGCAGCCGCATGACGATCAGATATCGGGGTGGCTGCATTGAACGATTTTTCCGATGCCCAGAAGGCGGGCGGCCGCGCCGGTTTCGACCGAGCCCCGGGTGGCGCGCGGTCGAACCACGACTATGTCGCGCAGGCGCTGGGCAACGACATATTGTCCGGCGTTTATCCCGCCGGGGCAAAGCTGCCGCCCGAAGCCGAGATGCTGAAGCGCTTCGGCATTTCGCGCACCGTATTGCGCGAGGTGTTCAAGACGCTGACCGCGAAGGGGCTGATCGTAGCCAAGACGCGCGTCGGCACGGCGGTTCTCGACAGCTCGCACTGGAATTTCTTCGACGCCGATATCCTGTCGTGGAAGGTCAGCCAGGAATTCGACCTCGATTTCATCCGCTCGCTCGCCGAGGTGCGGCTCGCGGTCGAGGCCGCGGCGGCCGAGGGCGCGGCGCGGCGGCGCAGCGAGGCGGATATCGCGGCGATGCGCGACGCGCTGGGCCGCATGGACGCCGCGACCGACAATGCCCGCGATTTCGCCGAGGCCGACCTCGATTTCCACGAAGCGGTCGGGCACGCGTCGGGCAATGTGCTGATGCGCTCGCTGGCGGCGGTGATCGAGACTGCGCTCGTTGCCTCCTTCCGCATGAGTTCGCCGGTGAACGAGGCCGAAGCGCACCGCGCGAGCGTGCGCGGCCACGCCCGCATCGTCGACGCGATCGAGGCCGGCGACGGCGCGCGCGCGGCCGATGCGATGCGGGAAATCATCGGCCACGGCCTCGGCCGCATCGAAGCGGCGGCGGGGCGCAAGGGGAAGGGGTAGCGGCGGCCCGGTTCAGACCGCGAAATCGTAGCGGCCCGATCCGACCTCGAAGCGGACGCCTCCCGCATCGCGCGCGAGCGCGCGGACGTCGGGATGATCGGCGAGCGGCCGGTCGCCCTCGCGCCAGTCGCGCGGCGGCAGTTCGACCTCGGCAACGGTGCCGGCGGGGACGGAGAGGGTGAAGCGGGTCAATCCGTCCGCGTCGCCTTCGGTCGCGGCGGCGATCGGGCCGAGTGGCGAATCGAAGCGGGCGGCGACGCGGCCGACCGCGGGCAGCCACAAGGGCCGCGCCGCGATGCGCCGGAATCCGGGCGCGGCGGGTGCAATACCGGCGAGGCGGCGATAGAAGAAGCCGACCACCGCGCCGAACGCATAATGATTATAGCTGTTCATCGCGAGATCGCCGGTGTCGCCGTTCCAGCGTTCCCACATCGTCGTCGCGCCCTTCGCCACCATATAGCCCCAGCTCGGATAACCGGTCTGAAGCAGCAGGCCCGCCACCTCGTCCGGCTTGCCGGCGTCGGCGAGGACGTCGAGCAGATAGGGGGTGCCGAGGAAACCCGTCGACAATGTCATCCCGCGCGCGCGGATGTTAGCGGCGAGGATATCGGCGGCGGCACCGCGCAGCGCCGGCGGGACGAGGCGCATGTGGAGCGACAGGGTCTGGCTCGTCTGGCTGCCGTTGCCGCAGACGCCGTCGGCCGAGACGAATTCGGCGGCGAAGGCGGTGCCGATCGCCTGCCGCAGCGTGCGGTAGCGCGCAGCATCGGCGGCGCGGCCGGTCGCGTCGGCCATCGCGGCCATCAGCTCGGCCGACCAGGCCCAATAGGCAGTCGCGCACAGCGCGCGCGGCGTCGTCTCGTCGTCGGGCTTGACCGCATCGACCGACAGCCAGTCGCCCAGGTCGAGCCCGCGCTCGTGGCGCCAGACGTTATCGGGATTGACGCGCGCGACGAAGGCCATCCACGCCTCCATCGCGTCCCAATTCTCGTCGATCACGGCGGTGTCGCCATAGCGCTGCCAGAGCATCCACGGCAGGATGATCCCCGCCTCGCTCCATCCCGCCGTCACCACGTCGGGGAAGGAGAGCGGCTGCGGCACGACGATCGGATAGGCGCCATCGGCGCGCTGCGCCGCGCGCGCTTCGCGCAGGAAGCGCCGGATGAAGGGATCGACCTCCATGGTGAACGCCGCCGCGTCGAGGAAAACCTGGATGTCGCCCATCCACCCCATGCGCTCGTCGCGCTGCGGACAGTCGGTCGGGACCGTGACGAAATTGCTCCGCTGGCTCCACAGCGCGTTCTGCCAGATCGCCTGGAGCAGCGGCGCGTCGGGAAAATCCATGCCGCCGACCTCGCGGCAGGCGCTGTGGACGACCACGGCCTCGATATCGTCGGCGCTCGGCGTTCCGGGATAGCCGGTCACCTCGACATAGCGGAAGCCGTGATAGGTGAAGTGCGGCTCGAACGTCTCGGCGCCGCCGGTGCCCGCAAGGGTGAAGCGGTCGGTCGCGCGGGCGAGGCGCAAATTGGCGAGGTCGGCGGTGCCGTCGGGGGCGAGCAACTCGGCGAATTGGGCGGTGATCGTCGTGCCGGCCGGCCCGCGGGCGCGGATGCGCGCCCAGCCCGACAGATTCTGGCCGAAGTCGAAGACGAAGCGGCCGGGCGACGGTTCGCTGACCGACCGCGCGCGGCGCATCCCCATGCGCTCGATCGCGGGCGACGTCTGCGCGACGAGGCGCGCGGCCGGCGCGGCACCGACGCGGGCGGGCGCCCAGTCCGACGCGTCGAAGCCGGGGCGGTCCCAGCCCGGGTGCTCGGCGCGGGCATCGTAGGTTTCACCGTCGTAAAGCTCCGATTTCAGGATCGGCGAGGGGGCGATCATCCAGTCCGGCCCGGTGGCGACCCATTCGCGGCTGCCGTCGGCATAGTCGATCCGAAGCTGGGCGCGAAAGCGGCGCGGGGCGGGGCCGAAGCCATAGCGCTCGATCCGCCAGCCGAAGGGGCTGGCATACCAGCCGTCGCCGACGATCGCGCCGAGGAGGTTCTCGCCCTCGGCGATCAGCGCCGTGACGTCATGGCATTGATAGAGGATATGGCTTTTTGCGACCGTGGTTTCGGGGGCGAGGACCGCGTCCGACACGCGCTGGCCGTTGATCCGCGCCTCATAGGCGCCGAGCGCGGTCGCATAGAGGCGGGCGGCGGCGACCGGCTTCGCGGCGGTGAAGGCCGTGCGCAGCAGCATCGCCGGCTCGCTCGGGCGCGGGTCGCCCTGCGCCCAGGCGGTACTGGCGACGACGGGCGCCCAGCCGCCGGCGTCGAAGTCGGGGTCGGTCCAGCCCGGCGCGGGATCGGGCGCGACGCGAAAGGCGGCGGTGGCGATGCGATCTATGCGCCCGTCGGTGCGGTGCAGCCGGACGAGCGCGGCGAAGGCGCCGCCGTCGACCGGGAAGAAGCCCTCGGTATCGGCTTCGACCAGCGCGCACAGGCTGTTGCGGCCGGGCGTCACCTTGCCCTCGAAGGCGGTGAGCGTGCCCCAGAAGGGAAGATGCGTGTCCCAGCCGAACGGCCGGTCGAGCGGCGAGGGCGCGCCGTTCACCCACACCCCGCGCAGATGGTCCTTGCCCGAAACGAGCAGTTCGGCGCGCACCAGATCGGCCGGCGCGTCGAAATCGAGGCGGAAGGCGTGCGGGCGGGGGTCGAGCGCGGTGTCGCTCCACATCCAGCGCACGCCCGCGGCGCGATCGGCGGCGGCAAGCGTGTCCTCGGCCTCGATCCAGTCGCCGCGCCAGTCCTCGGGCGCGAGCAGCCCCGTTTCGAACCATGCCGGGTCAGAGCGGGCGGCGTCGTTCACCTCGACGTCCCACCAGACGCGCTGCATGGCGGCGAGGGCGGGACCGTCCCAGGCAATATCGAGCAAGGCGCCCGATGCGACCCGGCCGCTGTCCCATAGCAGATCGTCCGCCGCCAGCGCCTCGGGGCTGGCGGCGGCGCGGATGCGATAGTGCGTCTGGACGGCGCCGCGCGCGTCGCTTTCGATCCGCCACGACAGGCGCGGGCGCGCTTCTTCGGTGCCCAGCAGGCCGGTCACATGCTCGGCGCGCAGATCGACGACGCGCATCCTCTTAAAGGTCCAGGCCGAGCCGGTAGATGCGGTTGGCATTGCCCGCGAACAGCGCGTGACGCTCGTCGGCGGAGAAATCGGCGGTGATCGCGTCATAGGCGCCAAGGTGCCGGTCGAAGCTGCCGAACAATTTGTCGGTCGGGAAATTGCTGGCGACCATCGCGCGATCGCTGCCGAAGATCTCGATCGTTTCGAGCACATAGGGCCGCGCCTGCTCGATGTCCCACGGGCGCCAGGTGAAGCCCATGCCGGAAATCTTGACTGCGACATGCGGCAGCGCCGCGAGCGCCGCCATGCCGCGCCGCCACAGGCCCCAGCCGTCGGGATCGTCGGGGATCGCCATGCCGGTGTGATCGAGGATCACCGGCGTGTCGGGATGCTTCGCGAACAGCGCGGCGAGATGCGCGAACTGGCCGGCATAGGCCTGAAGATCGAAGCTCAGCCCATATTTGCGGAGCCGCGCGAAGCCCCGCGCCCAGGCGTCGCTGGTCGTCGCGTCGGCGGCGGCATAGCTGCGCGCGGGGTCGGGGTGCCAGTTGACGATGTGACGGATGCCGCGGACGTTCGGATGGTCCGCATGGCTGGCGAGCAGGCTTTCGACGGCGGGATCGTCGAGCGCGGCGAAGGCGACGATACCGCTCGGCAGGCCGCGTGCGTCGGCCATGGCCTGCAACCATTGCGTTTCTTTCAACGCGTCATCGGGGTGCGCGCCGGCGTCGATATGGACGATGCCGCGCACGTCCCAGCCGCGCGCGTCGGCCAGATAGGCGTCCAGCGGATAGTCGACTGCGATCGGCTCGACGCTGCCGTTGGGATTGTCGGCGTCGAACGGCGGCGTCAGCCACGGATAGCGGATATGCGCCAGATCCCACAGGTGAACATGCGGGTCGACGAGGGGCGGGCGCTGGCTCATCCTAGAAGGTCGTCCGGCCGCCCGAGGTGTCGAAGGTCGCCGCGGTGGTGAAGCTGCATTCCTCGCTTGCCATGAAACAGACCATCGCCGCGCTCTCCGCGATTTCGCCGAGCCGGCCCATCGGGATCTTCGAGCGCATATAATCGACCTGGCTTTGCGGCAATTGCGCCAGGATCGGGCTTTCGAACGTCGCGGGGGTCAGCGAATTGGCGATGACGCCCTTGCCCGCCAGCTCCTTGCCGAGGCTCTTGGTCAGGCCGATCACCGCCGCCTTCGACGCCGAATAGGCGCTGGCGTTGGGGTTGCCTTCCTTGCCCGCGACCGAGGCGATGTTGACGATCCGCCCATAGCCGCCGGCGAGCATCAGCGGCACGAGCGCGCGGTTGCAATAGAAGAGGCCGTTGACGTTGATGTCGAAGACACGCAGCCAACTGTCGATCGGATAGTCGTGGACCGGCGCGGTGGCGCCGGTGATCCCCGCCGAGCAGACGAGGATGTCGACCCGCCCGCCGAGCGCGGTGGCGCTGGCCTGCGCCGCCGCCTCGACCCGCGCCGCGTCGGACACGTCGAGCGCCTCGATGTGGATGGCGCCGGTTTCGGCGCGCGCGGCGTCGAGCGCGTCGGCGCTCAAATCCCACAGCGCGACCCGGCCGCCCTCGGCGACGATGCGCGCGGCGACCGCCTTGCCCAGCCCCGACGCGCCGCCGGTGATGATCGCCGTGCGGCCGGCGAAACGCCCGCTCATCCCTGCCACGCGACGAAGTCCTGGCGCTGCTGCCCCAGCTTGTCGATGCCGAGTTCGACGACGTCGCCGGCCTTCAGATACCAGGGCGCGGGCTTTTGCCCCAGGCCGACGCCCGGCGGGGTGCCGGTCGTGATGATGTCGCCGGGCTCCAGCGTCATGAACTGCGAAAGATAGGCGACGATCTGGGCGACGGTGAAGATCATCGTCTTGGTGTTCCCGTCCTGCACGCGCTTGCCGTTGACCGAGAGCCACATCGACAGCGCCTGCGGGTCGCCGACCTCGTCGGCGGTGACCAGCCACGGGCCGACCGGGCCGAAGGTCGGGAAACCCTTGCCCTTGTCCCAGGTCATGCCGCGTTCCTGCTGCCAGTGGCGTTCGGACACGTCGTTGACGACGCAATAGCCGGCGACATGGCGCAGCGCGTCGGCTTCCGACACATAGGAGGCGCGGGTGCCGATGACGACGCCCAGCTCGACCTCCCAGTCGGTCTTCTGCGAATCCCTGGGGATGGTGACCGGATCGTTCGGGCCCTGGATGCAACTCACCCATT
The DNA here is from genome assembly GCF_014199295.1 of Sphingopyxis panaciterrulae. Classification (GTDB taxonomy): domain Bacteria; phylum Pseudomonadota; class Alphaproteobacteria; order Sphingomonadales; family Sphingomonadaceae; genus Sphingopyxis; species Sphingopyxis panaciterrulae. The sequence continues at coordinate 242,415 of NZ_JACIJH010000002.1, forward strand.
TGTTGAAGACGACCGGCTCCTCCGGGATCGGCAGGTTCGATTCGGCGGCGTGATCGGCATAGTTGAGGCCGATGGCGACGAAGTGGCGCGTGCCGGCGACGCAGGGGCCATAGCGGACCTCGCCCTCGACCAGCGGCAGCGACGCGGGGTCGAGTCCGGCGAGTTTCGCGAGGCCTACGGGGCCGATCGCGGCGCCGTCGATGTCGGCGACATGCGCCGACAGGTCGCGGATGCGGCCCTCGGCGTCGACCAGACCGGGCTTTTCGGCGCCCGGGGCGCCATGGCGGCAAAGTTTCATGGGTCTTTCCTCAGTTCGGATAGGGACGGTGGAGGGGAATGTCGCGGTTGAGTTCGACGCCGAAGCCCGGCCGGTCGAGTTCGCTCGCACGGATGCGGCCGTTCACCGGCACCGGCTCGCCGAGCAGTTGCGGTGCGAACATCGGCACCACCTCGGTCGGGCCGGGGTGCATCATCAGAAATTCGGCGAAGGGCGAGTTATGGCGGGTTATCACGAAATGATAGCTGTACACCGAAGAGCCGTGCGGCACCATCATCACGCCCTTGCTGTCGGCATAATTGGCGATCTTGATCAGCTCGGTGACGCCGCCGCACCAGCCGACGTCGGGCTGGATGATGTCGCAGCAGTCCATGTCCATCAGCATGCGAAAGCCCCAGCGCGTCGCTTCATGCTCGCCGGTGGTGACCAGCAGCCCCTTGGGCGCCTGTTTCTTGAGCGCGGCATAGCCCCAATAATCGTCGGGGGAGAGCGCTTCCTCGATCCATTTGAGCCCGCATTCGTCCCAGGCGCGGTGGGCGAGGCGGGTCGCATAGTCGAGGTCGAGGCTCATCCAGCAATCATACATCAGCCAGAAATCGTCGCCGCATTTCGCGCGCATGTCGGCGAGCAGCGCGATATTCCTGTCCAGCCCCTCCAGCCCCTCGGCGGGGCCGTGGTGGAGCGGCAGCTTGCCGCCGATGAAACCCATCTCCTTCGCCAGATCGGGGCGCGCGCCGGTGGCATAGAATTGCAACTCGTCGCGCACCGCGCCGCCCAGCATATGATAGACGGGTTCGCCGCGCAGCTTGCCGAGCAGGTCCCAGAGCGCGAGGTCGACGCCCGAAATGGCGTTCACGACCAACCCCTTGCGCCCATAATATTGGGTTGCGAAATACATCTGGTCCCAGATCTTCTCATACTCCGTCGGGCTGCGGCCGATCAGGAAGCGGGCGAGATGCCTTTCGACGATGAAGCAGGCCGGCTCGCCGCCCGTCGTTACCGCGAAGCCGACCGTGCCGTCCTCGGCCTCGATCTCGACGACCAGCGTGCCGAGCACGTTGATCCCGAAGCTTTGCCGCGAGGCGCGATATTCGGGATAGCGCGCCATCGGTGTCGCGATATGGTCGTCGATCCAGTGGCCGCCCGGCTGGTCGTGATAGTCGGCGCCGCCGCCGCGCACGGTGAAGGCGCGGACATGCCGGATTTTCGGCAGGCCGCGCGCCCTGCCGAGGTCGATCTGTTGCTGCTTGGTCAAGGATGGCGTCCTGTCGTGCCGGGAGCGGGAAAGGCGGCGGCCGCATCGTCGAGGACGAGCGTCCAGTCGTTGCCGGGCGCGGTCTCGCCCGGCGGGTCGAAGCGTCGGCTGCCGCGATTGGCGAAGGTGCCGATCGGCGTCACGGCCCCGTCGCGCGGCGAATACCAGGCGGCGCGGACCTGCCGGCCGGAAATCGCACCGAGCCGCAGCGTGAAGGGGCGCCCGCTATAGCTGTAGGCGAAGGCATAGCCCTTGCCCCGGCTCGCGAGCACGCGGTCGTAGCGCGGGCCATTGTCGACGATCAGCGACGGGTCGGGCACGCGGTCCAGCATCGGGCGCGATTCGATCAGCGCCTTGAGGTGGCGCATCTGGTCCGCGCCCGCCGCGTTCGGCGCCGTCAGCGCCTGATGCCATGGCAGGATCGGCTCGAAATTGGCGGTGTCGGCGCCGGGCAGATACATCTGCATGACGTGATTCTCGCCATAGGTGTGGCCGAAGGCGCCCGCCATGACCGCCCACCAGGCGTAGCGGCGGACGTCGGCGGCCTGCCAGCGCGGCGCGCCGGCCGGCTCGTGCAGCCCGTGCGGGATATTCTCATAGCTCGGTTCGCCGTCGATCACCGGCTTGGCGGGCTCGCGCGCCCAGGCATCGGCGATATAGCGCCAATTATCTTCGCCGATCGCGTTCGGCCCCTCCTGATCGTAGGACCGGTGCCCCGACTGGACCATGTTGAAATCGAGCCACGGCGCCTGGTGCCACTGCCATGCCGACGAGGTGCGCCCGATCGGGTGGAAGGTCATGAGTTGGCGCGGCGCGATGGCCTTGATCGTCGTCCCCAGCGCGTCCCAGACCGCGGACCGCGTTTCGGAGCGGGTGTCGCCGCCGTTGAGCCAGACGATGTTCGGCCGCTGGCCGTAACGCTCGGCCAGGAAGCGGCCATAGACGGGGGCATTGGCCTCGGTGAGCTGGCGGTCGGTCGCAAGGTCCCCCCAGGCGGGCACCATCGCGACATAGATGCCGTGCGCAGCGGCGCGGTCGACCACCCAGTCGACATGGTCCCAATAATCATATTCGCCCGGCCTGGCGGGGTCGTTGCCCGGCGTGGTGCGCGGGCGGGCGGGGTCGCCGTCGACCAGCGCCGGCGCGCCGGTGCGGCTCGTCATCTTCGGCGTGTGGAGCAGCATGACCTGGATGACGTTGAAACCCTGCGCCGCGCGCACGGTCAGATAGCGTTCGGTCTCGTCGCGGTCGAGGCGGCTGAGCAGCAGCCAGGCGGTATCGCCGAGCCAGAACCAGGGCTCGCCCCCGGCTTCGAGATGGCGGTGGTCGGCCGCGACCGAAAGCGGCGGGGGCGCCGCGGGCGCGGCCAGCGCGGGCTGCGCCGCCGCGGCGGCCAGTGCCGTCAGGATCGTGCCGAACATGTCCTTCACATCGCCCCTCCGGACCCGCGGCCCACAAGTTTTCGTGCCGCGGAATCACCCGGGGCTATTGGGTCGCGATTATAAATATAATAATACTAATTGGTCAAGACGACGCCGGACCGATTTCGCGCGCCCTATTGCAGGTTCACGAACATTCCGCCGTCGACGAGCAGCGCGGCGCCGGTGACATAGGCGGCCATGTCGGAGGCGAGGAAGACGATCGGGCCGATCAGGTCCTCGGGCTGGCCGAGGCGGCCGAGCGGGGTGCGCGATTCCATATATCGGCGCTTGTCCGCGTCGGCGAGGTCGTCCTTGTTGATCTCGGTCAGGATCGTGCCGGGCAGCACGCTGTTGCAGCGGATGCCGTGGCGGCCGAGCGCGATCGCGGCCGACTGCATCAGCGAATGCACCCCCGCCTTGGTCGGCGTATAATGGGTCTGATACTCGCCGCCGACGAGCGCCGAGATCGACGAAACCGCGACGATCGCGCCGCCGTCCCCCTGCGCGACCATCTGCCGCGCCGCCGCCTGGCACATATAATAGGCGCCGTGCATATTGACGCGCTGGGTGCGCTCGAACGTCTCGGCGGGCATGTCGAGAAAGGCGTGGAAGGGGCAGATGCCGGCGTTCGACACCATCACGTCGACGCGGCCGAAGGCGTCCACCGCCTGCGCGACGAAATCGCTCGCGGTCTCGGGCAGCGCGACGTCGCCCTTCACGGCGAGACCTTTCTGCCCGAGCGCTTCGATTTCCGCGATGCACGATGCGGCCTTGTCGTCGCTCGACGCGTAATTGATCGCGACGTTCGCGCCATGCTGCGCGGCGCCGATCGCCGCGGCGCGGCCGATGCCGGTCGAGCCGCCGGTGACCAGCACCGTCTTTCCTTCGAGAAGTCTCATTGCGGGGTCCCGTTCATGGTCATGGAGTTTCGGCGAGGATCGAGCGGTCGATGGCGTCCACCCGGTTCACGCCGGTCAGCGTCATCGCGACGGTCATCTCCTTCGCGATCAGGTCGAGCAGCTTGGTGACACCCGCCTCGCCCTGCGCGGCGAGGGCATAGACCCAGGCGCGGCCGAGCAGCACGCCCTTCGCGCCGAGCGCCAGCATCCGCACGACGTCGAGGCCGCTGCGTACCCCGCCATCGGCGAGGACGGTCAGCGCGTCGCCCACCGCGTCGGCGATCGGCGGCAGCGCGCGGGCGCTCGACAGCACGCCGTCGAGCTGGCGCCCGCCATGGTTCGACACGACGATGCCGTCGGCGCCGATCGCCGCCGCCTCGCGCGCATCCTCGGGGTCCAATATGCCCTTGATGATGAGCGGGCCGTCCCATGCGGCGCGAATCCAGTCGAGGTCCTTCCACTGGATCGACGGATCGAAATTGGCGCCGAGCCAGCCCATATAGTCGTTGAGCCCGCTGTCCTTGCCGAGCACCGGTAGCAGATTGCCCAGCATGTGAGGCCGGCCCATCAGGCCGACGTCCCATGCCCAGCCCGGCTTGCCCATCGCCTGGATTACGCGGCGCAGCGGCCCGCGCGGCCCCGACATGCCCGAATGGGCGTCGCGATAGCGCGCGCCGGGCACCGGCATGTCGACGGTGAAGACCAGCGCCTGTGCCCCCGCCGCCTTCGCGCGCGCGATCAGGTCGGTCATGAAGGCGCGGTCGCGGATGACATAGAGCTGGAACCAGAAGGGGTTCGCGGCGCGCGCCACCTCCTCGATCGAACAGATCGACACGGTGGACAGGCAGGTCGGAATGCCCGCCGCCGCCGCCGCGCGCGCCGCCTGCAATTCGCCGCGCCGCGCATACATGCCGCTGATCCCGACCGGGCCGAGCGCGACCGGCAGCGCGAGCTTGCGCCCGAACAGCGTCGCGGACAGGTCGATGCTCGCGACGTCCTTCAGCACCCGCTGGCGCAGCGCGACGCCCGCGAGGTCGCCGACATTGCGGCGCAGCGTTTCCTCGGCGTTGGCGCCGCCGTCGGCATAGTCGAACAGGAAGCGCGGAATGCGCCGCCGCGCCGCCGCGCGGAAATCATTGGCCGAAGAGATGATCACGCCCGCGCCCTCAATAGGAGGTGAAGAGCGCGCGGCGCGCGAGGTCGAGCGCGGTGACCGCATCGTGCCGGTCCTGCGCCGCCTGCATCGCCTCGAAATCCAGCTTGTCGAGCGCGCGGTCGATGACTTTCAGAAAACCGATCGCCGAATTGGCGGCGGCAACGCTGTCTTCGCGGAAGGGGAACTGGTCGAGCTGCCACACGCCCTCCCACTTGTTCTTGCGCAGCGTATAGAAGAATTCGAACAGCTCGATCGGATGGACCGACCCGGCGATCAGATCGTCGTCCCAGCTTCGGAAATTGTCGTTCACGTCCATGCCGAACAGCCGGCCGTGATCGATCGCGAGCTGCGCCGCGTCGGCCGGCGATTCGCCGCCATAGAGCGAGTGGCCGAAATCGAGCAGGATGCCGACATTGGGCAGTCCCATCTTCTCGATCCCGAGCAGGGTGCGCGCGACGCTGTCATAGCTCATGTGGACGCGCGGCTCGCGCGGCTTGTATTCGATCACGAACTTCAGGTCGGGATTCTGGCTCGCCAGCTCGCCGATGCCGTCGATGCTGAGCTGCCACAGCGTCTTGTGATCGACCTGGAACGGATAGTCCCAGCCGTCCTGCCCCGGCCACAGCTTGACATAATCGGCGCCGAAGCGGCGCACGACATTGGCGGCGTCGTTGACCATCTCGTTCGCGAGGCGGCGGATGCCGGGATCGGGGTTGGTGAAGGCGCCCTTGGCGAAGCGGCGCGTATAGATTTCGGGGGTGATGCCGATGACCGACAGCTTGTTGCGCGTCAGCGCCGCCTCGACGGCGTCCAGCGACAGGTCGGGGTCGACGAAGGGATAGTTGATGTCGACGACCGACAGATCCTCGACCTGCCCGGCGAGGTCGATCATCTCGATCAGCGAGCGCGGCGGGCCGTATCCGTCGGTCGCATAGCGGTCGACATAGGTCGCGAAGTGCCAGATGCCGGCGCCGAATTTCAGGTTGCTGCTCACGCTATGATCCTCATCCTTGGAAAAATTCTCTGCCTGTCCGTCAGGCGACGATGACCTCCACGCCCGCCGCCTCGATCGCCGCCCGGTCCGCGTCGCGGATGCGGTCGTCGGTAATCAGCATATGGACGAGGTCGAGCCCGCCGAGCGCGGTGAAGGAGCGCAGGGCGATCTTGCTCGCGTCGGCGACCAGGCAGACGCGGTCGGCGGCGGCGATCATCGCGCGCTTGACCGCGATGTCGGACAATGCGGGATAGGTCAGCCCCGCCTCGACGTCGATCGCCGCGGTGGCGAGGAACAGGGTCTTCGCGAACAGGCCGCGGAAATAGTCGGCGGAGCGGTCGCCGCTCAGCGACAGCGTCGGCGCCTTGAAATGGCCGCCGGGCATATGGACCTCGAACCCCGGTTCGGCGCCGAGCATCAGCGCGATGTTGAGCGCGTTGGTGACCACCGTCATGTCGCGGCGGCCGATCAGCGCAGCGGCGACCTCGGTCGTCGTCGATCCGGAATCGAGGATGATCGTCTCGCCGTCGCCGACCAGCGCCGCGGCGGCGCGGCCGATGCGGCGCTTTTCGTCCATATTTTCGTGATGCTGGAGCGCGAGGGCGCGCACCTGCTGTGGCACCGATTTCAGGAAGGCGCCGCCATGCTCGCGGACGATATGCCCCTCCGCCTCCAGCTTTTCCAGGTCCTGCCGCACCGTCACCTCGGACACCGCGAAGGCGTCGGCGAGCGCGCGGACGCGGGCGCTGCCCTCTTCGCGCAGCCAGGCCAGGATCTTCGCGCGGCGGACCTCGCCGAGCAGCCGGGGGCGCGCGGGGGCGGTCATGCGGCGGGGTCGGCGGCGCGGCGCGCGGGCGGGACGGGGAAGGGCGACATGCTGGGTCCGAACCTTTCGTTCGCGTTCGATCACGACTGCCCTCCTAATCCGTTCTTTCGATTTTTGTCAATTTGAAGCAAAATCGAAAATAATCGAAATTGCGATTCGCAAGCATATATAATATTACTATTCCTTGCGCCGGGTTTCAACATCCGTTATCGGGTGGACAAGGAGAGAGCGATGACAGACGGTTCCGACCCCTCGACGAATGCCGGTTCCAGACCGGAAAACCGCCGCATTGAGTATGTCCGCGAGCGCGCGAACTGGATGCGTCGGCGGCTGCTGCGGATGATCGTCGACGCGGGGCAGGGGCATCCGGGGGGCGATCTTTCGGCGACCGACATCCTCGCGGCGCTCTATTTCGATATTCTTCGAATCGATCCAGCCAATCCCCGATCGCCGGATCGCGACCGCTTCGTGATGAGCAAGGGGCATTGCACCGGCGCGCTCTATAGCGCGCTCGCGGGGGCGGGCTTCTTTCCCGAGGCCGAACTCGACACCTATCTGAAGCCCGAATCGCGGCTCAATGGCCATCCCAACCGCACCTATCTGCCGGGGGTCGAAACCAACACCGGGCCGCTCGGCCATGGCCTGCCGGTCGCAGTCGGCATCGCGGTGGCGGCGCAGATCGACGGCGCGGACCATCATGTCTTCGCGCTCACCGGGGACGGCGAACTGCAGGAAGGCAGCATGTGGGAGGCGGCGATGTTCGCCGGTCACCGCGGGCTCGGCAACCTGACCGTCATCGTCGACCGCAACCGGCTTCAGCAGGGCGCGGGGACCGAGAATACCAATGCGCTCGAACCGCTCGCCGACAAGTGGCGTGCCTTCGGCTGGCGGGTCGAGGGCGTCGACGGGCACGATCCTGCCGCGCTGCTCGCCGCCTTCGACGCGGCGCGGGCCCCGCGCGAAACGCCGCTGTGCCTGATCGCCGACACGCACAAGGGCCAGGGGGTCAGCTTCATGCGCGACCAGGCCGGCTGGCACCATGGCGTGCCGAACGCCGAGCAATATGCGCAGGCGATCCGCGAACTCGAAGAGGAGATGGCCCGATGAGCGCCCCTGCCCCCGCTACCGGCCTGTTCGACTGCCGCGACGCCTATGTCCGCGCGGTCGAGGAACTGGCCGCAGCCGATCCGCGTATCGTCGCCGTCGTCAACGATTCGGTCGGGTCGTCGAAGCTCGGCAAGTTCCGCGACCGCTTTCCCGATCGGCTGATCAACGTCGGCATCGCCGAACAGAATATGGTCGGGGTCGGCGCCGGGCTCGCCAACGGCGGCAAGATCCCGTTCGTCAGCGGCGCTTCCTGTTTCCTGACCGCGCGCGCGATGGAGCAGATCAAGGCCGATTGCGCCTATAGCTTCGCCAATGTGAAGCTGTGCGGCATTTCGAGCGGCGTCGCCTATGGCGAACTGGGCGCGACGCACCACAGCATCGAGGATATCGCCTGGCTGCGCGCGATCGACCGGCTGGCGGTGATCGTGCCGGCCGACCCGTGGGAAACCGCCGAGGCGATCAAGGCCGCCGCCGCCTATGACGGACCGGTCTATGTCCGCATCAGCCGGATGCCGGTGCCCGAGCTGGCGCGCGAGCGGACGCGGTTCGCGATCGGTCATGGCGAGACGCTGCGCGAGGGCGGCGACATCGCGATCGTCGCGAACGGCACCCTCGTCCACCGCGCGCTCGCCGCCGCCGACGCGCTCGCGGCCGAGGGCGTCGCGGCGCGGGTCGTCAACATGGCGAGCATCGCTCCGCTCGACACCGAACTGCTCGCCGAGGCGGCGAAGACCGGCGCGATCGTCACCGCCGAAGAAGGGCTGGCACGCGGCGGGCTCGGCGGCGCGGTCGCCGAATGGTGCGCCGAGAACGCCCCGGTGCGGATGCGGATGCTCGGCTTTCCGGGCTTCCTGCCTACCGGCTCGGCGGCGTGGCTGATGGACCGTTTCGGCCTGTCGGCGGACGGTATCGCCACGGCGGCGCGCGAGTTGCTGGGGCTGCGGGCCGGTTGATGACCGGCCCCGTCATCCTCGCGATCGACCAGGGGACGACGAATAGCAAGGCGCTGCTCGTCGCGCCCGACGGATCGGTGCTGGCGGCGCACGCGCGGCCGATGCCGGTCGATTATCCGCGCCCCGGCTGGGCCGAGCAATCGGCGACCGCGATCTGGGAAGCGGTTGCCGGGCTGATCGCCGAGGTCGTCGCGGCGACCCCCGAGGCGGAGATCGCCGCGCTCGCCCTGTCGAACCAGCGCGAAACGATCGTGCTCTGGGACGCCACGACCGGCGAGCCGCTGGCTCCCGCGGTGATCTGGCAATGCCAGCGCTCGGTCGATCGCTGCCGGGCGCTGCGCGATGCCGGCCTCGAAGACGAGATCGCGGCGCGCAGCGGACTTGGCATCGATCCGCTGTTTCCCGCCGCGAAGATCGGCTGGCTGCTCGACGCCATCCCCGGCGCGCGGGCGCGGGCCGAGCGCGGCGAGCTGCGCTGCGGCACGGTCGATAGCTGGCTGCTCTGGAACCTCAGCGGCGGGACGCTGCACGCGACCGACCCCAGCAACGCCTCGCGCACCCAGCTCTTCAATCTCGAAAGCCGGACGTGGGACGAAAGGCTGGCGGAGATTTTCGCCGTGCCGCCGGTTCTGCTGCCGTGCATCCTGCCGTCCGACGGCGGTTTCGGCACCGTCGCGGCGGGACGGACGGCGCTGCCCGCCGGTACGCCGATCCGCGTGATGCTGGGCGACAGTCACGCCGCGCTCTTCGCGCACGGCATCGCGGCGCCCGGCCGGGTCAAGGCGACGATCGGCACCGGCAGCTCGCTGATGGCCGCGACGGCGGCGCGCGCGCAATCGACGCACGGCCTGTCCGCGACGGTTGCCTGGCAGCACGCCGAAGCCGCGCCGCAATATGCGATCGAGGGCAATATCTCGGTCTCGGGCCATGCCGCGGCCTTTGCGACCGCGCTGCTCGGCCTCGCCGACGAAGCCGAACTGACGCGCCTCGCCGCGAGCGTGCCCGACAGCGGCGGCGCCGTCTTCGTTCCCGCGCTCGCGGGGCTCGGCGCGCCGCACTGGCAGCCGGGCGCGCGCGGGCTGATCGCGGGCATGACGCTCGGCACCCAGCCGGCGCATATTGCGCGCGCGACGCTGGAGGCGATCGCGCTCCAGATCGGCGACGTGCTCGACGCGATGGAGGCCGACCTCGGCCTGCGCCTTGCGGACCTGTCGATCGACGGCGGCGCGGCACGTAGCGATTTCCTCGCGCAGCTTCTCGCCGACCTGACCGGCCGTGTCGTCGTTCGTCCCGATATCGCGGAGGCGAGCGCGCTCGGCGTCGCGCGAATGGCGGCGGAGGCGCTCGGCCTGGACGACTGGCGGACGCCCGATGCCGCGCGGTTCGAGCCGCAGCTTGCCGCGGACCGGCGCGACGCGATCCGCCGTCGCTGGCGCATCGCGCTGGCGGCGGCGGTCGCCGCGGGGGCGCCATAGGATTATCGACGCCGGGCGGCCGACAAGGGGTCGCGGTCCCGGCAGGACCAGCTATGGCGGGAACCGCCGCCGCGACCCGGAGAGGATATATGACGAGCGCAACCGCAGACCGCGAAGACTGGAAGAACACGATCCTCGCCGGTCTCGCCAATTATATCGACGCGGGGTCGATCGTCGCGGGCGCCGCGGCGCTCGCGCTGTGGGTCGAGGCCTATCGGCTCGATACCGACCTCGTCGGCCTGATCGGCGCCTTCGGCCCGAATGCGATCGCCGCCGGCATCGGCGCCTTGATCGGCGGGCGGCTCTGCGACCTGTTCGGGCGCAAGAAGATCTACCAGTATGACATGCTCTTCTACGCCTTCGGCATGTTGTGGCTGGTGTTCGCGATGAATGCGTGGATGGTCGTGACAGGATTTTTCCTCGTCGGCCTCGCGGTCGGCGCCGACATTCCCGCCTCCTGGTCGCTGATCGCCGAGATGGCGCCCAACGACAAGCGCGGCAAGCACAGCGGCGTCGCGCAGGTGCTTTGGTATCTGGGGCCTGTCGTCGTGCTGCTGATGTTCCTCGCGCTGTCGCCGCTCGGCCTGCTCGGGGCGCGGATCGTCTTCGCGCATCTCGCGATCCTTGCCGTCGCGCTGACCTTCCTGCGCTCGCGGATGCACGAATCGCCGCGCTGGCTGGAGGCGCAGGCCGCCGAGGCGAACGGCGGGGAGGGCGGGCCCGCGCGCGGGCGGTGGCGCGACCTCTTCACGCGCCAGCATATCGGCTCGATGGCCTTCCTGTCGGGCATGTATCTGTTCTGGAACCTGTGGGCGGGCACCAACGGCTTCTTCTTTCCCTATATCCTGCGCACCGTCGGCAACCAGACGCAGGCGATGTCGGTCGCGGTGCAGGCGCTCAGCTTCCTGCTCGGCATGGCGTCGATCTTCTTCATCTTCATGAAGCTGTCCGACCGGGTGAACCAGCGGCTGCTGTTCGGTCTGTCGGCGATCACCCAGGTGATCGGCATGGCGCTGCTCGCCATCTTTCCGCTGACGCTGCCGGTCGCGCTGATCCACGTCTTCCTGATGGCGGTCGGGCAGGGTTTCGGCGCGCAATGCTTCTTCCAGCTCTGGAGTTCGGAAATGTTTCCGACGCTGCTGCGCAGCACCGCGCAGGGGGTGATGTTCGCCGTCGTCCGCATCGCGCTCGGCATCTTCAGCTTCTTCGTGCCCTGGCTGACGGCGACGGGCTTCCAGACGCTCGCATGGATATTGGTCGGTTTCCTCGCGATCAGCGGGCTGATCGGCTTCATCTGGGCGCCGCGCAACGAGGGCAAGTCGCTCGAGCAGCTTGCCGCCATGCGGGGAGAAGCCGGATGACGGTCTCGCGTCGCACGATGCTGAAGGGCGGACTGGCGGCGGGGGCCGCGATGGCGGCCCCCGCGGTCGCGCGCGAAGGGACCGCTCGCACCGAGCGCTGGGGCGTCCATGAACTGGTCTTCGACGGGCCGGCACAGGGCAATCCCTTTGTCGACGTCGAACTGGCGGCGACCTTCGAAAGCAGCGGCCGCAGCATCCGCGTGCCCGGCTTCTACGACGGCGAAGGCGTTTATCGCATCCGCTTCAGCCCGCCCGAAGAAGGGCGATGGACATGGCGGAGCGAAAGCAACGCCGCGGCGCTCGCCGGCCAGACGGGCGCATTCGACTGCACCGCGCCGGGGCCGGGCAATCACGGGCCGGTACGCGTCAGCGACGACGGCTTTCACTTCGTCCATGCCGACGGCACGCCGTTCCGGCAGATCGGCACCACCGCCTATAGCTGGGCGCTGCAATCCGACGCCAAATGCGCCGAGACGCTGGCGACGCTGAAGCGCGCGCCGTTCAACAAGATGCGGATGCTGGTCTTTCCGAACGTCCAGTCGGTCGCGACCGATCCCTTCGCGCGCACCGGCACGGGGCCGCGCGACTGGGACCCGGCGCGCTTCGATCCCGCCTATTTTCGCCGGTTCGAGGATCGCATCGTCCGTCTGGGCGAACTGGGGATAGAGGCCGACGTCATCCTCTTTCACCCCTATGACAAGGCACGCGGCTACAGCGCCATGGCGCGCACCGACGACGAACGCTATGTTCGCTACGCCGCCGCGCGCTGGGGCGCCTATCGCAACCTCTGGTGGTCGATGGCGAACGAATATGACGCGGTCGAAAGCAAGACGGTCGCCGACTGGGACCATCTGTTTCAGGTGCTGGTCGTCGCCGACCCGCACCAGCGGCTGCGCTCGATCCACCAGCTTCACCTCTATTACGATCATCGCAAGCCGTGGATCACCCACGCCAGCATCCAGAACGGCGCCGCGGTCCTCGACGATATCCGCGCCGCGTTGCACCGCGACTTCGCGCAAAAGCCGGTGATCTTCGACGAGGTGGTCTATGAAGGCAATTCGGCCGCGCGCTGGGCGAACCTCAGCGGCGAGGAAATGGTCGAACGCTTCTGGTGGGGGCTCGTCGGCGGCACTTATGTGGGCCACAGCGAAACCTATGCCGCCGACCGCAACCCCGATTTCTCGTGGCTGGGGCAGGGCGGCAGCCTCCAGGGCAGCAGCGCGCCGCGCCTCGCCTTCCTGAAACGCATCATGGAGGAGGGACCGGTGCCCGGCATCGACCCGATCCAGCATCTGTGGAACTATCATCTCGGCGGCCGGGACGGCGATTATTATCTTCATTATTTCGGTAGCGCCGCGCCGACCGAATGGCGCCTGTCGCTGCCGGTCAAGAAGGGCGAGCCGCTGTACTGCTACCGCGTCGACATCATCGACACCTGGAATATGACCGTCACCCCGGTCGAGGGGCCGTTCGCGATGGCGCGGCGCGACGATTACGACGTCCACGACCCGGCGCGCCCGACGATCGCGCTGCCCGGCAAGCCGTGGATCGCGGTGCGGGTGCGCCGGGCTTGATGCGGTAGGCTTTAAATCCGTTCGCCCTGAGCTTGTCGAAGGGCCGCCCTTTCTTGCGACGCCGCGAAGAAAGAAGGGCGGTGCTTCCCCCGGACTTGATCCGGGGTCAGCACGAACGGATTTGATTTACCACGTTGGTGCGATGTCAGGCCGGAACCGCCTCCGCCGCGCGCGGCGCGAAGGCTGGGTCGTCGAGCTTGTAGGCCTTGCGGACCAATCCATGGGCAAGTTCGCGCGCCACGTCGGCGGCTTCCCAGTCGGCCAGGCGATGCTCGGCGACGAGGCGTGCGAGAAAGGCGCAATCGACCCGCCGCGCGACGTCGTGCCGCGCCGGGATCGACAGAAAGGCGCGCGTGTCGTCGTTGAAGCCGACCGTGTTGTAGAAACCGGCGGTCTCGGTCGTCATCTCGCGGAAGCGGCGCATGCCCTCGGGGCTGTCGTGGAACCACCAGGCCGGACCGAGCTTCAGGCAGGGATAATGGCCGGCGAGCGGTGCGAGCTCGCGCGCATAGGTCGATTCGTCGAGCGTGAAGAGGATGATCGACAGCCGCGTCTCGGTCCCGAAGCGGTCGAGCAGCGGCTTCAGCGCCTGGACATAGTCGGTGCGCATCGGAATGTCGCAGCCCTTGTCGCGGCCATGGCTTTCGAACAGCTTGTGATTATGGTTGCGGCACGCGCCGGGATGAATCTGCATCACCATGCCGTCCTCGACGCTCATCGCGGCGAGTTCGGTCAGCATCTGGGCGCGGAACAACTCGGCATCGGCCGGCGTCCAGCGCCCGCCGACGACCTTCGCGAACAGCGCCTCGGCCTCGGTCGGCGACAGGTTGGCGGTCGCGGCGCTCGGATGGCCATGGTCGGTCGCGGTCGCGCCGGCGGCGCGGAAATCGGCGCGGCGCTTGCGGTGCGCGGCCAGATAGCCCTGCCAGCTTTCGACATCCTCGCCGGTCAGTTCGGCAAAGCGCCGCATCGCAGCGGCGAAATCATGATGCTCGGGGTCGACCACTGCGTCGGGGCGATAGGTTGTGACGACGCGGCCCGCCCAGCCCGAGGCGCGGATCGCGGCATGATGATCCAGATCCTCGTGCGCGCCCTCGGTGGTCGCGAGCAGTTCGATGTTGAAGCGGTCGAACAGCGCGCGCGGGCGAAAGGCCGGGCTGGCGAGGCTTTCGTTGACCCGGTCGTAATAGAGGTCGGCGGTCGAGGCATCGAGCGCGACGTCGAAGTCGAAGACGTCGGCGAAGACATGATCGAGCCACATGCGCGAGGGGGTGCCCCGGAACAGGTGGAAATTGGCGGCGAACAGCCGCCACGCCGCGCGCGGGTCGGTCGCCGGCGCGCCGCTGCGGTCGGGCACGCCCAACGCGTCGAGCGCGATCCCCTGGCTATAGAGCATGCGATAGAGATAATGGTCGGGCGCGAGCAGCAATTCGGTCGCGTTCGACCAGTTGGCGTCGGTTGCGAACCAGGCCGGATCGGTGTGGCCGTGCGGGCTGACGATCGGCAGCGCCTTCACCTCGGCATAGAGCGCGCGCGCGATGTCGCGCGTCTTGCCCTCGGCCGGAAACAGGCGGTCGGGGCTGATGTTCAGCGGTTTTGCCATCGTCGTTCTTTTCCCATTATAGCGTGCGGCGCGGGCAGGGGCCATGGGGTGCCGCCGCGCCGCGCCATCTTCGATCCGGCCCCTATTCGCGAAGCGCGCTTGCAGGGGCGGTTCGATTGGTGATATATAACATTGACGTTTTGATATATGACACCGTTTTCGATCGAAGACAAGCCAGCCCATAGGGCAAGGATGCCGCGCCGCCCATGACCGCGAACAACGCCATTTTCATCGACCCCCGCGATTCGGTCGCGACCGCGCTGCGCGATTTGGACGCCGGCGAGCGGCTCGACGTCGCGGAGGGAATCACGCTGACCGAACCGGTCGCGCGCGGGCACAAGATCGCGGTCGTCGACATCGCCGCCGGCGCGCCGGTCATCAAGTTCGGTTTTCCGATCGGCACGGCAAAGGCGGCGATCGCGCGCGGCGCGCATGTCCACAGTCATAATATGGCGACGGCGCTGACCGCGGACGGCGGCCATGCCTATCGCCCGGCCGCCGACCCGGCGACGCCGCTGGCCGATCCGCCGACCTTCCTGGGCTATCTGCGCCCCGACGGGCGCGCGGCGACGCGCAACGAGATCTGGGTGCTGCCGACCGTCGGCTGCGTCGCGCGCACCGCGGCCAAGATCGCCGAGGCGGCCGACCGGCGCCATCGCGGCCGGGTCGACGGGGTCCATGCTTTCACCCATCCCTTCGGCTGCTCGCAGCTCGGCGACGATCTCGACGGCACGCGCGCGATCCTCGCGGCGCTGGCGTCGCATCCCAATGCCGGCGGGGTGCTGCTCGTCGGGCTCGGCTGCGAATCGAACCAGATCGACCGGCTGATCGAGGACATCCCGCCCGAGGCGCGGGGCCGCGTACGCAGCCTGCGCGCGCAGAGCGCGGGCGACGAGATCGACGAAGGCCTGACGCTGGTCGACGAACTCGTCGAAGCGGCCGCGACTGCGAAGCGCGAGCCGCTGCCGCTCGGCAAGCTGGTGCTCGGGGTCAAGTGCGGCGGGTCGGACGGCCTCAGCGGTCTGACCGCCAACCCGCTCGTCGGGCGGATGAGCGACGCGGTGACCGGGGCGGGCGGCCAGGCGATCCTGACCGAGATCCCGGAGATTTTCGGCGCCGAGCATCTGCTGATGGCGCGCGCCGCCGATCGCGATACCTTCGAGGCGATCGAGCGGCTGGTCGACGGCTTCAAGGCCTATTTCACCGCGCACGGTGAGCCGGTTTCCGAAAATCCGTCGCCGGGCAATATTGCCGGCGGCCTGACGACGCTCGAGGAAAAGTCGCTCGGCGCGGTGCAGAAGGCGGGGCGCGCGGTGGTCACCGACGTCCTCGGCTATGGCGCGCGCGTATCGAAGCCGGGGCTGACTTTGCTCGAGGCGCCGGGGAACGACGCCGTCTCCTCGACCGCGCTGTCGGCGGCGGGGGCGACGGTGATCCTGTTCACGACCGGGCGCGGCACGCCGCTCGGCTTTCCAGTGCCGACGATCAAGGTCGCGTCGAACCACGACCTCGCCGCGCGCAAGCCCGGCTGGATCGACTTCGACGGCGGGCAGGTGCTCGATGACGGGATGGACGCGGGCGCCGCGGCGCTGCTCGGGCTGATCGCAGAGGTCGCGTCGGGGCGCGAGACGGCAGCCGAGCGCAACGGCGAGCGCGAGATCGCGATCTGGAAACGCGGGGTGACGCTGTGACCCGCCTGTCGCGCGCCACGCTCGCGGCGCTTCCCGATTCGGTCGCGCGGCCGGGGCACGACCCCGCCGCGATCCGCACCGGCATCGTCCATTTCGGTCCCGGCGCCTTTCACCGCGCGCATCAGGCCAGCTATATCGACACGCTACTGGGCAGCGATCCGCGCTGGGGAATCGCGGCGGTGTCGCTGCGCTCGGCGGGCACCGTCGACGCGCTGGCGCGGCAGGACGGGCTCTACAGCCTGACGACGCTCGATCGCGAGACGGGCATTCGCGCGATCGCCGCGCACAGCGCCTTCGTACGGCCGGGCGAGGATGCGCGGGTCCACCGTCTGCTCGCCGATCCCGATGTGCGGCTGCTGACGAGCACGGTGACCGAGAAGGGTTATTGCCTCGCCCCCGACGGCACGCTCGACCTGTCGCATCCCGATATCGTCCACGACCTGGCCGATCGCGCCGCGCCGGTCAGTATCGTCGGCTGGATCGTCGCCGGGCTTGCGGCGCGCCGCGCGGCGGGAACGGCGCCCTTCGCGGTGCTGTGCTGCGACAATATGAACGGCAATGGCGCCAGGCTGGGCGCCGCTGCGGCGCTCTTCGCGCGCCAGTTCGATCCGGGGCTTGCCGACTGGATCGCGGGTGAGGTCGCTTTTCCGAACACGATGGTCGATTCGATCACCCCCGCGACCGACGCCGCGCATCTGGCCCGCGCGCGCGGCCTGCTCGGCGTCGACGATGCGGCGGCGGTGCAGCGCGAAGGCTTCACCCAATGGGTGATCGAGCATTTCGACCTTCCGGGCGGCCCCGATCTTTCGGGCGCCGGGGTTCAGATGACCGGCGACGTCGCGGCCTATGAAAAGGCGAAGCTGCGCATCCTCAACGGCGCGCACAGCAGCCTCGCCTATATCGGCTTCGCGCTCGGTCACGACAGCGTCGCCGACGCGATGGGCGACCCGCGCCTCGCCGCCTTTGCCGAGCGGCTGGTGCGCAGCGACATCATCCCTTCGCTCGCCCCTGCCGCGGGGCTCGACCTTTCCGCCTATGCCGGCGCGGTGCTCGACCGCTTCCGCAACCCGGCGATCCGCCATCGGCTCAGCCAGATCGCGTGGGACGGCAGCCAGAAGCTGCCCTATCGCCTGCTCGACACGACCGACGAGGCGCGCGCCGCCGGGCGGCCGGTTGCCAGGCTCGCGGTGCCGGTCGCGGCGTGGATGGCTTTCATCCGGCGCATGGCGCGCGGTGGCACGGCGATCGTCGACCCGCTCGCGTCCCGCCTTGCCGCCATCGGCCGCACGGCGGGCGATGCGGCATCGCTGGCGGACGCGTTGCTCGCGCTCGACCTGTTTCCGCGCGCCCTCGTCGCCGACCCGGCCTGGCGCGCCGCGGTCCTCGCCGCGCTGGAGCGGATCGAAGGGCCGGACCCCTATAGCGCGCTTGCCTGACGCCGTCCGCGGGCGCGCGCCACCGATAAACATATAAGGGAAGGATCGCCGATGGCCACGCGAGAGACTGAAACGATCGAAAGGGCTGCGGCGCGGGCCGGGCAATATCGCTGGGTGGTGGTGGGGCTGCTCTTCGCCGCGACCGTCATCAACTATATCGACCGCCAGATGATCGGCGTGCTCAAGCCCGTGCTGTCGGCCGATCTCGGCTGGAGCGAGACCGACTTCGCCAATGTGATCTTCTGGTTCCAGGCCGCCTATGCGATCGGCTATCTCGGCTTCGGCCGCATCGTCGATGTCATCGGCGCCCGCGCCGGCTATGCGGTCGCCTTCGTGATCTGGCAGCTCGCCCATATCGCGCACGGCGGCGCGATGTCGGTCACCCAGTTCGCGCTCGCGCGCTTCGGCCTCGGCATCGGCGAATCGGGCAATTTCCCCGCCGGGATCAAGGCGGTCACCGAATGGTTCCCGGCCAGGGAGCGCGCGCTGGCGATCGGCATCTTCAACGCCGGTGCCAATGTCGGCGCGATCGTCACCCCGCTGCTCGTGCCGTGGCTGGTGCTCGCCTATGGCTGGCGGATGGCGTTCGTGGTCACCGGCGTCGCCGCCTTCGTCTGGCTGATCGCCTGGTGGGGCCTCTATCGCCGCCCGCGCGAACATCCGAAGCTGAGCGCCGGCGAACTCGCCTGGATCGAGCAGGACCCCGTCGACCCCGTCGTCCAACTCCCGTGGAAGCGGTTGATCCGCGTTCGCGAGACCTGGGCTTATGCGGTCGGCAAATTCTGCATCGACCCGATCTGGTGGTTCTTTCTTTTCTGGCTGCCGGGCTATCTCGGCGACCGCTACGGCCTCGATCTGCTCAGCTTCGGGCCGCCGCTCGTCGCGGTCTATCTGCTCTCCGACGTCGGCAGCGTCGCGGGCGGGTGGATGTCGTCGCGGCTGATGAAGGCGGGCCGCAGCGTCAACTATGCGCGCAAGGCGGCGATGCTGGTCAGCGCGGTCGCGGTGCTCCCGGTCTTCTTCGCGCAGAGCATCGACAATCTGTGGCTCGCGGTGCTGGTGATCGGTATCGCGGCGGCGGCGCACCAGGCCTTTTCCGCCAATCTCTACACGCTGCCATCCGACGTCTTCCCCCGCGCGGCGGTCGGATCGGTGATCGGTATCGGCGGCACCGCCGGCGCGATCGGCGGGATGCTGATGGCGAAATATGCGGGCTTCGTCCTCGACCATCTCGGCACCTACACGCCGCTCTTCGCGGTGGCGGGCAGCGCCTATTTCATCGCCCTGATCGCGGTCCATCTCCTGTCGCCGCGGCTCGAGCCCGTCGCCGTGGCACGCTGACGCCCGCTATGCCGCCCGAGGCCGAGCCATCCGGTCTCGGGCTTGCGCTTCAATAAATATAATAATACTAATAACTAAAGCGTGACAGTGCCGGTCGGAGCACGCCGGCGCGCGGGCGCAAGCCGGGTTTTCGACGGGATCGCTTGCTTTTTTGCGGTCGGGGCAGCGAAAACCTGTTGCCATTGCCATGTCAGTTGCTGTATCTGAAATATCAGATAAGGACGGTGCGATTTCTGACGACACCGCCGCTTTGCCCGTGGAGGAGGTTTTTCATGTCTGTTTTCAAGCATATTCTGGCCGGCGGCATTGCCGTTTCGGCCCTCGGCGTCGGCCTGTCGGCGCCCGCCTTTGCCCAGACCGAGTCGGCCGACGCGCCGCAGCCGGTCGCCGAGGATGAGGGCGACGCGATCGTCGTCACCGGCATTCGCGCCAGCCAGCGCGCTTCGATCGACCTCAAGCGCGACAATATCGCGGTGGTCGATTCGATCGTGGCCGAGGATCTCGGCAAGCTGCCCGACCAGAATGTCGCCGAATCGCTTCAGCGCATCGCCGGCGTGACGATCGAACGCAACCGCGGCGAGGGCCGCTTCGTGACCGTCCGCGGCTTCGGTCCCAAATTCAACGCGGTCACCGTCAACGGCCGCACTCTCGCCACCGACAACAATGGCCGCGAATTCTCGTTCGACGTCCTGCCGTCGGAAATGATCACCGGCGCCGACGTCTATAAGTCGCCGCAGGCCAACCTCAACCACGCCTCGGTCGGCGCGACGGTCGATATCCGCACGATGCGGCCGCTCGACCAGCCGGCTGGCCTGCGGCTCGTGGGGTCGGGCCGGATGCAATATTCGGAACTGTCGGAAAAGCTGAACCCCGAACTGTCGGCGGTGGGAAGCTGGCGCAACGACGCCGGCAGCTTCGGCGTCGCGCTGTCGGCGGTCTGGGCGAAGCAGCAGAATCGCGACGATGAATTCACCATCGGCGCGGGTCATGTCCACCGGTCGAGCACGGACAGCTATTATCGGGCCGGCGGCGTCGATGGCGCCCGTGTCGGACCGGATGTCGATCCGTTCGCCAACGTCTCGATGCCCTCGAACCTCTCGCCCTTCTTCTTCGAGCGCGACATGAAGCGCTGGGGCCTCAGCGGCGCGATCCAGCTCCGTCCGTCGGACCGCTTCACCGTGACGATCGACGGTCTCTACACCAAATCGCGTTTCCTCGAGCAGCAGACCGGCCTCGCCTACGACTTCTCGGGCGGCACGCTGGTCGAACAGGTCGTCGAGGGCGGCAGCGTCGTGAACGGTGTCCAGACCGGCGGCGAAGCCGTCTATCAGCGCTATGTCGGCGGCTTCGTCGACGAGATCATCCAATATGACGATCGCGACGTCACGACCGATCAGATCGGCGTCAACGTCGACTGGCAGGCGACCGACGATCTGAAGGTCCGGCTCGACATGTCGCTGTCGAACGCGCGCAAGCGCGGGGGCGAGAACAATCTGTTCACGACGATCCGCCGCAAGAATATCGACCATTGGTTCGACCGCCGCTCGGGCAATCCGATCTACGACTATGGCTTCGACAGCCCCAATTACGCCAATGCGGCGACCAATCCGCAGGGACTGACCGCGCATTATTATATCTGGGGCGGCGGTGCAGAGGCCGACGACGAGATCCAGGAATATCGCGGCGATCTGGAATGGAATCCGGGCGGTGGCGACCTGACGCTGGCGGGCGGTGTCTTTGCCTCGTCACGGATCAAGACGATCAACGGCTTTGAAATGCCGTTCGGCCAGCAATGCGCCTATTGCGGGTCCGACCGCGCGCTTCCCGAAGCCCTGTTCCAGTCGACGAACCGCAATTTCTTTTCGGGCTATAATGGCAATATCCTGCACGACTGGATCATCTACGATCCGCGCGAACTGGTGAATCTCGTCGATCAAT
The DNA here is from genome assembly GCF_014199295.1 of Sphingopyxis panaciterrulae. Taxonomy (GTDB): domain Bacteria; phylum Pseudomonadota; class Alphaproteobacteria; order Sphingomonadales; family Sphingomonadaceae; genus Sphingopyxis; species Sphingopyxis panaciterrulae. The sequence continues at coordinate 263,722 of NZ_JACIJH010000002.1, forward strand.
ATGCCGCAGAAGACGGCATCACCTTCGACCCTGCGGTGCGTTCGGCGTCGGCCTCGTCGGTCATCAACGAAAGCGTCCGCGCCGCCTATCTGATGGCGTCGCTCGACACCGAGATCGGCGGCATGCCGCTCGCGATCAACGCCGGCCTGCGCTACGAGGATACAGACTATACCTCGTCGGGCGCGTCGAAGACCGTGATCAGCGCCAAGCCGCGCCTCGACGAGAATGGTGACCCGACCGGACAGAATGACATCGTCGTGTCCGACATCATTCCGGTCAGCTTCCACGGCAAATATCGCGACTGGCTGCCGTCGCTGAACGTGCGGCTCGACGTGACCGACAATCTGGTGCTGCGTTTCGCGGGGTCGAAAGTCATGACCCGCCCGACTCTCACCGACCTGTCGCCGCGCCAGTCGATCCAGACCAACCCGGGCAACGAAACGATCAAGCGCGGCAACCCCGACCTCCAGCCCTTCCGGGCATGGCAGGCGGAAATCGGCGCCGAATGGTATTTCGCGTCCGATTCGCTGCTCAACGTCGCGGCCTTCTACAAGAAGATCGACAGCTTCGTGACGCAGATCACGACCCCGCAGACGGTCGACGAGATCACCTTCCAGGTCACCGTGCCGGGCAATGGCGACGGCGCGACGGTCAAGGGGTTCGAAGTCGGCTATCGCCAGTCCTTCGCCAACTGGCTGCCCGCGCCCTTCGACGGTTTCGGCGTCCAGACCAGCTTCAACTACACCAAGTCGAACGCCAATTATCCGAGCGTGGTGGCGGGGGCGACCTACAGCCTCGAGGGGCTGTCCAAATATTCCTACAGCCTCGTCGGCTATTACGAAAAATACGGCATCCAGGCGCGCGTCGCCTATACCTATCGCGACGACTTCCTCCAGACCGCCGTGGGCCGCAACAGCGAACAGGAATATTTCAACGGCTATGGGCAGCTCGACGCGAGCCTGTCCTACGACCTGACCGACAATTTCACGGTCTTCGTCGACGGGCTCAACCTGACGAACTCGAAGGAGTTCCTCTATTCGATGACGCCCGACCGCACCAAGGAATATCGCATGACCGGCCGCCGTCTGTCGTTCGGCGCGCGCGTGAAATTCTGACCTGTCCCCCCGGGCGGCCACCCTCCCGGCCGCCCCTCAGGCATCGAGGGGCCTTCCGTCTGCCGGAAGGCCCCTCTTTTTTTGGCCTATATCGCTTGCAACCGCATCTGCGTTCGAGATGATCCAGCGCTCTATCGTCACCCTGAACTTGTTTCAGGGTCCATGGCCTGCCCCTGAACCGAGCGCAGCGTGGAAGGAGGGCATTGGGTCATGGATGCTGAAACAAGTTCAGCATGACGAAGGGCGGCGGGCAGGGCGCTTCGCCCTACTGCCCCGCCTGCGACTCCGTCAGCGCGCGATGGCGTGAAAGTCCAGGTGGTCGGTCAGGCGGTAGATGCAATCCATCGCCATCCACGTCCCGTCGGGTCCCGCGGCCGGGATCGGCTGCTGGAATCGCTGCATCAGCGCGATCCATTTCTGCACATGCGGATTGGCGGCGTCGGCCTTCGCCTTCGCCTCGTCCGAATATTCCGCCTCGGCGTCGATGATCATGAACAGGCGGTTGCCCGCCCGATAGATTTCCATATTGGCGATGCCCGCCTCGTGGATCGATCGGACGATCTCGACCGGCGCTTCGCCGGGGCGGTGCCAGCGTTCATAGTCGGCGATCAGCTCGGCATCGTCGACAAGGTCGAGTGCCAGGCAGATGCGGCGGGTCGGGCGACCTTTCGTCATGCGCCCGGTCACGCGTTCGTCCAGCCACCGTCGATGATCTGCGCGGTGCCGGTCGTATAGGCCGATTCGTCGCTGGCCAGATAAAGGGCAAGCTGTGCGACCTCTTCGGCGTGGCCGACGCGGCCCATCGGCTGACGGGCGACGAACTCGGCGCGCGCCTTGGCGGCATCGCCGGTCGCGGCCAGCCGCTCGTCGAGCGAGGGTGACTGCACGGTGCCGGGGCAGATGGCGTTGCAGCGGATACCCTGGGTGACGAAATCCTGCGCGACCGACTTGGTGAGGCCGATCACCGCGGCCTTCGACGCGCCATAGACGAAGCGGTTGTTCACCCCGATGATCGACCCCGCGACCGACGCCATGTTGACGATCGACCCGCCGCCGCGCGCGATCATCGCGGGCAGGAAGGCGCGGATCATCCGATAGGCCGACTTGACGTTGAGGTCGAAGGAGAAGTCGAAATCCTTCTCCTCGGTCGTCAATATCGTGCCGGCGTGAACGAAGCCGGCGCAGTTGAACAGGATGTCGACGCCGCCGACCTCGGCCGCGAGGGCGGCGATCGCCGCGCCGTCGAGCAGGTCCATCACCCGCGTCTCGCAGCCCTCGACGCTGGCGAGCGTGTCGGGGTTGATGTCGACGGCGATGGTGCGCGCGCCTTCGCGGGCGAAGAGTTCGGCGCTGGCGCGGCCGATTCCCTGTCCGGCGGCGGTCACGATGGCGGTCTTGCCGGCGAGGCGGGGCATGGCTTTTCCTTTCGAAGTCTCAGGCAGGGGTGGGGGCGTCGGCGCGGATCAGGCCCGCGGCGCGCATATCCGCCCAGAAGGTGGCGGGAATCGCTTGTTCGGCCAGCGCGACCGCCTGCACGACGCGCGCGGCGCTGTTCATGCCGGGGATCACCGAGGCGACCTGCGGATGGGCGAGCGGGAATTGCAGCGCGGCGGCGGCGAGCGGCACGCCATGGGTATCGCACAGCGCCTCGATCGCGGCGACCCGCGCGACGATCTCGGGCGAGGCGGGCTGATATTCGTAATGGAACGGTCCCGGCCCCTTCACTCCATGCGCCAGGATGCCGCTGTTGTAGGGGCCGCCGATGACGAGCCGGACCCCGCGCGCCGCGCACAGCGGCAGGAAGCTGTCGAGCGCGCCCTGTTCGAGCAGCGTGTAGCGTCCCGCGAGCAACATCATGTCGAAATCGCCGGCGGCAAGCGCCTCCTCGCACACCTGCCATTCGTTGACGCCGAGCCCGATCGCACCGACCGCGCCGCCGTCGCGCAGCTCGCGCAGCGCGCGATAGCCGCCGTCCATCAACTCGCGAAACAGCCGCGGGTGCGCGTCGCCATGCGCGTAGCGGCCGATATCGTGGACATAGAGGATGTCGATGCGCTCGCGCCGCAGCCGCCGCCGGCTGTCCTCCCACGAACGCATGACTGCGTCATAGCTATAGTCGAACACGCTTTCATAGGGTTCGGGCGAAACGAAGGCCTGGCGCAGCGCCGACAGGTCGGTGCCGGGCGCGACCGCGTCGAGCCGGCGCCCGACCTTGGTCGAGACGATGGTGCTTTCCTGGGGGTCCGCCTCGGCGAGTGCGGCGCCGAGCCGCTTTTCGGCAAGCCCGAAACCATAATGCGGCGCGACGTCGAAATAGGTGATCCCGGCATCGAGCGCGGCGTGGACGGTTGCCGCGGCCGCCGCGTCGCTCATCCGCCGATAGAGATTGCCGAGCGTCGAGGCGCCGAAACCGAGGCGGCCGAGCGTCGTCTGATCGAAGCGGTGGGCGGCGGGTGCGATGTCCATGCCTTGCGCCTAAACTGATATCTCAAAAATCTCAATTCATATTTCAGATCGATCAGATGGAAAAGCGTCAGCCGACTTCACTTTCCTCGTCACCCCGGACTTGATCCGGGGTCCCGCTTTTCCGGCGCTGCTGAGCGGGCCCCCGGATCGAGTCCGGGGTGACGAGAAGGGGCAGGCCGGTCAGAACATCCCCAGGATGCGCTGCAACGCGGCCTGGAAGTGCGATGCGATCGCCGCTTCGGCGCGATCGGGATCGCGGGCGACGAAGGCTTCGAGAATTTCGAGATGCTCGCCCAGCGTCCGCAGCGCGAGCGGTGCGGTGACCAGCCGGTCGAGCCGGATCAGCGTGACATAATTCTTCAGCCGCTGCGCGGTCGTCTCGATCAGCGGATTCTTCATATTGGCGATCATGCTGCCGTGCAGCCCGACCTCCAGCACCTCCAGCGCTTCGAGCGCGCCGTCGGTCAGGCCCTCCTTCTCGATTCGCGCCATCAGCGCCTTGTGGCCGGCGATCAGGTCGCGAGCCCTTTCGGCGTCGCCGGTCTCGGCATAGCGCCGCGCCGCCGCGCGCTCGATGATCGAGCGGAACTGATAGGTGCTGCGCGCGAGTTCGAGGTCGGGCTTCAGAAACTGGATGCCCGAGCGCGGGTGGATGGTGAGCACGCCCTCGGCCTCGAGCACGCGCAGCGCGTCGCGCAGCGGCTGCACCGGAATGCCGAGCAGGCGGACAAGATCATTCTGCGAGACGAAGGCGCCCGCGGGCACCTTCTGGTCGAACAGCCCCTGCAGGATCGCCCGATAGGCGACGTCGCTGAGCCGTTCGCCGTTCGCCGGGCGCTCGCCGCCGACTTCTGCCGATTCGGCGACGAATCCAGCTTGCCGTTTGCCCCCATCTGTCATATCTAATCCCTATCGTTGATATTTCACGTTTGGCATCTGGAAGATGGTAGCACCGAATATGCCCCTAGTCGACTTTCGCATTACCCGCTTTCAGTTCGCCCGCGACCGGGTGATCGGCGACAGCCAGGTGCGCGCCGACGACGTCCATGTCGCGGCGCTGGAACTGGTCGATTCGGCCGGCCGGACCGGGCTCGGCTTCGTCCAGTCGCTCTTCCATCCGCTCCCCGCCGAGGCCGAACTCGAGCGCGTGTTCCGCGGCGAGGCCTGGCCCGCGCTCGAAGGCGAAAGCCCGCTCGCGCTCGCGCACCGGGTCGGCCGGCCGCGCGGCGGCAATATTCGCCGGATGAGCGTGCCGTTCGAGGAAGCGCTGCAACAGGCGGTCTGGGATCTGGCGGCGAAGGCGTCCGACCTGCCGCTGTGGAAGATGCTGGGCGCGCGGCGTGACCGCGTCCGCGCCTATGCGAGCGGGCTCGATTTCCATCTGTCCGACGAGGATTTCGGCGCGCTGTTCGCCGCCGCCGCCGAGCAGGGCTATACCGCCTTCAAGATTAAGGTCGGCCATGCCGAACTCGACCGCGACATCCACCGCCTCGACCTGCTCAAGCGCGCCGTCGGCAAGGACGCGACGGTGATGATCGACGCGAACGAGTCCTGGTCGCCCCGGCAGACGCTTCAGAACCTCGCCGCGATGCACCGCGCGGGCCACGCCATCTACTGGATGGAGGACCCGATCCTGCGCTCCGATTTCGAGGGGCTTCGGATGCTGCGCGGCACGCTCGGCGAAACCCAGCTCAATTCGGGCGAATATCTCGACGTGTCGGGCAAGCGCGCGCTGATCCAGGCGGGCGGGGCCGACATGCTCAACGTCCATGGCCATGTCACCGACGTGATGCGGATCGGCTGGCTTGCGGCCGACATGGGGGTCGAGGTGACGATGGGCAACAGCTTCCTGGAGGTCGGCGTCAACATGGCGCTGGCGCTGCCCGAGGTCGCCTGGGTCGAGTACAGTTTCCAGAATTTCGAGCATCTGGTCGAGCGGCCCTATACGATCAGGGACGGCTTCATCCACGGCAGCGATGCGCCCGGGCACGGGCTCGTCCTCAGCGAAACCGCGCGCCGCGACGAGCGGCGGCCCGAGATACTGGAGCGCGATGCGCTCGGGACGGCGCCGGTTCAGCAGCGGGTGGATATCAGGAAGGCCGCATGACGGCATGACCGGCGGCGACATCGCGGCGCCGGGACGGGAGAATGGGATGTCGGACCTGAATGCCGCCCTGGCCGGCGGCGCGCCCGAGGAAGCCGCCTTTCTGCAAGGCTCGATCGCCCATGTCCGCGGACGCGAGAAATGGGTGCTGCTCGTTTCGATGACGGCGGTCTTCTTCGTCCTGCTCGCCCTTTATGCGGCGGTGCTGGCGGTGCTGCTTCCCAACCAGATTCAGGCGCTCGATCCCGCCAACAAGGCGAGCGGGCTGGCGGTGGTGTTCGCGATCACCTCGATCTTCAGCACCCTGACGACGCCGATCGCAGGGGCCCTGTCGGATCGCACCCGCACCCGCTGGGGACGGCGGACGCCGTGGATCGTGACCGGATCGCTGGTCGGCGGCCTCTGCCTGTTCGCGGTGCCGCAGATGACAAGCCTGTGGGCGATCACCCTCTTCTGGGTCGGCGCCGTGATCGCGCTCAATTCGATGCAGGCGGCGCTGACCACGGTGGTCGCCGACCGGTTCGCGCCGAACGAGCGCGGCACCGCGTCGGGCTTCGTCGGCGCCGGCATGACCTCGGGCCTGACGGTGGGCACGATCGTCGCCGGATTGCTCGCCGGGACGATCACTTTCGCCTATTGGCTGTTCGCGGGGGCGATCATCGTCGTCTGCCTCGCCTTCGTGGCCATCAACCGCGAGCCGAAAGTCGAGGCGGCCCTGCCGCCGCCCTTCCGCGCCTCCGAATTCCTCAAGAGCTTCTGGGTCAGTCCGCGCGAGCATCCCGATTTCGCCTGGGCCTTTTTCGGGCGCTTCACCATCTACATGGGCTATCAGGGTGTGATCACCTACATGCTCTATATCCTGCAGGACTATATCGGCCTGTCGCTCGCCGACGCGAACCGGACGATCGCGACGCTGTCGACGATCACCTTCTTCGCGCTGGTGTTCGCCGCCTTCACCTCGGGGCTGCTGTCCGACCGGATCGGGCGGCGCAAGCCGATCGTCTTCGCCTCCAGCATCGTCATGGGCGCCGCGCTCACCGTGCCGCTGTTCCTGCCCTCGCTGCAGGGGATGCTGATCTATGCGGCGCTGATCGGGATCGGCTACGGCGCCTTCATGTCGGTCGACATGGCGCTGATGACCCAGGTGCTGCCCAAGGCCGATGGCGAGGCGACCGGCAAGGACCTCGGCATCCTGACCACCGCGGTGAACATTCCGCAGATATTGAGTCCGGTGTTCGCGGCCTGGCTGCTCAGCCTGTCGGGCGGCGACTATACGGCGCTGTTCATCGCCGCGATCGTCTTCGTCTATGCCGGCTCCTTCTTCGTCCTGCCAATCAAGAGCGTGAAATAGGCGCCGCCGCCGGCTTCACTCGCCGGCGGGTTTCGGCGCCGTCTTCGGATTGTTGCGGCCATAGGTGCCGCGTCCGCCCGGCAGCGGCGCTGGCAGACCGACCTTCGGCCGCGGCTCGTAATCGAGGTAGGACGGCACCTTGCTCTCCGCCTCGAGCCCGGCGTGGCCCATCACATGCAGCGCGCCGCCCGGCCAGCTTCCGAACAGGACGACATGATCGTCCTCGATCCGGTTGTTCATATAGGCGTTCCAGATGCCGCCGACATTGATCGCCTCGTGCCAGTTGCCGCGCGCGACATTGTTCATCGAATTGGTGCGGCCCGGCTGAAAGGCGCTGGCCGTATTGACGTTCAGCCACTGGCGGACCGCGCCCTCGACGACATTGTCGCGGACGGTGAAGCCGCGCGACCCTTCGTCGAGATAGAGCGCGACGCGCGGGCCGATGTCGAAGATGTGATTTTCGGCGATGACGCAGTCCTGGCACGCTGACAGATTATAGATCGCCCCGCCGTCGTCGGCGACCCGCTTGACCTTGTAGAGGCGGTTGAAGGCGACGATCGCGTCGCGGCGGATGGTCGGCGTGTCCCAGACCGGGTTGACGCCCGAATCATAGCCGCGCTGGCGGGCGCGGTAGTTGGGATTGCCGCCCTGGTCGACATAGCCCCAGCCGAAGCCGATATCGATGCCGTCATAGGGGGCGTCGGAGATGTCGTTGTGGATGATGACCGACCCGTCCCAATAGGTTGCGAGCACCGCGGCATTGTCGGTGTAATCGCGCCCGACCCCCTGGATCAGATTGCCGCGGATCATGAGCTGGCGGTTGGTCAGCGCGGGATCGGAAGGGTGATGGGCGTCGGGCCGCACCCCGCCGGCGACGATCGCGCCGCCCGACAGGTCGGCGAACAGATTGTCGCGGATCGTGACGTCGACCGTGGCGAGCCCGACGCCCGAGACATTGGCGTTGGCGTCCATGCCGACGCCCAGCGCATATTGGCCAAGATGCGCAAAGACATTCTCGCTGATCGTGACATGCTGCGCCGCGGAAACCTGCACCGCCGCCGGCATCTGGCGCCAGACGTTGCGTTCGTTCTCGAACTCGGGGCAGCCCTGCTGGCAGGTCCCCAGCGGATCGGCGGGAAAGGCCTTCGACTGGCCGGTGATGAAGGTACCGCTCTGCTGGTTGGCATAGCCATGCTCGGACGGGCCGGTCCAGCTCGTATGGGAAAAGCGGAAACCCGACAGGGTCAGGTCGCGGATCGGGTGCTGCGCCGTCCCCGCAACGCTGACCAGCACGGGAAGGCGGGGAAGCCGGACGTCGGCCTTCGCCATGTCCACGCCCGCGGCCGGCTTGTAATAAAGCTTGCCCGCCTCGGGATCGAGATACCATTCCCCGGCTTCGTCGAGAAAGGCCAGCGCGTTGGAGACGTACAGGCGCGCCTCTTCCGGGTGGAAGGGGTCGGGAATGGTGTCATAGCCCCAGATATTGTTGTTCCACGCCGGCTGGCGCATGTCGAGCCGCGCTCCTGCGATGCGCTCGACGGGCGAGAATCGGTGGGTGAAGAAACCCGTCGCCTCGACGTCGACGTGCCGCTGGCCCGCCGCCTGCGCCACCACATCGGCGCCCGCGCCGACGAAGCTGATGCCGCGCGCGTCGAACCGGGCATCGCCGCGGTCGATCTCGGTGCGGGCGCGTCGGGCCAGCTTGCCGTCGACCCAGAGCTGGCGGGCGGACGTCCCCCTCGGCACGTCGGCCGTATAGATGCCGCGTGCCTTGTCCTGAAGCTGCCAGTCGGCGACGGCCATGCCGCCGGTGATCAGCGGCCGCGCGTCGTCCGCGCCGCGCCAGCGAACCGCAAAGCCGTTCTGCCCGCCGTCCTTCGCGGTGAAGACCAGCGGCTCGGTCCGCGTCCACACTCCGCCATGGACGATGACGGTCACGTCCTGATGAGCATTCGCCGTGCGAACCGCGGCTTGGGCGCGCTCCAGCGAACGGAACGGCGCCGCCGCGCTGCCTGCCGCCTTGTCATCGCCGTCGGGAGAGACATGGAAAATGCTGTTCGGCTTGTCCCACACCGTCTGCGCCAGCGCGGCGGTCGGCAAGACTACCACCGCGACCGCGGCCATCGCTCGCCACATCGTCATTCTTCCCTCCCTCGGTTTTCAGCGCCGATGGAACTGCGGCGGGCGCTTTTCGGTGAAGGCGGCGCGGCCTTCCTTCGCATCGTCGGTCGCGAAGCAGATCGCCTGCAGGTCGCGCTCATATTCCATCGCCTTGTCGAGCGGCATCGACACCGCCGCGCGCAGGTTCAGCTTCGCCGTCTCGGCGGCGATCGGCGCGCGCGAGGCGATGGTCGCGGCCAGTTCGCGCGCGCGGTCCATCAGCGCCTCGGGCTCGACCACCTCGCTGACCAGCCCCCATTGCAGCGCGCGCTGCGCGTCGATCAGGTCGCCCGACATGATCATCAGCGCGGCGTTGGACAGGCCGATCGAATGGGCGAGCATCGCCGCCATGCCGCCGCCGCCGATCCAGCCCAGCTTGATCTCGGGCGCCGCGAAACGCGCATTGCTCGACGCGAGACGGATATCGCACGACAGCGCGGTTTCCAGCCCGCCGCCGAGCGCATAGCCGTTCACCGCCGCGATCGTCGGCTTCAGCAGCCGGTGGATCGCGTCGCAATAGTCGGACCGGTTGCGGAAATCCCAGGGCGTCGCATAGCTGTCGAGTTCAGAGATGTCCGACCCGGCACAAAAGGCCTTGGGGCCGGCGCCGGTGACGATGACGCAGCGGATCGTGTCGCTGTCGTTGCACGCCGTCACCGCCGCGACGATCGCTTTCGCCATTTCGGGGGTCGCGGCGTTGAGCTTGTCGGGGCGGTTGAGGGTGATCGTCGCGACGGCACCGTCGACGGTGAAAAGAATGGTGTCGGTCATGGCTTGCGGCTCCGGCTATAGGCGGCTTGCAGGCGGTCGAGCAGCGCGGCGTGCGGCGTGCCCGCGTCGAGGCCGTCGCGGATCAGCGCCGCCGCCTCGGTCTGAAAGGCGATGGCGCCGTCGTGGCGCGGGCGGACATAAGCGGCTTCGAGCGTCGCGGCGGTGTTCCGGTAGAAATTGCCCCAGCGCGCGTTGACCGCCGGGTCGTGCCATGCGGCGCGCCGGCTCGGCTGACCGTCGTGCGCGGGAATGAAGCCGCGTTGCGCATCGTCGCTCATCAGCCAGCGCAGATGCGCGAGCAGGGTGGGGGTCATCGCGCAGCGCACCGAAATGCCGATGCCGGTGCCGCCGAGAGTCGAGCCGGGTTCGCCAACGGGGCTCCCGCGCGGCGCGTCGGTGAAGGCGAGGGGCTTGGCGGAGGCATTGGCCGGTGCGGCATAGTTCACATAGCCATAGATCAGCGGACAGAGCGCGACATCGTCATGCGCCGCCATATGGGCGAGGATGCCGATGGGGTTGAGGTCGCGTACCGACGCCGGGCTGCGCGCGGCGAGCGCCGCCATGATGTCGAGCGCGCGCGCACCGGTCGCGGCGGATACGAAGATCTCGGGGTCGTCCGTGGCGCAGCGCTCGCCCAGCGCGGCGGCGATCGACTGGAAGGAGAGCGCGCTGTGCGGCCCGGCGAGCGACAGCGCGACCGGGCAGCGTTCGGACAGCGCCAGCACATCGTCCCACGTCCGCGGCGCCTGGCCCGCCAGGTCGGCGCGGCGCGCCATGACCTGGGTCGCGGCGTCGAGCGGCAAGGCCCAATGCTTCCCCTCGTAACGATAGCTGGCGAGGCTGGGGCCGATGCTCTCGGCATCGAGCGCGGCGATCTCGTCGGCGCCGAAATGATCCTCCAGCGGTTGCAGGCAGCCCGCCGCGACCGCTTCGCCGACATGCGGATGGTCGAGGACGACGAGATCGTAGCGCGCGCACAGGTCGGCGATCGGATGCGCCTCGAACCCTTCGAGCGGCTGCTTGTCCCAGCCGAGTTCGCCATCGGTCCGGGTCGCCGCCGCCGCGGCAAGGGCGTTATAGCCGCGCGGATGATCCCAGGTCAGGCCGCGAGTGCGCATTAGTCCTGCTTCACGACGCCGCCGGCCAGCAGCCGGTCGATCTCGTCGGCGGCGATCCCGGCCTCGGCCAGGATTTCGCGGCTGTGCTCGCCGACCTGCGGAGCGCCGCGGTCGAGCGCCGAGGGGGTTTTGGAAAAGCGGATCGGAAAGCCCGGCGTCTTTACCCGGCCCTCGCTCGGGTGGTCATATTCGATGAAGCTGCCATTGTGCCGGACCTGCGGGTCCTCGACCAGTTCGGCATAGCCGTGCACCGGTCCGGCCCAGACGCCGGCGGGCAGCAATATGTCGAGCCATTCGGCGGTCGTCTTCGCCTTCAGCCGTTCGCGCGTCTTGGCGAAAATTTCATCGCGATGGGCCCAGCTATCGGTCTCGTCGTCCATGCCGGCAAAGCTCGGCTCGCCGATCAGCGTGCCGAAGGCGTCGAGGCTGGCGAAGGCGACGACGATATAATGGTCGGCGGTCTCGAACACGCCATAGGGTGCGCGGATATAGCTGTGCGCGTGCGGTTCGGCCGAGCGCGTCTGCGCTTTGCCGCCGACGGTGTGGACCGAGATTTCCTGCATCTGCACCGCCGCCATCGCGTCGAGCATATTGACCTGGACGAGTTGCCCCTCGCCCGTGCGCTCGCGATGGAGCAGCGCGGCGAGCGCGCCCTCGAAGGCGGTATAGGCGGTGATCGCGTCGGCGAGGAACTGCCCCGCGGGCTGCGGCGGATCGCTTTCGCGCCCGGCCGACAGCATCGCGCCCGACAGCGCCTGCAGCAGCAGGTCCTGCCCCGGCCGGTCGACATAGGGCCCGCTCTCGCCATAGCCCGACATGGACACATAGATCAGGCGCGGATTGATCGCCGACAGCGTTTCATAATCGACGCCCAGCCGCTTGGCGACGCCGGGGCGGTAATTCTGGATGAAGACGTCGGCGCTCTTGACCAGATCGAGCAGGATCGCCTTGCCCTCCGGCGCCTTGAGGTCGACCGCGAGCGAACGCTTGTTGCGGTTGAGCGACAGGAAGGAGACGTTGATCCGGTTGCCGCGCGCGCCGCCCGCCGAGGCATGGCGCTGCCATTCGCCGGTCACCGGTTCGACCTTGACCACATCGGCGCCCAGATCGCCCAGCCGCTGCGCCGCGAACGGCCCCGCCATCGCGATCGAGCAATCGAGAACCCGATAGCCGCTCAAAATACCCATGATCTGCTGCTTTCCTCGTCGTCAGTGCATGACCCAGCCGCCATCGACATTCAGCGTCTGGCCGGTGATGAATCCCGCCGCGTCGGAAGCGAGGAAGGCGAGCGCTTCGGCGATGTCGTCGGGGGTGCCGCGGCGCTTGACCGCCTGATGGTCGAGCACGAAGCGCGTATAGCCTTCCGGGTCGGGATGGATTTTCTCGGCGTCGGTCGGGAAGGCGCCGGGCGCGATCGCGTTGACGGTGACGCCGTCGGGGCCGAACTCGCGCGCCCACGCCCGCGTCAGCCCGACCAGCGCGCCCTTCGACGCGACATAGGGCGACAGCAGCGCCCAGCCGCCATAGAAGGTGACGCTCGCGATATTGACGATGCGGCCCCAGCCGCGCGCGCGCATCGTCGGCAGCGCGACCTGCACCGCGACGATGCCGGCGTCGACATTGACGCGCTGCACCGCCTGATGCTCCTCGACGGTGAATTCGTCGAAGGGTTTGGACGGATAGAGGGCGGCATTGTTGATCACGACGTCGAAGCCGCCGGTCGCGGCGCTCGCCTCGGTCAGCGCGGCGCGAAAACCATCGAGGTCGGACATGTCGGTCGCGACGAGGTGCAGCCCTGCGTCGCCGCCCGCCGCCTCGGTCAGCGCCGCGATTTTCGCGGGGTCGTGGTCGACCGCGACGACGCGCGCGCCCTTCGCCAGCAGCGCCAGCGTCGAGCGCAGCCCGAGCCCGCCCGCGGCCCCGGTGTAGAGGATGGTCTTGCCCGCGACGCTCATGCCCGCGCCCCGCGCCCGGCGATCGGCCGATAATCGCCCGTCGGCTCGGGATAGTCGGTATCGGGCTGGGGCGCGATCGCGCGGATGCGCGCTTCGCTCCCGGCGATCGCGGCGCCGCCGTCGAGGATGCGCAGCACGGTGTCGTACCGCCGCTCGTCGCCATGGTCGAGCCAAATCAGCTCGCCGCGCTCGCGTGCGAAGGGCTTGCCGAGGACATGGTTGGTCGAGGGCTCGATGCCCATCGCATATTGGCCCGACTGCAGATTCTGCCACTGATATTGGCAAGGAAACTGGTCCTTGCGCGTCACCACCTCAAAGCCGAGGCCGACCGCGTCGTTGACCAGCGCGACCGGCACCTCGCCGGCGGCATCGGCGACCATCTCGTGCTGCCACACCTGTTCGTGGAAATTCATTTGCGGCGCGGGAAGGGTGCGATAGCCGGCGCCCTGCTTACGATAATCGTCGCCGGCGTGCGCGGCCCACACCGTCTCGGCAATGGGCGCGAGATAGCGCGATCCCTCGGCAAGCACCGGATGGCCGACGTTGATATGATAGCAATACATGTGCGGCGTGCGGTAAAAGCCGTGGTTGACGACGCGGTCGTGCAGCCGGATCTCGTCGCTGCCGACCTTTGCCTCGATGCGGCGGATCAGGTGGAGGTCCTCGCCGAACACCGTCGATTGCTGGACGACGCCCTCGCACCATAACGTGCATTCATCGCCGTCCCAGCGCTCGCCATAGCCGGTCAGCCGCGCCGGGATCGTCCCGATCCGGCCGTGGAGCGAGGAGGAGACGGTCTCGCGCGGGCGATAGACATAGTGACTCGCATCGTCGTCATCCATGAACAGGATATGGTCGAGCCCGCAGGTGACGATCAGCCCCGAAAAGGAGCGCAGCCAGGCGAGCCCGCCCTCGCCCTCATAGTCGTGCAAGCCGGGATGGCGAAAGCCCGCGGGCGAGTTCCAGCCGACCGCCCGCCCCTTGTGCTCGCAATCGGCGATGTCGAGCGCGCGGTCGACGAGGACGGTGAAGCGCAGCCCCGTCCCGGTCCGGAATTCGAGCATGCGGATGCCGCGCTCGACCCCGTCGCCCAGCGTCATCAGGCGCACGCCCGCGAATTGCGACAGCGCACCGCAATGCGCGGCGACGGCGCGGCGGCTCATGCGGCGGCCGAAAAGGTCGACCATCAGAAAAACCCTCTCTGCTGTTATGCCGCAAGCATATACAGAGAGATCAATTCAATCAATAGATATATCAGTTCAGCAGGCCGCGCCGCGCGAGATTGCGCATCAGCGCGCCGATGCCGCGGGTCCAGGCGGGCGCTTCGGCGCTGGTCCGCACGCGGTTCACCAGCGCGCCGAGCCGCGGTTCGGCGATGCGTACGAGGTCGCCGACCTTGTGGGTGAAGCCGCGCCCCGGCTCGTCGCGATCCTGCGTCGGCGCGAACAGCGTGCCGAGGAAAAGGACGAAGCCGTCGGGATAATGATGCTCGCTCATCGCCTGGCGCAGCAGCTCTTCGGGATCGCGGCTGATCTGGTCCATCGCGCTGCGGCCTTCGAGACGGTAACCCTCCGGCCCGTCGATGGTCAGGTCGACGACCGCGCCGCGCACATCGTCCATGCCGAAATCATCGCCGAACAGGCGGATGAACGGGCCGATCGCGCAGGAGGCATTATTGTCCTTCGCCTTGCCGAGCAGCAGCGCCGAACGCCCCTCGAAATCGCGCAGGTTGACGTCATTGCCCAGCGTCGCGCCCACCGCGCGGCCATCGGGATCGGCGACGAGCACGATCTCGGGTTCGGGATTGTTCCAGGTCGAATCGGATCGCACCCCGATGTCGCCGCCCGCGCCGACGGTCGACAGCACCGGCGACTTGGTGAAAATCTCGGCATCGGGGCCGATCGCGACCTCCAGATATTGCGACCACAGCCCTTCGCCGATCAGCGCTTCCTTGAGCGCGGCGGCGGCATCGGTGCCGGGCACGACCGAACGGATGCTGGCGCCGACGCGCGCTTCCAGCGCGGCGCGGATCGCGCCCGCCGCCGCCGCGTCGCCGCGTGCGCGTTCCTCGATCACCCGCTCGACCGCCGACAGGGCGAAGGTCACCCCCGCGGCTTTCACGCATTGCAGGTCGATGGGCGACAGCAGCGCCAGCGTCGGCGCAAGATCGTCCAGCGGGCCGATCGCGTGCCCGGCGCCCGCATCGAAGGCGCGCGCTTCGACCAGCGCCGCGACGGTCGGCGCGACCGCGCTCATGTCGTGGACGATGCCGCCCGCGACGAGCACCGGGGTCGGCCCGTCGGCGGTCTCGATCCGCCCGAGCAGCCGTGCGCTCCGCCAGTCGTCGGGAAGCCAGTCGGGCGTAAAGGGAAGCGTCATCGGGATATATCCTTGCTGTCGGCGCGGATCACGCGCCGGTCGGGGTCGAGGTGGAGGGTGAGGTCGGCGCGGCCGGGCATTTCGGTCAGGATGTGCCGCGTCAGTCGCTCATAATATTGAATGAAGACGCCCACGGCGGCGGCGTCCATCAGGCCCGCGCCCTCGGGCTGGAGGGTACGCAACGCCTCTTCCTGCTGAAGCCGCCAGCGATGCACGACCTCGAAGCCGGGCGCCGCGAGCAGGATCAGCCGGTCGATACGGTCGGACAGCGCGCGATAGGGGCCGGCGAGCGCGGCGTTGACATGGCGCCGCCAGACGCCGTGCGCATCGGCTTCGGCCTCCAGCGCGTTGACGGGATCGGCGAGGTCGGCGGCCGCTTGCGGCGCCGCACCGACGCACCAGCCCTCGAACAGGATGATGTCGAACGGTCCCGCCACCGTCGCGGGCGCGGCGCGGTCGTCGGTCGCCTTGTCGAAGCGGGGCAGGACCACCGGCCCCGGCTGGCCGAGCCGGTCGAGCAGCGCCAGACCGCGTTCGGGGTCGTGGGTGCCGGGCACGCCGCGCACGCGCAGCAGCGGATGGACCGTGCGTGCAAGGGCGGCGCGCTCCGCGGCGGGCAGATAGAGGTCGTCGAGGGCGAGAATGGCGGTGCGATGTCCGGCGGCGGTCAGCCGGTCCGCAAGCGCGGCGGCGAGCGTCGACTTGCCGCTGCCCTGCGCGCCGCACAGGCCGACGACCAGCGGGCGCGGCGCATCCGGCTCCGCCGCCCAGCCCAGGATGGCGGTGGCGGCAATGGCGAGGGCGGTGGCAGGAGCGCTGTCAGGCGACACGGTCGGGCAGGTCGCGGCCGGCGAACCAGGCTTCCAGATTGGCGGCGGCGCGCATCCCCATCGCGGTGCGCGCCTCGATCGTCGCGCTGCCGAGGTGCGGCAGCAGCACCGCATTGTCGCAGGCGAGCAGCGCCGGATGCACCGCCGGCTCGCGCTCGAACACGTCCAGCCCGGCGGCGGCGACATGCCCGCTCGCGAGCGCCGCGGCGAGCGCCGCCTCGTCGATCGCGCTGCCGCGCGCGGTGTTGACGATAACCGCGCCGGGCTTCAGCGCGGCGAGCAGCGGTGCGTCGATCATGTGCCGCGTCTCGGCGCCGCCGGGGACGTGCAGCGACAGGATGTCGGCCTCGCGGGCGAGCGCCTTCAGCGTCGGGTAAAAGACCGCATCCCCCGCATCCTCGGCTTCGCGGCGGCTGAAATAGGCGATTCTCATGCCGAAGCCGGCGCGCGCGCGCTCTGCGGTGGCGCGCGCGATGCGCCCGAACCCGACGAGGCCGAGCGTCTTGCCCGCCACCCCCTGGCCGATCATGTGGGTCGGCCGCCAGCCGGTCCAGCGCCCGGCGCGCAGCTCGCGCTCGCCCTCGCCGGCGCGCCGCGTCGCCATCAGCATCAGCAGGATGGCCAGGTCGGCGGTCGCCTCGGTCAGCACGTCGGGGGTGTTGGTGACGGCAATGCCGGCGCGCTTTGCCGCGTCGAGGTCGATATGCTCGAAACCCGCGCCGTAATTGGCCAGGATTGTCACGGTCGCGCCGGGCGCGTCCAGAACCGCCGCGTCGAAACGGTCGGTGATCGTCGGACAGATGGCGTCGAACCGCGTCATCGCCGCGCGCAGCGCCGCGGCGTCGAGCGGTGTGTCGGCGGGGTTGAGTTCGACGTCGTATCGGGCGCGGAAATGATCCTCGACGGCCGCTGGCAGCCGCCGCGTGACGAGCAGGCGGGGTCTGGATGCCCTGGATCGCAATGACATCAAGCTGCCCTCTTTTGTCCGTTCGTGTCGAGCGTAGTCGAGACACCCATCAAAGTAGCGCGAGGCCGATGGGTGTCTCGACTGCGCTCGACACGAACGGGACAAACCAAAAGCATCAGCTCAGTTGCACCGTGTCGACCGCCTTCACCCGGCCGCCATTGCGGGCCACGACCGCCTCGTCCGGCGCGTGCTGCGACCGCAGGCCGGACACGAAGCCGCTGCTCTGATTGTCGAACAGGATCGCGGGCCGCGCGTCGGGTTTTTCGGTGACGAAGCTGCAATCGACCGCCGCGATCCGCTGCGCATGGCGGACATAGAGGCCGTGCGCCGGAAAGGTCTTCATGAAGCTCGGCTCAAGGCTGCTGTTGCGGCGCTCGGGCGGCTCCAGCGCCGCATCGGCCGCGGTCCCGCCGCCCTCGCTCGACACGTGGACGCCGGAGAAGGTGACGTCCCGGATGATCCCGTCCTCGACGCCGACGACGCCGCAGGCATAGCGGCCGTTGGCGCCCGACACGTTGATATCGTCGAACCGCACGCGCCGCACCGTCGCGACGCCGGCGTCGCGCGGCGCGCGGTTGCGCACCGACAGGCGGACGAAGATCGGGTGGTTGACGATGTTGCGCATCGTGATGTCGCTGAAGGTCACATCCTCCAGCGTGCCGCCGTCGATGGCGCCCATCTGAAGCCCGCGCGAATTTTCGCAGGTGCAGCCGGTGACCAGGATGTTGCGGAAGCCGCCGACCGAATCGGTGCCCAGCTTGATCCGCCCGAGCACGCCGACATCGTCGGGCGCGCGATAGTCGGACAATTGATAGGTGCCGTCGAGCATCGTGCCGAGCGCATAGCCGCTGGTCTTGCAGCCGATGATCGTTACATCCTCGCACATCAGCTTGCGTTCGAGCGCGTAGCTGCTCTTGAGGACGATCGCGTCGTCCTTGTGCGCGTTGACCGTGCAATTGCTGATCTTGACGTCGCGGCAGCAGTCGATGTCGAGGCCGTCACGGTCGGTATCGACGCGCAGATTGTCTATCGTCATTCCCGAACAGCCGAGCGCATATAGACAGAAATGACCGCCTTGCAGGATGGTGATGTCGCGCAGCAGGACATTGCGGCAATTCTTGAAGGCGAGCGACTTGTTGCCCTTGCCTTCCTCGGCGCGTTCGGCGGGATCGCTCAGCCGCGCCTCGTGCGGATCCATGCCGCGCGCCTTCGGCGATACCCAGCCCTTGACGCCGTGCCACTTCGGCCCCGGGCCCGCGCGGCGCAGGCCCAGCCCGTGAATCATGCCGGGGCCGAGCACCGCGACGTCGCTGACCCCGTCGCCATAGATCAGGCTGTTGTGATAATGGGCGAGGCCGTAATCGACATATTGCTCCTCATAGACCCCCTCGGGCAGGTCATATTGGCCCGGATGTTTCGTCGGATCGGCGGCCTCGAGCACCGCGCCCTGCGCGATCAGCAGCGTGATGTGGCTCTGCAACCGGATCGAGAAGGACAGATAGCGCCCCGGCGGGATGATGACCGTGCCGCCGCCGGCGCGCGAGGCGGCCATGATGGCCTTGTTGATCGCGTCCGAATCGACCGTGCGGCCGTCCCCCTTGGCGCCATAGTCGCGCACGTCGTGAAAACCCGACAGCGACCCGGTCGCACGGACGATCGACGGGCTCATCGCCGCGGCGGTGGTAATGCCGAACAGGGCGGCGCGCCGGCTGACGTCGGCGCGCTCGATCATGTGGTGGGAAACTCCGGTCATCGGTCGTCCTTCGTGGGGAAATGGAAATGGGGAAGGCGCATCAACCCACCGTTCGCACGTCGCCGAGCGCCACGTTGCTGCTACCGCGCTGGACCAGCGCCTTGTCGCGCGGCTGCGCGGAGGTCACGCCGTCGATCGTCGCGCCCTGCACGTCGTCGAGCAGGAACAGCGGCCGCGCGTCGGGTTTGTCGACCACGAATTCGACGCCGCGCACCGTCAGCCGCTCGGCATGGCGGGCATAGAGGCCCTGCGCGGGCAGCGTGCGCAGATAGCTGACCTCGAGGCTCGACGTCGGACGCTCCTCGGGCACGCGCGCGGCGTCGGCCGCGGTGCCGCCGCCGGCGCTCTGGACGAAGATGTTGGAGAAGGTCACATCCTCGATCGGATAGCCCTTCTGCCCCGTCAGCCCGCACGGGAAGCGCGGGTTGGCGCCCGACACGTTGATATTGTCGAAACGGATGCGGCGGCATTGGCCGATCATCGTCCCCTCGGGCGCGCGCAGGCGGCCCGACTGGTGGACGAACAGCGGATGGTTGACCGGATCGCGCATCACGATGTCCGACACCACCACATCCTCCATGGTGCCGCCGTCGACGACGCCGATCAGGATGCCGCGGCTCGCTTCGCAGGTGCAGTCGGAAATCAATATGTTGCGGAAACCGCCGTTGGTTTCGGTCCCCATCTTGATCCGGCCGAGCGGGCCGAGCTTGTCGGGCGCGGCATAGTCCGATTTGCGATAGCTGCCGTCGAGCAGGCTGCCCATCGTATAGCCGCTGGTCTTGCAGCCGAGGATCGCGATATCCTCGCACCGGACCTTGCGTCCCAGCGCATAGCTGCTTTTCAGCACGATCGCGTCGTCCTTGGGCGCGTTGACGATGCAGTTCGTCACGCGTACGTCGCGGCAGCAATCGATGTCGATGCCGTCGCGGTCGGTGTCGATCGTCAGCGCGTCGATCGTCATGTTGGTCACGCCGTGCGCGATCACGCTGAAATGGCCCGCCTGCAGGATGGTGAAATCGCGCAGCAGGATGTTGCGGCAGTTCATCAGCCCGATCGCCTTGTTGGCGCGGCCCAGCGTGGCCTGTTCCTTGGGGTCGCGCAGCAGCAGCTCCCTGGGCGAGATGCCGAGCGCCTTCGCCGACTGCCACCCCTCGACCCCGTGCCAGTGCGCGCCCGGTCCCTCGCGGTCGAGCCCCAGCCCGTGCAGCATCCCCCGGCCGACGATGGCGGCATTGCTGACGCCGTCGCCATAGATCAGGCTGTTGTGGACGTGGGTGATCCCGAAATCCTGGAATTGCTCCTCCAGATAATTTTCGGGCGCGTCATAGCGGCCGCCATGCCTGTCGGGGTCCGCGGCCTCGATGACGGCGCCGGCCGTGAGCGCGATGGTGACGTCGTTCTGCAGCCGGATCGAGAAACAGAGATAGCGGCCCGGCGGAACCACGACGGTGCCGCCGCCGGCACGCGCGGCGGCCGTGATCGCCTTGTTGATCGCGCCCGAATCGACCGTGCGGCCGTCACCCCTGGCGCCATAATCGCGCACATTGTGAAAGCCCGCCAGCGATCCGGTCGCGCGGACGATCGACGGGCTCATCGCCGCCGCGGTACCGATGCCGAGCAGCGCGGCGCGCCGGCTGACGTCGGCGCGATCGAGCATGGAACGCGAAACGCCGGTCATTTGTCGTCCTTCGTCTTGGCATGGGGATTGGGACGGGCGCGCACGTCGCGATAGGATATGTCGCCCGCGCCCGGCTCGATGCCCGCATTGGCCATCACCGCGATCGCCTCGGCCGGCCAGGCGTCGCCCGTGACGGGATGATCCTCTTCGATCCGGTTGTTCAGATAGGGGGTCCACCAGCCGCCGACCTCGCCGCCATTGTGCCAGTTGCCGGTCGCGAGATTGTCGGTCGACACGCGCAGCCACATCTTGACCGCCGGGGTCACCGCATTGATGTTGAGCCACTTGCCCGCGTCGTCGACGACGTTGTTCCGTACCGTGATATATTTCGACCCCTCGTCGAGATAGAGGGCGATGCGGCGGTTGAGGTCGAAGATGTGGTTTTCGGCGATCACCGTGCCCGGGCTGGCGGACAGATTGTAGATCGCGCCGCCATCCTCGAAATGCGTCTTGGTGTCGTAGATGCGGTTATAGGCGACGACGACGTTGCGGTGCGTGGTCGGCGTTTCATAGACCTTGTTCTGCGGCCAGTCGTAGCCGTGCATCCGCGTGCGGTAATTGGGATTGCCGCCCGCATCGTGCATCCCCCAGCCATAGCCGATGTCGATCGCGTCATAGGGCGTGTCGCTGATGTCATTGTGGACGATCTGCGCCCCGTCGACATAGGTGGAGAGGATCGCGCTGTTGTCGCTGTAGTCCTTCGACACCGACCGGACGAGGTTGTTGACGATGGTGAGCTGGCGGTTGGTCATCCGCGGGTCGGAAGGGTGGTGTGCGTCGCGCCGCACCCCGCCCGCGACGATCGCGCCGCCGGCCAGGTCGGTGAAGACGTTGCGCGAGACGACGACATCGACCGCGCCCAGCCCGACGCCCGAGGCATTGGCGCTCGGATCATTGCCGATGCCGAGCGCATATTGGCCGAGATGGGCGAAGACATTGCCGTCGAAGCGGATGCCCTCGGCCGCCGCCACCTGCACCGCGGCGGGCATCTGCGACCATTCATTGCGCACGCTTTCGAACGCGGGGCAGCCCCATTTGCAGGTGACGAGCGGGTCGGCGGGATAGGCGGCGGCGCGGCCGGTCAGATAGGAGCCGCTCTGCTGGCTCGCATAGCCCTCCGGCCCGTTGGGGCCGCGCCAGCTCGTGTGCGAAAAGCGCAGCCCGCGAACCGTCACGTTGCGCACCGGCGCGTCATAGGTGCCGGCGATATGGAGCAGGCTTTCGAGGCGCGGCAGCTCGACGTCGAGCTGCGCGATGTCGGCGCCGTCGGCGGGCCGGTAATAGAGCTTGCCCGCCGCGGCATCGAGCACCCACTGGTTCGGCCGGGTCAGGAAGGCGAGGTCGCCGCGCAGATAGAGCTTGCCCTCTTCGGGGTTATAGGGATGCGCGAGCGTGTCATAGCCCCAGATATTGTTCGCCCACGCGGGCTGCTTCATCACCAGCGTCCGGCCTTCGATGCGCTCGACCGGCGAAAAGCGGGTGGTGAAATGGCCAAGCCCGACCAGTTCGAGCGCCCCGTTGCGGCCGAGGCGCGACAGGTCGCCGGCGACGGGATCGTCCACTTCGAGCCCCGCGTCGGTGAAGCGGACTTTGCTGCGATCCAGCTCGACCGCGGCGCGCTCGGCCATCCGGCCGTCGACGAACAGATGGCGGCTCGCGATGCCGCGCGGGACGTCGGCGACATAGATATGGCGCGCCTTGTCGTGGAGTTTCCACCCCGTCACCGCGACCCCGCCCGACAGCACGGGCTTCGCGCCGGGCGCCGCGGCCCAGGTGACGACCCAGCCCTTCTGCCCGCCGTCGGCGGCAGCCAAGGTGATCGGCGCGTCGAGGCGATAGGTGCCGTCGGCGATCCGCACGACGACGTCGCTGTTCGCATTGGCGGCGCGTACCGCAGCCTGCGCGCGGGTCAGGGTGCGAAAGGGGTGGGCGACGCTGCCGTCGGCGGCGTCGTTGCCGGCCGGCGATACCGCGATGGTGACGGTCGGGCGCGTCAATCCCTCGGTCTGCGCCACGGCGGACGGCGCCAGCATCGCGGCGGCCAGCACCGCAAGGCTTGTCGTTCCGATTCGGCCCGGCATGTCGCATCTCCCCGATTTTGCGTTTCGGGCGACGTTATGCCTTGGCGTTTCTGAGATATCAATATATGATTCTTATATTTCAGAAACGCGGGAGATGGATGTGCGGTGGATCGCGACGATATCGGCTTTGGCTCTGACGGCGGCAATGCCCGCCGAAGCGCGCGAGGTGCAGGCGCTGGCCGACGGCTGGTCGTTCGACTTCGGAATCGCCGACGAATTGCCCGCCCGGCCGGGCTTCGACGATAGCGACTGGGCAAAGGTCGCGGTGCCGCACACGTGGAACCGGCTCGGCAATCCTGGCACGGCCCGCGACGCGACGATCAACGCCGACCGCGGCATGGGCTGGTATCGCCGCACCCTCTGCGCGCCTGCGGCGGGCAAGCGTAGCTTCCTGGAATTCGACGCGGCGAGCATCGTCGCCGACGTCTGGCTGAACGGCGTCAGGCTTGGTCGCCACGAAGGTGCCTTCTCGCGCTTCCGCCTCGATGCGAGTGCGGCGATGCGGCCCGGCTGCGACAATGTGCTGGCGGTGCGGACCGACAACAGCAAGCCCGATCCGGGCAGCGCGACCTGGCATGTCGTGCCGCTGTCGGGCGATTTCATGATGTTCGGCGGCCTCTATCGCCCGGTGACGCAGATCGCCGTCGATCCCGTCCACATCGACCTGATGGATCATGGCGGCCCCGGCGTTTACGGCCATGTCGCCGCGCTCGACGCGGCGGGGGCAGAGGTGGCGGTGCGCACGCGCCTCGCGAACGACGGCGCGAAGGCGGCCGAGGCGCGGCTGCGGGTGACCATCCTCGATGCCGATGGAAAGGTCGTCGCGCGCAGCGACCGCAAGGTGCCGATCGCCGCCGATGCCGTCGCCAGCGACGAGACGCGGCTGCGCGTCGCCGATCCGCATCGCTGGAACGGGCTCGCCGATCCCTATCTCTATCGCATCCTGGCCGAGGTGCGCGACGCGAAGGGCCGACTGATCGACCGGGTCGAACAGCCGCTCGGCATCCGCACCATCGCCATCGACGCGGACAAGGGCTTTTTCCTCAACGGCAAGCCGCTCAAGCTCCACGGCGTGTCGCGCCACCAGGACCGCTATGCCAGGGGCTGGGCGCTGACCAAGGCCGACCATGAACAGGATATGGCGCTGATCCGCGACCTCGGCGCCAATACGGTGCGGCTGTCGCACTATAATCAGGCGACGCCCTTCTACGACCTCGCCGACAGCACCGGCATGATCCTGTGGGCCGAACTCGGCCTCGTCAACCAGACCGCGCCCAAGGGGGTGAAGGACACGCCGCCCGAAATGCGCGCCAATGCCGAAATGCAGATGATCGAGCTGATCCGGCAGAATTACAACCACCCCTCGGTCGCGATGTGGTCGATCGGCAACGAGGTCACCAACTGGAGCTGGAAGGGGCTGACCCCCTCCAACCCGCGGCCGCTGATGGAGGCGCTGAACGCGCTGGCCAAGCGCGAGGACCCGACGCGCCCGACGACGATGGCGACCTGTTGCGAGCCGTTGCCGGGCGAGGATGACGACCGCCCGATTCTGACCGGCATCGCCGACACGGTCGGCTTCAACCGCTATATCGGCTGGTACGGCAAGGGCTATGTCGACGAGGTCGAGGATCTCGCCGCGCATCTGACCGAATTGCATCGCAAATTCCCCGGCCTGCCCGTCTCGCTCGGCGAATATGGCGGCGGCGGCGCCCTCAGCCAGCACACCGACAATGTCCATGGCGGCAAGGTCATGAACGTGTCGCGCCCGCAGCCCGAAGAGATCGAAAGCTATATCCACGAACGCTCGTGGGCGCAGATCAAGGGGCTCGAGTGGCTCTATGGCGCATGGGTCTGGCAGATGTTCGACGCCGCGAGCGAGGTGCGCGAGGAAGGCGACACCACCGACGTCAACACCAAGGGGCTGGTCAGCTTCGACCGCAAGGTGAAGAAGGACGCTTATTATTTCTATCAGGCCGCGTGGCGGACCGACGTGCCGGTGCTGCACCTGACCGGCAAGCGCTACACCGATCGCGCCTATCGCAGCGTCGATGTGCGCGCCTATTCGAACCAGCCGCGCGCGCGGCTGTCGGTCAACGGCCGCGACATCGGCTGGACGAATTGCATCGACGCTGTTTGCGTATGGAAATCCGTCCGGCTCGATGCGGGCGCGAACAACCTCGTCGCCGAGGCGGGATTGGTGCGCGACAGCGCCGAATGGCGCTACGACGGCGGCGCGAACGACGTCCATATCCGCAGCGGCACGCTGACCGGCGCGGTGGTGGGCGGCGTCCGCTACGGCTCGGACAATTATTTCGACGGTGGCAAGGGCGCGCCGCTCAACCGCTTCCGCCGCGAGATCTATGCCGCGCCGGGCAGCGAGGAACAGGACCCGCATTTGCAGGTCACGGGGACCGATCAGCCGGCGCTCTATGAAAATTACCGCAGCGGCATCGCCGCCTATCGCGTTCCCGTCGCCAACGGCCGCTACCGCGTGACGCTCCATCTCTTCGAACCGGCAGAGGACGCCGCGGGCAAGCGCGTGTTCGACGTCGCGGTCAGCGGCGGCGCCGCGCGGCGCGGGGTCGACCCCTTCGCGCTCGGCAAGGGCAAGCTGAAGGCGGCGACGATCGTTCTGCCGGCGCGCGTGTCGGACGGGATACTGACGATCGACTTTACGAAGCGGGTCGGCGAACCGATCGTCTCGGCGGTCGATATCGTCGCCGAATAGGGTCAGGACCTTGGCGCGCGTCAGAAGGCGTGGAGCGCCCCGCCGTCGACCGCCAGCACCTGTCCGGTGACATAGGCGGCGGCGGGGGAGGCGAGATAGACCATCGCCAGCCCGATCTCCTCGGGCGTGCCGAAGCGGCCCATCGGAATGCGCCGGTTGATCCGGTCGACACGCGCGGGGTCCTTCGCGCTCGCGCTCCGGAACAGCGGCGTGTCGATCCAGCCCGGCGCGACGGCGTTGACGCGCACGCCGCGCGGCGCCAACTCGGTCGCCAGCGAGCGCGTCAGGCCGACGAGCGCGGCCTTCGCCGCCGAATAGCCCGCGATCTCGGGGATGCCGAGGAAGGAGGCCATCGACGCGGTGAACAGCACCGATCCCGCGCCGTGCGCGGCGATCTGCGGCAGAAAGGCGCGGGTGAGCGCGAAGGCGCCCGAGACATGGACATCGAGCACCGACTGGAAATCGGCGGGCGTCATCGCGTCGAGCGGCTTCTTGACCGTGTTGCCGGCGTTGTTGACCAGAACCGATACCGGACCATGCCTATCGGCGACGCGCGCGGCGAAGTCCTCCGCCGCCTCGACCGCGGTGACGTCGAACGCCATCGCCGACACGTCGCCGAGTTCGGCCCGTGCGCGGGCGAGCTTCGCCGCATCGGTGCCGACGATGGTGACCGCCGCCCCGGCTTCGCGCATACAGCGCGCCGCCGCCAGGCCAAGCCCGCTGCCGCCGCCGGTGATCAGCGCATGATGGCCGGAGAGGCCGAAGGGCGACGCAAGATCGGCCATGGCTTCCTCCTCGCCGGCGGGGCCGTCAGTCGGCGGTATAGACGGTCTTCATCTGCGTGTAATATTCGACCGCGGCGAACCCCTGTTCGCGCGGGCCATAGCTCGACCCGCGCGTGCCGCCGAAGGGGACGTGATAGTCGACTCCGGCGGTCGGCAGATTGACCATGACCATCCCGGCGCGGACATTGCGGCGGAAATGGCGCGCGTGCTTGAGCGAGGTCGTGACGATGCCCGCCGACAGTCCGAAATTCCCTTGGTTGGCCAGCGCGAGCGCCGCTTCATAATCCTTGACGCGCACGGTGGAGACGACAGGGCCGAACACCTCCTCCCTGTTGATCCGCATGTCGGGATCGGTGTCGGCGATCAGCGCCGGGCTCATATAATAGCCGGGCGTGGCGAGCCGCAGCGCCTCGCCGCCGGCGACGAGCCGGCCGCCCTCCTGCTGCGCCAGCTCGACATAATGGCGATTCTGTTCGAACTGCTGCTCGCTCGCCGCTGGGCCGACCTGGGTATCGGGGTCTAGCGCGGCGCCGACCTTCAGCGCCCGCGCGCGTTCGGCGAGCGCGGCGACGAAGCGGTCGTGGATCGCGTCCTCGACGATCACGCGGCTCGACGCGGTGCAGCGCTGGCCGGTCTGGAAGAAGCCGCCGTCGAGCGCGATGGCGACCGCTTTGTCCAGATCGGCGTCGGCGAGGATGACAAGCGGATTCTTGCCGCCCATCTCCATCTGCACCCGCGCCTGCCGGGCCATCGCGGCCATGCCGACCTTGGCGCCGACCGCCTGCGATCCGGTGAAGCTGACCCCCGCGATGCCGGGATGGTCGGCGATCGCGGCGCCGACTCCGCCCTGGCCGAGCACGAGGTTGAAGATGCCGCCCGGCGCCTTCAGGCTGTCGGTGGCCTCGTGGATGATCGCTGCCAGCGCGTGGGCGATCGCCGGGGTCGCGTTGGCGGGCTTGATGACCACCGTGTTGCCGAAGGCGAGCGCGGGCGCCGCCTTCCACGCAGGGATCGCGATCGGGAAATTCCATGGGGTGATCAGGCCGAACACGCCGACCGCCTCGCGATACGTCGCGGCGTCGACGCCGGGGCGCGTCGATTCGAGCGTCCGGCCGTGGCGGCGCAGCGCCTCGCCCGCGAAATATTTGAAGATGCGCGCGGCGCGCAGCACTTCGCCCGTCGCCTCGGCGCGGGTCTTGCCTTCCTCGCGCGCAAGCAGTTCGCCCAGCGCCGCGGCCTCGGCGAACAGCCGCGTCCCGACGCGGTCGAGCAGATCGGACCGCAGCTCGGGGGACGCCTGCGACCAGGCCGGGAAAGCGGCGGCGGCGGCCTCGACCGCCGCATCGACCTCGGCCGCGCCGCCGGCGGGATAGGTGGCGACGGTCTCGTCGGTGTTCGACGGGTTCAGGCTTGCGAACGGCGTGTCGGCGGCGACGGATTTGCCGCCGATGAAATGGGTGAGTTGCATGCGATCCTCGCTGGCCGGTGACGGGGCAGGTGGCGAACGGACGGGGCGCGCACGCCCTCCGTCCGCCCCGGCCTATACAGGCTTGGCCGGTCGCGCGTAAATCAAAATATTATATGATTATATTGCGGCGCCGCTATTTGCGGCGGTAGCGGAAATACCAGACCTCATGCCCCTGTGCCCGCGCCTTGGCTTCGTAGCGCGTCTCGGGCCAGCCGGCGGGGCGGGTCAGGAAATCCTCCGCGCTTTCCGCCAGCCATTCGAACTGGTGCCGGTGCCGCCGCATCACCATCAGCGCGTGGGCGAGGTAGACGGGATGGTCGGTGCCGAAGCGGAATTCCCCTCCGGGCTTCAGCTTTGCGGCGATCAGGTCGACCGGGCCGTCGTTCATCATCCGCCGCTTCGCGTGCCGCGCCTTGGGCCAGGGATCGGGATGGAGCAGATAGACGAAGGACAAGGCACTATCCGGCACCCGGCGCAGCACCTCCAGCGCGTCGCCATGCCGGATGCGGACGTTGCCCAGCGGCGGGTGCTGTCCATGATCCCCCGCGACATGGACGAGGGCCTGCGCGACGCCATTCACAAAGGGTTCGGCGCCGATGAAGCCGTGATCGGGCAGCATGTCGGCGCGCGCCGCCATATGCTCGCCGCCGCCGAAACCGATCTCGAAATGCAGCGGACGATCGTCGCCGAACAGACGCTGCGCGCCAACTTCGCCGCCATCCGGCACCGCGATGCGCGGCAGCAGGCTGTCGATCAACTCCTGCTGCCCGGCGCGCAGGGGCTTGCCCTTGGCGCGGCCATAGAGGCGGTTGAGCGTGGTCGGGTCGCCGGACTTGTAAGCGGTCATGGCGGGCGCGTTAGCGATACGGCGCCGGGGCGGCAAGCGCCCCGGCGGTCGATCAGGCGAATGCCGCCTTCAGCTTGTCGGTCAGGTCGGTGCGTTCCCACGGGAAAGCATCGCCGTTCGCCTGGCGGCCGAAATGGCCATAGGCGGCGGTTTCGCGATAGATCGGCTTGTTGAGGCCAAGGTGGGTGCGGATGCCCTTGGGCGTCAGCCGAACGAGCTGCGGGATCAGCTGTTCGATCGCCGCCTCGGTCACACCCTCGGCCGCGGTGCCGTGCAGGTCGACATAGACCGACAGCGGCTCGGCGACGCCGATTGCATAGGCAAGCTGGATCGTGCAGCGGCGCGAGAGGCCCGCGGCGACGATATTCTTGGCGAGGTAGCGGGTGATATAGGCTGCCGAGCGGTCGACCTTGGTCGGGTCCTTGCCGCTGAACGCGCCGCCGCCATGCGGGCTCGCGCCGCCATAGGTGTCGACGATGATCTTGCGACCGGTCAGCCCGGCGTCGCCGTCGGGTCCGCCGATCTCGAAGCGCCCGGTCGGGTTGATGTGATAGACGGTGTTCGCGGTCAGCAGTTCGGCGGGCAGAACGTCGGCGACCACGCCCTTCACATAGTCGCGCAGCTCGGCATATTTCGCCTCGTCGCCTTCGCCGCCATGGAAATAATAGCCCGGCGCATGCTGGGTCGACACCACGATCGCGGTCGCCTCGACCGGGCGCTCGTTGGCATAGCGCAGCGTGACCTGGCTCTTGGCGTCGGGCTCGAGGAAGGGCGCCGTGCCCGCCTTGCGGTCGGCCGCCATGCGCTCGAGAATCTTGTGGCTGTAGTCGAGCGTCGCGGGCATCAGGTCGGGCGTCTCGTCCGACGCATAGCCGAACATGATGCCCTGGTCGCCGGCGCCCTCGTCCTTGTCGGCGGCTTCGTCGACCCCCTGCGCGATATGCGCCGACTGGCCGTGGAGATTATTCTCGAAGCGCAGCGTCTCCCAGTGGAAGCCGTCCTGCTCGTAGCCGATCTCCTTCACCGTGCGGCGCACGGTGGCCTCGATCTCGTCGAGTGCGCCCGGCGCCCAGGCGCCATTCTCATAAACGCCCTTGCAGCGGATCTCGCCCGCCAGCACGACGAGCTGGGTCGTGGTCAGCGTTTCGCACGCGACGCGTGCTTCGGGGTCTTTCGACAGGAACAGGTCGACGATCGAATCCGAAATCTGGTCCGACACCTTGTCGGGATGCCCTTCGGACACGCTTTCGGACGTGAAGAGGAAGCTGTTGCGCATGGGAGGCCTTCTGATTCGAATATAAAGGATGCTTTATGTCCGGCCGCTGTTAGCGTCCGCGACGCCTGAACGCAATGGCAAGTGCGAGGAGCAGCAGCGCAAAGCCGACGGACAGATAGTTGCCGTGCCGCGCGAAGGGTGTCGGCGCATGGGCGCGCGGGATATGCGTGTCGATCCGTCCCGCCCGGTGCATCGGGATCGATTCGAGCACCCGTCCATCGGCATCGATCACGGCGCTGATCCCGGTCGGGGTCGCGCGGACGATCGGCAGCCCTTCCTCGATTGCCCGCAGCCGCGCCTGCGCCAGATGCTGCGGCGGCCCCCACGCGCCGAACCAGGCGTCGTTGGAGGGGTTGAAGAGGAAATCGGGCCGGTGCGCGCGGTCGACGACCTGGCCCGAAAAGATGATCTCGTAGCAGATCTGCAACCCCGCCTTGCCAAAGGCGCCGAGGTCGATCGTGCGCGGCCCCGGCCCCGGCCAGAAATCGATGTCGCCGGGCGCGAGCCGCGACAGGCCGATCGCCGACAGCAAAGGCCGCATCGGCAGATATTCGCCATAGGGAACCAGATGCGCCTTGTCGTAGCGCGGGCCGAGGCTGCCGTCGGCATGCACCGTCATCACCGCGTTGCGCGCGCCGACGACCTCGCCCGTCGGGTCGACCTCCAGCTTCAGCGCGCCGAGCAGCATCAGGTCGTTCGGGTTCATCAGGCTGGTCAGCCGCCCGCGCGCCTCGGCCGGCGAACGGTCGTAATAGACGGGCGGATAGCCCGCCTCGAGATAGTCGGGAATCGCCGCCTCGGGCCACAGGATCAGGCGCGGCGCGTCGCCCTTCGGCACCGTCAGCCCGGCGAGCTTGGCGAAATTGACATCGGCCTTGCCGCCCTCCCACTTGTCCTCCTGCCCGATATTGGGCTGGACGAGGGTGATGGGGATGCGCTGCGGGGCATCCACGGCCTTGCCGTTTATCGCGGCGGCGGCCCCCGCGCCGGCGATGCTGGCAATGGCACCGGCCGTGATGCCTGCCAGGAGCAGGGCGGCAAGCCCGGCCAGCTTCCATCGCCGCGCGACCAGCAGAAGCGGAACGCCTGCCGCCAGCACGGCCAGTGCGCCGAGCCCATAGGTTCCGATCCAGATCGCGGGAGACGCCATCGGTCCGACCGCAACCGCGCCGAGCGGATTCCACGCAAAGCCCGTAAACACCCAGCTTCGCAGCCATTCGCTCAGCGTCCATAGTGCGGCGAAAGCGAGGATGAAGGACGGCGTCGCCCCTGCGAAGGCAGGGGCCGCATTCGGCCTTGCGCCTTGGCTGCCCGCCGCCGCCGCCTTCGCAGGGGCGACGAATGTCTGCACGGCCCAAGCCCCCCACGCCGCGAGCGCCGGATAGGCAGCCAGATAGAGCGCCAGCAGCAGCACCGCGACCCAGCCGAGCCACGCCGGCATCGCCGCCTGATAGGTGAAGGCGGTCGCGATCCAGTTCAGGCCAAGCGTGAAATGGCCGACCCCGAATGCCCAGCCGATCCCGAGCGCGCGCCGGCCGCGCGGGGCTCGCGCGACGAGCATCATCCATGCCGCGAAGGCGAGCAGCGTCAGCGGCCACAGGCCGAGCGGCGCGAAGCCTGTGGCCGAGACGAGGCCGAGCAGCAGCGCGAGGCCCTTGGGCCAGCGGTCGGCGAACAGGAGGATGCGCGAGGAAAAGCCGGTCACGCTCGCGGCCCTAGCCGGGACGGCGGCAAGTCGCCAAGCCCGATATCGGTACCGCACGCCTTGTCCCAGAAACGGAAATAGAGGCCATAATTTCCCCGATAGGCGGCGTGGTGCCGCTGGTGATGCGTCGCCGTTATCAGCCAGCGCCCCGCCGGTCCATGGACGAGCGCGCGCGGAAACATCTCCCACCCCATATGATTGCCGATGCCCATCACCGTCATGATCGCGAGCACGAGGCCGAGCACCGCGACATGGATCGGGATCAGGAAGACAAGCGCGGGAACGACGATCGCGCCCGTGACCGCCTCGATCGGGTGAAAGCTCATCGCCGCCCACGCGGTCGGCGGTCGGCTTTCATGGTGCACCGCATGGGCGAGGCGGAACCAGCGCGGGCGATGGAGCAGCCGGTGGGTCCAATAGAAGAAACTGTCGTGGAGCAGCAGATAGAGAAGCAGGCTGACCGGCAGATACCAGAGCGGCCGGGCGTCGATGTCGCCATAGATGCGGGTCCAGCCATGCGCCTGCCAGCCCCAGGCGACGATGCCGGCGGGCAGGCCGTAGATCGCGGTGCTGGCGAGGCTCCAGCCGATCTCGCGCCGCATCTGGGCGCCGCGCCCGCGATAGAGACCAGGGTGCCGGAGGCGCGTCGCAAGGGCGAAGGCGCCGCTGCTGACCAGATAGCGCAGCGCGACGATTGCCGTCATCGCCAGCGCGGAGAGCGCGATGGCAAGCGCGGTTGCGGTGGATGCGGTCGGGAGCGCGATATCGGACACCGGCGGATTTAGCCGGAAGCGGGCAGCCTTGTCATCCGCGGCGTTGGTTTAAACCGTCATTGCGAGCGCAGCGAAGCAATCCAGAGCGGTTACCGCCTGCCCTGGATTTGCTTTGCTGCGCTCGCAATGACGAAGGTGGCCATAGCCTGTCGGAGGCATGTTTGCGACGGACGCCCCTTCGACGGGCTCAGAATGAGCGGAGAGAGGCTTTTCCACGCTATCGCGCTCGGCTACGCCAGCCCGATGACCGCCACCCCGTCCTCGCGCTGCGACATCGCCATCGTCGGCGGTGGGCTGGCCGGCGGGCTGGCGGCGCTTGCGTTCGCGGCGAAGCGGCCCGACCTCGACGTGCGGCTGATCGAGGCCGGGGCGGTTGGCGGCAACCATATCTGGTCTTTCTTCGACAGCGACATCGCGAAGCGCGACCGCTGGCTGGTGGCGCCGCTCGTCCGCCATCACTGGCCCGCCTATGACGTCCGCTTCCCCGGCCACGCCCGCACGCTACGCATGGGCTACAAGAGCATCACTGGCGAGGCACTGGCCGAAGGGGTCGCGGCGGCGCTGCCCGCGGGGCATGTCGTCGCCGACCGCGCGCTCCACGTCGCGCCCGATCATGTGCTGCTCGCCGCGGGCGGACGGCTCGACGCGCGGCACGTCATCGACGCGCGCGGCGCCGGCAACGGGTCAGCGCTGACCTGCGGCTGGCAGACATTCGTCGGGCAGGCGCTGACCGTTCGGGGCGGGCACGGGCTGACGCGGCCGGTGGTCATGGACGCGACGGTCGAGCAGGTGGACGGCTATCGCTTCGCCTATCTGCTCCCGCTCGATGCGGAGACGATCTTCATCGAGGACACTTGCTTCGGCGATTCGCCCGACATCGACGTTCCGGCGGCCCGCGCGCGCATCAGGGCCTATGCCGGGGCGCAGGGGTGGAAGGCGAAGAGGGCGGCGGCGCGCGAAGAGAGCGGGGTGCTGCCGGTGG
Source organism: Sphingopyxis panaciterrulae (assembly GCF_014199295.1). Classification (GTDB taxonomy): domain Bacteria; phylum Pseudomonadota; class Alphaproteobacteria; order Sphingomonadales; family Sphingomonadaceae; genus Sphingopyxis; species Sphingopyxis panaciterrulae. The sequence continues at coordinate 297,014 of NZ_JACIJH010000002.1, forward strand.
TGATCGCGGGCGATTTCGACCGCTATTGGCCGCGCTCGGACCGCACCGCGCGCATCGGCGCGCGCGCCGGGACGTTTCACGCGACGACCGGCTATTCCCTTCCCGATGCCGTGCGCACCGCCGCCGCGCTTCTCGAGTCGATCGGTCCCGACCTGCCCGCCTTGCTGCGCGAGCGCGCCGCGGCGTCATGGCGGCGCCAGCGCTTCTACCGGATGCTCGGCGCGATGCTGTTCCGCGCGGCGCAGCCCGATGAGCGCTACCGTATCTTCGAACGCTTCTATCGCCTGCCTGCGGGACTGATCGCGCGTTTCTATGCCGGCCGTTCGCGCCGCGGCGACAAGCTGCGGTTGCTGGTCGGCAGGCCGCCGGTACCCATCGGCCGCGCCGTCGCTGCGCTCCGGCGTTTCGACTGGCGATGAAGGCTATCGTCGTCGGCGCGGGGTTCGGCGGCCTCGCGCTCGCGATCCGGCTCCAGTCGGCGGGCGTGGCGACCACCATCGTCGAGGCGCGCGATCGGCCCGGCGGGCGTGCCTATCACTGGCGGCGCGAGGGCTTCACCTTCGACGCCGGGCCGACCGTCATCACCGATCCGCCGTGCCTTGGGGATCTCTGGGCGCTGAGCGGGCAGGACATGGCCGCCGACGTCGAACTGGTGCCCGTCGCGCCATTCTACCGGCTCGACTGGCCCGATGGCTCGCGCTTCGACTATTCGAACGACGAGCCCGCGCTGCGCGCCGAAATCGCGCGGTTCAACCCCGCTGACGTCGCGGGCTACGAGCGCTTCCTCGATTATGCGAAGGGGGTGTATCGGGAAGGCTATGTAAAACTCGGCTCGGCCGCTTTCCTCGACATGGCGTCGATGCTCCGCGCCGCGCCCGCGCTGATGCGCCATCGCGCGTGGCGCAGCGTCTATTCGGTCGTCTCCTCGCATGTGAAAGACGGTCGATTGCGACAGGCGCTGTCGTTCCACAGCCTGCTCGTCGGCGGCAATCCGATGACGACGAGCGCAATCTATGCGCCGATCCATATGATCGAGAAACAGGGCGGGCTGTGGTGGGCGCGCGGCGGCACCAATGCGCTGGTCGCGGGGCTGGTGCGGCTGTTCGAACGATTGGGCGGCACGCTGCGGCTCGGTGATCCGGTGACGGCCATCGAGACGCGGGGCGACCGCGCGACCGGGGTGACGACACGAAGCGGCTGGCGCGCCGATGCCGATGCGGTCGCGTGTAACGGCGACCTGATGCACAGCTACCGCGACCTTCTCGCCGGGCATCGGCGCGGACCGAAAGCCTCGCGCCGCCTCGCGCGCAAGCGCTGGTCGCCCTCGCTGTTCGTGGTCCATTTCGGGGTGAAGGGCGCCTATCCCGACATCGCGCATCACAATATCCTGTTCGGCCCGCGCTATCGGGGTCTGCTCGACGACATCTACCGCAAGGGCGTCGTGCCCGGCGATTTTTCGCTCTACCTCCACCATCCGAGCGCGACCGACGCCGGCATGGCGCCGGCGGGGCACGCCTGTTTCTATGCGCTCGCGCCGGTCGCGCATCTCGGCAAGACGCAGGCCGACTGGGACGGCGCGTTCGGGCAGCGCTTCGCCGACGCGATCCTCGCCGAGGTCGAGCGGCGCGTGCTGCCGGGGCTGCGCGCCAATCTCGTCACCCGCTTTCACTATACGCCGCGTGATTTCGGGCGCGACCTCTCGGCGCATCTCGGCAGCGCCTTCAGCCTCGAACCGCTGCTGCGGCAGAGCGCCTGGTTCCGCGCCCACAATCGGGACGACGCGATTTCCAATCTTTACTTCGTCGGCGCGGGGACGCATCCGGGCGCAGGTATCCCCGGGGTCGTCGGCAGCGCCAAGGCGACGGCTGCGCTGATGCTGGAAAGGATATAGGGTCTTCACATTTTCGTCATTCCCGCGAAGGCGGGAATCCATCTCCTGACGGTTTTCAGGCGAAGGCAGGTGATGGATTCCCGCCTTCGCGGGAATGACGATCAAGATAGAGTGTCATGCTATGAAACGCCTCGCCGTCTATTGCGGGTCCGCGACCCCCGCCGATCCCGTCTATATCGAAACCGCGCGCCACGTCGGCCGTACGCTGGCGAGCCGCGGCATCGGCGTCGTCTATGGCGGCGGGCGGCTCGGGCTGATGGGCGCGGTCGCCGATTCGGCGCTCGAGGCGGGCGGCGAGGTGATCGGGGTGATCCCCGACGCGCTCGTCGGCACCGAGGTCGCGCACCGCGGCGTCACCGAGCTCCATGTCGTCTCGGGGATGCACGAGCGCAAGCGCATGTTCACTGACCTCTCCGACGGCTTCCTCACCATCCCCGGCGGTGTCGGGACGATGGACGAGCTGTGGGAGGCGATAAGCTGGGCGCAGCTCGGCTATCATGCCAAGCCGGTGGGGCTGCTCAACGCGGCGGGTTTCTACAATGATCTGATCGCCTTCAATCGCCGGATGATCGACACCGGCTTCATCCGCCCGGCGCACGCCGGGATCATGATCGTCGACGCCGGGATCGACGAGCTGCTCGACAAGATGGCGGATTATCGCCCGCACGAACCGATCTTCGCGATGAAGGCCGACGATTTGTGATCTCCCCCTTTCCTTGGGGAAAGGGGATCGGGGGGGAGGGGGCGGATGCGTGAACTTGCCTTTTTCATTCCCCTCTTCCAACCCTCTCCCCTGAGGGGGAGAGGGTTATGAGCTACGACGCCGACGCCCTCCACGGTTTCGCGCACGACAGCATCGCGCGGGGCTCGAAGAGCTTCGCGCTCGCGAGCCGGCTGTTCGACCGGCAGACGCGCGAGCGCGTCTGGCTGCTCTACGCCTGGTGCCGCGCCGCCGACGACCTCGTCGACGGACAGGATCATGGCGGGGCGATGCGGCACGGCGGCGGCGGCAAGCATGATGCGAAGGCGGCGCTCGCGCGCATCGACGCGCTGACCGACCGGGCCTATGCGGGCGATCCGACCGGTGAACCCGCGTGCGACGCGCTCGGCCTGCTGCTCACCGAAATCGCCATTCCGCGCAGCGTCATCGACGACATCATTGCCGGCTTCGCGCTCGACGCGGACGACTGGCGGCCGCGCAGCGAGGCCGACCTGCTGCGCTATTGCTATCATGTCGCGGGCGCGGTCGGGGTCGCGATGGCGCTGATGATGGGGATCGACCCCGGCGACGAGACGACGCTCGACCGCGCCTCGGATCTCGGCATCGCCTTCCAGCTCGCCAATATCGCGCGCGACGTGGCGGAGGATGCCGCCGCCGACCGCTGCTACCTGCCCGACGAATGGCTGGTCGAACTCGACATCCCGCCGGGCCAGCACATGCACCCCGCCTTCCGCCCGCGCCTGTCGGTGATGGCCAAATGGCTGGCCGAGATGGCGGGGGATTATGAGGCGTCGGCGCGCTGGGGTGCGCGCAAGCTTGGCCCGCGCAGCCGCTGGGCGGTGCTCGCCGCGACCGGCATCTACGGCGATATCGCCCGCGAGGTGCGGCGGCGCGGCGATCATGCCTGGGACCACCGCACCGCGACGTCCTTCGCCGCCAAGCTCGGCTGGGTCGCGCGTGCCGGCTGGTCGGTGCTGCGCCGGCCGCCGCAGCGCCGGATCAGCCGCGAAGGGCTGTGGACGCGACCCCGGGCAGAAGCGCGCACGGGGGCAGGCGAATGAGTCAGATCGAATGGCTGGCCGCCGCGCTGGTCCTGATCAACGTCGCGCTGGTCGCGCTGCGCAGCGTGTGGAACTATCCCTTCGCGCTCGTCGCGGTCAGCCTCTACGCGCTCGTCTTCTACGAGGCGAAGCTCTACAGCGACATGCTGCTCCAGGGTTTTTTCTTCGCGCTCAATCTCTACGGTTGGACCGCCTGGGTGCGCGCCCGGGACGACAGCGGCATTCCGGTCGGCTGGCTGAGCGCGCGGGCGCGTCGGCTTTGGGGTAGCGCGACCGTCGCGGCGTGGGCCATGTGGAGCGCCGCGATGCACCGCTTCACCGACGCCGCGGCGCCGTGGATCGACGGAGCGATCGCGATGCTCAGCATCACCGCGCAAGGACTGCTGGCGTGGCGCCGTGTCGAAAGCTGGTGGCTGTGGATATTCGTCGACCTGATCGCGGTGCCGCTCTTCGCGTGGCGCGGCCTCTACGCGACCAGCGCGGTCTATGTCGTGCTGCTCGGCCTCTCGATCGACGGGCTGATCCAGTGGCGCCGCGCCGCGGCGGCCGGAACGGCGCCGGCATGACCCGTCACATCTGCCTTCACGGCGCCGAAAGCACCGGAAAATCGACGCTGGCGCCGCGTCTCGCCGCGCGTCTCGGCGGCGTGGTCGTGCCCGAATATGGCCGCGCCTATGCCGAGGCGAACGGCACCGAATTCGGCGAGGTCGATCTGCTCGCGATTTTCGACGGCCATGTCGCGGCGACACGCGACGCGATGGCGCAAAATCCCGAATGGCTGATGTCCGACACCGATCCGCTGATGACGCAGGCGTGGGCGATCATGCTGCTCGGACGGCGACTGCCCGCGCTCGACGCGTGGCGCGAGACGGCCGACCTCTATCTCGTCCCCGCGATGGACCTGCCGTGGCAGGAGGATGGCACGCGCCTGTTCGGCAGCGACCTCGCGCGGCGTCAGTTCATGGAGGTTGCACTTGGCGAACTCGAACGACGGCGGCTGCCATGGGCGTGGGTCGAGGGAGAAGGCGACGCGCGGCTGGTCAGCGCGCTGGCGGCAATCGAGGCGGCGGGACTCGCGTAACCCGGAAAGCAGCCGGATGTCGGACTATCGGGGTGGGGAGTGGTCATTCGAAGATTGAATGATCTCCCCTCTCGCTTGCGGGATGGGCAGCGAGGCTTACCAGCTTGCTGGTTAGCCGCAGCGGGGTGGGGTCCTTGCACCGTCGCTGCCCACCTCCAACCCCTCCCGCAAGCGGGAGGGAGGAATTATGTTCGCTGCCGGCCGCCACCCGCCGCTCACCCCGCATAGGCGTCGCGCAATTCCCGTTTCAGCACCTTGCCGATCGGGCTGCGCGGCAGTTCGTCGACGACGCGGATCGCGCTCAGCCGCTGGGTCTTGCCGACCTTGGCGTTGCAATCGGCGCGCACCGCCTCCGCGTCGGCATCGTCCTTCAGCACGACGAACGCCACCGGGGTCTCGCCCCACTCCTCGCTCGGTATACCGACCACGGCGGCGTCCACGACGCGGTCGTCGGCGATCAATATCGCCTCGAGGTCGCTCGGGAAGATGTTGAAGCCGCCCGAGATGATCATATCCTTGGCGCGGTCCATCAGGGTCAGGAAGCCGTCTTCGTCGAAACGCCCGATGTCGCCGTGGCGATAGAAGAGATTTCCGTCGGCGTCGTGCCAGTGCATCGCCCTGGTCGCGTCGGGCCGGTTGTTGTAGCCGGTCATCATCGCCGGCGAGCGGCCGACGATCTCGCCGACCTCGCCTTGCGGCAATTCCTTGCCTTCTTCGTCTATGACTTTGGCGATGTGGCCCGGCGCCGGGCGACCGACCGTGTGCAGCTTGTCGGGGAACTGGTGCGCCTCAAGGATGAAGGCTGCGCCGCCCTCGGTCATGCCATAGATTTCGACGAGCCCGCCGGGCCAGCGTTTCAGCACATCGGCCTTGAGCGCGGCGGGGAAGGGCGCGGATGTGCAATATTTCATGATGAAGCTCGAAAGATCGAAGCGGTCGAAGTCCTCGAGCGCCATGATGCGGCGATATTGCACCGGCACCAGCATCGTGTTGGTCGCGCGCTCGCGCTCGGCCAGTTCCAGAAAGCCGTGCGCGTCGAACTTCTTCATCAGCACGGTCTGCCCGCCCGACCCGACCGTCGGCAGGAAACTCGCCATCGTCGTGTTCGAATAGAGCGGGGTCGACAGGATCGTCACCGCCTGCGGGCCGTAAGCGGGAACGCCGCGCTGGATATGCTGCCAGCGCATCGCATGGCTGTGGACGATGCCCTTCGGCGTGCCGGTGGTGCCCGACGAATAGATGATGTTGAAGCCGTCGGGCGGCTCGATCGCGACCGGTTCGGGCGTCGTGCCTTCGGGCGCCATCCAGTCGTCCAGCGGCGTACCGATATCGCTGCCGTCCATCGCGATGCGGTCGCTCGCGGTCACCGTCTGGCCTTCGAGGCTTGCCGCCGCCGCGCTGTCGAGGAACAGGTGGCGCGCGCCGGTGTCGGCGATCATCGCCGCCATCTGCTCGCCGGTTGCGCTGTTGGTGATCAGTCCCGCGATGCCGCCGACGCGTAGCGTCCCCAGTATCGCTGCCATCTGTTCGACGCTGTTGAGCCCCGCGATCGCCGTGCGGTCGCCCTTCGCGAATCCATCCCGCTGCAATCGCGCGGCGATTCGGTCGATCATCCGGTCCAGTTCGGACCAGGTTAGGCGCCGGAATGGATCGGCTGCCGCTACGGCATCCGGGCGCTCCTGCGCATGGGCGCGGATCAGATCGGGCAAAGTGGCGAAGTCGGAGGCGAGCAGGTCGGCACTGGTCATAGCGATTCGTTAGCACAGCGGAGATAGCGTGCAACGTCATCGAAGAGAGGTCGGGACGAATGGGAGAGGGGCGATGGGTGAATCCGGCGGTCGCGCCGCGACCGGCCCCCCGCCGCTCGTCGCCATCCACCATCCGCACGGCGACAGGGCACGGACGCTCGCCGCCGCGGTAGCCGCCGCGGGCTTCGGCACCATGCTGCTGCCGCCGTTCGCCGGGGCCGCAAGCGACTGGCGTGACGGTTGTTTCGATTGCCTCGTGCTCGATCCGTTCGGCGGTACGCAGCCGCCGCGAGAGCTTATCCTTCTGGCGCGCGGTATCGCGGCACGCCGACCGCTGCTGATCCTGTCCGACCGCGACAGCCGGGCCGACCGGATGCTTGCGCTCGGTGCGGGCGCCGACGATGCGGTGGGGTGGGCGGAGAATCCGATCGAGGTCGTTGCGCGCATCGCGAGCCTCGTCCGCCGCAGCCGGCTGGCGGCGGGGCAACTCGGGGCCGGCGAACTACGAATTGACCTGATCGACCGGCGCGTCGAGCGCGCGGGACGACTGATCCGCTTGCCGCTGCGCGAATTCGACCTGCTCGCCAATCTCGCGCGCGTGCCCGGTCGCCCGGTCTCGCGCGAGACCTTGCTCAAGGCCGTATGGCGGATCGACTTCGACCCCGGCACCAACCGGGTCGAGGTGCATATGTCGCGGCTGCGCGCCCGGATCGACCGCGGCTTCGCCTGGCCGATGCTGCACACGGTCAAGGGGCGCGGCTACGCGCTGCGTACCCGGCCCGGCGAGCTTGCTTGACCAAAAGTTTCAACCCGCTACTCATCCTGGGAATAAAGAAATCATCCGGAGACGATGTCCGATGCACCCCTCAGTTCATGCGTGTACCCATCCCGACAAGCCCGCCGTCATCGTCGCCGAAACGGGCGAGGCGATCAGCTATGGCGATCTCGATGCGGCGTCGAACCGCGCCGCGCAGATGTTCCGCGACCATGGACTGGGGCATGACGATGTCGTCGCCTTCATGCTCGACAATACGCCCCATTATTACGGGCTTACCTGGGGCGCGCAGCGTGCCGGGCTGCGCTATGTCTGCATCTCGTCGCGGCTGACGCAGGACGAGACCGACTATATCCTCGACAATTCGAGCGCGAAGATGCTCGTCGTCTCGGCGAGCCTCGCCCCCGCGGCGCAGCAATTGCAGACGCGGATCGAGCGTTTCTCGATGGGCGGCGCCATCGCCGGCTGGCCCGCGATCGAGGATGAATTGGCGAGGATGCCCGCGACGCGAATCGCGGACGAACGCGCGGGGGTCGACATGCTCTATTCGTCGGGGACGACAGGGCGGCCCAAGGGCGTGCGGGTGCCGCTGCCCGAGGAACCGGCGATCGATGCGCCGAACACCATGGTCATGCTCGCGGCCGCGGCGTTCGGCATCGGGCCGGACAGCGTCTATCTCTCGCCCGCGCCGCTCTATCATGCCGCGCCGCTGCGCTGGTCGATGACGATCCATCGGCTCGGCGGCACGGTGGTGCTGATGAAGAAATTCGATCCCGAGGGCGCGCTCGCCGCGATCCAGCATTACCGCTGCAACGCGGCGCAGTTCGTCCCAACCCATTTCGTGCGGATGCTCAAGCTGCCCGACGCGATTCGCGCCCAATATGACGTGACGTCGATGAAGAGCGCCATCCACGCCGCGGCGCCGTGCCCGGTGCCGGTCAAACAGGCGATGATCGACTGGTGGGGACCGGTGCTGCTCGAATATTATGCGGGATCGGAGGGCAATGGCATGACCTTCGCGACCAGCCAGGACTGGCTGACGCACAAGGGCACCGTCGGCCGCGCGATCAGCGGCACGGTCCATATCGTGGGCGAGGACAACGAGACCGAGCTCGCCGTCGGCGAGGAAGGCGCCGTCTTCTTCGAGAGCGAAAATGTCTTTGAATATCATGATGATCCGGAAAAAACTGCGTCGAGCCGCAACAGCCGCGGCTGGTCGACCCTGGGCGATGTGGGTAGAGTTGATGAAGATGGCTTCCTCTACCTGACCGACCGCAAGAGCTTCATGATCATCTCGGGCGGGGTGAACATCTATCCGCAGGAGATCGAGAATCATCTCGTCACCCATCCGAAGGTCGCCGACGTCGCGGTGGTCGGCGGCCCGCACGAGGAGATGGGGGAGGAAGTGATCGCGGTCGTCCAGCCCGCCGACATGGCCGACGCCACCGACGCCTTCCGCGAGGAACTGGGCGCCTATGCGCGCGAGAAATTGTCGGGGGTCAAGGTCCCGCGGCGGATCGACTTCATGGAGGCGCTGCCGCGGCACGACACCGGCAAGCTCTACAAGCGCCTGCTGCGCGACCGCTATTGGGAGAAGGCGAAGGAAAAGGCGTGATCCGATGACCGCCCGCGTCGAATTCTTCTTCGATCTGTCCTCGCCCTGGACCTGCCTTGCCTTCCGCAACCTGCCGGCGGTGCTCGAACGGACCGGCGCTACCGCGCGCTACCGCCCGATCCTCGTCGGCGGCGTATTCAATGCCGTGAACCCGGCGGTCTATGCGGCGCGCGAGCAGAGCGACAACCGGCGGATGGCGCATAGCTGGAAGGTGCTGAAGGACTGGGCGCGCCTCGCGGGCGTGCCGATGAATTTCCCGTCGCGCTGGCATCCGGCGAAGAGCGTGGCGGCGATGCGCTTCTGCTGCGCGCTCGAAGAGGATCAGGCGGCGCTGGCGCGGTTCGCGCGCGGCGCCTTCGCCAGCTATTTCGACCGGCAGGAGAATCTCGACGACCCGGCGGTTCTGGCCGCGGTCGCCGATGCCGAAGGACTCGACGGCGCCGCGCTCGCCGAGGCGGCAACCGGCGATGCCGCGAAAGCCCGGCTGCGTGCCAACACCGAAGAGGTCATCGCGCGCGGCGGCTATGGCTCGCCGACCATCTTCGTCGATGGCGACGACATGTATTTCGGCAACGACCAGCTCCCGCTTGTCGAAGCCGCGCTCAACCGGACATAGGAAGACTCCCCGATGAAGGATCGCGTTTCCATCACCATGCTGGACGGCGGCATCGCCGACGTCCGTCTGATCCGCGCCGACAAGATGAACGCGCTCGATGCGGCCATGTGGTTGGCGCTCGCCGAGGCGATCGACGACCTCAAGGCCCGGCAGGGTCTTCGCGTCGTCGTGCTGTCGGGCGAGGGGCGCGCCTTTTGCGCCGGGCTCGACCTTTCGAGCCTCAGCGCCGAGCGCGATCCGGGGGCGAGCAGCGCGGGGGGCACGCTCTCCGACCGCACGCGCGGCATCGCCAACAACGCCCAATATGCCGCATGGGGCTGGCGCGAGCTGCCGGTGCCGGTGATCGCGGCGGTGCACGGCGTCGCCTTCGGCGCGGGCAGTCAGATCATGGCCGCCGCCGACATCCGCATTGTTCACCCCGACACGCGCATCGCGATCATGGAGATGCGCTGGGGTCTTGTCCCCGACGTTGCCGGTATGGCGCTGTGGCGCACCCAGGTCGCCGACGATGTGCTGCGCGAGCTGATCTACACCAATCGCGAATTCACCGGATCGGAGGCGAAGCTGCTCGGCTTTGCGACCCACGTCGCCGACGATCCGCTGACGAAGGCGATGGAGCTGGCGGCTGCGATCGCCGACAAGAATCCCCACGCGATCCGCGGCGCCAAGCGATTGTGCAACCTGCTGGCCGACGCGAACGATGCCCAGATATTGCAGGCTGAAAGCGACGAACAGGTCAAGGTCATCCGCAAACCCAATCAGGTCGAGGCGGTGATGGCGCATATGCAGAAGCGGAAACCGAATTTCGTGGATTGACCGTCGCCCCGTGAAGGCGGTCGTTGTCATCGACAGCCGGGAAGCCTGCTTTCGCACGGGGCGATGATTCTCGGCCTGGACTCTAGATCACCCGCTTCAGCACCACCGTCTGTCCGTCGGCGCCGGTCAGGATCAGCGTGCCGTCAGCAGGAAAATCCAGACTGACCGGGCCGCGCATCAACTGAAAGAAAGCCATTTCCTGCGTCATGCCGGCGCCGGGGCAAGCCATTTTGGTCGCCATCAGCGGGCCGGCGGTCAGCGTCCTGCCGTCACTTTCGTAGCCGCCCGAAAAGCGGTTGCAGCCGGCGCTGCCGCTCAGTTTCGCGCCGTCGAAGGCAAGCGAGGTCGGGCGATCCTGTGCGACGGGCACGCCGCCGACCGACACGAAGCGCCAGTTGGTGCCCGCGAGCTCTTCGGGCGCCAGGATGCCGCCGCCGCAGCCCTTCACCGTCTTGCCGTCGGCCACCACCGTCACCGTGTCGCGATAGCGGCGGTCGCTCATCCCGTCGCTGCATTCGGCGTGGGTGACGTCGACGGCCAGCCGGTCGGTGACATAGCGCTCGCCATTGACGCTCGGCCGCGCGCCGGGGTTGGCGACGACGATTTTCGTCTCGCCATAGTCGCCGTCATAGTTGAGCCGATCGGGCGTGATCTCGAGCGTCCAGCCGGGTTCGGTGCCGAGCGCCATATAGGCCGCGGCGGGCGGCGGCGGGGTTTCGGGCGGAACCTCGACCGCGCAGGCGGCGAGGGTGAGGGGAAGGGCGAATGCCGCGGCTGGTCTGACCATCATGTCTCTCCTTCTCGACACGAACGGAAGAGGGAGGTGTTGGTTGCGCCGTGCTGCCTTCAAGCTGAAGGCCCGCTTCGACGCTGGTTCAGCACCTCATAGGCCATCACCGCGCCTGCGACCGCGGCGTTCAGGCTGTCGGCCTTGCCCATCATCGGCATCCTGACGCGCACGTCGGCGGCGGCGGCATAGGCTTCGGGCAGGCCCTGCGATTCATTGCCGACGAGGATGAAGGTCGGCGCCGCGTAGCGGACCGCCTGATAATCCTTCGTATCCTTGCCCAGCCAGGTCGCGACCAGCTCGCCCGGCCCCGCGCGCAGCCAGGCGAGGAAATCGTCCCAGCGTGCCTGCACAAGCCGCTGGGTGAAGATAGCGCCCATGCTCGCGCGCACCGCCTCGACGCCATAGGGGTCGGTCGAATCGTCGAGGAGGATCAGCCCGCCCGCGCCGACCGCGTCGCCGGTGCGCAGCATCGTGCCGAGGTTGCCGGGGTCGCGCAGCCGCTCGGCGACGAGCCAGATCGGGGCGGCTCCGCGGTCGAGGTCGGCGAGCGCGGTTCGCGGCTCGGCATAGATGCCGACGACGGTCTGCGGATTGTCCTTGCCCGAGAGCTTCGACAGGATCGCGGGGGTGGTGTCAATCACCTCACCGCCGCTCACTAGCGTCGCGTCGACGAGCGTTCGTGTGAGCGGATGCGCGGCGGCGCCTTCGTCGGCGAGGAACAGCCAGCGCGGCAGCACCCTCGCTTCGCGCGCCTCGGTCGCGATACGAAGGCCCTCGGCGAGGAACAGTTCTTCGGCGCGGCGGTGGCGCTTCTCGCGCAGCAGCCGCATCCGCTTGACGAGCGGGTTCGAGAGGCTTTCGATGCGGCTGCGGCGGCCGGACATGGCTTCAATCCTCGCCAAAGCTGTCCTTGACCAGCCCGACCAGCTTGAGGAGTGCGGTGTCGGCGCCGTCGCCGCGCGTGTGGATGGTGATGCTGTCGCCTTTCGCGGCGCCGAGCATCATCAGCCCCATGATCGACGTGCCGGCGACGCGGTTGCCGCCCTTTTCAACCTCAACGGTGACGGTTTCGGGCAGGCGGCTGACGAAGGTGACGAATTTGGCGCTGGCGCGCGCGTGAAGACCGCGCTGATTGGTGATCTCGACGGTCTCCGACAAATCGCTCAAAGGCCCACTCCCAGCATTTCCGATGCTACCGATATATATTTCTGCCCCGCCTCGCGCGCCGCGATCACCGCCGGACGCAATTCCATGGTCTTGCGCGCACTTTCGAGCCGGATCAGCATCGGCAGGTTGACCCCGGCAATCACCTCCGTGCGCCCCGCCTCGAGCAGGCTGATCGCGAGGTTGGATGGGGTGCCGCCGAACAGGTCGGTCAGCATGATGACGCCGCGACCCTCGTCGACGCCGCGAATCGCGTCGGCGATCTCCTGACGCCGCATCTCCATATTGTCGTTGGGGCCGATGCAGACGGTTGCGATCGCGCGCTGCGGGCCGACGACATGCTCCATCGCGGTCACCATTTCCTCGGCGAGTCGTCCATGGGTGACGAGAACCATTCCGAGCAGCGGCAGTGCTTTATCGCTGGGCATGCAGTCGATTACCCTCAAGATTTTCCGCCGGGTGCGGGAGAAGCGGGCGGGGGCTTGCCCTCAAGCCCATCTTGCGGTGCGGAGTCAAGGTTGCGGTGGCTGACCGTCGGCGCATGACCCGCGTCGCGCAGGGTGCGGGCGACCCGCTCGGCGCAATGGACGGAGCGGTGGCGGCCGCCGGTGCAGCCGAAGGCGATGGTGACATAGCTCTTGCCCTCCGCGCGGTAGCGGGGGAGCAGGGTCAGCAGCAGCGTCTCGATCTGCGCCAGCGTCGCCTCATAGGCGGGGTCGGCGGTGATATAGGCCGAGACGTCGGCGTCCAGCCCGGTGCCGGGACGTAGTTTCGTATCCCAATGCGGATTGCGCAGATAGCGCATGTCGAACACCAGATCGGCATGGCGGGGCAGGCCGCGCGCGAAGCCGAAGCTCAGGATGTTGAGTGCCGGCTCGTCGTCCTCCGCTTCTGCGAAGCGCTGGCGAATTTCCTGTTGCAGGTCGTTGCTGCTGTAATTGGTGGTGTCGACGACATGCTCGGCCCAGCGGCGGAGCGATTCCATCATCTCGCGCTCGCGCGCGATGCCGTCGGCGGCGGGGCGGTCCTCGGCGAGCGGGTGGCGGCGGCGCGTTTCGGAAAAGCGCCGCTCGAGCTCGGCGCCGGCGCAGTCGAGGAACAGCGTCTCGATCTCGCGCCCGCCCGCCGCGCGCAGCTCCTTGATCCGCTTGACGAGCAGCGCTGGCTTGAAGCCGCGGCTGCGGCTGTCGATGCCGACGGCTAGCGGCCGGTTCATCTCGCTGCGGTGGACCGGCGCCTCGATCAGCGGCTCGAGCAGCGAGAGCGGAAGATTGTCGACGACTTCCCAGCCCAGATCCTCGAGCACCCTGAGCACGGTCGACTTTCCCGCGCCCGAAAGGCCGGTGACGAGCAGCAGACGCGGTTCGGCGGGGGCGCTCATGCCGCGGGCGCCAGCCGTTCGAGCGCGAGCAATATCTTGATCGGCGCCGACGCCTCGAAGGCCGAGAGCAGTAGCGCGGGCAGCGGATGCCCGGCGACCGTTTCGACCTGATTCGCCGTGGGCATGCGGTCGTAGCGGTCGGTCAGCCGCACCGCGAGCGCGAGCGGGACGGGGGCGGTCCACGGCTGCTCGACGATGCCGATCCCGCGCACTTCGATCTTGCCGGCCAGTGGCCCTGGCGGGCGGCACCACAGGCGACCGCGCTCGTGCCAGACGTCGCAACGGTCGTCGGCGACGAGCCGTGCGCCGCGGTCGATCAGGCGCAGCGCGAGGTCGGACTTGCCCTGTCCCGACTGGCCGAGGATCAGCACCCCGCCATTGCCCGCCGCGACGCAACTCGCGTGGATGTTGACGATGTCGAGGGCGGTCCGGCTCGGAAGCATGGGGCAGGCTTAGCCATGCCCGCATGCGGCTGCAAGGCGGATAGGTCGGCGTTCAGGCCTCGCCGCCCTCGCGCGCCGGGAGGGTGATGAGCAGGCTGGCGCCCGGCTGGTGGTCGTCGCGGTCGCGCGCCGCGATCGTGCCGCCATGTCCCTCGACGATCGCGCGCGCGATGGCGAGGCCCAGCCCGCTGTGGCGGCCGAACGCCTCGCCGTCGGGGCGTTCGCTGTGGAAGCGGCGGAAGATTGCCTCGCGCTGCGCGGCGGGAATGCCGGGGCCGTCGTCGTCGACGCGCACATGCACCTCGTCGCCCAGGCGGGTCGCGGCGATGCAGACGAGGCCGCCCGGCGGCGAGAAGCTGATCGCATTGTCGATGATATTGTCGATGGCGCGCTCGAGGCGGTGACCGTCGCCCATCACCGTCGCCGTGCCCCGACGTGGGCGGGCGAAGGCGATGCGAGGACCGGCAGCGCCCTGTTCGGCGCGCGCGGCGCGCGAAGCGAGCATCGATTCGATCATCAGTCCGATGTCGATCGGCTCGAAATGGGTCCGCGAAAGTTGCGCGTCGATGCGGCTCGCGTCGCTGATATCGGTGACGAGCCGGTCGAGACGACGAACGTCCTCGCTCGCGATGCCGAGAAGCTGCGCGCGCTGCTCCTCGCTCTTCACCCGCTCCAGCCCCTCGATGGCCGACCGCAACGAGGCGATCGGATTCTTGAGTTCATGCGTCACGTCGGCGGCGAAATGCTCGCCCGCATCGATGCGTTCGCGCAGCGCCTGCGTCATGTCGGATAGAGCACGGGCCAGCGTGCCGATCTCGTCGCGGCGGCTGGGCAGGCGCGGGACGACGACCTCGCGCGCGCGGCCAAGCCGCACGCGCACCGCGGCGCGGGCGAGACGGCGCAGCGGGCGGACGATGGTGCGTGCGAGGAAAAGCGATAACAGAACAGAGGCGCACAGCACCATTGCAAGCACCACCGCGAGACGGAAGCGTTCGGCGCGCACGGTGCGGGTGATGTCGCGCGCGTTGAGGGTCATCAACATCACTTCGGGGCGTTCGAGGTCGACGACGCGCGTTGCGCTCAAAAGCGGGGTACGTTCGGGGGCATAGCGGAAGCGGGTCGCTTCCTCACCGCTGCGCAGAGCGTCCATGACCTCGGGCCAGGCGGCGGCGCGGTCGTTTGCCGGTTCCTCGAACTCGGGATAGTCGGGCGCGCCGACGATCCAGTCGATGCCGCGATCCATGGCGCGCGCGACGTCACGTTTCCACGGCTGCAGGTCGGGATCGCGCAGCGTATAAGTCGGCGGCGCATGGGCGAAGCTGTCGTCGATCTTGCGCCCGCTTGTGTCGTAGAAGCGCAGCCGCGATTCGGTCACGCGCGTGAATTCGCCGATCAGCCGCTGGCGCTGATCGGGTCGCGCCGCCTCGAGCGCCACGTCGAACATCGCGAGCTTGTCGACCATCACGGCGATGCGCGTGTCGACCAGCCGGGTGCGATAGGTGTCGAGATAGAAAAAGCCGCCCGCGAGCAGCGCGACCGCGAGGATGTTGACCGCGAGGATGCGGGTGGTCAGCGACCAGCGTGCCGACCAGACGAGCGGCGCATCCTCGGGCTCGGCAGCGGTATCGGTCTTGATTCTAGCCATCGTCGGAGAAGCGGTAGCCCGCACCATAAAGGGTCGCAATCGCGTCGAAATCGGGGTCGACCTCGCGGAACTTGCGGCGCAGGCGCTTGATGTGGCTGTCGATCGTGCGGTCGTCGATATAGACGTCGTCCTGATAGGCCGCATCCATCAGCTGATTGCGGCTGCGCACGATGCCCGGGCGGCTCGCGAGCGTTTCGAGGATCAGGAATTCGGTGACGGTCAGCGTCACGCCCTGGCCGTCCCAGCTCACCTTGTGGCGCGCGGGGTCCATCGTCAGCCGTCCGCGCGTGATCGGCTCTGCGACGGGTTCGTCCTCGTCGCTCGGCGCGCTCTTGTTGAGTTCGACGCGGCGCAGGATCGCCCGGATACGCGCGATGACCAACCGCTGCGAAAAGGGTTTGGCGATATAGTCGTCGGCGCCCATCGCTAGGCCCAGCGCCTCGTCGATCTCGTCGTCCTTGCTGGTCAGAAAGATGACGGGAAGCTGGCTCTTCTCGCGCAACCGCCGCAGCAGTTCGAGCCCGTCCATCCGCGGCATCTTGATGTCGAAGACCGCGAGGTCGGGCGGATTGTCGATCAGCGGTTTCAGTGCCGCTTCGCCGTCCGAATAGACACGCGTGACGAAACCCTCGGCCTGCAGGGCTATCGACAGCGACTGGAGGATGTTGCGGTCGTCGTCGACCAGCGCGATGGTTGCCGTCATGCTCTTTCCAGTGGGGGCGGACCCGCGCCGGATTAGCCGATCCGTCCGCAAGCGACAACCGCGCGAACGGACCCTGCGGCACTCATCGCAGAGCGGGCACAAGTCTCGCGTTAATCTTTTGACGCGCCGTGCCTTCCTCGCTAACGCGACGGGGAATTTCGGAATCGGCGTCACGTCGGCACCCATTGCAGATGCGGGCCTGCCCTTTTGCTCGGCGGGTATTGCATAGGTATGCAAGGACGCGGCGGACAAGGGAAAGGCCAGGATAATGACCAAGGTGGTGATCGGCAGTCGGACCGTCGAAACGCAGGCGGATGTGGCTGAAAACTGGGGTGCGGCGCGGCTGGTCGAGGAAGCGGTCCGTCACGGCGAAGGACTGCTGGCCAAGGACGGTCCACTCGTCGTCGCCACCGGCCAGCACACCGGCCGCAGCGCCAAGGACAAGTTCATCGTCCAGGATGCGGAGACCGCCGACACTATCTGGTGGGGCAAGACCAATGTGGCGATGACGCCGGCGCATTTCGCCGCGCTGAAGGAAGATTTCCTCGCGCATCTCGCGAGTCGCGACCGGCTCTATCGCCAGCAACTCTTCGGCGGCTCGCAGCCCGAGCATCGCGTCGGCGTCCAGGTCGTCACCGAACTCGCGTGGCACAGCCAGTTCATCCGTACCCTGCTCTGCCGCCCGACCGCGGCCGAACTCGCGGTGTTCGACAGCGAATATACGATCATCGACCTGCCGAGCTTTCGTGCCGATCCCGCGAAGCATGGCACGCGCAGCGAGACGGTGGTCGCGGTCAATTTCACCGAGAAGCTCGTGCTGATCGGCGGCACCGCCTATGCCGGCGAGATGAAGAAGTCGGTATTTGGCATCCTCAACTATCTGCTCCCCGTAAAGGGCGTGATGCCGATGCACTGTTCGGCGAATATCGGGCCGGACGGCGACACCGCGGTCTTCTTCGGCCTCTCGGGCACCGGCAAGACGACGCTGTCGGCCGATGCCTCGCGTACGCTGATCGGCGACGACGAGCATGGCTGGTCGGACACCGCGGTCTTCAATTTCGAGGGCGGCTGCTATGCGAAGATGATCCGCCTGTCCGAAGAAGCCGAACCCGAAATCTATGCGACCACGCGCCGCTTCGGCACCGTGCTCGAAAACGTCGTGATCGATTCCGAAACGCGCGCGCTCGACCTCGACGACAACAGCCTCGCCGAGAACACCCGCGGCGCCTATCCGATCGACTTCATTCCGAACGCGTCGGAAAAGAATATGGGGCCGGTGCCGCGCACCGTCATCATGCTGACCGCCGACGCCTTCGGCGTGCTGCCGCCGATCGCCAAGCTGACCCCCGACCAGGCGATGTATCATTTCCTGTCGGGCTATACCGCGAAGGTCGCGGGGACCGAGATCGGCGTGACCGAGCCCGAGGCGACCTTCTCGACCTGCTTCGGCGCCCCCTTCATGCCGCGCCACCCGTCGGTCTATGGCAATCTCCTCAAGGACCGCATCGCCAAGGGCGGCGTCCAGTGCTGGCTCGTCAACACCGGCTGGACCGGTGGCATGGCGACGATGGGTGGGATCAAGCGCATGCCGATCAAGGCGACCCGCGCGCTGCTCAACGCTGCGCTTGATGGCAGCCTCAACGATGCCGAGTTCCGCAAGGACCCGAATTTCGGCTTCCTCGTCCCGGTCGCGGTGCCGGGGGTCGATACTGCGCTGCTCGATCCGCGCGAGGCATGGGCCGACAAGGCGGCCTATGACCGCACTGCCGAGGCGCTGGTGCAGCAATTCATCGACAATTTCGCGCAATTTGCGGACCATGTTGACGAAGGCGTCCGTCAAGCCGCTCCGCAGGCGGCCGTCGCAGCCTGATCCCGCCCGGTTCCTCCGGGTGGCCTGTCACCCGGAAGGAACCGGACGATGACCACCGATTTTTCGCCGCGCCTGTTCGAGCGCGACCATGACATCCGCGCGCTCGGCGAGGGGCTGCTCGCTTGCGCGCTGCCGCGTGAGGCGTGGACGCACGAGGCGCATCTCGCCGCCTGCCTGTGTCTGCTGACCGAGCGCCCCGACATCGACGTCGATGCCGAGATCGCGGGACTGATCCGCCGTTTCAACGAGAGTGTCGGCGGGGTGAACGACGATAGCCAAGGCTATCACGACAGCATCACTCGCGCCTATGTCGCGGGGGTGCGGCTGTTCCTGTCGGAAACGGTCGAGACGGGACTGGCGGCGCGGGTCAACGCGCTGCTGCGGTCGGACATGGGCCGACGCGACTGGCCGCTGCGCTTCTACAGCCACGAGTTGCTGTTCTCGGTCGCGGCGCGGCGGGGGTATATCGAGCCCGATCTGGCGCCGCTGCCCTCGCTATAGGTCTCGTCATTGCGAGGAGCCGAAGGCGACGCGGCAAAATCCCGCTGTCGGCCCTGCGCAAGGCCGACAGCGGGAGATTGCTTCGCTCCGTTCGCCATGACGGAGTTGGTCAGGCGTTTCCGCCCGCGATATACTCGTCGACATTCTTCGCGAGCACGTCGAGCGGGACGTTGCCGCCCTCGACGACGACATTGTCGAAGTCGCGCAGGTCATAGCGCGGCCCGAGCGCCGCCTGGGCGCGGCCGCGCTGGCGGACGATCTCGCTATGGCCGACCTTGTAGCCGCAGGCCTGGCCGGCCCAACTGCAATAGCGGTCGACCTCGCTCGACACTTCGAGCGGGTTCGACCCGTTGCGCTCGACGAAGAAGCGGACGCCTTCCTCGCGCGTCCAGCGCTTGGCGTGGAGGCCGGTGTCGACGACGAGGCGGCAGGCGCGGAAGGCGAGCGACTGGAGATAGCCGAGGCGCCCGACCTCGAAATCGTCATAGAGGCCGAGTTCGTCGGCGAGCTGCTCGGCATAAAGCGCCCAGCCTTCGCTATAGGCGTTGAAGGCGAGCATCGAGCGGATCAGCGGCATCTGGTTCGCATATTCGCCCTGCCAGACATGCCCCGGAATCGCCTCGTGCATCGCGAGGTCGGGCAGCGAATATTTGCTGTGCAGGTCGGTGGTGCGCAGGTTGATCCACATCTTGCCCGGAATGCTGCCGTCGATCGATCCCGCGCCGCCATAGGCTGCGGGCGCGCCCGGCTCCTCGGCGAGCGGCAGGCGCTTCACCTCGACATTGCCCTTGACCAAAGTGCGGAAGGCGCGCGGCAGTTCGGCGCGAATCCTGGCGAGCCAGGTCTGGATATAGGTCTTGATCTCCTCGCGTCCCTTGTCGCCCTCGGGGAATTTGTAGCGCGGGTCGTCGGCGAGCGCGTTCATCCGCGCGCCGACCGTGCCGTCGGTGTAGCCGAGCTTGCGCAGGATCGGGTCCATCCGCCCTTGCAGCTCGGCCAGCTCGTCGAGGCCCATCCGGTGGACCTCCTCGGGCGTCATGCGCGTCGTGGTCGAGGCGCGCAGACCCCATGCATACCATTCGTCACCGCCGGGGCGCGCCCATAGCCCCGCGTCCATCGTCGCCTGCGGGCGCTGGGCCTGCATCGCCGCGATCTGGCGTTCGAGCGCGGGGACGACCGCGCTCTTGACGATCCGCTCGGCGCGCGGCTCCCAGTCGCCGGCGATCCGCGCGGCGCGCGTCCGTTCGGTCAGGCCGCCCACCAGCCCGCCACCCGCGCGCGCGTCGGCAAGGCTCGCTTCCATCTGTTTCAGCGCCGCGTCGATCAGGAAGGCGGGTGCGATCAGCCCCTGCGCCCCGGCCGCCTTCAGCCGTTCGGTTTCGCCGTCGAGGACGCCCGGATAGGCATTGAGACGCGACAGATAGGCTTCGGCGTCGGCGGCGTTGCGTACCGGATGATCGCTACCGAGAAAGCGCGGCACGTCGAGATAGGCGCCGACATTCTGGATCACGACATAGGGGGTGTTGCGCCAGCCGCCGACCGCCACGTCGCCATAGGGGAGCGCGAAGCCGTCGAGTGCGGTGCTGTAGGCGCTGTCGATCACCGCGAGGCTGGTGCGCGTCGCATGGTCGAGGCCGGCGGTGTCGACGGCGCGGACGCGCGCGAGGTCGGCCTTGAGCGTCGCGGCGAGCGCCGCGACTCCGGCGGGCGAGCGGTCGGAAAGCTGCGCGCGCATCGCCGCGCGATCGCCGGTGTCGATGCCGAGCGCGGTCGCCCCCTCGGGCGAATGGGCGAGCAGGTTGTCGGCGACCGAGTCGAGCAGCGCGGTCGCCCCGCCACCGCCGGCACCGGCGCCGGTTCCCGGCGGCGCCGGCGGGATCACCGCCGCATCGTCGGGCAGTGCGCCGCCGGTCGAACAGGCGGCAAGCGTCAGCCCCGCGGCGCCGGTGCCGAGCGCGGCGAGCGTCTGGCGACGGCTCAGCGGCGTGGACAATCTATCGGACATGTGGTGGATCCCCTTGCAGCCCTGGTTTCGGTTGAAACGGATTTCGCAGGGCGCGGTGCGGGGGTCAACGCGTTTCCCGGAAGCGACGCCGAGGATGGCCGGTTCGGAATATTGCTCTCTCCCCTTCAGGGGAGAGATACGCAGGCTTGCGAGCTTGCTCGCCAGCCGGAACTGAGAGGGGGAGGCTACGTCCCCCTCTCCCCAACCCTCTCCTCTGAAGGGGAGAGGGCTTTGCTGCCCCATGAGGCAGGGGCGCCGGCTCAGTCGGTCAGGTCGGCCGGCACCTTGCCGCCGTTGGCGGCGAGTTCGCGCATCACCGCCTTGTGCAGCCAGATGTTCATCTCGGCGCTGCCGTCGAGCGCGCCGGTATAGCCGAGCTCCTGCGCCAGTTCCTTGCGGTTCGCGAGGCTGGAATCAATGTCGAGCAGCTTCATCAGGTCGACAATCGAGGTCCGCCAGTTGAGCGGTTGGGTGGCATAGGCGTTCTGCGCGGTCAGGATCGCCTCGACGTCGACCTCGCTGACGGCCGCCGGGGCGGCGGGGACGGGCTGCGGCGCGGCGGGGGCGGCGGTCGTGGCCGGGGCGGCGGGGGGCGTCGCGGCCTCTGCCTTCTTGCCGAAGATCGCGTCCTTGATCTTGCCGAAAATGCTCATGCTGGGGACTCCCTCTCGTGAAGCGGCCGCGAAGGGCGGCAGCGTTGCAGATTGGCGCCGGCCGATGACAGGAGAATGAACGACTCCCCACCCGCCTGCGCGCTGCTATACCAACCCCTATCGGCGCATTTCGATCCGCGCCGCAGATGGAGAAAAGCCATGAACCTCACGGACATCTTGCAGCAGGCGGGCGGCATCGAATCGATGGCGAAGGAACTGGGCGTGTCGCCCGGCGTCGCGCAGCAGGGCGCGGACGCCTTGCTCCCCGCGATTCTCGGCGGTTTTCAGAAGCAGGCGCAGGGCAGCGGCATCGAGGGACTCGGCGGATTGATCGCCGGGCTGGGCGGCAGCGGGCTGCTCGATTCGGTGCTGGGATCGCAGCCGACGCCGGTCGGGCAGGGCAACGAGATACTGGGCCAGATCTTCGGATCGAAGGACGTTAGCCGCACCGTCGCGGGCCATGCCGCGACGCAGAGCGGGCTCGACGCCGGGCTGCTCAAGAAGATGCTGCCGATGCTCGCGATGCTCGTCGCGGGCTATATGGCCAAACAGGGTGGCCAGACGGCCGGCGGCGGCGCGCCCGCGGGCGGACTGGGCGGGATGCTCGGCAATGTGCTCGGCGGGCTGGTCGGCGGTGGCAGTGCGCCCGCGGCGGGCGGGCTCGGCGGGCTGGGCCAGTTGATCGACCGCAACGGCGACGGCAATCCGCTCGACGATATCCTCGGCATGGCGGGGAAACTGCGGGGGTGACGGAAGCCGCTCCTCTTCAGAGGAGGGGTTTGGGGTGGTGGCGCGCGACAGCGCGCATAAGCCATACACCACCCCGTTGCGCCTAGGGCGCAAAGCGCCCAAGTCTCGCTACCCCTCCTCTGAAGAGGAGGGGGATACGGCTTTACGCCGCCGCCAGCCGCCATTCCTCGCGGAGCCGGTCGGGCCATCGGGCGGCGCCGAGCATGGCGACAGGCCCGTCATCGTCGTCGCGGTCCTGGCCGGGCGCCGCGACCTCGCGAACATATTCGACGGTCGGCGCGGGGGTGCCGCGCCCGAGGCTCGCGCGTTCGATACGGCGTCCGGTCGGCCGGAAGCCGAGCTTGCGGAGCACTGCGCCCGAGGCGGGATTGTCGACGAAATGCGCTGCGGTCAGCCGCGGGATGCCGAGCGTGCGCGCGAGGTCGAGCATGTGGCGCCCGGCCTCGGTCGCATAGCCGAGTCCCCAATAGGACCGCGCAACCCAATAGCCGAGCTCGACCTCGCCATTTTCGCGGCGGTCGATGCCGATGCCGCCGATCAGGCGCGGCGCGCTCGCGGTGCGGCGGACCATCAGGAAGCGGCTGGGATGGCCGTCGGTCCAGCCGGACAGGAATGCCTCGGCATCGGTCTCGCGATAGGGCCAGGGCGCGCGCGCCAGGTTGCGCACGATCGCTTCATCGCCGATGGCCTGGGCGAGCGCCGGGGCGTCCTCGCGCCAGCCGGGCCGCAGCAACAGTCTTTCGGTACGCGCAAACATCTGAATTCACTCCCACTGGCTTGTCGCCCTGGCGCCAGATGGTGACGCTTTGACGACAGGCGATATGCGAGGGAGATGATCGGCCCCGTTTTCGCGCCCGCCCGCGGGGGCGGGCATGCGGGCAAGAAAAAAGGGAGTCCGGGGGGCGACCCGTCTCCCTCTTTTCGAACCTGGTTTCCGCTGGTGGCGGAAAGGGCGGCTCCGGGTCGTCCCTGGTGGACGACCTCGGTAAAGTCGTCCCTTATTCGGCGGCGTCTGCCATACAGTCGACCGATACATATTTGCGGCCGAGCTTGCCGTCGTGGAATCGGACGCGGCCGTCGGCGGTCGCGAACAGCGTGTGGTCCTTGCCCATCCCGACGTTGACGCCCGGATAGACCTTGGTCCCGCGCTGGCGCACGATAATGTTGCCGCCGATCACGTCCTGACCGCCGAACTTCTTCACGCCAAGGCGGCGGCCGGCTGAGTCGCGACCGTTGCGCGAGGAACCGCCTGCTTTCTTATGTGCCATGACCGATGCTCCTAAAATCTTGTGGGCCGAGCCGCGGGTTCGCGCTCAGGCGTCCTTCTTCGGGGCCGCTTTCTTGGCGGCGGGCTTCTTGGCGGGCGCGGCCTTCTCGGCAGCGGCGTCCGTCTTCGGAGCTGCGGCCTTCTTGGGCGCGGCGTCCTTCGCTACGGGCGCGGCCTTCGCCTCGGCGGCCGGGGCCGCTTCGGTCTTCGGCGCGGCGTCCTTCTTCGGCGCGGCCTTCTTGGCTTCGCCGACCGCGGTGATGCGCAGCAGCGTTAGCGACTGGCGGTGACCGTTGCGACGGCGATAGTTGTGCCGGCGGCGTTTCTTGAAGACGATGACCTTTTCGCCGCGGGTCTGCGCGATGATCTCGGCCGAGACGGTGAGGCCCTTGGCGTCCTTCACCTCGCCGCCGTCGCCGGCCAGCAGGACGTCGCCCAGCGACACGGTGTCGCCCGCTTCACCCTCGATCTTCTCGACAGCGATCTTGTCTCCGGCGGCGACGCGATATTGTTTGCCGCCCGTGCGCACGATTGCGAACATGGTCTTCCATCCAATCAGAAACTAAAACGCCCGCGCTGCCAGTCCCCCGCCGAAGCAGGCGATTTTCCGGCATGCGGGAAAGTCAGCGCCACTAGCGACGAACGCGGGGGCTGTCAACCGCATATTTCCGGGATTTTCGGGCTTCGGCCGCATCCCGCGGGCGGGCGTCCGCGCTTTCCCCGATTCGCCCTTGCCGCTCGCCGCTGCGGCCCATATCAGGAGCGGCGATGATGCGCATCCCCTCTCTCGCCCCCCCTCTCGCCCTCGCGGCCCTCGTCGCTGCGCTGTCGCTGTCAGGCTGCGCTGCGGCGCAGGACGGCGGGGCGCCGTCGCTCGCGCCGCGCCCGGTCGAGGGGCGCTTCGACGTCGCGCCGCCAGCGGTGGTGGTTGAGCCGCCGGGGCCGCTGCCCACCGACCTGGCGGGGCGGCTCGCGCGCTGGGACGCCGACGCGACGAAGGCGCAGCAGGATTTTGCCGCTGAGCGCAATCTGACCGCGCCGCTGGTGTCGGCCGCCACCGGATCGGCGATGTCGAGCGAGCGCTGGGTGGTGGCGCAGCAGGCGATCTCGCGTCTGATCGCGGCGCGCGCGCCGCTGACCGGCGCGCTGGCCGATATCGACCGTCTCTATATCGACCGCAGCGTCGAGGAGCAGATCGACGGCCTGCCCGACATCTATGCGCTGCGCGACCGGCTGGCCGGGATGGTGTCGGCGCAGGATGCGGTGATCGGGGCGCTGCAGGCCGAACTGCCGGGGCAATAGGGCGCGCTCAGGGTCAATTGAGCCCATGCTTCTTGAGGGCGTGGCGGATCTGGTCATAGCTGAGGCCGAGCGCCTCGGCCGCGACTTTCTGGTTGAAGCGGCAGCGCGCCATGGTGTCCGACAATATCCGCCGCTCATAGGCGTCAACCGCAGCGCGCAGGTCGCTGATTGGGCCGGGTGCGGGGGTGGCGGCCGTGGGCTCGGGCGCGGGGCTCGGGGCGTCCGCCGCCGTCGCCGCGGCGTTGCGCGCGGCGGGCTGCCAGGGACTGGCGAAGGGGTCGAAGGTCAGCGCATCGACCGGGCGCGTCGGGTCGGCCCAGCGATAGATGGCGCGCTCGATGACGTTGCGCAGTTCGCGGACATTGCCTGGCCAGTCGTGGCCCTCCATCGCCGCGAGCGCGCGCGGCCCGAAGCCGGGCCATTCCTCCCAGCCGAGCACCGCCGCCATCCGCTGCCCGAAATAGGTGGCGAGCACCTCGATATCGCCTTCGCGCGCGCGTAGCGGGGGAAGGGTGATGACCTCGAACGACAGCCGGTCGAGCAGGTCGGCGCGGAAGCGGTTCTGGTCGGCGAGCGCGGGCAGATTCTCGTTGGTCGCGGCGACAATGCGGACGTCGACGCGGATCGGGCGCGACGCGCCGACGCGGGTGATCTCTCCATATTCGATCGCGCGCAGCAGCCGTTCCTGCGCGCCCATCGACATGGTCGCCAGCTCGTCGAGGAAGAGGGTGCCGCCGTCGGCTTCCTCGAACCGGCCCGCGCGGCTGCGCGTCGCGCCGGTGAAGGCGCCCGCTTCGTGCCCGAACAGCTCGGCCTCGATCAGCGTCTCGGGCAGCGCGGCACAGTTCATGATGATATAGGGCTTGTCCCAGCGCGCCGACAGGCGGTGGAGGCGTTCGGCGATCAGCTCCTTGCCGGTGCCGCGTTCGCCGATGACGAGGACGGGGCGGTCGAGCGTCGCCGCCTGGCTCGCGCGTTCGACCGCGTCCTGAAAGGCCGCCGATTGGCCGATGAACTGCGTCTCGCGCTCCATTCCCAATCATTGGCAATATTTCCCGACGATTGGCAAGGAAAATCGCTTTGGAACCGGATTGTGCGGGAAACTTGCCTGCTTTTCCGCGCCGCGCCGCAGTTGGCACGCTCCCTGCAAAGAGAAGCATGAACCGGCGCATTGCGTGCCGGCGCAGCGAAAACAGGGAAGGTTGATCCATGAAGACGATATTTGCCCAGGCCGCCACTTTCGCGCTCAGCGCGGCGGGAGCGCTGGCCATCATCGTCGGCGTGATCGACCAGCCCCCAGTCGCCCCCGGCGCCACCGGACACCCCGTCGGCGCGTCGGGAGCGGCCGCTGCGGCTTCCCCGGCGGTCGGCCCCATGGCCTGACCGGCTCTGGTGCCGGGGCACTCTCCCCCTTGCCCCGCCCCGGCACCAGCATCATTCTGACCGCGTTTCGATTAGGAGTTTAGTTAAAATGGGTATTTTCTCACGGACCCGCGACATCATCGCCGCCAATGTCACCGACCTGCTCGACCGCGCGGAGGATCCCGAAAAGATGATCCGCCAGATCATCTTCGAGATGAACGAGACGCTGGTCGAGGTCCGCGCCTCCGCCGCCCGCACGATCGCGGACCAGAAGGAGATGCGCCGCCATATCGCCAAGCTGGAAAGCCTGCAGGACAGTTGGAAGGAGAAGGCCGAACTCGCGCTGTCGAAGGACCGTGAGGACCTGGCCACCGCCGCGCTGGTCGAGAAGCAGAAGGCCGGCGACATGGCCGAGAAGCTGAAGGCCGAGATCGCGGTGCTCGATGACGCGCTCAAGGGCTATGAGGGCGATATCGCCAAGCTGCAGAAGAAGCTTTCGGAAGCGCGGGCGCGCCAGTCGAGCGTCGTCAATCGCCTCGAAAGCGCAGAAAACCGCTACAAGCTGCGCGAGATGACCAACGGCGACCGCGTCGAGGATGCCTTCTCGCGCTTCGAGATGCTCGAACGTCGCGTCGACGAGGCCGAGGGCCGTGCGGACGCGCTGGGTCTCGGCTACAAGAAGTCGCTCGACGAAGAGATCGCCGAACTGCAGGCCGCCGACAAGGTTGCCGACGAGCTCGCCGCGCTGAAGGCCGCGCAGGGCAAGAAATAAGGAGCCGGACCGATGGAAGAAGTCATCATCGTCCCGATCGTCATCGGCACGCTCTTCCTCGGTCTGCCCTGGCTGATCCTCCACTACATCACCAAGTGGAAGCAGGCCAAGACACTGACCGGAGAGGATGAGCAACTGCTCGACGAACTTTACGATACGGCTCGGAGGCTCGAGAATCGTCTCCATACCGTCGAACGCATCATCAGCGCCGACCATCCCGATTTCCGCCCTGCGGTTCGCAGCGATGAGGATCTGGCGCAACTCGAAAACAATATGAGCCGGAGGAACTGAGATGTCTGCCAGCCGCACGAAATTCTATCTCGACAAGCAGAACGCCAAATGGAGCGGCGTGTGCGCGGGAATCGCGGACTATAGCGGGATTGATGCCCTGTGGGTCCGGGTCGGCGCGGTGCTGCTCACGCTGATGGGCGGCTTCCCCTGGACGCTGATCGCCTATTGGCTCGTCGCCTGGATGGCGACCCCCAAGCCTTTCGCCCTCTACGGCTCGCAGGAGGAAGCGAAATTCTGGCAGGGTGTGCGGTCGAACCCCAGCGCGTCGACCCGCGACATCCGCTCGCGCTTTCGCGACATCGACCGCCGGCTCGCCGACATCGAGCTGTACTACACCAGCCACAACCGCCGACTCGCCGACGAGATCGAGGCGCTGCGCTGAGCCTGGCTGAAGAACGAGAACAGGGAGACGACCGATGAGTTGGGGTGGACCCGGATTTGTTCTCGCCATCATCGCCATGTCGATGGTCGGCTGGATGGTCACCACCTGGCTGCGCGCGAAGCACGGCTATCCGGTGGAGAATGAATGGGGCGGCACGGTTCATCGAACCGCCCCCGACGCTGATCGAAAAATCGCCTTGCTGACCGACGATAATGCCAGACTCGCCGACAAGATAAGCCGGCTGGAGGATCGCATTTCGGTGCTGGAACGCATCGCGACCGAAACCAACGGCCAGGCGGCGCAGCTCGCCGACCAGATCGACCGGCTGCGCTGAGACAAGACAAGAGAGGATTTGGAAAATGGACGCTCTGACCATTATCAGCGCCGTGGCCCCGATCGTGACGATCGTCGCGGTGGTCGCGATCGGCGGCTGGGTCTTTACCACCTGGCTGCGCATCAAGAACGGCTACCCGCTCGATGGCGCCTGGGGGCAGGCCATCTATCCGAAGACCAGCGACGAGGCGATGGAGCGCGTCAAGCTGATCAGCCAGGAAAACGCCCAACTCCGCGCCGAACTGGGATCGGTCAAGGACCGGCTCGCGGTGGTCGAGCGCATCGTCACCGACGAAAGCCACCGCGTGGCCAGCGAGATCGAGGCGCTGCGGCGTCCGGCGAACTGAAAGAAAGGAAGGCGCCGTGGATAGCTGGGTTCAATTCTTTCTGATCGTCGTCGGCCTGCCCGTCGTGCTGGGCATCGGCAGCGACATGTATCGCCGGCACCTGAAGTTCAAGGAACGGCAACTGACCGCGATCTCGCACGAAACGGCGGAAAAGGCCGCGCAATATGCGGCCCAGACCGAACGACTGGAGGAACGCGTCCGCGTCCTCGAACGCATCGTGACCGACAAGGGCATCGATGTCGCCGACGAAATCGAAAAGCTGCGCGACGCGCCGCTCAACTGACATTCGCGAAAGGAACCTCCCCATGAACCCCTTTGAAATGGTCATCGGCATCGTCCTGATCGTGACGATCGGCAGCATCATCCGCGCGAAATATGGCGTGCATTCCGGCTTTCGTGGCCGCCGCGGCCACGACGGTCCCGAATTCGTGCCGCACGACGATGCCGAAACCAAGGCGTTGAAGGCCGAGATCCGGGCGCTCAAGGAGCGTATCCAGGTGCTCGAGCGCATCGCCACCGACAGCAACCGCGCCGCCAGCCTCGACGAAGAGATCGAGAAGCTGCGCGACCGGTCGCTCCCGTAAGAGCGACGAAGAAGGAGCCGACCCATGGGCACCATGACGTCCGACCTCAGTACCAATCTGATTACCGCGGCGATTGCGCTCAGCGCGCTGACCATCATCAGCCTCGTCGCACTGCGCGGCTGGCGCGACTGGATCCAGCTCAAGCGCGAGGAACTCGCCGCGGGCCACGCTCCGGCGCAGGATCAGGATCCGGCGGTCCCGCACGCGGGCTCACGGATCGAGATCGCCGATCTGAAGGAGCGGCTGCGCAAGCTCGAAGCGATTGCGGCGGGGGTCGACCTCTGATCCTCCCGCCGACCCGGATCCGCGTCGCCCCGACCCTTGCAAAAAGGGGCGACGCGGAGACAGGGGGACGCCGCTTTCCCTTTCCCGCGGCGCGCAAATCTGTCAGAGGCGCGGCCATGCGCAGCCTCGACGATATTTTCACAGAATATGACTTCCTCGACAGCGACGATCGCTATCGCCTGCTGATCGACCTTGGGCGCGAGCTGGAACCGATGCCGGGCGCGCTCAAGACCGACGCGACGCTGGTACGCGGCTGCTCGGCGAGCGTCTGGGTCTATCCGGTGCCGCAGCCGGATGGCCTGCTCCACTTCCTAGCCGACAGCAATGCCGCGATCACCAAGGGCATCGTCGCGCTCGTCCTCGCCGCGGTGCAGGACAGGCCCGCGGCCGAGGTCGCCGCGATGGACATCGCCGGCCGGCTCGCCCCCTTC
Organism: Sphingopyxis panaciterrulae; assembly: GCF_014199295.1. Taxonomy (GTDB): domain Bacteria; phylum Pseudomonadota; class Alphaproteobacteria; order Sphingomonadales; family Sphingomonadaceae; genus Sphingopyxis; species Sphingopyxis panaciterrulae. Next base: position 326,599 of record NZ_JACIJH010000002.1, read on the forward strand.
GACCTGACGCGCCAGCTCTCGTCGAACCGCACCCAGGGCGTCCCCAACATGATCGCGCTGGTGCAGGACACGGCGCGGCGGATCGCGGCGGACTGAGCCCGCACCGGCGATGGGGCTTCGCCGGTGACGGCCTGGGGCGGAGAGCGGACATTCATCCATCGTCGTCATCCCGGGCTTGATCCGGGATGACGATTAAATAACGTCGCCAACCGGTCACCAGCCGCCCATGAAAAAGGGGCGCGGGAGTTGCCTCCCGCGCCCCTTTTTTTTGCTGCGCTTGCCGCGGCTTAGAAAGCGACGGTCAGCGTGCCGCTGACGGTGCGCGGCGCACCGATCTGGGCGTTCGGTGCCGAAGACCCCTGCTCGAGCGAGGTCGAGAACCGGCCGACATACAGCGTGTCGAACAGGTTATAGACGTTGAGCTGGAAGAAGGTCTGGTCATTGAGACCCAGGAACTCCAGATTCACGCGGGCATCGAGGTTGACCAGCCAATAGGCATTGGTCTTGGCCCCATAGACCTGGTCGCCACCGAAGACGATCGGCAGGTTGGTGTCATAGAGGTAGCGTCCGCCGGTGCGCTTGGCCGTGACACCCAGTTCGACCGGACCCAGCGTGCCGCGCGCCGACCCGCCGAAGGTGTAGGCCGGAGCGCCGGATTCGCGCTTGCCCGCGGTGGGCGTGAAGACCGGATCGCCGTTGCCGTCAACGCCCGCCTGGACATCGTCCTTGATCTTCGACTTCAGATAGGAACCGAAGACATAGAGGGCGAGTTCGGGAACCGGCTGCCACGCGACGCTGCCGTCGATGCCATATTTGTCGACGCGGCCAAGGTTGCGATACAGGTTGCGATCGGTCACCGGATCATAGGCCGAGGCCAGGCGATTGTCGTACTTGGTGAACCAGCCCGACACCTGCGCCTGCACCTTCCCGGTGCGATAGCGCACGCCGAGATCGAAATTGTCCGTCGTTTCGGGCTCGGGGCGCGCCGACGGCGTGTCGGCGTCGAAGTAGAAGGCATTGTAGAGCGCGTCGGTGCCCGGAACCTGAAGGCCTTTCGAATAGTTGGCGAAGATCGAAACCTGGTTGCTCGGCTTGAACAGCAGGCCGACGTTCGGCAGCACGTCGTCATACTTCAGCACACGCTGCTGCGGACCCTGCCGCACCGATCCGTCGGAATTGGTCGGGTTGGCCGTAGCATAGAGAGCGTTACGCGGATCGTCCTTGCCGAAGCAATCGACGAAGCCCGTATCGCTGGTCGTGAAGCAATAATTGTTCAGATCGCGCTTGAAGAAGGGCGCGCGGATGCCGAGCGTCGTGACCAGCGCACCGTCCAGGAATTCGCCGCGATACTCGCCCGAAACCTGACTGAGGATCGCATAGGACAGGCGGTCGCGCTTTTGCAGCACGGCGCCGGACACGTCGACCTGCGGATCGTCCATCGGGAAGACGTCGAACGGCTCGCCATTATACTGCAACAGGCCAACCTGGCCCGTCTGGCGGTGGCGGGCGCGGTCATAGGTGAAACCGACGCGGACCGTATGGGCTTCGTTGATGTCCCAGCGCAGGTTGGCGATCACGCCGTAGCGATCGGTGCGCGTCTGGCTGGGCGCGAGCATCGTGACTTCGTCGAGCAGATCACCGTCGCCGTTGAGGTCCATCCCGAAATAGGGGCGACCGCCGATATAGCCCGACAGCCCGTTGCTCAGCCGCTCGCGCGCGTTGACCGTGCCGCCGCCATTCGCCTTCACATATTGATAGCTGGGGTCGACGGTCAGGACGAGGCCATCGGTCAGGGTGAAGCGCGACGCGCCGCGGATATTGCCCGTGTTCGACGGATTGTAGCGACGGTCGAATTCGGTGCCGCAACCGTTGGTCAGATCCTCTTCCCCCGGCGTTGCTACGGTGCTGACGGTGCAGGGATAGTTGATCAGATATTCGCGTTCGTCCTTGGTGATCGGGAAGCGATCGTTGCGGCCCGAACCGACGTTCAGATCCGGGTCGAGGCGCAGCGGCACCGAACCGAAGAAATTGTTGCGATTGACGTTGTAATGACCCGCGACCGAAACGAAGTCGCCATTGTCGCCGATCGGCTGCCAGACGCGCGCGTTGAACTGCTTCTTGCGGACGCGGCCGTAGTTGTTGAACGGATTGTCGTTTGACGCCGTCGAGGCAGAGAAGAAGGCGCGGGTTCCGAAGGGCGTGAATTCGCCGGTGTTGACCAGGCCGAAGATGCGGAAGAATTTATACTCGCCCGCCGAACCCGACACCTTGACGCCGAAGTCTTCGGTCGGAACCATGGTGCGGTAGTTGACCGTCGAACCGGTCGCCGCGGCAGTGGGGCTGTCGACGTCGGTGGTGCCGAGGTTGACGTTGACCTGCTCGATCAGCTCGGGGTCGAGCTGCTGGTTCGAATAGATGGCATAATTGCCCGAATCGTTGAGCGGCACGCCGTCGAAGGTCAGGCTGATGCGGTCTTCGGAGAAGCCGCGGATCGAGAGCTGGCCGCCCGACGAACCATAAGCGTCATTGTTGGTGAAGACGACACCCGGCACCAGGTTGATGGTGTCGAGGATGGTCTGACCGGGGTTCTGGCGCGCGATGACTTCCTGACCCAGCACCGACTTCGCCTTCGACGTGTCGGGGGACTGGATGCCCGCGACGTCGGTCGTGCGCGATCCGGTGACGACGATGTCGTTCTCGAAATCGACCGAACCCGTCGACTGGGCGAAGGCCGGCGTGGAAAGCAGCGCGACCGGAATCAGCGCGACGCTGGCGGCAAGCGTGTGACGAAATTTCATGTCAGGATGTCCCCTTGGTGGTTGGCTGTCGGCCGTAGCGTGCGACACGCACGCGATAACCTGGCCGGGCCCCTGACGCCCCTCTATGGCATGATTGTGACAGTGCAAGCCCGGACCGGCCGCGAGGGAGAGGCGGAATCCCGGAAAACCACGGTTTTTCTGTTACAATGGAAGCTGGCCTGGGGTGGCCGAACGGCTTTTTTTCGCTAACTGTTGCTGCAATGCAACATAGCCTTGAGGCGACTCGACAGAAGTCGTCGATTGGCCTTTGGGGAAGAGGCGAAAGCCCGATCGCCGGTCCTGCAGAGCGGGCGGACAGGTCCGCCCGCGTCCCGTCAGGCGGCGTCGCCCGCTTCCTTGGCCTTGTCGGCATAGACGCGGACTGGCTGCTTGCGGCCCTCGACGACGTCCTTGTCGACGACGACCTCGACCACGTCGGTCAGGTCGGGCAGGTCGAACATGGTATCGAGCAGGATCGCCTCGACGATCGAACGCAGCCCGCGGGCGCCGGTCTTGCGCTCGATCGCCTTCTTTGCGACCGCGATCAGCGCGTCGTCGGTGAAGGTCAGGCCGACCTCCTCCAGGTCGAACAGTTTCTTGTACTGCTTGACCAGCGCATTCTTGGGCTCGCCGAGAATCTTGACCAGCGCGTCGACGTCGAGGTCCTCGAGCGTCGCGATGACGGGCAGACGACCGACGAATTCGGGAATCAGGCCGAACTTGAGCAAATCCTCGGGCTCGATCTGCTTGAGCACCTCGCCCGCGCGGCGTTCGTCTGGGCCGGCGACATGCGCGCCGAAGCCGATCGACTTGCCCTGCAGGCGGTCGCCGATGATCTTTTCGAGGCCGGCGAAGGCGCCGCCCGCGATGAACAATATGTTCGTCGTGTCGACCTGCAGGAATTCCTGCTGCGGATGCTTGCGGCCGCCCTGTGGCGGGACGCTCGCGGTCGTGCCTTCCATCAGCTTCAGCAGCGCCTGCTGCACGCCCTCGCCCGACACGTCGCGGGTGATCGACGGATTTTCGGCCTTGCGGCTGATCTTGTCGATCTCGTCGATATAGACGATGCCGCGTTGCGCCTTTTCGACGTTGTAGTCCGACGCCTGGAGCAGCTTGAGGATGATGTTCTCGACATCCTCGCCGACATAGCCCGCCTCGGTCAGCGTCGTGGCGTCGGCCATGGTGAAGGGCACGTCGAGGAAGCGAGCGAGCGTCTGCGCGAGCAGGGTCTTGCCGCTGCCGGTCGGGCCGACGAGCAGGATGTTCGACTTGGCGAGCTCGACATCGTCGCCGCGGCCCGAATTGGCGAGGCGCTTGTAATGGTTATGCACCGCGACCGACAGCACGCGCTTCGCGGTGTTCTGGCCGATCACATAGGCGTCGAGGTGCTGGCAGATTTCCAGCGGGGTCGGAACCGCGCCGTCCTTGCGCGCGGCGACGCCGCCCTTGATCTCCTCGCGGATGATGTCGTTGCACAGCTCGACGCATTCGTCGCAGATGAACACGGTCGGGCCCGCAATCAGCTTGCGAACCTCGTGCTGCGACTTGCCGCAGAAGGAGCAGTAGAGAGTGCTCTTGCTGTCGGAGCCGCTCAATTTTGTCATAAAACTTCCTCTGGCGGGCGCGGGAAGGCGCGCCGCCATCCTTATCCTAGTCCGCGGCCACCCAATTACAATATGGCAATTGGGTGACGCGGGTTCAATGTTCCGCCTAGCGCCAAGGCGCCAAGCGGGCGTCAAGAAACAGGGTTACCGCTTTGGTCGCCCCGGGCCTGATCGGGGGAACGGCGGCGGGCTATGTCAGGGCGTCGGGCCTTCGCTGACATCCTTGGGCGCCTCGTCGCCGGGCATGGTCGGGCGGCGGTCGAAGACCTGGTCGACGAGGCCGAACTCCTTGGCTTCGTCGGCCTCGAGGAAGGTGTCGCGGTCCATCGCTTTTTCAATGTCTTTCAGCGGTTTGCCGGTATATTTGACATAGAGGTCGTTCATCCGCTTCTTGATACGGAGGATTTCCTTGGCCTGAATCTCGATGTCCGACGCCATGCCGCGCGCGCCGCCCGAGGGCTGGTGGACCATGATCCGCGCATTCGACAGCGCGACGCGCATCCCCGGCTCGCCGGCCGCGAGCAGGAAGCTGCCCATCGACGCGGCCTGGCCGATGCAGACGGTGCCCACACGCGGGCGGATGTACTGCATCGTGTCGTGGATCGCCATGCCCGCCGTGACGACCCCGCCCGGCGAGTTGATGTACATATAGATGTCCTTCTTCGGATTTTCCGATTCGAGGAACAGGAGCTGGGCGACGATCAGCGAGGCCATCTGGTCCTCCACCTCTCCGGTCACGAAGACGATCCGTTCGCGCAGCAGGCGGGAGAAGATGTCGAAGCTGCGTTCGCCGCGGCTCGTCTGCTCGACGACGACGGGAACAAGGGCGGCGAGCGGGTCGATCATGCGAATTTCGTCCTTCGTTGTGGAGCGCCGCGCCGAGAACCGGCGGGCTGGCCCTTCCGGCGCCCTACATCGGCGGCAATGCGGCGGGTTTCAAGGGGGCAATCGCGCCGGCCGTTTCGGGAAGCGGATCGCGGGACAGCTTCGGAGTGTGAGAGGTAGTAGCCCCGCAGGAACCGACGGAGGGGACGAGCGCGCAGCGCTCGCTATGCTCGCGGCCCTAGATCGGCGACCAGTCGCCGCCGGCGTCTTCGCTGCCGTCCCCGGCCGGTTCGGGGTGGCCGATCGCTTCGAGCAGGGTGTCGAGCACCGCCGCCACTCCCGCGCCGCTGGCGCCTGAGAGCGCCATGACCGGGCGGCCGCTTTCGGCGGCGAGTTCGGCCGACAGCGCGGCGATCAGCTCGTCGTCGAGCGTGTCGACCTTGTTGAGCGCGACGACGACCGGCTTGTCGGTCAGGCCGGCGCCATAGGCCTCGAGCTCGTCGCGCACGACGCGGTAGCTGGTGGCGACATCGGCATCGTTCGCGTCGACGAGGTGCAGCAGCACGCGGCAGCGTTCGATATGGCCGAGGAAGCGGTCGCCGATCCCGGCGCCGTCCGCGGCGCCCTCGATCAGACCCGGAATGTCGGCGATCACGAATTCGCGGCCCTTGTGACTGACGACGCCGAGTTGCGGGCGGGTGGTGGTGAAGGCATAGGCGCCGACCTTGGCCTGCGCGTTGGTGACCGCGTTGATGAAGGTCGACTTGCCGGCGTTGGGCAGGCCGACGAGGCCGGCGTCGGCGAGCAGCTTCAGCCGCAGCCACACCCACATCTCTTCGCCCGGCCAGCCGGGGCCGTGCTGGCGCGGGGCGCGGTTGGTCGAGCTTTTGTAGCTGGCGTTGCCGCGCCCGCCGTCGCCGCCGCGCAGGAAGGCGACGCGCTCGCCCTCCTTCGTCAGGTCGGCGAGCAGGCTGCGCTCCTCGTCGTCGGCAAGAATCTGGGTGCCGACCGGCACCGGGATGACCAGATCGTCGCCGCCCGCACCGGTGCGGTCGCGGCCGGCGCCGGGGGTGCCGCGCCTTGCCTTGAAATGCTGGGTGTAGCGAAAGTCGATCAGCGTGTTGAGTCCGCCGACCGCCTCGAACACCACATCGCCGCCCTTGCCGCCGTTGCCGCCGTCGGGGCCGCCATATTCGATATATTTCTCGCGCCGGAACGACACGGCGCCGGGGCCGCCGTCGCCGGACTTGATGAAGATCTTGGCCTGGTCGAGAAAATGCATCGCCGCCCTTTAGGGGGACGGCCGGGATTTGGCTAGGGACCGTGGGCGGCAGAGTCGGGGGGCGGTGCGGGGGCTTTGGGCGGAGAGTGGACATTCTTCCACCAACGTCATCCCGGACTCGATCCGGGATTCATTCACGCAGCGCTTGGGCCAGTGGATTCCGGATCAAGTCCGGGATGACGATTGAAATAGCGTCGCCAATCGGTCAAAGCCGGCCGTTCGCGCTATGCCTTCAGCAGTCCGGCTTGCTGCCCTGTTCGGCCCAGAAGGTTCCGATCCGCCCCGTGATCAGCTCGGTCGCGAGCGCGCGGGCGGTGTCGCGGGGGAGGGCAAGGGCTTCGGCCATCGGGCCGCCGAGCTGGGCGTCGCCCATCGCCATCAGGACGAGCGCCAGCGTATCCTCATGCATCAGGCGCTTTTCGTGCGCGTCGGGCGCCATGCCGTCGATCAGGCGGTGGATCGCGGCGATGATCGGGTCGAGCGCGTCGTCGTTGCCGGTCGCCGCCATCCACGTCGCGAGCGCGCCGGCGCCGCCGCTGTCGAAGGCGTCGAAGGCGAGGTCGACGATCTCGCGCACATTGCGCTCGCCCGGCGGCGAGGCGGTCATCTTGGCGGCGATGGTATCGCACACGGTTTCGGCGAGGTAGGCGGCGAGCGCCTTTTGCAGCCCCGCGGCGCTGCCGAAATGGTGGAGAAGGTTGGCGTGGGTGCGGTCGATTTGCGACGCCACGGCTTTCAGCGTCACCGCCTGCGGCCCCATCTCGATCAATATCTGCCGCGCCGCCTCCAGCGCGACCGAACGGCTTTCCTCCGGGCTGAGGCGCTTCTTTGCTATTGACACCACTGTAAGTAATTCCTAGATACTTGCCCCTACGGCGCCGCCGCGCCTTCATCCCCTATTCGCCGGTGAGGAAGATATGTCCAGCCTTTCGCTCTCCCCGACCCCCGCCGACCTGTCGATCACCCCGCGCGACCGACGCTTCGGCCGCGACGATCCGCAGGGCCGCTGGTGGCTGAACGGCGATCCGATCGGGTCGGTCTTTCACACCGCGCTGTCGGTGACCTTTCCCAAGGGCGAAGCGATGTTCATCGAGGCGGTGAAGGCGCACCGCGACGGCGTGCCCGACAAGCTTGCCCGCGAAATCCGCGCGTTCACCCAGCAGGAGGTGATCCACAGCCGCGAGCATGTCGTCTTCAACCGCAAGGCCGGCGAGGCGGGCTATGACCTGTCCGATCTGGAGGCCGACGTCGACACGGTGATGGAGATGATCCGGCAGCGCCCGCCGATCGTCAACCTGATGGCGACGATCGCGCTCGAACATTATACCGCGATGCTCGCCGCGATCATGCTGAAAGACCCGGCGATGTACGCGGGCGCCGAGCCCGAATGGGGCGCGCTGTGGAAATGGCACGCGATCGAGGAGATCGAGCACAAGGGCGTCGCCTATGACACCTGGCTGCACGCGACGAAGGACTGGAGCCGCTGGCGGCGCTGGAAGGCGAAGTCGCTGATGATGCTGGCGATCACGACGCGTTTCTGGCCGAAGCGGGTGCGCGGCATGAAGGCGCTGCTGAAACAGGACGGGCTGACCGGCTGGCGCGTCACGGCGCGCATCTGGTGGTATCTGCTCGGCAAGCCGGGGGTGCTGCGCAAGAGCTTCCTGCCCTGGCTCGCCTATTTCATGCCCGGCTTCCACCCGTGGAACCACGACGACCGCGCGCTGATCGGCAAATATGAAAGCGACTATGCCGATGCGCTGATGCCGCGGCAGAGCTCGGCGCCGGCGGTCATCGCCGCCTAGGACCGACTGGCCTGAGGCTCCGCCGTCCCGCGAAATTGGCGGTTTTCGGCCGCCGGATCGGTGCGAGGCACCGGCCATCCCATATATCTGGTATTTCGTCCCCGGCCGCTTGGTGGTTTCTTCCCCGCCATCACGTTCAGGCATGGGGGAATATCATCATGGAAAAGCCTTTGGTTTCAAGGGGGCGGCAGGCTGCCTCGGTGGCGGTCATTCTGGCGCTGCTGTCGGCGCCCGCGGCGAATGCGGAGGATTGCACGACCAACGCCGACGCGATGCGCGAAAAAATCTCGGCGTTCCAGAAGCAGGCGCAGGACGCCTATGGCACGATCCAGAGCGAGTTCGGAAAATCGACGTCGAGCAGCTATTCCAAGGATTATTTTGCGAAGTTCGAGGATATCAACAAGGGCGCCAAGGAGGCCGCGGACCTGGTCACCAAGGGCTATGACATCGCCAATTATGTAAAGCCATTGGCGGAAGGCACCATTCGCACCACGATGCCGCCCGTCGTCACCAACACGATGAGCAATGCGGTCGAGTTGGCGCAGGCGGCGCTGGACGAGGAAAATTCGAAGCTGGACATCGCGCAGCTCCGCTGCAACCAGTCCACCGAGGACGCCGCCCTCTCCGCTTTTCTCGCGCAGGCGGACAGCGGGACGGTTTCCAACTTCAAATCGGCCAAATACAATGCCTGCAAGGCGGTCCAGATCCTCGCCGACCTGCAGGACAAGCGGGAAAAGCTGAACGACTTCCGCACGAACGGCTATCCGCTCTTCTTTCTGCACGCCAAGGAGAAGAAGAAATTCGACGGACATGAACGCACGATCCAGCTCAAGCTCGATCTGCGGATGTATCCCATCTATCCGTCGAAGCCGAAGAATGTCGACCGGACGGGGCAGCCGATCCTGCTGGGCCAGATCAAGGGGATCGACCTGTCGTACAATTCCTATTTCAAGTGGAGCGACAATAATTGGACGACGCTCAACCTCTATCAATATCTGATCGACGAGACCGATCAGGACGAGATTTGCGCACCGCCCCTGGACATCACCAGCAGCGTGAAGGCCAAGCTGTGCACGCGCGTGGAATCGATATCGTCGGACAAGACCAAGATCACCCTGAAGAGCCGGGCGCAGTTCAAATATAAGGGCGAATGGCACGGTGTCAGCCTGGGTTCGCGCACCATCTATGCGCCCTTCGGCTATCTGGCCGACCTTTCCGACCGCAAGGAAAAGAAGATGGACGAGTTGCAATCGAAGGTCGCCAAGCGCCTCGCCTCGCTGCTCGGCGATTATGGCGAGATGGTCGAGGAAGCGAAGAAGTGGCAGGGATCCTGCGCTTCGTGACGGACAGGCAGACCTTCTCCGGCTTTCGCCGGAGAAGGCCGCCGGTTCGAAGCGGGCCATCGTCCTGAAGGATCAAAAAAGGGGGGGCGAGGCTCGGCAGGACGGAAGCGGGAGGTCCGGGCCGATCCGGGAATCAGCCGGCCAGGTCGCGAAAGCCGGCGAGCAGCGTTTCGAGCGCCGGTTCGGGGGTATCCGACGGGCGCGCGCCATAGGCCTCTGGCGCGGGCAGGGCTTTTCCGAACAGGCGCTCGGCGATCGCATCGGCATCGAGCGGCGGGGCGCCTTCGTCGGCGGCCCGGCGGACCGAGATCAGCGCGAGGACATCGCGCCGCGCGGCGCCCGTTCCCTTCGTCGACAGCCCCGGCACCGGCATGGCGACCAGCGAACGATTGGCGCTGGTGCGGCGGGTGAGCGACCCGGTGGAGCCGACGAGCACGGCCTTGCGGAACGGCACGCGCGCGGTCACTTCGACCCGCGTCTTGTCGGTCTGCAGCAGGCTGGCGCCGCGGCCCGCGCTGCTCAGGCTCTGGCCCGTGATGTTGGACAGTTCGAGCACGACGGCGAGGTCGACGTCGTCCGACCCGATCCGTTCGGGCGTGACTTCGAGCGTGATGCCGATATCGCGTTCGACGGGATCGCTGTCGTCCGCCAGAGGGACGATGAGGACCGAGCCGCCCTCCAGAAATTTCGAGGTCTTTCCCTGACGCGCGATCACCACCGGGCTGGCCTCGATCGACACATGCGAAAGGTCGCGGTTCGCGAGGTTCAGCGAATAGGTGATCCCCGGCAGGGTCACCGCGACGTCGCCGGTCGTATCGTCGCTTTCCTTGTCATAGCTGTAGTTGACGAGCGTCCCGTCGAATTGAAGCGCGAGGCTGTCGAGCAGGTTGATGCCCTTGTCCATCGCGGCGTTGCGTGTGTCGCGGATCAGAAAGGCTTCGATCAGGATGTTGCGGTCCGCATCGGCCGGCGCGGCCGGCGGCGACCCGGCGTCTGGCGTGCGCGGGTGCCAGGCGTCGCGGCCGGCAAAGGCCCGGTCCAGGAATTGCGCGCCTTCGCCCGCCTGTCCGGTTGCGGCCGCGAAGGCCAGGCGCGCCAGTTCGGGCTGCTGCGCGCGATAGGCCACCAGCGCATAGGGCATCGCCAGGTCGCCGAGCGCGCCGCGCCGGTCGACCGCTTCGGACAGCGCGGCGAGCGCGTCGCGATATTCGCCGAGTCGGTAATGGGCGGCGGCGAGCCCGACCATCGGTTCCCACAGATCGGGCGCGAGCCGCGCCGCGGTCTGAAAGCCGCTCTTGGCGAGTTCGATGTCGGCGCGGGTGCGGGCGCCGCGCGCGAGCAGGTCGAGGCTGGTCTGGATATGCGCGCGCGCGTTGAGCGGTTCGCGCCGGGCCGCCTCGAATCCTTCGGGAACGGCGGGCAACCCCGTCAGTTCCATCGATCGTTCGAGGGTGGTCGTCGCGCAGCCACCCAAGAGCGCGGGTAGCAGCGCCAGCGAGGCCGGAGCCAGAAAAGCCCGGCGCGCGCGCGCCGACCCGTTTGACAGCATTGCTTATTCCCCCGCTCGAAAACGCCCAGCCGATAGAGTCCGGGCGAGCGGGTCGCCATCCCATGATTATGGGACTGACGCGGACCGATCGCCGGACGCCGGTCCACGGCGCGGCAGGTCGAGGACGATGCGCGTTTCTCCGCCGATGTGCCTCATGGTCAGCCGCCCCGCCAGCCGGTCGGCGCGCATCCGCATGTTGGCGAGGCCGCTTCCGCCCGAACCGGGCGAAAAATCGGCGCCGTCGTCACAGATCGCGACCGCGATGCGATCGGCGTCGGCGGAGGTTTCGATCCGCACATAGGAGGCGCCGGCATGCTTGATCACATTGGTCACGGCTTCCTGCACGATGCGCAGCACGTCGAGCACCTGCGCGGGGCCGAATTTCTCCAGCGGCGGAACATCGTCGACGGACCACACCAGCCGGAGCCCCGCGGCGCGCAGTTGCGGTTCGGCGCGCTCGCGCCAGGCGACGAGCGCGAGCGACAGGTCGCCGCCATAATCCTCGAGCGAACCGATAATCAGGCGCATGTCGGTGAGCGCGGCGCGGGCATGGCGTGCGATCTCCTGCGTCCGCGGTGCCGGCGCATCGGCGAGGGCGAGCATCGACGCCAGTTCGCCGCCGATTCCGTCGTGCAGGTCGCGCATCAGGCGCGCACGCTCGCGGTTGATCGCCTCGGCCTCGCGGCGCGCCCGCAACTCGTCATAGGTCGCGCGCAATTCGGCCTCGGCCTCTGCCACGCGCACGCTGAGCGCCACCGCGGTGCTGTCGAGTTCGCGCATCGCACGGACGAAACGCAGCGTCATCAGCCCGGCAACGGCGAGAAGGAAGCCGCTATAGGCGGCGCGTGCGAGGAAGACGCGGCTGAAGCCCGGATCGAGGATCGAGGTCAGGTCCCACAGCACGAAGCCCGAGAGCAGGATGATGCCGGGTACCACGATCAGCGCGTCGCGATTGCCGTTCGCCGCCGCGCGGATCAGCACCCAGTTTGCGAGGCCCAGATAGAGGACGACCAGCGCCATCGCCGCCCGCACCAGCATCGGGATCATGCCGATGGCGGGGCTGAGGACATAGAGGATCGTTAGCACCAGCGGTGCGGCCGCGAACAGGCGCAAGGTCGGGCTGGGCGCGCGTGCGAGCGCGGCGCAGAACATCAGGCCCGCCGCCGCTTCCCACACCGCGAGCAGGTTCCAGAAGGGAAGGTCGATGCCGGCGAAGCCGAAATCGGGGATCATCACCGAACCGCGGACGGCGGCAAGGGCGAGCGTGGCGGCAAGCCAGCCGAATTCGGCTTCGCGTCGCCGCGCCACCCAGATCAGCGCCAGCACGACGGCGAGCGCGATCTCGCCGCCGACGACCACGGTCGGCAGCACCGCGGCGGCGAACCAGCGGGCGTGATAATAGGGTCTCAACTCGTCTTCCGGTCCGATAAAGACGCGGTCGAGCGCGACACTGTGCCCCGGCAGGGCGGACAGGGTGATGCGAAAATGGTTGCGCCCCTCGTGCAGGACGTCGCGGAGCGCCGGCGCGAAAGCGGGAAAGGAGGAATAGCGCAGGTTGCGCATCATATAGAGCTGCGCGAAGGCCACGCGCTCGCCATTGACCTCTATCGTGATCGAATCGGCGAAGGATGGGATGAGCAAGGCTGCGCCGCCGATCTCGCCCGTCGCGAAATCCCGGGTGAAATCGCACCGGATGGTGCTGGCGGTGCGGGGCATTTTCGGCGGGGCGGAAAAGGGGAAGCCGACGATCTTTCGCGATCCGGTCGCTGTTCCCGCAGAGTTGAGCGGTTGGCAGTTCGCGCTTTCGATCGCCAGCGCGCGCCTCGGCTCGCTGAAGGCGGTGGTCGAGGTGACGATGCTGAGCCCCGCCAGCGCGACGATCAGCCACAGGAGGCCGAGGCCAAGCCTCCAGCGCGCGCTCATCGCCCCTTCCCCCGTCAAAGCTTGATGAGGCCGTATTGGATGGCCTCGTACACCGCCTCGCCGCGCGTCTCCACCTGCAGCTTGCGATAGATCGCCTTGATATGGCTCGGCACGGTATGGCGCGACAGACCCAGCCGGTCGGCGATCTCGTTATAGGTCAGCCCCTTGGCGATGCCCCACAATATGTCGAACTCGCGCGCCGTCAGGCTGGGGGCGTTGGGGTTGGGAACCGGCGTGTCGGTGACGCTTTCCCCCCGCGCGCGCCGGACGATGAAGCGCGCGATGGAGGGCGAGATCGGCGAGCCGCCCGACAGGACTTCGAGCGCGGTCGAATGAATATCCTCGGGCAGCGCATCCTTCAATATATAGCCCGAGGCGCCCGCCGCGATCGCCGCGAGGATCGTCGTTTCGTCGCCGAGGACCGAAATCACCAATATCTCGATCTCCGGCTGGCGTTCGCGCGCCTCGGCCAGGAAATCGATCGCCAGACCGTCGGGCAGCCCCAGGTCGGCGACGATCAGGTCGGGCGGCTGCTGCGCGAGCAGGGTGCGCGCTTCGGCGAGGTTCGCGGCTTCGGCGACGATACAGTCGCCGTGCGCGGTCAGCGCACCGGCCAGCCGCTCGCGGATCGGCGGATCGTCCTCGATCAGCAACACCCGGTGCCTGTGCTTGCCGTCGGCACCCCCGCCCAGATCTCCCTTTTCGCCCGTCATCGTTGCAGCCTAGAAGAGGAGGGCAAGGGTCCGCCACCCCATAAATCGGGGATCGCGCCCCATTTTATAAGAAGGCAGGCGGGCGGTGCCCCCGCTTGCCGCATCGTCGTGGCGCTGATAGCGCCGTGTCATGCCTTCGATCCCGCCCGTCATCGACACGCCGCGCCTGCGGCTGCGCGAGCCGCGCCTTGCCGACAAGGACCGGCATGTCGCGATGTGGGCCGACCCCCGCACCACGCGCTTCATCGGCGGCGAGCCGCGGACCCCCGATGTGAGTTGGAACAAGTTCCTGGGCGCCGCGGGGCTGTGGCCGGTGATGGGCTATGGCTATTGGGTGTTCGCCGACCGCGCCGATGACCGGCTGGTCGGCATGGGCGGGCTCGCCTATTTCTGCCGCGGTATCGCCGAACTGGAGGGTTTTCCCGAGGCGGGCTGGGCCTTCGATGCCGACCATTGGGGCGCGGGCCTAGCGACCGAGGCGATGGGCGCGGCGCTCGGCTGGGCCGACGCGCATCTCGACGCCGCGGAGGTGCGCTGCATCATCGATCCGGGGCATGCTGCGTCGGAACGGGTGGCAGAAAAGCTGGGTTTCCGGCGCATCGGCGACAGCGATGCGCTGGGCGAGGTGGTGGGGATTTTTTCACGGCCGCGGGACGGCTGAACCGTTATGGCGAGCGGAGGAAGCAGTCTCCAGTAATCGATCTTGTGCAAGGTCGATAGCTGGCGATTGCCGCGTCGCCTTCGGCTCCTCGCAATGACGGATTCGGGCTAAGCCGCCTCCACCACCAGCACCCCGCCGTCGGCGCTGACGACGCGGACCTTGGCGCCCTCGGCGGCGTCGGGGCCGTGGACCGGCCATTCGCCGTCGCCGACCCTGGCGCGGCCGCGGCCGTCCTCGATCGCCGTCGTCACCGTCAGCACCTCGCCGACCAGCCGGCTCGCGCGCTGGTTGAGATGAGGGTCGGTCGAGGTGATCGGATTGTCGCGCAGCCATTTGCGCGCGCCATAGAGGATGACGACCGCCAGCAGTGCGAAGAGGCCGAGCTGGACGGGGACGCCGATCGGGGCGACCCAGGCGACGATGCCGGTGACGATCGCCGCCGCGCCGATCCAGATCAGGAAGAAGCCCGGCGCGACTATCTCGGCCGCGGCGAGCAGCACGCCGAGTGACAGCCAGGCCCAATGCGGCTCCATGTTGGTCAGCCAGTCGGGCATGTCAGGCCCCCGCCTTGCGGTCGAGCGCATCCTTCGCGAGCTCGCCGATGCCGCCCAGCGTGCCGATGAGTTGCGTTGCCTCGACCGGGAAGAGGATGGTCTTGCTGTTCGGGCTGGTCGCGAACTGGCTGACCGCCTCGACATATTTCTGCGCGACGAAATAGTTGATCGCCTGCGTGTTGCCGCTGGCGATGGCGTCGGACACCATCTGCGTCGCCTTGGCCTCGGCCTCCGCCTGCCGCTCGCGCGCCTCGGCGTCGCGGAAGGCGGCCTCGCGGCGACCCTCGGCCTGCAATATCTGGCCCTGTTTCTCGCCCTCGGCACGCAGGATCTCGGACGCCCGCATGCCTTCGGCCTCCAGGATATTGGCGCGCTTTTCGCGCTCAGCCTTCATCTGCCGCGCCATCGCGTTCGAGATGTCGGCGGGCGGGCGGATATCCTTGATCTCGACGCGGGTGATCTTGACTCCCCAGGGGGTCGTCGCATCGTCGACGACATGCAGCAGCCTGGTGTTGATTTCGTCGCGCTTCGACAGCGTGCCGTCGAGGTCCATCGACCCCATGACGGTGCGCAAGTTCGTCGTCGTCAGGTTCATGATCGCGAGATAAAGGTCGCTGACCTCATAGGCTGCCTTGGCGGCGTCGAGCACCTGGAAGAAGACGACGCCGTCGACGGCGACCATCGCATTGTCCTTGGTGATGATCTCCTGCCCTGGAATGTCGAGCACCTGCTCCATCATGTTCACCTTGCGCCCGACGCGGTCGAAGATCGGCATGATGAAGTTGAGCCCCGGCTGCGCCGTATGGGTGTAACGGCCGAAGCGCTCGATCGTATAGGCATAGCCCTGCTTGACCGGAGTCAGCGCCCAGATCAGGAAGACCAGCGCCAATACCACCAGCGTAATCGCGAAATACATCGAATTCCCCTCCGTCCGTCGCTTTCGCCACCAATCGCTTCCTTATTGCGGCAATGGCCGCGCCGCGCCACAGAAAAGCGCATGACTCCCATCGACCCCGCCCCTCGTTCCTTGCT
The DNA here is from genome assembly GCF_014199295.1 of Sphingopyxis panaciterrulae. Classification (GTDB taxonomy): domain Bacteria; phylum Pseudomonadota; class Alphaproteobacteria; order Sphingomonadales; family Sphingomonadaceae; genus Sphingopyxis; species Sphingopyxis panaciterrulae. Next base: position 342,685 of record NZ_JACIJH010000002.1, read on the forward strand.
CTATGTCCCCGCCTCGCATGCCTGCGCTCTCGACAAGGCGCTGCTGGCAGGGGTGGGGCGATAGGGTCATCGATCGGTCCGAATGGGATCGGCCGAAAATCAAGCCCGTTCGCCCTGAGCGTGTCGAAGGGCCGCTTGTTCTGTCAACGGTGAAAATAAGGACGGTGCGTCGACAGGCTCAGCACGAACGGATTTGGGGGGGGCGGTATGCCGGTCGGACGCCGCCGTTCGTCGTTCGACGAACACGCCTTGCCTCGCCCGGCGGGGCATGTCATGCGGCCGGCCCATGCGAAACCGTCTTTTTCCGGCCGCCGCGGCCGCCCTGTTCCTGACCGCGCTGGCGGTTCCTGCCGCCCATGCCAAGGGCGGCGACGCGCCGGTGACCGAGGCCGAGCTAGCGGGTCATATCCGCATCCTGGCGAGCGATGCGTTCGAAGGTCGCGCGCCCGGCACCGGGGGCGAGGACCGGACCATCGCCTATATCGTCGGCGAATGGGTGAAGGCGGGGCTCGAGCCCGTGCCCGGCAGCGCGACGCCGTGGCTGCAGCCGGTGCCTTTCGTCGAGAGCGAACCGCTGACCAGCCGCGCGACATTCAAGGTCCGCGGCCGCGATATCCGGTTGGAGGAGGATGGCGTCATCGTCGCCGGCCGCGATCCGTCGGTGTCGCTGAGGGACGCGCCGGCGGTCTTCGTCGGCTATGGCGTCGACGGCGCGGGCCACGTCAATACCGACGTGCGCGGCAAGCTGGCGATCATGCTGTACGGCAACGCGCCGTTCGGCGCCAAGCTGCCGGGCTATCGCGAGCGGCGGCGGATGCTGGCCAATGCGGGCGCCGCGGGGGTGCTGGTGATCGCGGGCGACGCAATTCCCTGGGCGCGGCTGCGCGATGCCGTCGCCGGCAAGACGGTGCGCCTCGCCGATCCGGCCGAGGCCCCGCCGTCGGTCAGCGGCTTCCTGTCGCTCGAAGCCGCCGACGCGCTGTTCGCCCGGGCCGGCCAGGACGGTGCTGCGGCGCGCGAGGCGGCGAAGGCCGCCGGCTATCGCGGCGCCGAGTTGCCGGTGACCGCCGATATCGAGACGACGGCGCGAATCCGTCCTTTCGCGAGCAACAATGTCATCGCGAAGCTGCCCGGCGCCCGGCCCGACGGCAAGGCGGTGCTGTTCCTCGGCCATTGGGATCATCTCGGCATCTGCGGCGAGGAGGGCGACGCCGACCGCATCTGCAACGGCGCGGTCGACAATGCGAGCGGCATCGCGGTGCTGATCGAGGTCGCGAAACGCCTTGCGAGCGGCCCGCGGCCCGACCGCGACATCTATTTCATGGCGACCACCGCCGAGGAGAAGGGGCTGCTCGGCGCGACCTGGTTCGCCGACCATCCGGTGCTGCCTCTGGAGGATATCACGGTCGCGCTCAACATCGACACCATCGCCATCTCGCCGCGCGGCACGCCGGTCGCGACGATCGGCCGCGGCCGCCCCGCCTATGACGCGATGGTGCGCAGCGTGGCGGCAAAGCTGGGCCGCAAGGTCGACGCGGACGGCGAGGCCGATGCCTTCGCGCAGCGGCAGGACGGCTGGGCGCTGGGCGCCAAGGGCGTACCGTCGCTGATGGTCGGGGGCAGCTTTTCCGACATGCCGTTGCTCGAGGCGTTCCTGGGCAGCGACTATCACGGGCCGGCCGACGAATTTTCGGACAAGGTGCCGCTGGGCGGCGCGGCGGAGGACGCCGACCTGCACGTCGCGCTGGGCCGCGCGTTCGCTGATACCAAACGGTGGACGGGGACGGCCGACCAGAGCGGCGTGCCGTAAATCTGCATCACTCATCCCCGTTCGCCCTGAGCTTGTCGAAGGGCTGTTCTTTCTTTCAAGCGTAGCAAGAAAAAGGACGGTGCTTCCCCCGGACTTGATCCGGGGTCAGCACGAACGGAAGAAAGGGTGATGCAGATTTAACGCACGCCGCTTTAGGTCCTGTTTCTCGTCATTGCGAGCGAAGCGAAGCAATCCAGGGGCGGCCTTGCACCGCTCTGGATTGCTTCGCTTCGCTCGCAATGACGGAATGGAAGAGGCGCTTACGCCGCCTGCTTCGCCCGCTCGTTCATTTCCTGGTTGAGCATCTCCGCCAGCAGGAACGCCAGCTCCAGCGACTGCCCCGCGTTGAGGCGCGGGTCGCAGTGGGTGTGGTAGCGGTCGGCGAGGTCCATCTGGGTCACGTCCATCGCGCCACCGGTGCATTCGGTGACGTTCTGGCCGGTCATCTCAATATGGATGCCGCCGCCGTGCGTGCCCTCGGCGCGGTGGACGGCGAAGAAACCGCGCACTTCGGCCAGGATGCGCTCGAAGGGCCGCGTCTTGTAACCGGTCGAGGTCTTGATGACGTTGCCGTGCATCGGGTCGCACGACCAGACGACGGGATGGCCCGATTCCTTCACCGCGCGCACCAGCTTCGGCAGATGCGCCTCGATCTTGTCGTGGCCGTAGCGGGTGATGAGCGTCATGCGGCCGGGCACATGACCGGGGTTCAGCGTGTCGAGCAGGCGCAGCAGCACGTCGGGCTCGAGGCTCGGCCCGCATTTCATGCCGACCGGATTGCCGATGCCGCGCAGATATTCGATGTGCGCCGAGCCTTCGAAGCGGGTGCGGTCGCCGACCCACAGCATATGGCCCGAGGTGTCGTACCAGCCGCCGGTCAGGCTGTCCTGCCGGGTCAGCGCCTGCTCATAGGGGAGCAGCAGCGCCTCGTGGCTGGTGTAGAAGCTGGTGCCCTTGATCTGCGGCACGGTGTCCGGTGTCACCCCGCACGCTTCCATGAAGGCGAGCGCCTCGGAAATGCGCGCGGCGGTTTCCTGATATTTCTTGGCCCACGGGCTGCGGTCCATGAAGTCGTGCGTCCAGGCGTTGACCTGGTGCAGGTTCGCATAGCCGCCGTTGGCGAAGGCGCGCAGCAGATTCAGCGTCGCCGCCGACTGGTTGTAGGCCTTGACCATCCGCTTCGGGTCGGGCTCGCGGCCTGCCGCCTCGAAGCCGATGTCGTTGATGATGTCGCCGCGATAGCTGGGAAGCGACGTGCCGTTCACTTCCTCCATGTCGGCCGAGCGCGGCTTGGCGAACTGGCCCGCCATGCGGCCGAGCTTCACCACCGGCATTTTCGACGCAAAGGTCAGCACCACCGCCATCTGGAGCAGGACGCGGAAGGTGTCGCGGATGTTGTTCGGATGGAATTCCGCAAAGCTCTCGGCGCAGTCGCCACCCTGAAGCAGAAAGGCCTTGCCCTCGGCGACGCGGGCGAGCTCGTTCGTCAGGTCGCGCGCCTCGCCGGCAAAGACGAGCGGCGGATAGCCCGCGAGCTCGCGCTCCGCCGCGGCCAGCGCGGCCTCGTCGGCGTAGGTGGGAAGCTGGCGCGCTTCGTGCGAGCGCCAGCTATGCGGTTGCCAGGTCTGCGTCATCTCTTGAAACTTCATCGTCCAAAAATCTGCGAGTCGCGCGCTGCCTTGGCGCGAAAGGGCGGGCAAGGCAAGGACGGGGAAATTAGCATTGCGGCGCCTTTCGCGCACCTATGCTTTTCTTTGGACCCCAAAACTGCTAATTTTATGGAGGTTTTCAAGGGACGCGCGCCGGGGAAACGTCTCTGCATTCGGTAATCGGTAACCTTGCAAGATTAGGCTTCTAAGCAAGGGACCGCGACGCGAAACGATTGACGATGGCGAATTTCGACCCGGCATGGCTCGGTTACGCAGCCTTGGTGTCGCTTCTGGCGGCCGGATTCGTCGCGCGCGTCGAGCAGGTACGACTCGGCATCGCGGTCGCGGCGCTGCTGGCGCTGCCCGCCGCGATCTTCGGCTGGCGCAGCCTGGGGGCGACCGCGCTGCTTGCGGCGATCTTCGTCTTTCACCTCGTCCTCGCCGCGCGCGGCTGGTACCGCGATGCGGGCATCCGCTTCACGCCCGAGGAACTGGCGCTGCGCAGCCTGCATTTCGACGGCCTCAGCGCCGCGAGCGCGCGGCGGCTGATCGACCAGGGGCACTGGATCTCGGCCCGGCGCGGCGAGGTGCTGATCCGCGAGAATCAGGCGGCGCCCAGCCTCTTCTACCTCGCCGAGGGGCGGGCACTGATCCAGCGCGACGGGGCGGACGTCGGCACGCTCGCCGACGGGGCGCTGATCGGCGAGGCGACGGTGCTCGACGGCGCGCATGCGACGGGCACGGTGACGCTGACCGCCAACGCGCGGCTGTGGTTCGTGCCCGCGGCGGCGCTGCGCACCTTCCTCGCCGCCAACCCCGACCTCGCGGCGGCGCTGCACCAGGGCTTCGCGCGCGCGCTGCGCGGCAAGTTGGCGAGCGCCAACACGCGCATTGCCGACCTGCCGCCGCTCTCCTAAAGTCGATGGATGACACTGACTCTCTATGGCATTCCGAACTGCGATACGGTGAAGAAGGCGCGGCGCTGGCTTGACGGCGCGGGCGTTTCCTATCGCTTCCACGATTTCCGCAAGGACGGGCTTGACCCCGCGAAATTGCAGAGCTGGATCGACGCGGTCGGCTGGGACAGGCTGCTCAACAAGAGCGGGACGACCTTCCGCAAGCTGCCCGATGCCGACAAGGCGGGGCTCGACGCGGCGAAGGCCAAGGCGCTGATGCTCGACCAGCCGGCGATGATTCGCCGCCCGGTGGTCGAGGCGGCGGATGGCGTCAGCGTCGGATTTTCCGAGAGCGACTGGCAGGCCCGCTTTGCGGCATGAAGCGCTGGCGCGCCGCGTCGCTCGCGCTGCTGGCGCTAGCGGGCTGCGGGGCTGAGCCGATGGCGGCGGAGTCCACGCTCGACGGCCGGCCGCCGATCGTCATCGCGCATCGCGGCGCGTCGGGCGAGCGGCCCGAGCATACGCTTGCGAGTTATGAACTGGCGATCGAGCAGGACGCCGATTTCATCGAACCCGATCTGGTGCTAACCGGGGACGGGGTGCTCGTCGCGCGGCACGAGAATGAGATTTCGGAGACCACCGACGTCGCCGATCATCCCGAATATGCGAATCGAAAGACGACGAAGACGATCGACGGCAAGGCGGTCACGGGCTGGTTCACCGAGGATTTCACCCTCTCCGAATTGAAGACGCTGCGCGCGAAGGAGCGTATCCCGCGGCTGCGCGGCACTGCCAATGACGGCAAGTTCGAGATCCCGACCTTCGAGGAGATTCTCGACCTGCTCGCCCGCGTCAACAAGGGGCGCGCCCACCCGGTCGGCGTCTATCCCGAGACCAAGCATCCAAGCTATTTCGCGTCGATCGGATTACCGCACGAGGCGCCCATGCTCGCGCTGCTAACCCGATACGGCTATCGCGGCCGCACCGCGCCGGTGTTCATCCAGAGCTTCGAGGTCGGTAATCTGAAGGCCATTCGCGCGAAGAGCGACCTGCCGCTGATCCAGCTCATCGACGGCGAGGGCGGGCCGGCCGACGACCCGGCGCTCAGCTATGCCGCGATGGCGACGCCCGAGGGGCTGAAGGCGGTCGCCGCCTATGCCGACGGCATCGGCCCGAACAAGGATATGGTCATCCCGCGCGGCCGGCTCGGAACGCTGGGCGAACCGACGCGTCTGGTGCATGACGCGCATGCCGCGGGGCTGAAGGTGCATCCCTGGACCTTCCGCCGCGAGAATTATTTCCTGCCGCTCGCCGACAAGGGTGGCATCAACCCCGCCGGGCATGGCGATCTTGCCGCCGAGATCCGCAGCTTTCTGGCGGCGGGCATCGACGGGCTGTTCAGCGACAATCCCCGCGAGGCCGTGCCCGCGGTGAAGCAAGGAGAAACCCGATGACCGAACGCGCGCTGGGCGACAGCGGCCTTGCCGTCCGCCCCTTCGTCCTCGGCGGCAATGTCTTCGGGTGGACCGCGGACCGCGCCGCGAGCTTCGCGATCCTCGACCGCTTCGTCGAACATGGTGGCGGCATGATCGATACCGCCGACGTCTATTCGGCGTGGGTGCCGGGCCACACGGGCGGCGAATCCGAAGCGATGATGGGCGCATGGCTGAAGGCGAGCGGCGCGCGCGACCGGGTGCTGATCGCGACCAAGGTCGGAATGGGCGAGGGCGGCCTGAAACCCGACCGCATCCGCGCGGCGGTACAGGGCTCGCTCGACCGCCTGGGGGTCGATGTCATCGACCTTTATTTCGCGCACAAGGACGATCCCGACGTGCCGCTCGATGAAATGCTCGGCGCGTTTGGCGAGCTGGTCGACGCGGGGCAGGTGCGCGCGATCGGTGCGAGCAATTATTCGGCCGAGCGGCTCGCCGAGGCGCTGCGCGTGTCGGCGGAGACGCGGCTGCCGCGCTTCACCGTGATGCAGCCCGAGCTCAATCTGCTCCACCGCGACCAGTATGAAGGTCCGCTGCAGGAACTGTGCATCGCCGAGGGCATCGGGGTCATCCCCTATTACAGCCTCGCCGCGGGCTATCTGACCGGCAAATATCGCGGCGCCGACGACCTGGGGCAGAGCGCGCGCGGCTATAAGGCGAAAGCCTATATGGCGGGCCGGGGTCCGGCGGTGCTCGCCGCGATGGACGGCATCGCGGCGGAGACCGGCGCGACGCTGTCGCAGATCGCGCTCGCCTGGGTCGCGGCGCAGCCCGGCGTCACCGCGCCGATCGCCAGCGCGACGAGCGTGCGCCAGCTCGACGAGATCATGGGGAGCCTGGACGTCGTGCTGACGGACGAGCAGCTTGCGGCGCTGACCGAGGCGGGACGCGGCGGCGACTAATGGATTCCTCCCTGTCGCGCAGCGATGGGGAGGATCGTCGAACCCGTTACCCCGCGCGTCGCTTCAATCCCGGTCCGCGTCCCACTGGAATACGGCTTCGAGCGGCTTGCCGAAGACGCGGGCGATGCGAAAGGCGACCTCGAGCGAGGGCGAATATTTGCCCTGCTCGATCGCCGCGACCGTCTGGCGGGTCACGCCAACCCGGTCGCCGAGTTTGCCCTGCGTCATTTTGCCGGCGAGGAAGCGCAGCGTGCGGATGTCGTTGGTGAAGGGCGGTGTCGCCACGAGTCTGCTCCTGATTTATCCGCTTCATATGCCTGAATGTCAGATAACTTTAACATACAGTCAAAAAATCATGACACAAGGGACGGAACCGCTTTTGCGCTGCAACATTCGGGGCTAAGCCCCCGCGCCATGTCCACTCTCCCCAAAACCCTCACCCTCGACACCTCGACCAGCCGCGCCAATCCGACGCCGCAACCGATGAAGCGGCTGACCGTGCCGCGCATCCGGCAGCGCAAGGGGGGCGAGCCGCTGGTGATGCTCACCGCCTATACGGTGCGCCAGGCGCAGCTTCTCGATCCGCATTGCGACATGCTGCTCGTCGGCGATTCGCTGGCGCAGGTCATCTATGGCCTGCCGCACACGGTCGGCGTGACGATGGAGATGATGGCGCTGCACGGCGCGGCGGTGGTGCGCGGCACCTATCACGCCGCGGTGATCGTCGACATGCCCTTCGGCAGCTATGAAGGCAGCCCGGAACGGGCGTTCGACAATGCCGCGACCCTGCTCAAGGAAACCGGCGCCGCAGCGGTCAAGGTCGAGGGGGGCAAGGTGCTGGCGCCGACGATCGAATTCCTGACCCAGCGCGGCATCCCGGTGATGGGCCATGTCGGGCTGACGCCGCAGGCGGTCAACATCCTGGGCGGCTATGGCGTGCGCGGCAAGAGCGAGGAGGAAGCGCGCTCGATCGTCGAGGACGCGGTCGCCGTCGCCAAGGCCGGCGCCTTCGCGATCGTCATCGAGGGCGTGCTCGAATCGATCGCGATCGAGATCACGCAGAAGGTCGCCTGCCCGACCATCGGCATCGGCGCCTCGGCGCAATGCGACGGGCAGGTTCTGGTCACCGACGACATGCTCGGCATGTTCGAGCGGGTGCCCAAATTCGTGAAGCGGTACCAGGACATGGCCGGCGTCATCAATGGCGCGGTCAAGGACTATGCCGAGCAAGTCAGGTCCCGTTCATTCCCGACGGAGGATCAGATCTACGCTGGTTGACGGCCATCGTGCCGCGCCGGCCGGGGTCAAGTGAATCGCTTGGCCTTTTTCCGCATGCTCGCTAAGGAAGCGGCCGGCGGGGAGCTGTGCCCGGAGCCGGAAGACATGATGGAGGTTTGATTGGCCCTGAGCCCGACGAACAATGCCGCCCTGCTTCAGGAGGTCGACGAGGCGGTCCGCAAGGATCAGCTCGAATCGATCTGGAAGACCTACGGCCTGTGGATCGTCGTTGCGGTGATCGGCGCGTTGATCGCCTTTGGCGGCTATCTGGTCTGGAGGCATATCGATCAGGGCAATCGCGGCGAGCAGGCGGAGGCGCTGGTCGCCGCGCTCGACAAGGCGAACACCAGCCAGCCGAAGGCCGCGACCGAAGCGCTGGACAGGATCATCGCGGAGGACAATGGCGCCTATCGCTCGGCCGCGCTGATCCAGCAGGCCAATATGAAGGCGCAGACCGGCGACCTGAAGGCGGCGGCGGCGCTGATGGCGAAGGTGGCGGGCGACACGTCGGTCGACCAGTCGCTGCGCGACCTGGCGCTGGTGCGCCAGACCGCATTCGAGTTCGACACGCTGAAGCCCGAGGCGGTGATCGCGCGGATGAAGCCGCTGGTCGAGGCCAAAGACCCGGCGTCGAGCTGGTTCCCGAGCGCCGCCGAACTGAGCGCGATCGCGCACTATCAGCTCGGCCAGTTCGATCAGGCGGGCGCGCTCTATGGCCGCATCGCCAAGCTGCCCGATATTCCCAAGTCGCTGCAGTCGCGCAGTGTGCAGATGGCGGGGATGCTGGGCATCGACGCCGTCACCGACCGCGCGGACGAAAGCGCCGAAGCGGACAAGACAGGCAGCGCCGCGCCCAAGGCAGCGGCCGCCAAGACAAGCAAGGAATCCGAATAATATGCTGAAAAGGCGTTTTTTGTTGGCCGCGGCGCTCGTCGCGCTGCCGCTCGCCGGTTGCGGCGTGTTCAAGGGCGGCGGCGGTCCCAAGACTCCGACCGTCGGCGATCGGGTGTCGATCCTGTCGAACGATGCGAGCATCAAGGTCGATCCCGCGCTTGCCGAAACGGCGGTTGTGCTGCCCGCGGCGGTCGCCAACGCCGATTGGGCACAATCGGGCGGCAACGCCTCGAAATCGATGGGCCATCTGGCGCTCGCCGCGTCGCGCAGCCAGATCTGGAGCGCCAGCATCGCCGGCAGCACCAAGACGCAGCGGCTGGGCGCTGCGCCGGTGGTCGCCGACAACCGGCTGGTCGTCGTCGATACCGACGCGGTCGTGACCGCCTTCAATGCCGAGACCGGCGCCAAGCTGTGGAGCACGGCGATCGGCAGCACGGGCAAGGATTTCAAGAAATCGCTGTTCGGCGGCGGCGCCGGCATCGACGGCGACGTTGTCTATGCGACGAGCGGCGTCGGCGATGTCGCGGCGCTCAATGCCAAGGACGGATCGGTGATCTGGAAGGTCAAGCCGACCGGCCCGCTGCGCGGGGCTCCGACGATTGCTTTCGGCGGCGTCTATGTCATCACCCAGGACAATCAGATTCTCGCGCTCAACGCATCGAACGGCGCGGTCTTGTGGCAGGCGACGGCATCGCTCGAATCGGGCAGCGTGTTTGGCGCGGCGTCGCCCGCGGCAGGCGAAGCGACGATCGTCGCCGGCTTTTCGTCGGGCGAGGTGCAGGCCTATCGCTACGAGAATGGCCGCGACCTGTGGGAGGATGCGCTCGCCCGCACCTCGATGGCGCTTTCGGTCTCCACCCTGACCGACGTCGACGCCGATCCGGTGATCGACCGCGGCCGCGTCTTTGCCCTGGGCCAGGGCGGCCGCATGGCGAGCTATGAACTCAACACCGGCCTTCGGAGCTGGGAAATCTCGATCGCGGGCATTTCGACGCCCTATGTGGTCGGCGAATGGGTGTTCGCGATCACCGACGATGCGAAGCTGCTGTGCGTCGCGCGCGCGTCGGGCAAGATTCGCTGGATCCAGCAGCTTCGCCGCTATCGCGTCGAAAAGGAAAAGACGAAGAAGGATCCGGTCCGCTGGACGGGACCGGTCCTCGCGGGTGGCCGTCTGATCGCGGTGAACAGCCTTGGCGAACTCGCCGAAATATCGCCGACCGACGGATCGGTACTGACGACGACCGACCTGAAGGCGCCGCTGTCGCAGACGCCGGTGGTCGCGAACCAGACGCTTTACATATTGGCGGACGACGGGCGCATCACCGCCTGGCGGTAACAGGGCGGGCCGCTTTCCGGCGGCTTCGGACGATAGGATAAAAGCATGGCGCGGTCCGCGACGATCGCCATTGTCGGCCGGCCCAATGTCGGCAAATCGACCTTGTTCAACCGGCTCGTCGGCAAGCGGCTCGCGCTTGTCGACGACCAGCCGGGGGTGACGCGCGACCGGCGCGAGGGCGACGGCGAACTGCTCGGCCTGACCTTTCGCATCGTCGACACCGCGGGGTTCGAGGACCAGGACGCGGCGACGCTGCCGGGTCGGATGCGCGCGCAGACCGAAAAAGCGGTGCGTGAGGCCGACGCGGCGCTGTTCCTGATCGACGCGCGCGCCGGCGTCACCCCGCTCGACGAGGAGATCGCGCGCTGGCTGCGCAGCGAGGACACGCCGATCATCCTCTGCGTCAACAAGGCCGAGGGCAAGCAGGGCGAGGCGGGGCTGATGGAATCCTATGCGCTCGGCTTCGACAATCCGCTCGCGCTCAGCGCCGAACATGGCGAGGGGCTGGTCGAGCTGTTCGACGCGCTTCGCCCGATCGTCGAGCCCTTCATGGACGCGGACGAGGCAGCGGCGGAGAGTGACGAGGAAGAGGCGCTCGGCCCGCTCAAGCTGGCGATCGTCGGGCGGCCCAACGCCGGCAAGTCGACCCTCATCAACCGCATGATCGGCGAGGATCGGCTGATTACAGGGCCGGAGGCCGGGATCACGCGCGATTCGATCCGCGTCGACTGGCAGTGGGAAAGCGACGGCGAGGTCCATCCGATCCAGCTTTTCGACACCGCCGGGATGCGCAAGCGCGCCAAGGTGCAGGACAAGCTGGAGAAATTGTCGGTCGCCGACGCGCTGCACGCGGTCGATTTCGCTGAGGTCGTCGTGCTGTTGCTCGACGCGACCAAGGGGCTGGAGGCGCAGGACCTGCGCATCGCCGACAAGGTGCTGGAGGAAGGGCGCGCGCTGATCGTCGCGCTCAACAAATGGGACGTGGCGGAAGAGCCCTCCGCGCTGTTCAACGGCGTGCGCGCGGCGCTCGAGGACGGGCTGTCGCAGATCAAGGGCGTGCCGCTGCTCAGCATCTCGGGCGCGACCGGCAAGGGGATCGAAACGCTGGTGCGCGTCGCCTTCGAACAGCGCGACATCTGGACGCGCCGCGTCTCGACCGCAAAGCTGAACCGCTGGTTCGAGGGTGCGGTCACAGCCAACCCGCCGCCGGCGCCCGGCGGCAAGCGGATCAAGCTGCGCTATATGACGCAGGCGCGCACCCGCCCGCCGACCTTCGTCATCTTCGGCACCCGTACCGACGTGCTGCCGGCCAGCTATCATCGCTATCTGGTCAACGGGATGCGCCGGGAACTGGGGTTCCAGGGCGTGCCGATCCGCATCAATTTCCGTAATTCGCGCAATCCCTATGACGATTGAGGCGGAGGCGGTCACCGTCGACGCGCGCGGGATGCGCTGTCCCTGGCCCGCGCTACGCCTTGCGCGCGCGATGCGGAGCGCGGCGCGCGTACGGCTGATCGCCGACGATCCGCAGGCGGCGCGTGAGATCGCGGCGCTCGCCGCCGAGCGCGGCTGGACGCTCGCGGCCGAGGCCGGGGACCGCTGGCTGGTCGGGCGTTGAGCCCGAGCTGCCCCGTTTAGGGTCGGGTATCGGGCCGTAACGGCTTTTTTACCGAACTTCGTCATGGAGGATGGCAGGGACCAAGGACCAAAACGAACACCAAGGAACGGAACATTGGACGAGATCCTGGTCGATTGGGATGAATTCCGCGCGACGCGCACCCAATTGGGCGCCGCTTTCGTGCGCATTCTCGGCTATTTTCGCGAGGATGGCGTCAAGTCGGTGGCGGCGATCGAAGAGGCGATGCGCGCTCGCGATGCCCGCGGTCTCGTCATGCCCGCGCACACGCTGAAGAGCGAGGCGCGCCAGTTCGGCGCCGAAAAGCTGGGCGCGCTGGCAGAGGATATCGAGATGTTCGCGCGCCGCTGCGTCGAAAGCCAGGTCAGCCCCGAGGAATATCTGCCGCGCGTCGTCGAGCTGCGTCCGCTGTTCGAAACGACGCTGTCGGCACTGGAGCGCGAGGCAAACCCGCTGGTCCGCCGCCGCCCCAGCTTCGGCAACGCCGTCAGCTAATAGCGCCGCCGCATCGGCTGCGGCCTGGCCCGTGCGAGGCTGCGCCACAGCCATTCGAACGGGCCGTAGTGGAAGCGGTCGAGCCACGGCTTCGACCACAGCAGCATCGCCGCCCACATGCCGAAGCAGAAGAGATAGAGCGCTGCGCGGCCGACGCTGCCGAACAGGCCGAGGCCATAGCCGTAGAAGATCGTCGTCATGACGATTGAGGTCATCAGATAATTGGTGAAGGCCATGCGCCCCGCCGCCGCGAGCCGCGCGCGCGCCGCGTCGCTCGCCGTGACCGCGATCAGCCACAGGATCAGCGCCGCCCAGCCGAGCGTCATGACGAGGTCGAAGGGCAGCGACAGCGCCGCCGTCGCGCCGAACACGGTCACGGCGTCGAAGCCCGCGCCGATCTGCCACGCGGCCAGCGCGGCGAGCGGCGGGATCGTGACGGTGAAGCTGACGATCGCCCATTTGCGATAGCGCGCGACGGGCCATTCGCCGGTCAGCATATGCGCCCTGAACAGCGCCATGCCGGTCAGCATCAGCCCCATCGTCTCCCACAGCATGACCAACACGCCCTGCACCGGCTCGTCCAGTTGCTCGGTCGTCCGATAGGCGAGGAGGTCGGCATAGCGGCCGAGGTGCAGCGCGACCTGCTGTGCATAGGTCGGCGAATCCGCGCCCATCTCTTCGTGAATCTGCGTCAGCGCGTCCTGCATGTCGGGCGCGGCGCCGCTCGCCGCCGCCACTAGTCCGCTCCACAGGCCGAAGAAGAGCGCGAAATCGAGCAAGAAAAAGCCCGCCGCCCACCAGAGCAGCGCCTTGATGGACAGGTTGCGGAAGAGAAAGAGCAGCAGCCCGCACATCGCATAGAGGAACAGGATGTCGCCGAACCAGATCAGGTAGAAATGCGCGAGACCGAACAGCGCCAGCCATATCATGCGGGCATAATGCGCCGCCGCCGGGCTGCGCCCCTGCGCCGCGGCGCGTTCGATGACCAGCAGCGTGCTGGCGCCGAACAGCAGCGAGAAGAGTCCGCGCATCTTCGAATCGACGAAGACGAAGTCGAAGACCCAGGTCGCGAGGTCGGCCGACGCGGGCGGGCCGCCGGCGGCGGGGTTCGAATAGGCCGAAAAGGGCAGGGCGAAGGCGACGATGTTCATCGCCAATATGCCCATCACCGCGACGCCCCGGATCGCGTCGAGGCTTTCGAAGCGCTGGTTCGTCGCCGCGTTCATGGCCTGCCCCTTGCTGTCTTATGGGGGTGATACGGTGGATGGGCAGCGGCGTCCAGCGCGAGGTGGTGACAGGTTCGAAGAGCATTGTCGCCCCGGATCAAGTCGGCAATTATACCCTTGGCATCCGCAAGCCTCCTTACTTCGTCATTGCGACGCCGGCGAAAGCCGGGGGAAGCAATCCAGAGCGGTTTGCGCGCACTCTGGATTGCTTCGCTCCGCTCGCAATGACGGGATTACGGATGCGAAAGGGATAAGCGCCGATCAAGTCCGGGTGACGAGGAGGGAGTGGCCAGCGCGATGCAGTATTGACATTTGTGTCAGTAGTGCTAAATTGGACCCGACATCGATTCTCAGCGAGACCCGACATGACCACGCTGCCGCTCTCCCACCCCGATCGCACCGATGCGGGATTCCGTCCGTTCAGGGCGCTGCATCATTTCCGCAGGCTGATCGCCGACAAAGAGGACACCGAACAGGTGTTCCACATCATCGACGCGCTGCGCGACAAGCGCTTCGGCCGCTCGGTCGAGCGGTTCTTCACGACGCCCGAGGGCCGCCGCGTACTCGCCGAGCGCCCCTATCTGCCCGCGCTGCTCGACGATCATGACGCGCTGCGCCGCCTGCCCGAGGGCAGCGTTGGCCGCGTCTATGTCGACTTCATGGAACGCGAGGGGCTGACCGCGCAGGGGCTGGTCGACGAATCGCTGAAGTTCCGCCGCGGCAAGCCGAGCCATGACGACATGCTGGAGCTGTATGGCAACCGGCTACGCGACACGCACGACCTGTTCCACATCCTGACCGGCTACGGCCGCGACGCGCTCGGCGAGCAATGCGTGCTCGCCTTCTCCTACAGCCAGACGCCGAGCTGGGGCACCTTGTTCATCGCCTGGGCCGGCGCGCGCGAAATCCGCAAGGGCTTCGGCCGCCGCTATCCCATCTATGGGGCGGTTCGTGAAGGCCAGCGCATCGGCCGCGTCGCGCAGCAGATCGCGCACCAGAATATCGAGACGCTGCTCGCCGAGCCGCTCGATGCGGCGCGCGCGCGGCTGGGGATCGCCGAACCGACGGTGTACAAGCAGGTCCACGCGATGATGCGCGCCGACGGGATCGATCCCTATGACCTGCTCGGCACCAAGGCGGCCGAGGCGGCGGCGGTACAGCCGGAGCTGGCGCAGGCGGCCTGACGGCGGCCGCCGTCATTCACCCAATTTCGCGATCAACGCCTGCGCCGCGGCGGGATTGCGCACCTTCGCGCCCGCGATGAAGAAGAGATAGACGTCGCGGCCGCCCTTCGCCCAGCCGCGCGCGCGGTCGGCCCAATGGTCGAGCGCCTTGCCGTCATAGCCGGTTTCGACATCCTCCCGGCTGCGTTGCAGGCGCGCATAGGTGAAGTCGGCGGTCTGCTCGTCGATGCACGGAAACTCATCGCTGTCGGCGAAGACGATAGCCATGTTCCGCTCGCGCGCGAGGTCGACGAAGGCGGGGTCGCGGAAGCTTTCGTGCCGCACCTCAAGCGCATGGCGTAGCGGCAGCCCGTCCTGCGCCTCGGGAAGCAGGTCGAGGAAGGCGGCGAAATCGTCACGCTCGAATGTCTTCGTCGCCATGAACTGCCACAGGATCGGTCCGAGCCGGTCGCCGAGCCGCGTCAGTCCCTGCGTCAGGAATTTCTCGACCGACGCGGCGCCGTCGGCCAGCACCTTGCGGTTGGTCGCGAAGCGCGACGCCTTGACGCTGAAGCGGAAGTCGTCGGGCACCGAGGCCGCCCAATTGGCAAAGCTTTCGGGCTTCTGGCTGCCGTAATAGGTGCCGTTGATCTCGATGCCCGTCAGATGCTGACCGGCATAGTCCAGCTCGCGCTTCTGCGGGTGCTTCGGCGGATAGAAGGTTCCGCGCCACGGCTCATAGGTCCAGCCGCCGATTCCGACATATAGGCTCATCGTCCGTCACTCCTGCGGGGACGTCTCCGGCACCGTCCAGTCCGCCACCCGGCGCCGCACCGCCGCGGCGAGTTCGTCCATCGTCGCGACCTGTTCGATACCATAGCGTTCGGCGGTGATATCGACATTGCCCTTGCGCCAGAAGCCTTCGGGGCAGAGCAGGATCAGCTTTCCGCCGCGCGCATGCAACCCCGTTTCGAGCAGGCTGATCGGGCTTTGCGACCCCGGCGCGAGAACCATGACGATGATGTCGGCCGATTCGAGCGCCGCCAGTTCCCATTCGACCTGGCGGCGGAATTCGGGTTCCTCGGCGACCGGCTTCCACTCCGGGTTCCAGTCGGGCCGCCGCGGATTGAGGATCACGACGTCGAGGTCGCCGAGCGTCCGGGTCAGATCGGCCTGCCAGTCGGCGGCGCGGCCCATGTCGATGCTGCCGCCCAGAAAGATACGCGGCCGGTCGTGACCGGCGGGCGCTTGCTGCGGCGCCGTTACGACCAGCGGTGCGGCCCAAGCCGGCGCCCCGAGCGCGAGCAGGGAGAGGGCGGTCAGCGCGCCGCGCATCATGCGAGCGCCGCGTCGGCCCCCATCAGCGCCGGGAAAAAGCCCTCATGCGCCTCGCGCAGCTCGGCGAGCGTGACCTGATGATCGCTCTCGGGCAGTTCGAAGACGATGCGGTCCTTGATCGTGCGGCCGAGCGGGTCGACCGGAACGTCGGCGCGGTTCGCGGCGTCGAGGAAGTCGGCGAGACAGGTGTCGCAGACGGTGACCAGATAAAGACCCTGGTCCTCGCCGAAGAAGCTTTCGGCGATGCCGAAGGGCTGTTCCTCGCTGACGAGCACGCCGATGTTCGACTTGAGCGCCATTTCGGCGAGCGCGACCGCGACGCCGCCGTCGGAGACGTCGTGGCATGCCGTGATCCAGCCGGCGCTGATCGCGCCGCGGATGAAATCGCCGGTGCGCTTTTCGGCTTTCGGGTCGACGGGCGGCGGCGGGCCTTCCTCGCGACCATGGATTTCGCGCAGCCACATCGACTGGCCGAGGTGACCCATGCGTTCCCCAACGGCCAGTACGATGTCGCCGGTACGTTGGAAGCCGATGCCGACCGCCTTGGTAAGGTCTTCGATCACGCCGACGCCGCCAATCGCGGGCGTGGGCAGGATCGCGCTGCCGCCGCCGGTTGCCTTGGACTCGTTGTAGAGGCTGACGTTGCCCGACACGATCGGATAGTCGAGCGCGCGGCACGCCTGGCCCATCCCGTCGAGGCAGCCGGTGATTTGCCCCATGATCTCGGGGCGCTGCGGGTTCGCGAAGTTGAGGCAGTTGGTGATCGCGAGCGGCGTGGCGCCGACCGCGGTGATGTTGCGCCACGTCTCGGCGACCGCCTGCTTGCCGCCTTCGACCGGGTCGGC
Organism: Sphingopyxis panaciterrulae; assembly: GCF_014199295.1. Taxonomy (GTDB): domain Bacteria; phylum Pseudomonadota; class Alphaproteobacteria; order Sphingomonadales; family Sphingomonadaceae; genus Sphingopyxis; species Sphingopyxis panaciterrulae. Next base: position 359,646 of record NZ_JACIJH010000002.1, read on the forward strand.
GTAGCAATAGCGCGGGGTGCAGTCGGTGGTCATCGCGAGCGCCCGGCCCGTGCCGTGGATGCGGACGAGCGCGGCGTCGCCCCCGGTCTGCACCGTGTCGGCGCCGACCTGGCTGTCATATTGTTCCCAGATCCAGCGGCGGCTGGCGATGTCGGGGGTGCCCATCAGCACCTTGAGGTCGGCGGCGACGTCCTGTGTCTCGGGCACGTTGGTCAGCGGCGCGGCCTTGGGGGTCGGGACGTGCGGGCGGTCATAGAGCGGCGCGTCGTCGGCGAGGGGGGCGAGCGGGATATCGCAGACGATCTCGCCATGATGTTCGAGCACCATGCGGCCGGTGTCGGTGACGGTGCCGATGACCGCGAAGTCGAGCTCCCATTTCTCGAAGATCGCCTTGGCGAAGGCCTCCTTGCCGGGCTTCAGGACCATCAGCATGCGTTCCTGGCTTTCCGACAGCATCATCTCGTAAGCCGTCATGCCGGTCTCGCGCTGCGGCACGTCGTCCATCCGGAGGTGGAGGCCGACGCCGCCCTTCGACGCCATCTCGACCGAGGAAGAGGTAAGGCCCGCGGCGCCCATGTCCTGAATCGCGACGATCGCGTCCGACGCCATCAGTTCGAGACACGCCTCGATCAGCAGCTTTTCGGTGAAGGGGTCGCCGACCTGCACGGTCGGGCGCTTCTCCTCGGCATCCTCGCCGAAGTCCGCGCTCGCCATGGTCGCGCCGTGGATGCCGTCGCGGCCGGTTTTCGAGCCGACATAGACGATCGGATTGCCGACGCCCGATGCGGCGGAGTAAAATATCTTGTCCTGCTCGGCGACGCCGACCGTCATCGCGTTGACCAGGATGTTGCCGTCATAGGCCTTGTGGAAATTGACCTCGCCGCCGACCGTGGGGACGCCGACGCAATTGCCGTAGCCGCCGATGCCGTGGACGACGCCCGAGATCAGATGCTTCATCTTCGGATGGTCGGGGCGGCCGAAGCGCAGGGCGTTGAGGTTGGCGACCGGGCGGGCGCCCATGGTGAACACGTCGCGCAAAATGCCGCCCACCCCGGTCGCCGCGCCCTGATAGGGTTCGATATACGAGGGGTGGTTGTGGCTCTCCATCTTGAAGATGGCGGCGAGCTTCTTGCCGTCAGGGCCTTCGCCGATGTCGATGACGCCGGCATTCTCGCCGGGGCCGCAGATCACCCACGGCGCCTCGGTCGGCAGCTTCTTCAGATGGATGCGCGAACTTTTATAGCTGCAATGCTCGGACCACATGACCGAGAAGATACCGAGTTCGACGAGGTTCGGCTCGCGCCCGATGGCGTTCAGGACGCGATCATATTCCTCGGGCGAAAGGCCGTGGTCGGCGACGATTTCGGGGGTGATGGCGGAGCTGGGCTGAGTCATGGCGCGCCTTTAGCCCTGCGCGCGCGATAGGAACAGACCCCATGAGCCCTTTTTGGGGTGGGGGCGTCCGATCGCCGGGCTCAAGCGGCCGCCGGCGCGCGGTCGCGTCCCGCCCACCATGCCGCCAGCGCGAGCAGTGCATAGGCGAAGAGCATCGTCGCAGGGATGGCGAGCGAATAGGCGGGCTGTTTCGGACCGAACCAGTCGATGGCCTGGAACAGCGCAAGCAGCCCTGCCAGCACCCACAACCGAAGATGGCCTGAGGGCGCCCGCGTCCGCGCCGCATAATAGAGGAGCGCGCCGCCGGTCAGCGCGATTTCGAGCGGCATTTCGATCAGCGGGTGATTCCACAGCCCCAGCCCCAGCTTCGGCGGGGCGCCGAACAGGGTCAGGTCCGGGATATGGACGATCAGGTCGAGCAGCCAGTGCGACAGGACGACGAGTCCCGCGCCGACCGCCGCCGCCCGCCGCCGTGTTACGAAACCGACCAGCGCGGCGAAGAGCGTGGCCCACAACGCGGCGCCAAGCAGGCTGTGCGTATAGGGCATGTGATAGAGGTCCATCGGGTTCATCGCGGTGATGCCGGGGGCGATCCGCATCGCCTCTATGCCCGGGATCAGCAGCGCCGCGAAGCCGATGTCGACGATCTGCGCAGCGACGAACAGGGTGCCCAGCCCGGCGGCGTGGGGGCGGGTTGCGGCGATCAGCGCCGGGGCGAAGTGACCGACGAACATGGCGCGATGCTAGAGCGGCGCGGGGCGACGTCAAGCTTGACCGCATGGGGGCGAAGAGGCCAAAGCAGGCGCCATGACGGACACCCCCGAACCCGCCGCCGCGCCCGCCGCAGGCCCGGCCATCGCCTCGCTGTCGTTCGAGGCCGCGATGGGCGAGCTCGAAACCATCGTCCGGCGGCTCGAAAGCGGCGACGTCAGCCTTGAGGAATCGGTAGCCCTTTACGAGCGCGGCCATGCGCTGCGCGCGCATTGCGAGGCGCGCCTCGCCGCGGCGCAGGCGCGGATCGAGCAGGTCAGCCTCGGCGCCGACGGCCAGCCGTCGGGAACCGCGCCCTTCGGCGAAGGCTGAGCCGTGCCGGCGCTCGTCGAGAGCGATGCGAAGGAGGCGGCGTTGCTGCGCGCCGCGCAGGAGGAGGTTGCGCTCGGCATCGACCGCCTGTTCGACCAGTGGCTCGCGCTGCCCGCCGACCCGCGCGGCCGGCTCTATCAGGCGATGCGCCACGCTGCGATCGGCGGCGGCAAGCGGCTGCGGCCGCTGCTCGTCCGCGCCGCCGGCGACCTCTTCCACGTCGACTGCGCGCTCAGCCTGCGCGCCGGCGCGGCGGTCGAGGCGATGCATGTCTATTCGCTGATCCACGACGATCTGCCCTGCATGGACGACGACGACATGCGGCGCGGCAAGCCGACGGTGCACCGCGCGTTCGACGAGGCGACCGCGGTGCTCGCGGGCGATTCGCTCCACGCGCTCGCCTTCGAATGGTTGGTCGACCCCGCGACCCATACCGATCCCTTCGTGCGCAGCGAACTGGTCCGCGAACTGGCGCGCGCCGCGGGGCCGGCGGGCATGGCGGGCGGGCAGATGATGGACCTCGCCGCCGAGACCGCCGATTTCGACCTGCCGACCGTGACGCGGCTGCAACAGCTCAAGACCGGGGCGCTGATCGGCTTTTCGGTCGAGGCGGGCGCGATCCTCGCGCGCATCCCGGCCGAGGGGCGCGGTCCGCTGCGTGCCTATGCTCGCGACATCGGCCTCGCCTTCCAGATCGCCGACGACATATTGGACGTCGAGGGCGACGAAGCGGTGGCCGGCAAGGCGCTGCACAAGGACGATGCCGCGGGCAAGGCGACCTTCGTCACGCTGATGGGCATCGCGCGGGCGCGCGAGCAGGCGGCGGCGCTGGTCGATCAGGCCATCGGCCATCTCGCTGCCTTCGGCGAAGAGGCGGCGCTGCTGCGCGCGATCGCGCGCTATGTCGTGGAAAGGGACCGTTGATGCGTATTGGGGTTTATCCCGGAACATTCGATCCGATCACGCTGGGGCATATGGACATCATCCGCCGCGGCGCGAAGCTGGTCGACCGGCTGGTCATCGGGGTGACGACCAATATCGCCAAGTCGCCGCTGTTCGACGACGACGAGCGCATCGCGATGGTGCGGAACGAGGTCGGCGCGATCGACGGCGACATCCGCGTCGTCGGCTTCAATTCGCTGCTGATGGATTTCGCCGAGCGCGAGGGAGCGAGCGTCATCGTCCGCGGGCTGCGCGCAGTCGCCGACTTCGAATATGAATATCAGATGGCGGGAATGAACCAGCAGCTCAACGACCGGATCGAAACGGTGTTCCTGATGGCCGACGTGGGGTTGCAGCCCATCGCATCGCGGCTGGTCAAGGAGATCGCGATCTTCGGCGGCGAGATCCACAAGTTCGTCACCCCCGCCGTCCGCGAGGCGGTGGAGAGCCGCATCGCCGAAAGGGGCTTGCGTCAAGGCGAGCGTTGACCGCAATCATTGAGCGTTCAGCTTTTTCCCGCTAGGTCGCGCCGACGGGGCGCAAACCGGATTCATTCGCAAAGGCCGATCGAGTATGACATTCACCTTCCGCCCCCTGGTCCTGACGGCGATGGCGCTGGGAATCGCGACGGCTGCCGTGGCGCAGGAGGCGCCTCCCTCTCCGCCGCCGACGCCCGAGGAGGCGCCGACCGCTCCCCCGGTAGAGGCGCCGCCTGAAGTCCCCGAAACCCCGCCGGCGACCCCGCCCGCCGACGCGCCTGCCGCCGAGGCCGCGACCACCGAGGTCGCGCCGGCGACCCCGACGATCACGCCCGAGCAATATATGGGCAACCCCGAATATATGCTCAATCTCGACCTCTCGACCGGCGGTCGGGTGGTGATCCAGCTCTATCCCGATGTCGCGCCGCACCATGTCGAGCGCGTCAAGCAGCTCGCGCGCGCGGGCTTCTATAACGGGGTCAAGTTCCACCGCGTGATCGACGGCTTCATGGCGCAGACGGGCGACCCGACCGCGACCGGCCAGGGCGGGTCCGATCTTCCCGACCTGAAGGCCGAGTTCAACGACCGGCCGCACCTGCGCGGCACCGTGGCGATGGCGCGCGCCGACAGCCCCGACAGCGCGAACAGCCAGTTCTTCATCATGCTGCAGCCGCGTTTCAGCCTCGATCACCGCTATACGGTGTTCGGACGTGTCGTGTCGGGGATGCAGTTTGTCGATGCGATCCACAAGGGCGAGCCGCCCGCGGTGATGTCGCGCATGGTGCAGGTGTCGGTCGCGGCCGACAACAAGCCGGTCCCGCCTGCGTCGCTGCTGGTCGAGGACAAGCCGGCCGCGCCTGAGATCACCGCCGACGATCTGAACGCCCCGATGCCCTGAGCGGGCGACGGCGCTCTCCGGTGCCGCCTTGCGGAAAGGGAATCGAATATCACCGAAGCCCTGAGCCTGTCGAAGGGCGCTTATCGTGGATAGACGCCCTTCGACAGGCTCCGGGCTTCGGTTCAATCGACAAAACGGACTCTGCCGATGCGCGTCGATGCGTTCGATTTCCACCTGCCGCCCGAACGGATCGCGCTGCGCCCCGCGCGGCCGCGCGATGCCGCGCGGATGCTTGTCGTCGAGGGTGGGGCGGTCGGCGATGCGGGCGTGCGCGACCTGCCGCAGCGGCTGCGCGCGGGCGATTGCCTCGTCTTCAACGATACGCGGGTGATCCCCGCGCAGCTCGAAGGGCGGCGGGGGGAGGCGAGCATCGGCGCGACGCTCCACAAGCGCATCGACCTGCGCCGCTGGCAGGCGTTCGTCCGCAACGCCAAGCGGCTGCGGGTCGGCGAGACGGTCGATTTCGGCGCGGGGGTCGAGGCGCTGGCCGAGGAGCGGCTCGCGGACGGCAGCTTCGTCCTCGCCTTTGCGGGGGACGAGCCGGTCGAGCTGTTGCTCGAACGCGCGGGCCGCATGCCGCTGCCGCCCTATATTGCGGGCAAGCGTCCGACCGACGAGGCCGACCGCAGCGACTATCAGACGATGTTCGCGAAAAAGGACGGCGCCGTCGCCGCCCCCACCGCGGCGCTGCATTTCACGCCCGCACTGCTGGAGGCGATCGCCGCAGCCGGGATCCGATGCGAAACGCTGACCCTCCATGTCGGCGCCGGCACCTTCCTGCCGGTGAAGGCGGACGACACCGACGATCATGTCATGCACGCCGAATGGGGCCGGATCGAGCCCGATACCGCCGACCGCCTCAATGCGCTGCGCGTCGCGGGGGGACGGGTGATCGCGGTCGGCACGACCAGCCTCCGCCTGCTGGAAAGCGCGGCGCGCGCCGACGGCACCATCGCGCCCTTCGCGGGCGACACGTCGATCTTCATCACGCCGGGCTATCGGTTTCGCGCGATCGACGGGCTGATGACCAATTTCCATTTGCCGCGCTCGACGCTGTTCATGCTGGTCAGCGCGCTGATGGGGCTGGAGGCGATGCAGGCGGCCTATGCCCATGCAATCGCGCAGGGTTACCGCTTCTACAGCTATGGCGACGCGAGCCTGCTGCTTCCCTGAATGGGACAGCTTCGCCGTTTTCGGCGTTCGTCTTTACCCGATTGCAAGGCATTGCGGTCCATGCGTAGGCCCATCTTCGGGGGCCAGTAAGAGTTTCTTGGATGGACATGCCATCACGCATCGATGCCGACGGCCAGGGGGAAGCCGTCCATGACGAGACGCAGCGCGGCCTTCTGGGCCGGATCGGCTCGCGCATCGGCAAGGTGCGCGGTCCGGTGCCCGCGGCACTCCAGACACGCGAGGCGCTACTGCTGCTGCGCAATTACGAGGAAAGCGGCCGCGGCTGGTTCTGGTCCACCGATGCCGACGGGCGGCTGACCTATATCAGCGAGGCGGTGGCGGCGCTGATGGGGCGGAGCGGCGGCGAGTTGCTGGGCACCGTCTTCACCGACCTGTTCCAGCCGGCCGATGGGCAGGACGAGCGCCAGCGCAGCCTGCCCTTCCTGCTGATGCGCCAGTCGAAGTTCGACGAGCTGCCGCTGCGCGCGGCGGTGGAGGGCGAAACGCGCTGGTGGGCGATTTCGGGGCGTCCGCAGGTCGACACCGGCGGCCGGTTTGCCGGCTATCGCGGCAGCGGTGCCGACATCACGGCGCAGCGCCAGTCGGCCGAAGACGCATCGCGGCTCGCGCTCTACGATTCGCTGACCGGCCTCGCCAACCGCTTCCACATCTCGAAAAAGCTCGACACGACGCTCGCCGCCTTCACCCAGCAGCAGCGGTCGTGCGCGATCATGCTGCTCGACCTCGACCGCTTCAAGCAGGTCAACGACACGCTCGGCCACCCGGCGGGCGACGCGCTGCTGAAGCAGGTCGCCGAGCGATTGCTGAAGATCGTCGGCGACAAGGAGATGGTCAGTCGCCTCGGCGGCGACGAATTCCAGATCATCCTTCCCGACCAGGAGGATCGCGGCAAACTGGGCGACCTGGCGCGCGACATCATCGCCAGCCTGTCGCAACCCTATTCGGTCGAGGGCAGCCGCTGTATCATCGGCGCGTCGGTCGGGGTCGCGATCGCGCCCTTCGACGGCATGACGAGCGACGACCTGGTCCGCAACGCCGACCTTGCCCTTTATGCTGCCAAGGGGAGCGGCCGCGGCCGTTTCCGCTTCTATTCAAGCGACCTGCATCAGGCAGCCGAGGATCGTCGCGTCCTGGAAGAGGATCTGCGCGACGCGCTGGCGCGCGGGCAGATGGAGCTCAACTATCAGCCGATCGTGAATGCCAAGACCAACATGGTCACCGGGGTCGAGGCGCTGATCCGCTGGAACCATCCCGAACGCGGCGCCATCTCGCCTTCCATCTTCGTGCCGATCGCCGAGGAAGCCAATCTGATCTGGCCGATCGGCGAATGGGTACTGCGCCGGGCGTGCGAAGAGGCCGCGCGCTGGCCGAGCAAGCTGCGCGTCGCGGTCAATGTCTCGCCGATTCAGTTCGCCAACGAGGAACTGCCGAAGATCGTGGCTAACGCGCTCGCAACGACGGGGCTCGCCCCCGACCGGCTCGAGCTCGAGATCACCGAAAGCGTGTTTCTGGGCGATTCGAACGAGACCGCGCGCATGTTCAAGGCGCTCAAGGGCCTTGGCGTGCGGCTCGCGCTCGACGATTTCGGCACCGGCTATTCGTCGCTCGGCTATCTGCAGTCGGCACCGTTCGACAAGATCAAGATCGACCAGAGCTTCGTGCGCGGGGCGACGGTGCAGGGGTCGCGCAACGGCGCGATCATCGCCGCGATCGTCGCGCTCGCCGAGGCGCTGGAGATGGAGACGACCGCAGAGGGCATCGAGTCGCTGGACCAGCTCGACCTGATCCGCAAGCTCAACGTCAGCCATGTGCAGGGCTTCGTCTACAGCCAGCCGGTGCCGCAGGCCGAACTGGTCGAACGCGCCGAGGCGGGATCGTGGTCGATCAAGCCAGCGGGGCCGGCGAAGCAGCGTACCGACCGCGTCTCGCTGTTCCGCAAGGTCGCGGCGATCCACGACAACCACCGCTATGGCGTCGTGATGCGCAACCTATCGGCGAGCGGCGCCTTCATCGAAGGGCTGCTCGACGTGCCCGTCGGGACGCGCTTCGTCATCGATTTCGGCGAGGGGCAGCTCGTCACCGCGATCGTGCGCCGCTCGATGAATCACCAGCAGGGGGTCGAATTCGAAATCCCGCTGGTCAGCGACGGCAACGGCGGCCTGTGCACGCGCCACCGCGTCTCACCCTATCTGATCGCGGCGGCGGCGCAGCAAACCTCGGCGATGACGCTGCCGACCTTCACGACGACGAGCGACTGGAAGGCCGCCTGACGGAATCGCCGCGGCGGCCGTCCGTTCTGACCTCCGACCCCTTTTCCAGGATGAGGCAGAGTACAGCCCAGACGAGAATCTTCGCGTGGCTCAAGGCCGATCATGATCGCCACCGCAAATTGCCGACCGAACTCTACGAGATGGGCCTCGACCGGCTGGCCGACCCGTTTCCGCACGATGAAGGATCGGTACATCCACCATATCGACGAGGAAGAGGAAGGGATGTTCCCCGCGGCCGAGAAGGATTTGTCGGAGGCGGAGAAAAAGGAACTGCTCGCCATCTTCGAGAAGGAGAAGCCGAAGGAAAAGGTCAAGGCGGCCGCCGATGAGCCGTCGAGCGAGGATGAGCGGGAGTAGGACAAGCTATCCCCGCCTCTTCAGAGGAGGGGCTTTATTCCCGCCATCTCGACTTTCCGCGCCGCTCCGCCCATAGGCGCGCGCCATGACCGACAGATTCGCATTCCGGCTCGCCGCGACCGACGGCGCGGCGCGTACCGGCGTCATCCGCATGACGCGCGGCGAGATCCGCACCCCCGCCTTCATGCCCGTCGGCACCGCGGCGACGGTGAAGGCGATGCGTCCGGCCGAGGTGCGCGCCACCGGCGCCGACATCATCCTGGGCAACACCTATCATCTGATGCTGCGTCCAGGCGCCGAGCGCATGGTACGCCTGGGCGGGCTGCACGCCTTCATGGGCTGGGACCGCCCGATCCTGACCGACAGCGGCGGCTATCAGGTGATGAGCCTCTCCGCGCTGACCAAACAGAGCGAGGAGGGGGTCGCGTTCAAGAGCCATCTCGACGGATCGCGCCATCTGCTGACGCCCGAGCGCTCGATGGAGATTCAGCGGTTACTGGGCAGCGATATCGTCATGGCGTTCGACGAATGCCCGCCCGCCGGGGTCGATGCGAAGCGCGCCGGGGCGAGCATGGAACGCTCGATGCGCTGGGCGGCGCGCAGCCGCGCGGGCTTCGATGCGGGGGAAGAGCATGCCGCGCGCGCGGCGCTGTTCGGCATCCAGCAGGGCTCGCTCGACGAGACATTGCGCGCGTGCTCGGCCGCGGCGCTGACCGATATCGGCTTCGACGGCTATGCGATCGGCGGGCTTGCGGTGGGCGAGGGGCAGGAGGCGATGTTCGGCGTGCTCGATTTTGCGCCGGCGCAGCTTCCTGCCGACAAGCCGCGCTATCTGATGGGCGTCGGCAAGCCCGACGATCTGGTTGGCGCGGTCGCGCGCGGGGTCGACATGTTCGATTGCGTGCTGCCGACACGCTCGGGCCGCAACGGCCAGGCCTTCACCTGGGACGGGCCTGTCAACATCCGCAACGCGAAACATGCCGAGGATCAGGGACCGCTCGACGCATCGTGCGATTGCCCGGTCTGCACGACCTGGTCGCGCGCCTATCTTCATCATCTCGTCCGTGCGGGCGAGATGCTGGGCGCGATGCTGATGACGCAGCATAATCTGCATTTCTATCAGGCGCTGATGCAGGCGATGCGCGATGCGATCGCAGCCGGCAGATTCGGCGAATTTCAGGCGACGTTCGCCGCGCGCTATCGACGTTAATTTTTTGTTTACCGCCGGGCGAGGCTCAGTTGAGCTTGTCGAGCAGGTCCAGCATCGACTGCGGAATCGATTCGTCGACCGCGGACTCATAGGCACGGCGCAGGGCGATGTTCACGTCCTGGCCTTTCCTTGACATCTTCTTTTCGACGTCTTTCCGGGAAGCCTTTTGTCGGGGCGAACCGGATTCAGACGACATTATCGAAACATTCGCTGAACATGGGGCTTTCTGCTAACCGCGCCTTCACCAAAGCGCAATGGCGCGCACCAACCTTTTTCCATGAAACCATTGTCCCACAAAATCGTTCCGCTAGGGTAAAATTATGCGGGCGCGGGCCATGTTTTTGCAAGCAGAACCCGATATTCCGCGATTATGAGGCGGGCTGCGGCCTGAATCCGGAGGTTTCATCTATGTCATTGGGTCAGGCGATCGCGCCGCATCTTCCCTATCTGCGGCGCTATGGCCGGGCGATTTCGGGAAGCCAGACGAGCGGCGACGCGCTGGTCGCGCGGTTGCTGCAAACGCTGGTCGCCGATCCGGACGCCGTCGATACCGGCGTCGACCTGCGCATCCAGCTTTATCGCATGGTCCACGACAATTTCGGCGTTGCCGCCGAGGCGGCGGCGGCCGACGAAGAGGCCGGCGCCGATATCCGCATCGCCGATGCGCGCCTCAGCCGCATTCCCTCGCTCGCGCGGCAGGCGCTGCTGCTCACCGCGGTCGAGGGGTTCAGCGAGCAGGAGACGGGTCGCATCATCGGTCGCGACGTGGACGAGGTGCACCGGCTGATCGGCGAGGCGACGGAAGAGATCGACCGCCAGACCCGCGCGCGCATCCTGATCATCGAGGACGAGCCGATCATCGCGATGGATATCGAAATGATCGTGCGCGATCTGGGGCACGAGGTCGTCGCGGTCGCGACCACCCACCGCGAGGCGGTCGCCGAGGCCCATACGCATCAGCCGGGCCTCGTCCTCGCCGACATCCAGCTCGCCGACAACAGCTCGGGGATCGAGGCGGTGCAGGAGATTTTGACCGAGCTGACGGTGCCGGTGATCTTCGTCACCGCCTTTCCCGAACGGCTGCTCACCGGCGAGCGGCCCGAACCCGCCTTCCTGCTCACCAAGCCCTATCAGCCCGCGACGCTGCGCGCGGCGATCTCGCAGGTGCTCTTTTTCGACGAAAGCACGGTTCCGGCCTGACGCCTCTTCGACCGGGAGGTGACAGAGGCGACGTCGGATATCTCCCAATCCTGTCATTCCCGCGAAAGCGGGAATCCAGCGTGGGGTCAGCCGACGCATGCTCTGGATTTTCGCTTTCGCGGGAATGACAAGGGTGGAGGAATGTCTGCTCCCCACCCCGAAGCGGCCGCTGCCCAGATTCCGTGCGTCTTGTAAAGGATCGCGGCACGGGTGATAGCGGCGGACGATGACCGCATCCTCCGCCTCCCGCCAGTCCGCGCTCGACCGACTGACCGCCAATGCGCCCTTCCTCGCGCGGCTTGCCGAATGCCATCCGGACGATGGGGCGCGCTTTCTGGCCGAGGGAGCGGACGCGGCGCTGGAGGCGGTCGCGCCGCCGCTGGTCGACGACGACATCATGGCCGGCCTGCGCCGATGGCGCGGGCGGATCGCGCTGCTGCTCGCGCTCGGCGACATCGCCGGCGAACATGACGTCGCGGCGACGACGCGGCATCTGTCGGACTTTGCCGATACCGCCTGCGACCTCGCGCTTGCCGCCGCCTTTGCCGAGCGCGTGCCCGGCGAAGACGCGCGCGGGATCGCGGTCGTCGCGCTCGGCAAGCTCGGCAGTCACGAGCTTAATTATTCGTCCGACATCGACCCGATCCTTATCTTCGACCCCGACACGCTGCCGCGCCGCTCGCGCGACGACCCCGACGAGGCGGCGGTCCGCATCGCGCGGCGGATGGTCGAGATCTTGTCGTCGCGCACCGCCGACGGCCATGTGCTGCGCGTCGACCTGCGGCTGCGCCCGCATCCCGAGGTAACGCCGATCGTGCTGCCGGTGAACGCCGCCATCTCCTATTATGAATCGCAGGCGCTGGCGTGGGAGCAGGCGGCGTTCATCCGCTCGCGCGCATCGGCGGGCGACCGCGCGCTCGGTCGCGATTTTCTGGCGGCGATCCAGCCTTTCATCTGGCGCCGCAGCCTCGATTTCCGCCAGCTCAAGGAAATCGGCGCGATGAGCGACCGCATCCGCGACCATTTCGCGCAGGGGCAAGCCTTCGGCCCTGGCTACGACCTCAAGCGCGGGCGCGGCGGCATCCGCGAGATCGAATTCTTCGCGCAGGTGCATCAGCTCATCTACGGTGGCCGCGAGCCGGCGTTGCGCGCACCCGCGACGGTCGACGCGCTCGCGGCGCTTGCACAGGCGGGACGGATCGCCCCCGACATCGCGGCGCGGCTGGCCGATCATTATGCGGTGCTGCGGCGGATTGAGCACCGGCTCCAGATGATCGAGGATCAGCAGACGCACAGCCTGCCGGTGCAGGGCGCGGCGCTCGACGCGGTCGCACGGCTCGACGGCCAAAAGGACGGCGCCGCGCTGCTCGCGCTGCTCGAGCCCGTCGTGACCGACGTCGGCGCCTGCTACGACCGGCTCGTCGCCGAGCGCGCGGTGACGCGCGGTCTGCCGCGCGACGAGAGCGAACTGGCGGGCGCGCTGGTCGCCGCGGGGTTCGTGGCCCCCGATGCGGCGCTACGCACCGTTGCCGAATGGCGCTCCGGCAAGCTGCGCGCGCTGCGCAGCCCGGCGGCGCTCGAAGCGCTGGAAACGGTGCTGCCCGAGCTGATGAAGGCGCTCGGCAAGGCGCCCGACCCCGATGCAGCGTTGACCCGCTTCGACAAGCTGGTCGCCGGTCTGCCGAGCGCGGTCCATTTCTTTCATCTCCTCGCCGCGCAGCCCGCGCTGGCACAGATCGCGACGCGCATCCTGTCGCTCGCCCCGACACTCGCCGATGCGCTCGGCGCGCGGGTCGAACTGATCGACGGGCTGATCGACGCCCACGCCTTCGACGCGCCGGCGAGCAAGGTCGAGCTGATCGAGGAATGGGCGCCGGCGCTCGCCGGGCTCGATTACGAGCGATTGCTCGACCGCGTCCGCGACCGGGTCGGCGAGCGGCGCTTCGCCTATGGCGTGCAACTGATCGCGGGGGCGACCGACCCGCTCACCGTCGCGCGCGGCTATTCGGAGCTCGCCGAGGCGGCGCTGCAGCGGCTCGCCGACGCGGCGGTCGCGGAATTCGTCGCCGCGCACGGCCGCGTCCCCGACAGCGAACTCGTCATCCTCGCGCTCGGGCGGCTCGGTGGGCGTGTGCTCACCCACGCGTCCGACCTCGACCTCATCTATCTGTTCACCGGCGATCATCTGGCCGAATCGGACGGGCCGCGCCCGCTCGGCGCGACGACCTATTACAACCGCCTCGCGCAGCGCGTGACCGCCGCCATGTCGGTGCCCACCGCCGCGGGCAAGCTCTACGACGTCGACACCCGCCTTCGCCCGCAGGGTGCGCAGGGACCGCTCGTCGTCACGCTCGACAGCTTCGAGCGCTATCAGCGCGAGGAAGCGTGGACGTGGGAGCATATGGCGCTGCTGCGCGCGCGCGCGGTCTATGGCTCGGACGCGGCGCGCGCCGCGGTCGACCGGATCGTGGCCGAGGTGCTCGCATCGCCGCGCGATGGAGCGGCGGTCGCGACGGACGCGGCGGGGATGCGCGACAAGATGGCGGCGCACAAGCCGCCGAAGGGCGCGCTCGACGTCAAGAACGGCCCCGGCGGGCTCGTCGATCTGGAATTCGCGATGCAGGTGACCCAGCTCGCCTCGGGGCGGTGCCACGACCCGCATATTCCGACTGCGCTCGCCTGCCTGACCGCCTCGGGGCTGGCGCCCGCGGGCATCGCCGCGGCGCATCATCTGCTCGCCGCCATGCTGGTCATGCTGCGCCTGACCGCGCCCGAGGGCGAGCCCTCGACCCCGGCGGCGCGCCAGCTCGTTGCGGAGGCATGCGGCTGCGACGACTGGACCGCGCTGCTTGCCGCGCACGAAGCGGCGCGGCAGGAGATCATGGACTGGTGGGTCGCGATTCGGCCCGCCGCCGACGCACAGCAGGAGAAACAGGCATGAGCGCACTGGCGATCGGGGACGCGATCCCCCCGGCGAAGCTGATCGACGCTGACGGCGCGACGATCGACCTGAAGGGACTGAAGGGAGCCCCGCTGGTCGTCTACTTCTATCCCAAGGCCGACACCCCCGGCTGCACTGTCGAGGCACAGGATTTCACGCGCCTCGCGCCCGAATTCGCGCATCTGGGCGCGCATGTCGTCGCGGTGTCGCGCGATGCGCCGGCGAAGCTGTGCAAGTTCCGCGACAAATATGGGCTCATCGTCCGCCTCGCCTCGGACGAGGATGGCAGCGTTTGCGAGGCGTTCGGCACCTGGGTCGAAAAGCAGAATTACGGCCGTACCTATATGGGGATCGAACGCTCGACCTTCCTGTTCGGTGCCGACGGCAAACTTGCGAAGCTATGGCGCAAGGTGCGCGTGAAGGGCCATGCCGAAGCGGTGCTGGAGACCGCGAAGGCGCTCTGAGCATGGAGGTGTTGGGCGAAGTCGCGCGCGCGGTCCTGCTGACGGCGGACCCGCATGCGAAGCGGCGCGAGGCGCGGGGTCTCGCGCGGGCGTGGCGCCGCGGCGCGCTCGTGCATCGCTGCGATGCCACCATGCCCGACCAACCGGCCCGGCCCGACGCGCCCGAACTGCTCGCCCCCAGCCAGATGCCGCGGCGCCGCAAGGGCGGGTCAGAGCGCGGCCGCATCGCGATGCTGCATGCGCTCGCGCATATCGAATTCGTCGCCATCGACCTCGCGGTCGACCTCGTGGGCCGTTTCGGCGGCGAATTCCCGCGCGCTTTCGTCGACGACTGGCTCGGCGTCGCGGCCGACGAGGCGATGCACTTCGCGCTGCTCGACCGGCGACTGCGCGCGCTTGGCAGCCATTACGGCGCGCTGCCGGCCCACGCGGGGCTGTGGGAAGCGGCGGAGGCGACCGCCGACGACGCGCTCGCGCGTCTCGCGATCGTCCCGATGGTGCTCGAGGCGCGGGGTCTCGACGTCACGCCGGCCACCGTCGAGCGCTTCCGCGCCACTGGCGACGAAGCGTCGGCACGGATTTTGGAGCGCATCTATCGCGACGAAATCCGCCATGTCGGCGCGGGCACGCGCTGGTTCGAATGGCTGTGCGACGAGCGGGGATTCGAGCCCGCCGCAACCTGGCAAAACCTCGTAAAATCGCGATTTCGGGGGTCGTTGAAGCCGCCGTTCAACGACTCGGCGCGTCGTCATGCCGGTTTAACGCAAGAATACTACGGCGTTATTGCGCGTTAACCACCGCCCATGCACCAAGGCTCGCGGGCGGGGATTTCGGTCCCATCCAGAACAACAACCGGCACCGGCGGCGCGCGAAAGGCCCCGCCGGCGACATGGCGAAGAGCGGGGTCGATAAGTGCGAAACGCGACACTGACGAAAAAGTTTCCTCTCGGGCTGATTTTCGGCGCGGCGGCCCTGATGGGCATGGTGCCCGCGGCCCATGCGGTCGAAAACAGCGCCGATGCCGGCGTGGTGGTTCCCGACGAACCCGATGACGAGGCTTTCAATCCCGGCGTGACTTCGCCGGTCGACGAGAATCAGGATGCGCGCGCCGTGTTCCAGGCATGGAAGCGCCTCGACACCGGCCTCACCGCGACCCTCGGCGTTTCGGTGCCCTCGCGCCAGCCGCTTGAGAAGATGTCGCTGTCCTCTTCCTACGGGATGCGCGTTCATCCCATCACCGGCCGCGTCGCGCGCCACAACGGCATCGACATTCCGGCGCCCTACGGCACCCCGATCTACGCCACCGCCGACGGCACCGTCGGCCGCGCCCAGCGCCTCGGCGGCTACGGCAATTATGTCGAGATCGAACATGGCAATGCGATCGAGACGCGCTACGGTCATATGTCGCGCTTCGTCGTCCAGTCGGGGCAGCATGTGAAGAAGGGCGACATCATCGGCTATGTCGGCTCGACGGGCCGTTCGACGGGCAATCATCTTCACTATGAAGTCCGCATCGATGGCGCGCCGGTCAATCCGCTGCCCTTCGTCCGCGCCGATTCGATGGCGATCGCGGCGCTCAGCGGCGATCAGGCCAGGCTGGCGATGGGCGGTCCCGAAGAATAGATTTTCCCGGTTCGGAGAGGAGGGGGCGTCCTCCGGCCAGCGGCCGGGGCGCCCTTTTCTTTTGCGGCCGCAGACCCTATCTTGACGTCATGGCAACGCAGCTTTCGCCCGACATCGTCCTTTCGCCCGCCGCGGCGGCGCGCGTCCGCTGGATCGCCGAGCGCAAGGCCGGCGCGCTGGCCGCGCTGCGCCTCGCGGTCGACGGTGGCGGCTGTTCGGGCTTCACCTATCGCTTCGGCCTGGCCGAGAGCGTCGACGCCGACGATATCGTCACCGAAACCGACGGGGTGAAGCTGGTGGTCGATCCGATCAGCCTCGACCTCGTGCGCGGCTGCACGGTCGACTTCGTCGATTCGCTCGGCGGATCGTCGTTCAAGGTCGACAATCCCAACGCCGCCTCGGGCTGCGGCTGCGGGTCGAGCTTCGCGATCTGACGCCTCCTTTTCTTTTCCGTTCGTGCTGAGCTTGTCGAAACACCGCCCTTCTTTTAGGCAGAAGGAGAGAACGGCCCTTCGACAGGCTCAGGGCGAACGGAGAAGGACAGTCCCGTGGCCCTGAAAATCGCGACCTTCAACATCAACGGCATCAAGGCACGCCTGCCGCGCCTGATCGAATGGCTCGAGGAAACCCAGCCCGACATCGCCTGTCTGCAGGAACTGAAATCGAGCGACGAGACGATCCCGACCGCCGAGATCGAGGCCGCGGGCTATGGCGCGCTGTTCCACGGGCAAAAGGGGTTCAACGGCGTCGCCATCCTCGCGCGGGGCGCCGAGCCGGTCGAGGTGCAGCGCGGCCTGGCGGGCGAGGATGAGGATGAGCAGTCGCGCTATCTGGAGGCCGACGTCTTCGGCCTCCGTGTCGCCTCCATCTATCTGCCCAACGGCAATCCGCAGCCCGGCCCGAAGTTCGATTACAAGCTGCGCTGGATGAAGCGACTGCGCGACCGCGCGCAGGCGCTGCTCGCCGCGGAGGTCCCGACGGTGCTCACGGGCGATTACAACGTCATCCCGCACGACGACGATGTGTGGGACCCGCGCGCGATGGCGAACGACGCGCTGATGCAGCCCGATTCGCGCGATGCCTGGTTCCGGATGCTCGGCGACGGCTGGACCGACGCGCTGCGCAGCCGCCATCCCACCGGCCATGTCTGGACCTTCTGGGACTATCAGGCCGGCGGCTGGCAGCGCGATCATGGCTTTCGCATCGACCATCTTCTGCTCAGCCCCGCGCTCGCCGACCGGCTGGTCGACGCCGGCGTCGACAAGGACCATCGCGGCCGCGAAAAGGCGAGCGACCATGCGCCGACGTGGATTCGGCTTGCCGCCCGATTCTGACGAGTCCGGCTGTCATGCCGGACCCGACAAGTCGGATGAACGGGAGGCCGGGAACCAGGCCTAATAACGAAAGTTGAACCTGAGGCCGACGGTACGGGGGTCGGGGAGATTGGCCAGAGCAGCGCTGCTAGCGGCTGACAACCCCAATGGAATCCTGTCTATGTCGCCGGTCTTGATGCTCGCGCTTTGTACCCGGTTGCTGTCGAACAGATTATCGACATAGGCGATGGCTTCCCAATTTGACCCACGTAGACCCACGCGGAGGCTGGTCAGCGAATTGGGTCTCAGGCGCCGCTCATTATCATGATCGACAAAGCGGCTGGATTGATAGCTGGTGTCGGTTTCGATGAGCCAATCGACATCGTTGCCGATCAGACCGAACCTGTCCGAATAGGCGACGCTGAAAACCAGCGAATGCCTGGGCGCCCTTTCGAGGCGTTTGCCGCTTAAATCCACCTCGCAGACCATCTTGTCGAGCATGGCCGGCGTACACCCCCCGGCCGTGATAATGCCGCTCTTGGTATCGGTGTATATGGAGAAGTCCGTATAGCGTGTGTCCAGGAAGGTGTAGGCGAAGCCAAGGTCCAACCCGCGGGACACGCGCCAGTGGCCTTCCAGTTCGAGCCCCCATACCCGTGCGGCTCCGGCATTCTCGATGATCGCGATGGGATAGCCCGAGGGCGTGCTCTGCGTCGAGACAACCTGCTTGTCGGAATAATCCGAATAGAAGCCAGCGATATTGGTATAGGCCGCGCCATTGGCCCAGTTGATCTTCGCCCCGACTTCGTAGGTCCATACGGTTTCGCTGTCGAACGCCAGTTCGTCCGTATCGCCGTCGAGGTCGGAGTCGAGCCAGGACCCCCCCGCGAGCGTCGACGTGCCGCCAGGCTTTACGCCCTTTGCCGCGCTTGCATAATAAGTCATGTCGGCTTCGGGCCGCCACTCCAGAGTAAAGCGCGGCGTGAAGAATTTGTTGGAAGTCCGGATGGTTTTGGGCACGCCATAGAGGGAAGCGGGCGTCCGGCCATCCGCCAGCAACGTGCTGGGACCGAAAACGGGGGGCGTAAAGGCGCTCGTCGCATAAGGATCTCCGCATTGCACGCCAAATCGGTTGGTTCCGAGGCCGCAGTTGGAGCCGATGACGGTTTCCTTTTCCCAGGCATATCGCCCCTCGGCCGACAGTGCGACGTTATCGGCCACCGTCCATTCGAGCGAGCCATAGGCCGACCAGTGCTTGATCGCACGGCTGGCGACATCGTCATTGGGGGTGATGAACGGTACACGACCGGCGGCGCCGTCAGCGCATTCCGCGATCGTCACTGCACAGGCCACGGTGATGGTGCGGGCGTTCCGATAGGAATCCTCTTTCCAGTAGAGCCCCCCGACGGTGAACTGCAACGGCCCTTCGAAGGAGGAAGTAAAGCGCAATTCCTGGCTGAACTGCTTGGTATGCGTATCGGAATCCTGTATCAAAGTGCGGTTTGCGGTATCGATCTGGTGTCCGATCGGGCCGGTCAGCAGAGCGTCCTGATCGAAATCCTGCCTGTTCTTGAAATCGCCGTCCATATAGCCGGTCCATGCGTTCAGCGTGCCAATGCCGGTATCCAGGCTGGATATCAGGCTCAATCGCAGGACATTCTGATCCGCTCCCGGAAAGCTGCGGCCGGTGAGGGGGTCGGGGCTATAGAGCGGGCGGCCCAACGTGTCGGCGTCAGG
Organism: Sphingopyxis panaciterrulae; assembly: GCF_014199295.1. Classification (GTDB taxonomy): domain Bacteria; phylum Pseudomonadota; class Alphaproteobacteria; order Sphingomonadales; family Sphingomonadaceae; genus Sphingopyxis; species Sphingopyxis panaciterrulae. The sequence goes on from NZ_JACIJH010000002.1 coordinate 378,752, forward strand.
TATCGTCCCGGTGAAAACGGCAAAAGGCGCGGCGCTTATGACCCCGCCGGCATAGGCGGCGGCAAGCGCTTCATTGTTCGCGGGAGACAAGAGGCCGCTGTTCGAGCGAATGAGATATTGCGCCGCCGGATCATAATGATCGTCGAAATATTCGATGCGGCCCTTGAAGCTGAGGTTCGGGGACGGTGTGAACAGCAGCGAGAGTGCGCCCCCATAGCCATGACCGCCTCCCAGATCGCCGAGCGTGGCCTGATCGCGATAGAAACCGCCGTGATTCCAGCCGCCGCCGACCACCCGTGCGGCGAGGACGTCGGGCACGATGGGACCGCTCACGGACACCCGGCCGGAATAGCGGTCGTGGCTCCCGATGTCGAAGGCCGCGCGTCCCTCCAGTCCGGCCATCGAGGGATCGCGCGTCACATATTGGATGCCGCCGGCAAAGGCGCTACGGCCATACTGGACGCTTTGCGGACCCCGCACGATCTCCACCCGCTCCAGATCGAGCAGACGCATGGAAAGGAGGGCGCCTCCGCCCGCCGAACCGATGGCCTCGGTCGTGACGTCGATGCTATCGACGAGGATCGCGACGTTCGACCGGCCGCGCGTCGGCGACAGGCCGCGGATCGAAATAGTCGCGGCTTCCGGATTTGCACCTTTGTCGAGGATCAGGGAAGGGGTTCGGCTCAGGATCGCTTGCGTGTCGGCAAGACCCTGGCGGTCGAGTTCCGCCGCCGAAAGTACTTGAATGGCAAGGGGAACGTCCTGCAAACGCTCCTCCCGTTTGCGCGCGGTCACGACGATATCCTTCGCGCCCTCGGCGACCGGACCCTCCGGCGCGGGGGCGTCGGCGGCATGGACGGCCGTTGCGGTGGCAAAAATGGATGCCGTAGAGAGCGCGAACGACAGCACACGCGCATGCCTGGAAAGCAGCAGCATAGAACCCCCTGAACTGTTAGAGCATGTAAAACGCTTCGTTAGACTTTCGGGCGCGTCCTGACCTTCTGCTTGCGCTGCGGCATATAGACCGGCAGAATTAGTAGAATGATGGTGACCGCCAGCACGCCGATGATTTCGGACGTATATTCGGTGGGGTGCAGCCAGAACTCCTTGTACCACCCCAGGCGTGGCCCATATTCGCCGAACACGATCCAGAAGAGAGCCTTGGTCGGAATGGCGTAGCGAATAGCCGCCATGATTCTGGTGAATTTCGACAGCTTCCAGATCAGATAGAGCGACCAGATGCCGATCGCCGCTACAATGACATAAGTCGCCGGATGCTTATATCCGAGGAAACGGTCATCGCCGAGAAATAGGGTGAAGCCATAGCAGAACCAGGTGACGTAAATCGTCTCCATGAACGTGATCTTGGCGAAGTTGCGGTCCTGCCCCGAATCCGCGCGTCCGAAAGACAGATGCAGTTTGCGTTGAAGCCATCGGAAAGCATTGCACTTCGTATTCTTGTCGAGAACGAAATAAAGCAGGGTGGCTACGCAAATCCCGAACGACCCCTGCATGAACAGAAGGCTCAAAGGACGGCTCTGCTCGGGCGTGATATCCATCATGGGCCGCCCGAGCGCCATGTGGTTGTATGCGAACATATAGGCGGCCCAGCCAGTCCACAGCATGAGGCCGGAGATGAAGCCGAGGAGCGTTCCCTTGGTTTCCTGCTGGCCATCCCGAATGGCGTATATCAGCAGGCCCAGCCCGCACAGGCCCAGCAGGAAATTGGCGGGCCCCGACGCGGCCGCCGGGATAATCTCGCGAGTGAAGGCGGACCAGCTATGGGCGACCGGCAAGGTCAGCAGCACCGCCAGAAAGGCAAAGATGCCGATCAGCGGCGGACGATGCCACTCCTTCATTAGGCCGGGTATGCCATCCGTACCTCTTTCTTCAGCGTTCCCCGCCTCGGCCATCGATCGCTCTCCCAAGCTACTATGGATTTTTGTTATATCATCATATAGAGATAATGACTATCCTTTGTCAAGGGCCGGAATTGACCCTCGTGGGACTGAGCAATGGACAGAAAATCTACCTGGTGCTCGGCCGCATTGAGCCGACGGCGGCTGGGGTCTGATGCTGTCGGCCGCGCCGTCAGCTCAGCGGCTTGTCGTAGATCTGATAGACGCGGTTCTCGGTTGCCTCGATCGCGTTGGCGACCGCGATCATGCCCTGATTGTCGTCGAGCACCCAGCCGATATCGCCATATTCGGACCCGTATTGGACGATGGCGTCGCGGCGGATGAATTCGATCATCATGAAGGCGAGGGTACTCGCCATGCGGCTGTTCTGGAGGGATTTGACCACGCCCATCAGCGGCACGCGCAGCGTCCGGCTCTTCGGCTTGCGCAGCCACCAGAGCAGCCGCGCCCAGCCGAAGGGCAGCAGTGAGCCGTCCATGTCGATCAGCAGTTCGTTGATGTTGGGGAGGACGATCATGAAGGCCACCGGTTCGCCGTCGACCTCTGCGACCCGGATCAAATCCTCGAACACCAGCGTTTTCAGCTTCTTGCCGACATAGGCGATCTCGCTGTCGGTCAGCGGCACGAAGCCCCAATTGTCCGACCAGGCGTCGTTCAATATGCCCATGATCAGTCGCGCCTCGGCATCGAAGCGGCTCTTGTCGACGCAGCGGATGCGGATGCGCGCATTCTTTTCGCCCGCCGCGACGATGCGGTCGACGATCGGGGGAAACCCGTCGGTAATCGGCACGCCATAGTTGATGAGCCGCTTGACCGGCCGATAGCCTGCGTCCTCGATCCACGCGCGATAGAGCGGGCTGTTGTGACCGAGCATGATCGTCGGCGGATTGTCGAACCCTTCGATCAGCAGCCCCGGCTCGTCCCAGATCGAGATCGAGAGGGGGCCGAGTGCGCGCGTCATGCCTTGCTGGCGCAGCCAGTCCTCGGCCGCGGTGAGCAATGCGGTCGCCACCTCGGCGTCCTCGGCCTCGAGCAGCCCCCAGTTTCCGGTGCCCGGCCCCATCCCCTGCTCGGCGGGTTGGGCGAGGGCGAGCTCGTCGATATGCGCCGAAATCCGCCCCACCGTGCGCCCGTCGCGGCGCGCGAGGAGCAATTGCGCCTTGCCATGTTCGAACCAGGGATTCTTGCCGGGGGTCAAAAGGTCGAACACCTCGCCCTTCAGCGGCGGCACCCAGGCGGGGTCGCCGCGGTTGAGGCGGAAGGCGAGCTCGACGAACTCGCGCTTGTCCGCCTTGGTCTGGACCGGAAGGATGGTGACGGGTCCCTGGGTATGTGCGGCCATCTCTGGTTTCCTGGCTGGAGCGTCCTATATTCTGCGCGACGCATTACGGCATTGATGCGGCGCTGGCGACCCGCATTCGGCCATTTTGCTGCCACGAAATCATGGTGAAGAGCCGGATATGACGACGATGAATCCCCCTGCCGATCGGCTGGCCACACCCCCCGCGCCGCCGGTCACCAAGGCGCCCCCGTCGGCGGACGCCGACAAGATGCCGAAGTCGGCGATTGCCGACGATATGGCGATGATCCGCGCGGCGTCGGAGCTGACGCGCGACCTCGTGACGCCGAGCGCGCGCATCTATTGGGCCGATTTCCTCGCCTCTGCCTTCGTCGGCTATGCGGGCGTCGTCGCCGCGATCCTCGCGCCCTCGACGCCGTGGATGCTCGCCGCGGCGCTGGTCGCGGTGCTCGCGCTCTACCGCGCGGGCAGCTTCATTCATGAGATCACCCATATCCGCAAGCAGGCGCTGCCGGGCTTTCGCCTGGGGTGGAACATTCTGATTGGCGTGCCGCTGTTGATCCCCTCCTTCATGTACGAGGGCATCCACAGCCTGCACCACAATCGCACCAAGTACGGCACGGTCGAGGACCCCGAATATCTGCCGCTCGCGCTGATGAAGCCGTGGACGGTGCCGCTGTTCGTCGTTGCGGCGGCGTTTGCACCGATCGCGCTCGTCTTCCGCTATGCGGTGCTGACGCCGCTCTCCTTCCTCATCCCGCCGCTGCGGCGGATCGTGATGGAGCGCTATTCGGGCCTCATCATCAACCCGATGTTTCGCCGCAAACCGCCCGAGGGCGAGTTCCGCCGCCAATGGGCGTGGCAGGAAGGTGGCGCCTGGGCCTGGTCGACCCTGCTGATCGCGGCGGCCGTCTTCGGCTGGGTGCCGCTGCGCGCGCTGCTGATCTTCGGTGCCATCGCCTCGGCGAGCATCGTGCTCAACCAGATCCGCACCCTCGTCGCGCATCTGTGGGAGAATGATGGCGCGGTACTGACCGTGACCGCGCAGTTTCTCGACAGCGTCAACGTCCCGCCGCCGGGCCTGCTGCCCGAATTGTGGGCGCCGGTGGGTCTGCGCTATCACGCGCTCCATCATCTGCTGCCGGGCGTTCCCTATCACGCGCTGCCCGAGGCGCACCGCCGCCTGAAGGCCGCGCTGCCGGACGATTCGCAATATCACAAGGCGAATTACCGCAGCCTGCCGAAACTGGTCGCGAACCTTGTCGCCGGTTCGGCCAAGGGCGCAGCGGCCTGAGGGCGGCCATTCCTCAACCCTTGTCGGGAGACACCCGACACCGCCTCCGGCCCAAACCGCCGGCTCTATTCCTCGGTCCGGATCAAAATCATCTCGCCGATCAGCGCGAAGAGGATGAAGGGCCCCCAGGCGGCGAGGAAGGGCGGATAGGCGCCGAGGTCGCCCATCGCGAGCGCGAAATTGTCGGCGACGAAATAGGCGAAGCCCAGCGCCATCCCCAGGATCGCGCGCACGAACAGCTTGCCCGATCGCGCGAGGCCGAAGGCCGCGACCGCGCCGAGCAGCGGCATCAGGATCGCCGACAACGGCCCCGAAATCTTGTGCCAGAGCACGCCCTTCAGCGCGTCGACCGGCCGCCCCGCGGCCTCCAGGTCGGCGATCGCGCTTTTGAGCTGGGGGAAGGGAAGTTCGTCGCCATCCACCTGCGCCAGTGTGAACTGGTCGGGGCGCACGCCCTTGGCGGCGACCACGGTGCCGAGTTGTTCGACCGTCCCCGAACGGCGCAGGAAGCGCTTCGCATCGGTCAGCTCCCAGCCGCCCGCGACCGCGCGGCCGCTGTCCGCCGACAGGATCGACGACAGCACCCCGCCGTTGCGCTCATAGATTTTGACGCCGCGCAGCACGATCGCCGGGCCGCCGGTCTCGACCGTCCGCGCGTTGATCAGGTCGCCGCCCTCGCGCACCCAGATATTCGACCGTACGCCGCTGTCGGGCGGAACTTTCGCATATTCGACCTTCTGCCACGCGCCGAGCGCCGCGGTCGCGCGCGCGACGATCCGTTCGTTGAAGGCGAAGCTGATCGCGGCGACGAGCAGGGCGGCGAGGAACAGCGGCGCGAGCACCTGATGCGCCGACATGCCCGCCGATTTCATCGCCACCACCTCGCTGTTCTGGTTCAGTGTCGCCAGCGTCAATATGGTGCCGAGCAGAACCGAAAAGGGCAGGAAAGTCTCGATGATCTGCGGGATGCGCAGGCCGACATAGCGCCAGACCTCGGCGTCGCCATTGCCCGCGACCGCCAGGATCTTGCCGCTCTCGCCCAGCAAATCGAGCGTCTGGAGGATGATGACCAGCGCGAAGAGGATCGCGAAGCTGCGCACGAGGAAGAGGCGGCCGACATAGATCGCCATGGTACGCGACGGGAAGAAATGGAGCTGGTGCATCAGGCGGGCGCCTGCTTGCGCTGGAACAGGCGGAACAGTGCCTTGATCCGCCCGCCTGCCTTCGCCGCCACACGTTCGAGCGCTCCGATCGGCTGGCCGCCCGGCACATGTGCGAGCGTGTAGTACATCCAGATCGCGAGCGCGGCGAACAGCAGATAGGGCACCCACAGCGCGAGGATCGGGTCGACCGTGCCGCGCGCGCCCAGATCCTCGGCATATTGGTTGATCTTGTGCTGCGTCACCAGGATCACGATCGACAGGAAGACGCCGAGCGACGAGGTCGATCGCTTCGGCGGAATGGCGAGTGCGATCGCGAGCAGCGGGATCAGGAACATCGACGCGACCTCGACGATGCGGAAATGGAAATTGGCGCGCGTCTCCAGCCGGGTCGCGAGCGGTTCGTTCCGGTCGCGGCCGACGACGAACAATTCGGGAATGGTCAGTTCGCGGTCGGCGCCGCCGCGCAGGCGAAAGGCCTCGATCTTGGGCAGCGGGATCGGCAGGTCGTGATTGTCGAAGGTCAGCACGCGCGGCACTGCGAATTTGGGCGATTCGTGGATCAATACGCCCTTGGTCAGTCGCAGGATGATCGTGTTCGGATCGTCGGTCGCCAGGAACTGCCCCTGCGCCGCGGTTGCCGACACCGCCTGTCCGTCGTTGTTCTCGCCACGCACGAAGATGCCGCGCAGACTTCGCCCGTCGTTATAGCTTTCCTCGATCCGCAGCGTCATCCGGCTGCCGAGCTTGGTGAACTCGCCGACCTTGATCGACGCGCCGAGCGCGCCCGAGCGCAGCTCGAACTGCAACCCCTCATAGGCATAGCGCGCATAGGGCTGGATGAAGCCGACGATCGCCAGATTCAGCAATGCCAGTGCGAAAGCAAAGGCATAGGGCACACGCATCAGCCGGCCGAAGCTCAGGCCCACCCCGCGCAACACATCGAGCTCGCTCGACGTCGCGAGCCGGCGGAAGGCAAGGAGGATGCCGAGCATCAGCCCGATCGGGATGCCGAGCGAGAGATATTCGGGGATCAGATTGGCGAGCATCCGCCACACGACGCTGACCGGGCCGCCCTCGGTCGCGACGAAATCGAACAGGCGCAGCATCTTTTCCAGCACCAGCAGCATCGCCGAAAGGACGAGCGTGCCGAGCATGGGAAAGAAGACAAGCCGCGCGATATAGCGGTCGATGGCGGGTATTCTGTTCAAGCTTTCGTCGCCCCATCACCATGATTTGGCCGCAAAGGTTTCCGATATGCCGAGTCAAGGGCGACAGGGACCCATGTCGGCGCGCGCTTTCGCGTGGCTGGCGTGGCTATAGCCTCTGGAGGAATTGAGGTCATGTCGAAAATGTTTTTCGCCGGGATACTCGCCGCCGGTGCCGCCTGCGCGCTCGTCGCGCCCGTCGCGGCACAGGGCGCTACGCTGGGTCCGGCGGCTGCCCTCTGCAACAAGAACGCCACCGCCGTCCTCGTCGATGTACGTGGGTTCAAGGCGCATACGGGCACGCTGCGCGTCCAGATCTACAATGCCGACAAAAGCTATCTCGAAAAGCGCAAATGGCTCGACCGCATCGACGTGCCGGTGTCGCATTCGGGCAATATGCAGGTCTGCGTGCCGGTCGAGAAGCCCGGAAATTACGTCGTTTCGGTGCGCCACGACCTCAACGGCAACGGCAAATCGGACCGTAGCGACGGCGGCGGCCTGTCGGGCAATCCCGACATGAAGGTCACCGATTTCATCTTCAACCGCAAGCCGAAGCTCACGACCGTCAGCTTCGCGGTGGGCGGCGCGACCAAGCGCGTGCCCGTCACGCTGAACTATGTCAGCGGGCTGTCGTTCGAGCCGGTCAAGTAAGGAAGGGATCGGAGGGGCATGGCCAGCGTCGCGCTTCTTTCCAATCCGCGCTCCACGGGCAATCGCGCCCTGTTGCCGCGGGTGCGGGAATATTGCGCCGCGCACCCCGACATCTTCCATTACGAGGTCGAGCATGTCGACCAGATCGGCGAGGCGATCCGCACCATCGCGATGGTCTCGCCGCGCGTCGTCGCGATCAACGGCGGCGACGGCACGGTGCAGGCGGCGCTGACCGAACTCTATTCGGGCGGCCATTTCGGCGGTTCGCCGCCGCCGGTCGCGGTGCTGCCGAACGGCAAGACCAATTTGATCGCGCTCGATCTCGGTGCCGAGGGCGATCCGATCAAGGCGCTCGAGCGCGTCGTCGAGCTGGTCGAAAGCGGCCGGATCGAGGATCATGTGATCGAGCGCCAGCTCATCGCGCTCGACCGCGGCGGCGAGCGGCCGGTGCTCGGCATGTTTCTGGGCGGGGCCTATCTCGCCGACGTCATGCTCTATTGCCGGCACCGCATCTATCCGCTCGGCCTGCCCAACGGCATCTCGCACTTCCTGGCCGCGATGCTCGCCTTCGTCTCGATCCTCTTCGGGCTCGGCGGTGGCCGACTGCCACCCAAGCCCGAACCGATGACGGTGTCGTTGATCCGCCAGGGCGAATTCAAGGGCAAATTCTCGCTGCTGATCGTGACGACGCTCGAAAAGCTGCTGCTCAGCATCCGCACCAGCGACCGATCCGGCACCGCCGGGAACATGAAGTTGCTCGCCACCGAAAGCAGCGTCGGGGCGCTGTTCCGGATGCTCGGCGCGACGTGGCGTGGCACGCTCGGCCAGCGCGAGTTGGCGGGGGTCCATTTCCAGCAGGGCGACGAAATCCGCATCGAAGGCGAGCGCTCGAATGTCATCCTCGACGGCGAGATTTTCGAAGCGATGGGCGGCAAGCCGATCATCTTGACCTCGACCCAGCCGGTGCCCTTCCTGCGCCTCGCGGCCTGATGTCCGACCTTCCGGCCCTGGTCCGCGCCGAACTGGCGCTTCCGGTCGATCCGCGCGTCGCCGCGATGGCGGCCGCGATCGCGGCGCACTATCCCGGCAGCGCGCGCGCGGTGCTCTTTTACGGAAGCTGCCTGCGCGAAACGCAGCTCGACGGGCTGATGCTCGATTTCTACCTGATCGTGTCGGATTATGGCGACGCCTATGACAGGCGCTGGCTGGCGCTCGCCAACCGGCTGATCCCGCCCAATGTCTTTCCCTTCGAGCATCAAGGGCTGATCGCCAAATATGCGGTCCTGAGCGAGGGGGATTTCGACCGGCTGAGCGGCCCCGAGACGCGCAATGTGTCGGTATGGGCGCGCTTTGCGCAACCCTCGCGTCTCGTCTGGGCGGTCGACGATACCGCGCGCGATCGGGCAGTGGCGGCGGTCGCGCGCGCGGCGCCGACGCTGCTTGCAGCCGCAGGACGGGTCGAGGGCGAGGCGCCGCTCGACTGGTGGCGCCGCGCCTTCTCGCTCACCTACTCGGTCGAGCTGCGCGCCGAGCGGACGAACCGCGCGCAGTCGGTGGTCGACGCCGACCCCGACCGCTATCGCCGCTTTGCCGTGCCGGCGATGGCGGCCATTCCAGCCGGCGCGGCGAGCGGCGGCTGGACGCGCCGGCGGATCGAGGGGAAGCTGCTCAGCATCGTGCGGCTGGCGAAGGCGAGCCTGACCTATGCCGGCGGCATCGATTACCTCGCATGGAAGATCAACCGCCACGCCGGCACGAAGATCGAGATCAAACCCTGGCAGCGCCGCTGGCCGCTGATCGCCGCCCTGACCTTGGTGCCGCGCCTGGTGCGGAGTGGCGCGATCCGCTAGCTCGCCAGCCGCTGCCCCTCGCGCGGTTCGCTGCTGCGGCGAATCGCCTGGTCGAGCGCGGCAAGGGTGAAGGGCTTCCGCAGCACGTCATGGTCGCCGAAGCTCGCGATCTCGCTCGCATCGCCGGCAAAGCCGGTGACGAACAGCACCGAGAGGTCGGGCCAGCGCTGCTTGAGCTGCGCGACCATTTCGGGGCCGGTGAGTTCGGGCATCAGCACGTCGGACAGGATGAGGTCGAAGCCGTCCTCGCGTTCCACCAGCGCCTCGGCGTCGAGCGGATTGCCGCAGGCAACCGCGCGGTGCCCGAGTTCGCCCACCGCGTCGACCGTCGCCGCCAGCACGCGCTCGTCGTCCTCGACCACCAGAATATTGAGCGCCGTGCCGGGCGCCGCAGTCATGGCCGCGGCGTTGCCGCTGTCGGCTTCGGCGAGTCCGGTGGCGGGTTTGGCGACCGGCAGCAGCATCGCGACGCGCGTGCCTTCGCCTTCGGTCGACTGGATCTGCACCTCGCCGCCCGACTGGCGGCAGAAGGCGAAGACCTGGCTCATCCCCAGTCCGGTGCCCTTGCCCGCCGGCTTGGTGGTGTAGAAGGGGTCGAAGACGCGTTCGAGCACCTCCGGCGCCATGCCGCAGCCGGTGTCGATCACCTGCACCGCCAGTCCTGTCGCTTCCTCCTCCTCGTCGCGCAGGGTGCGGATGGTCAGCGACCCGTGGCCATCCATCGCATCGCGCGCGTTGACCGCGAGGTTCAGCAGCGCATTCTCGAACTGCTGGCGGTCGAGCCAGCACCGCAACCCTTCGGTATGAAGGTCGAGCGTCAGCGCGATCCGGTCGCCGATCGTCCGTTCGATGAGCTGCGCGAAGGAGGCGATGCACGCATCGACGTCGGTCATCTCGGGCCGCGCCGGTTCCGAGCGCGCGAAGGTGAGCAGGCGCCGGGTCAGGTCGGCGGCGCGGTTGGCGCCGTCGAGCGCGTTGTCGATGTGGCGCTGTGCCTTGTCGGGCGCCTCCGACAACCAGCGCTGCGCGAGTTCGAGCCCGCCGACGACGACCGCGAGCATATTGTTGAAGTCGTGCGCGATGCCGCCGGTGAGCTGGCCGACCGCCTCCATCTTCTGCGCCTGGCGCAGCCGCGCCTCGGCCGTCTCGCGCTCGGTCATTTCGGTGCGCAGCGCATTGTTGGCACGTTCGAGCTCGGCGGTGCGCGCCTCGACCGCAACCTCCAGTTCGGACGCGCGTTCGCTTTCGGCGACCTGCTCGCGCCGTGCGAGTCGGCGTTCGCTCTCGGCGCGCAGCAGCGAAAAGGTCGCGCCGATCGCGATCACGGCCGCGGCGGCACCGAGCAGCGAAAAGAGCAGGATTGCCTGGTTGAGGCTCGCCCGGTCCGACGCTGCGATCCGGTTGCGCTGTGCAAGCAGCGCGCGCTCGTCGCGGATCAACTGGGTCAGCAGGCGGTCGATGCGGATCAGTGCGGGGTCGTGCCCGGCGGCATTATATTTGGAAATGGCGGCGACGGTCTGGTTGTAATTGGCGCTGAGCGCCGCATCGCCGAGTTGCTCGCCGCGAGCCTCCAACTCGGCGGTCAGCTTCGCGACCAGCGCGGCCTGCGGCGGATTGTCGCGGACATTGCGTTGCAGCAGGCGCAGATATTGCATCGCGACGCCCCATTGCTGCTGATAGACGCGCCCGTCGCCCTTTTGCAGTCCGACCGCGAAGCGCCCGAGCGCCGCCTCGGCGCGGGCGAGCGCGGCGTCGAGCGAGCGCGTCTGCGAGATGACCTCCAGGCTGTGCGCCTGCCAGCCGAGCGAGCGATCGTAATCGTCGTTGGCCCGCATCAGCAGCAGGACGAGCGCCGCGACGACGCCGACCAATATGGCGCCGACCCCCGCGGTCAGCCAGAAACGCAGCCGCTGGCGGCGTCCATCCCCGTCGCTGTCGAAATCCCGCTCAAACACCGGCACCTCTTACCGGCAATCGCCGGTCGCGGAAAGCCGCGAAGGCAGGGCGCTGTCCGGTACCGTACGGCTCGCCGCGAAAAGCTGTCCGCCGATCCGTCGAACCGTCCGGCTCAGCCGATGATTCCGGCGCGCTTGCCGGCGCGTTCGAAGCGCGCGAGAATCTCGCCGACCTGATCGCTGCTGTGCTCGGCGCACAGCGAGCAGCGCAGCAGCGTCATGCCTGCGGGGGTCGCCGGCGGACGCGCCAGGTTGACGTAGAGGCCTTCCTCGAGCAGCGCCTCCCACATCGTCGCGCCCTTTTCGAGATCGGGCATGATGACCGCGATGATCGCCGACTGCGGCTCCTCGGTGCCGAGCGTGAAGCCGAGGTCCCTCAGCCCCTTGTGCAGCGTCTTCGAATTCTCCCACAGATGCGCGCGCTTGTTCGACCCGTGCATCAGCTTGCGGATGCTGGTCGCGGCGGTCGCGACGACGCTCGGCGGCAGCGAGGCGGTGAAGACATAGGGGCGGCAGACCAGCCGCATGATCTCGAACTTCGGATGGTTCGACACGCAGAAGCCGCCGACGGTGCCGACGCTCTTGCTGAACGTGCCGATGATGAAGTCGACATCGTCGATCACCCCCTGCGCCTCGGCGACGCCGCGGCCGTGCTCGCCGATGAAGCCCATCGAATGCGCCTCGTCGACCAGCACCATCGCGCCATTTTCCTTGGCGACGCGGATCATGTCCTTGAGCGGTGCGACGTCGCCGAGCATCGAATAGACGCCCTCCAGCACGACGAGCTTGCCCGCCTCGGCGGGCAGGCGCTTCAGCCGCTTTTCGAGCGCCTCGATGTCGTTGTGGCGAAAGGCGACGATTTCGGCATCGCCCATCTTGCACCCGTCATAGATCGACGCATGGCTGTCGATGTCGAGGATGACATAGTCGCCCTTGCCGGCGATGGTCGAGATGATGCCGAGGTTCGCCTGATAGCCGGTCGAGAAGACCATGGCGTGATCCATGGCGTAGAATTCTTTCAGCGCCTCCTCGACCTCCTTGTGGCCCTGGTAGGTGCCGTTGAGGACGCGGCTGCCGGTGGTGCCGCTGCCGAACTTGTCGAGCGCCTCCTTGCCCGCGGCGATCACGTCGTCGTCGAAGGTCATGCCCATATAATTATAGGTGCCGAGCAGGATGGTCTTGCGCCCGTTGCACATCGCGACGGTGGGCGAGAGAACCTTTTCCATCACCAGATTGAACGGATCGGTGACGCCGGTGGCGAGCAGGTCCGCGCGCTGCTGGATCAGCGGGTCGAATTTGGAGAAGAGATCGGTCATATCAAATATCCCATGCCCGTTCGTGTCGAGCGAAGTCGAGACACCCGTCGGCACGGCGCTATGTCGAGGGCCATCTCGACTTCGCTCGATGCGAACGGTGAAGAGGGGGTTACCCCTGCAGTTTTTCCACCGCGGCGACGAGTTGGCCGACATTCTCGATCTCGGCCTGCTGGTTCATGCTGATGATGATGTCGAACGTGTCCTCGACCTCGGCGACGAAATCCATCACCGTCAGGCTGTCCCATTCGAGATCGCCGGCAAAGGTGGTGGCGTCGGTCAGATCGGCGCCCTTCTTGTTGAACGGTTCGATCAGGCCGTAAATCTGATCCTTGAGAGCGGTGCTCATGGGTGCGTCCCTAAAGATGGTGAACTGCGCGCGGCAATGCCGCGCCACCATCCGCTTGGCAAGCGAATGCGGCGGCAATCGGGCAGCATCTTGCCGATCCGGGCCGGACATGCCATCGCTGGCGGGTCGAGACAGGGGATCCGTCTAATGGACGACCGGCAAGAGGGCGCCGCGCACAGCTTTCCGCCCAATGCGGTGCATCTGGTGCGCACCAATCAGCAATTGACGATGCAATTGTCGCAGATGGCGGATCAGAAGGCGTCGATTCTGATGGGAGCGACCTTTGTCGTCTTCACCCTCGCGATCGGACAGGCGCGCGCGGGCGCCGGCGCGTTCGCGCTGCCGCTGACCATCCTGGCGACCTTTTCCTTTCTGTCGGCATTGCTGGCGGTTTCGGCGGTGCTGCCGCGTGTCGGCAAGGCGCCGGCGCAGGACGGGGATGGGAAGGATCGCGGCAACATCCTCTTCTTCGGCCATTTCGCCGATATGGAGGAGGCGGCATTCATCGCGGCGGTGAAGGCGCGGCTGCGGACCGAAGAGGATATCTACGAGACCATATTGCGCGACACCTGGCAGAATGGCGTCGTCCTCGCGCGGCGCAAATATCGCTACCTCGCCTATGCCTATCGACTGTTCGTCGTCGGGCTGACGCTGACCTTCCTGGCGTTCGCGGCCGAGATGGCGATGGCCTGGATGGGGTGAGGCGGAACTAGGCGGGGCGACGCCGGGCGGCTGTTGCCATTTCGTCACCCTCGCCCTGAATTTCCGTTAGCGGCGGCAATTGCGGTGGCGCGGCCGGATCGCTTCCCCTATCCGGGCCGGCCATGTCGAGCCAGGCCGCTCCTCTGACCGGTGCTCCCGCACCCACGTTGCGTGCCGAATTCGGCGCGACGATGGCGCTCGCCTGGCCGCTGGCGGCGGCGAATCTGCTGCAGATGATGGTGCATGCGATCGACGTGATCTTCGTCGCGCGGCTCGGCGAGGCGTCGCTCGCCGCCGCATCGCTTGCCATTTCGATCTTCGGCCTGCTGCTGTGGACCAGCACCGGCCTCGTCGGCGCGGCAGCGCCGCTGATTGCGGCCGAACTCGGGCGGCGCAAGCACGCGGTGCGCGAGGTACGGCGCACGGTGCGCATGGCGCTGTGGCTCAGTCTGCTCGTCGCGATCGCTGCGATGGGCGTCTGTGCGGCGGGCGGAGCGATCATGCGCGCGACGGGGCAGGCGCCCGAACTGTCGGCGCATGCGTCCGGCTTCCTGCGCATCCTGATGTGGGCGATGTTTCCGATGATCGCGGCGAGCGTGCTGCGCATCTTCGTGTCGGCGCTCGGCCGACCCAAGATCGCGACCGCGATCACCTTCCTCGCGCTCTTCGTCAACGCGCTCGGTAACTGGGCGCTGGTGTTCGGCCACCTCGGCCTGCCGGCGCTCGGCCTGCACGGGTCGGCGCTGTCGAGCATCATCACCAGCAGCGTGATGCTGCTCGCCTATATCGTCGTCATCCAGTCCGACCGGCGGTTGCGGCGCTATCATCTCTTCGGCAACTGGTGGCGCCCCGAATGGCCCCGGTTTCGAGAGATCGTGCGGATCGGCACCCCGATCGGCCTCATCATCCTGGCCGAGGCGGGGCTATTCACCGGCGCCGCCTTCCTGATGGGGCGGATCGGCGAAGAACAGCTCGCCGGGCACACGTTGGCGCTGCAGATCGCGGCGCTTGCCTTTCAGGTGCCGTTCGGCGTCGCGCAGGCGGCGACGATCCGCGTCGGCCTCTCCTATGGCGCGCGCGACCACCACGGCATCGCGCTCGCGGGGCAGGCATCGCTGATCCTCGGCATCGGCTTCATGGTGGTGACCGCGGCGATCATGTGGCTCTTTCCGCGGCTGGTGCTGTCGATCTATGTCGACGTCGATGCGGCGCGCAACGCGGCGCTCGTCGGCTATGCGATGCAGTTCCTCGTCGTCGCCGCCGCCTTCCAGCTTTTCGACGGGGCGCAGACGGTCGCGGCGGGCGTGCTGCGCGGCCTTCAGGACACGCGCGTCCCGATGGTCATCGCGGTGTGCGGTTACTGGCTCGCAGGATACGGCGCCGCGATCTACCTCGGCTTCTGGACTCCGCTCGCCGGGGTCGGCATCTGGATCGGCCTCGCGGTCGGGCTCGTCGTGGTCGCCGGGCTGCTGCTCATGCGCTGGCGGATGCGGGCGCGGCTGGGGCTTCTCCCGGCCTGACGAAAAAAAGGCGGAAAGAATCTTCGTCCGCCGCTTGACGCTCCGCGACCATCGACCCATATGCCCGCCTGTTAGCACTCTCCCATGGCGAGTGCTAAACTGACATCCATTGCATATCCGGAGGACATCCATGCAATTTCGTCCGTTGCACGACCGCGTGCTGGTTCGCCGCATCGAAGCCGAGGAAAAGACGGCTGGCGGCATCATCATCCCCGACACCGCCAAGGAAAAGCCGCAGGAAGGCGAAGTCGTCGCCGTCGGCACCGGCATCAAGGCCGAAGACGGCAAGGTTACGCCGCTCGACGTCAAGGCGGGCGACCGCATCCTGTTCGGCAAATGGTCGGGCACCGAAGTCAAGGTCGACGGCGAAGAGCTGTTGATCATGAAGGAATCGGACATTCTCGGCGTCATCGCCTGAGCCGGTCCCGCCGATCCGGCGGAACCCCGATTTCAGTGTGAAGTTACGCAGTTTTCTGCGGAATCGAAAGGAAGCATAAATGGCTGCCAAGGACGTTAAATTCAGCCGCGACGCGCGCGAGCGCATCCTCAAGGGCGTCGACACCCTCGCCGACGCGGTGAAGGTCACCCTCGGGCCCAAGGGCCGCAACGTCGTGATCGATAAGAGCTTCGGCGCGCCCCGCATCACCAAGGACGGCGTCACCGTCGCCAAGGAAATCGAACTCAAGGACAAGTTCGAGAATATGGGCGCGCAGATGCTGCGCGAAGTCGCCAGCAAGGCAAACGACAAGGCCGGCGACGGCACCACCACCGCGACCGTTCTCGCCCAGGCGATCGTGCGCGAAGGCATGAAGTCGGTTGCCGCCGGCATGAACCCGATGGACCTGAAGCGCGGCATCGACATCGCGGTGACCAAGGTCGTCGACACGCTGAAGGGCCAGTCGAAGGCCGTTTCGGGTTCGTCCGAGATCGCCCAGGTCGGCATCATCTCGGCCAACGGCGACAAGGAAGTCGGTGAGAAGATCGCCGAGGCGATGGAAAAGGTCGGCAAGGAAGGCGTCATCACCGTCGAGGAAGCCAAGGGCCTCGATTTCGAGCTCGACGTCGTCGAAGGCATGCAGTTCGACCGCGGCTATCTGAGCCCCTATTTCATCACCAACCCGGAAAAGATGCTCGTCGAGCTGTCCGATCCGTACATCCTGATCTTCGAGAAGAAGCTGTCGAACCTCCAGTCGATGCTGCCGATCCTCGAAGCGGTGGTGCAGTCGGGCCGTCCGCTCCTGATCATCGCCGAGGATATCGAAGGCGAAGCGTTGGCGACCCTCGTCGTCAACCGCCTGCGCGGCGGCCTGAAGGTCGCGGCCGTCAAGGCGCCGGGCTTCGGCGATCGCCGCAAGGCGATGCTGCAGGACATCGCGATCCTGACCGCCGGCGAGATGATCAGCGAAGACCTGGGCATCAAGCTCGAATCGGTCACGCTCAACATGCTGGGCCAGGCCAAGCGCGTCACCATCGACAAGGACAACACCACGATCGTCGACGGTGCCGGCGAAGCCGATGCGATCAAGGGTCGCGTCGAGCAGATCCGCGCGCAGATCGAGACCACGACGTCGGACTACGACCGTGAAAAGCTGCAGGAACGCCTGGCGAAGCTCGCCGGCGGCGTTGCGGTCATCAAGGTCGGCGGCGCGTCGGAAGTCGAGGTGAAGGAACGCAAGGACCGCGTCGACGATGCGCTCCACGCGACCCGCGCCGCAGTCGAGGAAGGCATCGTCCCCGGTGGCGGCACCGCGCTCCTCTATGCGACCAAGGCGCTCGAAGGCCTCACCGGCGAGAATGAGGATCAGACCCGCGGCATCGACATCATCCGTCGCGCGCTTCAGTCGCCGGTTCGCCAGATCGCCGAGAACGCCGGCTTTGACGGCGCGGTGGTCGCGGGCAAGCTGTTCGACCAGTCGGACGCGAACTTCGGCTTCAACGCCGCGACCGACACCTATGAGGATCTGGTCAAGGCCGGCGTCATCGACCCGACCAAGGTCGTCCGCACCGCGCTGCAGGATTCGGCTTCGGTCGCGGGCCTGCTCATCACCACCGAAGCGGCGGTGAGCGAGCTTCCCGAAGACAAGCCGGCGATGCCGATGGGCGGCGGCGGCATGGGTGGCATGGGCGGCATGGACTTCTAAGTCCGCGCTGCCACGCCATCCGGCTTCGACCCGAAAGGGCGCGCCGAAAGATCGGGGGCCGGGACGCCATGTCCCGGCCCCTTTTCATTTGCCAGCGGGTCCGTGCTGGCATAGCCAGCGGGCATGAGCCTGCTTCTGGCCCTTCTCGCCGTCTTCGCTGCGCCGGCCCCTGCGGCGCCGGCTCCCGCCGATCAGCCGGCCGCCGTTGTCCGCTGCAGCTACAGCATCGTCCACACCTGGCCCCACGACCCGCACAGCTTCACTCAGGGGCTCTTCTGGTACGACGGTCATCTCTACGAAGGCACCGGCCAGTATCGGCGTTCGCGCATCGCGCGCCTCGACCTCGAAACGGGCAAGGCGCTGGCCGAGACGCCGCTGCCGCCCGACCAGTTCGGTGAAGGCATCGCGCGCTGGGGCGACCAGATCGTCGGCGTCACCTGGAAGGGCGGCGTCGGCCATCGCTGGCGCCTCAAGGACCTGCAGCCGCTCGGCACCTTCACCTATGAAGGCGAGGGCTGGGGGCTCGCGTCGCACGGCGACCGCCTCGTCCTCAGCGACGGCACCGCCAACCTGCGCTTCTTCGATCCCGCGACGATGACCGAAACCGGGCGCGTGCCCGTCACGCTGGCCGGCCGGCCGCTGCGGATGCTCAACGAGCTTGAGGAGATCGACGGCGAGCTTTGGGCCAATGTCTGGATGACCGACGCGATCGTCCGCATCGACCCCGAAACCGGGGTCGTCGGCTCAATCATCGATCTGCGCGGATTGCGGCAGGATGCGGGCGCCGCGGGCTATGACAGCGTGCTCAACGGCATCGCCTGGGACGCGAAGGGAAAGCGCCTGTTCGTCACCGGCAAATATTGGCCGAAGCTTTACGAGATAAAGCCTGCCGACTGCCGCTAGGCGCCGAGCATTGGATCGGCGTCACTTCTCTTTTCGCTCGACACGAACGGGACGGTGGGTCGGGTCAAACATTGACCCTAGCCGCCGAGCGCCGCCGCCATTCGCGCCGTCGCCGCATCATAGACGCGGGCCTTCAGACCCTCCGTGACCGCCGCCGGCGCATGGTCCGGATGGCCGCCGGCGAAGGGCGGGGCGGGATCATATTCGATGGCGAGCTGGATCGCCTGCGCGACCGCGTCGCCGCGCAGCCGGGCGATCAGCGTCAGCGCGAAATCGAGGCCGGACGTGACCCCGCCGCTGGTGACGATATTGCCGTCCTCGACGACGCGGCCGGGCGCCGGCTCGGCGCCGACCAGCGGCAGCAGATGGGTGTAGGCCCAGTGCGTCGTCGCGCGCCGCCCCGCGAGCAGGCCGGCGCGGCCGAGCAAAAAGGCGCCGGTGCACACGCTCGTCACCCACTGGGCGCCGGCGGCCTGCCGCGCGACGAAATCGACGGCCTCGGCGTCGCCGAGCGCGTCGGCCACGCCGTGCCCGCCCGGCACGCACAGGATATCGGCCTGGGGGCAGGCGGCGAAATCATGCGTCGGCACGATTGCGAAGCCGCTGTCGGTGACGATCGCCTCGCGCGTTGCGGCGGCACCGGCAAGCCGCGCGCCGGGCATGCGCGACAGCGCCTGCGCGGGCGCGGTGAAATCGAGCTGGGTGATGCCGGGGAACAGCAGGAAAACGATTCGAGTCGGCGCGGTGTCGGTCATCGACATGGTCCTTGCGATGGCGGTGGATCACCCAGGCGCGCGGCTCGCATGGCGGATCGCCAATCCCACTTCCCGATAGGACTCCATCTTGCAGCGCCAGTTGCGGGACGTGTGCAGCCTATCGCAGCGTCGGCGGCGCGGAAAGAGGTTACGGCGCTTTCGGCGGTTCCTGAGCGTTCGCTGGCGGGTCGCTGTCGCGACTTTCCAGCATCGCCGCCGCGTCGTCGAGCGCCTTCGCCTCGCTGACCGTCACGCCGCCCGGTCCGGGTTCATTGTCGGTGCGGCTGCATCCCGTCAGGGCGATGGCGGCGAGGAGCATGAGGCAGGCAGGACGGGTCATCGCTCTCTCCTACACAGGAAAAAGGGGGCCGCTCATGCCGAGCGAACCCCCTTTCGTCCCGAGCTGCACGCCGCGGCGTGCAAGCCCGATCACTGCTTGTCGTTGGCTTCGGCCTTCGCCGTTTCCTCTGCGACCTTGTCGCCGGCGGTCGCGGCGGCGTCGCCCGCAGCGTTGACCGCGCCTTCGACGGCATTGCCGGCGTCCTTGGCGGCATCGGCGGTTGCGTCGGCGGCGTCGGCGGCGCCTTCGGCCATCGCGTCGCCGGTGGCCGCGACATCATCAGCAACCGCCGCGCCGGCTTCCGACGTTTCCTGCTGCGCCTTGTCGGAGCAGGCAGCGAGGCTGAAGGCCGCGGCGGCCATCGAGGCGATGATCAATTTGCGCATGGTAATTCCTTTCGAATGCCAGGGTGGCCGGGCTCCGGCCCCTGGGCGCAAGGATTAACCGCCGATGAAGGGCTTGGCAACCGCGCAAGCCGCGCCACCCTGGCCGCGCCCGGTTCCGCAACGAAAAGGGCCGCCGGCACGAAGCGCGGCGACCCTCTTTTCCTGCGGCCCGAAAGCCGGAAAGAAGCAGCTTACTGCTTGGCTTCTTCCATCGCGCCCTTGGCGGCGTCGGTCGCTTCCTTGGCGGCGTCGGCAGCTTCGGCGGCCTTGTCGGTCGCGGTCGCGGCGTCGCCCGCAGCAGCGGCGTCGGCCGCGTCGCCGGCAGCGGCGGTCGCATCGGCAGCGGCGTCGGCAGCGCCCGACGCGGCGTCCATCGCGCCGTCGGCAGCGCCTTCGACGGTCGCCGCGGTGTCTTCGGTGGTCGCGGCCGTGTCGTCGGCAGCCTTTTCACCGCAAGCGGCGAGGCCGAGCGAAGCGGCAAGGACGAGCGACAGAGTGATCGACTTCTTCATGTGGGAATACCCCTCTTGATGGAACTGATCGACCGGCATGCGGATGCGAAGCATTCGACCCGGCAATTTGCCAATCGCGCTTAGAGCTACAGACTCGCCAAATCGCGTGCAACGCCCTTTTTTTGCGATCCTGTCCCAATTCGTCCCGTTCGGCGCACTTCGTTGCGGCGAGCGGCGGGAAAAAGGAGGGCGACGACCCGTTGACCGGATATAAAGAAAGCTTTATATCCTATGTCATGACCGAGCTGCTCGATATTTTTCGTGCGCTAGCCGATCCGACCCGGCTGCGAATCGTCGCGCTTCTGCGCGAGATGGAGCTGGCGATCGGCGAACTGGCGGTCGTGCTCGACCAGAGCCAGCCGCGCGTGTCGCGCCATGTCCGCATATTGGTCGAGGCCGGAATCGTCGAACGGCGGCGCGAGGGAAGCTGGGTATTCCTGCGTATCATCCGGGGCGGCGCGGTAGGCGATATCCTCGCGCACGCCGACGACTGGCCCTTTTCGGCGCGCGAGGCGCTGGTGGTCGCGCACGACGCGCGCCGGCTCGCGGCGATCCGCACCGAGCGCGTCGCCGCCGCCGAGCGCTATTTCGCCGAACATGCCGCCGAATGGGACGCGATCCGCTCGCGCCACGTCGCCGAGAGCGAGGTCGAGGCGGCGATGCTGGCGATGCTGCACAACCGCCGGCTCGGCCATCTGCTCGACATCGGCACGGGCACGGGCCGGATGGCGGAGATTTTCGCGCCGACCGCGCGCCATGTCACCGCGCTCGACCGCAGCCCCGACATGCTGCGCATCGCGCGCGCCAAGCTGACTGACCAGCCGGTGCCGGTCGACCTCATCCAGGGCGATTTCCTGAACCTGCCGATGGCCGATGCGACGATCGACAGCATCGTCATCCACCAGGCGCTGCATTTCGCGCATGAACCCGATCGGGTGATCGCGGAGGCGGGGCGGGTGCTGCGCGGCGGCGGGCATCTGCTCGTCGTCGATTTCGCGCCGCACGAGGACGAGGAACTGCGCACGCTCGCGGCGCACGCGCGCCTCGGCTTTTCGGACGCGCAGATCCGCGGCTGGTTCGCCTCGGCGGGCCTGCTGCTCGAAACCACCCAAACGCTCGAAGGCGGGGAGCTGGCCGTGAAGCTCTGGCTCGGCCGCCGGCGCAGCGATGAAGATCAACCGCCGGTCGTCCGCGATGGCGACGGCTCGCATAAAAGGCTCGCGGCATGACATCGACCCTCGACTCCCTCGCCGAAGCGCGCCGCGCCGCGGCCTCGCCGCTGTTCGCCGACCTGGCGGGCGATATCGGCGTCAGCTTCGAATTCTTCCCGCCCAAGACCGAGAAGATGGAAGCGCAGCTTTGGGAAACCTTTCACACGCTCGAGCCGCTCGCCCCGCGTTTCGTCTCGGTGACCTATGGCGCCGGCGGCTCGACGCGCGAGCGCACCCACGCCACCGTCGCGCGCATCGCGAAGGAGAGCCCGGTGCCGCCCGCGGCGCACCTGACCTGCGTCGAAGCGTCGCGCGAAGAGATTGACGCGGTTGCGCGTGCCTATTGGGATGCCGGCGTGCGCCACATCGTCGCGCTGCGCGGCGACGTGCCGGGGGGCGAGCCCTATCGCGCCCACCCCGACGGCTATGCCAATGCCGCCGAACTGGTCGCGGGGCTGAAGGCGATCGCGCCCTTCGATATTTCGGTCGCCGCCTATCCCGAGACGCATCCCGATTCCGATTGCCCGCAGGCCGACCTCGACAATCTGAAGCGCAAGTTCGACGCCGGCGCGACGCGCGCGATCACCCAATTCTTCTTTTCGCCCGATGCCTTTCTGCGTTTCCGCGACGCGGCGGCGGCGGCGGGGATCGATGCGCCGATCCTGCCCGGCATCCTGCCGGTATCGAACGTGTCGCAGACGAGGCGCATGGCCGATATGTGCGGCACCTCGATCCCGGCCTGGATGGTCTCGATCTTCGACGGGCTCGACGATCATCCCGCCGCGCGTCAGCTCGTCGCCGCGACGATCGCGGCCGAGCTCTGCCGGCGCCTGTATGCGGGCGGGGTGCGCGATTTCCATTTCTACACGCTCAACCGCGCCGAGCTCAGCTATGCGATCTGCCATATGCTCGGGCTGCGGCCGACCGCCCCCGCCAAGGAGAAAGCCGCATGACCAGCAGCGCACGCGACGCCCTGCACGCCGCAGCGAAGGAGCGCATCCTCCTCACCGACGGCGGCTGGGGCACCCAGATCCAGATTCGCAAACTTGCCGAGGCCGACTATGCCGGCGCCCTCGGCCTGTCGCACGACCAGAAGGGCAACAACGACATCCTCGCGCTGACGCGGCAGGATGTCGTGACGGCGATCGGCGAGGCCTATCTGGCGGCGGGGTCCGACATCGTGTCGACCAACACCTTCAGCGCCAACCGGATCAGCCAGGCCGATTATGGCGCTGAGGCGCTGGTCGCCGACATCAATCATGAAAGCGCGCGGCTGGGGCGCGAGGCGGCCGACAAGTTCGCCGCGCAGGACGGTCGTCGCCGCTTCGTCGCGGGGGCCGTCGGACCGACCAACAAGACGCTGTCGCTGTCGCCCGACGTCAACAACCCCGGTTATCGCGAGATCGATTTCGACGAATTGAAGGACGTCTATCTGGAACAGGTGGTCGCGCTGGCCGAGGGCGGCGCCGATTTCATCCTGATCGAGACGATCTTCGACACGCTGAACGCCAAGGCTGGCATCGCCGCGACGCTGGAGGCCGGGGCGAAGGTTGGACGCGACCTGCCGCTGATGATCTCGATGACCTTGACCGACCTGTCGGGGCGCAACCTGTCGGGCCACACGGTCGAAGCCTTCTGGTATGCGGTGCGCCATGCGCGGCCGCTGACCGTCGGGCTCAACTGCTCGTTCGGCGCCGCGCAGCTTCGTCCGCACGTCCGCGTGCTTTCGGACCTCGCCGACACGCTGGTGATGGTCTACCCCAACGCCGGCCTGCCCAACGAACTCGGCGAATATGACGAGCAGCCGGAGACGACGGCTGGGCTCGTGCGCGAATGGGCCGAGCATGGCCAGGTCAACATCCTCGGCGGCTGCTGCGGTTCGACCCCGGCGCATATCGCCGCGATGGCGAAGGCGGTCGCGGGGCTGGCGCCGCGGCATATCCCCGACGTGCCGGTCCGCACGCGGCTCGCCGGGCTCGAACCCTTCACCATGGCGGCCGCCTCCTGATGGACGAGGGACCGACATGGACGATCCGCGAAGCCGGGGAGAGCGATGCGCCGGCGCTCGCGCTGATCGGCGCGGCGACTTTCCTCGAAACCTTCGCCGGCATCATCGACGGCGCGGCGATCCTCGGCCATTGCGCCGCGCAGCATAGCGCGGCGGCCTATCGGGACCATCTTGCGGCGGGCGCGCGGGCGTGGCTCGCCGAGGCGCTGCCGGGCGGCGCGCCGATCGGTTTCGCGCTGATTACCAAACCCGATCTCGCCGCCGCGGCGGAGGGCGATATCGAGCTCAAGCGCATCTATTCGCTGTCTCGCTTCCACGGCACCGGCCTTGGCGCCGCGCTGATGGAGCGGGCCGTTGCCGCGGCCGAGGGTCATCGCCGCCTGCTCCTCGGCGTCTATGCCCGCAACGATCGGGCGCTCGCCTTCTATCGCAAGCAGGGTTTCGCCGACATCGGCACGCGCCGGTTCGACGTCGGGGGCAAGCTCTACGACGACCGCGTCCTTGCCCGCCCGCTCGCTTCCTGATTCTTCTTTTTTTGGACGTATCGATGACCGCTACTCTCTCCTCGTCTTCCTTCGTCAATATCGGTGAACGCACCAACGTCACCGGCTCGGCGGCGTTCAAGAAACTGATCTTGGCCGACGATTTCACCGCCGCGGTCGAGGTCGCGCGCCAGCAGGTCGAAAATGGCGCCCAGGTCATCGACGTCAACATGGACGAAGGGCTGCTCGACGCCGAACGCGCGATGACGACCTTTCTCAAGCTGATCGCCGCCGAGCCCGACATCGCGCGCGTGCCGGTGATGATCGATTCGTCGAAATGGAGCGTCATCGAGGCCGGCCTGAAATGCGTACCCGGCAAGCCGATCGTCAATTCGATCAGCATGAAGGAAGGCGAGGAGCCGTTCCTCGACCAGGCGCGCAAGTGCAGGGCTTACGGCGCGGCGGTGGTCGTGATGGCGTTCGACGAGGTTGGGCAGGCCGACACGAAAGAACGCAAGATCGAGATATGCGAGCGCGCCTACAAGCTGCTGACCGGCATCGGCTTCCCGGCAGAGGACATCATCTTCGACCCCAATATCTTCGCCATCGCGACAGGGCTCGAGGAACATGACAATTATGCGGTCGATTTCATCGAGGCGTTGAAGGAAATCCGCGTCCGCTGTCCGCACGCCCATTTCTCGGGCGGCCTTTCCAACCTGTCGTTCGGGTTCCGCGGCAACGAGGTGGTGCGCCGCGCGATGCACAGCGTCTTCCTCTATTATGCGATCCCCGCCGGGCTCGACATGGCGATCGTCAACGCGGGGCAACTCGACGTCTATGACACGATCGATCCCGAATTGCGCAATGCGTGCGAGGACGTCATCCTCAACCGCAAGGCCGAAGGGGAGGCCGAAAGCCCGACCGAGCGACTGATCGCGCTCGCCGAACGCTATAAGGGCAAGGACGCGGCGCAGGAAAAGGCGGCAGAGGAATGGCGCGGCTGGCCGGTCCAGAAGCGGCTCGAACATGCGCTCGTCAAGGGCATCGACGCCTATGTCGTCGACGATACCGAAGAGATGCGCCTGGCGATGGACCGGCCGATCGAGGTGATCGAAGGGCCGCTGATGGACGGGATGAACGTCGTCGGCGACCTGTTCGGATCGGGCAAGATGTTCCTGCCGCAGGTGGTGAAATCGGCGCGCGTGATGAAGAAGGCGGTCGCCCACCTGCTGCCCTTCATCGAGGCCGAGAAGCAGCCGGGCGCGAAGGGCAAGGGCAAGATCGTGATGGCGACCGTCAAGGGCGACGTCCACGACATCGGCAAGAATATCGTCGGCGTCGTGCTCCAGTGCAACGGCTTCGAGGTCGTCGACCTGGGCGTGATGGTGCCCTGGTCGAAGATCCTGGAGGCGGCGAACGAGAATGACGCCGACATGATCGGCCTGTCGGGCCTCATCACCCCGTCGCTCGACGAGATGGTGACGGTGGCGGAAGAGATGCAGCGCGCCGGCATGACGATGCCGCTGCTGATCGGCGGCGCGACTACGTCGAAAGTCCACACCGCGCTGCGCATCGACCCCGCCTATGATGGGCCTGTGCTCCATGTCCTCGACGCGAGCCGCGCGGTGGGCGTCGCGACCTCGCTGGTCAGCGACACGGGGCGCGACGCCTTCGTCGAGGGCTATAAGAGCGACTATGCCCATATCCGCGACGTGCGGGCGAACAAGGGGCAGAGCGCGCTGATCCCGATCGCCGATGCGCGCGCCAACGGCTTCGTCGTCGACGAGCATATCCGGCCCTTCCCGCCCGAAAAGCCGGGCGTGCATGCGTTCGAAAGCTGGAACATGGCGGAACTGGTCAAGTGGTTCGACTGGACGCCCTTCTTTCGCGCGTGGGAACTCGCCGGCGTCTATCCCGCGATCCTCGACGACGCGGTCGTGGGGGAAAGCGCGCGCAGTCTTTTTGCCGACGCGCGGGCAATGCTCGACCGCATCGTCGGCGAAGGCTGGCTTCACGCGCAGGGCGTCGCGGGCCTCTGGCCGTGCCGGCGCGAGGGTGACGACGTCATCATCCACCTCGAGGAAGAGGAACGCCACGTCCGCATCCCCTTCCTGCGCCAGCAGATCGCCAAGCGCGAGGGCCGTCCCAATATGTGCCTCGCCGATTTCATCAGCCCCGACGGCGACTGGATCGGCGGCTTCTCGGTGGCGATCCACGGTATCGAGCCGCATCTCGCCCGCTTCAAGGCGGCGCACGACGATTACAGCGACATCCTGCTGAAGGCGCTCGCCGACCGTTTCGCCGAAGCCTTCGCCGAGCGGCTCCATGCGCATGTCCGCACCGATCTGTGGGGCTATGCGCCCGGCGAGCAACTGACGCCCGAGGCGATCATCAAGGAGGAATATCGCGGCATCCGCCCGGCGCCGGGCTATCCGGCCTGTCCCGAGCACAGCCTGAAGCGTATCCTGTTCGATCTGCTCGACGCCGGCAACACGTCGGGCGCGATGCTGACCGACCATTTCGCGATGCTGCCCACCGCAGCGGTCTCGGGCTTTTATTTCGGCCATCCCGACGCGAGCTATTTTGGCGTTGCGCGGGTCGGCGAGGATCAACTCGTCGAATATGCCGAGCGGCGCGGGGTCGATCTGGAAACCGCACGACGCTGGTTGCGGCCGAATCTGGATTAACGCCGGCGCGGTCGACTGTCCGATAAGGGGACAGTGCGCCGATTAACCAGCTTCGCGAAGGACTTGCTTCGCGCGCTCGGCTATTCTGGCGCCATGGTGAAAAAAATCCTCCGCCGGCCGCTGTTGCCGCTCGCTGCCCTTCCGTTGCTGTTCGCGCCTGCGCCGCTGCCGGCGCAGGAGGGCGTCGCGCCCTATGTCGTCGCCGAGAGCGGGCGCGGCTTCGCCCGCCTGCAGGATGCCGTCGACGCGATCGGCGACGGGCAAGGGACGATCCGCGTCGCATCCGGCTATCACCGGGACTGCGCGGTGCAGACGGCGGGACGCATTGCCTTCGTCGCCGCCGAGCCCGGCCGTGCGATCTTCGATGGCGTCACCTGCGAAGGCAAGGCGGCACTGGTGCTGCGCGGCAATGGCGCGCGCGTTGACGGGCTCGTCTTCCAGAATATGCGCGTGCCCGACGGCAATGGCGCGGGCATCCGCCTCGAACGCAGCGATCTTCAGGTCATCAACAGCCTGTTCCGGGGGAGCGAGGAAGGCATATTGACCGCCAACGATCCCGGTGCGACGCTGAGCATCGACCGCTCGACCTTCTCGCGCCTCGGTCGTTGCGACCGCGGGCTGAGTTGCGCGCACAGCGTCTATACCGGTGTCTATGGTCAGGTGACGGTGACGCACAGCCGTTTCGAAAAGGGCAGCGGAGGCCATTATCTGAAGACGCGCGCGGCTCGGGTCGCCGTCGTGGACAACAGCTTCGACGACACGCAGGGCAGCGCGACCAATTACATGATCGACCTGCCCGCCGGCGCGACGGGCCGCATCGCGAACAATCTTTTCGTCCAGGGGCGCGACAAGGAAAATTATTCGGCGATCATCGCCGTCGCGGCCGAGGGGACCGACAACAGCTCGGCCGGCCTGACGATCGAGGGCAATCGGGCAAGCCTGCCCGAAGGACTCGGCCGCAAGGTGGCGTTCGTCGCTGACTGGAGCGGCGACGCTTTGAAGATCGGCGACAACGAGTTGGGGGCGGGACTAGTGCGCTTCGAGAAGCGGTAAAGCCCCGAAATATTCGGTTCGTCCTGTGGGCGCTCGGGCTTCCGGTACTTAGAGCACGGTGCGTTGAATCGGCATCATCTCTCTTCGCTCGACACGAACGGGAAGATGGGGTGGATCGAATGCGCGCCGCTCCAGCCGGAAGCTGGCGCCTCCATCACTTGCAGATGCAGCGGACCTTGCGCTTGGGTTTCGGCTTCCACTTTTTCTTGGCGACATGGCGTTTGCGGACCGGCACCGTTTCATAATAGGTCCGGGTCGATGTCTCGACATGCTCGGTGACGATCGGCGGGCCGTTGATGATCGTGGTCACCACCACGCCCGGCGAATACCAGCCATAGCCGTAACCATAGCCATAGTTCTGATAGAGGCCGCCCGGGTACGTGCCGCCCGGGTACGTGCCCCCCGGATAGGCGCCGCCATAATATTGGCTGCGGCTCGACCACCATTGCTCACATGTCCTGCGATCCGCCTCGCTGCCGATGGCGGCACCGGCAAGCGCTCCGACGCCGCCGCCGATCAGCGTGCCGGCGGTGCGGTCGCCCTTGCCCGCGATGCGGTTGCCGGCGACGCCCCCCAACAGTCCGCCGACAACCGCGCCGCCGACGGCGTTGCCATGGCCGCAGCGGCGGACCATGTCGGCATCGTCGCGCGGGTCATATCCGCCGCGATAGGTGCGGTCGTAATAGGGATCATAAGGCGGCGGCGCATAGTCGACGCCGGGGCGTCCCTCGACCGTGCCTTCGTAGCGCCCCTCGTAACGGCGACCGTCGGGCGCCTCATAGGTGCCGTCCCAGCTACCGGTCCAGCGCCCCTCCACATCATAGGTGCCGCTGTACACCGCGTCGGGCGGCGGCGGGGGCGGATAGGGGCCGCCGCGATAGTCGACCTCGCTCGGCACCCGGTCGGGATAGCCGGTGTAGACGCGCGTATCGGTGGCGGCCGGTGCGCCATAGTCCAGGGTCGGGCGCGGATCGCCGCCGAACGCGGCGCTGCGGCTGCGGTCGCTGTGCGGACCGGGCAGCGGCGCCTCGGCGCTCGTTGCATGCCCCGACAGAATCAGCGATCCTGCGGCGACCCCGAGCAGCAAAATGGTGCGCATGGCTAACTCCCTGTTCCGGTAGCCCTCACACGAGAGCGATTGGTTAACAGTTTATTAGCAAAAAGTCCGATTTTCCGCGAATCCGTTAACCCTGGAATGCGCGTCCCATTTTGGGGCAGTCAGGTGTCGGCGAGCGCGCTCGCGATCCGGACGATCAGCGCTTCGGCGCCCGCCTGATCGTCGGGCGTGAAGCGGCCGGGGTGCGGACTGTCGAGGTCGAGGACGCCGATCAGTCGATCGGCCGCGACGATCGGCACGACGAGTTCGCTGCGACTTGCGGTATCGCAGGCGATATGACCGGGAAAGGCGTTGACGTCCTCGACCCGCTGGCTTGCGCGCAGCCGCGCCGCGGCGCCGCACACCCCTTTGTCGAGGGGGATGCGAATGCACGCCGCCTTGCCCTGGAACGGCCCGAGCACCAGTTCCCTGCCGTCGAAGCGATAGAAGCCAGCCCAGTTGAGATCGGGGATCGCCTGCCAGATCAGCGCCGCGACATTCGCCATATTAGCGATGCCGTCGCGCTCGCCGGCGACCAGCGCCTCGGCGGCGTCGGCGGCTTCGGCCCAGAGCTCGTCGGGCGCGGTGGCGGTAAAGGAGAAGGCGTGGGACATGGGCCGCTATTCCACGCTCAGTCCGGTCCATTTCGCGGCGAAGGCATATTTGTCGGCGGCCTCGGTGATGATCTTGTCGGTCGGCTTGCCCGACCCGTGGCCGGCGCGTGTCTCGATGCGGATCAGGTGCGGCCTGTCGCCCGCATCGGCGTGCTGGAGCGCGGCGGTATATTTGAAGCTGTGCCCCGGCACGACGCGGTCGTCGGTGTCGGCGGTAGTCACCAGCACCGCCGGATACTCCACCCCGTCCTTGATGTTGTGATAGGGCGAATAGGTCAGCAGATTCCGGAAATCGGCCTCCTTCGACGGATAGCCATAATCGTCGACCCAATAGCGCCCGGCGGTGAAGCGGTCGAAGCGCAGCATGTCCATGACGCCGACCGCGGGCAGCGCCGCGGCGAACAGGTCGGGGCGCTGGTTGATCACCGCGCCGACGAGCAGCCCGCCGTTCGACCCGCCCTCGATCGCGAGCTGGCCCTTGCCGGTGATGCCTTCGCCGATCAGATATTCGCCCGCGGCGATGAAGTCGTCGAAGACATTCTGCTTCTTGTCGAGCCGCCCGGCGTCGTGCCACGCCTTGCCATATTCGCCGCCGCCGCGCAGGTTCGCGATAGCGAGCACGCCACCCTTGTCTACCCAGGCGAGCCTGGTCGGCGAGAAGGCGGGGGTCATCGAGACGTTGAAGCCGCCATAGCCGTAGAGCAGCGTCGGCGATCCTTTGCTGCGGTCGATCCCTTTCTTCATCACGACGAACATCGGCACTTCGGTGCCGTCCTTCGACTTGTAGAAGCGCTGCTCGACCGAGAATTGCTTCGGGTCGAAGGTCAGTTTCGGCTCGGCGAACACGCTGCTATCCCCCGTCACCGTGTCGAGACGATAGATGGTCGTCGGCCGCGCATAGCTGGAAAAGGCATAGAAGGTTTCGGGGTTGCCCGGCTTGCCGCCGAAGCCCGAGGCCGAGCCGATGTCGGCGAGGTTGATCTCCGCGACCGGCTGGCCGCCCAGCGTCACCATCCGCGCCTCCGACTTGGCATCGCCGAGGTAGGAGAGGATGATGCGGTTGCCGACCTGCGAGGCGCCGACCAGCGTCGCCTCGCTCTCCGCGACCAGTGGCGTCAGCGCCCGGGGTTTGCGGATGTCCATCGCGACGAGCCGCTGGCGCGGCGCATCCTTGTTGGTCAGGAAGATGAACAGCGGACCGTCGTTGCCGACATATTCCCAATTGTCCGCGAAATCCCCGACAAGTGGCTTCGGCTTCAAGCTGCGCTTGCCGAGATCGTAGAGCGTCAGGCCATAGCGCGCATCGGTGCCCTCGGACGAGGTGACGAGCAGATAGCGGCCGTCGTCGGTGACCTGGGCTGTATGGTTGAGCGCCGGCGTGTCGGGCGTCGCGTGGATGAGCACATCGTCGCTCTGCGGCGTCCCGAGCTTATGGAACCAGACCGCCTGATTCTCGTTGAGCGACTGGAAAGTCTCGCCTTCCTCGGGCGCGGGGAAGCGCGAATAGTAAAAGCCGCTGCCGTCCTTCGTCCAGTCGAGCGCGGAAAATTTCACCCAGCGCACCTCGTCGGGCAGATCGGCGCCGGTCGCGACGTCCTTCACGCGGACGATGCGCCAGTCGGTACCGCCGTCCTGCACCGCATAAAGAAGGTGGGTGCCATCCTTCGACGGCGTCCATTCGGCGAGCGCGGTCGCGCCGTCCTTGGCCCAGGCATTGGGGTCGATCAGGACCCGGCCTTCGCCCGCCAGCCCGTCGCGGACATAGAGTAGCGACTGCGGCTGCAATCCGTCGTTGCGCGTGTAGAAATAACGGTCGCCGGCCTTCTCCGGCAGGCCGAAGCGCTCGTAATTGTAAAGCTCGGTCATCCGCTTGGCGAAGACGTCGCGGCCCGGCAGCGTGTCGAGATAGGCGTCGGTCACCTGGTTTTCCGCCGCGACCCACGCCGCGACCTCCGGATTGACGCGGACATCGTCCTCGAGCCAGCGATAGGGATCGGCGACGTCGACGCCGAACTGCGTGTCGACCGTGTCGCCGCGCGCCGTATTGGGATAGGTCAGCGCGGGCGCAGGCGCGGCCGCGACGCTGGTCTCCGCCCCCTGGGCCATGGCGGGCGCGGTCATCAGCAGCGCGAGCGCGAGCGGCGCGCGGTATATATGTCGAAGCATGGCAAGGCGGTCCTCATCGTCCGGGTAATAATCGTGCGCGGCACTGTAAGCATCGCCAAGGTCCGGGCAAGGGGATTCGGCGCTCAGTGGCGCTCCGTCTCGATACCAAGCGCGGCGAGCAAATCCTGGTCGAACGGCCGCAGACGCGCAGCTTTGGGCCACTGACCCCGCTTCAGCGGCTTTCGATAACGCGGACGAGCTGGTCGGCGATCCGGCGGTGATCGGCGAGCGACGGATGGGCGTGGCAGCCGCCGAAATCGAGGCCCGTGAAGTGCAGCGTCGTGACGCGGCCGGGCAGTCCGGCTTGTAGTGTTGCCGCGACCGCTGCGACCTCGGGAAAGAAGAGGTCCGATCCCATCAGGATGAAGCGCGCCTGCGGTTGCCGCGCGGCGAGTTCGGTGACGAAGGCGGCGTAGCGGTCACGATAGGCCGTCTTGAGCGCGGCTGTATCGGCCCAGGGCTCGCTCGCCTGGACCGGTGTCGAGAAATCATTGGTGCCCAGATTGATGACGATCGCATCCGGATGCCAATCGGCATCGGCGGCGGCGGGCGCCGGATCGCCGGGAAGGGCGAGGGAATAACGATCGGGCAGGCTGTCGCCGGCCGCGCGGCCATTATAGTTGCGGACCATCCCGAAGCCCGAAAAGGCATGGATGCGATAATCGGCGTCGAGCGCGCGAGCGGTCAGCGGCCCAAAGGCGCGCGTCGTGTCGGTAAGGTCGTGGACTTGTCGCTCGCTGCACTCGCGGTTGGGCGAGAGATTGCCATAGCCGACCGAGAAGCTGTCGCCGATGAACTCGATCTGCCGCGCCCGGGTTGGGGGTGCGAGCGGCGCGCCGGCGGCTGCGAAGCCGAGAAAGCGGCTGCCGCCGGTCTGGCTTTCGGTCAGCTTGTCGAGCCGGACGATGTGCACGCCGTCGACAAGACCCGCGAGCATGGTGTCGACCGTACCGGGCGCGCGGAAGACGGCGCGTTCGGTCCCGTCGATCGACAGCCGAAGATGATCGGTCGGCGCTGCGAAGCGGACGCGCACTGCGGTTCCGTGAAAGCGCCCTTCGACATAGACGCCAGGCCAGCCAAAGGCGAGGCTGCTGTCCGCTGCTGCAGCGGTGCGGCCGCCGACATGCACCGCGAGCGGCGCGAAGGCGGGCCGCTCCGTCGGCGCGGCACCGGCGAGCGTCAGAGCCAGAAGCGGCATGAACAGCGGGCGGATCATGAGCCGGTGATAAAGGCCCATCGGGTCAGCGGCAATGCGATGCGAGACGCCCGAACCGGACCCTTTATCCCCCGCCCGCCGCGCTCGGCGGCCGCGACGGGGGAATAGGTTGTGTGTGCACGATGGGAACATTAGGTGAACATTCGCGGTATGTCAAGCCTGCGGGGATGAGCGTGGCGACTCAGTGAAAGCAGGAGCGTGATTTGCCTTCTTCGTCACCCCGGACTTGATCCGGGGTGACGATACAGGAAATGGTCCCTTCCAAGGCCAAGCTACGTCATCACCGTGGCGAGAAAGCAAAATGCCCATCTCTCCCGGTTGACGTAAACGTAAAGGGGGCTATCCCGATTTCGATGGCCGGGGCGAGCCCGAACAAGGCCGGACGACATCGACCGGCGCGCACCGTCCGCGCCGCAACGGACTGGAGCAGGACATGGGCAAGGAGCCGCAATTCGATCTTTCGGGGCGCGTCGCGCTGGTTACGGGCGCGTCGTCGGGGCTCGGCGCGGGGTTCGCGAAGGCGCTTGCCGCCGCGGGCGCCAGGGTCGTGCTCGCCGCGCGCCGCGCCGACCGGCTCGCCGAGCAGGTCGCGGCGATTGAGGCGGCGGGCGGGCAGGCGATCGCCGTGTCGCTCGACGTCACCGACGAAGCCTCTACCAAGGCCGCCTATGACGCCGCCGAGGCCGCGTTCGGGACCGTCGACACGATCGTCGCCAACGCCGGTGTCGCGACCGAAAAGGTTGCGCTCGGCCTCAGCGTCGACGAGGTCGACAGCCTGCTCGCCGCCAATGTCCGCGGCGTCTTCCTGACGGTTACCGAGGGCGCGCGGCGGCTCGAGGCGGGGGGAAGCCGTGAGAAGCAGCACGGCCGTGTCGTCATCATCGGCTCGATCACCGCTGACAAGATCTTTCCCGCGACCTCGGTCTATGGCGCGACCAAGGCGGCGGTGCGGCATATGGGCAAGGCGCTGGCGCGCGAATGGGCGCGGCGCGGCATCAATGTGAACATCATCCAGCCGGGCTATTTCGAATCGGAGATGACCGCCGACCTGTTCGCCAGCGAAGCCGGTCGCAAATTCGTTGCGTCCTTCCCGCGCCAGCGACTACGTCCGCCCGCCGATCTCCATGCGCCGCTGCTCATGCTCTGCTCCGACGCCGCACTCGGCCTCACCGGCGCGGTGATCACCGTCGACGACGGCCAGTCGCTGTGAGCGATACGCTGCTGGTCGAGGCGCGCGGTGCGGTTGAGATCGCGACGCTGAACCGGCCCGAGCGATTGAACGCGCTGAACGGGGACCTGGTCGACGAACTCAATGCCTATTTCGGCGGACTGGCCGAGCGCCGCGAGGTACGCGTCGTCATCCTGCGCGGCGCCGGTCGCGGCTTCTGCGCCGGGCTCGACATCCAGGAGGATCGCGCGACCGACGAGACCCCCGTGCTGCGCACGCTGCGCACCCAGACCAGCATCGGCAACATCTATCGCAAGATGCGCGCCTGCCCACAGCCGATCATCGCGCTCGGCCACGGCGCGGCAGCGGGCGGCGGGCTGTCGCTGCTGCTCGCCTCCGACGTGCGCTATGCCGCGCCTTCCTTCCGCTGCAACGCCGCCTATATCCGCATTGGCCTCGGTGGCTGCGACATGGCGTCGAGCTATTTCCTGCCGCGCCTCGTCGGTGCGAGCCTCGCCGCGGAGATGATCCTGACCGGCCGCTTCATCGACGCCGGGCGGGCGCTGAGCGCCGGGCTGGTCAGCGAGATCGTCGACGAGGACGAATTGCTCGACCGCGGCATCGCGCTGGCGGGTGAGATGCTCGCGACCAGCCCGCACGGGCTGCGACTGTCGAAACAGGCGCTGAACCTCAATATCGACGCGCCGAGCCTCGAGGCGGCGATGGCGATCGAGGACCGGCAGCAGGTGATCCTGTCGGCGACCGAGGATCACAGGGAGGCGCTCGCCGCCTTCCTCGAAAAACGCACGCCCGCCTATCGCGAGCGATAGCGCCGCACCTCGGCATTGCCTTTTGCGAATCTATTGGCATATAGTCTGCCAATAGATTAGAAGCAACAGGGAGGGGGCGATGGCCGGACGCTTTTCGACTGGGGGGTCGATGCCGCCGGGCGGCATATGGAAGCGAACGGCCGTCATCGCAGCATGCGTTTCGTTCGCCGTGATGCCGCCGACCGCGGCGCCGGCGGCGGCCCCCAACCCGACCCCCCCTCCTGCGGTACAGGCCAAGACGTCGCACCCCAATATCGTGATCCTCGTCGCCGACGACTGGGGGTTCAGCGACGTCGGCTCCTTCGGCGCTGGCTATGCGACGCCGAACATCGATGCTCTCGCGCATGCCGGGGTGCGCTTTTCCAACTTTCACGTCTCGGGGTCCTGCTCGCCGACCCGGGCGATGCTGCAGACGGGGGTGATGAACCACCGCAACGGTCTCGGCAACATGCCCGAGACGATCCCGCCCGAGCATGTCGGCAAGCCGGGCTATGACACGGTGCTCAACCACCGCGTCGTCACCATCGGCGACATCCTGCGCGCCGCGGGCTATCGCACCTATCTGACCGGAAAATGGCATCTCGGCAGCGACGCGACCCGGCTGCCCGTCGCGCGCGGCTACGACCGCGCCTTCAGTCTCGCCGACGCGGGCGCCGACAATTTCGACCAGCGGCCGATCGAGGGCATGTACGATACGGCGCGCTGGACCGAGGATGGCAAGCCCGCGACGCTACCCAGGGATTATTATTCGTCGCGCTTCGTGGTCGACAAGATGATCGACTATATCGACGGCGGCGCGGCAAGCGGCAAACCCTTCCTTGCCTCGATCAATTTCCTCGCCAACCATATTCCGGTGCAGGCGCCCGACAGCGATATCGCGCGCTATGCCGCGATGTATCACGACGGCTGGACCGCGCTGCGCGAAGCGCGGACGAAGCGCGCCGCGGCGCTCGGCATCATGCCGGAAAACGCGCCGATGGTGATGATGGCGACGACCCCTGACTGGTCGAAACTGAGCGCCGACGAACGCAAGGCCGCGGCGCGGGTGATGCAGGCCTATGCCGGCATGGCGACGGCGATGGACCGCGAGATCGGCCGGCTGGTCGCGCATCTGAAGGCGACCGGCCAGTACGACAATACCGTCTTCGTCTTTCTCTCAGACAATGGGCCGGAGCCGACCGATCCCTATAACCGGCTGCGCAACCGCATCTTCCTGAATATCGAATATGATACCTCGTTCGACAATATCGGACGGCGCAACAGCCTGAGCGCGATCGGCCCCGGCTGGGCGAGCGCCGCGGCGTCCCCGCTGTCGGGCTACAAGTTCAGCGCCGCCGAGGGCGGGCTGCGCGTGCCGCTGATCGTCGCCTGGCCGGGCAATGCGAAGATACGCGCCAGCGTCATCAGCAACGGTTTCGCGCATGTCACCGATATCGTGCCGACGCTCGCCGATCTTGCCGGCGTGCCGCTGCCCGGTGGGACGTGGGACGGCAAGGCGGTCGAGCCGGTCACGGGCCGCAGTCTCGTCCCGATGCTGGAGGGGGTGGAAGGCAGCGTCCACGGTGACGCGCCGCTCGGCTATGAACTGGCGGGCAATGCCGCGCTGTTCCGGGGGCGTTACAAGCTGGTCCGCAACCTGCCGCCGATCGGCGACGGCGGCTGGCGGCTCTACGACATCGGCGCCGACCCCGGCGAAACGCGCGACCTGTCGGCGGCCATGCCCGACCGCTTCGCCGCGATGCAGGCCGACTACCGCGCCTTCGCGCAGGAGAATGGCGTGCTCGACATGCCGCCGGGCTATACCGCCGACGAGCAGATCAACCGCTATGCATGGGAGCATCAGGGCCGCAAGCGCGCGATTCAGGCGGGCGCGGTGCTGGGCGGAATCCTGGCGGCGCTGATCGCGCTGCTCTGGGTCTGGCACCGCCGGCGCCGGGCGCGGAATAGCCTAGCGGGGGGTTAACGCTCCGGCATCGCGGCGACCAGCGCCGCGACCATGTGGGTCAGCACCGATCCCGCATCCTCGACCGTCAACGCCTGGTCGCGGCGCAGCGCGCGCCAGGTCTGGAAGGACAGCATCGCGATCAGCGCCTCGGCGCGGGTGCGGTCGGCGCGCACCGGATCGGGGAGCAGCCGCAGCACCAGTTCGCGCTCTAGGCGCACCACGCGCGTATATTCGGCCATGAGGAAGGGCGATTGGTATCGTTTGATGTTCGCGGCGAGGCGGAAGGGCAGCATCGCCTCGAACACGCGGACGCGCCGCTGGGTCAGGTCGCGCAGGTTCGCGCGCCAGTCGGCGCCCGCATAGGGCGCGGTGACGATCGGCATCACCCGTTCTGCGATCGTCGCCGAAATCTCGCTGTAGAGCGAATCCATGTCGTCGAAATGGCGAAAGACGGTGCGCAGCCCGACGCCCGCTTCCTCGGCGACGCGCGCCGCGCTCGGCATCGGGTCGCCGCCCTCGATCAGTTCGAGCATCGCGGCGACGATGCGCCGCCGGCTCGACCGGCTGCGCTCGCGGCGGCCGTCGACCCGCTTCGCTGTCTTCGCCACGGATTTGGTGCTCGTCGTCATCGCCGCCCCTGCTGACCCCGGGGTCAGGACCCCTTAATTCCACGTTCGAGGCGTCGAAATGGCGAAGATATCGGGCTTGAGCGGGTGCAGCGGGTAGCATCGCTACCCGCAAGGCCGCACGGGTCCGAGATCGAAGCCATTTCGGCGTCCCTGCGGGATTTGACCGATTTTGCCCATAGCTTCGTCGAAAAGCCTTGAAATATGCTCATATTCCTACGCCTTTTCTCCTCGCCCTGTGCAAAATCGCTTCAAACCTCGAGCGCGGAATTAAGGGCCCCTGACCCTAGTTGACGCGTCGGGTCAAGCCCGATGCCGAAGTGGCTTGCGCCTTCCTTAATATAATGACACATATAGTGCCATAAGTTTTCGAGGTCGGATAATCGGTGGGGCGATGGACGATCGAGGTCTTTGGATCATGGCGATATGGAGCGCCGCGCTGCTGCTGTGGCTCGGCTTCCGGCTGTTCTACGACGGGCTGCGGCGGCCGCTGCGGCCGCATGAGATCGAGACCTTCCTCGCGGGACTCGGCGCGCGGATGGATGCGACCGGCAACGACGCCGCGCGCCTGCGCGCCTTTCTGGAGGCCGACGACGGGCGCGAATTCGTCATGCTCAATCTCGTCAAGACGCGCCCCGGCATCGTCGCCGATCCCGACAGCGGCGAGGCGCTGGGCGGGGCCGCATGGCTGGGGCGCTATTCGCGGGTCTTCGTGCGCGGCCTGATGCGCCGCGGTGGGCATCCGCTGTTCGTCGGGCGCAAGGTCGGCGGCTATATCGACGCGTGGAATATGCCCGCCGACCCCGGCTGGACGCTGTTCGGGACGATGCGATACCGCAGCCGTCGCGACCTGATCCATATGGCGGGTGATCCCGCCTTTCGCGCCGTGCATCCGGCGAAGCTGCTCGGGACCGAGGCGACCTTCAGCTTTCCGGCGCAACGCATCCTTGGCTTTCACGCCGGGCCGCGCACGACCGTCGGACTGGCGCTCGCGCTATGCGCCGCGCTCGGCCACATCGCGATATTGACGTGGGGATAGGAAAGGGAGAGCGGCGGCAATGAAGAAAAGATGGATCGCGCTCGGCCTCGTCGCGCTGGCCGCGGTGGGGGGCTATCAGGCGTTTGAGGCGAACAAATATCGCCTGCCGGGCATCGTCCAGGACTGGCGCGATCCGGTGCAGCCCAATCGCGCCGTGGCGTGGCAGCAGGGGCCGGCGACGCCGCCCGCGGCCAAGCGGCCACCGAACATCATCCTGATCGTCGCCGACGACATGGGCTGGAACGACATCAGCCTGAACGGCGGCGGGGTCGCGGGCGGAATCGTCAAGACGCCCAACATCGACGCGCTGGCGCGGCAGGGGGTGGATTTCACCACCGCCTATGCCGCCAACGCCACCTGCTCGCCGTCGCGCGCGGCGATGCTGACCGGGCGCTATCCGACCCGCTTCGGCTTTGAATATACGGCGGTTCCGGTCGAATTCGCCGAGAATCTGACCCATGGCAGCGGCATCGGCCCGCTGAAGCCGATCTTTCACAAGGAATTGATTACCGACGACATCCCCGACTATCCCGACATGGGCGTGCCGCCGGGCGAAGTGACGATTGCGGAGGCGGTGAAGGCGGCCGGCTATCACACCATCCACATCGGCAAATGGCATCTGGGTGAGGCGCCGCGGCTGCAACCGCAGGCTCAGGGTTTCGACGAAAGCCTCGCGGTGCTGGCGGGCGGCGCCAAATATCTGACCGACGACGATCCCGACGCGGTCAACGCCAAGCTGCCCTGGGATCCGATCGACCGCTTCATCTGGGCCAATCTGCGCCAGGCGGTGACCTTCAACGGCAGCAAGCGCTTTCATCCCAAGGGGCATATGACCGACTATTTCGCCGATCAGGCGATCGAGGCGATCGAGGCCAACCGAAACCGGCCCTTCTTCATGTACCTCGCCTTCAACGCGCCGCACACGCCGCTGCAGGCTACGAAGGAAGAATATGCGAAGCTGCCGCAGATCAAGGACAAGAAGACGCGCGTTTATGGCGCGATGATCGCGCAGCTCGACCGCCGCATCGGCGACGTGATGGCCGAGCTGAAGCGCGCCGGGATCGACGACAATACGCTTGTCATCTTCACCAGCGACAATGGCGGAGCGTGGTACAATGGCATGCCCGATCTCAACGCGCCCTATCGGGGGTGGAAGGCGACTTTCTTCGAAGGCGGCATCCGCACCCCGCTGTTCATGCGCTGGCCCGGCCATATCGCGCCGGGATCGACGCGCGGCGACCTGACCGGCCACATCGATCTTTTCGCGACGATCGCGGCGGCGGCCGGGGCGAAGCTGCCGACCGACCGGGTCATGGACAGCCAGAATATCCTCGCCGGGCCCGCGACGCGCGACGCGCTCTATTGGCGGTCGGGCGACTATCGCGCGGTGCGTGCCGGCGACTGGAAACTGCAGGTGACCAAGCGTCCCGAAAAGGTCCGCCTCTACAATCTCGCGACCGACCCGACCGAACGGCACGATCTGTCGGTCGAGCAACCGCAGCGCGTCGCCCAACTCCGCGCGATGATCGAAGCGCAGAACAGGGACATGGCGAAACCGATCTGGCCTGGCCTGATCGAAGGCCCGATCCGTATCGACGTGCCGATGAATGCGCCGTGGCGCGATGGGCAGGATTATATTTACTGGACGAATTAGGGGGCGAGATCGGTTGAGATCGTCATTGCGAGCGAAGCGAAGCAATCTCCAGCGCGCGTTCTTTCCGGACGATAGCTGGAGGTTGCTTCGTCGCCTACGGCTCCTCGCAATGACGGGGAGGGCGCCTACGGCCACCCTTTCCGCAACCCGCTGAATAGGAATTCATCACTCGTTGAATTATTCGCATTGCATCGTTACGTGCGCCGGGCGTTATTGTTCTTGGCAGCAAGGGAATGCGGCGGATGGCGCATCCATCTTCCCGACGCGGGCGGCGGCCCGCCGATCATGGCGACACGGAGCGCAGCATCCGGCTCGCGGCGCTGACGCGCTTTGCCGACCAGGGGTTCGATGCGACCGGTCTGCGCGATATCGCCGCCGACGCCGGGGTCGACGTCGCGCTGATCTCCTATAAATTCGGGTCGAAGCTGGGCCTGTGGAAGGCGGTGGTCGAGCGGGTCGGGGTGGTGAAGATGGAGCAGCTTCGCGCGGCCCTGTCCGCCCGACCCGATCGCGAGGACCGGCCGCTGGTCGCCTCGATGGAGGCGCTCGTCGACATCTACCTTGCCAACGACACGGTGCCGCGTTTCCTGCTGCGCGACGCGAGCCACGATCCCGAGCGCGCGGGCTGGGTGTTCGACCATGTGTCGCGGCCGCTGCTCGACCATTTCTTGCCGCTGATCCGCCGCGCACAAGCCGCGGGGCGGGTGTCGGCGCCGATTCCGGAGATGTTCTTCCTCAGCTTCGCCTATGGCGTCGCGGTCAATGTCGTGCGGCGCGCGCTGCTCACCGGCTTCGCGCCGGCGCTCGCCGACGACGGGGAATTCCGCGCCGCCCTTTATGCGACGCTCGTCGCGCCGCAGCTCCGCCATGGCTGATCCGGCCGCCCCCGCAACCGGCTATGTCTTCAAGCCGCACGAGCGTCCCTTCATGCCGGGTTCGCCGGCGTCGCCCGACCATCCGGTGCGGCGCAAGATCTTCTATTTCCTGATCGGCCTCTATCTCGCCATCGTCGGCGGGTTCCAGAACGGCCTGCTGGTCGCCAATTTGACCGCGATGCAGGGGCATCTCGATCTGACGCCGGTCGATGCCGGCTGGGTCACCGTCGCCTATAACATGACCAACGCGTGCATGAGCATCCTGCTCTACAAGTCGCGCCAGCAATTCGGGATCCAGCGCTTCGTGCGCGCGGTGATGCTGGCGCTGCTGCTCGCCAATTTCCTGCAATTGTTCGACGCGGGCTATCGGATGGAGCTCGTCGCGCGTGGCGTGTCGGGCATCGCGGCGAGCGGGCTGTCGACGCTCGCCGCCTTCTATCTGATGCAGGGGCTGCCGCAGGACAAGCGCATTGCGGGCTTCCTGCTCGCGATCGGGCTGACCCAGGTTGCGGTGCCGCTCGCGCGCGCGATCTCGCCGCTGCTGCTCGCCGACGGCGACATCGCCAATCTGTTCATCCTGCAATTCGCGCTGTCGCTCGTCGCGGTGGGACTGGTCAACATCCTCCACCT
Organism: Sphingopyxis panaciterrulae; assembly: GCF_014199295.1. Lineage (GTDB taxonomy): Bacteria > Pseudomonadota > Alphaproteobacteria > Sphingomonadales > Sphingomonadaceae > Sphingopyxis > Sphingopyxis panaciterrulae. Next base: position 420,310 of record NZ_JACIJH010000002.1, read on the forward strand.
GCCGCCGGGCGACACGATCCGTTCGTTCGAGAAGCTCGACCTGGTGACCTTTCCGATGCTCGCCGTCGGGGTCGGGCTGCTCTGCGCCTTCCTGGTGCAGGGGCGTATCCAATGGTGGTCGACGCCATGGCTGGGCGGCGCGCTCGCGGCGTCGGTGGTGCTGATCGGCGCGGCCTTCCTGATCGAGCATTACCGCGCCAATCCGATGCTCCAGACGCGCTGGATGGGCAGCCGCGACCTCGTCAAATTCGCGCTGACCGGCGCATTGGTGCGCGTGCTGACGTCGGAGCAGAATTTCGGTGCGACGGGGCTTCTCGCGGCGACCGGTCTCGTCAACGACCAGCTCGTGACCTATTATGCCGTGCTGACGGCGGCGACGCTCGCCGGCGCGCTGCTCGCCATCGTCCGTCTCGATCCCACCGACCTCAGGCGCCCGACGCTGGTGTCCCTCGGCATAATCGCGGTCGGCGCCTTTCTCGATACCCATTCGGGGCTGCGCACCGGACCGATGAACCTCTATGTCTCGCAGGCCATGATCGCCTTTGCCGCGGTCTATTTCATGGGCCCGATGCTGATGGAGGGGCTGCTGCGCGCGCTGTCGAAGGGGCCGTCCTATCTGGTCAGCTTCGTTGGGGTGTTCAGCCTGTCGCAGACGCTCGGCGGCCTTGCCGGTGTCGCGGCGCTCTCCGCCTTTCATACTTTGCGCGCCAAGGCGCATCTGATGACGCTGGGCGGCAGCATCTCGGCCGCCGACCCCGATGTCGCGCAGGGGCTGGGCCGGCTCGCCGCGGCGCAGGCCGGCACGATCCTCGATCCCGCGCTGCGCAGCGCCAGCGCCGGGGCGCAGGTGGTGCGCGAAGCGGCGCGCGAGGCGACGATCCTCGCCTATAACGACGTGTTTTTTGTCATCGGCGCGCTCGCCGCGCTCGCCTTCGCGGCGATGCTGGCGCGCTGGATCTACGACCGGCGGCGCGGGCACAATCCGCTCGCTGCCGAACTCGAAGCGCTTCAGAAGATGAGGGCAGCCAATCCATGACCGACGAATCGAAGACCGAAGCCCCGGCCGATCCGCCCCCCGCTCAAACCGACGAGGGGTGGAAGCCGCCGCGCTCGCGACCGCGCATCCTCTTCTTCGGGGCGCTGATCCTGATCGGGGCGCTCGCGATCCTCTATGCCTGGGGCCTGCCGCCCTTCCGGCCCGACAGCCAGACTACCGACAATGCCTATGTCCGCGGCCAGACTACGATCATCGCGCCGCAGGTCGGCGGCTATGTGACCGAGGTGCCGGTGCAGGATTTCGCGACGGTGAAGAAGGGGCAGATCCTCGCCCGCATCGACGACCGCATCTATCGCCAGCGCGTCGCGCAGGGGCTGGCGAGTATCGCGGCGCAGGAAGCGACCCTCGACAACAGCGCGCAGAGCCTGCGCTCGGCCGAGGCGCAGGTGCAGTTGCAGGAGGCCGCGGTCACGAGCGCCAAAGCGCAGCTCGCCCGCGCGCAGGCCGACATGCGGCGCGTCGACGATCTGGTCGGCGAAGGATCGGTGTCGCTGCGCGAGCGCGACCAGACCCTCGCCGCGCTGCGCCAGGCCGAGGCGGCGGTCCGCCAGGCGGCGGCGCAGCGCGCGATCGCGGCGCAGCAGGTCCGCTCGGTCGGCGTCGGGCGCGGCGGGCTGGAGGCCGGGGTCGCCAATGCGAAGGCGCAGCGCGGTCTTGCCGACATCGATCTGGAGAACACCGTCATCCGCGCGCCGCGCGACGGCCGGCTGAGCGAGGTGACGGTGCGCGTCGGGCAGCTCGTCAACCCGGGCACCCAGCTCATGTATCTGGTTCCCGAGCGCCATTGGGTCGTCGCCAATTTCAAGGAAGCGCAGACCGCGAACATCCGCATCGGCCAGCCGGCGACGCTGCGCGTCGACGCGCTCGGCGGTGCGAAGCTGACCGGCCATGTCGAAAGCGTCGCCCCGGCGGCCGGCAGCGAGTTCAGCGTCATCAAACCCGACACCGGATCGGGCAATTTCGTCAAGGTGCCGCAGCGTATCGCGGTGCGCATCCGCATCGACCGCGACCAGACGCTCGCCGAGCGGCTGGGGCCGGGCATGTCGGTCGTCGCGACCGTGCATACCGGGACCGACTGATGGCGCGCCCACTCTCTCTCGCCGCGCTGATCCTGCCGCTGCTGCTCGCTGCCTGCGCACCCGCAATCGCCCCGCGGCCCGAGGCGAGCCTGGTCGCGCCGCCCGCCGGCTGGCGCACCGCGCTGCCCGAAAGCGGCGCGATGGACCGGCAGTGGTGGACCCGCTTCGCCGATCCCGCGCTGACCGCGCTGGTCAAACAGGCGCGCGCGAACAACAGCGATATCGCGATCGCCGCCGCGCGCGTCGCCGAGGCGCGGGCGCAGGAAAGGGTCGCCCGCTCGCTGCTGCTCCCGACGCTCAGCGTCGGCGGCCCGGCGGCCGAGCAGCGCAGCCTCAACGCCTTCGGGGTCGCGACGACGAGCACGGTGGCGCAGCCGGCTTTCCAGGCAGCGTATGAGGTCGACCTGTTCGGCCGCAATGCCGCGCAGACCGAGGCGGCGCGCGCCAATGCCGCCGCGACCGCCGCGGCGCGCGAGACTGTCACTCTGTCGGTCAGCGCGGCGACCGCGAGCGGCTATATCGGCCTGCTCGCGCTCGACGCGCGCCGCGACCTGCTCCGCCAGACGCTCGCGTCGCGTGGCGAGGCGCTGCGCATCGCGCGCGACCGCGCCGAAGCGGGCTATACCTCGCAGCTCGAACTGCGGCAGGCCGAGGCCGAATATCATGCGACCGAGCAGCAGGTGCCCGCGATCGAGGCGGCGATCGCGCGGCAGGAAAATGCGCTGTCGCTGCTCGCCGGCGACACGCCGCACGCGATTGCGCGCGGCGCCGGCTTCGACGCGCTGACGGCGCCCGCCGTTCCCGCCGTCCTGCCGTCGGAGCTCGTCCGCCGCCGTCCCGATATCGCGCAGGCCGAATATGCGCTCGCCGCGACCGACGCCAATCTGCGCGCGGCGCGGGCGCAATTCCTGCCGCAGGTCCGGCTGTCGGCGTCGGCAGGGGCGGCGATCTCGTCGGCGCTGTCCGACCCGGTCGGCATCTGGTCGATCGGCGGCAGCATCCTGGCGCCGCTGTTCCAGGGCGGGCGGCTGCAGGGTCAGTTCGATGCCGCGACCGCGCAGCGCGACCAGGCCGCCTTCGCCTATCGCAAGACGGTGCTCACCGTCTTTCGCGAGGTCGAGGACCAGCTTGCGGTGATCGACCGCCTCGGCGCGCAGGAGCAGGCGCTGCTCGCGCAGCGCAGCGCGGTCGCCGACGCGCTGCGCCACGCGACCAACCGCTACCGCGCCGGCTATTCCTCCTATCTCGAACAGATCGACGCGCAGCGCGCGCTGCTTTCGGTCGACCTCGCGCTGATCCAGCTCCGCGCCGACCGGCTCACCGCCTATGTCGCGCTCTATCAGGCGCTGGGCGGCGGCGCGGCGGCCTGACCGTCATTCGGCGTGTTTCGGGCGGCTGCGGTCGAGGAAGCGCTCGACCGTCCGCCACAGATGCGTCTGCCGCTCGGGCCCGGCGATGCGGTGCGTCTGGCCGGGGTAGAGCATCATTTCGAACGGCGTGTCGCTTTCCTGCAGTTTCGAAATGACCGCGGCGGCGTGGTCGAAGACGACATTGTCGTCCGACATGCCGTGGATCAGCAACAGCGGCGTGCGGATGCGGCCCGCGTCGGCGATTGCATTCGACGCCTCATAGGGGGCGGGGTCGACCGCCGGATTGCCCATATAGCGTTCGGTATAGCCGGTGTCGTAGAGCTGCCAGCGCGTCACCGATCCGCCCGCGATCCCCGCCGCGTAAAATCCCGGCGGCGCCTTTTCGAGCAGTTTCAGCGTCATATAGCCGCCATAGGACCAGCCATAGATGGTGATGGCGTCGGGATCGACGAAGGGCTGCGCCTTCAGCCAGCGCGCGCCGAGCATCTGGTCCTCGACCTCGACTGTGCCCATCGCATGATAGATCTGGTCCTCGAAGGCGCGGCCGCGGTTCGCCGAGCCGCGATTGTCGATCTGGAAATAGATCCAGCCCTTCGACACCAGATATTGCGCGAAAGGCTTCATCCACTCGCGCGTCACCTCCTGCGCGGTCGGGCCGCCATAATGTTCGACGAACACGGGGTAGCGCTTGCCCGCTTCGAGTTCGGGCGTGATCATCCGATAATGCAGCGTGCTGCCGTCGGTCGCGGTCATCGTGCCGAAGGTCACCGGGCGATGCGCGGCGAGATAGGGCGCATAGGGATGCTTCGCGTCGATGCGGTTTTCCGAAATCCAGCCGCTCCGCCGGCCGTCGGCGCTCGCGGCATAGACCTGCGGTGGCTGCGTCGGCGACGACCGGGTGACGATCATCGCGCTGCCCGCCTTGTTCATCACCGCCGTGTTCGAAAAACCCGCTTCGGTCAGCCGCTGCGGTTCGCCGGGCGCGCGATAGTCGATGCTGTAGACATGCTCCTCGATCGCCTCGTCGCGGTTCGCGGTGAAGAAGGCGCGGTGCGCCGCCTGATCGACCCCGATCAGTTTCTGTACCGTCCAGGTGCCGCGCGTGAGCTGGGTCATTGCGCCGTCTGCCCAGCGATAGAGGTGCATGAAGCCGTCGCGATCCGAACTCCACAGCAGGCTGCCGTCCTTCAGCGGCCGCAGATTGCCGGTGACGTTGACCCAGGTTTTCGCGGTTTCGGCGAACAGCGTCTTCGCCGCGCCGCTCGCCGCATCGACCGCGAGCAGGTCGAGCCGCTTCTGGTCGCGGTTCAGCCGCTGGACATAGAGGGTGCGCCCGTCGGCCGCCCAGCCCACCCCGACCAGATAGACATCGGGGTCGCTCCCCAGATCGACCTTCTGTCGCCCGCTGCCGTCGGGATTCGCGACCCACAGCGACACGGTCGCATTGGCGGTGCCCGCGGCGGGATAGCGCTGGTCATAGGTGCTGGCACCCTCGGCGCCGATCGCGGTGCGCGTGACCACCTGAACCGCGCTTTCGTCGAAACATTCGAAGGCGATGCGGTCGCCGGCGGGCGACCACCAGGCCCCGGTCGAGCGGCCGAACTCCTCCTGCGCGACGAATTCGGCGGTGCCGCATGTGATCGTCCCCTTGCCGTCGGTCGTGATCTGCGCCTCGCGCCCGTCGGCGAGCGATACGGCGAACAGATTCTGGTCGCGCACGAAGCTGATCCGCCGCCCGTCGTCGGCGATGTTGAGGTCGATTTCAGAGGCCTCGCTGCTCGTCAGCCGCCGCGTCTTGCCGTCCAGCGTCACCGTATAGACATCGCCGTCGAGCGCGAAGGCGACGAAACTTCCGTCGGGCGACCAGCTATAGTCGACCAGTCCCGACGATCCGCCGAGCCGCGCGCGTTCGCGCCGCATCTTTTCCGCCTCGGACAAGGCGGCGCCCGACCCCAGCCTTTCGGTGTCGACGAGCATCCGGGCGTGGCGCCCGTCGCGTCCGACCAGCCACAGGTCGCGGCGTTGCGCATCGTCGTCGCGGCCCTTCAGATAGGCGACGAAGCGCCCGTCGGGGGACGGCCGCACCGCGCGCAGCGACGCGCCGTCGAGCGAGGGATCGGCGAACAGGCGTTCGAGAGTCAGCGGCTGCGGCTCGACCCGATCGCGCGCGGCGGCGGGGAGCGGGGTCATTCCGATCGTCAATGCCATTGCCAGTCCGCCCAGCCCCGTCTTTCCGCGCATATGTCCTCCCGCCTCGCTCAACCGTGCACGCCGCCCGCATGTCGGGAGGATACGCCTTTGTCAAACCGGTGGAGGCGAAGATGATTGGCTTTGAAAGGATCGTTTATCCGCTTCGTCACCCCGGATCAGGTCCGGGATGACGAAGGGGTAGCGCCGCGCCCGGTCAGCCGTGGAGGTTCATCAGCGAATCCATCAGCCCCTCGTCGGCGCTTGAGCAGACGCCGAGGACGAGCGCTTCCTCGCAGCCCTCGCCGACGACATAGGCATGGCCCATCGACGAATCGATATAGATGCCTTCGCCCGTTTCGAGCGCGACGGGGTCGTAGAATTCGCTGTGCACCTCGATCCGCCCTTCGAGGACATAGATGAATTCCTCGCCCTGATGGCGCACCAGGTCGCCGAACTCGCGCGCGCTATGGGCGCGGATGCGCGTGAGGATCGGGATCATCCGCTTTTGCCGCAGGTCGGTGCAGAGGTAATGATAGTCGTAATTGTCGGTGGTCACGCGCACCGCCGAATCGAGCGTGCCGATGCTGCGGCGGCCGGTGACGCGCGGCGCCGGGTCCTCGCTGCCTTCGGCGAACAGGTCCGACATGCGGATGTTCAGGCGCTGGCTGAGTTGCTGGAGCTTGTCGTAACTGAGTGTCAGCCGGTCGTGCTCGACCTTCGACAGCGTCGAGACCGGGATGCCCGATTTGGCGCTCATTTCCTTGAGCGTCCAGCCGCTGCGGCTGCGAATGCCGCGCATCACGGCGCCCAGCGTCGGGGGGTCCGTGAGGGTCGCCATCAATTTTTCCATTCCATGTTTGACAATTTTCCAATCAGGATCATTATGTCCCTATCGGGCTAACGAACTGTTGGTCCCTTGGTAAGGGGTCGCGCCGCTCGCCGCAAGGTGTCACGAGCGCACCCGAACATGGGGGAGGAAGCGATGCGGATCTTTCGCAAGCTGATGATGGGATTGGCGGCGCTCGCCGCCTTGCCGCTGGCCGCGGCACAGGGGCCGGTGCCGCAGCAACCGGCGCGGCAGCCGGAGGCGTCCGTGCCGCCGGCGACCGCAGCCCCGGCGACACCCGCCGCGCTCGACGCCAGGGATGTCGAGGCGTGGCTCGACGGCTTCATGCCCTATGCGCTCGACCGCGGCCGTATCGGCGGCGCGGTGGTTGTCGTCGTGCGCGGCGACGGGCCGGTGCTGGCGAAGGGCTATGGTTTCGCCGACGTCGCCTCGCGCAAGCCGGTCGACCCGGCGACGACGCTGTTCCGGCCCGGATCGGTGTCGAAGCTCTTCACCTGGACCGCGGTCATGCAGCAGGTCGAGGCGGGCAAGCTCGACCTCGACAAGGACGTCAACGCCTATCTCGATTTCAAGATTCCGCCCTATGACGGCAAGCCGATCACGCTGCGTAACATCATGACGCACACCGCCGGCTTCGAGGAATCGGTCCGCTATCTGATCAGCAGCGACCCCAAGGCGGTGATGCCGCTGCAGGACTTCGCGAAGAAGGCGCTGCCCGCGCGCGTGTTCGCGCCGGGGACGACGCCGGCCTATTCCAACTATGCCACCGCGCTCGCCGGCTATATCGTCCAGCGCGTCAGCGGCGAGCCGTTCGACGATTATATCGACCGGCACATCTTCACGCCGCTCGGCATGAAATACGCAACCTTCCGCCAGCCGCTGCCGAAGGCGCTCGCTCCCTATATGGCGAGCGGCTATTCGACCGTCGCCGAAAAGGCCAAGCCGTTCGAGATCGTCGTCCCCGCGCCGGCGGGCAGCCTGTCGGCCTCGGGCGATGCGATGGGCAAGTTCATGATCGCGCACCTGAACGACGGCGCCGGGCTGCTGAAGCCCGAAACGGCGCGGATGATGCACGATTTCCATGCGCCCGGCACGGGTCCGCTCAACACGATGGCGCTCGGATTCTACGAACAATGGGTCAACGGTCATCGCGCGATCGCGCATGGCGGCGATACGGAATGGTTCCATTCCTATCTGTGGCTGTTCCCCGACGCCGACATCGGCCTGTTCGTGTCGATGAACAGCCCGGGCAAGGAGGGCGCGGCGGGCGCGATCCGCAGCGCGCTGTTCCACGAATTCGCCGACCGCTACCTGCCCGGCGAAGCCGTGCCCGCGGCGCGCGTCGACGCGAAGACCGCGCGCGAGCATGCCGCGATGCTGGCCGGCCATTATGTGTCGAGCCGCGGTTCCTTCACCAATTTCATCAGCCTGTTCGGCCTGCTCGGCCAGGCCGAGATCGTGGTGAACGCCGACGGCAAGATCGCGATGCCGGCGCTCGACGGCCTCAGCGCCGGCGCGCGCGACTGGGTCGAGGTCGAACCCTTCGTCTGGTACGACACCGGCACCGGCGAGCGGCTCGCGGCCGAGGTGAAGGATGGGCGCATCGTGCGCATCAGCATCGACGCCGTCTCGCCCTTCATGCTGTTCGAGCCGGCGCCCGCCGGGGTCGATACGGCGTGGCTGATGCCCGCGCTGCTGATCTCGCTCGGTCTCGTCCTGCTCGCCGCCATCGCCTGGCCGGTGCGCGCGCTGATACGCCGCCATTATCAGACGCCCTTCGCGCTCGAAGGCCGTGCGCGGCGCGCGTGGCGCCTGTCGCGGCTGTTCGCCTGGCTGGTGCTGCTCGCGGTCGCCGGCTGGATGCTGCTGCTAGTCAGCTTCTCGGGCGATATCGGCAGCATCGGCGGTCCGCTCGACTGGCTGATCATCCTGCTTCGCGTGCTGACCCCGCTCGCGGCCTTCGGCCTGCTCGCGGCGTCGGCGTGGCACCTGTGGCTGTGCGTGCAGGGCAAGCGCCGCTGGACGATGACGCTCGGCGCGGTGCTGCTGCTGCTCGCGGCGCTGGTGCTCGTCTGGGTGACGCTCGCCTTTCACCTCTATGGCTTCAGCATGGTCTACTGATGACAACGCAAAGCACGCAACTGGCGCTCGACCTTCGGGTCGAGCGCTTTCCCTATCACCGGCCCTTCCGCATCTCGGGCCATGTCTTCACCGAGACGGCGCTGCTCGTCGCCACCCTGTCGGACGGCGAGCATGTCGGGCGCGGCGAGGGCAACGGGGTCTATTATCTCGGCGACGATATCGACCATATGCTCGCCGAGGCGCAGCGCGTACGCGGCGCGATCGAGGCGGGGGCGACCCGCGACGACCTGCAGTCGCTGTTGCCGCCGGGCGGCGCGCGCAACGCGCTCGACTGCGCCTTCTGGGAACTGGAGGCGAAGCGCGCCGGGCGGCCGGTGTGGGACCTTGCCGGGCTCGACCAGCCGCGCGCGTTGCGCTCGACGCTGACGCTCGGTGCCGACGCGCCAGAGGCGATGGCGAAGGCGGCGCTCGCCATCGATCCGCAGGCGCCGGTCAAGGTCAAGCTGACCGGCGATCTCGACGAGGATATATTGCGCGTCGCCGCGATCCGCGCCGCGCGGCCGCGGGCCTGGATCGGGGTCGATGCCAACCAGGGCTATGACCGCCGGACGCTCGAGGCGCTGCTGCCGCTGCTCGTCGAACAGGGGGTTGCGCAGCTCGAACAACCGCTGCGGCGCGGGGCCGAGGCCGATCTCGATGGGCTGAAGCGGCCCTTGCCCTTCGTCGCCGACGAAAGCGCGCTGTCGCTCGCCGACACGCCCTCGCTCGTCGGGCGTTTCGACGTCGTCAATATCAAGCTCGACAAGTGCGGCGGCCTGACCGAGGGACTGGCGATCGCGCGCCAGGCGCGGCAACTGGGGCTCGACGTAATGGTCGGCAACATGATGGGCACCAGCCTGTCGATGGCGCCTTCCTATCTTGTCGGCCAGCTTTGCGACATCGTCGACCTCGACGGCCCGACCTTCCTCGCACGCGACCGCGAACCGGGTGTCACCTATCGCGACGGCATGATTCACTGCCCCGACAGCATATGGGGCGGGGGGAACTGATTTCATCCTATTTGGATTGACATTTTTCCGATTAGGACAATAGTCGTTAAAACGAAAATTGGCTGAGCCGTCCGGGGCTGGCTGGGGCTGCCATGGCTCCATATCCGCTCCGGGCAGGCATTCGGTAGGGGGAAGAGGATGAAGCAGGGCCTCTGGATGGCGGTCAGCCTTGGCGCCGTGGCCGCGAGCCTGCCCGTACAGGCGCAGGAAACGCTGGATAGCGAGATCGTCGTCACCGCGCAGAAGCGCGAGCAGGCGCTGATCGATGTGCCGCAATCGGTCTCGGTGGTCAGCGGCGCGACGCTCGAACAGCAGCAGGCGGTGACCTTCCAGGACTTCGCCAAGCTCGTACCCGGCCTGCAGCTCGAACAGAGCAATGCCGGCGAGGGGCGTCTGGTGCTGCGCGGGATCAACACCGGCGGCGTCGCCTCGACCGTGGCAACCTATATCGACGAAACGCCTTTCGGCTCGTCGAGCGGGCAGAATAATGGCGCGATCCTCGCGGGCGAGTTCGACACGTTCGACGTCGCGCGGGTCGAGGTGCTGCGCGGCCCGCAGGGGACGCTCTATGGCGCAAGCTCGCTCGGCGGCGTCGTCAAGTTCGTCACCAACCGCCCCGATCCCGATGCGTTCGAAGGCCGGGCGCGCGGCACGGCGGAATCGACGGACGGCGGCGACATGTCCTGGATGGGTCAGGCGCTGGTCAATCTGCCGCTGTCGGACAAGGCGGCGATCCGCGCCTCGGGTTTCTATCGATCCTATGGCGGCACTGTCGATTCGATCGGGACCGGCGGTTCGGACGTCGCAAAGAATATCAACGATTCGAAAAGCTATGGCGGCCGCATTTCCGCCCTGATCGCACCGAGCGACAGTTTTTCCATCCGCCTGACCGCGCTGCTCCAGGACTTCGACAGCGACGCGGCCGGCGTCGTCGACGTCGATCCGGCGACGCTGGGGCGGGTCACCGCGGGCCTTACGCAGTCGCAGTTCGTGCCCGAATTCACCAAGGTGAAATACCGGCTCTACAACGGCACCCTCGACTGGGATCTCGGCTTTGCCGAACTGCTCTCCTCGACCAGCTATGCGGTCCAGGACGTGACGCTGCGCGACGATCTGACCACCGCCTATGGCGCCGCGCTCGGCGTCCCCAGCGATATCGGGCTCGCGCAGATGACCAACCTGACCAAATGGACGCAGGAACTGCGGCTGCAATCGCCCGCGCACGAGACGTTCGAGTGGCTGCTCGGCGGCTATTACACGCACGAGAAGGGCGGCATCTTCCAGCGCATCGACCTGTTCACGCCGGGCACGCTGACCGTCGATCCGGACATGCCGCAGGTCGCGGACATCTTCACCACCTCGACCTACGAGGAATATGCCGCCTTCGCCAATGCGACGCTGCATGTCGGGCCGCGGTTCGACGTGACGCTCGGCGGCCGCTACAGCCACAACAGTCAGTTCGCCGATCAGGGCGGCACCGGGCTGCTCGCGCCGCCGGCGCTCGAATCGACCTCGTCGGAAAATGTCTTCACCTGGTCCGGGTCGGCCCGATACAAGGTGTCGGACACGGTCGCCCTCTATACGCGGGTCGCCAAGGGCTTCCGGCCCGGCGGTCCGAATCTGCTGCCGCCGGGCGTCCCGGCCGGCACGCCGCAGGCCTATGGCTCGGATTCGCTGATTAGCTATGAAGCGGGGATCAAGGCGGAGACCGCCGACCGGAGCTTCGCGATCGACGCCGCGGCCTTTCACATCGACTGGACCGATATTCAGTTGTTCACCGTCATCAACGGCTTCGGCCTCAACGCCAATGGCGGCAAGGCGAAGAGCGACGGCTTCGAATTCACCGCGACGCTAAGGCCCGCACGCGGCTTCGTCTTCTCGCTGAACGGCGCCTATACCAATGCGCGGCTCAAGGCCGATACCGACCCCAATGTCGGCGGCCTGTCGGGGGATCGCCTGCCCTTCACGCCGAAATTCAACTGGAACGCCAATGTCGACTATAGCTGGAGCCTCGGCGGCGACACCGAGGCCTATGTCGGCGCTTCGCTTCGCTCGCTGTCGAAGCAGCGGGCGAACTTCGACGGCGGGTTCGGGGCGCTGTACGGCGTCGACCGGCCCACGGTTCCCGCCTATGAGGTGATCGACCTGCGCGCCGGCCTCGACTTCGGCCGCTATTCGGTCGAGCTGTTCGCCAAGAATCTGGGGAACAGCCACGGCATCACCGATGTCGCCACCGGCGGCGGCCTGCCTGTCGCGCCGGGCGGCGCGATCACCGCGGGCATCATCCGCCCGCGCACCATCGGCATCACGCTGGGCGCAGGGTTTTGACGCCATGACCGTTCCGAAGGTGGCGCTGGCGCCGCATGGCATGACCGACACAGCCGCGCCGCGGCTACCGTACCCCTATCTGCTCTTCCTCGGTGACACGACGGAGCCGAGCTTCGCCAAGACCGCCTTCGGGCTCGCCGACTGGGCGGCCGACCGCTGCGTCGGCGAGACGGCGGCGCCGGGCTGCACCGTCTCGACCGGGCTGCCGCGGCTGACCTCGGCCGAGGCGCAGGCCGCGGGCGCGCGCGCGCTGGTCATCGGCGTCGCCAATCAGGGCGGGGTGATCGGGGAAAGCTGGATCGCGGTGCTGGTCGAGGCGATGGAGGCGGGGCTCGACATCGTCAGCGGCCTTCATGCCCGCCTCGCCGACGTGCCCGCGCTCGCCGAGGCGGCCCGGCGCACCGGGCGGCGGCTGATCGACATACGCACCCCGCCGGCGGGCATTCCCGTCGGTACCGGGCGCAAGCGTAGCGGCAAGCGGCTGCTGACGGTCGGCACCGACTGCGCGCTCGGCAAGAAATATACCGCGCTTGCGCTGCATCGCGCCTTCGCCGAGCGCGGCCTCGCCGTCGATTTCCGCGCCACCGGTCAGACCGGCATCATGATCGCGGGCGGCGGCATTCCGATGGACGCCGTCGTCTCCGACTTCGAGGCGGGGGCGGCGGAGATGTTGAGCCCCGACGCCGCGCCCGATCATTGGGACGTGATCGAGGGGCAGGGGTCGCTTTTCAATCCCGCCTATGCCGCGGTGTCGCTCGGGCTGCTCCACGGCAGCCAGCCCGACGTCTTCGTGGTCTGCCACGATCCGGCGCGCAAGGTCATCCTCGGCATGGAAAGTTTCGCGCTGCCCTCGGTCGAAGAGGTGATCGAACTGACGATCCGCCTCGGCAGCCGCACCAATCCTGCGATCCGCTGCGGCGGGGTCAGCCTCAACACCGCAAGCCTCGGCAGCGGCGAGGCCGAAGCGCTGCTCGGCGCGGAAAGCCGGCGGCTCGGGCTGCCGGTCGCCGACCCCATTCGTGGCGGAACCGCCTTCGCCGCGCTCGTCGAGGCGTGCCTCGCATGACCGCCGTGGCGGCCGGCGGCAGGGCGAGCTGGTTCCAGCGCTTCCTGCTGCCCGGTTTCGCGCTGAAGGCGGTCATCATCGGCGGCGGCTATGCGACCGGGCGCGAACTGGCCGAATATTTCGTGCCCGCGGGGCCGTGGGGCGGGCTCGCCGCGATGCTGCTCGCGACCGCGGTGTGGAGCCTCGTCGCCGCGCTGACCTTCGCACTGGCGCGGGCGCTGGGCGCCTATGACTATCGCGCCTTCTTCAAGGGGCTGCTCGGACCCGCGTGGGTGTTGTTCGAGGCCGCCTACATCATCTTCGTCATCCTGATCCTTGCGGTGTTCGGCGCCGCGGCGGGCGCGATCGGCGCCGCGACCTTCGGCTGGCCCGAACCGGTGGGGTCGGCGCTGCTCGCGCTGCTGATCGTCGCGGTCACCGCGCGCGGAACGGGGGTGGTCGAGCAGATGTTCAAATATGTCTCGATCCTGCTCTACACCGTCTATGCGCTGTTCCTGATCCTCGCGCTCGCGCGCTTCGGCGGGCTGATCGGGCAGGGGTTCGCCGATGCGCCGCCGCCGTCGGGCGACTGGATGACCGGCGGGCTGACCTATGCGAGCTACAATATCGTCGGCGCGGTCGTGATCCTGCCGGTGCTGCGTCATCTGACGAGCCGGCGCGACGCGCTGGTCGCGGGGCTGATCGCGGGGCCGCTGTCTATGCTGCCCGCGATCCTCTTCTTCGTCGCGATGATGGCCTTCTATCCCGCGATCGGCGCCGAGGTGCTGCCCTCCGACTATCTGCTCCGCCAGATGGAGGTGCCGGGCTTTCACATCCTGTTCCAGGTCATGATCTTCGCCGCGCTGCTCGAAAGCGGCGCGGGGGCGGTCCATGCGATCAACGAGCGTATTTCGGGCGCGGTCGAGAGCCGCGGGCATGCGCCGCTGGGGATCGGGGCGCGGGCGCTGATCGGCGCCGCGATCCTGACCGGCTGCATGTTCGTCGCGGGTGCGATCGGCCTCGTCGACCTGATCGCCAGCGGCTACCGCTTCCTCGCCTGGCTGTTCCTCGCCGTCTATCTCGCGCCGTTGCTGACCATCGGCACGTGGCGCCTGCTGCGCCGTCCTCCCATGCTTCAGGAGAATGTGTCATGAAAGCCCTGCATATGCTCGCCGCATCGCTGTCGCTCGCGTTCGCGGCGCCGGCCTTTGCCGAACCGCCCGCCGATATTGGCGAAAGTGTCGAGGCGCTGCGGCAGAAGATCGGCGCGGTCGGCGTGTCGATCGCGATCGTCGAGGACGGCAAGACCACCCTCGCGCGCGGCTGGGGCCCGCGCAAGCTCGGCGAGACGGCGCCGGTCGATGCCGAGACGCTGTTCCAGACCGGGTCGACCGGCAAGGCGATGACGGTCGCGGCGCTCGCGATCCTCGTCGACCAGGGCAGGATCGCATGGGACGATCCGGTCATCCAGCACATGCCCTGGTTCCGCATGTACGATCCGTGGGTGACGCGCGAGATGACGATCCGCGACCTGCTCGTCCACCGCAGCGGACTGGGGCTGGGGCAGGGCGACCTGATGTTCGTGCCGCGCACCAACCTGACCCGCCGGCAGACGGTCGAACGCGTCGCGTACCTCAAGCCCAAGACCAGTTTCCGCTCGGCCTATGCCTATGACAATATCCTCTATGCGGTCGCCGGCCAGCTCATCGAGGAGGTCACGGGGCAGCGCTGGGAAGAGTATATGCGCGACCATGTGCTGCGCGCGGGCGGGATGAAGAATGCCACCGCCGACAGCGAGGACCGCTTCCGCACCGCCAACCGGAGCTGGCCGCACGCGCGTCTGTCGGGCGCCTTGCGCGGCCTCGGGCCGCAGCAGGTGCTCGACGAGCGCGACGAGCTCGGCCGCAACGGCGCCCCGGCGGGCGGGCTCGCGCTCAGCGCCGAGGATATGGCGACCTGGCTCAAGATCCAGCTCGCGCACGGCGCGCTGCCGACCGGCGGCCGGCTGTTCAGCGAGGAGCAGGCGAAGCAGATGTGGACGCCGGTGACGCCGATGCCGATCACCCCGCTTCCCGACAGCCTGAAGCCCGCGCAGCCGCAGCAGCAGAGCTATGCGCTCGGCTGGCAGGTGCAGGATTATCGCGGCCACCGCATCGTCCAGCACAGCGGCGGCGTCTTCGGATCGATCACCCGCGTCGTGATGATCCCCGACCGGAATGCCGGCTTCGCGATCATGATGAACAGCGAGGACAGCGGGATGATTCTCGGCCTGACCTATGAGCTGCTCGACCATTATCTGGACCAGCCCGATTTCGGCTGGCCGACCAAGTGGCAGGACTGGTTCGAGGCGCGGCTCGCCGACGGCAAGGCCTATCTCGAACAGACGCAGGCGTCGCCCGCGAAAATCGGGCCGTCGCTCGACCTTGCGCGTTACGCGGGGCGCTATCGCGATCCCTGGTATGGCGATGTGGTGATTGGATCGACGGCCAAGGGGCTGACGATCGACTTCACCTCGACCCCGCGCATGGCGGGGCGATTGAAGCATTGGCAATATGACAGCTTCGTCACCGATTTCGACGATCCGGCGATCGAGCCCGCCTATGTGACCTTCGCGCTCGACGCCGACGGCAAGGTCACGCGCGTGACGATGAAGCCGGTAAGCAAGATCGCCGATTTCAGTTGGGATTATCAGGACCTCGACCTGAAACCCGTGGAGGATAAGAAGTGAAGACCATCGCGCTCCTGCTCGCCGTCCCCGCGCTCGCGTCCTGCACGGCGGGCGACGCGCCGCCGGCGGCCGAAGCGCCGCTGCACGGCCGGCTGCTGACGCTCGACACCCATCTCGACACGCCGATGCATTTCGAGCGCGCCGGGTGGAACTTCGCCGACCGGCACGAGCTCGCGACCGACCTGTCGCAGCTCGACATCCCGCGGATGAAGGACGGCAATCTCGATGGCGGCTTCTTCGCCATCTACACCGAACAGGGGTCGCTGACCGCCGAGGGCTATGCCGCCGCGCTCGCGCACGCCCGCAAGCGGTCGGACGAGATCGACCGGATGGTCGCCGACAATGCCGGCGTCATCGGCGCCGCGCGCACCGCGGACGATGCGCGGCGGCTGAACAAGGAAGGCAAGCTGATCGCCTTCAAGTCGATGGAGAACAGCTACCCGCTCGGGCTCGATCTGTCGCTGCTCAAGGAATTCTACGAGCGTGGCGTGCGGCTCGCGGGCCCGGTGCACGGGCTGAACAACCAGTTCGCCGACAGCGCGACCGACAAGCCGAAATGGAACGGCCTCAGTCCGCTCGGCAGGCAGTGGGTCGCCGAAATGAACCGGCTCGGCATCGTCATCGACGCGAGCCATTCGTCCGACGCGACCTTCGACCAGCTTCTCGCGCTGTCGAAATATCCGATCCTGCTCTCGCATTCGAGCCTGCGTTCGGCGCACGATCATCCGCGCAACCTCGACGAGGGGCGGCTGAAGGCGCTTGCGGCAAAGGGCGGCGCGATGTGCATTTCGACCATCTATATGTCGGAGATGAACATGTCGCCCGAGCGCGCGAAGCTGTTCGGCGAATATGAGCATATCGGCGAGATGACGCCCGAGGCGCAGGCCGAACTCACCCACCAGTGGCGCGAACTCGACAAGAGCGAGCAGATGTGGGCGGCCGATTTCGAAGATTATATGACGATGGTGCTGCGCGCGATCGAGGTCGGCGGCGTCGACCATATCTGCTTCGGCGCCGACTGGGACGGCGGCGGCGGTCTACCGGGCATTGCGGACATATCGGCGCTGCCAAAGGTCACCGAGCGGCTCAAGCAGGCCGGCTATTCGGACGCCGACCTCGAAAAGATGTGGAGCGGCAACATCCTCCGCGTCCTCGCGGCGCAGGGGAAGGTTTCAGACTGACCTCTATGTCCGTTCGTGTCTCGACTTCGCTCGACACGAACGGGAAGGGGGGACAGATTTAGAGCGCCATGCGTTAAATCTGCATCATCTTTTCTTCCGTTCGTGCTGAGCTTGCCGAAGCACTGTCCTTCCTCTTGCGGCGCCAAAAGAAAGAACGACCCTTCGACAAGCTCAGAGCCTGCCCCCGCGGAGGCGGGGGGCGAACGGTTCAGATCAACCGCACGCCGCTCTGAGCCCGCCGCACGCAAGGACGCGATCGTCAGGCCGTCCCCTCCCACTCGACCGCCGCCACCGCGACCGCTTCGCCCAGCTTGGCGGCGATCACCGCGGCCTGCTGCGGGGCGAGGCCGGCGACCGCGACCTCGATCCGCATCCAGCCCTGGTCGCGTTCGGCGGACAGGCCTGCGGGGATGATCGCGCGCTGCGCGAAGAAGCCGGCGACGCGCGCCAGCGACTGCGGATCGGCGAGCGCGTCGATGCGGAAGCGGTGCATTCAGGCGGCGACCCGCTGCGCGCCCGCGATGGCCTCTTCGGCCATTTCGTCGGCGACGACCGCCGGCGAGCGTCCCTCCCGCGCTGCGCGGGCGAGCAGGTCGGCGACGCGCGGCGCGATCGCGCCGACGCGGACTTCGACGTCGCTCTCGTCCTCGCCCAGATATTCGGCGGATACGCTGATGATGCCGCCCGCGTTGGCCACATAGTCGGGAACATAGGCGATGTCGCGGTCGAGCAGCAGGTCGGCGACCTCGGGGCTGGCGAGCTGGTTGTTCGCGGCGCCGCAGACGAGGCGCGCCTTGAGCCGGCCGACGCCGTCCCGGTCGAGCGCGCCGCCGAGCGCGCAGGGGGCGAAGATATCGGCCTCGACCCCGGCGATCTCGTCGACCCCGACGACCGCGGCGCCGTGGACCGCGCTCAGCCGGTCGCGCCGCGCCGGGCTCGGGTCGGCGACGACCAGCCGCGCGCCGGCGGCTGCGAGGCGGCGGCAGAGCTCGGCGCCGACATTGCCGGTGCCCTGCACCGCCACGGTCAGCCCGGCCAGCTCGCTGCCGAGCGCGAAGCCAGCAGCGGCGCGCATCGATTCGAACACGCCCTTCGCGGTCCATGGCGACGGATCGCCGCCCGCGCGTCCCTTCGCCGGGGGCAGCCCCGCGACGTGGCGCGAAACGCTCGCGATCTCCTGCATGTCGGCGACGGTGGTGCCGACATCCTCGGCGGTCACATAGAGCCCGCCCAGTGCCTCAACGGCGCGGCCGAAGGCGCGGAACAGTTTCGTGCGATCGAATTCGCCTGCGGGCCGGCGCAGCACCGCCTTGGCGCCGCCCAGCGGCAGGCCGGCGAGGGCATTTTTGTAGCTCATCCCCTCGGCGAGCCGCATCGCATCGGCAAAGGCCGCGTCGAAGTCGGGATAGGACCAGAAACGGCACCCGCCCGCGCCCGGGCCCAGCGCGGTCGAATGGATGACGATCACCCCGTCGAGCCCGGCCTCGGCGTCGTAAAGGCGCACGCATTCGACCGGCGGGGTCAGGCGGGTGGGACGGGAAACCATCGAATCTCTCCTTGCAGTCGGCGAGACGATTGATCGCATGCCCGGGTGGAACAAACTTGCTCGCTTTTGCGGCCCCGATCGCGAAGTTCGGGATTTTCCGACCCATATTTATCAGCTATCGGGAAGGAATGACCGATCTTGATCCGTTCGAGGTAAAAATTCTTCGCGAACTGCAGCGCGATGCGAGCCAGACCACGGCCGAGATCGCCGAGCGCGTCGGCCTGTCGGTGTCGCCCTGCTGGCGGCGCATCGACCGGCTCGAACGCGAGGGCTATGTGCGCAAGCGCGTCGCGATCCTCGACCGGCGCAAGGTCGGGCTCAACGCCCATGTCTTCGCGCAGGTGAAGCTCAACGCCCACGGTCGCGCCAATCTCGACGAGTTCAGCGCGGCGATCCGCGGCTTTCCCGAGGTGCTCGACGCCTATGTGCTGATGGGCACGACCGACTTCATGCTGCGGATCGTCGCCGAGGACATCGACGCCTATGAGCGGTTCTTCTTCGACCAGCTCAGCAAATTGCCCGGCGTGCAGGAAATCAATTCGACCGTCGCGCTGTCGGAGATCAAGGCGACCACCGAGCTGCCGCTGCGATAGAGCCTATTCGGGTCTCAGCCGCCGCAGCACATCGTCGAGCGCATGGTCGAGATTGTCGATGACCCCGTCCCGCGTCACCGTGCGGAAGACCTGTTCGTTGATGCCGCCCCGCGTTTGATGCTCGTCCGCGAGCGCGGCGAAACCGGCGTCCGGAGCGATGGCCGCGGTTTCGCTCAGGCCCTTCAGCATTTGCGCGACGAACCGGTGCGCCTGGGCCGCGTCGGTTCCGTGGCGCTGCATCCATGCCGTGATGCTGTGCGCGAAGGCGAAATAGCTCGCCATCGTCGCGGACGCCGCAGTGAAGATATCGAACGCGCTTTCGTCCGCGAGCTCGATCGCGGTGCCGAGCCGGTCGAAGAGCGCGCGTGCCTCCTTGTCGGGCGGGAAGATTGGCGTCGGCCCTTCGCCGCGGGCGACAGGGGGCAGGGGCACCCCGCGCACGACCGTGGCGGCGGGCGCCGTCCACTCCCGAAGGCGCGCGAGCGATACGGTCGCGATCAGGCTCAATATCCGGTGGTCGGGGCGAAATTTCAGGTCTTCGAGCACCGAGTCGGCGATCTGCGGGCGAACCGCGAGGATGACGAGGTCGCTCTGGTCGAGTACGGCCTGATTGTCGTTCGCCACGCCGACATGGGAAAAGCGGTCCGAAAGGCGGGCCGCGATATCGGCGTTGCGCGGTGAAAGAAGGATCGGCTCCTCGCCGGACAGCGCCAGTCCCTCGACGATCGCGGCCGCGATCGTGCCGGTTCCGATGAAGCCGAGGCGGGCCGGGGTGCTGTCGGTCATGGTCGATTCCGTTTTTTCGTGCATGCGGTGATCCTGGTCAACAGGTGAGCCAGCTATCATTCAGGCGGTAGCCGGTCGGGAAGGGGTCTTCGGGATCGCAGCCATAGTGTGAGATGCCCGTCAGCCATGCCCGTCCGCCGACCCGCGTCACCACCGCGTCATGGCCGCCGACGGTCGCCTCCTCCTCGATCGCGCATTCGAATATCGTGTCGAGGATCGAGCTATGGACGAAGCGCTCGCCGACCGCCAGTTCGCCGCGGGCGTGCAGGGCCGCCATCCGGGCCGAACTGCCGGTTCCGCAGGGGCT
Organism: Sphingopyxis panaciterrulae; assembly: GCF_014199295.1. Lineage (GTDB taxonomy): Bacteria > Pseudomonadota > Alphaproteobacteria > Sphingomonadales > Sphingomonadaceae > Sphingopyxis > Sphingopyxis panaciterrulae. The sequence goes on from NZ_JACIJH010000002.1 coordinate 440,498, forward strand.
GCGGTCGATCCGCCCCGGTGAGACGACGACGGCGTTCTTCGCGGTCTTGACGCCGTCCCGTTCGTGCAGTGGCCCTGCGAACAACGTCTGGTTGATCGTGTGGATGCCGGGATTTTCGGGATGGATCGACGGCAATTGCTCGGCCGCCGCGATCTTGATACGCTCGCCCGTCTCGACCAGCGACCGCGCCTCCTCGCGTGCCAGGGTGAAGCCCAGGGCTTCGGCCGACACAATGACATAGATCATCCCGCCATAGGCGACGTCGACCGTGAGGAGGCCCAGTCCCGGCACCTCCACCATGGCGTCGCGATGCATCAGAAAGGCGGGGACGTTGCGAAAGGACACGCGCCGGCATTTGCCGTCCGCGCATTCCGCTGCGACCCGCACGAGGCCGGCCGGCGTGTCGACGCAAAGCCGGGTGACCGGCTCGGTCATCGGTACCATGCCGGTCTCGAGCGCCACGGTGACCGTGCAGATCAGGTTCGATCCCGACATCGGTGGATAATGGTCGGATTCGATCACGATCATGCCCAGGTCGGCGTCGGGGGCGACCGGCGGGGTAATCAGATTGACCGCGGCATTCACGCTGCCGCGTGGGTCGGAAAGGAGCATGCCGCGCAGCCCGTCCTGCTCGGCGATGATCTTCTGCTGGCATTCGAACATCGAGCTTGCGGGCGGCGCCAGCACCCCGCCGGTAATCACGCGGCCGACTTCTCCCTCGGCGTGGGCGCCCACCACCGTGACCAGTTGTTGCAGGCGCATACGAAACCTTCCGGGACCGAGAGACGGACGCATCGGCTGGCAGCCGTGATGCTAGGGGTCAGTATATTGTATACATCAATCGGTCAACGCGGAATCAGAGGGCCGTCTGAGCGCGGTGCGCGCGCAACGCCGCGACGAGGCTGGTGCCGGTGTCGAGGATATGGGCGCGCAGGAAGATGCGTGCGCCTTCGATGTCGCGGTGCGCGCAGAGGCGCAGTAGCTCGCGATGGTCGCGTGCGGCGCCGGCCTGGCCTTCGGTCATCAGCAGGTGGAGGCGGATATAGCGTTCGGTCTGAAGGTGGATCGCCTGCAGCATGGCCAGGGTGCGGGGGCGCCGCGCGGGTTCATAGAGGCGGCGGTGGAAGGCCCAGTTCAGCCGGCCCCAGGCGGAAATATCCTCCTTCCGATAGGATTCCTCGAGGCCGTCCAGCGCCTCGCGGCTTCCGGCGACATCCCTGTCGGTCATGGCCGGGATCGCGCGGACCAGAAGGTCGCATTCCAGCATCGCGCGGACCTCGAACAATTCCTCGACTTCTTCGGTCGGAATCGTCGAGACGACGGTGCCCTTGTGGGTCTCCATCGACACGAGCCCGCAGGCTTCGAGCTGCCGCAAGGCTTCGCGCACGGGAATCCGGCTCGCGCCATATTCCTCCGCGACCAGCTCCTGGATCAGCGCATCGCCGTCGCGGAACTCGCCGGCGACGATCCGCTCGCGGAGCGAATCGCGAATTTCCTCCGCGAGGCTTCGCCGGTCGACCTGATGCCGAACCCTGGACTGCTTCTGCTTCGTCATGCCGTTGCCTCGCAAATGTTGCTGCGCGCCACCTAGGCGGAAAGATCGGCTCCATTCAATAGGTCATCGACAGGTTGGCGATTATTGTATACAGTATACATTCTTTCATCATCCTGTTACCTCAAGGAGCCTTGAAATGTCCCATCCCTGGTCCGGCGTGTTTCCGGCGGTCACCACCAAAATGTCCAGGTCCGGCGATCTCGATCTGCCGGCGATGCGCGAAAGCCTTGAGCGCCTGATCGCGAACGGGGTGTCGGGTGCCATCGTCCTTCCCATGCTCGGGGAAAATGCCTCGCTGACCCTCGCCGAGCGCGAAGCGGTCATTCGTACCGCCGCGGAGGTGGTGGATGGGCGCATTCCGCTGCTCTCGGGCCTCGCGGAAACCACTTTGGGCACCGCGATGGCGAATGCGCAACTCTATCGGTCATGGGGCGCGCAGGGCCTGATGGTCTTCCCCAGCCTGGGCTACAAGAGCGACCCGCGCGAAACCGCGCAATGGTATCGCGAAATCGCCGCGGCGGCGGCGCTGCCCATCATGATCTACAACAATCCGATCGCCTATGGTGTCGACGTCACGCCGGCGGTGCTCGAGGCGCTCGCCGACGTGCCCGAGATCGTCTGCGTCAAGGAAGAGACCGGCGACATTCGCCGCGTCACCGACATCTATGTGGCGTTGGGTGATCGGTTCAGCGTCTTTTGCGGCGTCGACGACCTGATCGTGGAGAGCCTGTCGCTGGGCGTGACCGGCTGGGTCTCTGGCATGACCAACGTCTGGCCGAAGCAGTGCGTCGCGCTGTTCGAGCTGTGTCGCCGCGAAGAGTTCGCGCGCGCCCGCGATCTGTATCGCATGCTCACGCCGTCCTTCCACCTCGATACGCATGTGAAGCTGGTGCAATATATCAAGCTGGCCGAGCATCTCGTCTATGGCGCGCCCGAATGGACCCGTTCCCCGCGCCTGCCGCTCGTCGGCGAGGAGCGGGCGTTCGTGATCGACACGATCGAGGATGCGAAAGCGCGGCTCGCGGCATCCGACTGGGCCTGATCCGCATTTGAGGTGGCTCCGCCCGCCCCGATTTCCTCCCTCTCTATGAATCGGAGACCGTGACCATGTCCGATATCCAGCGCTGGCGTCCGACGATCCGTATGAACCAGGCGGTCGCATATGCCGGCCTTTTCCATACTGCGGGTCAGGTGGCCGATACCGCCGCGGACGAAGATGCCGAGGCGCAGACAGTGGCGATCCTGAACAAGATCGACGCGCTGCTTGCAGAGGCGGGCATCGGCAAAAGCCATATTCTCACCGCCTGCGTCTACCTCGCCGATATCTCGGATTTCGACGCGATGAATCGCGCGTGGGACGCCTGGGTGTCGCAGGATCATAAGCCCGCGCGCACGACCATCGAAGCGCGCCTGACCGAGCCCGCGCTCAAGGTCGAGATCAGCGTCGTCGCGGCGCTGCCGCTGCAGGGCCCGTGCGCATGACCGAGCGGCGGACGCTCGCCCACTGGATCGATGGCAGGGCGGTCGCGGGACCGGCCGCCCTCTTTCAGGACAATCCGGCCGACCCGGCCGATCTGCGGGTGGAGGTGCCGGAGGCGGGTGAGGCGCTGGTCGACGAAGCGATCGCTGCCGCGTGTAATGCGCTCGATCCGCTCGACCGCCACGGCATCGAATGTCGCGCCGACGCGCTGGCCGCGATGGCCCGCATCCTGCTCGCCCGCGCCGACGCGCTGGCCGAACTGATCGCTCGCGAAACGGGCAAGCTGCTGGCCGACGCGCGGGGCGAGACGGTACGGGCGGCGCGGATCTTCGACTTTTTCGCGGGAGAAGCGCTGCGCAACGTCGGCGAGCGCTTCGCCTCGACCCGTCCCGGCGTGACGGTCGAGGTGGGCCATGTGCCGGTGGGGGTGGTGGGCCTGATCACGCCGTGGAATTTCCCTATCGCCATCCCGGCCTGGAAAATCGCGCCTGCGCTCGCCTATGGCAATGCGGTCGTCTGGAAGCCGTCGGAGCTGTCCTCCGCGGTCGCTGACGCGCTGATGCGGATTCTGGTCGAATCCGGGCTGCCGGCAGGGGCGATCAACATGGTGCTCGGTGGCGGCTCGACGGGTGCCGCACTCGCGAATGCGACGGCGCTCGACGCGCTTTCCTTCACGGGCTCGGAACGGACGGGGCGGGCGGTTCGCCTGGCAGCGGCTGCGAACAACGTCCGCGTCCAGACCGAGATGGGCGGAGTGAACGGCCTGATCGTGCTGGCCGATGCCGATAAGGACAAAGCGGTCGACTGCATCGTCAATGGCGCCTTCTTCGCCGCCGGCCAGCGCTGCACCGCCACGTCGCGCATCATCGTCGAGGAAGCTGTCGCCGATGACCTCGCCCAGCGTTTGATCGCGCGGATCGCGGACCTGCCGATGGGCGATCCGCGGGCGCCCGGAACGGCGATCGGACCGCTCGTCTCGCTTTGGCAGAAAGAGGGTGTGGCGGCCGCCGTTCGTGCCGTCGAGGCGGAGGGGCTGCGTCCCGCGGCCGGCGGCAGCGCCGTCGATACTCCGCACGCCTTCTACCCGCCGACCCTGTTCCTCGACGTGCCGGCCGACTCCGCGCTCGGGCAGGAGGAGATTTTCGGGCCGGTCGCCGCGTTGTTCCGCGTGTCCGACTTCGACGCCGCGATCGACCGGCTCAACGGCAACCGCTTCGGGCTCTCCGCGGGCCTCTGCACGCGGTCCTTCGCCCATGTCGAAGCGTTCAAGGCCCGGGCCCGGGCCGGGATGCTGATGATCAACCAGCCGACCGCCGGGGTTGATTATCACGCGCCGTTCGGCGGGCGCGGCGCGTCGAGCCACGGTGCGCGCGAGCAGGGCAGGGCGGCGCGCGAATTCTACACGACGACGGTGACAAGCTATCAGTTGCCGATCTAACGGTGCCGGATGACCGGGGCCTCGCGAACATGATTGCCAGCGAACGGGTGCCGTCCGGCCGTCCTGTCGCCATCGGCGTCGCGGCGCTGCTGTCGTCGCTGGTCGTGCAGAATATCGGTGCGGCGCTGGCCAAGCTGATCTTTCCGCTCGTCGGCGCGCTCGGCGTGACGGCGATCCGCATCGCGCTGTCGGCGCTGCTCCTCGCCGCTCTGCTCCGCCCCTGGCGCCGGCGGGTCGCCCCGGCGCTGCTGCCGGCATTGCTCGGCTATGGCGCGATGCTCGGGCTGATGAACCTGCTGATCTATCAGGCCTTTGCGCGAATCCCCATCGGCATCGCGACGGGCATCGAGATATTGGGGCCGCTCGCGGTCGCATTGACGGGCTCGCGGCGCGCGGTCGATCGGCTCTGGCTGGCCGCAGCCGTCCTGGGCCTGTTGCTGCTCGTCCCGATCCGGGCTGACAGCCATCTCGACCCGCTCGGCCTTCTGCTCGCAGCCGGAGCGGCGGCGTGCTGGGCGTTCTACATCCTGTTCGGGACGCGGATATCGCGGGCGCTCGGCGGCGATGCGGTCGCGTGGGGCATGGCGATCGCGATGCTGCTGACGATGCCCTTTGGCCTGGCGTCGGCGGGCGCCGCGCTCTTCACGCCGACGATTCTGCTCATCGGCCTTGCGGTGGCGTGCCTTTCCAGCGCCTTGCCCTATTCGCTCGAAATGAAGGCGATGGGGCATCTGCCCGCGCCGGTCGTGGGCCTGCTGCTCAGCCTCTATCCGGCCGCCGCCGCGCTTGCGGGTTTCGTCATCCTCGGCGAGCGGCTGAGCGCGGCGCAATGGATCGCCATCGCCTGCATCATCGTCGCCTCCGCCGGCTGCGCCGTGACCGCGGCGCGTTCGGGAGCGGCGGCCGAATGACGGCAATTGCAATGTTCTATTGGGTGAAGTAGTACATTTCCTTCGAAGCCGCCTGATCGAGAGAGGCCGATATGGAAACGTCCGACGCCGCATTGGGCCATATCATCGGCGCGATCGGCGAGCCCGATTTCGTTGCGCGCACCGCCGCGGCCTTCTGCGCCTTCACCGGCTTCGACCTCGCGGCGCTGATCCTGCATCGCGACGCGCACCGGGCCGAGCTGCTGTTCGACAATTTCGACCGCGTCGACGGGCGGAGCGGGGTGGAAACCTATGTCCGCGCGACGCGCCGCATCAATCCGATGATCGCGGACGGACGCGGACCCCGCGCGCTGCGGGCGCGCGATTTCGCCAGCCGCGCCGCGCCGCCGCCGGTCGGACGCGATGTCGTCCGGGCCCCCGACGAAGAACTTGGCTATCGGACGGTCGGCTGGCCGCGGCGGCAGGAGGAAATCGCGCTGCATGTCCCCCTCGGCGGCGCCGTCGTCGAGATCGGCCTCTATCGTGCCCGGCGGCGGGATGCCGCGCCCGCCGCGCTGCTCGATACGCTGGCGGCGATGGGGTGGCCGGTTGCCGCTGCCTTCGAGCGCCACGCCCACTTCGCTCGTCGACCGGCACCGGCCCGCGCCCCGCTCACGCCGCGCGAGGCAGAGGTGCGCGACCTGCTACTCCGCGGCTGCTCGACCGAGGCGGTGGCGCTGCGGCTGTCGCTCAGCCGCCACACGGTCAAGGATCACCGCAAGGCCATCTTCCGCAAGCTCGGCATCGCCTCGCTCGCCGAACTCTTCTCGCTCGCGCACCCATCCCCCTCCTTGGGGGGATGGGATCGCAGGCCCGCCTGACCGACAATCGGCTTTTCAGTCTGGGGAATTCAAGATGCGCTATGTGAGAATGCCGATCGAGGTCGAATCGCCTGAAGAATATGGCTATGGCAAGATTCGCTACAATCTGTCCGAAAGCTCGATCGCCGACCAGTCGCTCGGCAGCCTCGGCCTGACCGTCCCCGACCTCACCCTTCTTTATGGCGAGCATCGCGGCAGTGAGCGGCTGCGCGAGCTGGTTCTCGAAGATATGCCGGGGCTCGGCATCGACGATGTGCTGATTACCGGCGGTGCCGCGGGCGCGCTGTTCATCATCGCGACCGCGTTGCTCGGGCCGGACGATCACCTCGTCGTCGTCAAGCCCAACTATGCGACCAATCTGGAAACGCCGCGCGCGATCGGCTGCGCGATCAGCCTCGTCGATCTCGAATTCGAGCAGGGCTTCGCGCTCGACTTCGACCGGCTCGCGGCGGCGGTGACCCCGCGCACGCGCCTGATCAGCGTCACCTGCCCGCACAATCCGACCGGCACGATGATGAGCGCGGCCGATCTGGACCGCCTCGTTGCCTTCGCGAAGGAGCGCGGCTGCCTGCTGCTGGTCGACGAAACCTATCGCGATCTGGCGCTGACCGCGAAGCTGCCGCTCGCCGCCTCGCTCGGCGACCATGTCATCGGCGTCGCCTCGCTGTCGAAGGCGTTCGGGGTTCCCGGCATCCGCGTCGGCTGGGTCATCAACCGTTCGCCCGCGCTGATGGAGCAATTTCTGGCGGCGAAGGAACAGATCAGCATCTGCGGCAGCGTGATCAACGAATGGGTGGCGGAGCAGATTCTCGCGCAGCGCGATGCTTTCCTGACGCCGACGCTTGCCGAATGGCGCCGCCGGCTCGACCGGGTGGCCGAATGGATCGCGGGTGAACCGATGCTCGAATGGGTGCGTCCGGCGGGCGGTGTCGTCGCCTTTCCGCGCATGGTCGCCGATCCGCCGGGCGGGACCGACGCCTTCTACCGTCGTCTGCTGGAGGAGCATGGCACTTATGTCGGCCCCGGCCACTGGTTCGAGATGCCCGATCGCTATTTCCGCCTGGGCTTCGCCTGGCCGACCGCCGATGAGCTCGAAGGCGGCCTCGCCGGCATTTCGGCGGCGTTGAAAGGATAGGGCGATGGATCTCGCACCGCTATTCGCCCGCATCGAAGAGGCCGATCGCGGCATCCGGCCGCAGGTGATCGAAACGCCGCTCGATCGCAGCCGGATGCTTTCGGACGAGTTGGGGGCCGACGTCTGGCTGAAGGCCGACCATCTTCAGCCGACCGGAACCTTCAAGATCCGCGGCGCGACGAACAAGATCCGTACGCTGACCGACGCCGAGCGCGCGCGCGGCGTCCTCACCGCATCGACGGGCAACCACGGCCTCGGCGCCGCGCGCGCGGGGGCGCTCGCGGGCTGTCCGGTCACCGTCTACGTCGTCCCCTCCGCGCCGGCGGCGAAGCTCGCGGCGATCCGTTCCTTTGGCGCAGAACTGGTCTTCGTCGAAGGCGCGCCGCTCGATGCCGAGCTCGAGGCGCGGCGGCAGGCCAAGGTGCAGGGCAAGGCCTATGTCGCGCCCTATAACGACATCGAAACGATGGCGGGGCAGGGAACGCTGGGAATAGAACTCGCGCGCCAGGCGCCCGATCTCGACGCGGTCTTCGTCTGCGTCGGCGGCGGCGGGCTGATCGGCGGCGTCGGGGCCGCGATCAAGACGCTGTCGCCGCAGACGCGCATCGTTGGGGTCTGGCCCGAGGCGTCGACCTGCATGCGCGATTCGATCGCGGCGGGCGAGATCGTCGCGACGCCTGAGCGCGAAACCCTGTCCGAAGCCTCGACCGGCGCGGTCGAGCCGGGATCGGTGACCTTCCCGGTGTGCCGGGCGGTGATCGACGAGATGCTGACCGTGTCGGAAGTCGAGATCGCCCGCGCGATGCGCCGGATCGCGATCGGCGAGCGCTGGATGGTCGAAGGCGCGGCGGGAGTCGCGGTCGCGGGGCTGGTCCAGGCGGCCGAACGCTATCGCGGGCAGAAGGTCGCGGCGGTACTGTGCGGCCGCAACATCGCGCTCGACCTGTTCCAGCAGGCGATGCGGCTGGCCGGGGATTGAAGGAGAGAGCGATGGCGCGAGCGATTTGGAGCGCGGGCCTGGGACTGATTGGCCTTGCCGCCTGCGCGGCGGTCGCGGCGACCACGCCGTCGGCCGAGACGGCGGAGGTTCTGGCGAAGACGAACCGCGCCGATCCTTTCCCCGTGCTCGAAGCCGCCTATCCGGGCGGCATCGTCGTGCGGCCGCATGTCGAATTCGCCAACTACACCGGCTACCGTCCGCTCCAGCTCGACCTCTATCTCCACGCCGACCGTGACCGCGTGGCGCCGCGGCCGCTGGTCCTCTGGGTTCATGGCGGCGGCTGGCAGCGCGGCGACGCGCGCCAGTCGGGCGCCTTCGCGGACTGGCCCGCGGTGCTCGCGTCGCTCGCGGCGCGCGGGTTCGTCGTCGCCTCGGTCGACTATCGGCTGACCGGCGAGGCGCGTTTCCCGGCGCAGGTGCAGGATGTGAAGGCGGCGATCCGCTATCTGCGCAGCCAGAGCGCGGCCTTCGGCATCGACCCCGCGCGCGTCTATCTGTGGGGCGGATCGGCGGGAGGGCATCTCGCCGCGCTCGCGGCGGCAAGCTGCGGCGTCGCGGCCTTCGATCCGCCGGCGTCGACGGGCCGGCTGCCGGGTTCGCTGGCCAAGGCCGCACGGCCGCTACCGCAGTCCGATTGCGCGCAGGGCGCGGTCATCTGGTACGGTGCCTTCGACCTTGCGGACGCGGGCGAGCCGCAGGGCAGCGCGCTCGGCCCCGAAATGCGCGAACGCGTGCTCGGCTGCGAGCCCGACCGCTGCGCGGCCGCGGCCGCCGCCGCGAGCCCCATCGCCTATGTGTCGAAGGCGACGCCGCCGATGCTGCTGATCCACGGCACGGCCGACACGACCGTCCCGATCCGCCAGTCCGAAGCGATGGCGGCGCGGATGCGCGCGGCGGGCGCGCGGGTCGATCTCGTCGCCCTGCCGGGGTCGGAGCATGGCTTTCTGGGGGCGACGCCCGATGCGACGCGCCGCGACAGCCGCGACGCGCTCGCGCGCTCCTTCGCCTTTTTCGATCGTCTTGCGCAACAGGAGTGACGGCAGAGGGGCCGTCAGGCGGCGCGCTCCCTGATGGCGGTCCACACCGCTTTGGCGATCGCCAGATCCTGAACGGCGATGCCGGTCAGGTCGACCACGACCGTTTCGCCGTCGCCGAAATCCTGCGGAGTGCCGAGCAGCAGACCGAGCTCCCGGACCGCCGCCGGGTCGATCAGCCCGGCGCGCACCGCCCAGCCGGTCTCGCCATGATCGACGCATTGATCCACCGAATCGACGATGACCGTGGCCGAGGCGAGGATCGCCGGGTCCAACTCGCGCTTGCCCGGCGCGTCGGCGCCGACGGCGACGATCCGCGAGCCCGGCCGGACCCAGTTGCGGGCGATCAGTATCTCGCGTGACGAGGTCGCGGTGACGATGATGTCGGCGCGCGCGCATAAATCCTCGATCGACGTCGCCGCGCCGCCGATCGTCTCCGCAAGCGCCCGCGCCGCCTCGGGCCGCCGCCCGGCGATCAGCACGTCGGCACGCGCGATGCCGAGCGCGTCGGCGACCGCTTCGGCCTGCCGCTGCGCCTGGCCGCCGGTGCCGACGACGCCCAGAATGCGGCTGCCCGGCTTGGCGATCAGCCGCGCGGCCGCGACACCGGCCAGCGCGGTGCGCAATTCGGTCAGTTCGCCGCGATCGTGCAGGATGGCTTCGATCGCGCCGGTTTCGGCATTCGACAGGATCACGACACCGTCCTGCACCGGCAGGCCGCGCGCGCGATTGGCGGGGACGCCGTTCACGAATTTGGCGGCGAAGAAAGGCTCGGCGTCGGCCAGCGCCGCCTTGATGTGGCAATCGCCGCCGCCGCCGAGATCCAGATAGCCGACCGGCGAGAGCTGGACTTTGCCCGCGCTATAGCTGCGAAATCCGTTTTCCAGCGCGGCGACGATGGCGTCGCGGTCGATGGCGGCCAGAATCCGGTCGAGTTCGATGATCTGCATGGGTCGTCTTTTCTTCGTTCGGGGCGGTCAGCCCGCCAGATAACGCCGCAGGATCAGCGGAATGATCCCACCGGCGCGCAAGGTTTCCACTTCCATCTCGGTCTCGACCTCGGCCCGCGCGGTGAAGGTCTCGGTGCGACCATCGGCGCGCGCGATGGCAACCGCGATCGGCGCGCGCGGCGCTAGCGCCTCAGCCTCGGCGTCGATCTCGATCCTGTCTCCGGGCCGCAGCGCGAGCCGCTCGGGATGCCGGTTCGCGGGCAGGACGAGCGGCAGCAGGCCCATGTTGACGAGGTTGGAGCGATGGATGCGCTCGAAGCCCGCCGCGAGCACCGCGCGCACGCCGAGCAGCGCCGCGCCCTTCGCCGCCCAGTCGCGCGACGATCCGGTGCCGTACCGTTCGCCGGCGACAAGGACGAGCGATTCGCCCGCGTCCGCATAGCGCCCCGCGGCCTGCCACAGCGGCAGAATGTCGCCGCTCGGCGCGTGGATCGTGCTTCCCGCCGGGACCGCTTCGTCCAGCAGGTTGCGGACATTGGGGTTGGTGAACAGCCCGCGCAGCATCACCTCCCAATTGCCGCGGCGCGACGAAAAGACGTTGAGGTCGGCAGGGTCGGCGCCGTGCGCGATCAGCCAGCGCGCGGCTTCGCTATCGACGGGGATCGCGCCCGCGGGGGATATGTGGTCGGTGGTGACGTCGTCACCGAGCACGAGCAGCGGTGCTGCCCGATAGCGGCCCAGCCGCGCGCCGCCGTCGGCGCGCACGAAGGGCGGCGGTCGCAGATAGGTCGAGGCGGGATCCCAGGGAAAGACCGGCGCCGCCGGCGCTGCAAGGTCGCGCCACGCCGCGCTTGCTTCGGCCGACGCATAGCATTCGGCATAATCGCCGGCGCGCATCGCCTTGGCGGCTACGGCATCGATCTCGCCGCCGCGTGGCCACAGGTCGGCGAGCCGCACCGCGCGCCCGTCGGTGGTCGTCGCGATCCGGTCGCGCACGATGTCGATGGCGGCATCGCCCGCCAGCGCAAAGGCGACGACGAGCGCGGGCGAGGTCAGAAAAGCGTCGCGGATGCGCGAATGGACGCGGCCGGGGAAATTGCGATTGCCCGAAAGCAGCGCGACGGGCTCGACATGGCCCGCCGCCATCGCCGCCTCGACGGCTGAAGTCAGCGGCCCCGAATTGCCGATGCACACGGTGCAGCCATAGCCGGTGATCGCGAAGCCGAGCGCTTCCAGATCGTCCATCAGCCCGGCTCGGGTCAGCAGGCGCTCGGCGGTCGGCGATCCGGGCGCCAGCGAGGTCTTGACCCAGTCCGGCACGGTCAGCCCGAGCGCGCGGGCGTTGCGGGCGACGAGCCCGGCGGCGATCAACTGGCGCGGGTCGGAGGTGTTGGTGCAGCTAGTGATCGCGGCCAACGCGACCGGGCGTGCGGGCAAGCCCGGCGTGCGCAGGCCGGGACCGCCGAGCAGCGTGGGAAGATCGCCCGGCGCGACCAGATCCTGCGGCCGACGCGGTCCTGCGAGCGACAGGGAGATCGCGCCGAGGTCGATTGCGACCGTCTCGGCATAGACGGGAGCGGCCTCGGGGTCGAACCACAGCCCTGCCGCGCGGGTGGCGTCGCGAACCAGCGCGACCTGCTCCTCGCTTCGCCCCGTCTCGCGCAAATAGGTCAGCGTTGCGTCATCGACCGGGAAATATCCGGTCGACGATCCATATTCGGGGGCCATGTTGGCAACCACCGCGCGCTCGCCCGCCGAGAGCGTCGCTACGCCGGGACCGAAAAATTCGACGAAGCGTCCCGCCAGGCGAATCTGCCGCAACCGGTGGGTGACGTGGAGCGCGAGATCGGTCGCGGTCACTCCTTCGCGCAGCCGCCCGAACAGCCTTACTCCAACGACCTCGGGGACGCGCAGCATCACCGGCGCGCCGAGCATCACGCTTTCGGCCTCGAGCCCGCCGACCCCCCAGCCGAGCACGCCGATGCCGCCCACCATCGGTGTATGGCTGTCGGTGCCGATCAGCGTGTCGGGCAGCGCCCAGCATTCGCCGTCGCGCTCTTCGGTCGTGACGACGCTCGCGAGACGTTCGAGGTTGATCGTGTGCATGATTCCCGTGCCCGGCGGGTGCACGGTGAAACCGTCGAGCACCGCGGCGCCCCATTTCATGAAGGCGAAGCGTTCGGCGTTGCGCGCCATCTCGCGCGCCATATTCTCCGCATCGGCGCCGCGGCGGCCGAAGACGTCGACCGCGATGCTGTGGTCGGTCGATACGTCGACCGGCACCACCGGGCCCAGCCGCGCGGGGTCGGCGCCGGCCGCCGCCAGCACCGATCGCGCCGCGGCGAGGTCGACGAGCGCCGGGCCGCACGTCGTGTCGTGCATCATGATCCGCGTCGGCCAGAAGGGAATCTCGGCGGTGCTGGCGCCGGTTGTCAGCCAGCCGGCGATTATGTCCGGATCGCCGCCGCCGCGGCGCAGCAAATTTTCGAGCAGGATGCGATGGACGACCGGCAACCGTGCGGCGCCGAGCGCCTCCAGGTCGACGATGCGATAGCGCCGCCCGCGGCTTTTGATGACGGTCGAGGACATGGAACCTCAGTCGTGCGGGGGATTTTCGCAGGCGAAGCTGCTTGCCTTCTCGGTCGGCCCGCCGCGATAGACCGGCCGCTCGGGATAGACGCAAACCGGCCGCTGAAAGGCGATCGGCGCCGTACCGGGGGCATGGTCGACCCCATCGTCGACATACCGGGTCGCGATCAGCGCGCCCGGCGCTTCGCCCTTTTCGACCCAGGCATAAAGCGCTGCTTTCACGTCATGCGTCGCGTCGCTGACCGGCGGCACCGAATCGCGCGTCGAGGAAGAGAAATGCGTCGCGCCCGGCCCCTCGGCCGAGTGCCCCATGCCGGGCACCATATAGAGGCGCAGGAAGTGCTGCGTGTCGGCGCGGCGTTCGGCGACGGTCTCGCCGCGGCCCAGCGCCTCGACCTGCTCATAATAGTTGATCGCCTCGATCGGCGAACCGACCGGATCGAGCCAGCCCATCACCATCATCATCTTGCCGCCGCTCGTCGCGAACCGTTCGAGGTTGGGGTCGACCGCGTCGAAGATCGGTGCCAGGCGCCGGTGCATCGCATCGACGTCGGCGGCCCAATCGAACGTCCACCAGTTCCACTTCGGGTCGTTGAACACCCAGTAACGGAGCATGTCCGCGCGCGACGGCTCGCCCGGATTCGCGGTTTCGGACCAATAGCCCGACCAGCCGGGCCTGGTGGCATGCGCATCGGGCACCACGCCCTCGCTGCCGAACGGATAGCCGGGATAGAGCTGCTCGCCGGTGCGGGCGTGTTTCGGCCCGGCATAGATTTTCCGGGCTGCTTCGACCTGTTCCTGCGTCAGGCAGGTGCCGGCTTTCGCCTCGCCGCGGCAGGCAAGCGTGGCGATGTCGAAACGACATGCGGGCGGATAGGCGATGACCCCATCGGCGACGCCGTCGATCGTGTCGCAGGCCGCGACGACCTGGCGGTTGAGGAACCGAAGGTCGTCGTTCGACAGGATCTGCCGACTGTCGTCGCCGGGCCGATGGTTGGCCAGATAGTTCCAGAGGAATGCGAGCGTCAGGTTGGTGCGGTTGTTCCCCGGCGCGCAGGAAATGATGCCGTCGAAATCGTCGGGATAGCGCTGCGCTTCGCTCAGTCCCTGATAGCCGCCGGTTGAACAGCCGCTGAAATAGCTCCATTTCGCCGACTCGCCATAGAAGGCGGCGGTGACCGCCTTTGCAGCGACGACCGATTCATGGACGGCGCGATAGCCGAAATCGATGATACGGTCGCGGTGGTTCCAGCCGAAGATCAGGTCGGTGCCGCTATGCCCGGTATCGGTGCCGACCGCGACCTCGCCGTCGGTCAGCCGCGGGATCATCTCCTCATAGGAAATGTTGGAGACATAGGCGCCGCCGCCGATCATGTGCAGGCGCCCGGTCCATCCCTTCATCGGCATCCACACCTCGAATCCGATCCGGGATTCGGGCACCGGTCGCGCGAAGCCATAGACGCGGCAGAAGGCGGGAAGATTGTCATAGGTCCGCATCGGACGCCCCACCGATACATCCTCGGTGTAGCTGCCCTCAACGACCTTGGCGATGCGGATTTCGACATTCGGAATGTCGAGCGTCCTGAGCGCCGCGCAGTCCCCCGGCGCAGCCGCCGTAGCGGGAAGAGCCTGGGCGCCGAGGAGGCAGGCGAGGGCGACGCCGATGCGTCTGCAACGACCCGCCAGCGATCGTCGCGTTTCGCTCTTCATTCCCATCGACACTCCCCTCGTCACCGCCCGCCGACCGGCCAGGCTCTGCCGATCTATTATGTATCAATGTCTTTTAAAATACAATACCTATGCCGCGAGCGGAAGGCTATGAGACCGAAAATGGCTGAAATTCGGGAAAGCCAATTTTGTCTTTTTAAATTCAGCAAAACAGTGCTACCGATTCGCCGTCCACAGGAAAGGGGTGTTGACGTCCATGGCTGCAGCGTGCCGACTCATCGAAATCTGGGGTCCGCCCCGCGACCGCGGACTCCGCTACGGCGTGGCAGCGGAGCCGGAAATCCGGCGAGGGGTCAAGCATTATCTGAACCAGATGGCGGCATCGGGGCTGGCCGAGGCATCGGTCGCCGAACTGGCCGAAGCCTATGTGCCGCGCATCGCCGATTTCGATGCGGATCATGTCGAGGAAATGCGCGGCATCGCCGAAGGGGCCGATGTTCCCTTCGCGCATATCCTGCTACTCAACGCGCGCACCGAGCTGCTCAAGATGGCGGGAAATCCTGCGCTGCGCCGGGGGTTGCTCGCGGAGCGCGGCGCCGACGGCTGCACGACGATCATCGTGCAGCCCGAACGGACGCCCGACGGAACGCTGATCCACGCGCACAACTGGGACTGGAAGGCGAGTTGCGCCGAAACCTGCGTCGTGCTTCGCGTCCGTGGCGACGGCGGCCCCGACATATTGACCTTTACAGAGGCCGGCACGCTCGCGCGCTTCGGCTTCAACGGTGCGGGGATCGCCGTCACCGGCAACTATCTGGAATGCGAGCGCGACTATACGCAGATCGGCGTGCCGCTCGCGCTGATCCGGCGCAAGGTGCTTCAGCAGGACAATCCCTCGCTCGCCTTCGACGCCATCTATTCGACCGCCAAGTCGGCGTCGAACAATCTCGCGCTCAGCCATGCCGGAACCGGCATCGTCCACGACCTCGAATGCGCGCCTGACGAGACTTTCGTGGTAGAACCGAGCGATGGCGTGCTCGTTCACTCCAACCACTGGCTCAGCCCGGTCGCGCTCGCCAAGTTGCGCGAAACCGGCATCTCCGGTTCGCCCTGCAGCTTCTGGCGCGATCAGCGCGCGCGGCGCCTGCTCGCCGCCTCGCCGGTGATCGGGATGGAGGAGGTGCGCGCGGTGCTCCTCGACGATGCGGGCTCGCCGCTGTCGATCTGCGTGCCGCCGCGGCCTTCCTCACTCACCGGAACCACCGCCACGGTCGCCTCGATCCTGATGCGGCCCGCGCTCGGCGAGATGGAGATTGCGATGACGCCATCGCAGGGCGCCGACTATCGGCGTTACGCCCTGTCGGCCGAAGCGGCCGATGCCTAGCATCCGTCGCGCGCTGGTTCTGGGCGCGGCCGCTATGGCGGCGCTGCTTTCGGCTTGCTCGCCCGCGGCGCCCGAACCCGAGGGCAGCGTGCTGCGCGCCAGGCTCAACGCCGACATCATCTCGTCCGATCCGGGCATGAAGCGCGACGCGAACACCGACGCCGTCATCCTGCACGTGGTCGAAGGGCTGGTGGCGGCGCGCGAGGACGGGTCGGTCGGCCCGATGCTCGCCGACCGCTGGACGGTGTCGCCCGACGGCCGGACCTATCGCTTTCACCTGCGCGACGGGGTCCGCTTTCACAATGGCGCGCCGCTGACCGCCGCCGCCGTCGTCTGGTCGCTGAACCGCTATCTCGCGCCCGACAGCCGCTGGCGCTGCAAGGCCGATCTGTCGCACGGCGGCGTCGCGCCGGTCGAATCCGTTCGCGCGGACGGCCGCGATATGGTCGAGGTCCGGCTGGAACAGGCGGCACCGCTGTTCCTGGCCGAACTGGCGCGGCTCGATTGCGGCGGCACCGGCATCGTCCACCGCGATTCGGTCGACGCCGCTGGTCGCTGGCGCTATCCGATCGGCACCGGTCCCTTTCGCTGGGGCGAATGGCGGCACAAGCAATTTATCGACTTGCCGCGTTTCGACGGATACCGCTCGCTTCCCGGCGCGCCCGACGGGATCGGCGGCGGCAAGCAGGCGCTGGTCGACCGCGTCCGCTTTTCGGTCATCCCCGACGGATCGGCGGCGGCGGCGGCGCTGGTGCGCGGCAGCCTCGACGTGCTCGATGCGCTGGCGCCGAACGAACTGGCCAATGTCACCGGGGTTCCGGGCATCCATTTGTCGTCGGCGCCATCGCTCGATTTCTATGGCGTGCTGTTCCAGGTCAAGGACCCGCTGCTTGCCGATCCGCGCCTGCGCCGCGCGATCGCGCTCAGCATCGACGTCGGCGCTCTGACGCGCGTCGTCACTCACGGCACGGGCAGCGCCGACAGCTCGCCGATCCCCACCGCAAGCCCCTTTTTCGGCGCGGTCCAGCGCCCCCTGATCAAACGCGACCTCGCGGCCGCGCGGGCGCTCGCGAAGGAGGCCGGCTACAAGGGTCAGCCTATCCGGCTGGCGACGAGCCACAGTCCGCCCGAAATGTACGACGCGGCGATCCTGATCCAGGCGATGGCGCGCGACGCGGGCATCAACATCGAGGTCGAGACGATCGACTGGGCGAGCCAGCTCGCGCGCTATACGAACGGCAATTACCAGGCGATGGTGTTCGGCTTCTCGGCGCGGCTCGATCCGTCGCTGACCTATGGCGTGCTGATCGGCGACAAGCGCGAGGAACCGCGCAAGGCATGGGATACGCCGGAGGCGCACGCGCTGCTCCGCCAGTCGATCGCGACCGCCGATCCCGCGGCGCGCCAGCGGATTTTCGACGCGCTCGAACGGCGGTTCCGCGCCGAGGTGCCCGCGATCATCCTCTATAATACGCACCGCGTCACCGCGCTGCGCGATCGGGTCACCGGCTATCGCAACTGGCCGGGACAGACGCAGCGGCTGTGGAACGTCGCGCGGGAGGCGCGCTGATGCTGACCTATATCTTCAAGCGGCTGCTGCTCGCCATTCCGACCCTCTTTCTCGTCGCGCTCGCGGTGTTCCTTCTCGTCCGGCTCATTCCCGGCGATCCCGCGCAGGTGATGCTGGGCGAGGGCGCGTCGCCCGAGGCGATCGCGTCGTTGCGCACCGAGCTCGGGCTCGATGAGGCGGTTCCGGTGCAGTTCGCGACCTGGCTCGGCCGCAGCCTGGGCGGCGACCTCGGCAATTCGGCGATCACCGGAGAGCCGGTCGGCGCGCTGATCCTGTCGCGCTTTCAACTGACGGCTGTGGTCGTCCTGATCTCGGTCGGCCTCGCGACCCTGATCGCCGTGACTTTCGGCCTGCTCGCCGCGTGGCGCCAGAACAGCCGCCTCGATCTCGCCGTGCTCGGCATGGCCAGCTTCGTGCTCGCGGTGCCCAGCTTCTGGCTCGGGCTTGTCCTGCTGCTCGTCTTCGGCGTGATGCTGCAATGGCTGCCGGTGGTCGGCTATGTCCCCTTCTCGGAGGATGCGCTCGGCGCGGTGCTGTTCCTGGTCCTGCCGATCGTGACGCTGACCATTTCCGAAACCGGGGTGCTGACGCGGATGATGCGGTCGAGCACGATCGACGTGTTGCGGCTCGACTATGTCACCCATGCCCGCGCCAAGGGGCTTTCCGAACGTACGGTGCTGATGCGCCACGTCTTTCCCAACGCCTTCGCGCCGACCCTGACGCTGGTCGGGCTGACGCTCGGGCGACTGTTCGGCGGCATCGCGGTGATCGAGACGGTGTTCACCCTGCCGGGGCTCGGGCGGCTGATGGTCGATTCGGTGCTCGCGCGCGATTATCCGGTGGTGCAGGGCTGTCTGCTGTTCACCGCGACGCTCTATGTCCTCGTCAACCTGCTCGTCGATATCCTCTATCCACTCTTCGATCCGCGGGTGACCGTGTCATGAGGGGACGGGCGCACCAATATCTCGGCTTCGGGCTCGTCGGGCTGCTGCTGCTGGTCATCCTCACCGGCTTCGTCTGGCTGCCCTATGATCCGCTCGCGATCGATCTCGACAATGTGCTCGCGCCGCCCTCGTGGGCGCATTGGCTCGGCACCGACCAGTTCGGCCGCGACGTCGCCGCGCGCGCGATGCTGGGCGCGCGGATCAGCGCCTTCATCGCGCTCCAGACGGTCGCGCTTACCGTCCTCGCCGGGCTCATCGTCGGGCTCGCCTCGGGCTTCCTGCGCGGCTGGACCGACCGCATATTGATGACCTTCAGCGACGCCCTGCTCGCCTTTCCGGGCATCCTGCTCGCGCTGTCGCTGATCGCGGTGCTCGGGCAGAGCCGGCACAGCATCGTCATCGCGCTGTCCATCGCCTATCTGCCGTCGGTCGTCCGCGTCGTGCGCGCCGCAGCCCTCTCGATCCGCGAGCGCGAATATGTCGAGGCTTCGCGCGCTGCCGGCGATGGCCCGCTCTATACCGTCTGGCGTTATGTGCTGCCCAATGCGCTGCCGCCGGTGCTCATCATCGCGACCAGCCTGTTCGGCTGGGTCGTGCTTTCCGAAAGCGCGCTCAGCTTCCTCGGCGTCGGCGTACCCGCGCCCGCACCGACCTGGGGCAATATGCTGTCGTCGGCGCGGCCCTATATGGCGAGCGCAAGCTGGCTCAGCATCGCGCCGGGCCTGTGCATCGTCGCGACCCTGCTTGGCATCAACATGCTCGGCGACGCGCTGCGCGATCGCCTCGACCCGAGGAATGCGGCATGACCGACGCTCTGCTTCAGGTCTCCGGTCTGCGCATCGAGGCCGACCAGCCGGGTCTCGCGCCGCTGCTCGAAGGACTCGATTTCGAGGTCGCGGCGGGCGAGCGGCTCGCGATCGTCGGCGAATCGGGCAGCGGCAAGACGATGGCAACCCGGGCCATCCCCGGCCTGCTTGCCGCCGGCGTCCACCGCGCGGCGGGCTCGATCCGCTTCGAGGGAGAGGAACTGACGGCGCTGGAAGAACGCGACCTGCGCGCGATCCGCGGTGCCGGCATCGGCATGGTGTTCCAGGAACCGATGACCTCGCTCAACCCGGCGCTGACGATCGGCAAGCAACTCGCCGAGGGGTTGAAGCTCCACCGCCGGCTCGATGATGCTGAGATCCGGCGCCGCTGCATCGACATGCTCCGGCGGGTGCAGATCGCCGATCCCGAACGCTGCCTCGCCGCTTATCCGCACGAATTTTCCGGCGGGATGCGCCAGCGTATCATGCTCGCCTCGGTGCTGATGCTCGAACCGCGGCTGCTGATCGCCGACGAGCCGACGACTGCGCTCGACACGCTCAGCCAGCGCGAGGTGCTCGAACTGATGGTCGCATTGACGCGCGAGATGGGGACCGCGCTGCTGCTCATCACACACGACCTAGGCCTCGTCGCGCAATATACCGACCGCGTGCTGGTGCTCGAAAAGGGCGTGCTGGTCGAGGCCGGCCAAACCCGCGAAGTGCTCGCGGCTCCCAAACATCCCTATACGGCGAAGCTCGTCGGCTCGTTGCCGCGGCCCGGCGATGGCGGGGCCACGGGCGGTGGCGGCGACGTGCTGCTGTCGATCGAGCAGGCGGTGGTCGAATATCGCGGCAAGCCGGGATTGTTCGGCGCGGGCGCGCCCAAGCGGGTGATCGACGGCGTCGACATCGCGGTGCGCAGTGGCGAGATCGTCGCGCTCGTCGGCGCCAGCGGCTCGGGCAAGACGACGCTCGGCCGCGCCGCGCTCGGGCTGAAGGAACTCGCGGGGGGCATGGTCCGCTTCGACGGGGTCGATATCGCCGCGATGGATCGGCGCCAGGAACGTGATTTCCGCCGCGCCGCCCAGATCGTGTTCCAGGACCCCTTCTCGTCGCTCGCGCCGCATCTGCGGATCGGCGAGATCGTCGGGGCGGCGCTGCGCCATGTTCCCGGCCTGACCGCGGCCGAGCGCGCCGAGCGCGTGACCCGCACGCTCGAGGAAGTCGGATTGGCGGGCTATGAACGGCGGCGGCCGCATCAGATGTCGGGCGGCCAGCGCCAGCGCGTCGCCATCGCCCGCGCGATCGTGTCGCGGCCACGGCTTGTTGTGGCCGACGAGCCCGTCTCGGCGCTCGACCTGACGATCCAGAAGCAGGTGATCGAATTATTGCAGGCGCTGCAGCGCGAGCGCGGCTTCGCCTGCCTGTTCGTCACCCACGACCTCGCCGTCGTCGAACAGGTCGCAGATCGCGTCGTGGTCCTCGAAAAGGGCCGAATCGTCGAGGAGGGCGCGACCGCCGCGGTCTTCGCGAACCCGCGCCACGACTATACCCGGCGCCTGCTGGCCGCATCGCCGGCCCTCGCGATCGCGGAGGGCTCGGCAAGCTGATTGTCAAGAATGTATTTTTCACTTTACAAAATGCAATCTGACATTATCGTCAGCAATAAGACATAAAAATGGCGACTCCGCCAGGGCGGGACGAACCAGCAAGAAGGGGATGAGACAATGATTGCCAGACAATGCCGTATCATGTTGCTCGGGACCACCATGATGGGGGGCATTCTGCTCGCCGCACCGGCGCTGGCCCAGCAATCGGCGCCGGACGCTGATACCGCGGCCCAGACGGACGAGCAGGGCAGATATGGCGAAATCGTCGTCACCGGCGATCGCGCGAACCGCTTCGGCACCGACACGGTGCAGTCGGGCAGTTTTCGAAACGCGAAGATTCTCGATGTGCCGCTGACCATATCGGTCATTCCTTCGGAAGTGCTGAAGTCGCAGCAGGCGGTCGACCTGATCGACGCCGTGCGCAACACCGCCGGCGTCTCGACGACCGGCACCGGCCCGGTCGCCTACAACAATCTGACGGTCCGCGGCATCGCGGTGGACACGCAGACCAACTTCCGTCTCGACGGCGCGCTCAACATGCTGTCGGCGACCGCCTTTCCGCTTGAGAACAAGGATCGCGTCGAAGTGCTCAAGGGGGCATCGGCGCTCTATTACGGCTTTTCTTCTCCTGCGGGCATCGTCAACCTGACGATGAAGCGCGCGACACCCGATTTCAGCTATTTCGCCAATGTCTTTGGCGATGCCAACGGCGGTTATGGCGCGCATCTCGACGTCGGCGATACGATGGGGGCATTCGGCTATCGCCTGAACGGCGTCGCCGCGCATCTCGACACCGGCATCGATTATTCGCAGGGCAGCCGCTACGTCGCGTCGGGAACCTTCGACTTCAAGCCGACCGACCGGCTGACGATCACCGCCGACGTCGAATATTTCGAAAAATCGATCGTCGAGCCGGCGCTGTTCCTGCTCACCATACCGTCGGGCGCGACGTCGGTGAACATTCCCGATGTCAGCCTTGTCGATCCGCGCGTCAACATCGCCGCGGCGGATTGGGACTTCAACCGGACGCACGAACTCAACCTGCTCGGCAAGGCGGTCTACAACTTCGCCGATGATTGGGATTTCACCGCCTATTGGGGGCGCTCGCGCATGTCGCGCAAGCGTAACAATCCGCAGTTCCAACCGGCAAATCTCACGACCTCCTTCGACCCGTCCAGCCCGGACTATGGCGCGGGCCGCGTTCGCTTCTCGGCGCAGCAGGCGGAATTCGAAACCATCAACTATGCCGCCGAACTGGCCGGCACGATCCATTTCACCGACGATATCAGCAACGAAGTCCTGCTCGGGGCTTCGCGCGTGATCCGGACGCTCGCATCGTCGCCGAATATCCGCACCTTGTTCGATCAGAATTTTGCCAATCCGGTCTTCATTCCGGATCCGGGTCTCGAATATAGCGCGCTGCCCCCGGCGTCGAAGATCGACGACAAGGGCATCTACCTGTTCAACCGCCTGAATTTCTACGATGTCGTCCAGGTGCTCGCGGGCGTTCGCAAGAGCGACTACAAGAATGACGGGTCGATCAACAACGTCACCAAGACGCCCTATACCGCCAGCCCGACCTCCTATTCCGCGGGCCTGGTGCTGAAGCCGGTCGATTGGGCCAGCGTCTACGGCACCTATATCGAGGGTCTGGAGGAAACGCCGGCGGCCCCGTCGACGACCGACAATGCGACCGAAGTCTTCCCGCCGACGAACAGCAAGCAATATGAGGCGGGCCTCAAGATTCAGCCCAAATCGGACCTGCTGATCCAACTCGCCTATTTCAAGATCGATCGCGGCGCGGCCTATGCCGCCAATCTGCCCGGCACCGACACGCTGCATTTCTACACCAATGGCCGTGAAGTCTATGAGGGCGGCGAGCTCAGCATCACCGGCTATGTCACGCCCGACCTTGCAGTCTATGCGACGGCGACGATCCTTTCCGCCCACTATCGGGGCCAGCCTGGCATCGCGGGCAATCGCGTCGACGGTACGCCCAAGGGGACATGGTCGCTCGCCGGCGAATATCGGCCGTCGTGGCTCGATCCCGGTCTGAAGGTCACAGGCGGCGTCTATCATACCGGTACCCAGGCATTGAACGCGAACAATGTCGCCTTCACGCGCGGCTATACGACCTATGACCTCGGCGCGTCCTACAGCTTCGACATCGGCGATCACAAGCTGGTCGCGCGCGTGAACGGCCAGAACATCACGGGCAAGCGCTATTGGGCTTCGGTGGGCGGCAATTCGCTCGCCGCCGCGCTGCCGGGCACGGTGAAATTCTCCTTGAGTGTCCAATACTGACGGATTCCTCGCGCGCCGGAATCCTGCGGCGGCGTGACACTCATGAGCACGATCGGCTTCGCCGGTCGTGCTCTCTTCTTTTGGGGGAGCGCCGCGGCGATAAGGCGCTAAGCGGCTACCATTGCATCATTGACACGAAGAGTATAATCTCCCCCGCAAGTCCCGAGAGGACGAATTTTGTAGAACGGATTCAGGAAACTATCGCCCCCATGCCCATCGCCGCGGCGCATAAGATCGAGGAAGGCGACGCGCCGCGGGCCAGCCGCCTGCAGGCGGATCTCGCGTCGCGCATCGTACGGATGCTCAAGGAACAGGGGGCCGGGCCGGGACATCATCTGGTCGAGCTCGACCTGTGCCGTCAATTCGACGTTTCGCGTACGCCGGTTCGCGGCGCGCTGCGCCTCCTGGCCGACCAGGGCGTCGTCGAATCGCGCGCCAATCGCGGCTATGTGCTGCGCGATACCATCAAGGCCCTTCCCGACCTCGACCTTGCCAATCCCGAGGAGGAGGAGGACAAGCGGCTGTTCATCGCGATCGCCGAGGCGCGCAACTCGGGCGTGCTTCCCGACCAGTGCAGCCAGCAGGAAATCCTGCGCATCTTCGACACCAAGCTGCCGACCGCGCTGCGCGTCCTGCGCCAGCTTGCCGACCTGGGGCTCGTCGAGCGCAAGCCCGGCAACGGCTGGTCCTTCGCGCAGCTCATCAACTCGGCCGACGCGCGGACCGACAGCTACGCCTTTCGCAGCATCGTCGAGCCAGCCGGCCTGCTCGAACCGGGCTTCGAACTCGATCTGGACTGGCTCGATCGCAGCCGCGACGAACATCTGGCCTTCCGCAAGCTGCGCTGGCGCGACACGATGGCGGTCGAGCTCTATGCGATCAACTCCGATTTCCACGAAGGACTCGCCCGCTGCTCGGGCAATCGCTATCTGCTCGACGCGGTGCAGCGCCAGAACCGTCTGCGCTCCTTCCTCAACATCCAGTGGGTCAACGGCGTGGAACGGGTCGAGGCCTCGATCGACGAGCATCTCGAAATCATGGACGCGCTGGCCGAAGGCAAGAATTTGCGCGCCCACGCGCTGATGAAGCTCCATCTCGATAGCGCGAGGGACGTCGAGCCCACGATTAGCTGATCATTTCGATCTTGCATTTTTAAACTTAACAATACAATCTCTCTCCAGGATAGCGGACGGAGGGACGAATTGTGGCCGATCGATCGATTTTGCTGTTCGGTGGCGGTCGCATGGGCCTCGCAATGGTGCGCGGCTGGGTAGCGGCCGGCTTCGATCCCGCGGCGATCGCCATCGTCGAGCCCGCGCCGGGCGCGGCGCTTCTGTCCTTCGCGCAATCGTCGGGCTGCCGGCTCAATCCCCCGCTTGCGGCGCGCGAAGGGCAGGCCGTCGTCCTTGCGGTCAAGCCGCAGATGGCGGCCGATCTCGCGGCTCCCGTCGCGGCGCTGGCGCGCGCCGACACGCTCGTCCTGTCGATCATGGCGGGCAAGACGCTGCGCGATCTCGGCCGTCTGTTCCCGGGCGTCGCCGCTTTCGTTCGCGCCGCTCCCAATCTGCCCGCTGCGGTGGGGCGCGGCATGACCGTCGCCCTTGCCGGTGCCGGCTGCTCCGCCGCGGATCGCGATTTCGCCGCGGACCTGCTCGCGGGCACCGGCGCGCTGCTGTGGTTCGAGGACGAAGCGCTGATGGACGTCGCGACGGCGCTGTCGGGCTCGGGCCCGGGCTATATCTTCTATATCGCCGACTGTCTGACCCAGGCCGGCATCGCCGCAGGTCTTGCCGAACCCGTGGCCGAAACGCTCGCGCGCATGACGCTCGCGGGTGCGGGCGAGATGTTGCGCGTCAGCGACCGAAGCGCGGCCGATCTCCGCCGCGACGTCACCTCGCCCGCCGGGACCACCGAGGCGGGACTGCGCGTGCTGATGGCCGACGGCGCGCTTCAGGCGCGTCTGACCGCGACCGTCGCCGCCGCGCTCGCCCGCTCGCGCGAACTGGCCGGCTGATGGCGGACCTGCCGCCGCCCCGGATGATCTCGGCCGAACAGGCCCGCGCGGCGCTTCCCTTCGCCGCGCTCGTCCCCGCGCTTCGCGAGGCGTTCGCGCGCGGCGCGACGGTGCCGCTGCGCCATCATCACGCCATCGCGCAGCCCGACGGGAGCGAGGCGACCCTGCTCCTGATGCCCGCATGGCAGGAGCAGGGCTATCTTGGCATCAAGGTGGCGACGATCCATCCGGGCAACGGCCGCCACGGCCTGCCCGGCGTGTTCGCGACATACGTGCTGGCCGATGCCGCAACCGGCCGGCCGCTCGCGGTCGTCGACGGCAGCGAGCTGACGGCGCGGCGCACCGCCGCCGTTTCGGCGCTGGCCGCATCCTTCCTCGCGCGGCCCGATGCCCGCACCCTTCTCGTCGTGGGAGCGGGGCGCGTCGCGTGCCTGCTTCCCGCGGCCTTTGCGGCGGTGCGGCCGATCGCGCGCGTGGCGGTCTGGAGCCGGCACGCCGACAAGGCGGCCGCGCTTGCCGACGGACTGCGCGGACAGGGGTTCGACGCAAGGCCCGCGCCGTCGCTCAGGGCTGCGGCGGAAACGGCGGATATCGTCAGTTGCGCGACCCTCGCCACCGAGCCGTTGATCGAAGGCGCGTGGCTCGGGCCCGGTACCCACCTCGATCTGGTCGGCAGCTTCACGCCCGCGATGCGTGAGACCGACGACGCCTGCGTCGGGCGCGGGCGCATTTACGTCGATACCATGGCGGCGCTGGAGGAATCGGGCGACCTCGCTGGTCCGCTCGCCCGCGGCGTGATCCGCAGGGACGCGATCGCCGGAACGCTCGACGACCTGTGCTCACGCGCCGTCGAAGGGCGCCGAAATGCCGACGAGATAACGCTGTTCAAGGCGGTCGGCACCGCGCTCGCGGATCTCGGCGCGGCGGCGCTCGCCTATCGGGCGGCCTGCGAACCGGAAGGAGATTGATCGGATGCCATCGACAGAAGAGCCGCTACGGCTGTGCGTGGTGGACATGCACACAGCCGGCGAACCCGTCCGCATCATCGAACAGGGCTATCCCGAACTGACCGGCGCCACCATCCTTGCGCGCCGCCGCGATGCGCGCGACCGTTTCGATCATCTGCGCCGCATGACGATGCTCGAACCGCGCGGCCATGCCGGCATGTACGGCGTCATCCCGACCGCGCCCAGCCTGCCCGGCGCCGACCTCGCCGTGCTGTTCACGCACCAGGAGGGCTACAGCACCATGTGCGGCCATGCGACGATCGCCCTCGGGCGCTGGGCGGTCGACAGCGGCCGGGTCGCGATGGCGGACGGCCGGGCGGCCTTCGGGCTCGAGACGCCGTGCGGCCTCGTAGCGGTCGAGGTCGACCGGGACGGGGGCGACGCGCCGCTGGTCTCCTTCGTCAGCGTCCCTTCCTTCGCCAGCCATCTCGACCGGCGCATCGAGGTGCCCGGCTGGGGCGAGGTCGCCTATGACATCGCGTTCGGCGGCGCCTATTACGCCATCCTGCCCGCCTCGCGGCTCGGCCTGTCGCTGATGGACACTCCGGTCGCGCGGCTCGTCGAGGCGGGGGTGGCGATCACCGACGCGGTTCGCGCCGCCGTGCCGATCGCGCACCCGGCCGAACCCGATCTCGGCTTCCTCTATGGCACGATCCTCACCGACGATGTCGCGCTCGGCGCCGGCGATGGCCGCGCGAGCTATAACCTCTGCATTTTCGCCGAGGGGCAGATCGACCGCTCGCCGACGGGCAGCGGCGTGACCGCCCGCTTCGCGCTCGCCGCCGCGCGGGGGGAGATCGGACCGGGCGATTCCTGCGAGATACGCGGCGTGTCGGGCGAAGGCTTCGTCGGAACGCTGTGGGCGGCCGAGGGGGAGGGCGGCCAGCGCGTATCGCGGGTCAAGGTTGCGGGCCGCGCCTATTATGCGGGCCGCACCGAATTCGTCGCCGAGCCGGAAGACCCGTTCGGCCACGGTTTCGAGCTGCCCGCGCGCTTTCGCGACCTTCCGGCGCGCTAGGGTCCTGACCCTAGGCGCGGACCGCGGTGAGCAGCGGCCAGGCGCGGTCGCCCGAATTGATGTTGACGAAGCGCTCGATCGCCAACTCGCCGCGCGCATAGCGGAAGCGGAACGTATCGCGGAACGCCGATTCGACGAAGTGCAGCACCAGCTCATATTCGTTCGCGGCGATCCAGCGGCCGCCCGCCACCGTCGGCGCGTCCTTCAGCCGATATCCGTGATGTAGCGATGCGCCGCGCAGGTCGGTCGTGGTTTCGACCCAGCGCTCGTGCCCCGCGACGACGCCATGCTCGCTCTCGGCATCGGTTAGCGACAGCCGCATCGTGTCGCCGCGGAATTCCAGCCGGACGGCGGATATCCCCAGCATATTGTCGTGCACCGACCAGTCGCCGGCCAGCGCCGCCGCGTCGCCGGCGACAAGCGAGGGCAGGGGCGGCGTTGCCGGCCAGCCGGCCAGGCGGCCGGCCAGCGCCGCGTCCGCCGCTGCGCTGCCCCCGCCAGCGAAGGCGGCGGGAAAATGCTTGCGCAGATGCGGAAGCAGCACGCGGCTTTCGTCCATCGCGCTGTTGAGCGCGATCACCGCATCGGCTTCGGGAAACACGACGACCATCTGCACGAATACGCCGAGCGCCGCATAGTAGCCGTCCCCGACCACCCAGTGATAGCCATAGTCGGGAACGCCGTGCGCGCGCGTCGCCGCCTCGACCCACGCGCGCGGCAGAATCTGCCGGTCCTGCCAGACGCCCTTCTGGGCGTGCAGGATGCCCAGCTTCAGCGCGTCCGCGGTGCGCATGCTGATGCCGTTTCCGCCCGGATTGACCCCGTCCGGGCCGATATCCCACCGCACCTCGGCCATGCCGAGCGGCTCGAACAGGCGCGGGGTCAGATAGGCCTCGATCGTTTCCCCCGTGATCCGGGTGACGATGGCGGAGAGCATATAGCTCGCCGCGCTCGAATAGACATGGCGGGTGCCGGGTTCATAGACGACCGGAATGCGAAAGAATTCGCGGACCCAACTCGTCTCGATGCTGCGCCAGATCGACCCCGACACTTCGCTGGCGTGGCCCGACCGCATCGTCAGCAGATCCTCGACCGTCATGCGCGCCTGGCGCGTGTCGGGGGCGATCTCGGCCTCGGGAAAGAAGCTTGCGACCCGATCGGAGAGCGCCAGCCGTCCCTCGTCGATCAGCAGCCCGATCGCGCAGGCGGTGAAGCTCTTCGTCATCGAATGCGTCATGCGCAGCCGGTCGGCGCCATAGGGCCAGCGCCACGCTTCGGCGACGACGGCACCGCCGCGCCAGATCATCAGGTCGTGCAGTTCGAGCCCCGCCGCTTCGACGTCGTCGATGAAGGCCAGGATTTGGGCGGCATCGACACCGGCGGCCGACGGCGCGCTGCGGGCGAGCCCATCGTCTTCGACGGGCGAGGGGGCGGATATCGATCCGGACACGGCAAATCCCTGTTCAACGGGTCGGTCATTGTCGACCCCAATCATGGGGTTCGCCTAGGCTCGCGGTATCGCGCCGTCAATGTTTTTGTATTACTGTTGCGAAAAATTCAAAATTGCTCTAGGGCGCAACCGGAACGGCCGATGGAGCCGGAAAGCATGAACCGATGGATGCAAAGGGCGGGCGGATATGAAGAACAGGCAGGCGTTGCTAACGATCCATCGCTGGCTGGGTCTCGCGCTCGCGCTGCTGCTCGTCGTCCAGGGCGGCACCGGGATCGCCATGGTGTTCCGCGACGAGATCGAGCCGGTCCTTCATTCCGAACTTCGCGTCGCGCCCGGGCCCGTGCGGCTTTCGATGCAGCGCCTGTTCGACACGGTCGAGGCGGCGCATCCCGAGGCGTCGATCGCGCGCGCCGAAATTCCGCAATCCGCCGATCAGGCGGTGCTGTTCAAGCTCAAGCGGCGCGCC
Source organism: Sphingopyxis panaciterrulae (assembly GCF_014199295.1). Taxonomy (GTDB): domain Bacteria; phylum Pseudomonadota; class Alphaproteobacteria; order Sphingomonadales; family Sphingomonadaceae; genus Sphingopyxis; species Sphingopyxis panaciterrulae. The sequence goes on from NZ_JACIJH010000002.1 coordinate 469,673, forward strand.
GACAAGGCGCCGATCCTCACCGCGATCGACCCCTATCGCGGCCGTATCGTCCGCGACGGCGGCCTGTCCACCTGGCCGGTGGAATGGCTGTTCGTGGTCCACGAACAATTGCTGTCCGGGCCGGTCGGCGAATATGTGATCGGCTTCGAGGGGATCGTCTTGTTCATCATGTCGGCGACCGGCCTGTGGTTCTGGTGGCCCGGTCGAAAGCGCTTCAAGAGCGGATTCCGGGTAATGTGGCGCGGCAGCACCGACATCCGGTGGCGGACGCTGCATCGGGTGGTCGGCGCGGTCGCCGGCCCGGTCCTGCTCGTCACCGCGCTCACCGGAATCCTGATGGTGTGGAAGGAACCGCTGCGCGGCCTGGTCGGCGCTGAGGGCAAGCCCACGCCGGCGGTGGCCGAACAGGCGGGGCGGCCGCTCGCCCCGCTCGATGATCTCGTCGCGCGCGCGCGCGCCGATTTCGGAGGAACGCCGCTGCGCCAGATCCGCTTTTCGAGCGGCGGCCGCGTGGTCGCCGTCTATCTCGACAGCAACCGCAGCATCCGCCCCGACGGAACCGCCCAATATTATTTCAACGGCTATGACGGCGCCTTGCTCGCGACTTATATCGCCGGTGAGCAGTCGACGCCGAGCGAACTGATCGACTGGATCTACACCGTTCATACCGGCCTCTGGGGCGGCTGGTTCGGCCGGTCGTTGCTGCTGGCGGGCGGGATCACGCTCCTCGGGCTGGGGCTGACCGGCCCATGGCTCTGGTATTCGCGGCGTTCGCGGCGGAAACCATCGCGCGCAAGGTCAAAGCCGGCGCACGACATGCTGTCGTGAATGAATTTCGCCGGATGATAATGCAACGCCGGCATACCGGCGCCGCAAATGGGATGGCGCGAAGCAAGATGAGGAACGGACGGAACAAATGGCCGCTGACATGATCGATATTCTGGTTCTTCCCGGTGACGGCATCGGTCCCGAGATCACCGCGGCGACGCTCGCCGTGCTCCGCGCCGCGGCGGGCGAGCGCCTGGCGTTCACCGAAATGGCGATCGGGGAGGCGAGCCTGGCGGCGGAGGGATCGACGCTGCCCGACGCCGTGATGACGGCGATCCCCCGCGCCGACGGTGTCGTCCTCGGCCCCGTCTCGCACTACAGCTATCCCGCGGGTCAGCCCAATCCCTCGGCGGCGCTGCGCACCGGGTTCAACCTCTATGCCAATGTCCGGCCGTGCCGGTCGCGCCCGGGGCTCAGCCTGCTGCGCGATCCGATGGATCTCGTCATCGTGCGCGAGAATACCGAGGGTTTCTACGCCGACCGCAGCATGTACATGGGCCCCGGCGAGTTCATGCCCGACCCCGACAGCGCCTTTGCGATCCGCAAGATCACCGCGCCCGCAGTGCGCCGCGTCGCGCGCTCCGCCTGCGAGATCGCGATGACGCGCCGCAAGCGGCTGACCGCGGTGCACAAGGCGAATGTGCTCAAGCTGACCGACGGCCTCTTCCTGCGCGAGGTGCGCGCGGTGGCGGCCGACTATCCTGAGATCGAACTCGACGAGGTAATCGTCGATGCCGCCGCGGCGCTGCTGATCCGCGACCCCGGCCGCTTCGACGTCATGGTCACGACCAACATGTTCGGCGACATATTGTCCGACGAGGCATCGGAACTCAGCGGCAGCCTCGGCCTCGGCGGTTCGATCAACGCCGGCGACGATATCTGCGTCGCGCAGGCACAGCACGGCTCGGCGCCCGACATCGCGGGGCAGGGCATCGCCAATCCGACCTCGCTGATCCTCTCGGCGGCGATGCTGCTCGACTGGCTCGGGCGGCGCCGCGCCGATGCGGCGCTCCGCGAGGCCGCGGCCCGGATCGAAGCGGCGGTGGAAGCCATCCTCGGCGACCCGGCGCAGCGTACGCGCGATGTCGGCGGGCCGCTCGGGACGACCGACTTCGCCGTCGCGGTCGTGGGCGAACTCGCATGATCGCCTCGACCAATCCCGCGACGGGCGAGACCGTCGCGCGCTTCGACGCCCACGACGATTCCGCCCTCGACGCGCGGCTGGCCGCCGCCGAGCGGGCCCAGAAGGAGTGGCACCGGACGCCGCTCGCCGCGCGCACCGATCTTCTCCGCCGTCTCGCCGCGCTGCTGCGGGCACAGAGCGCCCCGCTCGCCGCGCTGATCACGCAGGAGATGGGCAAGCCCGTCGCCGAGGCGCTGGCCGAAGTCGACAAATGCGCCCGCAATTGCGACTATTATGCCGACGCCGCGCCCGCGATGCTCGCCGATGCGCCGGTCGCCGGCTTGCCGGGCACCTTCCTCGCCTATGAACCGATCGGGGTCGTCCTCGCGATCATGCCGTGGAACTATCCGCTGTGGCAGGTGGTGCGCTTCCTCGCCCCGACGCTCGCGGCGGGCAATGGCGCGATCCTCAAGCATGCCGCGAACGTCCCGCAATGCGCGCTCGCGATCGAACGGCTCGTCGCCGAGGCGGGCGCGCCCGCGGGCCTGTTCGCCAATATCTTCGTCGAGCCCGACGCGGTGGCCGGCGTTATCGCCGATCCGCGCATCGCCGCGGTCACGCTGACCGGATCGACCCAGGTCGGGATGATCGTCGCCGCCCAGGCGGGAGCCGCGCTCAAGAAGCAGGTGCTCGAACTCGGCGGCTCGGACCCGTTCATCGTCCTCGCCGACGCCGATATCGAGGCGGCGGCGGCGATGGCGATCACCGCGCGCTTTACCAACGCGGGGCAAAGCTGCGTCAACGCCAAGCGCTTCATCGTCGAAGAGGCGGTCGCCGACCGGTTCGCCGCGGCAATGCTCGCCGGGGCCGAAGCGCTGCATATGGGCGATCCTGCTGACCCCGCCACCACGCTGGGGCCGCTCGCGCGCGCGAACCTGCGCGCCGCGATCCACGATCAGGTCGAACGCAGCGTCGCGGGCGGCGCTCGCCTGTTGACGGGGGGACGGCCGGAACCGGGGGCGGGATATTTCTATCCGCCGACATTGCTCGATCATGTCGAGCCGGGGATGGCGGCGTTCGACGAGGAAACCTTCGGTCCCGCCGCCGCGATCGTCCGCGCCGCGGATGCCGAGGCGGCGGTCGCGCTCGCCAACCGCACTGCCTTCGGTCTCGGCGCGTCGATCTGGACTGCTGATATCGCCCGCGGCACCGCGCTCGCGCGCCGCGTCGATGCCGGGGCGGTATTCGTCAACGCCGTCGTCGCCTCCGACCCGCGCGTGCCGTTCGGCGGCATCAAGCATTCGGGCTACGGCCGCGAGCTCGGCGAGCTCGGGCTCAGGGAATTCACCAATGCGAAGACGATCAAGGTCGTCGCGCCCGAGGCGGAGAAAACGGCATGACCGCGAAACTGTTCCATCCCGAAGGATTGCCCGTCAAGGACCGCGGCGGCGGCATCGTCACCACCCCGCTCGCCACCGCGGCGCGCGGCGCGCGCGCGATGCTCACCGGCATCACCACCATCGCGCCCGGATCGGCGGTGCCGCTCCACACGCATAATTGCGAGGAATCGGTCGTCGTCCTCTCGGGGCAGGGGATCGCGCATATCGACGGCGCCGATCATCCGGTCGCGCCGCGCGACACGAGCTGGATTCCCGCCGGCGTTCCCCATTGCTTCCGCAACGAGGCGGGCGACGAACCGTTGGTGATTTTCTGGACCTATGCGTCTATCGACGCGACGCGCACGATTGTCGCCACCGGGGTGACGACGCGAATCGACGAGGAAAAGTGAATGGCGACCGAAATCGCGCGTATCGACGTTGCGCCCGGTGATGCAGAGGCTTTCGTGGCGGCTGCCGGACAGGCGGTCGCGCTGTTTCAGGGTGCGCCCGGTTGCTCGGCGATGCGATTGCAGCGTTCGCACGAAGTGGAAGGGCGTTTCTGGCTGATCGTCGAATGGCAGGATGTCGCCGCGCACGAAGCGTTCCGCGCGTCGTCCGCCTTTGCGCAGTGGCGTGGCCTCGTCGGTCCCTATTTCGCAGCGCCGCCGGCGGTCGAGCACGGCCTGCCGACGGGCGTGGGATTCTGACCTCTAAACCGAACTTAACAGCAGGCTCGTCTCGCTGTTGAGAACGCCGTCGATGCTGCGCACCTCGCGCAGCACGCGGTCGAAATCGGCAAGATTGGCGGCCTTGATCTCGGCGACCAGATCCCAGCCTCCATTGGTCGTGTGCAGCCGCTCGAGCTCGGGCAGGCCCTTGAGTCCGCGGATGACCGCCGCGGTCGATCGTCCAGCCACTTCGATCAGCATCACCGCGCGCACCGTCGCGGGCGTGTCGTCGCGTGCGCGCACCGTGAAGCCCAGGATCGTGCCGCTGTCGATCATCCGCGCCAGGCGTTTTTCCGCTGTCGCGCGCGCGATGCCCAATTCGCTCGCCAGCCGCGACACCGGCTTGCGCGCGTCGATGCGGAGCGCGGCGATGATCTGGCGGTCGATCGCGTCGAGAGGCTGCATGGATCAATTTGCCTAGGCGGATGATACACATTGTATGAATTTTAACGCGCGAAAATGCAATGATGGAATTTCGCGCGACAGGGCGAGGGCGCATCCTCTCCGGACAATCGAGGAGGATGATATGCGTCTGGTCGAAGTCGAACATGTCGTGGCGCTCGTCGCCGACCGCGGGCTCGAAACGGTGCTCGCGGATCTGGTCGATCATATCGAGGCCGATTTCCGGCGCTGGGACGAATTCGACAAGTCGCCTCGCTTCGCCAGCCATTCGCCGGGCGGGGTGATCGAACTGATGCCCGCCGCCGACGCCCGCGCCTTCGGCTTCAAATATGTCAACGGCCATCCCGGCAATCAGGCTGCGGGGTTGCAGACGGTCACCGGCTTCGGCGTGCTTGCCGACGTCGCGACTGGCTATCCCTATCTGATTGCGGAGATGACCCTGATGACCGCGATGCGGACCGCGGCGATGTCGGTGCTGGCGGCGCGCCATCTCGCGCGGCCTGACGCGCGGTCGATGGCGCTGATCGGGCTCGGCGCTCAGTCCGAATTCCAGGCCGTCGCCTTCCACGCGCTGCTCGGGATAGAGGAACTCGTCGTGTACGACGTCGACCCTGCCGCGACCGACAAGTTTCGCCGCAATCTCGATGCGCGCGACATCCGGGTACGGGTCGCCGCGTCGGCGCCCGAGGCGACTGAGGGCGCCGACATCATCACCACCGCGACCGCCGACAAGCGCCACGCGACGATCGTCTCGGCAAACATGGTCGGGGCGGGGGTGCATCTGAACGCGATCGGCGGCGACTGCCCCGGCAAGACCGAGTTGCAGCCGGCGATCCTCGACCGCGCCAGCGTCTTCGTCGAATATCTGCCGCAGACGCGGATCGAGGGCGAGATTCAGCAGATGCCCGCCGATTTCCCCACGACCGAGTTGTGGCGCGTCATCGCGGGCGAGGCGCCCGGCCGCCGCCATCGCGACGAGGTGACCCTGTTCGATTCGGTTGGCTTCGCGATCGAGGATTTCTCGACGCTGCGCTATCTCGCCGAGGCGACCGCGGCGCCGCATCTGCACCGCGAGGTTGACCTGCTCGCGCAGCCCGCCGACCCGCGCGACCTGTTCGGCGTCCTCGGCCGGCTGCCCGTCGCGAACCACGCCTGACCGCTTCTCCGCGCGAAAGGGGGTTGCCAAAGCGCGGCTTCAGATTGTACTATCAAAAGGAAATATACAAAATCGGCACCGCCCGGTCGTCCCGGTGCGACCTCGCCGGTCGAGGGGAGAATCCTTTTGAGCAGCTGCAACGCCCAGCGTCTCGACCGTTCCGCCGGCGCGCGCGTTTTCGGCGCGGACATCGCCGGCTATGAGGCGGTGCGCATGGGCTATCCGCCCGCGCTCTATGACGCGATCCGCGCGCGGCTTGGCGGCGATGCGGGCGCGGTGCTCGAAATCGGACCGGGAACGGGCCTGGCGACGCGTGATATCATGGCGCGCCTGCACCCCTCGCGCCTCGTCGCAGTCGAGGCCGATGCCCGGCTCGCCGCCCATCTCGAAGCGCGGCTCGCCGATCCCCGCGTCGCGGTGGTTGCCGACGGCTTTGTCGAGGCATCGCTAGCCGGTCCCTTCGACCTCGCCTGCTCGGCGGCCGCTTTCCACTGGCTCGACCCCGTCCCCGCCTTTGCGAAGCTGCGGCGCCTGCTGCGCCCCGGCGCGACGCTGGCGCTGTGGTGGAACAGCTATCGCCAGCCCGGCGAGGACGACCTCGCCGACGCGATCGTGCCGCTGCTCGCCGACGTGCCGCTCGCGCCGTCGGAGGGAGCGGCAGGGCATTATTCGCTCGACGTCGACCTCCACCGCGCGGCGATGACCGGGGCGGGCTTCGACCGGTTCGAGCCGTTCCGCTTCCGCCGCGAGCGCGAACTGGACGCGGCCGGCGCCCGCGCGCTTTACGCCAGCTATTCCTATGTTCGCGCGCTCCCTGCCGTGCGCCGCGAGCGCCTGCTCGACGCCATTGCCGACCTTGTCGACACGCGCTTCGGCGGCCGCGCGCGCAATGTCGTGCTGACCGCCCTCTATCTCGCGATCGCGCCCGGCGCGGCGCAGGGCTGACGCCGCGATGCTGTCCTTCCTCGCCTTCGCCATGGTCGCGACCTTCATGACGCTGATCATGACCAAGCGATTGTCGGCGATCGTCGCGCTGATCCTCGTTCCGCTGATCTTCGCGCTGATCGCCGGCGCGCTTGCCGGCGTCGACCTCGGCGATCTCGGCGGCATGATGATGCAGGGCGTCGCCGATCTCGCGCCGACGGGCGTCATGCTCGTCTTCGGCATCCTCTTCTTCGGCTTGATGATCGACGTCGGCCTGTTCGATCCGCTGATTGCCGCGATCGTGCGGCTGGTCCACGGCGACCCGCTGCGGATCCTCGTCGGCACGGCGGTACTCGCGCTGACGGTGTCGCTCGATGGCGACGGGACCACGACCTACATGATCACCACTGCGGCGATGCTGCCGCTCTACCGCCGGATGAAGCTCGACATGCGGATGCTCGCCTGCATCGTCATCATGGCGGGGGCGGTGATGAACGTGCTGCCCTGGGGCGGCCCGACCGCGCGCGTGATGAGCTCGCTCAAGCTCGAGGCGCACGACGTCTTCGTGCCGCTGATCCCGGCGATGATCGTCACCGCGCTGTGGGTGATCCTGGTCGCCTGGTATTTCGGGCTCAGGGAGCGCGCCCGGCTGGGCCGGCTCGCGGCCGAGCGGATCGGCGCGCCGCCACCGGGCGACGATCCAGAGATCAAGGGCGCTGTCGATCCGGGGAAGCGCAAATATTTCTGGGTCAATCTCGCGATCACCGTCGCGCTGATGGCGGCCCTGCTGACCGCCCTGCTGCCGCTCGCGGTCCTCTTCATGCTCGCCTACGCCGTCGCCGCGACGATCAACTATCCGTCGATCCAGGCGCAGCGCAAGCAGCTCGCGGCCCATGCGGGCAACGCGCTCTCGGTCGCCGGCCTCGTGTTCGCCGCGGGCATCTTCATGGGCATATTGTCGGGCACGAAGATGGTCGACGCCATGTCGGCGACGGTCATCGCCGCCATCCCGCCGGCCTGGGGCCCCTATATGGCGCCGATCACCGCGGTAATCAGCGCGCCCTTCACCTTCTTCATATCGAACGACGCCTTCTATTTCGGCGTCCTGCCGATCCTCGCCGAAACCGGCGCCGCCTATGGCCTGAGCCCGGCGGAGATCGGGCGGGCGTCGCTCGTCGGCCAGCAGGTTCACCTGCTCAGCCCGCTCGTCGCCTCGACCTATTTGCTCGTCGGCTTCGTCGGCATCGAATTCGGCGAGCATCAGCGGTTCACCCTCAAATGGGCGCTCGGCTCCTTCCTGATCTTCTTCGTGGCGTCGCTCCTGTTCGGCATTTTCCCCTTCGCAGCATAAATGTACTATTGACTTTAAAAGAACTATAATGGCAGGAAAGCCTTGGGGAGGACGGGAGCCTCCCGGCCGGGGGAGAGCAATCGATGACCCGCTTCGGAATCGGACTTTTATCGGCGGCGACCCTTCTGGGTTCCGCGGCGCCGGCGAGCGGATCGGAGGGTGGGATCGTCCCGACCCGTGCCCCCGTCCCGCCTTTCGAATGCAAGGCGTATGTTGCCTATGACCGCGACATGGAATTGCCGGGATACTGGATTGCGACATCGGCGGGCGACAGGACCTGCGTCCCCTTTACCTCGACACTGAACCAGCCGCCGGAGGGTTATCGCGGCGACTATTATGTCGACGAATTCACCGATACGAAGCTGCGCGAGGACTGGGAGCGCTGCAAGCGTGACACGGCGTGCCACGACCGCGTGTTCGACCAGGTTCTGAAGCGGCGCCCGCCCAACCGCGAATATGGGCTGACCGATCCGCACGGGCGATCCCTGCTCGGCAAGGTGGACGAGAAGGGGGCCGATACCGACCTGTCGACCGTTCGCCGCCCCGGCTTCTTTGCCCGCGCGCCCTATCGCGAGCCGATCGCGGCGGCTGACGGCGACACGTTCGTTGTCGAATTTTCCGCCCCTCCAGAGGCTTATGAACGGCTGCACGGCAAGGCGGACGGCCCGGTCCGAATCCGCGGCTGGTATATTCGGGGCGCCGGCATCGATGACGGCAGGGGCGGACGGAAGCGGGCACTGGTCATCCATAGCGGCGGTGGCGGCGACCGCGTCGCGGCGATCGACGATCCGGTGGACGTGGCCTATGTGGTCGACCCCGCAACCGGCGTCACCATTCCCAACGACGACTGGCCGAACGCCACGACCGGGGTCCAGGGCCAGCGCCGCTGGCGGCAGGTCTGGGCCGATCTTCATGCCGCCGGATTCGACGTGCTGGCGATCGACCGCCGGGGTGTCGGCATGTCCGGCGGCTTCAGCGACACCAACACGCTGCAGCAGGGGCGCGATTTGCTCGATATCGTCGCCAGCCTGCGGACCGGCGAGGGGATGCGGGCGCTTTCGCCATCGGGCGTGCTCTCGACCGGTGCCGATGCTGCCACGGCCGTCCGGGGGGCCGGCGCCACGGCGGCGCTTCCGACGCTGCTCATGGGCAGTTCGCGCGGGTCGATGGCGACCGGCTGGGCGATGACGGCCAATTTCGACAAGGACTGCGACTACGACCTGGCGGAGATAGGGTGCGCGCCGCCGCGGCGTGATCCGGCAATCAAGGGCGCCCTGCTGGTAGCCGAATTTTCGAGCGGCGTCGGCTATCTGCCGGCGCAGACGACGCCCAAGGACGACGGCCGCGGGCCGGGGCGCGACCGCGGGCTCTTCATCGGCGGGATCGAGGCCGAGCATAATATCGTCTTCTTCCCCAGTTCGGCCATTCTGGCGGGCATGTCGAAATGGCCCGCCGCTTTCTTCGCGCGCGGGCTCTGGTGCTACGCCGATGCGCTCGAAGGCTCGATGGACGCCTATGGCCGCGTGCCCGGCGTCAAGGAGATGGTCGTCGTGCGCGGTCCGCACGCCTTCACCACCTGGCCGGATACCGAGCGAAAGCGCGTGGCGAACCGGATGATCGCCTTCGGCCGGGCGGCGGTGCTGGGTGTGCCGCTCGAGGGCGGGCGGCCCTGGTCCGACATGAAGCAATTGGTCGCGACGAGCAGCGACGTCTGGGAACCGTCGACCCGGCCCACCGTGGGCGACTGATCGGGAAATCGTCGCGGGGCACGGATTGCCCCGCGGTGGAACGGTCGGGCGATTGCGGCCCGAACCGGATGCTTGAAGGGAGATTTGCCTTGAAACTGCGAATGCTGCTGCCGCTGTCGCTTGCCCTCGCCCCGCTTTGGGGCCTTGCGCCCATTACCGATGCGATGGCGCAGGAGGAACTGCAGCAAGGGCCGAACACGCTCGTCATCCACTATCGCGCCGCACGCGGCGACCGGGCCGCGTTCCGCACCTATCTGCAAAAGGATTTCGCCGCGAAACTGCAGGCGATGAAGGCGAAGGGCGAACTCGCCGATTTCCGGATCTTCTATAGCTGGTATCGTCAGCCCGAGGTGTGGGACGGCATGGCGGTGCTCCGCTTTCCCTCGCATGCCGCCGTGCTGCGCTGGAATGCGCTCGAACGCACCGCGCCGGGCGGGCTCGACGCCGCCGGTCTCGCCCTCGCCGATCCCTATGCGACCTATGCCGCCGACCTGTCCTGGTCGCGCAGCCCCGACACGCTGAAGGTCGGCGAGGTCTATTATATCATTCCCTACGAATATAAGGACGCAGGGCAGTATCGCGATTATGTGCAGGGCTATATCCTGCCGCAATTCGACGGCTGGATGAAGAATGGCGCGCTGACGGGCTATGAAATGTACATGAACCGCTATCCCGTCGGGACGCCCTGGGACGCGCTGTTCATCCAGCATTATCGCGACATGGAGGCTTTCGGCCAGCGGCAGAAGGTGACCGAGGAGACCCGGGCCGGGCTCCGCAGCAATCCCGCATGGATGGCGTGGAGCGAAAAGAAGATGGGAATCCGCACCGAAACCGAAAACACGATCGCCGAACTGATCGCGCACTGAAGGCGAAGAGGGGCGGCGGACGGATTCCGGCCGCCGTCCCATCCTTGCGAGGCCGCCGGTTCGATCCGGCCGCCACCTTCCCGATGGGGGTTGCCATCGGCAATATGTTTTTATAAAATTGGAAATGCAATTTCTGGCGAGAAGGACGATCGCGCCTTGTCCCGTTACAGGTCTTTCCCATGCTCTTCGAGCCGCGCCCGGCCGCGGCATTCCATGTCATGCGCCGGCGGGGACATCCGATGAGGCTGCTGCTCGTCGAGGATGATCCCGACCTGGGCGGCGACCTGCGCGACGCGCTGACCCGCGAAGGCTTCGTCGTCGATCTCGTGGCCGACGGGCTCGACGCCTGGTTCCTCGGCGGGACCGAGGATTTTGCGCTCGCGATCCTTGATCTTGGCCTGCCCCGGCTCGACGGGCTCAGCATCCTGAAGCGCTGGCGCGAGGAAGGGCGGAATTTTCCCGTCCTCGTCCTGACCGCGCGCGGCGACTGGACCGAAAAGGTCGAAGGCATCGAGGCAGGGGCGGACGACTATGTCGCCAAGCCCTTTGCGATGCGCGAACTCGTCGCCCGCATCCGCGCGCTGCTGCGCCGCGCCGCGGGATACAGCACGCCGGTCCTCCGGTCGGGGCCGCTGCAGCTCGACACCGCCCGCATGCTCGCCACGGTGCACGATCGCCCGGTGCGATTGTCTCCGCTCGAATATCGCCTGCTCGACATCTTGGCGCATCAGGGCGGACGGGTGCTTTCCGCGGGACAGATTTCCGAGCATCTCCACGGGACGTCGGATGCCGCCGATTCCAACGCGATCGAAGCGCTGGTGCTTCGCCTGCGGCGCAAGGTCGGTCCCGGAATCATCGAGAATCGGCGGGGTTTCGGCTACAGGCTCGCCGAAGCCTGAGGGCGGTGCCGGCTCTGCGTCCCGGCTGTCGCCCTCCTTTCCTGACATCTTCCTGACGCCTCCCGCACGGCGCGTGTCAGCGCCCCTCCGCTAGGCAGTCCGGCGTCGGCTCGCGCCGTACCGGAAACAGGAGGATTCATTGACTCATCGCGTCTCGATCATGCTGCGCTGCGCGCTTTCCCTGACGGCTCTGGCCATGGCGTCGCCTCTCTATGCGCAGACCTCGGACAGCGCCGGGACCACCAGCTATGCCGCCGACTTCTTCACCCGGTCGCAGCCGACGACCGCCTATGACATGGTCGCGCTGCTCCCCGGCTTCCGCCTGCAGGAGGGCAATGCAGAGGTGCGCGGCTATTCGGGATCGGGCGGCAACGTCCTGATCGACGGCACTCGTCCCGCGAGCAAGGAGGAAACGCTCGAAACCATCCTCAAGCGCATTCCGGCACGGCTGGTCGATCACATCGAACTCGTCCGCAACAGCGCCGCGGGCTATGACATGCAGGGCTATGCCCTGCTTGCCAATGTCGTGCGCAAACAGGAGGCGCGGCTGTCGGGGCGGCTCGAGGGCGAATATGCGGTCTTCCGCCACGGCTATTCGTCGCCGCGCGTCGCCGGGACGCTCAGCTACCGGTCGGGCGACCGGCTGATCGAGCTTCAGGCCGCCCGCTATCGTCAGATCGACGACGAACATGGCTTCGGCAGCCGCAACCGCTTCACCCCCGATGGCGCGCCGCTGCGGCTCGTCGATTACGAGCAGCCCGAGGGAACCAGCTATACCGAGATATCGGGCCAATATCGCCAGCCGTTGTTCGGCGGCACCTTCCACGCCAATGGGCTGTTCAAGAGCAGCCAGATGTTCGCCGACGTGCGCCACGATATCTATTACCCCGCCCCGGCGCTGATCCTCGCGACCGAGCGCAACAACACCCGGGCGACCGAGGCGCAGGTGGAATATGATCATGGCATCGGCGCGAGCAGCCGGCTCGAACTGCTCGCGATCCGCCGCGACAACCGCCTGCACGGCGTCGACACCTCCAGCGAGGACGGGCTGGACGAGGTCAATGCCACCGACACGACCGCCAGCGAGACGATCCTGCGCGGCGTGCTGCGCCGCAGCGGCAAGCTGCTGTCGATCGACCTCGGCGCAGAGGGCGCGCTCAACGTCCTCGACAGCCATGTCGCGCTCACCGAGAACGGCGTCGACGTGCCGCTCCCCGCCGACGATGTGCGGGTCGAGGAGAATCGCGCCGAATTCTTCCTGACCGGAACCTGGCGTCCCGCCGCGGGCCTCTCGATCGAGACCGGGATGCGCTACGAGATATCGCGCCTGTCGCAGACCGGCGACAGCGAACTCAGGAAGTCGCTCTCCTATTTCAAGCCGCGCCTGCTGGTGTCCTGGGCCGCATCGCCGCGCGACCGGCTGCGGCTGCAGGTCGAGCGCGAGGTGGGACAGCTCGATTTCGAGGATTTCGTGAGCTCGCCGTCGCTGACCAGCGGCACGGTGACCGCGGGCAACAAGGATCTCGAGCCCGACAGCCTCGTCCGCTACGAGGCGGCGTGGGAACGCCGGATCGGCGACGGGTCGCTGGTCGTCGCGGCGCGGCACGAATCGATCAGCAACCTTGTCGACCGCGTCGTCGTCGTCTCCGACGACGGGACTTTCGACTCGGCCGGCAACATCGGCCACGCCACTCGCGACGAGGTGGAGGCGAACCTCAATCTTCCGCTCGATCCCCTGGGGCTGCGCGGCCTGACGGTGAAGGGGAATGCGCTTTTCCGGCGCAGCCGCGTTCGCGATCCGCTGACCGGCGCCAAGCGCCGCATTTCGGGCGATCCGCCGGTGGAGGCCGATGTCTCGCTGACCTACGACATGCCTCGCCATGGCTTGCGCATGGGGATCAACTATATCGTCAAGAAAACCGAAATCGAGTTCAAGGTCGACGAGATCGAACGCGACATCGTGTCCGACCGGGTCGATGCCTTCGTCGAGTACAAGCCGTCCGCGCACTGGACGCTGCGCGCCTTCGCCAAGAATCTGACCGACAGCCCGACGATCCGCGACCGCGATGTCTATTCGGCCTTGCGGGGCACGAGCGGAGTCGATTTCCACGAAATCCGCACGCTGCGCAGCGGCCGCTATTTCGGAATCAATGTGCAATGGGCCTTCGGCAGTTGAGGCGACGGGCCGCGTGGCAAAATTGTATTATTGACCTCATAATTGTAAAATCGCCGCTTAATCACCGGTGGTGGCGCAGTTTGGCTTTGGAAGGGGAAATTCCCCGCTTTGTCACTCCGCACCTGATCCGTGGCCCAGATAAGCGAGATAACGAAGAAAGCAGGATCACGCCCCTGTTTTCAAACTACGTCACTCCCCGGTCACCTCCTCTATTGACTCTTTACAATCAAAAATACAAAAATGCCCTAGCTCGAAAACGGGCAGGGGATTGGCGTGAGTTGGGAGGATGGGATGAAGCGAGGCGTTTCTTGTCTGTCGATTCTATTGGGCGCGACGATGCTGCCGGGGGCGGCATCGTCGCAGGAGGCGACGACGATGCCGCCGATCCCGCCCTTCGAATGCGAGGCGATGGTCCATTATGATCGCGAGATGAAGCTGCCCGGTTATATCCTGCCGACATCCGCCGGCCCGCGGACCTGCATACCCTTCACTTCCAGCCTGCATCGGCCGCCCGAAGGCTATCGGGGCGATTATTATGTCACCGAATTCACCGACGAGAAGCTGCGCGCACGCTGGACGGCCTGCGAACAGGACAAGGCATGCCGCAAGCGCGTCTTCGACCAGGTGCACAAGCGGCGCCCGCCGAACCGGGAGTTCCGCAACAATGATCCCCGCGACCGCTTCCTGCTGGGAAAGGTGCAGGAGCGCGGCGCCGCCACCGACCTGACGCAGATTCGCCGGCCCGCCTTCTTCGCGCGCCAGCCCTATACCGAACCCTTCGCCTCGGTCGATGCCGACACGTCGGTCGTCGAATTCACCGTTCCGGTCGAGGCCTATGAACGACTCCATCTCGGGATGGACGGGACATGGCGAATTCGCGGCTGGTATATCCGCGGCAAGGGCATCGAGGCCCCCGATGGTACCCGGCGGCGGGCACTGGTCATTTCCAGCGGCGGCGGCGGCGACCGTATCGCCGCGATCGACGATCCGCGCGATATCCACTACACCGTTTCCAAGGACGGAACGACCCATCCCAACGACGACTGGCCGAGCGACCATACCGGCTTCCAGGGCATGCGTCATTGGCGCGAGCTATGGCGCAAGCTGCACGAAGCGGGCTATGACGTGCTCGCGCTCGATCGTCGCGGCATCGGCATTTCGGGCGGCTACAGCGACACCAACACGCTGCAGCAGGGACGCGACCTGCTGACGATCGTCGAAAGCCTGCGGACCGGCGAGGGCATGCGCGCGCTGGCGGCGGACGGCCGGCTGAGCACGGGTATGACGGCGGCGGAGTCGCTGCGGGGCGGCCCGACCGGCGAGGGGCTGCCGGTGTTCTTCATGGGCAGTTCGCGCGGAACCATGGCGAGCGGCTGGGCGATGGCGATGAACTTCGACCGCGCCTGCACCTATGACGAACCCGAAATCACCTGCCGGGAGGCAAAGGGCGACCCGTCGATCAAGGGCGCCATGCTGCTGGCCGAATATACGAGCGGCGCCGGCTATGTTCCGAAGGAAACGACCCCCAAGGACGATGGTCGCGGCCCCGGACGCGATCGCGACCTGTTCGTCGGCGGGATCGAGCAGGAGCATAATATCGTCTTCTTCCCCAGCTCGGCGATCCTTGCCAGTATGTCGCGCTGGCCGAGCGTGTTCCTCGCCCGCGGCCTCTGGTGCTACGCCGACTCGCTGGAAGGCTCGATGGCATCCTACAGCCGCGTCGACGGCCCGAAGGAACTGGTCGTGGTCCGCGGTCCGCACCCCTTCTCGGTCTGGCCCGAGCAGGAGAAGAATCGCGTCATCGAGCGTATGATCGCCTACGGCAAGGCGGCCGTGTTCGGATATCGCGATATTCCGGGCGCGCGGCCGTGGTCCGACATGAAGGAACTGGTGGCGACCGCGAGCGATGTCTGGGAACCGTCAACAAAGCCGACGCAGGTCAAATAGACCGGTGAATTCAGGCGCGGTCGGCTTCCGCTCCCGCCCAGCGCAATTCGGCGGCGAGTCCGCCGAGCGGCGAGCGGCCGAGGCGGAAGCCTGTCTCGGTCGCCTCGGCGAGGTCGCGCACGATAGCGAGGCCGAATCCGTGGCCATTCCCGGTCTCGTCGATCCGGACGCCCCGCTGGGTCGCCCGGGCGACGGCCTCCTCGGTCATGCCCGGGCCGTCGTCCTCGACGGCAAGAACGACATCTTCGCCGTCGCGCCGCCCCGCGATGCGGACCTGGCGCCTGGCGTGGCGCGCCGCATTCTCGACGAGCGCGCCGAGCATTTCGGCAAGGTCGCTGTCCTCGATCGGCAGGCGGAGCGCAGGGTCGATATCGACCGTGAAGATGACGGCCTCGCCATGTTCGGTTCGTTCGATCACTGCGACGAGCCCTTCCGCCACCTGTTGCGGGTTCGCTTCGCCGCTCGCGCCGCGCGCCGCCGCCGCGCGCGAGCGGGCGAGTTCCGCCTCCAGCGCCGCGCCGGCCGCTTCGACGGCGCGGTCGATTCCGTCGGCCGCCGCGTCGGCGCCGGCCTCGCGGGCCCGCCGGCTCTGCGCCGCGACGACGGCGAGCGGTGTCTTGAGGCTGTGGGCCAGATCGGCGGCGCGGCGCCGCGCCCGTCCCAGATCGGCTTCGCGGGCGGCCGCCATCGCATTGATCGCCTCGGTCAGGGGCAGGATTTCCTGCGGATGCCGGCCCGAGAGCCGGGCCGCGGGGCTGCGCCGCAGGCGGTCGAGCTCGTGCCGCAGCCGGTCGAGCGGTCGCAGCCCCAGGCTGACCTGCGCATAGGCCGCGAGCGACAGCACGAGCCACAGGAGGCCGAGCGACAGGGCGAGCCGCGTATCGAATTCGCGCAGGGCTTCGCGCATTTCCTGATCGTTCGCGCCGACGCGGACGATGGCATCGACGGCGCGCACGTCGGGCTGTACGCGGCGGCTGACGAGGGTGAGCTGTTTGTCGAATGGGCCGGCGACGGTGGCGCTCGACCACCCGTCGGTCTTCGCGGGTCTGTCGGGCAGGCTCTGGTCCCAGAGCGACGGCGATTGCGCGGTGCCGCCGGGGCCGGCGACCTGCCAATAGACCCCGCTGGCGAGCGACTGGAAGGCCGGGTCGGCGGGGGCGGGGTCGATCACCGGTTTCCCTGCGCTATCGATGGACAGGCCCGCCACGACCTGCTCGGCCAACGCCGTGAGCTGCGCCACTTCGCGCCGCTCGATATAATCGTGGATAAGCAGCGATATGCCGGCCCAGGCCAGGGCCAGCGCGATGAAGATCGCCACCGCCGCTCCGAGCAGCAGGCGCAGCCGGAGCGAGGTGCGCGTCAATCTATCTTCCCGGTGAGCATATAGCCGAAGCCGCGCTGCGTCTCGATGACCCGGTTGCCGAGCTTGCGCCGCAGGCGGGCGACGATCGCTTCGACGGCATTGGTGTCGTGGCCGTCGCTCGCGCCATAAAGATGGTCGGCGATCTCTCCGGCGGAAACGCGCCGGCTCTGCTGGTGGCCGAGGAAGTTCAGCAGGCGATATTCGAGCTGCGACAACTGGACCTCGCGCCCGCCGAGCGTTGCGGTCATCCGCGCGGTGTCGATCGTCAGCTCGCCGGCGACGAGAAGCGGCGAGGAATGGCCGGCGGCCCGGCGCACGAGCGCGCGCGCGCGCGCGATCAGCTCGCCGATCGCGAAGGGCTTGGCCATGTAATCGTCGGCACCGGCATTGATCCCCTCGACCTTTTCGGCCCAGTCGCCGCGCGCGGTCAGGATCAGCACCGGCATCGTCCGCCCGCCGCCGCGCCAGCGCTTGAGGACGCTGAGCCCGTCGAGGCGCGGCAGGCCGAGGTCGAGGATGGCCAGCGCATAATCCTCGACGTCGCCCTGAAACCAGGCGTCTTCGCCATTGCCGCAGCGATCGACGACGAAGCCTGCCGCGGTCAGCGCCTGCGCGACATCCTCGGCCAGGTCGGGATCATCCTCGACGAGCAGGACGCGCATCAATCATCCTCGATCTTGATGACGCTGCCGGTACGGGCGTTGATCTCGACCTCGCGGACCCGGCCCGAGGGCGTCAGGATCTTGACCTCATATTTGATGCCCCAGCTTTCATATTCGAGCTCGACCTTGACGACCTCGCCGGGCACCTTGGCCTGCGCGATGGCGAGTACGCGGGGCAGCGGCAGCAATTCGCCGCGCTGCACGGCCTGGCGGATGGCGTCCTGTTCGGCGCGCTTGCGCTCGGCCTTGGACGGGCCGTGGTCGTGCGACTTTTCAAAGCCGTGGGCAATGGTGGGGGCCGCGGCATAGCCGAGCGGCAGCGCGCCGGCGGCGAGCAGGGCGAGGGCAGAAGTGAAACGCATCTTGATGTCCTTTATTCGGTTCATGCCTCCTTTTACGAGTCGCTTGCTGATATCAGCCTGATAGCCGGTCGCGCAGCGTTCGCCATACACGCCGGGAAAGCGCCTTTCCCGGCGCAATTCCCGCGGCGGCAAAAAATTTTCGCCATGAGAAGAAGGAAAATCTCCTCCCGCGCCTCTTAGGGTGCAAGACAGGACATATGCAGGGGGAAGGAGAGGTCACGACGAAGGGCGTGAATGTCGAGCGGCGGCGCCGCATGGCCGCGTGGGTGACACAGCATGTCATTCCCCACGAGCGGGCCGTGCGCGCGTGGCTCGCGCGCCATGCGTCGCAGGAGGATGTCGACGACGTGATTCAGGAAAGCTATTCGCGCTGCGCCGCGCTGGACAGCGTCGATCATATCCATCGGCCCGACGCCTATTTTTTCTCGATCGCGCGCAACCTCCTCGTCCAGCGCCTGCGCCGCGCGCGGATCGTGCCGATCGAGGCCTTTGCGGAGATCGACGCCTATCAGGACGATCTGCGCCCCTCGCCCGAGCGCGAGGCCGGCGGCCGGATCGACTATAATCGCCTGCTGGCGCTGATCGACAGCCTGCCCGAGCGCCGCCGCCGCATCGTGCGGATGCGCAAGATCGAGGGGCTTTCGCAGCGCGAGATCGCGGAGCGGCTCGGCGTGAGCGAGAGCATCGTCGAGAACGAGGTCTTCCGCGGCGTGCAGGCCGTGCAGCGCGCCTGGCGCGACGGCGAGGCGGAGGCCGAGGCGCGCATGGCCGGCGAGCGGGAGCAGCGGCCATGACCCGCAGCAGCGCCAGCGACATCGACGCCGACGCCGCGCGCTATGTCGCGCGGATGGACCGCGACGATTGGTCCGACGCGCAGGAACGGGACTTGCAGGACTGGCTCGCGCGCGACCCGCGCCACCCCGGCGCGCTGCTGCGCGCGCAGGCGGCGTGGATGACGCTCGATCTGCCGCGCCCGGCGGAGGCGGTGCCGCAGGACGGGCTGGCGCGTTTCGGATGGCTGAGCCGCCGCAACCTGCTCGCCGGCGGCGGCGCGGCCATCGCCGCGTCCGTCGCGGGCGCGCTGATGCTCGGCGGCGGAACCAGCTATGCGACATCCGTAGGCGAAATCCGCCGCGTGCCGCTTGCCGACGGCTCGATCGCCGCGATCAACACCGCCAGCACCATCGAGGTGAAGCTGGACGACGCGGTTCGCCACGTGCGGGTCGAACAGGGCGAAGCCTGGTTCCAGGTCGCCAAGGACCGGCAGCGCCCCTTCGTCGTCGCGGCGGGCCGCGCCCGCGTCCGTGCGGTCGGCACCGCCTTTTCGGTGCGGCGGCGCGCAGGCGGCGCCGACATCCTCGTCACCGAAGGCGAGGTCGAGGTCTGGGCCGACGGTGCCGAGGGGCATCGCGTCCGGCTGGGGGCGGGGTCGCGCGGCTTCGTCGCCGACGATGCGGCGATCGAACAGGCGTCCGCGGCGCCATCGGCGATCGACCGCGCGCTCGCATGGCGTAGTGGCAAGGTCGATCTCGCCGGCGACCGCCTCGACAGCGCCGTCGCCGAGTTCAACCGCTACAACCGCCGCCGCCTCGTCGTCGCCGATCCCGCCATCGCCGGCGAGCGGCTCGACGGCCTGTTCCGTACCGACGATCCCGAAGGCTTCGCGCAGGCCGTCCACATCACCCTCGGCGTTCCGGTCGACCCGTCCGATCCGGCGCAGATCCGCATCGGCAATCCCGCCCGCTGAATAAAAGGCGCCCCGAACTGAAGGAAAACCGCGGTTCGAGACTCTACAGGTCGAAGGCGCCGGACAGGAGCGCCCGATATGGGAGGGAGACATGGGGATGGGAATCAGCCGCAGCGCGTTCATGGCCACGACCGCGATCGTCTGCGTCGCGACCGCGACGCCGGCCCTGGCGCAGGCCAAGAGCTTCGACGTGCCGGCACAGTCGGCGACCACCGGAATCGCGGAACTCGGGCGGCAGGCCGACATCCAGATCGTCGCCGCGCGCAAGGACACCGAGGGCAAGCAGGTCAACGCCGTTCGCGGCGACATGACGGTCGAACAGGCGCTCGCGCTACTGCTGAAAGGCACCGGCCTGACCGCCCGCCGCACCGGGACGCAGACCTGGTCGGTCGTCCGCGCCGCCGAGCCGCCGGCCGCGGCCGACGAGTACCGCGGCAACGAAATCGTGGTCACCGCACAGAAGCGGGTGGAATCGGTGCAGGACGTGCCGATCGCCGTCACCGCGCTGTCGCAGAAGACGCTGGAGGAACAGAAGATCGAGGGTGGCCCCGACATCATGCGCGCGGTGCCGAACCTGACCTTCAGCAAATCCAACTTCACCGGCTATAACCTCTCGATCCGCGGTGTCGGCACCAAGGCGGTCTCCGCGACCAGCGATCCCGGCGTCGCCGTTTCCTTCAACAACAGCGGCCTGATCCACAATCGATTCTTCGAACAGGAATTCTTCGACATGGAGCGGGTCGAGGTGCTGCGCGGGCCGCAGGGGACGCTCTATGGCCGCAATGCGACCGGCGGTGTCGTCAACCTGATCACGACCCAGCCCGATTTCGGCGGGTTCGAGGGGAGCATCAAGGGCGAGGTCGGCAATTACAACAGCCGCCGCCTGCTCGCGATGCTCAACGTGCCGCTGGTCGACGACGTGCTGGCGGTGCGCGTCGCGGGCTCGATGACCCAGCGCAGCGGCTATGATTACAACGCGACAACCAAGAACCGCATCAACGGCCGCGACCTCTGGTCGCTCCGCACGACGGTCGCCTTCGAGCCGGCGCCTTGGTTCCGTGCCAATCTGATCTGGGAACGCTTCAACGAGAATGACAACCGCTCGCGCACCGGCAAGCAGCTATGCCATCGCGATGACGGGCCGACGCATGTGGGTGATGTCGATCTCGCCGATGGGGCGAATATCTATGGCAGCGTGGAAATCCGCCGCGCCCTGTTCGGACAGGGCTGCAAGCCGGGAAGCCTCTACGATGACGGAGCCTTCGACACGCCCAACGGCCTGTCCTACAGCTTCATTCTGGCTCCTGTCGCGATGAAGGATGGCGGGCAGGCGATCGGGGTAGACCCGGTTACAGGTCAGTTGCAATCCGTTATCCAGCCCGTCGATCCCTATGGTGGCCTCCGGCAAATTCCCAATCTGCGCACGATCGAATCGATCCGCGATCCGCGCTATCGGGCAAAGGCGGACCTCCTCCAATTCAATCTCGATGTGGATATCACGCCCGCACTGACCTTCACGTCCCAGACGGCCTATAATGAAGATCAGACCTATTCGTTTCAGGATTATAATCGCTTCAAAAGCCTCCCGGTTTTCACCGATACGACGCCCCTTCTTCAAGGCGGCGTCCTGAATCCCCCGCCCAGCCCCTATCATGATTTGATACCGGGCGGCATTTTCTGCGATCCGCAGATCGGTTGTTCCGATACGATCGCCGGCTTCGATATCAGCCAGGCCAAGTCGAAACAGTTCAATCAGGAATTCCGACTGCAATCTTCTTTCGACGGCCCATTCAACTTCAGTGCCGGTGTCAACTACACGCGGTTCAAGACGTTGACCGACTATTACGTCATGTTCAACGTGCTGACCGCCACGGCCTGGGGCGCAGGGTTTTATCCCCCCTTTGGCCAGGACTGGGACCCGAATGTGTGCCAGGGTTCCAATACGCTGAATGGAGGGAGCACCGGAAGCGCATTGCCGGTCCCGGCAAGCGACCCCCTGGCGATGTGCCCCTATGTCGATCCCAATCCGGTCGAGAGCATCGACGGCAACGGACATAATTATTTCCGGTCCAAGAATCCGTACAAGCTCACGTCCTCGGCGCTGTTCGGCGAACTCTATTATAATATCCGCGACGACCTGAAACTGACGGCGGGTTTTCGCTACACCGAGGACCGAAAGACGTTCACCCCCGTTCCATCGCAAGTTCTGCTGGCACGCTCTTTGATCGGCGGGGGAACGGTTTCCGCCGGATATCCCGAAGACCCGCCGATCAAGCAGAAGTGGGGCGAGTGGACGGGACGGATCGGCCTCGACTGGAAGCCCGATGTTGGTTTCACCGACGACACCATGCTCTATGCCTTCTATTCGCGCGGCTATAAAGGTGGCGGCGCCAATCCGCCGAGCCCCGGGTTCGCGACCAAGGAAGAGTGGCTCGCCAACGCCATTGCCGATGGCGTCGATCAAGGCAATCTCACCTTCATCGAGCTTTTCAACCAGCTTCCGGTGCTGGAGTTGACCGGCGTAGAATATGGGCAGACATTCGATCCCGAATTCGTCGATGCCTTCGAAATCGGCGCGAAGAACAGCCTGCTGAACGGGGCGCTGACCCTGAATCTCACGGGCTTCTATTATGATTACAAGGATTATCAGGTCTCCCAGATTCGCGACCGAACGGCGGTGAACGAGAATTTCGACGCCAAGGTCTGGGGACTGGAATTCGAGACGGTATTCGCGCCGACCCGCAATCTGCGGCTCAACGCCAATATCGGCTATCTTCGCACCAAGATCGGGAAGGGGGAGACCTCGATCGACATCATGAACCGCACCCAGGGCAATCCCGACTATACGCTGGTCAAGCCCTGGATGCAGTTGCCGTCCAACTGCGTCGTTCCGACCCACGTTGCAGCGGAATGGGCCAGAACCAATAACGGAGTTGCCCAATATTACGGCCTGTGCGGCGGGGTGCGGGGGCTGATCGGTGGCTTTATCGGTTCGACCATCCGCGATCCCGCTTTTGGCGGCGCCCTCTACGACGTCAACAATTACCCCGAACTCAACGGCGGGGCCGGCCTCAAGGCCGATCTCGGTGGTAACGAGCTGCCCAATTCGCCGCGCTGGACCGCCAATTTCGGCGCTCAATATACGGTCGACTTCGATCCGGACTGGAGCGCGACGATCCGTGGCGACGCCTATTGGCAGGCCAAGAGCTGGGCCCGCGTCTACAATCTGGCGCCCTATGACCGGCTGCGCGACTGGACGAACTTCAACATTTCGCTTCGCGTTGACGGTCCCGATGATCTGACATTCGAGGCCTATGTGAAGAATGTCTTCAACTCGACCCCGCTCACCGATGCCTTTCTGAACTCGGATGACACGGGCCTGACGACCAACGTCTTCACCCTCGATCCGCGCATCATCGGGTTCAGCATCGCCAAGAAATTCTAGGGTCCTCTCCACTGGGGGAACAACCTTGGGCCGATGCCTCGCTTGCTCCCGGGCAAGCATCGGCCCGGTTTTTTGGACCAGAGCAAGCCGATGCCTTCTCTCGCACTCCCTCCCCTGAGGGACAACTGGCCGCCGTCCCGTCCTTCCCGGCACGGGGCGGCGGCCTTCCTGCCTTCGGGTCGCGAGACCGGGGGTGGGATGACGAGGGCGATCGCGCCGATCGGGATAAGCGCGTTCATCCTGCGCTCTAAAGACGCCGCAAGGGTCCGCCATGGCAGCCGGCGTTGAATCCAGTCGCGGCGCTCATGGACCGGCCCGGCGATCCGGCGATCAGCTCGCCAGATAGGCGCGCCACATGCGCTTCCCGATCCGGTCGTAACGCGTCATCGCTTCCACCAGTTCGATGAGAGCGTCAGGAGGGCAAAGCTCGTCGGGCAGCAGCGGGTCGTGCATGATGCGCCGGATCGCCGCCCGCCCGATCCGCAGCGTTTCGGCGGCTGCGGCGGCAAGGTCCATGGCTCCGATCGCGTCGGCACTGCGATCCAGATCCTCGGCAAGCCCGCGATGCGCGGCGCGGAGGGCATCGCTTTGCCAGAGCGTGCGGAATCGCGCCGCCCGCTCGTCGTCGAGCCCGCGGGCCTCGAACAGGAACAGCGAAGGCGCCGCTTCAAGATAAGCCATGCGGGCCCGGGCGCCATCGGCGCCGCGCGCGAGATTGTCCGGGCGCGCCCAGACATTGGTTTCGGCTTCGGCAAAGCCTTCGAGTTCAAGCGCACGCAGCGTCCGGCGCCAGACGGTGCGGTCGGCACGCTCCTGCGGTCCCGCGATGGCGAGCAGCCAGTCGCCATTCCACGCGCGGCGACCGTCGAGCCGCGTCCGCCAGCCCAAGATACGCCGCTGGAGCGGTTCGGCATTGGCGCCGATCGTGTAACGGCCGCGGGCGGTCGGGCGCACTCTGGCTTCGGACTTCAGCCGCGTCAGCGCCGTGCGAATGCCGGGCGCCTCGATGCCGAACGCCGCGCCGGCGCGAACGAGGTCGGCGACCGAAAACTCCTGCGGGTCGCCGGTATCGAACAGGTCGAGAATCAGCGTCCGCGCACTCATCGCGTCGCCGCCGGTCATTATCGTATTGCGTATTTCGTCCATATTCGTCAATTTATGCAATAAATAATGGGAGAGAGGAAGATGCTGCCCCTCGAAGATGTTACCGTCATCGATCTCACTAGCGTTGTCGCGGGCCCGCTCGCAACGCAGATCATGGCGCAACAGGGCGCGCGGGTATGGAAGGTCGAGCCGCCCGAAGGCGATCGCTCACGCCTGCTGGGCGCCATCGCGGCGCCCGGATTCAGCTCGGCCTATATGGCGCTGAACGCCGACAAGCAGTCGGTGGGGATCGATCTGGGGAGCGCCGATGGCCGCGGCCTGCTGCGGCGAATGATCCCGAAGGCCGACGTGCTGTTCCACAACTTCCGGCCCGGCGTGCTGGAGCGGCTGGGTTTCGACGCCGCGACACTGCACGCGCTCCGCCCCGACCTGGTCGTCGCGCGGATCACCGGCTTTGGTCAGGAGGGGCCGATGTGCGGCGGGCGGGCTTATGATCCGATCGTCCAGGCCGAATCCGGCATGGTGAGCTGGGGCGAGGATGGACCGGTGCTGGCGCCGCAGTGGATTTGCGACAAGACGGCCGGACTCTACGCCGTGCAGGCGGTCACCGCCGCCCTGTTCGCGCGCGCGCGGAACGGAAAGGGCGCGGTGATCGACATCTCGATGCTCGAAGCGGCGGTGGCTTATGGCTGGATGGACCTTCACGGCGGCCAGGCCTTCCCCGACTGTGCCTCGTCGCCGCCCAATATCGCCTCGGTCTATCGCCCCTGGGCGACGAAGGACGGCTGGATCGTCGTTGTCATGCTGTCGCAGACGGAGTTCGCGGGCTGGGCACGCGCGATCGGGGCGCCCGAACTGCTCGCCGATCCGCGCTATGCCGACATGGCGACGCGCTTCCTCAACTGGAACGATCTGCGCGCCTTTTCCGCGCCGCGTATCGCGGCGATGAGTACCGCCGAGGCCGTGGCGCGACTGGGCGAGGCGGGTGTGCCGTGCGGCGTCGCCAACCCCTCGTCGGCGCTCGCCGGTCACGCCCAGCTAGCCCACGACGATTTCGTGGCGATCACGGCGCATCCGGAGGCGGGTGCGGTGCGCCGCACGCGCGCGGTCGCGCGCTTCGATGGCGCGCGGCCCGCGTTCGACGGTCACCCGCCGCGCGTCGGTCAGCACAGCCGTGCCGTTCTCGCCGCGGCCGGGCTTGGCGATGCCGAAATTTCCGCCGCGTTCGCTTCCGGCGCGGCCCATGCTCCGCAGGAGAATTGACGATGCGCTTTGAAACGCTGTCTTACGCGACCGACAACCGGGTCGCGACGATCACGCTCGACCGTCCCGACCATTTCAACGCGATCGCGCATGGCATGCCGCGCGAGATTCGCGCCGCGGTCGAGATGGCCGAGGCCGACCAGGACGTCCATGTCATCGTCGTGCGCGGCGCGGGGCCGGGCTTTTGCGGCGGCTATGACCTCAAACATTATGCCGAGCGCAAGGGCGCGATCAGCGGGTCGCAGGACATGCCGTGGGATCCGACGCTCGATTTCCAGATGATGTGGCGCAACACGCAGGATTTCATGGCGTTGTGGCGCGCGACCAAGCCGACGATCGCGCGCGTTCACGGCGCCGCGGTCGCGGGCGGATCGGACATCGCCTTGTGCTGCGACTTTCTCGTCATGGCCGAGGATGCGCGCATCGGCTATCCGCCCGCGCGCGTCTGGGGCGTGCCGACCCCCGCGATGTGGGTTTACCGGCTGGGGCCGCAGATGGCGAAGCGGATGATGATGACCGGCGACCTGATCGACGGACGCGAGGCGGAGCGCATCGGCCTGGCGCTGGAGGTGGTGCCCGAGGCCGAACTCGACGATGCGGTCGAACGGCTTGTCGGGCGGCTGCGCGGGGTGCCGCGCAACCAGCTCATGATGACCAAGACCGTCGTCAATCAGGCCTATGACAATATGGGCCTGAACAATACACAGATGTTCGCGACGCTGTTCGACGGCGTTTCGCGCCATTCGCCGGAGGGTATATGGTTCCGCGAACGCGCGCAGGAGGTCGGGTTCAAGCAGGCGGTGGCCGAACGCGACAGCGGCGACCCCATCGCGAGCCAGGTGTCGAAACGCCTGCCCGCTGAGGATTGAGGAGAGACGAGATGACCGCGATCCGCCCGATCGACCGGCTCGACACGCACGAGGTGTTCAATCAGCCGCCGCCGTTCGAGAATGTGAACCTGTTCAGCGGCGACCGCGCGCTCGTCGATGCGGTGACGCAGGCTGGTGCGGGCAGCCATGCCGAGCGACTGACGGCGTTGGGGCAGCGCTGCGGTTCGGCCGAGGTGATCGAATGGGGCGTCGAGGCGAACCGCCAGGCCCCCGTGCTCGACAGCTT
Source organism: Sphingopyxis panaciterrulae (assembly GCF_014199295.1). GTDB lineage: Bacteria > Pseudomonadota > Alphaproteobacteria > Sphingomonadales > Sphingomonadaceae > Sphingopyxis > Sphingopyxis panaciterrulae. The sequence goes on from NZ_JACIJH010000002.1 coordinate 496,262, forward strand.
CGATCGCTACGGTCATCGCATCGACGAGGTGCGCTTTCATCCCGCCTATCACGAACTGATGCGGCTGGGGCTCGACAATGGGTTCGCGGCCTCGGCCTGGGACGGCAGCGCGCGCGGGCATACGCTCCACGCCGCGATCCTGTTCCTGACCGGGCAGGCCGATTCGGGGACGAGTTGCCCGATGACGATGACCTATGCGGCGGTGCCCGCGTTGCGCGCCGAAGCGGCCGTCGCCGACGTCTGGGTGCCGCGCATCGCCGCCGGCCGCTACGATCCCGCCGCGCGTCCCGCCGCCGAAAAGGCGGGGGTGACGATCGGCATGGCGATGACCGAGAAACAGGGCGGCAGCGACGTTCGCGCCAACACGACGCGCGCGGAGCCGGCCGGCGAGGATGGCTGGTACAGCCTGACCGGGCATAAATGGTTCTGCTCGGCGCCGATGTGCGATGCTTTCCTGACCCTCGCCTATGCCGAAGGCGGGCTCACCTGCTTCCTCGTCCCGCGCTGGCTGCCCGACGGCGCGCGCAACGCGGGGTTCCGCGTCATGCGCCTCAAGGACAAGATGGGCGATCGCTCGAACGCCTCGTCGGAGGTCGAATATCATGGCGCGCTGGCGCAGCGCCTCGGGCCCGAGGGGCGCGGCGTCGCGACGATCATCCAGATGGTCCAGCACACGCGGCTCGACTGCGTGATCGGCTCGGCGCAGCAGATGCGCGGCGCGCTCGCGCAGGCGCTCTGGCACACGGCGCACCGCTCGGCTTTCCAGCGCCGCCTGATCGACCAGCCCGCGATGGCGGCCGTGCTCGCGGACCTCGCAGTCGAAAGCGAGGCGGCGACCGCGCTCGGCTTCTGTCTCGCGCGGGCGTTCGACGAAGAGGATGCCATCGCGCGCCTGCTCACTCCGATCGCCAAATATTGGGTGTGCAAGCGCGCGCCGGGCCTGGTTTACGAAGCGATGGAGGCGCACGGCGGCGCGGGCTATGTCGAGGCGGGGCCGATGCCGCGCCTGTTCCGCCAGTCGCCGCTCAACGCGATCTGGGAAGGATCGGGCAATGTCATCGCGCTCGACGTGCTCCGCGCGGTCGCGCGCGAGCCCGAGGGGGTCGGGGCGTTGAACGCTTTTCTCGCCGGACAGCGGGGGCGTAACGCGGCTTATGACGCATGGATCGACGCGATCGATCTGCGGACCGCGCAGGAAGGAACGGCGCGGCTGCTCGTCGAGCGCCTCGCGCTCGCCGCGCAGGCGGCGGTGCTGCTGGGACAGGACAATCCGATGGCCGAAGCCTTCTGCCGGTTGCGGCTGGGCGACCGCGGCAGCGCCTATGGCGCGTTCGACGCCGCGATCGACACGCGCGCGATCCTCCACCGCGCGATGCCCGCGGCATGAGCGTGCCGGATCGGCCGAGCCCGACCGGCTCGTCCGTCCATAAGTTATCGGAAAATTGTCATAAACTGACGATAATGGTGCGGTCGAGAAGACTCGAACTTCCACGGCCTTTCGGCCACAACGACCTCAACGTTGCGCGTCTACCAGTTCCGCCACGACCGCACATCATGAAGGGCCGAAACGGGTCCGGCACCAGGTAGGAGCGGGCGCTTAGCAAAGCGCACCCGGCGATGCAAGCGAGCTTCGCCGCATTCGATGACGTAATTCGACCTCGGCGGGTTCGCATATCGTCCCTGTCACCCCGGACTTGATCCGGGGCCCCGCTCGGCGACGCCCGAAAGCGGGGATCCCGGATCAAGGCCGGGGTGACGAAGCAGGCAGGATCGCGCGCCGCCTTTCAGACAAGCCGCTTCCTCGCCGCATTTATTTTCCCGCCGCGCGGCGCCGCGCGGCGCCCGCGCGCGCCATCGTCATCGAAGCGACATGCAGGAGTCTCCGAACTGTCACGGCTCTAGCGTCAGAGCGTCATCGAATCACCCTAGTGGCGGCGTCACCGGGGGCGAGGGGCGTTTCCTTTCCCATGATCCGGTCTGTCTTTCATCAGCGGCGCCCGCGGGCGCTCAGCCGAACGGAGATTTTCATGGCGGCTTTCGCACGCGTTCGTTTGGTCATGCTCAGCGGCGTGGCCTGTTCCATTCTCGCGGCGTGCGGCGCCGACGGCGTCGCATCGCCCGGCGAAGGCGTGATCGTCATCCCGGCGCCCACCCCGACCCCGACGCCCACCCCCACGCCGACCCCCACGCCGACGAGCGTCGAGCCCGCCGATTCCTGTCCCTCGATCTCGGGCCCGAATCCGTTGACCGATCTCGGCACGATCAGCGGCCCCGAGGGGACGTGGCGGAATTGCGGCTTCCCCGCGCGCTTCACCGCGACCACCGCGATCCCGAAGGTCGATGGCGTGATCTATTCGCTGCCTGGCCGCGTCGACGTCGGTACCGATCAGGGCGCCGCGAGCACCAACACCGCCGTCACGCTGACCATCGACCCGGGCGTGATCGTCTTCGGTTCGACCGGCGTCTCCTATCTCGCGGTCAACCGCGGCAACAAGATCGACGCGGTCGGCACGCCGACGCAGCCGATCATCTTCACCGGCCGCGGCAATGTCGTCGGCTCGGCGACCGACAACACGTCGCAGCTCTGGGGCGGCATCATCCTGCTCGGCCGCGCGCCGGTCACCGATTGCCTCGCGCCCGGCGCCGCCGAAGGCACGGTGGCGTGCGAGCGCGACACCGAAGGCACGTCGAACGCGCTTTACGGCGGTGCGCAGCCGGCGGACAATTCGGGCCGCCTCTCCTATGTCCAGATCCGCTATTCGGGCTTCATCCTCAGCGCCGACAAGGAGCTGCAGGGCCTGACCCCGTCGGGCGTCGGTTCGGGCACCCAGATCGACCATATCCAGATCCACAACAGCTCGGACGACGGCATGGAGGTCTTCGGCGGCCGTCCGAACTTCAAATATATGATCGTCACCGGCGCCGAGGACGACAGCTTCGACACCGACGTCGGCTATCAGGGCAATATCCAATATGCGATCGCGGTCCAGCGCGCCGGAGGCGCGGTCGGCGACTCGATGATGGAGATCGACTCGGACGGCAATGAAGATGCGGTGCCGCGCCAGCGCGTCGCCATCTCCAACTTCACCTTTGTCCATCGTAACGCCGCGGCCGGCAACGGCGCCGCCATCCGCATCCGCGGCGGCGCGGACTATACGTTCGCCAACGGCCTGATCACCTCGGACATGGCGTGCCTCCGCATCGACAGCGCGACCACGACCCAGACGAGCGGGCCGGATGAGCAGGGACCGCCGAAATTCTTCTCGGTCTCGCTGAAGTGCGGCGCATCGGCCTTCCGCGGGTCGAACGGCGTCACCGACGCGGCGGTCCAGGCGATCTTCGAGGCGGGGACGAACAACAGCGCCGCCTATACGCCCAGCCTGACCGGCACGTTCATCAACGGTGCGACCGAGACCGGTCTTGAGCCGTTCGATGCGAAGACGCTGTCGAGCTTCTTCGACACGACCGCCTATGTCGGCGCCGTCCGCGACGCCAACGACACATGGTACGCGGACTGGACCTGCAATTCGGCGACCGCCGAATTCGGCGACGACAGCGGTAGCTGCACGGCGCTGCCGACGGCCTGATCGCTCGCGATCCGATCGGGGAGCGGGCCGCCGTGGAACGGGCCCGCTCCCTCCTTTACCTGTTTCGGGAAAATTCGACCATGACCCAGCGGCCGCTCTTCGCCAGCCTGCTCCTTCTCAGCACCGCCCTCGTCGCGCCCGCCGCGCTCGCCCAGGATGCCGATGCGCCTGCCGCCGACGCGTCGGCGGCGCAGCCGGCGCCGCCGGAAGAGGAGCAGGGCGACGTGTCGATCCCCGGCGGCGCCAATGCGGAAATCGTCGTCACAGGCCGCTTCACCCCCAATGTCGTCCGCGCGACGCCCGAGGTTGTGTCGGTGCTCTCGTCGGCCGACATTGCGCGCACGGGCGAGGGCGATATCTCGGGCTCGCTCCAGCGCGTGACCGGCCTCAGCGTCGTCGGCGGCGGCTTCGTCTACGTCCGCGGCCTCGGCGACCGTTATTCGCTCGCGCTGCTCAACGGCTCGCCGCTGCCCAGCCCCGAACCGCTGAAGCGCGTCGTCCCGCTCGACATCTTCCCCTCGAACGTCATCGATTCGACGCTCGTCCAGAAAAGCTATTCGGCGAATTTCCCCGGCGAATTCGGCGGCGGCGTCATCAATCTGACGACCAAGGCAAGCCCGCGCGAGACCTTCCTGACCCTCTCGGGCGGCATCGGCTGGGACAGCGAGACGACGAACGAGCTCGGCTATACCTATTATGGCAGCGATACCGACTGGACCGGCTTCGATGACGGCACCCGCGATATTCCGAAATCGCTCGCCGCGGCGCTCGCCAGCGGCAGACCGATCCTCGAGGGCGCGGATTTCAGCGCCGGCGACCTCGAAGCGATCGCGATGGACCTCGTCAATGCGCCAACGACGCTGCTTCAGCAGAACAACCATATTCCGGTCAACTGGTCGGCGGGGCTGACCGGCGGCACCACCATCGCGGTCGGCGACGGAGAGCTGGGCATCATCGCGACTGCCGGGATCAGCAACAAGTGGCGCACCCGCGACACGCTTCAGCAGACGTCGGTGAACCAGGATCTCTCGGGCGATCCGCAGACAAGCTACAACCGCGTCGTCACCGACAATCGCATCGTCGTGAACGGCCTGCTCGGCCTCGGGCTCGAAATCGGCGATCACAAGCTGCGCTGGACCAACCTCTACATCCGCGACACGCTCAAGCAGGCGCGGCTCGCGCTCGGCACCGACCGCAATCAGTCCGATCGCGACATCATGAAACAGGACACGGCCTGGTACGAACGCCAGTTGATCGACACCCAGTTCGTCGGCGAATTCCAGTTCGACCGGCTCAGCCTCGATCTGCGCGGCAGCTATGCCAACTCGCAGCGCGAGGCGCCCTATGAGCGCAGCTTCACCTATGTCCGTACCAACCTGCCGACCAGCCAGGACCCGGTCGGCGACAAGTTCGTCAACGACCTCGGCGGCAATCGCGGCGATGCGACGATCGCCTTCTCCGACCTGAGCGAGGATCTATGGTCGGGCGGCGTGGACCTGTCCTACGAGCTGGCGCCCAGGATTACCGCGACGGTCGGCTATGCCTATAGCGACACGCACCGCGTCTCTTCGCGCCGTTCCTTCCAGTATCGCGCTTCGGGGCTGCCGATCTCGGTGCAGCAGCTTCGTCCCGACTATCTGCTCTCCGACGCGACGATCCAGCTTTACGACATCACGCTGCTCGAAACCTCGGCGCAGGACGGCACTGCGGCGTTCGACGCAAAGCTGAGGACTCACGCCGGCTATGCGCAGCTCCAGGCAGAGGTCGTCGCGGGGATCAACGTCAATGCCGGCGTACGCTACGAAACCGCGAAGCAGACGGTCTTCCCGATCGACCTCTTCGATTCGGGCGCTTCGGCCATCGTCCCGACCGATCTCGACGACGACTATTGGCTCCCCGCACTGACCGTGACATGGGAAATGGCGCCCGACATGCAGCTTCGCCTCAACGGGTCGAAAACGATTGCGCGGCCGCAGTTCCGCGAACTCGTCGCGCAGGTCTATCAGGACCCCGAATCCAATCGTCTCTTCCGCGGCAACCCGTCGCTGACCGACAGCGAATTGTGGAATGCCGAGGCGCGTTACGAATGGTATTTCGATCGCGACCAGCGCTTCACGCTCGCCGCCTTCTATAAGTCGATCGACAATCCGATCGAGGCTTATACCTCGATCTCGGACTCCTCGGTCAACACCAGCTACGCCAATGCCCCCAAGGCGACGCTCTATGGCGCCGAGGTCGAGCTTCAGAAATATGTGCCGCTGGCCGACATGTCGGATGCGCCTTTCTGGCAGAGCCGCCGCCTCGTGCTGATCGGCAACTATACCTATACGCAGTCGAAGATCGAGGTTGGCCCCGGCGACACGACCGTCATCAACGGGGTGACGCAGGATGCTGCCAATTATTTCTTCGACGGCGCGCCGCTGACCGGCCAGTCGGACCATCTCGTCAACGTCCAGATCGGGCTGGAGGATACCGACCGGCTGTCGCAGCAGACGTTGCTCCTCACCTATGCCAGCCCGCGTGTCACCAGCCGCGGCCCGTCGGGCCAGCCGGACCTCAGGGAAAAGCCCGGTCTCTCGCTCGACTTCGTCGCCCGCCAGGGGCTGATGCTCGCGGGAAAGGAGGTCGAGCTGAAGTTCGAGGCGCGCAACCTGACCGGCCGCAACTATCAGGAGGTGCAGGAATCGGGCGACAACCGCATCTATTTCAACCGCTACAAGCTCGGCCGCACCTTCTCGCTGAGCGCCTCTGTGAAATTCTAGTATAGGGGAAACGAAGTTCGCGGCATTGGCAATCGTCACCCTGAACGTGTTTCAGGGTTCATGGCCTGCCTTCGAATGAAGCGCTGCGCTGGCCGAGAGAACCGGCCATGGATGCTGAAACAAGTTCAGCATGACGATCTTTATGGGATAAGCTTCAGGTTTGGGTGACCAGGGTCTGATCGGTTTCGACTGGCCCATTTGTGTGACCCCGCCTTCGCGGGGTCACAGGGACAGGCATAGGGCTTCGGGCGGCGATCAGCCTTTCGCGGGCCGGCCGGGCACCAGTTTCGCATCGCACGCGACCACTTCGGCTTGCGCCAGAATCGCGAATTTATCATTTACCCTTGACATTAAATCAAGTTTCATTGACTAAAAGTCAAGAAAACATGACGATACCGCTCGATGCCCATGTCGCGATGCGCGGCACTTTCGGCAACTTCCGCGCATCCCCTCCCTCTGACCGCCGCCGCCGGACTCGCCCCTCTGCCAAAAAACTGTAATCTTCCTGTCAACTGATTGTCACCGATCGCTTCTAGGCGATTCGCGAGACCCGTATTTTCAGTTTGGGGGAAATGGACAGCCTATGGCGACGCTGATGCCCGGATCGGCCATTCGGCTGCCGCGTGCGCTTCCCGCCTGGTTGCGGGTGCGGCCGCGAAGCGCCCGCGACCTGGGACCGCGGCTCGCCCTCGGCCTGATCGGGGGGCTGCTTGTCATCCAGGCGGTGCGGTTGCTCTGGGCGCTGACCGTCCCGTTGTCGCCGCTCGGCGCGTGGCAGCCGCCCACCGCCGCCATCGCCTCGCCGGCGGAGCGCCGCGCGCTGTTCGCCGGCTTCGATCCCTTCTTCCGCACCGGCGGGCAGAGCCCCGCGGCCGCCACCGTCACCGCGCTCGGCCTCACCCTCTACGGCGTGAACATCAACGAGGCGACGGGCGGCGGTTCGGCGATCATCGCGGCCGAGGACGGGGAGCAGGCGAGCTACGCCGTCGGGGACGAGGTCGCGCCGGGCGTCCGGCTCGCCGGCGTCGCCTTCGACCATGTCACCCTCGACCGCGGCGGCGCGCAGGAAAGCCTGTTCCTCGACCAGAGCGGCGAGGCGCCGGTCGCCAGTCCCGCGCTGCCCGCCCCGACGCCGGAGGTCGGATCGGGCGGCGAACTGTCGCCCGCCGCGCTCAAGGCCGGCATCGGCTTCGCTCCCCGCACCGAGGACGGCCGCGTCACCGGCCTGCTCGTCCAGCCGCAGGGCGATGGCTCGGTCTTCCGCGCCGCGGGCCTGCGCCCGGGCGATGTCGTCCGTTCGGTCAATGGCCGCCCGATCGGCTCGGCCGGCGATGCCGCCGCGCTCGCGGGCCAGCTCGCTCCCGGCGCGCGCCTCTCGCTCGAGGTCGAGCGCGGCGCGAGCGTCGTTCCGGTCGCCATCTTCCTCTCCAAACAATAGGTCAGCATGCGTTTCAAACTGTCCCTGATGCTCGCCGCCGCGCTGGTCTCCGCCACGCCCGGTCCAGTGCTGGCCCAATATACGCTCAACGTCCGCGATGCCGACATCCGCGCCTTCATTCAGGATGCGGCGCGCATCACCGGGCGCACCTTCGTCATCGACGGGCGCGTCAACGGCAAGGTATCGGTCGTCACCGACCGCCCGCTGTCGCGCAGCGAATATTTCGAGATATTCCTCGCGACGCTGCGCGCCAACGGACTCGTCGCGGTGCCGGCGCCGAACGGCAGCTATCGCATTCAGCCGATCGACGGCGCCGCCGCGCAGCCCGGCCGCATCGGCAGCGCCCGCGCGGCGCAGAACCAGTTCGTGACCGAGATCATCCGCCTTCGGCATATCGACGCGGTGGCGGCGGTCGAAACGCTGCGCCCGCTGGTCAGCCCGCAGGGATCGCTCACCGCCAACCGCAACGCCAACAGCCTGGTCGTTGCCGACTTCGCCGACAATATACAGCGCATCCGCGCGCTCGCGGCCAGCATCGACCGCGACACCTCGACCAGCCGCATCGTGACACTCCAGAACGCCGGCGCGCGCGAGATCGCGCAGGCGCTGCAGGCGCTCGTCCCCGCGGCCGGGGAGGGCGCGCAGGCGCCGGTCGCGATCGTGCCGATCGACAGCAGCAATGCGATCGCCCTGCGCGGCGACCAGGCGCTCGTCGCACGCTTCGTGGCGATGGCGACCGACCTCGACCAGCGCGCCGCCGGCGGCGCCGAACTGCGCGTTTACTGGCTCGAACATGCCAATGCCGAAACGCTTCTCCCGACGCTGCAACAGCTCGTCGGTGGCGGCAGCGACCCGGCGCAGAAGGCGGGCTTGCCCCCGGCCACCTCTTCCTCAGCGGATGGACAGGCCGCGCCTGCCCCGATGCCGGCCCCAGCGGCGACGCCCGTTTCGACCAGCGGCAGCGGTGGCAGCATCGCGACGCGCGGCCCGGCGATCGTCACTCGCTACGAAGGTGCCAATGCGATCATCGTCGCCGCCAACGCCGACGTGCAGCGCAAGCTCGGCGAACTGATCCGCCAGCTCGACACCCGCCGCCCGCAGGTGCTGGTCGAGGCGATCGTGGTCGAGATCGGCGACGATGCCGCGAAGAAGCTGGGCGTCCAGTTCCTGCTCGGCGGCAAGAATATCCCCTTCGCCGCGACGAGCTATGGCAACGCCTCGCCCAATATCCTGACGCTGGGCGGTGCCTATGCCGCGCACGAACTGTCGCAGGAAACGACGACCGTCAACGGCGACACCGTCGTGACGCAGCAGAACAGCTCGCTCGGTAACAGCCTGCAGGAAGCGGCGGCGGCGTCGCTGCTCTCGGCGACTGGCGGCTTCGCGGGCTTCGCGGGCGACATCGGCAAGAATACGGTGTTCGGGGCGATCATCAATGCGGTGAAGTCCGACACGACATCGAACCTGCTCGCGACCCCGCATATCGTGACGCTCGACAATCAGGCGGCGAAATTCCTCGTCGGGCAGGAAGTGCCGATCACCACCGGCGAGGCATTGAGCGACAATTTCGACAATGCCTTCCGCACCGTCCAGCGCGAGGAGGTCGGCATCAAGCTGGAGGTCACGCCGCAGGTCAACGCCGCGGGCGAGGTCAAGATGTTTATCCGGCAGGAGGTGTCGAGCGTCGCCGGACCCGTCTCGTCGCGCAACAGCGACCTGATCCTCAACAAGCGCTCGTTCGAGACGGTGCTGACCGTCGATGACGGCGAGATGTTCGCGATCGGCGGGCTGCTCAACGACGACGAGCGCCGGACGATCGAACGCATCCCGCTCTTGAGCGACATTCCGCTGATCGGCGAGCTGTTCAAGTCGCGCAGCCGCAGCCGCGCCAAGACCAATCTGATGGTCTTCATCCGCCCGACCATCCTGCGCAACCGTGCCGACAACACCGCGCTCACCGCGCGCCGCTACGGCTATATCCGCAATTTCCAGCTCCAGCGGAATCCCGATCAGGAGCCCGCGATCGACGCGCTGGTGCGCGACTATCTGGGCACCGTGCCGCCCGCTCTGACCGCGCCGACGCCTGCCGACGTCACCGTGGCCCCGGCGCCGCCCGCGCCGGTCGCCATCCCGCCCTCGACCGCCGCCGATGGAGAGCAGCCGTGAGCGAGACCGAGCCGGCCGCGCCGCTGTCGGCGGCGCCGGTCGACATCCCCTATGGCTTCGCGCGCGCGCATGGCGTCGTGATCGCGCCCGACGGCGAAGGCGGCTGGCTCGCCACGCTGCGCGAGGGCGCCGACCCCGCGGTGCTGATCGAGGTCAAACGCTATCTCGCCGCGCCTCTGCGCGTCGCGACCGCGAATGCCGCCGATTTCGACCGGCTACTGTCCGACCATTATGCCGTCGATGCGACAAGCGCGATGGCGGGCTCGCTCGAAGGGGGCGACATCGACCTGATCGCCAGCGGCCTGCCCAGCGCCGAGGATCTGCTCGACAGCGCCGACGACGCCCCCGCGATCCGCCTCATCAACGCGATCATCGCCGAGGCCGTCCGGCAGGGCGTCAGCGACATCCATATCGAGCCCTATGAAAGCGGGCTGGTCGTGCGGATGCGCACCGACGGTGTGCTGCGCGAGCATCTGCGCATGCCGCCGCATGTCGCGCCGGTCGTGGTCAGCCGCATCAAGGTGATGGCGCGCCTCGACATCGCCGAGCGCCGCGTGCCGCAGGATGGCCGCATCGCGCTGACGCTGGCGGGCAAGGCCATCGACGTCCGCGTCTCGACCCTTCCGAGCCGCGCGGGCGAGCGCGTCGTGATGCGCATCCTCGACAAGGACAGCGCCGGGATCGACTTCGACGTCATCGGTCTGACCGGCGAAAGCGACCGCATCCTGCGCGAAGCGCTGGCCGAGCCCAACGGCATCATCCTCGTCACCGGTCCGACCGGATCGGGCAAGACGACGACGCTCTATGCGGCGCTGGGGCAACTCAACGACGGGCAGCGCAATATCCTGACCGTCGAGGACCCGGTCGAATATGCCGTCGACGGCGTCGGCCAGACGCAGGTCAATCCCAAGGTCGGCCTCGATTTCGCCGCCGGACTGCGCGCGATCCTGCGCCAGGACCCCGACGTCGTGATGGTCGGCGAAATCCGCGACCGCGAGACCGCCGATATCGCCGTGCAGGCGTCGCTGACCGGCCACCTCGTCCTCTCGACCGTCCACACCAACGATGCCGTCGGCGCCATCACGCGGCTCAAGGATCTGAAGGTCGAACCGTTCCTGCTCGCCTCGACCCTGCGCGCGGTGCTGGCGCAGCGGCTGGTCCGCAAGCTCTGCGACCATTGCCGCGAGCCGGTGCAGGCCGACAACAGCGTCGCCGCGATGCTCGGCCTCGACATCGGCACCGTCATCTGGAAGCCCAGGGGGTGCGACCAGTGCGGCCACACCGGGTTCAAGGGCCGCATCGGCGTGTTCGAGGCGATCAAGGTCGACGAAACGGTGCGCCGCTACATCTATGCCGGCGGCGATGAGGCGATGATCGCGAAGCATGCTTTCCTGAAGGCGCCGACGCTGGCCAGTGCCGCGCGCGCGATGGTCGCCAGGGGACTGACGACGCCCGAGGAGGCGATCCGCGTCGCGCGGCGCGAGGATGTCGATGCCTGATTATCGCTATGTGGCGATCGACCCCAGGGGCCGCGAGCGCACGGGCCGGCTGGCCGCGGCGAACGACGATGCCGCGCGCGCCGACCTGGTCGCACGCAAGTTCCACATCCTTGCGGTCGAGCCCGCGGGCGCCCGTCCGGCGCGGGGCCGCTCGCTGCTCGCCTTGCGCAAGACCCGCCTGAGCCGGAAGGATCTCGCGCTCTTCACCCGCCAACTCGCAACGCTTGCGGAGGTCGCGCCGCTCGAAGAGGCGTTGCGCACGCTGACTCGCCAGAGCGAGGCCGAAAGCGCACGCACGGTGATCGGCGACGTCCATGCCGGTCTGCTCGAAGGCCGCCGGCTCGCCGACGCGATGGCGCGCCAGCCGGCGAGCTTTCCGCCGCTCTATCGCGCCATGGTCTCGGCGGGCGAGACGACAGGCAGCCTGACGGTCATCCTCGCCCGCCTCGCCGACCTGCTCGAACGCCAGGCAGAGGTGCGCGGCAAGTTGATCGCCGCGCTCGCCTATCCGCTCGTCCTCGCCGTCGTCGCGATCGGCGTCGTCGCGGCGCTGATGATCTTCGTCGTCCCGCGCGTCGTCGAGCAGTTCACCGACGTCGGCCAGCAGCTTCCCTTCCTGACCCGCGCGGTAATCGCGATTTCGGGTTTCGCCGCAAGCTGGTGGTGGCTCGTCGCACTGCAGCTTGCTGCCGCAACCTTCGGCTGGATCCGGGCGATGCGCCGCCCGGCCTTCAAGGCGCGCGTCGATGCGCGCCTGCTTCGCCTGCCGCTCCTCGGCCGGCTGCTGCGCGATCTGTATGCGGCGCGATTCGCGCGCACCCTCGCGACGATGGTGTCGAGCCGCCTGCCGCTCGTCGAGGGGCTGCGGCTGACGGTACCGACGATCCGCAACGCCGCGCTCGCCGGCGCAACCGCCGGGCTCGTCGACCGGGTGCGCGCGGGCGGCAGCCTGTCGGCGGCGCTACGCGATGCCGGCATCTTTCCGCCGCTGCTCGTCTACATGACCGCGAGCGGCGAGAGCGCGGGGCGGCTGGAGACGATGCTCGAACGCGCCGCCGACTATCTGGAGCGCGAGTTCGACCGTTTTACGGCCGCTTCGATGGCCTTACTCGAACCTGTCATAATTGTGCTTATGGGGTCGTGCGTCGCCCTCATCATCCTCGCCATCCTCCTTCCGATCCTTCAGTTGCAGAATCTTGCAGGACTATAATAAATGTCGCTGATGCAGCTTTTCCTCCGCCTGATGTTCGATCCGTCGCGGCCCGCTCACCGCCGGCGCAAGAGCGACGAGCGCGGCTTCACCCTGACCGAGCTGATGGTCGTGATCTTCATCATCGGCCTGCTCGCCACGGTCGTGATGATCAACGTCCTGCCGAGCCAGGACAAGGCGATGGTGACCAAGGCGAAGGCTGATATCGCGACGCTGGAAAATGCGCTCGAACAATATCGGCTCGACAATCTGACCTATCCGGCGAGCGGCGACGGGCTGAACGCGCTCGTCACCGCGCCGCCCGCGCTCGCGCAGCCCGAACGCTATCGCCGCGGCGGCTACATCAAGAAGCTGCCCGCCGACCCGTGGGGCCGCCCCTATAATTACCAGGCGCCGGGGGCGAGCGGAGCGGCGTTCGACGTCTGGTCGTTCGGCGCCGATGGCGCCCCCGGCGGGACCGACGAGAATGCGGATATCCGCGCCGACAGTTAAGCGCCCGCGGCCGAACGGCTTCACGCTCGTCGAACTGATGGTCGTGCTCGCGATCCTCGCGCTCGCCGCGGCGGCGGTCGTGCTCACCATTCCGGGCGAGGAGCAGCATGTGCGCAGCGAGGCCGACCGGCTCGCCGCCCGCCTCGCTGCCGCGCGCGATATCGCGGTGATCGAGGGACGCAGTGTCGCGGTCGACCTCGCACCGTCGGGCTATGGCTTCGCGCGCCGCATCGACGGCGCGTGGGAGCCGCTTCCCGGCCGTGCCTTCGAACGGCGAAGCTGGCCATCCGACGTGCGTGTCGCGGCCGGCGGCGGGCAGGGTGTCGCGCGCATTCTCTTCGACCGTGTCGGCACCAGCCCGACGCCGCAGGCCGTCATGCTCAGCGGCGGCGATGCGCGTGAGGTTGTACACGTCTCCGCGGCGGGAGAAGTCAGCCGTGGCGAATGAGGGGCCGCTTCCCGGCGAAGGAGGTTTCACCCTTCTCGAAATGCTGGTTGCGCTCAGCATCATCGCCATCGCGGCGCTGACGCTGGTGCGGCTCGACGCCTATGCGGTACGCAGCGCGGGCGATCTCGACGAAAGCACGATCGCGGGCATCGTTGCGCAGAATCGCGCGGTCGAGCTATGGACCGACCCCGCGCCGCCGACGATCGGCACCAGCGCGAGCAGCGTCGCCAACGCCGGGCGGACCTGGCGCATCGAGCAGCGCGTCGCAAAGACCGCCGACGACAGCCTGCTCCGCATCGACCTGACGGTTCGGCCCGAAAGCGGGCGTGGGCAGGCGGTGCTGACGATCATCCGGCCGTCGCGATGAGGGCCCTTCTCTGTCCCCTCTCTCCGGTCGTGCCGATCCCGGATCACGTCCGGGGGAAGCACCGTCCTTCTGGCGGCGTCAGAAGAAGGAACGGCCCTTCGACAAGCTCAGGGCGAACGGCGGAGAAGGGCGGAAACGGCTTTACGCTCGTCGAGATGCTGATCGCGCTGTCGATCTTCGCCGCCATCGCGGCAATGGGCGTCAGCCTCCTGCGCAGCAGCGTCGACACGCAGAACACGGTGCAGGCGCGGCTGAAGGCGATGGGCGGGATCAATCGGCTGCGCGCGGTCATGGCCAACGACCTTGCGCAGGCGCTGCCACGGTCGACGCGCGGCCCCTCGGGCGAGGCGGTGCCCGCCTTCCTCGGTTCGCCGACCGGCTTTGCCTTCGTCCATGCCGGCGCGGCCAATGTCGATGGCGGACCGCGTCCGGGCATCGAGCGCGTCGGCTATGCGCTGATGACCGGCGAATGGCGCCGCGCGACCCAGCCGATGCTCGACGGCACGCCGCTCGGCGCGGGCGACCGGCTCGTTGCCGACGTGACCGGCGTCGCGGTGCGCTATCGCGGCGCCGACGGAAATTGGAGCACGACCTGGTCTTCGGACCCCGACGATCGTCTGCCGCGCGCGGTCGAAGTGCGGCTGACGCGCGCCGGGCGTGAGCCGCTGACCATGCTGTTCCTGACCGCGCCGACGCCGCCGCTGCCGCCGGCTCCCGAAAGTCCCGCGCCGTGACCCGCCCGCCGCAGGCCGAGCGCGGCGCCGCGCTGCTGACCGTGCTGCTGCTCGTCGCGGTGATGGCGGTGATCGCGGCGACCGCGCTCGACCGGTTGACGCTCGCGACGCGCATTGCGGGAAGCGCCGCCGCGGTCGATCAGGGGCGTGCCTACAGCTTCGCCGCCGAGCAGATCGCGCTGCGCCGCGTCGCCGATCTCGTGGCGCGCGATCCGGCCAAATTGACGCTGGCGGGCAACTGGCTCGGTCGCGATTTCGTGCTGCCGCTGCCCGGCGGGCAGGGAACGGCACGGCTGACCGACGCCAACAATTGCTTCAACCTCAACAGCCTCGCCGCCGAAACCGTGCCCGGCCGGCTCAGCCAGCGGGCCGGCGCGGTCGGCCAGTTCACCGAGCTGATGGTGCTGCTCGGCATCGATCGCGGAGTGGCGCAGGGCATTGCGGGCGCCGCCGCCGACTGGATTGACAGTGACGGCAACGAAGGCCGGCAAGGCGCCGAGGACGGCGTCTATCGCGCGTTGCAGGCGAGCTATCTGCCCGCCAACCGCAAGATGGCCGATGTCAGCGAATTGCGCGCGGTGCGCGGCGTTACGCCGAAAATCTATGCGCGGCTCAAGCCCTGGCTGTGCGTGCTGCCGGTCGCCGAGCCGGTGCAGCTCAACGTCAACACGCTCGCCCCCGCACAGGCGCCGCTGCTCGCGATGCTGCTGCCGGGCAAGCTCGGCCTTGCGGACGCGCGTGCGGTGCTGGCGGCGCGGCCCGTCGGCGGCTATGGCAGCAGCGTGCGATTCTGGGCGGCCGGGCCGCTCGCACAGATCAAGCCGCGCGACGATGTCGCCACGCAGGCCGGGGTGACCAGCCGCTGGCTCGCGCTCAGGACGCAAGTGACGCTGGGGGACGGGGATTTGACAGCCAATTCGCTCATCGATGCCTGGGGCGGTGCCCCCGCCGCGGGCGCCGCGCCGCCGGCGATCGTGCGGCGCGATTGGGGCGAGAGCGACTGACGTGGCCCGCAGCTTCCTTCTCTGGCTGCCGCCGCTATCGGCGCTCGATGGTTCCGATGCGCCCGCCGATGTCGCCTGGCTGCGCGTCGAAGACGGGGCGATCGTCGATTCGGGGCAGGACGACGGCTGGGTCGACGCCTGGGAACGTTCCGACGACGCGGTCGAGAGCGACGACCGGCTGATCGCGCTTGCGCCCGCCGCCGACGTCCCGCTGCGCTGGCACCATTTCCCCGACGCCGCGCCCGCGCAGGCGGCCGCCGCGGCGCGGATCGAGGCATTGCGGGACAGCCTCGGCGACCCCGCAAGCCTGCACGTCGTCGCCGGCACGCCCGCGTCGGCAGGGCAGGCGGTGCCGGTCGCGGTGACGAGCCACGCGGCGATGACCGCCTGGACCGTCTGGCTTGCGGCGCGCGAGCTGGAGGTGGCGGCGATCCTGCCCGCCGCCGCGACGGTGCCGCCGCCCGAACCCGACGCGCTCTGGTCGGCCGAGGTCGGCGGCGAACAGATCATACGCACCGCCGACCGCGCCTATGTGTCCGACCCCGCGCTCGACCCGTTGATCGCCGCCGGTCGCGACATCGCGCCGCTCGATCCCGATGTGATGCGCGAGGCGCTGCTCCTCTCGCTGGCCGCGCCGCCGCTCGATCTCCTCAGCGGCGCGTGGAGGCCGAAGCGGCGCTGGGCGCTCGACCCGGCGCTGCTGCGGCTCGGCAAGCGCCTGCTCGCCGCGCTCGTCCTCGTCAGCCTGGCGATTCCGCTCGTCCACGCGCTAAGACTCGCGTCCGACACGCGCCGCGCCGACGAAGCCGTTGTCGCAACGGCGAAGAAGGCGGGGGTGACCGCGCCCGACGCCGCGGCGGCCGAGGCCGAGCTCGACCGGCGCCTCGCCGCGGCGGGCGGCGGGCCGCTCGCCTTTTCGGTGCCGGCTTCGGCGCTCTTCGGTGCGATGCGCGACACGCCGGGCGTGACGCTCAAATCGCTGTCGCACCGCACCGACGGCACGCTGACGACGACGCTCGCGGCGCCGCGGGTCGACGATCTCAACCAGGTGCTGCTTGCGCTGCAGGCACGCGGCTATCGCGTCACCGCGCAGCCGATGGCGGGCACCGACGGGCAGCAGATGGCCAATATCACGGTGCGAGCGGTGCCATGAGCGAACGGATACGAAACTGGTGGGCAGGATTGTCGCAGCGCGAGCGCTGGCTCGTCGGTGTTGCGGCGCTGCTCACGCTCGGCGCGCTGTTCTGGGCGCTCGGCCGTCCGACCTATGCCGCCTTCGCGAGCCTCGAGGCCGATCACAGGACCGCGATAGAAAGGGAAGGGCGCGTCGCTGCCAAGGCGCAATTGTTGGCGCGGCGCCCCGCGAAAACGGTTGCGGCGGCGACCGATGCCGCCCCGATCGACCAGTTTCTCGCCCAGTCGGCGGGCGAGATCGGGCTGACGCTCGATCGCAACGAGGCGCGCGGGACCGATCAGGCGACCATCGCAATCGCGACGGCCAAGGCGCCGGTCCTCACCGACTGGCTCGCCGCGCTCGAAGGACAGGGTTTCATCGTCGACCAGCTCAGCATCACGCCCGCCGCCGACGGCACCGTCGGCATGACCGCCGAGCTTCGGAGGGCCGCGCCATGAGTCGCGCACGCAGGCTCTGGTTGGGCGCGGCATTGCTGCTCGCGCTGGTGCTGATCGCCCTGACCTTTCCGATGCGTCTCGCGCTTGCCTGGGCGGGTGCGGGCGAGGCCGGCATCGCGGCGCGCGAGGTTCGCGGGTCGATCTGGTCGGGCGAGCTGGTCGAGGCGCGGCTCGGCGCGCTGCCGCTCGGCACGGTGGCCGCCAGCCTGTCGCCGCTCGCCTTGCTGACCGGCGATGTCGACCTTGCCTTCGCGCGAAGCGACGAGCGCCTCGGCGCTCTCTCGGGCCGCCTCCACGGCAGCCATCCGCGCGGGGTATCGGACGTCAACGGGGTCGCGACGCTCGCCGGAGGTCTCGGCCCGATTCCCGTCGACAGCTTGCGTTTCGAGGGCGCGACGCTGCGCTTCGATGCCGACGGCCGGTGCGCCCAGGCAGGCGGCCGCCTGCAACTCGCGGTCGCAGTCCCGATCGCTGGGCTCGACCTCTCACGCGGTCTGTCGGGGCCGCTGCGCTGCGCCGACGGCCGCGCGCAGGCGGCGCTCGCCAGCCAGTCGGGGATGGAACGGCTGACGCTGACGTTCGACGGCAAGGGTACGTGGCGCGCGCGGTTCGCGATCCGCGTCGATGACGACCCGGCGATGGCCGCTACCCTCGCCGCGATCGGATTCAAGGCGGGACCGGACGGGTTCGGGCTGACGACCGCCGGCCGCTTCTGACATGTCGGTTCCGGACGCCTTGCCGTGGGGCGCGGGCGTCGCTCTGGCGGCCGCGCTCGGCGTTGTCTTCGGTAGCTTCATCGCGACTTTGGTGCTGCGCTGGCCTTCGGATCGTTCGGTCCTCGGGCGATCGCAGTGCGACGGATGCGGCCGGCCGCTCGGCGCGCGCGACCTCGTTCCCCTGCTGTCGGCGATGCTGATGCGCGGACGGTGTCGCCGCTGCGGCGCACCGATCGACCCGTTCCACGGCCGCGTCGAACTGGCATCCGGCCTGATCGGGACCGGCGCCCTGGCGCTGATGCCGGGGGTGACGGGGTGGCTGTGGGCGCTGTTCGGCTGGCTGCTGCTGCCGCTCGCGCTGCTCGACGCGCGGCATTTCTGGTTGCCCGACCGGCTCAATGCACTGCTAGCGATCGCCGGCCTGCTGTTCGCCGGTCCGCTCCTAGACACGACGCTCGGCGATCGCTGGATCGGGGCGCTTGCGGGCGGCGGATCGCTGGCGCTCGCCGCCTGGTCCTATCGCCGCTGGCGCGGGATGGAAGGCATGGGCGGCGGCGATCCGAAGCTCGTCGCGGCGATCGGCGCCTGGCTCGGCTGGCAGGCCTTGCCGTTGATGCTGCTGCTCGCCAGTCTCGGCGGCATCGGCTGGGCGCTTGCCGCCCAACGAAAAGGGGACCCGCCGCTCGCCGAGCAACGGGTCCCCTTCGGTGTCTTCGCCTGCGCCGCGGCCTTCGCCGCGGTGCCGCTGTGGCCGTTGATCAGCGGCCTATAACGACCGTCACCGCGCGGCGGTTCTGCGCCCAGGCTTCCTCGTTCGATCCGAGCGCCGCCGGGCGTTCCTTGCCATAGCTGATGACGTTGATCCGCGACGGATCGATGCCCAGCGAGGCGAGATAATTCTTCGCCGCATTGGCGCGGCGCTCACCGAGCGCGATATTATAGTCGCGGGTGCCGCGTTCGTCGGCATGACCCTCCAGCGTCACGCGGACGGCGGGGTTGCGCTGGAGCCACTGCGCCTGGCTGCGTAGCGTAGCCTGATCCTCGGCATCGACATTATATTGGTCGAAATCGAAGAAGATGCGGTCCGACGACACATTGGCAACGAAGTCCTGCTGCGATCCCGGAATCACGGCGTTGCCGATACCGGTGTCGGTGGACCCGGTGTCGGTACCCTCGGGGGCGGGCGGCAGTTCCTCGGGCGCCTTCTTGGCGCAGGCGCCGACCGCCAGCATGGCGACGGCTGCAAGCATGGCGGTCGTTCTACGTATCGTCATGGCATGGGTCCTCTTCTGTTGTCGTCTTCAATGGGATGGAGCGGGGAATTAACCCACGTTAGAATAGTAATTGCAACCCCAGTCGCGGCTTTTGGTTCCGCTTGCCGCTAGGGCAGGATGGGGCCCCAGCTCGGGTCGGAGCCGTCGCGCGGGGTCGGCAGGCGGCGCAGGTTCACGCCGGTCAGGTCGACCTGCCAGATCGTCGACTTGCCGGTACGGCCCGGCGTGGTGCGGAAGAACTGGATCACGCGCCCGTTCGGCGACCAGGTCGGCGCTTCGTCCTGCCAACTGTTGGTCAGCATCCGCTCGCCTCCGCCCGACGGGGTCATCACCCCGATGCGGAATTCGCCGCCACCCATTTTGGTGAAGGCGATCAGGTCGCCGCGCGGCGACCATTCGGGGGTCGCATAGCGCCCGCCGCCGAAGCTGATCCGCCGCTGCTGCGATCCGTCGATGTTCATCGTATAGATTTGCTGGCCGCCCGAGCGGTCGCTTTCGAACACGATCTTCTTGCCGTCGGGCGAGAAGCTGCCGCCGACGTCGATCCCAGGCGCGTTGGTCAGGCGCACCGGCGTGCCGCCGTCGGCCGAGATGCGATAGATGTCGGTATTGCCGCCGACCGCCATCGAATAGAGGATCTGCCGCCCGTCGGGCGACCAGCGCGGCGCGAAGGTCGCGTTGCCGCTTTCGGTCACCAGCTTCTGCGTCCCCGCCGCCACGTCATAGATGAACACGCGGACGCGGTTGTTCAGATAGCTGACATAGACGATCTTCTTGTAGTCGGGTGAAAAGCGCGGGCTGATCGCCAGCGCTTGGCCGTTGGTGATGAATTTGTGGTTGCCGCCGTCCGAATCCATGATCGCGAGCTGCTTGACGCGGTTCCCCTTCGGCCCGCTCTCGGCGATATAGGCGATGCGGCTGTCGAAGAAGGGCGCCTCGCCCGACAGGCGCGAATAGATGGCGTCGGCGCATTTGTGCGCGGCGCGGCGCCAGTCGCCGGGCTGGATCTCGAATCCCTGGCGCACCAGTTCGCTGCCGAGCGCGGTGTCATAGAGATAGCAGCCGACGATGAAGCCGCCGGTGCCGGTCGCGCGGACGAAACCGTGGACGACATTCTCCGCATTGCGCGCCTTCCAGTCGGCGAAGCGCGGTGCGGTGACCTCGGCCATGGTGATCGCCCGCACGCTGCCCGGCCCGAGCGGCGCGTAGAGGCCGCTGCGCTCGAGGTCGGCGGCGATGACCTCGCCGATCTGCCGACCCAGAGTGTCGGTGCGCAGGCCAGCGACGGTGGTGACCGACGGGGTCGCGAAGGCGGGAACCGCGATGACGGTGCGCTCCTGCGATAGCTGCCCCTCGATCGTCTCGCGGGGCTCGGTCGGAACGACGGTGGGCGGGGTCGGCGCCGCTTCCTGCGCGAGAACGGGCGCCGCGGTCAGCAGCAGGGCGAGCGAAAGACTGGTGCGAAAGGGCATGTCTCTTACCTCTTGATGAAATCGAGCGTGTAATTCTGCCAGAAGTCATATTCGTCTTCGGGCAGGTCGAAGGGCGCGGCGAGCTCGACCGCGCGTTTGGCGCACTCCTGATGGCGCTGCGCCTGGAACTTGTTGCTGGCATTTTCGCCCGTGGTCGTCACGCTGGTGAAGCCGGCGAGCCCGCCGGAGCGGCTGAGGCGGAACTTGACCACCGTCTTGAGCTGGTCGACGTCGACCCCGCTGACCCGGCAGCTATCCCAGCGCGGCTTGACCGCCGCCTTGATGCTGACGTCGATCGAGCGCCGAACCTCGGCCGCGGTCGCGGCGGCGGGTGCGCCGCGGCTCGACGCCTGCTTTGGCTGCGATTTGGACAAGCCTTCGGCGATGCCGTCGAGCCGGCCGGTCGGGCGCGCCGCGCTCTTCTTCGGCGTCGCCTTGGGGGTCGGCTTCGGCGTGGGTTTCTCCGCGGCGGGCTGCTTCTTCTTCGGCGGTGCGGGCGTGGGGCGCGTCGCCTGCTTCGGCGCAGGCGCGGGTTCGGGCTGCGCGATCGGTTCGGGGACGGGCGGCGTCGGCACAGGATCGGGCGTATAGATTTCGTCCGAATATTCCTCGCCCAGCCGTGCGGCGGGCGGCAGCTCGCTGATTTCGGGCGCGGTCGAGGTCGCCGCGGTCTCCGCGATCAGGTCGACCTCCATCGGCGGATTGTCGAAGCGGCGGTCGCCCGCGGTCCACTGGACCGAGAGGAGCGCGATCACGACGACGTGCAGCGCCACCGCGATAGCGACGCCGTTCCTTTCCATGCCCCGTGATGCCTGTACGGCCATTTTCCCAGCCTATCGGTCGGTTTCTGAACCCGTCGTGACCAGCGCGATGCGCGTCAGTCCGGCGCGGTTGAGTTCGCCCATCACCCGCATCACCCGGCCATAGTCGAGCGACTTGTCGGCGCGCAGCATGATCTGGCGCGGGTTTTCGCTGTTCGCGTCGGCCGCCGCGATCGCCTCGAGCCGTGCGGGCAGTTCGGTCTCGCGGACTTCTTCCTCGCCGATATAGAGGGTGTCGTCGCCCTTGATCGAGAGCTGGATCGGGTCCTGCTCCTCGGTGTCGATCGGCTTGGCGCGGCTGTCGGGCAGGTTCACCGGCACCGCCGAGGCGAGCAGGGGGGCGGTGACCATGAAGATGATGAGCAGTACCAGCATCACGTCTACGAGCGGGGTGACGTTGATCTCCGACATCGGCGTGCGGCGTCCGCCGCGCCCGCGCCGCCGGCCTGCGCCGCCCGATGGTCCGCTCATCGCCATCAGGCTTCGACCTCCAGCTCGCGGCTGAACGTTGCGTGCAGTCCGTCGGCGAAGCGGCCGAGCCGCGATTCGAGGCGGTTCAGCCGCTGCGAAAAGGCGTTGTAGGCGATGACGGCCGGGATGGCGGCGAACAGACCGATCGCGGTCGCGAACAGCGCCTCGGCGATACCCGGCGCGACCACGGCGAGGCTGCTGTTATTCTCTGCCGCGATCGCGGTGAAGGCGCGCATGATGCCCCAGACGGTGCCGAACAGCCCGACGAAGGGCGCGACCGCGCCGATCGTCGCGAGCGTGCCGATCTTCTCCGCCAGCCGGTCGACCTCGCCCTCGATCGCGGCGTTCATCGCGACCGCCAGCCGCTCGCGCGTGCCGTCGCGGTCGACCGTCTTGCCGGCGGTCGAGCGGCGCCATTCGGTGATGCCGGCGCCCAGCACCTTCGCGCTCGGCAGTTCCTCGCGGCCGTTCTCGTCATAGAATTTGTCGATATTGCCCGCGCGCCAGAAATCGCGCTCGAACCGCTCCGAGGCGCGCATCGTCTTGCCGGTGCCGCGGCCGTGGGCGAAGATGACCGCCCAGACATAGATGGACGCGAGCAGCAGCCCGATCATCACGATGCGGACGATCCAGTCGGCGTGCAGGAACAGCGCGACGGGGGACAGGGTCGCCGCGTCCGCGGCCAGCGAGATATTGTCTAGCAAGGGATGGTCTCTCCATTCATGATGGCGGTGAATCGGTCGGCCCAGCCCGCCGGCTGGCGGCGCGGCCGGCCGTCGGGCGACAGGAAGGCGGCGGTGACGCGCCCGTCGGTCAACGTCTCAGCCCGGCGAAGGATGCGCTGCGCGATCATAACGCTGGCGCCGCGCACCGCCTCTACGGTGCTGACGACGAGCAGGTCGTCGTCGAGTTTCGCGGGGCGGCGGTATTTGATCGCGAGGTCGGTCACCGCCCAGGCGCCGTCGCCCGCCTCCATCGCCGCGCGCTGGTCGATGCCGGCGAGGCGCAGCATGTCCGACCGCGCGCGCTCCATATAGCGCAGATAATTGGCGTGATAGACGATGCCCGACAGGTCGGTGTCCTCGAAATAGACGCGCGCCCGGTAATGATGCGCCGCGCCGACGAAGGCGCCGGGGACGAAAGGGGGAGGGGCCTGGGTCATCGCCGACGAGCGATAGCCGCTGCACGACTCGTCGCAAAGCCCCGATCCGCGATTCGTCGCAGTCGCGCGGCGATTGGTGGCGAAAACGTGCGGAAGTTGGCGAAAGTGCCGCGCAGCGTCATCCGCCCTGGGGGTCGAACAGGCTGTCCTGCGTACCGGTGGGAGGTGATATTCCCAAATGTTTCCAAGCACTTGCGTTTAAGCAACGCCCGCGCGCGGTGCGGGCGATCAGGCCGATCTGGAGCAGATAGGGTTCGATCACGTCCTCGATCGTGTCGCGCGGTTCCGAAAGCCCCGCGGCGAGCGTCTCGACCCCCACCGGTCCGCCGCCATAAATGTCTGCGATCATAGTGAGATAGCGCCGATCCATCGCGTCGAGGCCGAGCGCGTCGACCTCCAGCCGGTTGAGCGCCGCGTCGGCAACCTTCGCACCGACCGTTGCCGCCCCCGCGACGGTCGCGAAGTCGCGCACCCGGCGCAGCAGCCGCCCGGCTATGCGCGGCGTTCCGCGCGACCGCTTCGCGATCTCGAGCGCGCCGTCGGACGCGATGGCGAGGCCGAGGAGGCGCGCGGCGCGGCCGATCACCTGCTCGAGCTCGGCATGGGTGTAGAAATTGAGCCGTACCGGAATGCCGAACCGGTCGCGCAGCGGCGTCGTCAGCAGCCCCTGCCGCGTCGTCGCGCCGACGAGGGTGAATTTGGGCAGGTCGATCCGCACCGAGCGCGCCGACGGCCCCTCGCCGATCATGATGTCGAGCGCGCGATCCTCCATCGCCGGATAGAGGATTTCCTCGACTGCGGGTGCGAGCCGGTGAATCTCGTCGATGAACAGCACGTCGCCGTCCTCGAGATTGGTGAGCAGCGCCGCAAGGTCGCCCGCCTTGGCGATGACCGGCCCGCTGGTCGAGCGGAAGCCGACGCCGAGTTCGCGCGCGACGATCTGCGCCAGCGTCGTCTTGCCGAGGCCCGGCGGGCCGAAGAAGAGCACATGGTCGAGCGCGTCGCCCCGCGCCTTCGCCGCCTCGATGAAGATGCGCAGATTCTCGCGCGCCGCCGCCTGCCCGACGAATTCGGCGAGCGACTTGGGCCGCAGCGCGGCGTCGGCGTCCTCGGGGGTGCGGATGGGGGTGGTGATCGAGTCCGTCATTGGGTGCATTCCCGCGGGCCGCTGGGCCATGGACCCTGAAACAAGTTCAGGGTGACGAGAGAGATGGGGCGGCCTCTAGTCATTAATCATAATGCTCGATCCCGTCGCCTGCGATCGAAACCCAAGGTTCCATCCGCTCCTCGTAAACCGAATAATCGGGCACGAAGCCGTGGCCGGGTTCGAAATTGCCGAGCGGGATCGCATAGGCGTCATGATAGGGCCGCGCCCGATACCAGACGCCCGAACCGCAGGTGCCGCAAAAGAAGAAGTCGGCGGTGTTGCCGCTGGCGCCGGTATATTGCCACATCTTCGCTTTTTCTTCGCCATTGATGCGGACCTGCCCGGCGGGGAAACGGACCTGTGCGGCAAAGGCGCTGCCGCTCCGCGCCTTGCACTCGCGGCAATGGCAGACCGACACGCGGATCGGCTCGCCGGTGCAGGTCATGCGAACCTGACCGCAGCGGCAGGAGGCGTGGCGGACGGCCTCGGTCATTTCGCCGCTTTTTTGAGCGCCACCCGAACCAGCGCGTCGAGGCTTGCGCCGGCGCCGAGTTCCTCGCTGGCGGCGGCCACGGCGGTGCTTGCCTCGCCGGGCTTGAAGCCGAGGCCGGTGAGGGCGGCGACGGCGTCGCCGAGCGGGCCCGATGAGGCGGAGGCGGAGGGATTCGAACCCGCGATCCCGCCGAGCGCGCCGGCCTTGTCCTTGAGTTCATGCGTGATGCGCTGCGCGAGCTTCGGGCCGACGCCGTTGGCGCGGGCGATCATCGCGCTGTCGCTGCTCGCGAGCGCGCGTTGCAACTCGCCGATCTCGAGCGCCGACAGGATGGCGAGGGCGACCTTGGTGCCGACGCCCTGGACGCTGGTCAGCAGGCGGAACCAGTCGCGTTCCTCGGCGCGGGCGAAGCCGAGCAGGCGCAGGAAATCCTCGCCGACCAGCATTTCGGTGTGGACGGTGACGTCGCTGCCGACTGCCCCCAATGCGTCGAGCGTGCGCGCCGACGCCTCGACCAGATAGCCGACGCCGCCGACGTCGATCACCGCATGGCCTGCGCCGCTGCTGTCGAGCCGTCCGGTGAGTTTCGCGATCATGGGGCCGTGCGTAGCGCGGCGGGAATGAAAAGGGAACAAGGAAGGGGAAATGTCTCACGCAAAGGCGCAAAGGCGCGAAGTAGGAATAGAAGATATTCTCACACAAAGACACGAAGGGGGCAGTTCTTTGTGCTGGCGTCGGTCTATGACGAAGCCTTCGTTTGAAGGCCGGACGAAGTCCGGCAGGGTATTCCGCCTCGATCGCGTGAAGGCGCGATGTCGCGGTCGAAGCCGGCATCTTTGTGTCTTTGTGTGAGATTTCTTTTTCTTCGCGCCTTCGCGTCTTTGGGTGAGATTTTTCAGACGCGCGGCCGGTGGTTGGCGTGGCAGATCGCCACCGCCAGCGCGTCCGCGGCATCCGCCCCCGCGATCTTCGCGCCGGGGAGCAGGACGCGGAGCATCGCCTGCACCTGTTCCTTGGCGGCGCCGCCGGTGCCGACGATCGCCTTCTTGACGAGGCGGGGGGCATATTCGGCGACCGGCAGCCCGCCGCGCGCGCAGGCGAGCAAAGCGACGCCGCGCGCGTGGGCGAGCTTGAGCGTCGATTGCGGGTTGTCGTTGACGAACACCTCTTCGACCGCGGCCGAGACCGGCGCGTGATCGGCGATGACCGCCGCGAGCACCGTATCGAGATGCGCGAGCCGGTCGGGCAGCGCGGCCTTGGCGTCGGTCTTGACCTGGCCGTTGGCGACGTGGCTGATCCGGCTGCCCTCGACGCGGATCACGCCCCAGCCGGTGCAAGAGAGCGAAGGGTCGAGACCGAGGATGATCATGACCGGAAGCCCCTCCCCTTCAGGGGAGGGGTTGGGGTGGGGGCTGTCGAGGTTGCGCGGGGCCGATGGCCCCCACCCCCGGCCCCTCCCCTGAAGGGGAGGGGGGATAGATTCACCCCAGTTTCTCCATCACCGCATCGGGAATCTCGTAATTGCCCCACACGGTCTGGACGTCGTCGTCGTCGTCGAGCGTGTCGATCAGCTTGAACAGCGTCTGCGCGGTCGCCTCGTCGGCGACCTCGCTCTTCAGCGTCGGCCGCCACGCCAGCTTGACGCCCTCGGCCTCGCCCAGCTTGGCCTCGAGCGCCTTCGCGACCTCGTGCAGGCCATCGACGCTGGTCCAGATGTCATGGCCGTCCTCGGACGATTCGACGTCGTCGGCACCCGCGTCGAGCGCCGCCTCGAACACCGTGTCGGCATCGCCCGCGCCGGCGGGGTAGCTGATGAGGCCGAGCCGGTCGAAACCGTGGCTGACGCTGCCCGAGGTGCCGAGGTTGCCGCCATTCTTGCTGAACGCGGTGCGGACGTTGGTCGCGGTGCGGTTGCGGTTGTCGGTCAGTGCCTCGACGATCAGCGAGACGCCGCCGGGGCCATAGCCCTCGTAGCGGATCTCCTCGTAATTATCGCCTTCGCCGCCCGACGCCTTGTCGATCGCGCGCTGGATATTGTCCTTGGGCATCGACTGCGCCTTGGCCGCGTTGACCGCGGCGCGCAGGCGCGCGTTGGCGTCGGGATCGGGCAGGCCCATCTTCGCCGCGACGGTGATTTCGCGCGCAAGCTTGGAAAAGAGGGCGCTGCGTTTCTTGTCCTGCGCGCCCTTGCGGTGCATGATGTTCTTGAATTTGCTATGGCCGGCCACGGCCTACCTCCATCATTATGGAAAAATGTGGCGCCGCCCTAGGACGGATCGACATTCAGCTCTGGCGGCCTGCAAATGGCGGCTTTCCGCGCTTCCGGTGCTCACGTGCCAAAAGCACGCTGCGCTCCGGGTCGCGAAAACCCGCCATTTTCGGCTCGCCATCCTCTGAATGTCGATCCGCCCTAGCGTGCGGGACTTTTCGAGACAACAGCCGCGTTAGAGCACGACCGCGGTGCCGCTGGCCGACACCATCAGCATCGAGCCGTTCTGGCCGAGCACCTCATAGTCGATATCGACCCCGACGACGGCATTGCCGCCCAGTTTCGCGGCCTCGGCCTCCATCTCGCCCAGCGCTTCCTTGCGGGCGCGGGCGAGGACGTCCTCATATTTGCCCGAGCGCCCGCCGACGATGTCGGTGATGCTGGCGAACAGGTCGCGGAAGATGTTGGCGCCGACGATGACCTCGCCGGTGACGATGCCCAGATAGTCGCGGACCGGGCGGCCCTCGACGGCGTTGGTGGTGGTGCTGAACATGACGGGCCTTCCTCTTATGGCTGGGTGGGGCCGCATATAGCCCGGAATGCGCCGGGGACGCTATGCGCCGACGTGCGGTTCGGGTGCCGGCTTGATCGGGGGCAGGCGCAGCTCGATCTCGCCCTTGCTCATCTCGACCGCGTGCGGATAGGGGATGTCGATGCCTTCGCGGTCGAAGGCTTCCTTGACCCGGTGCAGCATGTCGGCGCGATACTGGAAATAATCGGCGATGCCGACCCAGGCGCGCGCCGAGAGATTGACCGAATATTCGCCGAGTTCGTCGACGCCGATCCATGGCGGCGGCTCGCTCGCGGTGCGCGGGTCGGCGGTCAGGATAGCGCGGATCACCGCGACCGCCTGGTCGATGTCGTCGTCATAGCCGATGCCGAAGACGATGATGCAGCGGCGCACCCCGTCGCGCGAGAAATTGACGATGGGGTTGGAGACTGCCTGGCTGTTGGGCACATGGACATGCTTGTCGTCGAGCGTCTGGAGCTGGGTGAAGAAGAGGTCGAGGTCGGTGACCTCGCCCTCCAGCCCGTTGATCTCGACGAAATCGCCGATGCGATAGGGGCGCATGAAGGCGATGATGATGCCCGAGGCGACATTGCCGAGCGCGCCCTGCAGCGCGAGGCCGATCGCGAGCGCGCCGGCGCCGAGCGCGGCGACGAGGCTGGCCGTCTGGACCCCGAATTTCTGGAGCACCGCGATGACCACGAAGGCGATGATCGCGTAGCGGACGACGAGCGCGAAGAAGCTGCCCAGCGTCTCGTCGATGCGCGGATGCCTGGCCGCCTGGCGCCGCACCGCGTTCGAGATGAAGAAGGCCAGCCACAGGCCGACCGCGAGGATGCCCGCGGCATAGAGGATGCGCAGGCCCCATACGACCGCGGTGCCGGCAAGCGCCGGGTTGACGTCGGGGGTGAGGTCGAAGCTCATGGGATGAACCTCTCCTTTCGTCGCTGTGATGTCGGATGGGGCCTACCCTGCCCCAGGCGGCGGGGCTTGGCAACCGCGGCCCTATTCGAGTCCGAGCGCCGACTTATAGACGTCGAGAATCGCTTCCATCTCCTTGCGGTCGTGGACCGGCATCTTCCTGAGGCGCACGATCTGACGCATGATCTTGGGGTCGTAACCCTGCGATTTGGATTCGTTATAGACGTCGCGGATATCGTCGCTGATACCCTTTTTCTCTTCCTCCAGCCGCTCGATGCGCTCGATGAAAAGGCGCAATTGTTCGTCGGCAGTGGTGGCTTCGCTCATGTGTGACTCCGCTGGATGGGGGTGATGGGTCGGCGAGAATCGCCTCGGCGACGCCCTAGCGGGGTCGGGGATTCTTGGCCATGCTTTCTTCCATCCGCGCGAGCTGTTCGGGGGTCGCGGCGACGTGAAACCGCGCTTTCCATTCGGCGGTGGGCATGCCGTGGACGATCGCGCGGGCCGCCTCCTTGTCGAGGCCGCCCGCCTCCGCGATCCAGTCCCCCAGGCAGTTGCGGCAGAATCCGGCCAGACCCATCAGGTCGATGTTGGCGGCGTCGTGGCGGTGCTGCAGCAGGCGGACGAGGCGGCGGAAGGCGGCTGCGGCGACGGCATCGTCGAGGGTGTCGAGCGCGTCGGCTCCGGTCGGCTGATCGTCGCTGCAGGACATCGGCTTTTTCCTTCCTCCATGAATAGCTATACGGCAATTGTCTTGGCGCGACGGGCGCGCCATGCCAAGCCCACGGTGAAGGCAGACAGGCAAGCGGAGCAATCGTGGTTCAGAGTTTCACCCCCCGCGGGCGCAAGGTGCGTATCCTGGCGACCCTTGGTCCAGCGAGCGCGAATCCCGCGATGATCGCGGCGCTGCACCGTGCCGGCGCCGACGCCTTTCGCGTCAACATGAGCCACGGCGACCACGCCGGCCATGCGCAGGCGATCGCCGCGATCCGCGCGCTGGAAAAGGAGACCGGCCGTCCGACGACGATCCTCGTCGACCTGCAGGGGCCGAAGCTGCGCGTCGGCACCTTCAAGGCGGGGCCGGCCGAACTGGTCAGGGGCAAGCGCTTCGTCCTCGATTCGGACAAGGCGCCGGGCGACGCGACCCGCGTCCACCTGCCGCACCCCGAATTGTTCGCGGCGCTCGAGCCGGGCACGCGGCTGCTGATCGACGACGGCAAGCTGGTGCTGCGCGTGAAGAAGGTCGAGCCCGGCCGCATCGAGACGCTGGTCGAGGTCGGCGGGCGGATTTCGGATCGCAAGGGGGTCAATGTCCCCGACGTCGTCGTCCCGCTTGCCGCGCTGACCGAGAAGGACCGCAAGGACCTGGCCTTCGCGCTCGACCAGCATGTCGACTGGATCGCGCTGTCCTTCGTCCAGCGGCCCGAGGACGTCGCCGAGGCGCGGCGGCTGATCGGCGGCAAGGCGGCGCTGCTCGTCAAGTTCGAGAAGCCGTCGGGCGTCGCGCGGCTGGAGGAGATATTGGAGATCGCCGATGCCGCGATGGTCGCGCGCGGCGATCTGGGGGTCGAACTGCCGCCGGAGGCGGTGCCGCCGCTCCAGAAACGCATCGTCGCGACCGCGCGGCGGATGGGCAAGCCGGTCGTCGTCGCGACCCAGATGCTCGAATCGATGATCGTCTCGCCGTCGCCGACGCGCGCCGAGGTGTCCGACGTCGCGACCGCCATCTATGACGGCGCCGACGCGATCATGCTCTCGGCCGAGACCGCGGCGGGCGCCTGGCCGGTCGAGGCGGTGACGATGATGGATTCGATCGCGCGCTCGGTCGAAAGCGATCCCGACTATTACCGCCGCCTCCATTTCACCGAGACCTTTCCCGACGCGACGACCGCCGACGCGCTGGCCGAGGCGGCGGGGAGCATCATCGACACGATCGGCGCCGACGCGATCATCTGCTTCACCGCCTCGGGCTCGACCGCGCGGCGCGTCGCGCGCGAGCGGCCCGGCGCGCCGCTGCTCGTCCTGACCCCGAAGCGCGACGCGGCGCGGCGCATGGGCCTCCTGTGGGGCGCGCATGCGGTGCCGACCAAGGATATCGGCAGCTTCGAGGAGATGATCGCCAAGGGCAAGCGCATGGCGCTGCGCCACGGCATCGGGCAGGCCGGCGCGAAGCTGGTGATGATGGCCGGCGTCCCCTTCGGCACCCCGGGGTCTACCAACGTGCTGCACGTCGCGACGCTGACCGGCGACGAGCTGAAGGGATATGGATGATGTGACGGCAGAACGGGGAAGCCCGGCGCGGCTTTTCCGTTCGGGGATGCCGCGCCCCGTCCGAATCTCCCGTCTATGCTTCGGGAGGTCGATACGGTAATGCGTTGGTCCCCGCAGCGGTGAGAGAAGGGTGCCCGTTCGCATATGTTGAGGAATTTGTTTTCGAAAGGTGCGGGCGCCACCGAGACCGAAGCCGAGCCAAGTTCCGAAGGGCCTGCGGCGAGCGAATCCCGCGCCTATACCGTCGGCTGGCTGCTCAATGTCGAAGGCGCCAGCGTCATCTGGGACACGCCGCGGCCGGTGCGGATCGAGTCGCAGAGCAAGGACCCCCGATCGGTCGGGCAATGCCCGTCCGTGCTGGACTTCGACCGCCGCCACTTCGTGATCAATTGCCCCATCGACGTGCACCTGCGGCTCAACCTGACGGGCGGGGGGATGGAAATCACGAATGTGCTCGCAGAAAAGAGCCCGATTCGTGCCGAGGCGCTGCAACGGTGGATCGTGTTCCAGCCGCGGCACGAATGGCGCCACCCGCAGCGCCCCGTGCTGCAGATGCTGACGTCTTATGTTTTCGTTTCGGACGACCCGGTCTACGTCAACCAATATCCGCCCCTGTTCCATTATACGCCCGACCGGCCGGGCATTCAGATCAGCGGCCGCTTTCCGATCGATATCTGGCCGCGCCCGTTGCAGTGGGCGTTCGAGTGGCACGACACGGCGAAGGACCTGATCCTGCGGCGCGGCGAACCGCTTTTCTATGTGCGGTTCGACGGCCCTGATCCGGCGGCGCCGACGCGGCTGATCGAGGCGAAGAAGACGCCCGAGCTCGAAAGCTATATGGCGTCGATTTCGGGCGTTACCGAAATCGTCGGGCAGACCTATTCGCTGTTCAAGACGGCCCGCGAGCGCCGTCCGGCGCGGCTCCTCTACCCCAAGGAGTGAACGATCCCGCTTCGTCTGCACGATGATGGTCGAATCAAGAGGAATTTGCATTGAAATATGTCGAGGTTGTCGAATGGTCGGCGAAGGACGGCGGCGTTCGCTTCACCGTGAAGGATGAGGATCAGGCGCTTCACAGCTTTGAGGTAGGCGCCGAATGTTCCGCGGTCCTGGCAGGCGCGCTGGTCGCCGAATTCGAAAAGCGCGACGGGCCGGACCGCGAAGCGCAGTTGCTCCGCCCGGTCGGGATGCAGACCGGGAAGACGGCGCAGGATGAGCCGATGCTGTTCATGACGCTTCGCGGCGGGGCCGAACTGCCCTTCGTTTTCAAGCGCGAAAGCCTGGACGTCCTGATATCCGAGCTCCAGAAGCTCAAAGAGCTTATCGAACCCGGAGCGCAGATCCACTGGCGTTAACCGGCGCCCTTCGTCATTGCGACCCCGGGCTTCGCCGGGGTCGTAATGACGCCTCTGGGATGCGGGGGAGGCGCGATCATCTTTGCGAACGGACTCCGACCCGATTCAAAACGGGACAAGAGTTAGCGGGCGATTCAGGAAATTTGCATTTTGGCCGTTTCGGGCGCCGCGAAGTTGGTAAATTGACTTTGCACCATCGGCGGGGCGCGGCATAGTCGGGGACAACCCAAGCGTCGGGGGGCGCCCAAGCCGTCCGCCGCCGAGCCCTGGAGGAAGCCGCACCCGTGTCCGCGCCGTTTCGTTTTCCGCGCTTCTTCGTGACCAGCCCCGCGCCCTGCCCCTATATTGCGGGCAAGACCGAGCGGAAGGTGTTCACCGAGCTTAGCGGCAACAATGCGAACGAACTCAACGACGCGCTGGGGCGGATCGGATTCCGCCGCAGCCAGTCGGTCGCCTATCGGCCGAGCTGCGCCGATTGTTCGGCCTGCGTGTCGGTGCGCGTGCGCGCCGGCGAATTCGCCCCCAGCCAGTCGCAGAAGCGCAACCGGCGCCGCAACCGCGACCTTGTCGTCACCGCCTGCAAGCCGTGGGCGACCGACGAGCAATATCAGCTTCTGCGCGCCTATCTGCTCTCGCGCCACCCCGACGGCGGCATGGCCGACATGGACGAGCAGGATTTCGCCGACATGGTCGAGCAGACCCCGGTCGACAGCTATATGATCGAATATCGCGAGCCGACGAGCGACGGCGGCCGCGGCCGCCTCGTCGGCTGCTGCCTGACCGATCGGCAGGGCGACGGGCTGTCGATGATCTACAGCTTCTTCGACGCGCAGCATCCCGCGCGCGAAGGGCTGGGCACCACGATCATCCTCGACCATATCGAGCGCGCCGCGCGCGCCGGACTGCCTTATGTCTATCTCGGTTACTGGATCGAAGGGTCGACCCGCATGGCCTATAAGGCGCGCTTCCGCCCGCTCGAACGGCTCGGCCCCGACGGCTGGTCGCGCTTCGAACCGGTGGCGTCGGACAAGATCGCGGCGCTGTTCGAACTGGCCTGAGAGGGCGGCGGCGATCTTCGGCGGCGGGCCGGCTTGAATTTCCGGTTTCTTTCTTCCTTCGCCATGCTGAACTTGTTTCAGCATCCATGGCGTGGTTTCTCTATTTCCCGCCCCGTTTCCTTCGAGGGCAGGCCATGGACCCTGAAACAAGTTGGCGCTTATCGCTTTCGCATCCGTCATCCCGTCATTGCGAGCGGAGCGAAGCAATCCAGAGTGCGCGCAAACCGCTCTGGATTGCTTCGCTCCGCTCGCAATGACGAAGTAAGGAGGCTTACGGATGCCAAGGGTATAATTGCCAAACAAGTTCAGGGTGACGAAAAAAAGAGGCGCGAACCGACCTCCACCTCTGTATCCGTCACCGGTTGACCTCTTCCCGCTTTCGGGGGCATAGCTCCGTGTCCAGGGCATAAGTCCGGGTCGCATCCGAAATTGGTCGCCAAGGGGCTGGCGAGGGGGAGGGGTGCTCGTGCGTGCCTGTGTCTGTGTGATGGGTGTCTGCATGATCGGCGTCAGCGCCATCGGAGCCGCCGCGTGAGCGGGCTGGTGCGGGTCGCGATCATCGGCTCGGGCCCGGCGGGGCTCAGCGCCGCGGCGCGGGCCGCGCAGCTCGGGCTCAGCCATGTGCTGCTCGAAAAGACCGACCATCTGTCCGACACCATCTTCAAATATCAGAAGGGCAAGCGCGTGCTCGCGACGCCCGAACGGCTCGACCTGCGCTCCGACTGCCGCTTCGGCGAGGCGGCGCGCGAGACGATCCTTGCCGACTGGGACGCCGATGCGGCGGCCAGCAAGGTCGAAGTCGTCTATAATGCCGAGGTGGTCGAAGTAACGGGCGCGAAAGGCGCGTTCGAGATCAGGACCGCGAAGGGCGACACGATCGCCGCCGAGGCGATCGTGCTCGCCATCGGCACCCAGGGCAATCCCAACCGGCTGCGCTGCCCCGGCAACGACCTGCCGCACATCATCTATCAGGTCGACGACCCGGAGGATTTCAAGGACAGGCATATCACCGTCGTCGGGTCGGGCGACGCGGGGATCGAGAATGCGCTGGGCGTCGCCGAGGAGGCGCTGGAGAATCGCGTCACCATCCTCAACCGATCGAAGGAGTTCGCGCGCGCCAAGGCGAAGAATGTCGCCGACCTGACGGAGGCGGGCGAGAATGGCACGATCGACATCCGCACCGAGACGCAGCCCAAGCTGGTCGAGGAGGGCTGGCTGACGCTGGAAACCCCCGACGGCGATGAGCGCATTGCCTGCGACACCATCGTTGCGCGGCTGGGGTCGGTGGCGCCGCGCGCCTTTGTCGAGGCGATGGGCATCGAATTCACCGGCCCCGACCGCGAGGCCTTTCCCAAGCTGTCGCCGACCTTCGAGACCAGCGTGCCCGGCCTGTATGTCATCGGCGCGCTCGCGGGCTATCCGCTCATCAAGCATTGCATGAACCAGGGCTATGACGTCGTCGAGTTCATCAACGGCAACACGGCGCTGACCCCCGCCGACGAAAAGGATCTGGCGGCGATCTTCGCCGGCCTGCCGCAAGAGAAATCGGTCAGCGAATGGCTCGATTTCCTGCGCGCGCGCGTCCGCATCTTCGCCGACGTGTCGCCGTTGCAGATGCGCGAGTTCATGCTCGATTCGACCGTCGGTTTCTACCGGCAGGGCGAGGTGGTGTTCGAGAAGGGCGATCCGGGATCGTCGCTGTTCGCCATCGCCGAGGGCCATGCCGAGGTCGAGGTCGCGCCCGGCGTCACGGTGCCGATCGAGGAAGGCTCGATCTTCGGCGAGGTCGGACTGATTTCGGGGCGCAAGCGCGGCGCGACGATCCGCGCCGGCGCCGACAGCATCTTCGTCGAGGTGTCGCGCACGGCGGCGCTCAAGCTGATGGCGGCGGTGCCGGGGGCGAAGCGCGCGATCGACCGCATATCGCTCGAACGGCAATTGCTCCAGATCTTCAAGGGCGGGCTGACGGTGGAGGATCTGGCGCCCGTGGTCGAGGGGGCCGAGGTGGTGCGCGTCCCCGCGGGCAAGGTCGTGCTGACCGAGGGCGACGAGGGCGACGATGTCTATGTCATCCGGTCGGGCTCGATGGTGGTCGAGAAGGATATCGGCGGCAAGCCGATCTTTCTGCGCTATCTGCCCGCGGGCAGCTATTTCGGCGAGATGGCGGTGCTGAGCGGCGAGAAGCGCAACGCGACGGTCAAGGCGGCGGTCGGCAGCGAGGTCATCAAGCTGACCGGCGCGGGTTTCAAGGCGATGCTGGCGGCGCGGCCGCAGGTGCGCGAGGCGACCGAGGCCGCGGTTGCTGAGCGCGCGGCGATGAACGGCTTCATCGAATCGCGCAAGGCGAGCTATGCGAGCGCGGTCGACCTCTATTCCGACACCGCGAGCTTCATCATGAAGGAGGGGCTGGGCGAGGCGACCGACGCGCTGCTGATCGACGAGAATCTGTGCGTCGGCTGCGACAATTGCGAAAAGGCGTGCGCCGACAGCCATGAGGGGCTGTCGCGGCTCGACCGCGAGGCGGGCAAGACCTTCGCGCATCTGCACGTGCCGACGAGTTGCCGCCACTGCGAACATCCGCACTGCATGGCCGACTGCCCGCCCAACGTCATCCACCGCGGCCCCGACGGCGAGGTGTTCATGGAGCCGGGCTGCATCGGCTGCGGCAACTGCATGCGCAACTGCCCCTATGGCGTGATCCGCATGGAGGCGACGCCGCCGCCCAAGCCGGGCCTCTTGAGCTGGCTTCTGCTGGGCCGGGGGCCGGGGCCGGGCGAACCGTCGCCCAAATGGACCAAGAAGCGGCTGGGCGAAGAGAAGCCCAAGAAGATCGCGGTCAAATGCGACATGTGCAAGGGGATCGCCGGCGGCCCCGCCTGCGTGCGCGCCTGCCCGACCGGCGCCGCGATCCGCGTGTCGCCCGAGGAATTCCTGTCGATCGCCCGGCTCGAGGAGGATGCGGGCTGATGGCGAGCCTCTTCTCCGGAAAGATATTGCGCCGCCGGGCGCGCGCGACCCAGACCGAGCGGGTGCGCGAGCGGCGCCACGAAGGCTTCCTGCGCTATGCGGGCTTTCGCTGGGCCAAGATTTCGGGTGGGCTCTGCCTGCTCGTCATCGTTAGCTATGCGCTGATCGACGTCCAGCCGCGGCCCAATGGCGGAAGCTGGTACGGCTATACGCTCGGCACCGTCGGAGCGCTGCTGATCCTGTGGCTCACCGCATTGGGCTATCGCAAGCGGCGGATGACGCGCGATTACTGGTCGCTGAAGGCGTGGACCTCGGCGCATGTCTATCTGGGGCTGAGCCTGATCGTCATCGGGACGTGGCACACCGGATTCCAGCTCGGCTGGAATGTGCATACGCTGGCGTGGGCGCTGATGATGCTCGTGATCCTGTCGGGCCTTTACGGCGTGATCGTCTATGCGACGCTGCCGGCCGCGCTGTCGAACAATCGCGACCAGATGACGCAGATGCAGATGCTCGAGGCGATCCGTGCCTTCGACCGCCAGCTTCATGCCGCCGCGCAGCCGCTGGGCGCCGCCGACACCGCGCCGGTGCTCGCGGCGCTGGAGGAGGACCCGTTCGCGGGCGGCATCCGGGCGCGGCTGACCGGGCGCTATCCGCGCTGCGCGACCGCCGCCGCGCAGCGTGCACTGGCCGCCGCGACCGGCGGCGAGGCCGAGGCGCGGGCGAAGGTGGTCGCGCTGCTGACGCAGAAGCAAGCGGCGCTGGCGCGGCTGCGCGCGCACCTGCGGCTGCGCGCGCTGCTCGAGGTGTGGCTCTATGTGCATGTGCCGCTGACCTTCGCGCTGATCGCGGCGCTGTCGGCGCATGTCATCAGCGTCTTCTTCTATTGGTAGGGCGGGGACGATGAGCTTCATCCTGCGCCGCATCGCGACGACCAAGACGGGCAAGCAGATCGTCCGCGACCAGCCGCTGGACGGCGACACGATCACGCTGGGGCGCGACAGCGGCAATGCGATCCACGTCGCCGACCTGGCGGTCAATCCGCAGCATGCGACGATCGCCAGCGCCGACGGCCGCCACGTCCGCGTGACCGCGCAGGCGGGGCTGGGCTTCGACCTCAACGGCCGGACGCTCGACGTCGCCGACATCGACAGCGCGGCGGGCGCCGAGCTGCGCTTCGGCGGCCACCGCCTGACGATCGCGCGCGAGGGCGAGGATATCGTGCTGCTCGTCGAGCGCATCGACGAACTGTCGCAATCGTCGAAGGACGTCGACGAGACGCGCGCCTTCTCGCTCGCCGGGGTGCTGCCCGGCAAGCGCGTCGGTGCATGGACCTTCGCGCTGCTGATGCTGCTCGCCTTTCTGGTCGGGCCGATCTGGGCGTGGCACAGCTATCGCGGGGTCGACGAGCGGCCACAGGGCTTTCATGCCGACCAGGCGTGGCTGTCGGGGCCGCTGTCGAGCGCGCACGCCAATCTGAAGGGCGATTGCCAGTCGTGCCATGTCGAGCCCTTCGTCGCGGTGACCGACAGGGCGTGCGTCGGCTGCCACACCGGCGAGCACAAGGCGATGAGCCAGGCGCATGCGGATGCGCCGCCCGCGATGCTGCTCGCCGCGCGCGCGCCGCCCGGCGTCGGCGGGCGGGTGCTCGCGGGCTTTGCCCACGCCTTCAACAAGCCGCCGGGGCGCTGCGTCGATTGCCATAGCGAGCATGAGGGCGCCGGGCCGATGCCCGCGACGCCGCAGAAATTCTGCGCCGACTGCCACGACGGCATGGCGGCGCGGCTGAAGGCGGCGGGTTTCAAGGCGACGGTCGCCGACGCCGCCGATTTCGGCACCGGCCACCCCGAGTTCCGCCCGCTCGTCCGCGCCGCGCCGGGCGCGAAGCCGGGGCGCGCGGCGCTCGGCCAGGGGGCGGTCGCCGATTATGGCGGGCTGAAATTCCCGCACGACCTCCACCTGCAGGCGAACGGCGGGGTCGCGCGGATGGCGGCGAGCTTCCGCGGCCGTTATGACTTCGGCAAAAAGCTCGAATGCGCAAACTGCCACCGGCCCGAGGCGGACGGGGTACGGATCGCGCCGGTCGAGATGGAGCGCGACTGCGCGATGTGCCACAGCCTGGCCTTCGAGAGCGTCGGCGGCGTCACCCGCACCTTGCGCCACGGCGAGCCCGATCAGGTCGTCGCCGACCTTTATGCCTATTACCGCTCGACCCCCCCGGCGCGGCCGCTGCAACTCGGCGGCATGGAGCGGCGGCGCCCCGGCGGCTATGCCGAGGGGCAGGTCTACAACATCTATTTCCGCGAACGCGCGGCGCGGCCGGCGCGCGCCGCCGACGCGGTGCGCGCGGTCTTTTCCAAGGGCGGCGCCTGCTACGACTGCCACACCGTCGTGCCGCCGGCGGCGGGCCAGGGCTGGCAGGTCGAGGCAGTGCATCAGACGCCGCGTTTCCTGGGCAAGGGCTGGTTCGACCATGACGCGCACAAGGAAACGGCCTGTGCCGACTGCCACACCACGGCACCGCGCTCGAAGCAGGCGAGCGACCTGCTCGTCCCCGGCCTGTCGCAATGCCGCGACTGCCATGTCGGCGAGAGCGGCGCGCGGCTGGCCAAGGTCGAGACGGCGACCGCGTCGCCTTGCGCCATGTGCCACGAATATCACGGCGATGGCGGCAAGCCGTGGGTGCCGGCGCGGCAGCGGCGCAAGCCTGTGATCGCGATCACGGGCGCACAGACCCGCGCGCTTTATTCCGTGGCTTGGCGCGCGCCGGGCGCCGGGGGCGGATGATGATTCGGGCGACCGGGGGGCCGGCGCGGAGCAGGGGACGGAGATGCTGATCGCGCAGATCACCGACATCCATATCGGCTTCGATCCGGACAATCCGGCCGAATATAACCGCAAGCGCCTCGACGACGTCCTCGACCTGCTGATCGAGGGGCCGAACCGCCCCGACCTGCTGCTGGCCACCGGCGACATCACCGACCGCGGCGACCCCGACAGCTATCGCCGGCTGGAAACCGCCTTTTCGCGTTGCCCCTTTCCGGTGTGGCCGAGCGTCGGCAATCACGACCTGCGCGACAATTTTCATGCCCATTTCCCCGGCTTCGACGACGGCGACGGCTTCGTTCAATATGCGATCGAACTGCCCGAACTGCGCCTCGTCACCATCGACACGCTGGAGGAAGGGCGCCACGGCGGCGCCTTCTGCGCCGCCCGCGCCGCCTGGCTCGACGCCGAACTGGCGAAGGACGCGGCCAAGCCCACCTATATCGTCATGCACCATCCGCCGGTCGAAAGCGGCATCGAATGGATGAACACCCATCCCGACGAGCCGTGGGTCCATCGCTTTACCGAGGTGGTGCGCCGGCACGATCAGGTGCGCGGGCTGATCTGCGGCCACCTGCACCGCGCGGTCACCGTCGCGTGGGAGGGGCGCACCATCGCCATCTGTTCCTCGACCGCGCCGCAGGTCTCGCTCGACCTGCGCCCGATCGACGCGGACGCCCCCGACGACCGCCCGATGATCGTCGCCGAGGATCCTGCCTATGCGCTCCACCGCTGGAACGGACGCGAGCTGGTCAGCTTCTACGATCATGCCGGCGCCCACACGATGCTTGCCAAATATGACGCGCGGTTGCAGCCGCTGGTGCGCGAGCTGAAGGCCGAGCGGCCGGTTTAGGGGAGAGGTGACGGGAGGCCTTGCAAAGGCCGTTGGTTGCGCCATTTGCGAACTCGAGGCGTCATCTCCTTCGTCACCCTGAACTTGTTTCAGGGGCCATGGCCTGCCCTTGAACGCAGCGCAGCGTCGAAGGAGATGCCGGGCCATGGATGCTGAAACAAGTTCAGCATGACGAAGGAAGAGGCCGGTGCTCCAACCCGAAGGGTCTGCGCCTTTGCGACGAGGCTCAGCCTTCTTGCCCCCCGCTCGGCCCGAAACGCGCGACCAGGTCATAGGCGTCGCCGGGGAAGATCTGGCGCACATGGGTGACCCCCTCGGCGCGGCGCCAGGTGCGGCGCTCGACGCAGAGGCAGGCGGTACCCGGCGCGACCTGAAGCAGGCGAGCGACGGCGGGGGATGCCGCAAGCGCCGAAATGCGCGTCTCCGCCTCGGTCCAGGGGATATGGCGGAGCAGCCATGTTCCCGGCGGGGTGTCGTCGGACCCGGCATCGGCGATGTCCGGAACGGCGGCGAGGCTGACGAGGCGATATTCGACCGCCAACGGAATGTTGTCGGCCAGATGCAGTCCGTCGAGCTGGATGAGTCGCCCCGCGCCGGCGAGCTGCGTCTCGGCTGCGTTTCCCGTTTCGGGGTCGCGGATGCGGCGTTCGAGGGGGACATAGGCGTAATGCTGGCCGCGCTCGCGGATCTGGGCCGCGAGGTCGGGCACGTCGAGGATCATCGAATGGACACGCGGCCGCGCGACGAAGGTGCCCGCGCGCTTGCGCCGGTCGATCAGCCCCGCGGCGGCCAGCGCCGACAGCGCCTTGCTGACCGTCATGCGCGCGCAGCCATATTGCGCCATCAGCGCCTGCTCGGTCGGCAGGCGGTCGCCGGGCGCCAGCTCGCCGGCGAGGATGCGCGCCTCGAAATCGGCGCGGATGCGCTCGTGGAGCGGCCCGCTCATGCGAGCAGCCGCGCGAGGGTGGCGGCGTAGCGCGCGGCGACGGCCTCGCGCGCGCGGTGCCGTCCGGCCGCGACCAGCCTGTCGCCGCGCCGCCACACGCCATCGACCGCGCCGCGCCCGGCCGCGAAGACGAAGGCGTCGAGCAACAGGTCGCCATCCCGGCCCGCGAGCGAGGGATGGTCGCGGTCTAGGCTGACGATATCGGCGGACGCGCCGACCGTGAGGCCGGCGGGGGCGCCGAGCGCGGCGCCGCCCCCCTCGACCGCGGCGGCGTAGAGGTCGGTCCCGGTCGAGCGGCCCTCGCCGCGCGCGAGCAGGTTGCGGCCGCGCCGCGCGAGGCGCTGGCCATATTCGAGCAGGCGCAGTTCCCCGGCGGCGTCGATCCGCACATTGGAATCGCTGCCGACCCCGTAGCGCCCGCCTGCCGCGACGAACGCCTCTGCCGGGAACAGGCCGTCGCCGAGATTGGCCTCGGTGATCGGACAGAGGCCGGCGACCGCGCCGCTTTGGGCCATCGCGGCGGTTTCGCCGGCGGTCATGTGGGTCGCGTGGACGAGGCACCAGCGCGCGTCGACCGCGGCATGGTCGAGCAGCCATTCGACCGGCCGCGCGCCGCTCCATGCAAGGCAATCCTCGACCTCCTTCATCTGCTCGGCGATGTGGATATGGACCGGGCGGCCCTCGGCGAGGGGCGCGAGCGCCGCCAGTTGCCCGGCCGACACCGCGCGCAGGCTGTGCGGGGCGACGCCGACGACCGCGTCGGGCAGGTGCGCCGCCGCCGCGTCGGCACCGGCGAGCAGGCGCGCATAACCGTCGAGGTCGTGGACGAAACGCGCCTGCGCTGGCGTCGGCGGCTGCGCACCGAATCCGGCGTGGGCGTAGAGGACGGGGAGCAGGGTCAGCGCGATGCCGCTTTCGGCCGCGGCGTCGACGATCGCGGCGCTGGTTTCGGCGGGATCGGCATAGGGCGCGCCGCCCGGCGC
This sequence comes from Sphingopyxis panaciterrulae, assembly GCF_014199295.1. Taxonomy (GTDB): domain Bacteria; phylum Pseudomonadota; class Alphaproteobacteria; order Sphingomonadales; family Sphingomonadaceae; genus Sphingopyxis; species Sphingopyxis panaciterrulae. Next base: position 538,114 of record NZ_JACIJH010000002.1, read on the forward strand.
ATGGTGCAGATAGTGGAATTCGCCGACGCGGGTGAAGCCGCTTTCGAGCATCTCGACATAGGCGAGCGCTGCGACGGCGCGGATGTCGTCGGGGGTCATCCGATCGAGAAAGCGGTACATGGTCTCGCGCCACGTCCAGAAGCTGTCGCCCGCCGGTCCGCGCCGCTCGGCGAGTCCGGCCATGCCGCGCTGGAAGGCGTGGCTGTGGAGGTTGGGAAGACCGGGCAGCGCGCAACCGTGGCGCGCGTCGCCGGGGGCGGGCGCGGCGCCGGTTTCGACGGCGGCGATCCTTCCCGCGGCGATGGTCAGGCGCACGCCGCGCGCCCAGCCCGAGGGCAGCAGCGCGTCGTCGAAGAAGAGATGATGTTCGGTCGCCTGTTCGCCAGCCATGATCCGCCTCCGTCTCCGCCTTCTCTCTTCTCGCGTCATGCTGAACTTGTTTCAGCATCCATGGCCCGGTCTTGCTGCAAACGCCGCGTAAGCCGAGAGGGCAGACCATGGATGCTGAAACAAGTTCAGCATGACGAAGGCGGGAAGGGTGGCGCCTTTCGTCTGCGTCATCCCTACCGCCTGCATTTATGTCTATACATTATTGTGCGATTGGTGCAATCTCGCGGCATCAGGACAGAATGAGTCAGGGATCGAGGCGATCATGCGCTGTGACAGGCTGTGGACCGATGCGCGGCTGGCGACGATGGCGGGCGACGGGCTCGGCATCGTCGAGCGGGGTGTGGTCGCGGCGAAGGGCGGCGCGATCCTCTATGCCGGCGCGGCCGCCGACGCGCCGGCGTTCGAGGCCGATGCGGTAACCCGCTGCGACGGGCGCTGGATCACGCCTGGCCTGATCGACTGCCACACCCATCTGGTCCACGCCGGCAATCGCGCCCGCGAATTCGAGATGCGGCTCGAGGGCGCCTCCTATGAAGAGATCGCCCGCGCCGGGGGCGGCATCGTCTCGACCATGCGCGCGACGCGGGCGGCGAGCGAGGCGGAACTGGTCGCCACCGCGCTGCCGCGCCTCGACGCGCTGCTCGCCGAAGGCGTGACGACGGTCGAGATCAAGTCGGGCTATGGGCTCGATACCGACAGCGAGATCCGCATGTTGCGCGCCGCGCGGCGGCTCGGCGAGGTGCGCGACGTGCGGGTTTCGACGACCTTCCTCGGCGCGCACGCGCTGCCGCCCGATTATGAAGGCGACGCCGACGCCTATATCGCCCATGTCGTGGACGCGATGCTGCCCGAGGTCGCGCGGCTCGGCCTCGCCGACGCGGTGGATGCTTTTTGCGAAACCATCGGCTTCACCGCCGCGCAGACCGGGCGGTTGTTCGAGGCCGCGACCCGTGCCGGGCTGCCGGTGAAGCTCCACGCCGAGCAATTGTCGAACCAGCATGGCGCCGCGCTCGCCGCGCGCTTCGGGGCGCTGTCGGCCGATCACCTCGAATATCTGGATCAGGCGGGCGTCGCGGCGATGGCGAAGGCGGGCACGGTCGCGACTTTGCTGCCCGGCGCCTTTTATTTCGTGCGCGAAACGCGCCTGCCGCCGGTCGCGGCGCTGCGCGCGGCGGGTGTCCCCATCGCGCTCGCGACCGACTGCAACCCCGGCACCTCGCCGCTGACTTCGCCGCTGCTGGTGATGAACATGGGCGCGACCTTGTTCCGCCTGACCGTCGCCGAATGCCTGCGCGGCGTCACGCGCAACGCGGCCGCGGCGCTGGGGCTCGGCGACCGCATCGGGACGCTCGAAGCCGGCAAGGCCTGCGACCTTGCGATCTGGGACGTCGAGCATCCCGCCGAGCTCGTCTATCTTATGGGGCTGAACCCGCTCCATGCCCGCATATGGAGTGGCCGATGACCGATATCCTCCTCGTTCCCGGCGCCGTTTCGCTGGCCGACTGGCGCGCCATCCACCGCGGCGCCGCGGTGCGGCTCGACCCGGCGGCGGCGTCGCGCATCGCCGAAAGCGCCGCGGCGGTCGGCCGCATCCTCGCGCATGGCGACCCGGTCTATGGCATCAACACCGGTTTCGGAAAGCTGGCGAGCGTGCGGATCGACGCGGCCGACCTGGCGACCCTTCAGCGCAATATCGTGCTCAGTCACGCGGCGGGGACCGGGGCGCCGTCGCCGGCGCCGGTGGTGCGGCTGATGATGGCGCTCAAGCTCGTCAGCCTCGCGCAGGGCGCCTCGGGGGTGCGACCCGAAACGGTGGCGTTGCTCGAAGCGATGCTGGGACAAGGGCTGACCCCCGTGGTGCCGTCGCAGGGCTCGGTGGGGGCGAGCGGCGACCTCGCCCCGCTCGCGCATATGGCGGCGGCGATGATCGGGGTCGGCGAGATCGAGCTGGCGGGCGAACGGCTGCCCGCCGCCGAGGCGCTCGCGCGCGCCGGTCTGGCACCGCTGGACCTGGCCGCGAAGGAAGGGCTGGCGCTGCTCAACGGCACGCAATTTTCGACCGCCAATGCGCTCGCCGGTCTCTTCGCGGCCGAAACGCTGTTCGCCGCCGCGCTCGTCACCGGCGCGCTGTCGACCGAGGCGGCCAAGGGGTCGGACACCCCCTTCGACCCGCGCATCCACGACCTGCGCCGCCATCGCGGGCAGATCGAGGTCGCGGCGGCGCTGCGCGCGCTGATGGCGGGATCGGCGATCCGCGCCAGTCACCGCGACGGCGACCCGCGCGTGCAGGACCCCTATTGCCTGCGCTGCCAGCCACAGGTCATGGGCGCCGCGCTCGACCTGCTGCGCCAGGCCGCGACGACGCTGGCGGTCGAGGCGAACGGCGTGTCCGACAATCCGCTGATCTTCCCGGATGCCGATGAGGCCCTGTCGGGCGGCAATTTCCATGCCGAGCCGGTCGCCTTCGCCGCCGACATGATCGCGCTGGCGCTGTGCGAGATCGGCTCGATCGCCGAGCGGCGGATCGCAATGCTGGTCGACCCGGCGCTGTCGGGACTGCCCGCCTTCCTGACCCCGCAGCCGGGGCTGAATTCGGGCTTCATGATCCCGCAGGTCACGGCCGCGGCGCTGGTCAGCGAGAACAAGCAGCGCGCCTATCCGGCGAGCGTTGATTCGATCCCAACCTCGGCCAATCAGGAGGATCATGTGTCGATGGCGGCGCACGGCGCGCGGCGGCTGCTTGCGATGGCGGAGAATGCGAGCGCGGTGATCGGCATCGAGCTGCTCGCGGCGGCGCAGGGGTGCGATTTCCATGCCGGGCTGGCTTCGTCGGGCGCGCTGGAGGCCGTGCGCGGCCGGCTGCGCGCGGCGGTGCCGATGCTCGACCACGACCGGCATTTCCACCCGGACATGGAGGCGGCGACCGCGCTGGTGCGCGGCGGCGCGGTGGCGGAGGCGGCGGGGCTGGCGCTGCCGGGGATCGCCTGATGGACTGGCTGCGCGTCCATCGCGGCGAGGCGCCGCTGGTCGTCGCCGTTCCGCACGGCGGCATCGGGCTGGCCGGATTGGAGGACGCCTTCGTCTCGCCGTGGCGGGCGCGGCTCGACACCGACTGGTGGGTGGAGGATCTTTATGCCTTCGTCCGCGATCTCGGCGCGACGACGGTGGCGACCGGCATCTCGCGCAGCGTCATCGACATGAACCGCGACCCGTCGGGCGCCTCGCTCTATCCGGGGCAGGCGACGACCGAATTGTGCCCCACGACGACCTTCGACGGCGACCCGCTCTATCGGGGCGCCGCGCCCGATGCGGGCGAGATCGCGCGGCGCAAGCGGGCGTTCTTCGAGCCCTATCACAGGGCGCTGGCCGCCGAGGTCGCGCGGCTGCGCGCCCTCCATGGCCGCGTCCTGCTCTACGACGCCCATTCGATCCGCAGCCACGTCCCGCGCCTGTTCGACGGTGAATTACGACAATTCAACATCGGCACCAACGGCGGCACGACCTGCGCGCCCGAGTTGGAAGCCGCGGTTGCCGCGATCTGCACCGCGAGCGGACAGAGCCATGTCGTCAACGGCCGCTTCAAGGGCGGCTGGACGACGCGCCATTACGGCCGCCCCGAAAGCGGCGTCCACGCGATCCAGATGGAGTTGGCGATGCGCGGCTATATGACCGAGCCGGCGATGCTCGACGAGGGCAACTGGCCGCCCCCCCTCGACAGCGCGCCCGCGATCCTGCCGGTGTTGCGGCAGGTGATCGCCGCCGTGCTCGACTTTGCGAAAGGATGACCATGACCCGTCTCGACAACAGCCGCGTGATCAAGGCGCCGACCGGCACCGAGTTGAACGCCAAAAGCTGGCTGACCGAAGCGCCGCTGCGGATGCTGATGAACAACCTCCACCCCGACGTCGCCGAGCGGCCCGAGGAACTGGTCGTCTATGGCGGCATCGGCCGCGCAGCGCGCGACTGGGAGAGTTTCGACCGCATCGTCGCGGCGCTGAAGCGGCTCGAGGACGATCAGACCCTGCTCGTCCAGTCGGGCAAGCCGGTCGGCGTGTTTCGCACCCACGCCGACGCGCCGCGCGTGCTGATCGCCAACAGCAACCTCGTGCCGCACTGGGCGACGTGGGAGCATTTCAACGAACTCGATCGGCGCGGGCTCGCCATGTACGGGCAGATGACCGCCGGATCGTGGATCTATATCGGCACGCAGGGTATCGTGCAGGGCACATACGAGACGTTCGTCGAGATGGGGCGCCAGCATCATGGCGGCGACCTGTCGGGCAAATGGCTGCTGACCGCCGGGCTGGGCGGCATGGGCGGCGCGCAGCCGCTCGCGGCGGTGATGGCCGGCGCCTCGTGCCTCGCGGTCGAATGCCAGCCGAGCCGGATCGAGATGCGCCTGCGCACCGGCTATCTCGACGTCGCCGCGCAGTCGATCGAGGAAGCGATGGCGGTGATCGACCAGAGCTGCGCCGAGAGGAAGCCGGTATCGGTCGGCCTGCTCGGCAACGCCGCCGAAATCCTTCCCGAACTCCATCGCCGCGGCGTCCGCCCCGACCTGCTGACCGATCAGACGAGCGCGCACGATCCGGTGAACGGCTATCTGCCGATCGGCTGGAGCGTCGCCGACTGGGTCGAACGGCGCGAAAGCGATCCCGAGAGCGTCGCGAAGGCCGCCAAGGCGTCGATGGCCGTGCATGTCCGCGCGATGCTCGATTTCCAGGCGGCGGGGGTGCCGACGACCGATTACGGCAACAACATCCGCCAGATGGCGAAGGACGAGGGGGTCGAAAATGCGTTCGACTTTCCCGGATTCGTCCCTGCCTATATCCGCCCGCTCTTCTGCCGCGGCATCGGGCCGTTCCGCTGGGCGGCGCTGTCGGGCGATCCCGAGGATATCTACCGGACCGACGCCAAAGTGAAGGAACTGCTGCCCGACGACGCGCATCTTCACCACTGGCTCGATATGGCGCGCGAGAAGATCCATTTTCAGGGCCTGCCCGCGCGCATCTGCTGGGTCGGGCTCGGCGACCGCCACCGGCTCGGCCTCGCGTTCAACGACATGGTCGCGTCGGGGGAACTGAAGGCGCCCGTCGTCATCGGCCGCGACCATCTCGATTCGGGCTCGGTCGCCTCGCCCAACCGCGAGACCGAGGCGATGAAGGACGGCAGCGACGCGGTCAGCGACTGGCCGCTCCTCAACGCGCTGCTCAACACCGCGAGCGGCGCGACCTGGGTCTCGCTCCATCATGGCGGCGGGGTCGGCATGGGCTATTCGCAGCATGCGGGCATGGTGATCGTCGCCGACGGCACCCCCGAAGCCGCCGCGCGGCTCGAACGCGTGCTGTGGAACGATCCGGCGACCGGCGTGATGCGCCACGCAGACGCCGGATACGACATCGCGATCGCCTGCGCGCGCGACAAGGGGCTCGACCTGCCCGGCCTTGCCTGATCCCGCTTGCGGCGGCGGGAACCCTTTGCCCGCCGCCGCGCTATCAGGGACGATGGAACTCAACGCGCCGACGCTGATCCACTGGATCGACTTCGACCTTGTGTCGCGGCTCGGGGCCGCGGCCGTGCTCGGACTGCTGCTCGGCCTCGACCGCGAAATCCGCGGCCATGCGGCGGGGCTGCGCACCCATGGGCTGATCTGCTTCTCGGCCGCCGCGATGACGGTGTCGGTGATCGCCCTCTATATGCAGATCGGCGGCCAGCGGTCGGACGTGCTGCGCATCTATGAGGCGGCGGGCGCCTTCATCGGCATCATCGGCGCCGGGCTGATCGTGTTCAGCCGGGGCGAGGTGCATAATCTGACCACCGCCGCGCATCTGTGGCTCGCCGCGGTGATCGGCATCGCCTGCGGCGCCGCGCAATGGCCGCTGGTGTTGATCGGCGGCCTCGTCAGCCTGGTCATGCTGACGCTGCTGCGCATCGCCGAACGCCGATGGGAGGACAAGGATGACGAAGCGGAGGACGCGGCGCGGCCGTGACCGCCGACCCCCTCACTATTCCGCTTGCCGCCCCCGCGCGCGGGGCATATCATAGGACTACTGCGATGCGGGGGGAATGCGCACCACGGATGCGCCTTTATATTACCGCACGCACGGGTCGCGCGCCGATCACGGACGTCAGCTCGGGGTTTCCATCCACGGCATCGAGCACCGCGCGATATCCATCCGTACACCCATTGTCGTTCAATAGTTTTTCGAAGCCAGCACCGATCCGTCGAGCGCGTCGGTGACGGTCACCTGCCGGAATTTCGCGCGGATCGCCGACTGGTCGCTATTTTTGAAGAAGCTGGAGCCGGCCGGCGCGAAGGTCACGGCGACGATCACTTTTCGCTCCGGATTGCGCTGGGCCAGCGCCGCGGCGGCATCGCGCGTCAGCGTGATCGCGGGCAGCAGTTCGCGTGACTTATAATCCACCAACCCGGCCACGCCCTCGTCGGCGTCTCCAAAGACCACCCACCATTGCGACATGCGATTGAACTTGTAGATTTTCGATCCGTCCGTCGACGCGCATTGCGGCGTGGCGAGCGATGCCTGGAAATGGTTGATGGCCTGTCGCGTCCCGTCTCTCCACAATTCGACGACCGCGCCGTCATAATAGGGCGCGCGGGTTTCGAGGTCCTGCGGTTTCAGCGTCGTCGCAACCCCCGGCATCTGGAGCTGAAAACTGCCATCAGCGGCGTTCCATTGGCCGAGTTTGGCGGTGAAATAGAGGGTCATGTCGCGCGGCTGTGTCGCCGCCCAGGCCTTGAGTTCGTTGCGGGCTTGGGTGAGCGCGGCCTTGCCGCGCTCGCGATCGCCGAACTCACCGGCCAGATCCTCGCTCATCTGGATGCCACGCTCGCAGGAGCGGATGGCGGTGTACCACACCCAGATGGGTTCGAATGCCTCCGTGACCAGCGTATCATTGGCCACAGCCCAGAGGATGAAAGGGGTGATGGCGACCATGCGTTGCTGGAACTTGCGTTCGCTGTCGGCATCCATGGGCTTGCCGCCAAGACCATGGACGTTCCGGTCCCAGTCGGCCGGCATCCAGCTTGGCGGCATCACCAACTCGTCCGCCGGCACCGCAGCCCGCGAAGCCGATGCCGTCTGCGATGGCGCGGTCTTCGTTTCGCCGCCTTCGGGCGCCGGCGAGCCGCCGCCGCAACCCGCCAGCACCAGAGCCAGCGACATCGCGCCGGTGCGCATCCCTATCCGTGTCATACCAATCTCCGCCCCAATGCGATCGAGATCGGCCTTGTGTCATGCGGGACGGCGCCGCGTCTTCACGCGCTTATCAAGGATTTCTAAAGCCTTGGGACAGCGCCCGATCCAGGGCGCCGGCGCAAGGGAATCAGTCCTTCTGCCGGTCGCGCGCGCGACCGAACCCCTCGCGCGCCATGCAGCGCGCCAGCCAGTCGCGCGTCGCCGGGCCCAGCACGTCTTCCGCGCCCAGCGTGGTCGCCAGAAAGGCCGCATAGCCGATCGCGATATCGGCGATGGTGAAACGCCCCGCGACCAGCCAGTCGCGCCCGTCGGCGAGCGCCGCCTCGATGCTCCTGGCGCGGCCGGCGAAGAAGGCGCGATAATCCTCTACCGCCTGCGCGAGCCGCCGTTCCTCGCGCTCGACGCGTGTGTAGCGGATCATGATCGCGAGGGGAAAGGTCAGCGTTGCGTCGCTGCGATGCAGCCAGTTGCGCCAGGTCCAGTAATCGCGCTCGTCGCGGCGCAGCTCGAGCGGCGTTCCCGCGGCGATGCGTGTCAAACGGCGTTCAAAAGGGACCCCCGATCGGCGTCGAAGAGGGACCCCCTTTTCGGATAATATGATGCTGGTTTGTTGAAGATGGCCTTGCG
>NZ_JACIJH010000003.1 GCF_014199295.1 Sphingopyxis panaciterrulae
GCACCAAACAGCTTTCCCCATAGCTCAGCCCATGACCACCGCGGTTCGGGCACCGAAGACTTTCCGACGCCTGGCGGCGTCCGAAACTCTAAACGTTAGGAGATTTACCGCTTATGGGTGCCGAATGGTGAAAAGCGGCCCTTTCCGCTATGACGAGAATCAATGCGGTGAACCTCGCCGCCGCCTGCGCCGCATCACCGCCCTTCGCAATGGCTCCGAGCCGTTCCCGTGTCCCGGCGAAGTCGAGAAAAGGCTCGACATTCTCCTTCTTGAGCACGGTGTATCGGCCTCGATCGCTAGATTCGATTCCTGAAGTTCTCCTCCATTTTTCACCATTCCCATATCTCGACCGCTCCCTGAAGGCCCGGGCTTCGGGAAGCTTCTCCCTATATGCCGCGGCAATCGCGATCGGCCCTGCGCGTAGAGGCGCCAGCGCGGAAGAGTCTCTTTCGCAAGTGCAGCAAAAAGGCTAATCCCTCCCCCGACCTATCTTTCCCCACCGGAGTCTCATCCCATGACCGCCACCGATCCCGTCGTCTTCCTCTCCTATGCCCGCACCCCGATGGGCGGCATGCAGGGCGTGCTGTCGGACGCGAGCGCGACCGATCTGGGCGCCACCGCGGTCAAGGCGGCGGTCGAACGCGCGGGCGTCAAGGGCGACGATATCGAGCGCATCTATATGGGCTGCGTCCTTCCCGCCGGGCTGGGCCAGGCGCCGGCGCGACAGGCGGCGATCAAGGCCGGCCTGCCCAAGTCGGTGCAGGCGACCACCGTCAACAAGGTCTGCGGGTCGGGCATGCAGACCGTCATCATGGGCGCCGAGGCGCTCGCCGCCGGCAGCATCGACCTGGTCGTCGCGGGCGGCATGGAGTCGATGACCAACGCCCCCTATCTGCTCAAGAAGCATCGGTCGGGCGCGCGTATCGGGCACGATACCGCCTATGACCATATGTTCCTCGACGGGCTGGAGGACGCCTATGAGGCGGGCCGCGCGATGGGCACCTTCGCGCAGGAGACAGCCGACGCCTATCAACTCAGCCGGCAGGCGCAGGACGATTATTCGATCGAATCGCTGAAACGCGCGCAGGCGGCGATCGCCGACGGCGCCTTCGCGGCCGAGATCACCCCGGTGACGCTGACCACGCGCAAGGGCGAGGTCGTCGTCGACACCGACGAACAGCCCGGCAAGGGCAATCCCGACAAGATTCCGACGCTGCGCCCGGCCTTTGCCAAGGACGGCACGATCACCGCCGCGACCAGTTCGTCGATCTCCGACGGCGCCGCCGCGGTCGTGCTGACCCGCCAGTCGGTCGCCGAGGCCAAGGGCGCCAAGCCGGTCGCGAAGCTGGTCGCGCACGCCGCGCACGCACAGGAACCCAAGGATTTCACCGTCGCCCCCATCGGCGCGATCAACAAGGTGCTGGCGAAGGCCGGCTGGTCGATCGGCGACGTCGATCTGTTCGAGGTCAACGAGGCCTTCGCCTGCGTCGCGATGTTCGCGATGCACGACCTGGGCATATCGCACGACAGGATCAACGTCCACGGCGGCGCGACCGCGCTCGGCCATCCGATCGGCGCCAGCGGCACGCGCATCATCACGACGCTGATCGCCGCGCTCCAGCGCCACGGCAAGACGCGCGGCATCGCGAGCCTGTGCATCGGCGGCGGCGAAGCGACGGCGGTGGCGGTCGAACTGATCTGACGAACGCGCGTCGCCCCTGCACAGGCAGGGGCGACGGACGCCTTCGGACGCGACATTTCGCGACACTTATGTCTGCCGCATAAACGCGGCATTCCGCGTCCGTTCAAACGGCCGCGCCTATTCCTTTCCCTGTCATCGGGCAGATCCCCTCCCCCTGACGGCAAGACAAGGAATGGCAAAATGAAGAAGATGCAATTTCTCACCGCCGGCCTGATCGCCGCGATGATGGTTCCCGCAGTGGCCCAGGCCCAGACCGGCGAACTTCGCCGCGACCGGCAGGAAGTTCGCGAACAGAAGCGCGACGTCCGCCAGGCGGTCCGTTACGGCAATCGCGGCGACGTCCGCGAACAGCGCCGCGACCTGCGCGATGCGCGCCAGGAATATCGCGAGGACCGGCGCGACTGGAAGCGCGACAAGCGCTATGCGAACTGGCGCGCGCCGTTCAAATATCACCGTTTCGCAGCCGGCAACCGGTTGAACAGCCGCTATTATACACCCGCCTATCGCCTCAACTACGATGCGCGCTGGCGTGTCCCGCGCGCGGGCGCCGGGCTGAGCTATGTCCGTCATTATAACGACCTGCTGCTGGTCAATGTGCGCAGCGGCGCGGTCGTCCGGGTCTATCGCGGCTTCTTCTGATCCGCGGACGATCCAGCACCATTCAGGGGGCCGGGCGGGCGACCGTCCGGCCCTTTCGGCATACAGGCCTCAGTCGCCCCAGATATGGGCGGTTTCGATCCAGCCCTTGCGGCCCTTGACGTCGAACAGGCACCAGCCGGGCTTGCAATCGCTGATCCGCCCGACGACGCCGGGCTCGGCGCGATAGACGATCGCGGCGTTCGGACTCGCCGTCTTGCGCATCGAGCGGACACCGCCGGTGACGATCGCGGTGCGCGTGCGGCTGAGCAGCCGCGCCGCCATCCAGCCCTGCGCGCCGTCGGGATCTTCGACCTTGCGCCACAGATCGTGGCGCGCGATCACCCGCACCGGCAGGTCCTTGCGACGATATTCCCACAGCACCGGCACCTCCTGCGACGGCCCCTTGCGCATCCGCGCCCGGTCGACACTGATCGAGGCCCAGTAAGGCACCTGCACCTCCTCAGCCGCCTGCGCGGCGGCAGGGGCGAAATCGGCGACCGCCATGACGATGCCCGGCCCGGCAACGGCGACGGCCGCAAAGACGACAAGCAAGTGGCGGATTTTCATGGCTTCCTCTTGTCAAACTCCGCAGGGCTTTTCAACTGGCCGAACGGGGGCAGCGGCGGTTCGTCCACAGGCTTTCCGGCAAGGCGCCCCTTGACCCTCGCGCGCGGGCGCGCTCTATCGGCGGCCATGCCCGATTCCCCTCGCCCGAAGCGCCCGCGCGTCATCGTCACCCGCCAGTTGATGCCGCATGTCGAGGCGCGCATGGCCGAATTGTTCGAAGTGGTGCTGTCGGCGCGCGACCACGCCTTTTCGGAAGGCGAACTGAAGGCCGCGGTGCAGGATTGCGACGTGCTGGTCCCCACCGTCACCGACCGCATCGACGCCGATATCATCGCCGCGGCGGGCGAGCGGCTGAAGCTGATCGCCAATTTCGGCGCCGGGGTCGACCATATCGACCTCGCCGCGGCGCGCGCGAAGGGCATCATGGTGTCGAACACGCCCAGCGTCTTCACCGAGGACACCGCCGACATGACGATGGCGCTGATCCTGTCGGTCCCGCGCCGCCTGGCCGAGGGCGAGAAGCTGATGCGCTCCGGCACATGGGAAGGCTGGGCGCCGAGCACGATGCTGGGCCGCCGGGTCGGCGGGAAACTGCTCGGCATCATCGGCATGGGGCGCATCGGGCTGGCGGTCGCGCGCCGCGCGCGGGCGTTCGGCCTGTCGATCCACTATCACAATCGCAAGCGCCTGCCCGCCGCGATCGAGGAGGAACTGGGCGCGAACTATCACGCCAGCGTCGATACGCTGATGCGGATCAGCGACGTGGTGACGATCCACTGCCCGCATACCGGCGAGACGCACGAGATGGTGAACGCGGCGCGGATCGCGGCGATGAAGCCCACCGCCTATCTGATCAACACCGCGCGCGGCGAGATCGTCGACGAAAAGGCGCTGATCGCCGCGCTCAAGAGCAAGCGGATCGCCGGCGCGGGACTCGACGTCTATGCGCAGGAGCCGAAGGTCGATCCCGAACTGCTCGCGCTCGACAATGCGGTGCTGCTGCCCCACCTCGCCTCGGCGACGATCGAGGGGCGCGAGGCGTCGGGCGACAAGGTCGTCGCCAATATCCGCGCCTGGAGCGACGGGCACCGCCCGCCCGACCAGGTGCTGGAGGGGTGGGCCTGAATCGTTGACGTTGCACGGAGCCGCTCTGGACTGCTTCGTCGCTGCGCTCCTCGCAATGACGGAACTTCATAAAGCCTCGTCATTGCGAGCGTAGCGAAGCAATCCAGAGCGTCATTCCGCTCCGTCGATTATATCGGGCCACAGATCCCGCCAGAGCGGATTTTCCGTTTCGATAAGCTTCAGCTTCTTCGCGCGACTCCCGGCCTTGATCTGTTTCTCGCGCACGATGGCCAGTTCCATCGTCCCGTGCATCTCAAACCAGACGAGCAACCTGCAATCATAGCGTTCGGAAAATCCGCCCGCCCCTTCGCGATGCTGCCACACACGCCGCGGCAGGTTCGACGTCACGCCCGTATAGAGCGTGCCGTTCCGCTTGCTCGCCATGATATAGACCGCCGGCTGACGTTGGCGCATGACCGCCCCTGGATTGCTTCGCTACGCTCGCAATGACGGGGAACCTCAATCCCCCGTCAAAATCCGGTCGACGAGTTCCTTCACCGTCGGGGTGAAGTTGTTCGAATAGAAGGGGTCGGTCTTGAAATTGAACGCGGCGTGGCCCGCGAACATCAGATTCTGTTCGGTGTCGCCGCCGTGCGCGATGTCCTGGAGCGTCTTCTGGATGCAGAAGCTGCGCGGGTCGGCGAGATAGCCGGTCGAATAATCGTCGTGGTCCTTCCAAGACGAAAAGCCGCAGTGCGACAGGCAGCCCATGCAGTCTGCCTGGTCCTTGCGGATCGTGCCCTTATCGGTTTCGGTGACGAAGACGACGGTGTTGTCGGGGGTCTTCAGCGCCTCGGTATAGCCTTCGGCGAACCAGTCGCGCGCGCGGGCGCGGTCGTGCGGGGTGACCCAGAAATTCTTGCCCTTCACCCCGACGTCGAGCTGGACGACATGGTCGCCGGCCTGCTGTTTCGAATAGGGAATCTGGCGTTCCGAGCGCGCCTCGAGGTCGCGCAGGAAGGGGTTGCGCACCGCGCTCGAATAAAAACCGGTGGGCGAGAAGCGGTGGAGGAGCACATCGCCCTCGTCGAGCGTGCGCAGCCGGTCCTTCCACTCCTGCGGGATCGGGCTTTCCTGCGTCAGCAGCGGCCGCGTGCCGTACTGGAAGACGATCTGGCCAAGATCGGGATTGTCGATCCAATGTTCCCAGTCGCGCAGATACCAGACGCCGCCCGCCATGACGATCGGCACCGTGTCGGCGATCCCTTCGGCGCGCATCGTGGCGCGCAGCGCCTTGACGCGCGGATAGGGATCTTCGGGGATCAGCGGATCCTCGGCATTCGACAGGCCGTTGTGGCCGCCGGCGAGCCACGGGTCCTCGTAGACCACGGCCGCCATCAGGTCGGCGACCTTGTGATAGGCGCGTTTCCACAGCGCGCGAAAGGCGCGCGCCGACGAGATGATCGGCAGATAATGGACATTGTAGCGCCCGGCGATCTCGCTGAGCTTGTAAGGCATGCCGGCGCCGCAGGTGACACCGGTGACCAGGCCACGGGTCTTTTCGAGCACGCCCTCAAGCACGCGCTGCGCGCCACCCATTTCCCACAGCACGTTGATGTTGATCGCGCCCTTGCCGCTCGCGACGTCATAGGCGCGCCGGACCTGTTCGACCGCACCGTCGATCGCGTACTGGACCAGTTCCTCATGGCGCTCGCGGCGCGTCAGGGCGCGATAGATTTGCGGGATGATCTTGCCTTCGGCGTCATAGCTGTCGGCATTGACCGCCGACACGGTGCCGATGCCACCCGCCGCCGCCCAGGCGCCGCTCGACATATGATTGGTCGCCGATACACCCTTACCCCCCTCGACCAGCGGCCAGACTTCGCGTCCGCCGTAAAGGATGGGCTTCAAACCTTTGAACACGTTCAACCTCTTTCTCTCCACCGGTCGCACCATCGCGCGCCGGCCCCCGATTGCCGTTTCCGTAAGCGGAAGACGGCGCGTTTTGTCAATCGAAGCCAATCCAGCGTCCGCTGAAAGGGCCATACCCCTGAAGCGCCCGAGCATAGAGCTTTTCATAGGAATCGACCATGGTAGATTCGTCGAAGCGTTGGGCGGCCGCGCGCCGGTTCGCCGCGCCGATCGCCGTGCGGAGCGCCGCATCGCCGGCCATGCGGGCGAGCGCGGCGCGGAAGGCGGCTTCGTCCGCCGCGATGAAGGGCCGGTTTTCGTCGGCGACCATTGCCGCGACGTCGCCGACGGCGGGGCTGACGACGGGCAGGCCCGCCGCCATCGCCTCGATCACCGAAATCGGCGCCTGTTCGCTGAGCGACGACAGGGCGAGCAGGTCGAAATGGCCGATCCAGCGCGCGGGCTGAGCCATGAAGCCGGGCAGGACCAGCCGATCGGCCATGCCGCACGCCGCCGCCTCGGCCGCGATCGCCGCGCGTTCGGGGCCCTCGCCGACGATCGCCAGCCGCACATGCGGCGGCAGTGTTGCGACCGCGCGGACGAGGCGCGGCAGATCCTTGACCTTGCGCAGCCCGGCCATGGTGCCGATCACCACCTCGCCCGGACGACGCTCGAAACCGGGGATCGGCACGTCGGGGCCGCGCGCATAGGCGGCGATAGCGATGCCGTTGCAGATCAGATGGGTACGCGCACCGACCTTCCACTCGTCGGCGGCGATCCGTTGCAGCAGGGCCGATGGCACCACGACGCCCGCGACATGGCGCAGCGCGTGGCGGCGGAACAGGTTGCGCTTCCAGTTGCGCCGGACGCTCTCATCCTCGTTGAACCCGTCCTCGTGATGGATCAGGCGCGCTGGGATGCGCCCGCGGTGGAGGCGATGCGCCATCACCCCGTCCATCGCGCCCCAATTATAGCTGAGCAGCAGGTCGAAACCGCGCATGTAGCGCGCGAGGTCGCGATAGCGCGGCAGCGACGGGCGGCCGTGGAGCGGCGGCGCATCCTTTGGGAAATCGACCCTTATCCCTGGCGCGATCGCGTCGCGCGCGCCCAGCGCGTCGGGCATGGCCGACAGGATGGTATGATGGGCGCGATCCTCCATCAGGTTCATCAGCCGTACCGCCCGCGCCTCCTTGCCGCCGAGCGAGAAGCTCGAATGCAGGTGCAGGATGCGGATCGGCCAGGGTGCGCCCGCTTCGCTCACTGGGCCGGAAGCTCCGCGAGCCAGGCGTCGATGGCGACGAGCGCGTCGGGTTCGTCCATCGTCGGCGCATGGCCGACGCCTGCCACCTCGACCAGCCGGGCACGCGGCAGCTCGGCCGCCATCTTCGCCGCCGCCGGTTTCGCCAATATGTCCGAAAGCCGCCCACGCAGGATCAGCACCGGGCTGTCGCCGAAGGCGCGGAAGGCAGGCCACAGGTCGATGCCGGCGGCGTCGCCCGCGAGGCGCAGCGGCGCCGCGATCTGCTTGTCGTAATCGGCGATCACGCGCCCCTCGGGGGTCAGCCGATGCGTCCGCTTGGTCAGTCGCAGCCAATCGTGGATGCCATATGCAGGATAGATGGCGCCGTTGAGCTCGGCATAGGCACGCGCGGCGTGCATCCACGTCGGCTGGCTGCCGCCGACGCCGATATAGTCGCGGATACGGTCGAGCCCCGCCTTCTCCAGTTCCGGCCCGACATCGTTGAGCACCGCGCCGACGATCCGGTCGGGCAGGCTCGCCGCGAGGAACATCGACACGAGCCCGCCGAGCGAGGTGCCGATGGTCGCGATGCGCGGGATCGCGAGCTCGTCGAGCAGGGCAACGACGTCCTGCACATAGGTGAGCGGGACATAGGTCATCGGGTC
This sequence comes from Sphingopyxis panaciterrulae, assembly GCF_014199295.1. Lineage (GTDB taxonomy): Bacteria > Pseudomonadota > Alphaproteobacteria > Sphingomonadales > Sphingomonadaceae > Sphingopyxis > Sphingopyxis panaciterrulae. The sequence goes on from NZ_JACIJH010000003.1 coordinate 7,790, forward strand.
CTTGGCATAGGCGCTATCGCCGCGCCCGCGGAATTCGACGACGATGGTCTTGCGCGACCGCGCCACATGCGGCGCGAGCGCCTCGAAATCGCGGGCATTGCGCGCGAGGCCGGGCATGCAGAGCAGCGGCGGCGCATCGGCCGCCGCTGCGGGACCGGGATAGATGCGCGCGTGCAGCCGCACCCCGTCGGCGGACCACCAATAATGGTCGTCCCATTGGCCGTCTTGATGCGCGTTCGCGTCGCTGCCGATGTCTTCGCTGACCGAAATGCTCCGTCCCTTTCTTCGCGTGGCGCGCGCATCTATCGCCAAGGCGCGCGCGCGGCGCAAGCGATCCGTCGCGGCGGCGCGCGGCGGTTGCCGCGTCCCGCTTTCGCCGATAAGAGCGGGCGGATGGTCCGACCAGCCACAAACGCCCGCCTGTGCCCCGCCCGCTTCGATTACGGAAGAGCGCGGTCATGAGCGAGGAGCTGGTTTCCCACGAACCCGCGACCGGCGCCGAACTGTGGCGCGGCCGGACGAGCGACGTCGATGCCGAGGTCGCGGCGGCGCGCGCCGCCTGGCTCGGCTGGGCCGCCCGGCCCTTCGCCTATCGTGCCGAAACGCTGCGCCGCTTCGTCGACCGAGTGAAGGCCGAGGCGGAGGGCTTTGCCGACCTGATCGCGCGCGAGACCGGCAAGCCGCTGTGGGAAGCGCGCACCGAGGTCGAATCGGTGTGCAACAAGGTCGATATTTCGGTCACCGCCTATTCGGAGCGCACGCCGAACCGGCGCATCGAGGGCGCGATGGGGCTGCGCAACGCGGTGCGTCACAAGCCCCACGGCGCGCTCGCGGTGCTCGGTCCCTATAATTTCCCCGCGCACCTGCCGAACGGCCATATCGTCCCGGCGCTGCTCGCGGGCAATTCGGTGCTGTTCAAGCCGTCCGAAAAGACCCCCGCGACGGGGGCGAAACTGGTCGACCTGTTCCACAGCGCGGGCGTGCCCGAAGAGGTGCTGCGCCTGATCGTCGGCGGGCCGGATACGGGCAAGGCGCTGGCCGCACACGACGGCCTCGACGGGCTGCTGTTCACCGGATCGGCGCGCACCGGGATCGCCCTCAACCGCCAGTTCGCCGCGCGGCCCGACAGGATTCTCGCGCTCGAAATGGGCGGAAACAACCCGATCGTCGTCTGGGACACCGCCGACATCCGCACCGCCGCGATTCTGGTCGTCCAGTCGGCTTTCCTGAGCGCGGGGCAGCGCTGCACCAACGCACGGCGCCTGATCGTCAAGCAGGCGATGGCGGAACCGCTGATCGAGGAGGTGCGAACCCTGTCCGGCCGGCTGATCGTCGACCATCCGCACGCCGAACCCGCGCCCTATATGGGGCCGGTGATCGACAATGAGGCGGCCGACGGCCTGACCGAAAGCTTTCTGATCCTGATGTCGAATGGCGGACAGGTCATCCGCCACATGACGCGTCCGGTCGAAGGCCGGCCCTTTCTGACTCCCGGCATCATCGACGTCACCGCCATGCCCGAGCGCCCCGATATCGAGCTGTTCGGGCCACTGCTGCAGGTCGTCCGCGTCGAGAGCTTCGAGGCCGCGATCGCCGAGGCCAACAACACCGCCTTCGGCCTCTCCGCCGCGCTGATCGGCGGGACGCCCCAGCTCTACGACCAGTTTTGGGCCAATGCGCGCGCCGGCGTCATCAACTGGAACCGCCCGACCAACGGTGCCTCCTCCGCCGCGCCCTTCGGCGGCATCGGCCTGTCGGGCAACCACCGGCCGAGCGCCTTCTACGCCGCCGACTATTGCGCCTATCCGGTGGCGAGCAGCGAGAGCGACGCCCTGCGCGCCTCGATCGGTGTCGGCCTGCACGACGACGAGGGGCCGAAGCTGGTGCGCAAGGGGTTTATATAGGCCGGGAGTCCAACCCTTCCCCATTGATGGGGGAAGGATACGAAGCCTTGTCGCCTGGCGATTAGGCGTCGTTGGATGGAGGTGAGGGTGCGTCTCATGACACCCCGTCGGCTTCAGGCCGAGACCGCACCCCCTCCGCTGCGACTAGGCGGCAAGCCGCCAAGTCTCGCTGCCTCCCCCATCGAGGGGGAGGAAAGATTTCCCCGCAAGTTTCGCTTCACCCGATCCAAAAAAGCCTGCTTTGCGATTTTTCCCGCGCCGCACCATTGTCGGCGCCATGGAACATGCCCCCGCCTCCCTCCCCTCTGCGGGCAAGCTGTGGCTCGTCGGCGCCGGTCCCGGCGATCCCGAGCTGCTGACGCTGCGCGCGGCGCGGCTGCTGGCCAGCGCCGATCTGGTCGTTCACGACGGATTGGTCGGCGCGGGCGTGCTCGCCTTGATCCCGTCGCACGTCGAACGGATCAGCGTCGCCAAGCAGCGCAGCCGCCACACGATGCGGCAGGACCGGATCAACGCGCTGATCGTCCGCGAGGCACAGGCCGGCAAGCAGGTCGTGCGCCTGAAGGGCGGCGATCCCTTCATCTTCGGGCGCGGCGGCGAGGAGCTCGAGGCCGCGCGCGAAGCCGGTGTCGCCTGCGAGGTCGTTCCCGGCATCACCGCCGCCGCCGGCTGCGCCGCGCAGGCGGGGCTCCCCCTCACCCACCGCGCCGATGCGAGCGCGGTCAGCTTCGTCGCCGGCCAGTGCAAGGATCTGACCGATCAGGACTGGTCGGGCCTCGCCGGGCACGGTCGCACGCTGGTCATCTACATGGGCCTCGCTACCGCTTCGGCGATCGCCGACAAGCTGATCGCCGACGGCGTCTCGCCCGGCCTGCCAGTCGCGGTCGTCGAACGCGGCACCACCGCCGAAGCACGCGTTCTGCGGACCCTGCTCACCGACCTCGGCGACCTCGTCGCGCGCGAACGAGTGCAAAGCCCGGCGCTGATCGTCGTCGGCAAGGTCGCCGCCCGCGCCGACGCGCTCGACTGCCTCGGCGGGCCCGCCGCCGCCGCTTCATTGAAGGATATTTCATGCGATTACTGACCGGAAACGACCTGAAGACGGGGGCCGTGATCTGGTGGACCGGCCGCGACTGGTCGGTGCATGTCGAGGACGCCGCCGACGCCGGCGAGCATGGCGAGGCGATCCTCGCCGCCGAGGAAGGCGCGCGCCGCGTCAACGGCGGCTATATGATCGACGCCATCGACACGACGCAGGGACCGCGCCCCGCGCATATCAAGGACCGCATCCGCGCGCGCGGCCCGACCGTGCGCCCCGACCTCAACCTGAAACCCGCCGACCCCGCGGCCGGCGACTGGGTGATCTGACATGTACAAATATGACCAATATGACCAGGCGATGGTCGACGCGCGCGTCGAGGATTTCCGCGACCAGGTGCGCCGCCGCATCGCCGGCGACATGAACGACGACCAGTTCAAGCCGCTGCGGCTGAAGAACGGGCTCTATCTTCAGCTTCACGCCTATATGCTGCGCGTCGCCATTCCCTATGGCACGCTCAATTCGCGCCAGCTTCGCAAGCTGGCCGAGATCGCGCGCAAATATGATCGCGGCTATGGCCATTTCACGACGCGCCAGAACCTGCAATATCACTGGATCAAGCTGGAGGACGCGCCCGACATCCTCGCTGAGCTTGCGACGGTCGAGATGCACGCGATCCAGACCAGCGGCGAGAGCATCCGCAACATCTCCGCCGACCAATATGCGGGCGCCGCCGCCGACGAAATCTGCGACCCGCGCCCCTGGGCCGAGTTGCTGCGCCAGGCGACCAGCTTTCACCCCGAATTCAGCTATCTGCCGCGCAAGTTCAAGATTTGCGTCATTTCGTCGCCCGCCGACCGCGCGGCGCTGCGCTGGCACGACTGCGCGCTGCGCATCGTGCGCAACGAAGCGGGCGAGGAAGGCTTCGAGGTCTATGCCGGCGGCGGCATGGGGCGCACCCCCTTCATCGCGTACAAGATCCGCGATTTCTGCCCCGCGGCGCAGATATTCTCCTATATCCAGGCGATCCTGCGCGTGTGGAACCTCCACGCACGGCGCGACAATATCCACAAGCAGCGGATGAAGATCCTCGTCCACGATCTGGGCGAAGAGGAGTTCCGCCGTCAGGTCGAGGAAGCGTTTCAGCATTTCCTGACGCTGGACACCGACTTCCCGCAGGCGGAATATGATCGCATCGCCGCCTATTTCACGCCGCCGCCGTTCGAGACCGGGCTGCCCGACGACATCGACCGGTCCGACCCCGACTTCGCGCTGTGGGTCGACCAGCAGGTCATCGCGCACAAGACGCCCGGCTATGCGATCGCCAACATCAGCCTCAAGCCCATCGGCGGCATCGGCGGCGACGCCACCGCCGAGCAGATGGAGGTCGTGGCCGACCTTGCCGAGCGCTACAGCTTCGACGATGTGCGGGTGACCCACGCGCAGAATCTGGTGCTGCCCCACGTCCGCAAGCAGGACCTCTATGCGGTGTGGCAGGCACTGCACGAAGCGGGACTGGCCGATGCCAACCTCGACCTCGTCACCGACGTCATCGCCTGTCCCGGCCTCGACTATTGCACCCTCGCCAATGCGCGCTCGATCCCGGTCGCACAGAAGATCCAGCGGCGCTTCGCCGAGATGGAGCGTCAGCTCGACCTCGGCGAACTCAAGATCAAGATTTCGGGCTGCATCAACGCCTGTGGCCACCACCACGCGGGGCACATCGGTATCCTGGGCGTCGACCGCAAGGGCACCGAAAATTACCAGCTCCTGCTCGGCGGATCGGGCGCGGAGGACACGACGCAGGCCAAGATCACCGGCCCCGGCTTCGACGAGGACGGCGTCGTCGACGCGGTCGAGCGCGCGATCGAGCGCTATCGCGAGCTGCGCGACCCCGGCGAGCGCTTCATCGACACCTATCGCCGCGTCGGCCTCGACGCCTTCAAGGAGGCTATTTATGGCTGATGTCCTGCGTTTCCGGAACGACGACCCGATCGAGGAGCCGGCGGTCACGCTCGACGCCTTCGTCGACCAGGAGGACGCCAGCGCGGTGCGGATCGAGGCGGGCGAGGACCCGCGGCGGCTGATCCCGGTGCTGGACCGCGTCAAGCTGGTCGAACTGGGCATCCCCCGGTTTCGCGACGGCCGCTGCTTCACCGCCGCGCGTATCCTGCGCGAGGCGGGCTATGAGGGCGAAATCCGCGCCGAAGGCGACGTGCTGGTCGATTTGATCTTCTTCATGCGCCGCTGCGGTATCGACAGCTTCGCGCCGCAATCGCCGCTCAACCGTGCCGATGTCGATGCGTGCCTGAGCCGTTACGAGCATGTCTATCAGCATGCCGCCGACGGCGCCGTGCCGATCTGGAAGCTGAGGCATGGCTGAGGTGAAGACCCCTCCCGAAGATCGTACCCGCGACCGGATCGACGTGGCGCCGCGCTTCACCCAGGCCGACGTCATCCGTCTCAACAATCTCTTCCGCGGCCAGGACGCGGCGGAGACGGTCGCGAGCGTGCTCGGCGCGGGGCTGATCGGCGACACGGCGATCGTGTCGAGCTTCGGCGCCGAAAGCGCGGTGCTGCTGCACCTCGTCACCCGCGTCGCGCCTGATATCCCGGTGCTCTTCCTCGATACCGGCAAGCATTTCCCCGAAACGCTCGCCTATCGCGACGCGCTCGCGGCGCGGCTGGGGCTGAATCTCGTCACGCTGACGCCCGATGCCGAGGAACTGGCGACGAAGGACGAAACCGGGCTGCGCTGGTCCTACGACCCCGACGGTTGCTGCGAGATTCGCAAGGTCAAGCCGCTCGAAAAGGCGCTCGCTGATTTCGACACCTCCATCACCGGACGCAAGGGATTCCAGTCGTCTACGCGCCAGGGCCTGCCGCGCTTCGAGCTCGACGGGAGCACGGGCCGGCTGAAGTTCAATCCGCTTGCCAACTGGACGCGCGATGCGCTCGATGCCTATTTCGCCGAACACGACCTGCCGCGCCATCCGCTCGAGGCCGAAGGCTATCCGTCGATCGGCTGCTCGCCGTGCACGTCGAAGGTCAAACCGGGCGAAGATCCGCGCGCGGGCCGCTGGCGCGGCTGGGACAAGACCGAATGCGGCATCCACGAAGCGGTGACGCCGCTGGGCGACGATCCGGCCAACGACCCGGCGTTTTGATCGAGCAAGATGTCGTCCCAGCGAAAGCTGGGACCGCTGGCATCCTTCTTGCCGATAGCGGCCCCAGCTTTCGCTGGGGCGACGTTTCTATTCATAATCCTCATACGCCCGGCTGTCGTCGGCGAGGTCGCTGAATTTCGTCGTCTTGGCCTCGAAGTGCAACCGCACCTTGCCGGTCGAGCCGTGGCGCGACTTGGCCACGATGACTTCGGCGAGGCCGAAGACGCGCTCCATCTCGGCCGCCCATTCCTCGTGCGCGGCGTGGATCTTGACGTCGTCGCCCTCGATCGGCCGCTTGGGCTCGCGCGCGGCGACGTAATAATCCTCGCGGAACACGAACAGCACCATGTCGGCGTCCTGCTCGATCGACCCCGATTCACGAAGGTCGGAAAGCTGCGGTCGCTTGTCCTCGCGGCTTTCGACCTGGCGGCTGAGCTGCGACAGGGCCATGACCGGGACATTAAGCTCTTTCGCCAAAGTCTTGAGGCCACGGGAAATTTCGGAAATCTCCTGCACGCGATTGTCGCCGCTGCGCGAGCTGCCCTGCAAGAGCTGGAGATAGTCGACGACGATGAAGCCGATGCCATGGCGGCGCTGGAGCCGCCGGGCGCGGGTGCGCAGGCCGGCGATCGTCAGTCCCGGCGTATCGTCGATGAACAGGGGCAGGGTCTGGAGTTCCTGCGCGGCGCGCGAGAGCTGCTGGAACTGCTCCTTGCTGATCTTGCCCATGCGCAGCGCCTCGCCCGACACGCCCGACTGTTCGGCGAGCACGCGCGTCGCGAGCTGATCGGCCGACATTTCAAGGCTGAAGAAGGCGACCTTGGCGCCCATATTCTTCTCGGGCGGAATGCCGTCCTCTTCGTCGCGGCGGAAGCGTTCGGCGGCGTTGTAGGCGATGTTGGTGGCGAGCGAGGTCTTGCCCATGCCCGGACGGCCCGCAAGGATCATCAGGTCCGAATTGTGCATGCCGCCGATCTTGGCGTTCATGCTGCCGATGCCGGTGGTGATCCCCGACAGGTGACCGCCCGAGTTCAGCGCCCGCTCGGCCGCCTGCAGCGCGGTGAGGCTCGCGGCGTTGAAGCTCTTGACCGACCCCATTTCAGACTCGCCGCCCGCGACGCGATAGAGCGCCGTCTCGGCTTCCTCGATCTGCGCCTGCGGGTCGACGCTCTCGCTCGTGTCGAGCGCGCCCTCGACCATCGTGCGGCCGACGTCGACCAGTTCGCGCAACAGCGCGAGGTCGTAGATCTGCCGCGCGAAGTCGCGTGCGCCGATCAGCCCGGCGCCGCTGCCGGTAAGCTGCGCGAGATAGCCGACGCCGCCGACCGCCTTCATCGCCTCGTCATTCTCGAAATAGGGCTTCAGCGTCACCGGGGTCGCGATGCTGTTGCGCTCGATCAGCGCCATCGTCTGCGCGAAGATGCGCCCGTGCAGCGGCTCGAAGAAATGGGCGGCGTTCAACTGGACCGGCAGATCCTCGACGACTCGATTGTCGATCAGGATCGCGCCCAGAAACGCGGCCTCGGCCTCGATATTGCGGGGCAATTGACGGTCGTCCCCGGACGAGACCGGGGCAGGAAAGCGGGCGACTTCGGACATGGCGAAGCATCATGCGCCGAACTGTGGGCGCGTGCAACGAATGTGTCGCATCATGCCATGTCATCACCGTGAACGCTTCTGGGGATAAGTCCGAATTTCCGGTCGTGTCGAAGGAGATCGAGACATAGTCGTGACACAGTTTGAAAGCAGGAGCGCATTTTGCTTTCTTCGTCACCCCGGATCAGGTCCGGGGTGACGAGACAGGGAATGACCCCTTCCAAATCCAAACTGCATCACCACCCGAGACCCCATCAGCAGGGTGTGAAGCCGATGGGTGTCTCGACTTCGCTCGACATGAACGGGTTGAGAGGAATGAGGAAACGAACGGGGTTGAGGGAAATAGCGACACGAACGGGCTGAGGGGATGGGGACACGCCGCTCCCCCTTGCCCTTCGCACGCGCGCCTTTACAAGCGGCGCCATCATGGCCGAAGCCGACAGCAACCAGCAGCGCATCATCGCGGTCGAGCTCGACGAGGGCTCGATCGTCTGGCGCAATGCCGATGTCGAGCAGGAGCGTCGCGTCGCCATTTTCGACCTGATCGAACAGAATCGCTTCGCGCCGCAGCGCGTGCACACCGACGGCTATGCCGGCCCCTATCGCCTGACGCTGCGCGTCGAAGAGGGGCGGCTGGTGTTCGATATCGGACGCGCGGACGGGGCGCCGCTCGAATCGGTCATCCTCGGCCTCGGGCGCTTTCGCCGGCCGATCCGCGACTATTTCGCGATCTGCGACAGCTATTATCAGGCGATCCGCACGGCGACCGCGCAGCAGATCGAGACCGTCGACATGGCGCGCCGCGCGCTGCACAACGAGGCGGCGGAGATGCTGGTCGAACGTCTCGACGGCAAGATCGAGGTCGATTTCGACACCGCGCGGCGCCTGTTCACGCTGATCTGCGTGCTCCACATCAAGAGCTGACGATGGCGATGGGGGCGACATTTCCGAAGCGCAGGCGGTCCGGCAAGGCGCGCGACTGGCGCGCGCTTCTGCGCCGCTGGCTGTGGCGCGCCGCCGGCATCGCGGCGCTGCTGCTGCTCGCCGCCGGGGCGGCGCTGTGGTGGGCGGCACGCTGGACGCCGCCGCGCGACCGATATCCGCTGCAGGGGGTGACGATCGACGCGGGCAACGGCGTCGTCCACTGGGGTTCGATCGAGGCGGCAGGCGCCGACTTCGCCTATCTCTTCGCGACCGACGGCGATGCACGCGTCGATCCCATCTATGCGCGCAACATGGCGGCGGCGCGCGAGGCCGGCATCCGCACCGGGCCGATCCACCGCTACAACCTGTGCAAGCTGGCGACCGACCAGGCGGCCAATTTCATCCGCCACGTCCCGCGCCGCGCCGACGCGTTGCCGCCCGTGGTCTGGCTCGACTATGACGACCGCTGCCCCGACCGGCCGACGCGCGCGCTGCTGCTCAGCGAACTCGCGACTTTCCTCGCGCAGATCGAGGCGCATATGGGCAAGCGCAGCCTGATCGCGCCCGGCCCGAATTTCGAGGCCGACTATCAGGTGACGCGCGGCATCGCGCGCACGACCTGGCTGCGCCGCGACTTCTTTCCGCCCGACTATGGCGCGCACCCGTGGGCGATGTGGCAGGCCAATGATTATGTGCGACTGTCCGGCGCGGACGGCACCGTCGGCTGGAACGTCGTGCGGCCCGAAGGAATGAACGATGAGTGAGTTTGACGACCGCGACGCGCTGATCGCCGCCGCCCGCGATGCCGCGGCGCGCGCCTATGCCCCCTATTCGGGCTTTCATGTCGGCGCGGCGCTGCTGCTCCGGAACGGCGACGTGGTGACCGGCGCCAATGTCGAGAATGCCAGCTATGGCCTGACGCTGTGCGCCGAGACGGCGGCGATCGCCAAGATCGCCAACGAGGGCTGGATCGGTGAGTTGGCCGCGGTCGCGATCGTCGGCGGGCGGCCCGAGGGCAGTGCGCTGGTCGGCGGCGATCCGGTCCATCCCTGCGGCCGCTGCCGTCAGATATTGAACGAAGCGGCCGAGCGGTCGAAGACCGACATCCTCGTCCACTGCGCGTCAGGCGACGGCAGCGCGGTCAAGAGCTATCGGCTGAGCGAGTTGCTGCCCGCGGCGTTCGGGCCGAAGGATCTCGGCCTCATCCCCGACTGACCGCTTGCGCAACGCGCGCCGCGCCGACAAGAGAAGCCATGGCCATTCTTTCCGACAAATGGATTCGCGACGCCGCCCGGACGCAGGGCATGATCGAGCCGTTCGTCGAGGCGCAGCGCCGCGACGGCTGTATCAGCTACGGCCTCTCCTCCTACGGCTATGACGCGCGCGTCGCGCCCGAATTCAAGATATTCACCAATGTCGACAGCGCGGTCGTCGATCCCAAGGATTTCGCGTCGAACAGCTTCGTCGACCGTAAGACCGACGTGTGCATCATCCCGCCGAACAGCTTCGCGCTCGCCCGCACGGTCGAATATTTCCGTATCCCGAGGGACATACTCGTCATCTGCCTCGGAAAATCCACCTATGCGCGCTGCGGCATCATCGTCAACGTCACCCCGCTCGAGCCCGGCTGGGAAGGTCATGTGACGCTGGAATTTTCGAACACCACCCCCCTGCCCGCGAAAATCTATGCCAATGAGGGCGCGTGCCAGTTCCTGTTCCTGCAAGGCAACGAGCCCTGCGAGACGAGCTACGCCGACCGCGCGGGCAAATATATGGGGCAGAAGGGCGTGACGCTGCCGAAGCTTTGACTTCAAATTCGTCATTGCGAGCGCAGCGAAGCAATCTCCAGCTATCGACATAAAACCAAGTCGATGGCTGGAGATTGAGGCGTCGCCTTCGGCTCCTCGAAATGACGAACATTGTTGCGTTCAGCATCGACAATGATAACGTTCTCATAAATTAGATCGGGAACGAGACCATGACATTCCGCGCGATCGCGCTCCTGTTGGCAGCGCTGCTTTCCGCCACCGCCGCCCGCGCCGAGGGTTTCCTGAAGGTCGACGGCACCCGGATCGTCAATGGCAGCGGCGAGCCCATCGTCCTCCGCGGCATGGGTCTCGGCGGATGGATGCTGCAGGAAGGCTATATGCTGCAGCTCGGCGAGATCGGACAGCAGCATCGCATCCGCGCCAGGCTCGTCGAACTGGTTGGAAAGAAGCGGACGGCGGACTTCTACCGCGCGTGGCTCGACAATCACACGACCGAGGCCGACATCGCGGCGATGGCGACATGGGGTTTCAACTCGGTGCGGCTGCCGATCCATTTCGACCAGCTCACCCTCCCCGCCGACAGGGAAGCGGCGCCCGGCGAAGATACGTGGCTCGAAGAGGGCTTCCGGCGCATCGACCGGTTGCTTGCGTGGAGCAAGGCGAACCGCATCTATCTGATCCTCGACCTCCACGCCGCGCCGGGCGGGCAAGGCAACGACCTCGCGATTTCCGACCGTGATCCGGCGAAGCCCTCGCTGTGGGAAAGCGCGGAAAATCAGCGCAAGACGGTTGCCCTGTGGGAGAAGCTCGCAACCCGCTACCGGGACGAGCCGTGGATCGGCGGCTACGACCTCATCAACGAACCCAACTGGAGCTTCGCGACGCCGGGCGAGGGCAATGGCTGCGACGAGACGAAGAACAAGGCGGTCTGGGGCCTGCAGCAGCGCATCACCGCGGCGATCCGCGCGGTCGACAAGAAGCATGTCGTGATCGTCGAGGGCAATTGCTGGGGCAACAACTACAAGGGCCTGCCGCCCGCTTGGGACGCCAATATGGTGCTGAGCTTCCATAAATATTGGAACCGCAACGACGCTGCGAGCATCGCCGATATCGTCGCGCTGCGCGACAGCTATGGTCGCCCGATCTGGCTCGGCGAGTCCGGGGAGAACAGTAATGTCTGGTTCCGCGACGCGATCGCGCTGGTCGAGGGCGAAGGCATCGGCTGGGCCTTTTGGCCGCTCAAGAAGATCGGCTTCAACCAGCCGCTCGAAATCGACCCCGGCCCTGGCTGGGCGGCGGTCGTCGCCTGGATGACCGGCAAGGGACCGAAACCCGACCCCGACGCCGCCTATGCCGCGATGATTAAACTCGCCGAGAACAGCCGGTTCGAGCGGAATATTCCGCATCCCGACGTCGTCGACGCGATGCTGCGCCAGCCGCACGACGCGAGCGCGCGGCCGTTCGTCCGCCATCGGCTCGGTACCGCGCCGCTCACCATCCGCGCCGCCGACTATGACCTCGGCCCGGCGGGCGTCGCCTATGCCGACACGGTCGACGCCAATTATCATGTCGCGACCGGTGGCGAGCGCGTGCTCTGGAACAATGGCGTGACCTACCGCAACGACGGCGTCGACATCGCGCGAGAAGCCGATAGTCGCCCGGCTGTCGTCGACTTCGTGACCGGCGAGTGGATGCGCTACAGCGTCGAGGCGGCACAGGCCGGGCACTGGACCGCGACGATCCGCGCCCGGTCCGCGAAGGGCGGCACGATCGCGCTCGGCGAGCGGCGGATCGCCCTGCCCGCTTCGACCGAGTGGCAGGATGTGGCGATATCCGGCGTCGCGCTTCCCGCCGGAACGACGCCGCTGATCCTGCGCGCGGTCGCATGCGGCGACTGCGCGGTCGAAAGTCTCACCTTGGCGCCGCGCTGACGGGCGGAACCTCCTCGCACCCTGCGCGTCCTGACTGGACAAGCGGACGGGGCGCGAACGAAGGAGGATGCCTCCATGTCCATGATCGCCGTCTTCATCGGCCGCCTGTTCATCGCCGTCATCTTTCTGGTGTCGGGGGTCAACAAGCTGATCCATGTCGCCGACACCAATGCGATGATCGTCGCCGCGGGCCTGCCCGCCGGCCTTGCCATACCGACCGGGCTGTTCGAACTGCTCGCCGGCGCCTGTCTCGCCCTGGGCGTCGCTACGCGGCTGTGGTCGATCCTGCTCGCGGTCTTCGTGCTGCTGACTATCCTGTTCTTCCACCGCGAATTCGCCGACCCGATGCAGGCGACGATGGCGATGAAGAATCTCGCGATCGCGGGCGGGCTGCTCTGCCTGTTCGGCTATGGCAACACCCGCTGGAGTTATGACGCGCTACGCCAGCGCCGCCGCGACGAACTCGCCAAACACGACGCCGAACGCCGCGCGAGCGAAGCCGAATTGCGCGCCGCGCGCGCCGAGGGCGGCGCCGAAGTCGCGGGCGAACCACCCGTCGTCGTCGAGAAGCGTCCCTTCTGGCGCCGCTAGAGCCTGAATCGTCATTGCGAGCGGAGCGAAGCAATCCAGAATGCGCGTAAACCGCTCTGGATTGCTTCGCTTCGCTCGCAATGACGGGTAATCATATCTGATCTCTCATAATCTCGCCGCTTGGCATCGCTCTCCGCCTGCGCTAGCCTCCACTTAACGTTTACGTAAAGGGAGGTTGGCGTGGTCGATACGCGCGAGTTCGACATCATCGTCTATGGCGCCACGGGGTTCACCGGGCGCCTCGTCGCGGAGTATCTGGCCGAGCATTACGCCGGACGGAAGGACGCGCCCAAATGGGCGATGGCGGGACGCAGCGCCGACAAGCTCGCCGAGGTGCGTGACCTGATCGGCGCGCCCGCCGACACGCCGCTCGTCGTCGCCGACGCGAGCGATCCCGCGAGCCTCGACGCGATGGCCGCGCGGACCCGGGTCGTGCTCACCACCGTCGGTCCCTATCAGCTTTACGGCGACGCTCTCGTCGCGGCCTGCGCGAAGGCGGGCACGGCCTATGCCGATCTGTGCGGCGAACCCGGCTGGATGCGCGAGATGATCGACGCGCATCAGGACGCGGCGAAGGCGTCGGGCGCGCGCATCACCTTTTCATGCGGCTTCGATTCGATCCCCTTCGATCTCGGCGTGCTGTTCCTTCAGGCCGAGGCTGTGAAGCGTCACGGCAAGCCCGCGCCGCGCGTCAAGGGCCGGGTGCGCAAGATGCAGGGCGGCGCCTCGGGCGGCACGATCGCGAGCCTGACCGAGACCCTCAAGGCCGTGGCGAAGAAACCGTCGCTCGCGTTGCTGCTCAAGTCGAGCTTTGCGCTGACGCCCGGGTTCGAAGGACCGCACCAGCCGAGCGGGCTGGTTCCCGAATATGATCCCGCGACCGGCACCTGGACCGCACCCTTCGTGATGGCGCCGATCAACACCAAGAACGTCCACCGCACCAATTTCCTGCTCGGCCATCCATGGGGCGAGGATCTCGTCTATGACGAGATGGTGATGACGACGATCGGCGACGCCGGCAAGGCGATGGCCGAAGCGATGGCGAAGGCCAATCCGTTCGGCGACGCGAAGCTTCAGCCCGGCGAAGGCCCGAGCAAGGAGCAGCGCGAAAAGGGGTTCTACGATATACTCTTCATCGGCGAATATCCCGATGGATCAACGGTCCGCGCCAGCGTGCAGGGCGACCGCGACCCCGGCTATGGCTCGACGTCGAAGATGCTCGCCGAAACCGGCATGGCGCTGCTCGAAACCAAAGGCGAAGGCGGCGTGTGGACGCCGGGCGCGCTGCTCGGGCAGGCGTTGATCGACCGGCTGACGGCGAATGCAGGCCTGACGTTCCGGCTCGAGGATTGACCCCTCAACCGTTCGTGCTGAGCTTGTCGAAGCACCGTTCTTCCTTTGATATCCAAGACAGAACGGCTCTTCGACAAGCTCAGGGCGAACGGATTTATGGTGAATGACACTATGACTGCCCCTTTCCCCTCGGCCCTCGACACCCTCCTCGCCACCCTGCGCACCGAAAACGGCACCGCGACCGCGCATATCGACGAAGGCTGGATGCAGGGCCGCACGGCCTATGGCGGGATCAGTTCGGCGGTCGCGCTCGCCGCGACTTTGGCGCTGCGTCCGACCGAAACGCCGCTGCGCTATGCCCAGATCAGTTTCGTCGGCCCGGTCGGCGGCGATTGCACGGTGACGACGCGCGAGCTTCGCCGCTCGAAATCGAGCCTGTTCGTCGATGCCGGCGTGATGAGCGACATGGGCTTCGGCACCGCGGCCCTCTTCGCCTTCTCCGGCGACCGAGCGAGCCATCTCGATCATAACCGCCTGGCGATACCCGACGTCCCTGCCCCCGAAACGCTGAAGCCCGTCCCCGACCACAAGGTGCGGCCCAGCTTCACGCGCCATTTCGACATGCGCCCGACCACCGGCCCGCGCTTCGACTGGAAGAGCGAGGTCGGCGAATATCTGACCTGGGTGCGCTTCGTCGAGGAACCCGTCTGTCATCCGATGATCGCGCTGCTCGCGATGGGCGACGCACTGCCGCCCGCGGCGATGGCGCTGTTCACCGAATTCGGGCCGATCAGTTCGATGAACTGGACGGTCAACATGCTGACCGGCACCCCACGCACCGACGACGGCTGGTGGCTGCTGTCGGCCAGGACCGGCTATGCGCGCGCCGGTTTTTCGGTGCAGGACATGATGATCTGGAACCGCGCCGGTGAGCCGGTGATGAGCGGCAGCCAGGGGATCGCGATCTACGCCTGATCGCGCTCGACACCCCCGCGCACGCTGGGGTGTCGATCAAATCGCGGGTAGCGCGATCACCGCATCGAGTCCGCCCTCCGCGCGCCGCGCGAGCGTCAGCGTACCGCCCTCGCCCTCGGCGATCTCGCGCGCGATCGACAGGCCGAGACCGACGCCTCCGGTCGCGCGGTTGCGCGATTCCTCGCCGCGCGCGAAGGGTTCAATCAGGTCGCGAATCTGCTCGGCGCTCAGCCCCGGCCCGTCGTCGGAGACGATGACCCGCGCCTCGCCGTCCCCGACCGCGACCGACAGCCGCGCGCGCACGCCATAGGCGACCGCATTGTCGATCAGGTTGCGCAGCGCGCGGCGCAGCAGCACCGGACGCGCCGTCACCACCGCGTCGGCGACCTCGGCCGTCACGACGTCCCGACCTTGCTCGCGATAGTCGGCGGCAAGGCCCTCGACCAGCGCGCGCAGCGCCACCGGTTCGCGCGCCTCATTGCCCGAGCCCGACCGCGCGAGCGCCAATATGTCGGCGAGCATCGCGGTCATCTCCTCGATCGAGGCGATCATCTTGTCGCGCAGCCGTTCGTCCTCGATCTGCTCGACGCGCACGCGCAGGCTGGCGAGCGGGGTGCGAAGATCATGGCCGACCGCGCCGAGCATCCGGTCCTTGTCGCTCAACATCGCCGCGATCCGCGCGCGATAAGCGTTGAAGGCGGCGATCAGGTCGCGCACATCCGACGGTCCCCGCTCGGCGAGCGGCGTGGTGTCGCGCAGCGCCGGATTGGCGCGCGCCGCGCGGGTCAGGTCGCGCAAGGGTCGCGCGGCGCGCCACGCGATGAACAGGATCGGGATCAGCAGCAGCAGATAGAGCGACAGCGTCTGCCAGAGGAGAAAGCCCTGCAGCCGGACGCCCTCGGGCGGGAGCCGGCTGCGCACGGCATAATAGCGTCCATCGACCCGGGCCACGACGACAACCGTCTGCCCCGAAAAGTCCGTTCGTCGCTGCGCCCGCTCGCGCGGCGGCAGCGCCCATGCCTCGATCGAATCGGCGGGCACCTCGGCCTCCGCCATCAATCCGGCGACATAGTCCGCCAGATCGGCACGACGCACCGCGCGCCGCGGCTCGTGCGGTGGCGTTTCGGAGACGCGCAGCTTCTCGACCCGCGCGTGCCGCGCGTGACGGTCGTCCACGTCCTGCTCGGGCTCTCCGCGCCGGTCGCGTTCGACCGCGTCGACGATGCGCGCCACCGCCATGCCGCCGCCATGCGCCAGCGCCTGCTGCTTCTGCCCGCGAACGAGCAGGGCGAAGTTGATCGCCTGCGCGACGAATAGCGTCGCCGCGACCGCGAAGACAAGCTGTCCGATCAGGCTTTTCGGCCACAGGCGCAGGGTCACGACGCCGGCCCCAGCCGCTTGACCTCGCACGCCAGCGTATAGCCGCCGCCCCACACGGTCTTGACGAACTGCGGCCGGGCCGGGTCCTCCTCGATCTTCTTGCGCAGGCGGCTCACCAGATTGTCGATTGCGCGATCGAAGATGTCGGCCTCGCGCCCGCGCACCATGTCGAGCAGCCGGTCGCGGCTCATCACCTGACGCGGGTGGCGCACCAGCGCGTGCAGCAGATGATATTCGCCCGAGGACAGCGCGACCTCGCGCCCCGCCTCGTCGACCAGCACCCGCTCGACCTCGCGCAGCACCCACGGCCCGAAGGCATAGCTGGTGCCACCGGGGTCGAGCGCGCGCCCGTTCGCCTGCGTCCGGCGCAGCACGGTGCGGATGCGCGCGACCAGTTCGCGCGGGTTGAAGGGTTTGACGACATAGTCGTCGGCGCCGATCTCCAGCCCGATGATCCGTTCGGTATCCTCGGCGCGCGCGGTCAGCAGGATGACGGGAATGCTGCTCGTCTCGCGCAGGTGGCGGGTCAGCGACAGTCCGTCCTCGCCGGGCATCATGATGTCGCTGACGACCAGGTCGACGCCCTGCGCGCGCAGGATCGAGCGCGCCTCCGCAGCGCTTTCCGCCGCGCTCACCGCAAAGCCCTGCGCCTCGAGATATTCGCCCAGCGGCTCGCGGATCGACGGCTCGTCGTCGATCAGCAGGATGCGCGGGGTGTCGCTGTCGGTCATCTCATCACCAATAGTTCGCCCACCGGTCTCGTCGACCGGTGGGCGATAGCTGGCAGGGGACGGCGGCAAAGGCAATGCCGGGTGGAAGGGGGAGAGCCTGCCCGTTGCCGCCGCCCGCCCGTCAGATCAGTTCGCGGGCGCGGTCGGCGGCGCGGCGGCGCGCTGCGCCTTCCGTTCGGCGCGCTTGGCCTGCCACTCGGCGCGCTTCGCCTCGCGGGTCGCCTTGCGTTCCTCGGCCGTCACCTGCCCGTCCCTGTTCGCGTCCTGCGCGTCGAAACGCGCGAGGGCGGCGGTCTGGAATTCGGCCTGGCTGATCGCCTTGTCGCCGTCGGTGTCGGCCTTCATCATCATGCCGTGGCCGCCGCGCATGCCGTGATGCCCACCGCGCATGCCGCGATGGCCGCGCATCCCGTGGCGTTTGCCCTTTTCGGCATCCCCCGCCTCGGGGGTCGCGGCGGCGCGCTTCTGCTTCCATTCGGCGCGCTTCGCCTGGCGGTCGGCGCCATGCTGGTCCCATTCGGCCTTGCTGATGCTGCCGTCGCTGTTCGCGTCGAACGAAGCGAAGCGCTTGGCCTGCATCGCGGCGCGCGCGGCCTCGCGGTCGGCGGCGTCGACCTTGCCGTCCTTGTTCGCGTCCATCCTGGCGAACATGGCATCCGCATGCGCCTGCGCCTCGGCGCGGGTCAGCACGCCATTGCCGTCGGCGTTGCCCATCTTGCCGCCGGGGGCAGCGAACACCGGCGCGGCGATCATCGCGGCGCCCAGCGTCAGAAAGATCATGCTCTTCTTCACGTAACGAACTCCTTGTCAGGGGACCGTCGCAGCGCAAGCGCCGGGTCCCGATGACGGCGTTCTAGGGGGCGTTTGTCCCAGTCCGTTGCCGTGTGGACGAAAAATTGTCGCAAATTGTCGCAAAAAGGCCGCGCCGTTCATCCGGGCGCAAGCGCAGCGCGCCGGTCAGGCCTTCAGCTTCCATCCCGTGGCGAGCAGGCGATAGGTGATCGCTCCCAGCACTATGTTGACCGCGACGAGGAAGGCGACGGCAGTCGCCACCGGATGCGCCATCGTCGAATCCACCGACCCGATGAAGCCATAGCGAAAGCCCATGATCGCGTGATAGACGGGGTTGGCGTGCGCGACCGACTGGAACCAGGGCGCAAGCCGGTCGACCGAGTAGAAGGTGCCCGACAGCAGCGCGAGCGGCGTCACGACGAAATTGGTCACCGCGGCGGCATGGTCGAATTTCTCGGCCCAGACCGAGGTGATGAGCCCCAGGAAGCCGATCATCGCGGCCCCCAGCAACCCGAACACCGCCACCGCCCACGGATGCTGCGGCATCACATGGACGCCGGGCCACAGCAGCATCGCGGCCCACAGCGCGAGCCCGACGAGCACCGCGCGGCTGATCGCGGCGCCGATCAGCGCGATGATGAGCTCGCCGACCGCGAGCGGCGGCATCAGATAGTCGACGATCGTGCCCTGGATCTTGCCGACGAGCAGCGAAAAGCTCGCATTGGCGAAGCTGTTCTGCAGCATCGCCATCATGATGAGCCCCGGCGCGACGAAATCGGCGAAGGGAACCCCGATGACCTTGCGCCCCGCCCCGCCCAGCGCGACGGTGAAAATCACAAGAAACAGCAAGGTCGTGACCGCCGGCGCCCAGATAGTTTGGAGCTGGACCTTGAAAAAGCGCCGCACCTCCTTGACATAGAGGGCCTGCAAGCCGGGAATGTTGAGCGTGCGGATATGTGGCACGCCGGGCTCCGCAAAGGGCGGCGGCGCGGCGGCTTTTCCCGAGTCGGGGCGTGCAATTTGGGGCTGGTCGTTCATGGCGATCTCGCCTATCGCCTCCCCGACTTTACCGCAAGCAGGGCCAGCGGCGGCGGCGATCCGTCCGGGTCGCGCGCAAGGCGCCGCAGCCCCGCGCTCGCGCGAAAGATGAGGAATAAGGAATGTCTTGGACTGACGAGCGCATCGAACAATTGCGCAGCATGTGGGAAAAGGGGCTGACCGCCAGCCAGATCGCCGATGAACTCGGCGGGGTCAGCCGCAACGCGGTGATCGGCAAGGCGCACCGCCTCGGCCTCAAGTCGCGCCCCTCGCCGGTGAAGGCGACCGACGCCAAGCTCGCGAAACCCGCAAAAAGCCCCGCCGCACCCAAGCCCGCCGCCGCGCCTCCGCGCGCTGCCGTCCCGGCCGCGCCGCGCCCCGCCGCGCCGCCGCCGAAGCCCGAGCCCCGGCCCGCCGTGGCCGCGCCTCCGACGCCAGACGGCGCCGCGCCGGTTCCCAAGCCCGACGCGCCGCGCATCGTTTCGATCGGCCCCGGCGGCTTCATCCGTCAGGGGCCCGGCGACCAGCAGGCGCCGATCCCGCCCGCGCCGCCGCGCCGCCTCGTGCCCGCGAAGCCAAGCCCGGAGATCGCCGACAAGACGAGCCTGCTCGACCTCAACGACCGCATCTGCCGCTGGCCGATGGGGCACCCGGGCGAGCCCGACTTCCATTTCTGCGGCGAGGCGGTGAATCCCGGCTTCCCCTATTGCGTCGAGCATTGCGGCCGCGCCTATCAGGCGCAATTGCCGCGCGGCACGCGCCGCCCGCCCCCGCCGCCGCCCTTCGGCGGCCCTCGCGTTCGTTAAGGGCGTCCGGTGAGGCCGTTCGGGCAGGAGTTCGAGTTCGCGCGCTTCCTCGGCTTCCAGATGGTCGCGCGCGGCGACGGCCGCTGCACCATGGCGATCGACGTCGACCGCGACCGCCATTTCAACCCGCAAGGGGTCGCGCATGGCGGCGTCGCCTATTCGCTCGCGGACACCGCGATGGGCGGCGCGCTGCACAGCCTGCTGCCCGACGGCCAGTGGTGCGCGACGCTGGAAATCAAGTTCAACTATCATGTCCGCGTCGGCGAAGGCCGCCTGACCTGCGAAGCCGAAGTGCGCCACCGCGGCAAGCGCGTCGCCAACATCGACGCGCGCCTTTATCAGGACGGTCACCTGGTCGGCAGCGCCAACGGCAATTTCGCGATCTTCGCGGCGCCGGGCGGGGAATAGATAGTCCCATTTTCGTCATGCTGAACTTGTTTCAGCATGTATCCCCTCCGCATCCGTAGACGTCATTGCGAGCGGAGCGAAGCAATCTCCAGCAGGCATCCTACCTTGTCGATGGCTGGAGATGGCTTCGTCGCACCGCTCCTCGCAAGGACGAAGGGGGCTACGGATGTCGCGGGGATAATCGCCAAACAGTTTCAGGGTGACGCGATAAGAAGAGGTTGGCGGTCAGCCGCAACCATGAAAAAAGGCGCCGGCCCCTTGCAGGTCCGGCGCCTCCTTTTCGCCTCCGACGGATCAGAAGCGATAGCCCAGCGTTCCGCGTACGCTGTGCGTCTTGAACGACTGCGAATCGCGGATGATGTTCGTCCCGATCAGGGGATCGCTGGCCGGCGCCGTACCCTGCCCGGCCTCGACCCGATAATCGTTGTCCTTGAGGTCGGTGTAGAGATATTCGAGGCCCAGCGACAGCTTGTTGGTCACCATCACCTCGGCCCCGCCCCCGACGCTATAGCCCCAGGCGTTGCTTTTACCCGTGTCGGCAAAGCTGTTGGCGACGTTGGTGGTCGCGAAGCTGTTCTTCATCTTCGCATAGGCGCCGCCGCCCGTGACATAGAAAAGCGCGCCGCCGCCCGGCGTGTAGCCGGCGCGCAGCCGGGCACCGGCCTGATACTGACCGCGGCGGGTCAGCATATAGCTGTCGCCATCGGTCGAGAAGCCGGACACGCTGTCCTTGGCTTCGCTGCGGCCGCCTTCGATCAGCGCGCCGACGACGAAATTGCCCATGCGGCGGTCCATGCCGATCCGTCCGAAATATTCGGCGCCGTCGCGGTCGTTGGCGCAGCCGCGATTGGCGGTGCCGGTGGCGCGGCCACCACAGAATCCCGGCGAAAAGACGTCGGCGCCATTCGCGTCGCGAACGGTGTCGCCATAATTGCCGTCGCCGTCGGCATCGAACAGCAGGGTTTCGCCGCTGTCGTTCGGTTGCAGCGAAGCGCCGCCGCCGATCGCGATATAGGGGCCGTTGAAATCCTCCGCGGGGTCGCGGTCCTGAGCCATGGCCGGCGCGGTGATCGAGCCGGCAGCCACGGCGGCGAGGAGAGTTGCGAACTTCATTTGTTTTACTCCATATTTTGACTGGCTTTGCAGCCTCCTGCAAAACCCGCAGCCTTTTGACGGGGTTCCGTTTCATGACGGAAATGAGACGAACTGGGCCGCGACGCTGATGGACGGAGGTGCCGAAAACCGCCCTTGCCAGCGGGGTTTCCGCCCTCCTATAGCCGGAGCATGAGTCACGATTTGTTCGACAGCTCCGCGCCCGCGACCGACAGCTACAACGCCTCGCAGATCGAGGTTCTCGAGGGGCTCGAACCCGTTCGCCGCCGCCCCGGCATGTATATCGGCGGCACCGACGAACGCGCGCTCCACCACCTCGCCGCCGAGGTGATCGACAACAGCATGGACGAAGCGGTCGCAGGCCATGCGAGCCGTATCGAGGTCGTTCTCGACACCGGCAACCGGCTGACCGTCATCGACAACGGCCGCGGCATGCCGGTCGACCCGCACCCGAAATTCCCCGGCAAGTCGGCGCTCGAAGTCATCATGACCATGCTCCACTCGGGCGGCAAGTTCGAGGGCAAGGCCTATGCGACCTCGGGCGGCCTCCACGGCGTCGGCGTCAGCGTCGTCAACGCGCTGTCGGTCGAGACCGAGATCGAGGTGGCGCGCGGCAAGCAGCTCTATCGCCAGCGTTTTTCGCGCGGGCTTCCGCTCGGGGGGCTTGAAGAACTCGGCCCGACGCCCAATCGCCGCGGCACCAGCGTTTCCTTCGTCCCCGATCCCGAAATTTTCGGCGAGCACGGCCGTTTCAAGCCGCAGCGCCTGTTTCGCATGGCGCGGGCAAAGGCCTATCTGTTCGCCGGGGTCGAGATTCGCTGGAAATGCGCGCCCGAGCTGATCGGCGACGACACCCCCGCCGAGGCGGTATTCCAGTTCCCCGGCGGCCTTGCCGATCATCTGAAGGAACAGATCGGCAGCCGCGAATGCGCGACCGCCGAACCCTTCACCGGGCGGCAGGACTTTCCCGGCGACCAGGGCCGCGCCGAATGGGCGATCGCCTGGCCGCTGTGGTCCGACGGCAGCTACTCCTGGTATTGCAACACCATCCCGACCCCCGCCGGCGGCACCCACGAGGCGGGGCTGCGTGCCGCGCTGACCAGGGGATTGCGCGCGTTCGGCGAATTGATCGGGCAGAAGAAGGCGGCGCAGATCACCGCCGACGACGTGTTCAACGGCGGCGAGATGATGCTGTCGGTCTTCATCCGCGATCCCCAGTTCCAGAGCCAGACCAAGGACCGTCTGTCGAGCCCCGAGGCCGCGCGGCTGACCGAGAACGCCATTCGCGATCATTTCGACCACTTCCTCTCCGACAATATGGACCGCGGCCGCGCGCTGCTCGGCCTGATCCTCGAACGGATGGAAGAGCGGCTCAAGCGCAAGGCCGAGCGCGAGGTGAAGCGCAAGACCGCGACCAGCGCGCGCAAGCTGCGCCTGCCCGGCAAGCTCACGGACTGTGCGAACGACGGCCCCGAAGGCACGGAATTGTTTATCGTCGAGGGCGACAGCGCCGGCGGCAGCGCCAAGCAGGCGCGCGACCGCAAGACGCAGGCGATCCTGCCGATCCGCGGCAAGATCTTGAACGTCGCGAGCGCCAGCGCCGACAAGATCCGCGCCAATCAGGAAATCGCCGACCTCGCGCTCGCGCTCGGCTGCGGGATGCGCAAGGACTGCGATGCCGACCGGCTGCGTTACGAGAAGATCGTCATCATGACCGACGCGGATGTCGACGGCGCACATATCGCAACGCTGCTGATGACCTTCTTCTTTCAGGAAATGCCCGACATCGTGCGCGAGGGGCATGTCTATCTGGCGCAGCCGCCGCTCTATCGCCTCACTGCCGGCGCGACATCGGCCTACGCTCGCGACGACGCGCACCGCGCCGAACTGGAAGCCAGCGTCTTCAAGGGCAAGAAGGTCGAGGTCGGCCGTTTCAAGGGCCTTGGGGAAATGAACCCCAATCAGCTCAAGGAAACGACGATGGACCCTGCGACCCGCTCGATGCTGCGCGTCACCCTGCCGCAGGAATATGAGGAGCGTCATCTCGTCAAGGATCTGGTCGACCGGCTGATGGGCAAGCACCCCGAGCACCGCTTCCAATTCATCCAGGCCAATGCCGCAACGCTCGACGAGGCCGCGATCGACGCCTGAGGAAAAAATTCGCGCTGCCTGTCAGAAATTTCCGTCGCCGCCGACTAAAAGGGCATGCGACACGAAATTCCGGAGCGCGATGTGGACGAACGCGAACAGGACCGCGCCTTTGCGGACGCCATCGGACGCTTCGGCCCCGCCCTCGCCCGCATGGCGCGCGGCTATGAAGCCGACCCCGATCTGCGCCGCGACCTCGAACAGGATATCCAGATCGCGCTGTGGCAGAGTTTCGCGCGGTTCGATGGCCGCTGTGCGCTGAGCACCTGGGTCTGGCGCGTCGCGCACAACCGCGCGACCTCGCACATGATTGCCCATCGCCGCCGGAACGCCGCCGGCTGGACCAGCCTCGACGAAATCGACCTCGCCGACGACGCCCCCTCCCCCTTCGATGCCGCCGAAAGCGGCCAGGCGATGGACCTGATCCTGTCGATCGTCGACCGCCTCGACCCGCCCGACCGCCAGATATTGCTCCTCTATCTCGAAGGCGTGGCAGGGGCGGAGATCGGAGCGATCACCGGCGTCTCCGCCGATATCGTCGCAACGAAAATTCACCGTTTCAAGGCGAAATTGGCGCGCCGCTTCGCGCCGGAAGGATCCGCAGCATGACCGACGACAAAGACCTGCATCGCCTGTGGCAGAGCGGCGACGCGGCGCTCGCCCCGCTGCCGCTCGCCGAGGTCAAGCGCCGCGCCGCTATCCTCGACGACAGGATCGCTCGCCGCAACCGCCGCGAATATATCGCGGTCGGCGCCGTGGTCGCCATCTTCGCCCTCTACGCGATCATCCTCCCCGAACCGCTGCTCAAAATCGGCAGCCTGCTCGCCATCGCCGGCGCGCTCGTCGTGGCCTGGCAGCTCGCCTGCCGCACCTCGCGCGCGGACCCGGTCGCCGAGACCGCCGACGTCCGCGCCTTCTATCGCGCCCGGCTCGTGACCGAGGAGCATATGCTGGCGCGGGTCGGCCGCTGGTATCTCGCGCCGCTGGTCCCGGGCCTCGCGACCTTCCTCGCCGGAACGGCCGTCGCCTCGGGCCTCGCCAACCCGATCGGCTTCGCGGCGGTCGTCGCCCTTCCCACCCTGCTTTTCGCCGGCGTCTGGTTGCTCAACTGCCGCGCCGCCGCCATGCTGCGCGACCGGATCGCCCGGCTCGACGCGGCTTCGCCTTCCGAAGGAGAGAATGGATGACCCGCTTCCTGACCGCTTTTGCCCTCGCCGCCGTAACCGCGATGCCAAATCCCGCCGCGTTGGCGCAGCAGCCCCCCGCGACCGTCGCACCCGCCGCGGCGACCCCGTTCGACACGCGCGCCGCGCAGCTCGTCGATCTGATGACCGGAAAGCTCGCCTTTGCCGACTATTTCGCGCCGGCGTTCCAGCAGGCGGTGCCGGAGGCGCAGTTCAAGACGATCACCGCCAATCTGGTCGCGCAATATGGTCAGCCGGTAGCGGTCGAATCGGCCAGCTCGACCGACGGTCGGCAAGGCACGGTGAAGCTGCGCTTCGAAAAGGGAGTCGGCACGATCGCGCTCGCCGTCGGTGCAGGCCCGGATCAGCGCGTCGAGGGACTGCGCATCCAGAATGTCGTCATGGCCGACGACAGCTTCGATCGCGTCGCCGCCGAACTCGCCGCACTTCCCGGCGCGACGGGGTTCCTGGTGGCGGAGGTCGACGGAGACGCGATCAGGCCGATTGCTGCCGCCAACGCCGACCGGCAATTTGCGATCGGATCGACCTTCAAACTCTATATTCTCGACGAGCTGGCGGCCGAAGTCGCCGCCGGCAAGCGCCACTGGTCCGATGTCGTGCCGCTTTCGCATCTCAGCTTTTCCTCTGCGGCCACGGCGAACTGGCCGAAGGACACCCCCGTCACGCTGCAGGCGCTGGCGAACTGGATGATCTCGGTCAGCGACAATGGCGCGACCGACACGCTGATCCACCTGCTCGGCCGCGACGCGATCGAGGCGCGGATGCGCGCCGCGGGCCACAGCGACCCGTCGCGCAACATCCCCTTCCTCACCACCGTCGAGGCCTTCGCGCTCAAGGGCAATAATTTCGCCGACCTGCGCACGAAATTCATCGCAGCCGACGACCGCGCGCAGCGCGGACTGCTCGACGCGAACGCGGACCGACTCGTACTCGCCAATGTCGACGGCGTGAGCTTCGGCGGCAAGCCGCGCTTCATCGACAGCCTCGAATGGTTCGCGACGCCGAGCGACCTCGCGCGCGTGCTGGTCGATTTGAAAGCCCGGAACTCGCCGCAGGCGATGGCGGCGCTCGCGATCAACAACGGCGTCGGCCCCATCGCGGCCGCCGACTGGCGCTACCTCGGCTACAAGGGCGGCTCCGAACTCGGCGTCCTCTCGATGAGCCTGTTCGGACAGCGCAAATCGGACGGCCAATATGTCGTCGTCACTGCAAGCTGGAACAACCCCGATACCGATGTCGCGGCGGAAACGCTGAACGGTATGGTCACCCGTCTGTTGGCGCTCGCGGCGAAATAGCAGCGCCGCTATCAATTCCGTTCGCCCTGAGCTTGTCGAAGGGCCGTTCTTTCTTTTGGGCGCCGCAAGGACAGTGCTTCCCCCGGACTTGATCCGGAGTCAGCACGAACGGAATAAGAGGGAGGGGGTTTCTCAGCCAGCCGCCGTCAGCGCCGCGACCAGCGCCTTGACCTTCGCCTGCCGCCATTGTGGGGTCGGCGCGACCAGCCAATAGCCGCGCTTCGTAGCCAGCAGTTCGCCAAGCTGCCGGACGCGGCCGGCGGCCAGGTCGGCCTCGGCGAGCATTGCCGGAACGCATGCCTGTCCCAATCCGTTCGCCGCCGCGTCGATCGCCAGCCCCGCATCGCCAAGGCGCAGCGCCGGTTCGCCGTCCTCGACCGGGCATCCGGGCCACGCGATGCGCGTGTCGCTCTCGCTCCCCGGTCCCGCGACGGTGACCATCGCCGCCTCGGACAGTTGCACGCCCTCATGCTCGCCGGCGCCGTCGGTCCAGAAGATGGCAAGGTCGAGGTTCGCCTCGGTGAAATCGATACCGCCGTCGGCCGACACCAGTGTGAAGCGCACATCGGGCGCCTGCTGGCTGTAGCGCGCGAGCCGTGGTGCCAGCCATTTGGCGGTCAGGTCGCGCGGCGCGGCGATGGTCAGCGACTGCGAGGACTGCCCCGCCTGCATCGCCCGCACCGATTCCTCGAACTGCAGAAAGCCCTGCCGCAGCGCGTCGAGCCCGGCGGTCGCCTCGCCGGTCAGTTCCAGCCCCTTGGGCGTGCGGCGGAACAGCACGACGCCCAGCATATCCTCGAGCGCGCGGATCTGCTGACCGACCGCGGCGGGGGTCACCGCCAGTTCGTCGGCGGCGCGCGTGAAGCTCAGGTGCCGGGCAGCGGCATCGAGGACGCGCAGCGCGTTCAGGGGCAGATGGGTACGCTTCATGACGCGGTCGCGGGCGCCACGAGCGGGAATTGCGGGATCGCGACCAGCATCTGCGACCCGTCGCCCATCTCCATCATATAGCTGCCGACCATCGCCCCCTCGGGCGTCGCCAGCGGACAGCCGGACACATAGTCGAACGACCCGCCCGGCGCGATCAGCGGCTGTTCGCCGACGACGCCTTCGCCCTCGACCTCGCTGACCTGGCCGTGCCCGTCGCTGATCCGCCAATGACGGCTGATGAGCTGCGCGGCGACGTCGCCCTCATTCTCCACCCGCACATGATAGGCCCAGAACCAGCGCCCGAGCGCCGGGTGCGATTGTTCGGGCAGATAGCTGACCGAGACGCGCACGGTGATCGGCCCGGTCGTCGCCGCGAAGGGGAAGAAGGAGTCGATCATCACACCCATAAGGTCGCCTATAGCCCCACGCTGGTCAATGCCCGGTCGAGGTCGGCGATGACATCGCGCGGGTCCTCCAGGCCGATGTTGATCCGCAGCAGGCCCTCGTCGACCCCCATGTCGCGCCGCACATCGGGGCTGACGCCATAATGGGTCGTGGTCCACGGGTGGCAGCACAGGCTGCGCGCGTCGCCGATATTGTTGCTGATATCGACCAGTTCCAGCGCGTTGAGGAAGGCCATCGCCTGCTCGGAGCCGCCCGGCAGCTCGAAGGCGAAGATCGGCCCGGCGGCCTCCATCTGGCGCATCGCCAGCTCGTGCTGCGGGTGGCTGGCGAGCCCCGGGTGCAGCATCCGCGCGACGCGCCCCTCGATCGCCTTGCCGACCGCCAGCGCATTCTCCGACTGGCGCCGCGCGCGCAGATCGAGCGTTTCGAGGCCCTTGAGCACCACCCACGCGTTGAACGGCGACAGATTCGGCCCGGTGTTGCGCTGAAAGGGCAGCAGCACGTCGTTGATGAACGTCGCGCTGCCGCACACCGCGCCGGCGAGCACCCGGCCCTGCCCGTCCATCAGCTTGGTCGCCGAATAGGCAACGACGTCGGCGCCGAAATCGAGCGGGCGCTGAAGCACCGCGGTCGCAAAGGCATTGTCGACGACGCTGGTGATCCCATGCGCGCGCGCGAGGCCGCAAACATGCTGCAAATCGACGATATCCAGCGTCGGATTGGCCGGCGTCTCGAAGAAGAAGACCTTGGTATTGGGCCGGATCGCCTTTTCCCAGGCGTCATTATCGCGGCCGTCGACCACGGTCGATTCGATCCCGAAGCGCGGGCACAGCGTATCGACCAGCCAGCGGCACGACCCGAACGCCGCCTTCGCCGCGACGACATGGTCGCCGACGGAAAGCTGACACAGCAGCGCCGCGGTCATCGCCGCCATGCCGCTCGCCTGTACCCGGCACGCCTCGGCGCCCTCGATCAGCGCGATCCGTTCCTCGAGCATCTGGACGGTCGGGTTCTGGAGCCGCGAATAGGTCATGCCGACCTCGTCGCCGCTGAAGCGCGCCGCGACGCTCTCGGCGCTGTCATAGCTGTAGCCGGAGGTCAGGAACAGCGCCTCCGACGTCTCGCCATGCTCGCTGCGCCATGTCCCGCCGCGCACCGCCCGCGTCGCGGGGTGCCAGTTACGCGTCGTGTCGCGATCGAAACCCGTCTTTTTCTTCATGATCCTGTCCGTGTCCTGCAAATCACCATCGGAAACCTACCGTAGCCTGCGAGCCTGTCGAAGGGCTGACGGTAGTCAGGGATCATTCTGGCCCAGCGCCTCCACCACCGCATCGCCCAGCGCCGCGGTGCCCATGGTGCCGCCCAGGTCGGCGCCGCGGCACCCGTCGGCCAGCACCTTGGCCACCGCCGCCTCGATCCGCGCCGCGCTCGCCTCGTCGCCGCCCGAATGGCGCAGCAGCATGGCGAGCGACAGGATCATGGCGAGCGGATTGGCGATGCCCTTGCCCGCGATATCGGGCGCGCTGCCGTGGATCGGCTCGTATAGCCCCAGCCGCCCCTCGCCCAGCGAGGCCGACGCGAGCAGCCCGATCGACCCGACGCACATCGATGCCTGATCCGACAGGATGTCGCCGAACAGATTGCCGGTGACGACGACGTCGAACTGGCCGGGGTTGCGGACAAGCTGCATCGCGGCATTGTCGACATACATATGGGTCAGCGCGACGTCGGGATAATCCTTCGCCACCTCGATCACCACGTCACGCCAGAGCTGCGACGTCTCCAGCACATTCGCCTTGTCGACCGAGCACAGCCGCTTCGCCCGTCCCTGCGCCGCCTGGAAAGCGACATGGGCGATCCGCCGCACCTCGCTTTCGCTGTAGGACATGACGTCAAAGCCCTCACGCTCGCCGCCCGGCGTCGTGCGGGTGCCCTTCTCGCCGAAATAGACGTCGCCGTTCAGCTCGCGGACGATCAGCAGGTCGATCGCCGACGCGACCTCGGGGCGCAGCGCCGAGCTGTCCTCCAGCCCCGCGAACAGCTTGGCGGGCCGTAGATTGGCGAACAGGCCAAGTTCGGCGCGTAGCCCCAGGATCGCCTGCTCGGGCCGCAGATGCCGCTCGACATTGTCGAAGCGCGGATCTCCGACCGCCCCGAACAGCAGCGCATCGGTCGCCTTCGCCTTGGCAAGCGTCTCGGGGGGAAGCGGGTGCCCGGTCGCTTCATAGGCTGCCCCGCCGACCAGCGCGCGGTCGAGCGTCACCGGCAGCGCGAGCGCGCCCAGCACCTTCTCCGCCTCCGCCATGATTTCGGGACCGATGCCGTCGCCGGCCAGCAGCAGGATATTCAACGCTTCGCCCTTTTCACCTTCAAGCGCCACGGGACTAAATGCCCGTTCGCCCTGAGCTTGTCGAAGGGCCGCTCTTGTCTCCAACGCCGCCAGGGTAGGACGGTGCTTCGACAAGCTCAGCACAAACGGAAAGGACGGATGGCCTTGGTTTGACGCTGCCCCTCTAGGCAGCCCGACCGAGTCACGCAACCGCCCTGTTGAGCCGATCGACCAATCTTTCCCTCGCGGCGAACAAGTCCCGGTTGCGCCCGTCGAGCAGGTCGCGGCCCAGGAAATGCCCGGTGACGACCAGCCCGTCGAGCACGTCGCCCAGCGTCGGATCGGCGTCTGCCCCGCGCAGAAAGGGCGGCAGGTGGAACAGGCGCGGCTCGTAACCCGCAGCCGCCGCGCGGCTCACCGCACCCCCCGAACGCGGGCTGACAAAGGCGAGATCGTCGGTCCCGCCCGTCGCTACGCAGGCGTCGAGCGCCAGCCCGAAGCCCAGATCGGCGAGCAGCAGCAGCTCGTAACGCGCCAGTGCGGCCGCCCACAACCGCGCCGCGGGCGCCACCGCAATCGCATCGAGCAGCGCCGACAGCGCGGTGTAAAGCGCCGGATAGGGCTGCCCCTCGGGCAGCGTCGCGGCTGTCAGGCTTGCCGCCCAGTCGATCGCCGCCGCGGGCAGCGGCTCCGCAAGCAACGGCGCGCGGCTCGCCAGCAGTTCGGCCGTCGCTCCGCCGAGTTGCTCCTCGGTCCGCACCCGCAGTTCCAGCGCGACCAGATTACCCGGCATCAGGATCGGCCGCAGCCGCCGCGATCGCCCGCCGCGCACATAGCCCGCGACCAGCCCCGCCTCGCGGGTCAGCGCGCGCAGGATCGCGCCATGCTCGCCATGCGGGCGCACCGCGCAGACGATCGCCTCGGCATTCAGGACGGCCAAAGCACCATCTGCGTTTGGGTGACCAGCGCGACCTCGGCTCCTTCTTCGGTGCGGATGCGCGTCTGCCAGACCGACAGCCTTTTGCCGACCTTCACCGGCGTGGCTTCGCCGACCAGCACCGATCCCACCGGCCCGGCGCCCAGGAAATTGGTCTTGCTCTCGACCGTCGTCGTACCGCTGGCTCCCTCTGGCAGCGTCAGGAAGGCCCCGACCGCGCCCAGGCAGTCGGCAAAGGCCATGATCGCGCCGCCGTGGACGATGTTTCCCGCGGTGCAGATGTCGACCCGCACGGGAAGCTTGCCGGCGACACATTCCTTGCTGCCCTCGTGGATGGTCACGCCCAGCGTCCCGGCCAGCGGCATCATGGCGGCGAAGTCCATAAGCTATCCTTCCCTTTTTGCCCCCTCCTCTGAAGAGGAGGGGCTTAACCGTTCTCATCCCCCCGCATGATAATAATCATACACCGCCTGCGCGACGCCCGCGCTCACCCCCGGCGCACGCTTCAGATCCTCCAGGCTTGCCCCGCGCACCGCGCGCGCGGTGCCGAAATGCATCAGCAGCGCCTTCTTGCGCGCCGGGCCGATCCCCGGCACCTCGTCGAGCGGTGAGGATCCCATCGCCTTCGCGCGCTTCTGCCGGTGCGCGCCGATCGCGAAGCGGTGCGCCTCGTCGCGCAGCCGCTGGATATAGAAGAGCACCGCATTGTTCGGCGGCAGCGTGAACTCGCGCCCGTCGGGCAGATAGAAAGTCTCGCGCCCGGCGTTGCGGTCGGGGCCCTTGGCGACCCCGACATAAGGAAGATCGTCGATCCCCAGCTCGGCGAACACCGCCGACACCGCCGACACCTGCCCCTTGCCGCCGTCAATCAGCACCAGATCGGGCCATTCGCCCTTCGTCCGTTCGGGATCTTCCTCCAGCGCGCGTGCGAAGCGGCGCTGGAACACCTCGCGCATCATCGCGAAATCGTCGCCGGGCTGCGTCTCGGCGCGCTTGATGTTGAACTTGCGATAGGCGCCCTTGATCCAGCCCTCCGGCCCCGCGACGACCATCGCGCCCAACGCATTGGTGCCCTGGATATGGCTGTTGTCATATATCTCGATGCGCTGCGGCGCCTCGTCGAGATCGAACAGCTCGGCCAGCTCGCGCCCCAGCTTCGCCTGACTGCTGCTCTCCGCGAGCCGCCGGTCGAGCTCCTCGCCCGCGTTGCGCACCGCCTGTTCGAGCAGGCGGCGCCGGTTGCCGCGCTGCGGCACGCTGATCTCGACCCGGCGCCCCGCCGTCTCGCCCAGCGCCTCGGCGAGCAGCGCGCATTCGGCGGGCTCGCGGTCGACGAGGATCAGCTTCGGCGGCGGCACGCCTTCATAGAATTGCATCAGGAAGCTCGCCATCACCTCGTCCTCGGGCACCCCGGCGATATGCGCGGGGAAAAAGCTGCGATGCCCCCAATTCTGTCCCCCGCGGATGAAGAAGCCCGCGACGCAAAGCTGCCCGCCCTTCGCCGCCAGCGCGAAAACATCGGCGTCGCCCAGCCCGTCCGCGTGGACCGACTGGCTGCCCTGGATGAAGGTCAGCGCCTTCAACCGGTCGCGCAGCACCGCCGCCAGCTCATAATCCATCGCCTCGGCCGCGCGGGTCATCGCATCGCCGAGCCGCTTCTGCACCGCGGTCGAGCGCCCTTCGAGGAAATCCTGCGCGTCGCTCACCAGTTCGGCATACTCATCCTTGCCGATCCGCCCGACGCACGGCGCCGAGCAGCGACGAATCTGGTAGAGCAGGCACGGCCGCGAGCGGTTGGCGAAGAAACTGTCGGTGCAGCTTCGCAGCAGAAAGGTCTTCTGCAGCGCGTTGAGCGTCCGGTTCACCGACCCTGCGCTCGCAAACGGTCCATAATAGTGCCCCTTGGCGCGCCGCGCACCGCGATGCTTCTGGACGCGCGGAAAGTCATGGTCGGCGCGCAGCAGAATGAAGGGAAAGCTCTTGTCGTCGCGCAGCAGCACATTGTATGGCGGGCGATAGCGCTTGATGAGCTGCGCCTCGAGCAGCAGCGCCTCCGCCTCGCTGTTCGTCGTGACGATCTCCATCGCCCGCGTCTGCGCGACCATGCGCTGGAGCCGCTGCGGCAGCCGCGCGACCTGCGTATAATTGGTCACGCGATTCTTCAGCGCCCGCGCCTTGCCGACATAGAGCACATCGCCGCGCGCATCGAGCATGCGATAGACGCCGGGCCGCACCGGCAGCTTCCGCACCACCCCGCGAATGACCCCCGCACCGCGCTCGAGGTCGGGCTTGTCCCCCTCCTCGCCGCTGCCGCGGATCACGTAGGTGGCCTTCTCTTCGTTGAACCGGTCGGGAGCATTGGGGCGAACCATGATGTCGCATGTAGGCGAAGCCGATGCGGGTCGCCATAGGGTCGAGGGATTTGAAACCAGTTAGCCCTCTCCCCTTCAGGGGAGAGGGTTGGGAGAGGGGGCCATGATGGCACCGCCTCCCCTCTCAACTGCGGCTAAAGTCTGTCCCGTTCAGGTTGAATCGGTCCTCACCGAAGCCCTGAGCCTGTCGAAGGGCGCTTCTCGTCGATAGGCGCCCTTCGACAAGCTCAGGGCTTCGGTTCAAGCCCATCAGGGGGGCCGCTCGGACAAGCCGACAAGCCTCCGTATCTCTCCCCTTCAAGGGAGAGAGGGTGAGCCCGGACTCCCAAAAACAAAACGCCCGCGGAAATCCGCGGGCGCCTGTGTCAGCAATATTTTCAGGCCGCGCCTGACGAGACGATCAGCCCTTGGCAACCGCCGCGATCGCCTGATCGACCAGTGCCTTGTCGGCCTTGGCGTCATGCTTGTCGGCGATCAGCTTCGCCGCCGCGTCGGTCGCGGCTTTCGCAGCCGCGGTGCGGACTTCGCTCAGCGCCTGGGCTTCGGCCGCGGCGATGCGGTCCTCGGCCATCTGCTTGCGGCGCGCGATCAATGCGGTTGCGTCGTCCTTCGCCTTGGCGACGAGCGCCTCGGCCTCGGCTTCGGCACGGGCGCGCAGTTCGCCCGCTTCCTTCGCGGCGTCGGCCAGCTTCGCCTCATACTCGGCCTTCAGCGATTCGGCGTCGAGCCGAAGCTGCTCAGCCTCGCTGAGCTGCTGCTTGATCTCCGCGATGCGCTTGTCGAGCATCGCGCCCAGCGCGGCCGGCGCCTTCTTCCAGATCAGCACCGCAAGGAAGATGGTCATCGCCAACGCGACCCACCAGCTTGGCGACGACCACAGGGCGCCGCCGCCGTGCGCCGCGCCTGCGGCCTCGGACAGGATCAGTTCAACCATGAAGCACCGCCTTCACCGCCGCCTTGGCGTCCGTGGCTGCGACCGTCACGCCCGACAGCTTGGCGACGAGGTCGCCCGCTGCTTCGGCCGCGACCGATTCGATCTCGGCCATCGCCGACTTGCGCGCCGCCGCGACGTCGGCCTCGGCCGCCGCCATCTTGCCGCCAAGCTCGGCATCGATCTTCGCGAGGCGCTTTTCGGCGTCGCGCGCCGCCTTGTCCTTCGCGTCCTGCACTGCCTTCTGCGCCGCGGCTCGCGCGGCGTCGTTCTGCTGGCGATACTGGTCTTCCAGATGGTCCGCCGCCGCATGCGCCGCCTTGGCGGCAGCCAGATCGTCGGCGACCTTGCGATCGCGTGCGTCGACCGTCGCCTCGATCTTCGGATACATGCCGAGACCGATCACCACGAAGACCGCGCCGAAAATCAGCGCGAGCCAGAAGAGCTGCGAGGCGAAATACCAGTTTTCCGCGAGCTGGTTGATCTGTGGCATTTGACTTCTTCCGATTGACGACGAACCGATGCGCGCAAGCGCGCATCGAACGGGCGGCGGCGCGCTTCCGGCGGAACCGGACGCGCGCGGCGCCAGCGTCAGGCCGCCTTCAGATAGAGAAGGATGGCGATCAGGAACGACAGCAGGCCCAGAAGCTCCGCCGCGGCGAAGCCGATGAACAGGCGGCCCTGCTGGCCGTCGGCCGCCGCCGGATTGCGCAGCGCGCTTTCCAGGAAGCTGCCGAAAACATTGCCCACGCCGATCGCGGCCATGCCGGCGCCGATCGCGGCGAGACCGGCACCGATGAGCGTCGCTGCTTGTGCGTCCATGAACTTAACTCCTTGCGATAAAGATTGGATTTTAAACGATTAGTGAAGGTTGACCGCGTCGTTGATATAGAGCGAGGTCAACAGGGCGAAAACATAGGCCTGGATGCCGGCGACCAGCAGCTCCAGCGCGCTGATGCCGATCATCAGCGCCATGCTGGCAAGGCCGACGGGCAGGCCGATCGCGACGCCGGCGGCCGAGCTCTGGACGATGAAGTTCGCGAACACCTCCATCAGCACATGCCCGGCGGTCATCGCGACGAACAGCCGCAGGCCAAGGCTGAACGGGCGCACCATGAAGGACACGAACTCGATCGGCGCGATGAAGGGGATCATCGGCCAGGGGGTGCCGTGCGGCACGAACAGCGAGAAGAAGTGCAGCCCGTGGCGCCAGAAGCCGACGACCAGCACGATCGAGAAGGACAGCACCGCGAGCACGCCGGTGATGGTGAAGTGGCTGGTGACGGTCAGCGGATGCACGCCGCCCAGCGCAAAAGGCACCATTCCCAGGATGTTGCAGAACAATATGAACATGAAGAGCGAAAAGACGTAGGGCGTGTACTTGCGTCCTTCCGGCCCGATGTTCGTCGCCATCATCGACGACACGAAGCCGGTGAAGCCTTCGACCGCCATCTGCCAGCGGCCGGGGACGAGCTGGCGCTTCATGCCGCCGAGCATGAACAGCCACAGGATGATCGCCGCCGCGCCCATCCACACCGCGCTGGTGGTCAGCCACACCTCGTTCCCGCCCGCCGCGAACAGCTTCGCGATCGGTTCGACGGTGAACTGGTGCATCGGGTCGAATTTACCGGCCTCAGCAGACACGCGCGTCACTCCAAACTATCCCTGGGGCCATCGCGCCGCCGGGCTGAACCTGACCTATTCCGAACCGTTCTTGCCGCGCGAGGCCGCATTGGCGATCCGGAAGATATTCCTGAAGGCGACGACGACCCCGAGGGCCAGCATCACCAACAAACCCCAGGGGGCGGTCCCTGCGAAGCGGTCGATCAGCCAGCCGATCAACGCCCCGCCGAGCATTCCGCCCAGCAATTCGGCCAGCACCCGGTTTCCGAGCCGGTAATTGGCATCGGATTCGGGCGCCTTGACCCCGCTCCGTTTCGCTTCTGCGGCTTCGGCCCGGTCCAATCGCTCTTCGAGCGAGACCAGGCGCGAATCCTCCGAAGCTGGTTCCGGATCGCTGCCATTCCCCGTCATCTTCCCGCCATCCTCCTGAAACGAAATCGGAATTACCCGATTCCGCCTGCGAAAAAAGGCCCGAAAAATCGGGGGACCCCTAAGGCGCGGCCCGTTTAGGAATGCCGCCCCATGAAGTCAATGCTCTGCTGCGCTGCGGCAAGCCGTCGGCCGGAAGGCGCCGAATTGCGTGCAAAGACGCGAAGACGCAAAGAAAGGAACCCATCGTCACCCCGGACTTGATCCGGGGTCCCGCTCAGCAACGGTAGAAAGCGGGACCCCGGATCAAGTCCGGGGTGACGTAGATTTGCAGCCGGCTCTCCCCTTCGCACTCCACACGCCCAACAAAAAATGCCGCCGCGTTTAGGGGCGCGGCGGCATTGACGCCCGCGGGCGTCCTTGAAAAACGATAAAGCTTAGGGACAGCGCGTGTCGCGGACCGGCGGAGCGCTGTCGCGGGTCAGCCAGCGTCCGTCGGGCGCCTTGTATTTCTCGCCCGGCCTGGTCTTGGCGATCAGGTTGCAGCCGGTGGCGAACGCGAACTGCTCGACCGTGCTGCCTTGCGGCGCGCCCTTGGTATAGGCGGCCTTGCGCTTGATGTTGATGTCGGTGACGAGGGCGCGGACCTGCGCGTTCGGCGTCGTCACGAATCCCAGATAGCCGTCGGGCTGCTCCCCGACCTCGCCGCTCGCGCGCGCCTGCTCATAGGCGGGATCGCGCTGCGCCATTGCCGAGGGGACGGCCACCGCGGCGGTCGCTGCGACCGCGGCCATCGCCAGCCCGATATTTCCCTTGTTCCAACGCATCGTCATTCTACCCCATGGTCGCGATCGGTCAGAAAATGTCGCCATTCTGCTCGATCAGTTTCTTCGCATCGCCATCAAGCTTGTATACGATTTCCTGCTTGATGTTGATGTTGAGGTTGATCTCGATCGGCTTGTCGGGCGTATCGACCTGCACACAGGCGGACAGGCCCGCCGCGGCGCAGAGGATCGCCAGAGTTCGGCCACCGATGGTCAGCCTCCTTTCGTCCTTGTTCGATAAGATCATGGCACTGGCTCGCTTTCTGAAGGCTGAACGGGCGTTTCCGCGCCCGCCTTGGCGGCGTCGACCTGCTCCTGCACGCGCAGCAGGGTCGGCAAATTCTGTTCGATCACCACCGTCGGGTCGTAAAACCCCTTGGCCGAGGTGATGAGCTGACGGAAGGGGGCGTGGATCTTCACGTTGAAGACGAAGGGCAGTTTCGCGACCTGGTCGATCAGGAAATTGCGCGTCGCGCCTTCGCCCTGCCCCACGCCGCCAAAGCGGAT
Source organism: Sphingopyxis panaciterrulae (assembly GCF_014199295.1). Lineage (GTDB taxonomy): Bacteria > Pseudomonadota > Alphaproteobacteria > Sphingomonadales > Sphingomonadaceae > Sphingopyxis > Sphingopyxis panaciterrulae. The sequence goes on from NZ_JACIJH010000003.1 coordinate 45,122, forward strand.
ATCGGTCACCATCTCGCCGTCGAGGTCCCCGTTCAGGAGGATCGACAGATCGTCATATTTCAGCGAGCGCAGCGCGCCGAATGCGAAATTGGCCATCGTCCCCAGGTCGTGATTCGACAATTCGCCAACATAGGCCAGCGTGCCGCCGCCGCGCGAATCGATGCGCCCGCCGACGATCCGTCCGCCCAGCCCGCCGAACTCGACCGGCAGCGTGCCGTCGAACTTGCCCGTCGCGTTGATATTCTCGAACCCGAATTGCTGCAGGAACACCGCGGCATCGACCCCGACCAGATCGAACGACAGGCGGCGCGGCTCGTCGGCGTTGAAGTCGAGCGTCGCCGGATGCAGGACCAGCTCGCCGCCCGCGAACGGCCAGCGCCCGCCCTCGATGCGGATGCGATTGTCGCCGAGCAGCCGATATTCGATCGTGCCGCCGGTCACCGGAACGCCGGGGTTGATCTCCGCCACCGTCGCGACCTGCGACGGGGCGCTGCGCAGATCGATCAGATCCTCGAAGGTCAGCGTCGTCGTCAGCCCCGTCACCGGGCCGAAGGCGGCAGCGAGATTGGCATCGGCGGTGGCAAAGGTGCCGCGGCTGGTCACGCCCTCGGGGGTCCAGTCGATCCGCCCGCTGCCGACGACTGCGCCCTGAACGTCGGCGACGACGCCGAGCGCGAGGCGGGTGAGCTGGTCGGGCTGAAACCCGTCGTCGAAGCGCAGCCCATCGACCTTCAGGTCGGCGAAGCCGGTCCCGGCGCCCAGTTCGTGGCGGATCACCGTGTCGAGCACCTTGCGGCCCGTCTTCTCTTCGCCGAAGCCTGCGATCGCGTCGATCGCGCCGTCCGCGAAGCGCAGATGCGCATCCTGGCCGACGAGCGGAAAGAAGCGCGGGTCGGCGGCGGTGTCGGTCAGCCGCAGTCCGCCGTCGAGCGTCAGCGCGCCGCCCGCCCAGCGCCAGTCGCCCGCGATTCGCGACAGATTCAGCGGCACCGCGCCGATCTTTCCTTCGGCCTCGCTCAGCGTACCCGCCATGCCGCCCGCCGCCGCGCGCCCGTCGATCCGCCCGGCGGCGAAACGGGTGACGCTGTCGCCCTCGCCCAGCCGCACCTCGGCCTCCGCGAGCGCCCAGCGCATCGCGGCAAGGTCGATTTCGCCGCGTCCCGCGTCGAAGGCGAAGGGCGTCGTGCCGCTCGTTCCGCGCAGCGCGACACCCGGCACCCGGATCACGCCTTTCAGCCCCCCCGCACCGGCGCTGAGCAGCGGCGTGCCGGGCCGGCTGCACAGGTCGATGCGGCTTGGCGCGAGGCGAAAGCCGGCGACCGTGACCCGCGCCGCCGTCACCCGCGTGCAGCCGCTGGCGAGCGCGATATCGCCGGTCGGCGCAATCACGCCCGCCAGCGGCAAAGCCAGCCCCTCGACGCGGCCGTCCGCGAGCGGCCCTGACAGTTCGGCGCGCGTCGCGAAGCGCATCGCGCCGCCCTTGCCGCCCGAAAAGCGCACCGGATCGAGCGCCAGCCGCGCCCCGTCGGCGGTATAGGGGATAAAGCGTGCCTCGCCGCTCACACTTCCGTCGGCGCGCGCGGCGAGCGTCAGCGATCCGGTCGGCAGATCGCCGCCGCCGAAGCGCCAGCCGCCTGCGGCGACCATCGCGGGCCGGGATGCCGCGAACAGCCAGCCGATACGGCTGTCGTCATCGCCGGTCACATAGGCGCCGCTCGCGCTCGTCAGCGCCGGCGCGATCAGGTCGAGCCGCGCCGCCTCGCCCGCCCCCGTCAGCGCGAATTTCGCCTCGCCGCCGGCGTCCGCGAACAGCCGCGCCGCCGCCTTCGCCGCCTTGTCCGCGAGCGGGCCGACCGGACTGCCCGCCAGCCCTTTCGCGCCGACCGCCAGCGAGCGCCGCCACGCTTCGCTCGCCCGCGCCCCTGCAAAGCGAACCTCGCCCGCGACGCTGGGCGCCGCGCGGCCGACAGTCGCCTTGGCGGTCAGGTCGACGCTGTCCGCCGCGAACGCGCCGGCGCCGAGCCGCGCCATGTGCGCCTCGACGTCGAGCGCGGTACGCTCGGCATCGCCCTCGAAGCGCGCCAGCACCCCCAGCCGCTCGGCCCCGGCGCTGCCCGCCGCCAGGCGCGCGATCGCGGCGTCGGCGCTACCGCGCCAGTTCGTCAGATCCTCGGACAGCGACAGGTCGAGCGCGATCTGCGGCAATGCCGCGGTCACGCCGCCATCGCCGCACGACAGGCTCGCCCCGCGCAGCGGGCCAGCGAGTTGCGGCCGCACATCGCGTATCCGTACGTCGCCATAGAAGCTCACGCCTTCGGCGCTGCACCCCGCCGCACGCACCCGCGGCGCAACGAGCGCGAGCTTGCCGGCAAAGGCCTTGCGCAGATTACCGCGTCCGGTCAGCGCCGCGCCGACATCGCCCCACGGCGTCTCGACCCGCGCCCGCGCGTCGGTCAGCACCGCCGACAGGTCGGGCAAGGCGAAGGGCGTCGTGTCGGTGGGATCGCGGAATTTGTCGAGCGTGCCCAGCGAAAGCTGTCCATCGACGAAGCGCCCGTAAAGCCGCACCCCGTCGGCACGAATCTCCGACACATAGGGGCCGGTGAAGCCATAGCCGATCGACACCTCGACGATCCGCGCGGTCAGGTCGGGCCGCTTCGGATCGCCGATCACGACATCGACCAGCCGTTCGGTGCGAAAGCCGATCGCGTCGATCGTATAGCGCGCCGGAATGTCGCGGCTGTCGAGTTGGTCCCGGATGAAGCGGTCGGCGAGCGGCACGCGCCCCATCCACAGCCCGAGCGCGAGCACGCCGACCGCGCCGGCGGTCAGCCAGCGCTTCCTGAACAGCCGCTTCGGTCGCGGCCGGTCGGCGGCCTCGCTCACCACCGCGCCACCCTGCGATCGATCGGGCGAAAAATCGGGAAAAGGAAACGAAAAGCTGCCGATGACGTCATGAGGTGCAATCTGTCCGCCTTCGAAGCCCCGTTCGGGACGGCAACGCCGGGCGCCGGATTTCGCTGCACGAAATGGGTCCGCATTGCCGTCTTTCCTGTCTATGACCGTTGAGCGTCACCGACAAGCTGGTTATGCCCCGGACCATGGCCGACGCGCCCGACGCCCCTGCACCCGACCACGCCGGCCACCGCGCCCGGCTGCGCGCGCGGCTGCTCGGCGGCGACGCCGACGGCATGGCCGATTACGAACTCGTCGAATATCTGCTCGCCCTCGCCATCCCGCGCCGCGACACCAAGCCGCTGGCGAAAGCGCTGCTGCGCGAATTCGGCTCGCTCGCGCAGCTCGTCGCCGCCGACCCCGAATCGCTCCGCCGCGTCCCCGGCATGGGCGACACCGCGGTCGCGGCGCTCAAGATCGTCCAGGCCACCAGCCTGCGGATGCTGAAGGGCGAGTTCCGCGACAAGCCGCTGCTCTCAAGTTGGGATGCGCTGCTCGACTGGCTGCGCGCCGATATGGCGCCGATCGAGGTCGAGCGGGTACGCGTCCTCTATCTGAACTCGCGCAACATGCTGATCCGCGACGAGCTGGTGAGCGAAGGTTCGATCGACCAGTCGGCCATCTATGTCCGCGAGGTGGTGAAGCGCGCGCTCGAACTCGGCGCCGCCGCACTCATCCTCGTCCACAATCACCCCAGCGGCAATCCCGAACCGAGCCGCCAGGACATCGCGATCACCCGCGACATCGCCGAGGCCGCGGCCAGGCTAGGCATCGCCGTCCACGACCATATCATCATCGGCGGCACCGGCTACCGCAGCCTCCGCGCCCTCGGCCTGCTCTGACGCCTGTGGCGGCGGCAACGCCACGTGTTTGACCGGCATCGTCACCCCGGACTTGATCCGGGATTCCGCTCAGCGACGCCCGAAAAGCGGGACCCCGGATCAAGTTCGAGGTGACGAAGAAGTGAACGAGCCTTCGCGCGATCCGTTTGACTTGCCCTGCAAAGGCGCACATCATGCCGCGATGCAGAGTCGCACTTCCTCCTCCCGCCTCCACTCGCATGCGGGTCAAATGCTCGCGGGCCTTTAGCCCCGGGTCCGGAGCGTTGCGCCCCGAACCCGGGGTCCGACTGCCACAGTATCTTCAGACATGTTCTTGATGCGGCAGCGCGTGCTGCCCTCGTTCGAAAGCCTTTTGCGATGACCAAGCGTGCCCCGGCCAAGCGGCCGCCCATCCACATGATCGACAGCGAAGCCGACACGCTGACCGACCTCGCGCTCGCTCGGCAGGACCAGTCGCCGGCGCTGGCCGAATTGCTGCTGCAGGAAATCGACCGGGCCAAAATCTATACGGCGGCCAAGATTCCAGCCGATATCGTGACCATGCACAGCCGCGTCGAGTTCGTCGACGAAGGCAATGGCCAGTCGCGCACGGTCGAACTCGTCTACCCTGTCGATGCCGATATCGCGGCCGGCCGTATCTCGATCATGACCCCGATCGGCGCCGGCCTGATCGGCATGCGCGAAGGTCAGTCGATCCTCTGGCCCGACCGCGACGGACAACAGCGCCGCCTGTCGATCGTCAAGGTAACCCGCTCCGCCATCGCGGGGTGAGGTCCGGTCTGACACACGGAAACGTCATTGCGAGCGAAGCGAAGCAATCCAGGGTGGCGTAAACCGTGCCGGATTGCTTCGCTTCGCTCGCAATGACACAGGACTGAGGGCGAAACGCGGATGCAGCCGCCGGACCATGCCCGACGGCTGCACCACCCCGTCCAAGGCGCTTAAGCGCCCCGCGACAGGAAGCCGGTCAGCTCTTCCTTGCTCACCGCGCCCGACTTGTCGGCATCGGCGGCGGCAAAAGCCTGACCGATCCAGGTCTTGACCTGCTCCGACTGCGGATCGACCGTCGGGTCGGTGGCGGTGCGCAGCTTGGTCATCCAGGTCGCGAATTCGGTTTCGCTCAAATCGCCCGACGTATCGGCGTCATAGGTCGGGAATTCCTGGTTCACGATCTGCGCGACCTGTTCGGGCGTCGCGGCACCGCTCGACGAAGCACTGTCATCGGCCGGCGGCGTGGCCGTGTCGCCCGGGGGCGGCGCGGTCGGGTCGCTGGGCGGCGTGCTCGGATCGCTCGGCGGAGCCGTGGGATCGCTCGGCGGCATCGTCGGATCGGTGGGCGGCGTCGTCGGGTCCGTCGGCGGAGTCGTCGTCGGATCGCTCGGCGGCATGGTCGGGTCGGTCGGCACCGGCTGGCCCGGCGTCGTCATGTCGTCGCCGGCGGGCGGCGTTTCCTGCGCCAGTGCCGGAAAGCTCATCGCGGCCGCACCGATCAAAAGCATCTGTTTCAACATGGATAATCTCCTGATATCCGGCAGACGATCAATGCTGCGATCCGCCGCCGGCTCTGTTTATCGAAGGGGCATGGGATCAACCGGACGGGCGCGGCAAAAGTTGCCTGCCACGCCCGATTGGAAAAACGCCTCGCCCCTGCTAGGGCGCGCCCTGCCGTGATCTGGTGCGATTTTCCGGTAAAGCGCCACAGAAGGAAGGAAATTCAATGGTTCCGCGTTACGCCCGACCGGACATGACCGCGATCTGGTCGGCCGAGAATCGCTATCGTATCTGGTTCGAGATCGAGGCGCACGCGACCGACGCGCTCGCCGAACTGGGCACGGTGCCCCGATCCGCCGCCAGGGTGCTGTGGGACTGGTGGGCGACGAATCCCGCGATCGACGTCGCCGCGATCGATGCGATCGAGGCGGTGACCAAGCACGACGTCATCGCCTTTCTGACCTGGGTGGCCGAAAATGTCGGCGAGGAAGCGCGCTTCATGCACCAGGGCATGACGTCGAGCGACGTGCTCGATACCTGCCTCGCGGTGCAATTGACGCAGGCGGCCGATATATTGCTTGCCGACCTCGATGCGCTGCTCGCCGCGATCCGGCGCCGCGCTTACGAGCACAAGCTGACCCCGACGATCGGCCGCAGCCACGGCATCCACGCCGAACCCGTCACCTTCGGTCTCAAGCTCGCCGAGGCCTATGCCGAATTTTCGCGCTGCAAGACGCGCCTGATCGCCGCGCGCGCCGAGATCGCGACCTGCGCCATCTCGGGTGCGGTCGGCACCTTCGCCAACATCGACCCGCGCGTCGAGGCGCATGTCGCCGCAAAGCTGGGTCTCGCGATCGAACCCGTCTCGACCCAGGTCATCCCGCGCGATCGCCACGCGATGTTTTTCGCGACGCTGGGCGTCATCGCCTCGTCGATCGAGCGGCTCGCGGTCGAAATTCGCCACCTCCAGCGCACCGAGGTGCTCGAGGCGGAGGAATATTTCTCGCCCGGGCAGAAAGGCTCGTCGGCGATGCCGCACAAGCGCAACCCGGTGCTGACCGAGAATCTGACCGGCCTCGCGCGCATGGTCCGCAGCGCGGCCATCCCCGCGATGGAGAGTGTCGCGCTGTGGCACGAGCGCGACATCAGCCATTCGTCGGTCGAGCGCTTCATCGGCCCTGACGCGACGATCACCCTCGACTTCGCGCTCGCGCGGCTCACCGGGGTCGTCGACAAGCTGCTCGTCTACCCCGCGCGGATGCAGAAGAATCTCGACCGTATGGGCGGCCTCGTCCACTCGCAGCGCGTCCTCCTCGCGCTGACGCAGGCGGGCGCGAGCCGCGAGGACAGCTATGCGCTGGTTCAGCGCAACGCGATGAAGGTGTGGGAATCGGACGGCGAGCTGTCGCTGCTCGACCTGCTCAAGGCCGACCCCGACGTCACCGCCCGCCTGTCGGCCGACCAGCTCACCGATCTGTTCGACCTCGGCTATCACATGAAACAGGTCGACACGATCTTCGCCCGCGTGTTCGGCGAAGAATAGCAGGCGTTTGAATTTTTCCATTCGTCATTCCCGCGAAAGCGGGAGTCCCCCTGATTCTTCCGGTTCCTCTCGCGTATTCGTGCGTTTGTGCAGGATTCTCCGGTTCACACAAAAGCCCGAAGGCCCGAGAAGAGCGAGATTCCCGCTTTCGCGGGAACGACGAGAGCTTGCTTGGCTCCGCCCGCCAGCGAAGCACCATTCACTCCGACTGGAAACGCACGAAAAACTCGCCTACTGACTAAAGCCGGGGCGACCGAGGAGCAACGAAGTGGGATATCTTCGCACGATCATCTGGGTCCTGGTGACCATCATCATCGTCATCTTCGCGATGGCGAACTGGAATCCGGTGACGGTCACCATCTGGCCCGGCCAGGTGCTCGACACCAAATTGCCGGTGCTGATCGTCGTCGCCTTCCTGCTCGGCAGCCTGCCGATGTGGATCGCGCTGCGCACGACGCGCTGGTCGCTCAAGCGGCGGCTCGACACCAGCGAGCGCCAGCTCGCCGACATGCGCGCCCTCGCCAACCGCCCCGCCGACCCGGTTCCCGCCCCGCCGCCGCCCGCACCGACGCAGGCCACGCCGGTCAACGATATTCCGCCTTCGCCCTTCGACACCCAATGACGGACGCGCCATGACATCGCCGCTCTATCTCGCCATCGACACCCCGCACCTCGACGCCGCGCAGACGCTGGCGCAAAAGGTGCGCCATCACGTCGGCGGGCTCAAACTCGGGCTCGAATTCTTCTGCGCCAACGGCCATCACGGCGTCCATGAGATGGCGAAGCTCGGCCTGCCGATCTTCCTCGACCTCAAGCTCCACGACATTCCGAACACCGTCGCCAAGGCGATTCAGGCGTTGCGCCCCCTCGAACCCGCAGTCCTCACCGTCCACGCCGCGGGCGGCCGTGCGATGCTCGAACAGGCGAAGGCGGCCGCGGGCCTCAATACAAAGGTCGTCGCGGTCACGGTTCTAACCAGCCTCGACACACCCGACCTTCTGGACATCGGCGTCGGCGGCACCCCGCACGATCAGGTCGTCCGCCTCGCCGCCCTCGCCAATGACGCGGGGCTCGACGGCATCGTCTGTTCGGGGCAGGAGGTGAAGGCGGCGCGCGCGGCGTGGCCGGGCGGCTTCTTCGTCGTCCCCGGCGTCCGCCCGGCGAACGGCAAGGCCGGCGACCAGAAGCGCGTCGTCACTCCCGCGCAGGCGCTGTCCGACGGCGCCTCGATCCTCGTCGTCGGCCGCCCGATCAGCCAGTCCCAGGACCCCGACCTCGCCGCGCGCGAAATCGAAGCGACGCTTTAGGACCGGAAAGCCGCCTCAAAACCCGTTCGCGTCGAGCGAAGTCGACACACCCGTCGGCCTTGCGCACCATCGATGGGCATCTCGACTTCGCCCGATGCGAACGGCAAAAGCAACCGTTGGAAACCTATGCCTCCATTCGTGAAAATCTGCGGCCTCACCACCCCCGACGCGGTCGATGCCGCCATCCGCCTCGGCGCCACCCATATCGGCCTCGTTCACTATGAGCCGAGCCAGCGCCACGTCGACCTCGCCACCGCCGCGGCGCTGCGCCAGCGCGCGGGTTCGGCGGTCAAGGTCGCGCTGCTGCTCGTCAACGCTCAGCCCGAACTGACCGGCAATGCGATCACGACCGTGCGGCCCGACATCATCCAGTTCCACGGCAGCGAAACCCCCGAATGGATCGCCGCGGTCAAGCAGCGCCTGCCGATCGAGGCGTGGAAGGCGATTGGCCTCAAGGACGCGGGCACGCTCGACCGGATGCAGAAATATCGCGGCATCGCAGACCGCATCCTGTTCGACGCGCCCGCCCAGGCGCTTCCGGGCGGCACCGGCACCCGCTTCGACTGGTCGCTGCTGAAAAACCATCGCCACACGATGGATTGGGGCATCGCCGGCGGGCTCGATCCGTCCAATGTCGCCGCGGCGATCGCCGCCACCGGCGCGCCGCTGGTCGATGTCTCGACCGGCGTCGAAAGCGCGCCCGGCGTCAAGGATGTGGACAAGATGGCGGCTTTCCTTAAAGCGGCGGGGCGATGACCGACCTTCCCAACAGCTTCCGCACCGGCCCCGACGAGCGCGGCCATTTCGGCGCCTTCGGCGGCCGCTATGTCGCCGAAACGCTGATGCCGCTGATCCTCGACCTCGAACGCGAATATCGCGCAGCGCAGGCCGACCCCGCCTTCAAGGCCGAATTCGACCATCTGCTCGAACATTATGTCGGCCGCCCCAGCCCGCTGTGGCTCGCCGAGCGGCTGACCGCCGATCTGTGCGCGAGCGCCAACGAAGGCTTCGGCGCGAAAATCTATCTGAAGCGCGAGGATCTCAACCACACCGGCGCGCACAAGATCAACAATTGCATCGGCCAGATCCTGCTCGCCCGGCGGATGGGCAAGACCCGCATCATCGCCGAGACCGGCGCCGGCCAGCACGGCGTCGCGACCGCCACCGTCGCGGCGCTGTTCGGCCTGCCCTGCACCATCTTCATGGGCGCGGTCGACGTCGCGCGGCAACAGCCGAACGTATTCCGCATGAAATTGCTCGGCGCCGAAGTCATCGCGGTCGAGAGCGGCGCGAAGACGCTCAAGGACGCGATGAACGAGGCGCTGCGCCACTGGGTCGCCAACGTCCACGACACCTTCTACATCATCGGCACCGTCGCCGGTCCGCACCCCTATCCCGAACTCGTCCGCGGCTTCCAGTCGGTAATCGGCAACGAAGCGCGCGAACAGATTCTCCGGGCCGAGGGCCGCCTGCCCGACATGCTGATCGCCCCCGTCGGCGGCGGCTCGAACGCCATCGGTCTGTTCCATCCCTTCCTCGACGATGCGGGGGTCGAAATCGTCGGCGTCGAGGCCGCGGGCGAGGGCCTCGACCGCAGGCACGCCGCCAGCCTCGCCGGCGGCCGCCCCGGCATCCTCCACGGCAACAAGACCTATCTGCTACAGGATGAGGACGGCCAGATCACCGAGGCGCACAGCATCTCGGCGGGCCTCGATTATCCCGGCATCGGGCCGGAACATAGCTGGCTCCACGACATCGGCCGCGTCCGCTACGAACCCGTCACCGACGCGGAAGCGCTCGCCAGCTTCCAGAAGTTGACCAGGCTCGAAGGCATCATCCCCGCGCTGGAGTCCGCCCACGCCATCGCCGCCGCCGAACGCATCGCGCCGACGCTGGGCAAGGACAAGGTCATCATCGTCAATTGCTCGGGCCGGGGGGACAAGGATATCTTCACGGTCGCCGATGCGCTGGGGGTGGAACTGTGAGCCGCAATATCCTTCGGTTCATTTTCAAAGTCGGCGTCGGGTTAGGGTTGGCTGTGCTCGTCTTCCTTCTTGCGAGCTTTGTAATACCGCATCTCTGGAGCAAATATCTCGGCATGATCGTGGGCATTGCTTTTGCTGTCATAAAGGCTGGCGCGATATTCGATCGCCAATGGCCGAAACCCAACAAGGGATGGGCCGAATGACCCGCTTCGCCGCCACCTTCGCCAAGCCGCGCCCGGCGCTCGTCGCCTTCATCACCGCGGGCGACGGCGACACCGCCGCGAACCTCGACGCGCTGGTCGCGGGGGGCGCCGATGTGATCGAGCTTGGCATGCCCTTCACCGATCCAATGGCCGACGGCCCGGCGATCCAGGCCGCCAACCTGCGCGCGCTCGGCAAGGGCACGACGACCGCCGACATCTTCGCCCATGCCGCCGCCTTCCGCACCCGGCACCCCGATACCCCGCTCGTCCTGATGGGCTATGCCAACCCGATGACGATCCGCGGCGCCGACTGGTTCGCCGCCGAATGCGCGAAGGCTGGCGTCGACGGCGTCATCTGCGTCGACATCCCGTCGGAGGAGGACGCCGAACTTGGGCCGAGCCTGCGCGCCGCGGGCGTCGCCCCGATCCGCCTCGCCACCCCGACCACCGACGCCGCGCGCCTGCCCGACGTGCTGAACGGCGCGGGCGGTTTCCTCTATTATGTCTCGGTCGCCGGCATCACCGGCCTCCAGCAGGCCGCGCAGGCGAGCATCGAGGAAGCCGTGACGCGCCTGAAAGCCGCGACCGACCTGCCCGTCGCGGTCGGCTTCGGCGTTCGCACCCCCGAACAGGCCGCCGCGATCGCAAAGGTCGCCGACGGCGTGGTCGTCGGCTCGGCGCTGGTCGAGATCATCGCCGGGCATGGCGAGGCGGCGGCCGCCCCGCTCGAAGCCTTCACCCGCACCCTCGCCGATGCTATCCACGGCGCAAAGGAGAACGCCGCATGAGCTGGCTCGACCGCGTCCGCAACGCCCTGCCCTTCGCCGCCAAGCGCGACACCGCGGACAACCTCTGGCACAAGTGCCGTCAGTGCCAGCAGATGGTCTTCGTCAAGGAGTGGGAAGAGAATCTGAACGTCTGCCCGCGCTGCGACCATCATGACCGTATCGGCGCGAAACAGCGGTTCGCGCAGCTCTTCGACGGCGGCCTGCACGAAATCCTCCCCGCCCCGGCGGCGCCCGAGGACCCGCTGAAGTTCCGCGACACCAAGAAATATGTCGACCGCATCAAGGCGGCGCGCGCCTCGACCGGCGACCGCGACGCCTGGCAGAACGGTTTCGGCCGCATCGACGGCCGCCCGGTCGTCATCGGCGTGCAGGATTTCGCCTTCATGGGCGGATCGATGGGCGTCGCGGTCGGCGAGGCGTTCGTCGCCGGGGTCGAGCAGGCGATCAAGCGCGGTTGCCCCTATGTCGCGATCACCGCCGCCGGCGGCGCGCGGATGCAGGAGGGCACGCTGTCGCTGATGCAGATGCCGCGCGCGACCGTCGCGCTCGCCCGCCTGCGCCGCGCCGGCCTGCCCTATATCGTTCTCCTGACCGATCCGACCACGGGCGGCGTCACCGCCAGCTATGCCATGCTCGGCGACGTGCAGATCAGCGAACCCAAGGCGCTGATCGGCTTTGCGGGCCAGCGCGTGATCGAGAACACGATCCGCGAAAAGCTCCCCGAAGGATTCCAGCGCGCCGAATATCTGCTCGAACACGGCATGATCGACATGGTCGTCCATCGCAAGGACCTGCCCGCGACGCTCGGCCGCCTGATCGCCTATCTGGCGCCTGAAAAGGCGGCCTGACCCCGGACGTTCTCCTCACCTTGTCATTCCCGCGAACGCGGGAATCCATGACCCGAGGTGCCGTGATTGTATTACGTCTATATCATGGCCAGCCAAAAGAACGGCACGATCTATATTGGCGTAACCAACGACCTCATCCGGCGAACCTGCGAACATCGCGAGGGGCAATTTGCCGGCTTTTCCCAAAAATACCGGGTGAAGCATCTCGTCCATTACGAACAATTTCAGGATATCCGCGATGCGATACAACGCGAAAAGCGGCTCAAGAAATGGAATCGCGCGTGGAAAATCGAACTGATCGAGACGCAGAATCCCGATTGGCGCGATCTGTGGTTCGATCTCAACCGATGACATCGACCATGGATTCCCGCGTTCGCGGGAATGACGAAGCTGTATAATGCCCGACCACGCCCATAGCACCGACCCCGCCGTCCAGGCCCAGCTCGACCGTCTTGCCGCGCTGTCGCCGGGCCGCGACATCCTCGGGCTCGAACGCATCGCCGAACTGTGCGACCGTCTCGGCAATCCGCAGAACCGCCTGCCCCGCACCTTCCACGTCGCGGGCACCAACGGCAAGGGTTCGACCTGCGCCTATCTCCGCGCGATCCTCGAAGCGCAGGAGCGCCGCGTCCACGCCTACACCAGCCCCCACCTCGTCCGCTTCAACGAGCGCATCCGCCTCGCGGGCGAACTGATCGACGACACCCTCCTCGCCGCGCTCCTTGCCGAGGTGCTCGACAAGGCCGAAGACCTGCAAGCGAGTTTCTTCGAAGTCACCACCGCCGCCGCCTTCCTCGCCTTTACGCGCATTCCCGCCGACGATTGCATCATCGAGGTCGGGCTCGGCGGCCGCCTCGACGCGACCAACATCATCCCGCCGCCCGCGGTGTGCGGCATCGCCTCGCTCGGCATCGACCACGAAGCCTTCCTGCTCGCGCCCGAAGACGGCACCCCGTCCGAGCCCGCGATGCGCATCGCATGGGAAAAGGCCGGCATCGTCAAGCCGGGCGCCGCGCTCGCCACCCTCGCCTATCCGCCGCCGCTCGGCCACGTCATCGCCGCGCGCGCCGAAGCCGCCGGCGTCGCCCCCTTCGTCGAGGGCGAGGCCTGGTCGGTCGAGCCGGTCGGCGACGCGTTCCGCTGGACCTCGATGGACGGCGCGCTGCCTGGCCTGCTGCGCCCCCGCATGGCCGGCGCGCATCAGATGCGCAACGCGGGTCTCGCGATCGCGATGCTCCACCTCGCGCCGGGCGACAAACCCGACGCCGAGGCGATCGCGCAGGGCGTCGCCGTCGCCTTCTGGCCCGCGCGCCTGCAACGGCTGGCGCTAGGTCCGCTCACCGGTCTGCTTCCCCCCGCGACCGAGGTCTGGCTCGATGGCGCCCACAATGCCGACGCGGGCGTCCAGCTCGCCCGTCATTTCGCGACCGAGCCGCGCCGCATCCACCTCGTCACCGGCATGCTCGCCAACAAACATCCCGACGCGATTCTCGCCCCGCTCGCGCCCCGCCTCGCCTCGATCGCCGTCGTCCCGGTCCCCGGCCACGACCACCACGTCGCGACTGCCTTCGGCCCCGATGCGCGGCCGGCGGCGTCGGTCGAGGCGGCGCTAAGCGGCCTGACGGTCGATCCGGCCACGGAAATCGTCCTGATCGCCGGCTCGCTCTACCTCGCGGGCGCGGTGCTCGCCCTCAACGGGGAACTGCCGGAATAGGCTCGTTCTCGCCCGGCGCGATCTCGTGCCCGTCGTCTTCGGTGCTCGGCTGGCGCACCGTCTGGACGACGAAGCCGCGCTTCCACAGCAGCCACAGCAGGACCATGCCCGGCGCGGCGATGGCGACGGTGAACAGCCAGAAGCCCACCCATCCCAGCGTCTCGGCGACATAGCCGCCCGGCGCCGCGAGCCACGTCCGCCCGACCGCGGCAAAGGACGACAGCAGCGCGAACTGCGTCGCCGTATAGGCCAGGCTCGACAGGCCCGACAGATAGGTGACGAAGACGGTCAGCCCGATCCCGCTGGTGAAATTCTCGGTCCCCACCGCCAGCGCAAGCATCAGCGGCGAATGGCCGACCGACGCCAGCACCGCGAACAGCAGGTTGCTGAACATCATCAACAGTCCCGAAACGAGCAGCGCCCGCCCCATGCCCAGCCAGGCGATGAAGGGCGCGCCGCACGCCGAGCCGATGATCAGGGCAACAAAGCCGACGCCCTTGTTGATCGCGACGAATTCGGTGTCGCTGAACCCCAGCTCGACGATCATCGGGTTGAGCATCCCCTGCCCCATCGCGTCGCCGACCTTGTAGATCAGGACGAAGAGCAGGATCAGCACCGCACCGTGCCGGCCCAGAAACTCGCGGAACGGGCTGATGACCGTTTCGTTGAGCCACGCGGCGAACCCCTGGGCGCCGCCGCGCGCCTGCGACGGGTGAAAGCGCCCCGGCCCCGCGAAAAGCGCGCCGATCACCGCGGGCAGCACGGCCAGCCCGGTAAAGGCATAGGCAGTCGCCCATCCCAATCCGAACCCTTCGGGCGAGGCCAGCGCGATCGTGCCGACCCCCGCGATCAGGTTTCCGGTGCGATAGCCGAACTGGTTCATCGCCGTGCCGTGCGGCAGTTCGGCGTCGCTCAATATCTCGATGCGATAGGCGTCGATCACGATGTCCTGCGTCGCCGACAGAAAGGCGACGACGATCGCCCAGAGCGCAAAGGGCGCCAGATGGTCGTTGGTCGGATTGCTCGCACCCAGTTGCCAGATCGCGAGGACCAGCAGCGCCTGGATCACGAACAACCAGCTTCGCCGCTGCCCGAACAGCCGGGTCAGCACGGGAATCGGCAGCCGGTCGACCAGCGGCGCCCACAGGAATTTCAGCGTATAGGGCGTAGTCAGCCCGATCGCGAAACCGATGGTCGATTTATCGATCCCCACCTTCGACAGCCAATAGGCCATGGTGCCGAGCAGCAGCGTCAACGGAAAGCCGCTCGAAATGCCGAGCAGAAGCGCAACGATCGGCATCGGCTTGCGATAGGGTGCGAAGGACGGAATCACGAAGGCCAGGCCGACGATCGCCGCGATCACCGCCACCAGGATCAGGCTGTCGAGGCCAAGCTGCATCATTCCTCCCTCGGCCGCGCCTTCGGGGCGGCTCTCCTCTGCACGGCAACCGGCCTAAAGCCCCGATCCCGAATTGGAAAGCCGCTATTCGGCGGCCGGGCGTATCCAGCGCACGGCGCGCACCGCGCCGCCGTCGCGGTCCTGCAGCACGACCGCCCAGCGGTCGGCGGCGGTCTTGCGCGCGATCCATTGCGGAATCGGCGCGCGGCAGGCGAGCGACGGGTCGCACGGCCGGATCGCCTCGCCCAGAACGACATTGGTGTAACCGAGCGTCCGCCCGCGATTCTCGCCCTTTTCCACCGCCACCGCGGCCTTGTGCGCGATGGCGAGAAAGCGCAGCTCGACATTGGCGCGCGCCGCCGAGGCGACGACCTCCCGGCCCTCCTGCGCCAGCGTCATCGCGCCCGCCTTGCGCTGCGCCGCGATCAGGCCGCGCAGCGCCGCCGCATCGGCGCCCGCCGCGGCGGCCGTCCCGCCGACGACCACTTCGGGCGTATAGGCGCCGCTGCCGGGAATATCGCGCGCCGCATAGTCGCGCTGCAACCGGTCGTTGCCCCCGCGCGCCAGCGTGTCGGTCCACCCCAGTTCGTCCCAGCTCGTCACCGGCCGGCTCAGCGCCACCACCTCGCCCGCCGCGTCGAGCCGGGCGAGCAGCGCGTCGGCGGGCGGGCAGGACGAACAGCCCTGGCTCGTGAACAGCTCGACCAGCACCAGCCGCGGCGCCGCCGCGTGCGCATGATTCGCGGTCGCCGCGATATGCGAAAGGCCCAGGATCAGCACCGCCCCCGCCAGCAGCAGCAGGCCTCCCACGCCGAGCAGGACTCGCATCCCCTCATCTCCCGTCCATCCCCGTCGCAAGCGGCGAATAACATCGCCCGCGCCCCCGAAACAAGCCGCGGGGACGAGAGCCTGTCCTTCCCCCTTGATGGGAGAAGGATACGAAGCCTTGTCGCGAAGCGATTAGGCGCAGTTGGATGGGGGTGAGGTGCGTCATCGCACCGTCGCTTCAGCCCGCGACCACACCCCCTCTGCTGCAACTAGCCAGCAAGCTGGCAAGTTTCGCTGTCTGCCCCATCAAGGGGGAGGGACAGGACCTATAGGCTCCGTACTCAATTGCAGCGTCGTCGAGGTTTGAAGCAAAATGGCCCAGTGCGAGGAGAGAAGGCGAAGACATATGTCGATATTTCAAGACTTCTCGACGAAGCAATGGGCCATTTTGATCAAATTCCTTCGGGACGCCCAAATGGCTTCCATCTCGGCCCGAAAGCCGCTTGCAAGGGCAACCAGCCCTCGCGGCGCGTCTTTCGGCCCGATCTGTTCGCCATTTGGGCGCCTCGACGCCGCTGCAATTGAGTACGGAGCCTAAGCCGCCTTCGGCTGCCAATAGGTCTGCAACCCCGCCACCTTGCGCGGCGCCTTGTTCTTACAGATCATCGTCTCGATTGCGCGCAGCGCGCCGGTCAGCGCCGCGGGGCTGTGCGGCTTGTTCAGGCAGGCGAGCGCGATCTCGCCCGCATCATCAGGACATTGGCCGGTGACGAGCAGCACCGCGACGCCGCGATCGCGCGCCAGCCGCGCCACTTCGCGCCCACTCAAATGGCCGGCGAGGCCCAGGTCGAGCACGATCGCGTCGACCGCCTCGGCCGCCATTACCGCCACCGCCGCCTCGCCCGAATCGACCGTCGCGACGACATCATAGCCGCCATGTTGCAGCGTATGCTCGTAATCGAACGCGACCAGCGGATCATCCTCGATGACCAGCAGCCGCTTGATGCACGACGGGCGAGACGCAAAGAGCATAGAAACTCCGTTCCACCGCGCCATGACGCGCTCCCGCCGGTGGTGCAATATCGCTTCGACTTGCCATCGACGAAGCGATGCTTTTCCGGCTATGAGCGTGGCCTCAGCGCAACACCTTCTTCCCGAAAAACGACGCAGAAAGCCTTTCCGTTCCGATGACGACCCGCCGCCCTCCCCGGATCGCGCCCGACCGCCCCGCCCCGCGCGGCCGCCGCGCCGCGCGCGCCGCCCAGCCTCCTCGCAAACCGCCCGCCGAGCCCGAAGCCGACGACGGCCCGCAACGCATCGCCAAGCTGCTCGCGCGCGCCGGCGTCGGCTCGCGCCGCGACGTCGAGCGGATGATCGAGGAGGGGCGCATCGCGCTCCACGGCGAAACCGTCGCCCAGCCCGCGCCGCTGCTCGCCTCGCTCGACGGCCTCACCGTCGACGGAAACCCGGTCGCCAAACCCGTCTCGACCCGTCTCTACCGCTTCCACAAGCCCGCCGGCTGCCTGACCGCCGCCCGCGACCCCAAGGGGCGCAAGACGATCTACGACATGCTGCCGAAGGGCCTGCCGCGCCTGATGCCGGTCGGTCGACTCGACTATAATACCGAAGGGCTGCTGCTCCTCACCAACGACGGCGCGTTCAAGCGCCAGCTCGAACTGCCCGCGAGCGGGGTCGAGCGCACCTATCGCGCGCGCGCCTTCGGCGACATCAGCCAGACGCAGCTCGAGGATCTGGTCGAGGGCATCACCATCGACGGCATCCGCTACGGCAAGATCGACGCCAACCTCGAACGCCGTACCGGACGCAACCAGTGGATCGAGCTGACGCTGACGGAAGGCAAGAACCGCGAGGTGCGCCGCGTCCTCGAACATCTCGGCCTCCAGGTCAGCCGCCTGATCCGCACTCGCTACGGCGAGTTCAGCATTGCCGGCCTCGACACGGGGCAGGTCGAGATCGTCCCACGCGACGCCTTGTTCCAGTTCCGCCGCCGGCTCGAAAAATGAGGGTGATTTCTGGCGAATGGCGCGGCCGCAAGCTGCTCGCGCCGAAAAACGACGCCACCCGTCCCACGGCCGACCGCACGCGCGAAACGCTCTTCTCGATGCTCGCGAGCCGGCTCGGCCACTTCGAGGGGCTGTATGTCGCCGATCTCTTCGCGGGGTCGGGCGCGCTCGGCATCGAGGCGCTGTCGCGCGGCGCCGCGCACTGCCTGTTCGGCGAGCAGGATCGCGACGCGCTCGACGCGCTCAGGAAAAATCTCGCCGCGCTCGGCGCCGCGAGCCGCGCCGACGTCCGCGCCGGCTCGGTCCTCGCCCTCGGCCCCGCGCCGCGCGCCTTCGACCTGCTGCTCCTCGACGCCCCCTATGGCACCGGCGCCGGCAGCGTCGCGCTCGACAAGCTCACCCGCCTCGGCTGGGTCGGCCCCGAAAGCTGGGTCTCGATCGAAACCGCCGACAGGGAAGCGGTCGCGGTCGCCGGCTTCGAAATCGACGCCGAACGCAAGGTCGGTAAAGCCCGCCTCACCCTGCTGCATCGCGTCTAGGGCAAGCACTCTCAATCCGACCCACCACGTTCGTGTCTCGACTTCGCTCGACACGAACGGAAGAGATGAACCTATCGTTTGCAAATACAAAGCTGGCCGCAGGCAGCCCTTCCTCTCTGCCTTCGTCATGCTGAACTCGTTTCAGCATCCATGGCCAGGTCTCTCTTTGCACGCGGCGCCAAATTCGAGGGCAGGCCATGGACCCTGAAACAAGTTCAGGGTGACGAGTCATAGAAGACGGACCTTGTCCAAAGCAGGTGTTTGCAAACGACATAATAGCCACGGAAGAGGAGGTAGTGTCGATGTAACGTCGCACCTCTTCGCCATTTTTGACGGATCAATCGACCCGCGCCCGGACCAGCAACAGCCCAAGCAGGCTAAGCAGCCCCGCCACCCCCAGATACAGCCCGACGAAGCTCGTCCCGCCCCGGTCGCTCAGCCACTGCGCCGCGATCGGCGCCCCCGCGCCGCCCAATATGCCGCCGACGTTGAACGCCACCGACGCGCCCGTATAGCGCACCCGAACCGGGAACAGCCCCGGCAGCCACACGCCGAGCGGCCCATAGACCAGCCCCATCACGAACAGCGACGCCGATAGCCCCAGCCCAACGACGACCCACGATTCCGAGGCCAGCGACGGCCCGAACAGGAAGCCGATGGCCACCGTCGCCGCGCAGCCCCAGCTCAGCACCCGCTGCGCGCTCGCCGCGTCGCTCCAATAGCCGGCGAAGACGATTCCCGCCGCCATGAACAGGATCGCGCCGAGCTGGATCAGCAGGAATTCCTCTTTCGGATAGCCGAGCGCGGTCGTCCCGTGCGCGAGCGCGAAGCTGGTCGCGAGATAGAAGATCGCGAAACAGGCGACGACCGCGAAGGTGCCCGCGAGCAGCGCGCGCGCGTGATCGCGCAGCACCGCGCCCAGCGGCACCCCGACCGGCGGCTCCCTCTCCATTGCCTCGGCAAAGGCGGGCGTCTCGTGGATCTTCAATCGCACCCACAGCCCCAGCCCGACCAGCACCGCGGAGACCAGGAAGGGAATCCGCCACCCCCACGCCGCGAACTCGGCATCGCTCAGCCACAGGCCGAGCAGCAGGAACAGCCCGTTCGCCGCGATGAAGCCGACCGGCGCGCCGAGCTGCGGCGCCATGCCGAACCGCCCGCGCCAGCCCGGCGGGGCATTCTCGACCGCGAGAAGCGCCGCCCCGCCCCACTCGCCTCCCAGCCCGAATCCCTGCCCGAAGCGCAGCGTGCAGAGCAGCAGCGGCGCGATCCACCCCGCCATCGCATAGGTCGGCAGAAAGGCGATCAGCAGCGTCGAGGCGCCCATCAGCATCAGCGACGCCACCAGCGTCGACTTGCGCCCGATCCGGTCGCCGAAATGGCCGAAGACGACAGCACCCACGGGCCGCGCGAAAAAGGCGAGCCCGAAGCTCATGAAGCTCAGCATCAACTGCGCCGATTCGGACTCGGAGGGAAAGAAGAGCGGCCCGAATACCAGCGCCGCCGCGGTGCCATAGATATAGAAATCATAGAATTCGACCGCGGTGCCGACCAGGCTCGCGACCAGGATGCGCCGATGCGCGCGATAGGGTGCCAGATCCACGAAACCCCGCCCTTCCGTCATGAAAACCGCCGCCGCTTTGACCGGATCGGGCAGGCGGGCGCAAGCGGGAATGCGAAAGGCGCTTGAAGGAAACTCCCATCTCCCCTCCCGCAAGCGGGAGGGGCAGCGAGAGTTGCGAGCTTGCTCGCTACTCGCAGCGGGGTGGGTTCTTGCAACGCCGCTGGCCCACCCCCGACCCCTCCCGCAAGCGGGAGGGGAGATCGACGCCTCCCCCATTGGCTACCCCCCGCAACCGCACTAAACCTCCACCCATGACCGCCTATCACCAGATCGGCCTGATCGGCGCGGGCCGCGTCGCACAGGCGTTCGCGCTCGCCCTCGCGCCGCATTCGGCCGCGCCGCCGCTGCTCTGGGCGCGCTCGTCCGACAAGGCGCAGGCGGTCGCCGCGCGGATCGGCCGCGCCGTCGCCGCGCCGCGGGTCGAGTCGCTGCTCGCCGCGGCCGACCTGCTCGTCCTCGCCGTGTCCGACGACGCCGTGGCCGCGGTCGCCGCCGATCTCGCCACGGCGCTGCCCGCGGGCCATGCCCCCTTCGCCTTCCACGTCAGCGGCCGCAGCGGCGCCGCGATTCTCGCGCCCTTGCAGGCCGCGGGCGCAGCGACCGCGGCGATCCACCCCGCGATGACCTTCACCGGCGATCCTCCGGCCGAGGTCCGCCGCATGGCGCAGGCGCGCTTCGCGATCACCGGCGCGACCGACGCCGCGACGCAGCAGGCGGCGCGGCTCGTCGCGCTGCTCGGCGGCATCGCGGTCGAGATCGCGGAGGAGCGCCGCGCGCTCTACCACGCCGGCCTCTGCCATGCGTCCAATCATCTCGTCACGCTGATCGCCGGCGCCGCGCACGCGCTCACCGACGCCGGCGTCGACGACCCCGCGGCGCTCCTCGCCCCGCTCGTCCGCGCGGCGCTCGAAAACAGCCTCGGCCGTGGCTTCGCCGCCCTCTCCGGCCCCCTGCTGCGCGGCGACGCCCGGACGATCGGCGAGCATGTCGAGACGCTGGCCGCCAACACCCCCGACCTGCTTCCCGCCTATCGCGCCATGGCGCTCGCGACCCTCGACGAACTGGACCGGCTCGCCCCTTCGGACGCGCGCCGGGCGCTGCGTCCCGCACTGGACAGCACCCGCGCTGTTCCCTAATCGTTCGCGCGTGAACAGCCTCCCCGCCTCGCCGCCCGACATCCCGCCGCCGCACCCGTCGGACCCGCCCTATCTGCAAGGATTGAACGGGCCGCAGCGGCAGGCGGTGCTGACGACCGAAGGCCCGGTGCTGATGCTCGCGGGCGCCGGCACCGGCAAGACCGCGGCGCTCACCGCGCGCCTCGCGCACATCATCGCGACGCGGCGCGCCTGGCCGTCCGAAATCCTCGCCGTGACCTTCACCAACAAGGCGGCGCGCGAGATGCGCGAGCGCATCGGGCGGATGATCGGCGACGCGGTCGAGGGGATGCCGTGGCTCGGCACCTTTCACAGCATCGCCGCCAAGATGCTGCGCCGCCACGCCGAACTCGTCGGATTGCAGAGCAATTTCACCATCCTCGACACCGACGACCAGCTCCGCGTCCTCAAGCAGCTCATCCAGGCCGAGGGACTCGACGAGAAACGCTGGCCCGCGCGCCAGCTCGCGGGGCTGATCGACAAATGGAAGAACCGCGGCCTGACCCCGCCCGACCTCGATGCCGCGGACCGCGAGGCCTATGCCGACGGCAAGGGCCAGCATTTCTACGCCCTCTATCAGGCGCGGCTGAAGACCTTGAACGCCTGCGACTTTGGCGACCTGCTGCTCCACATGCTGGTGATCCTGAAAACCCACCGCGACGTGCTCGAACAATATCAGCAGCGCTTCAAATACATCCTCGTCGACGAATATCAGGACACGAACGCCAGCCAGTATCTCTGGCTCCGCCTGCTGGCGCAGGCCCGCAAGAACATCTGCTGCGTCGGCGACGACGATCAGTCGATCTATTCGTGGCGCGGCGCCGAGGTCGCGAACATCCTGCGCTTTGAAAAGGACTTCCCCGGCGCGACGGTGATCCGACTCGAACAGAATTACCGCTCGACCCCGCAGATCCTTGCCGCCGCCTCGGCGCTGATCGCCCAGAATTCGGACCGGCTCGGCAAGACATTGTGGACCGAGCTCGACGCGGGCGACAAGCTGCGCGTCGTCGGCGTGTGGGACGGGCCGGAGGAAGCGCGACACATCGGCGAGGAACTCGAAGACCTTCAGCGCCAGCGTATATCGCTCGACCGCGCCGCCATCCTCGTCCGCGCACAGTTCCAGACCCGCGAGTTCGAGGATCGCTTCATCGCGATCGGCATGCCGTACCGCATCGTCGGCGGCTTCCGCTTCTACGAGCGCGCCGAAATCCGCGATGCCCTCGCCTATCTCCGCCTCGTCCAGTCGCCTGCCGATGACCTCGCCTTCGAACGTATCGTCAACACGCCCAAGCGCGGGCTCGGCGACAAGGCACTGGCGCGCATCCACCAGTTCGCCCGGATCGAGCGAGCGCCGCTGTTCCACGCCGCATCGCGGATCACCGAAACCGACGAGTTGACCCCGCAGGCGCGCCGCCAGCTCGCGAACTTCGTCGCCCAGATGCGCGGCTGGCAGAGCAAAGCGAACGAGCTGCCGCATCCCGAGCTGACCCAACTCATCCTCGACGAATCGGGCTATACCGCGATGCTTCAGGCCGATCGCAGCGCCGATGCCGCTGGGCGGCTCGAAAACCTGTCCGAACTCGTCCGCGCGATGGAGGACTATGAATCGCTCGAAGCCTTCCTCGAGCATGTCAGCCTCGTCATGGACCGCGACAACGACGATCAGGCCGAGACCGTCACCATCATGACGATCCATGCCGCCAAAGGCCTCGAATTCGATCATGTCTTCCTCGCCGGCTGGGAGGACGGCGTCTTCCCGTCGCAGCGCGCGATGGACGAGGGCGGCACCGCCAGCCTCGAGGAGGAGCGCCGCCTCGCCTATGTCGCGATCACCCGCGCCCGGCAGCGTGCGAGCATCTATCACGCCGCCAACCGCCGCATCTACGGCCAGTGGATGAGCAGCATTCCCAGCCGATTCATCGCCGAAATCCCGCCCGAACATGTCGACAGCGAAAACAGCTTCGGCGGCGGCGCGAGTCTGTGGCGCGCCAATTGGTCGGCGCAGGGCGACCCCTTCGCCCATGTCGCCGAACGCAGCCCCGCCCGCGCGATGACCCGCGGTCCCGCGTGGCAGCGCGCCGCGGCGAAATCCTCGACCATCACCCGCGCCCCGGCCCCCACCGAGGGCGCCCCCGCCGCATCGGTCGGCGCGAAGCCACGCGCCGACCTCGCGATCGGCATGCGCGTCTTCCACGAGAAATTCGGCTATGGCGCGATCCTCGACATCGACGGCAACAAGTTGGAGGTCGAATTCGAGCAGGCGGGCACCAAGCGCGTCCTCGACAGCTTCGTCCGGCTGGCCTGAAACAGGTGGATCGACGCTGGCTGCCGTTCGTTCCGGCGGATTAGGGCAGCTTGGGTTAAATCGGCATCACCCTTTCTTCCGTTCGTGCTGAGCTTGTCGAAGCACCGTCCTTTTTCTTGCTACGCTTGAAAGAAAGAACAGCCCTTCGACAAGCTCAGGGCGAACGGGGATGAGTGACGCAGGTTTACGGCACGCCGCTCTAAATCGGCACCACCCATCCGCGTTCGTCCCCCGCCTTCGCGGAGGCAGGCTATTGTCTACCATATAAGTTATGATATGCCTCACCCGCGGCCAACGAGTCGCGAGTTGGGAGAGTCTTCATGAAAAACAAGCTCTTGGCGGGCGCGATGGCGCTTGCCCTGATCGGCTGCTCGGAACGGCGCGCCGACGATGCGATGTCCGACGAGGCTCCTGCCATGGCCGAAGTCGCCGCCGATGCGGCCGGCGGCCCCGACGTCGCGGTCACCGCCGCACCGGGCGTCGCCTTCCACTATGCCTATGCCTTCCGCCTCGACGATGACCGCATCGCTGGGGTTCAGGAAACCCACGCCGCCGCCTGCGAAACGCTCGGCACGGCCCGCTGCCGCATCACCGGCATGACCTATCGACTCGTCCGCGAAAATGAGGTCGAGGCACGGCTGGAATTCAAGCTCGACCCCGCCATCGCCCGCAAGTTCGGCCGCGACGCCCTTGCCAGCGTCGAAAAGGCCGAGGGCGTGCTCGCCGAGGCGCGGATCAGCGGCGAGGACGTTGGAACGCAGATCGACGATTCGCAGCACCGCAGTGCCGACATCGGCGCCGAAATCGCCCGTCTCGAGGCCCGGCTCAAGCAGGGCGGCCTCGGCGATCGCGAACGCACCGAATTGCAGCAGCAGCTTGCGGCGCTGCGCGAACGACTCGACAGCGAGCGCACCCTACGCCGCAGCGGCGAAGCGATGCTCGCCACGACGCCGATGGTCTTTGACTATGTCGGTACCGGCGGCCTGCCGGGCATCGGCTATGGCAACCCGTTCAGCGACGCCGCCAACATGCTGGCCCGCAGCGGCGGCCTGCTCCTGTCCCTCGTGCTGGTCGTCGGCGCCGCGCTCCTGCCCTGGGCGCTGCTCCTCGCCTTGCTGGTCCTGCTCTGGCGTACGGGACCGGTGCTGAAGGTGCGAAGCTGGTTCGCGGGCCGCGGCAAAGCGGCACCCCCACCAGCGGCATGACGACGACAGGCCGGGGACGGCGCAATCTGTCCCCGGTCGGCACGGTTCGATAAGGAAGGAGAAAGGGTCGTGGTGGAGCCGAGGGGAATCGAACCCCTGACCTCTGCAGTGCGATTGCAGCGCTCTCCCATCTGAGCTACGGCCCCGCGACCGGCGGCCTCTTAACGAGCCAGCTTGACAGTGGCAACGGCTTTTCTGACCAAAGAGCCGTCCGCCGAAGAAAAAGTGGGGGTGAGATCATATGGCGAGGGCCTGGCATCTGCTGAATCGTCCGCAAGGACTCCCGACGGTGAGCGATTTCGCGCTGCGCGACCTGCCCGACGCTCCGCTCGAACGCGACCAGCTCCGCATCCGCAACCGCTGGCTTTCGGTCGATCCCTATATGCGCGGCCGGATGAACGACGCGAAAAGCTATACCGCCAGCTTCCAGCTCGATCAGCCGATGACCGGCGGCGCGATCGGCGAGGTGGTCGAAAGCCGGATGGATGGCTTCGCGCCCGGCGACCTGATCCTCCACATGGGCGGCTGGCGCGACGGCGGGGTCATCGGCCTCGACATGTCGCCCTTCAAACTGCCCGCCGAAGCGCTGGCGGCCGGCATGCCGCCGCAGACCTTCCTCCACAATATGGGACTGACCGGCGGCACCGCCTGGATCGGCCTGCTCCGCATCGCCGCCGCGAAACCCGGCGACACCGTCTTCGTCTCGGCCGCCGCCGGCGCGGTCGGCTCGGCGGTGGTCCAGATCGCCAAGGCGCGCGAGATGACCGTGATCGGCGCAGCGGGCGGCGCTGAAAAATGCGCCTGGGTCAGGGAATTGGGTGCCGATGCTGCCGTCGATTACAAGGCCAGGCCGGTGCTCGACGGGCTGGCGGCCGCGCTCCATACGCTCGGCAAGCCGGGAATCGACGTCTATTTCGACAATGTCGGCGGCGACCATCTCGACGCCGCCTTCGCGACGGCCAATGATTTCGCCCGCTTCGCCATCTGCGGCATGATCGACGTCTACAATGACGGCCATCCGCAACAGATGAACTATCTGGTCCGCGCCATTCCGGCGCGAATCCGCATGGAAGGCTTCATTTACACCGACCAGTTCTTCGACTGCATGGAGGAATTCTACGCCGACATGGCCGGACTGATCGCCAGCGGCGCGGTGACCATGCGCGAAACCGTGCATGACGGGCTGGAAGCGGCGCCCGACGCCTTCCTCGGCCTCTTCTCGGGCGCCAATATCGGAAAGATGCTCGTCCGGCTCTAAGGCCGGGAAAGCCGTTTAGCTGCCGAAACCGACCGACAGGAAACCGGGCATCGGCCCGTTCCAGCCGTCGTCGGGGCCGTCCTGGTCGTCGCGCGGTTTTGGCGCGGTCTTGCGACCCTCGTCGCGCGCGGGTTTCGCCTTCGCCTCGTCGCGTTTCGGCGCGCGCTTGCGCTCGTCCTTCCGCTTGCCGCGCGGCGCCCGCTCTTCCTCGGCCGGCGCGGCCCCGCCGCCCTCCGGCTCGCTGCGGCCGAGCACCTCGATCTTCGATCCGGTCAGCTTCTGGATATTGTCGATCGCCTCGTCGTCCGACGGCGTGGCCAGCGTGAACGCCCGTCCCTTCGCCCCGGCGCGGCCGGTGCGGCCGATACGGTGGACATAATCGTCGGGGTGCCACGGCGCATCGAAGTTGAAGACGTGGCTGACGCCCTTGATGTCGAGCCCGCGCGCCGCAACGTCGGAGGCGACGAGAATGTTGATGTCGCCCGTCTTGAACCGGTCGAGTTCGGCGATGCGGCTCGACTGGTCCATGTCGCCATGAATCTCGCCGGCGCGATAGCGATGACGCTGCAGCGACTTGGCGAGTTCGCGCACCGTCGTCTTGCGGTTGCAGAAGATGATCGCGGTTGCGATCCGCTCGTCCTCGATCAGCCGGCGCAGCGTCTCGCGCTTGCCGCGCTCGCTGGTCTTGACCAGGAACTGGGCGATATTCTCATTGGTGCTCGCCGGACGCGCGACCTCGATCGTCTTCGGATTCGAAAGGAACTTGTCGGCCAGCTTCTTGATCGGCGGCGGCATTGTCGCCGAGAAAAGCAGGGTCTGCCGATTCGCGGGCAGCTTGGTGCAGATATTTTCGATGTCGGGGATGAAGCCCATGTCGAGCATCCGGTCGGCCTCGTCGATGACGAGCAGATTGCAGCCGGTCAGCAATATCTTGCCGCGCTCGAACAGGTCCATCAACCGGCCCGGCGTCGCGATCAGCACGTCGACGCCGCGTTCCAGCGCCTTGACCTGGTCGCCCATCTGGACGCCGCCGATCAGCAGCGCCATCGAAAGCTTGTGATATTTGCCGTATTTCTCGAAATTCTCGGCCACCTGCGCCGCGAGTTCGCGCGTCGGCTCGAGGATCAGCGAGCGCGGCATCAGCGCGCGGGCGCGGCCATGGGCGAGGATGTCGATCATCGGCAGCACGAAGGACGCGGTCTTGCCCGTCCCCGTCTGGGCGATGCCGATCATGTCGCGCATCATCAGCACCGACGGGATCGCACCCGCCTGAATCGGCGTCGGTTCGTCGTAGCCCGCTTCGGAAACGGCGCGCAAAAGTTCGTCGGAAAGGCCGAGGTCGGCAAATTTCATAGGATCAACTTGTCCGGAGTTGGTGTCGCAACGGCACCCCACGCAGGCCGTCGCTGTCGCGGCCCTTGGGGAAAGGGCGCGTAAAAGTCAAGGAAAAGGGATGAATTTTCGCGCCCGCCGTCTTCGCGTCAGTCGTCGTCGCGCGGTACGGGAACCAGCAAGCGGAACTTGTCGACCTCGCAGCGCGCGCCCGATCGCGCGTGGATTTCGTCGCGATCCTCGCAAAGCCGGCCGTCCTTGTTCCCCTTCATATAGAAGCCGGCATAGAAATCGAGCGCCCGGCAACCGCGGTTGAGCTGGGCGCGCAGCCGCTGGTTCTGGCGGGTGATCAGGTCGATGCTGTCGCGCTGGACCGCCTGCATCCCCCGGATATCGCGCATCGCGACGCATTTGGGCGCCTTCTTCTCCTTCCACTCGACCGGCATGTCGCGCAGGCGCGTCCGCGGTTCGGGGGCGGCAGAGAAATTGGTCAGCGGCGACCGCCGCGCCGGCACCCGGATGATGAGCTGCTGCTCGATCACGACCTGAAAATAGGGCGCCGGAGGGGGCGGCACCGCCGGCGACAGGGCGACGGCGACGGGCGGCGGCGGCGCGATCGACGCATCGCTGTCCGCGACCGGCGCCGCGGCCGCCAGAATCAGGATGGCGGAACTCAGCACCTGCGCGGGGTAGCGCCTTTCGCGCCGATCCAGTCGAAATCCCTCACCCTTGGCTCCCACACCCGATGCCCGCTGGACGAATAGATGCTATTCGTTCATCGCCCCCTTAACATGCGCGCTTGAACAAGAAATGAATTGCCTCCTCTCGCCGCTGTCAAGCCGCGACGACCCGATTGGAACAGATCGCCATGCCCCGCCCGCCCTCTCCCCAGCTTCTCGACCGCTTGCAGGCGCTGCTCGGTGACAAGGGCTTCAGCGACGACGCGGATGCGATGGCACCCTGGCTAACCGACTGGCGCGGCAAATATCACGGCCGCGCCGCCGCGATGCTGTCGCCTGCGACGACCGGGGAGGTCGCCGCCGTCGTTCGCCTCTGCGCTCAGGAGGATGCCGCACTTGTCCCGCAAGGCGGCAACAGCGGCATGGTCGGCGGCGCGACCCCGGACAGCAGCGGAACGCAGCTCCTTCTCAGCCTGCGGCGCATGAACCGGCTGCGCGCGATCGACGAGCAGGCGCAGCTCGCGGTCGTCGAAGCGGGCATGATCCTCGAAAATTTCCATCACGCGGTACTGGACCACGGTCTGCGCTTTCCGCTGACCCTCGGCGGCAAGGGCTCTGCCACCATCGGCGGCCTCGTCTCGACCAACGCCGGCGGAACCCAGGTACTGCGCCACGGCACGATGCGCGCGCTCGTCGCCGGGGTCGAGGCCGTGCTGCCCGACGGCTCGGTCTTCGATGGCCTCGCGCCGCTCAAGAAGGACAACCGCGGTTACGATCTCAAGCAATTGCTGTGCGGCGCGGAGGGAACGCTCGGCATCGTGACCGCCGCCTGCTTGCGGCTCGTCCCCGCCGCCGCCGCGCGCGCGACCGCATGGATCGGCCTCGCGTCGCCGGACGTGGCGCTGCAACTCCTGCGCCGCCTCGACGCGGCGCTCGGCCCTTCGCTCGAAGGGTTCGAGCTTATCCCCCATCGCTGCCTCGACGCCGTGCTCCGCCATATCCCGCAGACCCGCGCGCCGCTCGACCCGCCGCATCCCTGGTACGCGCTCGTCGAACTCGCGGGCGAAGCGGACGACGATCTCGACGCGCGTCTCGAAACCGAACTGGCCGCAGCGTTCGAATCCGCGCTGATCGGCGACGTGGTCCTGGCCAAGAACGAGGCGGAGAGCGATGCCTTCTGGCGCCTGCGCGATTCGATTTCGGAGGCGGAGCGCGCCGACGGCCCGGCGCTCCAGCACGATGTCAGCGTCCCGGTGGACCTGATGCCGCGCTTCATTGCCGAAAATCCGGGCCGCCTCGCCGCCGCCTTCCCCGGCATCCGCGCGCTGTCCTTCGGCCATCTCGGCGACGGCAACGTCCATCACCATGTCCAGCCGCCCGAGGGCGTGGACGGTGCGGCGTGGCTGGCCGCGCATGGCGAGGATGCCAGCCGCCTCGTCTACCGCCATGTCCTTGAACTCGGGGGATCGATCTCGGCCGAACACGGCATCGGACAGTTGAAACGCGACCTGCTCGCCGAGCTCGACAGCCCCGCTCGCCTGGCGGCGCTGCGCGGGGTGAAGGCAGGCCTCGATCCCGCCGGCCTGTTCAATCCGGGCAAGCTGATCGGCTGACCGCGCGAGCGCGGAAAGCCGCGGAAAAGCGCATCGCCCCCTTGCGCCGTCGCGCGCAGCCCAATAAGGCGCGGCATTCGCTTTTTCGGACCCGGCTGGCGGGTCCCCGTTTCGGAGTTCGATCATGGCCACCGCGCCCGCCAACCCCAATCTGCCGCTCTTCTATCAGGACCTCGCGCCGCTCTCGAGCGTCGATCACGCCGACTTCCGCGTCCGCATGATGGACAACGCCAATTTCCTCGTCGGCCAGCACGCCGTGCCGCTGACCACCGACGAGTTCACGCAGGCGTGCCGCTTCTATCCGATCGTCTTTTCGGCCGGCGACAACCCGGTACCGCTCGCGCTCATGGGGCTTAACGAGGGTATCAACACCTTCGTCGACGACGAGGGCAAGCTGCTCAACCCGGTCTATGTTCCCGCCTATATCCGCCGCTATCCGTTCCTGCTCGCGCGCCTGCGCCCGGATTCGGACGAACTGTCGCTCTGCTTCGATCCCACCTCGGGCGCCATCGGCAAGTTCGACGAGGGCGACCTCTTGTTCGAAGACGGCAAGCCGTCGGAGGCGACCAACGGCATCCTCGAATTCTGCAAGAATTTCGAGGAAGCGGGTCAGCGCACCGGCATGTTCGTCGAGGAGCTGAAAAAGGCCGACCTGCTGATGGACGGCGAGGTCAGCATCACCCCCGGCGACGGCGGTCAGCAGCCCTATATCTACCGCGGCTTCCAGATGGTCGACGAGACCAAGCTGCGCGATCTGCGCGGCGACGTGCTGCGCAAGATGATGCAGAGCGGGATGCTCGGCCTGATCTTCGCGCACCTCTTCTCGCTGCAACTGATGCGCGAAGTGTTTGCCGAACAGGTAAAAAGTGGCAAGATGCAGCTCGTGACGGAGGCTCCGACCGTCTGAGGGGAGAGATATGGCCACTGACGCAATCGCATTGGGCGCGGGAACGACCGCCAGTCCGCGCTATACGAAGGTGGCCATATGGCTCCATTGGCTGATCGGCCTGGCGGTCATCGCCAACATCTGTCTCGCCATGCTGACCGAAGGATTGCCACGCCCCACGCATATGGCGGCAATGGGCGTCCACAAGGCGCTTGGCGTCACCATATTGGTGCTGACGATCGTGCGGATCGTCTGGCGCCTCGGCCACAAGGTCCCGCCACTTCCCGATGCCGTGCCCGCGTGGCAACGACCGCTCAGCAAGATCGTGCACTTCCTCTTCTATGCGCTGCTGATCCTGCTGCCGCTGTCGGGGTGGCTGTGGATGTCGGCGGCCGATCGTCCGATCGACTATTTCGGCCTGTTCGATCTCCCGTCGCTCGTCGGCCCCGACAAGGCGCTCGCCGATACAATGCACGACAGGCACGAACTGATGGGGCTGACCATGCTCGCACTGGTCGTCGTCCACATTCTTGCGGCGCTCAAACACCAGTTCGTCGACCGCAGTGGCGTGAACGCGCGAATGAATCCCTTTTGAACCGGGCCGCGTCGTCCGTCAGAAATCGATCGCGAGTCCCTTATACTCCCAGTCGCCATAGCGCACGGGATTGCGCCCGCCGGGCTGCGCCTCATCGGCCTCCTCGCGCATCGGCTCCGGCTTCGGGATCGGCGTGGCGGTCCAGTCCGCCGGCGCGCGAACATGCGTCGGGCGCCGGGTCGCGCGCGGCGTGCCGCCGATGCTGCTGTCATTCTGGTCGGTCATATGCTGGCGCCCGAAAAAGGAATAATCGGTGACTCGAATAGACGCTTTTGCGCCCCGCGCCAACCGCTGGGAGCGGATGCCCCGTGGCTGACCGACGGCGCCAGCAGG
This sequence comes from Sphingopyxis panaciterrulae, assembly GCF_014199295.1. Taxonomy (GTDB): domain Bacteria; phylum Pseudomonadota; class Alphaproteobacteria; order Sphingomonadales; family Sphingomonadaceae; genus Sphingopyxis; species Sphingopyxis panaciterrulae. The sequence goes on from NZ_JACIJH010000003.1 coordinate 76,513, forward strand.
GTCCGCAGGCCGACCCGCCCGGCACCGCGCCGCGCCGCGCCGCGCTGCGCCTGCTCGATGCCGTGCTGCGCCGCGGCGAGCCGCTCGACATCGCCGCTCATGCCGCGACGCAGGGGCTGGCGCCCGCCGACCGCGCCTTCGCGATCGCCATCGTGTCGGAAGCGATGCGCTGGATGGTCGATATCGACGCGCTGATCGACGGGGCAACCAGCGAGATCCTGCCCGAGGATGTGAAGGCGCGCGCCGTGCTGCGGCTCGCGCTCGCGCAACTGCTCGTGCTGAAAAGCCCGGGCCACGCCGTCGTCGCGACCGCGCTGCCGCTCGTCGCCGGCGGGCCGCGAAGACTGGTCCACGCTCTCCTGTCGCGCGCTCAGAAGGAAGACTGGACCCTGCCCGCGACGGCGCGCCTTCCCGCACCCGCCGCCGAACGCTGGGCCGCGCAATGGGGCACGGCGATGGTCGATGCCGCCGCCGCGGCGTGGAGCACGCCGCCGCCGATCGACCTCAGCTTCGCCGCGGAGCCGGCAGCCGCGGAATGGAACGAGGCTCGCGTGATGGCGCCCCGGCATCGCCGCCTGCCGCGCGGCCGCGCGGTCGCCGACATGCCGGGCTTTCGGGACGGCGGCTGGTGGGTGCAGGATCTCGCCGCCAGCCTGGCGGCGCGCCTTCTGGGCGACGGCAAGGGCCGCCGCATTCTCGACCTCTGCGCCGCGCCGGGGGGCAAGACGATGCAACTCGCCGCGACGGGCTGGGATGTGATCGCCGTCGATGCGAGCGCCAGGCGCCTTGCGCGCCTGCGCGACAATCTCGCGCGCACCGGCTTCGCCGCCGACGTCGTGCAGGGAGACATCCGTCGCTGGCAGCCCGACGCGCCCGCCGACGCGGTCCTGCTGGACGCGCCCTGCTCGGCGACCGGCATCTTCCGCCGCCATCCCGACGTGCTGCACCGCATCGAGGCGCGGCAGATCGCCGACATGGCCGAATTGCAGGCCGAATTGCTTGCCCGTGCCGCGGCATGGGTGAAGCCCGGCGGTACGCTCGTCTACGCGACCTGCTCACTCGAGCGCGCCGAGGGCGAGGAGCAGATCCCCGCCTTCCTCGCCGCTCACAAGGGCTGGTCGGTCGACCCCGCCCGCGCCGACGAACTGCCGCCCGGCATCGCGCCCGACGCAAGCGGTTTCGTCCGCCCCCTCCCCGGCATGCTGGCCGAAGCGGGCGGGCTCGACGGCTTCTTCATCGCCCGATTGCGCGCGCCGGCCGCCTGAATCCCTCTTCTTCAGAAGACCGCGTGCGGCGCGTCCTCCTTCATCATCGCCTGGCGCACCATCGGGATCGGGGGGCCGCCATAGGACAGGAATTCGTCGTGGAAGGCCTTCCACTTCGTCCGGTCGCCCCCGGTCCAGTCGTCGCGCAGCTTGCGGATCATCAGCTTGCCCAGCGTATAGTTGAGATAGAGCGGATCATAGGTACCGCGCGCCGCCTGCTGCCGGGCATTGCCCTCGTCCTGCCAGCATTGGTCCTTGAACATCTTTTCGCTCTCGGCGACGGTCATGCCCTTGGTGTGCAGGCCGATCGCGGACAGAAAGCGGCAATTGCGCAGCAGCGCGTTCGATAGCTGGCCGATATGCGTTTCGGGATCGCCGTTGCCCAGCCCCGCATCCCACATCATTTCCTCGACATAATGCGCCCAGCCCTCGGCAAAGGCATAGCCGACGAACAGCTTGCCGAAAATGCTATCCGCGCGGTTCGAGTGGAGGAAATTCAGGAAATGCCCGGGCCACACCTCATGCACCGAGGTGAACAGCAAGTCCTTCTTGCCCGGCACGAACGCATCCTGCGTCGCCTTGTCCCAGCTCGGGTCGGGCGGCGAGATGTAATAGACCGAAGGCAGGCCCTTCTCATAGGGCCCGGGAATGTCGATATAGGCGCTGTTCTGCCGGTTATAGGGGGGAGATTCCTCGACCTGTGCCTGTTCGGTGCCGGGAATCGACACCAGATCCTTCTCAACCAGGAAGGCGCGCAGTTCGGGAAGCTGGCGCCGCGCCTCGGCGACGGGGCCGTCGGCCGGCTTGTCGGCGTTCATCTTCTTCATGCAGTCGGCGATGGTCGCCCCCGCGGCATAGGTCGCGCAGGCGGCCTTGAGCGCGTCCTGATTGCGCTTGAGGTCGGCCTCGCCGATGCGCTCCAGTTCGTCGAGCGGCGTGTCGACGCCTTCGTTGGTCAGCAGCATCTTCGAAAATTTATCGGCGCCAAGGGCATAGCCGCCGGTGGTGCCGGGCTGCGAGCCGACATAGGTCGCCAGATCCTTCATCGCCGCAGCAGCCTCGCCCGCGACCTCGTCGAACCGCTTCTGCAGCGCCTCGTCCTTGACCTCGGCGAAGGCGGCCTTGGCATCGCCGGTATAATAGTCCGCGAAACCGCCGAAACCGGCGGTACCGAATTTCACATAGGTCGCCGGCAGCGGCAGCTTGAGGTTGGCCTTGATCTGCGCGGCGACCGCCGGGATCTTTTCGGCATAGGCGATGAAGGCCTTCATCCGCGTCGCGGGGTCGGCATAGGGCCGCGCGATATAGACGTTGGGGTCGAGCGCGCCGACATAGAAAGCGGGGTTCTTCTCCGCGAAATCGGTATCGCGCAGGAAGAAGAGCTGCCCTTGGGCGACATGGACCAGATAGTCGCGCTCGAACCGCTCGCGGTCGGTCATGGCGCCGTCGAAGGCTTTGGCGTCGGCGATCGTCTTCTCCAGGAATGCTGCCTGCTTTTCGATCCCCTCGGGCGACCAGTCGGGAAGCTGGCCATCGAATTCATGCTTGCCCTGATAGACGGCAAAGGTGGGATTGAGCGGAAAATAGCCGTCGAGGAAATCGTCGCGGAATTCGCTCCACGTTTCGGCGCCCGGCGCGCTTGCCGATTTGTTGCCGCTGGCATTGCACGCCGTCAGCACCAGCAAGGCGCTCGCCAGCGCGGCCCCGCCGAAGCGGGCGAATTTGCCTGTCATCCCATTCTCTCCCTCTGTTCGATGGCCGGGTTCTGCCATCCCGCCCGCCCCGCCGCATCCGATAATCGACGAACGGCAGGCCATTCGCCTCTGGTGCGGCGCAAAAAAGCCGTTAAGGCGAAGCCGCGATGGCGACCATTCCCCCTCCCCCTTCCGTCGACCCCGTGCTGCCGCCCGACACTCCGTCCAGCGCGCCTTCCCCGCTCGCTTTCACCGACTATCGCTATTATTGGGTCGCGCGCTTCACCGCGGTGATGGCGACGATCGCGATGGTCGTGGTGATCGGCTATCAGCTCTACGACACGGCGCGCAGCGACTATGGCATGACGATTCGCGAGGCGTCGTTCCAGCTCGGGCTGCTCGGCCTCGTCCAGTTCGTGCCGCTCGCGGTGCTGACGCCGATCGCCGGCTGGGCGGCCGACCGCTTCGAGCGGCGGAGCGTCGCGATCTTCTCCAACCTCATCGACATCAGCATCGCCGCGATGCTCGGCTGGTTCACCTGGATCGGCGGGCTGACGCTGCCGCTGCTGTTCGGCCTCGCGGCGCTGCACGGCGTCGCACGCGTCTTCTCCGGCCCGGCGATGAGCGCGATCGCGCCCAATATCGTGCCGCCCGCCGTGCTGCCGCGCGCGATCGCGATGAGCAGCATCGCCTGGCAGTCGGCGTCGGTGATCGGTCCCGCTGCCGGCGGGCTGATCTATGCCGCGCACCCGACCTCGGTCTATGTTTTCGCGGTCGCCTCGCTCGCGGTATCGGCCTTCACCCTCAGCCGCGTCCGCCCGGTCCAGCCGCCACCGCCCGAGGTCCGGCGACACCCGCTGCGCGAGATGATCGACGGGCTGCATTTCGTCTGGACCGAGCGCTTCCTGCTCGGCACCATCACCCTCGACCTGTTCGCGGTGCTGCTCGCGGGCGCGACGGCGATGCTGCCCGTCTATGCGCGCGATATCCTGCACGTCGGGTCAGAGGGGCTCGGCTTCCTGCGCGCCGCCCCGGCGGTCGGCGCGGCGCTCGTCGCGCTCGGCCTCGCCATCCGTCCGATCGAGCGCAACGTCGGGGTCAAGATGCTGTGGGCGGTGGCGGTCTTCGGCGCCGTCACCGTCGGCTTCGGCCTTTCGAACAGCTTCGCCCTGTCGCTCGCGCTGCTCGTCGTGATGGGCGCGGCGGACATGTTCTCGGTCTTCGTGCGCGGGACGCTGATCCAGCTCAACACGCCCGACCATATGCGCGGCCGCGTCAGCGCGGCGTCGGGTCTGGCCGTGTCGGCCTCGAACGAGCTCGGCGAGATGCGCGCCGGCGCCATGGCGGCCGTGCTCGGCCCGATCGGCGCGGTGGTGATCGGCGGCGCGGCGGCGGTCGGCGTGACCGCGCTCTGGTCGTGGCTGTTTCCCGAACTGCGCCGCGCACGAACCTTCGAGCCGCAATTCCAATAGGCCATCGGCTCGCCGCGCGTTCGCTTCCGTTCGCCTGAATTCTATTGTCAATTTTTTTAGTTGAATTATATCTCCCCTACCCGTCACCGCGGTTTCCTCTTCATTCCGATATGGAGCGACCGCCATGCATGCTTCCAGCATCCATCATAAAATCCTGACGATTCCGGGCCTTCACAACAGCGGCCCGACCCATTGGCAAAGCCTGTGGGAACGGAAATTCCCCGACAGCGAGCGAGTCGATCTCGGCGCGTGGGACGATCCCGACCAAGGCGAATGGGTCGCGCGCATCGCCGACGCGATCGACGCCGAAAGCGCACCGGTGCTGGTCGCCGCGCACAGCCTCGGCTGCCATGCCTTCGCGCACTGGTTCGCGCAGGCGGGCGGCATTGCGCGGGCGAGGATCGCGGGCGCGCTGCTCGTCGCGCCGCCCGATCTGGCGCGGCTTCCCGAACGCGGGCGGCTGAAGAGCTTCACCGCCGCACCGATGCTGATGCCGCGCCAGACCTTCATCGCCGTGGCGAGCGAGAATGATCCCTACGCCGCCACCGCCCACGTCTGGCGCCTGTCGCGCCAGTGGGGCGCGCGCTTCGTCAATGCCGGACCCTTCGGCCATATCAATGCGGACTCCGCGCTCGGCGACTGGCCTTATGGACAGTATCTGCTCGCCTCGTTACAACCCGCGCCGCCCCCGGCGCTCGCGAACGAACGGCTCTGGGCGCGATCGGGCGACTGGCCGCACCGGTTTGCGCGGCGCGATCCCCGGTTCGGCTATCAAGCCCGGTCCGACTATCAAGAAGGTGTACAGCGACGATGAAAGCCAATTCGATCCTCGAGACCATCGGCCATACCCCGCATATCCGCGTCGCGCGGCTGTTCCCCGACGCGGAGGTGTGGATCAAGTCGGAACGCAGCAACCCCGGTGGATCGATCAAGGATCGAATCGGCCTCGCGATGATCGAGGCGGCCGAGCGCGACGGCCTGCTGAAGGCCGGCGGCACCATCGTCGAGCCGACGTCGGGCAACACCGGCATCGGTCTGGCGATGGCCGCCGCGGTCAAGGGTTACAAGCTGATCCTGGTCATGCCCGAAAGCATGTCGGTCGAGCGGCGGCGGCTGATGCTTGCCTATGGCGCGACCTTCGACCTGACGCCGCGCGAAAAGGGCATGAAGGGCGCGATCGAGCGCGCGATCGAACTGGTCGAGACCACGCCCGGCGCCTGGATGCCGCAGCAGTTCGAGAATGACGCCAATGTCGACGTCCACTTGCACACCACCGCGGCGGAAATTCTCGCCGATTTCAAGGACAGCCCGATCGACGTGCTGATAACCGGCGTCGGCACCGGCGGGCACATCACCGGCTGCGCCCAGTTGCTGAAGCAGCATTGGCCCAATCTGAAGGTCTATGCGGTCGAGCCCGTCTCCTCGCCCGTCATTTCGGGCGGGCAGCCGGGGCCGCACCCGATCCAGGGCCTTGGCGCCGGCTTTATCCCGCGCAACCTGCACACCGAACTGCTCGACGGGGTCATCACCGTCGACGCGCCCGAATCGAAGGCGATGGCGCTACGCTCGGCCAGCGAGGAGGGCATGCTGGTCGGCATCTCGTCGGGCGCGACGCTTGCCGCAATCGCGCAGAAGCTGCCCGACCTGCCGCAGGGCAGCCGTATCCTCGGCTTCAACTACGATACCGGCGAACGCTATCTGTCGGTGCCCGATTTCCTGCCGGAGATCTGATTCCCGCCATGCGTCCGGACGAGGCGCCAGCGACGTTGCCCCTGTGGCGCGAAGGATCGGGTTGGCTGTTCGCGCTGCTGGCATTGGCAGCGATCGCCGGCGTGCTCTACGCAAGCGCGCCCGGTAGCGGCGGCAAGGATGCGCGGAGCCGGCAGCATCCGGTCGCGCCGCCGGCAGAGGTGGTTCCCGAGGTCGCGCCGATGGAGCTGGCGCCGGTCACGGTCGAGGATGCGCGGACCGCCAATGCGCGCGTCCCGCTGATCGCCAAGGATTTCAAGCCGGCCCGTCCCTTCGTCTATCCGGGCGACCCCGGCAATCGCGCCCGCGCCCGCGACTGCATGGCGGCGGCGATGCTTTACGAAGCGGGCGACGACAGCAAAGGCCAGCTTGCGGTCGGGCAGGTCGTCATCAACCGCGTCCGCCATCCCGCTTTCCCGAAGAGCATCTGCGAGGTGGTCTTTCAGGGGTCGGACCGCGCGACCGGCTGCCAGTTCACCTTCACCTGCGACGGCGCGCTCGCGCGCCGCTATTCGGACGCAGCGTGGAAGCGGGCGCAGGACAATGCCGGCATGATGCTCGCCGGCCTCGTCGATCCGGCGGTGGGCCTCGCCACCCATTATCATACCGACTGGGTGCGCCCTTATTGGAGCGACAGCCTCGAAAAGATCGCGATCGTCGACACCCATCTCTTCTTCCGCTGGCCAGGCTATTGGGGCACGCCCGGCGCCTTCCGCGGCGCGGTGCTCGGCCGCGACCCGGTCGAAGCGCCGCTGGCGGCGATCTCGCTCGCCCACGCCGGCGGCCCGCCGATCGAACTGGCCGGCGTCGACACCGATGCCGGGGTCGGCGAGCCGCGCATCGTCTCCGGCCAGAGCGACGCGAGCGACGCGCCGCGCGACAGCATCTATATCCAGCTCGACCGCCGGGCGCCGCCCGAAAGCTTCGTCACCCTCGCCCTGCGGCTGTGCGGGGAACGCGAATATTGCAAGCTGATGGGCTGGACCAACCCGGTGCTGAAGCCCGAGGGCGACGCAATGAGCGCGACCCAGCGCGCGGCGATGACCTTTTCCTATCTGCGCGACGACAAGGCCGGATTCGAAAAGGCGCTGTGGAACTGCGCCGAATATCAGCGCGACGACACGCGCCAGTGCATGAAGCGGTAAAAGCGAGCGACCGTTTCGGAGCGGTAAGCGGCCATCCCCCACCTTTGTCATTCCCGCGAAAGCGGGAACCCAGAGTGGGGTCAGCCGACGCACGCTCTGGGTTCCCGCTTCCGCGGGAATGACAAGTTATGAAATGCCGATCGTCGTCAACCGGCCGCGTCCTGACATTCGCCATGCCGGACTTGATCCGGGATCCCGCTTTTTCAAGGCATCGACTGGTTTCGCCATCCAGCGGGACCCCGGATCAAGTCCGGGGTGACGATGAAAGAAGAATGGCGTTTCTATCGGAAATCCTCTCGTGATCCCCGGCGAAAGCCGGGGTCCAGGGCGTCGGAGAGCCGGCGCTATGCAGTCGCACTCCGGACCCCGGCCTTCGGCCGGGGATCACATGGCATATGTCCGCAACCGATCGCTCCCGACGGCCCCCTCCGCCTATGGCCGGATCAGATATTTCTCTCCCGTCCGCTTGGCATTGTAGTTCGCGATCGTTTCAAGCGACAGCGCGTCGGTCAGCGAGATTTCGTGGCTGTAATGGCTCTTGAAGGTCGTCGTCAGCTCATCGACGACGCGCTGGCGCATCCGCCCCACGACCTCCGGCCCCGCCTTCTGCATGAAAGGCGTCAGCAGGAAGCCCGACAGCGACCAGGAAAAACCGAAGCTGCGGTTCAGCACCGTCGGCCCCACGTCGAGCGCGCCATAGATATAGACCTGCTTGAACGAGTCCGAGCCATAGCGGCTGTAGGTCGTCATCCGCTGGACCGCCGCCGCCTCCATGCAGGCGAGAATCTGGCTCGCCAGCTTGCCGCCGCCGATCGCGTCGAAGCCGATCGTCGCGCCGGTCTCGACGATCGCGGCGGTCAGCCGGTCGAGGAAATCGGCGTCGCTGCTGTTGACGACATGCGCGGCGCCCAGCCCCTTCAATATTTCCACCTGCGCTTCGCTGCGCACGATGTTGACGAGCGGGATGCCATCCTTGGCGCAGATCTTCACCAGCATCTGCCCAAGGTTCGACGCCGCCGCGGTATGGACGATGGCGCTATGCCCCTCCATCCGCATCGTCTCGGTGAAGGCGAGGCTGGTCAGCGGGTTGACGAAACAGGATGCCCCGTCCTTCGGGTCGGTGCCGCCCGGCAGTTCCATGCACATCTGTGCCGGCAGACAGCGATACTCGGCATACATCTCGCCGCCGATCAGCGCGACCGTCTTGCCGAGCAGCGCCTGCGCCTCGGGCGACGACCCCGCCTTCACCACCTCGCCGCACGCTTCGTTGCCGATCGCCAGCGCCTCGCCGACGCGGCCCGCCATCGCGCGCATGCCCGGCGCGGGAATGTCGGCGGTGACCACCGGCAGCCCGTCGCGCGTCGCGGCGCGCGCGCTCGTCATGTCGGCCGCCCCGAACAGCAGACCCAGGTCCGAAGGGTTGATCGGGGTCGCCAATATCCGGACCAGCACCTCGTGCGGCGCGGGGTCGGGCATGGGTCGGCGTTCGAACGACACTTCCAGCTCGCCCTCGGGCTTGGCGAGGGTCAGCATGGTCAAATTGGTGTCAGGCAGGTCGGTCATCGCGCATCTCCCGTTATTCGGTTTCTCGATGCAACGGACTAGGCGAGCCACGGCGGTGTGGCAATGGGGGGGCGGTCATTGCGAGCGGAGCGAAGCAATCTCCAGCAGTCGTCCTGCCTTGTCGATGGCTGGAGATTGCTTCGTCGCACCGCTGCTCGCAATGACGAAGGGGGAATTACGGGCTGTCGCGGAGATAATCGCCGAACGAGTTTAGGGTGACATGGGGGACGGGAAGGACGCGGATCCCCGTCTCCGCCCGAATGACGAACGCAAGCCTCTCTACCCCAACAGCCGGTCGATGATCGCATCGGCGGCCTGTTCGGGCGTCATCGCGGTGGTGTCGATGCGGATTTCGGGGTTCTCGGGCGCCTCATAGGGGCTGTCGATGCCGGTGAAATTCTTGAGCTGCCCGGCGCGCGCCTTCTTGTAGAGCCCCTTGACGTCGCGCTTCTCGGCTTCCTCGAGCGGGGTGTCGATGAAGATTTCCAGGAACTCGCCCTCGGGCAGCATCGCGCGCACCATCTCGCGCTCGGCCCTGAACGGCGAGATGAAGGCGGTGATGACGATCAGGCCGGCATCGCTCATCAGCTTTGCCACCTCGCCGACGCGGCGGATGTTCTCGATCCGGTCGGCCTCGGTGAAGCCCAGATCGCGGTTGAGCCCGTGGCGGACATTGTCGCCGTCGAGCAGGAAGCTGTGGCGGTTCATCCGGTGCAGCTTCTTCTCGACCAGATTGGCGATCGTCGACTTGCCCGACCCTGAAAGCCCGGTGAACCACAGCAGCGCGGGCCGCTGGTTCTTCATGTCCGCCCGCATGTCGCGGTCGATGTCGGTCGCCTGCCAATGGACATTCTGCGCGCGGCGCAGGCTGAAGTGCAGCATCCCCGCCGCAACGGTCGCGTTGGTCAGCTTGTCGATCAGGATGAAGCCGCCGAGCGCGCGGTTGTCGGCATAGGCCTCGAACACGATCGGCTTGTCGGTCGAAACCTCGACCACGCCGATGCCGTTCAGGTCCAGCGTCTTGGTCGCCAGATGGTCGAGCGTGTTGACGTTGATCTCATATTTGGGCGCCTGCACCGTCGCCGACACCGACTGGGTGCCCAGCTTCAGCCAATAGGCGCGGCCCGGAATCATCGCCTCGTCGGCCATCCAGACGAGCGTCGCCTCGAACTGGTCGGCAACTTCGGGCGGCGCGTCGGCGGCAGCGATGACATCGCCGCGCGAACAGTCGATCTCGTCGGTCAGCGTCAGCGTCACCGACTGGCCGGCGGCGGCCTCGTCCAGATCGCCGTCCAGCGTCACGATCCGCCCGACCCGGGTCGTCTTGCCGCTCGGCAGGACGCGCACCGCGTCGCCGGGCCGGACGCGCCCGCCCGCGATCAGCCCGGAAAATCCCCTGAAATCAAGGTTTGGCCGGTTAACCCATTGAACCGGCATACGAAATTCTTTTTCGACCTCACGTTGCGCGGCAACTTCGACACCTTCCAGATGCTCGATCAGCGCCGGCCCCTTGTACCAGGGCGTGTTGGCCGACGCCGCGGCGATATTGTCGCCCTTGAACCCCGAAATCGGGATCGCGGTGAAATTCGTGATGCCGATCTCGCTCGCAAAGGCGCGGTAAGCAAGGGTAATGCGGTCGAAAACGCCCTTGTCGTACCCGACGAGGTCCATCTTGTTCACCGCGAGCACGATATGCCTGATACCGAGCAGATGCGCGAGGAAGCTGTGGCGGCGCGTCTGGGTCAGCACGCCCTTGCGCGCATCGATCAGGATCACCGCAAGATCGGCGGTCGACGCGCCGGTCACCATGTTGCGCGTGTACTGTTCGTGCCCCGGCGTGTCGGCGACGATGAACTTGCGCTTCTCGGTCGTGAAGAAGCGATAGGCGACGTCGATCGTGATCCCCTGCTCGCGCTCGGCGGCAAGGCCGTCGACGAGCAGCGCAAAGTCGATCTCCTGCCCCTGCGTCCCGACGCGCCTGCTGTCGGCCTCGAGCGCCGCAAGCTGATCCTCGAAGATCATTTTGCTGTCATAGAGCAGCCGCCCGATCAGCGTCGACTTGCCGTCGTCGACCGAGCCGCAGGTGATGAACCGCAGCAGCGATTTCTGCTCGTGCCGCGCGAGATAGGCCTCGATATCCTCGGCGATCAACGCGTCGGTGACATAAACAGGGTCGGTCATTGGCTAGTTCCGCACACAAATGCCGTTCGGGCTGAGCTTATCGAAGCCCTGTTCTTTTCTTCTGAAAGAAAGAGCGGCCCTTCGACAAGCTCAGGGCGAACGGAAAAAGGAAGGCAGCGCAGGGCCATCAGAAATACCCCTCCTGCTTCTTCTTCTCCATCGACGCGTCGCCGCCGTCCTTGTCGATCGCCCGGCCCTGCCGCTCCGACGTCGTGGTCAGCAGCATCTCCTGGATCACTTCGGGCAGCGTCGCCGCCTCGCTCTCCACCGCACCGGTAAGCGGGTAGCAGCCCAGCGTGCGGAAGCGGATCGAGCGCTCCACCGGCACCTCGCCGGGGCGCAGCGGGAAGCGGTCGTCGTCGACCATCAGCAGCAGCCCGTCGCGCTCCACCGTCGGACGCGGCGCCGCGAAATAGAGCGGCACGATGGGGATCTGCTCGCGTGCGATATATTGCCAGATGTCGAGTTCGGTCCAGTTACTGATCGGGAAGACGCGGATGCTCTCGCCCTTGGCTTTCCGGGCGTTGTAGAGGTTCCACAGCTCGGGCCGCTGCTGCTTGGGATCCCAGCCGTGGCTTGCGGTGCGGAAGGAGAAGATGCGCTCCTTCGCCCGGCTCTTCTCCTCGTCGCGCCGCGCGCCGCCGAAGGCGACATCGAAGCCGTGGAGGTCGAGCGCCTGCTTCAGTCCCTCGGTCTTCCACATGTCGGTGTGCAAGGGGCCATGGTCGAATGGGTTGATGCCCCGCGCCTTCGCCTCGGGGTTCTGATAGACGATCAGGTCCATCCCGCTCTCCGCGGCCATCCGGTCGCGCAGTTCGTACATCGCCCGGAACTTCCATGTCGTGTCGACATGCAGCAGCGGAAAGGGCGGCGGCGACGGATAAAAGGCCTTGCGCGCCAGATGCAGCATCACCGCGCTGTCCTTGCCCACCGAATAGAGCATCACCGGATGCGCCGCATCCGCCATCACCTCACGCATGATGTGGATGCTCTCGGCCTCCAGCCGGTCCAGATGAGTCAATTCCGCCGAAGCAGGGAACGGCACGTTTTGGTCCTTTCTGTCCACGACACCGCCGCTATAGCCGCTTGCGCGGCGGGCAGAATTCCCAAATGGGAACCCGGCAGCCCTCGACGGTCCCGACCGTATCGCCTTGCAATGCCATGCCGGGCGACGCAAACACTATGGCCTTTCCCCCGGCCAAGACAGGCTTGCAGCGTCACGCGGCCCGTTCGACCCTTGCGTGGTGCCAGTCGCGCGCGAGCGCCTCGATCGCCGGTAGCCGCGCGGCCAGACGATCCACGATATCGGGAAGCGCCATCCAGTCGGGCGCGAGCAGCAATCCCAGTTCGCGCCGGAAATCATATCCGGCAATACGGAGCGGCACCGTCCCCTCGATAGCCAGCGACAGCGGGGCGGTGGTGATACCGATCCCCGCCGCCACCATGCGGAGGCAGCGGTCGTCGCTGTCGCTGCGCAGCGAAAAGCGCGGCCGGACCCGATGGCGCGTGAAGAAGCGGCTCGTCGCGTCGAGCCATTCGCACGAGCGGCGTGCGATCATCGTTTCGGGGGCCAGTTCCTCGGGCGTGACCTCGCCGCGCCCGGCCAGAGCATGACTGTCGGACACCAGCATCACCAGCGGCTCTTCGTAAAGCGCCATCGCCGACTGCGCCCCGCCCTCTCCCGCCCGGAGCGGGACGAGCGCCGCCTGGATGCGTCCGCCGGCGAGCGCCGCGCGCAGTTCGGCATCGCTGCCCTCGACGATCTCGATCGAAAAGCTCCGGGCGAATTCGGCCACGAGCCGCTGCAGGAACTCCCCCGGCGCGGACCGGATCACACCGATCCGCAACAGGGGCACCATCGTTTCCGTCTGGCGCCCGAAGCCGTCGGCGGCGCGGAAACCGCGTTCCAGATCGCGCGCGATGAGGAGAAAGCGGCCGCCCGCCTCGGTCAGCCGGATCTGGCGTCGGCTGCGGATGAAGAGCGGCGCCCCGACCTGCCGCTCGAGCTCGGCCACGCCGATCGACAGCGCGGGCTGGGTCACGCGGATATGCTGGGCCGCCTGGGTGAAGCTGCCGGCGTCGACGACGGCGAGGAACTGGCGGATGTGCGATCGCTTTATCATAAATTTTTCTTATGTCTTGTCGCATGGGATTTCAATTTTCATATGGTTCGACTTTCGGGCATGAGTGCGGCATCCTTGCCGCCTCGACCGAAAGGCTGACCATGCGCGCCACCCCCGATTTCGATTTCGCGCTCGGCGAAACCGCCGATATGATCCGCGAGACCACCGCTCGCTTCGCCGACGAAAAGATCGCTCCGCTCGCCGACCGCGCCGACCGCGAGGACTGGTTTCCGCGCGATGAATTGTGGACGGCAATGGGCGAACTCGGCCTCCACGGCATCACGGTCGAGGAGCAATGGGGCGGACTCGGGCTCGGCTATCTGGAACATGTCATCGCGGTCGAGGAAGTGTCGCGAGCTTCGGGCGCGATCGGCCTCAGCTATGGTGCGCACTCGAACCTGTGCGTCAACCAGATCCGCCGCTGGGGCAATGAAGAGCAGAAGGCGAAATATCTCCCGAAACTGATCAGCGGCGAGCATGTCGGCAGCCTCGCCATGTCCGAAGCCGGCGCGGGCAGCGACGTCGTGTCGATGAAGCTGAAGGCCGAGAAGGTACAGGGCGGCTACGTCCTCAACGGCACGAAATTCTGGATCACCAACGCGAGCCATGCCGACACGCTGGTCGTCTATGCCAAGACCAGCCCCGAAGCGGGATCGCGCGGCATCACCGCCTTCCTGATCGAGAAGGACATGCCGGGTTTCGCCATCGGGCAAAAGATCGACAAGGTGGGGATGCGCGGCTCACCCACCGCCGAGCTCGTGTTCACCGACTGCGAAGTCGGCGAGGAACAGATCATGGGTCCGGAGAATGGCGGCGTCGGCGTGCTGATGTCGGGGCTCGATTATGAGCGCGTCGTCCTCGCGGGGCTTCAACTCGGCATCATGCAGGCCTGCCTCGATACCGTCATTCCCTATGTCCGCGAGCGCAAGCAGTTCGGCAAGCCGATCGGCTCGTTCCAACTCATGCAGGCGAAGGTCGCCGACATGTATGTCGCGCTGCAGTCGGCGCGATCCTATGTCTATAATGTCGCCAAGGCTTGCGACGCGGGGCGGACGACGCGCTTCGACGCCGCGGGCGCGATCCTGCTCGCAAGCGAGAGCGCGGTGAAGGTCGCGGGCGAGGCGATCCAGGCGCTCGGTGGCGCGGGTTACACGAAGGACTGGCCGGTCGAGCGTTACTGGCGCGACGCCAAGCTGCTCGACATCGGCGCGGGGACGAACGAGATCCGCCGGATGCTGATCGGGCGCGAGTTGATCGGCGCCGGCGCGTGATCTGGCTCTGGCTGTCGGCCGGAGCGATGACGACCGCCGCCTTCGTGCATTCGGTCCTCGGGACGCGGCGACTGATCGTGCCGTTGCTGCAGATGCGCGAGGGCGTGCTGGGCGACGCCTTGGTTCGCAGCATCCTGCGTTTCGCCTGGCATGCGACGTCCGTGCTGATGCTGGTCTCGGCCGCCGCGGTTGCCTGGCCGGGAACGCCGAAGCCGCTGATCGCCGTGATCGGCGGCGCCTGGCTCGCAACCGGCCTGTTCAACGCGGCCTATACGCGGGGGCGCCACATCGCCTGGCCGGTGCTGAGCGCGGCGGGCCTGTTCGCGCTGATCGGGGCCGGCTCATGAGTGACACGCTGCTCGACGCGCTGCAATATTATGGCGCCGGCGCCGCGACGCTGGCGGCGCTGCTCGTCTCGCTGAACCTCGGGCGGCGCTGGACCGGCTGGGCGTTCGTGATCTTCGTCACCAGCAGCATCGCGCTGATCGCATGGGGCTTCCTCCAGTCCGACAGCGAAGGCATCGGATGGCAGAATATCGCGCTGCTGATCATCAACTGCGTCGGCGTCTATCGCTACCTGATCCTGAAGGAAAAGCCGCCGGCGGCGCCCGGCGACGGCGGGACGGACTGACCGCCCCGCCATGCTCCGTGGATCAACCCCAGACGCGAACGCGCTTTTCGGGTGGCAGGTAGAGCGCGTCGCCTTCCTTGACGTCGAACGCCTTGTACCACGCATCGAGGTTACGCACCGTCAGCGCCCGGTACATGCCCGGCGCGTGGCCGTCGGTCGCAACCTGCTGGCGCAGCGCCGCGTCGCGCGTCTTCGTCGCCCAGGTCTGGGCATAAGCAATGAAGAAACGCTGGTCGCCCGTGAAGCCGTCGATTACCGGCGCCTCCTTGCCGCCCAGCGACGCGCGATAGGCGTCATAGGCCGCCTGAAGCCCTGCGACGTCGGCGATATTCTCCCCCAGCGTCAGCTTGCCGTTCACCGCGAGGTCCGGGAAAGGCTTATACTGGTCAAACTGGTCGGCAAGCGCCGTCCCCGCTTCCTCGAACTTCTTGAGATCCGCCGCAGTCCACCAGTTGCGCAGCGCACCGGTCGAATCGAACGCCGCGCCGTTATTGTCGAAGCTGTGGCTGATCTCGTGACCGATGACCGCCCCGATCGCGCCGTAATTATAGGCGGGATCGGCCTGAGGATTGAAGAAGGGCGGCTGCAGGATCGCAGCCGGGAAGTTAAGCGCATTCTGCACCGGCAGATTGACCGCGTTGACGGTCTGCGGCGTCATCCACCACTCGGCACGGTCCATCGGCTTGCCGATCTTGGCAAGCTGGTGCGCATATTCGGCCTTCTGCCCCGCGATCTCGTTCGCATAGGCGCTGTTGGCGGCGACGCTGTAGCTCCCATAGTCGCGCCACGTCTCCGGATAGCCGACGCCGACGACGATGGTCTCGACCTTCTTCAGCGCTTCCTTCTTGGTTTCGGGCGCCATCCAGTCGATCGTGTTGACGCGCTTGGCAAAGGCCGCCTTGATCCCGTCGACCATGTCGCTGACCTCGGCCTTGGCCGAGGCGGGGAAATATTTCTCGGCATAGGCGCGGCCCACCGCGTCGCCGAGATAGGTGTCGAGCGCCGCGAGCGCCCGCTTGTCACGGCTGCGCTGCTGCGGCGTGCCCGCAAGCCGCGTGCCATAGAAAGCGAAATGGGCGTTGTCGATCGCGCTCGGCAGCACGTCGGCATGGCTGTTGATCTGGTGGAAGGTCAGCCAGTCCTTCCAGGTGTCGAGCGGCTGCGACGCGACGAGCGCCGACAGGCCGGTGATCGCGCCCGGATGATAGGCCGCGACCTTCGACGCGCCGTCGAGCTGCGCCGCCGCGAAGAAGGCCGGCCAGTCGATGCCCGGCGCCTTCTTCGCAAAGTCGTCCCTGGCCCAGACCGTCGCGGATTTGGTGAAATCCTCGCTCTCTTCGCGCGTCGCGTGCGCCTTGGCGATCTTCATTTCGAGGTCATAGACGCGCGCCGCCTTCGCATCGGCATCGGCGATGCCCGCAGCGGTCAGCAGCTTGGCGATATAGGCCTTATAATCGTCGCGGATGCCCGCCATCTTCGGGTCGGACGACAGATAATATTCGCGCTCGGGCAGACCGAGGCCGCCTTGCAGCATATAGGGCAGCACCTCGCCCGGCGTCGCCAGACCCTGCGTCACGAAGATGCCGAAAAGATTTTCGGTGCGATAGTCGGTCGCATTGAGCGGATCGACGTCGGCGCGGACCTGCTCGCCCAGCACCTTCGACAGCGCGGTCTTGTCGGCGATCGCATCGAAGCGCGCAAGGTCCGCCTGCACCGGTTTCATGCCCGCTGCGTCGATCGCCTTCGTGTCGATATAGGCCTTGTAGAAATTGGCGATGCGGGCCTGGTCGCTGCCCTTGTCGACCGGCCCCTTGACGATCGAATCGATCAGTTCGCGGTTGCGTTTCTCGGTTTCGAGGAAGGCCGTGTAGAAAGCGCCGGTCGACGCACGATCGGCCGGGATTTCCGTCGTCTTCTGCCAGTTTCCGTTCGCATAGGCATAGAAGTCGTTGCCCGGCTTCACGCCCGTGTCCATCGCGGCCTTGTTGATGCCGAGCTCGGTGCCGAGAGTATAGGTGGCCGACGACTTGTCCTTGCCGCTCGAGCAGGCGATGGGCCCGGCCAGCGCGGTGGCGGCGGACAGGAGGACGATGAGAGCGGCTTTTTTCATGGGCAGGAACCTCAATGTCTGGAATTGTGCGATGGGGAATAGGCCTGTGACGATCCGGTTTCAATGCCAACCATTTTCGGCCTGCGACGCTTTTCAATCGACAGGCGGCCGTCTAACCCGCAGCCAACAACAGGAGAGACGTCAGTGAGCGCACCGGTCCTGCAAACCATGATCCAGCCGGAAAGCGAGGGCTTTCACGCCAATGCCGCGCACAACCGGGCGCTGAGGGACGAGTTGTACGCGCGGGTCGCCGAAGCCGCGCTCGGCGGTAACGCGAAGTCGCGCGAGCGACACACCAGCCGTGGCAAGCTGCTCCCACGCGAGCGGGTCGAGCGGCTGCTCGACCCCGGTTCACCCTTTCTCGAGATCGGTCAGCTTGCTGCCTGCGATATGTATGAGGGTGCGGTTCCGGGCGCCGGGATGATCGCCGGAATCGGCCGCGTGTCGGGCCGGCAGGCGATGATCGTCTGCAACGACGCGACGGTGAAGGGCGGCACCTATTATCCGATGACGGTGAAGAAGCATCTTCGCGCGCAGGAGATCGCCGAGGCGAACCGCCTGCCCTGCATCTACCTCGTCGACAGCGGCGGCGCGAACCTGCCGCATCAGGCCGAGGTATTTCCCGACCGCGACCATTTCGGGCGCATCTTCTTCAATCAGGCCAACATGTCGGCGAAGCGCATCCCGCAGATCGCGTGCGTGATGGGAAGCTGCACCGCGGGCGGTGCCTATGTTCCCGCGATGAGCGACGAGACGGTGATCGTCCGTAATCAGGGTACGATCTTCCTCGCCGGCCCGCCGCTGGTGAAGGCGGCGACGGGCGAGGAGATCAGCGCCGAGGATCTCGGCGGCGGCGACCTGCATGCCAGGAAATCGGGCGTCGTCGACCATCTTGCCGAGAATGACGAACATGCCCTGACGATCGTCCGCGACATCGTTTCGACCTTCGGCGTCGAAAACGGGTTCGAGGTGGCAATGAAGGACCCGCGCCCGCCCAAATATAATGCCGAAGATCTCTACGGCATCATCCCGCAGGACGTGCGCGCGCCCTATGACGTGCACGAAGTCATCGCGCGGATCGTCGACGGCAGCGAGTTCCACGAGTTCAAGGCGGCCTATGGCGCGACGCTTGTCTGCGGCTTCGCGCATATCTGGGGCATCCCGGTCGCGATCCTCGCGAACAATGGCGTGTTGTTCAGCGAAAGCGCGGTCAAGGGCGCGCATTTCATCGAACTGGCGCAGCAGCGGCGCATCCCCCTGCTCTTCCTCCAGAATATCAGCGGCTTCATGGTCGGCGGCAAATATGAGGCCGAGGGGATCGCCAAGCATGGCGCGAAGCTGGTGACCGCGGTCGCCACGGCAACGGTGCCGAAGATCACCGTGCTGATCGGCGGCAGCTTCGGCGCGGGCAATTACGGCATGTGCGGACGCGCTTACTCCCCGCGCTTCCTCTTCACCTGGCCCAATGCGCGGATCAGCGTGATGGGCGGCGAGCAGGCGGCGTCGGTGCTGGCAACCGTCCACCGCGACGCCGACACATGGACGCCGGAGGAGGCCGAAGCGTTCAAGGCGCCGATCCGCCAGGCCTATGAGGATGAAGGCAACCCCTATCACGCCACCGCGCGCCTGTGGGACGACGGGATCATCGCCCCCGCGCAGACGCGCGACGTGCTGGGGCTGGCCTTCGCCGCGACGCTGAACGCTCCGGTCGAGGATCGCGGCTTCGGCGTGTTCAGGATGTGAAGGGACGGACGATGTATCTCAAAACGATTTTTGCACTCGCGCTATGCGCTGCCACGCCCGCCTTCGCGCAGCATGAGAAGCACGGCGCCGATGCTGAAGCGCAGGCCGTGCTCGATACCGTTGATCGCATGTTCGACGCTCTTGCCGCCAAGGACCCCTCGGCGATGGCAGCCGTCACGATCGCCGACGGGCGTGCGACGGCTGCGACCATCGGCGCCGACGGCAAGGAAAAGCTGCACTTCAGCACCTGGAGCGAATTCGCCGGCCGCCTGCCCGGTATCCCGGGCGCCCCGGTCGAAAAGCTGGTCGATCCCCACGTCCATGTCGAGGGGCCGATCGCGATGATATGGTCGCCCTATGTCTTCATGCTCGACGGAAAATTGTCGCACTGCGGCGTCAATCACGTCGACCTGGTGAAGCAGAACGGGGCTTGGCGCGTCCTCAATATCACCTGGACGCAGCGCAAAACGGGATGTCCGGGGCAATGATCCAATCCCTCCTCATCGCCAATCGCGGCGAGATCGCCTGCCGTATCATCCGCACCGCGCGCGAGATGGGCATAAGGACCGTTGCGGTCTATTCGGATGCTGACGCCAAGGCGCTGCATGTGCGTGAGGCCGACGAGGTCGTGCACATCGGGCCGTCGCCGGCGCGCGAATCCTATCTGGTTGGTGAGAAGATCATCGCTGCGGCGAAGGCGAGCCGCGCCGCGGCAATCCATCCCGGATACGGTTTCCTGTCGGAGAATGCGGAGTTCGCGCAGGCCGTGATCGATGCCGGGCTGGTGTGGGTCGGACCGAAACCTGCGTCGATCACCGCGATGGGATTGAAAGACGCCGCCAAGACGCTGATGGCCGAGGCGGGCGTCCCTGTGACGCCGGGCTATATGGGCGCAAATCAGGACGCGACCTTCCTCGCCGAACAAGCGGCCGAGATCGGCTATCCGGTGCTGATCAAGGCCGTCGCGGGCGGTGGCGGCAAGGGGATGCGCAAGGTCGATGCGGCGGCCGACTTCGCCGACGCGCTCGCCTCGTGCCAGCGCGAGGCGACGGCGTCGTTCGGCAACGACCATGTGCTGATCGAGAAATATATCCTGACCCCGCGCCATATCGAGGTACAGGTATTCGGCGACACCCATGGCAATGTCGTCCACCTGTTCGAGCGCGACTGTTCGCTGCAGCGCCGCCACCAGAAGGTGATCGAGGAAGCCCCCGCTCCCGGCATGAACGAGGTGACCCGCGCCGAACTGTGCGCCGCCGCGGTGCGCGCCGCGAAGGCGGTCGATTATGTCGGCGCGGGGACGATCGAGTTCATCGCCGATGCGTCCGAAGGCCTGCGCGCCGACCGCATCTGGTTCATGGAAATGAACACGCGGCTACAGGTCGAGCATCCGGTGACGGAAGAGATCACCGGCGTCGATCTGGTCGAATGGCAGCTTCGCGTCGCGAGCGGCGAGCCGCTGCCGCTGGCGCAGGACGAGCTGGCGATCGATGGGTGGGCGATGGAGGCGCGCCTTTATGCGGAAGATCCAGCGAAGGGCTTCCTGCCCTCGACCGGCGCGCTGGAGCTGTTCCAGCTTCCCGAGGATTTCGGCCGCGTCGATACCGGCGTTCATGAAGGCACCGAAGTATCGCCTTTCTATGACCCGATGATCGCCAAACTCATCGCGCATGGCGAGACCCGCGACGAAGCGCGCGAAACGCTGTCAGAGATGCTGGAGGATAGCGCGGTCTGGCCGGTGAAAACCAATTCGGCCTTCCTGATCCGCGCGCTCGATCACCCTGATTTCGTCGCGGGTAAGGTCGATACCGGACTGATCGGCCGCGATGGCGACGCGATGACGGCCGAGCCCGAGCCGTCGCCGCAAGCGCTGACCAACGCGGCGATGGCGATGGTGCCGCGCTCGCTCCAAGCAGGCTTCCGGCTCAATGCGCCCGATGTCCGCACCACTCCCTTTCTGCTCGACGGCAAGCGCGTCGATGTCGCACTCCACGGTCCCGGAACCGACGAACCGGCATCCGCCATGCTCGTCGCCGAGAGCGGCTCGGTCTGGCAATTGTCGCCGTGGCGCGCCGTAGGCGCCGCCGGAAGTGTCGCAGGCGACGGCGCGATTCTGTCGCCGATGCCCGGCAAGATCATCGCGGTGGACGTATCCGCCGGTGATGCGGTGACCAAGGGGCAGAGGCTGCTGACGCTCGAGGCGATGAAGATGGAGCATACGCTCACCGCGCCCTTCGACGGAATCGTCGCCGAACTCAACGCATCGCCCGGCGAGCAGGTGCAGGTCGAGGCGCTGCTGGCGCGGATCGAGGCGGCGGAATGAGCGAACTCATCCTGCGCGATGCGACGCGGGCGGACCTGTCCGCCATCCTCGCGATGCTTGCCGAGGAGACCATCCCGCCAGACCGCAAGGCAGACCCCGGCGACCCGCGCTATCTGGCGGCGTTCGATGCGATCGAGGCCGATCCCAACCAGCGCCTGATCGCCGCCGAACTGGACGGCCGCGTCGTCGGCACGATGCAACTCGGCTTTCTGCCGGGCCTATCCTTCGTCGGAAGCTGGCGCGGACTGATCGAAGCGGTGCGTATCGTCGGCGACCTGCGCGGCCAGCGGCTCGGCGAGCGGATGATCCTGTGGGCGGTCGACCAGTGCCGCGCGCGCGATTGCAAGCTGGTCCAGCTCACTTCGTCGGCGAGCCGCACCGACGCGCACCGCTTTTACGCCCGGCTCGGCTTCGTCCAGAGCCATGTCGGCATGAAACTGCATCTGAGGGACTGACCATGGCAGGCAAATTTTTCGACGAATGGCAGATCGGCGACAGCATCGCCCACGACATCCGGCGCACGGTGACCGAAACCGACAATCTGCTGTTCACCACCATGACGCACAATCCACAGCCGCTGCACCTCGACATCGAGGCGGCGAAGGCGTCGGAGTTCGGGCAGATTCTCGTCAACGGCACCTTCACCTTCAGCCTGATGGTCGGGCTGTCGGTCGGCGACACGACGCTCGGCACGCTGGTCGCCAACCTCGGTTACGACAAGCTGGTGATGCCGAAACCTGTGTTCCTGGGCGATACGCTGCGTGCAACCAGCGAGATCATTGGTCTGAAGGAATCGCGGTCACGGCCGAATGCGGGTATCGTGACGTTCCTGCACCGCTGCATCAACCAGCGCGAAGAGATCGTCTGCCAATGCGAACGATCGGCGCTGATAAAGAAGAAAGACGCCTGATGCGCCTCCGTTCCCTGCTCTTCGTCCCCGGCGACCGCCCCGAACGTTTTGCCAAGGCGGCAACGTCGGGCGCCGATGCGATCATCCTCGACCTCGAGGATTCGGTGCCGCCCGCGAACAAGGAGGCGGCGCGCGCCGCCGTCGCCGACTATCTGGCGGGACCGCGCGAAGTGGTGACGCTGGTGCGCGTCAACCCGCTCGATGGCCATATGACCGCCGCCGACGTCGCCGCGGTCGTCGGCGCGCGGCCCGACGCGATCATGCTGCCGAAGGCGGAGGGCGCGCCGAGCATCGCGCAACTCGACACCATCCTGCGCAGCGAAGCGAAGGACGGCGCTTCGCTGCCCGCCATCCTGCCGATTGCGACCGAAACGCCGGCGGCGATCTTCACCCTCGGCAGCTATCGCGAAGCGAAGGACCGCCTCGTCGGCCTGACCTGGGGCGCCGAGGACCTGCCCGCGGCGATCGGCGCCGCGGCGAGCCGCGAAGCCGACGGGCGCTATACCGAGCCCTATCAGGTCGCGCGCAGCCTGACGCTGTTCGCCGCCCACGCCGCGGGCGTCGCAGCAATCGACACGGTGTTTCCGGCGATCAAGGACGAAGCGGGGCTAGCGGCCTATGCAACCCGCGCGCGGCGCGACGGTTTCACCGGCATGATGGCGATCCACCCGTCGCAGGTCGCGCCGATCAACGCCGCCTTCACCCCCTCGCCCGACGAGGTCGCGCGCGCGCAGGCGACCGTCGACGCCTTCGCCGCCAACCCCGGCGCCGGGGTGCTGCAGATCGACGGCAAGATGGTCGACGCGCCGCACCTGAAGCAGGCGCGGCATATCCTGTCGCTGGCGGACTGAGGTTCGATCAATACCGTAGCCCTGAGCCTGTCGAAGGGCGCTTGTCAGAGAAGCACCCTTCGACAGGCTCAGGGCTACGGTTTGTTGCTACCCATGTCGCCGAAACGGGCGCCGACGCGCCATCCAGGCTCTGCCGCGGTGCCAGCTTTTCTTCAGCCCGCGTTCGGCGATGCCCTCGAACATCGCATCGGGGCTGGTCGGGTCGAGCAGTTCGTTCGAGGCGATGAATTCGTCGAACGGCCCCGGTGCGACGAGGTCGAGCAGTTCCAGCGAGCGGCCATCGCCGCGCAGCGCTTCGATCGTTTCGATCAGCGAACCGCTGCGGTCGAACAGCCGCGCAACGCCCCCCGGCTCCACCCCCAGATGCTCGGCGATCAGCGATTCGCGCAGGCGCCGGATCGTCGGTTCGACGCCGCGGTTCGCCGACAGGGCGGCGTCGATGGTGACATCGCATTCGCTGTCGAGCCCCATCGAGCGATTGTTCAGATTCGCCGATCCGACTCGGATCAATCGGTCGTCGACGATCGCGGTCTTGGCGTGGACATAGATGGGATCGCCCTGTTCGGTGTGCGGCACATAGATGCGCAGCCGGTCGCCGTGCCGGGATTTCGCGATGGCGCGGACGAGTTCGACGCGCGCGGCATCCATCGCCATCTGCTCGAGCCAGCCGTCGGCGGTCTTGGGCATGACCATCACGAATTCGGGCGGATCGTCCTCGTCCAGCCGTTCGGCGATGGCGGCGGCGATCTTGCCGCAGGTGAAATATTGATTCTCGAAATAGATAAAGCGCCGGGCGCCCGCGATGAGGTCGAGATAGAGGCGCTCGATCTCGCGGATTTCGGGGAAGCCGTCATATTCGGCGCGGGTGCGCGAGATCGCCACCTCGACGTCTCGGAAATCGGGGTCGAGGTCGTCGGGCCAGCTTTCCCCGACGCCGCTCAGGTCGCGCAGCGGCCTGTTCGTCGCGCGCTGCCAGCGTTCGTTGCCCAGGTCGGCGAGCGCCTCGCCGACGGGCCCTGCGAGGATCATCGTCGAATCGTGCCACGGCATATAGGGTTTGCCGCTGGGGGTGCAGCGGCGCGGATCGCCGTCCTTGTGCCCACGCGTATCCCAACGCTGCGCGCCGACGTCGATGCCCCCGCACACCGCGAGATGGTCGTCGAACACCGCGACCTTCTGATGATGGCTGCACCCGACGGGATGTGCGCTGTCGAGCCGGAAGCTGATCGAGCGCGTTACCTTCCAGCGCAGCAGCATCGCGACGATGCGCGGCATGACGAGTTGCTTCAATCCGCCGAAATTCCAGCGCAAGATGTCGATGTCGCGGTCGGGACAATTCTTCGCGAGCCGCAGCATGTAATGGCCGAGCGCCTCGCCGCGACCGTCCTCATCCGGGGTCAGCGCGATGCGCGGGTCGAAATCCCAGCCGATCAGCAGGATGCGTTCCTTCGCGCCCTCCATCAGCCGGGCGAGCAGCGCATAATAATCGGCGGCGTCGACGATCATCCGCGCCTTGCTCGCGCGTTCGATCCGCCAGCAATTGCGTCCCGTCTCGACGATGGGGGTAAGGTCGGCCTCGCTCATCGCCGACGCCACGCATGGCGACGACAATAGTTGCGTGGCCAGACCATCAGGCGGCGAAGAATTGTTCGGGGGTCAGCGCCATCATAGCCTCGCTGCCCGCCTCGATCTTGCGGCGGAGCGCGCCCGCGTCGGGCATGAAGCGCTCGGCGAAGTGGCGCGCGGTGACGCGCTTGGCTTCGAGGAAGGCCTTGTCGCCGCGCCCTTCGTTCAACGCCTTTTGCGCCGCCTCTGCCATGCGCAGCCACATCAGGCCCAGTGCGACGATGCCCATGATGTGCATGTAATGATGCGCGCCCGCGCCGACATTGTTCGGATCGGTCATGCCGTTCTGCATGAACCACATCGTTGCGGCCTTGAGTTCGCCGTTCGCCTTTTCGAGCCGGCTCGCGAAATCGGCGAGTTCGCCGTCCTTCGCTGCGGCGCATTCGGCGTCGACGACCGCGAAGAAAGCCTGCACCGCGCGGCCGCCGTTCTGCGCGAGCTTGCGCCCGACGAGATCCATCGCCTGAACCCCGTTGGCGCCTTCATAGATCATGGTGATGCGGGCATCGCGGACATATTGGCTCATGCCCTGTTCCTCGATGTAGCCGTGGCCGCCGAACACCTGCTGCGCGTTGGTCGCGACCTCATAGCCCTTGTCGGTGCCATAGCCCTTGATGACGGGGGTGAGCAGGCTGACGAGATCATCGGCCTGCTGCCGTTCCTCCTCGCTCTCCGCCATGTGCGACAGGTCGACCTGCAAGGCGCCCCACAGGCACAGTGCGCGCAGTCCCTCCACCACGGCCTTTCCGTCCATCAGCATGCGACGCACGTCGGGGTGGACAAACAACGGATCGGCCTTTTCCTGCGGGTCGGCGGGGCCGGTCAGCGCGCGGCCCTGGCGGCGGTCCTGTGCATATTGGACCGCATTCTGCCAGGCGATGTCGGCCTGCCCCAGCCCCTGAATGCCGACGCCGAGGCGCGCGGCGTTCATCATCACGAACATCGCGGCGAGTCCCTTGTTCTCCTCGCCGACCAGCCAGCCCTTCGCGCCGTCGTAATTCATCACGCAGGTCGCATTGGCGTGGATGCCCATCTTGTGCTCGATCGAGCCGCAGGAAAGGCTGTTGCGCTCGCCGAGCGAGCCGTCTTCGTTCACGAGGAACTTGGGCACGATGAACAGCGAGATGCCCTTGACGCTATCGGGCGCGTCGGGGGTCTTCGCGAGCACCAGGTGGACGATATTGTCGGTCAGGTCATGCTCGCCCGACGAGATGAAGATCTTGGTGCCGGTGACCGCATGGCTGCCGTCGCCGTTCGGCACCGCGCGGGTACGGATCAGGCCGAGGTCGGTGCCGCAATGCGGCTCGGTCAGGTTCATCGTGCCGCCCCATTCGCCCGACACCATTCTGGGGACATAGGTGGCCTTCTGCTCGTCCGATCCCTTTACCAGGATCGCGGCGACCGCCGCCTGCGTCAGGCCGGGGTACATGGCGAAGGCCTGGTTGGCGGCCATACGATATTCCTCGACCGGAAAGCCGACGACGTGCGGCAGCGCTTGCCCGCCGAATTCCTCGGGTTGGGTCAGCAGCGTCCAGCCCGCCTCGCAATAGGCCTTATAGGCCTCCTTGAAGCCGTCGGGCGTCGTCACGCTACCGTCGTCCTGCCGGGTGCAGCCCTGCTGATCCCCCGAATAGTTGAGCGGGAACAGCACTTCCTCGCAGAATTTTCCGGCCTCGCTCAGCACCGCCTCGACCAGATCGGGGGTCGCGTTGGCGAAGCCGGGGAGGTTGGCGTAACGCTCGATCCCCAGCATTTCGTTGAGTAGGAACAGCGTGTCTTTGACGGGCGCGTGATAGACGAGCATGCAAAATCTTTCCGATAAAATCAGAGGGAAGCAGCGAATTGTCTTGCCCGGGGAGGGTGTTTCCGGGTCAGCCGGCCTTTTCCTTGGCGTCGGCCTTTTTCACCGTATCGATGAAGCGCGTCAATTCCTCGACCGCGCTGTCGATGTCATCGCGCTGGCGACGCAGCAGCGCGATACGCTCCTGGCATTTCTCGATCGTGACCAGGCGTTGCAGCTTGCGGCCGTCGCCGACGTCGTAAAGGTCGATCATCTCACGGATGTCGGCGAGGCTGAAGCCGGTGCGCTTGGCGCGCAATATCCAGGCGAGCCGTGCCCGGTCACGCTTCGAATAGATGCGCGACAGACCCTTGCGCGACGGGCTGATCAGCCCCTCGTCCTCATAGAAGCGCAGCGCGCGCGCGGTGACGCCGAACTCGGTCGACAAATCGGTAATACTATATTGCTCGCGCCCAAGATGATCGGGCGTGTCGATATGGGCGTGGCCGTATTCGTCTGACATGAATGACAGGATTAGTTTCCGTTGACGTGAACGTCAAGGCTCGCCCTTGGGCGAAACCGGCGGGATCAGCCACCGCACGGCCGGACCATATTGCCCGCTTCGTCGCGCATCCGCAAGCTCTTCGCGTCCGCCGCCGACCAACTCGCGCGCGGCAGTCGCAAACCCGCCAACGAAACGCGGCCGGCGCAAAGGCTGTCGCACTGCGTCGGCAGCATGCCGGGCAGGCGCAGTTCATCCTCTTCCTCATGCAGAAGTACGCTGCAATCCTGCACGCCCGCAAAGGTGAAGCGCCAGCCGTCGCCCTCGCGTGCGATGCGCCCTTCGGCCCGGCACGACAGCGCGCTGCCGAACGCCGCGGCCAGCGCGAAACGCCATTGTCCGGCGCCGTCGGGGACGACGCACATCGCGTCGCGGCCGAGTTCGTGCCGGCGCTCGAACACACCGGTCGGGTCGCTCGCCTCGGCCTGCACGACCCCGCGCTGACGCGCCGCGACCTCAAGCGGGTTGCGCGCGTCGATCGGGCTGTCGGCCGCTTGGGATGCAGGCCGGTTGCAGCCGGTGAGCAGCAGGCCGACCGCGAGAAGGGCGCTAATTCTGCGCATCGTCGTCCAGAAAGGTCAGCGCTCCGTCGGCGTCGACCCGGCGATAGAAGCAGGACCGACGCCCCGTGTGGCACGCTGGGCCAGCGGGCCGCACCAGCAGCAGCAGCGCATCCTGATCGCAATCGACGCGCATCTCGACCAGCGCCAGCCCGTTCCCCGAGGTCTCGCCCTTGCGCCACAGCGCGGCGCGCGAGCGCGACCAGAAATGCGCCTGTCCCGTTTCCTGCGTCAGCCGGATCGCCACGTCATTCATGTGCGCGACCATCAGCAGTGCGCGCGTGTCGGCATCGACGACGATGGCGGTGACGAGCCCGGCGACGTCGAAGCGCGGGGCGAAGCGGTCGGTGGTGTCGCGCGGCTGGTCCATGGCGCCGCTTTAGGGCAGCGAAACCGGACGTGCAAAGGGGCTGCCGGAAATAGAGTCCAAACAAGGGGGCGACATTTCCCTCCAGCGCTCCTATATGCGCGCCAGTTGCCGCTCCAACACCCCGGATCATCATGCTGACGACCCATCCTTTCGACAACGACAAGCTCCGCGAGGAGTGCGGCGTCTTCGGCATCCATGGCGCCGACAGCGCCGCTGCGGTGGTCGCGCTCGGCCTCCACGCACTGCAGCATCGCGGACAGGAAGCCGCGGGCATCACCGGCTTCGACGGCAAGGAATTCCATACCCACCGCGCGATGGGCCATGTCGCGGGCAATTTCGACCGCGACGACATCATGCGTCAGCTCGCGGGCGCCTCGGCGATCGGCCATGTCCGCTATTCGACGACCGGCGAGACCGCACTGCGCAACGTCCAGCCGCTGTTCGCCGACCTCGCCACCGGCGGCTTCGCGGTCGCGCACAACGGCAACATCTCGAATGCGATGGCGCTTCGCAAGCTGCTCGTCCGCCGCGGCTCGATCTTTCAGTCGACCAGCGATACAGAGGTCATCATCCACCTCGTCGCGACGTCCAATTATCGCACCCTGCTCGACCGCTTCATCGACGCGCTGAAGCAGGTCGAGGGCGCCTATTCGCTGATCGTCCTGACCGCCGAAGGCATGATCGGCTGCCGCGATCCGCTCGGTATCCGCCCGCTCGTCATCGGCAAGCTCAATGACGGCTATATTTTCGCGTCGGAAACGGTCGCCCTCGATGTCGTCGGCGCCGAATTCGTCCGTTCGGTCCAACCGGGCGAACTCGTCATTGTCCGCGACGGCGAATTGACCTCGCACCATCCGTTCGCCGAACGGCCGGCACGCCCGTGCATCTTCGAATATGTCTATTTCTCACGCCCCGATTCGATCGTCGACGGCACCAGCGTCTATTCGGTGCGCAAGGCAATCGGCGCCGAACTGGCGCGCGAAAACCCGGTCGAGGCCGATCTCGTCATCCCCGTACCCGATTCGGGAACCCCGGCGGCGATCGGCTATGCTCAGGAATCGGGCATTCCCTTCGAACTCGGCATCATCCGCTCGCACTATGTCGGGCGCACCTTCATCCAGCCCGGCGACAAGGTCCGTCACCTCGGCGTCAAGCTCAAGCACAATGCCAACAAGGCGCTGATCCACGGCAAACGCGTCGTACTGATCGACGATTCGATCGTCCGCGGCACCACCAGCCTGAAGATCGTGCAGATGATGCGCGATGCTGGCGCGACCGAAGTGCATATGCGCATCGCCAGCCCGCCAACGCAGCATAGCTGCTTCTATGGCGTCGACACGCCCGAACGCGCCAAACTGCTCGCGGCGCAGATGACCATCGGCCAGATGGCGAATTTCATCAATGCCGACAGCCTGACTTTCCTGACCATCGACGGCCTCTACCGCGCGCTCGGCGAAGCGAAGCGCAACGACGATGTTCCGCAATATTGCGACGCCTGCTTCACGGGCGCCTATCCGACCACGCTGACCGATTTCGACGAGCATGCGCTGGAGGATCAATTTTCGCTGCTGGCCGAACGGGTTGTCTGACAATATGAGCAAATTGAGTGAGGAACTGGCGGGCCAGGTGGCGCTCGTCACCGGGGCGAGCCGCGGCATCGGCGAGGCGATCGCCTATTCGCTGGCGGCGCGCGGCGCGCATGTCGTGGTCACCGCGCGCACGGCGGGCGGACTAGAGGACCTGGAGGATCGCATCCACGGCATCGGCGGCAGCGCGACGATCGCGCCGCTCGACCTGACCGACGGCGACAGCATCGCCCGGTTGGCGAGCGCGATGGCCGAACGCTGGCAGCATCTCGACATGCTGGTGCTCAACGCCGCGATGCTGGGCACGCTAACCCCGGTCGCGGCGATCGACGGCAAGGAATTCAACCGGCTGCTGACGCTGAACCTGATCGCGCAGCAGGCGCTGATCGCCAATTTCGACCCGCTGCTGCGCCGCGCCGCGAACGGCCGCCTGCTCGCGTTGTCGACGGGCGTCGCGCGGACCCCCCGCGCCTATTGGGGCGCCTATGCGGCGTCGAAGGCGGCGCTCGAGGTGCTGGTGACGAGTTATGGCGCCGAAATGCGCAATATCTCCAATGTTCGCATCGCGATCCTCGATCCCGGCGGCACCCGCACCCAGATGCGCGCGCGCGCCTATCCCGGCGAGGACCCGCAGAGCATCAAGGAGCCGGCGGCGGTCGGCGAATTCGTCGCCAACCTGATGGTCGAGGGATTCGACAGCACCGATTTCCACGCGCTGCCCAAGGTGATGGGCTGAGGCCCGTTCTGGGGCTTAACGCGATCTTTGCTTTCCTGGCGTAGAAGGGCGACCGGTTTCGCATTCTGCAAAAGGCATCGGCATGGCCAGCACATTTCTCCGCTCCCTCGTCGCGACCGCGATCGGCATCCTCGTCGCATTCGCGCTGATCCTGCTCGCGCAATATGCGGGCGGCGAACTGGCGCCCGAGGCCTATGATCCCGCAACCGGTGAAATTTTGATCCCTGTCGGGGCGACCGTCGCGCTGATCGTCGGCTGGCTGGTCGGCACCTTCGCCGGCGGCTGGCTCGCAATGCGCACCTCGACACGGCCGGGACCGGGATGGATCGTCGCAGGCGCGGTGATCGGCGCCGGCCTCTATCGCGCCGCGACGCTCGCCGATAGCTGGTGGATGATGGTACTCGGCGTCGTCGCTCCACTAGTCGCCGCCTGGACGGCCCAGCGAGCCACCGGGCTGGCTGCGGTCGAGGCCACGGCCTGACAACGCACAGGCCGCGTTCAGCAAAATTCGTTTGTGCTTCGACAACCCCGGATCAGGTCGGGCCGAACGGATTGGAATTCAGTCCGCCGCCTCCCGGTCCACCGCCGCCTGCACCGCCTTGTAAAAGGTTTCGCGCGCGGTCCCGACACCTTCAGGGTCGGTCGCGGTCGGCCAGTTGCCGTTCGATGCGATCACCAGTTTGCGCGTGGGGTCGACGAAGATGCCCTGGCCGAAGATGCCCTGTGCGGCGAAGCTGCCGTCATCGTTGGTCCACCATTGATAGCCGTAGCCCCGGTCCGGCAGGTCGATGTCGGCCTGCTTCGTCGTCGCCGCGGCGAGCCAGTCGTCGGGCAGCACCTTCTCGCCGCCCGCGACGCCGCCGCCGAGGATGAACTGGCCGAAGCGCGCATAGTCGCGTAGCCGCGCCGACATGCAGCAGCCGCTGATCTCGTGTCCCGTCGGTCCGAGCATCCACACACCGTCGGCTTCCATGCCAAAGGGCTTCCAGACTTTTTCGGACAGATAGGCCGACAGCGTCTTGCCGGTCGCGCTCGATACCAGCACGCCGATCAGATTGGTCTCGCCGGTCTTGTACACCCATTTCGATCCCGCGGGCGCTTCGCGCGGCAAGCGCTTCATATAGCTGACGGTTATGTCCTCGCCGGGCACCGGCGCCTGCAGGTTGAACTGCGCGACGTCGGACTTGGGATCGGTATAATCCTCGTTCCATTTGACGCCCGAGGTCATGGTGAGCAGTTGCCGCACGCTGACATCGTCATAGGCCGACCCTTTCAGGCCGGGGATATAGGCCGACACCTTGTCGTCGAGACTCTTGATATAGCCATCCTTCACCGCGGCGCCGACGAGGGTCGAGGTGAAGCTCTTCGCGACCGAAAAGCTGGTCCAGCGTCCTTCAGGGCCATAGCCGAGCTTATATTTCTCCAGCCGGATCTTGCCGTCCTGGATGATGATGAGCCCGGCGTTGCGCTGCGCGGCCATATAGGCATCGACATCGAGGTCGAGGGCGATCGGCTTGCCTTCGGTTAGCGGATAGGCGGTGCCGCCTGCCTCGATCGTGTGGACGACCACCTTCGGAACCGTCTCCATCGTCCGGAAAGCGGCGTCGCGTTGGTCCTGGCTCCAAAACAGCACGTTCAAATCCTCCGGCAAGGGGGTGGTCATTTGCGTCGATGTTAGGGCGGTCTGGGCCGCGGCGGGGCCGATGCCGCCCATCGCCGCGCACAGCAGCGTCGCCGCCGCCAGATAGTGTCGCATAGTTCCTCCCCCTTTTCTTTCAGACCGTCTTTTCAAGCGTGACCTGCGCGACGTCGATCCCGCCGCCGCGAAAGCCGCCTTCGCAATATTGCAGATAATAGCGCCAGAGCCGCACGAAACGTTCGTCGAATCCCGCGGGCAATTTGCCTGCCTCGACGACCGTGTCGAACCGCTCGCGCCACTGGCGCAGCGTTTCGGCATAGTCGCCGCCGAAGCGGCGCACGTCGCGCCAGGCGAGTCCGCGCTCCTCGGCGAGCGTGCGAAAGCGGCTTTCCGAGAGCAGGCAGCCGCCGGGGAAGATATAGGCCTGGATGAAATCGCTGCCCGCCGCATAGGCATCGAACAGCGCGTCGTCGATCAGAATATACTGGATCGCGGCGCGGCCGCCGGGGCGCAGCAGGCGTGCGATCGCGTCGAGATAGGCCGGCCAATAGGCCTGGCCCACCGCCTCGACCATCTCGACGCTGGCGATCGCGTCATAGGGGCCCTCGGCATCGCGATAGTCGCAAAGCGCGATCCGCGACCGGCCGCCCAGGTCGACCGCCGCCACACGCGCAGCCGCCACCTCGGCCTGCGCGGGTGACAGGGTGATGCCGGTATAGAGGACGTCGTGCCGTTCGATCGCGCGTTCGGCCAGCGCGCCCCAGCCGCAACCGATCTCGAGCAGCCGGCCGCCCGAGCGCAGGTCGAGCCGGTCGAGGATCGCATCAACCTTCGCTTCCTGCGCGTCTTCGAGCGTCAGGTCGGGGTGGACAAAAAGCGCGCTTGAATAATTCATCCCCGCATCGAGCCACAAATGGTAGAAATCATTGCCCAAATCATAATGGGCAAGGATGTTGCGCTTCGCTCCGCTGCGGCTGTTGCGGTTGAAGGCATGGACCGCTCCGTTCACCCAGCGCCACGGGCCCCGCGCGCGAGCGACGCGGCCGAGCGACCGGCCGTTGCGCATGAACAGGTCGAACAGCGGCACCGGGTCGGGCGACGACCATTCGCGCTTCTCCCACGCGCGATACCAGCCGACCGAGCCCGACAGTGCCAGCCGCACCAGCGCCGCCCAGTGATGAAGATGCACGATGGCAACCGGCCCCTTGCCGCGCCCGCCGAGAATACGAATGCCGCCGTCGGGCAGATGCCCCTCGATCGTCCCGAGCGCGAGGCCGGCGTCGATTCGGTCGAGCATGCGGTGGAAGACCCCCGCGGGCGCGCGCGCCAGCAGCCACGCCAGTCCGCCGCCCGAGCGATATGCCCGGTCCGCGCGCAGCAGTTCGTTGCCGCGCCGGGGACTGACATGCGTGTTCATAGCCTCTTCCTGCCGCAAATATCGCGGCGTGACAATCACCTGTCGCGCGGCGTCGTGGCGTCACATCTCGTCGAGCGCGGTGCTGGGGCGCGGCGCGGTCACCCGCACCATGAAGCGGTCGCGGGCGAGCGGCTGCATGTAACGCTGGTCGTGGAGGACAAAGGCGTCGCCGTCGCGCGTCGCCACCGGCATCCGCGCCCAGAACAGGAAGGCACGCGCAGCGGGATTCGTGCTTGCCCACAGGCGAAGCCGCAGGTCGCCCATGCCGGTGGGCACGCCGGGTTCGACCGTGCCGCCCGCGCCGAGCACGTAGGTGCCGCTGCCGTACCGGCCACTGGTGCGCCAGAAGACATCGCGCTTCCAGAAAGCGAGCGGCGGCGGGCTGGCGACGACGAGCGCATCGCCCTGCCCCTGTCGGCGCAGCAGATCGGCGACCTGCGCCTCGGCGCGCCCGGTGATCAGGCCATTGGCGAGGATATAGGCGCAAACCGCGGCGAAGCCGGTCCACGCCGGCCGGGTCCATCGGGCCATCCCGGCGCGCTCGCGGCGCAGCGACAGCCAGACCGACAGGCCGAGCGCGATCCAGATCCACGGGTCGATTATGAACAGCATATCGCCGTAGAACCAGCGAGAGCTGAACGGTTCGAGCAGACGGATGCCGTAATTGTTGAGCCAGTCGAACGCCGGATGGCTGAGGCAACCCAGATAGGCGAGCGCGAGCAGCCAGCCCTTGTGGATCGGCAAGCGATCCGCTGGCCGCTTGCCGCGCCGCACCTGCCAGCGGTCGAACGCCAGCATCGCTGCCCACAGCAGCAACGGCAGCACCAGCAATGCGACCGGTCCATGGGTGATCCCGCGCCGCATCGCGAGCGATTCGATGCCATAGACGGCGCAGCCCGCGTCGATATCAGGCAGATTGGCCGCCAGGATCAGCGTCGGCATGGCCAATCCGGTCCGGCGCTTGAGCCCCATCTGCCCCAGCGCCGCACCGGCCAGGCTGTGCGTCAGATTATCCATCGCCGCCTATCGTGCCGATCACCCAGCCGCCGCAACAAGCTCAGAGGTCCGGTCCGCCCTCTTTCACTGTCCAGGTCTGCCCTTTCTTGAGCAGGCTCTGGAGGTCGGCGGTCTTGCCTTCGGCCGCCGCCTCGTTCTGCCGCCAGACGTCAGCTTCGAAGGTCGGGCGCGGGTCGTCGTAGAGGACGCCGAGCGCCATCGGGAATTCGCCGAAGCGCATTTCGACCAGCATGTGCGCGACGCTGCGGTTGGTGGCGTCATGGACGATCACGCCCGCGGTCTGCCAGTCGCCGTCGATCACGTCTACGACCTTGAGCTCGAGGGCTTCATTGTCGAGCGCGATGCCCTTCGCGCCCTTGGCAAAGAGCATCGGTTCGCCCTGCTTCAGCCAGAGCTGGCGGTCCTCGGCACCCTTGGGCGCGGCGAAATCCTCGAACACGTCCTTGTTATAGACGATACAGTTCTGGAAAATCTCGATAAAGGCAGCACCCTTGTGCGCGTGGGCGGCCTTCAGCACGTTCGGCAGTTCCTTCGACACGTCGAAGCCGCGCGCGACGAAGCGCGCACCGGCACCGAGCGCGAAGGCGCAGGGCTGCGCCGGGCGGTCGACCGAGCCATAAGGGGTCGACGGGCTGCTGGTGCCGACACGGCTGGTCGGCGAATATTGCCCCTTGGTCAGGCCGTAGATCTCGTTGTTGAACAGCATGATCTGGCAATCGAGATTGCGGCGGATCAGGTGCATCGTATGATTGCCGCCGATCGACAGCCCATCGCCGTCGCCGGTCACGATCCACACGTCGAGATCGGGGTTCGCGAGCTTCAGCCCCGTCGCAAAGGCCGGCGCGCGGCCATGGATCGTGTGGAAGCCGTATGTTTCCATATAATAGGGAAAGCGCGACGAGCAG
Organism: Sphingopyxis panaciterrulae; assembly: GCF_014199295.1. Taxonomy (GTDB): domain Bacteria; phylum Pseudomonadota; class Alphaproteobacteria; order Sphingomonadales; family Sphingomonadaceae; genus Sphingopyxis; species Sphingopyxis panaciterrulae. Next base: position 111,742 of record NZ_JACIJH010000003.1, read on the forward strand.
CCGATTCCGCTGATGAACACCGTCCGTTCGGGCGGAGTGCCGGTTTCGGGCATGGTGCGCTGCACCGCCTTGAGGATCGCATAGTCGCCGCAGCCGGGACACCAGCGGACCTCCTGGTCGCTTTCCCAGTCCTTGAGCGTGGTCTTGGCGATGGTCGTCATCTCGTTCATGTCAAAATCCCCAAAACCCGTTCGGGCTGAGCTTGTCGAAGCCCCGTTCTTTCTTCTCGATCGCCGAAAGAGAATAACAGCTCTTCGACAAGCTCAGGACGAACGGAGAAAGAAGAAGCTGGTTCACGCCAACGCCTCCTCGATGGCGGCTTCGATTTCGGCGATACGGAAGGGCTGACCCGACACCTTGTTGAGCGGCCGCGCATCGACCAGATACTGGTCGCGGAGCACCGTCTTCAACTGCCCCGTGTTCATCTCGGGCACGATGACCTTGTCATAGCTTTTGAGCAGCTCGCCCAGATTGCCGGGCAGCGGCCAGATGTGGCGGATGTGGATATGGCTGACGTCCACGCCCTCGGCGCGCTTGCGGCGCACCGCCTGATGGATCGGGCCGAAGGTCGAGCCCCAGCCGACCACCGCGAGCCTGCCGCCCTCGGCGCCGAGTTCGACGATCTGGTCGGGAATGCGGATGCCGTCGATCTTGGCCTTGCGCAGGTCGGTCATCGCCTGATGGTTCGCCGGCTGATAGTTGAGGTGGCCGGTATCGACCTCCTTCTCGATCCCGCCGATGCGGTGGAGCAGGCTGGGCGTGCCGGGCTTGACCCACGGACGCGCGAGCTTTTCGTCGCGGCCATAGGGCTTGAAGCCTCCTTCGGGCACCTCGGTCAGGAATTCGACCGGGAAGGGTTCGTAGCCGGCGAGATCGGGAACGCGCCACGGCTCGGCGGCGTTGGCAATATAGCCGTCGGTCAGCAGCATGACCGGCGTCATGTACTGCGTCGCGATGCGGCACGCCTCGATCGCGCAGTCGAACGCATCGCCCGGCGAGCGCGCGGCGATGACCGGCATCGGCGCGTCGCCGTTGCGGCCATAGACCGCCTGATAGAGGTCCGACTGCTCGGTCTTGGTCGGCAGGCCCGTCGAGGGGCCGCCGCGCTGCGAATTGACGATGACCAGCGGCAGCTCGGTCATGATCGCGAGGCCCATCGCCTCGCCCTTCAGCGCGATGCCCGGCCCCGACGAGCTGGTCACGCCGAGCGAGCCGCCATAGCTTGCGCCGATCGCGGCGCAGATCGCAGCGATCTCGTCCTCGGCCTGAAAGGTCGTGACGTCATATTCCTTGAGTCGTGACAGATGGTGGAGGATCGCCGACGCGGGCGTGATCGGATAGCCGCCGAAGAACATCGGCAGGTGGGCGAGTTGCGCGCCCGCGACCAGCCCGAGCGCGATCGCCTCTGCCCCGGTCAGCGTACGATAGAGCCCCGGCGCGACCGGCGCGGGGTCCACATGATGCTGCTTGAGCGGGCCCGACAGCTCGGCGGTCTCGCCGAAGGCATGACCGGCGTTCAGCGCCGCGATATTTGCGTCGGCGAGTTCGGGCGCCTTGGCGAACTTCGCCTTCAGCCAGTCGATCAGCGGCTGGCGGTCGCGGTCGAACATCCATAGCGCCAGTCCCAGCGTCCACATATTCTTGCAACGCAGCGCTTCCTTGTTGCCGAGGCCGAAGGGCTTCACCGCGTCCATGGTCGCCTGGCTGATGTTCAGCTTGAGGAGCTGCCATTTCGCGAGGCTGCCGTCCTCGAGCGGGTTCGATTCATATTTCGCCTTGGCGAGGTTGCGGTCGTTGAACTCGCCCTCGTCGGCGATGATGAGGCCGCCGGGCTTCAGCGGCGGTACATTGGTCTTGAGCGCCGCCGGGTTCATCGCCACGAGCACGTCGGGCGCGTCGCCCGCGGTGTTGATCTCGCTCGACCCGAAATTGATCTGAAAGGCGGAGACCCCGAACAGCGTTCCCTGCGGCGCGCGGATCTCTGCCGGGAAATCGGGGAAAGTCGCAAGATCGTTGCCCGCGAGCGCCGTCGACAGGGTGAACTGACCGCCCGTCAACTGCATCCCGTCGCCGGAGTCGCCGGCAAATCGTACCACCACCGTGTCGGAAAGAGGGGACGGCCGTTCGTCGGTCCGGTCCGCTACCGCTGTCGCCATTATCTGTTCTGCCTTACATATCCTGCGAACTTGCGACATGGGACTAGGCCCCTCGAAGGCAAGCCGCAATTCAGAAAAAATTGTGCGGCGCAAAGCGGAAGCCCCCGACCCGTTTCGATTCGCCATTGATTATGAAGCGACGATGCCGAATAGCTGGCCCGCGAAAACAGATGCGAAAGCAGCGGAGGGATTTCCAGCATGACCGACGGCACGACCCCCTATGTCCGCCCCGACGTGGCGGCCTTTCTCGCCTTCCTCAACGCGCAGGACGGGCCGAAGATGGAGGACCTGCCGCCCGCCGCAGCGCGCGAGATGATGCGCACGATGGGACAGCTTGCCGACGTGCCGCGCGGCGACATCGCGCAGGTCGAGGACCGGACGATCCCCGGCCCCGCCGGCGATATCCCGATCCGCCTCTATGACAGCCATCCGGGGCGCCAGACGGGACCGGTGATGGTCTTCTTTCACGGCGGCGGCTGGGTGATCGGCGATCTCGACACGCACGATCCTTATTGCGCCGAGGCGGCGCGCCAGCTCGACATGCCGGTGGTCGCGGTCGACTATCGCCTCGCGCCCGAACACCCCTTCCCCGCCGCGCCCGAGGATTGCGAAGCGGCGACGCGCTGGGTCGCCGACAACCTCCCCTGCACCGGCCTGGTCCTTTCGGGCGACAGCGCGGGCGGCAATCTGGCCATCGCCACCGCGCTGACGCTGCGCGACAGGCCGGCGTCGAAGCCGGTGATCGCGATCCACCCCATCTATCCGGCGGTGACCACCCATCACGACTGGCAAAGCTATCGCGATTTCAAGGAAGGGCATCTGCTGACCGAGGGCGGGATGAAATGGTTCGGCGACCAATATGCCGCCGACCCCGCGGATTACCGCGCATCGCCGATCGACTTCCCCGCCGCGGGCCTGCCGCCGACCCTGCTCGTCACCGCCGGCCTCGACCCGCTGCGCGACCAGGGCCGTGCCTATGCCGCCAAGCTGATCGAGGCGGGGGTGCCGACGATCTTTCGCGAGGCGCAAGGGAATATCCACGGCTATATCTGCTTGGCGCAGGGCATTCCGAGCGCCGCAAACGATATCAAGGGCAACCTCGCCATGCTCAAGGCGATGCTGGAGGAACTGCGCGCCACGGAGTTGCGAAACGAGGGGCTGCGGATCGAAGAAGTGCAGACATGACCGATTTTGCAAGCCTGCCCTACCGCCCCTGCGCGGGGGTGATGCTGGCCAATCGCGACGGGCGCATCTTCGTCGGCCAGCGACTCGATACAACGAGCGAGGCGTGGCAGATGCCGCAGGGCGGAATCGACCCCGGCGAGGATGCCGAAACCGCGGCGTTCCGCGAGCTGGGCGAGGAAACCGGCATCCACGGCGGCCTCGTCGACATCATCGCGCGCAGCCGCGAGGAATATTTTTATGACTTGCCCGACCATCTGGTCGGCAAGATGTGGGGTGGCCAATATCGCGGCCAGCGCCAGCGCTGGTTCCTGATGCGTTTCATGGGCGAGGACAGCGACGTCGACATCCATACGAAGCACCAGGAATTTCGCGCCTGGCGCTGGGCCGAACTCGACGAGCTCGAAAAGCTCATCGTTCCTTTCAAGCGCGCGCTCTATCGCGGGCTGGTCGAGGAATTCGGCTCGCTCGTCTGATCCTTCAGCGACAGCGCGGTTCGGAACACATCGCCGAACATCGCGTCGGTCAGTCGCCCGGTATTCGTGTTGTAGCGCGAGCAATGATAGCTATCGACGAGATGGCGCCCGTCGGGCAGCACATGGACGGCCCCATGCGCGAAGGGATGAACCGCGAGGCGCGCGCCTGCCGCTCGCAGCGCCGCATCATGCGCGATCCGCCCGAGAGCAATGATAACCCGGACGGACGGCAGCGCCGCGAGCTGCGCTTCGAAGAAGGGCCGGCACGCCCTGATCTCCGCCGGCGTCGGCTTGTTCTGGGGCGGCAGGCATTTGACGCTGTTGACGATGATTGCCCCCTTTAGTTGCAACCCATCGTCGATCCGGCTGTCGTAGCGATCGTTGCTGAGCCCGAAACGTGCGAGCATCGCAAACAGCAGGTCGCCGGCATAATCGCCCGTGAACGGCCGGCCGGTGCGGTTCGCCCCATGCTTGCCCGGCGCGAGTCCGGCGAAAGCGAGCCAGGCATCGGGATCGCCGAACGCATGGACGGGGGCGTTCCACCAGTCGGGATGCTCAGCGCGGCACGCGGCGCGCAAGGCGACGAGTCGCGGGCAACGCGGGCAGTCGCGTGGCGGCTCGGTGCCGGGCAGCGGGCTGGCAATCTCCATGGCGCGGCGATAGACGCAACGCGATGACCGGCGCAACGCCCCTCCCCCTCTATGCCATCGGTCTCGGCTCCAACCGGCGCCATGGCCGTTTCGGCGATCCGCGGCGCGTGTTGCTGGCAGCCCTCGCAGCGCTCGAGAGCGAGGGTATCGAGCCGGTCGATGCGAGTCCGATCATATCGAGCGCTCCGCTCGGCCCGTCGCGGCGGCGCTATGCTAATGCCGTCGCGCTCGTGGTCTCGCCGCTCGATCCGCCGGCGATGCTGGCGCGCCTGAAGGCGATCGAAGCGGCGTTCGGCCGCCGCATCGGCCAACGCTGGGGCGCGCGGACGCTCGACCTCGATATCCTGCTTTGGTCGGGCGGCGCATGGAGCGACGACCGCCTGACCATCCCGCATCCCGCCATGGCCGAGCGGCCGTTCGTCCTCGGCCCGCTGACCCGCATCGCCCCCGGCTGGCGCCACCCGCTCGCTGCGCGCAGCATCCGTCAACTCGCCACGACACTGGCGCGGGCCAAGCCGGTTGACCGCGCGCCACTGGCGCACGAGGGCGGCCGCCCGCTTTCGCACGGTCGCCCCACGGCAACGCGATAGGCTTGCGCCCAGTTAGCAGAGCGTGGACTTTTAGGTTTCCAAACCGACCGCGGAACAATCCGTGATCCTGGGATAAAACCATGCTTTATTACAAAGCATTATGGATCGTGTCTGACATACGCCATCGCGCCCTAGAACTCCCCGGCCACGCCAACGCGGACGGCGTTGTTGCCGTGTCCAGCGTATGCGAAGCCCGCGGTGAGGGCGAAGGGATTGTCGGTATCGAGCCGGTGGGAGATCGCGCCGCCGATCGCCTGCGCCTCGCGAAAGGTCGAGCCGTTCAATGCATAGCTGGTTCGTCCCGGCGCCGACGGCATCGGGGCGTAGCCCATCGCCATCGCCGCGGCGGTGCCGGCGCGGGCGTCGCGCCGGACGCGGTCGAGATCGAAGCGGATTCCCGCGATGTCGCCCGGTCCGAAATCGGCCAGTGCGAGATTGCCAGCCGCGTCCGACGTCACGTAGCTCACCGGACCGGATTGCGCCGCCCGGCTCTCTGCGGAGCCGATCCCGGCCAGCGTGTAGGTCGAGGCCACCGAGCCCAGCGCTACCTGGCCCGGGCGGCTGGCCACTGCATTCTCACCGATCGCGACCGCACCGCCGGCCGTCGCGCGAGCATTGCTGCCGAGCGCGATGGCGGACTGCCCCTCTGCCACGCTGTCGGCGCCGATCGCCACGGCGGCGAGACCCGTCGCGCTGTTGTCCGCGCCGATCGCGACGGCGCCGCGCCCGATTGCGTGATTGGGATCGCCGATCGCCACCGCGCCGTCGCCCGAGGCGACATTGCCAAGCCCGATTGCGACCGCCGCACCGTCGGTCGCTTGTGCGCCGGTACCGATGGCGACTGCATCGTCACCGCCGGCGTTTGCCCCCGAGCCCATCGCAATCGCGTTGGCGCCGGTCGCGGTCGGTCGGTCGCCGCTGCCGTTGATAGCCAGATACTCGGTGCGTTTCAGCGCTTCACCGGCGACCAGCTTGGCGGCGTCGGCATTGGCCGAAGCGCTTTCGGCGATCGAGCGAGCGAGGTCGGCATTGGTCTGCGCCGTCACCGCGACCTGCTGCGCCGCGTCGGCGCGCGTAGCCGCATCGTCGGCAGCGGTCTGCGCATTGGCGGCATTGGCAAGCGCGAGATCCGCCGTTTGCCTCGTCACCGCGCCGCTTGCGATCGCCTGGTTCGCAAGGTCGCGCGCTTCGTCCGCGCGCGTCTGCGCGGTGGCGGCTTCGGTGCGGGCAAGCGCCGCTTCGCTCGCGGCATTGTCCGCGGTCACCTGCGCGGTCGCCGCATTGGCGAGCGCCGTGTTGGCGGTTCCTTGCGCGGTGGCCGCGTTAGTCAGCGCCGTATCCGCGGTGCTCTGAGCCGTGGCGGCATTGGCGAGCGCCGTGTCGGCTGTCGTCTGGGCAGTGGCGGCCTTGCTCAATGCGGTATCCGCCGTGCCTTGCGCTGTTGCCGCGTCGGCCAGGGCGGTTTCGGCCGTCGTCTGTGCCGTGGTCGCGGTCGCTTGTGCCGCCGTGGCGCCGGCAAGCGCGCTGTCCGCCGTATTCTGCGCGGTCGCGACGGCCTGGTTGGTGTCGTAAAGCTGCCCGCCCGTCACTGCATCGGTCGAGCCCGCTACGATGGCGCCATCGGCGACGTTGACGATGCTCCGCTCGGCGCCGGCTGCACCGACCGAGACCGTGTCCGCCTGATCCGCGATCGAGCCCTGCCCCAGCGCGACCGCGCCGTCACCCGTGGCGCTGGCACCCTGCCCAAAGGCGGAGGCGCCGACCGCGTGTGCCATGGCGCTCTCGCCCACGGCGGTCGCATCGGTCTGGCCGGCAGCGGTCCCACCAGCCTGCGCGTTGGCGCCGATCGCCGTCGAGCGGTCATTGAAATAGGAATCGCCGGTCCAGGTACTGCCAGCTTGGGCGAAATAGCCGATCGCGGTACTCGAATCGCCCACAGTAAGGCTCCGGAAACCGTTCGCGGTGCTGTTATCGCTATAGATAAAGCTGCCTTGGCCAGTGGCGGTGCCGTTCTCGCCAGAGACAACGGCGTGTTGGCCGATCGCCGTGCTGTTGTCGTCATCGACAACGGCGAACTGTCCGACCGCGGTGCTGTTCGAGCCATAGGCGCGGCTGTCCTGGCCGACCGCGGTGCTGCTCGCGCCCTCGGCAAGGCTTATGGAACCTATCGCGGTACCCCGACCGCCGGTCGCGCTCGCCCCCTGACCCAAGGCGGTGGCCTGGAGGGCGTTTGCCACGGCGCTCGTACCCACGGCGGTCGCGCCGGTCTGCCCTGCGGCGCCCGCGCCCGCCTGCGCATTGGCGCCCAGCGCGGTCGTGTCGGCATTGGCAAAGGCGCCGCCCGGAAACATGCTGCCGGCGCTGGCGGCGAACCCGACTGCGGTGCTGTTCATCCCCGACGCGAAGCCGTTCTTGCCTGTCACCGTGCTGGCCTCGCCGCTAGCTTCGCTCCCATTTCCGATCGCTGTAGCGTTGTCGGCGGCGTAGGCGCTGGCGCCGATGGCGGTGCTATAGTCGCCGATGGCTTCGCTCCCGTGGCCGGTGGCGGTGCTACCGGTTCCGCTGGCGGTGCTCGACGCGCCGGTGGCAGCGCTGAACAGGCCGCTCGCGGTGCTGTCTACACCCGTTGCGACACTGCCGACTCCGCTGGCGGTGGCGTTCACACCGCATTCGGTGGAATCCTCGCCAGCGCCTTCGTTGCACTCCGACGTCGGGTCGGCGTGGGCGGTCGTGGGCAGCACCAGCGCAGCGACGATCGCGAGGGGGGTGACAGCGGCAAGTAGCTTTACGCGTATGGGGCGCATGATGTGATTTTCCCGGTTCGTGGCCACATGCCGCCATCTGGCGGAGGGGGCCGAAGGCCCCGCGCAGATGCTGCGGATTGTAGCTCTTGAGTAGCCTGCGCTCGGTCATGTCGCTCGACCAGACTAGGGGCGCGAGGGCCGGCAATTCCACCGATCAATTCCATTGAATTCTGACCAATTCTGCCGACATCGAATGTCGGCCTATGGAGCCAATCAATCTCAAGATATTGAGTTAAAATGAAAAATATAGGACTTGGGCTCATGGGCGCGCGAATGCCATGCTTGCTCGAAAGACAATCCTGATCCGCACACCGGCGACGGCATATCTTCAGGCCCGGCGCTCACAGGCGAGAACATCCAAGAGTGCCCCCCTTAGGCGGCGTGGACAAATTCGTTTGACCGAGATTCGCTATAACTTGTTAGAAAACGGCCCGTCCGGACACGACCGAAAGCGGTTAGTCGTCGATCGTCACCCCAGACTTGATCCGGGGTCCCGCTGGATGCCGAAACCAGTCGATACCTTGAAAAAGCGGGAACCCGGATCAAGTCCGGGGTGACGAAGATCGGGAAACGACCGCTTATGCGACGATCGGCGTTATAATGGCGATCGGCGCTTTATAACCTTGTCATTCCCGCGAAGGCGGGAATCCAGAGCGTGCGTCGGCTGACCCCCCACCGGATTCCCGCCTTTGCGGGAATGACGAAGCTGGGGTATGCCCGCTCCCACCCCGTTCCCGCCATTTCGTCGCCTCTAACCCGTTCTTTCCAAGCAGACATTCGCCTGGCATGGAATTTGTCCACGCCGCCTAGATCCCTGGTATTTACGGCGCCGTTTGCTTGCCTATGGTGACGCCCGTCATGGTGCCCGCTGCAGAATCCTTGATATTGAAAACTGCTGCATATTCCTGAGCCGCATTGCCGTAGAAGCGCCCGGCCAGGCTTCCCGGACCCGAGTTCCAAGCTCCCGTGAATGCAGCCGAGTAGGCATCGATCACTCCCGAGAAGTCATACCGGCCAAGAGCCGTCGAGACGCCGTCTGCGGTGATCCGCGTGGGAAACAGGCTGGCCGCCAATGCCCCCGTTCCGAAATTTGCCGTCAGGTCGGATCGTCCGACCAGTGCGGCGACGAGCTTCGAACCGTCGTCGATGTCTCCGAAAAGACGGCCTGCATAGGTCGCGCTACCACTCCGTGGCAATTGGTCGGGCGGCGTGAAATTGCCGAAGCCGATATATTCGACGCTTTCGCCAAGGGTTTTGCCGTCAAAGTCGGTGCGTGTCGCCAGAACACGCATGAAGCTCGCATAGGTCAGCTGGATATTGTCAGTTTCGCCATCGAACAGGCCGATCGAATATTGCACCTTTCCGTCGACGAACGGCTGCGCCACGCCATAGGCTCGAAAATCCTCCGAATCCTTCGCTGCAACGCGATTGGCAGGACCGAAGGAGAACTGGAATCCCGCAGCCGACCGACTGGACACCGTATATGTTTGCGTATCGGCGTCGTAGATGATCGTTTCCGCCAGGGGTGGATCGATCCTCCCTTCAGCGGGCAGGTTGATCGCCGCCCAAACGGTCCGGAAACGGGTCGTCCCCTCCAGATCGGCAAGCGTATCGTCCGGGGCGGTTTCCGGCAGGCCATAGCCCGCAAAGGCAAGGCTGTAGTATAGCGGGCCCGAGCTGCCATAGAGCGTCCCGCCAATATCCTCGGCGGAAGGGCCGAAAAAAGACCCGGTCAAATTGCCCGTATAAGTGTCGGACGCCCCCGCCTTTGCAGTGAAGGTGCCGGTAAAGCGATTTTCACCGGCGACGATCGCGCCGCTGGCTTGGACTTCCCCTTCGCTTTCGACGCCCGGAATCCCGGCACCGAAGAAATTGAACGATGCCGTCTTGCCGGCGATTTCAAGCTGCCCCGTTCCGAAATCCACGAGGGCCGTCCCGTCCCCGACCATATCGAGCAGGCTGTCGGTGGCGCTGGAGGAGCGGGTGCCGCTGAACGTCAGGTCATAGGCAGCACTCCCCATCTTGGGCACGGCGGACGCCTCGCTCGGAAAGCCGAAGACCAGATCGAGCGTGCGATAATGGTCAATGCCGGTCGGTATATCCGTTTGTCTTATGAGAAGTTGGCCGAGCGCAACATAATCGGGAGCGGTCGTCCAGTCGGATCGCATACCCCAATCGAGATCGAGTTGCGTGATCTTGTCACCCTCGATCTTTTCATAGCGAAGCAGGTTTGAGGCCGCGATTTTCACGTCGGCCGGATTGAACACGAACTCCTCGGATCCCGTGCCGAGCGTAAAGCTATCCGTGCCGGCATCATAGACCAGGCTCGCTTCGGCCACCGGACCACCGGATGCGGACTGCGCACGGCCGACATCATAATCGACCGCAGCGAGATTTGCGGTCGCGGCGAATGTCGTACTGACCGCAGGTTTCCCGACGATCTTCGTCGCTGGCGGCGTAGGAGTGGGAGTGGGAGTAGGCGTAGGCGTAGGCGCTGGTGTGGGCGTAGGTGTCGGTGCAGGCGTGGGCGGCGCGGGCGTCGAATTGACACCCCCGCCCCCACCGCAACCGGCGAGCATCAGACTGAGCGCCGCCAACGAAACCATCGCCGTCAGTCTCTTGGAAGGTGCAAAACGCATGGGTAATTCCCCCGTCAAAACGCCGACGTGACGCCAAATTCAGCGGCAACGCGGCGATAATCATAGATCTCGATCGAGGAGCGGTTGCGCTCCCATTTCAGGCGGACCAGCGGCGCGAGACGACCGAGCCTCAGGGCCCGGAGCGTCATCGCGAGGCTTGCGTCATAGCGATCCTCGACCCGGCGTTTCGGATAGAGGAACAGGCGCTCGTCAGCTTCGAGATGGCTGTACCCCAAAGTTCCGACCAACGTAGCGCGCCCAAACTCGCGAAACAGATAGAAGGAGGTTCCCCCGCTCGCCAGCGAATAGCCGGGATCGCGCGCGGCCTCCCGGAATCCGTAGAGTTGCACCCCGCCGCCCGTTCGGGCGCTGAATGCCCGGTCAAAGCTTGCAGAGAGGGTGAAATCGTCGGCGGTCTGAAGGACATTGCGCAGGTTGGTCTGGTGCGCGATACCGCCTTCGATCCTCATCTGGCTTCGCTTGCCGGTCAGGCGTTGCCAGCTCACGCTGCCGCCGACCGCCCTGCTATAGGGATCGCGCCCATACCAGCGCCACGATGGCCCGAATGAAAAGGTCAGTTGACTGCGGCCCCAGGCATATTGCGGGCCGGCCTGAACGCCGATCGTGACGTCGTTGAAACCGGCGTCGCGATAGAGGACCGCGCTAGCAGACGCGCGAAGCAGGAGGTCTGCGCCGGGCTCGACGCCGATGCGGACATAGCCCTGCCCCTGAAGGTCGAGACCGACGCCCGATTTCGCCCGCGCTTCCTCGTCGAGGACGAAGTCGCCGATCACCGTGCCCAGCGTGTCGGAGCGAGTAGCGCGGTTGATGTTGCTGTCGGGCGCGAGCGCCACCTTGATCGAGCCGCCCACAGGCTTTCGGGCATCGAGGGCGCGCGAATAAAAACGCACGATCTGCTCGACCTCCGGCGGCAGGCCCGCGGCCTCGGCAGCGCGCAACTCCTTGCGCGCTGCGGCGAGATTGCCAAGCATGGCCTGCATGCGCGCCAGTTCCAGCCGCACCCGTGCGACATCCGGCTTGTCGTCGAGGATGCGACGGAACTCGATCGCCGCATCCGAATAGCGCTCGAGATCGTCGGCCAGCATCATTCCGAGGCGGAATCGCGCCTCGGTACGCAGTTCGATATCGAGGTCCTTGGTGAGCGCCCGATAGGCCGATTCCGCCGTTATGAAGTCGCGGCGCGACCGTGCCTCGTCGGCCAATTCGAAAAGTTGCGCAGCTGAAAGTTTCACGCTGGCGGGTGATACGGGAGGACTCTCAACGAAGACGCCCGGGTCCGTCGTTTCCTGTGCTTTGCCGACAGTAGAAAAGCTCGCCGCGACCAACGTCGCTACGAATATTCGAATTCGAATCATCCACCCCCCACTTGGAGGTCATTCTTATCCAGCGAAAAGAAGAGCTGTCCAGAAAATCAGGGTGTTATACGGGCTTGTGTATGAGAAAATTTGTTCGGAGAGGGACCGTCCATTTCCCGTTCGGTTCCGATACACGCCATTGGATTTCACGAAAATGTGGGGTCGCTTGCGTCAGCAGCTTACAGGGCGGAAAATTATCTTATATAATCAAATAAATAAACCATACGGCTTCGAAGAGTGACGGCTATCCCCGACCGCTTCCCGATCTTCAGCAGCGATCGAGGGTTGGAGCATCGGAAACGCACGGGCGCATCTCGATACCGCGAACGACAACCTACGTGAGGTAATTTGCACGGGCCCCCCTTCTCCCATCGTCGTCCTGTGCTTATCCACCAAGCGAGCCTTGGTTTCGAATAGCGGCGGCCGGACAGCCGGCCGGCGTGCAACCTCATTCAACCATCGCTGTATGCAGCGCGCAGCCTATAGCCCGGCAAAGATGCGCGCGTGTCAAATCATGGGCTAAGGTCTCGTTTGAAGAGCCTGATTGCAGCCTGGTCCATCGGCCGAAAAGGTATGCGATCTTTTTTGGGAAAGGCCGTTGCAATGCCCAGAACGGCGTGATAGTTGGCCCCTCGCTTCGCAGCCAAGAGGGCTTCTTCCCGCTGCCGGCGGTGCCAAAAATGGCAACGGGCCCTTAGCTCAGTCGGTAGAGCAACTGACTTTTAATCAGTAGGTCGCTGGTTCGAACCCAGCAGGGCTCACCATTATTATTCAATGGGTTATACTTAAAGCCCGCCCCCCTCCTCGAACTGGCGACCAAGTCGTTCGCCACCGTCTGCCCCCGCTGATCCTGGTTGGCATGGCGTCATTCTGCCCGGCATCGCCCCGGCCAGTTCAAAAACATCGTGCGGTCGGCGCACGGGTAGATACGGCGCGGGGCCCGCAACGCCGGATGCAGAAATTTCACAATAAACGTTGCTAATGAGATTGACTCGCATTAGTCGGCCATTCGACGAGCAATCGAGCCGAAGGGGGCCTTTCATGACAGCCGCGCGTTTCACCCTGCTGATCTGCACCGCACTTGCAAGCGCGCCGGGACTCGCTGACGAGACCGCATCGACGGAAGAGCAGTCGCAGGACCAGATCGTCGTCACCGGCTATGCGGGAACCAAGACAGATACCGCGCTGACCGAGCTTCCGCAGCCGATCAAGGTCATCACCGCCGAGCAATATGAGGCGCAGGGCGCGATCAACATCAGCGACATGGTGAAATATGCCGCAGGGGTCCTCGCCAATCCCTATGGCCGCGACACTCGCGTCGACGGCTTCAACGTGCGCGGCCTCGACGCGCTGCAGTTCCGCGACGGCATGCGCGACATCTTCTCCTATTATGCCAGCATCACGTCGGACCCCTACAACTTCTCCCGCGTCGAGATCGTGCGCGGCCCCGCATCGGTGCTGTTCGGCCAGGGCTCGATCGGCGGTATCGTCAACCTCGTCAGCAAGACGCCCGACTTCACCACGCGCGGCGAAATCAACCTCGTCTACGGCAGCTATGACCGCAAGGAGGTGCTGGGCGACGTCAACCTCGCGCTCGCCGACAATCTCGCGGTCCGGTTCGTCGGTCGCGCGCGCGATGCCGACACCTTTGTCGACCATGTGCCCGACGACCGCGTGATGTTCGCACCCTCGATCCGCTGGCAACCGACGCCCGACACCGACGTCGTTCTGACCGGCCTCTATCAGGAGGACGACACCGGTTCGACCTCGCAATTCCTGCCGATAGTCGGCACCTTCAGGCCCAACCCGATCGCCGGCGAGCAGCTCGATCGCTACACTTTCGTCGGCAAGGCCGGCTGGGACCGCTATGCCGGCCGTTCGCTGCAAGGCGGCGGGTCGATCACCCACCGCTTCTCGGACGCCGTCAAGCTCAGCCTGAAGGCGCGCTATATCGACAGCGACCTCGAATATAACACCCATTATGCCGACAGCTACACGAACCCGCAGGATCCCTTCTCGGTCTACGGAACCGACGGCCGCACGATCGCCCTGATCGCGGACGCCAGCGATGCGCGGATGAACGTCTTTTCGACCGATAATAATGTCGAGTTCAACTTCGGCACCGGTGCCGATATCGAGCACAAGCTCCTCGTCGGCATCGACTATAGCTGGAACAAGGTGCAAAAACGCAGTGCCGGCGGCTTCGAGCTCGTCGACCTCTACGACATCGATTATGACGCGCTGACGACCTACGACCCCGCCGATCCCTTCATCTCGGAAAGCCAGAAGCAGCTCGGCATCTATGTCCAGGACCAGATCCGCTTCTACGACCGCATCTCGGTCGTGCTCGGCGCTCGCCGCGACCGCGTCACCGGCTCGTCGGGCCAGAAGGATCATGCCACCACCTTCCGCGCCGGCATCATCGGGGAGATCGGCGCGGGCTTCTCGCCCTTCTTCAGCTATACCGAAAGCTTCCTGCCGGTCGCCGGCCGGATCGACAATGGCGACGGCAGCTTCGGCGACCCCTATCGGCCGCAGACCGGCACGCAGTACGAAGCGGGCGTGAAGTGGCAGCCGACGCCGAACACGCTGGTCACCGCGACCGCCTTCAAGATCAGGGAACGCAACCGCGTCCTCTATCTCGCCGCCGGTGGCACGGCCCAGTCGGGCGTGCTCAACACCAAGGGTTTCGAGATCGAGGCCAGCCACACACTGCCCGGCAATTTCGAGCTGCTCGCCAACTACGGCTATGCGAAGCTCAAGTCCGAAACCAACACCAGCCTCGACTATATGCCGCGCCACACCGCGTCGCTCTGGTCGACCAAAACCTTCGGCCTTCCGGACGAAGCGCAGCTACGACTGGGCGGCGGCGTCGTCTATAGCGGCAAGAGCGTCTCGACCAGCCCGGTCTGGTCGATCGTCACGCCGTCGCGCACGACGATCGACGCGCTCGCCGAGATCAGGTGGGACAATTGGCGCTTCGCCGTCAACGCGACCAACCTCCTGGGCAAGCAATATTTCGCCTCCTGCCTCGCGCGCGGTGACTGTTTCATGGCCGCGCCGCGCAACGTGATAGCGACCGTCGGCTATCGCTTCCGGTGAGCGGCGCCTCGCCCCTCGTCTGGGCCGGCGCGGCCGCCGCGGTCCTCGGCGTGCTGCTGCTTCGCCGCGCTTGGGGCCTGCCCCGGCGCTCGGCAGCACTGAACGGCGCGGCGTGGGCGCTGCTCCTCGTCGGCGCCGCGCTCGGCATAGCCGGAAACGGCGCGTGGGGCGCGGCGATGGTGTCGCTGTTCGGCATGGGAGTGGCGGCGCTGCTCCTCGCGCAGGCCGCCGCGGCATCGCGCCCGGGCAAGACGCGCGCCTCCGACCGCAAGGCGCACATGCTCCCCGCGAAGGGCGAGCCGCGCCGCATCGGACGCCGCCTGCTGACCTTTCTCGTCACCGTGCCGCTCGCGATGCTCACCTCACTGCTCGCCGCGCTCGCCGCGCGCTCGCTCGCGGGGCTCGGCGGCTGGGCGGAGGCCGACGGCAACGGCCTTACCCTGCTCTTGCTGCCGCTCCTCTGGGGCATCCTCGCCTTCGCGCTGCTCATGATGCCGCGGCGGCGCACGCAATTCGCCTGGCTGCTGCTCCCCACGGCGGCGAGCCTCGGGCTGATCTGGATCGGAGGGGCGGCATGACAGGACCGGTCGACAAGGGGATGGTGCAGCGCGCCCTCTCGGCGCACGCCGCGATCGGGCTGCTCGCCTCGGCGCTTCTCTACCTCGTCTGCCTGACGGGCACGATCGTCGTCTTCTATCAGGAATGGCAGCGGATCGAGCAGCCGGCAGCGCCCGAAATGGCGCGCATCGCGCCGGGCGCGGTGCAAAGCGCGGTCGCCGCGGTCCTCGCGACCGAAGAGGGCAAGCCCGCGACGACGCACCTCTACGTCCACCTCCCGGTCCCCGACCTGCCGCGCGCCACGATCACGACCGACAGCCAGGCGGTGCACGTCGACCAGGCCGGCGCGATCGCGGGGCCCGAAGGCAACGCCTGGTCCGAATTCCTCCTCGCCGTCCACTACCGGCTCAACATCCCCGGCCTGATCGGCCTGATCCTCGTCGGCATTTTGGGGGTGATGATCGTCGCCCTGTCGCTGTCGGGGGTGATCGCGCACCCGCGCATCTTCCGCGACGCCTTCCGCCTCCGCGCCCGCGACAAGGAAGGAGTCGGGCTCGCCGACTGGCACAACCGGCTGAGCGTCTGGTCGCTGCCCTTCGCGCTTGCGATCGCGCTCACCGGCGCAATGATCGGGCTCGGCACGATCGGCGCCTACGGCCTCGCGGCGAGCTTCTACAAGGGCGATGTCGAGGCGGCCTACGCCCCGATCTTCGGCGGCGAGGGCAAGCCCGACGCGCGCTCCGCTCCGCTCGCCGATGTTGCGACGCCCCTCGCGTGGATCGCCGCCACCCATCCCGAGCTGCGCCCGACCTACATCATCCTCCACGACCCCGGCACGCGCGGCCAGCATGTCCAGCTTCTCGCCGAGCATCCGCAGCGGCTGATTTACGGCGAAAGCTATAATTTCGACGCGAACGGACGCTTCCTCGGCGCCGTGGGCCTCGCCGACGGCCATATCGGGCAACAGATGGCCGCCTCGACCTATAATCTCCATTTCGGCAATTTTGGGGGATTACCGGTCAAATTCGCCTATTTCGGCCTCGGCCTCGCGCTCACCATCGTCGTCGCGACCGGCACCTCGATCTGGCTCGGCAAGCGCGCGCGCCGCGGCCTCCACGAGCCGCGGCTGCGCAGCCTGTGGGACGCGGCGCTGTGGGGCGTGCCGCTCGCGCTGGCGCTGACTTTCCTCGCACGGATGCTCGCCGGCAACGATGCGCCGCTTACCGCGATCTTCTGGATCCTGACAGCGCTGATCCTGCTCGCGGCGCTGCTGCGTCCTGAACCGCGGCCGAGCCGGCTTCTGAAAAGGCTCTCCATCGCCGGGCTGTTGGCCGGCCTGCTCGCCGTGCTCCTGGGATAATCGGCTGCTTCGGAAGGAGGGAGCGGCTTGCGCGATCACTCCACCAGCGCGGGAGCCGTAAAGGTATAACCGACCCCATAGACGACCTTGATGGGCGTCGAAAGATTGGTACGGCGTTCTATCTTGCGGCGCAGCCGGCTGACCACCGCATCAAGGTGCCGGTCGTCGAAGTGCGAACGCGGGCGGGCGGCAATCGCGATCAATTCATCGCGGGCGCAAACCTCCCCGCTCCGGCCGCAAAGCAGGTTCAGAAAGGCGAATTCGGTCGCGGTCAGCTTGATCGTATGCCGGTTCGGCGCGGTCAGCAGCCAGTCGGCGCCGTTCAGCACCCACCGGTCAACGCCATTCGCGCCGCCGCTCGCCCTGCCGGTCCGTCGCAGCAGGCTGCGGATCGCCGCCTCGATTTCGCGCAGCGTGCTGTCCTTGACCAGATAGATATCGGCGCCGCTGTCGAACCCACGGATGCGATCCACGCTGTCGTCGAGCGCGGTCAGCATGATGATGCCGCAGTCATGGCTGCTGCGGATTTCGGCGGCCAGGTCGAAACCGTTCCCGTCGGGCAGTCCGACGTCGAGGACGACGACCGCCGGCGGGTCGCCGTCCGCTAGCACCCGGCGCAGATCCCGGGCGGCCGCGACCCCCGTTGCCGCGAAGCCGCTGAGCGTCAGGAAATCGACCAGATCGGCGCGCAGCCGGGGCTCGTCCTCGACGACCAGAATCGATGTCATGCCATCGCGCCTTCCAGCGACCGCCGCTCGCGACCTGCAACGTCCGGCAGCGGCACGCGCGCTTCGGCGGTCGTCCCCCCATCCGGGTTACCGAACAGGCGCAATATGCCGTCATGATAGGCGAGCAGCTTGCGCGACGAATAGAGGCCGAGTCCGGTGCCGGCCCGCGTCGCCGCGTTGGATGCGCGAAAGAAGCGCCGGCCGATGCGCGAAAGCTCCTCCGCCGGAATGCCAATACCGCGGTCGCGGACCCGGATGACGAGGCCGCCCCCGTCATCGTGCGCGTCGATCTCGATCGGGCGATCCGAATATTTGAGCGCATTGTCGACGAGGTTGATGATGGCGGTTCCCAGCATCTCCGGGTCGGCGAACAGGCGGAGACCGCGATCGGCGATCGAGATATTCAGGCGCCCATCCTGGTCGGTCATCGCGAAATGCAGTCGCACGCTTTCGAGCAGGAGGCCGACCTCGATCGGCTCGGGCTGAAAGCCGGCCTCGCGGTCATCGGCCATGAAGCGGTCGATCAGCGCGAACAGCCGGTCGAGCGCTTCGCCGATCCCCGCGATCCGTTCGCGAACTGCCGCCGGCGCCGCGTCACCCGCGAGGCCGATCATCTCCGCCGAATTGCGGATGATCGCGAGCGGGGTGCGGAATTCGTGACTGACGATACGCATGAAATCGGTTTGCTCGTCGCGCAGCGCGCGCTCGGTCTCGATACTGGCACTGAGTTGTGCCTCGAGGCGTCGGCGTTCGGCGATTTCGCGCGACAGCGCCTCGTTCTTCTCGCGCAGATGCGCCGACAGCCGCGCACTGACCATGAACAGCAGGCAGGCGAAAAACGCGATCTGGAACAGCGCGCCCTGCAACAGGTACCAGGCGTGGCGGTCGGCCAGCACCGATCCCGCGGCGGCGCCCGAGACATACTCGATCGCGCTCTGCACGATGCTCGCGAACATATATTCGGCGAGGAAACCGATCGCGATCCAGCGCAGCAGCGCCGGTTGCGTCCGGTCGCGCGCCAGACACAGGATCATGATCGACATCATGACCGCGGTGAACAGCGTCGACAGATGGATGCGGACGGCGACATTCGCGGGATCGATAGCGACCGCGACGGTCCAGGATAGGATATAGAGAGCGAGCAGCGGAATGCCGAGCCAGGCGCGGCGCGGCTGCCCCAGAAAGCGGGCGAGGCCGTCGGCGAGCAGGACGAGGCCGAGCTTGATGACGATATTGGCGAGCACGACGGTCCAGACCGCCGGCTCCACCCCGCGCAGGATCATCAGCAAAAGGCCAAGGGCGATAGCGGCGAAGCCGGCGGCTAGAAACCGCAGTTCGTACAGGTGACGCCACGCCAGCCAGACGAAAATCCAGGCCAGCGCCTGAAGTCCCGCAATCGCGAAGCAGACGATCAGAACCGTTTCGAGATCCATCATCCCTAGATCGTCACATCCGGTCCCTGAGCGCCCAACCCACAGCGCGACCCTTTGCAGGAGTTCCATGCCGAGGCAAGCCACGCAACGAAAGATTCTGTTATAATTCAATAGAATTGTTCGGTAAATTCGTCCGCCGCGGTCGCTCTGTCCTCCGGGCAAGGTCGTGCCATCATTGCGCCGGCGCACATCGCCGGAAGGCCTTCATGTCGTTTCAGCGCCGATCCATCATCGAACGGAGCGCTGGTTCGCGCTCTCGCGCTCGCGACGCAACCCGCACAAGCGCAGTCTGCCACCGCCGTGAGCGAGTCCTCCCACCCCCTTCCCCAATCCCACACCGGTCGGAACGCCGCTGGCGATGTCCACGGGGAGGTTTATGGATCAGGATGATGCGCTTTTACTGGTTGATCCGGCCGCCGCCTGCGTGCGTCAAAAGCACAACGTCGACATCTTCACTTTTAGCTAATATCGCATTGGGCAGGCGAATCCGGAAGCGGACAGAACCGCCCATCCCGGCGACTCGGACGAATCGCGATGGAATCCAGCGTGGTCCAGCGGCCTTCGTCGCATATCGACGGCAGTCGCCCGGCCCGCCCCTTGATCTCGTAAACCATCGAAACGCCCGGTTTGCGGCCAACTCTTTGCATTTGTCCCAAAAAGATACGGAAACCGCTCGACTCTATTCACGATAAAAGGACTATTTTTTCACGATTGAAGGACGGCATCGCGGTCACAAGGGTTAGGTAAAAGTTAAGGATTGAATCTTGTGGGGGAACAAGGACGGGACGTGGGGTCGTCCGTCCTGTGACCGGTATTCGATCACCAAGGATCGAAGCGGTCATCGGCCTTAATGCCAACACACATGCAATCCGGGAATGAGTTTTGTCGGCGAGCCGCGTGCTTGCCGGCGGAATTGCGGCTGCGCCCTTCGGGGCAAGGCCCAATCTCGGGGCCATCGGCCCCGCCGCAGGTTCGTGGCCAATCCCGGCGCGGACAGGCGGATGCGCGCCGAGCGATCGGCGCGTAAAAATGGGGCCGGATTCCCGCCATTTGGGGAGGGGGGACGGTCTTCCGGGACGCTGAAATCCGGCCCGCCGGGCCGGGGACTTTTGTGGAGGAAAAGATGAAGACCTTGTTTGCTGCTGTTTCGGCCATTGGCCTGCTTGCCGCTTCGCCCGCCTATGCGGACACGACCGGCACCGGCGAAATCGCCCTGAACGCAACCGTCGCTCCGGCTTGCGGTATCGACGCCCATAAATCGGGCGCGCAGTCGGCTCCGGGCTGGGACCAGAATGACATTACCGTGGATCTGACCAACGGTGGCAATGGCCAGTTCATCGGCCAGACGGAAACCAACCGCAGCTTCGGCAACGTGTGGTGCAACAATGCCGCCACGGTCACGATTTCCGTGGCTGCGCTGACCAGCTCGGCGACGACGGGCGATGTCGGGTCGTTCACCAACCGCTTCGACGTGAAGGTCACGACCGATGCGGGCGTTTATGTGGGCCAGGGTGAAGACCTCGTCCTCGATACCACCGGTACGAGCGGCACTGCGAGCGCCACCGGCAACTCGGGCGGTGCGTTCGAAACGGGCCTTCAGCGCTTTGGCGGCGCCGATTCGATCGAGATCCTTCAGGATGCGACGAACCGTCGCGCCGTCGCCGGCAGCTATAGCGGTTCGGTGACCTTCACCGCCACCACCAGCTAATGGTGAACCCCCTCTCGCCCCGTCGTCACGATGGCGGGGCGAGAGGATCGGTTTTCGACGCTCTGTTCGGACGGCCATCGGATCGTTTCATGCGCGGATTCACCCTTCCCCTGCCCAAGGCTTGTGCCCTGCTGCTCCTGCTCGGCGGGTTCGGCAACGCGGCAACCGCCTCTGCGGCGGACGCGGGCCTATCGGCGCTCGGCGCGGGCTATACGGCGCATGACGCACCGCTCGGCGATCCGACCGAGTTGCGGATCGACCTGCGCGGCGAAGTTCCGGCGCGTTGCCGGATGGCGTCGCCGCCGGTGTTGGGACAGCGACTGGACTTCAATCGCGCCGGCGATGTCGAGGCCCGCTTCGGGCTCGATTGCAACGCGCCATTCTTGCTGCGCGTGCGGTCGAACGAAGGCGCCTTTGCCGCCGAGCAGATGCGCGAAGGAATTGCGGACCGTATCGCCTATGACGTCGCGATCGACGTGAACACCGATGCGGGCCCCAATGCCCTCGGCTGGTGCGGCGCCGACCAGTTGACCGACCAGCCGCACGGACGCTGCGTGTTCGGGACGGGGGACGGATGGTCGTCGGGCGACGCCACCGCGATCAACCGCACCGGAACGATGCGCCTGCGCTGGAACGCACCCGGCGAAGGGGATGAACCCGTGCTGGGCCGCTATCGCGACACCATCGTCGTCGAACTGGCGGTGCGTGCATGACAGACAAATATTCATTCGCCGATGTCATGATGGCACGCGGCGACCCGCCCTCATCGCTCACCCTCCGCCCTGCGGACGAGTTTTAGGAGAAGATCGTGAGAATCACCCTGCTTAGCGCGTTCCTGGTGGGCGCCTCCGCCTTTGCGGTTCCCGCATCGGCGCAGAATGTGGACAGCAAGACGCTGATCGTTCAGTCGACCATCCCGTCCTATTGTTCGGAACTGGGGATGCAGGACGAAACGCTCGACCTGGGCAACCTGACCGGTACGACCGGCCAGTTGGTGACCGAGTTCGCGCAGAACGACACGCTGACGCTGGAGACCGGCTTTTATTGCAACGCGCCGTCGACGGTGAAGATCGTGGCCGAGCCGCTGCGGCACGATACCGTCACGACGGTGGCCGATTTCACGTCCTTCACCAATCGCGTCGACTATACCGCCTCGCTCAAGTGGAACGACCAGGATCTTCCCGTTGTCAGCACCGACAGCGATGGCGCGGAATTCAACATCACGCAGGCCAATATCGGGGATATGGAACTGAAGATTTCCGACCCGACCGTAGCCGACAATCTGCGCCCCATCGCCGGCGGCTACGCCGGTCTGGTTCGCCTCACCATTTCGCTCGCGCAGTGATTCTGGCTCAAATACGGGAGTGACGATAATGTTTCATCGCCGCAAATTGTTGATGGCCGGGATCGCAGCCTTGGCTGTGCCGGGTATCGCCCATGCGGACAGCGTATCGCAGCAGATCGACATCGACGCGACCGTGGACGGTGCCTGCGGCATGGGCACGCCGGTCAGCGACGAAATCGACGTCGGCGACCTGAGCGGTCCCGACGGGACGCTCGACGGCAGCCTGACCGGCGCAATGGTGCAGGGCAACAGCACGATCATCGCCGACGCCTGGTGCAATACGTCGCACAAGCTGACGATGACGGCGACCCCGATGGAGCTGCAAAATCTGCCGGCCTATGCCCAGCCTGCCTATATGGCGCGCAAGGTGACCTATGACGCAACATTGATCGGTTGGTCGTCGCCTCTTGGCGTGCGGCCGCACAACGGAGGGGACCTGGCGTTTCTTCCTCCGGTCGCCGGCGCCCACGCCGCCCCGGCGCCCGGACTGGAACTTCAGATTTCCGCGCTGGAAACTTTGAACCAGAACAACGTGGAGCAGTCCGACCTGATGCTGGAGGTCGGCGAGTATCGCGGAACCGTGACCATCACGCTGGCGACGAACCCATGACCCGGTTGTCGCGCCATCATTCCATCGAAACCCATGGGGGACTATCCGTCATGAAATCCATCCTTTCCCTTTTCGGCGTCGCGGCGCTTGCGGCCTCGTCCGCGCCGGCCCTGGCCCAGACGGTGGCCCAAACCACCGACGACGCGGCAGTCGACGTCATCGGCAATGCCGAAGCGATCTGCAGCCTGCCGACGAGCTGGACCTTCATATCGGCCGCCGGCCCCGCGAACGCCGGGCAATTTTCCGGTAATACCTGGACGATCCCGTCAACGGCGCTCGCCAGCCCCGACGGTACAGCGGTGGACACGACCACCGCCTATGCGATCCGCGTCCGCGGTGCCGCGATGTGCAACACCAGCCATGAGATCATGATCACGAGCCAGAATGGCGGCCTCGTGAACACGACCTACGCGGGGGCCTCGCCGCCGCCGCTGCCCGCCGGTTTCACCTGGAAGCGGAACATGGTGTACAGCGCCCAGTGGCAGGACGATGTTACCCCGGGCACCAGCAACAATCCGACACCGATCGGCGCCAATGGATGGGGCATCGTGAACTGGATGCCGCAAAGCGCGGGCGCCAGCGACACCTACATCCACACCGTCCAGCCTCCGGGCAATCGCAATTTCGATGTCAAGATGAGCGTGCGACGCGACGGCGCGTCCGGACCGTTGCTGGCCGGACTCTATCAGGACGTGATTACCGTCACGCTTCAGCCGCTGTCATGACGATGGCTCCACCGTGGCACTGGAGCAACGGATAACGAGATGATCCAGGCAGGCGCCGGCTATCCGGCGCCTGCTGCAATATTTGCGCCGCATCTCTGGCGGCGCCTTGTCTGGGGGCGACATGTTGAAGTCGAAGTTTTCCGTCTTCGCCGCGTTGGCGATGCTGATGAGCCTGTTTTCCGTCGCAGCGCATGCCGCGATGACCGTCCAGCCCGTCATTCTCGACCTGAAGATGGCGGGACGCGACATGGGCGGACAGATCCGGGTCCAGAATACCGGCACCACCCCTTTGCCGGTCGAGATCCGGCTGGTCGAGGCGGAATTGCTGCCCGATACGGTCAAGGCGTCCGACCGCCCGACCGACGACCTGATCGCCCTTCCGACGCAGGCGATCATCCCGCCGGGCGCGACCCAGGCCTTTCGCATCCAGTATATCGGCGATCCGGAAGTCGACCACAGCCGGCATTATTATGCCGAGGTCGCACAATTGCCGGTCGAGATTCCGGGCGGCCAGTCGACGATCCAGATCCTCTATAATTTCCAGGCGATGGTCAATGTCGCGTCGATCACCGCGGGCGCCCCGGACCTGAGCGTGGAAAGTGCGGAAATCGTGCGCCCTGATCAGCCTGCTGGCGCCGCACCCGACGCCCCGCCTCCGCCGGCGCGCATCGCCTTCACCGTCCACAACGCCGGACGGAATTATGGCTATCTCAGCAGCGGTTCGCTGACGCTGGTGCAGCGCGATGCGGCGGGCAAGGAAATGTTTCGCCGCACGCTGGGTGACAGCGATGTCCAGCAGATGATCGGCTTTGGCCTGGTGGGACCCGAAACCAGCCGTAAATTCATCGCCCCCATCGATCTGGAAAGCCCGGACGGCACCGCGGAAGTGATCCTGTCCGGCCGCGGACGGTGAGCAAAAAGTGCGGGGGGCACGAAAACAGGGTTGGGCACTCGGGGTCTGCACCGTCGCCGTTGCGGCCGCCATGGCGTGGAGTTCTCAGGCGCTGGCGTGGGATGGCCCTGCTGACGGCCTGACTCCACGCGCGGCGCTTTCGCCCGGCATCCGTTCCTGGCAGGCGCCCCGCGATGCCGCACCGCGCCCCCGCTGCATTCCGCGCCCGCTATCCGTCTGTGCGATGATTCGCGGCTACAGCGGGCTGGGCGCGGTTCTCGATCAGGCCGAGGAAGTACCGGCGCCCACAACCGCCGCATCCCCTGCCCCCGAACCGCCGCAGCAAGCGGCTCCGGCCGCAGCACCGCCACCCGCAGACGAACCGCGGCTGAACCGTACCGGCCGCACCATGACGATCGTCGTGCCGGTGAAGGACGGCCCGCGGATGCTGGGCGATGTCGATGCCCAGATCACCCCCGATGACGCTCTCTTGCTATCGGTAGAAGGCCTGGCCACGCTGCTGTCGCGACAATTGTCCACCGATAAGCTGGCCGAGTTGCGCAGCACGCCGGCACAGGACGGCTTCGCTCCCCTCGCCGCCTTCGAGCGACTGGGACTGCCGTTGCAGTTCGACAAGCGCTCGCTCGAACTGACGCTGACGATCGCGACGCAGGATCGCGCGCTGCGCTCGATAGGCATCGCCGCCCGCGATCGCGACACGATCGGCGAATTCGCCGCGCCCGAGGACTTTTCCGCCTATGTGAATATCCGCGGCTCGCTCGACTATATCCACAAGGGTAGCAACACCGGCTTCGACGACCCCTTCTTCCTGTTCGACGGCGCCGCACGGCTGGGCGGGGTCGTGCTCGAATCCGAAGGGCAATGGGACGGCCGCGACAAGCGCTTCCGACGCACTGGGTCGCGGCTCGTCTACGACGATGCCAAGCGCCTCATCCGCTGGACGGCGGGCGATGTGTCGTCACAGAACCGCGGGTTCCAGGGTTCGATGGACCTGGCCGGGCTCGGCCTGACGCGCAGCTATGCCCTGCTCGACCCGCAGCGTAGCGTCACGCCGCGCGGCGGGCGCACCTTCTCGCTCGATCGCGACGCGACGGTCGAGGCGATCGTCAACGGGCGCATGGTACGAACGATGCGGCTCCAGCCCGGCACCTACAATGTCAGCGACTTTCCTTTCGCGCAGGGCGGCAATGACGTCGAACTGGTGATCACCGACGACACCGGCCGGCGCGACGTCATTTCCTTCACCATGTTCATCGAACGCAGCCAGCTCGCGGCGGGATTGTCCGAATATTCACTGAACGTCGGGGTACTCGAAACCCGCAGCCGCGGAATCGATTATAGCAACGACATCGCACTTTCGGGCTTCTATCGCCGCGGTCTGTCCGACCGGCTGACGCTCGGCGGCAATTTTCAATATGCCAACAAGGCCTATCTGGTGGGCAGCGAAATCGTCCTCGGCACCGACTGGGGCACGATCGGCGGCGATGTCGCATTCAGCCACCTTCCCGCCGGCGGCAACGGCTGGGCGGCCAATTTCTCGCTCGAGCGCGTGACCCAGGGCACCGCCAACGGATCGTCGCTAATCGCGACGGTCGAGGCGCGCAGCCGCCGGTTCGGCGCGGTCGGGCAGCTCGCGCCCGACAATCCCTATCAATACAATGCGATGATCAGCTACAACAAGTCGATCGACGAAGGGTCCTTCGTCGGCGTTCAGGCGCGCTATGCCCACGCCCGCCGCGGTTTCGCCAATGAACGTTCGGTCCGGCTCAGCTATGGCCGGCGCCTCGACCGCGCGACCAACCTGGTTTTCGACGCCGAATGGAGCCGCGGCATCCGCGGCGACGACAAGAGCTTTCGCATTTCGCTCGTCCGGCGCTTCGGTATCCGTTCCTCGGCCCGCGCCGAATATGACAGCAGCAACGATCGCGTCCGCCTGGGCTATCAGAGTTCGGGCGGTTATGGGGTCGGCGCGTGGAGCGGGTCGGCGAACGTCGATATCGGCCCCGACACGCGCAGCCTCAACGCCAATGGCAGCTATGTCGCGAACCGCGCCGACCTCAGCCTCGCACATACGACCGCCTATTCGACGCAGACCGACAGCATCAGCGACCAGCGCACGTCGCTGCGCGTCGCGTCCTCGCTGGCCTTTGCCGGCGGTTCCTTTGCGGTCGGCCGGCCGATCAGCGACGGCTTCGCGATCATCCGGCCCTATAAGAGCGGCCAGGGCCTGAAAGTGGAGGTCGAACAATCGCAGGGCAGCTATCAGGCACGCTCGGGCACGTTCGGCCCAGCCCTCTATCCGCAGATCGGGTCCTATTCGCCGCGCACGCTGGTCTATGACGTTCCCAATGCCTCGGCGGGACTGGATATCGGCACCGGGTCGCTGCGAGTGCTGCCACCTTATCGCGCCGGCTATGTGGTGAGCGTCGGGTCGGACTATAATGTCATGGCCATCGGGCAGTTGACGGCGCCAAACGGAGAGCCGCTGGAACTGCGCGTCGGCTATGCGACCGAGATCGGCGGCGATCGCCGCGTCGAATTGTTCACCAACCGCCAGGGCAAGTTCGCGATCAGCGGGGTCAAGGCGGGACGCTGGCGCATCGAGATGTCCGGAACGCCGCCGATCGTCTATGAACTGGACATCGCGGAAACGGATTCGGGCATCGCCCGCGTGGGCACGATCACCCCGACGGACGAGAGGTAAATGGCGTGAAGAAGTTGATGATGACCTTGTCGCTCGCCGCCGCGCCGGCGGCCTTCTGCGCCCCGGCGGCCGCCCAATGCGTGACGATCGATCCGGTGGTCGTGCCCGATCTGCGCATCGATCCGCTCGATGCGACCGGACCGGCCCAGGTGATGCAGCCGACGATGCTGAATTTCCGGCGCACCGGGTCCGACACCGCGGCGCCGCTGACCGTCATCTATCAAATCCTGGACGAGGATTCGACAGTCCAGTCGCGGGTCGGGGCGAGCGCCGGCCCGCAGATCGAATGGCGCAGCAACGATTCGGGAAACAATATCGCCGCGTCGCGCAGCGAAGCCTATGCGCTGCTGCGTTCGGCCAAGGTGACGCTCGACCCGACCGAGGCGAGCAAGCAGAGCGGCCTGCGCCTGTTCCTGACCAATTTGCGCGAGGATCTTCCGGCGGGGGTCTATCGCGAGCAGTTCACCTTGCGCTATTGGTGCGATGCCACCGAATTGTCGATGCCCTATGAATCGCCCGGTATCGTGACCGTGACGGTTCAGGTTCCCAACGTGCTGAGCGCCAATATCGCCGGCGCCTCATCTCATGGCGAGATCGACTTCCTCGATTTCGCGGCCCGGTCGCGGTCGCTCGCCGTTTCGGTTCGCAGCACCGGCCGCTATGCGGTGACGGCGCGGAGCCTGAACGGAAGCGCAATGGTGCGTGAAGGCAGCGGCGGCGCATCCGGCGCGGACCGGATCGCCTATGAAGTCCGCTTCGGCGGCCAGCCACTGACGCTCGGTTCAGAAGCAGGGTTCGTCAATCCGCGGGCGGGGCTCGGCGGCGAGCAAATCCCGCTGGAGGTCGAGGTGGAGGATGTATCGGACAAGCGCGCCGGCACCTATGCCGACACGCTGATCCTGACCCTGGCGCCGGTCGCCTAATATTTGGCTTCGATGCGCAAGCCGAGATGGCTGAGCTTTTCGGGATCGCTCCCGACGTCGATGGCAAGTTGCCGGACATGGAATCCCGGCCGGTCCGAATCGGACAACACGGTTTCGCCGCTGTCCGACAGCGGAATGCGATTGGCGTCGATCACGATCGCCGCGTCGGGCACGTCGGTCGGATGCTGAAGGATCACGCGATAGCCGCGCGGCGCGTTGCACAATTCCTCCGTCACGCCGAGATCGACCGTGCCGCCGGTTGACACTGCTCCGATCTGGGGGAACCAGCCAACGTTGCAATAGACCGGAACATGCGCCCGCAGGTGAATGGTCTTGCTGATCTGCCCCGTCGATGCCGGGGTCGCCAGCGTCGTGGCGGCAAGCGCGGCCACCGCAGCAAATCCTTCGTTCAAAAACATGGGCGTGGCTCCGCTTTCATTCGAGGCTCCTTTCTCTAATAGACAATCGTTAATAAGCGGTTCGAACGCGGGCTTTTCCGAAGACCCCGAATATCCATCGCCTATCTGCCTGGAATTCCCGGCACTTCTCTGCACCTGGTACGAGGAGATGCTTGAATTCCCAAAGCGCTCTCCCATCCCGAATGGTCGGTTTCTGGCCGGACGACGGTCCCGGCGCTGTTCCGAAACCGGTCACACCCTGCGCGAAAAGTAACGGGGTTTCGGATACAAGAACCTATTGCGGCCCACGCTGGAGTTAATGTAGAACTCGTGGTGTGGGGGATGACATTGTGTCGGGGAATTCAGCGTTTCGCCTGGATTTGATCGGCTCGTTCCGGCTGGTGGGGCCGGATGGGGCGCGGATTCTAATTCCGTCGAAGAGATCATGCATTTTGCTGGCCATGCTGGCGACGTCGCGTTCGGGCGAACGGTCGCGCCGCTGGCTGCAGGAACGCCTGTGGGGCAGTCGCGAGCGTACCAATTCGCAGGCCAGCCTGCGCCGTGAATTGTCCAATCTGCGGCCGCTGGTCAATATCGGCGATCCGCCGCTGCTGATCGTCAATCATGAAGCGGTTGCGCTCGACCTGAAACAAGTGGTCGTCGACATTCGCGACCCCGATCAGGTCGTCCAGTTGCGCGGCGAATTCCTTGAAGGTATCGATATCGCCTGGGAAGAAAGTTTCGAGGACTGGCTGCGCGAGGAACGGCAGGCGATCGCCGCCGCGCGCGAGGCGGCCGAAACCGGCGCCCTTCCCGTCGGTCCGCGCGACGACCAGACGTCGTCGAGCGGGCGGCCGACCATCGGCATCGTTGTGCATCAGCAGGAACTGCCCGCGCAGCAGATGGAGCGGATCGACGATATCGCCGGCAAGCTCGCCGAACGCATCACCCGCCTGCGATGGCTGCCGCTGATCGGCGCATCGGCCGGTCCGGTTCAGATTCAGGCCGGCGATACGCTGGTGCGCGCGGGACGCCGGCTGGGCGTTGAATATCTGCTCCACTGCCGATCGAGTTTCGGCCGCAGCATCGTCATCGCACTGTCCGAAGCGCGGAGCGGCCGAATGCTCTGGTCGAACCGCGAGGAACTGGGCGATGCCGTTTCGCCCGTGGAGATCGATCGCATCCTGACCGATGTCGTGGCCGCAGTGTCGATGCAGGTCGCGACCGATCAGGAAGAGCGGGTGCGCGACCGCAGCATTCATGACCTGAACGCCGACGAACTGTTGTGGCGTGCGCGCTGGCACATGCGCCGCTTGACCGTAGCCGACCTTCAGATCGCGGATAATCTGCTGGACATGGCGGCGCAGGCCCGGCCGGGCTCAGCAGAAATCCTGATCGAAAAAGCCTATGCGGAAGCATGGAAGCTCTGGGCCGATGGCGAGCCGTTGACGTCGATCGAGACGCTGCGCAGCCAGGTCATGTTAGCTCGCGACACCGATCCTTATGACGCGCGAGCGTGGCTGCTGCTCGGCATCCTCGATACATGGCTCGGGCGCCACGACAGCGCCGCGGCGCTGATGCAGGAGGCGATTACCCTCAACCCCAGCCTGTCGTCCGCCTATGCGCATCTCGGGAGCTGCTATTCGCTGTCGGGCTGTCCCGAGGACGGGCTGGCGATGGTGCGCACCGCACTGCGCCTCAATCCGCTCGACGCCCAGAATTTCCACCAGTTCGGCGAACTGGCGCTCGCGACGCTGATGCTCGGCCACCACGACCGGTCGGTGATCGAAGCCGACAACGCCCTCGCCCGCCGGCCGGGTTATGTCTACGGCCATGTCTTCAAGATTTCGGCGCTGTGGATGATGGGCGAACATGCACGGGCGCGCGAGGCGAGCGCAGCGCTGCTGCAGGTTCGGCCGAACTTCGATCCCGCGACGCTCGAATGGCTACCCTTCAAGGATCGAAGCTGGAACCGGCGGCTGCGCGATACACTCACCGACGCGCTGCAATTCCAGCGCGCCTGAGATCCCAGGGCTAATAGCGGCCCGAGAGCAGGGCGCCGGCGCCGGGAACCCCGGTCGGCAAGCCGAGGCGCGTCAGCATCTGGTGCGCGGTGCAGATCGCGGCCGATACGACCGGCAGGCCGATCGCATCCTCGATCTTTTGCACCGACGGCAGCGAGGGCATCTGGACGCAGGCCGACAGGACGAGCGCGTCGATGCCGGTGAGGTCGAGGCGCTTGTAATGGTCGAGCAGATGGATCGGATCCTGCGCCGCGACTTCCAGATTGTCGGGGATTTCGAGCGCGAGCCAGTCGGCGACCGCGACGCCCTCCTCCTCGATATAGGAGACGACCATCTGCGTGAGCGGCTTCATATAGGGCGCGACGAGCGCGATGCGCTTCGCCTCCAGCGCCTTCAGCCCCTCGATCAGCGCCCCCGCGCTCGTCACGACGGGCGCAGCGTGGCCGTTCTCCACCGTGCACTGGTGGAGCCGCGCCTCGGACACACGGTGATAGCCCTGCCCCATGCTCATGATCGCGACGAGGCAGGCATAGCCGAGGACGTCGACCGCGGCGTCGGACAATTCGAGCGCGCAGCGGTCCGAGTCCGCGTCCATCGCGGCGAGTTCTTCCTTGGTCACCTTCCTCATCCGCATCCGCGACGAGTGGAAAGTGAAGCGCTCGGGCGCGATGGCCTCGCGGGCGCGGAGCAGCGCCGGAATCTCGGTCTCCATCGTGACGTTGGAGCTGGGCACGATCTGCCCGATGCGGATGGGTCGTGCCGTCATGGCGCGCCTCAGACCGCGACGACCGGGTTGCGCAGCATGCCGATCTTCTCGATCTCGCATTCGACGACGTCGCCCGGCCACAGAAACTCCTGCGGATCGCGCCCGGCACCGACGCCCGCCGGCGTGCCGGTCGCGATGATGTCGCCGGGTTCGAGGGTCATCACGCTCGATATGTCGGCGACAAGCTGCGCCACGTTGAACAGCATGAAACGTGTGTTGCCGTTCTGCTTCTCCACTCCGTTGATGCGCGTCTTGAGGCTCAGGTCCTGCGGGTCACCAATTTCATCGGACGTGACGATGCACGGCCCCATCGGCGCGAAGCTGTCCTGTCCCTTCGACACGATCCACTGCCCGGCGCGGCGGCAATCGCGCGCCGAGACGTCGTTGATCACCGTATAGCCGAAGACATGATCGAGCGCGTCGGCCTCGGCGACGCGGCGCGCGGTGCGGCCGATGACGACCGCGAGCTCGGTTTCCCAGTCGAGCTGCTGCGTCACCGCCCCATTGTGGCGGATCGGGTCGTCCCACGCGGCGACCGCGGTCGGCGGCTTGGAGAAGATCACCGGCTGCTGCGGCAGATCCTTCGACGTGTCGAGACTGCGTGCCGATTCCGCGACATGCTCGGTATAGTTGAGGCCGATGCCGAAGATATTCTTGCGCGGCCGCGGGATCGGCGCGAGCAGCGCGACATTGGCTTGCGGCAGCGAGGTGCCGACGAAATCGGCGGTCGAGGCGTTGGTCACCGCCTCTTGCAGGAAGCGCGGCGCGATCGGCCCGAGGTCGATGAAATCGAGCATCGTCGAGGGCAGATCCTGCCCGATCGCGGCACCGAAATATTCGACGTCGACCACGAGCCCGTCGTGGAGAAGGCCGAGCCGCGGTTCGGTCAGGGCCGTGCGATAAGTCACGAAACGCATGGATTTAATCCTGTCTGTTTGCAGTCAGGCGGGCTGGTGGCCGCCATGGTCGGAATAGGGTTCCTCGATCCGGACGCCGAGCGCCTCCATCACGGGGAAATCGTTGAACGAGAAGAGGAAAGCCTCTTCGTTGAGGTCGAGATTGACATGCTCGTGCCACGTCCACGCGGGGACGCAGAAGATGTCGTGCGTCTGCCAGTCGAAACGCTTTCCGCCGATGATCGAATAGCCGCGCCCGCCCGCGACATTATAGACGACATTGCCGGTGTGCCGGTGCGCCTGCCCGCGAAAGCCGCCGGGCAGCATCTGCATATGCGCGCCCATCGTCTGCAGCGCCCAGCCGCCGGTCAGCGGGTTCGCATAGCGCATCATATGCCCGTCGAAGGGCGTCCCGCCCGAAACCTTGGCGAGGTTCCAGAGCGCGTCGCGCACCGCATCCCAGCGATAGACCATCACCGGCGAATAGGGCTTGTCCCATGCCCCGACACCCTCGGGCCGCAAACCCGCGCCGCCATAGCTCAGCGGCAGGTCGTTCGAGGGGAAGGCGGCAGTCTGCGCGGGCTGCTCGTACACCGCGTAGAAATTGGTTTCGAGGCAGTTCATCAGCGGGATGTCGAGCCCGTCCTGCCAGATCGACACCTCGCCATCGGCCGTGACGCCATGGTCGTGCCAGCAGCCGTTCGGGGTCAGCACATAATCATTGGCGCCCAGCGTGATAGGATGCCCGTCGACGACGGTATAGGCGCCTTTCCCTTCCATGATGAAGCGGTGCGCCGAGGCGGTGTGCTTGTGCGCGGGGGTAATCTCGCCGGGGCGCATCGCCTGCATGCCGCTGAACAGCCAGCCGCAGACCGCGACATTCGCGCGCCCCGCGTCGCTGTCGTTGAGCAGGGTGACGACGCGGCGCCCCGCTTCCTCGGGCTTCACCAGGTCGATCGCGCGCAGGCACATCGCGCGCATATCGGCATAGCGCCACAGCGTCGGGCGATAGCGCGTCTCGGGCTCCCACGGCTCGATCGCATTGGCGCGCTTCCAGAAGGCGCCAGCGTTGCGCCGCGCGAGGTCGTCGTAGAACGCCTCGAGTTCGGGCGTGTCGGTGACGCGCGACCGGCCGAGAACGGCGTCGCGCGGGTCGATGGTGGCGGGATGGTCGGTCATGACGCCTTCTCCTCGCTGGGATCGTCCGCGGGCGGGACCTCGTCCACGAACAGGGCCGACGCGCGGGGAGTCCGGTCGACCGTCAGGTTGAAGATGTCGAAGCGGTTATAGCCGCCGACGATGTCGTGCATCAGCTTGGGGCGCACGCAGTCGCCGAGGTCGATCTCGGCATAGACGATGCCCTCGTCGTCGATCAGCGCGTCGCCGATCAGGTTGCCGTGCGGGTCGATGACGCCCGAAAAGGCGCTGTTCGGGCGCGACAGCAATTCGCGGTTCGCCGGTCGGTCGGCGCTCATCGCCACGATGATCTCCTCGCTCACCGTCGAGCAGGCGACGATGGTGAAGACCTTGCCCTCGAAGCTATGCGCGGTGGCGCGGATCTTGATCGCCTCGGCCATATTGTACGACGCGGGCGCGACGAGCAGCGCGATATAATTGGCGACGTGGACGAGTTCGCCCTGCGACAGCAGCGCGAAGCGCGCGAGGGTGTTGGTATTCTCCCCGCACGCGAGCGTGCCGAGCGACCCCACGGGCGTGTCATAGACACGGATCGAGGCGCCGTCGCCGCCCGCCCATGTGAGCTTCTCGGCCCAGGTCGGGACGAGCTTGCGGTGGCGCCCGAGCAGGCTGCCGTCGGCACCGATGATGAGGTTCGTGTTGTAGATGGTGCCGACGCTGACCGGATCGCGCTCGTTGATCCCGATCACCACCGTGCAGTCATGATCGCGCGCGGCGGCGCACAGCGCCGCGACCTCGGGCCCCTCGGCGAGGATCGAGGCGCGATAGAGGCGTTCGTGCCATTCGGCCCCCTCGATCGGAGTCATCAGCCAGTTCCAATAGGGATAGGCGGCGATGAATACCTCGGGAAAGGCGACGAGCTTCGCGCCGTTTCCCGCCGCCTCGGCGATCAGCGCGCACGACTTGTCGACCGTCGCGGCGGGATCGAGGAAGACCGGCGCGGCCTGCACCGCGGCCACCTTCGACTTGGGCAGGAAGGGCATCGACACCTCGCTCATGTCACCGCCGCCCGCTCTTGATATTCGGGCTTGGCCCACGCCTCGGTCGCGCAGACCCTTTCGAGCCGCTCGACCGTCTCGACGATGTCGCGGTAGCGGAGATAAAGCGGCGTCAGCCCGAAGCGCAGCACGTCGGGGGTGCGGAAGTCGGCGATGACGTCCAGTTCCTTGAGCGCCTGGACGATCTCATACCCCCGGGGATGGGCATAGGCGACCTGGCTGCCCCGGCGCGCCGGGTCGCGCTCGCTGGCCAGCGCGAAGCCGTAGCGGGCGCAAAGGGGCTCCATCCGCTCCATGAACAGGTCGCCGAGTGCCAACGATTTGCGGCGCAATTCGCCCATGTCGGCCTCGAGCAGCAGGTCGACGCCCGCCTCGAGCGCCGCGAGCCCGAGCACCGGCGGCGTGCCACAGAGGAAACGCTCGATCCCCGGCGCCGGATCATAATCTTCCTCGAACGAAAAGGGCCGCGCGTGGCCGAACCAGCCCGAGAGCACCGGCGTCGCCGCCTGATGCCGCGCCGCGGCGAACAGATAGGCGGGCGCACCGGGGCCGCCGTTGAGGAATTTATAGCCGCAGCCGATCGCGAAATCGGCGTTGGCGCCGCCCAAATCGACGGGGATGGCCCCGGCGCTATGGCTCAAATCCCAGATGACAAGCGCGCCCGCGTCATGCGCCTTGCGCGTGACCTGTGCCATGTCGCGGACGCGGCCCGACTTATAGTGGACCTGGGTGAGGAGCAGCACCGCGACCTCATCGTCGAGCGCGTCCAGAACCGCATCGGGGTCGGCCGTCACCGCCCTCACCCGCCCGCCCGAAAAGGCCTCGATCCCCTGCATCATATAGACGTCGGTCGGGAAGTTCGTCGCCTCGGAGAGCAGCTTCGCCCGCCCCGGCCGCAGCGACAGCGCGGCGGTCAGCGCCTTGAAGATATTTACTGACGTGGAGTCGGTCGCGATGATTTCGCCGGACGCCGCGCCGAGCAGCCGCGCGATCTTGTCGCCGATCCGGCGCGGCGCGGTCGACCATAAGGCGCCGAGCCATGAGGTGATCAACCCTTCGCCCCACTCCTGAGCGATCACGCGCGCCAGCCGGTCGGCGGTCGCCTTCGGCAGCGCGCCGAGCGAATTGCCGTCGAGATAGATGAGGCCATCGCGGAGCTGGAAGCGATCGCGGAAACCCGCGAGCGGATCGGCCGCGTCGCGTTCCGCGGCATCGGCGGCGAGGAGCGTCCCGGTCATGGCAGATCCCTCAAGATCGCGCGCACCGGGCTCGCGTCGGCGCCGACGATGCGCAGCGGCAGCGCGACGAGTTCGTACCGGCCCGGCGGCACGTCATCGAGGACGAGCCCCTCCAATATCCGCATGTCGGCGGCCTTGACGGCGTGGTGCGCGTCGAGCGTCTTCGACTGTTCGGGGTCGAGCGAGGCGGCGTCGGTGCCGATCAGGCGGACCCCCGTCGCGCCGAGCCGCGCGATCACCTCGCTCGCGATCGCGGTGAAATCGCTATCCCAGCTTTCGTGCGGGAAATTCTCATACGTGCGCAGCAACACCCGCTCGGCGCCCGCGACCGCGTCCCAGTCGATATCGTCCACCTCCACCCGGCCGCGCGCATGGCGGACGTCGAGCAGCACGCACGGCCCGATATAGGGTTCGAGGTCGCACTCGGCCGACGACGCGCCGTCATTGGCATAGTGCAGCGGCGCATCGCCGTGCGTGCCCGCGTGGAGCGGCGTGACCATCGCCCCGACATTGACCGGGCAGCCCTCGCCGATCACCGCATGGCGGTGGAGCGCGAAGGGCGGCTCGCCCGGCCATACGGGCACCGCGGCGTGGAGCGGCTGCGAAATGTCCCACATCCGGCTCATGCGCCCGTCCCTTGAGCATAATCCCCACCCCCATAATCACCCCCTTGGCGCGGCGCGACCATCTCGGTGCGCATCGACCAGAGCTCGGGGAAGAAGCTGAGGTTCAGCGCCTTGACCAGATAATTGACCCCCGACGAGCCCCCGGTTCCCGGCTTGTGGCCGATGACGCGCGCGACGGTCTTCATGTGCTTGAAGCGCCATTCCTGAAAATAATATTCGAGCGCGGTGATCTTCTCGGCGAGCGTGTAGAGATCCCAGTGGCGCTCGACGTCGGTGTAGATGGCGAGCCACGCCTTCTCGACCGCCTCCGACGGCTCATAGGGCTGGGTCCAGTCGCGCTCCAGCCGGTCGGCCGGAATGTCGAACCCGCGCCGCGCGAGCAGCTTCAGCAGTTCGTCATAGAGCGACGGCGCTTCGAAAGCCGCGCGCAGCCGCGCCATCGCCGCCGCATCGTCCTTGTGGACAACCATCATGTCCGCGCGCTTGTTGCCGAGCAGATATTCGAGCTCGCGATACTGCTGCGACTGAAAGCCCGAGGCGCGGCGCAAAAACCCGCGAAAGGTCAGGAAATCATGCGGGGTCAGCGTCGCGAGCACTTCCCAGCTATGAATCATGTGGCGCTGGATCGTCGCGATGCGGTCGAGCCCCTTGCCCGCAAGCTCCAGCCGGTCGGCGCGGATCGCCTCGACCACCAGCCGCACCTCGTGGAGCACCAGCTTGATCCACAGTTCCATCGTCTGGTGCATGATGATGAACAGCATCTCGTCGGGCTTGTCCGACACCGGCACCTGCGCCGACAGAAGCTGCTGCGTCTGGATATGGCGCGCATAGGTCAGGCCATTGTCCCACTGGATCGTCTCGCCGTCGATCTCGGTCTCGAAGATGTCGGTGCCCCCGTCCTTCGTCTGCCTGATCATCGCCGCGTCTCCCCGTTCATGAAGGCCGGTCCCGGCCGGACCGGTTGCAGCGGACCATCATAGGCGCGGTCGCCGGGAAAGGCATCTTCGGGTTCGAGCGCAGCTTCGCTCGCAATCTTCCTGTAAACGCTGGCAAAGTCCGTTTCCTCGGTCGCGCGCAGCAATTCCTCGAAACCCTCGACCACGAAATAGATGCGCTGGAATTCGTCGAAATGATATTTGGTCCGCATCACCCGCTCGATATCGAGCCAGATGCGCCGCGGTTCGGGCGAGGTGAGCGCCGCAATCGTCTCGGCATGGCTCGACAGCAGCCCGCCGCCGAAGGCGCGCAATTCACCCTTCTCGACGACAAGCCCGAACTCGGTCGTATAAAGCCAGAGCCGGCCGAGGAAATCGGACGCGCCCAGCCTTTCGGCGCGCAGCCCTGCCTGACCATATGCGACCAGAAAATCGGAAAAAGCGGGGCTTGCGAGCATCGGGACATGGCCGAAGATGTCGTGAAACATGTCCGGCTCTTCGCTGTAGCCGATCTGTTCGGGCGGCCGCAGGAAATTGGCGGCGGGAAAGCGGCGGTTCGCCAGATGCTCGAAGAAGGGTTCATTCGGTATCCAGCCCGGAACCGCGACGATCTCCCAGCCGGTCGCCGGCTTCAAATGCCTGTTGAGCGCGGCAAAATCAGGAACGCCCGGCGCGACCGACCGCAGCATATCGAGGCCGCGCAGAAAATCCGCGCAGGCATAGCCGCGCAGCGCCGCCAACTGCTGATCGAACAGCGCGCGCCAGGTCGAATGTTGCGCGGGCGTGAATGCCCGCCAGTCCTGGGACATCGTCCAGTCCGCCGCCGCCCCTTCGGGCGGCGCGTCGAAGATATGCGTCGCAGCCACTTCGGCTCTCTCTCCCGGCCTGCCGGAAAGATAGGTTTGTTTGGAACGAACATTGTCCGCAATTTTTCGACGATGATGCACCTGTCCCGACGGCTGTTCCGTAAAATCTCTTCATCATGGACCTATCGTTCTTCGCAATTGCAAAATACTCTGCCCAGAAGAAGGAATTTCGAATCGCAGCAGAACGACCCGGCGCGCGCGACACCGTGCGCCCGATGCAGGAGGCCGCCGCCCATGGACAGACTCGACTGGAAAATCATCGCCGCGCTCGAAGAAGACGGACGCCGCTCCTTCGCCGAACTGGGCGAGACGGTCGGCCTTTCCAAATCGCCCTGCTGGTCGCGGGTCCGCAGCCTCGAAGGATCGGGCGTCATTCACGGCTATGCCGCGCGCCTCGACCCCTTCGCCCTCGGCCTCGCGGTGCAGAGCTTCGTCGAGGTGCGGATCGGCCTCGATGCCCATGCCGATTTCGAAGCCGCGGTGATGGCGCACCCCGCCGTCGTCGAATGCCACACGACCGCGGGCGACAGCGACTATATGCTCAAGATATTCGCGCGGTCGGTCGATCATCTCGACGAACTGCTCCGCCACGACCTTTCCAAGCTGCCGAGCGTGCATCGGCTATCCACCGTTGTCTGCCTGAAAACGATCAAGCGGCAAGGCCGCATCGCCGAATGGGCACGGATGACCGAACAGCAGCAGCGCTGACGGCCGCCGGATAGCCGGCGCTATTCGGCCGGGATAGCCAATTCGCCCGGAAAAATCAGGGTAAATGCGGCCCCTCCCTCCGGATGGTTGGCCGCGGCGATCCCGATACCGAGCGCTTCGGCAAAACCCCTCGCGATCGCCAGCCCCAGCCCGCTGCCGCCATGCCGGTCGCCGCCTCTGCCCTGGGCAAAGGTATCGAAGATCGTCCGCTCGGCGCCTGGCTCGATCCCCTCGCCGCGATCGCGCACGGTCAATGTCACGCTGTCGGGCGTCCGCCGCCCGGCGATGGTGATCGGCCCCGCATTGCCGCCATGTTGAATGGCGTTGGCCAACAGGTTGAGCAGGATGTGATGCAGCAAGCGGGCATCGACGCGGACCAGCGGCAGGCCGGCGGGAACCTGAAAGTCGATGGGATGGCCGCGGAGCAGATCCTTGAGGTCATGGACGACACCCGCGACCACATCGGTCAGGTCCACCGGCTCGACGTCGAGGCGTATCCCCCCGGCATCGAGCCGGACCAGTTCGACCAGATTGTCGAGGAAGCGGCGCAGCCGCGACACCTCTGCGCGCGCGACCGGCAGCGCGGCGGCATCGGGATGCTCCCCCGCCAGCGCCTCGATCGCGGCGGTGATGCCGGTGAGCGGAGTGCGCAGGTCGTGGCCGATCGACGAAAGCAGCGCGGCGCGCAGCCGATCGCGCTCTTCGAGCAGCGACAGGCCGCGCATCTCGTCTTCCAGCCGCAGCCGTTCGTGCGCGTGCGCCGCCTGCCCCACCAATGTCGCCAGCAACGCAGCCTTGTCGGCCGAGACCGGGTCGCGATCGTCGTCGCGCGCGATGCCGAGCACCGCGAGCACGCCCAGCCCGGTCTTGAGCGGATGGAACTGCCAGTCCGACGCAAGCAAGGTGTTCGTGCCGCGTCCTGCGGGCTCTCCGCTGGTCCACGACCATTCGGCAGCCGCCTGATCGACCGGCGAGATCTGCGCGTCGGGCGGCCGCGCCACGACCGGTCGCAACATCCCCTCCCTTTCGATCATCACCACGGCACGGACGCCAAGCAGCCGCGAAACCTCCTCACAGGTGGCGGTGGCCGTGGCGTCGAGGTCGGCGGCGCGCGCCAGCGTCTGCGCGAAGGCGGCAAGCGCGGCGTTTTCCTGCGCGCTGCGCACGCCGATCTGCGCGCGGGTACGCAGGCGCCCCGCGAGATTGCTCGTCACGGCCGCGACGCCGGTCAGCACCAGCATCGTCAGCACGCTCTGCGGGTCGGTGATGGTGAAGCTGTGGATGGGTTCGAGGAAGAAGAAGTTGAACGCCAGCGCCGCGGCGATGCTCGCGAACAGCCCCGGCCGGAGGCCGTACAGCGTCGCGGCGACGATGACGGGAACCAGATAGAGAAGGTCGATCGCGCCGCGTCCGATAACCGGCTCTGCAAGCTTTGCGAGCAGGGTCATCGCGGCGATCAGCAGCATCGCGGCGCCATAGGCCTGCGGCCGCCCCCAGCCCCGCGCCCACGCTCCCCGGCGCCCCTCGGCCGCTGCGAGTTCGGGCGACGGGATGACGTGGATCGCCAGGTCCTGCGAGCCGCGGATCAGGCTTTCGACGACCGACCCGTGGCGCAGTTCGAACCACCAGCTCCGCTGCGACCGGCCGATGACGAGTTGCGTCGCGCGCTGCGCCTCGATCTGGCCTTTCAGCCCCACGATGACATTTTCGGCCGGAATGGTCGCGATCGTCGCGCCAAGCGTCGCGGCGAGCCCCAGCGCGGCGGCGACGCGGCGCTGCGCCTCCTCGTCGAAGCCGCGACTGCGCGGGGTTTCGATATGCACCGCGGTCCACGGGGCATTGAGACCGTCGGCCAGCCGCTTGGCGGTGCGCGCCAGCGCATCCGCACCCGGCTGTTCGCTGATAGCGACCAGGATGCGCTCGCCCGCGGCATAGGTACCTGCAACGCCGCCCGCGTCGAGGTCCTGCAGCATCTGCCGATCGACGCTGAGCGCCGCGCGGCGCAGCGCCATCTCGCGCAGCGCCGACAGATTCGGCTTCGAAAAGAAGTGGCCCAGCGCACGGCTCGCCTCCTCTGGCACATAGACCTTGCCGTCCTTCAGCCGCTCGATCAGTTCGTCGGGCGGCAAGTCGACCAGCTTGATCTCGGCGCCCTCGAAGACGCCGTCGGGCACCGTTTCGCGCACGCGGACGCGCGTGAAGCTCGCGACGACGTCGTTGAGGCTCTCGACATGCTGGATGTTCAACGTCGTGTAGACGTCGATCCCCGCGTTCAGCAGCTCCTCG
This sequence comes from Sphingopyxis panaciterrulae, assembly GCF_014199295.1. Classification (GTDB taxonomy): domain Bacteria; phylum Pseudomonadota; class Alphaproteobacteria; order Sphingomonadales; family Sphingomonadaceae; genus Sphingopyxis; species Sphingopyxis panaciterrulae. The sequence goes on from NZ_JACIJH010000003.1 coordinate 152,662, forward strand.
ACATCCTGCCAGCGCTTGGGATGGCGGCTTCCCTCGACGTTGCTGTGCGCATATTCGTCGACCAGCGCGAGCGCCGGTGCCCGCCGCAGCACAGCATCGAGGTCCATCCCGGTCAGGCGGTGGCCGCGATATTCGACCTCGCGGCGCGGGAGCACCTCCATGCCCACGAGCAGCGCCTCGGTCTCGGCGCGGCCGTGGGTCTCGGCGACCGCGACGACGACATCCTCGCCCTCGCGCTTCAGCGCCGCGCCTTCGCCCAGCATAGCAAAGGTCTTGCCGACTCCGGGCGCGGCGCCGAGGAAGATCTTGAGTTGCCCGCGCTCCTCGCGCTTCGCCTGGCGCAGAAGCGCCTCTGGCGACGGTCGTTTTTCCGGCGGCGACGAGGTCATGCCTCCATTTACGCCAGCCGCCGCGGCGCGGCCAAGCGGCAACGCGCAATCTTTATGGAAACTTTATGCGTTTCGCCGGAATCGCCCGCGAAACTTTACGGCGAAGGGGCGTAGCGGCGGTCCCGTACTGACCGGCTCCTCCCGGAGTCCTTTCGCCGGAGACCCTTCCATGTCCGATTTCCTGTGGCTCGGCCTGGCCGCCCTGCTCTTTGCCGCGACGCTCGGCTACGCACGCCTCTGCGATCGGGCCTGAGGATGAACATTCCCCTGATCCTCGCGGGCAGCACGGCGGCGCTCCTTCTCCTCTATCTCGTCGCCGCGCTGCTGCGGCCCGAACGTTTCTGATCGGAGAGCGACTATGACCGCATCCGGCTGGGCCCTCATCCTCCTCTTCATCGCCATCCTCGCGGCGCTCGCCAAGCCGATCGGGCTCTGGCTCTTCGCACTCTACGAAGGCCGCCCCACCCCGCTCCATCGATTCCTCGGCCCCGTCGAGCGCGGCTTCTATCGCCTCGCGGGGATCGACCCGACCGAGGAGCAGGGCTGGCGGCGCTATGCGCTGCACATGCTGCTCTTCAACCTCGCGCTGCTGCTCTTCACCTATGCAGTGTTGCGGCTCCAGGGCGTGCTACCGGGAAATCCGCGAGGCTTCGATGCGATCGGGGCCGATGGCGCATTCAACGCCGCGATCAGCTTCACGACCAACACCAATTGGCAATGGTATGCCGGAGAGGCGACGATGTCGAACCTCAGCCAGATGCTGGGGCTCACGATCCATAATTTCCTGTCGGCGGCAACCGGCATCGCGGTCGCCTTCGCGCTGTTCCGAGGCTTCGCGCGCCGCGAGACGAACGCGCTGGGCAATTTCTGGGCCGATGTGACCCGCGTGACGCTCTATCTCCTGCTGCCGATCTGCATCGTTTATGCGCTCTTCCTGATCGCAAACGGCGTGCCGCAGACGCTCAGCAGTTCGGTCGATGCGACGACGCTCGAGGGGGCGAGGCAGACGATCGCGCTCGGCCCCGTCGCAAGCCAGGAAGCGATCAAGCTGCTCGGCACCAACGGGGGCGGCTTCTTCAACGCCAACAGCGCGCATCCGTTCGAAAATCCCACCGCGCTCACCAATTTCGTCGAGATGCTGTCGATCCTCGCGATCGGGGTCGGCCTGACCTGGTGCTTCGGCAAGGCGGTCGGCGACACGCGCCAGGGTTGGGCGATCCTGACCGCGATGGGCGTGCTCTTCCTCGCCGGCGCCGCCATCGCTTACTGGCAGGAAGCGGCCGGCAATCCGCTGCTCCATCAGCTCGGCGTCGCCGGCGGCAACATGGAGGGCAAGGAGGTGCGCTTCGGCATCGCCGCATCCGCGCTGTTCGCCGTCGTCACCACCGCCGCCTCGTGCGGCGCGGTCAACGCGATGCACGACAGCTTCACCGCGCTGGGGGGCCTAATTCCGCTCTTCAACATGCAGCTTGGCGAGGTCATCGTGGGCGGCGTCGGCGCGGGCATCTATGGCTTCCTGCTCTTCGCGATCCTCGCCGTGTTCGTCGCGGGGCTGATGGTCGGGCGCACCCCCGAATATGTCGGCAAGAAGATCGAGGCGCGCGAGGTCAAACTCGCGGTGCTCGCGATCGCGGTCCTGCCACTCGTCATTCTGGGCTTCACCGCGCTCGCCAATGTGCTGCCCGCCGGCCTGGCCGGGCCGCTTAACAAGGGGCCGCACGGCTTCTCCGAAATCCTCTACGCCTTTACCTCGAGCGCGGGGAACAATGGCTCGGCCTTCGCCGGCCTCTCCGCGGGCACGCCCTTCTACAACCGCCTCACCGGCATCGCGATGTGGCTCGGGCGCTTCTTCGTGATCGTGCCCGTGCTCGCGATCGCGGGCAGCCTCGCCGCAAAGCGCCATACTCCAGCAACAAGCGGCTCCTTCCCCACCACCGGGGGGCTGTGGATCGGGTTGCTCATCGGGATCATCCTGATCCTCGGCGGCCTCACCTTCCTCCCCAGCCTCGCTCTCGGCCCCGTCGCCGATCATCTCGCGATGATCGACGGCCGGCTCTTCTGACGGATCTCCGATATGACCGCACCCACCTCGATGTTCAGCGCCGCCCTCGTCGTTCCGGCGATGCGGGGTGCCGTCGAAAAGCTCGACCCGCGCGCACTGATCCGCAACCCGGTGATGTTCGTCACCGCGTGCATCGCGCTCTTGCTCACCGCGCTGCTCGCGATCGACGAACCCGGTCTGTCGCTGGGTTTCCAGATTCAGCTCGTTCTCTGGCTTTGGCTCACCGTGATTTTCGGCACCTTCGCCGAAGCGCTGGCCGAAGGTCGCGGCCGCGCGCAAGCCGCCTCGCTCCGGGCGACGCAGGCCGAACTGAAGGCCAAGCTGATGCTCGGCGTCGGCGACACCTACGAGATCGTTCCCGCAAGCCAGGTCGAAAAGGGAGAGATCGTGCTCGTCGAAACCGGCGACCTGATCCCCGCCGACGGCGAGGTGATCGCGGGCGTGGCCTCGGTCAACGAGGCCGCAATCACGGGCGAAAGCGCGCCGGTGATCCGCGAGGCGGGCGGCGACCGCAGCGCGGTGACCGCGGGGACGCGCGTCCTCTCCGATGGGATCAAGGTGCGCGTCACCGCCGAACCCGGCCAAGGTTTTCTCGACCGCATGATCGCGCTCGTCGAAGGCGCCGAGCGGCGCAAGACGCCGAACGAGATCGCGCTCACCATCCTGCTCGTCGGGCTGACGATCATCTTCCTGATCGCTGTCGCGACGATCCCCGGCTTCACCGCCTATGCAGGCGGCGCGGTGCCCGTGGCACTGCTCGCCGCGCTGCTCATCACCCTCATTCCGACGACCATCGCCGCGCTGCTGTCGGCGATCGGCATCGCGGGGATGGACCGCCTCGTCCGCTTCAACGTGCTCGCCAGGTCGGGCCGCGCGGTCGAGGCGGCGGGCGACGTCGACGTGCTGCTGCTCGACAAGACCGGTACGATCACGATCGGCGACCGGCAGGCCAGCGAGTTCCGTCCCCTGGCGGGAGTCGATGCCGGCGCGCTCGCCGATGCAGCCCTGCTGTCGAGCCTCGCCGACGAAACCCCCGAGGGCCGCTCGATCGTGGCGCTGGCACGCGAACGTTATGCGGTACGCGCCGCCGCGCTGCCCGCAGGGTCAAAGGTGATCCCCTTCACTGCCCAGACGCGCCTGTCGGGCGTCGTCGTCGCGGGCGTGACGATCCGGAAGGGTGCGGTCGATTCGGTGCTGCGCGCGCATCCCGCGGCTGGAACGGGGCCCGCCACCGCTGAGCTGCGCAAGATCACCGAAGAGATCGCGCGTTCGGGCGGCACGCCGCTCGCGGTGGTCAGGGACGGCCGCCTGCTCGGCGCGATCCACCTCAAGGACGTCGTCAAGGCGGGCATCCGCGAGCGTTTCGGCGAGCTTCGCAACATGGGCATCCGCACGGTGATGATCACCGGCGACAACCCGCTCACTGCCGCCGCGATCGCGGCGGAAGCCGGAGTCGACGATTTCCTCGCGCAGGCGACGCCGGAGGACAAGCTCGCGCTGATCCGGCGCGAACAGGGCGAGGGGCGGCTGGTCGCGATGTGCGGCGACGGGACCAACGATGCGCCCGCACTCGCACAGGCCGACGTCGGCGTCGCGATGAACACCGGGACGCAGGCCGCGCGCGAGGCGGGCAATATGGTCGACCTCGACAGCGATCCCACCAAGCTGATCGAGATCGTCGGTCTCGGAAAACAGCTCCTGATGACGCGCGGCGCGCTCACGACCTTCTCGGTGGCCAACGACGTCGCCAAATATTTCGCGATCATCCCCGCGATCTTCGTCGCCATCTATCCGCAGCTCGGTGTGCTCAACGTGATGGGGCTGTCGAGCCCGCAAAGCGCCGTCCTCTCGGCGATCATGTTCAACGCACTGATCATTCCGGCACTCGTACCGCTGGCGCTTGGGGGCGTGCGCTACCGCCCGATGGCGGCGAGTCCGCTGCTCGCGCGAAACCTGTCGGTCTTTGGTCTCGGTGGGCTCGTTGCGCCCTTCGCTGGCATCAAACTGATCGACCTTGCCGTTTCCGGCCTCCATCTCGCCTGAGGAGCTTTCCATGCTTTCCGACCTCGCATCGGCCGTTCGCCCCGCACTGGTGTTGACCCTGCTCTTCGCGGCGTTGCTCGGCGTCGCCTATCCCCTCACGCTCACCGGTCTGGGTCAGGCGTTGTTCCCCGCCCAGGCAAACGGCAGCCTGATCCGCGACAACGGCAAGGTGGTCGGTTCGGGATTGATCGGCCAGAGCTTTGCGAGCGACGTCTATTTTCACGGCCGTCCCTCGGCCGCGGGCGCCGACGGCTATGATGCCGCAGCATCGGCGGGGTCGAATCTCGGCCCTACGAGCCTCGTGCTCGCCGGTCGCGTCTCCGCCGACATCAAAAGCCTTTCCGAAACGGCACCGGGCCGCCCCGTCCCGCCCGACCTGGTGACGACCTCCGCCTCGGGACTCGATCCCCATATCAGCCCCGAGGCGGCCTTTTTCCAGGTCGACCGTGTCGCGGAGGCGCGCAATGTGCCGCAAGCAGACGTCCGTCTGGTCGTGGAACAGGCGATCGAACGCCCGTTGGCGAGCTTTCTGGGCGAACCGCGAGTCCATGTCCTGCGTCTCAATCGCTCGCTCGACGCCCGGTTCGGACGGCAGTAAGACGCGCTTGTGCCGCAGACCGCGAAAATCCTGATCGTCGAGGACGACATGCATATTCGCCGGTTGCTGCGCGCGACGATGCAGCGCGCCGGGCACACCGTCGTCGAAGCGGCGGATGCGCGCCAGGCGATCGCGCTGCTCGACATCGAACGGCCCGATATCGTGCTGCTCGATCTCGGGCTCCCCGACCGCGACGGTCTCGAACTCATCGAGCCCGTTCGCCTGCGGTCGGCGGCAACACTCATCGTCGTTTCCGCACGCGAAGACAGCGCCGAGAAGGTCGCCGCGCTCGATCTCGGCGCCGACGACTATATCACCAAGCCTTTCGACACCGACGAACTGCTCGCCCGCATCCGCACCGCGTTGCGTCATCAGCGCGCGGCAGCGGACGGGGACGAGATCGGCGTGGTCGAAACCGGCGCGGTACGGATCGACCTCGATCACCGCCGCGTCTTTCGCGACGATATCGAGGTCCATCTGACACCAAAGGAATATGCCGTCCTCGCCGAACTTGCCCGCCGGGCGGATCGCGTGCTCAGCCACGCCCAGTTGCTGAAGTCGGTATGGGGGCCGGCGCACGCCGACAAGGTCGAATATCTCCGGATCGCGGTGCGAGGGCTGCGCCAGAAACTCGAAGTCGATCCGTCCCAGCCGAAACTGATCATCAACGAGTTGGCCGTCGGCTACAGGCTACGCCAATGACCCGGATCATCGACCGCTCTCAATCGGCCCAACCCTTGTCGCGCGCGACGCGCTCGGCGGCGGCATCGAGCGGGGCACCCGCCATCATTGCAGCCGCATCGGCGGCCAGATCGCCCGACGCGGCCTGGCGATAGGCTGGGCGCGTCTCGCCGCGCAGCGTTCGTTCGAGCGTCCAGCGGCTTCCCTCGCGACATCCGATGCCGGCAAGGCCGTCGCCTTCGAAGCTACGGCAATAACGACCTGTCTCGTCGCGAAAGCTGAGGCCAATGCGCACCGCAGCATCGGCGGGCTGATTCGAGGCAAGCTGTGTATCGAGGGCCTCGGCCAGCGTCCCCGACGCGACGAGTGCGCCGTTCGCATCGACGACCCCGGCGGCGGGCATCCACGGACGAAGGCCGATCGTCAGCCCCAGCACCAGCGACGCCGCGATCGCGCCCCAATGGATCGGCGCGAAGCGTGCGCGCCTCGCCTCGCGGCGATCGGCCAGGCTGGTATCGACCTGATCGTCGACCAGCAGCGCCCGCAGTCTTTGGGGGGGCTCTTCCTCGGCAATGGGAGCGAAATGCGTCGTCAGCCGTGCCTTCAGTGCGCGGTGGCGCGCGATCTCGGCCGCCAGCGCAGGATCGCTTTCGGCCTCGCGCGCGATCCGGCGGGCGGTCAGATCGTCGAGCTCGCCATCGACGAAGGCCGCGACGGTGGCGGGGTCGAATGTCATGCCGCCTCTCCCAGCAAATGCATCAGCGTCTCGCGCCCGCGCGCGAGGCGCGAGGTGACGGTGCCGATCGGCACCTCCAATATCGCGGCGGCCTCGCGATAGGCATAGCCTTCGACAAGCACGAGCATCACCACCTCGCGCTGCTCGTCGGGCAGGCGCGCCATCGCGCCGTCCACGTCGCCGCGCAGTGCGCCGGCCTCGACCTCGGCGGCGCCGTCGCCCGCGATCTGCGTGATCGCATCGTCGATCGGGGTGTGAACGCCGCGCCGGCCCGCGGCGCGGCGCTCATCAATCCAGAGGTTGCGCGTGATGCGGTACATCCAGCTATCCAGTCTTGTCCCATTCTGCCATTGATCGCGTGATTTCAGGGCGCGTTCGATCGCCGCCTGGCACAGGTCGTCGGCATCGCCGGCGCTTCCTGCCAGCCCGCGCGCGAAGCGGCGCAGGCGGGGCAGTAGTTCGACCAGTTGCTCTTCGAAGCGCATCGCCCTCCTTTTCGGCCTGTTCGAAGGAAGAAACGACAGCCTATTATCGTTTCTTCCGCATCCTGCTAAATTTTTCCGGAAAAAAGACCCGTGCGAGCCATGCGATGACATATTGGACGCCCCTGCTCTCAGCCCTCCTCTGCCTCCTGCCTGCCGGGATGGGACCGCCCGCCGCGGCGCAGATCGCCTTGCCGCCGATCCAGCTTCCCGACGCAACCCGCACGCTGCCGCCGCTCCCCGACCTCCGCGCCGAGCCCCTGATATCGGTCGTCGACCGCCTGGCGCAGGGCCGTCTCGACCGCATCGCCGCGCTGCTCCACGACCGCCACGAATACATCGAACGCGACGAACAAGGCGAGCCCGCCGTGCGCGGGGTCCTCGTCGCGAGCGGGATCGACTCGACGATGATCGCGCGCGCCGCGGACGCAGGCTTCGCGCTGCTCGACCGCGACCGCATCGAAGGGCTGGGCCTCGACATCGCGCGCTTTCGCATTCCCGAGGGACGCAGCCTCGGACGCGCCCGCAAGCAGCTCGCGAAACTGCTCCCTGAGGCAGAGGTCGACGTCGATAATATCTATGCCGCGAGCGGCGCAGCAGGCGGTGCGCTTTCACACGCGACGCTGGCAGCGGCAAGCAGCGGCGGCGGCACCACAACCCTGGGGCTGATCGACGCCGGCGTCGCGGCGCACCCGTCGATTGCGGGCCGCATCGAACAGCGCGGATTTGCACAGGGCGCGCCGACGCCCAGCCGCCACGGCACGGCGGTCGCCTCGCTCCTCGTCGGGAGCGGCGCGGTGCGCGGCGCCGCGCCGGGACAGCGGCTGCTCGCCGCCGACGTCTATGGAACCGATCCCGCGGGCGGCAGCGCCAGCGCGATCGCGCGCGCGCTCGGCTGGCTGGCCCAGCGCGGGGTCGCGGTCGCGACGATCAGCCTCGTCGGCCCCGACAACAAGTTGCTGGCAGCGGCCGTCACGCGGGCGCAGCAGCGCGGCATGTTGATCGTCGCGGCGGTCGGAAACGACGGGCCGGCCGCGCCGCCCGCCTATCCCGCATCCTATCGCGGCGTACTCGCAGTGACGGGCGTCGACGCGAAGGACCGCCTGCTGCCCGAAGCGGGCCGTGCGCTCCATGTCGATTTCGCCGCGCCCGGCGATGATGTGCTCGCGGCAACCGGCACGGACAGCAGGGACCGGCTGCGCGGCACCTCCTTCGCGGCGCCGCTCGTCGCCGGCCGGCTGGCGCTTCGCTATCCCGCGCCCGCGGTGGCGCGTATCGGCCCTGCCATTGCTGCGCTCGTTCTCGAGGCGCGCGACCTGGGCCAGAGGGGCCGCGACAAAATCTATGGCCACGGCCTGATTTGCGGCGACTGCGGCGGGCGCTGACTCCCCTCGCGCTTTTTTTGGAAGAAAAGCGAAACCACCATCGTTCTCTCCCCAGGTCCGCCCCCTCCGGACCGCGTTTCAGGAGAAGGACAATGACGCATCGTATCTTCCTCTCGGCCACCGCGCTCGCCGCGGCGACGCTGGCATTCTCAGCCCCCGCCTCGGCGCAGCTTCTCGGCGGCAGCGGGGGTCTGGGCGGCGGTCTCGGCGGCACGTTGGGCGGCACGCTCGGCAACCCTACCGGCCCCATCGGCAGCACGCTGGGCACCACAGGCGACCTGACCGGATCGGGCCGCGGCGACGCCCATATCGACCGCCGTTCGGGCCGTGTACAGGGCAAGGGCAGCGCCAACGCCCATGGCCGCGGCTCGGCGGACGGCCAGGGCGATCTACTGGGCCAAACCATAGGCGGCAGCGCGAGCGGATCGGGCGATGCTTCGGGCAGCGGCAGCCTCGACGCGCAGGCCGTCGGCACCGATTTCGTCGGCCAGACTGCGCGCGGCGCCGTCGGCAGCGTCCGGGGCGCCGCCTCATCCGCCGCCGGCGCCGCTCGCGGCACGGTCGGGACTGCCCGCGGCTCTGCAGGTCAGGCGCTGTCGAACGTCTCGGGCAGCGCCGACGCGACCGGCTCGGCCGCGGGCAGCTTCCAGGGCAGTCTCGGTCAGCTTGCCGCCGCAGGAACCGGCGCGGCAGACGGCGCGGGCATGTTCGCGATCGAACCGGGCATGGCGGTCACCGACGCGCGTGGCAAGGTGATCGGCCATGTCCAGGAACTGCGGCAGACGGGACGCGGCGTCGTCGAAACCGTGACGGTCGAGGTCGGCAACCGCGTCGCCACCCTTCCCGCCGCCAGCTTCACCGGCTCGGGCGACGTCCTCGTCACCGGCATGACCAAGGGCCAGCTCAAGGACACCGCCGAACAGCAGGATGCTCGCGCCGGGCGCCGCTGAACGACAGGATCGGAAATGAAGGAAGGATGCGCCGGCGCTTGGGCCGGCGCATTTTCCTTGGATAAATCTCCCGAATCCCTTCTTGGTACAGGCTTCGTCCCATTCCTCCATTGGCTTGGCGCTCCGGCTTCTTTACGCCGCAATAACCAATCAGGGGGTTTCCGATGAAAAGCCGTATCTTGCCCGTCTTCGCCGCCGCCGCGCTCGCCGCGCTTCCTGCTATTGCGCATGCCGATGTCATCAAGCTTGACAGCGGCGACGTCGGCAACAGCTTCACGGTCGATTACGACGGCTATACCGGCAGCGGAACGATCGACGGGCTCGCGTCGCAGATCGTCTTCACCCTGACCGGCACGACGGACAACAGCTATACGCTCAGCTACGCGGTGGCGAACACCTCGGACACTCCGATCACGGGTTCGCGCGTTTCGGGCTTCGGCTTCAACACCGACCCGACCATCAGCGGCGCATCGAGCACCGGAACCTATACGGTGACTGCACTCGATTCCAACGTACCCAACGTCGGCACGGTCGATGTCTGCTTCAAGGGCGGCGGCGGCACCAACAGCTGCGCTGGCGGTGGCGGCGGCGGCGTCAGCCTGGGCGATTCGGGCTCTGGGTCGCTGACGCTCTCCTTCTCGTCGCCCGTGACTTCGCTGACGCTCAGCGATTTCTTCACGCGCTATCAGTCGATCAGCGGCGCCGGCTCGACAACCTCGGCGGTCGGCAGCGGCACGATCAGTTCGTCCTCGGGCGGCAGTTCGGGCGGCACGCCGGTTCCCGAACCCGGCATGTTCGGCCTGTTCGCGCTGGGCGTCGGCGCCTTGATGTTCCGCCGGCGGCGCAAGTCGGCGCCTGCGCCGCAACTCGCGATCGCCTGATCCGGATCTGCGCGGCCGCTGATCTTCGGATCAGCGGTTCGTCGCTTCCCAATGCGACTTTATCGCGGCGCTGCCCGGCGCCAGGCGATGCGCCTTGGCCAGATAGTCGCGTCCGACCGCGCGATCCGTCCCGGACGACCAGAGCACCCAGCCCAGACTGTCGAGAATCGAAGCATTGTCGGGTGCCTGCTTCAGCGCATCTTTCAGCAGCGTGATCGCCTGGTCCGCCTGCCCGTCCTGAAAATGCGCCCAGCCCAGATTGTTGAGAATCAACGCGTCGGGCCGGACGCCCTCGCGCTCGATCAGCGCCTCATATGCCAGGATCGCCCCTTTCCAGTTCTTCACCGCCAACGCCCGATCGGCCCGAACGAGCAAATTGGCCGTCCGGGCGGGCGATGGCTTCGCGGCCCGCGCCGCATAGCCGGCCGCGGCCTTGGCCTGTCCCGCCGCCTTCGCATGGCGGGCGAGCGCCGCGAGGACCGCGCGCGACGGATCGGGACGGGCAGCCAGGGGTTCGAGCGTCGCCACCGCGCGCCCGGGATCGTCCGTCGCCGCAAAGGCGGACGCCAGCATCAGCGCGGCATCCTCGTCCCGCACCCCGCCACCCAGATAGCGCGACAGTTCGGCGATCGCGATGTCGTGATTGCCCAGCGCCATCGCGACCCGCCCCGCCAATAGCTGAATCGCCGGGCGGTCGCCGGCGAGCTGGCGGGCGGCCAGCAATTTTTCCTGCGCCGCTCGCGGATCGCCGCGCAGCAGCGCCAGCCGCGATTCGGCGATCGCGGTCGCCGGCGATTGCGGCGCCATCCGGTGCAGCCGCTCGACGACCGCGCTCAAGCCCTTCGCATCCTCGATCGCCGCGAGCAGTTCGGCCTGCGCGGCAAGCGGGCCGCTGTTCAGCGGATTCCGCTTTTCGGCCGCCGCATAATGCGCCAGCGCGCCGCTGACATTGGCACGGCGCTGATCGAGCGCGCCCGCGACCATCTCGATCTCGAACCCGTCGCCTCCCGCCTTGCGCGCGGTCGCGATCAGCCGCTCGGCTTCGGGCAGGTCGCCGCGCACGATCGCGAGGCGCGCCGCCACCGGCTGGAGCCCGGCATCGCCGGGATGATCGGTCAGGCCGGCAGCGACCTCCTTCTCCGCAGCCCCCGTGTCGCCGCCGTCGATCGCGCACAAGGCACGCACGCGCCGCAGCGTGGCGGACAAAGGCGTCTTGCCCGGCGCGGCCGCCAGAAGATCGCCGCACTGGCCGCGAAGCATGTCGGCTTCCGCGCGCATGTCCGTCAGTTCGGCCGATGCGGCCCCGTCGCCGAGGCGCGCCAGGGTCGCCGCCGCCCCGACGCCGTCGCCGCTCGCGATCTGAATCCGCGCCATGAGCGTCAACGCGCCCGCGTTGGCGGGCTCTGCCTTCAGAAGATTCATGAGTTCGATTCGCGCATCGGCCCATTGCCCTCCGGCATAAAGGCGCTGCGCCTCATCGAGGCTCGCGTCGCGCCCCGGCTGGCAGGCAGCGAGGAGCGCGAGCGCGGGCAAAATCAGTAATGGGCGCATCCGGTCGAACCTCCCTCGGAACCTTTGCGAGGGAGTCTAGAGGCCAATGGTCACCGGTGCGTTAAGCAGCCATGCTCAGCGGCACTTCAATTCGCCGCGATCGATCGCGCGCCCGAGCAGGCCTCCGCCCGCGGCGCCGATAATCGTCCCGACGGTCCGGTCGCGCCCGCCGTCGAGTTCGCGGCCGAGAAGCGCACCCGCGGCCGCGCCGATGATGAGCCCGGTCGTCCCATTGTCGCGGCGGCAGTGATAACGGCCGTCGTCGCCGCGCCAGACGCGATCGTCGCGCGACAGGCGCCGCGGCTCATAATAGCGTCCATAGCTGTCATAGAGCGCGCGATCCTTGGCGCGCTTGCCGTGCGCCGGAGCCCAGGGCGGCGGGTCGGCCCAGGCCGAAGCGGAAGGCATGGCGACGGCGGCAAGAACCGCGGCGGCGAGAAATTTCTTCACGGCACTTTCCTTTCTCTGCTCCGCATCGAATAGCCCCCGCCGCCCGAACCCGCGATGAACGGCCAAGCAGCGAAGCGGTTGTTTCGAAGCTGGATTCCAAGACACGAATTGACAGGGCTGGACGTTGCTGACTGGCAAAAGATAGGTGGCGGAGACGGAGGGATTCGAACCCTCGGTACCGGATTTACCAGTACGACGGTTTAGCAAACCGTTGGTTTCAGCCACTCACCCACGTCTCCGCATGGCTGCCGCGCTAACGGCAGTTTGGCCTCGGCGGGCGCTATAGCCAGCACCGCGACGCGCCGCAACGCCCAATATTGCCCTTTTTCGCTGCCGTTCCAGATCAGCTACGCCAAAAGCGATTCGACCCGGCGTAAAATCGACTCGGGTCATCGCCGGTTCATTGCCCGCGATTCAAAGAGAGAGTCATGGTCGAAAGCGGGTCGCGCGTTTATCGTGGGTCGCCAGCGAAGAGAGTGGGGAAGATTATGCGTTCCAGTTTAACCAGATTTGCCGCGATGGCGATGGCGATCGCGACCGCCGGCCTGATCCTGTCGCCGCTCCCCGCCGCGGCGCAGATGACGGAGGTCGACCCCAATACGGCGATCGATTCCGACCTCGACAATCCGAACCAGACCCCTCCGCCCCCCGCGACGAATGAAACGCCCGATTACGGCACGGATTACGGCGCCCCCACCCCTGATCCTTCGCTCGACGGCGACCTCGCGACCGGCAACGAACAGGTCACGGGCGTTCCCCAGGATTCCGCTGCGGGTACGACCCCGACCGATCCCGGAACCGCCGCGACCAGCGTCGACCCCAGCACCACCTACAAGGAGGACGATCTCATCGGCGCCGCGGAGGGCGTGTTCGGCAAGGGCGCGCAGGGTCTTGCGGGCCTGATCGAGGATATCCTCAAGAAGCAGGGCGAGCCCAATGCCTATATCGTCGGGCGCGAGGCAGGCGGCGCGCTCGTGGTCGGCCTGCGCTATGGCTCGGGCACGCTCTATCACAAGGTCGAGGGCGAACGCCCGGTCTATTGGACGGGACCGTCGATCGGTTTCGACGCGGGCGCCAATGCGGGCAACACCTTCGTTCTCGTCTATAACCTCTTCGACACCGAGGACCTCTACAAGCGCTTCCCCGCCGGCGAAGGCGCCGCCTATCTGGTGGGCGGTTTCAACGCCTCCTATATGCGGAGCGGCGATGTGGTCCTCATCCCGATCCGCGTCGGCGTCGGCGCGCGGCTCGGCGCCAATGTCGGCTATATGAAGTTCAGCAAGAAGCAGCGCTGGCTGCCTTTCTGATCCCCGGCTTGCCAAGGGGGCGACCGCCCGCGCTTCGCTGCGGGCTTTTTCTTTGACGATCGCGATGATCGTGGCAGCAGAGTTCCGGTGGAAGCGACGGCGATTTCCGACCCGAAATGCCGTCCTGCGTCCCTAATCCCCGTCAAAGGCGATCAGCGTTTCGCAGGCGATCCCGGCGTCGGCCAGTCGCTGCGAGCCACCGAGGTCGGGCAGGTCGATGACGAAAAGCGCAGCGGCAACCTCTGCCCCCACCTGCTTCATCAGCCGCGCGGTGGCGAGGATCGTGCCGCCGGTCGCGAGCAGGTCGTCGATCAGTACGACGCGGTGCCCCACCACGACCGCGCCTTCATGCAGCTCAAGCCGGTCGACGCCATATTCCAGTTCGTAATCGACCCCGATCGTCACGCCGGGAAGCTTGCCTGCCTTGCGCACCGGAACGAGGCCCAGCCCCATGGCGGTCGCCATCGCGGCGCCGAACAGAAAGCCGCGGGCCTCCACCGCGACGATCAGATCGGGGCGATAGACGGCGGCGCGCGCGCTCATCCGCCGGACGCTCTCGGCGAAACCGGCCGCGTCGGCGATCAGGGTGGTAATGTCACGAAACTGGATACCCGGCTTCGGAAAGTCGGGAATCGTGCGGACGAGCGCCGCCAGATCGAGGTCGGGACGGGGAGGAAGCGCGATCATGGCGCCGCCCTTCCCCTCCGTCCGATCAATGCTCCTTGTCGGCCCAGATGTTCCGGTACGACAGATAGGCGAGAATGCTGAAGATGCTCAGGAACAGGAAGGCGGCCCAGCCCACCCGCATCCGCTGCACCAGCTTGGGCTCCGCGGTCCACACAAGGAAAGCCGTGACGTCGCTCGCCATCGCCTTCACATCGTTCGGCGACCCGTCGGCGAACGTAACCTGGCCGTCGGTCAGCGGCGGCGCCATCGCGAGGTTGAGGTTCGCGAAATAGGGGTTGTAGTGGAGCCCCGTCGCCGGCTGCAATTCCTTCGGCAGATTCGCTGGCGGGTTCTGGAAACCGGTCAGCAGCGAATAGACATAATCCTTGCCGTCTTCGCGCGCCTTGGTGATCAGCGACAGGTCCGGCGGCAGCGCATTGTTGTTCGCCGCGCGCGCCGCGACCTCGTTCGCATAGGGCGCCGGGAAATGATCCGACGGCAAGCCATCGCGCGTCGCCGGCTCGCCCGTGTCGGGGTTGATCGACGGCACCTGGAAGCCCTTGGCGAAGGTTTTCACCTGCCCCTCGGTGTAGCCGAGTTCGGCAACATCGCGCAGCGCGACATGATCGAGGCTGTGGCAGGCCGAGCAGACTTCCTTGTACACCTGAAGGCCGCGCTGCAGCTTGGCCTTGTCCCAGTGCGGAAACAGGCCGTCACTCGACAGCGGGAGGTGGCGCGCCTCCTTGTGGAACGCGTGAGCGGCTTGCGGCTCATTCGACAGGGGCGTCGTAACGATCGCGCACAGCAGCGCGACGATGAAACCCAGGCCGACGAGAAATCCGAGCGGACGAACCATGGCTGTATCAGCTCCTATAAAAGTCCGGCGCTCAGGCCGTTGCCGAGGCCGACGATTTGTCGGCATGCTTTGCGAGAACCGCTTCCGTGATCGAGTTCGGCATCGGCAGCGGCCGCTCGATCCGCGAGATGATCGGCAGGATGACCAGGAAATGCGCGAAATAATAGGCTGCGCCGATTTGGCTCAGGATCACCCACGGCTGTTCGGCCGGCATCTTGCCACAGACGCCGAGCAGCAGCACGTCAGCCACCAGCACCCAGAAGAAGATGCGATTGAGCGGACGATAGCGCGACGACTTCACCGGCGAGCTGTCGAGCCACGGCAGGAAGAACAGCAGCGCGATCGAGGCGAACATCGCGATGACGCCCCACAGCTTCGCGTCGATCCACAGGAAGTTGAAGGTGAAGGCGCGCAGGATCGCGTAGAAGGGCCAGAAATACCATTCGGGAACGATATGCGCCGGCGTCGAAAGCGGGTTCGCCGGAATATAGTTGTCGGCGTGGCCGAGCATGTTCGGGCTGAAGAAGGTCAGCGCGACGAACACGAGCAGGAAAATGCCGAGCCCGAAGCCGTCCTTCGCGGTGTAATAGGGATGGAACGGGACCGTGTCCTGCTCGTCCTTCACATCGATGCCGGTCGGGTTGTTCGACCCCGGAATGTGCAGCGCCCAGATGTGCAGGATCACGACGCCCGCAATCACGAAGGGCAGCAGATAGTGCAGCGAGAAGAAGCGGTTGAGCGCGGCGTTGTCGGGCGCGAAGCCGCCGAGCAGCCAGACGCGGATCGGCTCGCCGACCGCAGGAATGGCCGAGAAGAAGCCGGTGATGACCTGCGCCCCCCAGAAGCTCATCTGCCCCCAGGGAAGCACATAGCCCATGAAGGCGGTCGCCATCATCAGCAGGAAGATCACGACGCCGAGCAGCCACACCATTTCGCGCGGCGCCTTGTACGATCCATAGTAAAGGCCGCGGAAGATGTGGAGATAGACGACGATGAAGAACATGCTCGCGCCGTTCATGTGCGCATAGCGGATGAACCAGCCGGCGTTGACGTCGCGCATGATATGCTCGACCGAGTCGAAGGCGACGCCCGCATTGGCGGCATAGTGCATCGCCAGCACGATGCCGGTGACGATCTGGATGACCAGCGCGGCGCCAGCAAGGACGCCGAAGTTCCAGAAATAGTTGAGGTTGCGCGGAACCGGATAGCCCGGACCGGTGGCGTTGTAGATAAGCCGCGGAATCGGCAGTTTCTCGTCCATCCACTTCATCAGCGGATGCTGGGGTTCGTAGCTCTTGGCCCAGGGAAAGCTCATCTTATCTCGCTCCTCAGCCGATCGTCACGACGGTGTCGCTGGTGAAGTCATAGGGCGGCACCTCCAGATTCTTGGGCGCCGGGCCTTTGCGGATGCGCGCCGCGGTATCGTAGTGCGAGCCGTGACACGGGCAGAAATAGCCCCCGAAATCGCCGCGCGGCTCGCCCTCGGCCGCGCCGAGCGGGACGCAGCCCAGGTGGGTGCAGACGCCGAGCGTGATCAGCCAGTTTTCCTTGCCGGGCTTGGTCCGCTCATCGATCGTCTGCGGATCGCGCAGATCGCTGAGCGGCACCTTCTTCGCCGCCTCGATCTCGGCCGGAACGAGGTTGCGGACGAACACGGGCTGCTTGCGCCAGCTCGTCTTGATCGCCTGGCCGGGCTGGATCGCCGAAATGTCGATCTCGGTCGACGACAGCGCGAGCACGTCGGCCGACGGATTCATCTGGTTGACCAGCGGAAGCACCACCGTGGCGGCACCGACCCCGGCGAAGCTGACGGCGGCGATATTGATGAAATCCCGGCGCCGCACGCCATCTTCGATGTCGGCGTTGAGACTGGTTTCACTGGCCATTCGATTGCCCTTGCATGGCTGAACTGACAAATTCGCACGGTATGCAGGGTGCCCTGTTTGCGCATGCTGGACGCGGCGCAGCCCGGCGGCCCCTCCGGGAATTGCCGGCCTGATAGCCGCACATCCCGGCCTTGCCAACAGGCAATTTCCCTTTGCCGCGTCGGGCATGACACCGCGGGCATCGACCTCGATTCCCGCACCGGCGCGCGCTATGGCGACCGGATGGACATCGCCCTCTTCCAGCCCGATATCGCCGGGAACGTCGGCACGATGCTGCGCACCGCCGCCTGTTTCGGCGCGCCCGCGCATATCGTCGAGCCCTGCGGCTTCCCCTTTTCCGACGCGGCGCTGAAGCGCGCGGGGATGGATTATGCCGTGCGTGCGAATGTCCGCCGCCATGCCGACTGGGCAGCCTTCGAAGACTGGCGCACCGCGGCGGCGAAGCGTCTCGTGCTGCTTACCACCGGGGGCGCGACGCCGCTGCCCGATTTTGACTTCGATCAAGGCGATCTGCTGTTGTTCGGGTCAGAGAGCGCCGGCGTTCCGCCGCATGTCCACGCGGCGGCCGCGGCGCGGGTCGCGATTCCGATGCAGCCGAGCTTTCGTTCCTTGAATGTCGCGGTGGCTGCTGGCATCGCGCTCGCCGAGGCGCTCAGACAGACGAAAGGCTTTGCGGCATGATCTCGCTCGATTCCCAGCAACAGGCGACGCGCGACTGGTTCGAGTCGCTGCGCGACCGCATCTGCGCCGAATTTGAGGCGATTGAGCGCGAGGCGGGCAGCGATGCCGCCTTCGCCTATACGCCCTGGGACCGCGAGGCCGACGGAATCGAGCCCGGCGAAGGCGGCGGCGGGGTACGCGGCGTGATGACCGGGCAGGTGTTCGAAAAGGTCGGCGTCAACGTCTCGACCGTCGGCGGCCAGTTCGCGCCCGATTTCGCGCAATCGATCCACGGCGCGGGCGAGGATCCGCGCTTCTTCGCGACCGGCATCAGCCTCGTCGCGCATATGGCGAACCCGCATGTCCCGGCGGTGCATATGAACACGCGCTTCCTCGTCACGACGAAGCGCTGGTTCGGGGGCGGTGCCGACCTCAATCCGCCGATTCCCTATGCGCAGGACACCGACGATTTCCACGCCCGGCTGCGCGCCGCCTGCGCGCCCTTCGGCCCCGACGTCTACGAACGCTACGCCAAATGGGCCGACGATTATTTCTATATCCCGCACCGCGGCGTCCACCGCGGGGTGGGCGGTATCTTCTACGACCATCTCGAATGCCGCGACGATGCCGAGTTCGACCGCCAGTTCGAATTCACCCGCGCGGTGGGCGAAGCGTTCCTCGACATATTTCCGCAGATCGTGCGGCGGCGGATGGCGACGCCCTTCACCGACGCCGAGCGCGAGGCGCAACTCGTCTGGCGCGGCCGCTATGCCGAGTTCAACCTCGTCTACGACCGCGGAACCCTGTTCGGGCTCAAGACCGGCGGCAATATCGACGCGATCCTGATGAGCCTGCCGCCGCTCGCCAAATGGAGCTGACCGGCAAAGAGGCGCCCCGCCGCCGGAGCGCCTCTTCCGTTTCCGCGTCGGAACCCGTCAGGCGAAAATCTCACCCGAAGTCGTGCCCGACGAAATCGCCCGATAGATGCCGACGGGCATCGACAGCGACAGCATCAGGATCGGCAGATAGACGATCAACCCCAGGACGATCATCGCCACCATCGCGCCGACTGCGGAGCCGCCTGCCAGCGCCCCCGTAATTCCGCCGAAGATCAGGCCGGCGATGAAAGCATAGACGACCATCAGGATGGTGAAGAGGATATAGAAACCCACGATCGCCCACTGCGAAGCCCCCGTCAGCTTCCAGGATTCGGTGATGCCGGTGACCGGATTGCGCGTCAGCTTCTGCGCCATCACCGGCCCGGCGACCGACAGCCGCCCCTGCAGCCACAGGAAGAAGACCAGCACCGCCACATAATAGACGAATGCGACCGCCATCGCGCCGCCGCTGAGCGCCCCCGACTGGAACGCGCCGGGCGAGAACGCCCCCGCCCCGCCGAGCACCGCCCCGAAGATAAGCATCAGGACGAAGGAAATGATCATCATCACGATATAGGCGATGGCCATCACCACGAACATGCCGAGCGCGAAGGCCGGACCGGCCTGAAAGGCCCAGCCGAAGTTGGGTGCCTCGTCCGGATGCAGCCCCCCGCGCCAGATCAGCATTCCCACGGCATAGAGAATGACGGCCGCCAGAATCGCGAACAGGAAGATTCGGCTGAAAGCCCCCAGCATCACGGACGGGTCGTTGGTGGTCGTCGCCATCGCCATGGCGGCGAAGGTCGAGCCGAGCATAAGATAGCCGAGGATGCCGAGCACGACGATCGTACCGCCCATCCACATCAGCATCTTGGTCCAATTGGCCTTCAGAAACGCGAAGGTTTCCGAAAAGGCTGCCCCGATACTCATCTTGATCATGTTGTTTCCCCTGCTTGTTGAGCCTCGTTCTTCCTTTCGTGTGAAATACGACCCCGCTTATGGTCTACAGCAACCAGCGTGCATCCGCGACCTTTTCCTTCCGTTACGGAAAGGTACCCGTTCAGCCGAAGACATCGCCCGCATTGCGCATCGCGAGCTGGCGATAGGTCGCCGCCGTGACGGCCAGCGTTACCATGCCGGCGACCGCGGCGATGCCGCCTTCGACAAGGCCGCTCACGATATGCCCGACCCCCTCGTTCGTCCCGGAAATGGCCATGATGATGCCGCCGAAGATCATCGCGACGATCATCGTCACCAGCGCGACGAGGAACAGGAAGAGGAAAATCCGCCAGCCATTGTCCTTCGTCAGCGCCCAGCCCTGCCGAAACGCCGTGATCGGATTGCGTTCGGAGCGATCCGCGACCACCGGCGCGACCACCGCGAACCGGCCCCACAGATAAAAGGCAGGAAGGATCAGAAGCAAGGCGCCAGCCGCGATCATCAGTCCCAGCATGATCTGGATCGCGATCATCGTCGGCGCCATCATGAGCGCGAAGGTCAGCGCTTCGCCGACGCTGACGCCGCTCCGCGACAGCCAGAGACGCAGAATGCCGACGCCGCCGATGGCGGAGATCAGGCCGACCAGGATTTGATAGGGGATCGCGTGCTCCAGATTCTCACGCGTCGCGAGCATGATCTGGTCGAACGTCGCACCGGCGGGCGGTTCGATCGGTGTCGGCCCGAACCAGCTCACCGCCAATGTCGGCAGGAAAAGGAAAACGGCGGCGATGGCCCACGTCAGGCCGCTATAGGAGCGCAGCAGGACCAGACTGTCGTCCCAGGCTGCGCTCATGTCGAATTTCGGCATTTATGCTCCGTCTCTGTTTTCCCGTTGCGGGGGAGACTGGCGTCCAGCTTCCTGCTTGTCCAGCCTTGTTAACGATTTGGACCACCCCCTTGCGCTCGCCGGCCGGCGCGGGCAGGAGGCACGCAATGACCCATCTGCCGTCACCGGAATGGCGCGTTTCGCCGGACCTTACCGACTATCCCCCGGCGCTGGCCGACATGGAGCAGCGCGCGGCGGCGATTCATGCCGGCGAAGCGAACGAACGCATCTGGCTGCTCGAGCACCCGCCGCTGTATACCGCCGGCACCAGCGCCGATCCCGCCGAGCTGCTCGAGGCGCGCTTTCCCGTCTATGACGCCGGGCGCGGCGGGCGCTATACCTATCATGGCCCCGGCCAACGCGTCGGCTATGTCCAGCTCGACCTGACACGGCGCGGGCGCGACGTGCGCGCCTATGTCCATGCGCTCGAAGGCTGGGTCATCGACGCGCTTGCCGCGCTGGGCGTTCCCGCGCGCCGTGCCGAGGGCCGGATCGGCATCTGGACCGACGACGCGCAGGGCCGCGAGGCCAAGATCGGCGCGATCGGGGTCCGCGTGCGCCGCTGGGTGACGCTGCACGGCTTTTCGCTCAACGTCGCGCCCGACCTCGCGCATTTCGGGGGCATCGTGCCGTGCGGGATCGCCGAATATCCGGTCACCAGC
Source organism: Sphingopyxis panaciterrulae (assembly GCF_014199295.1). Taxonomy (GTDB): domain Bacteria; phylum Pseudomonadota; class Alphaproteobacteria; order Sphingomonadales; family Sphingomonadaceae; genus Sphingopyxis; species Sphingopyxis panaciterrulae. The sequence continues at coordinate 173,610 of NZ_JACIJH010000003.1, forward strand.
CTCGCCGCGCTCGGCATCGACGCGGGATTCGAGGACGTCGACGCCGCGCTTCGCGCCAGCTTTCCCGCCTTTCTCGACAAGCTTTCATCGAGCGACTAGGACATCGGCATGACCCGCCTTCTCCTTGCCTCCGCTCTCTTCCTCTCGCTTACGGCCTGTGGCGGCAGCGATTCGGGCACCAAGACCACGACCAAGCTCGATGCGGTCGAGGTGCAGCCGGGAACGATCAGCGATTCGATGATTACCCTCGACGACACCGATATCGACGGCACGGCGGTCGACAACCGCGTCCCGGATGACGCCAAGACGCCGAAAAAGGAAGATGAGGCAGCCGGCGACGAAGCAGCCGACACGACCGAAGAAGCGGCCGATCCCGACGCGGTCCCGGCTCCGGCCGCGCGCAAGACCCTGCCCCCGACGCCCGCACCGGCAAAGAGCGAATAGCTAGCGCAACCCCAGCGCCTTGTGCGTCTGCAATGACAGGCGCCAGCGCGGGTCCGCCATCACCAGGTCGATACAGGCGCGGACATTGGCGGCCGCGTTCGCATCGTCGAGCGGCTGGATCAGCCGATGCGCGAAATCGAGCTGCGCGAGGCGTTCGACGTCGCTCCCCGGCTGGGGCCAGACGAGTTTCAACTCATCGCCGTGCGTCTGGACGAGGGTGCTGCCGGCCTTGGGGCTGACGCAGATCCAGTCGATGCTGCGCGGCACCGGAAAAGTGCCGTTGGTCTCGATCGCAATCGTGAAGCCCTCGGCGTGCAGCGCGTCGATCAGTGCCGCGTCGACCTGCAGCATCGGCTCGCCGCCGGTCAGCACGACATAACGGTCCGCATCGCCCATCCCCCAAGCCTCTGCCACGGCCGCGGCAAGCCCGGCCGCGGTCGGATATTTACCGCCGAGCGTGCCGTTGGTGCCGACGAAATCGGTATCGCAGAACCGGCACGTCGCCTTGGCCCGATCCGCCTCGCGTCCGCTCCACAGATTGCAGCCCGAAAAGCGGCAGAAGACTGCGCGCCGCCCCGCCTGCGCGCCCTCCCCCTGCAGGGTCAGGAAAATCTCTTTGACGGCATAGGCCATGTCAGGCGTAGCGGGTCGGGTCGGCCAGCCCGGCATCGGCAAAACCCTTGCGGCGCAGGCGGCAACTGTCGCACTGGCCGCAATGCAGCCCCTCAGGCGTCGGGTCGTAGCAGGACCAGCTCATCCCCGCATCCATGCCAAGCCGCGCCGCCTCGGTCGCGATATCGGCCTTGCTCATATGCTGGAGCGGGGCGTGGATATGGAAATCGACGCCCTTGTCGCCATCGCGCGTCGCGAGCCGCGCCAGCGCCTCGAAGCCCGCAATGAACTCCGGGCGACAGTCGGGATAGCCCGAATAATCGAGCGCGTTGACGCCGATGACGATATCCTGCGCCCTCCGCGCCTCGGCAAGCCCGAGCGTCAGCGACAGGAAGATCAGGTTGCGCGCCGGCACATAGGTGACCGGAATATCGTCGCCTACCCCGTCCTTCGGCACGTCGATATCGGCCGTCAGCGCCGAGCCGCCGAAACGGCGCAGATCGAGCGGCAGGACGATGTGCTCGGCGGCGCCCACGAAATCGGCGATCCGCGCCGCCGATTCGAGCTCGACGCGGTGGCGCTGGTTGTAGTCGACCGTCAACGCGACGATCCGCGCGCCCGCCTCGCGCGCGAGCCCCGCGCAAACCATCGAGTCGAGCCCGCCCGACAGGAGGACGATCATCGTTTTTCCGTGCATATCGTGCATCGGCGCCCGATACGCCGGGGCTGCGGTCAGCGCAAGGCGGGTGCCGCGATGCGGCAAAGAAACGGGCCGCGCGACAATTGCCCCGCGGCCCAGTTCGGCATGAAAGCCGTTTAGGGAGAAGAACACACAATAGTGTGCCGTAGGTCGATCCTAATCACCGATGGTTAACGGCGCGTTACAGACGAGTGGCGGGCTCAGCCGCCGGTGCACGCTCCGACCCGGCGCGCCTCGATCGCCTGCGAAAAGGGTTTGCCCTCGGCGATGCCCTGGGTATCGATCTGGACCAGCCGGTTGGTTTCCGAACGGATCGTGGTGCGGCCATGCCCGGCACCCGGACAGGTATAATGGACCGTCACCGAATTGGGCTTGTCCTCGATCACGAAGCGCGAGCAGCCGCTGCGCGGGTGCCGAATCTGGATCATCCGCCGCGCGTCGCCCAGGCACAAGCTGTGCAGCGCGTTCTGCGTTCCGCGCTCGGTGAGCTGCCAGCGCCCCTTTTCCAGCCTGTCGAGCATCGCAAGCGACGGCGCCTGTGCCGGGGCCGCGACAGCGGCCATCAGCACGAGCGTCGTACCAGTCAAAGCCCATCGAAACAAAGGAGTAAAGATCGCCATTTCCATCCATTCCCCGATCCACACGGGATTAGAGTGCGACCCTGTGCAGCGGCAGATAGCGATTCCCCCGGCCGATTTCAACCGCTTGGCGGCTCATCCCCGTTTCATCGCGAAACGCACCGGTCAGTCGTGGCTGGCTATCTCGTCCAAGGGGATCGGAAACAGGCGCGAGCAGAAGGCGCAATCGACCTCGATCGTTCCGCTTTCGTCAGCCATCTCGCGCCGTTCCACTTCGGGGAATTTAGAGAGCACGCCGGCAAAATAATCGAGGCTGCAGCGGCAGCCGCGCGACACGGCGAGGCCCGGCTCGATACGCACCTCCTCTTCCTCGTGAAACAGGCGCCAGGCCAGCGTTTCGAGCGAGGTCGCGGGATCGGTGAGTTCCTCCGGCTTGAGCGTTTCGGCGATGGTCCGCGCATGCGCCCATTCGGGATGATCGTGCCGGACGTGCAGCCGGTCGCGTCCGACCTCCCCTTCCGGCAGATGCTGAAGCAGCAGCCCGCCCGCGACGCACCCCGCCTCGGCATCGTGACGCGCCGCGAGCCGGATCAGGCTCGGGATCTGCTCCGATTGCCCGAAATAATGCTCGGCGGCATCGCCGATCGATGCGCCCTCGAGCGGCACGATGCCCTGATAGCGCTCGCCGCTTGCCGCCTGGTCGAAGGTGATCGCCAGGAATCCCTCGCCGAACAGGGCGAAGAGGGTCGGATCGGTCCCGACCTCGGCTAGGCGCTCGGCATCGAACCGCAGATAGCCGCGCAGTTCGCCGCCCCTGTAGTCGCAGACGAGCAGTTCGACCGGCCCGCCGCCGGTCTGCGCCTGCAGCGTCAACTGGCTTTCCGGGTCCTTGAGCGTCGAGCCGAGCAGCACGGTGAGCACCAGCGCCTCGGCAAGCAGCTTCTCTGCCGTCGGCGGATAGCTATGCGCCGCCATGATGCTGTTCAGCACCGGCCCCAGCCGCACCAAACGTCCCCGCACATGCCGTTCGGCGATGGTGAACAGCAGGGGCTGGTCGAACCAGGTCTCGATCGTCTCGCTCACAATTTCTCCAGCGCCCAGAGCAGGATCGACTTCTGCGCATGAACGCGGTTCTCGGCCTCGTCCCAGACGCGCGAGCGCGGGCCGTCGATCACCGCGTCGACCACTTCCTCGCCGCGGTGCGCGGGCAGGCAATGAAGGAACAGCGCGTCGCCCTTCGCTTCGCCCATCAGCCGTTCGTCGATCTGGTAGGGCGCCATCGCCGCCAGCTTGTTGTGGGCATGGTCCTGCCCCATCGAGACCCAGGTGTCGGTGACGACGACATCGGCGTTCGCGGCCGCCGCGCGCGCGTCGCGCACGATGTCGATCCGCGCGCCCCTTGCGCGCGCCGCCTCGACGAACGTCGCGTCGGGTTCATAACCCTGCGGGACGCCGGCGCGAACGTTGAAGCCGAACAGGCCGGCCGCCTCGATCAGCGAGGCAAGGACATTGTTGCCGTCGCCGAGCCAGGCGAGTTCGAGTCCGGGCAACGCCTTGCCATGCTCGACGAGCGTCAGCAGGTCGGCAACGATCTGGCACGGATGCGACAGGTCGGTCAGGCCGTTGATGATCGAGACCGAGGCATGGGCGGCCATCTCCTCCACCTTGGCATGGTCGTCGGTGCGGATCATGATCGCATCGGCATAGCGCGACATGACGCGCGCGGTATCGGCGATCGTCTCGCCGCGGCCGAGCTGGGTCGTTCCGGCATCCATCACGATCGACGTGCCGCCGAGCTGACGGATCGCGATGTCGAACGAAGCGCGGGTGCGCGTCGACTGCTTTTCGAAGATCATCGCGAGTACATGCCCCGCGAGCGGCGCATCGGCGTCGGCCTTGCCCTTCGGCCAGCCCGCGCGCGCTGCCTTGCGATCGATCGCGTCGGCCAGCATCGCGGCGACGGCATCGCCGCCGGCGTCGGACAGGTTCAGGAAATGCCGCATCAGCCCCTCCGTTCTACAGGAACGGAAAACATCAGGACTCGGGCGGCGTATAGCTCGCCGCGCCCGCCGACAATTTCTCGATGCATTCGTCGATATGGCTCTGTTCGATATTGAGCGGCGGCAGGATGCGCACGACATTGTCGCCCGCGGCCACCGTCAACAGCCCGTGATTGTCGCGCAGATGCGCGACGAACGCACGGCTTTCGCTCTTGAGCTTGATGCCGAGCATCAGCCCCATGCCGCGCACGCTGTCGAACAGATGGTCGTGGTTCGGGATCAGTTGTTCGAGCGCGCCGCGCAACCGGTCGCCGGTCGCCTTCACCTGATCGAGGAAGCCCTCTTCCAGGATCACGTCGAACACCGCCTGCCCCGCCGCCATCGCGAGCGGATTGCCACCATAGGTCGAACCATGGGTACCGAACACCATGCCGCGCGCCGCCTTTTCGGTCGCGAGGCACGCGCCGAGCGGGAAGCCGCCGCCGATCCCCTTCGCGCTCGCCATGATGTCGGGTGTCAGGCCATATTGCTCATGGGCATAGAGGGTGCCGGTGCGCGCGACGCCGCACTGGACTTCGTCGAAGATCAGCATCAGGTCGCGCTTGTCGCAGATATCGCGCAGCGCCTGCAGGAAGGGCTGCGACGCCGGACGGATACCGCCCTCGCCCTGCACCGGCTCGACCAGGAAACCGGCGGTGTTGTCGTCGACCAGGTCGAGCGCGGCATTGATGTCGTCGAAGGGCGCATAGGCAAAGCCGGGCAGCAGCGGATCGAAGCCCTTGCGCAGCTTCTCCTGATTGGTCGCCGAAATCGTGCCGAGCGTGCGGCCGTGGAAGGCATTGTTGAAGGTAATCAGAACATGCTTCTCGGCATTGCCCGCGCTGGAATGATAGGCGCGCGCGGTCTTGATCGCGCATTCGACCGCCTCGGCGCCCGAATTGGTGAAGAAGACCGTGTCGGCAAAGGTGTTCTCGACGAGCCGCGCCGCGAAGGCCTCGCCCTGCGGGCTGCCATAAAGGTTCGACACATGGATCAGCGTCGCCGCCTGCTCCTGGATCGCCTTGGTCAGATGCGGATGGCCGTGGCCGAGCAGATTGACCGCGATGCCGCTCGCGAAATCCAGATAGCGCTTGCCGCGATCGCCGATCAGATACGCGCCCTCACCGCGAACCGGACGCACCCCGCACCGGGGATAGACGGGCATCAGCGGCGTGATCGACATGGCACAGCACCTTTCCAAGGAACCAAAGGAAAAAGGCGACCCCAAAGCGGGCCGCCCTTGTTCGGGCCGCTCCTATACTGCCGCGGCGAGAGCCGCGTCAACACAGGGGTCTAAAGCGATTTCGCGGCCTCCATCGCCAGCGCGACCGAGCGCTTGCGTGCGCCATGGTCGTACATCGACGAAGCGACGATCACCTCGTCGGCCCCGGTACGGGCAACGAAGGCCTTGAGGCCCGCGGCGACATCGTCGACGGTACCGACCGCCGAGCATTGCAGCACATGATCGAGGATCGCGCGCGCGTTGGGCGGCAGGCTGTCCTTGTAGCCGGCGACCGGCGGCTTCATCTTGCCCGGATTGCCGGTGCGCAGCGCGACGAACGCCTGCTGCTGCGACGAGGCGAGCCGTTCGGCCTCTTCGCGCGTGTCGGCGGCGAAGACGTTGAACGCCGCGGCGGCATAGGGTTCGGAAAGCTGCTCCGACGGCTTGAACTGGCGGCGATAGATGTCGAGCGCCTCGTCGAGCGCGTCGGGCGCAAAATGACTGGCAAAGGCATAGGGCAGGCCCAGCGCCGCGGCGAGCTGCGCGCCGAACAGGCTCGATCCCAATATCCACAATGGCACATGGCTCCCCTCGCCCGGCACCGCGCGGATGCCGAGCCGCTCGTCGCCGGCAAGGAAGGCCTGCAATTCGACCACGTCCTGCGGGAACTGCCGCTCATCGCTCGCCAGCGTCCGGCGCAGCGCCTGCGCGACGCGCTGGTCCGATCCCGGCGCGCGCCCGAGCCCAAGGTCGATGCGCCCCGGAAACAGCGCCTCGAGCGTGCCGAACTGTTCGGCGATCACCATCGGCGCGTGGTTGGGCAGCATGATCCCGCCCGCGCCGATCCGCATCGTGGACGTCGCATGGCCGATATGCGCGAGCACGACCGCCGTCGCGGCGCTCGCGATTCCCGCCATGCCGTGATGTTCGGCCACCCAATAGCGATGATAGCCCAGCGCCTCGGCATGGCGCGCGAGGTCGGCCGCGTTGGCGAGCGATTGCGCGATCGTCCCGCTGTCGGTGACGGGGACGAGGTCGAGGAAGGAGAGTTTCAGCATGCGGGCCGATATGCGGTGGGGGTGCGCGAGGTTCAAGGCGCGAAAGCTCCTCCTCTTCAGAGGAGGGGTTTGCAAACTATGCCCGCTCGTCCTTCGGCGAATCCATCAGCACATAGGTGGTGAGCGCATTGACCTGCGGCAGCACGCCCAGCACCTCGGTATGAAAATGCTTGTAGGCGGCAAGGTCGGCCGCCTCGACGCGCAGCAGATATTCGATCGAACCGGTGACATTGTGGCACTCACGCACCTCGGGCGCTTCGGCCATTGCCGCCTCGAACCCGGACTGCGCGTCCTTGGTATGGCGCGACAGGCCGACTGCGACATAGGCGATGAAGCCGGTCCCGACCCGCGCCGGGTCGATCCGCGCCCGATAGCCCCGGATCACCCCGCTTCGCTCGAGTTCCTGCACCCGGCGCAGGCAGGCCGAGGGTGACAGGCCGACGCGCTCGGCCAGCTCGAGATTGGAGATTCGCCCCTCGCGCGACAGTTCGCGCAATATCTTGCGGCCAATGGCATCAGTTTCGTTCATAGATTGCATATATTACCATCACGTCAGCCAACTTTGCAATCATTTGTCTCCCATATCGAATTATATTGCGCGCATGGAACAGACCACCCTTGCGGCGCTTTCCGCCTTCGCGTTCGCCACCTCGATCACGCCGGGGCCGAACAATATGATGCTGATGGCGTCAGGCGCCAATTTCGGCCTGCGCCGCACCGTGCCGCATGCGCTCGGCGTCGGCATCGGCTTCACGCTGATGATCGTGCTCGTCGGCGTCGGGCTGATGGAATTGTTCGACCTCTTTCCCGCCCTGAACCTGATCCTGAAGGTCGTGAGCGTCGTCTATCTCCTGTGGCTGGCGTGGAAGATCGCCAACGCCGCGGCGCCCGAAACCGGGGGCGGCGCGCGGGGCAAGCCGATGAGCTTCGTCCAGGCGATGCTGTTCCAATGGGTGAATCCCAAGGCCTGGTCGATGGCGTTGACCGCGATGGCGCTCTATGCCCCCGACCGCAATCTCGCCGCGGTCGCGCTGGTCGCCGCGGTGTTCGGCGTCATCAACCTGCCCTCGACCGGCCTGTGGGCGGTGATGGGACAGGCGCTGCGCGGCTGGCTGTCGAGCGCGGCGCGGCTTCGCGCCTTCAACTGGACGATGGCGGCGCTGCTTGTCGGATCGCTGGCGCTGCTGATCTGATTGCAAGGGCCGGATGCGGTCCTTATGCACGGCGCTCTCTCCCCTCCGGCAACAAGAGAGTCCATATCCATGAAGACCCGCCGCCTCGGCCGCAGCGCCATCACCGTCACCGATATCTGCATGGGCACGATGACCTTCGGCAGCCAGGCCGACGAGGCGACGGCGTTCCGCGTCCTCGACCGCTGCTTCGAGGCCGGAATCAATTTCTACGACACCGCCGAGGGCTATCCGGTGCCGCCCGACATCCAATGGGTCGGCCGGACCGAGGAGATCGTCGGCCGCTGGATGAAGACGAAGCCGCGCGACGCGATCATCCTCGCGACCAAGGTGTCGGGGCCGAGCCACGTCTGGTTCAAGTCGCCGTGCCGCGGCGGCACGACCGCGCTCGACCGCCACCATATCCGCGCCGCGGTCGAGGGCAGCCTGACGCGGCTGCAGATCGATTATATCGACCTCTATCAGACCCACTGGCCCGATCCTGACGCGCCTTACGATGCGATGATGGAGGCGCTGGACGAACTGGTGTGCGAGGGCAAGGTCCGCATTCTCGGTTGTTCGAACGAGACAAGCTGGGGTTTGATGAAGGCGCTCGGCGCATCCGAGCGGCTGGGGCTGGCGCGCTACGAGACGATCCAGAATAATTTCAGCCTCAACAACCGCCGTTTCGCGGACGAACTGGCGCAGGTATGCCGGCAGGAGGGCGTCAGCCTGATCCCCTATTCGCCGCTCGCCGGCGGAGTGCTGTCGGGCAAATATCAGGGCGGCGCCCGGCCCGAGGGTGCGCGCTTTTCGCGCTATCTGGCAATGGAGGGACAGCGGCAGGCGGCGATGGGGCGCCGTTTCGTCAACGACAAGTCGCTCGCCGCGACCGAGCGCTATCTGACGATTGCCGCCGAAGCGGGACTGCATCCGGTGACGATGGCGACCGCCTGGTCGAAACAGCACGACTTCGTCGCCTCCACCATCGTCGGGGTCAGCGCCGACGACCAGCTCGATCCGATCCTCGATGCCATCGATCTCGAACTGACGGACGATGTGATGAAGGCACTGAACCAGGTGGGCAAGGATATCCTCTATCCGATGGGATGAGCTAGCGGGACCGCTCCAGCGTCGGCCATTCGAGCACCAGCGCCTCGCCGACCCGGAGCGCCCGCCACGCCGCCGACAGCGCGTCGAATACTTCGAACACCCGCGGCGCGGCGGCGTCGAAGCGCGCCCGCTCGTCGGAACTCAGCGATCGGCGCACCCGCCCGGCCTCGCCCAGCGCCGCCTGCTGCGCCGCGCTGTCGGGACGCAAGCGGCGGCGCCATTCGATGTCGAACAGGAAGGCAGCGAGTTCCGAGAGTTCGCCCTCGCGGCCCTGTGCCTTCACCAGCCTCTGCCCTTTGGCGGCCTGTTTGCGCACCGTTCGGCGATGGTCCTTCGCGTCCCTGACGCCTTCCGCCGCGTCGACGCGAAAGCCGCCGGCATCGCCACCCGCGGCGATCTGCCCGAACACGCCGGCCTTCAGCCCGAGTACGCCCTCAACAACGAAATGCACCAGATCGTGCGGCAGATCGCGGTCGAAGCCCGGCGCAGGGTCCATGACCAGCGTCGGCGCATCGGCGCGCTCGACCCGCACGCTGTAGCGGCGCTCGCCCGACCGGATGAAATGCACCTTCATCGCATCGAAGGGCGGCAGCGTCAGAGCGCCGCCTTGAACAGCACGAGCATGCGTCCCCACGCCTTTTCGGCCGCCGCCTCGTTATAGGCGCGGCCGTCGGGCGGGCACCAGCCGTGGAGTGCCCCCTTGTAGACCTCGACCTCGTGCCATTCGGGGCGCGGATCGAGCACCGCCTTCAGCCGGGTCTTTTCCTCGGGGTTCTGCTGATCGTCATTGTCGGCGATCGCGAACAGGTAACCCGCTTTGGTCTCGGGGATCAGCAGGTGCGGGCTGTCGGGCTTGTCGGTCCCGACGCTCGCGCCATGGAAGCTCGCCGCCGCCTTGACCCGCTCGGGATTGAGCGCGGCGGTATAGATGACCATCGGGCCGCCCATGCAATAACCGGCGGTGCCGACGCCCTTCGCGGTGTCGACTTCCTTCTGCGCGTCGAGGAAGGCGAGATGCGCCTTGGCGTCGGTCGTGACCGTCGCCCGGTCGAGCCGCTTCAGATAGCCGAACAGCGTGTCGCGCACGCCCGGGTCGTCGAAATCATGGCCAGCATAGACCACCGGCGATTTCGCCCAGCGATAGAAGGGATTGACGCACAGCACGGCATACCCCTCCCCCGCCAGCCGGTCGGCCATCTGGCGGAAGGCGGGGCGCAGGCCGCGAATGTCGGGCCACATCAACACGCCGGGATGCTTGCCCTCGCCGGGCGCGGTGAAATAGGCGTCGCAGGTACCGTCGGCCGTGGCGATCTCCACATCGCGTCCCTGCACGCCTTCCGCCGCGCAGGCCGAGGCGGGGAGCATCGACGCGATCGCCCCGGCCCCGACCAGCGCCCCGAATTCGCGGCGCCGCACCGGCAGGCCGGCGCGGTCGAGATCGGCTTCGGTAATATCGTCGCACATTGCATCTCTCCTTCGCACTCGCTTTTCGAAAAGAGCGGAAAAGCGTGCAACTTCACTCGTGAATCCATGCGATCGCCGCCGGTTGTACAGCGGCGCTGCGGGCGAGCGAGCCATTTTTACGGCAACGCGAAAAAGCGCGGAAAACTGCGCAACTTCACACGCGATTTCCTATTTTCCCGATCATGCCGACGTCTGCGAAGTGCAGGCTAACCGACCGTGGCTTTGTAGGACAGCGGTTTTTCGCCGGGGTCAGGCAGCAACGTTAATCTCGTCGAAACCATGGGCCACATGATGGACCCCGACCTCGCGCAGCAAGGCGCCGTGGGCGGCACGGTCGACGATGTGGCCGGCGCCGCAGAAGCCGATCACCGTCATCCCGGCAGCGAGCGCCGCGCGGGCGCCGGTCGGCGAATCCTCGATCGCGAGGCAGGCGGCCGGATCGACGCCCAGTCCCTCGGCGGCGGCGAGATAGATGTCGGGGTGCGGCTTGCCGCGTTCCCAGCCGTCGGCGCTGTAGACATGGTCTGCGAAATGATGCGCGAGACCGAAGCGATCCAGCGCCCAGCCGATATATTCGGCGCGGCTCGACGAGGCGATCGCGCGCCGCATCGTGCCGAGGCCGGCGAGAAAATCGGCGGCGCCCGGCACCGCGTCGAACCCATCCATGAAGCGCGCCCGTGCGCGTTCGCGGTGGCGCTCGCGGAAATCGGCGGGCAGCGGCCGCCCGAAGCGTGCCTCGATCCGCCGCTGCGTCTCCTGCCAATTATGGCCGTAATAGTCGCGCAGGCATTCGTCATAGCTGGCCGCCATGCCGATCGCGGTCAGGCTCTCGGCCAGCGACCGATTGGCGCGCACCTCGCTGTCGGCGATGACGCCGTCGAAATCGAAGATGATCGCGGCGGGGGTCACTCCACCGTCACCGACTTCGCCAGGTTGCGCGGCTGGTCCACGTCGGTGCCCTTCGCGACCGCGACGTGATAGGCGAGGAGTTGCACCGGCACCGCATAGACGAGCGGGGCGATCAGCGGGTGGACGCGGGGCATCTCGATCGTCGCCATGCTGCCCTCGCCTGCTTCGGCGAGCCCCTCGGCGTCGGAGATGAGGACGATCTTGCCGCCGCGGGCCATCACCTCCTGCATGTTACTGACCGTCTTTTCGAACAGCGGGCCGCTGGGCGCGAGCACGATCACCGGCACCGCTTCGTCGATCAGCGCGATCGGGCCGTGCTTCATTTCACCCGACGCATAGCCCTCGGCATGTATATAGCTGATTTCCTTGAGTTTTAGAGCACCTTCGAGCGCGAGCGGATAGTCGGGACCGCGGCCGAGGTAGAGGACGTCGCGCGCCGGGGCGACAAGGTGCGCCATCGCCGCAATCTCTTCGTCATGCGCGAGCGCGGCGTTGAGCGCGGCGGGCGCCTCGATCAGATGCCGGACGATCTCGCGCTCCTCGGCCGCCGAGAGCTTGCCCTTGCGGAGCGCGAGGTGCGCCGCGAGGGCGGCGAGCACCGCGAGCTGACAGGTGAAAGCCTTGGTCGAGGCGACGCCGATCTCAGGACCCGCATGGGTCGGGAGCAGCAGGTCGGCCTCGCGCGCCATGCTGCTGGTCGGCACATTGACGACGACTGCGATCGTCTGTCCCTGCGCCTTGCAATGGCGCAGCGCCGCGAGCGTGTCGGCGGTCTCGCCCGACTGCGAGATGAAGAGCGCGAGCCCGCCCGGCTGCAGCACCGGGTCGCGATAGCGGAATTCGGAGGCGACATCGATGTCGACCGGCACGCGCGCGAACGTTTCGAACCAATATTTGGCGACCATGCCGGCGTAGAAGCTGGTACCGCAGGCGACGATGGTGATGCGGTCGATGCCGTCGAGGTCGAAATCCATCTGCGGCAGCGCCACCGTCTGTTCGAGCGGGCGGATGTAGGAGGAGAGCGTCTGCGCGACCACTGTCGGCTGCTCGAAGATCTCCTTTTGCATGAAATGGCGATACGGCCCTTTTTCGACTGCGGCGGCGGTGACGCCGGAAGTCGTAACGTCGCGCTCTACCTCTTTGTTTTCCCGGTCGAAAATACGCACGCCATCGCGCGTGATGACGACCCAGTCGCCTTCTTCGAGGTAGGCGATCCGTTGCGTCAGCGGTGCGAGCGCGAGCGCGTCGGAGCCGAGATAGGTCTCGCCCTCACCATAGCCGACGACGAGCGGCGAGCCGAGCCGGGCGCCGATCAGCAGATCGGGATGCTGGCGAAAGGCGATGGCGAGCGCAAAGGCACCGCGAAGCTGCGGCAACACCGCCTCGACGGCTTCCTGCGGGGATTTTCCGGCCTCCACCTGTTCGGAGATCAGGTGCGCGACCACTTCGGTATCGGTTTCGCTTTCGAAGCGGCGGCCGCGCGCGATCAATGCCTCGCGCAGCGGCCTGAAATTCTCGATGATGCCGTTGTGCACGAGTGCAACCTCGCCCGTGGCGTGCGGATGCGCGTTGCTCGTCGTCGGCGCGCCGTGCGTCGCCCAGCGGGTGTGGGCGATACCTACCGTGCCCGGCGCGGGATGGGCCGCGAGTTCCTTGACCAGATTGGCGAGTTTCCCTTCGGCGCGGCGACGGACCAGCGCGCCGTCCTTGACCGTGCAGACCCCGGCCGAATCATAGCCGCGATATTCCATGCGGCGCAGCCCGTCGACGAGGCGATCCGCCACCTGATCCTTGCCGATGATTCCGATGATTCCGCACATGGTTGGCCGGCTTTCCTTACAATGTATAGGGGATGCGGATGCCCGGCATGGAGGCCGGAAAATCCTTCGTGTTCCGCGTCACCAATACGCGGCCGCGAATCTGGGCGGTGGCGAGGATGATGGCGTCGGGCGATTTCAATCGCGGCCGTTCGCGGCGAAGCGCCGCGGCGCGATGCGCAATCTCGTCGTCGATCTCGTCCAGTCCGAAACGCGACAGGAACGACAGGATATCGCGCGCGGCCGCGTCGTCGCCCTTCGACAGGGCCTCGATCCAGGCGATCCGGCTGATCCACATGCGCGCACCGCTCTCGGCAATACGCGTCATCTCGCGATAGGCGGGACGATGATCCAGCAACGCGTCGATCAGGATATTGGCGTCGAGGCTATAGCCGCTCATGCGCGACGCTTGTCGCGCTTGGCCGCCGCCTTTTTGGTCAGCGCCAGATAATGCGCGCGTTCGCGGTCGTCCTCTTCGGTGAAATATTCGGGAGATTCGGCGCGAACCTCTTCATAATCGTCATCCCACGGGCGCGTCCATTCGGCGCTCCGCTGCCGATCATGGTCGCGCGGATCGATAGCGACGCCGTGGCGCGCCCATGCGCCGAAACCCGCCTCGATCCAGTCGAGCGGACCTTGCGGGCGATAGGCGGCCACTGCCTCGCGCAGGACGGCCGCGCGCGACTTGCCCTGCTCGGCGGCGAGCTGGTCGAGCCACTTGATGTCCTCATCGGGCAGGTCGGCTAGGATGCGAGTCATGATATACTGATATCATATCATGATATCATGTCAAGCACGGCCGAAATTGCGGTCGACGAAGATCATCGCGAACTGCACCGGGTCGGCCGGGCGGCCATTCGCCTGTTCGAACTTCGCCTGGCCGTCGGCCCAGATGCGGCGGATCTGCTCGGGCAGTTCGGGCGGAAAGTTCATTTGCTGCGCCACGATCGCGTCCCAACTTCCTGTCTTGCCAAGACTTTGGCGAAGCTGCGGTTCCATCGCCACGCAATAGGCGCGGGTCGGTTCGTCGAGTGCGCCGATCGCGTTCAGCACCCAGGCATCGACATAGCGCAGGAAGGGCTTGTCGTCATAGCGGTCGCTCACATCATCTCTCCGTCAGTGCCGGCCATTCGCTGCGCAGCAGGCCGAAAATCAGCGAATCGCGCACGCCGATATGCGTTTCCCATTCGCCGCGCAGCCGCCCCTCCCGCTGAAAGCCCAGCCGTTCGAGCAGCGCCACCGATCCGCAATTGTCGGGGTCGGTATCGGCATAGACGCGCCGAAGGCCGTGCCGGGCGAAGGCGAAATCGATGACGGCGGCGACCGCTTCGCGCGCGATCCCGCCGCCCCAGTGGCCGCGATTCAGGATATAGCCGATCTCGGCCACGCCGGGCCGCCGATCGATCAGGGTCACCCAGCCGAGCGCGCGGTCGGCGCTCGCCTCGGTGATCGCCCAGCACAGATGCCCCTGCTCCGTCGCGGCGTTGAAACGCAGATAGTCGCGCGTCTGCTCGACCGAGGCGTGCGGGCCGCTCGACCACCAGGTCATCAGATCGGCGTCGGACAGCACCGGAAACAGCGCCTCGGCGTCGTCCAGCCGCAACTGGCGCAGAACCAGCCGCGCGGTGGGGAGCGTCGGGGCGGTCACGTCGCCTGCTTATCCGCCTTCTTCTTGCGCATTGCATCGTGGAAGCGGTCGGCCCAGCCGGGCTTGACGAGCTGCTCGCCGCGGACGAGGCGCAATTCGCCATCGCCGACGTCGCGGGTCACCGCGCTGCCGGCGCCGACGATCGCGTCGCGGCCGATCCGCACCGGCGCGACCAGCGCGCTGTTCGATCCGATGAAGGCATTCTCGCCGATTTCGGTGCGATATTTGAAATATCCGTCATAATTGCAGGTGATCGTGCCCGCGCCGATATTGGCCCCCGCACCGACGCTGACGTCGCCCAGATAGGTCAGGTGGTTGGCCTTGGCGCCCTTGCCGATCTCGGCCTTCTTGGTCTCGACGAAATTGCCGATCTTCGCCTTCTCGCCCAGGACGGTGCCAGGACGAAGCCGCGCATAGGGGCCGACCTCGCACCCCGCGCCGATGACGGCGCCCTCGATATGGCAGTGGGCCCGAATCCTGACCCCGTCGGCCACCGAAACGCCGGGGCCGAAAAAGACGTTGGGCTCGATCGTCACGTCGCGGCCGAGCCGCGTATCCCAGGCGAACCAGACGGTTTCGGGGGCGATCAGCGTGGCGCCCTCGTCCATCGCGGCCTGCCGCCGCCGCGCCTGCCATTCGGCCTCCATCGCGGCGAGCTCGGCGCGGCTGTTGACGCCCGCCACCTCGGCGGCATCGGTTTCGATCACGACGACGCGCGCGCGCTCCGCGATCGCGCCCGTCGCGACATCGGGAAGATAATATTCGCCCTGCGCATTGTCGTTGCCGACCGCTTCGAGCAGGCGCCACATGTCGGCGGCCGCCGCGACGATGACGCCCGAATTGCACAGATCGACGGCGCGCTCGGCGTCGCTCGCGTCCTTATATTCGACCATCTTGCGGACCGTGCCGTCGGTATCGGCGATAATGCGGCCATAGGCGGCGGCATCGGCGGGGCGAAAGCCGAGCACCGCGACACGCGCGCCCGATTCGAGCGCGCCGCACAGCCGGCGCACCGTGTCGGCGGTCAGCATCGGGCAGTCGCCGAAGCAGACAAGGACGATGCCGTCGAATCCGGCGAGCGCCGCCTTCGCCTGCAAGGCCGCATGAGCGGTGCCGAGTTGCGGTTCCTGCACCGCGACCACCGCGCCGGTGCCGGCCAGCGCCGCCTCGACCTGTTCGCGCTTGTCCCCGACGACGACCACCGTCGCGGCGGGCGATAGCGCCGCAAAACCGTCCATCAAGTGCAGCAGCATCGCCCGCCCGGCGATCGGGTGCAGGACCTTGTGCAGGTCGGATTTCATGCGGGTGCCCTTGCCCGCGGCAAGGATGACGGCGGCGATCGCGTTGCTCATGCGCGCTGCCATGCCAGCAAATTGTTGCGGATTCCAGAGCGGCCCATCGCAATCAGCGACGGCGCCACTTGGTCCACAGGTGACGCGCGAGCATCGCGGGCGGCATGCGCAGCCAGTGCGAGCGGATATAGAAGGCCTGCTGAAGCAGGAAATCGCTCGCGCCGCCCCAATTGTCGCGCGCGAGCAGGCGGCGGCGATACCAGCGGTCGCCGGGATCGTGCCTGTCCCAGCCGGAGGGCAGCGTCGTGCCGTAAAGATCGCGCGCGAGCCGCGCCGCGCGGCGCACCTCGACCCGCAGCCCGTGCTTCGCCGCGCGCGCGTCGAGCCGGCCCCAGAAGCCCGCGTCCGCCGCGACGAAATCGCCCGCGAGACAATGGAAATCCCACAGGTTGCGCAAGCCTCCCTGCAGATCGCCGTCGGCGAGCATGTGGGCGGCACAGTGGCACGCCATGTCGATGGGGCAGAGTACCGCGAAGCCGCTGGTCGTCGGCACCGCGTCGGCGACGAGCGCGAGCGGATCGGGGGTCTTGCGATGGGTGCGCGGCAGAATCGTGTGGTGGACGTCGATCATCCGATCCCGCGCCTTGTGGATCAGCGGCGGCAGCTCGTGCATATGGTCGCGGTAATAGGCGTCGTCATAGGGGTCGGGCTTGACCCATTCCCACCCGCCTTCGAGCAGTTCGTTCTCGGCGCGGCCGATATCGTGCCAGGGAACGAGGATGTCGAGGTCGCCGATCTGCCGCCCCCGCGCGCACGACAGGCCCGCGGCGGCGTAGGCGGTGCCCTTGAGAAGCACGAACTCGGCGTCCTCGGCAAGCGCGCGGCGCGCCATTTCCGCCTCCCACAGCGCCTGGCGCTGCGCGATCTCGGCCGCCGCGCGCTGGTCGGCGAACAGCGCGGCGACCGGCGCGGGCAAGGCCGCGCCCTCGAGCCGAACCGAAAGCGTGCCGAGCAGCGCCTCGGCCCGCGCGACCGAGATCACGCCGTCCCATTCACGCGGGGCGAGGCTGGCGGCGTCGCGGCGCCCGGCGAGCAGGTCGACGAGGGCACGGACCGCGCTCACCGCCCCGCCTCCGCCCACAGCCGGTCGACGAGCGCCAGACCGGTCGCGCTGTCAGGATAGGAAAGCGCGAAGGCCGGCGTTTCGCGCACCAGCCGCGTCAGCGCCGCGAAACCCGCCTCGCCGAGCGCGGTGTAATTTGTCGACGCCTCGGTCAGCCGCACGAAGGCTTCGCCCTCGCCCATCGGCTCGACCGCCGCCGCCGCGCCGCCGAAGCGCGGGAAGAGGATCAGCGCCGGGCGCGCGGGGTCGTGCATCGCGGCGATGGCGTCGGGGCGCGGGATCAGGTGGCGGATATCGCCCTTGGGCGTTCCGGCGAGCAGTGGGCCAAGCCGCGCCGGGTCGACCCGCGCCGCCATTTCGGCGATCGCCTCATTCTTCAGGCTGACCGCGCGCGGAAAGGCCAGCGCGTCGCCGCTGTCCGGCGCGATCAGGGTGAACTCGTCGCTCATCAGCCGCCATCCGGTCTCGCCGAGCAGCGCCGCCAGCGTCGATTTTCCCGATCCCGAAACACCCGACAGGATGACGGCGCGTCCGTCCTTTTCCACCGCGCTCGCGTGGAGGAGCAGGTGGCGCCGCCAGCCGAGCGCGACCTGCAGATTCATCCCCATCTCGGCCGCGAGCAGGCCCATCGCCAGCGGCAGCGGCAGCGCGTCGGGGACCGTGAAATCGCCGCCGATCTGCACCGAGGGGCGCAGCCAGCGCCGCCACGGCCGCGCCGCGAACAGCCGCACCGTCGCATCGGCGGGACGCTCCGGATCCTGAGGATAGCTCGCGTAGAGCCGGTTCAGCGCCGCAATCGGCCGCGCCCAGTCGCTGCCGATCCGAAACTGCACGGGGCCGACCGCGATGCGGGTGTCGTGTCTCACGTCGGCGCCACCAGCCCCATGGCCGCCAGCTCGCGCAGCCGCGCCGCGACCACCGCGCGCGCGTCGCCCTCGACCGACAGGTCGAAACGCTCGGCCAGCCGCACCGCGAGCGCCGCTGCATCGCACGCGTCCTCCGCCATCGCCGCCAGCATCTCGGGCACCGGCGGAACCACCAGATGCGTCTGCATTGAGCGCCGGTCGAAAATCGCGGTCAGCTCGCCCAGCGGCTCGATCCGCAGCGCGTCCGCCGGCGCGGCGCGATAGGCGGGATCAATCATAGTCTTTGGCGGCGTGGATCAGCTTCGCCAGGATCGCCATCAGCGCCTGCCGTTCCTTGCCGCTGATATGCGATTCGAGCCGTTCCTCGGTCGAGAGCGCGGCGGGGACGATCGCGTCGTAGAGCGACCAGCCGGTCTCGGTCAGTTCCAGATGGTGCGAGCGCCCGTCGGCTTCGTGCGCCTGCCGCCGGATGAGCTGCCGGTCGGCGAGCGCCTTGGCGGCGCGGTTGACCGTCACCTTGTCCATCCGGGTCTTGGCGACCAGCTCGCGCTGCGTCTTCGGCGCCCCCTCGCCGAGAACCGCCATCAGCCGCCATTCGGGAATCTTGAGCCCGAAGCGGTTCTGATAATCGGCGGCGATGCGCTCCGACAGCGCATTGGACGCGATCGACAGCCGGTAGGGAAGAAATTGATCGAGGTTGAGCGTCTTGGCGACCATAGCCGTCATCCTATCGCAGCATGCGCGCGCCGAAAACCCGGAATGAAAAGCCGAACGAAGAAGCCCGCGCGCCCTACCCCGCCTTTACGGCGTCGGGGTGCGCTCGCTGGAATGCCTCCAATTCCCTGCACGCCGCGTCGATTTCGACCAGCCGCGGGAAATTCTCGACCGGCACGTCGAACCGGCGGGCGTTGTACATCTGCGGCACCAGGCAGCAGTCGGCGATTCCCGGCGCGTCGCCGCCCAGATAGCGCCCCTCGCCCGCCATCGCCTCGAGCGCGTCGAAGCCTTCGACGATCCAGTGGCGATACCAGCGGTCCCGGGTCTGCTCGTTGAGGTCCAGATCCTTCTTCAGATATTTGAGCACGCGCAGATTGTTGAGCGGATGGATGTCGCACGCGACGACATGCGCCTGCGCGAGCGCGACCGCGCGCGGCATCGGATCGTCGGGGATCAGCCGCGGTTCGGGATGCGCGCGGTCGAGCCAGTCGATGATCGCAAGGCTCTGGATGATCGCTTCGCCGTCGGCGACGAGCATCGGCACGAAACCCTGCGCATTCTGCGCCAGATAGGCGTCGCTCTTCTGCTCGCCCGCGATCAGGCTGACCTCGACGCGCTCGTAAGCGAGCCCTTTCAGGTTCAGCGCGATCCGGACCCGATAGCTGGCCGAGGAGCGGAAATAATCGTGGAGGACGAGGGTGGTCATTTGAGTGGGCCTCTTGATTCCAGACCGCCCCATCCCCGTTCGTGCTGAGCTTGTCGAAGCACTGTTCTTCCTTCGACGTCGCAAAAAAGAACGGCCTTTCGACAAGCTCAGGGCGAACGGTTTTGAGGGCGGCGACATATGCCGATACGCAGTTGCCGCCTAATGCCCGTCCTTCGGCATCCGGGCAATCCACTCCCGCAGCAGCGCCGCGCCTTCCTTGTGCACCGTCGAGCGCCCCACCTCGGGCATCGCAATTCCGGCCTCGAGGCTTTCCAGGCGATAGATGAGGAAGCTGTGGTCGGGATCGCCGGGCAGAATCGCGAAATCCATCCCGCCGCTGCCGCGACCGGCCGCGGTCGGGCGCTTGCCGATGCCATAGTTGACGCCGACGGGGTCGGTCCAGCGCAGGAACAGCCCGCTGTTCGACGCGCTGCCCTGCGGGTTGTGGCAATGGGCGCAATTGACATCGAGATAGGCCCGCGCCCGCTGTTCGAGCGAGCCGCTCGCGGGATCGTCCCAGCGCGGCATTGGCACCGCCGCTTTCGGCGGTTCGACGAAAAAGCGCGCGAAGTCGGGACGGCTGAGCGCGGTGCCGAAGTCGATGTTCGCCGCCTTGGGCCCGATAGGCAGGATCGCGCCCGCCTTGCTGTGGCATTCCTTGCACTGATTCTTGTTCGGCACCGCATAGCGGATGCTGTGCGCTTCGCCGTCGGGGCTCCTGAAGCTGACCGGCACCCGGCGCCCGGCAAGGGCCAGCGTCGCATCCTTGCCGTCGGCGTCCCAGATATAGGGCAGCGCGGTCCAGCCGTCGGCGCGGTGGATCAGCAGCCGCGTCTCGACCGGACGACCGCCATTCTGCTCGGGCCAGCCGAAACTCTTCACGATCAGGCTGCCGATCGGAAAGTCGATGTGACCATCGGCCGCGGTGCTCGCCTGCTGTCCCGGCGGCACCCAGATCAGCCGGTGCTTTTCGGCATAGTCGCTGAACAGCGGCGTGTGCAGCGTATAGGGCAGCAGCGCGTCGACCGGCTCGCTCGTTCCGGTGCGGAAAATTCCGAAGGCGGACAGTTTTTTCGGCATGTCCGCGCCGTCGATGACCGCCTGGTTCGGCCCCGGCTCGGGCACCGCGACCGCGCCGCTCGCGCACAGCAGCGCCGCGGCGAAGGCTGCGGCGATACGCTTCACTGGACCCGCGCCTCCATGCTCGCCGGCAGGGTGATGCCGGGCAACGGCGCCGGTGCCTCGCCCTTCAGGTCGGCGGGCGACGGCTTCGCCTCGCTCTGCGGCGTCGACACGTCGGGCAGGTTCAGCGACAGCACGCCGACATCGTCGTTGACGATCGCATTCCCCGCGCCGTCCCACAGCACCGGCGGGATGCTGCCGCCCATCGCCGCCGCGATCTCGGCGCCGCCCGGAAAGGCCGGGGCGAAGCCCGCCTTGCCATGCTCATTGTCCCACACCGCGATATCGCGGGGCAGCGGCTGATACTTCGCGTCGTCATAGGGGTAGCGATAGCCGACGATCATCACATTGGCGGTGCCGTTGTCGGCCAGCATATTGTCGAAGATCTCGACCCGGCTGTTCGCCATCACCAGCACCCCGGTGCCGGTCGGAACGCTCGCGACAATATTGCCCTTGGGCGCGAAATTCGGGGTGCTGTTGTCATGCACCATATTGTCGAAGACGCGGACATTGTGGCCGCCCTGCTGCGGCAGGCTGGGCAGGTCGAACACCAATATGCCGCCGCTATTCTTCGTCGCGACATTGTCGTGCACGTCGGCGTCGTAGCAATTCTCGATCTCGATCCCCGCGACATTCTCCATCGCGATCGAATCGCGCACGACGATATTCTTCGACTGGCCGACATAGATGCCCGCATCGGACGCGCCGCGGACATAGACGCTGTCGATCAACACGTCGCTGCTCTCGACCGGATAGATGCCATAGGCGCCGTTGGTTTCCTTCGGCCCCGCGGTCCATTCGACGCGAAGCTGGTGATAGACGATGCGGTCGGCGCCCTTAGACTTGATGCCGTCGCCTTTCGTGTTGAGCACCGCGAAGTTGGTGAGATAGACGTCGTCCGAGGTGACAAGCAGCCCCTCGCCCGCGCCCTGCTGGCCCGCGAAATCGAGGATCGAGCCGGCGCCATCCTTCGTCCCCGCGCCGCGCACCGTGACATTGTCGACGTCGAGCGACAGCCCGTCGGTCAGCGTCCATGTTCCCGCGCCCAGTTCGACCACGTCGCCCGGCTCGGCGAGGATCAGCGCTTCCTGCAATTTCTCGTTGGCGTCGGGGGCACCGGCGCTGACGCTGATCGTCTTCGCGGCGGCGGGCGTCGCGGCGACGGCGAGCACGGCAAAGGACAGCAGGGCTGCCCGCGGCAAATAGGTGACTCGCATATCTCTCTCCCTTGTTTTGCCCGTGTCATGCGACAAGAGTGAGCGGAAGCCAAGCCATGTTGCTGACATCGGTGTAGCTAAAACAGGGGGAGAGGTCGCAATGTTTCACATCTATCTCGTGGCGCTCGTCGCGCTCGCGGTTCCGGCCGCCGCCGCCGCGGCTCCGGTGTCGATCGTCGGTCGCTGGAAAACCGACGACGGCAAGGGCATCGTCGACATCGTGCCGTGCGGCGCCAAGCTGTGCGGCCGCATCCACCGCCTGCTGATCGACCAGCCCGCGGGGGGACAGCGCGACGAGCGCAATCCCGACAAGAGCAAGCGCGGGCGCATGGTCGTCGGCCTTCGGATCTACTGGGACCTCATCGCCGACGGGGCGGGCTGGCGCGGTCAGGGCTACAGCCCCGAGGACGGGCGCTATTACCGGGCGCATCTTCGCGCCAAAGGCAACAAGCTGACGATGAAAGGTTGCGTCGCCGTCTTCTGCCGGACGGTGACGTGGACGCGGGTGAGCTAGGACGGATCGACATTCAGAAGATGGCGAGCCGAAAATGGTGGTTTTCCGTGACCCGGAGCGCAGCGTGCTAACGGCACGTGAGCACCGGAAGCGCGGAAAGCCGCCATTTGCAGGCCGCCAGGGCTGAATGTCGATCCGTCCTAACTCCCTCCAGCAAGCGGGAGGGACCTCATCAGGGCGCGTCGCCCAATATCCAGTCGACCCCGGCGGCGACATGGATGCGCGCGGCGTCGTAGATCGGCAGCACATTGGCATCGGGATCGACGAGCATGACCAGTTCGGTGCAGGCGAGCACCAGCGCCTGCACGTCCTGCTTGGCGATGTCGGTGATGAAGGTCCGCATCGTGCGGCGCGAATCCTCGGTCACCTTGCCCTGCATCAGTTCGTCGTAGACGATGCGGTCGACCTCCTCGGCGCGGGTGCCGTCATAGGGGGCGAGGGTCAGGCCGTAGCGCACGAGCCGCTGGCGATACCAGGATTCGGTCATCACGTTGCGCGTGCCGATGACGGCGGCGGTCTTGATTCCGTCGGCGCGCATCTTTTCGCCGGTCTCGTCGACGATGTGGATCAGCGGGATCGCGATCCCCGCGCCGATATCCTCGGCAAGCTTGTGCATCGAATTGGCCGCGATCATCAGCGCGGTCGCGCCCGCATCCTGAAGCCGCTTCGCCGATTCGATCAGCACCGCGCGCGCATTGTCCCATTGCTCGGGCGTCGTCAGGCGCGACAGCTCGCAATAGTTGAGGCTTTCGAGCAGGATCGGCGCCGAACAACTCGTTCCGATCCGCTTCTGCACTCCCTTGTTGAGCTGGCGATAGTAGATCTCGGTCGATGCCCAGCTCATGCCGCCGATCAGGCCGATTTTCCGCAAGCTATCCTCCCAATACCGTTTGGACTGAGCTTGTCGAAGTCCCGTCCTTCCGTCCTGTCCTTAGAAGGAAGAACGGTCCTTCGACAAGCGCAGGACGAACGGAATCAGGAAATCAATGCCCGCTGCCGTTGAGTGCCTTGACGATATCGTCGGCCATCTTCTTCGCATCGCCCAGCAGCATCATCGTCTGGTCCATGTAGAAGACGTCGTTGTCGACGCCGGCATAGCCGACCCCGCCCATCGAGCGCTTCACGAACAGCACCGTCTTCGCCTTTTCGACGTCGAGCACCGGCATGCCATAGATGGGCGAGGACTTGTCGGTCTTGGCCGCCGGGTTGGTCACGTCGTTGGCGCCGATGACGAAGGCGACGTCGCACTGGGCGAACTCGTTGTTGATGTCCTCCAGCTCGAACACCTCGTCATAGGGCACGTTCGCCTCGGCCAGCAGGACGTTCATATGGCCTGGCATGCGGCCCGCGACCGGATGGATCGCATATTTGACGTTGACGCCTTCCTTCTTGAGCAGGTCGGCCATCTCGCGCAGCGCGTGCTGCGCCTGCGCGACCGCCATGCCGTAACCGGGGACGATGATGACATTCTCCGCCTGGCTCATCAGGAAGGCGGCGTCGTCGGCGCTGCCGGGCTTCCACGGCCGCTGCTCCTTCGCGCCGCCGCCCGCGCCGCCCGAATCGTCGGCGCCGAAGCCGCCGGCAATCACGCTGATGAAGCTGCGGTTCATCGCGCGGCACATGATGTAGGACAGGATCGCACCCGACGAGCCGACGAGCGCCCCGGTGATGATCATCGCCGTGTTGTGGAGCGTGAAGCCCATCGCCGCCGCGGCCCAGCCCGAATAGCTGTTGAGCATCGACACGACGACCGGCATGTCGGCGCCGCCGATCGGGATGATGAGCAGGAAGCCGATCAGGAAGCTGAGCGCGGTGATCGTCCAGAAGACCGCCGGCGACTGATCGGTCAGGAAATAGCCGATCAGCCCGAGGATCGCGGCGAGCGTGCCGAGGTTGATGAGGTGGCGCAGCGGCAGAATGATCGGCGCGCCCGACATGTTGCCGTTGAGCTTCAGGAAGGCGATGACCGACCCCGAAAAGGTGATCGCGCCGATCGCGATGCCCAGCCCCATCTCGATCCGGCTGACGGTGAAGATCTGCCCCGCTTCATCGGCGATGCCGAAGGCGCCGGGGTTCAGATAGGCCGCCGCCGCGACCGCGACCGCGGCGAGACCGACAAGGCTGTGGAACGCCGCGACGAGCTGCGGCATCGCCGTCATCGCGATCTTGCGCGCCATCACGAGGCCGATGACCGCGCCGATCGCGATGGCGCCGATCACCTCGATCGGATTCGCAAGCTCGTGGGTGACCAGCGTGGTGACGACCGCGATGCCCATGCCCGCCATGCCGAAGCGATTGCCGCGGCGCGACGAGGCCGGCGACGACAGGCCGCGCAGCGCAAGGATGAAGAAGACCCCGGCGACCAGATAGGCCAAAGCCACCCAGGGATTGATCGGTGCGACGTCGTGCATGTGAAATTCTTCCCCTGTCGAGCGCGCCGCGGCGGCTCGTCAAAACCCTGTTGTCAGCGCCTTAACGCTCTTTCTTCTTGTACATCGCGAGCATGCGCTCGGTGACCGCGAAGCCGCCGAAGATGTTGATGCTCGCCATCACCACGGCGGCAAGGCCGAGCCATTTGGACACGGGCGACCCCGCGGCGGCGCTGGCGATCAGCGCGCCGACGATGATGACCGACGAAATCGCGTTGGTCACGCTCATCAGCGGCGTGTGCAGTGCCGGCGTCACCGACCAGACGACGAAATAGCCGACGAAACAGGCGAGAACGAAAATCGAGAAAATGGCGATAAAATCCACGGGCTGCTCCCCTGCTGATTCCGTGCGCGCCTCTCTTGCCGACCCGCACGCGGCGTGTCGACTCCTAAGCGGACAAAAAAGGTCGCATCGCTTTCGCCAGTGATGAAAGAGAGCCCGAATGACGACATAAAATGTCGCTGACGCGCCCCGCTGCCGTAATTCCTACTTGGTCATTGCGAGGAGCGTAGCGACGAAGCAATGACGCCATGCGGCTGTCGCGGGAATAATTGCCAAACAAGGTCAGGGTGACAGGGGGGACACCGCGAGACGAACCCGTCATCCGCCTATGCGCGAAAGCTTTACATCCGGGGCAACAGCACCGCGTCGACGACGTGGATCACGCCATTCTTCCGGTCGAGATCGGCGGTGGACACCACCGCCCGGTTGCCGCCGGCCGCGGTCAGCAGGATCTTGTTGCCGCTCATCGACAGGGAAATATCCTGCCCGCCCGCGGTGGTCAGCGTGGTCTTGCCGCCGCCTGCCTCGATCCGCGCCGCCAGATCGGTGGCGGTCAGCCTTCCGGGGACGATATGATAATCGAGGACGCCGGCGAGCACCGCCTTGCTTTCGGGACGCATCCACGCATCGCGGGTCGCCACCGGCACTTGCGCGAAAGCGGCGTCGGTCGGCGCGAAAACGGTGAAGGGGCCATTCCCCGCCAGCTTTGCCGCAACGCCCGAAGCCGCCAGCGCAGCCGAGAAGGTCTTGTGGTTCGGCATGGCGAGGATGCTATCGACGATCGATTGCGTTTCCTGTCCGCCCGCGCCGATCGCGCCGGTCATGTCGGCCATCGTCTCGGTCGCCGGCGGCTCAGGCGTCTTCTTGCACCCGGCGAGCGCGAGACCCGCGATCATGCCCGCCACCAGAAGCCATCTTGCCACCGCCCAGTCTCCTTCGAATCCGCATCGCCCGGCGCAGACCCGCGCATCGCGCGGCAGCCCGGCCGAAAATCAACGCGCATTATGACGCGAAAGTTTCAGAAGAAAGTTGGTGCTCCGGCGCGGTTGGCCGCTATCCCAGCAGCCGCTCGTTCACGACCTTGCCGCCCTGCGTCAGGCGTACAGCATTGCCGATTTCCTCGTCGAGCACCGGCCTGCCCGCTTCCTTGTCCCAGAAGGCGGAGAGGAAGTTGAACAGGTTGCGGCTGAACAGCGCGCTGGTGTCGGCGGGCATCAGCGCGGCGATATTCTGCGCGCCGATCACGGTGACGCCGTGAATCCGCTTCGTCTCGCCGGGCGCCGACCCCTCGACGTTGCCGCCGCTTTCGGCCGCCATGTCGACGATCACGCTGCCCGCGCGCATCGTCGCGAGTTGTGCGTCGCTGATCAGCCGCGGCGCCGGGCGCCCCGGAATCAGCGCGGTGGTGATGACGATGTCCTGCTTGGCGATGTGCGACGACACCAGTTCGGCCTGCGCCGCCTTGTACTCGTCCGACATTTCGGTGGCATAGCCGCCGCTGCCCTCGCCCTCGATCCCCGCGACGCTCTCGACGAAGATCGGCTTGGCGCCGAGGCTGAGAATCTGTTCCTTGGTCGCCGAGCGCACGTCGGTCGCGCTGACCTGCGCCCCCAGGCGGCGCGCGGTCGCGATCGCCTGCAACCCCGCAACGCCGACGCCCATGACGAAGGCCTTGGCGGCGCTGACGGTGCCCGCGGCGGTCATCATCATCGGAAAGGCGCGGCCATAGGCGCTCGCCGCCATCAGCACCGCCTTGTAGCCCGACAGATTCGCCTGACTCGACAGGATATCCATCGACTGCGCGCGGGTGATGCGCGGCATGAATTCCATCGCCAGCGCCTCGAGCCCCAGCTTCGCATAGGCATCGACGCGCGCACGCTCACCGAACGGATTGAGTCCCGCGGCAAGCCACGCGCCCTCGGCATAGCCCGACAGGCTCTTCGGATCCGGCCCCTGAATGCCGAGGATGATGTTCGCGCCCTTGAGCGTTTCGGCGCGGCTGCCGATGCCGGCGCCCGCCGCGGCATAATCGGCATCGGCGATCGACGCGGTTTCCCCCGCACCCGATTCGACCGAAACTTCGGCCCCCAGGCCAATGAATTTCTTGATGGTTTCCGGAGTCGCAGCGACCCGCGTCTCGCCCGGAGCGAGCTCCTTCAGTACAGCGATGCGCATGCCGATTCCGGTCAGGAGATCAGCAGGACGACGACAAGGGCAACGACCGCAGTGATGATCGCGCTCGTCTTGAACAGGCCAACGAAACCCGCATAGGTTTCATTCGCCGCCTTCATTTCCTGATCCGCCATGGCTTTCCCCTTCTCCTGTTCCTGTGCAGGGCGCCGCGGGCGCCCCGGAATCGGGATTCGGCATTGGCTCTAGCGACGCCTCTCGCGATGCTCAAGCGCTTTGGGCGTTCGAAAGGTCATCGCCCTTAATCGCCCTTTTACCCCTGTGGCGTAAATCACTGACGGAAAGAGCGGAACGACGGCATGACCATGCCGAACATCCTTGGGCACGGGGGCGAAACCGGAAAAGATGGCAAGCACGCGCGATACCCGAACGGTCATGATCGTCGACAGCGAGACGGCGCAGCAGCGCTTTCTGTCGGCGTTGATGTCGCGCGGCGGCTGGCGCAGCGTGATCGCCGGCGATACCGACACGGCGCTCGCCCGGCTGGGCACGCAGGAGGGCATGGCGCTCGACGCGGTACTCGTGGACCAGGGAGCGCCCGGCGCGCCGATCGCCGATTTCGTCGCCGAACTGCGCCGCTGGCGTCCCGCGCTGCCGCTGATCGTCATCACCATGCGCGGCGGGGTCGAGACGGCCGTCGCCGCGATGCGCGCCGGCGCGAGCGATTTCGTGCAGAAGCCGATCGCCCCCGACCGGCTGCTCGGCGCACTCGATTGCGTCGCGTCGGACGCCGGGCCGCAAGGCGAATTGCGTCCGCTGACCGAAAAGCTGCGCGCGCCGCTCGCCTTCGAGGAGATCATCGGCTCGTCGCCCAATTTCCGCAGCGCGCTGGCGATCGCGGCCAAGGCGGCGCGCGCGCGCGTTCCGGTGATGATCAACGGCAAGCCCGGCACCGGCAAGGAAGTCTTTGCCCGCGCGATCCACGGCGCCTCGCCCCGCGCCCGCGGCGCGCTGGTCATGGTCGACTGCTCGGCCGTGTCGCCGGGGCTGATCGGGTCGGGGCTGTTCGGGCACGAGCGCGGCGCCTTTCCGGGCGCCTTCGATCGCCAGATCGGGCGGCTGGTCGAGGCCGACGGCGGCAGCATCATCATCGACCATGTCGAGTGCATCCCGCTGGAAACCCAGGCGAAGCTGGTCGAATTCATCAACAGCGGCGAAGTGCAGATGATCGGCGGGACGATCCGCCAGAGCGTCGACGTCCGCATCATCTCGACCAGCGCGAGCCCGCTCGACAAGCTGATCGAGGCCGGCCATTTCCGCGAGGACCTGTTCTACGCGCTGTCGAGCGCGCAATTTACCCTACCCTCGCTCAGCGAGCGGCGCGGCGACGTCGGCCCGCTCGCGCGCCACCTGCTGACGCGAATCGGCGGCCTGCCGGGGATGAGGCCGCTCGGCGTCACCGACGACGCACTGCGCCTGCTCGCCGCCTATGCTTGGCCGGGCAACGTCCGCCAGTTGCAGGACGTGCTGTTCCGCGCCGCGATGGACAGTCGGACCGACGTGCTGACCAGCGCCGATTTCACCGCGATCGAGGCCGCGCTCGGCGGCAGCGGATCGGCGGGACAGGGCGAGATCGCGATCAACGGCGAGGCCATCGGCGTGACCCTCTATCTGCCCGACGGCAACCTGCGTCCGCTCGAGGAAATCGAGGCCGACGTCATCCGCCTCGCCATCGGCCACTATCGCGGCCGGATGAGCGAGGTCGCGCGGCGGCTGGGGATCGGGCGCTCGACGCTGTATCGCAAGCTGAGCGATCTCGGGATCGATACCGCGGCTTAATATAAGTCTGGACTTATATAATTTCCGGTTGATATGATTGCCCGGCCGCCATCGGGAGAATCATCATGGCCTTCGATACCGCTCAGCAAGCCGCCCTCGTCGTCCGCAAGGTCGAAGACACCACCCACCTTGGTCAGCCGGCCCGCGCCGTCGTCGCGTCGCGCGACTATGCCACCGGTATCGACGATCTGTGGAATGCCATCACCGACAAGCTGCGTATCCCGCGCTGGTTCG
The DNA here is from genome assembly GCF_014199295.1 of Sphingopyxis panaciterrulae. GTDB lineage: Bacteria > Pseudomonadota > Alphaproteobacteria > Sphingomonadales > Sphingomonadaceae > Sphingopyxis > Sphingopyxis panaciterrulae. Next base: position 202,915 of record NZ_JACIJH010000003.1, read on the forward strand.
CGCCGGTCGAAGGCGACCTCGAGCTCGGTGGCCGCTATCAGATCAAGGGCAATGCGGGCGGCACGGTCACCGCCTGCGAACCGCCGCGCAGCTTCGCGCTGACCTGGGAGTTCGGCGGCGGCACGAGTTGGGTCGAGGTCGCGTTGACCGAGGCGAGCGGCGGGTCGACCCGCCTCACCCTCCGCCACATCGCCCCGCTCGACGACAAGTCGGAGGAATTCTGGGAGCGCTTCGGCCCCGGCGCGGTAGGCGTCGGCTGGGACCTGTCGCTGCTCGGCCTCGCCTGGCATATCGAGACCGGCGAGGCGGTGCAGGAACGCTTCGCCGAAGAGACCTGGCCGCTGAGCGACGAGGGCAAGGCCTTCGCAACATCGAGCAGCGACGCGTGGACCGCCGCGTCGATCGCCTATGGAACCGCTGAAGACGCCGCAAACCACGCAGGCGCCAGCACGACGGCCTTCTACACCGGCGCCGCCGCGCCCGAATGATGCATGCCTTCGATATCCTCGGCGATCGGGTACGCCGCCGTATCCTAGAGTTGCTCGCCGATGGCGTGCGCAGTTCGGGCGATATCGTCGACGTTATTGCCGCGGAATTCGGCATCTCGCAGCCCGCGGTATCGCAGCATCTGCGCGTCCTCCGCGATGCCGGCTTCGCGACGGTGCGCGCCGAAGGGCGCCGCCGGCTCTACGCGGTCGCGCCCGAGCGCTTCGACGAGGTTGACGCGTGGGTACAGCGGTTCCGACGCACATGGGAACCGCGCTTCGAAGCGCTGGCGACCGAGGTCGCGCGCGGGAAGAAGGCGCGTCGGGAGGACGAGAGAAGCTAGAGCGCCATCACCGATCGTCATTTCGAGGAGCGGAGCGACGAAGCAATCTCCAGCTATCAGCCTCGCCGGACGATAGCTGGAGATTGCTTCGCTTCGCTCGCAATGACAGGTAAATCCCCGCGACTAACCCGTCAGCGCCGCATCCCGCAGCCCGCGCCAAACGCGTAGCGCCTGCCGGGTCTCGGCGACGTCGTGGACGCGCAGCAATTGCGCGCCCTGCTCGGCCGCCCGATAGTGGAGCGCGAGGCTGCCGCCCAGCCGCGCATCGGCGGGCGCTTCATTGTCGAGCGCGCCGATCATCCGCTTGCGGCTCGCGCCGAACAGGAGCGGGCAACCGAGCGTGTGGAACAGCGACAGGCCGTTCGCCAGCGCCAGATTGTCGGCGATCCCCTTGCCGAAACCGATGCCGGGGTCGACGATGATCTTCGCCGGGTCGATCCCGGCCGCCACGCACGCCGCGACGCGGTCGCCCAGCATGTCATAGACGTCGAACAGCGCGTGCGCATAGCGGCCGCCCTCGTGCGGGTCGCTCTTTGCCGAAGGGGCGTGCATCAGCACCACCGGACAGCCGGCGCGCGCGACCACCTCCATCGCACGGTCGTCGTAGCGAAGCGCCGAGATATCGTTGACGAGCGTCGCGCCCGCAGCAAGCGCCGCCTCCATCACCGCCGCCTTGCGCGTGTCGATCGACACCGCGACCCCGCCCTTCGCCAGCGCCGCGACGACGGCTTCGACCCGCTGTATTTCGTCGCCTTCCCAGACCAGCGGCGCGCCGGGGCGGGTCGATTCGCCGCCGACATCGGCGATCGCCGCCCCCGCCGAGGCCATCGCGAAGCCCGCCTCGACCGCCGCGGCGGCGTCGACATGCTTGCCGCCGTCGGAGAAGCTGTCGGGGGTGACGTTGAGGATGCCCATGATCTGCGGCTCGTTCAGCCGCACCGTGCGTTCACCGAGATGGAGCGCGCCGCGCGAGCGCCGGATCGCCGCGCGCTGCATCGTGGCCGCCTCGGCGAGCCGGTCGGGCAGGACCGCGATCCAGTCGTCCAGTTCGGGGACCGGCACGATGGCCGACTTCACGCCAGTGCCGTCGCGCAGACTGACATGCCACGCGGCGAACCACAGCATGGTGTCGGCGAGGCGCAGGCAGGCGTCGTCCAGCTCGTGCGGGCGGTCGACGAAGCAGACGGGGCGGCAATAGAGGCGCGCATCGGGCGATGCGGCGCCGAGGCCGGGCCTGGTCAGCGGTGCGAACATGCCCTCTCCTCTTGAAACTCATCCCAGCTTTCGCCGGGATGACGTTATGCCCTACGCCTCGTGCGCCAGCAGCCAGTCCTGCCGCACCGCGTCGATCACGCGCAATTCCTTGCCATCATCGACGTGCCAGAAGGTCCAGCCATTGCAGCTCGGCGCGCTCTGTACGCCCGCGCCGACCTTGTGGATCGACCCCGGCGCCTGGCCTTCGCAATCGAGGCTGCCATCGACGCGCACCACCGCCTGCCAGCGGCGTTTGGTATCGGTCAGCACCGACCCCGGCGCGATCATCCCGCATTCGACCAGCGTGCCGAAGGCGACGCGCGTTGCGGCTTTGGGCGCCATCATCGTCTTCACCGCGCTCTCGTCGAGCGGCAGCGCCATCTCGATGCGCTCCATCGCCGCCGCGATATAATCATCCTCGCGCTCGATGCCGATATAATGGCGCCCGAGCCGCTTCGCGACCGCGCCGGTGGTGCCGGTGCCGAAGAAGGGGTCGAGGATCACGTCGCCGGGGTTCGAGCAGGCGAGCAGGATGCGATAGAGCAGCGCCTCTGGCTTCTGCGTCGGGTGGACCTTGTGCCCCCCCTTCTTGAGCCGTTCCTGCCCGCCGCAGATCGGGATCAGCCAGTCGCTGCGCATCTGAAGCTCGTCGTTCAGCGTCTTCATCGCGCGATAGTTGAACGTGTAGCGCGCCTTTTCGCCCATCGACGCCCAGATCAGCGTCTCGTGCGCGTTGGTGAAGCGGGTGCCCTTGAAATTGGGCATCGGGTTCGCCTTGCGCCACACGATGTCGTTGAGGATCCAATAGCCATTGTCCTGGAGCGCGGTGCCGACGCGGAAAATATTGTGATAGCTGCCGATCACCCAGATGCTGCCGTTCGGCTTCAGGATGCGCTTCGCTTCCTTGAGCCAGGCATGGGTGAAGCGGTCGTAAGTGGCGAGGCTGTCGAACTTGTCCCAGTCGTCGTCGACCGCATCGACCTGGCTGCCGTCGGGGCGCAGAAGGTCGCCGCCGAGCTGAAGGTTATAGGGCGGGTCGGCGAAGATCATGTCGACCGACGCGGCGGGCAGCGAGCGCATCATCTCGACGCAGTCGCCCTGCAATATGCTGTCGATCGGCACGTCCGCCGGGGCCGTTTTCGCCGCTCGCTGCTTCGCCGCCGGCGCCTTGACCCGCTCCATCACACCCATGCCGCTTGCCCCTGTTTCATTGCAAAGAAGGCCTTGATGAGTCCGGTGGAGTCCGCCGTCAAGGCCAGGATTCTAGGGAATCCGCCTCTCCGAAAGGTTAACGCGGCGAGAACGAAAGGAGTCCCCCACGACATATGGAGTCTGCCGCCACTCGGAGACTCAACTGCTGGTGGTGTGGCGGGGAGGACTCAGTGGAGAAAATTTTTCCTCCTCTCCCCTTCAGGGGAGAGGATATGGAGGCTTGGCAGCTTGCTGCCTAGCCGAAGTTGGAGCGGGGCTTGCCGTTTTCCCCTCTCCAAGCTTCGCTAACTCCTGACGGAGCAAGCTGCGCTATCCTCTCCCCTGAAGGGGAGAGGGAAGATAGCTATATCCCCGGATCGACGCCGGTCAGATCGACCGAGCGCTCCCACAGCTCGCGCGCGAGCTTGGCGTCGCGCCCCGCGCGGGTCGCGCGGGCGGGGCCGGAGCGGCCCGTGACCTCGCCCAACCCCTGCGGGCCGAGATAGTCGCCGCCCTGCACATGCGCGCCGGTCGCCGCTTGCAAGGTCGGCCACGCGCCCTGCGCGGCGCTGTTGAAGAAGGGGGTCGCCAGCGGCGTCATGCTGCGCAAGGGGAAAGGCAGATGCCGCGTCAGCTCGGTCAGCGCGACGCCGGGATGGCAGCCGATCGCCTGCGCCCTGCGCCCCGCGGCGCCGAGCCGGCGATCGAGTTCGACCATGTGGAGCAGGTTGGCGAGCTTGCTCATCTGATAGCGCTGCCAGGGATGATAGCTGCGGCTCGCATCGAGATCGCTGTAATCCATCGCACCGCTCTTGTGCGCGAGGCTGGCCGTGATGACGATGCGATCCTCGACATGCGGATGGACCAGCCCGACGAAGGCGAAATGGCCAAGGTGATTGACCCCGAACTGCAGTTCGAAGCCCTGCTTGGTCAGCGTGCGCGGCGGAATCATCACTCCCGCATTGTCGATCAGCCCGTCGATGCGCGGCCCGGCAAGCGCCGCCTGCGCCGCCGCCTTCACCTGATCGAGATCGGCGAGGTCGAGCGAGAGGAAGGACAGCTCGGCGCCCGGCACGTCGGCGCGAATCCGCTCCATCGCCGCTTCGGCCCGCGCGGCGTCGCGGCAGGCGAGGACGACATGCGCGCCGCGCGCCGCCAGCACCCGGGCCGCCTCGAACCCGATACCGGCGTTGGCGCCGGTAATCAGGAAGCGCCGGCCGCTCTGGTCGGCGACGTCATCGGCCGTGAATCCGCTGCGCATCGCCCTCTCCCACTGTTTCCCGGGCCCCCGCCCTCAGATCAGCATCGCCTGCGCGACCGGCGCAAAACTGGCGCGGTGCAGCGGCGTCGGCCCGTGGAGGCGTAGCGCCGTCAGATGCTGCGGCGTGCCATAGCCCATATTGCTCTCCCAGCCAAAGGACGGAAAGTCGCGCGCCGCGGCGACCATGATGCGGTCGCGATGCTCCTTGGCGACGATGCTCGCCGCCGAAATGCACGGGTGCAGCGCGTCGCCGCCGACCACGGCGCGGGCGCGATATTTCCAGCGCGGCAGGCGGTTGCCGTCGACCAGTATCTCGTGCGGGTCGCAGCCCAATGCCTCGACCGCGCGCGTCATCGCGAGGAAGGTCGCCTGCAAGATGTTGATCGCGTCGATCTCGACGACGCTCGCCTCGCCGACGCCCCAGCGGCAGCGTGCCTTGATCTGGGCTTCCAGCTCACCGCGGCGTTTCGCGCTCAGTTTCTTGCTGTCGTCGAGGCCGTCGATTCCGCCCTCGCACAGGATCACCGCCGCCGCGACCACCGGTCCGGCGAGCGGCCCGCGTCCGGCCTCGTCGACGCCGACGATCAGCATGACGTCCCGCCCCTTTCATAGCAGGAAGCGCCGAGTTTAGCTTCCCGTTCGTGCCGAGCGAAGTCGAGACACCCATCTACATGGCGCAACCCCGATGGGTGTCTCGACTTCGCTCGACACGAACGGGTCATCAAAAGACCGGTCAACGCTCGACCCGCCACGGCGGATACCTGCGATATTCGCCGGCCTGATAGAGGCAGAGCCGGTTGCCCGCCGGATCGGTCAGCCGCGCCTCGCGCCAGCCCCATAACTCGTCGCGCGGCATCGTGTCGAAGCGCACCCCGCGCCGCGCAAGATAGGCGACCCACGCGTCGAGCGCGCCGCTTTCCAGATAGGCGGTCGCCCCTGTTTCTCCCCTCCCGCTTGCGGGAGGGGCCGGGGGAGGGCTTGTTTCCGAGCGTAGAGCGGCCATGCCCTCCCCTAACCCCTCCCGCAAGCGGGAGGGGGATAGATGGATCGACAGGGTGACGCCGTTCGCGGCCTCGAAGCGCGCATAACCGTTGTCGGGGCTGTCGACGATCTGCGTCAGCCCCATTTGCTTGTAAAAGGCGACCGACGCCGCATAGTCGACCGCGGGCAGCGTGATCTGGTTGAGCGCCGGGCCGGTGAACAGCCCGTCGTTGCGCACCGTCTGCTGCCCCATCGGGCCATGGCCTTCGCCCAGCCCCGACGCGCCGAGCAGCGCGAGCCGCACGAAATCGCGCGCACGCGCGACCGCGGGTTCGAGCGGCATGCCCTGCGCGAGGCCGGTCGCGATCGCGCTGGCCAGCGTGCAGCCGGTGCCGTGCGTGTGCGGCGTGTCGATGCGCGGTGCGTCCCAGCGCGCAACCTCGCCCGCGTCAGGCTCGATCAGCCGGTCGGTCACCGTCTCGCCTACGCCATGCCCGCCCTTGGCGAGCAGCGCGCAGCCGTGCGCAAGCACCGCCGCCTCGCCGCCGAGCGCCGCCAGTTCGTCGATATTGGGCGTCACCACCGCCGCGCGCGCGAGCAGCGTTTCGAAGGCGCGAATCGTCGCGGCGTCGGCGAGCACCGAGCCGCTGGTCGCGACCATCACCGGATCGAACACCACCGCCGCGCCGGACAGGTCGGGCCGGGCCAGCCGTTCGGCCACCGCCGCCGCGGTGTCGGCGCTGCCGATCATCCCGATCTTGACCGCGTCGACGCCGATGTCGGCGACGACGCTGTCGATCTGCATCAGCACCATGTCGGCCGGGACGGCGTGGACGCCCTGCACGCCCAGCGTGTTCTGCGCGGTGATCGCGGCAATCGCGGTCATCGCATGGCCGCCGAGCATCGTCACCGTCTTGATATCGGCCTGAATCCCCGCGCCGCCTCCGCTGTCGGAGCCGGCGATGATGAGGACGCGCGCGGTCATCGAACGACCTCAAAGATTCCGTCACCCTGAACTTGTTTCAGGGTCCATGGCCCGGCCCCTCCGCTAACGCGGCGCAGAAGGAAAGGGCGGGTCATGGATGCTGAAACAAGTTCAGCATGACGAAGGAAGGAAATCATCGCGCGCCCGGATGCCGTCGCTCGGTCGAGGCGGGGAACTTCGCCAGCACCGCGCCCTCGCGTAGCGGCCGGTCGAGCAGGTCGCCGCCGCAATTGGGGCAGCGTTCGTCGAGCTTGTCCGCGCAGTCGGCGCAGAAGGTGCACTCGAACGAGCAGATGAAGGCGCCGTGGAGGTCGGCGGGCAGATCGCGGCCGCAGCGTTCGCAATCGGGTCGCATTTCGAGCATATGGATATTCCTTATAGGCCGTTCGTGCTGAGCCTGTCGAAGCGCCGTTCTTCCTTCACCGCTGAAAGAAAGAACGGCCCTTCGACAGGCTCAGGGCGAACGGCGGGGTTATACATCATTCCGCCGCGACGCGCACCGCGTCGCAAATCCTGTCGACGATCGTTTCGACCTGCGCCGCGTCGTCGCCCTCCGCCATGACGCGGATCACCGGTTCGGTGCCCGAGGCGCGGATCACGAGCCGGCCGCGTCCCGCAAGCGCCGCCTCGCCCTCGGCGATCGCGGCCTGAACCTGCGCATCGTCAAGCGGCTTGCCGCCGGCGAAGCGGACATTCTTCAAAAGCTGCGGCACCGGGTCGAACTGGTGCAGCAGGTCGCTCGCGGGCCTGTCCGAGCGGACCAGCTCGGCCAGCACCTGCAGCGCCGCGAGCGTGCCGTCGCCGGTGGTCGCATGGTCCGACAGGATCATATGCCCCGACTGCTCGCCGCCGACGTTGAAGCCGCCCTCGCGCATCCGTTCGAGGACATAGCGGTCGCCGACCTTGGTGCGCTCGAGCCGCAGCCCCTGCCCCTCCAGGAAACGTTCGAGTCCCAGGTTCGACATCACCGTCGCGACGACCCCGCCGCCTTTCAGCCGCCCCTCCCGCGCCCAGCTCGCGCCGATCAGCGCCATGATCTGATCGCCGTCGACGATCGCGCCGGCCTCGTCGACGACGATCAGCCGGTCGGCGTCGCCGTCCAGCGCGATGCCGATGTCGGCGCCGCTCGCGACCACGGTTTCCTGAAGCAGCGCGGGCGCGGTCGATCCGCACTGGTCGTTGATGTTGAGCCCGTTCGGCGTCACCCCGACCGCGACGACGTCGGCGCCCAGTTCCCAGAACACCGTCGGCGCGCTGTTGTAGGCGGCGCCATTGGCACAATCGACGACGATCTTCAGCCCGTCGAGCCGCACCGCCTGCGGCAGGCTCTGCTTGACCGCGTGGATATAGCGGCCGCGCGCGTCCTCGATCCGCTTGGCGCGCCCGATCTGCGCGGGTTCGGCGAGCGCCGGCTCCTGCGCCAGCCGCGCCTCGATCTGCGCCTCGTCGGCGTCGGACAGCTTGAAGCCGTCGGGGCCGAACAATTTGATGCCGTTATCGGCGAAGGGATTGTGGCTGGCCGAGATCATCACGCCAAGGTCGGCGCGCATCGAGGGAACCAGCATCGCGACCGCGGGGGTCGGCATCGGGCCGACCTGCACCACGTCCATGCCGACGCTCGTGAAGCCCGCGACCAGCGCATTCTCGATCATATAGCCCGACAGGCGCGTGTCCTTGCCGATCACGACGCGGTGCTTGTGGGTGCCGCGCAGGAAATGCGCGCCCGCCGCCATGCCGACGCGCATCGCCACCTCCGCGGTCATCGGCGCGACATTGGTCAGCCCGCGAATCCCGTCGGTTCCGAAAAACTTGCGCATGACACCTCTGCTACCTAATCGTCGGGCAAAGACAGGACCTGCCCCGGCGTCCCCGGGATGGCCCTAGGTTATCGCATTTTTCTTGGCAAGCTGACCGGGGGATTGGTGGAGAGCGAATTTGAAAAAGGGGCGTGATTTTGCTTTCATCGTCACCCCGGACTTGATCCGGGGTCCCGCTCGGCACCGTGGAAAAGCGGGACCCCGGATCAAGTCCGGGGTGACGAGGCGGGTAAGCGAACCTTCCAAAGCCGAACGACATCGCCACCGGGGGGCTTCGGTGTGAAATCGGCATGGATCATCCTCTCGGCGCTCGTTGTCGGGATGCTGCTCGGGATCGGGATCGAATCGGTCGCACCCGACGCCGGCACCGCCTCGCTGCCTTTCATCGAGCCCATCGGCCTGCTCTGGCTCAACGCGCTCAAGATGACGATCATCCCGCTGATCGTCGCGCTGCTCGTCACCGGCATCACCGCGACCGCCGACGCGGCGCGCGCGGGCGCGCTCGCCGCGCGGGCGGTCGCGACCTTCGTCGGCGCGATCGTCATCACCGGGATCATGTCGCTGCTGCTCACCCCGCTGCTGCTGCGCGTCTTTCCGCTGTCGGCCGGCGCGGCGGAGGCCCTGCGCCACGGACTCGGCGGCGCGGCCGAGGCGCCGCCCTCGCCGACCTTCGCCGATTTCCTGCTCAGCCTGGTGCCCACCAACCCGATCGCCGCCGCGGCCGAAACCGCGGTGCTGCCGCTGATCGTCTTCACCACCATCTTCGCCTTTGCGATCACCCGCATCGGCCCGGATCAGCGCGCGACGCTGTCGGGGCTGTTCAAGGCGCTGGGCGACTCGATGCTGGTCGTCATCGGCTGGGTGCTCGCGCTGGCGCCGGTCGGGGTCTTCGCACTCGGCTATGCGCTCGCGGTCAAGGCGGGGGTCGCGGCGTTCGGCGGGCTGCTCCATTATGTGCTGATCGTCTCGGGCATCGGGGTCGCCTGCGTCCTCCTCGGCCTGCTGCTCGCCTGGCTGGTCGTCGGCATCGCGCCCGCGCGCTTCGTCCGCGCGATGATCCCGACGCTCGCGGTCGCGCTCAGCACCCAAAGTTCGCTCGCCTGCCTGCCCGCGATGCTCGAAGCGTCGAAGGACCTCGGCGTCGAGCCCAAGAAGGCCGACGTCGTGCTGCCGCTCGCGGTCGCGCTGTTCCGCTTTACCAGCACCGCGATGAACCTGGCGGTCGTCGTCTATATCGCCTGGCTGTTCGGGGTCACGCTGACGCCATGGACGATGGCGGTGGGACTCGCCGTCGCGGTCGCCGCGGCGCTCAGTTCGGTCAGCCTGCCCGGCTCGATCAGCTATGTCACCTCGATCGCGCCGATCGCGGTATCGATGGGGGTGCCCGTCGCACCGCTGGCGCTGCTCGTCGCGGTCGAGACCTTTCCCGACATTTTCCGCACCATAGGCAATGTCGTCGCCGACGTCGCGGCGACCAAATATGCCGCCGACGGCATCGGCGACGAACCGGCAGGAGAAACAGCATGAAATACCGCACGCTCGGGGGCGGACTCCAGGTTTCCGCGATCGGCATCGGCTGCATGCCGATGATCAGGGGTGGCAACATTCTCTACGGCGAGGTCGCCGACATGGACGAGGCGACGCGGACGATCCACCGCGCGATCGACCTCGGCGTCACCTTCTTCGACACCGCCGAAATCTATGGTCCGTTCAGCAACGAGGAACTGCTCGGCGAAGCGATCCGGGGCAAGCGCGATGGGCTGGTCATCGCGACCAAGTTCGGCTTCCGGTTCGAGGGCAAGCAGATCACCGGCGTCGACGGCTCGCCCGCCAACGCGCGGCGCGCCTGCGAAGGCTCGCTCCAGCGGCTCGGCATCGACACGATCGACCTTTTCTATCAGCACCGCGTCGACCCGGCCGTCCCGATCGAAGAGACGGTCGGCGGGATGATGGAACTGGTGAAGGAGGGCAAGGTCCGCCACATCGCGCTGTCCGAGGCCGGCCCCGACACGCTGCGGCGCGCCGCGCAGGCCGCGCCGATCGCCGCGCTGCAGAGCGAATATTCGATATGGGAGCGCGAGGTCGAGGCCGAAATCCTGCCCGTCTGCCGCGAGCATGGCATCGGCTTCGTCCCCTATTCGCCGCTCGGCCGCGGTTTCCTGACCGGCACCGTGCGCAGCCGCGACGAACTGCCCGAGCACGACTGGCGGCGAAACGACCCGCGCTATTCGGACGAGAATCTGCCCGCCAACCTGCGCATCGTCGACGCGATCGGCGCGGTCGCCGCGAAGCATGGCGTGTCGAACGCGCAGGTCGCACTCGCCTGGCTGCTCGCGCAGGGGCCGGATATCGTCCCCATCCCCGGCACCAAGCGCCGCGCGACGATGGAGGACAGCGTCGCCGCGGCCGACCTCACGCTGACCGCCGACGACCTTGCGGCGATCGCGGCAGCGGCGCCGAGGGGCGGCACCAGCGGCCCGCGCTATGGCGAGGCGGGCATGCGGATGGTGCGGATCTAGCGTCCGGTTGCGGGAGCGCTGGGGCTGAACGAAACCGACCGAAAGGCCCTCTCTTTCCTCGTCACCCCGGACTTGATCCGGGGTCCCGCTCGATACCCAAGCCACTCGGTGCCCCAAAAAGCGGGATCCCGGATCAAGTCCGGGATGACGAAGGGGAATGGATGACCGCTCCCTACCCCCAAACCGCCTCTATGCCGCCATCCCATTCAACCCCTCGCCTCCATCCGCGCGCACAGCGCATCGACCTTCTCCGCCAGCTCGCTGATCCGCATCTGGTCGATCTTTTCATGCAGCCGCATGATTTCCAGCTCGGCGCGCAGGTTGATTTCGTAATCGAGCTTTTCGGTCAGCCGGTCCTTCGCCGCCTGGCGGTTCTGGCTCATCATGATGACCGGCGCCTGGATCGCCGCGAGCATCGACAGCATCAGGTTGAGGAAGATGAAGGGATAGGGGTCGAAGGTCAGCCCCAGATGCTCGAGCGCCTTCGAATTGATGAGCATCCAGGCGAACAGCACGAGCGAAAAGCCGATGATGAAGCCCCACGAACCGCCGACCGCGGCAACCTTGTCGGCCAGGCGCGGGCCGAGGCCGGGCCGCGTCGTCACCTCGTCGTCGCCCGCCGCGTCGCGGCTGGTCGGCGCGCGCTCGGCGATCGCACGGATGACGCGCTGCTCGGCCGCGTCGAGTTCGTCATAGGCGCAGCCGAGCAATCGCAGCGCCAGATCGGACATCTGCTCGTCCTGTTTCATCCGCCGATCCAGCGCCAGATGCCCGCCGCCATAGTGCCCAGCGCGCCGTGCGCCCAGGTGGCGACCAGCCAGAGCACGAGCCCGCCGGCGAGCGCATGGCCGCGCGGGATGGCGTCGCCCCAGGGCGTGATCCCGCTGACCTGCCGCGCAAAGGGTATGAAGCTGGTCCGCGCCGCCCAATGGCGCCAGGCATCGCCCATCAGCCGCGCCTTCTTGGCGTCCTGCCCCGCCGAACCGACGAGCGCGAGGACGGCGATGATGGCCGACAGGACGATTTGCGCCGGCGTCGGCATCGCCAGCGCGTGCGCGAAGGCCCACAGCGCAAAGGCCCACATCATCGGATGGCGGGTGATCGCGAACACCCCGCGCGGCGCGGCCTGCGCGGCAAAGGCGGCGCCGGGCGCGGGCAGCGCCGGGTTGCCGATCAGCGACCCCATGAACAGGATGCTCGCGAACAGCACGATCAGCGAGGCGAGCGCCCACAGCGGGTCGTCGACGACCCACAGCGGCGGCTCGGGCGGCATGCCGCGCCACGCCTGCACGACCAGGATCAGCGTCGCGACCGCGACCACCGAATAGACGATCTGAAAGGCCCGCTCGCCCATCCGGTCGGCCAGCGGCGCACGCAGCGGATGCGAGAGCAGCAGGTGCGACCCGACGAACAGGATACCGGTGACGATCAACAGCGACATGGGTTGCACGGCCCGTCTCCCTTCCTCGGTGCCGCGTCGGTCAGGCGCGGCCTTTACCAATCATAGGCGTTGGGCAGGCTTCCTTCCACCGGATCGGCATAGCGGTCGCGCAGGCGGTCCTGCCGCGTCGTCAGCGACTGGCGCTTGCCGTCGATCCACACGGCGGTCGGTCGGCTGCCGAGTTCGAGCGGATCATGGTCCCAGATCACGACGTCGCCGACACGGCCGGGTTTCAGCGAGCCGATCCGGTCGCCCATCCCGACCGCGCGCGCCGGCGCGCTGCTGATCGCGGCGAAGGCCTGATCCCACGACAGGCCACTGGCGCCCGGGATTTTCGTCAGGCCGACCAGATTGCCCGCATATTGCGTCGCATAGCCCATCTTGTGCGCATCGTCGTCGTCGAAGACTCCGACCGACACGTCGATCCCCGCCGCCGTCATCCGCCCGGCGTTCGACTGGGTCGCGCCGAGCCGTTCGAAACTGCCCGGCAGATCGGTGAGCGGCGACACCAGCACCGGCACCTTCGCCGCCGCGATCTGCGGTGCGACGAGCCAGCCCTCGGTCGCGCCGACGAGCACCAGCTTCAGCGCCGGAAAATCGCGCTTCAGCCCCAGCACGTTCAGGATGTCGGCGGCGCGGTCAACACGCACGAACAGCGGCGTCGCGCCGTCGATCACCCGCACCAGCGCCTCGGCATCGGCGCGCTGGATCATCGCGTCATTGCCCCATTCGGCGAGCGCCGCGGAATTGCGGGCATAGCTGCGCGCCGCCAGCAATTGCTCGCGAAACAGCAGGAAGGTCGCGGCCCGGCTGCCGCCCGCCTTTGCCGCGCCATCCTCCCCGAAGGCGACATATTCCAGCGCGCGCGGCCTGGTCACCATCGCCATGTCGTCGCCCAGGTCGACGACCGCGCCCTGCCCCGCGAACAGATTGCTGCTGCCGCCCGGCGCGACGATCGCGCGCGTGACCCCGGCGGCGCGGTTGACCGCGATCGGCGATCCCATCGGGTTGAGCGCGGGGGCGATGTCGAGCCCCGCCGAAAAGCGCGTGCGCGGCGCCGAGCGGTCGTTGCTGCCGCTCACCGCATCGACCTCGGTCAGCCCGACGCGGCTGAAGGCGGCGACGATACCGGGCGTGACATAGCGGCCCTCGGCATCGACCGTCTCGACGCCCGCCGGCACCGCGATGCGCGCGCCCGCCGCGACGACCTTGCCGCCGCGCACGACCACGGTTCCGCCCTCGATCGGCGCACTGCCGTCGCCGATGACGAGCTTCGCATTGGTGATCGCGATATCCTGCGCGGCCGCGGGCAAGGCGATGAGCGCGGCGGCCGAAAGCATCAGCGCGCGGATCATTTCACATCCCCTTCGCCCGGCTGCCCCAGCTCGAAATCGCTGACCGGACGGCGCTTGCGGTCCAGCGCGTCGAACATCAGCGCGCCGTCGATCCACACCTTTTCGGGCCGCGTATAGGCGCTGAACGGATTGCCGTTCCACAGCACCGCGTCGGCCATCTTGCCCGGCTTCAGACTGCCCGTCCGCTCGGCGATGCCCAGCGCCTTCGCGGGGTTGATCGCCAGCCAGGTCCATGCCTGTTCGTCGCTGATCCGCATCCCCATGCGGCGCCCGGCGGCAAGCGCCTTCGCCGCTTCCTGGTTCAGCCGCTGGATCTGGTTCTCGTCGTCCGAATGGACGATGGTGCAGGCGCCCGCCTGGTTCACCAGCGCGATATTCTCCGGCACCGCGTCATAGGCTTCCATCTTGAAGCCCCACCAGTCGGCCCACATCGCGGCGCAAATCCCTTCCTTCTTCAGCAGATCGGGGATTTTATAGGCCTCGACCGCGTGATGAAAGGCGGTGACCTTGTAACCGAACTCGTGGCTCATATCGATGACCAGCGCCATTTCGTCGGCGCGATAACAGTGATTGTGGACGAGGATGTCGCCCGACAGCACCCCGGCGAGCGTCTCCATCGCCAGGTCGCGGTCGACCGCCTTGCCGCTGTCGAGCTTCTTCTTGTAGGCGACCGCCTTGGCCCAGGTCGCGCGGTCGACGGCGAAATTGCCCATGCGGGTCGAGGGCATCCGGCCCTTGGCGCCATAAACCCGTTTCGGATTCTCGCCGCACGCCATTTTCAGGCCATAGGGCGCACCGGGAAATTTCATCCCCTGTACCGTGCGCGCCGGGACATTCTTGAGCACGACCGAACGGCCGCCGATCAGGTTCGCGCTGCCCGGCAGTATCTGGAGCGTCGTGATGCCGCCGTTGGCGAGCGCGCGGGTGAAGCCGGGGTCCTGCGGCCAGACGCTGTGCTCGACCCATACTTCGGCGGTCGTCGGGCTCGTCGCCTCGTTGCCGTCGTCGTGCGCGGCGACGCTGGGGGTTGGATAGTCGCCCAGATGGCTGTGCACGTCGATGACGCCGGGGGTCAGATATTTGCCCGTGCCGTCGATCACCCGATAGGTTTCGGGAATCGCCAGATCGGGACCGCCGACCCGCTCGACCTTGCCGTCGGCCAGCAGCACCGTGCCCTGCTCGATCCGCCCGCCTTCGCCGTCGAAGACCGTGACGCCGCGCACCGCGGTCGGCGCGGCCGGATAGGCGTGATAGGTCGACGGATAGGGATCGCTGATCGACCGATCGGGTTTCTTGTCCGGCGCGGCCGCGGGTGCGTCCGACGCGGTCTGCGGCGCACGGTCCGACGCCGCGCAGCCCGTCACGGCGAGCAGCGTCGCGGCGAGCAGGCTTCCCCTCACTCCCTTGACCATGCTCAGTTCGCCGGCCGAGGTTCGGGGTGCGTGCCGGCGGCCTCCGCCTCGCCGACCTCGCTCGCGCCGGGGATATCCCCCTCGCGGTCGCGCAGCGTGTCGAGGTGCATCCACCGCTTCACGATCGGCGACAAGGCGAGCACGACGACACTGACGCCCAGCGTGATCCAGCCGATCTCGTTATAGATGGCGAGGGTCGCTTCCTTCGACATCTCGCCGCTCTCGCCCCCGGTCGCCTCGCCGATCTTGCCGGCGACGAAATTGCCGACCGCAGTCATGTAGAACCAGGCGCCCATGATGAGCGACGCGAGATAGGAGGGCGCGAGCCGGTTCATCGCCGACAGGCCGACCGGCGACAGGCAAAGCTCGCCCGTCGTGTGGAGCAGATAGAGCAGGAAAACGAAGATCACCGGGGTCATCACCTCCATCCCGGCGCCCTTCGCGCCCCAGACGAAGACGAGGAAGCCGATCCCGACCTGCGCGAGCGCCAGTGCGAATTTGGCGGGCGCCGACGGCTCCAGCCCGCGCTTGCCCAGCCATTGCCAGAGGCCCGCGATCACCGGCGCGAACAGGATGATATAGATGGGGTTGATCGACTGGAACACCGACGCCGGCACCCCGCCGATATCGACATAACGATCGGTATAGAGGTTGAAGCTGCCGCCCGCCTGTTCGAACAGGCCCCAGAACAGCGGATTCAGGGCGATCAGGAACAGGATGGCGAACATGCGCTCGCGCGGCTCCTTCGGCAGCTTGAAGCTCTCATAAAGGACATAGCCGAGCAGCGCGACGCCGGAGATGATCAGCAGCGTCTGAATCACATCCTGATACTGGACGAGCGCCCACATCACCGCGACCGCGGCGACGCCGGCGCCATAGACCGACATTTCCTTGCCGCGCGACAGCGGCGCGGGGGCCTCGCCCGCGCCGAGCAGCACCTTCTTGCCGAGCACGAAGACGATCAGCCCCGCGACCATGCCGATGCCGGCGAGGCCGAAGCCATAGGACCAGCCAATCCGCTGTCCCAGATAGCCGACGAGGATGGTGCCGAGCGCAGCGCCGACGTTGATGCCCATGTAGAAGATCGTATAGGCCGCGTCGCGGCGCAGGTCGGTCAGCCGATAGAGCTGGCCGACCATCACCGAGATATTGGCTTTCAGAAAGCCCGATCCGACGATGATGAGGGCAAGCGCGAGCCAGAAGATGTTGATCGCGGGATCGGCCTGCTTGGTGGCGGCTTCGGTGATGCCGTGATCGCCCTCGAACGCCATGAACAGATGGCCCAGCGACAGGAGGATGCCGCCGAACAGCACCGCCTTGCGCTGCCCCAGATAGCGGTCGGCCAGATAGCCGCCGAGCACCGGGGTGATATAGACGAGCGCGGTATAGGCGCCATAGATCAGGTTCGATTTGGAGTCCGAGAACAGCCAGTGCTGCGTCAGATAGAAGATCAGCAGCGCGCGCATGCCGTAATAGGAGAAACGCTCCCACATCTCGGCGAAGAAGAGCATGTAGAGGCCCTTGGGATGGCCGGCGAATTCGGGCTTCTTGCTGCCGGCGATCAACGCGCCGACGCTGAGGAAGACGCCCAGGACGACCAGCGCCGCGACGGCGAGCCAGTCTCCTTCATCCCAAAGGCCAATATCTTTCATGCGAGCGTCCCTATTCCCTGATGGCTGTTTCGCGGCTCCCCACCGCGGTTATCCGGCCAACCTAGCGCGAAAATTGCGCAATGGAAGAATCTAATTGCGCGTGAAACCGGTTTGGCCGGCGCCCCGCACTCTTGCGAAAGCTTCGCAAAAGGCCCACATGCCCCGCCATGTTCAACGACATCTCCTCGCTTCGCTCGCACCTCGCCACCCGCCGCTCGGGCAAGGCGCGCGACATGATCGCGCCGGGGCCCGACACCGCCGAATTGCGCGCCATCATCGCGCTCGCGCTGCGCACGCCCGACCATGGCAAGCTCGCGCCGTGGCGCATCGTCACGATCGCCGACGACCAGCGCGAGACCTTTGCCGCGCTCCTCAAGCGCGCCTGGGTCGCCGAGAATCCGGGCGCCGAGGGGAAGGATCTTTCCCCGCTCGATCAGTTCGCGCATCAGGCACCCAGCCTTCTCGTGCTGATCTCCGCGCCCGTCCGGGACAGCAAGATTCCGGTCTGGGAACAGCAGATGTCGGCGGGCGCGCTCGGCATGAACCTGCTCCACGCCGCCCATGCCCACGGCTATGTCGGAAGCTGGCTGACCGGATGGGCAGCCTACAGCCCCGCGGTCGCGGCCGCCTTCGGTGTCGGCGAGGGCGAGACCGTCACCGGCTATTTCTTCTTCGGCACCCCCGGCGACCCGCTCAAGGAACGGCCGCGACCGGATTATGATGCCGTGGTGAGTCAATGGGACATATAATATCGCCCATGAGGGAAAATCGGTAACGATCACCGATTTGACTGTGCTGCTGTCTTATGGCATTAAAGCGGCATGCTCGACCAGACCAAGCCCGTTTACCAGCGCCTGCGCGATGTGATCGCCAACGCCATCCTCGACGGCACCTATCGCGACGGCGACATGCTGCCGTCGGTCCGCGCCCTCGCCGCGGAGGAAGGCGCGAACCCGCTGACCGTCGCCAAGGCCTATCAGACCTTTCAGGACGAGGGGCTGGTCACGGTGAAGCGCGGGGTCGGCATGTTCGTCGCGGCGGGCGCGACCGAGCGGCTGCGCGACCTGATGCGTCAGGATTTCCTGACCAACATCTGGCCCCCCGTCGCGCAGCAGATTCGCCGCATCGGCCTCGACGCGCGCACCTTGCTCGATCTGACCGAGGCGTAACTCTTCATCGTCATTGCGAGCGAAGCGAAGCAATGACGGATAAGGGCAATCCTTACCGCCCGATCTGCGCCGCCTTGTCGCGCAGCGCCTCGGCATTCTTCGCATCGCCCTGCCCGGCCAGCAGTTCGGCATAGAGCAGCATGATCTCCCCGTTCAGCGGCTGCAACCGATAGGCGCGCGCGGCGAGCGGCAGCGCGCGGACGGGATCGCCCTTCGCCATCCAGGCGCGCGCGAGATCGCGCAGCACGACAACGTCGCGGTCGCCGATGCGGCGGCGTACCCGATCCAGATGCGCGATCGCCTGATCCCACCGCTCCATGTCCATCGCCAGCGCCGCGGCAAGCCGGTCGGCGGCAACGCTCGACGGCTGGCTGTCGCGCAGCGCGAGGACGGCGGCGCCCGACCCCGCCGGGTCGCCCGCGCGGAACAGCGCGTTGGCGAGGCGCAGCGCCGGCGCCTCGCCCGCATCGAGGTCGCGCGCCTTGCGATAGGCCGCGACCGCAAGCTCATAGCGCCCGCCCGCCATCGCCGCGTCGCCGAACAGCAGATGCGCGTCGGCGACGCCGGGATTGGCGTCGCGCAGCTTCGTCGCGCGCGCGATGGCGCGGGCGAACCGGTCGTGCGCGATGTCGGCGGAGATCGCCGGGATCGCCTTCGACGGGTCGAGCGGCGCCGCATCGGCCGCCATCGCCACCAGTGTATCGTCCCCGTCGAGCGCGAAAGGCGCCGCCTCGCCGGGTGAAAGCGCCGCCGCGCGCGCCTGGAGCGCCGCCGATTCCTGCATCCGCCCGCGCTCGGCGGCGACGCGCGCGGCGAGCAGCAGCGACCAGCTATCGGCATCGGCGCGCGCGACGATCGGCGCCAGCGCCTCCGCCGCACCCTCGCTGTCGGCATCGGCCCAGTTCGCCGCCGCCAGCAGGCGCCGTGCGGTGAAATTGTGCGGCTGCGCCTCGACCAGCCGTTCCGACCAGCTCGCCGACAGCGCCTGCCCGCCGAGTTCGAGCTCGACGATCGCACTCAGCAGCAGGAAGCCTGGCTCGTCATCCATTTGCCCGCGCGTGCGCTGGAGCAGGCTGCGCGCGAGCGCGAAGCGCCCGGCGCGCGCCGCCAGCACGGCTTGCAGATAATAGAGCCGCGGCTCGCCGGGCACGATCGCCGCCGCCCGGCGCAGCGCGGTCAGCATGTCGCGATAGCGGCCGAGGTCGCCCAGCGTCGCCGCCTGGTCGATCAGCGCCTCGGCATTGCCCGGATCGGCGGCGAGCGCCTTGTCGTACCAATCGAGCGCCGCCGTCAGCCCCTGCTGGTCGCGGATCAGATTGGCCTTGAGCGCGAATGCGGCGCTGTTCGTCGGGTCGAGCTCGATGGCATAGTCGACCGCATCGCGCGCGCCGAGCGTGTCGGCGCTCGCCTCGCGGAACCGCGCGACGTCGACCCACAGCGCCGCCTCGTGCGGCAGTTCGCGCACCGCCCGGTCGAGCGCCGCGCGCGCCGCGCCGAGATCGCCGTCCGCCAGATGCACGTCGGCGGCGACCCACGCCGCCTCGCCCGCCATGTCGGCCGCGATCGGGCCGGCGTCGAGCACCGCGAGCGCCCGCCTCCCGTCATCCTGCATCGCATAGGCGCGCGCGAGCAGCGGACGCAGCACCGCGGCATTGCCGCCTGCTGCCAGCGCCTCCTTCACCGCCGCCTCGGCCGCGACGCCGTCGCCGAGCCGCGTCGCGACGCGCGCCAGCGCCACGCGCTCGACCACCGCCTCCGGATTGTCGGCGATCGCGTCCTCCAGCGCCGCGCGCTGCCGTTCCAGCGCCGCGCGCGCATCGTCGGGCCGCGACCCGCCGCACCCGGCGAGCAACAGCGCCGCGCCCAGCAGCGCGCCGGACCAGAGGCGGCGCTTCGTCATTCAGGCCTGCATCCGATATTGCCTGAGCAGGTCATAGAGCGTCGGCCGGCTGATCCCGAGCAGCTTCGCGGCGGCCGAGATATTGCCCTCGCTCTGCGTCATCGCGCGGCGGATCGCGACGCGATCGGCCGCCTCGCGGGCGCTGCGCAGGTTGAGCCACGCTTCTTCGTCCGCCCCGTCCGCCGCGCCGCCCGCCAGGTCGAGATCGTCCTTCGTCACCAGCTTGCCGTCCGCCATGATGACCGCGCGCTTGACCCGGTTTTCCAGCTCACGGACATTGCCCGGCCAGCGCGCCTCGTCGATCGCCTGCAAGGCATCGGGCGCGAAGCCGCGAACGCCGGGGCTCATCTCGGGCGCATATTGGTGAAGGAAATGGCGCGCGAGCAGCACCGCGTCGCCTGGCCGATCCGCAAGCGCGGGGATCTTCACCACCATTTCGGCCAGCCGATAATAAAGGTCGTCGCGAAAGCTGCCCGCGGCGATCATCGCGTCGAGATCGCGGTGGGTCGCGCAGACGATCCGCGTATCGACCGCGATCGCCTTGCGCCCGCCGATGCGCTCGATCGTCCGTTCCTGAAGGAAACGCAGCAGCTTGACCTGCAAGGGCAGCGGAATGTCGCCGACCTCGTCGAGGAACAGAGTGCCGCCGTGCGCCAGCTCGATCTTGCCCTCGGTCGTCTTGACCGCGCCGGTGAACGCCCCCTTTTCGTGCCCGAACAATTCGCTTTCGAGCAGATTTTCGGGGATGGCGGCGCAGTTGATCGCGACGAAGGCACCGTCGCGCCGCGCGCTCGTCTGATGCAGGCCGCGCGCGAGCAGTTCCTTGCCGGTGCCGCTCGCGCCGAGCAGCATCACCGACACGTCGAGGTTCGCGACGCGCTCGATCGTCCGCGCGACCTTCAGCATCTCGGGCGCGCCGGTCATCATTCCGCCGAGCACGCGATTGTCGCTCGCCCTCGCCTCGGCGAGCCGGGCATTCTCGACCTCCAGATCGCGAACATGAAAGGCGCGGCGGACGATCAGCCCCAGCTCCTCGATATCGATCGGCTTCTGATAGAAATCCCACGCCCCGTCCGCGATCGCCCGCAGCGCGCTGTCGCGCTCGCCATGTCCCGACACGACGATGACCTTGGTGTCGGGCTTCGTCTCCAGGATCGCACGCAGCAGGCGAAACCCTTCGTGCGTCCCGTCGGGGTCGGGCGGCAGACCAAGGTCGAGCGTCACCACCGCCGGCTCCTCGGCGCGCAGCAATTCCATCGCCGCGTCATGGTCGCCGGCGATCAGCACCGTATAATCGTCATAGGCCCATTTGAGCTGCGTCTGCAGCCCCGGGTCATCCTCGACCACCAGCAGAATATGTTGTTCGGTCCCCCCACTCATCGTCAACTCGCTTCCTTCATCACGG
This sequence comes from Sphingopyxis panaciterrulae, assembly GCF_014199295.1. GTDB lineage: Bacteria > Pseudomonadota > Alphaproteobacteria > Sphingomonadales > Sphingomonadaceae > Sphingopyxis > Sphingopyxis panaciterrulae. The sequence continues at coordinate 224,086 of NZ_JACIJH010000003.1, forward strand.
CTTCCGCGCTCCGCGCCCCCGCATCGGTATGCGGCAGCCGCAGGGCGAAGCAGCTCCCCTTCCCCGCCTCGCTCGCCACCTCGATCGTTCCACCCATCGCCTGCGCCAGTTGCAGCGCCTCGAAGGCGCCGAGCCCGAAGCCCGCCACCTTGGTCGAGACGAAGGGCTTGAACAGCTCGCGCTGCACGAAATCGCGGGTCATCCCGCGACCTTCGTCGATCACCTCGATCCGCACCTGCCCCGCCTCGCTCGCCGCGACGATCTGGACCGGACGGTCGGGTGGCGATGCGTCGATCGCATTGTCGACCAGATGCCGGACGATCTGGCCGATCGCGGCGGCATCGCCCCAGGCGGCAAGGCCGGTTTCGCATCCGGCGAACACCGCGTGCCGCGGCCGCCTTTCCTCGGCGACGGCGCTGAGCAGCGGCTCGATCAGCACCCGCCCCGCCTCGGCGGCGCGGCCCGGCGCGCGCGGGGACAGGCGGGCGAGCAGGCCGGAGAGGCGGCCCGCCGAGCCTTTCAGCGTCGCGACCATGTCGGCGCGGAATTCGGGCTTGTCGGCGTGACGTTCGGCATTGCGCGCGAGCAGCGAAAGCTGGCTCGCCAGATTCTTGATGTCGTGCATGATGAACGCGAAGCGGCGGTTGAACTCGTCGAAGCGCTGCGCCTCCGACAGCGCCGCCTGGCTCTGCGATTCGGCAAGATAGCTCGCCGCCTGCCGCCCCGCGATGCGCAGCACGTCGAGGTCCTCCCAGTCGAGCGCGCGCGCCGCCGCCGGCCGCTGGAGCACCGCCGCCGCGATCATCCGCTGGAAATGGAGCAGCGGCACGACCACCCAGGCGCGCTCCTCGGCCAGCAGCCAGGCGGGGATCGCCAGATCCTCCGCCATCTGCCCGCCGCCGCGGCGCAATGCGTCGAGATCGACTATATGCTGCGTTTCCTGCAGCATGAAGGCACAGCGCAGCGACAACGCCGCCTCGCCGCCGAACGCCTCCGGATCGAGCGCATCGGGCCATCGCCACGCCTCGGCGATGCGAAAGCCGCCCTGCGCGTCGGGCAGCATCAGCAGCGCGGCGGGACTCCCGGTCAGTTCGGCAAGCGCCTCGGCGGTGCGGCGATGAAGGCTCCCGCCCGTTTCCGTCCCCGTCTCGGCCAGCGTCGCGGTGAAGCGCATCCATTCGGTGCGATAATCATAGCGATGCTCGAAGAAATGTTTGGAGATGGTCACCGACAGCCACGCCCGCGCGCGCGCCGACAGAAAGAGCAGCCCCCCGGCACCGAGCGCGACGCAAAGGAACAACCCCTGCGCCAGCTCGCCATAATCCCCGCCGGCCACCCGCGCGACCGCGCCCGCGAGGCCGATCAGCACCAGATAGGCCGCCGCGCCAAGCAGGACGATCGCCCGCATCGCCGCGGTGCGCGACAGCCGCATCCGCTCGCGCCCGATGTCCATCGCGGCGATCACGAAGGTCGGCAGCAGCAGCAGCGCGACCGCGGGCGACAGCAGCAGCAGCGTCGTCGCGCGCTGCCCGGTCAGCGCGCCGATGAGCTGGACGTTGAGTTCATAGCCCCACAGCATCGCGAAGCCGCCCGCCACCGCGAGCAGCGGCATGCGCAGCCCGGCGCTGCCGTGGCGCACCCCGCTGTCGACGAGCAGCAGGCCGCCCACCGCCGCGATCATCGCGACGAGCGCGAGGCCGGGTGCCATCGCCGGCTGCGCGAGCAGGCTGCCGCTCGCCTGCGCGACGGCCGCGGCGGCGGTCGCGACGACGCAGATGGTGACGAGCAGGCGCCGGATCAGCCGCAGCGGACGCGACATCGGCGCCCGCTCGGTCCAGAAGGTCGCGCCGAGCCAGCCGAGCCACGCGATGTCGCGCAGCATCCGGCCGACCAGCGCCTCGTTCGATCCGGGGCCGAACAGCCAGACCGGCAGGCACCAGAGCGCCGTCGCCGCCGCCGCCGCGATCAGCCAGCGCGGCGCCGGCATCAGCGCCGCCATCCGCCGCCGCGGCCGTGCCAGCAGCCACAGCGTCGCGCCGGCGAAGCCCGCCAGCGCGGCGGCCGCCAACAGGTCCGACAAGGCGGAAAGCGGCCCCACGCTCAGCGCGCGCCCTCGGGCCACAGCACGACGCGCACCGTCTGCAGCAGGATCAGCAGGTCGAGGAAGGGCGAATAATTCTTCGCATAATAAAGATCATATTCCAGCTTCGCACGCGCATCCTCGACCGAGGCGCCATAGGGATAGTTGATCTGCGCCCAGCCGGTCAGCCCCGGCTTCACCATGTGCCGCTCGGCATAAAAGGGCAGCTCGCGCGTCAGTTCCTCGACGAAGCTCGGCCGCTCGGGGCGCGGGCCGACAAAGCTCATCTCGCCCTTCAGCACGCACCAGGTCTGCGGCAACTCGTCGATCCTGAGCTTGCGGATGATGCGGCCGACGCGGGTGATGCGCGGATCATTCTCGCTCGCCCACACCGCCTGGCCCGCGGCCTCCGCGTCGGTCCGCATCGACCGGATCTTGACGATGTCATAGGGTTCGCCGAACAGCCCGACGCGCGGCTGGCGATAGAAGACCGGTCCTTTGCTGTCGAGCTTCACCGCGATACCCGCGACGACCACCAGCGGCAGGCCGACGACCAGCACGATCAGGCTGGCGGCGATGTCGAAGAGGCGCTTGCCCGCCTTCGATATCCGCTGCCCCGCCGAAAAGCCGTCGGAGAAGATCAGCCCGCTCGGGTTGGTCGTCGCCAGGTCGACGCGCCCCGTCTCGCGCTCGAGAAAGCTCGCGATGTCGTTGACATGCACCCCGGTCGTCTTGACGCGCAGCAGGTCGGCGAGCGGCAGTGCGCCGCGCCGGTCCTCGATCGCCAGCACCACCTCGCCCGCGCCCAGCGCGACGGCATGGTCGGCCAGGCTAGCAACGGCGGCGCGCGGCAGCGCCCCCGGCACCGCCGTCTCGCTCGCACGCATGGCGACGAAGCCGACGATGACCAGCCCGCTCCCGGGCTCGGCCGCCAGCGCCGCGAGCCGCGCCGCGCGCGGTCCGGCGCCCAGGACCAGGATACGTCGACGAAAGGCGTCGGCTCCCGCGGTCTGCGTGAGCAGCAGCCGGATCAGAAAGAGCGCCCCGATCGCAAAGAGCATCGCATAGAAGCTGTTCGCACGCCAAAGCGTCGCGGCCGGGAGCAGGAAGCGCAGCACCGAGAGGAAGATGACGCCGAGCGAGATCGCCGCGAGCAGCCGCGCGGTCGCGAAGCCCAGCCAGCGCAGCGCCGCCGTGCCGTACATGCCGACCGCCATCATCGCGAGGCTGTTGGCAAGCGCGAAGGTGAAGAGCGGCAGCCATCGATCGCCGATCGGGCCCGCATCGAAATCGGACAGATGGGCATAAAGATGCCACGCCGCCTCCGCCGAGAGCAGCAAGGCCGCGAACTCGATCAACGCGAGCCAGACGACCGCATATGGGACATAATGTTTGAACAACCGGAACATGGAATGGACGCGCCCTTTCAGGCCGCCGACCCTAGAGCCGAGGCGTGAAGTGTCGGTTAATTTTACACTCACCGTCGGGGACGCAACGCGGCGGACGGCGATAGGGCTGGCCCCGCCGATGCAGACGTATTTGAAGCGGATGCAATTGCAGCGCGCCGATGCTTGTGGAATGAAACCTTCCGGACTGAAGGGGGGGACTCAAGTGACCGTGCAAGCCAGCGCCGCGGGGGGCGAACGCCGCATCTGGGCTTTCGTCGTCGGGGTTATCGCGGTGACCATCGGCGTCCTGCTGCACCTGCCGATGTTCTGGATGGGCCGCGACATGGGCTTTCGCATGGCCGGCATGCCGATGGACAACGGCATGATGGCGGGGATGGGGCTGATCGTCGGCGGCATCGGCCTGTCCGCCTGGGGCCTGCTCCCGCGCAATCTGGCGCAGCACATGGCGGCGTCGGGCGAACTGGTCGTCTCGGCGCCCGAGGATGCGCCCCTGTCGTGGGCGCACTGGCGGTTGATGGCGGTGCTCGTCGTCGCGCTGATCATCGACGTCATGAAGCCGGCGGCGCTCGGCTTCGTCATTCCCGGCATGATCGCCGAATATGGCGTGCCGCGCGAAACCGTCTCGCTCGTTCCCTTCTTCGCGCTGGTCGGCACCGTGTTCGGCTCCTTCCTGTGGGGCGCGGTCGCCGACGCCTATGGGCGCAAGGCGTCGATCCTGCTGTCGGCAGTCATGTTCGTCGGCACCTCGATCTGCGGCGCGATGCCGTCGCTGGCGTGGAACGTCGGCATGTGCTTCCTGATGGGCGCGGCGGCGGGCGGGATGCTGCCCGTCACCTATGCCCTGCTCGCCGAGATGATGCCGAGCCGCCACCGCGGCTGGAGCCTCGTCCTCGTCGGCGGACTCGGCGCGGTCGGCGGCTATGCCGCGGCCAGCCTGATCGCCGCCTGGCTCGAACCGGTGTTCAGTTGGCGTATCCTGTGGCTCGCCAATCTGCCGAGCGGGCTGCTGCTCGTGATGATGGGCGTCTTCATTCCCGAATCGGCGAAATTCCTGATGGCGCGCGGCCGGCGCGAAGAGGCGCAGCGGATCATGGCGCGCTTCGGATCGGGCATCCGCCGGGTCGCGCACGGCGCATCGGGCGCCGCGCGCGCCGCCGCCGCGCCGCTCACCGGGCGCGCGGTCGCTGGCAAGCTCGCGGCCCTCAGCCTGACCGCGCTGTGCTGGGGCTTCGTCAATTTCGGGCTGCTGCTGTGGCTGCCGGTCGAACTGGTCGCGCGCGGCTACAGCATGGAGGTGTCGAGCCGCCTGCTCGCCGCCTCGGCGCTGATCGCGCTGCCCACCGTCTTCCTCGTCGCCTGGATCTACAGCGCGTGGAGCACCAAGAAATCGGTGCTCGCGGCGATCGCGGTCACGCTGCTCGGTCTCGGCGGGGTGCTGTGGCTGGCGCTGGCGCGGGGGGCCAGCCCGGTGCTGCCCGTCGCGCTGCTGATCGTCGGCAGCAACGGCATCATCGCGATGATCCTGCCCTATGCCGCCGAAAGCTTCGCGCTGCGCATCCGCGGCCGCGCGACCGGCTGGGTCGCCGCATGCAGCAAGCTGGGCGGCGTGCTCGCGCAGGCGCTCGCCATCCTCGCGATCGTTCCGACGCTGGCGGTCAGCACGCTGATGATCGCGGTGCCGACCGCCCTCGCCTTCCTCCTCGTCGCCCGCTTCGGCCGCGAAACCCGCGGCACCGACCTGCGCGACCTCGACCCCGAAGGCCATGTGTTCGACAAGGCGGGGCTGTGAAGCGGGCGCTCCGCCACCCATGATTTGACAGCCGCCGCCGCAATCGGCACCTTGTCCGCTCCACCCACAGCCACAGGAGACAGAGCCCGCTTCCCCGCGGGCACGACGCCATGCGCCAGTTCACGACCGAAAGCCTCGCGATCTTCGACACCATCCCCTTCCTCGCCGACCTGCCGCCCTGGGCCGAAACGCTCGCCAGTCTCGCGCTGCTCGCCTTCATCGCCTGGGTCGCCAATTTCATCGTCAAGCACGTCCTGCTGCGCCTCGTCACGCGCTGGCTGCCGCATCAGGGGGTCACCCCGCTTCCCGCCGTGGCGCGGCTCGCCAATGTCGTGCCGGCGCTCATCGTCGCGAACGGCATCGCCGCCGTGCCGCACCTGCCCGCGCCGCTCGTCACGCTCGTCGCCAATGTCGCGGCGGCGTCGATCATCCTGTTCGTCGCGATGGCGATCAGCAAAGCGCTCGGCCTCGGCAACCAGGTCTACGACCGCCGCCCCGACGCCGCGAGCCGCCCGATCAAGGGCTATGTCCAGCTTTTGAAGATCCTCGTCTACGCTGGCGCCGCGATCCTCATCATCGCGGTGCTGATGGACCAGTCGCCGCTTCTCCTCCTCTCCGGGCTCGGCGCGATGGCGGCGGTGCTGATGCTGGTGTTCAAGGACACGATCCTCTCGCTCGTCGCCTCGGTCCAGCTCACCTCGAACGACATGCTGCGCGTCGGCGACTGGATCGAAATGCCGCAGGCGGGTGCCGACGGCGACGTGATCGACATCGCGCTGCACACGGTGAAGGTGCAGAATTGGGACAAGACGATCACCACCATCCCGACCCACCGGCTGATCTCCGACAGCTACAAGAACTGGCGCGCGATGTTCGAGACCGGCGGGCGCAAGATGCAGCGGTCGCTGCGCATCGACCAGACCAGCATCCGCTTTCTCGAGCCGGACGAGGTGACGCGGCTGAAGCGCTTTTCGCTGCTCGCCGACTATCTCGGCGCCAAGGAAAGCGACATCGCGGCCTGGAACGCCGCCCGGCCAGAGCGCGCCCGCGACGCGGTGAACGCGCGCCGCATCACCAACATCGGCACCTTCCGCGCCTATATGACTGCCTATCTGAAGGACCGCGGCGACATGGCGGAAGGCATGTTCCTCGTCGTCCGCCAGCTCGCGCCGACCGAGACCGGCCTGCCGCTCGAAATCTACGCCTATACCGCGAACACCTCCTGGGCGGTTCACGAGGACGTGCAGGGCGACATCTTCGACCATCTGATCGCGATCCTGCCCGAATTCGGCCTGCGCCTGTTCCAGCAGCCCACCGGTCTGGATTTCGCACGCTTCGGGGCGGCGGCGATGCGCCAATAATCAATGCGATTGCAGCCGGTTCAGCCAGGCTTCCACCGACGCCGCGGCTTGCCGGGAGCGCGGGATCGCGCGCATCCGCGCGAGGTCCCGGACGTCGCGCGCCGAATAGCCGAACAGATTGCGGAACGCGCGGCTGAAATGGGCCGCGCTCGTGAACCCATGGGCATAGGCGAGGTCGGAGATGCCGCGCCGCTCGCCCGGCGCGCATAGCAGCGCATGGATACGCCGCAGCCGCCGTTCCTGCACATAGCGGGCGACGCCGCCCCAATGGCGGAACAGGTGATAGAGGTTCGATCGCGAGGTGCCGACCGCGATGCAGATCGCCGTCGGCGTCAGCCGCGGATCGTCGAGCCGGGCCTCGATATGCCGCCGTGCGCGGTCGAGCATCGTCTGGTCGATCAGGCCCCTCGCCTCTTCGGTCCGCTCCATAGATGGTGCGAGGCAGGCGCCGACCAGCGCGATCGTCGCGTCGCCGATCGAGCCGGCCTCCGCTTCGCTCATGGCCGGAAGATTGCGGTACAGCGACAGCATATGGTCGGCGAGCAGCCGGGGACCGCCCCCGCCGATCCGCACCGCGTGCAATCTCTCGATCCCCGGACAGCAACGGTCGAGCGTCGCGCGAGGCACCGTCAGCGTGATCGAGGTCGAGTTCCGCGACCGCAGCCTGTTGGTCTGGCCAAGGTCGAGCACCGCGATGCTGCCGGTCCCGAACTTGGCGTCGCCATTGTCGCCCTCGCAATGATAGCCGTCGTTTTCGAGGCATAATTCGATCGCATAATGATCGAGCCCGCTGCGCCGGATCAGCTCGCGCGACCGGAACCCCGTCTGCTGGACGCCGTCGAACGCGATCTTCGCCACGATCAGAGTGTCCAGATCGAAGACATCGATTTCCGCACGGAACCGGTCCGGCGGATTCTCCTCCCGGATGTCGAACAGCGGCGCAAAGACGCCGCGCCAGCCTTCCCAGCCCTCGTGGCTGGACTGCCCCTCGGTGGAAAAGCGCGTCCGCGCTATCGCGCTCTGCTCCATCCTCCTGTCCCCCCGGCGATTCGCAGGTCCTTCGCCGTCCCGCCTTCTAGAGCATCGCTCCCCGCGCCGCGAGTCCGCGATTCCGGACGCAGGGGCAAGAGATATGGACGCAGGGTCAATGATCCCTCGCCGCTTTCCGCTATCCTGCGCGCGTTCGGGCGCGGAGGAGACAGCGTATGCGATCGTCCTGGAAACGTCTGACCGCCGCCGCCGCGCCGCCGGCGCTCGCCGCGACGCTGCTGGCGCCATCCGCCGCCCGCGCGGATTCGACGCCCGAATGCAACAACGGGCCCGTCGCGGGATCGACCGAATGCGGCGAAGGCAGCCACGCGAACGGCACGGGCACCGGCAACACCGCGGTCGGCGCCGGCAGCCTCGCCAACGGCGACGGCAACACCGCGATCGGCGCTCACAGCATCGCCCTTTCCGAAGAAAGCTATGCGTCGGGCTATGCAGCGACCGCCTATGCCAACGGAAGCTATGCGTCCGGCTACGGTGCATCGGCCGGTCTTCTCTACGTCAAGATTCCGGGCGACCCGTTATCCCTTTCTACGGACAACCCCGGGACGACCGCCGTCGGCGCACACGCGCAGGCCGGCGCGACCGGGCCGGGACAGGCGAACGCGACCGCGATAGGCGAAAGCGCCACGGCCAATGCCCTCGGGGCCTCCGCCTTCGGGCAAGGCGCCAATGCCTCCGCCGCGGGCAGCGTGGCGCTCGGCCGGGGCTCGCTCGCCGATCAGGATAACACCGTATCGGTGGGCAGCGACGATGCCACCACCGGCTTCACCCGGCGGATCGTCAACCTCGCCGCCGGCGCGGAGGACAGTGATGCAGTCAATCTCGGCCAGTTGAACGGGCTGCGCGACCTGTGGGGCACGAACCTGGCCGCGGCCCTCGGCGGCGGCGCGTCGTGGAACGGCAGGGTGTTCACCGCTCCCGCTTTCGTCATCCAGGGCGGCAGCTACGATAATGTGGGCGGCGCCTTCTCGGCGGTGGATACCGCGTTGACCACGCTCGACACCCGCGTCGATGCGCTTGAGGCGCAGCCGCCCGGCACAACGGGTCCGACCGGCCCGCAGGGGCCCGCGGGCCCGCAGGGTCCGGCAGGCCCAAAGGGCGAGCCGGGGGTGATTGGCCCGGCGGGCCCGCGGGGCCCGTCTGGGGCCGCGGGTCCGGCGGGCCCACGAGGCCCACAGGGCGACACCGGCCCGACGGGTCCGCAAGGCTCCCAAGGCGAGCCGGGGGTGACGGGTCCGGCGGGTCCACAGGGTCCGCAAGGGGAGACTGGCGCCACAGGTCCGCAGGGGCCCCTGGGTCCGACCGGCGCCGACGGGCGCAGCGCCTATCAGGTTGCGGTGGCCAATGGCTATGCCGGCACGGAAAGCGAATGGCTCGCCTCGCTGCAAGGCACGGGCGACACCTCGGCGCTCGACGCCCGCGTCGGCGAGGTCGAAGGCGATATCGCAGCATTGCAAGGACAGGCCGCCACCCAGGCCGGGCTGGCCACCGCGCTCGACACGCGGGTCGACACGGCGCAGGGCACCGCCGACACCGCCCGCGCCGAGGCGGCCGCCGCGCAGGGCACCGCCGATACGGCGCTCGCCAACGCCGCGCTGGCGCAGACGACGGCGGACACGGCGCGCGTGGAGGCCGCCACGGCGCAGTCCGCCGCCGACACGGCGCACGGCGAGGCGGTGGCGGCGCAGGCTCGCGCCGATGCGGCACATGCGCTGGCCGAGCAGGCGGCCGGCAGCGGCGTGGCCACCCGCGCCGTCGCCGACACGGCGCTCGCCAATGCCGCGACGGCGCAGGCGGCGGCCGACGACGCAAAGATGCGGTCGGACGCCGCGCAGCAACAGGCCGACGCCGCGCAGGCCAACGCCCAACTCGCGCAGGCCGTGGCGGACAGCGCGCAGGAGACCGCCGGCCTCGCGCTCGCACGCACCGACTATATCGCGATCAACGGATCGGGCCCGCGCCCGGCGACGTCCGGCGCCAACGCGATCGCCATCGGCACGGGCGCCGACGCCAGCGGGGCGGACTCGGTCGCGATGGGGACGGGCGCGGTGGCGCGCGGCGGCGCAGCAGTCTCGATCGGCGCCGGCAACATCGCCGACGGCAATGGCGCGGTGGCGATCGGCGACCCCAATGTCGTCGCGGGCCGCGGCGCGGTTGCGATCGGGGCCGACAATAGCGCGACGGGGCTCGCCGCCATCGCGATCGGCGCGGACAGCATCGCGGAGGGGCAGTCGGCGATCGCGCTCGGCAGCCATGCGCGGGCGGCAGCGTTCGGGGCGGTCGCGATCGGCGAGAATGCGGTCGCGGATCGCGCGGGCCAGATCGCGCTGGGCTCGTCCGCCTCGACCTATACGCTCGCCGGCATCGGCTCGGCCGAAAGCCGCGCCGCGCAATCGGGCGCGACGCGCTATGTCACCTCCGATGCCTCGGGCAATCTCGCGCTCGCCGATTTCGGCCCGGTCGACATTGCCCGGATCGGCACCGACATCCGCCGCGACCGGCGCGACGCACGCGCGGGCATCGCCGCGGCGATGGCGATGGGCTATGCCCCGATGCCGTCGGAGCCCGGCCGGACCAGCTATGTGCTGAACGGCTCGACCTTCCGCGAGGCGCAGGCGATCGGCGGCGCCATCTCGCATCGCCTGAACACCGACGCGCCCTTCGCACTCACCGCCGGCTTCGCCTATGGTGGCCACGGCAACAACGCCGCCCGCGTCGGCATCGCCGGGGAGTTCTGACGACGGATCGGCAGGTCGCCCCCGGCACCCGATTCTCGCCACTCGGGTCTTGTTCCGGGGTGACGGAAAGGGGACGAAAAGAGAGTCTCAATCCCCCGCGAAGTCGAACGCGCTGACCCCGCGCTCGCCGTCGCGGAAACGCAGCGGGCGACCCAGCGGGGGCACCGAGCGCTGGACGCAGCCACCGCGCGTGCAGCGGCGGCACCCCAGCCCGATCGGCGTCGCCGGCGCGCGCATCAGCTCGATGCCGCGCGCGGCGGTCAGCGGCGCGGCGACCTTGGCGTCGACGCCGATGCACACCGCGAAGCGCGCGGGCGTGCCGCTTCCCGTCGCGCCCGGCGCGGCGACCGAGCGGCTCTGGGTGAACCAGCGCGAACCATCCTCCAGCTCAACCAGATCGGCGATCACCTCGCCGGGCCGCGCAAAGGCTTCGTGGACGCCCCACAGCGGACAGCGCGCGTCGCCGTCCGCCAGCGGCGACTGGCTCGCTCCGGCATAGCGCTTGCTCCCCTGCCCCGCGCGGTCGATGCGCAGCATGAAGAAGGGCAGCCCGCGCGCGCCGACCCGCTGCAGCGTGGTCAACCGGTGCGCGACCTGTTCGAACCCGGCGCCGAAGCGCCGCTGGAGCAGCAGCAGATCATAGCCTGTCGCGTCGCAGGCGCGCAGGAAGCGGCCATAGGGCATCATCAGCGCCGCCGCGAAATATTGGATCAGATGACGCTCGAACAGCTTGGCCGCGGCGCCTTCCGCAAATTCGGCGCCCGCGACCAGCGCGTCGATCTCCGCCCGCGCCTCGATCTGCGCCAGCGTCGCCGCCGCCTGGAAGGTGCGCGAGGCGGGACGCAGCAACTCGTTCAGCATCAACTGCCGCGCATGCCAGTCGAGCCAGCGCAGCCGGTCGGGCATCACGTCGGCGGGCAGGATGCGGATGCCGAGCTGGTGGCGGGTGCGCAGCCGCTCGGCGATGGTGCCATAAAGGTCGCCGCCCGCAAGTCGCAGTTCGTCGGCCAGTTCCTCGGCGCGGGTGTCGAGATCGGCGAAATGATTGCGCCATTTTTCGATGGCGCGGCGCACGGCGGCAACTTCGGGCGCTTCCACTTCACTATCCGGACGCCCCGCTTCGGGCGCGGCGTCGAACAGCCGGGCAAAGGCGGCGGCGGTGCTCGGCGCGCTCTGGAGCCATTCGTCGACCTCGTGCGGGGCGATGCCCAGGTCGGCGAAGCGCGGGTCGGCCAGCCGGCGGCGCAGCCCCGCCGACCCGCCCGGCACCTCCTCGCCGCCGAGCGCCGCGACGTCGAAATCGAAGCGTTCGGCCAGCCGGACCATCACCGTCGCGGTCAGCGGCCGCTGCCCGCTTTCGATCAGATTGAGGTAGCTCGGCGAGATGTCGAGCGCATCGGCCATCGCCGCCTGCGTCATTCCCGCCTCGCGCCGCAGCTTGCGCACCGCCGGCCCTGCGAATATCCGCCGCTCCGCCATTTTGTAACTTTCTTTACTTATTTACAGACTGATTTGCACCTCATCGCCATATTTCACAAGAAAAATTGACAAAACCTTTTCTTTTCCGCGGCACTTTCGCCAACTTCCGTCCATCCACTTCCAATCGAAGGATCGAAACATGGGCTATCAGGAAGACATGGCGCAGGCCGGCCGACTCATTCGCGACCAGGACGGTCGCTGGGACGCGATCGGTGCCGAGAATGTCGCCCGCATGCGCGCCCAGAACAGGTTCAGGACCGGCCTCGACGTCGCCCGCTACACCGCGCGCATCATGCGCGCCGACATGGCCGCCTATGACGCCGATCCCGCCAACTACACCCAGTCGCTCGGCTGCTGGCACGGCTTCATCGCGCAGCAGAAGATGATCGCGGTCAAGAAGCATTTCGGCACCACCAAGGGCCGCTACATCTATCTGTCGGGCTGGATGGTCGCCGCGCTGCGCAGCGAGTTCGGTCCGCTGCCCGACCAGTCGATGCACGAAAAGACCAGCGTTCCGGTGCTGATCGAGGAAATCTACACCTTCCTGCGCCAGGCCGACGCCCGCGAACTGGGCGGCCTGTTCCGCGAACTCGACGCGGCGCGCGACGCCGGGGACGAGGTCAAGGCGAAGCAGATCCAGCACGCGATCGACAATCACGAAACGCATGTGGTGCCGATCATCGCCGACATCGACGCCGGATTCGGCAATGCCGAGGCGACCTATCTGCTCGCCAAGAAGATGATCGAGGCCGGCGCCTGCGCGCTGCAGATCGAAAACCAGGTCTCCGACGAAAAGCAGTGCGGTCACCAGGACGGCAAGGTCACCGTGCCGCACGAGGATTTCATCGCGAAGATCCGCGCCTGCCGCTACGCCTTCATGGAACTGGGGGTCGAGGACGGCATCATCGTGACGCGCACCGATAGCCTCGGTGCCGGCCTTACCAAGCAGATCGCCGTGACGAAGGAACCCGGCGACCTGGGCGACCAGTATAACAGCTTCCTCGACTGCGAAGAGGTCGAGGGTGCGGGCAACCCCGGGGACGTGCTGATCAACCGGGACGGCAAGCTGATGCGTCCGAAGCGCCTGCCCTCGAACCTCTATCAGTTCCGTCCCGGAACCGGCGAGGATCGCTGCGTCATGGATTGCATCGCATCCTTGCAGAACGGCGCCGACCTCTTGTGGATCGAGACCGAAAAGCCGCACATCGAACAGATTGCCTCGATGGTCGACCGTATCCGCGAGGTCGTGCCCAATGCGAAGCTCGCCTACAATAATTCGCCCAGCTTCAACTGGACGCTGAACTTCCGCCAGCAGGTGTTCGACGCCTGGGAGAAGGAGGGCAAGGACGTCAGCGCCTATGACCGGACGAAGCTGATGAGCGTCGATTACGACGACAGCGACCTGGCAACCGAAGCCGACGACCGCATCCGTACTTTTCAGCGCGACGCGGCGAAGCGGGCGGGCATCTTCCACCACCTCATCACCCTGCCGACCTATCACACCGCCGCGCTGTCGACCGACAATCTGGCGAAGGAATATTTCGGCGAGGAAGCGATGCTGGGCTATGTGAAGAACGTCCAGCGCGCCGAGATCCGCCAGGGTATCGCCTGCGTAAAGCACCAGAATATGTCGGGCAGCGACATCGGCGACGACCATAAGGAATATTTCGCCGGCGAAGCGGCCCTGAAGGCCGCGGGCAAGGACAACACCATGAATCAGTTCGCGGCATAAATGCCGCGGGGGAACCAGTTCGCTGCCTAGCCATCGAGTTTGGCGCGGGGGTTTTCGTTGCCCCCCGCGCCTCCCGAGCTTTCCTGGGGAGGAAAGCCTGCCCGTCGGACGTCTTCGGACGTCCGGCGGGCATTTTCATGTTCGGGGTGAATGGCTATCCATGGATCGCCCCTTGCCACCGGTGCCGCGGATCGGTTATGGTGCATTGCACAACGAAACTGGTTTTTGCGACTCCTCCTCATGAACGACACCCGACTGAAACTGATGGAAGCCATTGCACGCCGGCGAATGATCTCGGCCAGCTATAACGGCAACCGGATGACGCTCGCCCCGCATCTGATGTTTGAACGGCGCGGCGATCTGTTCGTCAGCGCCCTCAATCTCGGCAAGAACTGGCGTTCGGAGGAAGAGCGGCGCCTCGGCCACTTCAAGCTCGACGGGCTGGGAGCGGCCGAATTGCTCGAAGACGGTTTCGAGCCGCTGCCGAGTTTCGAGGCCGCGGTACCGCACGACGACGACACGCTGATCCTGGCGATCTGACGCGCCCTCATCCCGGCGTGACCTGCTCGTCCGCCCGCGTCCTGACCAGCGACCAGACCACCCCGCCCGCGATCAGCGCCACCGTCACGCCGAGGCTGAGCAGCGGCGGGAATTTCGCGCCGTCGAGCAGAAAATCGGCGACGAAAATCTTCGACCCGATGAACACGAGCACCAGCGCCAGCGCATATTTCAGATAATGGAAGCGGTGAACCATCGCCGCGAGCGCGAAATAGAGCGCGCGCAGGCCAAGGATCGCCATGATGTTCGACGTATAGACGATGAAGGTGTCGGTCGTGATCGCGAAGATCGCCGGCACGCTGTCGACCGCGAACACCAGATCGGCGAGGTTGATGACGACGAGCGCGAGGAACAGCGGCGTCGCGGCGAGCGCCAGCTTGCCGGTCCGCGTGTCGGGCACGCGCACGAAGAATTTCTCGCCGTGCAGTTCCTGCGTGATCGGGATGTGCCGCGACAGCCAGCGAACGACCGGATTGCCCGCGACGTCCATCGGCTTTTCGCTCGCGAACAGCATCTTGATCCCGGTGAAGACGAGGAAGGCGGCGAAGACATAGAGCAGCCACCCATATTCGGTGACCAGCGCTGAGCCGCCCGCGATCATGATCCCGCGCAGCACGATCACCGCGATGATGCCCCAGAGCAAAGCGCGATACTGGTAGCGGGCGGGGATGGCGAAGGCGGCGAAGATCAGCGAGATGACGAAGATATTGTCGATCGACAGCGCCTTCTCGATGAAGAAGCCCGTATAATATTGCAGCCCCGCCTCGCCGCCCTTCGCGGCCCAGATCCAGCCGCCGAAGGCGAGCGCGATGCCGATGTAGAGGGCAGAGAGCCTCAGGCTCTCGCCGATACCCATCTCGCGGCTTTCCCGGTGCAATATGCCGAGATCGAAGGCGGTGAGCGCTATGACGATGGCGATGAACGCCAGCCAGAACCAGACCGGCGTTCCGAGCCAGTCGGCGAAAAGAAATTCCATGGCGAATGATCCCCGGACAGGCGAAGCGCGCCGCCGAACGGCAGCGCGCTTCCAGATATTTTATCGGATCTAGCGGGCGTGGACGGGGCGCCGCATCAGCGACGCGATTCGGTCCTTGACCGCAAGCTTCAGCTTTTTGAGCCGGAGCACGCGGAACGGATCGCCGCCGCGCCGGCGCGCCTCGCGCCGCACCGCGTCGTCGAGACGCCGGTGCAGCTCGGTCAGCCGAAAGATATGGGGATTTACAGACATAGGGCCTCCTGATCGAGCGAACTCAAAACAGGTGACGCCGACGCCGGGACCCGTGTCAGGGGGGAGAGCTGGGCCGCAAAGCATCGGTGTCACCCGATGCGGTCCGACATCACGCCGCGGGAAAATCCCGCCAACGCCAGAGGGGCCCGGCCCGCATATCCGCAATCTAGGGTCGCCCATGCCGGCTTTCAAGTCTTTGCGCTTCGCCCGCGCATCATGTTAGCTCGCGGGATAACGACCCACCCCTCTCGATCGGAGGAAATTCCATGTCCGTTCTCGTCATGCGCGATGGCCCGGTTACCGTCGTCACCATCGACCGGCCGGCGAAGCGCAACGCCGTCGATCCCGCGACCGCCGTCGCGCTGCGCGACGCCTTCGCGGCCTTCGCCGCCGAAGAAAGCGCGCGCGTCGCGATCCTGACCGGCAGCGAAGGCCATTTCTGTGCCGGCTTCGACCTGGGTGCGGTCGGCACGGCGGGCTACGATCCCGACGGGCCGGGACCGATGGGGCCGACGCGGATGCTGCTCGAAAAGCCGGTGATCGCCGCGGTCGAGGGCCACGCGGTCGCCGGTGGGCTCGAACTCGCGCTCTGGTGCGACCTGCGCGTCACCGCGGAAAGCGCGGTGTTCGGCGTCTATTGCCGACGCTGGGGCGTACCGCTGATCGACGGCGGAACGGTGCGGCTGCCGCGAATCGTCGGCCAGGGCCGCGCCCTCGACATGATCCTCACCGGGCGCCCCGTCACCGCCGACGAAGCGCACCGCATCGGCCTCGCCGACCGCGTCGTTGCTGACGGCCAAGCCCTCGCCGCCGCGATCAACCTCGCCAAACAGATCGCAGCCTTCCCACAAATCTGCATGAACAGCGACCGGCTCAGCGCCTATCGCCAATGGGATTTCGAAATCGAAGGCGCGCTTGCGCACGAAGCGCACGCCGGGGCCACCCCGTTACGCGCAGGCGCTGCGGACGGAGCCAAGCGCTTTACCGATGGCGATGGACGCGGCGGCAGCTTCGCCACTTTCACAGGGGGATGACGGGAAGCGATGGATCGCAGCCACGCTGCTCGTCGCAATATCGCGAAAGGGAACAAGGTGGCCCCCCAGGGGCAAGCCCGGGGTGCCGAAGGTTGGGAGGGGGCATAGCGCGCGTGCGACCTCTGCAACTTTGCAGACCACAACGCGTGAGAATCGGCATTTCTTTTTAGCGCCAGGCGATGCCGGCGGCCGCGATCAAGAAATTCGATTGAAATGCGTCGTTTCCAGTTTTTGAAGCTTGTCGCTGGACCAGACAATCGTTTCGGTCATGGAGTTCAAATCCTTGGCGACGGTATAGACTCGCGTCGACACTCGCGCGCCTGCCTTTCCCAATGTCATCACCAATGTGTCCGGCGCCGGCTGACGCAGGGCAACACTATCGATGAAATCCATATTGCCGGTGACCGGTACGGGGACGCCATCGAGAGCAGCGGTCGATTCCGCATGCTTGCGGAAGCCGTCTGGCCCGACGATTTCGACACGCGTCGTCCATTTGCCGTCTTGCGATGCGCGGAACGTCATCGTTACCCGTTGAGGCCGTTCCTTCTCGGGCATGAGCGATGCGTCCAGCGACCAGCTTCCGACCAGCGGCAACGGCATGGAGGTGGCGCTGTAAACCGTGTCGGCTGTTCCGACGGGATCGGCGGAAGGGGCGGCTGCGAACATTAATCCGGCCGCGGCCAGGGGTATTGCGATGAGCATGACGATCATTCCTTTCGAACTGCGAACCCCAACGGTTGCGGTGTGCGCCAAGTCCTCCACGGTGGAGCGCTGGCTCGAAAGATCGATATTTTCGTCACAAGTTTTTTGGAGGTCCAGAAGCCGCGCCAATTCGCGGCTGCTGCCTACGCCTGTCTTACGGCGAGCGGAACGCAAACGCTCGTTAATCGAGGTTTCCGAACGGCCCAGACGCGCTGCGATAGTCTTGACGGTATGCCCGGCGACCAACAGGCGCAAAATTTCCATTTCCCGGTCGGTGAGGCATGCGGACAAGCTAGGAACAGGTTCATTGGCAAACATGTCTTTCGCTCACCACAGCCTCACGAACAGGTCCATCCCAATTTAATTGGGAAACGGCAGCAGGACCAGACCGAGCATGGAGAGAAGCGGGCGTTGAAACATCGTCGGCGGCATGACCCCGAAGGAGATGATTCCAATAATCCCACCCGGATCCGACGAGCGGGTCCGCATCCGCAAATGACCCACGGCGTTCCGCGTCTATGGCTACCCCTTCGCCAAGAGCTTCATGGCCATCGACGTCAGCGCCTCGGTCGCGGTCGAAATCACCGCGGGTGCGTCGGGTGCCCAGAAGGGCGAATGGAGGCTCGGCAGTGTGCGGCCTTCCGTCTTCGCTGCCTCGATCTCGGCAGCCGGAACGCCGCCGACCCAGAAGATCAGGCTCTTGATGCTCTTGTCATCGCGGGCGAAGCGCCCGAAATCCTCGCCGCCCATGACCGGCGGCATCTGGACGACGCGCTGCTCGCCGAAGCGGGCCTTGAGCAGCACCGCCATCTTTTCGGTAAAATCGGGGGTGTTGAAGGTCGAGGGCGTATATTCGTTGCGGTCGATCTTCACCACCGGCATCTTGTCGTCGGGCAGGCCGGCCGCGATCGCCTCACCCTTCGCAACGCGCGCGATGCCGTCGAGCAGCTTGTCGCGCACCTCGTCGGTATAGCTGCGCACCGTCAGTTGCAGCTTCGCCTCGTCGGGAATGATGTTGTGCTTCGCCCCGGCGTGGAAGCTGCCAACGGTGACGACCGCCGAATCGAGCGGGCTGACCTCGCGCGACACGAGCGTCTGAAGCGCACCGACGATCCGGCTCGCGAGGACGATCGGGTCCTTCGTCGTCTGCGGATAGGCGCCGTGACCACCGATGCCCTTCACCGTGATGTCGACGCTGTCGACATTGGCGAGCGCGTAGCCCGGCGTATAGCCGATCATTCCAGCCGGAAACTGCGCCGCGTCGTGGAAGGCGAGCGTATATTCGGGCTTCGGAAAGCGCGTGTAGAGCCCGTCCTCGAGCATCATCCGCGCACCCGCGCCGCGTTCCTCCGCAGGCTGGCCGATCATCACCAGCGTGCCCGACCATTTCGCCTTGTTCGCCGCCATCAGCCGTGCGACGCCGATCCAACTCGTCATATGGGTATCGTGGCCGCAGGCATGCATGACGCCGGTCTCGACGCCTTCGTCCGTCGTCACCCGGACCTTCGAGGCGCCGGACAGCCCGGTCTGCTCGGTCACGGGCAGCCCGTCCATGTCGGCGCGAACCAGCACCACCGGTCCCGCGCCATTCTTCATCACCGCGACGACGCCGGTGCCGCCGACCTTTTCGGTGACCTCGAAC
Source organism: Sphingopyxis panaciterrulae (assembly GCF_014199295.1). Taxonomy (GTDB): domain Bacteria; phylum Pseudomonadota; class Alphaproteobacteria; order Sphingomonadales; family Sphingomonadaceae; genus Sphingopyxis; species Sphingopyxis panaciterrulae. The sequence goes on from NZ_JACIJH010000003.1 coordinate 242,888, forward strand.
CCGAGCTTGCGCGCCTCGGCAGCCAGGATGCCCGCCGAGCGGACTTCGTGGAAGCTGAGTTCGGGATGGGCGTGAAAATCGGCGTAGAGGGTCATCAGCGAAGGCATCTGCGTCTTGACCTGCTCGCCGAGCGTCTGCGCCGCCGCGGGTGCCGTCAAGGCCAGCGCCGCGCAAGCCGTCCAGAAAAACCTCATCCCCTGTCCTTTCGCCCTATGGTTCCGCCGGAACCAGTTCGATCACGTCGAGCAGTGATTCATACGCAGGCGCAGGTAGCACCAGTCGCCAGCGTTCGTCACCGATCCGCTCGATCAATCCCGCCATGTCGCGCATCCGGTCGCTGCCATAGTCCATCGGTAACTTTTCGTCGCCGAGTTCGAGCGTGCCGAGGAATATCTGCCGCTTCGCATTGTCGGGAAATATCCGCCCGACCGGCCGCTGCGAGCCGGTCAACTTGGTCAGGCTGGCCGCCCCCTGTCCCGCATCGACGCGACAGCGGAACCAGCTATAGGCAATATAGCCTAGCGTCCCTGTCCGTGCGCCGACCTTGATCGTACGGCAGCGATAGTCGCCCGCCGGCAGATGCGAATCGGGCAGCGCCGCCGTCGGTTGCAGCACCACCCCTTCGCGCGCGATGTCGGCGCCATAGCCCTTGGCACGCGCGTCGGCGAGCGCCGCCTGCCAGCTCGCATACCAGCCACGGATGCGCGCACGATCCTGCTCGGTAGCGACCGACCGCCACGCCCGCGCCTCCGGCACGTCGGCGGCCGACGGCGGTATCGTCGGCACCGCCTGACAGCCGGCAACGCCAAAGGCGACCGCAGACGCGGTCAATAAAAAGCTAATACGACCCCACATAGTCTCCGCCCCTCCCCGGTTCGGTCCGGGCCAAGCCTTAGGAGAAGGTGAAGCAATGCTCAAGATCGCACACGGCCAATATGCTCAGGCGGCCGTCCAGCCGCCGTCGACGCTCAGGTTGGCGCCGGTGATGTTCGCCGCCTCGTCGCGGGTCAGGAAGGCGGCGAGCGCCGCGACCTGCTCGACGGTGACGAACTGCTTGGTCGGCTGGCCCGCGAGCAGCACGTCGTTGATGACCTGCTCGCGCGTCATGCCGCGCGCCTTCATCGTGTCGGGAATCTGATTCTCGACCAGCGGCGTCCAGACATAGCCGGGGCTGATGCAATTGACGGTGATCCCTGCCTCGGCCACCTCGAGCGCGACGGTCTTGGTCAGCCCGGCGAGCCCGTGCTTCGCGGCGACATAGGCAGATTTGAACGGCGAGGCGACGAGCGAGTGCGCGGAGGCGGTGCCGATGATCCGTCCCCACCCCTTCTTTCGCATCCCGGGCACGGCATGGCGGATGGTGTGGAACGCCGACGACAGGTTGAGCGCGAGAATCAGATCCCATTTCTCGGGCGGAAAATCTTCGATCGGCGACACGAACTGGGTGCCGGCATTGTTCACCAGGATGTCGACGCCGCCCATATCCTTGTCGGCGCGCGCGAACATCCCCTCGATCTCCTCGGGCTTGGTGAGGTCGGCGCCGTCATAGGCGGCCTTGCCGTCGTTCAGCGCCGCAAGCGCCGCCCGCTCCGCCTCGATCGCATCGGCATCGCCGAAGCCGTTGATGATGACCGCGGCGCCATGGCCGGCGAGCGCCTTGGCGATGCCGAGCCCGATGCCCGAGGTCGATCCGGTGACGAGGGCGGTCTTGCCTTTGAGGTGCATGCGAGGTCCTTTCTTCATAGAGGGGAGAGGGTCAGGGAAGGTCGACGGCTTTGGGTCGCAATTGCTCGGCCTGGACCGCGAAGCTTTCCGATCGGCCCTCGGCAATGCTCTGGGCCAGCAGGTGACCGTCCTTCATCGCCGCTTCGACCGCCGCGCGGCCGAGCGCCCAGTTCGCCTCCATCGTCGAGCGCGAGAATTCGAAATCGCGTGCGCCGGTCTGCCAGCCGGGCGGTTCGTGGATGAGTTGGACGACGTTGAGCGCCTTGCAGTCGACCATGCGCTCGACCGCTTTCACTTCCGGCAGGTCGCGCGCGCCGCCGGGCAGACGGGCCAGCATCTTTTCGATCAGCCGATGCTCCTTGCGGCGCCGGACGAGTCCGTCGGAGATACGCCGGGTGCGGCTCGAAAAGCGAATCTCCTTCTCGCGCGACCAGGCTTCCTCCAGGTCGCGCGGCCGTTCGCCGCGGGCCGGGAAAAGGTCGACCTGAAAGACAAGCATGTCGTCCTTCGCCGCCTCGACGACATATTCGAGCGGAGTGTTCGATACGAGCCCGCCGTCCCAATACCAGATGCCGTCGATCTCGACCGGCGGCAAGCCGGGCGGCAGCGCGCCCGAGGCGAGGATATGGCGCGCGTCGAGGCGCTCGCTCCGGGTATCGAAATAGCGGAAATTGCCGGTTTCGACCGCAACCGCGCCGACCGACAGCCGCACCTTGCCGTCGTTGACCCGGTCCCAGTCGACCAGCCGGTCCAGCGTCCCGGCCAGCGGCGCGGTGTCGTAAAAGCTGACCGCCTCGGGCGTCTGCGGCCTTGCGAACGGCGCGGGCGGCCAGCGCGGGGTGAAGAAGCCCGGCACGCCAAAGGTCGCGACCTGCCCCGCCGCCGCAATATGCGTCCATTCGCGCACCCAGTCATTGTCGATCCCCGGCAGCGCGGGCAGCGCCGAGGACACGCCGTCCCAGAAGCTACGCAGCTTCCCCACCGCTTCGTCGCGCGGATTGCCGGCGATGATCGCGGCGTTGACCGCGCCGATCGAGATGCCCGCGACCCAGTCGAGTTCGATCCCGCGTTCGATCAGCGCCTCATAGACCCCGGCCTGATAGGCGCCGAGCGCGCCGCCGCCCTGCAGCACGAGGACGACGAGGTCGGGAAGCGGCAAGGCGGCGGAGGCGGCGCGGCGCGGCATGGGACTCGGGCGATCCTTTTGCTTGGTGGCGCGGAAGGCCTGCTAGGTGAACCCCGCGCGCGCCCATTGCAACCCCGCGCCGCCGCTCCATAGCCTCTTCCCATCGGCGCAAGCTGCTGTCACAACGGATGAAGACGACAATCTTTTCGCTGGAGAGCCTTTCATGCGCCTCGACGATTATGATCCCGGTGACGACATCCGCGATCTCGGGCGCGGGGGCGGTGGTTTCGGCGGCGGGGGTGGCGGCATGGGCGGGCTGCTCGTCGGACTGCTGCCGATGCTGCTCGGCCGCAAGATGGGCTGCGGGACGATCCTGCTGCTCGGCGTACTCGCCTTCGTCTTTCTCGGCCCCGGCGCGAACATGCTGAGCACCGGCGGCGGCACGACCGACCCGATGGCCGACAGCCGCAGCGGCGCCAATGTCGCCTGCGACACGGCGGCCGAGAAATTCGCCTGCAACGTCTTCGGATCGACGCATCAGGTGTGGAGCCAGGTCATCAACGGCTATAAGCGGCCTACGCTCAATTTCTTCACCGACCAGAATCAGTCAGGCTGCGGTGCCGCGCAGGCCGCGATGGGCCCCTTCTATTGCCCCGCCGATCAGGGCGTCTACCTCGACACCGCCTTCTTCAACGAACTCGCGCAACGCTTCAGTGCGGCGGGCGACGCCGCGCAGGCCTATGTCGTCGCGCATGAAGTCGGTCACCATATCCAGACGATCACGGGCATTTCGGACCAGGTCCGCCAGGCGCAGCAGCGCGCCTCGCAGGCCGAGGGCAATGCGCTGCAGGTGCGGATGGAATTGCAGGCCGATTGCTACGCCGGCGTCTGGGCCGCGCGGGCGCGCAACAGCGCGGGCCAGCCGGCCATGGAGCCGGGCGACATGGAGGAAGCGATGACCGCCGCCAACGCGATCGGCGACGACACGCTGATGCGCTCGGCCGGCCAGCGCCCGGTGCCCGAGAGTTTCACCCACGGCACCAGCGCGCAGCGCATGACCTGGCTGCGCCGCGGCCTCGAGACCGGAGACCCGCGCCAGTGCGACACGTTCAATGCCTCGCTCTGACCGCACTCGCGGCCGGGCTGGTCGCGGCGCCGGCCACCGCCGAAACCCTCTATGTCGAAACCGGGCGGCTGATCGATGGGATGACCGATCGGGTCCGCACCGGTCAGTGCGTGATGATCGAGGACGAACGGATCACCGCGGTCGCCGACTGCGGCACGACGCCGGCAGGTGCGACCCGGCTCGATTGGTCGGCCTATACCGTGCTGCCGGGCCTGATCGACCTCCACACCCACCTCGCCGACGTCGGACAGAGCGCCGACCTCGCTGCGCCGATGAAGGCCTCGCCCGCCGAGACCGCGCTCGTCGGCGCGCGTAACGCCCGGGTCACGCTCGACGCTGGCTTCACCAGCGTCCGCGATGTCGGCACCTATCGCGGCCTGACCGACGTCGCACTGCGCAATGCGATCGAGCGCGGCGACGTACCGGGACCGCGGATGTGGGTCGCCGGCGCCTATATCACCATTCCCGGCGGCGGCGGCGAACTGAACGGCGTCGTCCCCAACGAGCAATTGCCACCCGACATGCGCCTGGGCGTCGCCACAACGCCCGATGAAGCGGCCGCGAAGGCCGCCTTTCTGCTCGATCAAGGCGCCGATTTCATCAAGACGATCGCGACCGGCGCCGTGCTCGCGATCGGCACCGAGCCCGGCGCGCCCGAATTGTCCGAAGAGCAATTGCGCGCGGTGGTGAAGGTCGCGCATGCCCGCGGCAAGCGCGTCACCGCGCACGCCCACGGTGCCGAAGGAATCAAGAATGCGATCCGCGCCGGGGTCGACAGCATCGAACATGCCAGCCTCGCCGACGAGGAGGCGCTGCAGATGGCGAAAGCACACGGCACCTGGCTCGTCATGGACATCTACAACGGCACCTATATCGATGAGGAAGGCACGCGCGAAGGCTGGCCCGAGGAATATCTGCGCAAGAATCGCGAAACCACCGACACGCAGCGCGCCGCCTTCCGCCGTGCGGTCGAACTCGGCGTCAGGATCGGCTACGGCACCGACGCCGGCGTCTATCCGCACGGGTTCAACGCACGGCAATTCCGCAACATGGTCAAATATGGCATGACGCCGATGCAGGCGATCCAGGCCGCCACCGGCCGCGCCGCCGAGGAGATGGGCCGCGACGACGTGGGCGCGATCGCCCCCGGCCGCTACGCTGACATGATCGCGGTCAAGGCCGACCCGCTTGCCGACATCACGGTACTCGAAACGATCGACCATGTGATGAAAGGGGGAACAATGGTTCGATAGCCGTCGCCCTGCCCTTTGCGAAGGCGATGAATCGTTGAACCTTTCCGACGGAACGTTAAACCCGTCTCATGCGAAACCATCTCATCCCCAGCGCAATCGCGCTTGCCGCCGCTCTGTCCGCCACCCCCGCCCTCGCCCGGCCGATGACCGAAGTCGATCTGGCGACGATGAACCGCGTCGCCGCACCGGCCGCGTCGCCCGACGGGCGCTGGCTCGTTTATCAGGTGACCGAGACAGCGCCCGAGACCTACAAGCGCTCGACCGGCCTGTGGATCATCGACCGCACGGCAAAGAGCGGAAAGCCCGCGCATATCGCCGACGCAGCGGGCAAGAATGAAAGCGCGCCCGCCTTCGGCCCGGATGGGCTGCTCTATTTCGTGTCCGACGCGGCGGGCAGCGATCAGGTCTGGCGCGTGGCCGTGGGCCCGGATGCCGGCGCGGCAACGCAAGTCACCGACGAAAAGGTCGATGTCGCGGGCTTCAAGCTGTCGCCCGACGGCACCCGCCTGCTCGTCTGGGGCGACGTGCCCCGGGAATGCACCAGCTTCGGCTGCGACGCGAAGGACAAGGGAGCGCTCGTCGGTCCCGGTAGCGGCCGCCTCTATAAGGATGGCGTCGGCTTCGTGCGCCATTGGGATCAGTGGGAGACGCCCGGCAGCTACAGCCGCCCCTTCGTCTTCGATCTGAAGGACGGCAAGGCGACCGCAGGCCGCGCCATCGACGGCGGGCTAATCGGCGACACACCTTCCAAGCCCTTCGGCGGCGGCGAGGAACTCGCCTGGGGCGCCGACAGCCGCACCGTCTATTTCGCGCTGCGCAAGGCCGACCGCGACGAACCGCGCTCGACCAACCTCGACATCTATCAGGCCAAGGTCGATGCGTGCATCGCACCGATCAACCTGACCGAGGCCAATCAGGCGACCGACACGCTGCCCGCGATCTCGCCCGACGGCCAATGGCTCGCCTATGGCGCGATGGCGCGGCCGGGTTACGAGAGCGACCGCATGGTGCTGATGCTGCGCAACCTCGAAAATGGCGAGACGCGCAAACTCACCGAAGCGTGGGATCGCTCGGTCGGCTCGATCGCCTGGGCGCCGGACGGCAAGAGCCTCTATGTCACCGCGCAGGAGGTGCTCGACACCCCCGTCTTCCGCGTCGATGCCGCGAGCGGCAAGGTCGAGCGGCTGAAGGCATCCAACGACGCAACCGAAGGCCATATCGGCGAGGTCACGCCGCTCGCCGACGGTGGTCTTCTCTATGCGCGCAACAGCGTGCTGCTGCCCACCGACGTCTATATCCGCGATGCCAAGGGCAAGGTGACGCAGTTCACCCATGCCAATGCCGCGACGCTCGCCCAGTTCGATCCGGTCAAGGTCGAGCGGATGCAGTTTGTCGGTGCGAATGGCGACACGGTGTGGGGGATGATCCTCAAGCCCGAAAAGGCGGCGGCGGCGAAGCTGCCCGTCGCTTTCCTGGTCCACGGCGGGCCGCAGGGCAGCTTCGGCGACAGCTGGTCGACGCGCTGGAACCCGCGCCTTTATGCCGAGCAGGGCTATGGCGTCGTCACCGTCGATTTCCACGGCTCGACCGGCTACGGTCAGGCCTTTACCGACAGCATCAACAAGGATTGGGGCGGCAAGCCGCTCGAAGACCTGAAACTCGGCCTCGCCGCGGCGGGGCAGAAGGATGCGCAGCTCGACATCGGCAACGCCTGCGCGCTCGGCGCCTCCTATGGCGGCTATATGATGAACTGGATCGAAGGCCAGTGGACCGATGGCTTCAAATGCCTGGTTCAGCATGACGGCGTGTTCGACGCGCGCGCCATGGCCTATGAAACCGAGGAATTGTGGTTCGACGAATGGGAGCATGGCGGCCCCTATTTCGAGGTGCCCGAAGAATATGAGAAATGGAACCCGGTGAACCATGTCGCCAAGTGGAAGACGCCGATGCTCGTCATCACCAGCGAGAAGGATTTCCGCATCCCCTATACGCAGGGCATCGCCGCCTTCACCGCGCTCCAGCGCCGCGGCGTGCCGTCGCAATTGCTAGTCTTTCCCGACGAGAATCACTGGGTGCTGAAGGGCGCGAACAGCGTCCAGTGGCACCGCACCGTGTTCGACTGGCTGGGGAGCCATTTGCAGAAATAGCCTCGACCCTTTCATTTCTCGTCACCCCGGACTTGATCCGGGGTCCCGCTTCTTCTTTCTGGCGCTGAAAGCGGGATGCCGGATCGAGTCCGGCATGACGAGGGAGATGGGCTGTTTAGGCGATCACCCCCTTGCCGCATCGCACCATGGCTGGCAAAGCGCGCCCGCTATGCCGATGGAAAAAACATTCGATCCCGCCGCCATCGAGGCGAAATGGGCCCAGACATGGGAAAGCCGTGGGCTGTTCCGCCCCGCGCGCCCCGATGCGCAGCCGTTCACGATCGTCAACCCGCCACCCAACGTCACCGGCGCGCTGCATATCGGCCATGCGCTCGACAATACGCTGCAGGACGTGCTCGTCCGTTACGAGCGGCTGCGCGGCAAGGATGCGCTGTGGGTGGTCGGCATGGACCATGCAGGCATCGCGACCCAGATGGTCGTCGAGCGCCAGCTCGAGGAGCGCCAGGACAAGCGCACCAACTACACCCGCGACGAATTCGTCGAGAAAGTCTGGCAGTGGAAGGCCGAAAGCGGCGGCCAGATCACCCGCCAGCTCCGCCGCCTCGGCTGTTCGATGGACTGGGCGAACGAGCGCTTCACCATGGACGACGGCCTCAACCGCGCCGTCGCCAAGGTGTTTATCGACCTGCACAGGCAGGGGCTGATCTACCGCGACAAGCGTCTGGTGAACTGGGACCCCAAGCTCAAGACGGCGATCAGCGACCTCGAGGTCGAGACGCACGAGGTGCAGGGCGGGTTCTGGCACTTCAAATATCCGCTCGCCGACGGCGTGACACTCGATGACGGGCGCGACCATATCGTCGTCGCGACGACGCGCCCCGAAACGATGCTCGCCGACATGGCGGTCGCGGTACACCCCGACGATCCGCGCTACAGGAGCGTGATCGGCAAGGACATCCTCCAGCCGATCACCGGCCGCCGCTTCAAGGTGGTCGCCGACGAACATGCCGATCCCGAACTGGGCTCGGGCGCGGTCAAGATCACGCCAGGGCATGATTTCAACGACTTCGAGGTCGGCAAGCGCGCCGGTTTCAAGCCCGGCGACATGCTCAACATGTTCGACGCCGAGGCGAATGTCGTTCAGACCGCCGACGGGTTGATCCCCGAGGAATATCTCGGCCTCCACCGCTTCCGCCGCGACAGCGTGGACGGCGCGCGCGAACTGGTCGTGCGGCGGATGAAGGAAGCGGGTTTCCTGATCCCGCACGTCAACAAGGACGGCGGCGAGCACGACGCCGAACCGCGCACGATCCAGACCCCCTTCGGCGACCGCGGCGGCGTGGTGATCGAGCCTTGGCTGACCGACCAATGGTATGTCGACGCCGAAACCCTCGCGCAGCCTCCCATGCAGGCCGTGCGCGACGGCCGAATCAATATCGTGCCCAAGACGTGGGAAAAGACTTTCTTCAACTGGATGGAGAATATCCAGCCGTGGTGCGTTTCGCGCCAGCTCTGGTGGGGGCACCGGATTCCGGCTTGGTTCGATGACGACGGCAATATCTTCGTCGCCGAAACCGAAGAGGAAGCTGCGTCTCTCGCCGCGCAACATCACGGCAGAGTTGCCGGTGCATCCGTGTTGATCGTCGATGACGAGGAAGCCGCCATCGCGGTAACGAACAAAGAGGAAGGCATTTTCGCCATCTGGCGCGACCCCGACGTCCTCGACACCTGGTTCTCCTCGGCGCTCTGGCCCTTCGCAACACTCGGCTGGCCCGACGATACCGAGATGCTCCGCCGCCATTATCCCAACGACGTGCTCGTGTCGGGCTTCGACATCCTCTTCTTCTGGGATGCGCGCATGGCGATGCAGGGGATGCACTTCCTGAACGAGGTGCCGTGGAAGACGCTCTATCTCCACGGCCTCGTCCGCGCGCCCGACGGCGCGAAGATGTCGAAGTCGAAGGGCAATGTCGTCGACCCGCTCGGGCTGATCGACCAATATGGCGCCGATGCGCTGCGCTTCTTCATGGCGGCGATGGAAAGCCAGGGCCGCGACATCAAGATGGATGACGCGCGCCTCGCGGGCTATCGCAATTTCGCGACCAAGCTGTGGAACGCCGCGCGCTTCTGCGAAGCCAACGGCATTGCGGCCTCGACCAGCCTCGAAGCGCCCGCGGCGAGCCTGCCGGTCAACCGCTGGATCATCGGCGAGGTCGCGGACACCGTCGCGGAGATGGAGCGGGCCTTCGCCGCCTATCGCTTCGACGATGCGGCGAATGCGATCTACAGCTTTGCCTGGGACCGTTTCTGCGACTGGTATCTGGAGCTGATCAAGGGCGCGATCGACGACGAAACCAAAACCGTCGCGGGCTGGGTGCTCGACCAGATTCTCGTCATGCTCCACCCCTTCATGCCTTTCATCACCGAAGAGCTATGGACCGGCCTCGGCGACCGCGAGGCCTATCCGCTGATCACCGCCAAATGGCCCGAACCGAAGGCGGAGCGCGACGCGGAGGCGAGCGCCGATATCGACTGGCTGATCCGGCTGGTCGGCGAACTGCGCGGTGCCAAGGCCGAGCTCGGCCTGCCGCCGGGTGTGCGCCTGACCGCGCATTTCCCGGCATCGCTGAAGGGCCGCACCGACAAGCTGGCGGCGCAACTCGACCGCCTCGCGCGGCTCGAAGCGATCCGCTTCGATCCGGCGCCGGCGGGCGCGTCGGCGCAACTCGTCGTCGGGGACGAGACGATCACCGTCCCGCTCGAAGGCGTGATCGACATCGCCGCCGAGCGCGACCGGCTGAGCAAGGCGCTTGCCGCCGCGACGAAGGAGCGCGACAGCCTCGCCGCCCGGCTCGCCAACCCCGCCTTCGTCGAGCGCGCCAAGCCCGAAGCGGTCGATAAAGCACGCGCCGATCATGACGCCAAGGCGGCCGAAGCCGATCGGCTGACCGCCGCGCTGGCGCGGCTGGGGTGAACGAAGACACGCCCGTCGTTCCCGTCGCCGCGGCGGCCGACCCCGCATCGGGGCCGATGCCGCCGCGACAAACGGCGCGCAGTATCGGGTCGATAGACCTGACGGGCGGACCGATCGCGAAAACGCTGATCCTCTTCGCTCTCCCGACGCTGGCGTCGAACATCCTCCAGACGCTGTCGAGTTCGGTCAATTCGATCTGGGTCGGACAGTTTCTGGGCGAGCGCGCGCTCGCCGCGACGGCCAATGCGAACATCATCATGTTCCTGATGTTCGCGACCTTCTTTGGCTTCGGCATGGCGGCGACGGTGCTGATCGGCCAGTCGGTCGGCCGCGGCGACGTCGATGCGGCCCGCCGCGCGGCGGGCGGAGCGATCGGTCTGGCGCTGCTGTTCTCGGTTGTTATCGCGGTCACCGGCTGGTTCGCCTCTGACGCGATCCTGCGCCTGCTCGAAACTCCGGCCGAAGCCTTTGCACTCGCCCACGACTATCTGCGCGTCACCTTCATCGCGATCCCGGCCAGCATGTTGATGGTCACGCTGATGATGGCCTCGCGCGGCGCCGGTGACGCGGTGACGCCGCTGCGCTTCATGATCCTGTCGGTCGTGCTCGACATTGTCCTCAACCCGGTGCTGATCCTCGGCCTCCGCCCCTTTCCGCGCCTCGGCATTGCGGGGAGCGCGCTCGCCACCGCCAGCGCCGGGACGATCAGCCTCGCCGCGATGCTCGTCTGGTTCTATGCCAAAGATCATGTCCTGCGCCTGCGCGGCCGCGAACTCGCCTATTTGATCCCTAAGATCGAGGAACTGCGCTTCATCGTCGCCAAGGGCGTGCCGATGGGCGCGCAGATGCTCGTCATATCGGGCGCCGGGCTGGTCATGGTCGGCCTCGTCAACCGCGAGGGGCTCGTTACCGCCGCCGCCTATGGCGCGACGCTGCAGCTCTGGAATTATGTCCAGATGCCCGCGCTCGCCGTCGGCGCCGCGGTCAGCGCCATGGTCGCGCAGAATATTGGCGCGCATCGGTGGGATCGGGTCACCTCCATCACCAACAGCGGCATGGCGATCAACCTCGCGATGACCGGGGTGCTGATCGCGCTGCTGCTTGCCTTCGATCGCGCCGCGCTCGGCCTCTTCCTTGGCAGCGGCAGCGAGGCGGTGGAGGTCGCTCGGCATATTCAGTATCTCGCGACATGGACTTTCCTGCCCTTCGGCACGACGATCGTCGTGATCGGCACGCTGCGCGCCAATGGCGCGGTGGTGCCGCCACTGATTATCCTGTTCCTGTCGATGTTTCCGATCCGTCTCGGCTTTTACTGGCTCACCTATCCGGCGCTCGGCGGCGATGCGATCTGGTGGAGCTTCCCGCTCTCTTCGCTGGCCTCGCTGGCGATGGCGTGGGCGGTATATCGGCGCGGGCATTGGCGGCGGGCAATGCAGCAGCCCGGCGTCGCCGGCTGACGCCATGTCTCCGGTCGCTGCTTTCGACCAACCCGCCCTCGCTTTCGACTGGCGGCACAGGCGCTGCTGGCCTTCGTCGGCCGCCCTGCGGTAGGAGGAGCGCGATGACCGCGTCCGACCATCAACTCGCACAGCGCGAGCGCCGCGCCCGCCTGCTCGCCGCCGCGCCCGACTGGCACGCGTCCGACGCGCGCGTCGATCCGCGGGTGGCGATCGGGTCGATCGTCGCGATGTGGCTGCTCTATTTCCTGATCACGACCGGCCTCGCGATGCTGGCCGGAACGCCCGAGCAATGGGCCTTCACCGGCCGCCGCGGCATCGTCGTCGCCGCCGGCATCTTTTGCACCTTCATTCTCTATCAGCTTCTCCAGCGGGTGCAGCCGCGCAGCTTCGGCGCCCGGCTCGCCGCCGCGATGGGGACCGCAATCCCCCTGGTCATCCTCTATGCGACGGTCAATCTGCTCGTCTTCTTCTATTGGTTTCCCTCAGACGACACACAGCGGATCATCGCCGAGATGGGGACCCGATTCCCGGTGTCGTGGGAATTGATGCTCATCCTCGACAGCTCGATCCGCTGGTATTTCTTTTTCGCCGTCTGGGCCGCGCTCTATGTCGCGCTCGGCTATGCGAACGAGATGCGCGCGGTCGAGCGGCGCGCCAACGCCTATCGGCTCGAGGCGCAGAATGCGCAGCTTCGCGCACTCCATTATCAGGTCAATCCGCACTTCCTGTTCAACACGCTGAATTCGCTCTCGACCCTCGTCATGCGCGGGTCGAAGGTCGATGCCGAAGCGATGATCATGAACCTGTCGGCCTTCCTGCGCTCGACCCTGGCGATCGACCCCGAGCAGTTCGTCAGCCTGGAGGAGGAGATCGCGCTCCAGCGCCTGTATCTCGATATCGAGCAGGCACGCTTTCCCGATCGGCTGCAGGTCGATGTCGACATTCCCCACGACCTCGAAAACGCCTGCGTGCCCGTCCTGATCCTGCAGCCGATCATCGAGAATGCGATCAAATACGGCGTCGCGCCGAGCAAAGGGAGGATCGGCATCCGCCTTTCGGCAAGCCATGAATATGGGCTGCTCGTGCTGCGGGTCGAGAATGACATCGACCCTGCCGCTCCCATGCCCCAGCCGGGCACCGGGCTCGGTCTCAGCAATGTGCGCGAACGGTTGCTGACGCGTTATGGACCGGCCGCCGGCTGCGAATGGGGTCGTGCCGACGGGGGCGGTTTCTTCGTCTCGCTGTGGCTGCCGCTGACGCGCAATGGGTGCTGACGGAATGCAGGCCCTGCGCACCCTGATCGTCGACGACGAGCCGCTCGCCATCGAACGACTACAGATTCTTGCCGGTCAGCAGGAGGGCGTGTCGCTGGTCGGAACCGCAAGCGACGGCGCCTCGGCGCTGCGCATGGTCGATGCTCTCGCGCCCGACCTGCTCCTCTGCGATATCGCGATGCCCGACCTCAACGGACTCGAGGTCGCGGCGGCGATCGACAGGCTCGACAATCCGCCGGCGGTCGTCTTCGTGACCGCCTTCGACCGCTATGCGGTGGCCGCCTTCGACGTCGCCGCCGTCGACTATCTGCTCAAGCCGGTGTCGCCCGAGCGGCTGGCGCGCGCCCTCGCCCGCGTCCGCGAATGGCGCGCGGCCGATCACGGCAATCAGCGCAAGAGCCAGTGGATCACCGAATTCTGGGTCCAGAACCGCGGCGAGATGCTGCGGATCGACGCCGGGCAGGTAGACCTGATCGAGGCGGAGCGCGACTATATGCGGCTGCACGTCGGCGCGCGAAGCTGGCTGATCCACCAGACGATCAAGTCGCTGGAGGCGCGGATGGACCCCGATCGCTTCATCCGCATCCATCGCTCGAAGATGGTGCGCCGCGACGGCATCGCCGGGCTTCGTCATCATGGCGACGGCGCGTGGAGCGTCGATCTGGGCGACGGTGGCGTCCACCGCATCGGTCGCACATATCTGCACGACGTGAAGGCGATCATGCAGGGTTGAGCAGGAAGCGCGATAGCCGCCATTTGACATGAGCGCCGTGATGACGGAGTCTGCACCGCGCCATCCGGACGGGAAGAGGAGGAAAAACGGCTGCATGAAGACGCAGCGTGCCCTGTTCTGGTTCGGCAGCGCGGCGCTGGGTGCGCTGGGCGGACTGGCGCTCGGACAGGTCGCGATCGGCGAAGGGCTGTATGGGAAACTGACCGGCGCCAGCGCTGCGACGAGCTTTGCCGAATATAGCAGCAATCCGTTGGCGGCGACGGTCGACAGCATCCCCGCGCCGCTGCCGTGCCGCAACTGCCCCGCGAGCTATGCGGCCGCCGCCCATGCCCGCGCCATGCGGCTGGAGGCGAAGCATGACGAATATCAGGGCGTCGAGCCGGTCGAAATCGTCTATCCGCCCGAGAGCATAGCGCAAGCGGACACATCCGGAGACACCCGTGTCTTCGGAACCGAAACAGCGGCCGATCCACCGGCCGCGCCCGGAAATGACCAGGCGCCCTCTGGACCGGAGCGGACACTGGCCATCAGGCGCATCGACGATTCCAAGTTGGTCACCATCGCTCCCCCGACACCGAAAGCGGTGTCGGTCGCGCTGCCACCCGCCCGGTAAGCGACCAGCCGATCAGGGCTTTGGTGGAGTCGGTGCAGAAGGCTGCGCACAGCGGCTCGTATCGCCCGCCTTGCAGGCGGCCACGTCGGCCTCCCATTTCATCCGCTCTTCGGCCGACATGGCCGCGACGCGCGCCTTTTCAGCCTCATACGCCGCGGTTTCCTCTGCATAGGCGGCCTGAGCGGCGGCGTCTTCGCGGGCGACCGACTGAACCTGCTGGTCATAGGCGATATTTTCCGCCTTGGCGCTCGCCGCCTGCTCGGCGTTCAGTCGGGCGGTGTTCGCACGCTCCTCGGGCGTCGTGCCGTCCGGCAGAGGCTTGCCCTCCGGTTGCGCGCTTGCGGCATCGTCGACCGGGGCCGCAGCCGATTCGGCGGCATCGGTCTGCGTCTGCATCGCAGCCGCCGGCCCGGTCGCGAGCAGCGCCAGCGCGCTCGCCGCCATCAAGATCGTCCTGGTCATCGAACCGTCTCCTCAGGTCAAAATCCGTTTCCGTGGCCCCAACGCTTCGACCGGGATTGCGTTCCGGGATCGCGTGCGCATTTGACGTGGCCAGCAGTGCCAGTCATTCTGCCCTTGCATGCGCGAGCGCCCATCCCATCCGATCAACCGGCCGGTCTTCTTCATCCCGCTCGCGGTGCTGGCGACCGCGCTGATCGCCAGCCTGTGGCAGGGCGCACGCTTCCTGGCCGCGGAAACGGCCTTCAACGACTGGATATTGCGCAATTTCGGGCCCATGTTCACGATCAGCAGCGTGCTGTTCCTGGCGCTGTTGGCCGCTATCGCGCTTTCCCCCTTCGGCGGCACGATCATCGGCGGGGCAGGCGCGAAGCCGTTGCTCGGCCGCTGGCGCTGGTTCGCGGTCACGCTGTGCACGACGATTGCCACCGGCATCCTGTTCTGGGGCGTCGCCGAGCCGCTGTTCCACCTCAACGAGCCGCCGAAGATGCTGGGTCTGAAACCCGGCAGCGACGCGGCGGCGACTTTCGCCATGTCGACGATGTTCCTGCATTGGACGCTGACGCCCTATGCGATCTACACCGTCGCCGCGCTCGCCTTTGCCATCGTCTATTACAACCGGCGCGAGCCCTTTCGGCTGTCGTCGCTGTTCGAACCGCTGCTCGGTCGGCGCGCGCACGGCCCTGTCGGCTCGGCGATCGACATCCTCTGCCTCTATGCGCTCGTCGCCGGCATGGCAGCGTCGCTCGGCGCCGGCATCCTGTCGCTGGCGGGCGGCATCGAGGGGCTGGGCGGCTTTTCGGGCGGCGTCCCGCTGCGCTGGGCGATCGCGGCGCTGATCGTCGCCAGCTTCCTGATCTCGGCCGCGACCGGGCTGCAAAAAGGCATTGCCGGCCTGTCGGTGCTCAACACCTGGCTGTTCTTCGCGATCATCGCCTTCGTCCTCGTCGCGGGGCCGCTCGGCGACATGATCGGCCTGTCGCTCAGCGGCGGCGTCGATTATGTCCGCACCTTCGTCCCGCGCAACCTGGGCCTCGACGTCGACGCCGGCTGGCACCGGCAATGGACAGTCTTCAACTGGGCCAACTGGTTTGCCTGGGCGCCGGTCACCGCGCTTTTCCTGGGCCGTCTCGCGGTCGGCTACAGCGTGCGCGCCTTCATCGCGATCAACCTGATCCTGCCGGCGCTGTTCGGCGCGCTGTGGATGACGGCCATCGCCGGCGCGACGATCGCGATCGACCAGCACAGCGGCGCCAGCCTCTATGCGGTGCTCGCCAGCCAGGGTCCCGATCCGGTCCTGTTCCGCCTGTTCGATGCGCTCGGAGGCGGGTCGGCGGTGACCGCGACGGTGCTGTTCGCGATCTTCCTCTCCTATGTCGCCGGCGCCGATGCCAATGTCTCGGCAATGAGCGCATTGTCGACCCACGGCATTTCACCCGAAGCGCCCGAGGCGCCGCTGCTCGTGCAGATTGTGTGGGGCGTGACGGTGGGACTGGTCGCGATCGTCCTCGTCGCGTCGGCGGGAATCGACGGCATCCGCATGATGTCGATCCTCGGTGGCTTTCCTGCCCTGTTCGTCATCACCGGCGCGGCGCTGTCGCTGGTCGTGCTGACTGTGCGGGGACGGCGAACCGTCATCCCCGCACCGGCCGACTGAAGGCGCGCTACCAGATCCGCGTCCGCTCCTCGGGCTTCAGATAATATTTGGCGTCGGGTTTGACGTCGAAGGCCTTGTACCAGGCGTCGACGTTACGCGTCGGACCGATGATGCGCCAGCGCGCCGGGCTATGCTCGTCGCTCGCCACCTGCTGCTTGATCGCGTCGTCGCGCGCCTTGTCGCGCCACGCCTGGGCAAAGGCCAGGAAGAAGCGCTGGTCGCCGGTCAGCCCGTCGATCACCGGCGGCGCCGTGCCGCCGAGCGAGCGGTGATAGGCGTCATAGGCGATTTCGAGCCCGGCGAGATCGGCGATATTCTCGCCCATCGTCAGATCGGGGTTGATGAAGGCGCCGGGCGCAGCCTCATAACCCGCATATTGGGCGCCGAAACCCTTCGCCTGCGCCTCGAAGCGCGCGGCGTCTTCCTTCGTCCACCAATCGCGCACCGCGCCGCTGGCGTCGATCTTGCGCCCCTGATCGTCGAACCCGTGGCTGATCTCGTGCCCGATCACCGCACCGATCGCGCCATAGTTGACGGCATCGTCCACCCCTTCGCTGAAGAAGGGCGCCTGCAATATGCCGGCCGGGAACACGATCTTGTTTTCGAGCCCGCCGTTATAGGCGTTCACCTCCTGCGCGTTCATCGACCATTTCTTGCGATCGACCGGCTTGCCCAGATCCTGCAACGCATAGGCATATTCGAACGCCGCGCTGCGCTCGACATTGCCGTAGAGATCGGCGGGATCGAGCTTCAACACCGAATAGTCGCGCCATTTATCGGGATAGCCGACCATGACGTCCATCTTGTCGAGCTTGGCGAGTGCGGCCTCCTTCGTCGACGGCGCCATCCAATTATTGGTCCGGATGCGGTCGGCCATCGCGAGCTTCAGGTTCGCGACCAGTTCCTCCATCTTCGCCTTGGCGCTCGGCGGGAAATATTTTGCGGCATATTCGCGCCCGACGAGCTCGCCGAGGCTGCCGTCGACCAGCGTCAGCCCGCGCTTCCACCGCGGACGCTGCTCGCTGACACCGCTCAGTTCCCTGGTGAAATCGAAGCGGCTGTCGACGAACGCCTTCGACAGATAGGGCGCCGCATTGTCGGCGACATGGAAATCCTGCCACAGCTTCAGCGTGTCGAGCGGCGTTCTGGCATAAAGCGCCGCCAAGTCGCGGATCGCGCTGTTTTCGTTGACGATGATCCGCTGCTGCGGGCCGATATCGGCGCCCGCGAACCAGGCATCCCAGTCGAGACCGGGCGCATAGGCGGCCAGTTCCGCGGAAGACATCGGATTGTTGATCTTGCCGAGGTCGCGGCGGTCGGCGATCGGCCAGCTCGCCTTCGCGATGTCGGTCTCAAAGCCCAGGATCGTGTCGGCCGCCTTATCGGGGGTGGCATTGCCGATCAGCGTCATCGTGCGGACGATATAGGCGCGATAGGCGTCGCGCTGTTTCTGGAACTGGGGCGACAGATAATATTCGCGGTCGGGCAGACCCAGACCGCCCTGCCCCATCCACAGCACGTTCATCGTCGGATCGCCGGTGTCGGCATAGGGCTCGCCCCCGACGATGCTGTAGCCGAACGCGCCCTGCGAGCGGCCCATGAAGCGCGCCATTTCGCTTTTATCCTTGATCGCCGCGACCTTGGCGAGATCGGCCATCAGCGGCTTGGCGCCGAGCGCGTCGACGCGCGCTTCGTCCATGAAACTTTGATAAAGCGCGCCCACCTGCCCCGTCGCCGACGCTCCCGTGACCAGCGCCCGCAATTGCCGCTGGGTCAGGTTATAGACCGCATAGCTGACGCCCGCCGACCCCTGGTCCCCCGGAATTTCGGTGGTCCGGAACCAGGTGCCGTTGGCGTAGCGATCGAAATCGTCGCCCGGCCGCACCGACGTATCGCGCGCGGACAGATCGACACCCCAGCTTCCGAACTGGAGCGGCGCAAGCGAAGCGGCGTCGGCTGGCGCCGATTGCGGTGCGGGCGCGCCTTCCGATCGGGCAAAGGCGGCCGGGCCGGCCAGCGCAAGCGACGCCGCCGACAGGAGCAGAAAAGTCTTCATCAAATGTCCCCATGTTCAATTCCAGGCCCGTCAGGGCGATAGGCCTGCATGGCTGCTGCGCGGTGCGTGGACATGACATTTGTGGCAAGCGGCGGAATCGCTTCGACGAACGGACCGCCCCTGCGGCGAACCCTTGCAGTCCGGCCGCCCGCGTCCCATGTTTCGGAGCAGCGCACGCCCTCTTGCGCATCAAGAACAAATCTGGAACACACCCCTCCCATGAGTCTCACCCATATTTCGGTGCGCGGCGCGCGCGAGCATAATCTGAAGGGCGTCGACGTCGACCTGCCGCGCGACAGCCTGATCGTCATCACCGGGCTTTCGGGTTCGGGAAAATCGAGCCTCGCCTTCGACACCATCTATGCCGAGGGGCAGCGGCGCTATGTCGAGAGCCTGTCGGCCTATGCGCGCCAGTTCCTGGAGATGATGCAGAAGCCCGACGTCGAGCATATCGACGGCCTGTCGCCGGCGATCAGCATCGAGCAGAAGACGACGAGCCGCAACCCACGCTCGACCGTCGCGACGGTCACCGAGATCTACGACTATATGCGCCTCCTCTGGGCGCGCGTCGGCATTCCCTATTCGCCCGCGACCGGCGAGCCGATCAGCGCGCAGACGGTCAGCCAGATGGTCGACCGCGTGATGGAATTGCCCGAGGGCACGCGCGCCTATCTGCTCGCCCCCGTCGTGCGCGGCCGCAAGGGCGAGTATCGCAAGGAACTCGCGCAATGGCAGAAGGAGGGCTTCACCCGCGTCCGCATTGATGGAGACTTCCACGAGATCGAGGACGCGCCGGCCCTCGACAAGAAGTATAAACATGACATCGAGGTCGTCGTCGACCGCATCGTCGTGCGCGAGGGGATCGAGACGCGGCTTGCCGACAGTTTCGAGACCGCGCTGAAACTCGCCGAGGGGCTGGCCTATGTCGACCTCGCCGACACGACGGTGGCGGAGGCTCAGTCGTCTAATGGTAAGATTGACGACTCCCGTTCGTCTAATTCCGTTCGTGCTGAGCTTGTCGAAGCACCGTCCTTGCCTTCAGAAGAACAGGACGGCCCTTCGACAAGCTCAGGGCGAACGGGGATGAAGAATGTCGGGATACCGGCCAACCGCATCATCTTCTCCGAGAAATTCGCCTGTCCCGTTTCGGGCTTCACTATCGCCGAGATCGAGCCGCGACTGTTCAGCTTCAACGCGCCGCAGGGCGCCTGCCCGGCGTGCGACGGGCTTGGCGAACGGCTCGAATTCGACCCCGAACTCGTCGTCCCCAACCATGCGCTGAGCCTGAAGAAGGGTGCGGTGGTGCCGTGGGCGAAATCGAACCCGCCCTCGCCTTACTATATGCAGGTGCTCGAAAGCCTCGGCAAAGCCTATGGCTTTTCGCTCGAAACGCCGTGGCAGGAGCTGTCCGGCGAGGTACAGCTCGTCATCCTCTATGGCAGCGGCGGCAAGCCGGTCGAGCTGACCTTCAAGGACGGGCGCCGCACCTATACGACGCACAAGGCGTTCGAGGGCGTGATCGGAAACTTGGGCCGCCGGATGCTGCAGACCGAGAGCGCGTGGATGCGCGAGGAGCTGAGCAAATACCAGACCGCGCAGCCGTGCGAGACCTGTCACGGCGCGCGGCTGCGCCCCGAGCCGCTCGCGGTGAAGATCGCGGGCGAGGACATCAGCCAGTCGGCGCGGCGCAGCGTCGCCGACGCGCTCCACTGGTTCGGCACGCTCGAGGAGAAGCTGAACGACCAGCAGAAGCAGATCGCCAAGGCGATCCTGAAAGAGATCAACGAGCGGCTCGGCTTCCTCAACAATGTCGGGCTCGACTATCTCAACCTCAACCGCACCTCGGGCACGCTCAGCGGCGGCGAGAGCCAGCGCATCCGCCTCGCGAGCCAGATCGGCAGCGGGCTTTCGGGGGTGCTCTACGTCCTCGACGAGCCGAGCATCGGCCTTCACCAGCGCGACAACGACCGGCTGCTCGCGACGCTGAAGCGGCTACGCGACCTCGGCAACACGGTCATCGTCGTCGAGCATGACGAGGATGCGATCCGCCACGCCGACTATGTCGTCGACATGGGGCCCGGCGCGGGGGTCCATGGCGGCGAGATCGTCGCCGAGGGGACGCTGAAACAGGTGCTCGCGAACAAGAAGAGCCTGACCGCGGCCTATCTGACCGGCGCAAAGCGGATCGAGGTGCCGGCGCACCGCCGCCCGGGCAACGGCTTCGACCTGGTGCTGAAGGGCGCGCGGGCGAACAACCTTCGGGGTGTCACCGCGACGATCCCGCTCGGCACCTTCACCTGCGTCACCGGCCTGTCGGGCTCGGGCAAGTCGAGCCTCGTCATCGACACGCTCTACGCCAGCGCGGCGCGGACGCTGAACGGCGCGCGGCTCGTCGCGGGGCCGCACGACGCGCTGACCGGGCTTGAGCATTGCGACAAGGTGATCGACATCGACCAGTCGCCGATCGGCCGCACCCCGCGGTCGAACCCCGCCACTTACACGGGCGCCTTCACCGTGATCCGCGACTGGTTCGCGGGGCTGCCCGAGGCGCAGGCGCGCGGCTACAAGCCCGGGCGCTTCAGCTTCAACGTCAAGGGCGGGCGCTGCGAGACCTGCACCGGGGACGGGCTGATCAAGATCGAGATGCACTTCCTGCCCGACGTCTATGTGACGTGCGAGACGTGCCACGGAAAGCGCTACAACCGCGAGACGCTGGAGGTGAAGTTCAAGGGCAAGAGCATCGCCGACGTGCTCGACATGACGGTCGAGGATGCCGCCGACTTCTTCAAGGCGGTGCCCGCGATCCGCGACAAGATGGCGATGCTGTGCCGCGTGGGCCTTGGCTATATCAAGGTCGGGCAGCAGGCGACGACGTTGTCGGGCGGCGAGGCGCAGCGGGTGAAGCTGGCGAAGGAGCTGTCGCGGCGCTCGACCGGGCAGACGCTCTACATCCTCGACGAGCCGACGACCGGGCTGCATTTCGAGGACGTCCGCAAATTGCTCGAAGTGCTGCAGGCGCTGGTCGACCAGGGCAACAGCGTCGTGGTGATCGAGCACAACCTCGACGTCATCAAGACCGCCGACTGGATCCTCGACCTCGGCCCCGAAGGCGGCGTCAAGGGCGGCGAGATCGTCGCCGCAGGAACGCCCGAGCAGGTGGTGAAGGAGAAGCGGAGCTTCACCGGGCAATATCTGGCGCCGCTGCTGGGAAAATAGAAGCGGCGATACCCTTCCCTCTCTTCATCGTCACCCCGGACTTGATCCGGAGCCCCGCTCAGCAACGTGAAAAAGCGGGACTCCGGATCAAGTCCGGGGTGACGAAAACGGGGTGCGCTATGCCGATCCCATCAGCGTCGCGGTGATATCCTCGGCGGCATAGATGCGGATCACCGGCGGCTCGGACGAGAGGCGGCGCATTTCGGCGACAAAGGCGCCCGACGCGGGCACCGCGAAATGCGCGCGCACCGCATCGACGCTCTCCCACTCCTCAACGAAGACGAGGCGGTCGGGGTGCTCGACATCGACATGGCAATGATGCGCCAGACACCCCGCCTCACCCCGCGATCGCGCGCTATGCTCGGCGCCGAGCGCGATCATGCGCTCGCGATGTTCGGGGGTCATGATGACCTGGCCGGTGATGAGGATCATGATGTCCGTTCCTTCAGCGCTTTCGTCAGCATGATAGGGATATTGCAGCGCCTTGCATGACACTTCCATGACATGCTCTGTCACAAACGCGTCACACAAAACCCCCATTGGCGGCTCAGCGAGTCGCCCTCGGGGGTGGCGGCTTGGTTTGGTAACGCCCCCCGACAGGATCATTCCATGGTCAAGAAATTTGCCCTGATCGCCGGCGCCGCGACCATCGCGCTGGCGCTGTCCGCGTGTCAGGATCAGGCGTCGTCGGGCGGCGGTGCGCGCGATTATATCAGTGCGGTCGGATCGTCGACCGTCTATCCCTTTGCCACCGCGGTCGGCGAGAAGTTCGCCGAGGCGACGGGCAACAAGACGCCCAAGATCGACAGCACCGGCACCGGCGGCGGCTTCGAGCGCTTTTGCCAGGGCGTCGGGGGCGACACGCCCGATATCGCCAACGCCTCGCGCCGGATGAAGAAGAAGGAATTCGACACCTGCGCCGCGAACGGCGTCAAGGATATCGTCGAGATCCAGATCGGCATCGACGGCATCGCGCTGGGCGAAGCGACGCGCGGCCCCGGGTTCAAGCTGACCGAGGAAGATGTCTACAAGGCGCTGGCCGCCAACCCCTATGGCAAGCCGAACACCGCGAAGACGTGGAAAGACGTCAACCCCGCGCTGCCCGCGGTCGCCATCTCGGTCTTCGGGCCGCCCTCGACCAGCGGCACTTACGATGCCTTCAAGGAACTGATCCTCGGCACCGGCTGCGGCGCCAACCCCGAGATGAAGGAGTTGAAGGCCAGCGACGCCGACAAGCATGAGCAGGTCTGCACCGCGCTGCGCGGGTCGCCCTTCTATGTCGAGCAGGGCGAGAACGACAATCTGATCATCTCGAAGCTCGACAAGAATCCGACCAGCCTCGGCATCTTCGGCTTCTCTTACCTCGACGCCAACAAGGACCGGATCAAGGCGGTGCCGGTACAGGGCGTGTCGCCGACCTATGCGACGATCGCCGACGGCAGCTATCCCGGGTCGCGGCCGCTGTTCATCTATGTGAAGAAGGCGCATGTCGGCGTCGTTCCGGGGCTCGCGGAGTATGTCGCGGAGTTCCTGAAGGGCGCGGGCGACGGCGGCTATCTGGCAGCGAAAGGCCTGATCGTGTCGCCCAAGGCCGTGTCGGACGCCGCGAACGCCGCGGCGAAGGGCATGACGCCACTCGACGGTTCGGTGCTGAAATAAGCGTCTCCCCCGCCTGGTGGCCGGGGGCGGTTCGCCCCTTCCCGGCCGCCGTTTTTCTTATGTTATATTCCCCTCTCTCCGTTCGTGCTGAGCTTGTCGAAGCACCGTCCTTCTTCTTTCGGTCGAAGACAAGAACGGCCCTTCGACAAGCTCAGGGCGAACGGAGTTGGGGGCAGGTCAAGAGAAGCCAGTGACCTTCAACGCCGCCGCCCTGCTGCTTTTGATCCTCGGCCTCGCACTGATCGGCTGGCTGGCCGGCCGCGCGCGCTCGGCGATGCTGGCGGGGCGTGCGGGCCGCAAGCTGCATTCGCGGCCGCAATATCATGGCTGGTATGTCGCGCTGTGGCTGTTCGCGCCCGCCGCGATCTTCCTCGCCGTCTGGACGAGCGCGTCGCCGGCGCTGATCACCAACCAGGTGCTGACCACGCCCGCGGCGGAAAGCCTGCCCGCCTTCGGTTTCGAGCGCGGGGCGATCCTGTCCGACGCGCGCAGCGTCGCGCAGGGGCAGCAAGCCGCTGTGCGGCTGCCCGCCGCGGCGCCGCTGGTGAAGCCCTATGCCGAGGCGACGGCGCATTATGCGTGGATCGGCATCGCGGCGATGCTGGCGCTCGCGCTGGCGGGCGGGGCCTATGCCTTCACGCGCATCCGGCCCGAGTTCCGCGCCCGCACGCGGGTCGAGCGGATCGTGATGCTGCTGTTGCTGCTCGCCTCGCTGGTCGCGATTTTGACCACTTTCGGCATCGTGCTGTCGCTGCTGTTCGAATCGCTGCGCTTTTTCAGCCTGGTGCCGGTGAGCGAACTTCTGTTCGGCACGTATTGGAACCCGCAGAGCGGGGCGCCGGTCGCCGACACCTTCGGCGGCATCCCGCTGTTCTGGGGCACGGTGCTGATCGGCGCGATCATCGCGATGCTGGTCGCGATCCCGATCGGCATGATGAGCGCCGTGTATCTGACCCAATATGCCGCACCGCGCGTGCGCCGCTGGGTGAAGCCGTGCCTCGAGATTCTGGCGGGGGTGCCCACCGTCGTCTATGGCTATTTCGCAGCGCTGACCGTCGCGCCGGCGCTGCGCAATTTCGCCGTGATGCTCGGCGTGCCCAATGCCTCGACCGAAAGCGCGCTCGCCGCGGGCATCGTGATGGGGGTGATGATCATCCCCTTCGTCTCGTCGATGGCCGACGACAGTATCAACGCGGTGCCGCAGGCGATGCGTGACGGCTCGCTCGCACTCGGCGCGACGCCGAACGAGACGATCCGCCAGGTGCTGATCCCCGCCGCGCTGCCGGGCGTGATGGGCGGCATCCTCCTCGCGGTCAGCCGCGCGATCGGCGAGACGATGATCGTGGTGATGGCGGCGGGGCTTTCCGCCAACCTGACTGCCAACCCCTTTGCCAGCGTCACCACGGTGACCGCGCAGATCGTCAAGCTGCTGACCGGCGACCAGGAGTTCGACAGCGCCAAGACGCTTGCCGCCTTCGCGCTCGGGCTCGTCCTTTTCCTCGTCACGCTGCTGCTCAACATCGTCGCGCTGCGCATCGTGAAGAAATATCGCGAAGCTTATGAATAGAGACACCGCCCCGACCGACTGGAACGCCCCCGCGATGCAGAGCCGTATCGCGCGGCGCTACGCCGCCGAGCGCCGCTTCAAGGCGCTGGGGCTGGGCGCGGTGCTGCTGTCGGGCCTGTTCCTGGCCTTTCTGCTGTTCGTGATGGTCGGCAACGGCGCGCGCGGCTTTACCTATACGCATGTTGCGGTGCCGATCGACTTCAAGGCGACCCCGCTGACGGTCGATGCCTCGCGGCTGGACGACCCCGACGCCGATCAGGTCATCGCGAACGCCGGCCTGTCCGACATCGTCGCCTTTGCCGCCGGCGAGGCGCTGGGCGAAGGCGGGTCCGACGTGATTTCCGAAAATGCGTGGAAAGAGGTGCGGACGGCGATCAAGGCCGATCCCGACCTCTTGACCGGCAAGACTGTCTTCGAGCTGCCGGCGTCGAGCCGTATCGACATCGCCGCCAAGGAGGGCGCGAAGGGCGAACTCGGCGCGCGGGTCGCGGCGCTGAAGGCGAACGGGCGGCTGTCGACCGGCATCCACTGGCCGTTCTTCCGCAACGCCGATGCGACCGATCCCGCGGTCGCGGGCATCTGGGGCGCGCTCAAGGGGTCGGTGCTGACGATCGTCATCGCCTTTCTGATCGCCTTTCCGACCGGGGTGCTCGCGGCACTCTATCTCGAGGAATATGCGCCCAAGAACCGCTGGACCGACCTGATCGAGGTGTCGATCAACAATCTGGCCGCGGTGCCCTCGATCATCTTCGGCCTCCTCGCGCTCGCGGTGTTCATCAACTGGTTCGGGCTCTGCCAGGCGAGCGCGCTCGTCGGCGGGCTGACGCTGGCGTTGATGACGATGCCGGTGATCGTCATCGCCGCGCGCAACGCGATCAAGGCGGTGCCGCCGTCGATCCGCGACGCGGCCCTCGGCGTCGGGGCAAGCCCGGTGCAGGTGGTGTTCCATCACGTCCTGCCGCTCGCGCTGCCCGGCATATTGACCGGCACGATCATCGGCATGGCGCGCGCGCTGGGCGAGACGGCGCCGCTGCTGCTGATCGGGATGCGCGCCTTCATCGGCGATGTGCCGAACGGCATCTGCTCACCCTCGACGGTGCTGCCGATGCAGATATTCCTGTGGTCGGACGAGGTCGACCGCGGCTTCGTCGAGAAGACGTCCGCGGCGATCATCGTGCTGCTCATCCTGCTGCTGTCGATGAACGCACTGGCCATCTATCTTCGCAACAAGTTCGAAAAACGCTGGTAAACCAGGCAATATGACCATGACCCAAGACGATCTCACTATCGCCGATCCCAAGATGAAGGCCGAAGGGGTCGACGTCTTCTATGGCGACAAGCAGGCGATCAAGGACGTGTCGATCGACGTCGGCACCGACCTCGTCACCGCCTTCATCGGCCCGTCGGGCTGCGGCAAGTCGACCTTCCTGCGCTCCTTGAACCGGATGAACGACACGGTCGCGAGCGCACGCGTCACGGGCCGGATCACCCTCGACGGCGAGGATATCTATGCGCCGTCGATGGACGTGGTGCAGCTTCGCGCCCGCGTCGGCATGGTGTTCCAGAAGCCGAACCCCTTCCCCAAGTCGATCTACGACAATGTCGCCTATGGCCCGCGCATCCACGGGCTGGCGGCGGCGAAGGCCGACCTCGACAGCATCGTCGAGCGCGCGCTCGTCCGCGCCGGCTTGTGGGACGAGGTCAAGGACCGGCTCGGCGAAAGCGGCACCGCGCTGTCGGGCGGCCAGCAGCAGCGCCTGTGCATCGCCCGCGCGATCGCGGTCGACCCCGAGGTGATTTTGATGGACGAACCCTGCTCGGCGCTCGACCCCATTGCCACGGCGAAGATCGAGGAACTGATCCACGAGCTGCGCGGCAAATATGCGATCGTGATCGTCACCCACAATATGCAGCAGGCGGCCCGCGTGTCGCAGCGCACCGCCTTTTTCCACCTCGGGACGCTGGTCGAATATGGCAAGACCACCGATATCTTCACCAACCCGAAGCAGGACCGCACCAAGGATTATATCACCGGCCGCTATGGCTGAGCCGTAGCCGCGAAAGGAAGTTACGATGGCAATAGTCAACGAACATACCGTCAAGGCCTTCGACGAGGATCTGAACCGCCTGCGCGGCCTGATCAGCGAGATGGGAGGGCGCGCCGAGCAGGCGCTGCTCCAGGCGATGACCGCGCTCGGCAACGGCGACCAGAGCCTTGCGGCGCAAGTCGTCGAGGGCGACAAGAAGATCGACGCGCTCGAAGCCGAGGTCGAGCAACTCGCGGTCCAGACCATCGCGCTCCGCGCCCCGATGGCCGACGACCTGCGCGAGATGATCGCGGCGCTGAAGATCGTCTCGGTCGTCGAGCGCATCGGCGACTATGCGAAGAACATCGCCAAGCGCGTCGCGCTGATGGACCCGACGCGCTCGATCGAGGCGATCCCGGTGCTGACCTCGATGTCGTCGCTGGTCGCCGAACTGGTCCACGACGCGCTCGACAGCTTCGCGGCGCGCGACGCGGAACTCGCGGTGCGGGTGACGGTGCGCGACAAGAATGTCGACGATTTCTACAACAGCATCTTTCGCACCCTCGTGACCTTCATGATGGAAAATCCGAAGCATATCACCGAGAGCGCACACCTGCTGTTCGTCGCCAAGAATCTGGAGCGCATGGGCGACCATGCGACCAACATCGCCGAGATGGTCTATTATGTCGTCACCGGCGAGCGGATGGAGGAGCGCGAGCGCGGCAAAAGCCCCGAAGACAGCGCCGCCGCGGAGCAGGAGCAAGGTTGATGCCGCAGCCCGACCTTCTGCTGATCGAGGACGACGAGGCGATCGCCGAACTCATCGTCTGGCACTTCGCGCGCGAAGGCTATTCGGTGCGCCAGACCCCCGACGGCGAACAGGCGCTGATGCTGGTCGAGGAGCGCGTGCCCGACATCGTCCTGCTCGACTGGATGATCGAGAGCCTGCCCGGAATCGAGGTCTGCCGCCGCCTTCGGCGTAACGCTAAGTCGGCCAATGTCCCGATCATCATGCTGACCGCGCGCGGCGAGGAAGAGGATCGTATTCGCGGTCTGGAAACCGGCGCCGACGATTATGTCACCAAGCCGTTCAGCCCGCGCGAGCTGGTCGCGCGCGTCCAGGCGGTGCTTCGCCGCCTGCGCCCCGCGCTGGCCGGCGAACTGCTCGCTTATGCCGACATCGAGCTCGATTCGGTCGCGCACAAGGTGGTGCGGAACGGGCAGATCGTGAACATGGGGCCGACCGAGTTCCGCCTGCTGCGACATTTCATGGAGCATCCGGGGCGCGTCTTCTCACGCGGGCAATTGCTCGACAGCGTCTGGGGGCAGGACAGCGATATCGAGCTGCGGACGGTCGACGTGCATATCCGGCGGCTGCGGAAGGCGATCAACCTGCCCGGCACCACGGACATCATCCGCACGGTGCGCTCCGCGGGTTATGCGCTCGATGCGGGGAAGAGCATCTGAACAGACGCCCATCGGATTCGCGGGACGAGGAGGTCCCGACTTCGCTCGACACGACCGAGCCAAGGGAGTGGCCGGTTTCGGCCGAATAACAGCCGTCGCCCCCGCGAAGGCGGGGGCCGCCGTCGTCTTACGCAGCGGCGCAGGAATAAGCCTCCAGCGGCCCCCGCCTTCGCGGGGGCGACGAGTTATGCAATATCCGCTTCCCACCCCCAAGGCGGCCCCGCCCCATCAAAAATCGATCTGCGTCCGCAGCCCGAAGGTGTCCGCAGTATAATCGCGGTCGCCCGTCGCGGTCGCGACGCGGGCGTCGTCGATCCACAGCTTTCCGTAGTTGGCGGTCAGGCGGACGAAGTCGATCGGCGCCCAGACCAGCGACAGCAGCGCCGCCTGCTGGCGGCCGCCGACCAGCCCCGCATCGTTGAGGTCGAGATGGTCGTAGCGGGCGTTGAGCTCAATCGCGCCGATGCCGCCCTCGGTGATCGGCCGTGAGGGTTTGAGCCGGTCGAAGGCGCCATCCTTGTAGCCGCGGCGGTCGCCGGGTGTCAGCACCATGCCGAGTTCGGCATAGCCGCCGAAATAGGTGGGATCGGTCGAACCGCGGCGGCGCACCGTCTGCCAATAGCCCTCGCCCGCCGCGTGGAACGGCCCCGCGATCACCGCGGCTTCCAGCCCCATGCCGCGTTCGCCCTTCGCGTCGAACTCGCCGGTGTCGACGAGGCGCATGTCGGTGGTATGGGCGAAAGGCCGCGAGCGGTAGCGGACGGTCGCCGCCGGGTTACCAAGGTCGCGCAGGTGCAGCGATCCGCCGAGGTGAAACTGGGTCTCGCCGAGTTTCGGCATCCACACCGCGCGCCCATCGAAGGAGACGCTGTCATTGCTGTCGTCGAGCAGATCGTCGGCGTTGGCACCGAATATCCCGCCCTGCAGCAGCAGCGCCTTGCCCTTGTACTGTGCCGACAGGCCGACGCGGCGCTCGAAGCCGAAGGCCTGCGAAAAAGCCGCGCGCTCCATCGTGCTGGTGAAGAGGTCGCTCGTCATCTCGTCGAGCGACCAGAAAGGTTTGACCTGTCCCACCGTGACCGACAGCGGCCCCGGACCATAGGTGAGATAGACATCGGTCAGTTCGACCGCATTGTTCGCGAAATCGGCCTCGACGCGATAGGAAAAGCCGCCGGGAATCTTGCCGTCGACGCCCAGATAAACGCGGCGGAATTCGGTGGCCAGGCCGCCGCGCGCGCCGGTCACGCCCGCCGGCGTGTCGAGCCCCACGACGTCGACCTGCATGCGGCCGCGCGGCTTGAAGCTCCAGCCGTCGGCGGTCTTGATCTCGGGCGCGCCTTTCCACGCGATCTCCGGTGCGGGTTCGGCGGGCGCCGGAGGGGCGCTTGGCGCGGGCGACGAAACAGGCTGCGCCGTCGCAGCATCGAGCCGAGCTTCGAGCGTTTCGACCTTGGCGCGCAACGTCGCGAGTTCGGCGCGCAGCGCCGCCGCTTCCTCCGCGTCCATCGCCTGCGCGTGGGCCGCCCCGGGCATAGCCAACATCGTGGTCGCCAGCAGGGCGGCAATCGGGCGCGGGCGCATAGGGTGTTGCTCCATTGCGTAAGGGTGACAATCTGGGGGCGCTGTTATGACCGGCAAATGACAGTTGCACGTCTTTTTCGTGACATTTCGATGACAGGCCGCGATTTCATTCACCCTTGCCAGCGCGCCGCGAACGGCTAAGGACGGGCCAGTTTTCATGGGCAACCCATCGGGGCCCCTGCTTTGGGAGTTCATCATGACGATCAATTTTGACGGCCGGGTGGCCATCGTGACCGGCGCCGGCGGCGGACTGGGCCGCGCCTATGCGCTCGAACTGGCGCGGCGCGGGGCGAAGGTCGTTGTGAACGACCTGGGCGGCGCGCGCGACGGCACCGGCCATTCGGATGCGGCGCTGCAGGTCGTCGAGGAAATCCGCGCGGCGGGCGGCACCGCCATGTCGAACGGCGGCAGCGTCACTGAATATGAGCATATGGCCGAGATGGTCGCCAAGGCGAAGGAGGAATGGGGCGGCGTCCACATCCTGATCAACAACGCCGGCATCCTGCGCGACAAGAGCTTTGCCAAGATGACGATGGAGGATTTCAACCTGGTGGTGCAGGTCCACCTGCTGGGCAGTGCCAACGTCACCAAGGCGTGCTGGGACCTGATGCGCGAGCAGGCCTATGGCCGCATCCTGATGACCGCCTCGTCGACTGGGCTCTACGGCAATTTCGGTCAGGCCAACTATGGCGCCGCGAAGCTGGGGCTCGCGGGACTGACCAAGACGCTCCACCTCGAGGGTGCGAAATACAACATCCGCTGCAACACGATCGCGCCGGTCGCGGGCACGCGAATGACCGAGGACATCTTCCCGGCCGAACTGTTCGAGAAATTCACGCCGGAGAATGTCGTGCCGGCGGCGCTGTTCCTGGTCAGCGAGGATGCCCCCACCAACATGATCGTCGGCGCGGGCGCGGGCGCCTATCACGCCGCCTATGTCACCGCGACCCCCGGCGTCGCGCTACCCGAGGATGAGCGCACCCCCGAAGGCATCGCGGCGGCGTGGGACAAGATCATCGACCGCAATGGCGAGATCGTCCCGCAGTCGGGCAGCGAGCAGTCGATGATTGTGATGAAGGCGTTGCAGGCGCTGGGGTAATTGCCCTCCCCCTTGATGGGGGAGGCTGCGAGACTTGGCGGCTTGCCGCCTAGTCACAGCGATGGGGGGGCGGTCTCTGCCTGAGACGGCGGTCGAAGGACGCACCGTCACCCCCATCCAACTCCGCCTAATCGCGTCGCGATAAGGCTCCGTATCCTTCCCCCATCGAGGGGGAAGGGCTGCCCATAGTCACACTGTATTGACACACTAACACGCCCGTGCGATAACCGGCGCGGGGCAAGGGGATCGGTCTAGAAGGACGACCCCGATGTATAGTGAAAGCGACCTGCAAACCGCGGTCGATGCCAGAGTGTTGACGCCGGAGGCCGCCGCGGCTTTCCGATCGCACATCGCGTCGGTCCGCGCCGCCCCCGGAGCGGACGAGGAACATTTCCGCCTCATCACCGGATTCAACGATATTTTCGTCAGCATCGCGGCGGTGATCCTGCTCGTCGCGGTGGCGTGGATCGGGGAGTCGATCTACAAGGCGCTCGCGGGTGCCTTCGTCGCCGCATCGGCCTGGTTCCTTGCCGAATATTTCACGCGGAAACGGCGCATGGCGCTGCCCAGCATCGTGCTGATGCTCGCCTTCGCCGGCGGGGTCGCGGCGACGATGATCGGCTTTCTGGTCGAACATGGCGAGGCGATGCTCGGCAACGATCCGGGCGAAACGGTCGGCGCGCTGCTGATCGGAGGCATCGCGCTCGTCACCGCGGGAGCGACCTGGCTGCACTGGCGGCGCTTCATGGTGCCGATCACCGTTGCGGCGGGAACCGCGGCGCTCGCGGCGACCGCGGTGGCGCTGATCCTGTCGCTCACCGGCGTGCCGCGGGATTCGCAAACGCTGGTGATGGCGCTGGTGCTCGTTGCCGGGCTCGGCGTCTTCGCGCTCGCCATGTGGTGGGACCGCAGCGACCGGGTGCGCCAGACGCGGCGCAGCGACGTCGCCTTCTGGCTTCACCTGCTCGCCGCGCCGATGATCGCGCACCCGATCTTCTTCCTGCTCGGCGTGACGCAGGGCGACGATATCTCGAGCGTCGCCGCGGTGATGGTGATCGGCATCTATATCGCGTTCGGGCTGGTCGCGCTGGCGATCGACCGCCGTGCCCTGCTCGTCTCGGCGCTCGCCTATGTGCTGTTCGCGCTGACCCAACTCTTCCAGACTTTCGGCGCGGTCGAACTCAACGTCGCGCTGACGGCCTTCGTGATCGGTTCGGCCCTGCTGCTGCTGTCGGCTTTCTGGCAGAACGCCCGCGCGGTGGTTGTGGGGATGCTGCCCGCCCATCTGGCGGATCAGCTTCCGGCGACGATCAGTCCGCAACCAGCTTCATAAGCTTGCGCTCGACGGGGGCGAGTATGTTCGACAGCTCGTCCCCGCGCTTCAGGATCGCCCCGCCTTCGGAGACCAGCGCCCACATGCCCTGGCGGCTTCGCAAGGCGGGGCGTTTTTCGATGCGATATTCGGGACGCTCCGCAGCGCGGCGAAAGGCCGAGAAGATCGCGACGTCGCGATGGAAATCCATCGCATAGTCGCGCCACTTCCCCGCCGCGACCATGCGGCCGTAAAGGTCGAGGATGCGGGTCAATTCGTGCCGGGCGAATCCGGTCTGCTGCGGTACCGCGCGGATCGCGTGCGGCAGAGGCGTCACATTCCCCATCAGGCGCGATTCCGGCTCCCTTTACGCCTCGGCGCTTCATCGTCGTCGGTCGCATCGCGTTCGGCGATCAAGGCCGCGAGCTGCTTCTGCATCTGTTCGAGCTGGCACTGGAGAATCTCGACCTTCTGCGTCGCGGGGTCGAAGATCTCGCTGCACGGCGTGCCATAGGGAACGAATTCGCGCGCATATTCGGCCGCGTCTACCAGCGTCGAGCGCGCCGGGATGCCAACCATCACCGCGCCCTCGGGCACGTCCTTGGTCACCACGGCATTGGCGCCGATGCGCGCGCGTTCGTTGACGATGACCGGCCCCAATATCTGCGCGCCCGAGCCGACGATCACATCGTCGCACAGCGTCGGGTGGCGCTTGCCGCCGACGCCGTTGGCGGGATCGGTGCCGCCCAGCGTCACGTCCTGATAGATGGAGACATTATCGCCGATCTCCGCGGTTTCGCCGATGACAACGCCGAAGCCATGGTCGATGAACAGGTGGCGGCCGATCGTCGCTCCGGGATGGATGTCGATCCCGGTCAGCCAGCGCGCCAGATGGTTGACGAAGCGGGCGAGAAAGAACAGCTCGGCCTCGAACAGCCAATGCGCGATGCGGTGCATGCCCACCGCGAGCAGCCCCGGGTAGAGGAGGATTTCCCACCGCGACCGGGGCGCGGGGTCGCGCGCCTTGATCGAGTCGAGATAGGCGACCAGCCCGTTGAACATCGCATTGTCCCCTGCGATCCTGTGGTCGGCGCAAGATAGAGGGTGGCGGGCGGCATTTCCACCCCCGGTGCATTTTATTCGTCAGCGGCCGGTGAGGCCGATCCGCAGCAATAGCAGTCCTTCGCTGCGCCAGCGCCGTTCGCCGCCCCGCCCCGCGATCGCCGCCGCCCAGCGGTCGAGCATCAACAGGGCGCGCTGACCGGCGAACGCGGCGCGCGGCGGCGCGGGCTCGGCGCGCGCGGCCGCGAACAGGTCGCGCGCCGCGGTTTCGTCCTCCTGCAAGGCAGCGCCCCAGACCAGTCCCCAGCGGTTTCCGGCCGCGCCGGACGCGCCCGCCAGGCGGAACAGCACGGCACCGAAGGCCTTCGCCGCATCGCGCCGCGCCTCGTCGCTTTCGGCGAGCAGCATCGCCTCGGCAGCGTCGGCGAGGGCGCCGAGCCCGCCCTGCCCCGCCCAACTCGCTTGCAGCTCGGCGAGCAGCGGCTCGCCCTTCGGTAGCGCGGCGGGGTCGCTCGCCAGTAGCGCCAGCATGTCGCGCCACCAGGCGAGCTTGATCTGCCCGATCAGCGGCTCGCGCGAGTCATGGAGCAGCTTCGTCAGGCGCTCGGCGAGCGCCCACAGCGTCGCGAGCGCCGCGCGGCGTTCGCGCGGCACCGCGACCGTCACGCGCGGGTCGCGAAGATCGGGGTATACACTCTCAAGAGGTTCGGTTTCGCCTGTCATGTCCGCCGTGCGTTAGAACAGAGCGCGCAAAATAAAAACCGCTCGCCCTGAGCTAGTCGAAGCGCCGTTCTTTTTTGCAGAGAAGAACGGCGCTTCGACTAGCTCAGCACGAGCGGGTTTTGGACGTAGCGTTGGGAGTTAGCCGCGGTTGCACACCGCCTTCACCGCCGCGATCACGCGCGGGGTGTCGACCAGCGCCGCCTTTTCGAGATTGGCGGCATAGGGCAGCGGCACGTCCTCGTTACACACGCGGGTGACCGGGGCGTCGAGGTCGTCGAAGCCCTGTTCCATCGCGACCATCGCCAGTTCGCTGGCGATCGAGCAGGTCGGCCAGCCTTCCTCGACGATCACGAGGCGATTGGTCTTCTTCAGGCTCGCAAGCACCGTCGCGGTGTCAAGCGGGCGCAGGGTGCGAAGGTCGACGACCTCGGCCTCGATCCCCTCGCCCGCCAGCGCATCGGCCGCTTCGAGCGCGAGCCCGACACCGATCGAATAGCTGACGATGGTGACGTCGCCACCTTCGCGCATGATCCGCGCCTTGCCGATCGGCAGCACGAAATCCTCGACCTCGGGCACGTCGAAGCTGCGGCCGTAGAGCAGCTCGTTTTCGAGGAAGACGACGGGGTCCTCGCTGCGGATCGCGGCCTTGAGCAGGCCCTTCGCGTCGGCCGCGTCATAGGGCGAGATCACGATCAGGCCCGGCACGCTCGCATACCAGGGCGCGTAGTTCTGGCTGTGCTGCGCCGCGACGCGCGCCGCGGCGCCGTTGGGGCCGCGGAACACGATCGGACAGCGCATCTGGCCGCCCGACATGTAGTTCGTCTTCGCCGCCGAGTTGATGATATGGTCGATCGCCTGCATCGCGAAGTTGAAGGTCATGAACTCGATGATCGGACGAAGGCCGCCCATGGCGGCCCCGGTGCCGAGACCCGCGAAGCCATATTCGGTGATCGGCGTGTCGACGACGCGCTTCGACCCGAATTCGTCGAGCAGGCCCTGGGTAACCTTGTAGGCGCCCTGATATTCGGCGACTTCCTCGCCCATTACGAAGATCCGGTCGTCCTTCCGCATCTCCTCGGCCATCGCGTCGCGCAATGCTTCGCGCACCGTGAGCCGCTGCATCGCGGTGCCGGCGGGGATCGCGGGGTCGGATGCGCGTTCGGCGGGGGCGGGTTTTTCGGCCACCGGAGCCGGCGCAGACTCAGCCGTCGCCCCCGCGGAGGCGGGAGCCGCTGGAGCCGGCTCACCACTGCTAGCGGCCCCCGCCTGCGCGGGGGCGACGGTTTTTTGTTCAGCAGGCCCTTCCTCCCCCTCGCCCGCGATCGTCGCGATCACGGTGCCGACCTTCACATTGTCGGTGCCCTCGGGGATCAGTATCTGCGCGATCGTGCCTTCATCAATGGCTTCGAATTCCATCGTCGCCTTGTCGGTCTCGATCTCGGCGAGGATATCGCCCGATTGGACTGCGTCGCCCTCCTTGACGAGCCACTTGGCAAGCGTGCCTTCCTCCATCGTCGGCGACAGCGCCGGCATCTTCAATTCGATCGCCATCTCAATATTGCTCCACCAGCACGTCGGTATAGAGTTCGGGAAGGTCGGGTTCGGGTGCGCTTTCGGCGAAGTCGGCCGCCTCGCTCACCACCGCCCGGATTTCCTTGTCGATCTCCTTGAACTTGTCCTCGGCGATTCCGGCGTCCAGCATCAGCTTCTTGAGATGCTCGATGGCATCCGACTTGTCGCGCACCGCCTGCACCTCTTCGCGGCTGCGATATTTGGCGGGGTCGGACATCGAATGGCCGCGATAGCGATAGGTCTTGAGCTCGAGCAGAATCGGCCCCTTGCCCGCGCGCACCCATTCGAGCGCCGCCTCGGCCGCGCCGCGCACCGCGAGCACGTCCATGCCGTCGATCTGCATGCCGGGGATGCGGAAGCTCTCGCCGCGGCGATAGAGTTGGTCCTCCGCGCTGCTGCGGTTGACCGACGTGCCCATGGCGTACTGGTTGTTCTCGATCACGAAGATGATCGGCAGCTTCCACAGCTCGGCCATGTTGAAGCTTTCGTACACCTGCCCCTGGTTCGCGGCGCCGTCGCCGAAATAGGCCATGGCGACACCGCCGTCGCCGCGGTATTTGTGCGCGAAGGCAAGGCCGGTGCCGAGCGCGACCTGCGCGCCGACGATGCCGTGCCCGCCGTAGAATTTATGCTCGACGCTGAACATGTGCATCGAGCCGCCCTTGCCCTTCGAGATGCCGGCCTGGCGCCCCGTCAGCTCGGCCATGATGACCTTGGGATCGATGCCATAGGCGAGCATGTGGCCGTGATCGCGGTAGCCGGTGATCACGCTGTCCTTGTCGCCGTCGAGCGCCGACTGCAGGCCCACCGCGACCGCCTCCTGCCCGATATAGAGGTGACAGAACCCGCCGATCAGGCCGAGGCCATAGAGCTGGCCCGCCTTTTCCTCGAAGCGGCGGATCAGCAGCATCTCGCGATAGAAGGTTTCGAGTTCCTCCGGCGACGCCTCATAGGGCGCGGGGTCTCGAGGCATCTCGCGGTTGGACTGGGGAGCTGGGGTGGAAGCGGATTTTTTTGGCGCGGCTGGTTTGCGCGCGGGTGCTTTGGCCAAGGCGATTTCCTTTGCGTTTAGCCGTTACGGCAAGGCTCCCTATAGGCCCCGGGTGACCCGCTTGGCAACGTCCGCCTGGGCAGTCGGCGGGCCGGGCGTTACGTATGCAATTTTTGCAATCGGGCGTGTAAACGCGAAGTCCTTCATCTTCAGAGGAGGGGTTTGGAGTGGTGGCGCGCAGCGCGCACGAAGGCACGCACCACCCCGCTGCGACTGGGGTGCGAAGCGCCCAAGTCTCGCTGCCCCTCCTCTGAAGAGGAGGGATTTGCAGCATTCAAGGCTTCTCGTTCCCGTCCATCGGGATCGCGATTTCGTCGGGGTGCATGACGCCCAGCTTCTCGCGCACATATTCGTCGGCAAGGTCGGGGTCGACGCGCCGGCCGTCGAGCAGATTGACCCGGTTCTGCAGATCCTTCTGCTTCTTGGTCAGCTCGGTCAGCACGACGCGCTTTTTCTCGACCGACTGGCGGTAATCGCCCCAGGCATAGAGGCCGGTCGGACCGAAGATGATATAGCCGATCATCGCCAGCACCGCGATCACCGCAACGGTCGGGCCGACGGCCCGGTTCACCGATTTGCGGATTTTGTGGCGCTGCGTCATCAGGGCCTTGAATCACAAGTGATTCGTGGCGTCAAGGCACCAGATGCCGCAGCCCGACCGAATTGCGATCAGCCGAAAATCGCCATCCCAGGATAGCGCGCCATGTCGCCCAGTTCTTCCTCGATGCGGATGAGCTGGTTGTATTTCGCGAGCCGGTCCGAGCGCGCGAGGCTGCCGGTCTTGATCTGGCCGCAGTTGGTCGCGACCGCGAGGTCGGCAATCGTCGAATCCTCGGTCTCGCCCGAGCGGTGCGACATCACCGCGGTGTAGCGCGCGCGGTGTGCCATATCGACGGCGTCGAGGGTCTCCGACAGCGTGCCGATCTGGTTGACCTTCACGAGCAGTGAGTTGGCGAGACCAGTTTTGATGCCCTCTTCGAGGCGCACCGGGTTGGTCACGAACAGGTCGTCGCCGACGAGCTGGCACTTGTCGCCGACGAGGTCGGTCAGCGCCTTCCAGCCCGCGAAATCATCCTCGCTCATCCCGTCCTCGATCGACCTGATCGGATAGTCGTTCACCAGCGCGGCGAGATAGTCGGCCATCTGCTCGGGGCTCAGCGACAGCTTCTCGCCACTGATCTCATATTTGCCGTTCTTGAAGAATTCGGTCGCGGCGCAGTCGAGCGCGAGGACGACGTCGCTGCCGAGCTTGAAGCCCGCCTGTTCGACCGAGGCGGCGATGAAGTCCAACGCGTCGCGCGTCGAGGCGAGGTTCGGGGCGAAGCCGCCCTCGTCACCGACCGCGGTAGCGAGGCCCTTTTGCGCGAGCCCCTTCTTCAGCGTGTGGAAAATCTCGCTGCCCCAGCGCACCGCATCGGCGATGCTGCCGGCGCCGACGGGCATGACCATGAATTCCTGAACGTCGATCGGATTGTCGGCATGTTCGCCGCCGTTGATGATGTTCATCATCGGAACGGGGAGCGTGCGGGCCGAGACCCCGCCGACATAGCGATAGAGCGGCAGGCCGCGCGCGTCGGCGGCGGCCTTCGCGGCGGCGAGGCTGACGCCGAGGACCGCGTTGGCGCCGAGGCGGCCCTTGTTCGGCGTGCCGTCGAGGTCGATCATCGCCATGTCGAGATCGCGTTGATCCTCGGCCTCCATGCCGATCAGCGCGTCGGCGATCTCGCCGTTCACCGCGGCGACTGCTTTCGTCACGCCCTTGCCGAGGTAGCGAGCCGTGTCGCCGTCGCGCAGTTCGACCGCTTCATGCGCGCCGGTCGAGGCGCCCGAAGGCACCGCGGCGCGGCCGAAGCTGCCATCCTCGAGCAGCACATCGACCTCGACGGTCGGGTTGCCCCGGCTGTCGAGGATTTCGCGGCCGTGGATGTCGATGATGGCGGTCATGGATGTCGTCCTGCTGGCGGCTGGAAAGAGCCGGATGGGAAAGGCGCCCGCCTGTTATCGGCGCCTTGCCCCTAGCGCAACCGCGCATAGGAATTTTGCGGCGCTATGGAACCATCGCCCGTGTCTTGCTATATTTAGGCAGGACCGAAAGGGACCGGCACGGCGGGCGCAGAACCCGGCGTGGCGTCCGCATAAGAAGAAGAGGATAATCCGATGGCGAAGGCCGCTACTCCCGCGACGAAGAAAGCTGCTCCCCGTCCCAAGGCGCCCGCGAAGGCCGGTGCGACCAAGGCGGCGCCCGCGCGCAAGCCGGCGACCGTGAAGGCCGCGAAGGATCATCCGATCCGCGACCAGCTTGCCGCGACGCGCGACACGATCAAGAGCGAGGCGTCGAAGAAGGCCGCTTCGCTGAAGGACGAAGCGTCGACGCTGGCGGGCCAGGCTTCGGCCAAGGCGCGCGATGCCGCGACCAAGGGCAAGGACAAGGCCGCCGAAGCCGTCGGCAGTCTCGCCAAGATGCTCGAGGACAGCGCCGGCACCGTCGACACCAAATTCGGCAAGCAGTACGGCGACTATGCGCGTTCGGCCGCTTCAACCGTCGCCGGCCTCGCCTCGACGCTCGACCAGAAGGATCTCGACGAACTGGCGGGCGCGACGCGCGACTTCGTCAAGAAGAGCCCGGCAGTCGCGGTCGGCGCCGCGGCGGTGATCGGCTTCGTTCTGGCCCGGATGCTGAAGGGCGGATCGAACGACTGATCGCGCCTTGACCTCTCCCGACCCGACCGCCGCATCCGACCCCGCGCCGCCCGGTTATGACCGGGTGAGCCACGGCTTTGCGCCCGAAGGTCGCGCCGAAGCGCCACCACCGGTGCCGCTCGACGCGATCGTGCGCGATGTCGTCGAAAATGTGTCGGCGGCCGCCAAGGCCGAGATGGCGCTGATCGAGGCGCGCGGATCGCTTGCCTGGCACGCGATCAAATGGACGTCGGCCTGGGGTTTCATCGCCGCCTGCGCGCTGCTCGTCGCGATGCTGGCGGTGGCATTCGGCGCGATCATGGTGCTTGCGCCGCATGTCGGCCCGCTGGCGGCGACGCTGATCGTCTTTGCGGCGCTGATCGCGCTTGCCGCCTTCACCGGCTGGCGCGCGGCGCACCACTGGCGCGACGTGCGCACGGCGCTGCGCCGCGACCTGGTCCACGAAGTGGCGGAGGAGGAATGATGGGTCCGTCGCGTACCCGCCTGATCAACGCCGCGCGCCGTTCGATGCTCCAGCGCAGCCAGCTCAGGCGCAAGCTCGGCGTCGCACGCGACGCCTTTGCTCCGGCGGCGCTCGTCGGCCGCGCGAAATATCGGATCGGCGAAACGGTCGACGACACCGCCCAGGCGATGCGCGACGAATTTCGCCGCAACCGATTGCCGATCGCGCTTGCCGCGGTGGCGGGAACCATCTGGCTGCTGCGCGAACCGATCAAGACGCATGCGCCCCGGTTCGGCCGCAAGCTGCGCGATCTGGCCGACGCCACGCTCGACCGGCTGCGGCCGGACATCCATGACGAGACGGCCGATGCGGCCGATGACGAACCCCTGATGGAGGAAGATGATGAAACCCCTCGGTGAAACCGCCCGCGAAACGCGCGCGAAAGCGAATGAACTTGCGGAAAAAACCGCCGAAAATGCTAAGGCGACCGCAGAAGCCGCGCGTGCGCGCATCCAGGACGGCTACGGCCGTGCCCGCACCGCGACCGGCGAACTCGCCGACCGCACCCGCACCGCGACCAGCGAGCTTGCCGCGAAGGGTCGCGAGCAGGCCGACGCCGCGCGCGAGGCGGCCGGCCAGGCTTATGAAAAGGGCAAGGCGCAGGCGAAGCGCGCCAACAGCAAGCTCAAGACCGTCGCCGAGAAGCAGCCGATGGCGCTGGTCGCCGGCGCGGTCGCGATCGGCGCGCTGCTCGGCTCGCTACTGCCAAAGGCGCGCGGCAACGACGACTGAGCCGCTTGCCGTGGCGATCCGGCGCTGTTAGGGGGCGGCCCATTCCTCCCACGCGCACCGCGCCAAGGACAGCATCATGAGCAAATTGCACCTCGTATTCGGCGGACGCGTCAGCGATCCGCAGCACCTCGATTTCGTCGATCTGAACGCCCTCGACGTCGTCGGCCTGTTTCCCGACTATAAGTCGGCCGAAAAGGCGTGGCGCGCCGCCGCGCAGCGCACCGTCGACGATGCCGAGATGAAATATGTCGTCGTCCACCTGCACAAGCTGTTGCAGCCGGATACGGACGCCTGACCGCTCAGCGGAAATTGTCGGCGTAGGCCTGGATCTTTAGCGTCCGCGCGGGAGTCGGCACGACCTCGGCCTCGATGCCGTTGCGGGCGGCATAGGCGAGCGCTTCGTCACGGCTCGCGAAGCCGAGGCGGAGTTGGCGGCGGGTGTCGCCGCTGCCAGCCCAGCCCATCAGCGGATCGGCCTTGCGCGCTTCCGCGGGCGCGAATTCCAGCATCCAGCGCTGCGTTCCGGCGCGGCCGGACTGCATCGCGTTCTTGGGCTTCTGGAAAATCCGCGCTTTCATCGCTCGTCCTCATAAATGCTGCCGATGCCGCCGCCTTAGCCGCAAGCCGCGGCGGCGGAAAGGGGCTATTGCGCGTCGCGCCGCGCCTGCGCCGCCTTGGTGAGCAGAGTCGGGCGCGCGGCGGCCGGATCGTCGGGCCAGCTATGCTTCGGATAACGGCCGCGCATCGCGCGCGCGACGTCGTGCCAGCTTCCGCCCCAGAAGCCGGCGATGTCGCGCGTCGTCTGGATCGGGCGGTGCGCGGGCGAGGTCAGCGCGAGGACCAGCGGCACCGGCGGTTCGCCGACGCTTGGGTGGCGGGTCAGGCCGAACAGTTCCTGCACCCGCACCGCGACGGTCGGCCCGCCTTCGGCACCATAGTCGATCGGGTGGCGGCTGCCCGCGGGGGTCGCATAGTCGGCGGGCGCGCGCTTTTCGAGCAATTGCAGCGCCGGCCAGTCGAGCAGACCGGTTAGCGCGTCGACCAGCCGGCGGTCAGGAATGTCGCGGAGTCCGCGGCTGTCGGCGAGCAGTGGCGTAAGCCACAGGTCGAGGCTGTCGGCGAGTGCGGCGGGCGTCAGCGTGTCGAGTCCGGCGAAGGACGCGCGCTGGCGCAGCGCTTGCGACGCCGGACCCCAGCCGATCAGCCCGAGCCCTTTGTCGCGCACCGCGGCGAGGCGCACCGCGACATCGTCTTCGCCCCCCTCGCCGCGGCCCGCCTGCCCGCTCGTCAGCGCGATCGCGCCGAGCCGACGTTCGCGGCGATGATCGACGCGGTCGTTCGCCGCGTCATAGCTGCTCGCGGCATGGGCCACGATGCGGTCGGCGAACAGCGCCTCGACCTCGACCGCGTCAATCGCGGCGGCGGCGAGGATGCGCACGCCGGCGGCGTGGCCCTGCGCGTCGGCGATGGCGAGCCATTCGCTGCCCGCGAGCGGATCGACAGGATCGAGGCGATAGGCGCGGCCGCCGACGCTCAGATATTCGCCGCGCTGCCCGGCCCGGGCGCGGGCGACGCGGTCAGGCCAGGCGGTCGCGATCCAGCCACCGGTCGAACGCGCCGGCACACGGTCGCGGTCGGCGGCAAGCCGCTCTCCGACGCCGGCGAGACGGCGTGCGAGCCGCCATGCACCTTCGTTGCGTTCGCCCTTGGCGCCGCGCCAGCGCCCAAGCCGCACCTCGACATCGACGCCGCGTCCGCCGAGCCCCGGCTCGGTCAGCAGCACCGCGAGCCGCGCTGCCAACTCGGCTTCACCCGCCATAGCAGCATCGAGCAGCATATGCGCAAGCGGCACCGGCAACGGCACCGCGGCGAGCGCCTTGCCATGCGCGGTGATGCGGCCATCCTCGCCAAGCGCACCGATGGCGATCAGCCGCGCCCTGGCCTCGGCGATGGCGGCGGGCGACGGCGGGTCGAGCCAGCCCAGTTGGCGCGGATCGACGATACCCCAGCTCGCACAGTCAAGCACGACGGGCATCAGGTCGTTCTCGTGGATCTCTGGCGGATCGAAGGGCGGCATCCCCGCGGTCGCGGGCGCCTCCCACAGGCGATAGGCGACGCCCGGCCCCTGCCGCGCCGCGCGGCCGGCGCGCTGGGTCGCCGACGCCTGGCTCGCGCGTTCGGTGACGAGCCGGGCGATCCCCGCCGCCTTGTCGAAGCGCGGGCGGCGCGACAGGCCGGCGTCGATGACGATCCGCACCCCGTCGATGGTCAGGCTGGTCTCCGCGATGCTGGTCGCGAGGATCAGCTTGCGCCGTCCCTCGGGGTCGCGGGCCAGCGCCCGGCGCTGTACCGCGGGGTCGATCTGCCCGTGGAGCCGATGGACGATCAGCGGCAGCCGCGCCTCCTCGACCGCCGCCGCCGCGCGCTCGATATCAGCGGCGCCCGGCAAAAAGGCGAGCATGTCGCCTTCCCCCTCATCGGCCAGCGCCTGTCGCACCGCGGCGAGCAAGCTCGCCTCGAGCCGGTCCTCGGC
This sequence comes from Sphingopyxis panaciterrulae, assembly GCF_014199295.1. Taxonomy (GTDB): domain Bacteria; phylum Pseudomonadota; class Alphaproteobacteria; order Sphingomonadales; family Sphingomonadaceae; genus Sphingopyxis; species Sphingopyxis panaciterrulae. The sequence continues at coordinate 286,255 of NZ_JACIJH010000003.1, forward strand.
GCGGCGGCCGATGTAGCGGACGTCGAGCGGCCAGCTCTGGCCCTCGCTCTTCACCAAGGGCGCATTGCCGAGTAGCGCCCCGAAGCGCGCGCCGTCGAGGGTTGCCGACATCGCGACGAGGCGCAGGTCGTCGCGCAGCCCCTGCTGCGCGTCGATGGCAAGCGCGAGCGCGAAATCGCCGTCGAGGCTGCGTTCGTGGACCTCGTCGAACAGCACCGCCGACACGCCGGCCAGCTCGGGATCGGCGAGGATGCGGTTGCGGAACAGCCCCGGCGTCATGACCAGCAGCCGCGTCGCCTGCGACTGTTTGCTGTCGAGCCGGGTCGCATAGCCGACCGTGTCCCCGACCGCCTCCCTCATTTCCTCGGCGATGCGCTCGGCAGCGGCGCGGGCGGCGAGACGGCGGGGCGAGAGCAGCCATACCGCCCCTTTGCACCACGGCTGGCCGAGGATGGCGGGGGCGACGCGCGTCGTCTTGCCGGCGCCCGGCGGCGCTACGACAACGGCGTTGGGCCGCAGCGTCAGCGACGCGACAATGTCGGGAAGGACCGCGTCGATCGGAAGCGGCGGGCGCTGCGCGGCCATCGCCGCCTCAATAGGCGCGGGCGACCGCGAAGGCGACGGCTTCGGTCAGCGCCGCCTTGGCCTGGCTCGCGCGGAAGCCGCCGATCGCATCGACCGCGCGCTGGCCATAGTGGCGCGCCCGGGCGAGCGTGTCGTCGATCGCGCCGTGGCGGCGCAGCAGATCGGTCGCCTGCGCCAGGTCGGTGTCGGAGATGCGGTGGCCGGCCATCGCCAGCTTCCAGAACTCGCGCTCCTCGGCGCTGCCGCGGGCGTAGGCCAGAATGACCGGCAGCGTGACCTTGCCGTCGCGAAAATCATCGCCGACGCCCTTGCCCATCGTCTCGGCATCGGAGACATAATCGATGGCGTCGTCGACGAGCTGGAAGGCGATGCCGAGGTTGCGGCCATAGGCGTCGAGCGCGGCCTCGGTCGCCTCGTCGCGTTCGGCGACGACCGCGGCGATGCGGCTGGCGGCGGCGAAGAGCTCGGCGGTCTTGGCGTTGATGATCGCCAGATACTGGTCCTCGCTCGTCTCGACGCGGCGCTGCGCCGAAAGCTGGTTGACCTCTCCCTCCGCGATCACCGCCGAGGCGTGGCTGAGGATCTTAAGCACCTTCAGCGATCCGTCCTCGACCATCAGTTCGAACGAGCGGGCGAAGAGGAAGTCGCCGACGAGCACCGAGGCGCTGTTGCCCCAGATGATGTTCGCGGTCTTTCGCCCGCGGCGCAAGTCGGAACCGTCGACGACGTCGTCGTGGAGCAGGGTCGCGGTGTGGATGAACTCGACCGCGGCGGCGAGCTTGCAGTGGCGGCGGCCCGGATAGTCGAGAAGCTGCGCCGCGGCGAGCGTCAGCATCGGCCGCATCCGTTTGCCCCCGCCGGCGATCAGATGGCCGGCGAGTTCGGGGATCAGCGGGATTTCCGACTGCATGCGGTCGAGAATGACCGCATTGACGTCGTTCATGTCGGCGGCGACGAGCGCCATCATCGGGTCGAGCGAGGCCGGGCGATCCCCGTGAAGCTGATGGATTTCGGCAGTCATGACGAGCGCTGCCTTGGCCGCGCTGCCCTATTTTTGCAACGACTTTCGGCTTGCCAGTGCCCCCATCGCGGTGCCAAGCGTGCCGCGAACAAGAGGAGCCGCCCGCACGATGGACGACCAGTTGAGCCGTTACCGCCAGAGCATCGACAATATCGACGCCGCGCTCGTCTATATGCTCGCCGAGCGCTTCAAGGTGACGAAGGCGGTCGGCGAGTTGAAAGCGCGGATCGACCTGCCCCCCGCCGACCCCGGCCGCGAGGCGCGGCAGATCGAGCGGCTGCGTCGCCTGGCGCGCGAGGCCGACCTCGACCCCGAGTTCAGCGAGAAATTCCTGCGCTTCATCATCGACGAGGTGATCCGCCACCACGAGCAGGTCAAACGGGAGAAGGACGCATGACCCATCCGATCTTCGCGCGCTGGCCGGCGCAGCACCCCGAACGGCTCCAGCTTTTTTCCGCGCCGACGCCCAATGGGGTGAAGGTCGGCATCATGCTGGAGGAAACGGGCCTTTCCTATGAGCCCCACCGCATCGACATCATGGCGAACGAAAGCCACGATCCGGCCTTTCTGTCGCTCAATCCCAACGGCAAGATTCCGGCGATCTACGACCCCGACGGGCCGGGCGGCAAGCCGCTGGCGCTGTTCGAATCGGGGGCGATCCTGATCTATCTCGCAGACAAGACGGGGCAGTTCCTGTCCGCCGAACCGAACGCGCGGTACGAGACAATCCAGTGGCTGATGTGGCAGATGGGCGGTGTCGGACCGATGTTCGGTCAGCTCGGCTTCTTCAACAAATTCGCCGGCAAGGATTATGAGGACAAGCGGCCGCGCGACCGCTACGCGGCCGAATCGGCGCGGCTGCTGGGCGTGCTCGACGAACGACTGGCGGACCGCGAGTGGGTAATGGACGAAGGCTACAGCATCGCCGACATCGCGCTGCTCGGCTGGGTGCGCAACCTGATCGGCTTCTATGAAGCGCGCGAGATCGTCGGGTTTGACCGCTTCGCGCATGTCGCGCGCTGGCTCGACCACGGTCTGGCACGGCCGGCGGTGCAGCGCGGGCTGGAAGTGACGGCGGCCTGACGCGAGACTATAGCCGGTCCATCCGGAGCCAGCGGACGTCGCCCAGCCAGGCCTTCGACAAGGCCCTGTCCGCCGCTGCGGCTTCCAGCTTGTGTCCCTGCATCGCTTCGCTGCGGCCAAGGCCGTAAAGGACCCAGCCATTGTTTGGCGTCTGCGCCAGCGCGCCGCGAAACGCTTCGCTGGCATCGGCATAACGCCCTGCCTGGAACAGCGCCGCACCCAGCGCCTGTCGAACTGGGTAATACCAATAGGCTGGCTCCTGATAGGGTATCTGTCGCTCGATCTCGAGCGCCTGTCGATAGAAGCCGATCGCATCGTCGTAGCGGCGCTCAGCGGAGGCGAAGCGGCCCCGCGCGACCAGTTCGGCGAGCATAGCCAGATCGGCGGCCGGTACGCCCTGATCGATCATCCCCTTCATGGCGTCCGACATCCTCAGGCGCGCCAGCGCCGCCAGTTCGCGGTCAAATCCGGCTCGATCGCGGAGGCGGGCATAGGCGATGCTGCGGGCATAATGGCGCATCGCGGTCGGATAGGCGAGACGCGTGTCGGGCGCCGTCATCGCCAATATCTCCTTCGGTTCGGCAAATTGCGCCATCGCCAGATAGGGCGCCGCGTCGATCGACTGAATCCATGCGATTCGCTCCGATGTCGCAGGGTCGAGCACCTTGCCGAGCCGTCGCGCTTCGCGGATCGCCGTTCCCATATCACCCGCCATCTGCGCCGACGTTACGATGAAGTGGATATTGTGCGGATAATAGCCATAGCGGACGATGCCGTGATCGCCGGCACTGCGGATGAAGGCTTCATCGGCGCGTGCCGCCGCGACGTTCACACGGATCGAATCGGCGTGACGCCCGCGCCGTTGATAAATATGCCCCGGCATGTGGACCAGATGCGCCGCGCTCGGCGCGCGCGGGTTCGCCAGCCGATCCGCGGCGGCTTCCGCGCGTTGCGGATCGCTCGCTTCCATCAGGTGAATATAAAGATGGTTCGCCTGGACATGCGCAGGGTTGCGACCCAGCACGGTTTCGATCAGCCGCACCGCTTCGCTGCTGCGGCCTACCGGCGCTCTCGTGTCCGCCTCCCAATAATTCCATGGGCTGGTGTCCATCGCAGCCTCGGCAGCGAGCACCGCGACATCGTCGTCAGCCGGGAAACGGCGCGCAACGTCGAGCATCGCGTCGGCATAAGCCGCATCGAGCATCGCCCGATCCGCCCCCGGATCGCGCGAATAGCGGTGCGCGACCGCTTCGATGAGCGCCCGTTCCAGGAGAGATACCCCGTCGCGCAGCGCCATCGCCCGGTCCATCGCATCGAGCGCCGCCACCTGATCGCGATCGTCCATCGGCGCATTGATGTTCGGGCCGAGGGCAAGCGCTTCGCCCCACCAGCACATCGCACATTTCGGATCGAGCCGCTGCGCCTCGCGGAAAGACCGCACCGCCCCCGCATGGTTGAAGCCATAGGTCAAGAGCAACCCCTGGCTGAAATAGCGCCGCGCCTGCGTATCGCGGGTTGAAAGGGGAAACGGCGACGTGGTGAGATCGGCGAAAAGCGGAATAGGCCCCGCTTCACTTGCTGGCGCGGCAAAGGCCGAAGCGATCAGAAGTTCGCGAGCCAAGGTCGACCCTGCCTGTTCCGCCCCACAGAACAGGGTGGCCAGGTGACTGGGATCAAGAGCATCGAGAGTGGAGGCCGGAAACGCCGGTAACGGCGTATGGCTTGCAAGCGAAAAACCGACCCCGAAGATCGCAACAAATTTGAAAGCCCCGTGCATCGCAATCCCCCTTCCCCCAAAGGTGAACCAGAAACGGCGGCAGGAAGCTATCATGGGGGATCGCTTATCCAAAGCGCGATAATCGGACGGGATGACCAGAACGTAAGCGCAGGACATTCTCCACCCTAGGAACGTCTACCCCGCCGGCAGCCTCAATCGCACCAGCACGCCTCCGAGATCTTCGCTTTCCTCCAGCGCGACGCTGCCGCCATAGATTTCGGCGACGTCGCGGACGATGGCAAGGCCGAGGCCGGTGCCGGGCTTGTTGCTGTCGAGGCGGACGCCGCGGTCGAAGATGCGGTCGCGGTCTGCGGGGGAGATGCCGACGCCGTCGTCCTCGATCTGGATCTCGGCGGTCGTCCCGTCGCGCGCGATGGTGACGAACACGCTGCCGCCGCCATATTTGGCCGCGTTTTCGAGCAGGTTTCCGACCAATTCGTCGAGGTCCTGCCGCTCGACGCGCGCGACGAGCGTCTTGTCGCCTGTCGCATCGAGACGCACGTCGGGATAGAGGGCGGCGACCGCGCGCGAGACGCTTTCGACGCTGTCCCAGACATTGGCGCGCGCCTGCGCGGCGCCGCGGCGGCCGATGGCGCGGGCGCGGGCGAGATGGTGCTCGACCTGGCGTTGCATCGTCGCCGCCTCGCGCCGCACCGTCTCCGCCAGCGGGTCGTCGGAGCCGGTGGCGCTGTTCACCAGCACGGTCAGCGGCGTCTTGAGCGCATGGGCGAGGTTGCCGGCGTGCAGCCGCGCTTCCTCTGCCTGTTTCTCGTTATGCGCGAGCAGCGCGTTGAGTTCGTCGACCATCGGCTGCACCTCGAGCGGCAGCGGCGCGGTGACGCGGTTGTTCTGCCCGCCGCGCATCGCCGCGATGGCGCGGCGGATGTGACGCAGCGGCCAGAGGCCGTAGACGGTCTGGAGCGCGGCGAGCACGATTAGGCCGAGGCCGAGCAGGAAGAGACTGGGGATCAGGGTCGCGCGCACCGCGCGCACCTGTTCGTCGAGCGATTCGCGCGACGCCGCGATCTGGAAGCGCCATTTGGTCTTGCTGCCCGGCAGCATCACGTCGCGTTCCAGCACCCGCAATTCCTCGTCGGGGAACTGGCGGCTGTCGTAGACGTGGACCTCGCGGTCGTCGTGCCGGTCGGTGATGTCGAGCCGCCGTTCCCACAGCGAGCGCGATGGATAGGGTTCCTGCCCCTCCCCGCTGATCTGCCAGTAAAGGCCGCTATAGGGTTCGAGGAAACGCTGGTCGCCGAGCGGCTGGAGCAGGCGCACCTCTCCATCCGGCCCGATCTCTGACGAACGGATCATCGCGATCAGCACATATTCGAGACCGCCGTCGAAATTGCGCGTGATCGCGCCGGTCAGCACCCGGTCGAGCGCGAAGCCGCCGCCGACGAGCAGCAGCGAGATCCAGATCGCGGCGATCGCGATCATGCGCCGCACCAGCGAGCCGGTCATGCGCGTCGACAGCAGCGCCGGCTTCGCGGTCGTCCGATCGCCGCCGGCGTCTGTCTGATCCGCAGCGTCGGACACCGCCGGCGCGCTCAATCCTGCGGATCGTCGAGCTGGTAGCCGAGACCGCGGATGGTGGTGATGATGTCGGCGCCCAGCTTCTTGCGGATGCGGGTGACGAACACCTCGATCGTGTTCGAATCGCGGTCGAAGTCCTGATCGTAGATATGCTCGATCAGCTCAGTGCGCGACACGACCTTGCCCTTGTGGTGGAGAAGGTAGGAGAGAAGCTTATATTCCTGCGCGGTCAGCTTCACCGGCTGGCCGTCGAGCGTTACGCGGCCCGAGCGCGTGTCGAGACGGACCTTGCCCGCGATCAACTCGCTCGATGCATTGCCCGAGGCGCGGCGGATCAGCGCGCGCAGGCGGGCGATCAGTTCCTCGGTCTGGAACGGCTTGGCGAGATAGTCGTCGGCGCCGGCGTCGAGCCCCGCCACCTTGTCCGACCAGCTATCGCGCGCAGTGAGGACGAGCACGGGGAAATTGCGCTTTTCCCTGCGCCAGCGGTCGAGCACGGTCAGCCCGTCGATCTCCGGCAGCCCGAGGTCGAGGATCGCGGCGTCATAATCCTCGGTCGAGCCGAGGAAATGGCCGTCCTCGCCATCGGTGGCGAGATCGACGGCATAGCCGTTGCCTTCGAGCGTGGCCTTGAGCTGGGGCCCCAGCGTCGGTTCGTCTTCGACAATCAAAATCCGCATTCAGGCGCCTTTCAAGCACGGTCCGGCGGGCGCGCCGGGCCATATGTTCGTCTCTATCAAGTCGGAACGATCATCGCAAAATGTCGTTGCGTGGGAAGCCCGGCGCGAAAGGCCGGGATCAGGGCTTGCGGCCGACGATGCGGCCGGTCCGCGCGTCTACATAGACGACGACCACCTGGTTGCCGTCCATGAATTTCAGCGCATAGACCATCCGCTCCGCGATGAAGCGGGGACCGCCGAGATAGGTCATGTCTCTATAGGGAGGATGCGAGCGGACCTCGGCGATCAGCCGACCCAGCGGGATCACCTTTCCCTGTGCCGCCGCCTCGCGCAGATTTTCCTGGTCGCGGTCTCGATCGCCGCGCGCGAGCGCCGGGGTGCCAGCCGTGAGTAGCAGGGCGGAAGCGAGCGAAAGGGTCAGCGTGCGGATCATGGCCCCGGTCCTAATGCAAAGGCATTGAATAGGCGATGAATGATGCGTTCGGCGAGGGCTCGGCTTTGGGGCCATGGTGGGCGCGGCAAGGATTGAACTTGCGACCCCACCCGTGTGAAGGGTGTGCTCTACCACTGAGCTACGCGCCCGTTCCGAACGATGTCGCCGCGGCGGACGTTCGAAAGCCGGACGTCCATAGCCGCTGCGGCGCCGATTGCAACGGCGTTTTGTACATCGGCTTTCGCCCGATGCAAAACGGGCCGCGGTGGAAGCCGCGGCCCGGATGCTTTTCGCCAGAAAGGCGCCTGACGATTAGTTGCAGGCGTCCTTCAGGGCTTTGCCGGCCTTGAACTTCGGCTGATTCGACGCCGCGATGGTCATCGTTTCGCCGGTGCGCGGGTTGCGGCCGGTCGACGCCTTGCGCTTGCTGACCGAGAACGTCCCGAAACCGACGAGACGGACTTCGCCGCCCTTCTTCAGCGACGAGGTGATCGCGTCGAAAACGGCTTCGACCGCCTTGCTCGCGTCGCCCTTGGTGAGGCCGCTCGAGTCAGCGACGGTGGCGATCAGGTCTTGTTTGTTCATGCCTAAGGAACCCCTGTATGTGGTTGATAAAGTGATTCATGGCCGGGCCATGGCGCGCCACTAACGCCGTTTCGACCCGCAATGTCAAAGCAAAAAACGGCGAAAACCGCCCCGAATCGCGGTTTTTGCGACGAAAAGACGCAAGAACCGCGATCGGAAGTCAGTGGCGGATCGCCGACTCATGGTCCGCACCCGGGCCGTGCGGCGGCGAGGCCGCAAGTTCGTCGGCCTCGGTCCACTCGATCGGCTCGACCGGGGCGACCAGCGCCTCGGCGAGCACCTGGTCGACGTGGCTGACCGGAATGATCTTGAGCTGACCGGTGATGTTCGCCGGAATCTCGACCAGATCCTTTTCATTTTCCTCTGGAATCAGCACCGTCGTGATGCCGCCGCGCAGCGCCGCGAGCAGCTTTTCCTTGAGGCCGCCGATCGCAAGCACGCGGCCGCGCAGCGTGACCTCGCCGGTCATCGCGACATCCTTGCGCACCGCGATGCCGGTGAGCGTCGAGACCATCGCGGTGACCATCCCGACTCCGGCCGAGGGGCCGTCCTTCGGCACCGCGCCCTCGGGCAGGTGGATATGGATGTCCTTGCGCGCGAACAGGCTGGGCTTGATGCCATAGGCCGGCGCGCGCGCCTTCACGAAGGACAGCGCGGCCTGCACCGACTCGGTCATCACTTCGCCGAGCTTGCCGGTGGTGCGGACCTGCCCCTTGCCCGCAGCGGTGACCGCCTCGATGGTCAACAACTCGCCGCCGACCTCGGTCCATGCGAGACCGGTGACGGCGCCGACCTGATCCTCGCGGTCGCCGATGCCGTGACGATATTTGCGGACGCCCGAAAATTCGTCCAGATTCTCCGGCGTGATGCGGACGCTTTCCGCTTTGCCTTCCAGAATCTTGCGCAGCGCCTTGCGCGCGAGACGCGCGATCTCGCGCTCGAGGGTGCGGACGCCCGCCTCGCGCGTGTAATAGCGGATCAGATCGCGCAGTCCTTCGTCGGTCAGTTCGAACTCGCCCGGCTTCAGCCCATGCGCCTCGACCTGCTTCGCGATCAGATGGAGCTTGGCGATCTCGACCTTCTCGTCCTCGGTATAGCCTTCGAGCCGGATAATCTCCATGCGGTCGAGCAGGGGTTGCGGCAGGTTCAGCGAGTTGGCCGTCGTCACGAACATCACGTCGGAGAGGTCGACGTCGATCTCCAGATAATGGTCGTTGAACTTGCTGTTCTGTTCGGGATCGAGCACTTCGAGCAGCGCCGAGGCGGGATCGCCGCGAAAATCCTGACCGAGCTTGTCGATCTCGTCGAGCAGGAAGAGCGGGTTCATCGTCCCTGCCTTTTTCAGGTTGGTGACGATCTTGCCCGGCAGCGAGCCGATATAGGTACGGCGGTGGCCGCGAATCTCGGCCTCGTCGCGCACGCCGCCCAGCGACTGGCGCACGAATTCGCGTCCCGTCGCCTTGGCGATCGAACGACCAAGAGAAGTCTTGCCGACGCCCGGAGGGCCGACGAGGCACAGGATCGGCCCCTTCAGCTTGTTAGTGCGCGCCTGGACCGCGAGATATTCGACGATGCGGTCCTTGACCTTTTCGAGCGCATAATGGTCGTCGTCGAGCACCGCCTGCGCGGTCGCGATATCCTTCTTGAGCTTCGATTTCTTGCCCCAGGGCAGGCCGAGCAGTGCGTCGAGATAGTTGCGCACCACCGTCGCCTCGGCCGACATCGGCGCCATCGAGCGCAGCTTCTTGAGCTCCGCCTCGGCCTTGGCGCGGGCTTCCTTGGACAGTTTGAGCTTGTCGATCTTCGCTTGCAGCTCGGCGATGTCGTCGCCGCCCTCGCCATTATCGTTGCCGAGCTCGCGCTGGATCGCCTTCAACTGTTCGTTCAGATAATATTCGCGCTGGCTCTTCTCCATCTGCCGCTTCACGCGGCCGCGGATCTTCTTTTCGACCTGGAGCACGCCGAGTTCGCCCTCCATGAAGGCGAAGACCATCTCCAGCCGCTTCGCGGGAGCATCCTCGACGAGCAGTGCCTGCTTGTCTGCGACCTTGATGTTGAGATTGCCGGCAACCGAATCGGCGAGGCGCGAGGCGTCGTCGATCTGCGAGAGCTGGACCGCGGTTTCGGCCGGCATCTTCTTGTTGAGCTTCGCATAGGACTCGAACTGGTCGACGACCGAGCGCATCAGCGCCGCGGTGTCGACGCTGTCGTCGAGCGTGTCGGCGATCGGCGCGACACGGGCGATCACCGCCTTGTCCTCGCTTTCGAGGCCGAGCAGCTTCGCGCGTTCCTTGCCCTCGACAAGCACGCGCACGGTGCCGTCGGGCAGCTTCAGAAGCTGAAGCACGGTGGCGATCACGCCGACGTCGTAGAGGTCGTCGCGCTGCGGATCATCCTCGCCGGGGTCGAGCTGGGCGACGAGGAAGATTTCCTTGTCGGCTTCCATCGCCGCTTCGAGCGCGGCCACCGAGCGGTCACGGCCGACGAACAGCGGCACGATCATGTGCGGGAAAACGACGATGTCGCGCAGCGGCAACAGGGGATAATTATGCGTCATCGGGGCTCCTGGGCGCGCGTCCGACCGGAGGCGCCGCCCTGTCTATAGGGTCGTTATCGCTAATATGGCGTAACTTACGCGCTGTTCAATGACGGCGGGGTGAACGGAGAGGAAGGGCATCGCCCCCGCGAAGGCAAGGGTCGCCATCGCCCTCCTCGGCGATCTGGAGCAGGCCGCCAGCGACCCCGGCTTTCGCCGGGGCGACGAACGTCAAAACGGCAGCTTGAAGCCCGGCGGCAGCGGCAGGCCGCTGGTCATCTTGCCCATTTCCTCGTTGCTGACGCGGTCGGCCTTGTCGCGCGCGTCGTTGAAGGCGGCGGCAAGCAGGTCCTCGAGCATCTGCTTTTCGGCCGGGACCATCAGGCTGTCGTCAATGGCGATCGCCTTGATGCGCCCTTTCGCCGAGGCGCGAATCTTCACGAGGCCGCCGCCCGAGACGCCCTCGACCTCGACCGCGTCGAGTTTCGCCTGCGCCTCCTCCATCTGGGCTTGCACGGTAGCGGCAGCTTCTTGTGCCGCCTTCATCATGTCTTCGATCGATTTCATGGGTGCGTCCTATGGCGATTGTCGCCGGGCCGTTCAAGCTCGGCATCGGGAAAAGCGGCCAGAGCGGCCTTCACGACCGGCAGTTCGCGGATTCGCGCGTCGTCGTCCGCCGCGCGGGCATCGCGGATGTCCTTGAGGCTCGGCCGCGCCTCGCCCTCGCCGGCGCGGGCCTGCCAGCGGGAGCCGGTCGCGGCGAACAGCGCCTCGGACAGCCCGCGCGCGAAGCCTTCGCCCAGCGCCGGCGACGGCGCAAAGACCAACACCCCCGGTTCGAGCGTCACGACCTTGACATCGTCATAGACCTGCCGCGCAAGCTGATGATGTCCGGCGCTTTCGAGGAGCTGGTGAATCTGTGCGACGGTGAGCGCGGTGGCGGCGGACGCTTCCGGCGCGGCGGACGCCTGCTCCGCTCCGTCCGGAGGGGCGGCGGGCGCGGGAGCGAGCGGCACCGCCGCAACCCCGCCCGACTCGAGCAACTTCGCCAGTTCGCCGGGATCGGGAAGCGACGCGGCATAGATCACGCGCAGCAGTAGCATTTCGAGATGTTCGAGCGGATTGTTCGCGCGCAACACCTCATCATGCCCCTTGAGCAACAACTGCCAGAGGCGGTTGAGCGGCGCAAAGCCCAGCTTCTGCGCCCAGTCGCCGATCCGCTCGCGGTCGGCCTCGGCCAGCGCGGGATCGTCGTGGCGCGAAACCTTGGCGAGGGTGATCGCATGGGTCAGGTCCATCAGCCCGCGCACCATCGCGACCGGCTCGATCCCCAGCGCATATTGGGCGCGCGCGAGGTCGATCGCGCCGCCGCTGTCGCCTTCGAGGATCGCCGCCATCAATTGCGCGATCGCCGACCGGTCGGACAGGCCGAGCATCGCGCGCACCTGGTCGGCTCCGATCCTGCCGCCGCCATCCAGATCGGCGTGGGCGATCGCCTGGTCGAGAATCGACAGACCGTCGCGCACCGAGCCCTCGGCTGCCGCCGCGATCAGCCAGATCGCCGGCGCCTCGGCCTCGACGCCTTCCTTTTGCAGGATGGCGCTGAAATGCGCGAACAGCATGTCGGGAGTGATACGGCGGAGGTCGAAGCGCTGGCAGCGCGACAGCACCGTCACCGGTACCTTGTTCACCTCCGTCGTCGCGAACAGGAACTTGACGTGAGGGGGCGGCTCTTCGAGCGTTTTCAGAAGCGCATTGAAGGCGTTGCGCGACAACATGTGCACTTCGTCGATGATGTATATCTTGTAGCGCGCCGACACCGCGGCGTAGCGCACCGCCTCGATGATCTCGCGCACGTCGTCAACACCGGTGTTCGATGCGGCGTCCATCTCGATCACGTCGATATGGCGCCCCTCGGTGATCGCGCGGCACGGCTCGCACACGCCGCACGGGTCGATCGTCGGCCCGCCCTGCCCGTCGGGGCCGATGCAGTTCAGCGCCTTGGCGATCAGCCGCGCGGTCGAGGTCTTGCCGACCCCGCGCACCCCGGTCATCAGGAAGGCGTGCGCCAACCGGTCGCGCGCGATCGCGTTGCCGAGCGTCTTCACCATCGCATCCTGCCCGATCAGCTCGGCAAAGGTCTGTGGGCGATATTTGCGGGCGAGGACGCGGTAAGGACCGGCGGATGCCGCTACCGCCGGCGCGGCCTCCGGCAGGTCCATTCCCAGCATCGGGGTATCGTCGTCGACGTCGGAATCGCTCATGAGTTTCGTCTTAGGGGCGGTGGAAGCGCTTGTCGAAGGGGAATGCGGCGGTCGAGGCCCACACATCGTCACCCCGGACTTGATCCGGGTCCCGCTCAGCGGCGGTGACAATCGGGACCCCGGATCAAGTCCGGGGTGACGATGCGACAAAAGCTGGTTTGGAGGTGGGAGCCGGAACGACCCGCAGCGAATTCGTTGCGGCTGCTTCCTTCCGGACCTGACCGGGTTGGCGAAGACTGCGTCCGCCCGACTCCCGCCGCGCATATGGCGGGGGCGGCGGGGAAATGCAAGTGATCGAGGTGCAAACCGTTTCGGCCATCCAGCCTTCGCTCGTTGCTCCATTTTGTTTCGCACAAAGATACGAAGCCACAAAGTTGGGGTTTATCTAAAGCCGTTCGCGCTGAGCTTGTCGAAGCACCGTTCTTCTTGCCGCGCCGTAGGAAAGAACAGCCGTTCGGCATGCTCAGGGCAAACGGCCTTTGAATCATTCTTTGTGGCTTCGAATCTGTGTGCGAACGATTTGAACCGCGGCTCGGTCGAGCGTTTACCGCGGCCCCTGCATGTTGCGGCTCTCCGCCGGGATATGCACCGTCAGCCCGTCCAGGTCCTCAGTCAGCACGATCTGGCACGACAGGCGGCTGGTGCGGCGCGCGCCGGCGGCGAGGTCGAGCATGTCCTCTTCCTCTTCGCTGGCGGGCGGTAGGCGGTCGAAATCATCGCGCGCGACGATGACATGGCAGGTCGAACAGGCCATCTGGCCTTCGCAGGTGCCTTCGAGCGGCATCAGATGCGCCTGCGCGACGTCGAGCAGGACGTCGCCGGGGTTTGCCTGCGCCTCGGTGCGTCCCTTGCCGTCGGCGTGAACGAAGGTGACGCGCATCAATTGACCCCCTGCAGCCTTGTCGCGTTCTTGATCGCGGTCAGCCCGTCGCGCAACTCCGTTTCGCTCGTATAGCGCCCCCAGCCAAGGCGGATCGAAGCGCGCGCGTCGGCCTCGCTGACGCCCATCGCGCGGAGTACATGGCTGACCTTGCCCGATCCGCTGCCGCAGGCGCTACCGAGCGAGAAGGCGACATCGCGGGCGTCGGACATCAGGCGCAGCGCGTTCACGCCCTCGCGCCGGACGTTGAGATTGCCGTGGTAGCGCGGGTTCGCCGCGCCGTTGAGATTCCATTCGGGCAGCATGTCCCTCGCCAGCGACCACAGTCGCTCGACATGCGCGGCGTCGGCGTCGAAGCGCTCGGCGGCAAGCGCCGCGGCGGCACCGAACCCCGCGCACAGAGCCGGGGAGACGGTACCGGAACGCATCCCCTGTTCCTGCGCGCCGCCGAGCATCAGCGGCTCGAGGTTGACGCCGTCGCGCACCCATAGCGCGCCGATCCCTTTCGGTCCGTGGATCTTGTGCGCCGACAGCGCGATCAGGTCGGGGCCGTCGGGGATGGCGACGCGGCCATAGCCCTGCACCGCGTCGCAGAGCAGCAGGCTGTTTTTCGCATGGGCCGCGGCGGCGAAATCGGCGACGGGCTGGATCGTCCCGACCTCGTTGTTGACCAGCATTGCCCCCACGATGCCGCCCTCGGGGATCAGCGCCGCGTCGGGCGGCAGCGCGAGACCGTCGCCATCGACCGGAAGGATCGCGGCGTTCAGCCGTTCGAGGCATTGCAGCGACGCCGCATGTTCGATGCTGAGCCCCGCGACCCCGCCCGGCTTCGCTTCGGCGCCGCGAAACAGCGCCCAGTTAAGCGCCTCGGTCGCGCCCGAAGTAAAGAAGACCCGCCCCCCCCTCGGGAGCAGCGCCGCGACCTGGTCGCGGGCGACCTCGACCGCGGCGGCGGCGGCGCGGCCGGCCTTGTGGGTGCTCGACGGGTTGGCGAAGCCGTCCCCCGGTCCCGCCAGCCAGCGCAGCATCGCCTCGCGCGCTTCGGGGGCGAGCGGCGTGGTGGCCTGATAGTCGAGGTAGATCATTCCGCCAGCCTTTGCTCTTTCATCTCTCCATCCTCGTCACCCCGGACTTGATCCGGGGTCCCGCTCAGCGACCTGGGAAAGCGGGACCCCGGATCAAGTCCGGGGTGACGGGTGAAGGGCAACAATCCACTTATTGCGAGTCATTTGCAAAAGTTGCAACTTGCCACCCATTTTCTATATAGGCGCCGCTTCCGCTCCGTCACCCCGTCTCCCAGCGAATCGGTGGCAAGTTCCAGACCCATGAAGGTGCGCCCATGCCCGACGTCATTTTCCCCGGCCCCGAGGGCCGCATAGAAGGCCGTTTCTCTCCCCCGCCGCGTCCGCGCGCGCCGGTTGCGCTGATCCTGCACCCGCACCCGCAGGGCGGCGGCACGATGAACGACCGCATCACCCAGGCGATGTACAAGAGCTTCGTCGCGCGCGGCTTCGCGACATTGCGCTTCAACTTCCGCGGCGTCGGGCGCAGCCAGGGGACGTTCGACAACGGCATCGGCGAGCTGAGCGACGCCGCGTCGGCGCTCGACTGGGTGCAGTCGATCCATCCCGAGGCGCAGACGACCTGGGTCGCGGGCTTCAGCTTCGGCGCGTGGATCGGCATGCAGCTTCTGATGCGGCGGCCCGAGATCCGCGGCTTCCTGTCGGTCGCGCCGCCGGCGAACATGTATGATTTCAGCTTCCTCGCGCCCTGCCCCTCGTCGGGGATCATCGTCGCGGGCGGCTCCGATGAGATCGTGCCGCCGAGCGCGATCCAGAAGCTCGTCGATAAGCTGCGCACGCAGAAGGGCATCACCATCCATCACGACGAGATTCCACGCGCGAACCATTTCTTCGAGCATGAGCTCGACCAGTTGATGAAGTCGCTCGACAATTATCTGGACATGCGGCTGGCACCGGATTCGCCGATCCGCTGAGGAAAGACCATCGCCCCCGCGAAGGCGGGGGCCGCTGTCGGCCCTATCCGGCAGCGATGCGTAAACCTCCGGCGGCCCCCGCCTTCGCGGGGGCGACGGTCACTTCGTCGGCACCAGCCAGATCACCACATTGGCGAACATCACCAGCGCCGCGACGAACATCAGCAGCGCGCGGCGGCGATCGCCGGTGCGAAAGATGTAGACAGCGCCGCCGGTCAGGGCGACCGCGGCGAGCATGAGCAGGGACATGATCGTGTCGGACATGCGGCGGCTGTATCGCCCGCGTCACAAATTTGCCACCTCGCTTATGGTCAATTCAGGCGACTTCGCCTAAAGCGCGCGCATCGATTCCTTCTTCGCCGCAGGAGACGCGCCATGCGCATCGCCATCGCCTCCGATCATGCCGCCTATGAACTGAAGGTGCTGCTCGCCGACTGGCTGCGCGGCGAGGGGCACGAGGTCGCCGACCTCGGCACCGACGGCCCGGACAGCGTCGATTATCCCGATTACGGATACCGCCTGGCCGAAGCGATCGCGAGCGGCAGCGCCGAACGCGGCGTCGCGCTGTGCGGATCGGGGATCGGCATTTCGATCTCGGTCAATCGCAACCCCGCGTGCCGCTGCGCGCTCGTGTCCGAGCCGCTGTCGGCGAAGCTGGCGCGCGAACATAATGACGCCAACGTCGTCGCGATGGGCGCGCGGCTGACCGGCATCGACATGGCCAAGGCGTGCATCACCGCCTTCCTCGCCACCGATTTCGCCGGCGACCGCCACGTGCGCCGCGTCGAAAAGCTTTCCAAGCCCCCGTTCAATTTGGCCCAACTGGAGACCAGCCGATGACCACAGACACGCTCGACAAGCCCATCAAATCGGCCGGCTATTTCACCGACAGCGTCGGCACCGTCGACCCCGCGGTCGCGGCGGCGATGAAGCATGAACTCGAACGCGAGCAATATCAGATCGAGCTGATCGCGAGCGAGAATATCGTCTCGAAAGCGGTCCTCGAAGCGCAGGGATCGGTCTTCACCAACAAATATGCCGAGGGTTATCCGGGTCGCCGCTATTATCAGGGTTGCGCGCCGTCTGACGAGGTGGAGCAACTCGCCATCGACCGCGCCAAGGCCTTGTTCGACTGCGGTTTCGCCAACGTCCAGCCGCATTCGGGCGCGCAGGCGAACGGCGCGGTGATGCTGGCGCTGACCAAGCCTGGCGCGACCATCCTCGGCATGAGCCTCGACGCCGGCGGCCACCTGACCCACGGCGCGGCGCCGGCGATGTCGGGCAAATGGTTCAATGCGGTGCAGTACGGCGTGCGCGCCGACGATCATCTGGTCGATTTCGACCAGGTCGAGGCGCTGGCGAAAGAGCATCGCCCCGCCCTCATCATCGCGGGCGGGTCGGCCTATCCGCGCACGCTCGACTTCGCGCGCTTCCGTGCGATCGCCGACGACGTCGGCGCGCTGCTGATGGTCGACATGGCGCATTTCGCCGGGCTGGTCGCGGGCGGCGCGCATCCCTCGCCGCTGCCGCACGCGCATGTCGTGACCACGACGACGCACAAGACGCTGCGCGGCCCGCGCGGCGGCATGGTGCTGACCAATGACGAGGCGATCGCCAAGCGCATCAACTCGGCCGTCTTCCCCGGCCTGCAGGGCGGCCCGCTGATGCACGTCATCGCCGCGAAGGCGGTCGCCTTCGGCGAGGCGCTGCGTCCTGAGTTCAAGACCTATGCGAAGGCGACGATCGCTAACGCGCAGGCACTCGCGAACCGGCTGAAGGCGCGCGGCGCCGATGTCGTCGCGGGCGGCACCGATACCCACCTCGCGCTCATCGACCTGCGTCCGCTCGGCGTCACCGGCCGCGACGCCGACGAGGCGCTCGAACGCAGCGCGATCACCTGCAACAAGAATGGCATTCCCTTCGACCCGCTGCCGCCGATCAAGACCAGCGGCATCCGCGTCGGCTCGCCCGCCGGCACCACCCGCGGCTTCGGCATCGCCGAATTCGAGGAGATCGGCGATATGGTCGCCGACGTTCTGGAAGCGCTGCGCGACAAGGGCGAGCATGGCGACGCCGACGTCGAGGCCGATGTGCGCCGCCGCGTCCGCGCGCTGTGCGAGCGCTTCCCCATCTATGGAGGCTGACCGATGGCAAAGCCCGGAATCGAAACATTGCTTGGCGATACGGTCGAGGAAATCAAGGCGATGGGCAAGGAAGGGATGGACCATCCCTCGACGAAACCCGTGCTGATCGGCGGCGGCATCGGAGCCGTCGCCGGCGCGGTGCTGCCTGTCGTGAGCTGGCCCATCGGCCTGCTCGCGGGCGCCGCGATCGCGCTTTACGGCCGGGTTCGTCGCTGATCCATGCGCTGTCCCTATTGCGGCCATGAAGACAGCCAGGTGAAGGACAGCCGTCCCACCGAGGACGGCGCGGCGATCCGGCGGCGGCGGCAATGCGAGGATTGCGGGGCGCGCTTCACCACCTTCGAGCGCATCCAGCTTCGCGAAGTCGGCGTGCTCAAGGCCGGCGGCGGGCGCGAACCTTTCGACCGCGAGAAACTGATGCGCAGTGTCCAGATCGCCTGCCGCAAACGTCCGATCGATGGCGCGCGCATCGAACGGCTCGTCTCGGGCATCCAGCGCCAGCTCGAAACCTCGGGCGAAAACGAGGTCAAGGCATCACAGATCGGCGCGATGGTGATGGAGGCGCTGAAGGGCTTCGACAATGTCGCCTATATCCGTTTTGCCAGCGTCTATCGCGACTTCACCGAGGCCAAGGATTTCGAGGAATTCGCCGCGACGATCAGCGAAGCGGCGCACCAGAACGGCTCGTGAGCAAGGCCCCTCCCCCCGTCATCGTCCTCGTCCGACCGCAACTCGGCGAGAATATCGGCAAGGCCGCGCGCGCGATGCTCAATTTCGGACTGACCGAGCTGCGCCTCGTCGCCCCGCGCGACGGCTGGCCGAATCCCGATGCGGGGCCCGCGGCGTCGGGTGCCGATGTGGTGCTCGCCGATGCCGTGGTGTTCGACAGCCTCGCCGAGGCGGTCGCCGATTGCGGGCATATCTATGCGACCACGGTGCGCAAGCGCGGTGTGACCAAGCCGGTGCTGACGCCAGAGGGGGCTGCGCGGGACGTTCATGCGCGGGCGGTGCGATCGGCCTATGTCTTCGGCCCCGAGCGATCGGGCCTTGAAAGCGACGATGTCGCGCTCGCGCACGAAATCGTCACGGTGCCGATCAACCCCCAATTCGGCTCGCTGAACCTCGCGCAGGCGGTGATCCTGCTCGCCTATGAATGGTCGAAGGGCGAAGCGCTCGCCAGCCCGCCCGATGTTCCGCTCGATCCGCCCGCGCCGCACAAGGAACTAGAGGATCTGATCGACCATCTGGTCCGCGACCTCGATGCGGCGGGCTATTTCTTTCCGCCCGAACGCACGACAACAACGCTGCGCACCCTGCGCACCGCGCTGACCAAAACCGGCTGGTCGCACAACGATATCCGGATGATGCACGGCATCATTGCGACGCTGGGAAAGGCTCGCAAGTCGGCACGGGGCGAGGATTAGCGGTTGTCAGGAAACCATCGGTCGGAACCGGTGGAAGACGTGGAGGGTAGCGGGAGCCGTATCATCACTCTAAGATCATGTTAATAGAGGAAATTATTTCCCTCGTGACAGCTCGTACCCGCACTAATACCCTCATTCGTCAAAGATAAAAAATGGGAATCGAAATGGGGGATAAAACGGGAAACCAATAGGCTGTCCCGCTGCGATCGATCATAATTCCGCCCTGTGATGATCGAAGGGGAGAAGCAGTTCTCTAACTCTTCTCGAAGAGGCGCTTGAGGCTGGCAATTCTGATGAAGGCGATCGACCGACCTTTACCGTTTCAAACACTCCGGCCTCTATGAGTTCATAGAACGTCGATCGACCAATGCCGGTGAGGTTCCCGGCGCGGCTATGCGGCGCATAGACGGAAGGAACCGACAGCAATCTGATACATTGCCGCACCGTGCTGGCTGCTGTCACAGTCTCGTTGGTACGCGACCTGCCGATGGTCGAACGCGCGGGAATGCCCTATTTTTTCGAACGCTTGCCGCCGTCGCCGACGCGGATCGTAAATTCGCCTAGCGATGGCGCCGGCGCAACAAGATCGCGCTGCCCCCTGGCGCCGACCGCATAAGCCCTGACCATCACAAAATAGCGGCCTTTGTCCACGAAACCTAACGTGAAAACAGCTCGAACGGCGCCCATAGCGCCGGGTGGTCGGCTTTCGCCTCTCCATCCGTCCCACGCCGGACCGACAGGATCGCGCTGCGCAGCGCGGCCGCCGGGTCATCGCCGCGGCCCAGCCCCTTGACCGTACCGACCGACAGCCGCCGGGCAATGTCATCGCGCACCGGCCAGTGGCTGGCCATTACGCGCTCCGCCCCGGCGAGGAAAAAGCCCTGCGCCAGCCCCGACAATTGCGGGCGGTCGGCATCGGCCCCGCCCGCGCTGTTGCAAGCGGACAGGATGACGAGCCCTGCCGGGAGGTCGAGCGCACCGATCTCGCTGGGTTTGAGTAGCCCGTCGTCGCCATCGGCCGGCGTCAGCAACAGCGCCGGTTCGTCGAGACCATCGAGTTCGCCCGACAACAGCCCGTGGGTGGCGAAAGCCAGCACCGCGCCGCTGGGGATCGGCGTCGCGCGAAGCCGCCCCTCGGTCGCGTCGGCGCCGATCAGCAGCTGCGATCCGTCAGCGCCGATCGCCGCCGCCAACGCGGCCAGTTCGCGCTCCGCGCCGGGCAGGGCCGGAAGCGCGTCGATCGCGCGCGCGGTTCCGACCGAACGCATCGCCATCAGCGCGCCCACCTTGCCGCCTTCGACGCCGCCCAGCCCGACAAGCGCGCGGCTCACCGCGCCTTTCCCCATCGCCATGTCGCCCGGCCGCGGAGCGCGGACGAGCCGGCGAATCGCGACGCGGTCGATCAGATAATCATCCCGCCGCACATCGGGCACAAGGAGGCCGAACGGCAGCGCACCGAGCGTGCCGTTGGCGACAACCGACAGGCGCCGCGCAGGGCGAAGTATCGCCGCCGTTTCGGCGGGAACGAGGAGCGTATAGAGGTCTGCCGCTGTCCTGCGATCGAAGCGGTCGATAGCGCCATCATCGATCGCCGCGCGAAGCCGCCCGACCAGCGCATTCACAGGGGCATCGGCAGCGAGCAGATATTGCTTCGTCCGCCCGCCTGACGCCACGGTAACAAGCCACGGTCCGCCGAGGTCGGTAATCACCAGCGCGGCTTCGTCGGCGGCGGACGCCGCCGTCGTCAGGTCGCTCAATGTCGACGGCGTGAAGACTAGCCGTGCGCGCTCGGCAGGCGCAAGCGCGGCGTCGAGCGCCGCGATCGCCTGACGGTTGGCATCGAGTTCGGCGGTGACGGCGGCAAGGTCGAAGGCCGGATCGGGGCGTGCGAGATTGGCGTCGATGCGCGCTTCGAGTCCCTGCCGCGCCGCGAGCAGTTGGCGGCGCTCGGCCACTTTCGTCCCCAAGTCGCTGTCGGTTGCCGCTGCGCGTTCGCTTTCAGCCATGGCGAGCGTATCGTCGAGACCCGTCCGCGCCGCCCATTGCTGCGTTTCGAATGCTTCTTCGGCCGCGCCGCGGCGTGCAAAAATCTCCGCCAGCCAGCCATAGGCGGGCCGCTGCCGTTCGGCCTGCGCCGATCCGCGCGCCAGATTGGCGTTGAGCGTCAGCGCGGCGAACAGCCCGCGCGCGGCGGCAACAAGTTCGGCCGCCGGGCGGCTGTCCCCGCGATCTTGCGCGCGCAGCAACAACGCTCGCGCAAGAAGCAGGTCGGGATGGCTGGGGGGCATGCGCGTCTCGCGCAGCGCCACCGACTGGGCGGCCGCCTGTTCGGCGGCCGCCCAGTCGCCGTTGGCCAGCGCCGCCTTCGCCAGATTGTCGCGTGCATTGGCGCGGTCGCGATGCCCCTCGGGCAGGCGCGCGTCGCGGATCGCCAGCAGATCGCGCGCCAGCACCTCCGCCTCCGCGCCACGCCCCGCGCCGAGCAGCGCGACCAGCCGCGTATCGCGCGCGGCGAGCGCGCGGTCGCTTTCGGCGCCAAGCTGCGCGTCGATGATCGGTGTCGCGGCATCGAGGAAAGCGATGGCGCCTTCATATTGGCCGGCGCGTGTCATCGCCTGCGCATATTGCACCCGCATCGCGGCGCTGTTCTGGTTCGGTCCGCCCGTCGCCTGCTCGGTCAGTTCGAAGGCACGGCGGATCATCGGCATCGCATCGTTCGGACGGTTCAGGCGATAGAAGATCGCGCCCAGATTGGCATAGAGGTTCGCCATCATCGGATGGTCGGCGCCCAGCGCGCCGCCGACGCGGGCGAGCGATCCTTGCGCTGTCTCGATCGCCTCCTCTGTCCGCCCCGACGTATAGAGATAGACGATGCGGTTGGCGCTCCACACGGCGACGGCGGGCGGGACGGGATCGATGGCGAGGCCCATCTCGATCGCCTGCGCATTGCGATCGAGCGCGTCGTCGAGCCGGCCATGCTCCAGATAGGAGGCGGCCAAGTTCGACAGGATCACCGCATGGTCGAACTTCGGGGACTGCGGATCGGCCGCATAATCGGCGACGAGCCGCTCGTTGATCGCCAGCGCTGCGGCGTGATCGGCCTTGAAATTGAGGATATAGGCGCGCGCGCCAAGCGCGTTGCGCCACGCCTGACGATAGCCCACCTGTTCTTCGAGCTTCGGCAGCACACGGTCGACGATAGCCAGCGCGGGGTCCATCTCCCCCGACGAGGCGAGCGATAGCGCGACGTAGATTTCACGAGCCGCGACCTCCGGATGACCGGCGGGATAGAGGCGACGCGCTTCGGCCAGCGTTTCGTCGGCCAGCGCACGATAGGCGGCTTGATCGGCCTCAGGTTCGGCCTTCTCGATCTGGGCGATCAGCGCGTCGAGCCGGGTGCGATCGACCGCCGAGGGTTGCGCCGCCACCGGCGCCGCCAGCAGCCCCATCCCGACCGCGAGCAGCAGTCCGATCCTTGTCCCGCTCATCCGTCCTCCCCCAACGTTCGTTGCCGGCCCGCCTGGACCTTCATCAATCGATCACCAGATAATAGCGGGCGCTCCCCGCGCCGCCGTTCGACAATTCAATGCGATAGCGCTGGGTGAACACCGGGGTAAAGCGGCAATCGCCGCTCTGAGCGGGGCGCCGGTCGCACACCAGCTTGCCGTCGGCTTCATATATCTTGAGCCTGAGGCCCTTCGACGGGTTCGAATTGGCGGCGATCGTCGCAGGTTGTCCCGACAGGAAAAGCTGCATCATGCTGGTCGCCGCGCCCGGCGCCAGCGTGCCGCGAACATAGCCGGGGCCGAGCGCGCGGCCGCGCAGCGGCGGGACCGCATCGCGCACCCGGTCGCGCCAGAACGGCAGCAGATCCTCTCTCCCGGTGTCTAGCGGGCGGGCGCTGCGCCGGTCGATGCGCATGACGGCCGCGGCGAGCGCCTTGTCGTCGCCCGCGTCGAAGGCCGCTTCGGCCGCAGCCAGCTCTCCCGCCAGCCGGCTGGCGCGCGAGGCATCGACCATCGACGCGGGGGCCGAATGCGCCGCGCATCCGGCGAGCAACAGGACGCTGCCCGCCGCGGCCAGCGCGCCGTTCCGATGTCCCTTCATCATCCTTCTCCCCTTATGACGAAGCGCGCGCCCTTGGCGGACGGATCGAGCCCGATGGTCAGTTCATGACGTTCCGCGATCGCCCGCGCCAGCGCCAGTCCCAAGCCGCTGCCGGGCAAATCGGCCTCGGTCGCGCGGCTGCGATAGAAGCGGTCGAAGATTTTTTCGCGATCGCCCTCCGGCACTCCGGGCCCGTCGTCCTCGACCGCCAGCACCGGCCCGCTGGCCAGCGACAGGCGCACGCGCCCGCCTGCGGGCACATATTTGAACGCATTGTCGAGCAAGTTGGTGACCAGTTGGCTGAGCTGAACTTCCTCGCCTCTGAAAATCACACCGGGTTCGACCGTCCAGCCGAAATCATGCCCCGATTCCTCTGCGCTGTCGGCGTAAAGCTCGCATATGCGTGTCACCAGATCGCTGAGATCGACGGGGCGCAAGCCATGGCGATCGCCCTGCCGCGCCTTGCTCGCGGCGATATCGAGCAGCGATTCGAGCATGGCGACCAGCCGTTTGATATCGGTCCGCGCGCCAATCAGATGCGTCGTAATCGGTTCGTCGGTGCCCGCCGCCAGCGCCTTGGTGAGCCGTCCATCGAGATGCATCAGCGGGGTTCGTATCTCGTGCGCCACCTGGTCAGAGGTTTCGCGATAAGCCTCGATCAGCCGTTTTTGCCGCGCAATCGCCGCCACGCTATGCGCGGTCAGCTCGTCGATCTCGTCCCCTTTGCTCGATCCGCCCGGTGGGGGCAGGCGCCCCTCTTCTGGATCGCGAAAGGCATCGTTGATCCGCTCTATCCGCCAGTGCAGCCGTCCGGCGGCAAGGCGGCCAAGGCCGCCGACAAGCGCCATGAACAGCGCTCCGCCGGCAAGGAACACCAGCATCACCCGGCGCAGCAACGCACCGCCATCCGCCGGCTCGCGCGCGACGATCAGTTGCAGGTCGGGTCCCAGCCGGGTCGCGCGAGCGAAGGCGGTGGTGCCTTTGCCGATCCGGATCGTCCCGCTTTCCGAAATATCGGCGTCGAGCTTGGGCCAGGCCGCAATGTCGCCGACGATCCGCGCACCATTGGCATCGGCGAGCAAATAATGGGGCGCTGCGCCATCGACAGGCGTGATCGCAAGACGATCGCGGATGCGCCTCTCCAGCTCCTCGCGCCCGCTAGAGGCGTGGATGTCGGCAAGGCCGGCAAGATCGACATCGACCGCCTTGCGCGCCGACCCTTCCAGCGTCACGCGGATCGTCTGGTCGGTCAGCACCCACAGCCCTGACACCAGCGCCAGCGACAACAGGATCGCCAGCGCGACAATCCGCGAAAAGATGGACCGGCGCACGGCCATGTCAGCGCCCGTCGAGCAGGCGGTAGCCCGACCCCCAGATCGTTTCGAGCGCCGGGGTCGCAAAACCCTCCTCCAGCTTGCGGCGCAACCGTCCGACATTGACGTCGACGACATTGGTCTGCGGGTCGAAACACATGTTCCACACGTCGCGCAGCAGCATCTCGCGCGTCACCACCTCGCCCGCATTTTCCATGAAATAGCGGAACAGTCCGAACTCGCGCGGGCTGAGCGGTAGGTGCCGGTTCTGGCGAAAGGCGGTCCGCGCCTTCACATGGCATTCGAACGCGCCATAGAGGATCACCGCGCTATGCTCGCGGCCCGAGGCGCGGCGGCAGAGCGCGCGGAGCCGCGCCATCAACTCTTCGGGTTCGAAAGGCTTGGCGAGATAATCGTCGGCGCCGGCGTCCAGTCCTTCGGCCCGGTCGCTGGTCCGCCCGAGCGCGGAAAGCATCAGCACCGGCGTCCCGACGCCGCTTTCGCGCAATCGTCTGAGGATCGTCAGCCCGTCGAGGTCGCCCAGCATCCGGTCGAGTATAATGACGTCGAACTGCTCCATGCCCGCGCGCAGCAAGCCGCCCGAGCCGGTGCGTTCCCACGCCACCACGTCCCCGCGCACGGCCGCGAGTTCCTGAAACTCGCCAGCGGCGCGCTGGTCATCTTCGACATACAGGATCTTCAGCGTTTCCATGCTGTTGACGCTGCAATCCCCCCTTAGGAAACGCGACCCCGGCTTCTGTGGCACAGGCCCGAAGCCGGGGCAAGCCGGACGGTCAGCCAAGATCTTCAACCGACACCCAGCCCTTGGTGCCATAACGATCCTGCACCTCGATGAACAGGCCGTTGCGCCCACCCACCGGGGTCAGCTGCGTTCCCGCACGCAGCGCGCGGACTTCGGCCGCACCGTCGGCCGGCCCGGCGCGCAGCACCGTATCGACGGCGACAACCGTGCCGGCGGCGGTCGGCGCGGCGGCGAGCGCGGGCTTTGCCTTGGGCAGCGAGGCGAAGACGGCCCCCTGCCCCGACACGCTGTTGAACGCCTTGATAAAGGCCTCGACCAGCATCTTGCCATCCTTGCTGGCGCCATAGCCCGCGGCCTCGGCGCCCGCGATCCAGGCATTGCTGCCGCCAAAGCTGAGCGTGCTCTTCTTCACCTCGCCCGATCCGGTGACGATCGTCTGGCCGGTGGCCGGGCTGATCAGCTTGATCCCCGCCGCCACGCGCTTTTTCTTGCCGCCAAGGCCGCCGAATGCGCCGAACAGCGCGCCGCCGATCGGCACTTTCGACACGATGCTGCTCGCCGCGCCCGAACGGACCAGCCCTTCGACCGCCGCCGATTTGGCCATCTCGATCGACTTGTCGACCTCTTCGGAATCGCCCGCGACGACGTTCATCAGGAAATCGGCGGGCGCGCCGCTTGCCGCGCTGTGCGGGGTAAAGCAGCCCGAATCGATCGCCAGCGAATTGATCAGCTCGCGCGGGGAACCCAGCCCATATTCGGACCATCCCTGCGTGTCGCCATCGACGATCGCGATGGTGCCATGGCTGCTGTCGCATTTGGTGAGCGCAACCGCCTCTTCCTTGGCCATGGCCGGCGCGCTGGCGGCGGCGAGCAAGGCGGCGGTTGTGGTGATGCCGATGAAACTCTTCATAATAGCCTCCCTGATAATGATGCAGGCCCGGACCATGCCGCGCACGGTCCGGGCCAGCCACACACCAAGCCCGTCAGGGAGATGACAAAGCCCGTTAGCTTAGCGTTCCGGCGTCGAAAAGCTGATCAGGCCGCCCAGCATCTGTTCGGCGCGCTGGCGCTGGGCGGTCAGGTCGCCGCCGGGAACCGAGGCAAGGGCGGCGCCGGAGTCGACCGGCTGGGCGATGCCCGTCGCCGGGGACCAGCGGTTCCAGTCGGCGCCCGGAGTTCCCGCCCCGGCAACCGGAGGCGGCGCGACCGGCGGCGCAGGGACGGCTGCGATGGGGGTCAGCGTCACGGGGGCAGAGGCCGTTCCCTGCGGAATGCGGGCATAAGGGTTGCTGCCGACCGGTGCGGGGCCAAAGGCAGCAGCGCCGATGATGCGGTCGCCGTTCCGTTGCTGCATCTGATACATCAGCGCCAGTTCCTTGCCCCCGTCGCCGGCGAGGAAGCCTTCCCAGATCGGGCGGCATCCGGCGCAGGCGGCGCCATCGACCGTGACGCCCTGGCCATAGGTGCCGATCGCGCGGAACCCGGCGTTCGCGCCGATGCTGAGTTCGCTCGCGGCAACATCGGCAAGCCCGCCCGCCGTCTGCATCGCATAGGTCGATCCGTTCTGCGAAAAGCTCATTTCGATGCCCAGCTTGGGCGTGGTGTCGAACAGCACCGCCGCCGCGCCCGAGATCAGTTCGCCCGGCGCGCCGATCCCTGCGACCGATGTCGGCCTGGTTCCGCCGGCAAGCTGGTAGTCCACGCGGCCCGTTGTCGGCAGGTTGGTCGCTGGAGTGCCGACGATGATATGATAGCCCTGATTTTCATCGAAACTGATCGGCGGCACTCCTCCGGCGCGCACGACGTCCAGCGTCCCTTCGGTCCAGCGCGTCCAGCGGACCGTCCCGCTGTCGGTCAGGCCGATGTCGGCGTTGCGCGCCGTCCCGATCTTGTCCGACAGGCGGAAATTGAAATGCTGGCGCATCTCGACAATCTCGCCCGCATCGTCGGTGTCATAGGAGACGAAGCCGAAATTCCCGGTGGCGGTGCCGAGGCTCATCGTCTCGCTACGTCCCGATTCCGATACGAACATGTCGGTCAGGACCGAGGCGCTCGCCGGATTGCCCGATGCGGTAGGCGGCGGCGTTGAACCACCATCGCCGCCCGATTCCCCGTCGCCGGGGTCGCCCGTGCCGCCGGGCGCGGCGAAGGCGGCCGTACCCTGGATCCTGTTGCTGGAAGCGACGCGGATGTCATAGCTGATCCCCGCATGCGATGCGCCCGCCCCGGCGAGGAAGCCTTGCAGGAAGGTACCCCGGCTGACGCGCGTGCCGTCCGACATGAAGGTTTCGAGATTCTCCGAAAAGCGGCGCGCGCCCAGTCCGTCGTCGCGGATCGCCATCGACGGCGCGGCGACGCCGCCAGCGCTGGCGAAGCTGTATGTTTCGCCGTTGAACGCCACATCGGCATCGATTCCGGCCATCAGCGTCGCGAAATCGACCGCGAAATCGCCCGAGAAGCTGCCGCTGCCCGCCTGCGCATTGGCCTGCGTCGGGCTGGTGAAGCCGACAAGGTCGTAATTGATCAGGCCGCTGGTCGGCAGGTCGGTCGCCGGCGTACCCCAGATCGAATGCCAGAACTGGCTGGCAAAGGGCTGGGCGGTAAAGGACTGGCCGTTCGAGTTGCGATAGCCGACCGACACATTGCCAAGCCGCGACCAGCCGATCACGCCGGCATCGCCGCCCTTTTCGACACTGGTATTGGCATTGGCGGTGTAGCTGACACTGTCGCGCGAGCTGCGCGCCTCGACCAGCTGGCCATCGGTGACGGTCATCGTCGACGAAGTTGC
Organism: Sphingopyxis panaciterrulae; assembly: GCF_014199295.1. Lineage (GTDB taxonomy): Bacteria > Pseudomonadota > Alphaproteobacteria > Sphingomonadales > Sphingomonadaceae > Sphingopyxis > Sphingopyxis panaciterrulae. The sequence goes on from NZ_JACIJH010000003.1 coordinate 314,170, forward strand.
GCTGCCGCTGCCGCCCGCGCCGGCATAGAGGAAATAATTGCCCGGAGCGCCCGGCGCCGCAATGCCGTCATTCTGCACCGGGTCGGGTCCCGGTTCCGGATCGGGATCGGTCCCGCCGCCGCCGGGACCTTCGACCGCGGCAAAGGCGACCGCGCCCTGAATGCGCTTCGCGGTGCGGAAGTTATTATTGTCGACCGTCTGATAGGTCATGCCGATCCGGTCCTCCGACCCGCCGAAGCCGCCGAAGAACAGGATGGTGCAATCATTGTCGAGACAGGCATCGCCGATACCGGTCATCGTCCCGTTCATGTTGAACACGCTGCCCGTCGCAAATGTTTGCACCAGTTCGCCATTGGCGCGGCCGGCGGAGGCGAAGTCATAGCGGATGTCGCCGCTATCCTCCGGCATGAGGATCGAACCATCGATTCCATAGCCATAGCCCGAGGTGCTGAAGCCGATCGTCAGATTGGCGTCGAACGTGCCTTCGGCCCCGCTGCCCGAGGAGAAGACGGGCTTTGTCGCGGCGAACACGTCATATTCGATAGTCCCGCTGGTCGGCAGCGGGTTCGCCAGCGGAGCCGTCACCACCCAGGGGATGCCGCCACCGGTTCCGACACTGGTATCGGAGCCGCGGAAGCGCGGCGCACCGTCGACATAGCGGCCGACGACCACCGACGCGTCGCCCGCGACATCGACCGCACGGGCATTGTTGATGCCCAGGTCGCCCGCGTCGGTGAGCACGCCATTGGCGTCGAGCGTCGGCGAACCCGACGCCTGATAGCTGACGCCCGCATTCACCGCGAAAGCGCGCGCGCCGCTCGCCGCGTTGGGGAAGCCGCCCGCATAAGCCGGGTTGGTGGGCGTGCCGGGGTCGGTGCCATTGCCCGGCAGACCGGCGAACTGATCGGGATTGCCGCCGGTTTCGAGATAGGCGAGATAGTCGGTCAGGAAGGCGAGCGTTTCGCCCGACAGTTCCGACTGGAGCACGCCCGCCTCGTCGAGCAGCGCGAGATAGGTTTCGACCTGCTCCTGCGTCAGTGCGCTATATTCCGACGGCAGCCCGCCGCCGAGCAGGAAGGCGTAATAGGTCTGGAGCGCCGCCAGATAGTCGGCATAGGCGGGCAGGCCCGCGAACTTCGCCGGATCGCCGCCGGCGGCGATGAAGGCGTAATATTGGCCGAAAAAGGCGTTGAGAGCGCCAAAGCTGGCGAAGCCCCCGGCATTGTCGAGCGCCGCCAGATAGGCAGCCACCTGTTCCTGCGTCAGCACAGTATAGTCGCCGGGCAGGCCGCCCGCCGCAAGGAAAGCGTAATAGGCGTTCAACGCCGTCACATAGTCGGAATAGACCGGCAGCCCCGTGAACCGCGCCGGGTCGCCTCCACCCACTATGAAGGCGTAATATTGCGCGAAGAAGCCGTTGAGGTCGGCGTGGCTGCCGAAGCCGCCCGCGCCGCTCAGCGCGGCGAGATAGGCCGCGACCTGTTCCTGTGTCAGCGCGGTATAGTCGGCGGGAAGCCCGCCATTCGCCAGAAACGCATAATAAGCGTTCAGCGCCGCGACATAGTCGGCATAGACAGGCAGGCCAACGAATTGAGCCGGATCGCCGCCTCCGGCGACAAAGGCGTAATATTGGATGAAGAAGGCGTCGAGGTCGGCATGGCTTGCAAAGCCGCCCGCGCCGTCGAGCGCCGCCAGATAGGCGCGCACCTGCGCCTGCGTCAGCGCCGTATAGTTCGCCGGCAGACCGCCGTTCGCAAGGAAGGCGTAATAAGCGTTCAGCGCGCTCACATAATCGGCATAGACCGGCAGACCGGTGAAGCCGTTCGGCGTCCCGCCGCCCGCCAGATAGGCGAAATAGCGCGACAGGAGGTCGGCATTCGCTCCGAGCAGGCTGTCGAGCTGGCCCGAACCCGCGACCGCCGCCAGATAGTCCTGGAGGGTCGCAAGCTGCTGCGCATCATAATCAGCGGGAAGCCCGCCACCCGCCAGAAAGGCGGCATAGGCGTTGAGCGCGGCGGCGAAGGCCGGAAAGTCGGGCGGCACGGGCAGGCCCGCAAACTGATCGGGATTGCCCCCACCCGCGACAAAGGCGAAATAACTGCCGTAAAATTCGGACAGATCGGCAAGGAAGGCGTCGCTCGCGCCTGCACCCTGAAGGGCCGCGATATAGTCGCGGATCGCCTGCTGCGTCAGCGCGCCATAGGCCGACGGCACCCCGCCATTTTCGAGATAATCATAATAGGCCGTCAGCGCCGCCGCATAGCCCGCGAAGATATTCGCGTTCAGACCCGCGAAGGCGTCGGCCTGGCCGCCGCCCTGCACGAAGGCGAGATAGGCGGCGAAGAAATCGGCGCGTTCGCCAAGGAAGCGGTCGAGCGCCCCCGCTGCCTGAAGCTGGGCGAGATAGGCTTGAAGCAGCGCGACATCGGCCGCCTGATAGCCCGACGGGAGCTGCCCCGAGGCGAGATAGGCGAAATAGCCGTCGAGCTGCGATGCATATCCCGCAAAGATATTGGCGGGCAGGCCCGCAAAGGCGTCGGGCGACCCGCCACCGCGCAGGAAGGCAAGATAAGCGCCGTAAAATTGCGCCTGATCCGCTCCCAGCGTCGAAAGCAAGCCGGCGTCCGACAGCGTTTCCAGATAGGCGCGCAGCGTCGCGGCATCGAGCGCCGCATAATCGCTGGGCCGGCGCCCGCTCGCCAGATGCGTGAAATAGGCGCCCAGCGCATCGCGATACTGGCCAGTGAAGGCAAGCCCGCCATTGCCGAGATAAGCGAGCAGCAGCGCACGATCCGCCGCCGCAAGCTGCTGGACCAGCCCGCTGTCGGCGAGGAAGCGGATATAGGAATCGAGCGTCGCCGCGCTGGCGCCGGTAAAGGCGGCAGGATCGCCGCCGCCGCGGACAAAGGCGAAATAGGCTTCGGTCAGGTCGGTGAAGCCGTCGGCGAACAGGTCGGGGTTGCCGCCACCCCGCAGGAAGGCGAGATAGGCCTGTGCCAGCACCCGGTCCTGCGCGCCCAGATCGGCGAGGCGGCCGGTGCGGCCCGCATAGGCGAGGAAGGCGTTGATATTGCCGAGGCTCGCGCTCTCGAAGCTCGACGGCGCCGCACCCGAACGGATCAGGTCGAGATATTGGCCGAGGAAGCCCGCATAGGCGGTCAGGAAGTCGGCGCGGCCGTTGCCCGCCGCCAGCCAGCCAATATAGGTACGGATGATATCGGCCTGCGCGCCCGGAAAGGGCGTGCCGCCAAAGGCGCGCTCCAGCCCGCCGGCGCTCGCGACGAGGCGGGCGAGGTCGCCGCTGGGGAAGGTTTCGATCGCGGGGTTCGCAACCGCCGCATCAACGCGCCGCGCCGCCGCCAATATGTCGCTCGACGCCCCGGCGGCCGCCAGCGCGTCACCGAGCGTCACCGGCACGCCATTTTCCGCCGCCCCGACCGGGCCGCCACTCTGCATGTCGGCGACAAGCATCTCGGCGGGCGCATCGGCGTCGGGGGTCGCCTGCGCGCCGTTCGACACCACTTGTTGGGGTTGCCGACCCGGTGCGATCGCGAACATCTCGCCCGCGTCGAAGCGGCGCATGTCGCCGCCCCTGCCGACCTGCACCTGTCCCGACAGGACATGGCCGCGTCCCTTGCCGTCGGTCCCGACGCTGAAGCTCGCCGCCGATGCGCGGCCGGTCACGCGGCCCTCGACGCCATCGGGCATCCGCACCACCGTGGAACCGTCGCCACCCGCCACCGTAACGCTCCCTGCATAGAGGTCGATCGACCCGTCGGCGTTCAGGCGATAATCGGCGGCGTCGAGGATCGACACGACCGCGCCGCCCTTCATCCGCACCTGTTTCAGCCCCTTCATCTGGCTGACACGGTCGCCGATCGACACGGTCTTGTCGCCGTTCGACGCGAACAAAAGTTCGCCCGCCCGCGCGGGCAAGGCGAGCGAAAGGCCGGATACAGTCACCATCAGCGCGGTGCCGAAACGAAGGGTGGAAGTGCGGTTCATGGTGTCATGTCTCCCGGAGGTCAGGCAAATCAGAATTCGAAGCGGAGGCCGACCGACGCCGTCCAACGTTCAAAGTCGTAAAGGGCGATGTTGCTCCAGTTGCGCGACCAGCTGGCGCGCGGCTGGAGGAAGAGATGGTCGGTCAGCGCGACCTTGACCCCGGCGGTGAGATCGAGCCGCTCGTCCTTGCGCTCGACAAGGAACAGCGCATCGGCCTGGTCGTATCGGCGCAGGTCAAAGGCGGCTCCGGCAACCAGCGCAACACGCGGAGCGACCAGGAATTCACCGCCAACATTGGCGCCCATGAACCAGTTGGACTGGGCGTCGCCCGCCTGGTGGCGCGTCTCTTCCTTGCCGCCTGTCAGGTTGGCGACCACATTCTGCGTCACATAGCCGACGCCGAGCGCATAGCGATCTGCATCGCGGAGCGGATCGACGTCGAAGTCCAGCCGGTTCCACTGCGCCGACAGCGTCAGCGCGCGGCCGCGATCGAGCGTTTTGGTATATTGGCCGATCACGCCATAGGAGGTGCGATATCCGTCGTGGCCGAACCAGAAGCGCTGCACCTGCCCCGACAAGGACACGACGTCGCGGTTGGCGAAACTGTGCGCATAGCCCGCCGTCCCGGTGACGGCGGCCTGATCAAAGCGGCGGCTGCCGAAATTGTCGCGCCAGTTGCCGAGCGCGCTTGCGAACAGCCGATCCTGCCGCCCGATCGCGGTGACGGCCGAAACGCCGCCCTGCACCTCGTAGAACTCGTCCGCCTGCGCGACCGCGCCCGCGCCGAGCGTTCCGGGACCAAGGAAGCTGAACAGCGGGATGACGATGCTGTTGAGGTCGGTCGCGGCATTGATATTGTCGTCATAGCCTGCACGCACGTCGAAGAAACCCGACACATCGGAGCCGCCGCCCGAAATCTGCTTGTCGAACTGGCGGACGAAGCCGGTGAAGCGCTGGCGTACCGGGTCCGGCAGGCTGGGGTCGTCGACAACGGTCGCGAATTCGGCGCGCGCGGTATCGATATCGCCGGCAAGCGCGTAGGCGCGGGCCAGTTCGGCGCGCGCGGGGGCATTGTTGGGCTGTACCGCCAGCACCCGCTGCAGCGCGATCACCGCCTCGCCATAGCGGCCGGCGTCGAGCGCCGCGATGCCGAGCCGGTAGTCGAATTCAGGATCGCCAATGCGGCCCTCTGCTTGGGCCGCCAGCTGTTCATAGTTCCCAGCAGCCGCCTGCGATGCGTCTGCCGCGCGGGCGGCCGGGCTGGCGATCGGCGTCAGAAGCGCCATCCCGATCGGCAGGGCGAGCATGAAGAGTTTGTTCGGCATATCGGATCCGTCGTCGTTGCGTTCGACGCGATCTAGGATTCCTCACCCCCGATTGTCCGGTGACGAATTTCGTCGCACTTATGACAAAAGCTGATAACCGTGCCCAACCCCGTGTTCGCGGACCATCCTCACCGCTTCAAACTTGAACTCGCGGCTGAACTTGCTTCTTCGCATCGTGGCCCTCCGATAGGTGGACATGACCTTCCCCCGGCTGTGCGGACACCAGGGTTAGGGTCAGGCAACGCGCATGATGTTTGCGCCATGGCACGCGGCCGGTTGCAAGATGAAATGCTCTCTTTGTGCAAGCATGTATTGCTCCATCGCCACGCCCGCCCTTGGTCGCGCAACATGGATTTCGTCGGTGACGGCCGCTACACAATGAAGTTGGATCATTTGGCCCGATCGAATCGCCCGGAACTGCTCATTCTCCGTAAACGATCTTCTTTTGCGACGGATTGCGCTAAAAGAATCGGGTCAAGGTCAACCTGTCGCGCGGCCAATCCGCCGCCGCTATGGGTCAAGGATAATTGGGGGGTGCGTGCATGACTGACGTCGAACTGGAACGGCAGGCGCTGGCCTTGTTCGAACAGATGCTGGACGTGCCCGAGGGCGAACGCGACGCCTGGGTGGCGCAGCACACCCAGGGACGCCCCGAACTGGCCAGCCGAATCAATGCGATCCGCGAGGCCGATCGAAAGTCGATGTTGCAGACCGGCGCAGCGACGGACGCGCTCTATGAAGAGGACGCGCCGGAACGGATCGGCGCCTATCGCATCGTTTCGCGGATCGGGCGCGGCGGCATGGGATCGGTCTATCGCGGCGAGCGCGAAACGGGCGATTTCTTACATGTAACCGCGATCAAGATCATCAAGCCAGGCCTGTTGTCGGAATCGCTGGTCGAACGGTTCGAGCGCGAGCGGCAGACGCTCGCCTCGTTGAAGCATCCCAATATCGCACAATTATATGACGGCGGCGCGACCCAGAGCGGATCGCCCTATATCGTCATGGAATATGTCGACGGGCTGCCCGTCCTGCAGTGGATCGACGAGCGCGATGCTTCCGCCGCCGAGCGCCGGAGGCTGTTCGGCGATATCTGCGCCGCGGTCACGGTCGCGCACCAGAATTTGATCGTTCACCGCGATCTGACGCCGTCGAACGTGCTCGTTACGCATGACGGCACGGTCAAGCTGATCGATTTCGGTATCGCGCGTCTGGCGGACAGCGGCGTGCAAGCGCCCGGCGCCGAGCCGGCCAGCCGTTCGTCGTTGCAAAACCTGAGCTTGACCCCCGGCTATGCCGCGCCGGAACGGATGACCGGTTCGGAAGTGACGACTGCCGCCGACATCTATTCGCTGGGACGGCTGCTCGAAAAGATGATCGTTCCCGACGCCGGCGACGCGGAGCTGCGGGCGATTATCGCACGTGCGACCGCCGAAGACCCGGCCCGCCGTTACGCCACTGTCGACGCCCTGCGGGCCGACGTGGCGGCCTGGGGCGACCATATGCCGGTGGCGGCAATGGAAGGCGGACGCGCCTATACGGTGCGCAAGTTCGTCCGGCGTCACCGTCTGGTCGTTTTCTCGACGGCCGCCGCAGCTGCGTTGATCGTGGGTGCATTGGGCGCGACATGGCAGGCCTATTCGGTGGCGGAAACCGCCCGCGCGGGCGAGGCGAAACGGTTCAACGAATTGCGCGATCTGGCGCATTACATGCTGTTCGACCTCAACGACCGGCTGGAACGCGTCGTCGGTAATACAGAGGCGCGGGTCAGCCTGGCCGAGCGGGCGCAATCCTATCTATCGGCGCTGGCCACATCGGCCGACATTCGCGACGACCTGCGGCTGGAGGCGGCCGAAGGCTTCATCAAGCTCGCCCGCATACAGGGCGTTCCGGGCGAACCGAACTTCGGCGAGGGCGCGAAGGCGAAGGTCAATCTGGGTGAAGCCGAAAAGCTGCTCCGCGCGATCACCGACCCGAAATTGGCGACCGCGCCGGTTCTCGCGCGCCTTTATGCGCATCAGTCGGTGATCGAGGTGCACACGGACAATGACACCAAGGCGGCCGAACGGTCGATTGCCAAGGCGGTCAAGGCGCTCGACAGCACCCCGGCCGCCGGCCGCGACCTCGGCTGGATGCAGGCGCGCAGCACGGTGCGCAAGGCCCAGCTGGAACTGGCGGACCTGTCCGACGACATGCCCCGCGTCCAGGCGCTGGCGGAGAGTCTCGCAAAAGAAGTCGGCGACTGGCCGGCAGAGGAACAGACGTCGCGCGCGGCCGAACTCGATCGCGCCTATGCCGATTATTACCGCGCCTATGTCCTGTCGTTCGACGATGCGACGATGGCGCAGAGTCTGCCGCTGTTCCGAGATGCGGAGCAGCGGTTCCGCGAACTGGAGAAGGCGCTGCCCCACGATCCGCTCGTCCTCTATATGCTCGCCTGGACAGGCTATAATGCGTTCGCCCCGGCCTCACGGCTCGCCAAAGACGACGATGCCGCGCATTTCATCGGCCTCGCCCAATCCACCATCGACCGGCTAATGGCGATCGAAACGCAGGATAACGGCTTGATTACCATGTCAACAGGCATCCGTGAGGCACAGGCGCAGTGGCTGCGCGACCAAGGACGCTTTGCCGAGGCGATCGCCACGCAACGTGACGTAATCTCCGGACACAAAAAGCTTCTGGCAGTCAAACGGTCGGCGAACACCCTCGGCGCGCACGGCTTTTCTCATATGATTTTGGGGATCATCGGTCGCGACGCTGGCAACCGCACATTGGCCTGTGATTCGTGGCGGCAGGCCGAACGCGACTTCGCGGACCTTCAAAAGCGCGGCACACTCTCGGGCTTCTTCGCTGAGTTCCTGCCCGGAATGCGTGCCAATCTGGAAAAATGCGCGGCTGGACGGCCGATATCGGATTTCGGCGCGCTCCGCTGATTCGGGACCCATCCACCTGGACAATCGTCGTGGGCGGTGTACTCAGACCGGGTCGATGGGATTGGCAATTGCGTCGGCCAGCCACGCGCGCGCTACCTGCCACCGTCGCTTAACGGTGGGTTCGGACACCTCCATAACCTCGGCGATATCGGCCGTCGTCATGCCTCCAAAATAGCGCATTTCAACGATCTCCATCAGCTCCTCGTCCAGCACCCGCAGGCGAATCAATGCGGCATCGAGGGCAGCCAAATCGATGCGGAGGAAACTGCCGTCCTTGATCTGCGTGGACAGTTCGACCTTGCGATGACTGCGCTTCGAAGATGAACGCAGTCGCGCATGGTCGATCAGGATATGACGCATCATTCGCGATGCGAGCGCAATGAAATGCGACTTGTCGGCCAGCGAGATACGTTCCATCTGTACCAGCCGAAGCACTACATCATTGATCAGATCACCGGTCGAAAGCGACGAATTCTGTTCGCGTCGTAATCGCGCCGCCGCAACTTGCTCCAATTCGGGATAGAATTTCCTGATCAGTTGATCGCGCCCATCAACCCCACCCTCGCGCCAGCTTCTCAGCAGAAGCCCGGTCTGCAGATTAGTCAATGGTCGAATCCCCCCCCTTGCACTGCGAGCAAAATTTCATTCAGAGTAATATTGTGACACAGCATCGCGCAAGCCCCTGCTTTTAACGCAATTCCCGCTTTCCGGCGAGCATCGAAAATTCGCCTCTCGCTGTGATCCGAATTCCTCCGGTTCGCCGCTAACCAAGACGAGGGCGGAAGGTCTGCACGCGGATGTCGATGCGGAAATGCCGGGGCCATTGGGGGGACATGGGCGCATGACCGATCGAAAGCGCATATTCATCGCGGGTGCAGCCGCCCTGACCGTGGCAGGTGGTCTATATTTTGCGCTGGCGGACGGCAGCGCCGACAGCCGCCCCACGGCGCAACTGGCCATCCAGCCCCTGATACCTGCCGCTCAGCAACTCGCTCTCGCGCCGCCGGTCGACACGGTGGCGCCGCCCGGCCTCGACGCCACACGCCCCAACGACTGTCTGATCGAACCAAGCCGCGTCGTGCGGGTCAACAGCGGTGTCGAGGGCGTTATCGAGGCGATCTACGTCGACCGTGGCGACAATGTCGGCAAGGGACAGGTCGTCGCACGCCTCCGCGCCGACGTCGACCGCGCGAGCGCCGCCGCCGCGGAGGCCCGCGCCGCCAATGCGCATGCGGTGCGCGCCGCCGACGCCCGCGCCGGCTACCTCGCTTCGGTCAGCCGCCGCAGCGACGAGATCCGCACCCACCTCGCCCGCGACAAGGTGGAGGAGGCAAAGGCCAACGCCGATGCCGCGGCGGAGGAACGCCGCGCCGCGGCGCAGGACCAGCGCGTCGCCCAGCTCGAATATGTCCGCACCCAGCGCATCCTGACCGAAAAGACCGTTCGCAGCCCGGTCAACGGCGTCGTCGTCGAGCGCGCGATGGCGCCGGGCGAATATCGCGGACCGAGCACGTCGCACATCCTGACCATCGCCCAGATCAACCCGCTCAACGTCGAGGTGTTCGCCCCGATCGCGCAGCTCGGCGCGGTGCACGTCGGCGACATGGTGACGGTGTTTCCCGAGGACCCGGTGGGCGGGTCCTATCAGGCGCAGGTCAAGGTGATCGACCGCGTGTTCGACGCGGCCAGCGGCACCTTCGGGATGCGGCTGGAGCTTCCCAATCCGGGCAACAAGCTACCCGCCGGGCTTCGTTGCCGGCTTGAAATCGGCGGAAAAGCGTCACCGCGCACATGACGGCGTGGGGGCAAGCCAGCGAGAACAGGAGATTCGAGCGATGATGCGAAAAATGGCACTGCTGGGGGGCGCCGCGATGCTGCTCGCTTCGGGGGCCGCGCAGGCCGAAACGCTGCACGAGGCGCTGGAGGCCGCCTATCGTTCGAACCCGACGCTGACCGCGCAGCGCGCGCAGGTGCGCGCGGGCGACGAGAATGTCCCGATCGCGCGCGCCGCTGGCCGGCCGACGCTCGAAGCCTCTGCGGTCTATCAGGAAAATGTCCTGAAGGGCGATCAGACCGGCAACCTCTTCACCTCCGACCCCGATCGCCAGCTCGTCGGACAGCTCAACATGAACGTCCCGCTGATCAGCTTCGGTGCCGTCCGCAATTCGGTGCGGTCGGCCGAAGCCCGCAGCGACGCCAGCCGCCACGGCCTGCGCAGCACCGAATCGGACCTCTTCACCCGCGTCGTCGCGGCCTACATGGACGTCATCCGCGACGAAGCGACGGTGCGCCTCAACCAGCGCAACAGGTCGGTGATCGACTATACGCTGGCCCAGACGCGCGACCGCTTCGACGTCGGCGACGCCGGACCGACCGATGTCGCGCAGGCGGAAGCGCGCGTCGCGCTCGCCATCAGCCAGCTCGAAACCGCCGAAGCGCGGCTGATCGCGAGCCGGGAGAATTATATCCGCCTCGTCGGCAACCCGCCGGGCGACCTCGCCCCGCCCCCGCCGCTGCCGCAATTCCCGGCGACGTCGGAGGAAGCGGTGCGCATCGCGCTCGACAACAACGCCGCGCTGCTCGCGGCGCAGGCCGAAAACCGCGCCGCAAGACACGATATCGATGTCGCCGATGCCGAGAATCTGCCGCGCGTCAGCGCGATCGGCGGGCTCAACCGCTATGATTATCTGGGGTCGCTGGCGCCGAACACCGGACCGCGCAACCGCGATCAGGGAACGACCGGCTATGTCGGCGTGCAGTTGAAGATGCCGCTCTATCAGGGCGGCCGCGTCGCAGCGCAGGCGCGGCAGGCGCGGCAGAAATACGGCGTGACGGTCGAGCAGATCGCCGCCGCCGAGCGCGACGCGGTGGCGGAAACGCGCTCCGCCTTCGCCAACTGGCGATCGACGAGCCGGGTCATCGACGCGGCGCGCAGCGGCGTGCGCGCCAACGAGCGGGCTTTGGTCGGAATCCGCGCCGAAGTGAAGAACGGCCTGCGTCCCCTGCTCGACCAGCTCAACGCCGACCAGGAGCTGCTGAATGCCGAGGTCACGCTGGTGACGGCCGAGCGCGATGCCTATGTTGCCGGCTTTGCCCTGCTCGCCGCGATGGGCCGGGCCGAGGCGCGCCACCTCGATTTCGAAACGTCGCTGCTTTACGATCCGATGGTTCATTACGACGATGTGCGCGATCGCGTCTCGCTGTTCGAGGCCGATTCGCCGATTCCGCAGCCGATCGCGATCGGAACGGCTGCGACGCCGGCGCAGGACGCCGTCATCAAGACGCCCTGACGCCGGCGGGAAGGCTTCCGATTGCCAGAGCGCCGCCACCGGCCCGATCGGCGATCATCCCGTTTCGACAAGGGGCTGTTCCCCGGCGAAAGCCGGAGTCCAGATGGCACAGTGCTGCCCGCGTGGCCCCCGGCTTTCGCCGGGGAACAGCTCCTTACCTGCCTGAAGACATATGTGCCGACCCGATCCAGGGTCGGCGCAAACGCGGAAGAAAGCCTGATGCGATCTTCAGGGCCCGCCCCCTACGCCGTGCCGCTGAACGCCATGGTCTTTTGCAGCCGTTCCTCTGACAATTCGGTCTGGCGGCGCGACGCGGCATGACGCCGCTCGGCCGCGCCCTGCGCCCAGCGGCGCAGCAGGTTCGCGGGACGCCCCTCTATCGGCCAGGCCTTTGCCGACGCTTTCAGCGCCCGTGCGGCGCGCGGGGCGAACAGCGCGTAAAGCTCGTCGTCGATGGCGGTGATCGCCTGTGTGCTGCCGGGATCGCCCTGCCGCCCGGCGCGCCCTTCGAGCTGGCGGTCGATGCGCGGGGTTTCGTGAAAGGCGGTCAGGATGACGTGCAGCCCGCCCGCCGCGTGCGCCTCCTTCGACAGTTCGATATCGGTGCCGCGTCCGGCCATGTTGGTCGCGACCGTCACCGCGCCGATGCGGCCCGCCGCCGCGACGATCTCCGCCTCTTCGGCGTCCTGCCGCGCGTTGAGGATGCGGCAGGCGATGCCGATGCGGTCGAGCGCGGCGGCGACCGCCTCGGAATCCCCGACCGAGCGCGTCCCGACGAGGATCGGCCGCTGCCCTTCCTCCTCGCGCACCGTGCGCACCGCCTCCGCCACCGCGGCCCATTTCGAGGCGGCGTCGGCATGGAGCCGGTGCCCGCGATCGCGGCGCAGATTGGGGCGGTTGCGCGGCACGACCGTGACCTTCAGTCCATAGTCGGCCCACAGTTCGGGCGCGGTTTCCTTCACTGTCCCGCTCATTCCCGACAGGCGCAGATAGCGGCGGAAGAAGCGCTGATAGGTGATGCGCGCCATCGTGTTGCGCGTGCCCGACAGCTCGACCTCCTCCTTCACTTCGATCAACTGGTGCAGCCCGCCCTCCCACGACCGGTCAGCCATCACGCGGCCGGTCGATTCATCGACGATCTGCACCTTGTCCTCTGCGACGATATAGTCGCGGTCGCGTTGATAGAGGCGCAGCGCTGCGATCGCCTGCGACGCGATCTGCTCGCGCGCCTGCCGAATCCGCCAGCGCGTCTGCGGCAGCCCTTCCGACAGCTCGGCGACGACGCGGTGGCCGCGCTCGGTCAGTTCGACCGCGCGGTCGGCCTCGCGGATGCGATAATGGCGCCCCTCCTCCAGTTGGCGCACCAGTTCGAGCGCGGCCAGATAAAGGCCGTCGTCGTTCGCCGGCATCTCGGCCGACAGGATCAGCGGCGTGCGCGCCTCGTCGATGAAGATCGAATCGGCCTCGTCGACCACGGCGAAATAGAGGCCGCGCATGATCAGCGGTTCGCGGGCCCGGTCGCCGAACAGGTCGCGCATCACCCGCCGCGCCGCGCCGCGCTTCGGCCCCAGCGCGGTCTGGTCGCGCAGATAGTCGAAGGTGATTTCCTTGTTGGTGCCATAGACGACGTCGGCGCGATAGGCGGCGCGGCGTTCGGGCGTCTCCTGCCCGTGGATCACCACCCCCAGGCTGAGCCCGAAGCGTTCGTAGACGGGGCGCAGCTTGGCGGCGTCGCGCTCCGCGAGATAGTCGTTCACCGTGAACACATGCACCGGCATGCCGGCCATCGCCCCGGTGATGGCGGGCAGCAGCGCGGTGATCGTCTTGCCCTCCCCCGTCGCCATTTCGGCAAGGCCGCCCTCGACCATCACCAGACCGCCCATCAGCTGCACGGGAAAATGCCGCATCCCCAGCATCCGCCCCGTCACCTCGCGGATCAGCGCAAAGCATTGATCGATCAACGCCGGGTCGGAAAGTCCATGGCGCATCAGCCTGACGCGCAGCGCGGCGCAGCGCGCGTCGAGGTCCGCGTCATCCAGCGGGCGGAGCGCCTCCGCCGCCTCCGCGATCGCCTCCGCCCGCGCGAGCATGGCTGGCCGCTCGCCCGCCAGCGCGCGGCCGACCAGCAGGTCGACGGGGCGATCCCATTTCCACGACGGCGCGGGGCCGCGCTCGGGATAGGGCGCGATGACCGGGCGCGCGTCGCTGCGCACCTCGCGCCACAAGTCGCGGGCGCGCTCGCGGAGGACGGACAGCTCAGGCATTGAACCGGGACAGCAGCAACTGGCGCAGCCGCCGCGCCACCTGCCAGCCGATCGGTTCCCAGCCGAGCTGGAAGCGGACATGGACGCGCGTCCCGAACGGCACCTGCCGCAGTTCGGGCGGCAGGCCGATGTCGAACAGGAAGACGCGGCCCAGCGCCTTGCGCCCGTTCGGATCGGTGGGGTCGGTGGGAATGGTGCCGCCCTTGCCCAGCGCCAGCGCCTCGCTCGGCAGGTCGCGCGTGCCGCCGGGCACCTCGCGCACCACACGCCCTTCGTGCGTCGCGCCGGGCAGCGCGGCGATGCGGTAGCGGACGCGGACGAGTTCGCGGCGGACGAGGTCGATGTCGTCCTGAGTCACCGCGACGCGCACCACCTCCGCCTGTCCGGGGGTGACATAGCCGATCAGTTCGCCCTGGCGGACATGCCGCCCCGGCAGGTCCGACGCGGGCGCCAGCGCGGTGACGAACCGCCCCTCCGCCCCCGCGAGCAGGCGAAGCTCGCCATAGCGCTCGCGCTGGATCGCCAGCTTCTGTTCGGCCTCGTCGATCGCGAACTGACCGATCTGACGCTTGACGCGGTCGCCGCCCAGTTCGGCATCGGCCGCCGCCTGCAACTCGCGCCGCCGCCAGTCGAGCCGCGCGACGTCGGTCTCCAGCGTCGGCTGGCTGGTCTCGATCAGCAACTGTCCGGTGCGGACTTGGCTTCCCTCCCCCACGGCGACGCGGGTGATGAAGCCGCCGGTCGCGGCGCGCACATGCGCCTGGTCGGGCAGCCACACCACCCCCTGCGCGTTGACGTGGTGCGGCGCCGGAATGACGAACAGGATCAGCAGCGCCGCCGCCACCGCGCCGCCCGTCAGCCGCATCGCGAAGCCCCGGTTGCGATGGAGCTGCGGGCTACTGACGACATGCGCCCCCATCTTCCACAGCGGCAGGCCAACCCCGGTCCACAGCGTCCACAGCGCGATCAGGACGCCGATCAGGAAAAAACGCGACGCAACGATCAGCGCGATGCCGAACAGCATCACCATGCGCGCGACGAAGGCCGCCGGGGCGTAGACGAGGAAGCAGCGTTTCTCGCCCGGCGTCGCGTCGAACGGCGGCATGTCGTGGGTGCGAAAGACATGCCGGTTGACCAGATCGCCCCAATAGCGATTGGCGCGCGAGCCGAGGTTGGGGATTTCGAGCAGGTCGGCGAGGATATAATAGCCGTCGAAGCGCAGCAGCGGATTGCCGTTAACCAGCACGGTCGAGATGCCGGCGATCAGCATGACGTTATAGGCGAAACTGCGCGCGAGCCCGGGCTCCAGCATGACCCACAGCAGCGCGGCAAACGCGGCGACGAACAGTTCGGACACCATCCCGGCGGCGCCGACCAGCGCCCGCTGCCACTTGTTCGGCAAGGCGCTTGCCGCCGACGCGTCGACATAGGGGACGGGAAACAGGACGAGCAGCATCACGCCCATCTCGCGCACCTCTCGCCCCCATGCCTTGGCGGCGAAGCCGTGGCCGAGCTCGTGGATCGTCTTCACGAGCGGATAGCAGACCGCCATGATCAGCAGATTGTCGGTCGACAGCACCCGGTCGATGATATTGGTCGTCAGTTCCTGCCAGTGGGTGCCGACGACCAGCAGCGCCGCGCCGACCAACGCGAGCCACAGCGCCAGCCCGGCCCAGCCGAACAGCGGCCGCACCCACGGCATCGCGCGGGTCAGGAAGGCATCAGGATCGACCAGCGGAATCCGCAGCGACATCGGGCTCTTCAGATTCTGCATCAGCAGTTGCCGCCGCTGCTTCCTCTGCCGCTTGATGAGCTCGCCGATATCGGGAAGCATGTCGGTCGACAGCAGGTCGGACCCGTGCAGCTGGCCGAGCGCCGTGATGACGTCGTCCTGCGTCGGCGCGTCCTCGCCCAGTTCCTCGACCAGCCGCTCCCACAATTGCTCGACCGTCCGCTCGCCGTCGAGCCGCCCGACGAAGCGCCACGCGCCCTTTGTCAGCCGGTGCGCCTTGCCGGCGGCGCCGTCGTCGAGCACATATTGCACCGTGCCGCGATAGCGGTGGCGCCGGACGCGCACATGCGTCTTGAGCCGGGGCCTCAGCCGGGCGACCTGGAACCAGGAGGCGCTTTCAAAGGGATTGGCCATCGCGCGCCCAATCCGACAGCCTATCTCGAGGCAGATCCAGAAACCCGTTCGTGTCGAGCGAAGTCGAGACACCCATCAGCGTGGCGCCGGGCCGACGGGTGTCTCGACTTCGCTCGACACGAACGGATTCAACGAAATGCTTCATGCTCTAGGGCAGCCACTTCCAGAAGAACAGCCGCAGCCATTCGCGCAGGCCGCGCGTCCAGATCCAGGCGTTGCTGCGCCGGTCGATCTTCACCTTGGCGACGCCTTCCATGCCGGGGCGCAGCACCGCGCGGCGGTCGCCGGCCAGCTCCGCCTCGACGCGGAATACATTCTCGCCATCGACATTGGCCGTGACCGACGTGATCCGCCTGACCGTGAAGGGCACCGTCTCGCCCGCGAGTCCCGTCGGCGCGAAGCGGCCCTGCTGCCCGGGGCGCAGATAATTCACATCCTCCTCCGCGACGTTCAGCACGACACGGAAGCTGCCGAGCGGCGCGACCTCGAACAGCACGTCGCCTTCCTCGACCGGCGTCCCGACCTTCTGGCTGAGGTCGCCCGACACCAGCACACCCGACAGCGGCGCGACGATGCGCGTGCGCGCGAGCTTATATTCGATCAGGCGCAGGCTCGCCTCCGCCTGGCGAAGCTGCGCGCCGGCCAGGCTCATGTCGGCACGCTCGTGCTTGGCCAGCGCCTCGCGATAGCGGCGGTCGAGCTGCTGCACCTCGCCGAGCGCGCGGGCGCGGTCGACGATCAGGTCGCGGTCGTCGAGCGTCGCGAGCACCTGCCCCGCGCGCACGACGTCCCCGGCGCGCGCCTGCGACCGCGCGATGAAGCCGGAAAAGGGCGCCGAGGCCGCGCGCTGCACCTGGCCTTCGAGTTCGGCGTCGGCGCGCACCTGAAACTGGGCGAACGGAATGAACAGGATCAGCAGCAACAGCAGTGCGCCGATCCCCAGCGCCTTCGCCAGCGGACGGCGCGGGCCGAACAGCGCGCGCGCGCCGTCCATGCCGTGCCGCCGGACGCGGCCGCCGATCCATCTTTCCTCGCGCCGCAGCAGCGCGATCCCCGGCGCCACCAGCGCCGCGATCGTTTCGGCGAGCAGCAGGTCGCGGGCATCGAACGGATCGGCATCGACCGCGCGCTCGATCGTCAACACCCCGACCGGCAGTCCGCGGTCGGTCATCGGCACGCTGGCGACCGCGCCCTTGCCCGCCAGCGCGAGCAGGCGGTCCTGCTGCAACAGGATCGGATCGCCCTCGCGCACCAGCGGGACCGACAGCAGCATGCCCTGGTCCATCGCCTCGTCCATCGCGGCTTCCAGCGCCTCGGCGACGTCGGACCGTTTGCGGAACCAGGCGCCGTGCGACATGGCGGACAGCTTGACGCGGTCGCCCTGTACCAGCCCCAGCGACACCCGGTCGGCGTCGAGGGCGATCGTCGCCGCATTGCACAGCGCCAGTTCCGCCTCGGCCAGCGTGTCATGTTCCTGCATCGCCGCCAGCACGTCCATCGCCGCGGTCGTCGCCTCCGTACGCCCTTCGTCGCCGGCGGAGCGGTGCTGCCAGACCAGCGAGTGAATCCAGCCGACGCCCCAGTGGAGTTCGCGCAGCAGCAATTGCATCTGCGGCGAGGTCAGCCCGGTCACGGCGAGCAGCACCGCGCCCATCATCCGCCCGTCGGCGGCGATCGGATAGCCGATGCCCATCGTGTCGGGATCGTCCGCGTCGCCCTCGACCACCACCTGCCCGTTCGCGAGAGTCGCCTCGGCGACCTTGCGCAGATGGGGGTGCTCCTGCGGGCCGGCGGGCCATCCCGCCGCGGGGGCGAAGGCGCCACCGGTGCCCTCGAGCAGGATCAGCCCCGCGCTCACCCCGCGCGTGCGGGCGCATTGCAGGTCGAGCCAGGCCTGGCAGAAGGACCCCGCGTCGCGCGCCGACGCCAGCGACGCCCACAGCCGGGCCTCGTCCGCCCCCTGCGACCGCGACGCGGTCCCGATGTCGGCCGCCACGCTCACCCGATCATCCGCGCATCAGCCGAGCGGGCCATAGCGCTGCTCATAATCGCGCACCAACTGGCCCAGCGCATCGCTGAGGCGCTTCGCGGCAAAGGGGCTGAGGATCACGCGGTGCTGGACATCGACCTCGAGCGGTCCCGGCGCGGCGCCGGGCTGGTCCCAATTCTGATTGACCCCGAAATTCAGCACCACCTCTTCGCGGGTCGAGGTGACGTTGGCCATGTTGCAATAGCTGCTCTTCAGATTGTCGGTGCGGAACTTCAGCGTCTGCTGACGCGGCGGCGGCGCCGGCGGCGCGAGCGTGCTCTTCCCGGCCGCCGGACGCCCAGCCGCTTTCGCCTTCGCCGGTCGCTTGTCGTCGCTCATCATTTACGGTCCTTGTTCCTGCGGCCCTTGCCGCGGCGCGGACGCGGATCGGAACGGCGGTCGAGCAACAGCGCCGGCAGCGCCACCGGCATCAGGTCAAGCGCGTCGCCGTCATCGACCGCGCCGGCGAGCCACTGTGCCAGCGGCGCATCGACCTGCTCCGGCGCTTCGGTTTTCGCCATCAGCACCGGCGTGGCGCCGAAGTCGATCGTCGCCGCGGCCGTCTGCCGGCCGCGCGGAGCGGCTGGCGCGGTTTCGGCCTTGGCGTCCTTCTTGCGCGCGGCATCCTTCGCGGCCGCGATCTCCTTGGCCTTCTTCGTCTTACCCGACGCGGTGGCATGGATGTCGCCCGCCCATTTGGCGACCGCCGCGCGCGTGCCATAGGTGACGGCATCGAAATGCGGCCGCTCCGCCGACGAAGACGACAGGATCGGCAGGCCATCGACGACCCGCTCGACCTGGCGCAGCGCGTCGAATTCGGGCGAGCGGTCGTCGAGGAAGCCGACGAGTTGCACCGCCTCGTCCATGCGCGTCGAACTCGGCGCCGCCGCGTTGATGCTGTCGACGGTGACCGTCAGCCGTTCGCTCGCGCCATAGGGCGCGTCGGCCGGAACGCGCGCGTCGAAGCTGAGCAGCCAGACCGCGCCCGCCGGGATCGGCGTGTCGCTGACGATCGAGACGATCGCCACGCGCTTGCCGCCCGGCGCGGCTTCGGTGCGGAACTCGACGACCGCGTCGGCCGGAAGGTCGGCCCCGCGCAATATGCCGTCGATCGTCAGCAGCGCCGGGTCGTAGGTGACGCGGAAGGACAGCGTCCTGACCCCGCCCTCGCTGGTGAAGCGCACCTGCAGGCCCGCACGGTCGGCCAGCGGCACATCGACCTGCTCGCCGGGCCCGCGCACGAAGTCGGGCAGCTCGGCGGTTCCCGCCGCGGCGCGCGCGAACAGGATCGAGGCGCGATAGTCGCCGCCCTCGGCCCCGTCGCCATCGCCGTCGAGCAACCGGCCGTCACGGCTGAGGAAGCCGTCGTCGCCGATGAACAGGCTGTAGCGGTCGTATTGCAGCGGCTTGCCGTCGGTGCGCGACAGGGTGAAGCCTTGGCCATCGGCGTCGTAGCGGATCGTCGCCGCAATCGCCCCGAAGCGCTCGCCGATCAGCGTCACCGTCCGCCCGGCCTGCTCGGCGCCTAGCGGCTGCGAGAAGCGGATGGTCAGGATACCGTCGGCGATCGTCGCCTGCGTCACCTGAAGCGGCGGCGTCTGCGGCTGATCGGCGATCGACAGCGCCAGCGGCACGGCGGCAAAGCTGCCATCCTCGTTGATCAGCGTCGCCCGGACGACATAGTCGCCCGCCACCGCATAGTCGTGGCTTGCCGCCGTGGCGGTACCGACGATCCGCGTCGGCGTAGAGCCGTCGCCCCAGTCGATGATCCACTCGATCGGCGTGTCCTGACCGGGGTCGACGGCGCCGAGCAGCACGGTATAGCTCTGCGCGACCTGCCCCGTCGCTTCGCCGGTCACCGACAGCGTCGGCGCGACGTCGCGGACTGCGATGGCAAAGGCGAGTTCGGCCGACGCGCCGCCCGCATCGGTCACGCGGACGACGACCGGCACCGTCGCATCGCCGTCGAGCGCCTGCCAGGTGAACCGGCCACTGGCGTTGATACTCGCTCCCTCCGGCCCCGACACCAGCGTCCAGACGAGCGCACTCGCGTCGCCATCGGGATCGCTGGCTGCGAGCTGGACCGAAACGGCCTGCCCTTCGTCCACCACGATGCCCGCCACGGGGGAGATCACTGGCGGCAGGTTGGAACTGGCAAGCAGGGCAATGGCGAAGCTCTGCTCGCTGAACGCCCCCTTGGGATCGGTCACGCGCACCGTCACCATCTGCGTGTCGGCGGCGCCCCCGGCGATCCACTCGAACCGCCCGTCCGCCGTCACCCGCGCCCCTGCGGGACCGCTGACGAGGCTATAGACCAGCGTCTCCGCCGCATCGTCGGCATCGCTCGCCCACAGCGCGACGCTCAGCAGCCGCCCGCGCTCTATGCTCTGCGCGGGGATCGGCGCCAGAACCGGCGCCGCGTTGGGCACCGCCACCACGGTTATGGTGAAGCGTTGCTCGCTGAACGCGCCCTTGGGATCGGTCACGCGCACCACCACCTCGCGCGGCCCGGCTACGCCGGTCGCGACCCAATGGAACACGCCGTCGGCTCCCACGGTCGCACCCGCGGGACCGCTGACCAGCGACCAGACCAGCGTCTCCGCCGCGTCATCGGCGTCGCTCGCCGACAGCGGCACGGTCAGCGCCTTGCCCTGTTCGACGCTCTGCGGCGCAATCGGTGCCAGAACCGGCGCTTCGTTGCCGACCGGCGTCACCTGAAGCAGGAAGCTGCGTTCGGCCGACAGGCCAGCGGCATCGGTGACGCGAACCGTCACGGTCCGGTCGCCCAGCCCCGCCGCCGTCCAGGCGAGCAGGCCGTTCGACGACAGCGTCATCCCGGCCGGCCCTTCGACAAGCGCCCAGGTAAGCGCCGCCGCCGCATCGTCGACATCGGTCGCGGCAAGCTGCACCGACAGCGCCGTGCCTTCGACCACGCTGCGATTCGCCACTGGCTCCAGGATCGGCGCATCATTCACCGGGTTGACGGTGATCGAAACGGTCGCGGAGACCGGTGCGCTCAGCCCGTCGGTGATCGTGTAGGTAAAGCTGTCCGTCCCGAAGAAATCGGCATCGGGCACATAGGTCCACGGCCCGCCCGGCACCGTCGGCGGCACCAGCGTGCCGCGCTTCGGGCCGGTCAGGATGGCGACGGTCAGCGCATCGCCGTCGGCATCGCTGTCGTTGGCGAGCATGTCGATCAGGACGGTGCCGTCCTCGTCGACCGACACGGCGTCGTCGACCGCGACCGGCGCCTGGTTGGGCACGGTGCGGAACGTCACATCGTCGATGACGACGCGGCTGTCCTGATCGCCCATACCGATCAGGTCGAACGACAGCAGGGCGCCGTTGCCGCGCGCCACGCCGAGCAGCGACACGGTCACGACCGCCGACCCGCTGCCGGGCGTCCCGGTTACGCTGACCCCCTGCGCAAGGTGCAGCGTCCCGTCGGCCTGCAGGTTGAGGAACGCATCGGTCAGGTCCAGCCCGTCGAGCGCGCCAAGCAGAGACCGGCCGGTGACCGGGTCGAGCAGCGCGACCTCGAACGCGTCGGGCGGCAGGCTGCCGTTGGTGCCGAGCGTGGCCGAGCGGATGACGAAGCTGATCTCCGTCGCGCCGTCGGGAATGGCAAAGGCCTGACGCAGATAGGACAGATAGCGCCCGTCCTCGGCAAGCACACCCTCGCCGCCCGTGACGCTCGCGCCGCCGAAGGCGCTCCAGCCGGTCGCGGCGGCGAAATCGCCGTTGGCGAGCGTGGTGGCCACGGGTCCCGACGCCAGCGGCAATCCGCTGCCCGGCGGGACCGCGAGCACGCCCGCGCCGCCCGGCGTCGACGACAGGGTGATCGTCGGCGGCGGCGTACCGGTGTCGCCCTGCGGCGTCGCGGGCTTCGTCGCGTCGGGCACATCGGCGGCGCTCGGCAGGCGCCGTTCGCCGAGCCGGATCATCTCGGTCATCAACCGCGTCGGCTGGCTGGTCGGCACGTCGTCGAGCCGCAACGCATGCCCCATCTCGTGCATCACGACGGTCAGCAGGTCAACCTTGCCCTCGGCTTCGCTGCCCAGCGCGGCGGCGAGCAGCTGGGCCAGCGTTTCGCCTTCATATTCCCCGTCGTCCATCGGCGTCGTATCGACGAACCAGCCGCGACCCGCAGCATCCGCGTCGATCGTGATGACGCCGTTCTCGAACCGGGCGAGCGCGCCGTCGGGCAGTTCGCCGATCTCGACGGTGATCCGGTCGAGCGCGGCGCCCGCGCCGTCGATCAGCCCCGACCCGACCCAGCGCGCCTGCGCCGCGGTGACGATCGGCGCGAGCTGGTCCGCGGTCAGCGGTTCCACCGCCGACGTCGTCACCATGTCCCTGGGGTCGAGCAGGATCGGCGAGCCCGACTTCACGGCAGTGAAGCGCACGGCGTCGAGCAGGAAGATCTGGCTCAGCGTCTCCGACAGGTCGATGGTCCGGTCGACGCCGCTGGTCGGGACGCCATCCCATGTTTCCACCAGCATTTCGGTCCGGCGATCCATCGTCCAGCGCGTTTCCGTGTCCTTCTCCTGCATGCTGGGGAAGCGCTCGCCGCGGCTGATCGGGTCGAGCACCCGTTCGGGATGCGCATTGCGGTCGGCCAGATATTTGCGCAGGAACTGCGTGATCGCCGCCGCGCGATCAAGCCCGAGCTGGTCGTTATAGGCCACGTCCCCGCGCTCGTCGGCATAGCCATAGATGCGGACCTTGACGTCGGGATGCTTGACCAGCCAGTCGCCCTGCTGTTCCAGCAGCCGCATCTGGTCGGCATCGAGTTCGCTCAGCAGCCGCGATCCTTCCGCCGTCTTGGGCCACAGGATGCGATATTCGATCCCGGAAGGCTCCATGAAGGCGTGCTCGATGGTGGCGGTGTTTTCCATGTCCACCGGTTCGAGCGTGAAGGTGATGACCTTGCCCTTATAGGCCTGCGGCACTTCGACGCTGTAGCTGTTGTTCGACATGAAGCCGGGCTTGAGCTGAACGATCTCGCTGTGCGAGCCGAGGCTGGAATCCACCGGCGTGAAGGTCACCTTGATCGCGGCATTGGCCGTCATCATCCACGGCACGAAGGTGTCGAACGTCAGATAATTCGCATTGGCCGGCACATAGAGGCGATTGTGGGTGATCGCGCTGAGATTCACCACCTTGTCGATGAATTCATGGGCCGCCGTCTCGGCGCGCTGGACGTCGCCGGAGGTCGGATCGATTCCAGCCAGCATCGCGCTGGTTTCGATCATCGTCGACATGAAATCCTTGAGCAGTTTCTGCCCGCCCATGATGAGCGCATAGTCGGACTGCTGCGGGAAGAAATGGTCCATATAGGCGTTGAACACCTGGGTGATCAGCGATGCGACGCCGTCCAGCCCCGCCTTGTCGGCGGTCGCCGACTTTTCATACAGCTTGGACAGCGAGAAATCCTTGGTGACGATGCCGTCCTCGGTATTGAAGCTGACCCCGGCGTCGAGCAGCCGGCCGATCAGATTGTCGATCGCCTGGATGATCTGGACCGTCGCCATCGCCTGCAGCGCGGCCTTGCCCTGGCTGAAATCGCCCGCCGCGCGTTCGAGCCAATATTCATTATACCATTGCCGGTATCCTTCCGACGATTCCGACGTCGGGATCGGCGGTCCGCCGTGCTTTTCCTGGATGAAGGCGCTGGCCAGCTTGGTCGCGAGAATATCCGCCCATTTCTTCAGGACGTTGTTCATCACCTCCTTGAACAGTGTGGAAAGGCTGGTCTGGACGGTGAAGATGCCGGTGATGTCGATATCGGGGAACGGATAGCCGAAGAGCGTGCCCTCGGTGTTCAGCGTGAACCCCGACCCGCCATGATAAGACCAGCCGGGCAGTTCATAGGACAGCGGAAAGCGTCCATAACCCGAATCGAAGATGAAATTCTGAAGGAAGCTGGTGATCGCCTGCTTGGTGCCGCTTTCGAAATCCCCGTTGAAGATCGTCGGCACCGCCTTGTCGTTGTCGGCGCTGGCGACCTTGCCGTTGTCATAGACGGGCGAGATGGTGCCGATCGCTCCCGGCCGCACCCCGGCGCCCCCGCCGACCGCGCTGAAGAACCAGCCGGTGCCGATGCCGTCCCAGATCGCGGGAGAGACGAAGCCGTCGAGCGCGCCGCTCGATCCGCCCTTTCCGCCGGATACCAGCACCGGATAGACCTGATACCAGGGTGCGGTGCCGAATTCCTGCGTCTCGATGCCCAGCGCATAAGTGCTGCGGCCCTCGTCGACGACGCGGCGGAAGATCGGATAGCCCTGGATATTGTCGACGTTGGTGTTGATGGTGCCGGCGTACCAATGGAGGATGCGGCTGTCGGGTCCGCCGAGGCCGAACATCGCGAACAGCGTGTCATCGCCCTGTATCCCCGAAATGCCTTCGAGGTTGACGTCGAGATTGGGGCGGTTGGGCGTGAAGGCGCCTCCGGCCGGTCCGGGCGCGTTGTTGACCAGCGACCGGCCGTTCATCGTCGCAGTGAAGATATATTTCTTCATCGGGCCGGTGATCCTGTCGGGCAGCAGCGTGATTGTCTTGCCGCCCACGGTGATTTCCGACAGCTTGACCTCGGTCAGTCCCGTCGCCTGGTAATAATTGTCGGCGAACTTGACGTTGCTCCAGACCTGCACCGTCGGGTCCGAAAAATCAGCGAATTCGACCGGATTGAGTTTCAGCCCCAGCTTGCCCACCACCTTCATCAGCTTGGTAAAGGCCTTGCTGACGTAATTGATCGTCTTGGAAAGCGGCGGGAACATGAAGGTAGCCGCCGAAGCCGCGCTGAACAGAAGTTCGACGAGGTCCGTCAGCGGGATGTTGAGCGCGTCCTGCTTGAAGTCGTGCGGGTCCAGCGTCGTCATGTGGATGCCGTCCTCGCCCCCCGCACCCTCGAAATAGGTGCCGAGCCGCTGGATGATCTCCGAATTGACGACCGAGCCGCGGTTGTGCCCGACGAAGTGCAGCGGCGACTGGAATATCCCGCCGCCCGACGCGCGGTTGAGCTCGACCAGCGACGCGAACAGCGCATCGGCCGCGGCCTCCGCAAAGCCGGTGTCGGTGATGTCCGACTGGCTCGACCAGTCGCTGACCAGCACGATCGCCTTGCCTCGCGCATCGGCGATCGCGGCGGCGTTGCGCTTGCCCGTCGTGCGGTCGACCCAGTCGCCGGTCTTGCCGTCGTAGAAAAGCACCACGCCGCCGCCGCTGGCGTCGGTGATGAAGCCCGCCATGTCGGTGAAGACACCGCCGTCCTGCTCGAACGCCGACCCGAACAGCGCGGGCGAGTTCATCATCCCAAGGCCGAGCTGGAAGCCGTGGGTGAGCAGCGTGACGCCGTTGAACGGAGCGTCGGCTACCACTTCCTTGACCTGCCACGACGCGGCTTCGCGCATGCCCTTGCCGACGATTTCGACACCCCAGTAGTAACGCTGTCCCGCGGTCATCGCCTTTGCATATTCGGGCGAGAAAGTGACCTGCCAGGTCTGGCCGTCGAGCGGATTGTTCAGGTCGTCGGGCAGCTTGACCACCGTGCCGTCGGCCTTGACGAGATAGGCCCCGGGGTCGAGTTCGCGGGTCGTCAGGATGCGATTGGGATGGTGATCCCCGGCCATCGAGGCCGCAGACGGATCGCTGTCGAACAGGTTGCGGATCGACGGCGGATCGTCGGGCCACAGGCCCGATCCGGGGAGCAGCGAACTGACGTAGAGCTTCGCCTTGGCGTTCTTCGTACCGGTCAGCGTCGAATCGAGCCGCCATTCGAAGGTCAGCGGCGGCGCGCCCGCGCCATGCAGGTCCTGCTTGCCGAGCGGCGCGAGCAGTTCGAGCGCGTCGAGCTGCTGCAACGCCAGCCCGCGCCCATGCCTGGCGACGTTGATCGACAGATAGTTGGGCGGGTTGGTCGGATCGTCGAAGCTGCCCGGATCATCCGGATCGACCGGATAGATGTCGGGATGCCCGAAATTGACGTTGTCGATCGGCGTCTGCTTCCACTTGTAGCTGCCGTCGGTGTCCTTCGCCCCCGGCGTGATGCCCCGGATCACGTCGATGTCGAGGACGACGATGTTCCCGAGGCCGCGATAGTTGGCGTAAAGTTTCTGCCCCGAACTGTCGACGCGCAGTTCCTCCAGGAACGCCAGCGGAATCGGCGTCGTCGATCCCACGATCTCCGGCGCGGCGGAGAAGGGATTCTTGATGACCATGATCTTCGACCCGGTCTGGTGCAGCGCATCGACATCGCGGGCGACGGTCTGGTCGCCGTACCACATATAGACGGGCAGCCCCCAGTCGGCGACGAACATGTAGCTGAGGTCGGGCGTCACCGCGATGCCCGCGGCGTTGCGGATGTCGAGGTCGAAGATCTGGCCCTGCGTCACGCGCTTGGTCGACGAATAATAGATGCCGGCGATGCTGTTGATGACGTCGCGGACGCCGATCGGCCCCTCGTTGATCACCGGCGCCACGCCGACATGCTTGACCTGGAAATTGATCGGATTGTTGTTGGTGACGCTCAGCAGGTGGACGCCGTTGCGCGTATCGCCGCGCGACACGAACACCATCTTGTCGGCTTCCGCCGTCGCCTGGATGTCATAAACCTCGACGCCGCCGTCGATCTTGCCGATCACCTCGCGCCACTTGCGGGCGTTGGGCTGGCCGGCCTTCGGACGGTCGCGGTCGTCGACGTTGATGACCATCACCAACCCATGGTCCTTGCCATAGTTGGTCCAGCCGCGCGGCCCGTACATCTCCGACACCGGCACGCCGACATAGAGGCGCGTGCCGTCGGCGTTGATCGCCATGCTGGTGATGTGGCCGAACTCCTCGCCGCCGCTGCGGATCGCGACGTTGATCGCGTGCGTTTCATTTTCCAGCAGTTGCAGGTAGGTCGCCGAACCGGGGTCGATGTCGATGATGTAGACCTTGCCGAGCCCGCCGACGTAGAGGTATCGGTTGTTGGGATCGACCGCGAGCGTGGTCACGCCGCCGGGGATTTCGATCATGTCCACTTCGGGCGTGTCGAAATCGGCGTCATATTGCTGAAGCGTCAGCGTATCGATGATCGCAACGCCCTTCTGGGTCGCCACGAAGGCGCTTCCGAGGTCGGTCGTCACGACGATTTCGGTCACGGGCGCGCCCAACTCGATCCGCCCCACCAGCAGGTCGGCGCCGCCTTCGTCCTTGCGCGCAAGGTCGATGATCTGGACGCCGCTGGCATCGCCCGCGAAGGCAAAGCCGCCCTTGTTGTCGATGGTGATCGTCTTGCTCGCCACATATTGGGCATTCGCGGGCATCCGTCCCTTTGCGTCCAGCATCGTGCCGGCGGCGGGCCGTTCGACGCGGATTTCCGTAACGCCCAGCAGGACGCGCTGCGGCACGTCGAACTCGACGACCGCGAAATCCTGCGTCCCGCCTTCGCGTACGCGGATCTTGTCGCTGGTCAGGACGATCTCCTGGCTGCCGTTGCGCAGCACCACGCGCATGTCGGCGAAGCTGTCGCCCGCCGTCGTCGCCCCCAGCGCCGCCGTCGCGGCGGGATAGATGAAATTGCGCCCCGTCAGCACCGCGACCGGCTTGCCGTTCACGAATTGCACGGTGCCGCCCAATATCTCCGGCGTGCCGTCGCTGATCTTCTTGGGCGTCGGCACCGTGGCCGTGACCTTGGTGTAAAGGTCGGTCGGAGAGATGGTGACGTCGAGCGTCGTTTTCAGAACCTCCCCATCGGCATAGGTGCGCCATACCTCGAGCTCCGCGAGTCCGAACAGCGTCGGCGCGGCCATCAGCGCGATCGCCGTCGCGCCAAGGCCCAGCCCGACGACGGCGCCGCCAAGGCCGCCCGACGCCGCGATGCCGAGCGCCGGGACCATGATCGCGGTCAGCGCGGCGGCATAGCCGGGGTCGAGCTGGATGCGCGGCAGCGGCGACGCGACCCGCGCCACCAGAATCTGGCCACGCCGCGTCAGGCCGGGGAACGGCGGCGATTCGGCGCGCGCCATGCCGTCCTCGTCGATGCGGCCCGAATCGATGACGGTCCACACCTCGACCTCGGCGCCGTTTTCGCCGACCGGCAGCAGCATCTTCTGGAAGAACCAGACCTCGTCGCCCACCGCGCCGACACCGCCGGCGGCCGGTACCGCCAGCTGCACGGGGCCGGTCAATTCGGCGCCCGCGACATCGAATTCGAATGCGCCGACGAAATCGAAGATATCCTCGTTCGGCATCGCGACCGGCAGGTCGCCCAGCGCGATGGACTCGATCGTCACGGTCGCGTCGCCGTCCAGCCCGCCGGGGCCGAAGCCGATGGTGATGCCGTCGGTATTGGCGACGATCGCGCCGTCCTTGCCAATCTGCACGACATTGCCGACGATCGGATCGGACACGCGCACCTCGATGCGGTCCTCGCCGAAGCGGTTGATGACGGTGACGGTCGTCACCCCCGGACCGACCGCGCGCATCACGCCGTCGGCATCGACAGTGACCACGGCGGTGTCGCCCGAAACATAGGTGGTCCCGGCTTCCGCTCCGTCGAGGAAATACTGCTTTTCGGGGTCCTGCGCGGTGACGATCCGGCGCGTCGCGCCGCCCGCCATCATCGTCACATTATCGGGATAGGCGTCGATATTGTAGACGGCGGTCAATATCTCGTCGCCGTCCTTCGGCGACCCGACGGTGACGACCGTCGCCGCCGCGATGCTGCCCCGCTCGACCTTGATGTAGGTCGCGCCGTCGCGCAGCGCGGTCAGCAGCCCATCGTCGCCCCAGCGCACCACCTCGGGGTTGGCGACCGTCACGTTCAGATAGGATAGCGGCAGATAGACGTCGGCCTGATCCTCGAACTGGCCGATCACCATGATCGGCGCCACCCCGCCTTCTTCGGCGAAGCGGACGCGGCGCAGGTCGAAATCAATCGCGACCAGCCGCGCGTCGGACACCGCGATGTC
This sequence comes from Sphingopyxis panaciterrulae, assembly GCF_014199295.1. Classification (GTDB taxonomy): domain Bacteria; phylum Pseudomonadota; class Alphaproteobacteria; order Sphingomonadales; family Sphingomonadaceae; genus Sphingopyxis; species Sphingopyxis panaciterrulae. The sequence continues at coordinate 343,120 of NZ_JACIJH010000003.1, forward strand.
GATCACGCCCTCGGCCGAGGTGCCAAAGCCGTCGTCGGCGGAAATCCGGATTGCGGCCGCGCCGCTGTACCCGGCGTCGGGGGTGAAGACGACCGAGCGGCCGTCGGCGGTCAGCACCGCCGAGCCGCCGGTGACGCCGACGATCCGGTAATAGAGGCGGTCGCCGTCGGGATCGGTCGCGACCTTGCCCACGTCGATCCAGGCCGACAGGTCGACGTGGGTCTTCACCGCATCGATGGCGTCGGCGATCACCGGCGCCTGGTTGGCGCGGAAGCCGTAGTTAGCCGCGACGAGCTGCGTGTCGGTGGCATCGACGACGCCGTCGCCGTCGACATCGGCGCCCGCCAGCGCCGCGATCACCGCCGCGCTGTCGATGCCGTCGACCCTGCCGTCGCCATTGACGTCGCCGGCGATGCGCATCTCGACGCCATAGGCACCGGCGCCGGTCACGATCAGTTCGTGCAGTCCGGCCTCGCGCAGCGCGAACAGCGTCACCCGCTGGCCGCCCGACACGCTGCTGGCGATGGCGGTCAGCCCGGAGATTTCGGGGATCGCATCGCCCGTGGTCGCGACCCGCAGGATCAACGCGCCGCTCTCCATCCCCGCGATCTCGCTCGCGCGCACGGTGAAGGCATAGCTGTCGCTGCCGCCCCCGGCGGGCAGCGTGCCGGCGAAGGGTTTGCCGGTGAAGGCCGCGGCGCTGCCCAGATCGTCGCGCACGACGCTGGTCGTGACGCTGCCGTCGGCGGCATAGTCGATGCGCCGCCCCTCGCCATCGGACGGAATCTCGATGGCGAGCCGCCCGTCGACATAGCCGTAGCGGACCCCCGCCCCGGTCGCGAGGTCGCGCACCGCGGTCAGCCGCCCGGCGTCGTCATACTCATAGACGGTGTCCGACCCGCCGGGTCCCGTCACCTGCACGACGCGCCCCGCCGCATCGCGCAGGAACTGGAGCGCCGCGCCGCCCAGCGCGGTCACGCCGCCATCGCCGACCAGAAGCATTCCCGCGGCCGACCGGATTTCCACCGTGCCGTTGCCGCTGTCGATCACGTAGGTCGTGCCGTCCGGTCCCTTCAGCACATAGTCGCGGTTGCCGTGGACCGGCGACGCGGGGTTGTAGGCCAGCCCGGTCTCGACATCGAAATAGGCGCCGCCGACCTTGCGAAGCTGGCGGTCGACCGACTGCAACGTCCAGCCGTTGGCACTGTCCGCCACCCAGGCGGGGCGATAGAAGGTCACGGAGCCGATCGTCTCCGCCACCGGGCGGAAGGTGAAGCCCGCGCGCTCGCCGGTCGGCAGCGTCAGCATCAGCCGCGTGCCCTGCTCGAAACCGGGCAGCGCCCCGCCGACGCCGGGCAGCGTCCCGGCGTTGGTTTCCATCGCGACGTCGAGGCCCAGGAAGATCCATTCGCCGGTCAGGCTGTCATAGGCGCGGGTCAGCGCGAACGGCACGCTGCCGAGCTGGGCCGAAACATCGACATGGGTCGATTGATGGCGCCCCGCCTTGTCGGCGCCGGTGCGCACCTCGACCGCCGCGCTCGCGACGCTCGTGCGTCCCGAAATGTCGCGCCCGGTCAGACGCAGCGTATAGAAGCCGTCGGCCAGCCGCCGCCCGTCGAGCGTCGCCAGCACGCCGTCGGCGGTCGTATCGCCGCGCGCGATATCCTGCACGCTGCCGTCGGCGCCGATCAGTTGCAGCGTCCAGAAATCGAGATTGGTGTCGGCGATGCTGCCGCGCACGTCGAGCGTCCCGCGCACGATCATCGCGTCGATCCCGCCGCCGAACGCGACGACCGGCGCCGCCTTGTCGGCGGGATCGCGGACCTTCAGCCATTGTTCGACCGTCGCGGTTCCGCCATCGGCATCGACCGCCGTCGCGCGCACCCAATATTTGCCCGGATTGCCGGCCGTGATCGTCGCGCGTCCATTGGCGTCGAGCGCGACCTCCTGCCCGTCGACCCACAGCCGCAGCGACACGATGTCGGACAGGCTGTCCGCCGTCGGATGGAGCAGCACCTTCTGCCCCGGCGTCGCGGCGAAGCTGGGGGTCGTCTCGATCCGCAGCGTCGGCGCCGCGGGTTCAAGCTGCGCCCGCATCAGCACGGTCCGCCGCGTCGTCGCGCGCCCGTCGCTGACGATCAGCGTCACGACATAGTCGCCCGCCTGCCCCGGTCCCGGCGTCCAGACGAACTCGCCCGTCGCGGCGTCGATCATCGCGCCCTCGGGCAGGTTTTCGGCGCTGAAGGTCAGCGTGTCGTCGCTGTCGGGGTCCTGCGCCGCGATGCGGAAGCGCTTTTCCTCGCCGATCAGGAAGGCGTGATAGCCCTCGGTGATCGTGGGCGCGCGGTTCACATTGGCGACGCGCACCAGCACGTCGATGGTGCCGACCGCGCCCGACGGATCGGTCGCGGCAAAGCGGATCAGATGATCGCCCGCCTGGTCATAGCCGGGCATCCATTGCAGCTCGCCGCGCGCCGCGACGAACAGCGCGCCCGCGGGCAGGCCGCTGACCACCGACAGCGACAGCGGATCGCCGTCGCCATCGGCCGCGACGACGGTGAAGGTCGACGCGGCGCCCTCGCGCAGCAATTGCGTCGCCATCGGCACGAACAGCGGCGTCTGGTTCGCGTTGGCGACGGTAATCGTCACCCGCTCGGTGCTGCGCGAATGGCCGTCGCCGGCCGCGAACAGGATCTGGTAGCTGCCGGCGGCATTCAGCGCCGGTTTCCAGCGGAACAGCCCGGTCACCGGATCGAGCATCGCGCCCTCCGGCGCGCCCTCCATCGTGAAGCTGATGTCGTCGCCGTCGGCATCGATCCCGCGCAGGCTGAACAGCAGTTCCTCGCCCTCGACGATCGCCTTGTCGCCGACCGGGGTCAGTTGCGGGCCGCTGTTGGCGGCGCGGACGACGATGCGGAATGCCCGCGTGTCGCTGGCCGCCAGCGTGACGCCGTTGCCGCTGTCGGTGACGGTCAGGCTGGCGTCATAGCTGCCGATCTCAGCCGCCGTCGGCGTCCACTCCAGCGTCACGCGGCCATAGACGGAGGTCGGCGTCACGGTCGCACCGGGCAGGCCCGACAGCGCATAGGACAAGGCATCCTGGTCCATGTCGCGAACGTCGATCGTCGCCGTCAGCTTTTGCCCGGCCACCGCGACCAGATTGCCGATATGGCCGATCACCGGCGCTTCATTGGGGCTCGTGACCGAAATGATGAAGGTATAGGCGCCGGTCAGCGGGGTGCCGGTGCCGTCGCCGTCGTCGGTCGCGGTCACCGTCACCGCATGGTCGCCGCGATGGTTCGCGCCCGGCGCGATCCGCATCACGCCGGTGCCGTCGCCATTGTCGACGAAGGTGATGAAGGGCGGCAGCGGCTGGAACGGGCTTTCGTTGATCGCCGCGAGGCTCAGCGGATTGCCGTCGGCGTCGAAGGCCGAAACCGGAATCTCGACCACCGTGTCCTTGGCCACGGTGACATTCTCGATCGTCCGCACTTCGGGGCGACGGTTCTGGTTGAACACGCGGATCGGCACCGTGATTTCGGTCGACAGCGGCGGCTCGTCGCCGTCGCCCGTGTCGGTGGCGCGGAAGCGCAGCTCGTAATCGCCGGCCTGCGCATTGTCGGGCGTCCAGCGCAGCTCCATGGTTTCGGGGTCGAAGGTCGCGCCCGGCGGCAGCACCGACAACAGCTCGACCGTCACCGTCTTGGGCAGGCTGGTGGTCGCCACGACCTCGCCGGTCTGCATGTTGCGCAGCGCGGGCGTGTAATAGGGATTGTCGGGATCGAAGGCGAACGCCTTGAAGACCAGAAGCTGGCCTTCGAGCACCTGCCACCCGTCGAGCTGATCGAACACCGGCGCCGCATTGGCGTTGAGCACCGTGATCTTCGTGGTGAAGCGCACCGTGGTTTCGCCATCGCTGACGTCGAAGGTGACGTTGTAGTCGCCGGCCTGGATATAGGTCGGCGTCCATTCGAACGCGCCGGTCGTCGGGTTCAGCGTCGCGCCGAACGGCAGCGAAGGGCTGGAGAAGGTCAGCGGCCGGTCGCTGTCGGCGGTCGCGTTGATGCGGAAGCGGATGAAATCGCCTTCGCGGGCGCTGCGGTCGACGACCGGCACCACCTGCGGCGGCTGGTTGCGGTCGGCAACGACCAGCGAGATCAGCGCCTCGTCCCGGCTGATCCCGTCGGTGACATAGAAACGCACGTCATAGGTGCCCGCCGAGCGATAGTCGGTAAGCCAGCTGAACATGCGCGTCGCCGGGTCGAAGCTCGCGCCGGCGGGCAGGCCGTCGACCCAATAGGTGAGCGGATCGAAATCGGCGTCGGTGGCGGCAAGCTGGAATTCGAACAATTGCCCTTCCGCCCCCTCGACGCGGATCGGCGCATTGCGGAACTCGGGCGCACTGTTGCCGCCTTCGACCGCCAGCACGAAGCGCTGAAGCGACACCGCACCGCGCGAATCGAAGGCTTCGACCACCACGGCGACGCTCGCCGGGCTGTCGGGCCCGGGCGTCCAGCGGATCAGCCCGGTGTCGGCGTCGATGGTCATGCCGTCGGGATGGGTCAGCAGGCCGAAGACGACCGTCTGCCCCTCGGCATCGCTCGCGGCGGCCTGATAGGCGAAAGCCTGGCCGACCTTGGCGCGGTCGGGCGCCTGGCTGGTGAAGCTCGGCGCGGTGTTGGGCAGGGTGCCGGCGACGATGCCCGCGGCGAATTCCAGCCGCCGGTCGCCCGGCGCGGTGATCGACACGGTGCGGCCGCTGGTGCTCTGCCCGGCCTCCAGCACGCCGCCGGGCGGCAGCGCCGAAGCCAGATCGACCAGCCAGCGGCCGTCGTCGGTGCGGCCCGAGGCGTCGGTCGGAACGCCCGGAAAACCGCCGAGCGGGTCGATGGTCAACAGCGCCGGCAGCGTGATCGGTCCGTCGGTACGGTTGGTGATCGTCACCTTGTAGGAGATCGTGCCGGTCAGGCGGTCCATCCGCGTGTCGCTGAACACGACATCGACCAGCATCGAAATATCGTCATACGCCTGGAACGCGCTCTGATAATTGACCGCCATGCGCTGGCCGGTCGCGGCGGCGAGCCCCGACTTGACCGTCAGCCGGTAATTGCCGGCGAGCAACGTCCCGACCTCCAGCACCGCGGTGCGCGTCGCCGCGTCGTAGGAGACCGACCGGATCGCGTGCGTCTTGCCGCTGTCGTCGGTCAGCTCGTAATATTGGCGGTTGGTGACCGAGGCGGCATCGCTGGCCGCGCCGACGAACATGTCCTGATCGAAGGTCACGGTCAGGAACGGCATCGGCAGCACCGCATTCGATCCGGCAGGCGGATTCGTGGCGACGACCGCCGGCACGGTCGCCGGGGCGACGACATCGACCTGCCCGCTCTGGCTGATCAGCAGCCGCCCGTCGCTGGTCGCGTGCACGACGTCGCCGCGCGATCCTCCCGTCGCCACCGCGATGCGGCGCAGCGTCGCCATGTCCACCATCGTCAGCTCGCTGCCCTCGGCGGCAAGGCCGGTGTCGGCGACCTTGCCCGCGGTGTGCGACACGAACATCAGCCCGTCCAGCCGCGTTCCGGCCCGCCCAAAGGCGATCGAATCGGCGGGCGCATCGAAGGTCAGCATCGTCTCCGCCCGCGCGCGGTCGTTGAAGCGCACGACCTGCTTGCGGTCGGGCCAGGTCACGGCCCACAGCGTGCCGTCGCCGTCGAAGGCGAGGCTGCCGACACGCAGATTCTCGTCGCGGCTCCACTGGGTGACGCTGCCGTTGTCGGGGTCGAAGACCGAAATGCCGGCGTTGGTCGATACATAGATCGCGCCGCTTTCGGGATGCACCGCGATCGCGATGGTGATGCCGTCGCCATGGCGTTCGATCACCGCGCCGGTATCGGGGTCGAGCCGCAGCAGCGCGCCGCCGCCCGTCGTCGCCCACAGGCGTCCTTCGAGGTCGAAGGCCATGTTGAACACCGGCACATCGAGTTCGGCGAGCGGCATGCCCGCCACCCCGCCGCGCGCGTCGAAGCGCCAGATGGTGCCGCGATTGGCGCCGCCCGAAACCAGAATGCTGCCGTCGGGCGCCTCGACGATCGCCATCGGACCGATGCCGCCGTCGCTCTGCCCGATCCCCACGGCAAAGGCGCGCGCGATGAACGGACTCAAGATCGCATCGAATTCGCTGGGCGCCGCCAGCGCCGCCGCGGCGGGAACCTTGGCTTCGGCCGCGGTGAACAGCGCGTTGGTCGACGGCGCGGGCGAGGGTTCGGGCGCCTGCCCGAAATTGGGCGGCGTCGTCCCCGGCACGGTCGGCAGCGCGCCCAGATTGACGCCCGACCCGTCGGCGACGGCGTTGACGCCGGGCTTCGGCACCTCGCGATTGCCCGCAACGTCGGTCGCCAGCGCCAGGAACTCATAGGTCTTTCCGGCCTCGCCCTCGAACACCAGCGATCCCGACGCGTCGGTCAGCCGCCGCTGCCAGATGCGGAAATCGCCGCCGTCCTCTGCCACATAAAGGGTAACGTGGCGCACGCCCGATCCGCCATTGTCGTCGCGGACGTTCCAATCGATGCGATAATCGTTCGTCGTACCGATGCGCGTCGCGGTCAGGCGGCTTTCGGGCGCCTTGCCGTCGACCATCTGGTTGAGGATCGTCGTGTCCTCGGGCGCGAAGCCGGCCATCAGCACGCGCGCCGATGCGGCGATGGTTTCGCCCGTCGCGACGTCGACCGCCGGCCGCACCGCATAGGAAACGAAGCCCGCCCCCGACCCCTGCGCGTTGTTGGGCGCCAGCAGGCCGCGCGTCGTGTCCTGCAGCACCTCGCCCGTCACCGGGTCGATCGCCTGGATCAGCCAGCTCGCGCTCGCGGGCTGCTGATAGAGGTCGAGCACCGCGCTGACGCGCAGGATGAAACCGCGCGTGCGCACGAAGTCATATTCGGCCTGGAAGCTCGTCCGCCCGTCGGGCACGTCGATGGTGATGTCGCCGATGCGGATATCGCCGAAGGTGAAGCTGCGCGCGTCGAGCTGCGGGTCGAGTTGCGTGACGATGCGGATCTCGTTCGTGTAGCGCGACGAGCCGGCCGAATTCTCGAAACCGATGCTGTAGGGAAGCTCGGCCGAAGCGGGCAGCCAGCCCAGCGTGTCCATGGTCTGCGGCCCGGTGATCGACGCCAGCCGCCCACCCGCGCCGCCGCTGGTGAAGAAGCGCGAGAAATCGAGCTGCGCCAGCGGATCGCCGTCGACCGGCTCCGGCCCGTTTATCTGGAAATCGGCGGGCAGGCCCGCGCCGCGCTGCGCGAAATCGACCCAGGGGACATAGACGCGGAACGCCTCGAACCAGGTCGGACCGCTCAGGCCCAGATCATAGTCGGCGGGGTCGGGAAGCGCCGGGATCGGCACCTCGCCCGTGTAGCGCGGGCTCTGGCGCGGATCCATATATTCGATCGCCGCCATCTGGCCGTTCTTGTGGCCGTACAGCGCGCGCACCTGCTCGAAGAAGCCGAGGTAATCGCCGTTCGAGCGGATTTCGCTGCCCGCCGGACCATAGAGGATGCCCGACGCCAGCGTCGCCATCAGGCTGACGATATGCGCCTGCGTGCGGATCGGCGGCACCTCGCCCTCGGGGCGCAGCAATCCCGCATCCTCCAGCGCGGCAAGATACAGGTTCACCCAGTCCCGCTCGCTCGCGGCGAGTGCCAGCAGCGCGGGCGGCGCGTCGTCCGCCGCCAGTATCGCGTCGCGCAGCCGCAGGGCCTCGTTCGTCTGGAAGGCGACGAACTCCGCCCGCGTCATCGTCGTCGCGGAGGCGAGGATGTGGAAGCGAAACGGGATGAACGGAATCTCGTCCCGGCTCGGCGTCGCGGCGTTCGATTGGTAGAGGCCGACGAAGTCGAGCTGGTCGAGCACCCCGCGCGCGGCGGGAAGCTGGTCGGCGATCAGGTCCTTGACCGCATCCCACCAGTTTTCGAGATTCCCCTCGCCCGCCGCGAGCAGATTGTCGAGCGACGGGAAGGATTGCGCCATCTGCGCGCGGAACGCCTCAAACGAGCGGTCCGCCATCGCCTTCAGCCCCGGATAGGTCGACACGTTGAAGGTGAAGCCCGTGAAGCCGTCGGCCGGATGATCGTAGAGGAAGCCCGAGGTGATGAGCTGGCCGCCCGTGTTGGTGATCGATTCGAGGCCCAGCCACGGCACCAGCGCGTTGACCCCCGCCAGCACGCCTTCGGGCGCGCCGCGGACGTTGGTGAAGAAATCGAGGAAGCGCAGGCCATAGACATATTGGTTGCTGCCCAGTTCGGGCACCCCGACCTGGAAATAGGTGTAGGGCGCGTCGAGGTTCGACCGGTTCTCCAGCGCCACCGAATAGGTCGCCTGGTCGCCCGCCAGGATCACCCGCGGGCCGCCGACGCCGATCGTCACCTCGGGCTCGATCCCGCGCTCGATCAGGAAGCGATAGGGCTCGCTCGACTGGGCGCCGTCGGGGTTGATGACCTTGATGTCGTAAAGGCCGTGCGGCGCGTCGGTGAAATCGAAGGTCGCGATGATCGTCGACGCATCGACGACCTTCCACGCGACGGGTTCATATTCGGCAATATTGGGACGCGACGCCTTGACGATGGCGTCGGGGTGGAACTGCGCGCCCTTGATCGTCGTCGTCACATAGCGCGAATCGCCGCCGCGATCGGTCTGGATGTCGGTGATGACCAGCGGCAGCAGGTCGGCGACCAGCGTCACCTGCGATCCGTCGGCGGGGCCGCTGTAGCCGCGCACCAGCACATAATAGACGCCGGGTTCGGTGCCGGGGACGATCGCCGTCAGTTCCTGCGCCAGCGGGCCGGTATAGGTCGCGTCGAACGCGGCCGAGGTCGGCACCTCGTCGTGGCGCACGAACACCTCGTTGATGCTGCGTTCGTCGTCGGAGCCGACGCGCAGGCGCAGCGTCTTGTCGGCGGGAACCTCGATCCGGTAGAGCCGCTCCTGCCCCGGCGCCAGCGCGACGGTCAGCGGGATGCCGAGCGTCAGCGTATCGACGGCGATCGACAGCGTCTCGGCCGACGCGGTGGTGTTGTTCGCCTCGCCGACATCCTCGTGAAGCTGGTTGCGCACGTCGGCGCGGACGATGATGCGATAGTCGCCCGCCGCCGCGCCGGGCAGCGTCGTCGTCAGGCTGAGCGTATAGGTGCCGTCGGGATTGAGGACGCCGCCGTAATCGGCGCGGCCGAGCAGCTTGTCACCGACGTCCCAGGTCGCGTCGCGCGACAGATAGACGGCGTCGGTCCAGCGCCCCGCCGCGACGACGTCGCTGACATTCTTCACCGTCCAGCTGATCGTCACTTCGTCGCCGGGCCGCTGGGTATCGGGCACGGTGATGTCCATGACCTGGATATCGGTCGGCGGCGGCAATTCGATCACCATCGGGACGGCGCTGGCGCGCATATTGTCCCGCTCGTCGCTCTCGAAAACCTGTCCGGTGGCGTTGTAGCGCGCGGGGTCGGACACGACAAAGACATAATAGGCCTCGGTCCCGAGGTCGGTCGGCACCGCAAGGTCGAGCGCGACGTCATAGCTGTCGCCGGCCGCCAGCCCGCCGCTGTGGCGGACCGATCCGATATAGCGGTCGGACGTCAGGTCGAGAAACGGATCGCGCGACAGATAGATCAGGTCGTCCCACTGCGCCTGCAGCGCCGGGGTCGCCCCGCCGTTGTTGGTCACGCGATATTCGAGGCGGAAGGTCTGCCCGCGCACCGCGCGTTCGGGCGCGGTGAGCGCCGTCACCTGAAGGTTGGGCGGCGTATAGGGGGTCAGCGTCACCGCCTTCGCAATGCTGTTGTTGCCTTCGCCCTGGAACTCGCTGACCTTGCCCGCCAGCGACCCGCGCACGCCGTTGAGGCGCGGCGACAGGGTGCTGTTCGCATAGCCCGAATCGGCGAGTTCCGAATCGGTCATCGCAATGACGTGCATCGCTCCGTTCAGCTCGAAGGGCAGCGTCACCGTCACGGTGGCGTAATAGGATTCGCCGGCCTCCAGCACGCCGACATGCTTGTTCTCGGCGCGGACGATCACGCCCGGCGCGCTCTCGCGCGACATCAGCCAGTCGCCTTCGTCGAGCGAGGCGTCGAGCGACAGATAGACGCGGTCGGTCCAGCTGTCCTCGCGCGTCGCGCGGTTGCCGACATTCTCGACCTTGAACCTGATGGTGATCGTGCTGCCCGCGGCGATGGTGTCGGGCAGCGTCAGTTCGGTGACGCGCAGGTCGGGCTCGCGATAGACGACCGGGAAGGCCGCCTGCCCAACGTTGCCCTGCGGCAGTTCGAAGGCATATTTGGCGAAGCGGTCGAGCAGGGCGCTGTTGCCGCCGTCGCGGACGATGTCGGTGGGCACCGGCGTGTTGCCGGCCGAGTTCGCGACGACATAGACGTAATATTCGCCCTCGACCCCCGGCGGCAGGGAATATTCGGCGGTGCGGCTATAGCTCTGCCCGGCGCCGAGCGGGCCGTTGGTGACGTTGACCGTCGCGACCTTCTGCGCGCGGCGGGTGTCGAACACCGGGTCCTTCGAGATCCAGATTTCATCGGTCCAATATTGGGTGCCGCTCCACACCGCGCCGCCGCGGTTCTCGACCGTATAGGTGACGCTGGTCTTCTCGCCCGAATAGGCCGGGGCCGTCGGCGCCGCCGGCACGACCTGGACGACGCGCAGGTCGGCGGGCGCGTTGGTGACGCTGGTCGCGGCAAAGCCGTTGTTGTCGAGATTGTTCGGATCGCCCGCCAGCTGCGACACGACGATCACGTACATCCCCGCCGCCGCGGGGTTCAGCGTGAAGGTCTGGCTGTTGGTATAGGACTGGCCGGGGTCGAGCGGATTCAGATTGTCGAAGCTGCCGAGGTCGAAACGCCACGTCGCATTTTCCAGCAGCGGCGCATCGGCCAGATAGACGCGATCGATCCACTTGGCCGCAGCCGCGTTGCCGTTGGAACGGACCGTCCAGCTGACGTTGAACTGCCCCCCGCCGACGCCGACCGGATCGGCCGTGACCGCATCGACGGCGATCGCGCGGGTGAAGGTCTGCGGCGGGACGCCGACGATGTCGATCGCACGCGCGCGATAGTTGCTGCTGTTGATCTCGTTGGGGTCGTCGGGATTGACGTTGGGCGCGAGCGAATCCTCGAGCAGCGTCGCATAGGGGTCGACCCACGGCATGATGTAATAGGTGCCCGACACCAGCCCCTCGGGCAGCGTCAGCGTCAGTTCGCGGTCGTATCCCGCATCCTTGACCAGGATGCCGCCGTCATAGGTCAGCGTCGTCAGCAGGATGTCGCCCTGCCCCGGATGCGGCCGGTTCTTGTCGCGGGTCAGCCAGATCTGCTCGGTCCAGCGGCCGAGGTCGGTGTCGCCGGCGCCGCGGTTGGTGACGCTGTAGCGCACCGTGACGCTGTTGCCCTCGAACGCCTGCGCCGGGGCGACGACGCTGTCGACCACCAGATCGGCGAAGGGGATCGGGTCGACGAATATCTCGTGCGCGACGATATTGCTCTGCGCCGTGTCGTTCGGCCATTCGTCGATGGCGTTGCCGCTGTCGGTGGCGACGAGGATATAGACGGTGCCGCGGAAGCGCTTGGGGATGGTGAAGGTCCCCGAAGCCGACAGATATTCCTCGAGCGAGCCGAGCGCCGACGGGTTCTGCAGGCTCGACACCAATATGTCGTCGTTGGAAATCTTGTCGTCGAGCGACAGCCACACCTGATCGGTCCACAGCCCGTTGGCGGCGACCAGCCCCTGGTTGACGACCTTGAACTCGATCGACGCGGTCGCGCCGGCGGTGATGCGGTCGGGGGCGATGACCTCGCTGACGCGCAGGTCGGGTCGCGGCAGCGCCGACACCAGGATCGCGGTGCTGCTGACCCGCCGGTTGTTGTCCTCGTTCAGATGTTCGTAGACGCTGTTCCCCGCGTCGGTGACGACGATCAGCTCATATTGATCGCTCGTCTTCGAGGGCAGCCGCATTTCCTCCTTGCGGCTATAGGTCTTTCCGGCCTCCAGCGGCCCGGTGTAGCTGTAGGTGCCGATCAGCGTGCCGGCGCCCGTATCGCCGACCTTGCGCAGATAGACGCGGTCGGTCCACGTCCCGGTCGCATTGGCGGTGCCGGCGTTGCGGACGGTCCATTCGACGTCGATGACCTGTCCCTCGACACCCGTCGCGGGGAAGGAGATGCTGTCGACGACTAGGTCGGGCGGCGGGGCGAGCGCGACCGCCATCGCGTCCGACGCGCGGCTGTTGTTGGTCGTGAACACGAACTCATAGGGGCCGCTGCGCGGGTCGCTCGACCCCGGCGTCTCGACGACGATGCGATAGGCGCCCGACAGCCCCTCGGGCAGGCGGAAGCTGGCCGTGCGGTCATAGCTGGCGCCCGGCGCCAGATAGCCGAGGTGATTGACGCTGCCCAGCCGCACCCGGCCGGTGCCGTCGGTCCGTTCCAGATAGACCTGATCGAACCACTCGCCGCTGTTGGTCAGCCCGATGCCCTGATTGGTGACGCGCCAGGTGACGTCGATCGTCTGTCCCGACACCGCGCCGGCGGGAACCGCGACCGACGCGACGACCAGGTCCGCCCACGGAATCGGCGACACGTCGAAATTCCCCGCCAGCACGCCGCGGTTCGCCTCCGCGCCATTCTCGAACACCTCGCCCTTCGCGTCCGACTGCACGAACAGCGTGTAGCGGCCGTGGAATCCGGCCGGCAGGATCAGGTCGAGCCCCGCGCGATAGGTCTCTCCGACGTTTAGCGCGCCGCTGTGGACATATTCGCCGAGCACGATGTCGTCATTGTTGCCGAGCACGCCGTCGCGCGACACGATCACCCTGTCGGTCCAGCCGTGGGTGAAACCGGCGCCGGTGCCGACGTTGGTGACGGTCCACTCGACGCGGACGCGCGCGGGATCGTCGATCGTCTGCGCGGGCGCCGTGACGTCGCTGACCTCGAGGTCGGCATAATCGGACAGCCCGATGTTGAGCGCGATCGACCCGATGTTGTTCGCCTCACCCGCCGCCGTTTCGGCGACGACCCCGCCGCTGTCCGACTGGACGATCAGGCGCCAGGGGCCGCTGGCGTCGATCGGCAGCGTGACCTTGAGCACCCCGTCATAGATCGCGCCCGCCGCGAGCTGCGCCTGTGCGATCAGCTCGCCCAGCTTGATGTCGCCCGCGCCGACCGCATCGTCGCGCGACAGCCAGACGGTATCGGCCCAGCCGCCCAGCGTCGAACCGGTGCCGTCGTTGCGGATCTGCCAGCGCACCTCGATTTCGGTGAAGGATTCGGCGTTGCCGCCTTCCGGCCCCTGGATCAGCACCGGCACCAAGTCCGGATGGGTCAGCATCAGCGCGCCCGACATGCCGTCGTTGTCGCCGTCGCGCCCACCTTCATAGACCTGGCCCTGCGCGTCGGCGCGCACGAAGATGCGCCATTCGCCGTCGGTATAGCCGGTCGGAATGGTGACGAGCTGCTTGACCTCATAGGTTTCGCCGGGCGCAAGGTCGAAATTGCGCGGCACCGACACAAGCTGCTGCGCGCCCGAAATCGTCGTGTCGTCGTCGATATAGATACGGTCGACCCACGGCGCGGTCGCCGCGCTTTCGCCCGTGTTGCGGATGACATAGGTGACGAGGACGGTCTCGCCGGGCACCGCGCCCGGCGGCACCGAAACGCTGTCGACGACCAGATTGGGCGCCGCCGTCGCGGCGAAGCGCACCACCGGCGACACGACGCTGTTGTCGCCTTCCAGCAAATTCTCGAACACCGTCTGCCCGGCATCGGTCACCAGGATCAGGCGATAGTCGCCGACCCGGCCGTCGGTCACCCGCACCTCGACGCTGGCGGTGTAGCTGTCGCCGACCGCGAGCCCCGATCCGCGCACCACTTCGGCCAGCACCAGATCGTTCGCGTCGACGACGCCGTCGGCCGACAGGATCAGTCGGTCGATATGCCCGCCCGCGGCGGGGGCGTCGCCGGTGTTGCGGACGCGCCACGACACGGTGAAGGGATCGCCGCCGAACACCGTGCCGGCGGGCCCCGACACCGCGTCCGCCACCAGATTCGGCGCGGTCGCGCTGATCTGGATTTCCACCGGCGCGCTGGCGTTGTCGGCGCGCGTATCGGGCTCCACCACGGCCTGTCCCGCGTCGGTGACGACGAATAGGCGATAGAGGCCGCCGATGTCGGAGGGCAGCGCGATGTCGAGCGACGCCGTATAGCTGCCGCCTTCGGCAAGCGGATCGGTGCGGCGATATTCGCCGATGACGATGTCGTCGCCGTTGCCGAGCACCGCGTCGGCGCTCAGGATCACCCGGTCGACCCAGCCGCCCTCGGCCGATGCCGACGCGCCGGCATTGTCGACCCGCCAACTCACCGTCATCGTCCCGCCGCCGATCGCGGTCGGCGGCGCGCCAACGTCGCCGACGCGCAGGTCGGCATAGACGCGCGCCGCGACGGGCATCGTCAGTTGCGCGCTGTTGTTGCCTTCGGCGTTGCGGCCGTCGGCGACCTCGCGCACGGCATTGCCGCCGCCCCCGGCATTCTGGTCGGCATACAGGTTGACGCGGATCGACCCGACCGAGCGCGCGCCATCGGGCAGCTTGAAGGTGAAGCTGCGCGCCCGCTCCGCCCCGGCGGCGAGCAGCATGTCGCTCGCGACCGCGGTATCGAGCAAAGTCTCGCCGGTGGTGACGTTCTGCACCAGCACCCGGTTGTTCCAGCCCGCCAGCGTCGCGGCATTGCCGATATTGGCCTCGGTCCAGCTCAGCGTGATGCTGTCGCCCGCCTGCGGGGCGATGGCGTCGATCGCCATGTCGCGGATCACCAGATCGGGGGCCGAGGTGATCGTCAGCGCCGCCGCGTTGTTCGTCTCGCCGGTTCCGGCGTCGTTCGCCTCCGCGACCTGATCGAGGATGTCGGTGGTGACGGTGAAGGTGAACTGGCCGTGCCCGATCAGTCCCTCGGGCCAGACGATGCTGTAGCTGCCGCTGCGCGACGCGCCCGCGTCGATCGGGGCCGCCGCGACGGTGGCGAGCAGCACCTGCTGCCCGCTCGACGCATTGCGCACGACGATGCGCTCCGAAAAGGCGCCCGCGGTCGGCTGGTTGCCGCTGTTGGTGGTCTTCCAGTTGATCGTGACGGTATCACCGGGTTTCCAGCCGCTCGCCGGTTCCACCGCGACCTGACCGACGCTCAGGTCGATGAAGGGCGCGAGGATCGACTGGAACTCGACCGACGCCTCATTGTTGGTCTCGGCCGATCCCGAGGCATTCTCCTCCGCCACCGCGTTCGCGATATCGGTCGTAACGATCGCGACGATCCGGCCGACGCCGGCGTTGCCGGTCGGCAGGCTCACCACCGTCTGGCGCTGGCGCGACGCGCCCGGCGCCAGGTCGCCGCCGTTGTCGGCTATCACGAAATTGCCGATGATCTGCCCGGTGTCGAGGTTGCGCAGGATCAGCCGGTCCGACCATGTCCCGGTCGCGGGCAGCGTGCCGTCGTTGCGCGTCTGCCACGCGACGGTGATCGTGCCGCCCGACTGGATCGCCCCCTCGCCGCTGACCGTGACGCCCTGCGGGACCAGGTCGGGGGCGGGACGCACCTCCAGCCCCGGAATGGGGATCGGCGCGGTTTCGGGGTTCTCGAAGACGTTGAAGCCATAGGTGTAGACCGAACCGACGTCGCCGATATAGCCTTCGAGTAGCAGCGTGTAGGTGCCCGTGTCGGGCAGGACATAGCTGTCGACGTCGTTGAAATAGCCGCTGAACAACTGCCGCCCGTTGGGCGCGATCAGCCGCCAATAGGGGCTGCCGCCCGACAGGGCCTGACGGTCGAAATAATAGCGTTCGCCGGCTTCGCCCTCGAAGCGGAACGCCTCGGTCTCCGATCCGGGGCTCAGCGTCCCCGTCACCGGCAGGCCGGGGGTGATCGGGGTCGCGGCGGCGAGATCGAGGACGCGCAGCGCATAGTCGCGCGCGGTCGTGCTGTTGTTGCGCACCCGCAGTTCATAGTCGCCCGCCGGGACGACCAGCACCGGGTTGGCGGCGCCGACCGACGCGCCGTCGGAGCTCTGGAAGCCCTTGCTCGCCACCTCGCCGCGCGGCCCGGTCAGCGTCCAGACGAGGCTGCCGTCGCTGGTCAGCGGATCGACGAGCAGCAATGTGCCTTCCGTCAGCGTGAAGCGATAGACATCCTCCTGCTGCGGCTGCGCGAACGTGCCCGAATGGGTTGCGCCGAGCGTCAGCGGCGCGACCTTGTCGACCAGCTTCGACACCTTGAACTGGACCGGCGCCGACGCGCCCGCGACGGTGACATGCCCCTCGACCACCAGCGTATAGGTGCCGGAACGCGTCAGCACGACCGGCCCCATGTCGCTGCTCGCGCCGGTGTTGTTGTAGACGATCTGGCGGCCCTGCGGGTCGATCAGCCGCCAGCGCCCCGTCGGCCCCGACGACAGATAGTCGAAGAACAGCTTGTCGCCGGCCTCGCCGGCAAAACGATACAGGCCGGTGCTGTTGGCGGGTTCGAGCAGGCCGTCGATGACGGTATCGAGCGCGATCGCGGACGCCGACGCGAGGTCGAGCAGGCGGAAGGCATAATCGCCGGTGACGTCGTTGTTCGCCCACACCGTCAGCACATAGTCGCCCGCCGCGGCCAGGAAGGGCGTGGCGTCGGTGCGCGACTGCGAATCGCTGTTGGCGAAGGTGCGGTCCTGGATCGTCGTGCCCTGCGGCCCGGTCAGGCTCCAGCGGAAATTGCCGTTGCCCGTCAGGCTGTCGAACAGCAGCAGCGCATCCTGCGCCAGCGAGAAGCTGTATCGCATCCGGTCGCCGGGCAGCGGCACCGTCCCCTGCGTCGTCGCGCCGACGGTCAGCGCCGCGCTGCGGTCGGTCATCGACACCAGGCGGAACGCCGTCGTCTGCGGTTCCGCATTGGCGATGCGCCCCTCGACCATCAGCGTGTAGCGGCCGGTCTCGGTCAGCTCGACCTGCGAATCCGACCCGATCGAGCGCGGGGTGAACACTGTGTTGCCGCGCGGGTCGATCAGCCGCCAATAGGGCAGCGTCGCGCCGCTCATATAGTCGAAGAACAGGCGCTCGCCCGCGGCTGCGTCGAAATGGAACAACTGGGTCATGTTGCCCGGATTCAGCGTCACCGACTGCTGCTCGCCCGGCGTCAGCGCCGCCGCCTGCGCCAGGTCGAGCAGGCGGAAGGCATAGCTGCCCGTCGCCGTCCCGGCCGAGATCGCCAGGCTGTAGGTCCCCGGCTGGAGCAGCATGACCGGATTGTCGCTGAAGTTCAGCGAATCCGACGCGGTGAACTGGCGCGCCGCCGGGGTCTGGCTCGGCCCGCTGATCTGCCAGCGGAAATTGCCGTTGTTGGTCAGCGGATCGAACACCACCGCGGTCGGCTGCGTGATCGTGAAGCTGTAGCGCTCGACCGCGCCGGTGCGCGCGATCGAACCGGTCACCGCCTCGCCGAACGGCACGGCGGGCATCGCCGCCACCGCCGGGGTCATGGCGACGGCGATATTGTCGACGTCCTGGTCGCCGGTCGAGGTGCCCTGCGAGGCGCTGAGCGCGACGCGCCCCGCCTCCAGCTCCATGCCGGGAATGAAATAGTCGGTGACGACCTCGATGGTGCTGCCGCCCTCGGCGGTCAGCCGGATGGTCAGCAGCGTGCCGCCGGCGGTGCGCGTCATCAGGATGCGCGCGTGCGTCCAGTCGCCGCTGGCCAGCGTCAGGCCGGGGCTGGCGATGTCGGTCAGCTTCACCCCGTTGTAATGGATCGACACATGGTTGGCGTTGACCTCGCCGTTGTTGGCGAAGCTGTCGAAGCCGATCCCCAGCGCCCCCGCGACATTGGGCTCGAGACCGCTCGACCCGCTGCGCGGGATCGTCGGCCCCGGGCCGCCGGCGCCATAGAGCGCGACGGGCAGCCAGGCGAAGGCGATGCCGTCGGGGTCGGTCGCCTGCCCCGCGCGCCGCTCGATGCGGAAATCGAAGCCGACATCGACGACGTCCTGCCGTCCGCTGCCGGTCGCGGAGAAGAAGACGCTGTTGTGCGGATTGCTGTTCAGCGCGTCGGTCAGCCGCAGGAAATCATTCTCGCCATCGCGCAGCACCTGCGCGGCCGCCCCCTGGTGATTGACCAGCACATAGGGCAGCCCGTCGGCGTCGAAATCCTGCCCGGTCGCCCCGTTGGCGGGCGGCTGCGCCGCGACCTCCAGCAGGAAACTATAGCTGAAATTGCTGCCTTCGGCGGCATAGCCTTCGACCAGCAGCGTATAGGTGCCCGCCATCGCCGCGGTCATCAGCCCGCTGTCCTGCATGGAGGTCGGGCCGAACACCACCTGCCCCAGCGGATCGATCAGCCGCAGGCGATGATTGTAGTTGGGGCTGTTCAGCACATCGATGCCGAACCGCATCCCTTCCGTCGCCTCGAAACGATAGGCGGCCGTCTCGCGGCCCTGCGGCCCCAGATTGCCGGTCGTCCCCTGATTGGCGACCAGAAGCTCCGCCGCCGCGAGGTCGAGCAGGCGGAAGGCATAGGCGCCGGTAAACTGGCGATTGCCGTCGATGGTCAGCGTGTAGGTGCCGGCCGCGAGGTCGAGAACCGGGTTGCCGGTGAAATTCAGCCCGTCGCTCTGGTCGAAGCGGCGCGCCGACACGATCTGTCCGTCCGGCCCCGCCAGCGACCAGTTGAGCTCACCCTGATAGAGCAGCGAGTCGAAGACGAGCCGCGTCCGTTCGGTCAGCGTGAAGCTGTAGACGTCGCGCTCGCCGGGCTGCGAGATGGTGGAGGAAATCTGCGCGCCGATGGTCAGCGGCGCGGTCTGCACCGCCATCGGATAGATGATGAAATCATAGGCCGCGGCCAGCCCCTGATCGATGCGCCCCTCGATCAGCAGCGTATAGGTCCCGCCGAGCGTCAGAAGCTGCCCGTCGATGTCGGCCATCGACTGCTGGTTGAAGACGATGTTGCCGTTCGGGTCGATCAGCCGCCAGCGCACGTCGCTCTTGACGCTCAGCACGTCGAAGAAGAAGGATTCGCCAGCATTGGCGGAAAAACGATGGATCGCGGTCGCGTTCGACGGGGTCAGCGATGCCGTCACGCGGCTGCCCATCGCCAGCGGCGCCGCATTGGCGAGGTCAAGCAGGCGGAAATTATAGTCGGCGACCGCATCGTCGATGCCGTCGATCGTCAGTTCATAGCGTCCCGCCGCGAGCGCCAGCACCGGATTGCCGGTGAAAGTGAAGGAATCCGACTGGTCGAAGCGGCGTCCGTCGACGATCAGATCGCCATCGGGACCGGTCAGGCTCCAGCGCAGCCGACTGTTGTTGGTCAGGCTGTCGAACAGCGCCAGCGTCGTCTGGGTCAGCGTGAAGCTGTAGCGGTTCTCGGCGCCCGGCGTCGCGATGCGTCCCGTCACGCCATTGGGGTTGGTGCTGCGCAGCAGCGCGCCCGCGGGCAGGCTGGTCGAATCGAAATCGAGCGCGATCTTCAGGTCCGGCGTCCCGGCGGGGGGCGCCGATGCCATGTCGGCGGCGATCTCCGCCGCGCTGCGCGCGACGCCCCACAGGCGGAAGCTGTCGACCGCCCCTTCGATCGGGGCATAGATGGATTCATCGTCATAATGGCCGATGTAGAAGGGGTCGGCGACGTCGACATTGTCGTTCAGGCGGATCTGCCGCGACGCGACTTCCTGGCCATTGACATAGAGTTTGAGCGTCCGGTTGTCGCGATCGACGACCATCGCCATGTGGATCCACTCGCCGGTCGGCACCACGCCGCTCGCGCTGGTGACGTCCTCGCGCCCGGAGGCATCGCGCACCGTCGCCCAGATCTGGCCGCTGCTGTTGACCGCTAGGCGATAGGGCGCCGTGTCGCCCAGCCCCTTCGACACCACGGGCATCCAGCTGCTGGTGAAGCGGTCGAGGAAGAACCAGCCCTCGATCGTCAAATTGCGGGTCAGGTCGACGTCGGGCCCGTCGGGCAGTTCGACATAATCGACCCCGCGCAGCTTCAGCGCGTTGCCGTCGACCCCCGCGACGACCGCCGGCGCCTCCGGGTTCGGCCCTTCGAGCGTGATCGGCACTGGCGCGGTCTGCGCCATGTTATACACCGCCACGCGATAATCGACCGGCCAGTTCACGACCGCCGCGCGCATCTCCATCACCAGCGTATAGGTGCCGCCATAGGCGAGCACGCCGGTGTCGATGTCGCCGACCTGCACCGGACCGGAAATCTGCCGTCCGAAGGGGTCGAACAGGCGGAAGCTGGCGCGGCCCAGCGATCCGCCGAACTGCTGCAGGTCGATGAACAGCCGGTCCCCGGCAGCCGCGTCGATCCGCCACACGGCATTGTCGCGCGACCCGCTCGACCGCCCCGTCGCGACGCTACCCTGCGGCAGGACGGGCGCGGCTCCGACGTCGATCAGGCGAAAGGCATAGGCGCCGGTGGCCGCGCCGGTGCCGTCGACGGTCACGGTATAGGTCTCCGGCCCGACCTCGATCAGCGGATTGCCGCTGCCATATTCGTGGCTTTCGCCGTTGCGCATGTTGCGCGCCGCCGAAACGCCGCCCGGTCCGGTGATGGTGACGGTCATCTGGCTGTTGTCGTGCAGCGCGTCGAACAGCAATATCTTCGGTTCGGCGACGGTGAAGCTGTAGGTGCGCGTATCGCCCGGCGTCGTCAGCCGCCCCTCGATCACCCCGTCCAGTCCCGCCAGGTCGCGCAAGACGGGAACATCCGCTCCCGACACCTGGTTGCGGACCGTGCCGCCCGCGATCGCATCGAAATCCATCCGCAGCACGAGCCCGCCGGTGTCCGACGGCACCCCTTCCATCCCGGCGAGAATATCGTCCGCCGACCGACCATGGTCCCAGATGCGCAATTCGTCGATCGCGCCTTCCAGCTTCTGATAGCTGTCGTTCTGTTCGGGGCCGGTGCCGATGTAGAGCGGCGAGGTGGCGCCGCCGTTATGCGGCGCGGTGGGAACATTGGTGCGCGACGCGACGAGCACGCCGTTCAGATAGATGCGCATCTGCCCCGTGCTGCGCTCGATCACCGCGGCGACATGCGTCCACTGGCCCTGCGGCACCGATCCGCTGGCCGTCTCCAGCGTGTCGTTGGCCGTCCCGCGATAGCTCGACAGGTGGACATAGCCGCTGCTGTTGTACCACAGCGTATAGCCGCGCCCGTCGGTCCCTTCGCCCTTGTAGATCAGCGGCGTCCAGCTGTCGGTCATCCGCTCGGGATTCAGCCAGAACTCGATCGTCAGATCCTCGCGCAGGTCGAGCGCGGGATCGTCGACCAGTATCTGCTCGTGCGTCGTCATCGACAGCGCGTTGCCGATCTTGCCGGGGCGCAGCAGCGACGGCTGCTCGACATTGCCGTCGAGCGCGATCGCCGTCGCGGCGGTCGTCGCCCGGTGCAGCGCAAAGCGATAATCGCGCGCCGTCGCGTCCCACACCCGCCCCTCAATCATCACGACATAGGTGCCCGCCTGATCGGCGGTGAACTCATAATCCGCGACACCGGCCGGGGTGCGCGTCTGCGTGCCGTCGGGCCGGATAACCCTTATGGTCGCATTGCCGATGCCCAGCAGGTTCTGGAAATAATATCGCTCGCCCGCCGCCGCGTCGAAACGGTACATGTCGGTCTCGCTCGACGGCTCGAGCCGCCCGCTGACGCTCTGCCCGAACGCCACCGGCGCCGCGTCCGCAAGATCGAGCAGGCGGAAACTGGCGGGCGCGGTGCGATAACCGTCCGCCTGCACGGCGATCTCATAGCTGCCGGGCGCCAGCGTCAGCACCCGCTCGCCCGACGCTTCGGAGGAATCGCTGTAATAGAAATCGGCGGAACTGATCGTCCCGGTCGTGCCGCGCAGCGCCCAGCGGATCGTCGAATCATTGGTCAGCGAATCGAAATAGACGCGCGTCGTCTCTGTCAGCGTGAAGGTGAAACGGTTGACCTCGGTCGGCCGTGCGATCGCGGTGCTGACCGTCTCGCCCAGCGCGATCGCCCGCGGCGCGGGATCGACCGGCCGGATCAGCGCAAAACTGTAGGCGCTGCTTTCCGCCGTGTTGGTGGCGCGTCCCTCGACCAGCAGATAGTGGCGCCCGGTGACCGCCGCGACCAGCGTCCGGTCGGCGAAGGTCAACGCCCCCGTCACCTCGTTGCCGAAGGAATCGACCAGGCGGATCGTGCTCGATGCCGGCACCGTCTGTGCGTCGAAGACGATGGTCTCGCCTGCGGAAAGGTCGAGCGCATAGACGTCGGTTTCGCTCGACGGCGCCAGCGCACCCGCGATCGTCGCGCCATCGGCGGCAAGCAGCGTCGCCGTCGCGGCAAGGTCGAGCAGGCGAAAGGCATAGGGGCCGACCGCCGCGCCGGTGCCGTCGATCAGCAGTTCATAGTCCCCGGCCGCGAGCATCAGCGGCGGGCGCGTGCCCTGAAAGGCGCCGTCGGCATCGCGCAGCGACGCCGAATAATCGATCCCGGGTCCTTTCAGGCGCCACGTCAGCGTCGTGCTGCCGGTGAAGCTGTCGAGGGCCAGCAGCCGCTCCGACGAAAGCTGGAAGCGATAGCGCTGGACGTCGCCCGCCGCCGCCAGAACGCCGTCGATCCGCGCGCCGAGCGTCAGGTCGAGCGGCGCGGGATCGCGCGGGCGGTTGAGGATGAAGGAATAATCGTCGTCGGCGGCGGTGTTCGCCACCCGCCCCTCGATCAACAGGACATAGGTGCCGTCGACCGGCAGCACCAGTTCGCGGTCCGCGAAGCCGACGGGCCCGACGACCAACCGGCCGAACGGGTCGATCAGGCGAAAACTGCCGCTGCTGAGCGCCGTCTGGGTATCGAGATACAGCGTCTCGCCGGCGACGCCGGTGAAGCTGTACATGTCGGTCGCGCGCGAGGGCAGCAGCCGGCTCTCGACCAGCGCGCCGCCGGGCGTGATCGGCGTCGCCGCCGCCAGGTCGAGCAGCCGCATCGAATAGGCGCCGGCCGTGCCCGACACCCGCAACTGATAGGTTCCGCCCGCGGGAAGGTCGATCACCGCGCTGCCGCTGATGCCGGTGCCGTCGCTGGCGCTGAAGCTGCGGCCGGTCACCTCGACGCCGTTCGGCCCCAGCAGCGTCCATGTCTTGCCGCTGTCGTTGGTCAGCGAATCGAAAGTGAGCCGCGTCGGGCCGGCGACGGTGAAGCGATGGAGTCCCGGCTCGCCGCCGGCGACCAGCGTGTCCGACAGCGTGTCGCCAAGCTGGAATAGCGCGCCGCCCGATATGTCGGGCAGCGCGACATGCTCGGTCAGGTTGACGCGGAAGCCATAGCCGATCGGCGCGGCTCCGACCCGCTGCTCGATCGCAAGCGTATAGGTGCCGGTGACGCGCAGATCGACGGTCGAGGTGCCGTAAAGGTAGTTCGCGTTCGTCACCTGCCGCCCGAACGGGTCGAACAGCCGCCAGCCGATGCTGAAGTCGCTCGATGTCGCATCGATCAGCCGTTCGAGCGTCACCTTGTCGCCCGCCGCGGCGTCGAAGCGATAGACGTTGCTCGTCCCACCGGTCGCGAAGCTGCCGGTGACGTCGGCGTCGAGCGCGACCGGCTGAGCGTTCGCGGTGTCGATCAGGCGAAAGGCGTAATCGACCGCCTCGCCGGCGCTGCCGTCGACGATCAGGCTATAGGTGCCGGCGGGCAGGTCGAGCAGCGACGACAGGCCCGACGACAGGTCGATCGAATCCGAATAGGCGAAGGCGCGCTGGTTCACCTCGGCGCCGCGCGGTCCGGTCAGCGTCCAGTGGAGGTCCCAGCGGCTGCTCAGCGAATCGAACAGCAGCCGCGACGGCTGCGTCAGGGTGAAGGTCAGAGTGTGCCGCTCGCCGGGCTCGCGCCGCCCGGTGACGAGGGTATCGACGGCGATCGCGCGCGTCGGATCGGCGACCTTGATCATGCGCGCGGAAAAGGCGGCGGCACCGCCGTTGCCGACAACGCCTTCGACCGCGATCAGATAGGTGCCGTCCATCGGCAGATTGGCGAGGTTGAGGTCGGCCAGCGCCATCGGCGCGACGAGTTGAGTCCCGTCCGGACGGTAGACGCGCACGGTCAGCGAAGCGCCGCTCTGGCTCGCGACGTCGAAATACCAATGCTCGCCCTTCGCCGCGGCGAAGCTGTAGAGCCGCGTTTCGGTCGCCGGCGCGCCGCCGGTCGCGGGCGAGCCGGAGGGCGAGGAATCGGCCGCGGTCCATCCGTCGGCCTCGTCGAACCGCCAATAGCCGACGAGCCCGCCCTCGCCGCCCGACAGCGGCGCCTGCGCCGCGGCGGCGATCTGGGCCGCCGAACGCGCTACGTCCCAGACGCGCACCTCGTCGATCGCCCCGTTCCACGGATAATAGGCCTGCGGGCCGCCGCCGATCACCAGCGGCGCGCCGCTGTGGCGGATCGCCTCGGCGAAGTCGCGCTCGGCGACCTGCAGGCCGTCGACGTAAAGCCGCATGACCGCGCCGTCATAGGTGGCGGCGACATGCACCCACCGTTCGCTCTCGATCGGCGCCTCAATATAGGCGTCGTACCAGTCGTTGAGATAGAAGCGGACGGTGTCGCCGATCCGCAGCAGGCCATAGCCGTCGTCCCACGACGTGCTCGACCCCTTGAACAGGATCGCCTGATAGGGGTCGCCGCCGAAGATGATGATGCCGCCGTCGCCGTCGTCGACGGCCTCCGCGCTGCGCACCCACGCCTCCAGCGTCAGCGTCGCCGGGCGCAACGCGTCCGAATCGGCGACGATCAGGTCCTTCTGCCGATTGACGTCCCAGCCGTGGTTGACGGTCCCGGGCAGCCCCGAATAGTCGAGCGGGGCGCCGTCGCCGCGCCCGATTGCGTCGCTCACCCCGCCGTCGCCGACCGCGCCCCCGAACCCGGGCAGCGCCGTCACGTCCTGCGCCGCGCCCGCGTCGAGCAGACGGAAGGCGAAGTCGCCCCGCGCGTCGCTCCCGCCGCCGCCCACCGTCAGCCGGTAGCGCCCCGCGGGCAGCGCCAGCAGGGGCTGGCCCGAACTACCTTCCGAATTGGAGAAATAGCGCCCGTCGACCACCGTGCCTCGCGGGCCGGCTAGGCTCCATTGAAAGCCGCGGTCGTCGCGCAGCGCGTCGAACAGCAGCCGCGTCTCGCCCGCCAGGTCGAAGATATAGGTGATCGTGTCGCCCGCGCCCTCGATCCGCCCGCGCACCAGTTCGCCCGGCGTCAGCGCGGCCTCGGTCGCGGTCACGCGCGACAGGATGAAGCCATAGTCGAACGCGGCGCTGTTGCTGTCTACCCCCTCGATCGCGAGCGTGTAGGTGCCGGTGCGATCGAGCGCGAACACGCCCGAATCGTTATAATAGTCCGGGCCGCGCACATATTCGCCGTCGGGACCGATCAGCCGCCAACTCACCGTGCCGCCGGTCAGCGTCTGCCGGTCGAAGAAATAGCGTTCGCCGGCGACCGCGTCGAAGGCATAGAGGTCGGTGGCGCGCCCTTCGTTCTGCGCCGAAACCAGCGCGCCGGCCTGAATCGACGCCGCATTGGCGATGTCGAGCAGGCGAAAGGCGAAGGCCCCCGTCGCGTCGCCGTCGCCATCGACGGTCAGCCGATAGGCACCGGCGGCCAGGTCGAGGATGTTCGATCCGGAGATGTCGATCGAATCCGACGCGCCGAAGGCACGGCCGCTGACGAGCGTGCCGTTCGGCCCGACCAGCGACCAGCGGATGTTCGACCGGTCGGTCAGCGAATCGAAATAGACCTTGCGCGCCTCGGTCAGCGTGAAGGTGAAGCTCTGCGTCGCGCCGGGCACGTCGAGCGAACCGGTGACCGGGGGCACGGCCGTCGGGGCCGACAAGGACAGAAGCGAGATCCCCTCGCCCTCCCCGTCCGCCCCGCCGAAAGTCGTCAGCGCGGCGGTGGTGCCCGGCGCGCCCGCCGATCCCGAGCCGCCGGAGCCGCCATGGGCATAAAAGCCGCTGGCCGTGTCGGCGCCGTCGACATCGAGCGCATAGCCGCCGACCCGCACCGAAAGCGCCGACATGTCGATGCCCGGCGCGATGCCGCCGATGCCGGTGCCGGCGCCGGCCCCGTCGAACGGCATCACGGTCAGGAATTTGGCAGAGGGCTCCATGCTGGCGACCAGCCCGGACGGAAGGCCAAGGCCGAGTCCGACGTCGATCGGCGCGACGTCGGCGGACAGCAGCAGGCGCGGCTCGAGCGCCTCGACCGACAGGCGGCTGGACAGGATCGACGATCGGCGCAGCGCCGCCTTGCGCTGTTCGGCGCGGATGCGCGCGGCCCCCTCCCCGAAACTGAAGAGATTGGCGAGTGGGCGGCCAGGCGACGTTCCACGCCTAAAACCATTGAGCATTCCGATCCCCCCTC
The DNA here is from genome assembly GCF_014199295.1 of Sphingopyxis panaciterrulae. Lineage (GTDB taxonomy): Bacteria > Pseudomonadota > Alphaproteobacteria > Sphingomonadales > Sphingomonadaceae > Sphingopyxis > Sphingopyxis panaciterrulae. The sequence goes on from NZ_JACIJH010000003.1 coordinate 369,552, forward strand.
TTCCGACGCGACGGTCGCTATCAATCCCATATCTCTATGCGGCCAATGGGACGATTTCGGATCACACTCGCGTGGCCTCCGTGCGAGGAAGTTTGCGGCGCTTCGTCTTGGGCGACGAAAGACACACAACGAACGCAGGCTGGGACGCGTCGATACCAGTCAGGAGAAGTTGACTATAGCGGCCACATATCCGGGCGCGGCGATAGTCATTTGCGCAGCCTTCTCTATGAGGCCGCAACCGTCATCCTGACCCGCAGCTCCGCAGAGAGCAGCTTGCGGACATGGGGCCTCCAACTCAGAGAGCGCGTCGGGTTCAAAAGGGCCGCAGTTGCGCTCGCCCGTAAACTGGCTGTCACAATGCATGCCATGCTGAAAGCGGAGGTCTTCTGGTCCGACTTCCTTAAGGACCTTGTTCGGCGCGGTCTTACCGGCGTGAAGCTGGTCATCTCCGATGCTCACGAGGGCCTCAAGGGCGCGATCACCCGCGTCATGGGCGCCACCTGGCAGCGCTGCCGGGTTCACTTCATGCGCAATGCCCTGTCCTATGTGCCCAAGGGCCAGAACACTGTCGTCGCCGCCGCGATCCGCCAGGTCTTCCTGCAGCCCGATCAGAAAAGCGCAACGCAGGTCTGGCGACAGGTCGCCGACCAGTTGCGCACCCGTTGGCCCAAGCTCGGCGCCTGCATGGACGAGGCCGAAACCGACGTGCTCGCCTACACCGGCTTCCCCACCCAACACCGCACGAAGTTACACTCAACCAATCCGCTCGAGCGGCTCAACAAGGAGGTCAAGCGCCGCGCCGACGTCGTCGGCATCTTCCCGAACGAAGACAGCATCATCCGCCTCGTCGGGGCTGTGCTGATGGAGCAGAACGACGAGTGGCAACTCCAGCATCGCTACATGCAGATCGAAGACATGGCCGAGCTCAACCAACCCATGATCGAGGAGGAAAATCAGCCCCTACACATCACCGCCAAAGCCGCCTGACGAGGGCCCACGGCCACAGCCGAAATTACACCACCTTGACGGACGCGACCGCGGAGTTCGCCGGGGCGAACAAAAACATGGGGCAAGAGGCGCAGCGAGATCAGCGTGGACGGATGGCCCTCATAGCTCTCTATCGCTCGCAGCAGCGCGCCAACCTCTGCCGGTGTGGTAATGGCGGCGCGATGCGTCACCTTTGTCGTAATCAACGCCCCGCGCAAATCGGCGGCGACATCGCGGTCCGCTCGAACAGTGGCGATCGCATAGCGGAAAACCTGACCGCATATGCTTCGCAGGCGAAGAGCGGTTTCATGCTTTCCCTTCGTTTCATATTTGCGAAGCAGGGTCAGCAATTCGAACGGCTTGATCTCTGCAATCGGCCGATGCCCGATAAACTGGTAGGAGAAGTCCAGCAGCCAACGATTCTTCTTGAGCGTGGCCGGCGAGAGGCCTTCCTTCGTGACCTTGGCCAGCCATTCCTCTGCGACGGCTTTGAATGTGTTTGCCGCCGCGATGCTCGCTGTCGCCTTTTCGAGCCTGGCTTGCTCGGCTGGATCGCGCCCGGTGGCCAGCAATTGCCGAGCTTCGTCGCGCTTGGCTCTGGCTCCGGCAAGGCCAACATCGGGCCAAGCGCCAAAGGACAGGGTCTTTTGCTTTCCAAGAAAGCGGTAGTTCATCCGCCAACATCGTCGCCCCGCAGGGGTCACGAGAAGATATAGCCCGCCCGAATCAATCGGGTCTGATCCACCCTCATCCCCCGTTCACGGGGAAGAGCCCGAATTCGTAAATGGTGTGAGACGCCCTGAAATCGGCTTCTGGAGGGTAGCGGGAGCCACACCATCCACCTAATGGCATGTTAATATTGAATATTCTCTCCGATCGGACAGGACATACCCTCACTCATACCCTCACGCGACCACAAAGAAAAAATGGGAATCGAAAAGAGGGATGAAACGCGAAAAAAGGGAATCGAACACGCCGGTGGTGGGGCTTACTTGTCCTTCATCCTGCATTTGGCGAAAACGCGAAATTGCAGGATAAATTGCCTATGGACAGGCGCGAGCGATCTTGCCTGTCGTTCCTGCGGCTCGCTCATGGCACCTAACTTTTCTCGAACAGGCGCTTGAGACTGGCGTATCGGACGAAGGTTGATCGACCGACCTTTACCGTTTCAAGCTCGCCGGCCTTGATGAGTTCGTAGAGCGTCGATCGACCTATGCCGGTGAGTTTCACCGCGGCGGCTATGCGGACGCATACCCGAGCGCGTCGGGGCGAAGGCCATGACATGCTCCGGCCCGTCGTGGCGAAGATAGCGCCACCGCTTGCGGCCGAGAAAGACGCTGCTGTCGCTGAGCAGGCCGGCGCGGTCGATCTCGCCGTTTGTAGCCCAGCGCGCGGAGCCGTATGTGGTGACATGCCGCGACTGGCGCGCGCGCCATAGCGACCCGGCGATGGCGGACGCGCAGCCGAGAAAGCCGCTCGCTCCGGCGATCATCCCGGCCTTGTCGAAAACCTCGGGCGCGTAGGCTTCGTAGTGATACCACCACGGAAATATCGCCCACGGCCGATAGACCGGCGTGTCGAACAGGACAAACCATGCCGGTCCAAGCTGCGGCTGATAACCTAGCTGTGCCGCACACCATTGCGTGGCGATCCAGACGCCTGCGATTACCATCGCGAAAACGACGAAAATCTGTCCGACAAGGAGTTTGGTAGGCGTTAAGACATTTTCCCGGCGACGCAGGGATCGCGTCGGCGTCCCAAAAATCAGCCGGGTCGGTGAAATCTCATATGACGGTTATGGCGCGTGATGACGCGCCGCGACGCAGTGCGAAGGGCTATCAGATTTCGCTATAGGTATCGGCGTGACTGCATCGCGCCTGATGTCGGCCGTTCCACCTCTGATGAGCCCGAGCCGAAATGCGGGCACCGCCGTCCTTTTCGCTCTCCGCCAGCGGCCGGTCGAGCACGATGCCGCACGCCGTACGGTATTACTCGACATGCTTGGGCATTTGGCCGAGCACAGTTAGTGCTAGGAGACCGCGCCGCGGAGCGCGGAATAGGAAATTGATCGACGAGGCCGCGACTTTCGAAGGTTCCTCAACACTTTCAGCGTTTTGGGCGAATAGCGTTCCGACAGAGCGGCTGGCCGCCGGAGCATCCTACCTTTTGCGGATACCGTGATCGACCGAAGGGCGCTTGTAGCCATCCCGTATCCGGTATTTGAAAGCCGATAGATTCGGGTTAGTCCCTCCCAGCTACAAGTAGCTCCCTCTGACCTTCATTTACGCTACCGACATAATTCAGGATTCCGGCGACTTGTTCGTCCGAACCGCCTTGAATATTTTCGAGAAATTCGACCATCCGATCAGCAGCAATTTCCATACGCCTGCTACCGATATGGATGTTGAAAGCGGTGATCTCTGCTGCGGGCCCATCGGACTTGGCATCATTTATAACGAAGCCGGATGCATCGGCGGCAGCGCGTATTTCGCTCAAAGCATGATCAACCGTCGCAACATCGTGCGAGGACACGATGATGTCGTCTACATATATCGACACTGGCCAGACTGCGTTGTTGACGCAAGCGATCGCCGCGCCGAGAGCCGAATGGTCAAGCACGACAGACGCTAACAATGGCGATTGAATTAAACCGAACCGCAGGCTGAAGTTCCGTTGCCCCCTTAACCGTCGCTATTATCGCAGATGGCCGCCGTGGTTTCGCAAGCCTCTTGGAACGGCGCTTATTGCAGAAGACATAGGAAGCTATGCATTGTGCGGCTCTGGAAGGTGGTTATTCCGCCCGGCACGGACATAGATACATCCAGCCAATCCCGCCGCGTTGGCGACGTCCCAATCAATAGCTCATGCAGAGCACACGACGCTTATATCGGCACCAGAGCTGACATCGACGCGCATCGCGCAGATCCGCCAGCAGGTCGAGAAGGCGACGAGAGGCCGCGACCGTAAGAAGCTGCGATTGAATAATTCCAGTCCTCAAAGAGAAAAACAGGAAACACCGCCCTCGCCATTTAATGAAAATCCAGGCAGAAACTTGACTTTTCGAAAAGGATGGCCCATATCACAGTTGCTAACGTCGCCTGCGACGGAATTTTGATACCCCGCTCCGGGGCGATTCTTCCCTTCTCACGCTTCCAGCTCTGTCGGTGCTTTTGCCGGCGGATATCCTGTTTTCGTGAAAGGAAACACTCATGCCGATCGGCAAAGTCAAATTCTTCAACAGCGACAAGGGCTATGGCTTCATCTCGAATGAAGACGGCTCGGGCGACAGCTTCGTCCATGTGACTGCCGTCGAGCGCGCCGGAATGGCGTCGCTGGGCAAGGACCAGCGCGTCTCGTACGAACTGGAAACCGGCCGCGACGGCAAGATCTCCGCGGTCAATCTCGAAGCGGCCTGACCCGGCCCTTCGGCAATGGCCAAGGAAGATGTCCTCAGCTTCGAGGGCTCGATCGAGGAAATCCTGCCCGACGGGCGGTTCCGCGTCATCCTTGAAAATGGCCATCGGCTGATCGCCTATACCGCCGGACGGATGCGACGCTTTCGTATCCGTTCGGTGGTCGGCGACGCCGTCCGCGTCGAAATGACGCCCTATGACCTGACCAAGGGCCGCATCGTCTACCGCGATCGCGGCCCCGGCGGTCCAGCCGGCGGCGCGCGCAAGCGCCGCTGACACCTGAGAATCAAGAAGACCAATATGTTTCAGACCAACACCATTCTACCCGCGCTCGCCGGCCTCCCGCTGGCAGGCAATCCGATCACTATAGGCCGCACGCCGCGCCGTTCGCCAACGCTCTCGCGCTGCGAACTGAAGCGGCTGATCGCCGACATGATCGATTGAACGAAAGGAAAGCGCCGTGGCAGCAACCAGCGACAATTATCGCGAACAGGCCGAGCGATGCGAGGCCGACGCCGCCGCGGCGGACCTGACACTAGTTCGCGAGCGCAATCTCCGTTCGGCCGCCGCGTGGCACGCGCTGGCCAACCGCCAGTTCAAATCCGAACAGGCCCGCGCTGACAGGGATCGGCTCGCCGAAGCGGTCCGTGCCCAATGTCTCGCCTGAATCCGCGAGCGCGAACCTGAATCACCGGCACGGCGGCCGTCAGCATGACGAAAGGCCCCACCAGGACACCATCATGGATATGAACCAGCTCTTCTATCATCATCAAATGGCCGTGATCGCTGCCGACCGGGCACGCCGCGCCGGCGAAGCGCCCGCCGGTTTCGATCTCCCGAACCATTATGCCCGGCGGATCAACCAGTTTCGCGAAAAACGCGGTCTCGAACCTGATTTTGTCGGATATAGCAGCGCGCATGCGCGGCGGCCCGTCGCGGTGATAAAGACCGACTCGGGCGCGATCGCGCTCGACATCGCCTAGCATCGGCCTATTGTCGTATGACAAAGGCTTTCCTCGCGACCCGGGAAGGCCAATGGGGCTTCCTTTGGTCACGAGCGCAGAGGATGAAAGGGCTTCGCATGCAGATGCGAGGCCCTTTTGCGATGGAGATTTGCCCGATCGTCCGAAGTCTCTTCGCGATGGCCCGCACGATTTCCGGTGCAGCAGAAAGTCCAAATCCCGCGCGCTATCAAACGCGCGGGAGCGACAGCAAAGCAGCCGGCGGGAAACCGCCACCGTCGACGGTGAGATAAAAACGCCGCGACGAGCCGTGCTGTAGCGCCACGATATCGATCCTCTCTTCCTGGAACCATATCCAGAAGCGATGAACCTCGTCCTTCGTCCAGTCGATGATCTGATCGACGAGGAACAGGCTTTCGCCGACTTTTACCGCCTCGATATGATGCGTCCGTCCGTCCATCCCGCCTTGCCGGATGCCGGTGATTTCATAATCGGCCATGCCGGATGCTCCATCCCTGTGTCATGGCCACTAGTAGCGAACGGGCACGATGCGAATGCGATCGATCGCGCCGGGCGACGCCCGCGACCGGGCGATCGCTTCCGTACGCAGCATGTCGAGAGTAAGCGCGTCATAGTCCTGCTCGTCGGGCTGCATGGCCAGATCGGTTTCGACGACAAGAATGACTTTGCGTGCCAGCCCGTCGATTTCCCACTCGAACCATGTGCGCGTGATATGCCGCGCGGCTTCCCGATCACCTGACATGGCGCTCACCGGTCTCGGCCGCGCGCGAGCGGATTTCCCGCTCGACGAGAGCGTAGCCCGTATCGCTCAGGGTGGCGATTGCGATCGGGCGGCCGCGCAATTCGGCGCTTTCGCCATTCAGGAAGGTCAGCGCGGGATCGCGCCCGCCGAGCAACTGGAAAGCGAGCGCGCTGATCGCGCCCTGACGCTTCGCTTCTTGCGGCGGAAGCGGTGCGAAGGGCCGGCGCCGCCTGAACGGATTGGTCCGCGCGCGCGCCGCCGGCATCTCCTTGCGGTCAGGCATCATTGGCTTGCCTCCCGGAATTCGCAGCGCTCTCGCGCTGACGACGCAGCGCGGCGCGGGCATCCTCGATATTGGTATAGCGAAAGCTTCCCACGCTGAACTGGTCAACATAGCTATGGACGATGCCCTCGTCCGACTGCGGGCGGAAAGGCCGCAGATGCACGGCCTGCCGTTCGTGGGGGGGGGGGGGCGGAGGCAGGTCGGCAGCCAGCTTCGCGAGTTTTTCCTCGTCGAGATCGAGGGCCTGGTAGATATCGTGTCCGATGACCCACAGCTCTTCGTGGAGATCGGTCAAGCGCTCGGCTATGCCGCCCAGCGCGCATGCCGCGCGCTCGGCCTCGGTCATGGCCAGCGCCTTGTTGACGAGAAGTTCGGCAACCAGCGTGTCGCCAAGAAAAACCGGATAGTCGTCGCCCTGTGCCGAGGTCGGAGGATCCGCGCGCGGGCCGCCGTCTCGATCGGCCATGAGGGCCGGACCGACGCCGAGGCCGCGCCGCGCGCGATACTCGCCGATCCGCTTCGCATAATAGCGCGGAAGATCGAAATTGGCGTGGGGCCGCCCATCGCGGTGGGCGCGGTTCGCTGCGATCAGCGCCATCTGGTGATGATAAAGGAGTTGATTGAGATCCACGTCCACCTCCCGTTCAGCGGGAGCGCGATGGTCTCTCAGTCCCCGGCAAGCGAAAGGACGCCGACGATCTCATGGAGATGGGGTAGCGGCTTCTCATTTACAAGAGAGGGGGTTCGGCCCCGTGCTTGCCGGCTCGCAATGCTGCGGATCGACAGCGGCTTGCAGCCGACAACCGAGCGGCGCCGAAATTCAGCCTGGGTGCTTTGATAGCCGATATTGAACCCGTCGAAGAGAAAGGGTCGAGCTAATCACTCTGAAACTGATCGACTGAGTTCAATTGCACGCGTTCCGCGGGTGTATCCGGCGAGGCCGAATTGCATGGCGTGTGTGCACTTTGGCGCTGGCCGCGCGGCCCGTCCATATTGACGGCGCAAGCGCCCGGCAGGCGGATCGCATGCAGATCGGTCAGGCATCCGGCGACCTGCGACCAGAATTCCGCGTCCTCGATTTCACCAGCATCGCGCAGCCGGTCGATACGCCGTGCGAGAACCTCGGGCCCACGATCGCCAAACTGATTTTCGATGGCGAGGGCTTGGCCCCACAGGTCGCGAGTGGCCTTCGTTCCCATAGGTGCGACTCCAATTATCTCCCGAATATATCGCCGGCCTTGCGGGAATCCAAAATCCGGCGCGCTTCGAACGGCTGACCAAATGTTTGGCCGGTGGCACCCCGTCGCTTCACAGCCAAGACCACAGCCGACGAGCCAGACGATTTCCGGCGATTTTCCGGGAGAGGGTCCTATGATTCAGATCTTGGGGGGCTTGGGTGGAACCGATTCATCCGGTACCGCTCCGGGCTGCGCTGATCCTGATTCCGTTCCACACGACCGAGTCGCGGATCGCACGCAGTGACATCTGGAATGCCGTCGCGCCGCGGTTGTTCGGCTTTGGCTAAGCTCGGCCGTCTCGGCAGGCATAAGTTGAACCGCCGTCGCGGCAGCCTTCTCGATCATGTGCGGCATTTGCGTCGCGCCGGGACGGCGCGAAGCCTTTCATCGACCTAAAGCTTGCGGGTACCGAGCCACCTCACCTTCGCCGGGTCGCGGTGATCGAAGAAGCTGCTGGCCTTCCGATCGAGGGTCGCGATCCTGGCGAGATCCTCGTCGTCGAGCTGGAAGTCGAGGATCGCGAAATTCTCGACCATGCGTTCCTGGCGCACAGACTTGGGGATCGCAACGATACCGCGGTGGTTCGCTGCGAAACGGGTCAGCGCGACCATCTGGCCTTGTAAAGAGCGGTTGTTCGCACCACCTACGGGGGTATCGTCAGCCTCATTTTTGCATGTTGGCGACCGAGAGACTTTCGCGCTCCCGCACGCGGGAGACGGAATATGGATTTCGATCAACTTCTCTATCATCATCAGATGGCCTTGATTGCCGTAAGCCGGGCGCGGCGCGACGGACATCCTCCGTCCAGCTTCGATCTGTCCGACTCTTATGCCAGGCGGATCGCCGAATATCGCGACCGGCGCGGTCTCGACGACGGGCCTGCCGACAAAAGGCGGCCCGGTTCCGCCCGCCTCAAAGCCGACCCGACAACCTCGGAGCAGGCTGCCGGATATGCGGATTTCCTCGGCGACACATTCATTGCCGAGCTTCTCATTCATAAGGCGCTCAGCATGACGCCCCAAGAACGCAGCGCCTCCGCACTCGAAGATATAGTCGATCGACTGGCCGAGATAGAAGAAGCGCGCTGGGTCATCGGCCGCGATATCTATCGGTCGCTCGGATACGATGAAATGGCGCTCGCAGCGCTTGCCGACAATATATCGATGGACGACGGTGGGAGCAGCAGCGCCGTCAATCCCGGCTCTGCATGGCCATCGACGGACAAGGACATCGCGCGCGGCCATACCGGGCAATTGCCCTTGGAGACTTGGCGAAACGTCAACATCCATGATGAACGCGCCGAACTCCTCCGCCAGCGGATTCGGGAGCGCAGCTTGAGCGAACAAGCCGATGCGCCTGATCGCGAACAGGTCATTTCAAGGGCGATGCTCGACGCGGAATATCGCTACGGCAATGCTTCGGAACAATTTGCCGTCGACGAGGAAGCCGGGGCGGTTCGCCTTGGCGATCGCGGGGCCGCCCATATCTGGCAAATCGTCGGCGAGCGCCTTCATACGCTCCATGACATAGGCAGGCCGCCCAGGCAGGACTAATGAATTGATCGCGCGCGGCGCAACGCTGCGGAAACGACAAGCCAATAGCGAACGGGCTCGATACGAATGCGGTCGATTGCCCCCGGCGAGGCGTGCGGCCGACTGCGTTCGCAACCGCGCGCAAATCCTCCAAAATCAACAGATCATAGCCATTGCCGTCAGGTTGGTGTCGCTCTGCCCGGGAAGTGTTGGCCGCAATGATAAACATATAGGCATTCGAATTGCCCCGAATTCGTGGGGTGGTTTGCGCGATCCGTGGTATAAGGCCCTCATCACCTGAATTTTGAACAAGCTCCACGTGACAGAGGGACAAAAATTGTGCTCTCGCTTGATGCAGGAGCACGCACCATGTGCCTCAATCAGCTACTCGAAGACGAACAGATCGCGCTGATGCGCTATTCCGCCGCGACCAAACCCTCGGAGGTCATGCGATATCGGCGCAAGATCGAAAGCCTCGGTCAGTGCTTCAAATCCTTCCCCTACCGTCACCGTCCCTATCTTTCTCCGAATGTCCGGAGCGGAGCGATCGCTTCGGCCCGCCCGCGGCGTTCGGACGAATTCTCGTATCGGATGATCGAACGGAAGGACGTCTGACATGGCAAAATCGCAAAAGCGCAGCAATCGCGAGATCCGCAAGCCCAAGGCAGCAAAACCCAAAGCACTCACTGCCCTTGCCGCCCAAGAGGCGTCTGCGGTGAAAATGACCGCCAAACCGAAAGGCAAGCACTGAGATGGCCTGCACACGCCGGCGCTGCGGATCGCGTTCGTCGGCAATGCCCTCCCGCGCCGCTGCGGCATAGCCACCTTCACGACCGACCTCGAACTCGCGGTCGGCGCGCTCGGCGAGGTTGCGGATACGGCCATTGTCGCGATGATCGAGCCGGGCGGCGACCACGAATTTCCGCCAGCCGTCCGCAAGACAATCCGGCAGGGCCAGGTGGCCGACTATCGCGCCGCCGCCGATTTCATCAATCGCGAGGCGTTCGATCTCGTCTGCCTCCAGCATGAGTTCGGCATCTTCGGCGGCGAGGCAGGCGCGCTGATTCTCGGCCTCGTAGCGAGGCTCGATGCGCCGCTCGTCACCACCTTGCACACGGTTCTCGATCGGCCGACCACGGCGCAGCGCCGCGTCATGAAGGATATCGTTACCGCATCGGCGCGGGTGGTCGTCATGGCCGACAAGGCCCGCGACATGCTGATCAATGTCTATGGCGCCGATCCGGGGAAGATTGACGTTATCGCCCACGGCATTCCCGATGTTCCGCTCGCCTCGGCGCGAGCCGCCAAGGAGCGGTTGGGGTTTACCGATCGCAAGGTGATCCTGACATTCGGGCTGATGAGCCCGAACAAAGGTATCGAGACGATGATCGAGGCCATGCCCGAGATTGTCCGGCGCACGCCCGATGTCCTCTATGTGGTGATGGGCGCCACCCACCCCGCCTTGCTGGCCCGTGAGGGCGAGCGTTATCGCGACACGCTGACGGCGCGGGTACGCGAGCTTGGCCTCGATGACCATGTCGCGTTCATCAACCGTTTCGTCGACCGCCCCGAACTGCTCGACCATATCGCGATGTGCGATGTCTATGCGACGCCCTATCTGGCGGCGGCGCAAATGACGTCGGGAACGCTCGCCTATTCGCATGGTCTGGGGCGTCCGGTCGTTTCCACGCCCTATTGGCACGCCGCCGAGTTGCTCGCCGACGGGTCGGGCGTCCTGATCCCGTTCGACAATCCGGCAGGCTTCGGCCCGGCGATTTCCGATCTGCTGGGCAACGACACCGAACGTCTGGCGATGGGGCGCAAGGCCTATGCGGCGAGCCGCCCCATGATCTGGGCCAATTCGGCGCGGCGCTATGCCGCGAGCTTTCGCAAGGCTTGCCGTGAGCGCAGGCTCGCGTCCGGCGGCCAGGCGGGGATGCCCGAACCCGGGCCAGTCCGCCTGCGGACGAACGTCCAACCCGACCTCCCACCGATCTCGCTCGACCATCTCGCCGCGATGTCCGACGACACGGGGATATTCCAGCATGCCGTTCACGCAATCGCCGACCGCAGTCATGGATATTGCATCGACGACAATGCACGGGCGCTGCTCCTGTGCTGCGGTCTCGCCGACGGCCCCGATGCGCCGCTGGCGCGCCGGCTGTCATCCACATTCGCGGCCTTCATCCAGCACGGCTGGAATCCGGGCAATCGGCGTTTTCGCAATTTCATGGGCTTCGACCGGCGATGGCTGGAAGATGCGGGCTCGGAGGACAGTCACGGGCGGACGCTCTGGGCGCTGGGCGCCTATAGTGCGCGTGCCTGCTCCCTTGGCCATGCGCGCTGGGCAAAAGAGCTGTTCAGCGAGGCGCTGGCCGACGTCGAGGCCTTCACCTCACCGCGGTCCTGGGCGTTCACCTTGCTCGGCCTCGCATCCTATTGCGCGGTTTATGCCGAAGATCATGCCGCCGCGCGCCTGCGTGCCGAACTCGCCGGCCGCCTCGAAAGGTTGCTGGGCGAACAGGAAGGTCCCGAATGGACATGGTTCGAAAATGGCCTCAGCTATGACAACGCCCGGCTGCCGCAAGCGCTGATCGTCACGGGCGCCGCAGCGCTCTCGGCGACCATGGTCGAAGCGGGATTGCGAAGTCTGCGCTGGTTGGTGGCGATGCAGACGGCGCCCGAAGGTCATTTCCGGCCCGTCGGCTCGCATGGCTTCCTGATGACCTCGCGCAATAGTCCCGAACCGTTCGATCAACAGCCGCTGGAGGCTTGCGCGACGATCGCGGCCTGTATCGCGGCGAAAGGCGTCGATCCAGACTCTTCGTGGCGTGCGGAAGCCGAGCGCGCCTTCGCATGGTTTCTTGGCGCGAACGATCTCGGCATCAAGCTGGCTGACCTCGCGACGGGCAGTTGCCGCGACGGCCTCCACCCGGACCGCGCGAACGAGAACCGGGGGGCCGAATCGGTGCTATCCTTCCTGCTCGCGCTGGCCGATATGCAGCGCCTGAGAGCGGCGGACCGGCGGGCGCCGTCACAGCCGAGCCCATCCACACACGAAGCCATCAATGCCTGACGGGGCTCCGCCATCCGCGCCCTTCTTCAACCGGCAGGCGCTTCACTTGCGGCCCGACCCGTCGCGCGTCGTCGTCCGGCCGTTCCGGCCGGCGGTCGAACCCCGAGACCTGCATCCCGTCGACAAGACCCGCGCCAATCACATCGTCGACCGCGTCCTCGCAATGACCGCGGACGAGACCGACGCGCTGCTTGCCGAAACGCTGCGAAACTTCGACGACCGGCACCGCAACCTCCCCGCAATATTCGAACGGCGCGCCGCGGAAATGGAGGATGCCTTCACAGCTCACAAGAGCTTCTCGCAGGCGCAGCGTCAGCTCGTCGGCGCCTACTTTCTTCATGAGTACAGCTTCGAAGCAGCCGCGCTGTTCAATCCCAGCATCGTGCCGCACCCCGACCAGTCGGGAGTCGCCGCAGGATGCCGCCGCTTCATCCTTAGCCTGCGCGCGGTCGGCGAAGGCCACATCTCTTCCCTGACGTTCCGGTCGGGAATATTGGCCGCCGACGGAACCGTTACCATCGACCCGCCCGCGCGGCTCGCCGCGACGCCCGTCGTGACCGCCCGTGTCGGCGATCGTCTGGAACTCGGCTTCGATCCCGCCAGCGACATCGCGGAGCGGGTGATCTTCCCCGTCACCGAGAGGCAGGCGAACGGGATCGAGGATGCCCGCTTCGTCGCCTTCCACGACGAAGGCCAGACCATCTATTATGCGACCTTCACCGCCTACAGCGGAAGCGGCATAAGGTCGGAGCTGATCGAAACCCGGGACTTCGTGACATTCCATCTGGCACCGCTCAAGGGCGCTGCGGCGCACAACAAGGGGATGGCGCTTTTTCCGCGAAAGATCGGCGGGCGCTATGCGATGATCGCGCGCCACGACAATGAGAGCCTGCACCTCATCCTGTCGGACGACCTCCACGAATGGGGCCTCGGCGAGGTGATCGTGAAGCCCAAATATCCTTGGGAGTTCGTCCAAATCGGCAATTGCGGCTCGCCCATCGAACTCGACGAAGGCTGGCTGCTCTTCACCCATGGCGTCGGCCCCGTACGCCATTATTCGATCGGCGCGGTTCTGCTCGATAAGGACGATCCCTCGCGCGTGCTCGGGCGCTCGCGCGTACCGCTCGTCCAGCCCGCGACCGCGGAGCGCCATGGCTATGTCCCGAACGTCGTCTATTCGTGCGGCGCCATCAAGGTCGGAGAGCGCATCCTGCTTCCCTATGCCATATCGGACGCCTTTTCGACCGTCGCCACGATCAGGATCACGACACTTCTCGACCAGCTCAAGGATTGAAAGGCTTCGACATGGACAAGACCCCGTCCGGCAACGACCGGTCATGCAAATGCGGCGGTATCGACGCCGCCGAGCGTGAAACACTCGATCGATACGGCATTACCCGCGTGCCCGCCGCGACCTATCTCCTAGACGGCTATCGCTATGCCAGCCTTGCCGACGCGGTTGCACAGGCATGCCGTTCCCGCATGTGAAGGGAAATCGGATACTGTCGGCGAGCGGGAATGACTTGAAGCGCGGCAGGACACTTCCAAAACGAAACCGGGCCACGTATCGACACGCAGCCCGGCCTGGGGACGATCGGTTAGCTCGGACTAGCTGCTCTGCTTGCCCGGCTTTTCCGCTTCTCCACCCTGCTGAGGCCGCTTGTCGCGGTCCGGCTGGCCGGGCTGACGGCGGCCGCCGTCCTCCTGCTGGGGCTGGCGCTCGCCTTCCGACTTGCGGCCCGGCTGGCTGCCGGTCTGGTTCTGGTCGGGGTTGACCATGACCATTCTCCTCTCTTCAATTGCCCGGTAGTGGGCATGGAGAAGACGCGCGGGATAGGGCATTGTTCCTGTTTATCATGCCGGGTCGCTAATAGAGCGATTCCGTCCGGTCGAGCGGCAGAGCCGATCGTCTCAGCCCCGCCGTCCGCTCGCCTGCCATACCAAGCCGGGTAGTTTGACCATCTCGCAACCGCAAACGGTGCAATGGCTGACGAAGCGCCCCCGATCCCAGTGGCTCGCCTTGAAATCGACGAGGTGACGGCCGAAGAGATTGTGCAGTATCATGATCGCGTTCCTTTCGCTGGTTGTGCTCCGCCCTCATTGTCCCATTGCTCAAGGGCATGCTGGACAGAAGACGACGACACGACTTGAGGATGGGCTGTTTGCGGCGCCCCCGAGCAGGCGTCGTTTTCGCGCTCCCAGCTTTCGATTGCGCGCTCGAGGTCGTGTCGCCGGCGCCGCGACTGGTGAAACGCGTTTCCCATCGTTTGCGGAACATGTTCCAGCCCGTGATGGAGAAGCCGGTTCCACAACCGAATGATCCGGCCGAAAGATCGCGAGGGTTCGTGGATGGAAATCATCGAATAGACTCCCGCTGGGCAAGCGGGAGCTCGAGGTCTCTCAGTCACGGGAAGCTTGCGATCGAAATCGGGTGATGACACATCCTATCACAGACGGACATGATGCGGGCATCAATTCGCCACGCAGAATGGGCCTGCGCACCGGATCAGCCTGCATCCTCGTCATCCCCCCGGCGCTGGCGCAGTTCTGGCGCTTCGCGAGGCGGTATGTCGGGCCGGCGCTCGAACGCGCCGCCTTCCCCGGATACGCGCTCCTTCTGAACGATGGCCGCTACGCGCTTCTTCGAAATGCCGAGGCTGCGCAGCGCATAGCCGGCGAGGCCGAACGACAGCTCGCGCGCGCCCATGATCGCGAGGCCGACGCCCTGACCTTCGAGATGGGCGACCTCGGCTTCGCTGTGGGTCCGGATCGCGGTGTCGATTTCGGGATTGAGCTCGCGCGCGATCTCGATGATGCGCCGTGTCTGAAAGCCATCCGGCGTCGCGATCACGAGCAGCCGCGCCTGGGCGATATCCGCCGCCTCGAGAATACCCGGGGTCGATGCTTCGCCATAGATGGCCGTAATGCCGCGCTCGCGCAGCGCCTCGACGCGGCGTCGATCCTTGTCGACGAGGATAACGGGAAGACCTTCGCTCTTGAGCATCCTACCGACCACGCGCCCGACCCGGCCGTAGCCGACAACGACCGCGTGATGGCGAAAGCTGCTGTGCTTCGCGTCGGGCAGACGGGAAAGGCTCTCATCGCCTCCCCGCTCCAGCAATGCCAACAGCCGCGGTCGTCGTCGCAGCCATCTCTCGAAGCCGTCGAAAGCGATGAAGACGAGCGGATTGAGCGTAATCGACAGCAGCGCGCCGGCGAGGACCAAGTCCCTCGCTTCCGCCTCGACCAGCCCCAAGGTGACGCCCAGGCCGATCAGGATGAAGGAGAACTCGCCGATCTGCGCCAGGCTCGCCGAGACGGTCAGCGCCGTCCGCGCCGGATAGCCGAAGGCCAGCACGATCCCAAACGCCGCAACCGACTTGCCGGCCAGAATGATCGCCAGCACTGCCAGAACGGCGGACGGTTCACGGACCAGGATGCCCGGATCGAACAGCATCCCGACCGAGACGAAGAACAGGACGGCAAAAGCATCCTGCAACGGCAGCGAGTCCGCGGCCGCCCGATGACTGAAATCGCTTTCGCTGAGGATCACGCCAGCAAAGAAGGCGCCGAGTGCGAAGGACACGCCGAACAGGGCGGCCGAGCCGAAAGCGATACCGAGCGCGGTCGCGAGAACCGACAGAGTGAACAATTCGCGCGAGCCCGTTCGGGCGACACGTTCCAATATCCAGGGCGCGGCGCGCGTTCCGACGATCAGGACAAGCGCAAGGAACAGCGCAACCTTTCCGAGCGTGACAAGCAAGACGAGCGCGATATCGCCCGCGCCGCCCGAAGCTCCTTCCCCTCCCAGCGCGCGCCCTAACGCCGGCAGCAACACAAGGGCCAGCACCATGACGAGATCCTCGACGATCAGCCAACCCACGGCGATCCGGCCGTTGATCGAATCGAGCGTATTGCGCTGCTCGAGCGCGCGCAGCAGCACGACGGTCGACGCGACCGACAGGGCAAGACCGAAAACCAGGCCCGCCCCGGTGGTCCAGCCCCAGAGATGCACCAGGCCCGCCCCGAGCAGGGCCGCAACCACGATCTGGACGAGCGCGCCGGGGATGGCGATCCTGCGGACAGCGACCAAATCCTTGATCGAGAAATGCAGCCCGACACCGAACATCAGCAGGATCACGCCGATCTCCGCGAGCTGGTTCGCCAGCGCAGCATCGCCGACGAAGCCGGGAGTGAAGGGGCCGACCGCCACGCCTGCGAGCAGATAGCCGACGAGCGGCGGCAGCTTCAGCCTGCTGGCAATGAATCCGCCGATGAAAGCGAGGACCAGTCCCATAACGAGCATGGCGAGAAGGCTGGTGTCATGGGGCAATAGCGATCCTTTCGGAAAGAGCCGCCATGCCGGCGGCACTCGGTATGATGGAGCGCCGATGGGTAAAGCGGCCGCGCTATCGGTGGCGGTGAAGGATCGACCCTACACCAGCGACGGCGCCAAGACCATGCTGCTCATCGGAAGCAGGAAAAGACACTGACAGGTGCGATGGCGCGACTGCGTTGCGCGGACCCGCCTAGAATTTTCGATGGAAGCTGACGAGGTCCGCGTCGGGATCGCCATAGCCGCAGATCAGCCCGCGCAGCATCTGCGCCGCCATCATCGAGAAGGTGATGCCATTCCCGCCATAACCCATGGCTGCATAGCAGTTGGGCATGCGCGGGATGCGGCCGATCGTCGGGGTGCCGACAGGGCTGTCGCCGAAGCTGCCGGCCCAGCCATGGACCGGAGTCGCGTCGATTCCCGGCAGCAGCGCGGCGAGCTTGCGCGACAGGGTTCTGATCTTGTCGGGAAGCTTCGCGTCGCGTTCGCCCGCGTCCGCGATTTCCTCATCCTCGCCGCCGCATATGACCTCGCCGCGCGGGGTGGTGCGGATGTAGAGATAGGGGTCGGCGGCTTCCCAGATCATCGCGGCCGTCGGCCAGATGGCGCGGGGCTGAGGGCGGGTCGCGATCGACCAGCTCGATATGATCCTGTTTCCCTTGCGCGGGATGCCCTTCATCATCTCGTAGCCCGTCGCCATGACCACATGGCGCGCACGGATCTCGGGACCGCGCGCGCTGTGAAGCGTCACGCCGTCTTCGCGCGCGTCGATGTCGCAGATATCGACCGGCGAATAGAGCCGGGCGCCGCGCGCGATGGCGGCGTTCAGATAGCCAAGGGTCATCCGGCGCGGGTCGGCGGAATAATTGCCGAAACCGATCAGCGCATGACGTCCCTCAATTCCGTATCGCTCCAGCACCGCGGCGGGTTTGAGAAGCTCAACCTCGAAACCCGCGCGCCGGCGGGCGTCGGCTTCGCGCGCCAGACCGTCGGCGTCGAGGACATTGCCATCGAGATAGATCGAACCGCGCGTCGCGCCGTCGACGGCGAGGCCCAGCCGCTCGGTCCGCTCGCGCAGCGCATCGACCGCCTGGCGCGAGCGGCGCCAGATGCGCTCGGCCTTCTCGCGCCCGATCCGCTCCGCCATCAGCGAGAGCGGCGTGTCGAGTTCATATTGCAGCATCGCCGTCGATGCCGCAGTCGACCCTTCGGCGGGGCCGCGACGATCGACGATGACGGTCGTGAGCCCTGCTTCTGACAGCGCCTCCGCGATCAACGCGCCCGATACGCCGGCACCGACGACGATTGCATCGCACGCGATATCGCGCGTCAAAGGCCTTGACGAGATCGCCGGACGACGCCGCGCCGACCAGATCGACCGGCCGGTGCGGAGATCGCGGTGATGGGTCGCGGACGCGGCCGCCATCAACGTAGGCGATCAGGCAAGATCGCGCACCTTGGCTTCACGCGCCCAATGACGCCGCGTGCCGACATCGGCGAAGGCGTCGATCGCAACGACGCCGCCGTCCTTTTCGACGCCCGCCTTGTCGAGCAATATCTGGGTCGCGTCGTCATGCGCGATGGTCTTGCAATGGCCATAGGCGTCCATGAACCACTGCACCGCCGCACCCTGCACCGAAAGCGCCTTGGCCTGTTCTTCTGTCAGGATCGAGGCGACCGCGTCGAACAGCACCGAAGGCGATCCGGCGAGTTGGCCATCGGCCTTGAGCGTGCCGCCCTTGACCTTGATCCCGCCGACCTTGGGCGCGACCAGGAACGGGGTACCGCCGGTGCCTTCGATATCGGCTTTCAGCTTGTCAATCGCCATCTTGTCCGACCCTTCGGCAAAGAGGATCGCGACCTTGCGGCCCTCCATTGTGTCATCGGCATTCTTCTGAATCGACAGCGCATCGGAGGGTTTGAGATCGACCGGCGCTCGCGCAGCCCTTTCCTTGGGCGGCAGGTCGATCGCGAGGCCCGCGGCAACGCGCTTCGCCAGATCCTCGTCGATGTTGCGAAGCTGGCCGACGACACGCGCGCGGACGTGATCGAGCGTGACCTTTGACAGTTCGAAGACCAGCGCCGAGGCGATATGCGCCTGCTCATTCGCGGTCTGCGACAGGTAGAAGAGCCGCGCCTGGCTGAAATGATCCGCGAATAGCTCGGCACGGATACGGAGCTTTTGCGCGGGATCGTTGCGCTCGTCGTTGGCGCTGAAGGTCGTGAAGCCCGCCTCCGCACTCTCCCGCGGACCGCCATTCTCACCCGCTTCGGCGAGGCTGTTGGGTTCGTAATTGGCGCGCCCGGTCGGCACGAGCGTCTGCATCATCCCGTCGCGCTGGAAATTGTGGAAGGGGCATTTGGGCGCATTGATAGGAATCTGGTGGAAATTGGTCGTTCCTAGCCGCGACTTCTGCGTGTCGAGATAGGAGAAGAGCCGGCCCTGCAGCAGCGGGTCGTTGCTGAAATCGATGCCGGGGATGATGTTCGACGGCAGGAAGGCGGCTTGCTCGGTTTCGGCGAAGAAATTGTCGACGTTGCGGTTGAGCGTCATGCGGCCGACGATCTCGACGGGGATATCCTCCTCGGGGATCAGCTTGGTGGCGTCGAGCACGTCATAGGGCTGCTTTGCCGCGAACGCCTCGTCGAAGACCTGCACGCCGAGATTCCACGCCGGGAAGTCGCCGACATCGATCGCCTCGAACAGGTCGCGGCGCAGGAAATCGGGATCGGCACCGGCGATCTTGACCGCCTCGTCCCATGTCGTCGACTGGATGCCGAGCACGGGCTTCCAGTGGAATTTGACGAATTTGCCCGCACCCTCATCGTTGACGAAGCGGAAGGTATGAACGCCGAAGCCTTCGATCATGCGGAAGCTGCGCGGGATCGCGCGGTCGGACATCGCCCACATGATCATATGCATCGATTCGGGCATCAGGCCGATGAAGTCCCAGAAGGTGTCGTGTGCGCTCGCCGCCTGCGGATAACCGCGGT
The DNA here is from genome assembly GCF_014199295.1 of Sphingopyxis panaciterrulae. Lineage (GTDB taxonomy): Bacteria > Pseudomonadota > Alphaproteobacteria > Sphingomonadales > Sphingomonadaceae > Sphingopyxis > Sphingopyxis panaciterrulae. The sequence continues at coordinate 389,136 of NZ_JACIJH010000003.1, forward strand.
CGGCCTCCATCTTCACGCTGTGGACGAGATCTGGGAACTTCATCGCGTCCTGGATGAAGAAGACCGGGATATTGTTGCCGACCAGATCCCAATTACCGGTTTCGGTGTAGAGCTTGACCGCAAAGCCGCGCACGTCACGCGGCGTGTCGACCGATCCGGCGCCGCCGGCGACGGTCGAGAAGCGAACGAAGACCGGACAACTCGCCCCTTCCTTCTGGAAGATCGACGCCTTGGTCAGTTCGGGAATCGCCCTGGTGCATTCGAACACGCCGTGCGCGCCCGACCCGCGCGCATGGACGATGCGTTCGGGAATGCGCTCATGGTCGAAATGGAAGATTTTCTCGCGGAGGGCGAAATCCTCGAGCAAGGTCGGCCCGCGTGCGCCGGCGCGAAGCGAATTCTGGTTGTCCGAAATCCGGTGACCGAAATTATCGGTGAGATAAGCCGCCGCATCGGCGACTCCATCTCCGACTTGCTGATGCAGTTCATCGCCATCGCCTCTGCTGTCAATCGGCGCCGGCTGGCCCTCTCCCGGTTGGTGGTCACGAAGTGCATGGTCTGCGGCGGGTGACGGCACGGGCTTCTTCGCCATGATCGGATCCTTCGGTCAGCGGGGATAAGGTCTCAACCCGCGGCTTCCCCCTAAGTTTCGTCGCGCCCGCTTTCTTCTGATCGAGCTAGGCCGCCTCCGGCGCCATTGCATGCCATCAACCGGTCGGGGATGGCCTATAGAAGCGGAATCGATCGACCGCGCCTTCGATCAGGTGGCCAGCGAGTCTGAGGCGGATTTCGTCGGCGCCGCTACTGGTCGTGCAGACCAAGCGCGTGCCGCCTGACGGCAACCGCTCGATCGCACTGATAGCCACTCCCGACGCACGGCAGATTTCCCTGACATCGGCCTCAGGCAACGCGAGGTTGATCGCGCGGCTCACGTCGATTCCGGCACGGAAGCACCAGAGCGGATGATCTCCGCGACCTGCACATAGCCCTCCGGGCTGGCGGTTGCGATGGCGAGCGGCCTTCCGCCAAGCACGACATTTTCTCCATTGAGAAAGGCGATGGCAGGGTCGCGTCCGCCCATCACCAGATAGGCAAGCTGGCTGATGTCACCCTGACGCCGGGCATGATCGAGGGAGAGCGGGCTTCGATATTTGTGGAAATGGCGCACGGGGCGAGACGATGCGACGGTTCTTTCGGCGGTGTCGGGGCGATTCATGGCGTGGCTCCTCTGCGTAAGCGGGAGCACAGGCTCTCAGCCGCGGCGGCTTACAAAAAGGAGGGCCGCGATAGATGCTATATGGGTTTGTACACACGGATTGTAAGGACGAAAATCCAAGGGCCGCGGTCCGCGACATTTCGCCCCTAGCCGTGCCTGTCCTTCGTCGAAGCAGGGAGCCGCATCACCTTCCTAAGATGATGTTTATAATGAATATTATTTCCAATCGGCCGAGACATACCCTCGCTGACACCCTCACGCGACTATAACGAAAAATGGGAATCGAATAGAGGATCGAACTTCGCGAAAATGGGAATCGAAAAAGTTCGGTGGCGGGCCTGCCGGTCCATTACCCTGCATCTGACGAAAAACGGAGAATTGCAGGGTAAATTGCCTATAGACAGGCGCAAGGGATTTTGCCGGCCATCCCCTGCGGCTCGCTCGCGGCGCCCTAGCTTTTCTCGAACAGGCGCTTGAGGCTGGCGTATCGAATGAAGGTCGATCGACCGACTTTTACAGTTTCTAGCTCTCCGGCCTTGATGAGTTCGTAGAGCGTCGACCGTCCAATGCCAGTGAGTTTAACCGCGGCGGATATGCGGACGCTGATCGGTTCGATATGGTGGCGGTCCTCGGACGCAACTTGCGGCCCTTGCCTGCTCTGCATCTTGCTCATGGCTTCCGCCTCCCTCGGTGAAAGCGGCGATCGGTTTCGATGAAAGCCGTAAGCATTGCAGGAATAAGGTCCGGCACGGATTCACGCCTGCCGTATGCCGCTTCGTAAGCGTCGGCATAAGCGTTCAATGCCTCGAACAAACCCGGCATGGCGTTGAACGTGATTCTCTTCGGCGTTCGCTCCGGCAGCTTCGGCAATTTCAGGTCAGCCATTTCCGCCTCCCCACGGCCGCCCGACGACAATATCCTTGTGGACGATGACACGCAGCGGCCAGCCGGGCCGGACGCGCATAGTCGGCTGGATATTGAGATTGCGGGTGACGAGCTGGTCGCCCGCGCGCGCGCCGCTCTGCTGCGCGGACTCGCGGATCGCTCGAACAAGGTCGCTCTCGCTGCTGCCAAAACTCAATTCCGAGCCGACACCAAGCAGCGTCGAGAGCGCGACGCCCTTCAATAGCTGCCATGTGTGCCGGTCGATCTTGTCGGCGAGGCCCGCATAGCCCTGCGTGTCGGTCGCGGGAACATTGTCGATGCGGATTGACGAACCATCGGGAAGGATGATGCGCTGCCAGACCACCAGCGCGCGGCTTTGGCCGAACGCGACGACGCTATCGTAACTGCCGACCAGCCGCGAGCCTTGCGGGATAAGCAGGCTTTGGCCGGTCACGCTGTCATAGACATTTTCCGTGACCTGCGCCGTCACCAGCCCCGGCAAATCGGAAATAAGCCCGGTGATGAGGCTCGCCGCGATGACGCTGCCCGCCTGCACGGTCCAGGGTGAGACGGGCGCGGTCAGCCTGTGCGGGTTTACGTCGCCGCCCGCGTTCGCTTTGCCGATCATTGCGTTCTTGCGCTGCTGTCCGTTCGGATCGTCTGCGGCCTGCGGCGACGCTGGCAACTCGGGCGTCTGTTCTGCCGTGACCGCGACCGGGCGAGCAGATGCGGTGTTGCCGGCGACTTGCAGCATGACGCCGGACTCGCGGGCCGCGCGCTGTTCGGCCGCGATGCGCTGGCGTTCGGCTTCGGCCTCCTGCGCCGTGCGCCGCGCCGCCTCGTCCGCGGACTCGATCGGCGCCATCCCGATTTTGCGCTGATGGTCGAGGATCGGCTTGCCAAGGTCGCCGGGGAGCGGCGGCCCGAGTTGCGGCACGTCGCCATAGCTGACGGGAGCGCCCGCGAGTGCATCGGGCGGCGCCTTCGCGCCATGCAGCTTGTCGTCGGCGGGTGCGATGATGCCGATACTCGCAGGCTTCAACGCCAGCCATGTGACGCCGACAATCGCGGTCGATCCGACAGCGGCAATGGCGACGATCGCGCCGCGCCGAAAGCGGGTCACGCGACCCGGCGCGGCGCGAAGGGCGAGCGTTTCGGGGTCGGCCTTGGCCGGTGCGGTGCTGACGGGCGGGATAGCCGGGTCGATCATTTGCCTTTCCTCCGCTTCGGCTGCGCCGTCTCGATCCGCACGATCTGCTGCTTCTTGCCGCCAAGGCGCAACTCGGCCGCGCCGAACAGCCGATCGACGACATAGTAGCGGCCCGCGACCCGGTAGTTCACAAGTTGCGCCTCGCCGTCGTCCCCAATGACGAACAGCGGCGGCGCCTCGCCAACCGCAATGCTCGGCGAAAACTCGATAAAGGTCTGCCGCCCATCATCGAACGCGCGCAGCGGACGCCATGCAGGTTTGTCGCCGGAAATCGCATAGTGGAAATTGAGGCGATCGACCGCGAGGCCCGACGCGATCGGCGCGGCTGCTGCTGCCGCGTCCTGCTGGCGGCGCAGCGCGATCAGCTCGTCTTTCGGATAGGTCCACGACAGCGCCGCCATCGCGCCGGTCGATCGGCTTTCGAGTTCGATGTGATAGACGCGCCTGTCAGTCGTGATGACGAGATTCGAGCGAAGTCCTGCCGAATAGGGCTTCACGAAAATATGGGTGCGCTGCTCTGCGCCACTGCCGCTGGTCGTGTCGCCAACGGTCCAGCGCACGGTATCACCCGCGGCAACCGACGTGACCGCCTCGCCAGGCTGCAAAGCAATGTCGGTGATGCGCTCGGGGGCGGCATAGAGCCGATAGAGCGTCCCGTCGCTATAGGGATAGACCTGCACCGCGCCGACGAATCCGGCGTTCGACGGCTCGCGCAGCGCGGCCTTGTTGGCGGCGGCGACCTTTGCGGTCGGCTGGGCGGCGGCGGGAACGGCAAGCGCAAGGACGCTAACCGACAGGATGACGGCGCGGATCATGGTTCATTCCTTTCGGGGGTCTGCGGCGGTTCGGGGTCGATCGGCATATCGGCGGGCGGTTCCGGCGCGACCAATTCGTCCGGTCTCGGGAAGCGATCGAGCGGTTTCAGAACATCGGTGTCGAGTTCGCGGGACCAGTCGATCGCGTCGATATAAAGGCCGAGCGGGTTCTTGCGCAGCACCTCGGCCGAGCGTGGCGGCTGCACCTTCACGGTCAGCATCGCGGTCCAGCGCGAAGTGCCCGACAGGCTGCCGCGTTCATAAGCCTGCTCGGTCCATTTGACCTGAAAGCTACTATCCGATGCGCGGACCACGCTCGTCACCTGTACCGACACCGTGCGACGGCCTACATCCGCGAACGGATTATCGGCGCGGGCATATTCGCCAAGGAAGAGCGACGCGCGTTCGGTGGCGAAGTCGTATGCCGATAGCCAGTTCTCACGCATGAGCACCGGATCGAGCGAACGCGAGCGGACATTGACGATGAACTTGCCAAGGTGCCAGGCAATCTGCGGGTCGGTCGCCTGATACTCCGTGTCTGCCGGCGCGACCGCCTGCGCCTCACCGAGAGTGTCGACCTCGACGACATAGGGCACAACATGGCTCTGCATCGACTGCCAGATCAGCGCGGACGACAGGCCCGCGGTGAGCAGCAGCCCACCGAACGCCATCAGCCGCCAATTCTTCGCCTGAACGCGGGCGGCACCGATGCGCTCGTCCCATAGTTGTCCGGCGCGTTGATAGGGAGTTTCAGGTTCGGGCGTCTGCCCATAGCGCTGCACGGCTCGTTTGAATCTCATGACTTAATCCCTTTCCTTGATGTCCGGTGTGATCCCGGCGCCGCCACGATCGCCCGATTGAACGGCGTGGATCGCCATCTGACGGCGGTGACGGCTAGCCTGGGTGGCGTGGAGTTTTTGCGCCCATGCCGGCGGCGATGCGTCGCCACTTGCGGCGCTGGCGTTGGCGCTCGATGCACCGCTGGTTCCCGCGGCCCAGGCGGCTTGCTGACCGCGCGCGGCAGCAGCGCGAAGGCCGAGGGCATTGTGCATCCGGTTGGCGGCAGCCCCTTTGGCGGCGCTCGCCATGCCGCCGATACCGGCGCCGATGGTCGAGGTGCCGGACGTTTCCTGGCCCAGCTTGTAAGCCGTCGAAGCTGCGCTCCCCATCGCCGTTCCGGCGCGAAGCGCGCCGAGACCGGCGCCGGCAACGCCCCGCGTAGCGGCAACAGCGCCGGCTCCGCCCATCGCGAAGCCGCCTGCGGCCAATGCGGTTGTCGCGACGACGGAACCGGCGCCGAGCTGCGGGGCGCCCGCGACCAACCCGGACGCAATGCCGGGACCAAAGATAGCGAGGCCGAACAGGGCCAGGCTCGCGAGCATCAGCGATACCGCCTGCTCGATCGACACCTCCTCGCCGGCAATCGCGCCGGTGAAGTCGGCAAAATAGTTGGAACCGATACCGACGATGACCGCCAGCACCATCACCTTGATGCCGGACGAGACGACATTGCCCAGCACACGCTCGGCGAGGAAGGATGTGCGATTCCAGAGTGCGAAGGGAACCAGCACGAAGCCCGCGAGGCTCGTCAGCTTGAATTCCAAGATCGTGATGAAAAGCTGGATCGCGAGAATGAAGAAGGCCGCGATGACGATCACCCAGGCAATTACCAGCACCGCGATCTCGACGAAATTATTGAAGAAGTCGATCGGGCCGACGAGCTCTTTCGCTTGCACCAGAAGCGGAAAGGCGGCCTCGAATCCGGTTCCCGCGAGCCGGCCCGGCATCAGCAAATCCTGCGCGCCGATCGCGCTGCCGCCCGCGGTCAGTCCCAGTCCGGCGAAACTGCGGAAGATGATGTCGGTGAGGAGCGGAAAGCTGTTCAATATCAGCGCGAAGGCGCCGACATAGAGAATCTTCTTCAAAAACTTGCCGATGACGTCGTCCTCACCGCCAAGCGCCCAGAACAGCCCGGCGAGCGTGATATCGATGCCGATCAGGATCGTGGTCAGGAAACCGACATCGCCGCCGAGCAGCCCGAAACCGCTGTCGATATAGGCGATGAACGCCTGCATGAACTGGTCGATGACATTCAAATCCTGCACGCACGGGACTCCTTAAAGGCAATGGATTGGGGTCGCGGGAACCGCTGGCCTCGAGAGGGGGGAGCCATGCGGTCCCCGCGACGGGACGGCGCTCGCCGGGGAACAAGGGGCGCAGCGCCGCCCAAGCTATGGCTGCGGCGTGTAGGCCTTGCCGTCGCCGAGGAATCGGCTCGTGCGGACACGGGCCTCGCGCGCGCTCTGGCCGCGCCGCGCCGCTTCGAGCGATTCGGTTCGGAACTGCGCCGCCATCAGGTTCTGGAGCTGGAACTGCTGCTTGGTCGCGAGCGCGAGAAGCTGGTTTGTCGCCTGCTGTGCCTGCAAACTTCCTTCTGCGCCTTGGCTCTTGGCGACGATCGCCGCGAGGGTTTGCGCGTCATCGCGGACATTCTCGACGATACCGCTCTGAACCTGCATCGTCTGCCGGAACGCGGCCATTTCATTATCGAGGCGCTGTCTAGCGGTCGCAATTCGCTGGTCGCGCTTCATCACCGACGCGAAGCTGTCGGGAAATTGCCGACGGAATTGCTCGTCGATTTGATCGACGCGGAAGTCGATGCCCTGCGCTTGCCCCATGAGTTTGTCGATCTCGCCGAGCGTCTGGCGAAGTTGGTCGAGCTGCGGGAAGTCGATGCGCGAGAGGTTCTTGCTCTGATTGACGAGCATCCGGGCTTCGTTTTGAAGGCTCTGGATTTGATTGTTGATCTGCTGGAGCGTCCGCGCGGCGGTGAGCAGGTTCTGCCGATAATTGGTCGGATCGAACACGCTGATCTGTGCCGAGGCGGGGGTGCTCGTCGTGTAGACCCCGACGATGACGGTGCCGATCGTGCCAAGGCCAAGCGCTGTGGCGAGCAGATAATTGCGGACGGGAGAGCGGGGCATGATGCTATTCCTTTTCTGCTGGAGGTTGGACGGCGGGGAATCGGCCAAGCAGCTCGGCCGCCCAATCGAGGCCGGCTTGGGTCAGGAAATGCGCCGCAAAATCGTCCGCGCCATGTTTGGCGAGGGTCGCGTCGATGCGCTTCTGGGTGTCGGGATCGGACGCACCGCACAGTGCGAGCGCGATCGGGCCTAGTCCCAGTTCGAACAGGCGGTTGCCGCGCGCCGATTGCAGATAATATTGCCGCTTCGGCACGGCGCGGCTGACCAGCTCGATTTGCCGCGCGTTGAGGCCAAAGCGGACATAGGCCGCCTGGCTCTGCGGCTCGATCGCCCGGTCATTCGGCAGCAATATGCGCTGCGGGCAACTCTCGATGATCGCGGGTGCGATCGTCGAATCCGCAATGTCGGCCAGCGATTGCGTCGCGAACACGACGCTGACATTCTTCTTGCGCAGCACCTTCAGCCATTCGCGGATGCGCGCCGCGAACAGCGGATGGTCGAGGAACACCCAGGCTTCATCAAGAATGAGCAGCGTCGGCCGCCCGGTGAACCGCTCTTCGAGCCTATGGAACAAATAGGTCAGCACCGGCGCGACGACGCCCGCGTGCCCCATCAACGCCTCGGTCTCGAAGCACTGAACATCGGCAATCGCAAGGTCGTCCTCAGCGGCATCGAGCAGTCGCCCGAATGGCCCTTCGAGCGTATAGGGCGCGAGGGCGACACGCAGCGGCGCCGACTGCAAGAGCAGCGACAGGCCGGTCAGCGTCCGTTGCTCGACCGGCGCGGTCGCGAGGTTGGTTAGCGCCGACCAGACCGCTTCCTTGACCTCCGGCGTGACCACGATCATTTCATGGGCGAGCAAGGCGCCGATCCATTCGGCCGCCCACGCCCGTTCGTCGGCGCGGTCGATATGCCGTAGAGGTTGAAAGGCGATGGCCTTCCCGCCTTCGTCCTCGCTGCCGAGGCCGAGCGCATGATGCGCGCCGCCCATCGCCAGCACCGCGGCGCGCGCCGAAAAACCCTTGTCGAAGATATAGACTTGGGAATCGGGGTAACGCCGGAACTGCAAGGCGAGCAATGCCAGCAGCACCGACTTGCCCGCGCCGGTCGGACCAACAATGAGCATGTGGCCGACGTCACCGATATGGGTCGAGAGCCGGAACGGGGTCGATCCGCTCGTCTCGGCATAGAGCAAGGGCGGTCCGTCCAGATGCGCGTTGCGTGCCGATCCCGCCCATACCGACGATAGCGGCATCAGGTGGGCCAGATTGAGCGTGTGAACGATCGGTTGCCGGACGTTGGCATAGACATGGCCTGGGAGGCTCGACAGCCACGCCTCGACCGCGTTGACCGTCTCGCGGATACAGGTGAAACCCAGCCCGTTGACGATGCGCTCGACCGCCCGCACCTTTTCTTCGACGCGAGCGCGATCGGTATCGGCAACGGTGATCGTGGTCGTCAGATAACCGAAGGCGACATGATCGCCGCCGAGCGCCTGCAAGGCCAGGTCGGCATCGACCACCTTGTTGTCGGCGTCGCTATCGAGAAGCTGTGCGGGCTGGTTGTAAATCACCTCGCGCAGCATCGCCGTCACCGACTTGCGCTTGTTGAACCATTGGCGGCGCAGCTTGGTCAGCGCCTTGGTCGCCTCCTGCTTGTCGAGGGCTATAAATCTCGTGACCCAACGATATGAAAAATCTTCGTGATTGAGCGCATCGAGGATTCCGGGCCGGCTGACATTCGGAAAGCCGAATATGGTCAGCGTCCGCAAATGCTCGTCGCCGAGCATCGGTTCCAACCCGCCGGTCAATGGCGTGTCGGTCAATATGGCGTCGAGATACATTGGGGTTTCGGGGACCGCGACGACATGGCGGCGCGTCGATATGGTGCCGTGAAGGAACGTCAGCGTCTCGCCATCGTCGAGCGCGCGCACCTCCGGCATGAAACCGCTGAACAAGTCGAGCGCCCGGTCCGTCTCGGCGATGAAGCTGGCGAGCGCCTGCCGCCAATCGCGGCCTTTCGCATCATCGCTGCGCTCGACCAGCGCGCGGCCCGCCGTATCGGCCTGATCGGGCGGCGGCAGGAAAGTCAGCGTCACATAATAGAGGCTCTCATAGTGCGCGCCCGCGCTCTCGAGCGCCGCGCGCCGTTCCTGATCGACCAGCCAGGACGCCGCATCGGGAAAGTCGCTGCCGGGATAGCCCAGCGCTTCGCGGCGTTCGGCCTCGAAGTGTAAGGCCCAACCTGATCCAAAGCGTTTGAGGACATTGTTCGCCCGCGCGCAGGCGGCGACAAGTTCGGCCTCCGTGGCGCTTTCCAGGTCCGGTCCGCGAAAGCGCAAGGTGCGCTGAAAGCTGCCGTCCTTGTTCAGCACCACGCCGGGGGCGATCAACGCCGCCCACGGCAGATGATCGGCAAGCCGGTCGGCGCCGCTGCGATATTCCTTGAGGTTCAGCATGTGAGATACCCCCGCTGGCGAAGGTGGCGGGCGAGGACGGGCGCGAAATCGGGATCGCGTTTTGCGGCGAACACCGCGAGCGTGTGACCCGCCGCCCACATCACCAGCCCGGCAATCCATTGCTGCAAGCCGAGGCCAAGCGCGGCGGCGATCGTGCCATTGACGATCGCGATGGCGCGCGGCGCACCGCCGAGCAGGAGGGGTTCGGCCAAGGCGCGGTGCATCGGCGCTTCGAAGCCTTCGATATGCGAGCCTGCGCCGATCATGCGATCAACGCCCCGCCGCCGAAGCTAAAGAAGCTGAGAAAGAAGGAACTGGCCGCGAAGGCGATCGACAGACCGAAAATGATCTGGATGAGGCGCCGGAAGCCGCCCGCCGTCTCGCCGAACGCGAGCGTCAGGCCGGTCACGATAATGATGATGACCGCGACGATCTTGGCGACCGGGCCTTGGACGGACTCCAGGACCTGCTGCAACGGCTCCTCCCACGGCATTCCCGACCCGGCGGCGTGCGCTGTGGCGGCGGCAGCCAGGCCGAGCACGACAGCCGCGGCGGCAATGAGGCGGTTGGGGTGACGGGTGCGGGACAGGCGCATAGTCTATTCTCCTTGGTTGTCGGGGGTGAGGTCGCGAACGGCGTAACCGCCCTGCGCGTCGAGGCCGGTGACGCGCGCAATCGTGTCCACGCGGCGCGCGAGGCCGCGCCCGGATATGAACACGATCATGTCGATGGCCTCGGCAATGAGGCGGCGCGGGACAGTGACGACGCTTTCCTGAACAAGCTGTTCGAGCCGGTAGAGCCCGGCCGTCGCGCTATTCGCGTGGACCGTCGCGATGCCGCCAGGATGGCCGGTATTCCATGCCTTGAGCATGTCGAGCGCCTCGCGCCCGCGAACCTCGCCCACAATGATGCGGTCGGGGCGAAGGCGCAGCGTCGAACGCACAAGGTCGGCCATCGTGACTGCGCCGGCCCCGCTCGGGCCAACTGTCCGAGTGCGAAGCGCGACCACATCGGACGCCGCGCATTGCAGTTCGCGCGTGTCCTCGATGATGATGACGCGCTCGTCGAGGCCCGCCATTTCGGCAAGCAACGCGTTGGCGAGCGTCGTCTTGCCCGATGACGTGCCGCCCGCGACAAGGATATTCCGACGCTCGACGACGGCCATCGACAGAAGCCGCGCCGTGTCGGCGGGCATGATGCCGTCGTTCACATAATCGAGCAGCGTATAGATGCGCGCAGCCGGCTTACGGATCGAGAAGCAGGGCGCGAGGCTGACGGGCGGAAGCACGCCCTCGAACCGCTCGCCCGCGCCTTCGCCGTGCGGCGGCAGTTCGGCCGATATGATCGGTGCCGTTGCATGGGCCTCAGTCCGTGCATGGCTCGCAACCAGGCGAATGATGCGCTCGATCTGCGCCGGGTCGTAGCGGGTGCCGGTGTCGATGCGCCCCTCGCCAAGCCGGTCGAGCCGTAGCACCCCATCGGGGTTCACCATGATCTCGATAACCGCGGGGTCGGACAGTGCCGCCGCGATGCCTGGTCCCATTGCGGTACGGAGCATTGCGCGGCGGCGCCCAAAGGAATTATTGGCGTCGGAAAGCGCCTCGGTCATGGCTGTGCCTCGGTGACGTTCTGGGTGTCGAGTGTCCGCTTGCCGCCCGCGATCTGGCGGCCAAGCTGGGCGATAAATCGCTCGAAACGCTGATTGCCGGTCGCAAGCGCGGCGGCGTCGGCTTCGGGGAGCGGCGCGGTGACGGTGAGCTGGTAGCGCACGAACAGCGCCAACGCCTCCAGCACCACCTCCATGTCGCGGCGGCCGGCCGCGACCTCGCGCGATATGCGATCGAGCCGGACTTTCAGAAGGTCGTCGACCTGCTTCGACGCGCGGCGCGCCAGCCAATCGCGAAGCGCCTCGTTGACGATGCGCGACTTGTTGCCGCCGCGCCGGATGACCAGCCCGTCGAGCGCATCGCTCAAGTCGCTGTCGATGTAGAGATTCTGCCGGACCTTCATCGCTTACAGTCCCGGCAACAGGTCTTGGGACTGCGGCTGATTCATCGCATGGCCGCGCACGAGCGAGGCGCGAACGCGTTCCATGACGCGCTTGTCGGCGGCGGCGTCGGGGTCGTCGCGCTCCATGTCGGGCAATTCGAGTTGCGTCGCGGGTTCCGCCTGCGGCGGCGTCTCGTCGATCAACGGGTGCCGTTGCTGCTGCAACCCGCCGTCCTCGTCCGCGCCGGGCTCCTCGTCCACCTTGCCGAGCCTGCTATCGGGCGCGCTGACCAGCCCCGTCCAGTCGTCGGGGCGGCTGGGTGGCCGATCGGCATAGTCACCAAGCGAGAGCGCGGGCGGTGCCAGGAGCCGCGCGCGGAAATTGGCGTCCTTGTAATATTGTAGCTTCTTCGCCCGGATCGGGGCCATGCCCGACACAAGAACCAGCTCGTCGGCGGGCGGAAGCTGCATGACCTCGCCCTGCGTCAACAGCGGGCGCGCCGTCTCCTGCCGGCTGACCATGACATGCGCGAGCCAGGGGGCGAGCCTGTGACCCGCATAGTTCCGCATCGCGCGCTGTTCGGTGGCGACGCCGAGAGCATCGGAAACCCTCTTTGCCGTCCGCTCGTCATTGGTCGAGAAAACAACGCGGACGTGGCAGTTATCGAGAATCGAATTATGCTCGCCATAGGCTTTATCGACCTGATTGAGCGACTGCGCGATCAGATAGACCCGGATTCCGTAGCCCGCCATGAAGGCTAGGCTCGTCTCGAAGAAGTCGAGACGCCCCAGGGCGACGAACTCGTCGAGCATCATCAGAAGCTGATGTTTGCGCCCCTGCGTCGGGTCGGCGTCGAGCTTCTCGGTCAGCCGACGCCCGATCTGGTTGAGGATCAGGCGCACGAGCGGCTTGGTCCGCGAAATGTCAGACGGCGGAATCACCAGATAGAGCGATGCCGGGTGATCGGCTTCGACAAGATCGGCGATGCGCCAGTCACATCGTGACGTGACCGCCGCGACGGTCGGGTCGCGATAGAGGCCGAGAAATGACATGGCGGTGGACAGGACACCGCTGCGCTCGTTCTCCGACTTGTTCAGCACCTCGCGAGCGGCCGACGCGACGACGGGATGAACCTGCGGCGCCTCCTTGGTGCCGAGATGATTGGTGGTCATCATCCGGCGCAGCGTCGTCGTGAACGGGCGCTGCGGATCGGACAGGAAGGTTGCGACACGGGCGAGCGTCTTTTCTTCCTCGGCGTAGAGGATGTGGAGGATCGCGCCGACCAGCAGGCTGTGGCTGGTCTTCTCCCAATGGTTGCGCCGTTCCAACGCGCCTTCGGGATCGACAAGAATGTCGGCGATGTTCTGAACGTCGCGAACCTCGTTCGCGCCCTTCCGGACCTCCAGCAGCGGATTATATTTGGCCGACCGCGGGTCCGTCAGGTTGAATAGCAGAACGTGCGAAAAGCGTGCGCGCCAACCTGCGGTAAGCCGCCAGTTCTCGCCCTTGATGTCGTGGATGATGGCTGAGCCGGTCCAGCTTAGCAACGTCGGGATGACGAGGCCGACGCCTTTGCCGCTTCGCGTTGGCGCGAACGCCATGACATGCTCCGGCCCGTCGTGACGAAGGTAGCGCCACCGCTTGCGGCCTAGAAAGACGCCGCTGTCGCAGAGCAGTCCAGCTCGGTCGATCTCGCGCTTCGTTGCCCAGCGCGCCGAACCGTATGTCGTGACGTGGCGTGACTGACGGGCGCGCCAGAGTGATCCGGCGATGGCGGACGCGCAGCCGAGAAAGCCGCTCGCCCCGGCGATCATCCCCGCCTTGTCGAAAACCTCGGGCGCATAGGCTTCGTAGTGATACCACCACGGAAATATCGCCCACGGCCGATAGACCGGCGTGTCGAACAGGACGAACCACGCCGACCCAAGCTGGGGCTGATAGCCAAGCTGCGCCGCACACCATTGCGTCGCAATCCAGACGCCCGCGATCACCATCGCGAAGACGACGAAAATCTGTCCGACAAGGAGCTTGGTAGGCGTCAAGAGAATCTCCCGGCGACGCAGGGATCGCGTCGGCGGCCCAAAAATCAGCTGGGTCGGGAAAATCTCATATGACGGTTATGACGCGTGATGACGCACCGCGACGCAGCGCGAAGGGATAAGGGTCCCAGCCTGCAACGCTCCTGTTTGCTCTCTCCGTAGCTATTTCGATGCCAGATCAGATTTCGCGATAGGTATCAGCGCGGCTGCATCGCGCCTATCTTCGCCGTTGCAGCCTCGGACGTAGTTCACCTGAAAGCAGCCATTCGATCATTCTGCGTTCGTACGGATCGGCATCATGGACATTCCGGCAACCCGTAAACGTTCGTAATTGAAACCGGATACTCTTGTCTTCTCAACTGTCAGCCATCGAACCGGTCATATGCGAGCATTGCAAAGGATTTGGCCGATGCGAGCTTGGGAGCGAGATCGGAATCGAAATCGCAAAGCAGGTTGATCGCCCGCCTGAGATTCTGCAGCCCGTTCCCGGGCTGATGCGAAAGCGCGAAACTTTGTGCGGTCTGGGCCACCCGATTGAGCCATTCGGTGTGGTCCGCGGCGGTCGCCGCCGCCAACATCGTATAGCGCGCCGAAGCTCCGCTATCGGGAAGCTCTGCCTTTTGTACGGCTGCCAGAAGGAGGCCGACGATATGGTCGGCCATGTCGCGGTCCCGCCAGCGCGCCGCGATCTGGAGACCGAACTCGGCGGCCATGAGATGGTCGGCGGGGTCCGTGAACCTCGTCAGCGCCGCGACAATCGCTGCCCCGATATCGGACCGCCTGTCTGGCGAAACTTCGAATGCGACGGCAATCTTGACCAGTTCGTTGAGCAGTACCGGCGACGCGGTTTCATTTCGCAGCCGTTCCAGATTTTCGTCCGCGAATTTCGTTTCGAGTTCGGACAGGCCCGTCCAGCCGTCCTCGAACTCGTCAAGCGCTCCTGCGGCGACCAGAAACAGGCCGCGGCCAGACTCGACGACATCGCCAACCGCCTTGTCGCGCTCCGCGATCCATTCTTCTGGCCGCGATGCCGCCTCCATCCGGGAGATGGCTTCGGTGACGCGGTCGATCAACATGGCCTGTATCAGGCCGGCGCCGAGATAATGGAACTGAAAAACCGGTGCTTCACGGATGTCGCATAGTCCCGCAAGGCGGGCCTGCGATCCGAAGCGTTTGCCAATCTCCTCGGCCAATTTCGCGGGATCGACGCTCGCGGCGCGGAACATGCGCAGCAGATGGCTGGCGTGCAGGATCAGCGCGAGGCGCTTCGCGTAGAGCGGCCAGCCATCGAAAGTACGGTCGCGCGCGGTCAGCGAGACCGTAATCGCGAGCGCCGCTTCGAGGGCCGGGCCAGCGATCTCATACATCGGGTGCTGATAGTTGCAGATACGGCCGACGAGGTCATTCGCCAACTCGCGCATCGCTGCATCGTCAAGGTTGCGGCTCGCGACTTCGAACGCCGCTCCGGCGCTGAAAGGGTCGGCACGGCTGGCAAGGAAATTCGCGATTTCGAAACGCTCGGGCGGGTCCAGGCCATCGCTTGCGGTCGCCACGAGACCGGATTGCATGGCCGCGAACGGACCCGATAGGCGAAGAAGTCGGCAAAGGCGCGCCTTGTCGAGGCTCTGGGCCATATCGAGCCAAGCTGCCCTATAGGCGCCGAGCGTGCCGGGAAGCGGCCACACCCCGAGCAGCGACGCATAATGCTCGACCTCGACAGGAACCAGATCGTCGAAGATGGCCGTCCCATTGCTTATCCCTTGCGTCATTTCGCGATATATCGCCTCGGGCGCCGCATCGACCTCGCCCTGGAGCGCGATAAACAGATCGTCGTCGAACGGCCACTGCTCGGCAGCCGCGCGCCAGGCCATTTCCCGATCGACGGCCAGTTCGCCCGTGGCGGCGATCTCGTCGATCACTGATGCGCGTTCCGCGCCGTTATCGCTGAACAGCTTCACATGCTGGAACCGGAGGCCTTCGGAACCCGAACGCAGGATAGCCGATCCGTCCGCATCGAGCCTGGCTTCCTCGGCCGTCGTGGCGCCATCGCACGAGGACAGGTTGACGGTTTCGCCGCGGACAAGCGAGCGAAGCGCGTCGAACATCGCCTTGCGCTCGAACCGCTCGCCCCAGAGCTGCACAAATTCTCCCTGGGGAAGGCCGAGGATCGCAAGCACGGCGGGATCACGGAGCATCGCCGAGGCAACCTCCTCGGGAAGTTTCACAATGGCGCTGCGAAAGAACTCGGCTTTCAGCTCCTCCGGAGACAGATCCTCAATTCTCGTCATGTTCGCTCTCGTCGCGGGGAAGATTGTCGAGGAAGTTGAACAGCGTCCGAGCGACCGCCTCGATGGCACCGGGATCGCGCCGCCCTGCACCGGGAGCGACATGGGTCGTGAACCACTGGCGATAGGCTTGGAGCTTGTCCGCCGAGAGGTCGAATATCGACGCGATCGCCCACAATGTATGCCTCGAGACGTCCTGGACCCAAAGATCGCGGTCAACCGAATCATCCCCAGCAGCGAGCGCTCCGACGTCCGGAATCATGTCCAGAAGGTAGCTTGCCGCGCGTGCGGCGTCTTCCGGGTCATCGAAATCCTGCCATATCCTCCGGATGGTCATCCCGATCTGCATCGATACCGACTTCACCCATATGCGCTCTTGCGGCAGCTGCAGCAGGCCGCGCGCGATCGGCAGATGAATGGCATCCCGGATGTTCCGCAGCTCGGCATTGGGGCCGATGCTCCAGTTGCTTCCGCGTGCCGCCAGGAACAATTCTTCGGCATCAGGCTGCATGAGACCAGCCCCGGCGCCTCGAAGCTTTTCCCGGGCGACCGCGAGTTCTTTTGCAGTGATCACGCCGCGGCGATGGAGGAGAATGAGCAGATCGGGCGTTGTGAGGAAAGGAGTCGGGCCGCGCTTGGGATCGTCGAACTGAAGATATTTGTTCATCGCCCGGTCGTCGCAGACGAAAGCATCGACACCGCCACTGTCGCGCAGCACGCTCATTACCGGACTGTTGATACGGTCCGCTCCTTGTCCCTTTTCATCGGGCCGAATGCGCCAGGGGCCGATCCGGATTCTGCCTAGCGCCAATGCGTCAGCAATGGCCTGCCGCACCCGTTCGATGCCGCTACTTATGGTGGTGGCCTCGGTTGCCGCCGCAATCTCGCGATCGGCAAATTCGACAACATCGCGTCGGATGACGAGCGCGCCCGAATAGGACTGCAATATCGGCAGAAGGCCGGCATCCGAAAGATACTGGACCGCCAGATTGCTGACGAACAGGGCGCGGCGAGCCTCGGGTTGCGGTTCATCATCCCATGGCCCGGCACCCTCGACGAAGGGCTGCGCCGCTTCAGCCTGAGCCTCGCTCAACACGCCCCGGTCGAGAAGCGACTTGACCAGCCCGGCCGGGCTGAACAACCGTTCCCGGAAGCGCGCCGGATCCAGTGTTTCACGGAAGTTTCCGGGCCGGTGTATTGGCGCTACCGCTACGAGATAGCCGTCGGCTTCCTCCGCTCCCCTATAGAGCTCGGCAAACTCCTCGCCGGCATCCGACACCAGTTCCGCGTCCGATTCCAGGTCGCGGATCATCAAAAGGCCCGAGGCGATCCGGTCCTTGATGGCACGGGCCTGGACAATGCGGCTCGGCTGGGGAGGGCCTGACTTGACCCTGTCCTCGAAGAAGCTGTGCATCGTGCCGGCCGGCAACATGACATCGTCGAAAGCGGCGAGGGCGCGTGGCAGGAATCCGAGATATTCGAGGATGAGGAGGGACAGCGGATCGAAGGCGACCGAATTGGGGTTGAAATCGCCGACAGGACCCCGGTTTCCCGCGAAGAGCGGAAACAGGACCTTTCGTCGGCTATCGGTCAGTTCGGCGTTGCCGGCAAACTGGCTGAGAATGAGCGCGCTCTGCGTTGTGCCAAGCGGTTGCATCGCGATGAAGAAGGGAAGCTCAGCTCTCGATACCAGCTTGTTCAGATGATCGCTACGGGCTCTCGATTCCTTCGCCATCGCTATGAAATCGTCAAGGTCCTTCTCGAAGAGCGGGCCCGCCGTCCCCGATCCGGTGCGCGCCTTGGCCAGCCAGCCGGAGACCTCGGCGCTTCGCTCCTGTCCGGCGGCGACGGCAACGGAATATCCTGCGATATTGAGATGGGCGTCGTCCGGATCCATCGCGATCGCAGCGCGCGCAAGCGGCATCGCCTCGCTGCTGTCCACAGCTTGCGCAATCCGCGCCGCTTCCATGAGTTGGGCGGCGCTTCGGTTTTCCTTCATGGCCAGCTCGTGCTGAACGAACGAGATGAGGTCGGACCAGCGCCCCGTTTCGACCGCCAGAATGATCCTCAGCTGGCGGATATTCCGGTCATCGACCCCGGAAGCGATCAGGGCATCGAGCTCGGTTTTGGCTTCACTCAGCCGCCCCTGACGCTGGCGCGCCCAGGCCAGGTGCGTCCGCAGATAGGGATCGCCGCGAGCCGTATTGCCGAGTTCGTCGAGAAATGCCTCCGCTTCCTCCTCCTTTTGCGCGGAGATGAGGGCGTTGCAAGCGGCTCTGGCGTCGTCCAGCTGATGGCGAAGATGCCAGAGCCTCATCAGATACTCGCCGAGCCGGTCGTCGCCCGCGTCTCTCAGCGATCCGACCAGTATCTGGAGATCGTGCGTCGATCCCGTCTTCTCGAACTGGCTCAAACGGGCGGCGAGCCCGTCGCCGCCCGCCGCCTCGATCAGTGTCGCCTCGAGAAAGCTCCGCTCATCCTCGTCGAGGGCATCCAGATTCTGATCTATGAGAGCGTGGGCGCTCTCGATATCCCCGGATCGTGCCATCGCCTCGACCTCCATCGAAACGATCACCGACTTGCCTTGATATTGATAGAGGCGTTCGCGATATTTGCCGATAAGGGCGAGAATATCCTGCGCCGAGCTCCCGTGGAGCGTCAGGGTGAAGGCCGCGCTCAACTGGGCGTCGTCATAGCCGCCAAGCTGTTCTGCGCGTTCAAGCTCCTTGCGAACCGCAGGCCAGTCGATTTCGATCTTGTATAGCGATGCAAGCGGCGCGAGACGAACGGCCTCTGCGGGGTCCGCCAGCCTCTCTATGAACCGATCCCGTCCCGCCTTGCGTTCCTCCTCGCTGCCCACTCGCATGCCGAGGAACAGCAGATTGATGTCCGCCAGCATCGCAAGGTCGGGCGCGTCGATCCCGGAAATCGCGGCCTGCAGCTTGCGCAAATCCTCTTGCGCCGCCGATAGCGCCTGTTCTCCGTCGGCATCGTCGCGCAGATCGCCAGGTTGAGGAATGATGCCTTCGACGAGAACATAGCGCTTTGCTACATCGGGCGGAAGTGCGGTCGCGATCCGCACATGGGCCCTTGCATGAAGGATTACCGGATTTTCTTCGATCTGTTCGGCAGTCGCTGCGGCGAGCAGGGCTTCTGCATCGGAAAGGCGGTCGAGCTTGCCGAGCTTGAAGGCGGTGGCTTGCAGAGCGTGCCCCGTGAGATCCGCGCCGGCATAATTTGCATCGAAGAAGTCGAGCGCCGCAGTTTCGCCATCGCGATGATTGACCGCATCGACGAGAAGGCTGCGCGAGACCGGATCTGCCCGGTCGCGCAGCAGCGCCATTGCTTCTTCGGGATTGCCCCGCGCCAGGGCGAGGCGGGCGCGCTCGCAGGTCGTATCGGCGCCGAGAGCCTCCGCCTTCTCGACGAATGGTTCGGCATCGTCCGGTCGCTTCGCCCTGCTAAGAACGATGGCGATTTCGCGAAAGGCAGCCGCCTTCACACCGTCGCTCGCATGCCGAAGGCCCGCCTCGAGGCGTAAACCCAGTTGCTCGGCTGCACTCGTAAGACCGTCGCCAAGTGCGAGCCGGAGCCTGCGAAGACGCCGGATATCGCGTTCGACCGCGAGATCCAGCACTTCGGATTCTACTTCGATTTCCTTCCCCTGCTGCCTGTCGACCAACTGCTGGAGTTGGTCTGCCATAGGACCGAGCGCACTCTGTATCGCGCCGACCCCTTCCTGAATCGCACCGGCCTTCTCGTTCAAAATCTCGATGACGAACTTGTCGCCGGTCGTGAGGTGACTGAGCAAGGCAAAGACACAGTATCGGACCGCCTCGTCGAACAGGGTTTCTCCGTAAAATCCGTCGCCGCCAAACAAGGCGCCGTGGATGTCGCGGGCCTCGGCCTGTTTGTCCGCAACATCCTGATTGCCGAAAGTCGCGAAGGTGGCGGCTTTGAGGAGGGTCACAACCCGATTGTCGCCGACAAAATGGCGTGCATCCGCGTCTGCGAAAGAGGAAGGCCTGTCGGTTGAAATACCTTTGAGGCGGACAAGTATGGCTTCGGGGAGTGTCGCCGCATTGCCAGCAAGAACCGCAATCGCCTGGTCGAGGATCGCGTCGACCCCGACGGCAGTGGCCGCATCGACATATTGGGAGCCGCGCATTGCAATCTGGCGCCGCAACGCGCCTATCGTAGGTTTTACGATTTCGCCAACCGCTGTTTTTCCCGCGGCCGCGCTGAATAGGTCGATTGTCATATTCACCTGATTTGCGGCCCGGAGGGCGAAATGATGTGGAAAACAGACTGTCTTCAAGCGGCCACCGGTACAATATTCAAAAAGGGCGTGAGCGAGAAATGTCTGCACCGTCGTACCGGAAGTACAACCGGTTAGCGCGGCCTTGGTCGTCAACGCCCGATTCGGCGCAAACCAACTTGCTTTGGAAACCGGCGTGTAGGACCTCAGCCTCTGTCATCGACAGATGTGCCATAAGGTGAACGATTGTACGCCGACCTTCGTCGCGGGCGAGCACCGCTTCTTCTCTGAGATGGCGCTCGAGCGCACGTCGCCGCGCTCTCTCTCCCCAGACGAAGTGGAAATAGGCTAGTGCCGCTATGGCTGCGGTCATGATAGCCGAAAGGTTGGCGACGATTTCCAAGATATCCTTCATCACAGTCCCCCCCAAAGGATCCTAGGTGTAGGCGTTCCAGATTTCTTCGCCGAATACGACGAGCGAAATAGTCATCTCGTAACTGTCAGCGAAGATCGCCATTTCACGGGCTTCGCTTCGCGGACTCCACACATTGCGGGGCAGCTCTATCCCGGTGGCGCCCGCGACACGCGCGGGATTCGCCGCCCATGAAGCGGTGGGCAGTGGCATCCCGCGCTCGAAATAAATACCTCTCCGCTTTGCCGCCTTGCTGCGCCAACACCAGAGGATGAAGCCGTTCGTGGCGACCACCAGTGCAGCTGGCTCAGTTGTGAAATCGAGCCATTTGATGGCCGCCGCCGTCGAGGAAACTGCATATCGGTCAGCAGCATGGGCAAGGAGATCGAGACACATGACCGCACGCCCCACCTGATCGCGATAATCGTCGATCGGCATCAGGAGATAAGAGGCGAACGTGTCCGCTTCCTGCTCGATATGCCGCTCATCGTCGTCGCTGCCCATCCCGTAGATGCGCGCTTCTCCACATTCGAATCCCGCAGGACGGAGCGAGCGATGGCAGAGATAGTGGCCGAACTCGTGGGCGAGAGTGAAATTGATTCGGCCCGGCGAGCTAATGCCTGGATTGTAGAGAATGGCCCATTTGCCGCTTTTGGGAAGCGGGCAGAGCGCGCCTTCGAAGGTCGCGACTTCGGCTGGCGCGATCGTCTTGATTGGATCGAGAAAACGCGTCGAATATTCGAGGGCTATGGTCCGCACATCGACCGGGAAGCGCGGACCCCAGGCTTGGCTCAGAAGATTAGCCCATGCCCCCGGACGAGTGGGCTCACCACTCGTCATTCATCCTCATCCAGCACGTCGAGAATGCGCTTGAGCTTGTCCTTCACCGTCGGGTCCGCCGACTGGTATTTGCGGAAGAAGGCAACATCGCGTTCATCGACGGTCGGATCGCGCTTATCCTCGTCGACGAGAAACTCGGGCGTAACGCCGAGCACCTCCGCGATCTTGTTAAGCTTTTCGGCCGACGGGCGCGCGACCGGCTTGTTCTCGATTTCCCACATGTAACTTTTGCTGCTGCCCGTCGCGATGGCGAGCTGCTCGAGCGTTAGACCTTGCTCTCGCCTGAGTTTGTTGACCTTCTTTCCCAAGGTGGATGACATTGCGACCCCTAAAATTTCCGCCTGTTCGGTCTTACCGAATTTTTTTTCCTTGAACCGCGAACTCGCGATACCCATATATCGCTTACCGGAACTCCGAACTCAAGCGTCCGGTTGCATGAAAGGAAAAAATCGATGTCAAACGGCAACAAGCCCGATCACCCCGGCCATCCCGATCATCCGGAGCACCCGGATGTACCCAAGGGCCCTCCCAGCCATACGCCCGGTCGCCCCGATGGTCCGCCGGTGCCTTCGAATCCTCCGTCGCACCGTCCGGTCGGCTGAGGTCAGCCGTGACCGCAAAGGCGAACGAGGTCACCAATTGGTGGAAATGCTGGCCATCTCTCTATGATGCAGAGATGGCCGCATTTTCGGCCCATGGAGCAGCCGCCACCGTCTTGAACGATCAAAACGACATGCTTATCCTCGATGTCGAGTGGCCATTGGAAGACCGGACCGTGAATCTCAAGGTCGGCTTCTCTCCCCTTCATCCATTTTTCCCGCCGACGGTTACCGCACCGGATATCAATCTCGCGCGCCATCGAAATCCGTTCGACGGCGGCCTCTGCTTGCTGGTCCCTGGCGCCGGACACTGGAATTCGAAGCAGCGCGTCGCTGAACTGATTCACGAGCAGTTGGTGAAGATTTTTGACGTCAATCGGCTGCGTGAGGAAGAGAAATGGGACGAGGCGGCGGCCGTCGAGGAGCAGGCGCCCGATCCGCTTGCCAATTACTATTTCAATGAAGCCGAGGATCATTCCACGGTCTATTTCGCTCGTCCCGCCGTCCCTGCGCAATCTTGCGGACCGGCGGAATTCTTCATCAATCCCCGCGCGGCCAATGGGAGCACGAGCGCCTTCGAGGCGATGTTGCGGCGCACGAAACCCGCGAGCGG
This sequence comes from Sphingopyxis panaciterrulae, assembly GCF_014199295.1. Lineage (GTDB taxonomy): Bacteria > Pseudomonadota > Alphaproteobacteria > Sphingomonadales > Sphingomonadaceae > Sphingopyxis > Sphingopyxis panaciterrulae. The sequence continues at coordinate 411,740 of NZ_JACIJH010000003.1, forward strand.
TCATTGGCTCGCGCCGCTGTTCGAGCCCAAAGGCTGGGCCGGGAACTGGAAGCAAAGTGAAGGGCGCTGGGTCAGGCTGAAACAGCCGATGCCCAAGGACGCCGCCGGCTTGCTCGCGGCCGCAGAAGCGGTGATCGCGCAGCAGGTGACTGCGAATAAGCTGCTTCGTCCACTGCAAGAGCGCGGAAACCGCGATCTGCGCATCACCGTGATCATATTCGACGACGAAATTGCCTACGGGCCCGACGGTACCGGTGACGGCTGGTTGTTTCTCGTCGAGCGCTGGCAAGGCAAGGGCGCCAAAGGTCATTCGGTTGCGCTCGTCCGAAGCTATGAAGTGTCCGAGGAAATTTTTGCGCGGTTGCCTGTCGCGGCCGCCTTGCGGAACAAGAAGGTCCTGCTGATAGGCGCCGGTGCGGTCGGCAGCTTCGTCGCAGCGGAGCTCGTTCGCGCCGGCATCGGCGAACTGACGATCGTCGATCCTGACCGAGTGGAGCCGGGTAACAGTGTCCGCTGGCTGCTGGGTCGGATCGCTTGGGGGCTTCCCAAGGTGCTGGCGCTGAGCAACTTCCTGATGACCAATTATCCGTTCGCACGCGTCGTGGCATGGGGCACCCGTCTCGGTGAAGGCACGACGGACGTCGATGTCGCGCGATCCGTCTCGCCTACGCCTGTATCCGAACTTCGTCGGCTGATCGATGAAGCTGATCTCGTCGTCGATGCAAGCGCCTCAATCGACTGCCAAGCGGCGATGGCGCACGAGTGTCGCCGGATCGGTACACCTTTGGTGGTCGGTTATGCGACGGAAGGACTCCATGGTGGCGTCGTCGTGCGGCTTCGTCCGGGCGCACCGGCTTGCTGGGTGTGTCTCAATGAACATTGGTCCGATGGTGGCATCAAGGTTCCGCCGCGCGATCCGTCGGCCACCGTCATTCCCATCGGCTGTAATTCGCCGACGTTTACCGGTGGCAGTTTCGATCTCCAGGAAGTTTCGATGGAAGTCGTCCGAAGTGCGATCGGACTCTTGGCACCGGACGAATATGATGCGGGAGATTGGGACTGGTCCGCTCTCGCTCTCGTTCGCGACGGGCGGCGCACGCTTCCACAATGGGATTGCGGAACACTTGCGCCGCATCCGAAATGTTCGGGTTGCGGCAGCAAATGACAATCTGGTTGGCGCGCGAAGTCGTATTGGAGATGGAGCGTCTCGGCTCGATTTACTATCCGTTGGAAACGGGCGGAATGCTGCTGGGATGGCGAGACGGACCTGACCGGATCGCTACCGGGCTCATCGGGCCCGGGTCGGGCGCCTTGCACGGGCTCTATAGCTTCATTCCTGACGGCGCGTGGCAGCGCGCTAGACTGGCCCATATCTTCAGTGCCACCGCGGGCGATCTCGATTATCTCGGAGACTGGCACACCCATCCAGACGGTGTCGCCGCAATGAGCGAGGTTGACCGGCGCACACTATCAAAGATCGAGCGGCGTGTGAGAGATCCCCTGATGGTGATACTCGCCGGCGCGGCATCCCGATGGGACATGGGCGCTTGGTTTGGGACGAGGCCAGGCTATTGGGGGCGCCTCTCGGCTAGCGCGGCGGAAACAAGAATTTTTGACGCGCCTACGGGATGGCCCGTGTTGATGGAGGTCAGCTGATCTTCACCTCTTTTCGATCATTTGGAAGCTAACGGTCGGCAAGCAGTGTGCTGGCCGTGGCACATGGCGACGGTGAATGTCTGCTTCTTACGATTCAGGCTTGAAAGCCGACCGTCCGAAACCGTTTAGAGTTTCGGACGCCGCCAGGCGTCGGAAAGTCTTCGGTGCCCGAACCGCGGTGGTCATGGGCTGAGCTATGGGGAAAGCTGTTTGGTGC
>NZ_JACIJH010000004.1 GCF_014199295.1 Sphingopyxis panaciterrulae
GAGCTCGTCGAGCACGATCAGGTCGAGCCGCGACAGCTGCGCCGCCAGGGTCCCGCCTTTGCCGATCCGGGTCTCCTCTTCGAGGCGTGTCACCATCCTCGATCCGGACAACGGCTTTGAGGTGGGCTCAATGACCTCGCGAACCCGGCCTAAATATTCGCTCTTCAGCGAAACCGCCGACTATGTAGCCGCGCGCAAGTCTGTCGTTGCAATCCAATTCGCTCGCCAGTGCGACCCGATACAGCGAGCCATCGATATTCGAAGCAACCTCGTCTCGCTGGTGGGAAGTCCGGCGGACTGCCCGGTCATTCGCGGGCGCGTCGCTCCCAATCTTCTGTTCTTCAGTATCGTTCCGGGCGCCAATCGCGAGCAGTGGCGGCGCGCGCTGCTCGATTTCGAGAAGAAATGCGCCAAGGCCGAAATCATCGAATAGGCGGCTGTCAGCGCTTCTTCATCGTCTTTGGGCATGGTCTCGCCGAGCGAAAAATCTGGTGCCGTCAACATTAAGCGCGATCTGCTTCGGGTTTACATCAAGGCCAAATAGCTCCGCCGCAATCGCTGATCGTCTGAACCAACTCCCTTTGACAAAGAGCTCAGTCAGAGGCCGAAATCTGAAGGGCGAAAACTGAACCTCTCTTCCGACGGGAAGGCGCGAAGGGCGATCAACTCACCCTGCTCGTAGCGAATATGCCAGGTTTGGGCATTGCGAGGCGCTGGGTCGCGGAAAACCGATGGGTCCAGCAGGGCCACGTTCGCACGATGCTGAGGATCTCTAACGGACGCATAGCGGATAGCCTGCGCGTGAATCTCTCGCGCTTCAGACGCAAATTGCTGGCAAGCGGAATAGTCGTCCCTCGCCATCCACAGCGACGCTCCCGCAACAAATGGTCCTGCACACAGGTCGAGCAGACGATCCATCGCAACCGAGACACTGATTGCCGAATGCTCCACGGTCGTGCTCGGCGGCTGGAATCCAGGCGACCGAGAGTAGAAGCGCAGCCGCCAATAGGCTGTCTCGGCGATCGCAGCGCCAATTGCCTCTGCGGCATAGAAGATGCCGGGCTTCTCGCCAGCGCGGCGAAATCTCGAGCTACTCTTATGCCCGTAGCGAAACGGGGTTGCGAGCAGATAGTGAAGGTGTCTCGCCGCTACCGGCAAGGTCGGTTTCACTTCTTCCACAAGCTGTTCGAGCAACGCTTGATCGTCGGCGCCAGCAGCCAGACGGTTAGTCGAAATCCGATGTTGTGCCTCTACGATCCGCCACAACTTTCCACCGTAGGCGCGAAAATGCTCCGGTTTCGGCGTTCGCTCAAACGCGGGCGCGGTAGTCATCGACATAGTCGGCCACGTCGTTCAGACCGCGGATCGTCCGGATCAGATCGATGGGTCTGCCGCCAAGATCCAAGTTTTCCGACTTCAGCCAAGACGTCGACGCCGCGTCGTCGCTCCCCATGAGCGCATCGAGGCTGCGAAAAAGCCGGACAAGATACTGCCCAAGTTCGAACGCCTTCTCGGCTCGCTGGAGTTGATAACTGCCGGAACGAAGCCGCGATGCCGTTGCAGCAGAAATTCCGACGACCGAGCCCAACTGCTCATTCGTCAGTTTCCAACACGTAGCCACGCGCGCGACTGCCTCCGAGAGCACTCGTCCTTGATCCGCTTGAGAGGCTAGCCGCGTCGCCATATCATTCTCCAGAATGAGAATCTACATTATCATTCTTAGGAACAATCTAGAAGATTTGCAAGGGGCGGCGCTTCATTTCGATATCAGCGCCGCTATCTGAGCTTCGTCCGATGCCCGCAAGGCGTCCAGATAATCGCTCCACCACTGATGCATCGCTACGCGCTCATCCCAATAGCGCCCTCGATTGTAAGTCCCGCGCACGGCATTGGCGTCTGCATGCGCCAGGGAACGCTCGATTGCGTCGGGATGCCACTTGCCGCTTTCGTTCAAGAGCGAAGAGGCAGTGGTTCGGAGTCCGTGAGCCGTCACCTCCCCGGTGGAGTATCCCATCCGGCGAAACGCCTGATTGAGCGTGTTCTCGCTCATTGGCCGGCGAAACGTATGAAAGGCAGGGAAGACAAACCCTTCGGGTCCGGTCAGCTCATGAAGCTCGCTCAAATAGCTCACGACCTGACATGACAACGGCACGGCATGAGGCCGGCGCATCTTCATCCGCTCCGCAGGAATGTCCCAGACTGCATTGTCGAGATCGATCTCCGACCACAACGCCTTACGAAGCTCTCCGGGCCGGGCCATCACATGAGGCGCGATCTGACACCCGAGGCGAGTGATCGCATTTCCGGAATATGCATCTATAGACCGCAGCAACGCGCCGACCGCCTCCGGCTCCAGCAGCGCAGCGTGGTGCGTCACACGCGGAGCAATCAGCGCGCTCCGCAATACGGCCGTTGGATCGCTCTCTCCTCTTCCGGTTGCTACCGCATAGCGGAAAACCCTGCTGGCAAAGGAGCGGGCGCGCCGCGCCGTCTCATATTTGCCGCGTGCCTCGATCCTCTTGAGTGCAGCGAGCACCTCAACAGGCTTGAGATCGGCGACAGGCATGTTCGCGATCGGCTTGAGCTGGTCGAGCAGCCAGTTCGCCTTGACTGTCGTCGCATCGGCTCGCCCCTCGGCGACCGACTTGTCGATGTACTCCTTGGCGATGTCGCCGAACGTGTTTCCGGCATTGAATTGCGCGATCAGCTTCTGACGCTTGCGCTCGGCAAGCGGGTCCACGCCCTCGCGCAGCTTACGTCGGGCATCGTCGCGCAATTGCCTCGCCTCGGCCAAGCGCACTTCCGGATAGGCTCCGAGCGCGATGCGGTTATCTTTTCCAAGATGCCGATACTTGAAGCGCCAGAGCTTCGCGCCTGTCGGACGCACTTCGAGATAGAGGCCTCCAGCGTCCGCGCGCTTGTAGGGCCGGCCCTCCGGCTTCAGCGAACGGATCATAACATCGGTAAGGGACATCGACTCAACTCCTGCAAGCAGGTCTCGGCCGGCGCTACATCTCAAGCGAGCAGTGGGGCCACCAGAAAATGGCCGTGGGGCCATCGCCTATTCCGGTGGCCCCATTTCGAGTGAGATCGAGTGAAATATCCTCGGACACCAAAAGACAAGACCAAGGAGAAAATGGCAGATTTCTGCCGTTTTGTCGATGGTTCTGGGATGTCAGGAGAAGGGTAAATGGTGCCCAGAAGAGGACTCGAACCTCCACGACCTTGCGATCGCCAGCACCTGAAGCTGGTGCGTCTACCAATTCCGCCATCTGGGCACGGGGTAGGAGCGGGCGCTTAGCGGCGGGGGCGACTGCTTGTCAACCGCGCTCGGCCGTCCATGACGATATTTTGCCGCGCGGTGGCGGATTTGCGGCTGCGGGCGCCCCTGCCCCTTGCTCCGCCGGACGCTTCGCGGCATGGGAGCGCGGGTGGTGCCTGTGGGCGCCGCGCGAGAGAATCGGTCACGGGCAAGGGTCATGCAGAAACTCGACGGACAATTGATCACCGTTTTCGGCGGCGGCGGCTTCGTCGGCCGCTATGTCGTGCAGAAGCTGCTGGCGCGCGGCGCGCGCGTCCGCGTCGCGCAGCGCGAACCGCGGCAGGCGACCTTCCTGAAACCGCTGGGGGGGCTTGGGCAGATGCAGTTCGTTGCCGTGGATGTCCGCGAGGCGACCGGCGTCGCGCGCGCGGTCCAGGGCAGCGACGCGGTCGTCAATCTCGTCGGCAGCTTCGACGACATGGAGGCGGTGCATGCCAAGGGTGCGGCGAATATCGCCGCCGCCGCGCGGCAGGCCGGCGTGCGCGCACTGGTCCATGTCTCGGCGATCGGCGCCGATACGGCCAGCCCCTCGGCCTATGGTCGCAGCAAGGGCGGCGGCGAGGCGGCGGTGCGCGCGGCCTTCCCCACCGCGGCGATCCTGCGTCCCTCGATCGTCTTCGGGCGCGAGGACCGCTTCATCAATCGCTTCGCGGCGCTGATCCGGATGTCACCGGTCGTGCCGGTGATTGCCCCCAAAGCGAAATTCCAGCCGGTCTATGTCGGCGACGTGGCAGAGGCAGCAGTCGCGGCGCTCGATGCGTCGGCGGCGGGCCGGACCTTCGAACTCGGCGGACCGCAGGGGCTGACCATGGCCGCGCTTCAGCAGTGGATCGCGAACGCCACCGGACGCAAACGCCTGTTCGTCGAGGTGCCCGACGCGGTCGGCGCGGCGCTCGCGAGCGGGCTTGGCTGGCTGCCCGGCGCACCGATCACCAGGGATCAGTGGCTGATGCTGCAGACCGACACCGTCGTCACGGACGATAGCGACGGGCTTGCACAGCTCGGCATCACGCCGACCGCGCTGGCCGACGTCGTCGACGGTTGGCTGGTCCAATATCGCCGCAACGGCCGCTTCGCCGCGATTGCGGCCCGGTGAGGCCACGCCGCGGCATTCCGCTTTGGCGCGGTCTGGAAAAACGCCTTCGCACCGCCTAGACGCATGCCAAGGGCGCCCGGCCTCCACCGGGCGCCCTTCTCGATTCCCCCGCAATCCGAAAGCCCGACCATGAGCCCCTCCCCCACCCGACCGCCGCTTGAAGGAATCCGCCGATGATCTGGCTGACCGCGATCATCCTCGGCATCGTCGAAGGGCTGACCGAATTCCTGCCCGTGTCGTCGACCGGGCACCTGATCCTCGCGACCGAGTTGCTCGGCTATGACGCGTCGAAATGGGCGGTGTTCAACATCGCGATCCAGCCCGGCGCGATCCTCGCGATCGTCGTCCTTTATCGCCATCTGTTCTGGGACATGTTCGTCGGATTTTTCCGCCGCGACCCCGTCGCCATCGCCTTCGTGCGCAACCTGTTGCTGGCCTTCTTTCCCGCGGTGATCCTGGGGCTCGCCTTCGGGGACCAGATCGAGATGCTGCTCGAAAATGCCGTCGTCGTCGCCTGGGCGCTGGTCATTGGCGGTTTCGGCATATTGCTCGTCGAACGTTTCGCCAAGCCGCGAGAGAGCGGCGGGGTCGCCGCGCTATCGACGCGCCAGTCGATCCTGATCGGCATCGTCCAATGCCTGGCGATGATCCCCGGCGTCAGCCGCTCGGGCGCGACGATCATGGGCGCGATGTCGCTCGGCGTCGACCGCAAGACCGCGGCCGAATTCAGCTTCTTCCTAGCGCTGCCGACGCTGAGCGGTGCAACGGCGCTCCAGCTCTTCAAGCATCGCGACGCGATCACCGGGGACGACCTGGGGTTGATCGGCGTCGGGGCGTTCGTCTCGTTCATCGTCGCCTGGATCGTCATCAAGGCCTTCCTTGCGGTCGTCACCCGCTATGGATTCGCGCCCTTCGCCTGGTATCGGATCATCATCGGGGCCGCGGCACTGGTATGGCTCGCCCTCAGATAGGTCCGTATCGGACATAATTTTGGAAATTATGTTGCGTGATGCAAAATATTCCGTCTTGAGAGTCCATTTTAGGGCAGTGATCATTCCCTAAATTGCATTTTTCTGGTGACAGCGTGTCGGGTGCCCTGCATTCGCCCCCTTCAGAAGGGGATTTTGTATGGCTTCCGACCGCATGCTTCAGTTCGTGGAGCGCGACCAACAATATCCGGGCAAGCGTTCGCCCGAAGAGCGCGCGCGCGACTTTCGCGAGATAGCGGAGCGCTATGCCGCGCCGGACGCCGACGCGCAGGCGGCGCGCTGCTCGCAATGCGGTGTGCCCTATTGCGCGGTGCATTGCCCGCTGCACAATCATATCCCCGACTGGCTGCGCCTGACCGCCGAGGGCAGGCTGCGCGAGGCCTATGAGCTGTCGAACGCAACCTCGACCATGCCCGAGATCTGCGGCCGCATCTGCCCGCAGGACCGATTGTGCGAAGGAAATTGCGTGATCGAATTCTCCGGCCACGGCGCGGTGACGATCGGCAGCGTCGAAAAATATATCACCGATACCGCCTGGGCCGAGGGCTGGGTCGAGCCGGCGCGGGTCGGCCCCGCGACCGGCCAGTCGGTCGGCATCGTCGGCGCCGGCCCCGCTGGCCTCACCGCCGCCGAACATCTGCGCGCCGCGGGGCATGAGGTGCATGTCTATGACCGGCACGACCGTGCCGGCGGGCTGCTGACCTATGGCATCCCCGGCTTCAAGCTCGAGAAAGATGTCGTGATGCGCCGGATCGAGCGGCTCGTCGAGGCGGGCATCCACTTCCACCTCGGCTTCGAGGTCGGACGCGACGCGACGCTCGACGTACTGCGCCGGCGCCACGATGCGATGCTGATCGCGACCGGCGTCTACAAGGCGCGCGAGATCGCCGTGCCGGGCAATGAGGCCGAGGGGGTGATCGCCGCGCTCGACTATCTGATCGCCTCGAACCGCAAGGGCTTCGGCGACGCCGTCCCCGCCTTCGACGACGGCCGGCTCGACGCGAAGGGCAGGCATGTCGTCGTCGTCGGCGGCGGAGACACCGCGATGGACTGCGTCCGCACCGCGGTCCGCCAGGGCGCCAAATCGGTCAAATGCCTCTATCGCCGCGACCGCGACAATATGCCGGGGTCGCAGCGCGAAGTCGCCAATGCCGAGGAGGAAGGCGTCGAATTCGTCTGGCTGTCGGCCCCCGAACGCTTCACCGCCGACAAGCGGGTCAAGCAGGTCGCGGTCGCCGGCATGCGCCTCGGCGCCCCCGACGCGAGCGGCCGCCACAGCCCGGAGGCCGACCCTGGGCGCAGCTTCGATCTGCCCGCCGATATGGTGATCAAGGCGCTGGGCTTCGATCCCGAGGACCTGCCGCAGCTCTTCGGCGCGCCCGAACTCAGCGTCACCCGCTGGGGCACGCTGCGCGTCGACCATCAGACGATGATGACCAGCCTGCCGGGCGTCTTCGCCGCCGGTGATATCGTACGCGGCGCCAGCCTGGTGGTCTGGGGCATTCGCGACGGCACCGACGTCGCGGACCAGATGTCGAAATGGTTGAAAGCGAAAGCAAAAGACGAGAGGAAGGCAGCCTGATCAACAGGGTAAGGAACACCGACATGTCGACCTGGAAATATATGCTGCTCACCGCCGCGTTCGCCGCTCCGCCGCTCCATGCGCAGGAGGCGGCGTCCGCCGCCGTGGCTCCGGCGGAGGCGCCAGCCTCCGACCGAATCGCCGCCGCCCAAAGCCTGATCGAGGTGATGATGCCCGCGGCCCAGCGCGAGGAGATGATGGGACAGCTCGTCGCGGTCACGATGGCCAATGTCTCGGCAGGGATGCAGCAGCATTTCGGCGCCGCGGAACTGGCCGCCGATCCCAAGGCCAAGACGGTCTTCGACCGCTTCGTCGCGCGCCAGCAGCAATTGACGGTCGAGCAGCTCCGCACCCAGTTGCCCGGCCTGTTCGACGCGATGGCCCGCGCCTACGCCCGTCGCTTCACCGTGGCGCAACTCGGCGAGATCGAGACGTTTTTCCGCACCCCGACCGGCCGCATCTATGTGACCGAATCGATGAACATCATGTCCGACCCCGACATCGCTGCATGGCAGCGCCAGTCGATCGCGAGCAGCATGGAACGGCTGCCCGCCGAACTCGAACGGCTGAGCCAGGAGTTGAAGGACGCGGGCGTCCAGACCGATGCGTCGACGCAGTCCTGAGCGGGAGGATATGGAAATGACGAAGAGCTTCAAGGCCATCCTTCTCGCCGGCGCGATGATCGTCGCGCCCTTTCCTGCCATCGCCGCGGCGCAGGAAGCGCCGGACGCCGAAGTCGTCGCCGATCAGGCTGCGGCGGAGGACGCCGCCGTTTCGGACGCCGCGCTCGCCAACGCCAAGGCCAAGATGCAGAAGGAGATGGACGAGGCGATCGCGCTGATAGAGCAGATGTTCGATACCAGCGACCTGCCGCCGATCGAGCCCGCGCGCCTCGCGCTCGCGCAGCGGACGACTGCCGCGCTGATCCCGACGGGCAGCCTCGAGCGGATGATGGACAATCTTTACGGCAAGATGTTCAAGACGCTGATGGGGCAGGTCGACGGCGCGTCGGACCTGATGCTGTCGATCAAGACGGGGGTGGAGAGCGACAAGGTCGCCGCGCTCGACGCCGCCAGCAAGACCGCGGTCGCCGATCTGTTCGACCCCCACCGCCAGCAGCGCGAGGATCAGATCACCAGGATCGTCAAACCGCTGATCAGCGAAGCCCTCGCCGACCTCGAACCGCCGATGCGCGAGGGTATGGCAAAGGCCTATGCGCGCAAGTTCACGGCCGACCAGCTCGGCGAACTCAACGGCTTTTTCGCGACACCCACCGGCCAAGCCTATGCCAGCGAATGGATGGCGGCACAGGCCGATCCCGAAGTGATGCTGGCGGTCGCGAAGGCGGTTCCGCCGATGGTGCTCGACTTCATCGACCGCGCCCCGAAGGTCGCGGAGAAATTCGACGATCTGCCCAAGGACAGGAGTCTGACCGACCTCAGCGACGCCGAACTCAAGACGCTCGCCAAGCTGATGAAGGTCGATGTCCAGGTGTTGAAGGACAACCGCGACGCCTGGGCCTCCCCTCCCGAGGCGGTCGAGGTCGAGGCAGCGCCGAACGACGACTGGAGCGCCTCCGACGATGCGGTCGACGCCGCAGCGGACGCGGCGGAAGCGGCCGAGGTCGCCGCCGATGCCGCGATCGAAGATCCCGCCTATGACCGCGACAATTGGTCGGAAGCGGATCGGCAGAAAGTCGAAGCGCTGGAAGAGGCGGCCGGCAACGCCGCATCGGCCGTCTTCGACGCGCAGGAACAGGCGGTCGCCAACGCTCGCAAGACAAAGCCACCAATGGATTGAAAAGCCGCTCATCGCCCCGGCCTCAACCGGGGCGACGACGCGGACCTGTCAGGAACGAAGACATGACGCATTTCCCCACCCCCGATCACGCGCGGCTCGCCGAAACGGGCATGTACCGGCCCGACCTCGAATCCGATGCCTGCGGCGTCGGGCTGGTCGCGGCGACCGACGGCAAGCCATCGCGCCGCGTCGTCGAGGCGGCAATCGAGGCGCTGCGCGCGGTCTGGCACCGCGGCGCGGTCGATGCCGACGGCAAGACCGGCGACGGGGCGGGGATTCATGTCGATCTGCCCGAACGCTTCTTCGACGATGCGATCGCGGCGTCGGGGCATAAGGTGCGCCCGAACCGCCTCGCCGTCGGCATGATCTTTCTGCCGCGCACCGACCTGTCCGCGCAGGAGGAATGCCGCACCATCGTCGAGACCGAGATCATCGAGGCGGGCTATACCATCTATGGCTGGCGCCAGGTGCCGGTCGACGTGTCGGTGATCGGCGATAAGGCGCAGCGCACGCGCCCCGAGATCGAGCAGATCATGATCGCCGGGCCGATGCCCGACGAGCAGTCGGCCGCCGAATTCGAAAAGCAGCTCTATCTGGTTCGCCGCCGCATCGAGAAAAAGGTGATCGCGGCGCAGATCGCCGATTTCTATATCTGCAGCCTGTCGTGCCGCTCGATCATCTACAAGGGGCTGTTCCTCGCCGAGAGCCTCGCCGAATTCTATCCCGACCTCACGAACAAGCTGTTCGAGAGCCGGGTCGCGATCTTTCACCAGCGCTATTCGACCAACACCTTTCCGCAATGGTGGCTGGCCCAGCCCTTCCGCACCCTCGCCCATAATGGCGAGATCAACACGATCCGCGGCAACCGCAACTGGATGCGCAGCCACGAGATCAAGATGGCGAGCCTCGCCTTCGGCGAGCATTCGGAGGATATCAAGCCAGTGATCCCGGCGGGCGCGTCCGACACCGCGGCGCTCGACGCGGTGTTCGAAACGCTCTGCCGCGCCGGTCGCGACGCGCCGACCGCGAAGCTGATCCTGGTGCCCGAAGCCTGGGGCCATGACGACGACATTCCCGACGCGCACAAGGCGATGTATTCCTATCTCGCCAGCGTCATGGAGGCGTGGGACGGCCCCGCCGCGCTCGCGATGACCGATGGCCGCTGGGCGGTCGCGGGGATGGACCGCAACGCGCTGCGCCCGCTGCGCTATTCGCTGACCGCCGACAATCTGCTCGTCGTCGGGTCCGAAAGCGGCATGGTGCTGCTGCCCGAGGCGAGCATCCGCAAGAAGGGGCGCCTCGGCCCCGGCCAGATGATCGCCGTCGACCTCGACGAAGGCACGCTCTACGAGGATCGCGCGATCAAGGACCGGATCGCCGGGACGCAGGATTATGCCGCTCGCGTCAAGGGGTTCCGGACGATGGCCGACCTGCCCAGGGCCGGCAAGGCGAGCATCCCCGCCTTCGACCGTGCCGAGTTGCTTCGCCGTCAGGTCGCGGCCGGGCTGACGATGGAGGATATGGAACTGATCCTCTCTCCGATGGTCGAAGATGCGAAGGAAGCGATCGGCTCGATGGGCGACGACACGCCGCTCGCGGTCATTTCCGACAAGCCGCGCCACGTCGCGCAATTCTTTCGCCAGAATTTCAGCCAGGTCACCAACCCGCCGATCGACTCCCTGCGCGAACGGCATGTGATGAGCCTCAACACGCGCTTCGCCAATCTCGCCAATATCCTCGACGAAAAGGGGCAGAGCGAGCATGTGCTGGTCATCGAATCGCCCGTTCTCGTCGGCGACGACTGGGATCGGCTGCGCGCCTATTTCGGCGATGCCGTCGCCGACATCGACTGCACCTTCCCCGCCGGCGGCGACGCGTCGGCGCTGCGCGACGCGATCGCACGCATCCGCCGCGAGGCCGAGGATGCGGTGCGCGCCGGGCGCAGCGAATTGTTCCTGACCGACCAGAATATCGGCGAGGACCGGGTCGGCGTCGCGATGGTGCTCGCCGCCGCCGCGGTCCACACCCATCTCGTCCGCAAGGGGCTGCGCAGCTATGCCTCGATCAACGTCCGCTCGGCCGAGGTGCTCGACACCCATGCCTTCGCGGTGCTGATCGGCGTCGGCGCGACCACCGTTCACGCCTATCTCGCCGAAGCCGCGATCGCCGACCGCCAGGCGCGCGGGCTGTTCGGCGAGCTGTCGCTCGCCGACTGCCGCCAGCAGTTCCGCAAGGCGATCGGCGACGGCCTGCTCAAGATCATGGCGAAGATGGGGATCGCGGTGATCTCCTCCTATCGCGGCGGCTATAATTTCGAGGCGGTCGGCCTCAGCCGCGCGCTCGTCAACGATCTCTTCCCTGGCATGCCGGCCAAGATTTCGGGTGAGGGCTATCAGTCGCTGTTCATCAACGCGGTCGAAAAGCACGAGGCGGCGTTCGACCGCCGCGTGACCGCGCTGCCCGTCGGCGGCTTCTATCGCCAGCGCGCGGGGGGCGAGGCGCACGCCTATTCGGCGCAGCTCATGCACCTGCTCCAGACCGCGGTCGCGACCGACAGCTATTCGACCTATCTGCAATTCGCGCGCGGGGTCGCCGACCTGCCGCCCGTCTATCTGCGCGACCTCGTCGAATTCAATTTCCCCGCGCAGGGCGTGCCGCTCGACAGCGTCGAGGCGATCACCGAGATCCGCAAGCGTTTCGTCACCCCCGGCATGTCGCTGGGCGCGCTGTCGCCCGAGGCGCACGAGACGCTGGCCATCGCGATGAACCGCATTGGCGCCAAGGCGGTGTCGGGCGAAGGCGGCGAGGACAGCTCGCGCTATCGCCCCTATGCGAACGGCGACAATGCCAACAGCAACATCAAGCAGATCGCGAGCGGCCGTTTCGGCGTCACCGCCGAATATCTGGGCGCCTGCGACGAGATAGAGATCAAGGTCGCACAGGGCGCCAAGCCCGGCGAGGGCGGCCAGCTTCCGGGCTTCAAGGTCACCGAATTCATCGCCCGCCTGCGCCATTCGACGCCGGGCGTGATGCTGATCTCGCCGCCGCCGCATCACGACATCTATTCGATCGAGGATCTCGCGCAGCTCATCTACGACCTCAAGCAGATCAATCCGAAGGCGCGCGTCTGCGTCAAGCTCGTCAGCTCGGCGGGGATCGGCACCGTCGCGGCGGGCGTCGCCAAGGCGCATGCCGACGTCATCCTCGTCTCGGGCAACACCGGCGGAACCGGCGCATCACCCCAGACCAGCATCAAATATGCCGGCACGCCGTGGGAAATGGGCCTGTCCGAAGTCAATCAGGTGCTGACGCTCAACGGGCTGCGCCACCGCATCCGCCTGCGCACCGACGGCGGGCTCAAGACCGGGCGCGACATCGTGATCGCCGCGATCCTCGGCGCCGAGGAGTTCGGCATCGGGACGCTCAGCCTCGTCGCCATGGGCTGCATCATGGTGCGCCAGTGCCACAGCAATACCTGCCCAGTCGGCGTCTGCACCCAGGACGAAAAGCTGCGCGCCAAATTCACCGGCAGCCCGGAGAAGGTCATCAACCTGATGACCTTCATCGCCGAGGAAGTGCGCGAGATTCTCGCCAAGCTCGGCTGCCGCAGCCTCGACGAGGTGATCGGCCGCACCGAGCTGCTCCGCCAGGTCAGCCGCGGCGCCGAGCATCTCGACGACCTCGACCTCAACCCGATCCTCGCCAAGGTCGACGCGCCAGACGATCAGCGCCGCTCGAAGGGACCGAACTTCCGCAACCCGGTGCCCGACAGCCTCGACGCGCAGATACTGAACGACGCGAAGCCCCTGTTCGAGCGCGGTGAGCGGATGCAGCTCACCTATAATGTCCGCAACACCCATCGCGCCGTCGGCACCCGCCTGTCGGCCGAGGTGACGCAGCGTTTCGGCATGACCGGTCTCGCGCAGGGCCATGTCGAGATTCGCCTGCGCGGCACCGCCGGCCAGTCGCTCGGCGCCTTCCTGTGTCAGGGCATCACGCTCGAGGTATTCGGCGATGCGAACGACTATGTCGGCAAGGGCCTGTCGGGTGGCCGCATCATCGTGCGGCCCACCGTGTCGAGCCCGCTGGTCAGCCAGCACAACAGCATCGTCGGCAACACCGTCCTTTATGGCGCGACCGCGGGCACGCTGCTCGCGGCGGGCCAGGCGGGCGAGCGCTTTGCGGTGCGCAACTCGGGCGCCGAGGTCGTCGTCGAGGGATGCGGCGCGAACGGCTGCGAATATATGACCGGCGGCACCGCGGTGATCCTCGGCCCCGTCGGCTCGAACTTCGGCGCCGGCATGACCGGCGGCATGGCCTTCGTGCTCGACGAGGACGCCAGCTTCGAACGCCGCGCCAACGGCGAATCGATCGTCTGGCAGCGCCTCGACAGCGCGCATTGGGAAGCGACGCTCAAGGCGCTGATCGCCGATCACGCGCAGGCGACGGGCAGCAAATGGTCGGAGGGGATTCTCTCCGACTGGGATCGCCGCCGCGGCCAGTTCTGGCAGGTCTGCCCCAAGGAGATGCTGAGCCGCCTCGCCCATCCGCTGAGCGACGCCGAGCCCGAGGTGGTCGCCGCGGAATAGGCGTTCATCGCCGTGCCGATGCGGTTCGCCGCATCGCCGGCCGCGTTCACCGCAGCGAAAGCGTCGCCTCTGTATGGAGCGGCGGCCGATACCTCCGCGTCCTTGCCGCAAAGGATGATGCCCATGATCCGCCGCCTGCCCCTGATCGCCCTTCCCCTCCTCGCGCTCGCCGCGCCGCTGCCAGCGGCCGCGCAGGACGGCGCCATGGGCGATGCCGCCGAGGTGCTGAGCGACCCCGCCGCGCAGGACCGCATGGCCGATACCGTCGCCGCCCTCGTCGATGCGCTGATGCAGCTTCGCGTCGGCCCGCTCGCCGAGGCGGTCGCCCGCGCCGACCCCGACTCCGACGCCGCTTATATCCCGCCCGACGCCACGCTCGGCGAGGTGGCGGGCCGCGATCCCGATTATGGCGCACGGATGGGCGACGAGGTCCGCGCGGGCACGCGCATGGCCGGCCATCTCGCCGGCGCTGCTGCGGCCTATGCGCCGGTACTGCGCGACATGGCGCGCGATCTCGCCGCGCAATGGCGCAGGGAAGCCGACGCGGCGCGGCGCTGACCCCTTCCGTTCGCCCTGGGCGAGCGGCAATATCCCGTCCTGCCGCCGCATAGCCGTTGCGCCCCCGGCCCCGCTGCCGCTATGCCGTGAGCATGTGGCAGCTCTATCAATTCCCCCTGTGTCCCTTCTCGCGCAAAGTTCGCCTTCTGCTCGGCGAAAAGGGCGTGGGTTATGAGTTGGTGCGCGAATCGCCGTGGGAACGACGCGACGAATTCATCGACCTCAACCCTGCCGGCCGTACCCCGGTCATGGTCGATGAGGAGCGCGGCCAGCTTCTGATCGACAGCAATGCGATCGCCGAATATTTCGAGGAAACGGTCGAGGGCAAGGCGATGATCAACGGCACCGCCGCCCAGCGCGCCGAGATTCGCCGCCTCGTCGCCTGGTTCGACCAGGATTTCTATTACGAAGTCACCGGGCCGCTGCTGTTCGAGCGGATGCAGAAGCGCATCGTCCACCGCCAGCCGCCCGACGGCGGCGCGCTGCGCGAGGCAATGAAAGCCGCGAACAACCATCTCGACTATATCGACTATCTGATCGATCATCGCACCTGGCTCGCCGGCGCGACGATGAGCCTCGCCGACCTCGCCGCCGCCGCGCATATCTCGGTCGCCGACTATCTGGGCGGGATCGACTGGACCGGACACGACCAGACCAAGGGCTGGTATTCAGGCCTCAAATCGCGCCCCAGCTTTCGCCCGCTCCTCGCCGAGCGGATGGAGATCGTCAGTCCGCCGAAATATTATGAAGACGTCGATTTTTGACGCGCAACGGAATGCGAAGCGTTCCGAAGCAGCCTGCCCCTGCGTAGGCAGGGGTCAACCTCCGCGAAAACGGGGGGGCGTGGCGGCCTGATGCCGCCCCATCGGGACAGGCCGACAGCGGCCCCTGCCTTCGCAGGGGCGACGTCCGTAAACAGCGTGTCTCTATTCCAGCGCGGCGAGCCGTAAATCAGCATCGCCTGTCTTCCGTTCGTGTCGAACGGGACTGTGGATCAGATTTTACGCGCGTCGCTCTAACCGCGCCACCGCGCCGCGATCAGATAATTCAGCGCCTCGCTGCCACCCAGCTTGAAGCCGCGCGCCGGCGACGGCGACAGGCCTGTGCGGTCGATCGCCTCCAGCCCCGCGCCTTCAAGCAGGTCGGTCAACTCCTCCGGCTTCAGGAACCGATCCCAGTCGTGCGTCCCGCGCGGCACGGCGCCGACGCGCTCGGCCGCCTCGACGAGCAGCAGCTTCGACAGCGCCGTGCGGTTCGGCGTCGACAGGATCATCAGCCCGCCCGGCGCGAGCCGCGCGGCGAGTTCGGCGACGAACGCCGACGGGTCGGCGACATGTTCGACCACCTCCATCGAGGTGACGAGGTCAAAGGTCGCGGGCGGCAGCGCCGCCAGTTCCCCCGCATGATAGGAAATCGCCAGCCCCTGCCCCGCCGCATGGCTCCGCGCCGCCGCGATATTCTCGGGCGCCGCGTCGACTCCCGTCACCGCAGCGCCCAGCCGCGCCAGCGGCTCGGCGAGCAGGCCGGCGCCGCAGCCGACGTCGAGCGCACGCTTGCCCGTCAGCGGCTGCCGTTCGCGCGCATCGCCGTGCCAGTGCGCGTCGATCTGCGCGCGGATATAGGACAGGCGCACCGGGTTCAGCCGATGCAGCATTGCCGACGAGCCGTGCGGGTCCCACCAGTCGGCGGCCAGCGCGCCGAAATGGGCGGCTTCGTGCGGGTTGATCGTCGCGACACTCATGCGCGCGGGTGTGACACCCTCGTTTCGAGGCGGCAAGAAAATTTATCCCCGAAGGGCCCATCCCCACCTTGCCTTCGCGCCTCCCCTTGCCTAACAGCCGAACGCCGCGGAAATCTTGGAAAGTTGCGGCCGAAACCAGATCGGGAAAGCGGGGCGACATGGCGCGGATCGTGATGAAATTCGGGGGCACGTCGATGGCGGGCACCGAGCGGATTCGCACCGTGGCGCGGCTCGTCGCGCGCGAAGCGGCGAACGGCAACGAAGTCGCGGTCGTCGTCTCTGCCATGGCGGGCGAGACCGACCGCCTCGTCAATTTCTGCCGCGAGGCGAACCCGCGCTACGACCCCGCCGAATATGACGTCGTCGTGTCATCGGGCGAGCAGGTGACCTCGGGTCTCCTCGCGCTGACGCTACAATCGATGGGCGTCCCGGCGCGAAGCTGGCTCGGCTGGCAACTCCCGATCCGCACCGAGGAAGCGCACGCCCGCGCGCGCATTCTCGAGATCGAGACCGGCGCGCTGGCGGCCGCGATGGGCCGCGGCGAGGTCGCGGTGATTCCGGGCTTTCAGGGCATGATGGACGACGGCCGCGTCGCGACGCTCGGCCGCGGCGGGTCGGACACCAGCGCGGTCGCGGTCGCGGCGGCGGTGAAGGCCGACCGCTGCGATATCTACACCGACGTCGATGGCGTCTACACGACCGACCCGCGCATCGTCGCCCGCGCCCGCAAGCTCGACTATGTCACCTATGAAGAGATGCTCGAACTGGCGAGCGTCGGCGCCAAGGTGCTCCAGACCCGTTCGGTCGGCCTCGCGATGAAGGAGGGGGTGCGCGTCCAGGTGCTCTCCAGCTTCGTCGAGGGCGACGGGGCGCCGAAGCAAGGCACGATGATCGTCAGCGACGAGGAAATAGAGGAAGTCCAGATGGAACGGCAGCTCATCACCGGCATCGCCCACGACAAGAATGAAGCGAAGATCATCGTCACCCGCGTCCCCGACCGTCCGGGCGGCGTCGCCAACATCTTTGGCCCGCTCGCCGCGGCGGGGATCAACGTCGACATGATCATCCAGAACGTCGGGCGAGACAAGGGCGAGACCGACGTGACCTTCACCGTTCCCGCCGCCGACCTCATCCGCTCGATCGACATGCTCGAAAGCGCGAAGGACAAGATCGGATTCAACCGCATTCTGTCGGACGACAAGGTGGCCAAAGTCAGCGTCGTCGGCGTCGGTATGAAGAGCCACGCGGGCGTCGCCAGCACGATGTTCCGCGCGCTTGCGGACAGGGGCATCAACATCCAGGCGATCTCGACCAGCGAGATCAAGGTCAGCGTGCTGATCGACGAGGACGAAACCGAACTGGCGGTACGCGTCCTCCACACCGCATACGGCCTCGACGCCGAATAGGCGCCACCTTCCCTCCCCCCTTCGTGGAGGAAGATCGGCTATTCCGTCGCCAGCATCGGCGCGAGCGGGCCGATCCGCCGCTGCGCACGCGCCCGCCGGATATATTGCACGGTGGCGAAATGCACCGCGAACAACCCGGCCTTTGATGCCAGCGGAAACACGCCGATGAACAGCGGCCACCAGGGGGTGAAGGCCAGCGCGACGACCAGATTGGCGACCGCCGTCGCCGCCATCATCGCCGCCCAGACGAAGCCGAAGCGCTCCATCACGTCGCCGACCTCGGCAACCTGTTCGGGCGGAATATAGCGGTTCATCCAGCCGCGGCGCAGCATTGCGGCGGCGACGATCAGATAGACGATGGTCGGCTTGATCATCAGGAATCGCGGGTCGCCGGTCAGCAGGGTCGCGGCCGCCGAAAACAGCACCATGGCCAGGCTGATCCATTGCAGCGGCGCCGGCCGCCGGGCGCGCACGACTTCCCAGCCGACCACCGCGACCGCAGCGACGGTGCCCGCGATGGTCGCCGCGACCACACTCGCCCCCAGCCCGAGCAGCACCGCGAAGACGATCACGCCCAGCGAATCGAAGACGAGCGGCCCGACGGCGTAGAGAAGCGATTTCATGATTTCGTCCTTTCGCACGACTCAATGTTATCAACGTAAACATTGCAGGCATCACGCGTCAAGAACAAATTTACGGTGTAAACATGGGGGCGCGCCAAACCCCGAAAAACCCCATCACCTTCCTCGTCACCCCGGACTTGATCCGGGGTCCCGCTTTGTCTCCCGCGAAGCGGCGAGACCCCGGGTGACGCCCGGCGCGGCGCCGCAGGCGATCGGCCACTCCTTCATCGAACCTCCGCCCCCGAAAAATCCCTTTCCTACATTATCAAATCATGCTCCAAACTCGTCGATGGACCATCCTTCACCGCCGCCGCCCGCCCCGCTTCTCGAGGGAAGCTGCCTCGCCTTCATCCCGGCGCCGCGGCAGCGCCGCCGCGCCGACGGCTGGACGCCCGAAACGCAGGCCTGCTTCATCCGCGCGCTCGAGGCGATGGGATCGGTCGGCCCGGCGGCGAAGGCGGTGGGGATGGGGCGCGCATCGGCCTATCGGCTGCGCGAGCGCCCCGGCGCGGAGAGCTTCGCGGCGGCATGGGATCGCGCGATCTCCATGGGGCGGATGCGCCAATATGATTATGCGATGGATAGGGCGCTGAACGGCGTCACCATCGTGCGCGTGCTGCGCGGCGGCGCGGTCGACGTCAGCGGCGGTCCCGACATGGCGGTGGTCCACGCCGCGCTGCGCGACGAAACCGTGCCGCCATCCCGCCTTAAAGCGACAAAGGAGACAGAATAGAGGCGCACGGCCGTATCTTTTGTCGCTTTAAGGGCGGATTCGGGGCGGAAGCGGCCAGAGGCCAGCTCCCGCCCCGTTCGTTACGCCAGGTCGAAGCGGTCGGCATTCATCACCTTCACCCAGGCCTTGACGAAATCCTTCACGAACTTCTCCTCATGACCCTTCTCGGCATAAACCTCGGCCGTCGCGCGGAGCTGCGAGTTGGAACCGAAGATCAGGTCGGTGCGCGTCGCGCGCCAGCGTTCCTGCCGCCCGCCGCGGTCATAGCCGATGAACTCCTCGTCGCCGCTCGTGTCGACGACCTCCCAGATCGTGTCCATGTCGAGCAGGTTGACGAAGAAGTCGTTGGTGAGCTGGCCCACCCGGTTGGTGAACACGCCGTTCCGACTGCCGCCCTGGTTGGCGCCGAGGACGCGCAGCCCGCCGACGAGCACTGTCATCTCGGGCGCCGACAGGCCGAGCAGCGACGCGCGGTCGATCAGCAGTTCCTCGGTCTTCACCCGGTGCTTGGTCGCGAGATAGTTGCGGAAGCCGTCGGCCCGAGGCTCCATGACCTCGAAGCTTTCGATGTCGGTCCACTCCTGCGTCGCATCGCCGCGCCCGCCGGTGAAGGGCACGTCGACAGCAAAGCCCGCATCCTTCGCCGCCTTTTCCACCGCCGCCGATCCGGCAAGGACGATCGCGTCGGCCATCGACAGAGGCCCGCGCAGTTCGTCGATCTTCGCCAGCACCTTCGCAAGCTCGTCCGGATCGTTGACCGCCCAATCCTTCTGCGGCGCGAGCCGGACGCGAGCGCCATTGGCGCCGCCGCGGAAGTCGCTCTTGCGGAAGGTCGAGGCCGAAGCCCAGGCCGCCTTGACCAGTTCGCCGACGCTGAGCCCCGAGCCAAGGATCGCGCTCTTGAACGCCGCGACATCGGCGTCGGACGGCATGGCGCCCGCCGGAACCGGGTCCTGCCAGATCAGATCCTCGGCCGGCACCTCGGGCCCGAGATAGCGGACCTTGGGCCCCATGTCGCGGTGGGTCAGCTTGAACCAGGCACGCGCCCAGGCGTCCTTGAACGCCTCATGGTCATTGCGGAACCTTTCCGAGATCTTGCGAAATTCGGGGTCCATCTTCAGCGCCATGTCGGCGGTGGTCATCATCGTCGGCACACGTCTGCCCGGATTATGGGCATCGGGGGCCATATCCTCTTCTTTCTGATTGATCGGCTGCCACTGCTGCGCCCCGGCCGGGCTTCGCACCAGTTCATAGTCATAGTCGAGCAGGAGGCGGAAGAAATTCTCCGACCATTGGGTGGGGGTGTTGACCCACGCGCCCTCGAGGCCGCTGGTGATCGCGTGCGCGCCCACCCCGGTTTCGAAGCTGCTCGACCAGCCGAGCCCCATCAGCGTGATGTCGCCGGTTTCGGGAGCGCCGCCGACCAGGCTCGCGTCGCCCGCTCCATGCGCCTTGCCGAACGTGTGTCCCCCGGCCGTCAGCGCCACCGTTTCCTCATGGCTCATCGCCATGCGCTCGAAGGTGATCTTGATGTCGCGCGCCGATTGCAGCGGGTCGGGATTGCCGCCCGGACCCTCGGGGTTGACGTAGATCAGCCCCATCTGGATTGCCGCGAGCGGGTTTTCGAGGTCCATCTGCTTTTCGGGGTCGATGCGCGTCTGCACGCCTTCGTTGACCCATTGGTCCTCGGCGCCCCAATAGATGTCGCGTTCGGGCTCATAGACGTCCTTGCGGCCGCCACCGAAGCCGAACACCGGCCCGCCCATCGATTCGATCGCGACGTTGCCGGCGAGGATGAACAGGTCGGCCCAACTGATCTTGCTGCCGTATTTCTGCTTCACCGGCCACAGCAGGCGGCGTGCCTTGTCGAGATTGCCGTTGTCGGGCCAGCTGTTGAGCGGGGCGAAGCGCTGTTGCCCGGCATTCGCGCCGCCGCGACCGTCGGCGGTACGATAGGTGCCCGCGCCGTGCCACGCCATGCGGATGAAGAAAGGACCATAATGCCCATAGTCGGCCGGCCACCACGGCTTGCTGTCGGTCATCAGCGCGGTCAGATCATCCTTCACCGCCTGATAGTCGAGCGATCGGAACGCCGCGGCGTAATCGAAATCCTCGCCCATCGGATCGGGCGAGACGCCGCCCTGGTGCAATATTTCGACCGGCAGCGCGTCGGGCCACCAATCCTTGTTCGTCCGCCCGAGCAGCGAGCGAAACCGG
Organism: Sphingopyxis panaciterrulae; assembly: GCF_014199295.1. Classification (GTDB taxonomy): domain Bacteria; phylum Pseudomonadota; class Alphaproteobacteria; order Sphingomonadales; family Sphingomonadaceae; genus Sphingopyxis; species Sphingopyxis panaciterrulae. The sequence continues at coordinate 20,657 of NZ_JACIJH010000004.1, forward strand.
TCCTGGCTGACCGGGCAGCCCTTTGCGGGGTCCACGGGGGTCTCGGCGTTCATGCAGTCTCTCCTCTTTATCCTATTGGTTTCCTGGTGAAAAGGGTAGCGGCCGCCAACGGGCGGCGCACGCAAGCGGCGAGTCGGTAACGGCCCTCCTTTCGCTTCGACGGGCCAAGGATAGGCCCATGCACTGTCACGGGAAAAACCGAATAAGATGGATTGAGTGATTGATCGGGCCGATCAGTCTCCGGCCCGGAAAGACCACGGGTGAGCGCGGCGGCGGAACATTGGCCGCCAGCCGGGGGTTATTCCTCATGCCGCGACATGACGGCATGCCTGCGGCACTTGCAGGAGAAGGACGATGGCCAACCGGGATCAACAGAAACAGCCCGGCCAGAACCAGCAGCAGCAGGAAGATCGCGACCGCGATCGCCAGCAGCAGCAACAGCAGGGCGGCCAGGATCGCCAGCAGGGCCAGCAGCCCCGCCGCGACCAGCAGGACCGTCAGCCCCAGCAGCGCTGACGAGGCCGCACAGAAAAGGGGCCGCCCCGCGCCGGGGCGGCCCCTTTTCTTGCCCGCGGCTCAGAAGCGCGTCTTGATCGTCCCGCCCCACGTCCGCGGATCGCCCGGCAGACCGGTGATCAGGCCGGTGTTGCCCGGCCCGACGAACAGTTGGTCGATATAGTTCTTGTCGAACGCATTGCGCACCCAGGCAAAGATATCGAGTCCCGCCTCGGTCCGGAACCCCGCCCGGAAATTCGACAGCGCATAGCCATCGATCCAGGTATAGGCCGACGCCGACGCATTGGACGAGAAGTTCGACCGATAGCTGCCGTCATAGCCCAGATAGACCTCGCCAGCCTGATCGAGCAGCCGCGCCGGCGCATTCGCCTCGGCGCCGAAGCTGAACGCCCATTTCGAGACGCCTGGCAGGCGCTGACCCGAAATATCACAGTTCGGCGGACTGTCGGCGCCGCCCGACAGTTCGGGCGGGCATGGCGCATCGACGAAACGGACATATTTGGCGTCGGTGTAGGCGCCATTGGCATAGGCGCGGAAGCGCTCGCTCGGCCGGATCGAGAAATCGGCCTCGACACCCTGCGTCCGCACCTTGCCGGTGTTGGCGAGATAGCCGCGCAGCACCCCGAACTGCCCGTTGTTCACATTGGCCTGGTAATTCTTGATGTCGGTGCGGAAGATCGACAGATTGAAGGTACCGCGCCGGTCCCAGAACTCGGCTTTCGCCCCCGCCTCATAGTGCTGGACGGACTCGGGTTTGATCGTCGCGGCGGCGAGCAGCGGATTGCCATCGGCGCCGTTCGGCACGCCATTCTGGTTGATCCCCCCCGATTTGAACGTCTTGGCATAGGTCGCATAGAGCAGGATGCCGGACGTCGGCTTCCACGTCGCGGTCAGATCGTAGCTGAAGTTCCAGTCGCTGAACGACGGTGCATATTCCTGCGGATTGAAGACCGCGAGCCGGGCCGCCGACACCGGATCGGTCAGGTCGCGGGTCACCGGCGAGCCGTCGCCGGCGACGACGAGGCGCTGGTAATAGCCGTCCTTCTTGTCGTAATTGAGTCTCAGTCCCGGCTGGATGCTGAAACGGTCGCTGACCTTCCAGCTAAGCTGACCGAACAGCGCGAGGCTGGTGTTCTTCAGATATTGGGTGTTGATCGCGGTCAGCCCGTCGAGCACCGACGGGTCCTGCGACAGCGGGTTCGAAGGATTGATCGTCCAGCGGCTCGATGCCGGGCCATGCCCCTCGGTACCCTGCGTGTCGATCCGCTGATAGAAGGCGAAGCCCCCGAGCACGAAGTCGAAGCGCTCGCTGCTGACATTATAGCGCAGTTCCTGCGTATATTGGTTCTGCTGCGAGGGGTTCTGCGACTTGGTGACCACCGGCAGGCCGGTGAAATCGCGATCATTCTCGGGCTGCCAGTCCCAATAACGCCACGCGGTGATCGAGGTCAGCGTACCCGGCCCGATATCCCATTTGACGCGCAGCGCAACCCCGCCGATCTCGTTGCCGGCGTTGAGATTGGCGTCGAGGTCGGTCAGCCGGTCATAGGGGTTGGTGCTGGGGAAGGCGTAGCCCTGCGCCGCCGCAAGCGCCGCGAACTGCCGGTTCAGCGGACGCTGCGTCGCGCCGGTGCGAACGAACACCGACCCGCAGCACACCGCATCCTGCCGGTTCCAGTCACCGGTCAGCGTGACGTCGAGATTGTCGGTCGGGCGCCAGAGGAGTTGACCGCGCAGGCCGATATTGTCCTGGCTCTGGATCCAGCGGTCGGTCGTGACATTGTAGATGGTGCCGCGGCGGCTTGTCGCCGACACCGCGATCCGCGCCGCGAGCGTGTCCGACAGCGGGCCCGAGACCGCCGTCTTCGCCTGCTTGAAATTCAGATTGCCGATGCTGAGTTCGGCCTTGCCCTCGAAATCGAAGGTCGGCTGGTTGGTCGTGATGTTGATCGCGCCGGCCGTCGTATTCTTGCCATAGAGCGTGCCCTGCGGCCCGCGCAGCACCTCGATCTGCGCGACGTCGAGGAAATCGAAGGTCGAGGAAGCGACGCGCGCATAATAGACGTCGTCGACATAGATGCCGACCCCCTGCTCGATCCCATCGTTGGTCAGCCCGAAAGGCGCGCCGATGCCGCGGATATTGACTGCGCTGTTGCGCGGGTTCGACGAATAATATTGCAGCGCCGGCGCCAGTTGCTGCAGGCGACCGACGTTGAAGCTACCGGTATTGTCGATCTGGTCGCCGCCCACGACCGAGATGGCGATCGGCACGTCTTGCGCGGTTTCGGCACGGCGGCGCGCGGTGACGAGAATATCGCCGCCATAGCTGCCCTGATCCGCAGCAGCCGTGTCATCGGCGGTCGTATCGGTCGCAGCAACATCCTCGTCCGTGTCCGTTTCGGCGGTAGCCGGGACGGAGGCCAGCGCGAGAAGCGAGGCAAAGGTGAAAAAGGTCGCCGAAAGCCGTCGGCGAGCGGATATGCGATTGGCAGTCATGGCAATTTCCTGTTGCAAGAAAATTGCCACATCCGGTGGTCCGGTCTGCGGCAGGATATGGGGTTAACCCCCTCGGGAGATCGGAATTCAGTTGGGGTAGCGGTGTCGCTCGGTAACGTCGACCTGAACCAGCCGTCCGTCGTGCACGGTCAACTGAATTGCTCCGAAACGAAGCTTGTCCAAGGCTTCCAATACCGTCTGCACCGCTCGCGCCGTGGGGTCACGCTCCTCCTTGGGCTGCAGTTTCGGCGTGGTCATGTCATCACTCCCCTATCAGTTGAGTCGGGATTAAGATTATTCCTATCGTTTAAGTTGACAATGATTGTTTTGCTTTCCGCGATCAAAGGACAGGTTCTCACGGCGAACGGGTTCCGTTAAAAACCCGCGCGGCGACCGGCCGCCCGAGCGCGAAGCCCGATTGCGCGCGCGGCGATGTGCTGGCAAAGGCACTGACGATGAGCAAATTGAACGACCTGATGGCGCGCGGGACCGAGCTTCTCGGCAGCGATTACGCCATTCTCTGCGGCGCGATGAGCTGGGTTTCGGAACGCCATCTCGTCAGCGCGATCAGCAACGCCGGCGGGTTCGGCGTCATAGCCTGCGGTGCGATGACCCCCGAACTGCTCGATACCGAGATCGCGGCGACGAAAGAACTCGCGACGCGCAATTTCGGCGTCAACCTTATCACCATGCACCCCCAGCTCCTCGAGTTGATCGAGGTGTGCGCAAAACATGGCGTCGGCCATGTCGTGCTCGCCGGGGGCCTGCCACCCAAGGGCAGCCTCGAGGCGATCAAGGCCTCGGGCGCGAAGGTCATCTGCTTCGCGCCGACCCTTGCGCTCGCGAAGAAGCTGATGCGCTCGGGCGTCGATGCGCTGGTGATCGAGGGGATGGAGGCGGGCGGCCATATCGGCCCCGTCTCGACCAGCGTGCTCGCGCAGGAAATCCTCCCTGAACTCGCGCAAGACCTGCCGATCTTCGTCGCCGGCGGCATCGGCCGCGGCGAAGCGATCGCGGGCTATCTGGAGATGGGCGCGTCGGGCGTCCAACTCGGTACCCGCTTCGTCTGCGCCAGCGAGAGCATCGCCCACCCCAATTTCAAGAAGGCTTTTATCCGCGCGTCGGCGCGCGACGCGATCACGAGCGTCCAGATCGACCCGCGCCTGCCGGTCATCCCCGTCCGTGCGCTCAAGAACAACGGTACCGAGGCCTTTACCGCAAAGCAGCGCGAAGTCGCGAATCTGCTCGACGCGGGCGATGTCGACATGCTGGAAGCCCAGCTTCAGATCGAGCATTATTGGGCCGGGGCGCTCCGCCGCGCCGTCATCGATGGCGATGTCGAGGGCGGTTCGTTAATGGCAGGGCAATCTGTAGGTATGGTAACGCAGGAGGAAAGCGTGGCCGATATCATCGCAGCTTTGGTGCAACAGGCCGACGCCGCCTTGCACGCTCGGGGTTGACGCCGCATGTTGCTGCGGCTGGGGAGAGCATAATGAATTCGTCGCGTAAAATCATGGTTGTCGGGCTGCTGGCGAGCGTCGCCGCTTGCGCTCCCAAGCCGCCGCCGCCACCGCCTCCCCCACCCGAACCCGTCGTCATCGTCGTACCCCCGCGCCCGACCCCGCCGAACCAGGCGTCGCTGACCCAGATCCTGCCGATGCGTGGGCTCGACGGGCGCTTCGTGACCATGAACAGCAATATTTCGGGCGACAGGGCCTTCTGGCAATTGAAGATCGCACTCAACGTCGCGGCGATCGGGTGCCGCGGCATCGAGGAACCGACACTCGTTGCGGCCTACAACAACATCATCAAGACACACGCCAAGCCGATCAAGTCGACCGAAAAAACCGTGATCGCCGACCTTCGCAAGGAAACCGGCACCAACGGGATCGCCGCGCGCGACAAATTGTCGACGAAACTTTTCAACTATTTCGCGCAGCCGCCAGCCCAGCGAAGCTTCTGCAGCCGCGCCAATGAAATTGCGCAGATCGTTTCTTCGACACCGAGCGCGCAGGTGGTCGAGCAGGCGCCGGCCAACCTCGCGAAGCTCGATGAGCCCTTCGTCGATTTCTATGAATCCTATGCCAAATATCAGGCCGAGGTCGCGGCGTGGGATGCCAAATATGCACCGCCCCCGGTGATGACGACCCCGACGCCGGCCTCCGTCATCCCTGTCGGCCCGGTCGATCCCGCAGCCGTTGGCCCGGTGGACGCAGAAGCCACCACGACCGCCGCAGTCGCTTCGTCAGCCGACGGAGTCTGACCCGACCCGGCGGAGACCGCGCCGCGAAAGAGATGAACGGCAGCCGCGCGCAGCAATGGCGCTCGGCTGCGGCATCTGTTAGCAGGGGTGTCGATGACGAACGCCCCGCCACCTCCCACGACCGCCGCCCAGTCCGCCCGCACCATCCTGACCCGCCTGCACGAAGTGATGGCGTCGCGAACGAACGCCCAGGGCAAGCTCAACCAGGTCGTCGGGATCATCGGCGAATGCCTGAACAGCGAAGTCTGCTCCATCTATCTCTTGCGCGGCGGCTCGCTCGAGCTTTTCGCGACCCGCGGCCTCAAGCAGGAAGCGGTCCATGTGACGCGGCTTGCGCTCGGCGAGGGCCTTGTCGGCATGATCGCCGAGCAGATCGAGACGCTGAACCTCGACGAAGCCGCCGCGCACCCCGACTTTTCCTATCGCCCCGAAACGGGCGAGGAATTGTTCCACAGCTTTGCCGGTGTCCCGATCATTCGGCGCGAGCGGGCGGTCGGCGTGCTCTGCGTCCAGCACAGCGATCCGCGCCGCTATGAAGAGATAGAGATCGAAACGCTGCAGACCGTGGCGATGGTGCTGTCCGAACTGATCGCCAACGCCGATCTGGTCGACACCGCCGCGCGCATCGATGCGGCGGAGGCGGACCAGTCGGCGCAGCGCCTGTCGGGGCAGAAGCTGGTCAACGGCATGGGCGCGGGCATCGCCGTTTTCCACCAGCCGCGCATCACCATCGAACATACGGTCGCCGACGACATCGAGGCCGAGCGGCACCGCGTCTATGCCGCCTTCGACAAGATGCGCGAGCAGATCGACCGCATGGCGAGCCAGGCCGAATTCGGCATTGGCGGCGAGCATGAGGAGGTGCTCGAAACCTACAAGATGTTCGCCTATGACGAGGGCTGGTCGCGGCGGATCAACGAGGCGATCGACAGCGGCCTGACCGCAGAGGCGGCGATCGAGCGGGTCCAGCAGCGCACCAGAATGCGAATGCGCCAGATCGACGACCCGCTGCTGCGCGACCGCATGCACGACCTGGAAGATCTGTCGAACCGCCTGATCCGCATCGTGTCGGGCCAGATGGGGACCGCGGCGCAGATGGGCCTGCGGCAGGATTCGATCCTGATCGCGCGCAATCTCGGCCCCGCCGAACTGCTCGAATATGATCGCCGCCGGCTGAAGGGCGTGGTGCTGGAGGAAGGATCGCTGACCGCCCACGTCATCATCGTCGCGCGCGCGATGGGGGTGCCGGTGATTGGCCGCGTCCGCGACGTGCGCACCTCGATCCGCGAGGGCGACCTGCTGCTGCTCGACGCCGCCGCCGGCACGGTGCAGGTGCGGCCGACCGCCGCGATGCTTGACGCCTTCGAAGCCAAGCTCGAAATTTCCCAGAAGCGGCGCGCCGATCTCGCCGCGCTGCGCGACCTGCCCGCGGTCACCAGGGACGGCGTTACGATCGAGTTGATGATCAACGCGGGGTTGCGCGAGGATATTGCCGCGCTCGACCTGACCGGCGCGCGCGGCATCGGCCTGTTCCGCACCGAATTCCAGTTCCTCGTCTCGGCCACCCTGCCGCAGCGCGAGCGGCAGCAGCGCCTCTATCGCGACGTGCTCGATGCGGCGGGCGACCGCCCGGTGATCTTCCGCACCGTCGACATCGGGGGCGACAAGGCGCTGCCCTATATGAACGTCGACGAGAATGCGCTCGAAGAGAATCCGGCGATGGGTTGGCGCGCCCTGCGCCTGGCGCTCGAACGCGAGGGTTTGCTGAAGGTCCAGGCGCGCGCGCTGATGGAGGCGGCCGCCGGTCGCACCCTCAACGTCATGTTCCCGATGGTATCGGAGCCGTGGGAATATGAAGCGGCGCGCAACCTGTTCGTCGGCCAGCGCGCCTGGCTCGCCAGCCGCGGCAAGAAGCTGCCGGCCGCGATCCGCTATGGCGCGATGCTCGAGGTGCCGGGACTGGCCGAGACGCTCGACCTGCTTCTGCCACATCTCGATTTCCTGTCGATCGGCACCAACGACCTGACCCAGTTCCTCTTCGCCGCCGACCGCGCGCACCCCCGGCTCGCCGAGCGCTATGACTGGCTCTCGCCGACCGTGATGCGCTTTATCGCACGGGTGGTGAAGACGGTCGACGGCAGCAAGGTCGCGCTCGGCGTCTGCGGCGAGATGGGTGGGCGGCCGCTCGAGGCGATGGCCCTGCTCGGCGCGGGGATCGAGCGACTGTCGATCACCCCGGCGGGCGTCGGCCCTGTAAAAGCCATGATCCGTTCGCTCGATCTCGGTGCGCTCCGCACCGATATGCCCGCGATGCTGGCGCGGCCGGCCGCGGACCCGCGGGGGCAATATCGGGCATGGGCGGAGTCCAATGGGGTGGACCTGGGGGACTGAGGCGAACGAGAGGTCGCAGGCCGGCTCAGAGCGGTTCGACGCGGCACCCCGACCGGCTCAGGCTGGCGGCAAGCTGCCAGTTTTCAACCTCGGCCGACGCCGATGGCGCGGTGTTGAAATAGGCGGTGATCGGTTTCAGCGCCGCCGGTCCGACCAACGCGATCGATGGGTTGGCGGCGCATATCTGCGCTTGAAGCACCGGATCGAGCTTTTCGCGCACCAGCCTGATGGGACGATGGTGGAGAAAGGGATCGTTGCGCACAAGGTCGATGGAATAGGGCGCATCATCGGTGCCTATCACGACATAATCGACCGGGGCCATGTCGATGCGATCCGACACGTCGGCAAAGGACGCATAGAAGAGATGCGACATCCAGGCCTGCAGAGGCAATAGCACAAGGCAACTTGCCGCGGTGGTGCGCAGCAGCAAGGGACGCCAACGATTCAGGGTATCGCCGAGCGAAACCCAGCCGTAGACGGCGAGCAGAATGAAATTGCCGATCAGGCCGTGGGTGTTGCGATAGCCGAGGCCATGGCCCTGAATGGGCTGAATCGCGAGACGCGCAAGAAGCGTCACGATGATGCCGCCAAGCAGCGCCGCCGCCAGGCGATCGCGGCGTGCGGCCCGGACACCGAGCAGAAACAGCGGCAGCAGCAACAGATGCTGCCACGTCACCATACGGAACAGATTGGCGATCATGTTGAAGCGCATATCGTCGGCGGCACTGAAAACGCCCGCCATGCGCCGGAAATAGCTGGCGCCGCCCGATCCGTCGGCCGGCAGCGGACCGTTGAGGGTCAGCGTCGATATCCCATAGATCCAATCCTGCCAGAACAGCCCGATCGCCAGATAGCCGAGCGCGTAGAAAGCCGCGCGTCCCCACTCCTTCCGCAACAGGAGGAGGAACAATATGGGCGCCGCGAACAGCGGATGATAATGAATTTGATGCAAGCCGACCGCGAAAAGCCCCAGCGTGAGTGCGACTATATCTGCCCACCAGCGGCGTCGCAGGACGAGCCACAACCAGAACAGATTGACCGTCAGATGCGCTGGCATGGCATAGGCGGTCATGCCGTTCAGCCATATCTGCCCCGTCCCGGCATAGAGCAGCAAGGCGACGACGGCCGCCTCGCGATTTTCAGGCCAGATGCGCCGCGCGCAGGCCCAAAGCGCGAGCGCGCCCAGGAGCGTCAACAGCGGACCGGTCAGGGTCGGTACGGCGACCCAGCCGACCAGGGCTCGAAGCGCGGCGTTAACCGGCAGATAGGCTGACGCCCATGCTTCACGGTGGTCGGTGATGAACATATACATCGTGTTGAGCGCATCGGCATGATCCCACCATTGTGCCGGGAGCGGCGCGACAAGCTGTCCCTTTGCCAGAATGGCGGCGTCGAAATTCGCCAGTCGCTCATCGGCGCTGAGGTCATAAGCCGAGAGAATCCAATAATGGCCGGCCAGCGTCGCGAGCATCATCGCCGCGCCCACCGCCAGCGCCAGTCGCCATGATGCGTCGAAAGCGGTCTGGCGACCGGCGAGCCCGCGCAGGCAGGCTATCAACAGCAAGGCCCCGGCGATCAGAAGCCACTGATCCTGTCGCTGCAGATACCAGGGACCGAGCCCGGGAACGGATAGCAGCGCCGCCGCCGCCACCCCGCAAGCCGCGACCCCGATCGCATAGCGCGGAAGCGGGGACAGCAGGCGCGAGGATAGCGCGGCCCCCGCGGGGTTCCTTGTGGCATAGGGGTCCATATCGCGTCCCTCCTGCCCGAACATGCTTGATTTTACGTTAACCCTGTTTCGCGCCGAGAGTCATATTGATCTAGCCGAGCAGCATGAGTTCATGATATGTTCCCATGGCAATCGAAAGGATATTCGTCATGACATCTCCGTCTCGCGCCACCGGCCGCTGCCATTGCGGAAACATTCATTATTCGATGCCGACCGAAGTCGTTCATCATGCCCTGTGCCATTGCAGCGATTGCCGCCGCCATGCCGGGGCACCGCTCGTCGGCTGGGGTCTGGTCGGGCAGGATGCGCTCGAGGTCAGCGGGACTCCGAAAATCTATGCATCGTCCGAGCATGGCCGCCGCCATTTCTGCGGCGAATGCGGCACCGGCCTCTTCTACACCAACGAGGCGATTTTCCCCGGCCAGATCGACGTCCAGACCGCGACGCTCGACGACCCCGACCTGATCCCGGCGCAGGTGCAGATCCAGACCGCCGAGCGCATCGGCTGGATGGAAAAGCTCGACCAGATGCCGAGTTTCGAACGCTATCCGGGTTAAGGCCGCGGCCCGAAGGCCTCGCGCTGCGCCTTCTTCGCGCGGTCCCACCAGGCGCGGCGGATGACGTCGGCGACCCGGTCGGGATCGGGCGCGCCATAGCGCACGAGGAGGCCCGGCCAGCCTTCATAGTGCGGTGTCTGCCAGAAGCTGTCGGGGTCGGTTTCGAGAAGAAGCTCCTTCTCCTCATGCGGCGCCATGACGTGGAAGCTGCCCTCTTCGCGCCCCGGCGAGACGAAGGCCTTGCCGTTCACCTTCGGGCAGGGCGTGCCATAGAAAGGGGCCATTTCGACATCGGGCAGCGCGCAGGCGAAAGCGACGACCTCGTCCCAATTGTCGAAACGGCGCGTCATTCGCCGTCCCTCCGTTCGCGCCGCCGCTCGTCCCACCAGGCTAGTCGTTCGGCGATGCGCTTTTCGAAACCGCGGTCGACGGGGCGATAGAAGGTCGCCGGCTCCATCTCGGCGGGCCAATAATTGTCGCCCGAAAAGCCTTCGGGTGCATCATGATCGTAGCTGTAGCCGGCGCCATAGCCGAGATCCTTCATCAGCTTCGTCGGCGCGTTGAGAATGTTCGCGGGCGGCGCAAGGCTGCCGGTGTCGCGCGCCGCGGCCCACGCCGCCTTCTGCGCGGCATAGGCGGCGTTCGATTTGGGCGCGGTCGCGCAATAGAGGCACGCCTGCACGATCGCCAACTCGCCCTCGGGCGATCCGAGGAACTGGAAGGCATCCTTCGCGGCAAGGCACTGGACGAGCGCCTGCGGGTCGGCGAGCCCGATGTCCTCACTCGCGAAGCGGGTGATGCGGCGCAGCACGTAGAGCGGCTCCTCCCCCGCCACGAGCATCCGCGCCAGCCAGTAGAGCGACGCCTGCGGGTCCGAGCCGCGCATCGCCTTGTGCAGCGCCGAAATGAGATTGTAGTGGCCGTCGCGGTCCTTGTCATAGACCGGCATGCGGCGATGCAGGAATTGCGCGAGTTCGGCGGGATCGAGCGGCGCGTCGATCGCGGCGGCGAACAAGGTCTCGACCTGGTTGAGCAGGAAGCGGCCGTCGCCGTCGGCGCTGGCGATCAGCGCGGCGCGGGCGTCGGCGGTGACCGGCAGCGGCCGCCCGACCTCGGTCTCGGCGCGCTCGACCAGCGTTTCGAGCGCGGCTTCGTCGAGGCGGTGCAGCACCAGCACCTGCGCCCGGCTGAGCAGCGCGGCGTTGAGCGCGAAGCTGGGGTTTTCGGTCGTGGCGCCGACGAGCACGACCGTGCCGCGCTCGACGAAGGGCAGGAAGCCGTCCTGTTGCGCGCGATTGAAGCGGTGTATCTCGTCGACGAACAGCAGGGTGCGCTTGCCCGCCGCCGCCATCTTCTCGGCATCGGCAAAGGCCTTCTTGAGGTCGGCGACCCCCGAGAAGACCGCCGACAGCGGCGCGAAGCGCATCCCGACCGCCTCGGCGAGCAGGCGGGCGATCGTCGTCTTGCCGGTGCCCGGCGGGCCCCAGAGGATGATCGACGACAATTGCCCCGCCGCGACCATGCGGCCGATCGCGCCGTCGGGGCCGGTCAGATGCTCCTGCCCCACCACCTCGGCGAGACTGTTGGGGCGCAGCCGCTCGGCGAGCGGCGCCGGGCCGGCAGCCCCGTTGTCGGGTGTCGCCGCCGGGGTGTCGTCGCCGAACAGGTCCGCCGCCATCGTCTCAGCCCACGCGCTGCTTCTGGCGGATCAGGCGAATATAGGTATCGGCGACCGACTGGTTGATCGCATCCCACTGATAAGCCGTGCTTTCCTGCACCGCCGCGGCGCCGTGCGCGGCGCGGATCTGCGGGTCGCGGCAATAGCGTTCGAGCTCGTCGGCGAAGAGGCTGATCGCACCGGGCGACACGAGATAGCCGGTCTGGCCGTGCTTGACGATGCTCGCGCTGCCGGTCGCGCGCGCCGCGACCACCGGCAGGCCGCACGCCATCGCCTCCAGCGTTACATTGCCGAAGGTTTCGGTCACCGACGGGTTGAACAGCATGTCGCACGAAGCGAGCGCGCGGGCGAGCGCCTCGCCGCCCTGAAAACCGACGAAGCGGGCGCGGGGCAGGCGCGATTCGAACCAGTCGCCAGCCGGCCCCTCGCCGATCACGACGACCTCGTGCGGAACGCCGCGGCGGCGCAGCGCGTCGATCGTGTCGGCGAAGACGTCGAGCCCCTTTTCCATGACCAACCGGCCGAGGAAGCCGATGACCGGCGTGTCGTCGTCGATATCGAGCTCGCGCCGCCAGTCCGCGTCGCGGCGGCCGGGATGGAAAATCTCGCGCTCGACCCCGCGGGTCCAGATGCCGATGTCGTAGTTCATCCGCTGCTCGCGCAACACCTGCGCAAAGCTTTCGGAGGGTGCGATCAGCGCGTCGCAGCGGCGATAGAGCCGGCGCAGCCAGGCGACGCAGAGCGGTTCGAGGAAGGAGAGATTATAGTAGCGAAAATAGGTTTCGAAGCGCGTGTGGACCGAGCAGGCGACCGGAATGCGCCGTCGCCGCGCCCAGGCCGCGGCCTGCCGCGACACGCGGTCGGGGCTCGATATATGGAGGATGTTCGGCGCGAACTTGCTGATATCCTCGCGCACCCGGGACGAGAAGGACAAGGGAATACGATATTCGCCGCGTCCGGGGATCGCCATCGACGGCACGCTGACGAGATCGCCGGTCGGCGCGAAATCGGGGTCGTCGACCGTCGGCGAATAGACGCGCACCGCCGCCCCCTGCCGCAGCAGATAGCCGACGAGCCGGTTGAGCGCCTTGTTGGCGCCGTCGACCGTCATGTTGTAATTGCCGCTGAACAGCGCGATGCGGAGGTCGGAAGCGTCCATTTCCCCTGCGCTAGTCATATCGCCCCGCAAAGGCAATCGAGCGGTCGGGTCGCCAGGCGATCGGTTTGACGGCAGGCATGTGCTTTTGCTTTCTTCGTCACCCCGGACTTGATCCGGGGTCCCGCTCAGCGACGCCGGAAAAGCGGGACCCCGGATCAAGTCCGGGGTGACGAGACGGGGAATGGCTCCTTCCAAAGCCGGACGGACCCACCGCCGTCGCGTCAGAATTCGTCGCCGCGGTCCGGCGAGGCTTCGAGGTCGACCTCGACCGGAGGGTGGAGGCGGAGGTGATGGACGCGGCGTTCGTCGGCCTCGGTCACCTCGATGCGCCAGCCGCTGGGGTGGAGCAGGATTTCGCCGACCTCCGGGACATGGCCGGCCAGCACCGCGGCGAGGCCGCCGACGGTATCGACATCCTCCTCGACCTCGGCCAGCCGCGGGTCGATCGTCTCGCCGATGTCGTCGAGTTCGGCGCGCGCGTCCGCCTCCCAGCAACCGTTTTCACCCGGTGCGAAGAGGATGGCCGGTTCGTCGTCATGCTCATCCTCGATCTCGCCCACAATCTCCTCGACCAGATCCTCGATGGTCACGAGACCCTCGGTCCCCGAATATTCGTCGATCACGATCGCGAGATGGGTGCGCTGCGCGCGCATCCCGGCGAGCAGGTCGAGCACGCCCATCGATTGCGGGACGTAGAGCGGCTGGCGGATCAGGTCGATCAGCGGCGGCGGCACGCGGCCCTCGGCGAGCACCGCGAACACGTCCTTGACGTGGATCATCCCGACCACCTCGTCGAGATTTTCGCGATAGACCGGCAGGCGGCTGTGCCCCGCCTCGGCAAAGAGGGCGACGATATCCTGGAAGGACGCGCTTTCGTCGATGGCGATGATGTCGGAGCGCGGCACCGCGACGTCGTCGACCGTCTCCTCGCCGAAATGGAGAAGGTTGCGCAGCATCTTGCGTTCGATGGGCGACAGGTCGCCGACGATGCTGCTGCCGCGGCGCTCGGCGCCCTCCTCCTCGGCCTCGTCGATCGCCTCCTCGATCTGTTCGCGCAGGCTTGGCTCGCCATTTCCGCCAAACAACAAGGATTTGAGGCCGGCCAGCAGGCCGGATCTACTGTCCTCTTCCGATCGGTTCGAAGGTCCCTGGTCGTCGGGCATGATGGTGCGTCTATCCTTGTTGGGGTTCTGACCCTAGTCCTGATCGTCATATGGATTGGCGATGCCCAGCGATGCAAGGGCTTTCACCTCCAGCGCCTCCATCGCCGTGGCGGCCGGATCGTCGATATGATCATAGCCGACGAGATGGAGCGTACCGTGGACGATCAGGTGCGTTGCATGATCCGCCAGCGAAATGCCCTTCTCCGCCGCCTCGCGCGCGCAGGTTTCGCGCGCCAGCACGATATCGCCGAGCAATATCTCTCCCCCCCCGGATTCTTTGGCGTCGCTGTTGGCGAGGCCGGCGAGCAGGTCGGCCTGCACCTGCGGGAAAGAGAGGACGTTGGTGGGCCTGTCCTTGCCGCGAAAGTCGCGGTTGAGCGCCTGCACCTCGTCGTCGCCGGTCAGCCGCACCGCGACCTCGACAAGCGGCGCGGCATCGGCGAGGCCCGCCCAGGGGGTCAGCGCGAGCGCCGCGGCGACCGCCTCCCCTGCCCGCGCGTCCCAATCGAGACTGTCCGGCCAGGGCGAGGCCTGCTGGGTTTCGACGCTCAGCATGCAATGGGCCCGATACGAAAAAGGGCGGAAATCCGCGCAACTTCACTCGCAAATCGCGTTTTTCGGGCCGGATGGAGGAAAGTCAGGACCATGTCGGAGACGGTAACGCGCCGCGATATTGTAGGACAGCGGAAATTGCGGGGGGGCATCGGTCTTCCGCGCCGAACGAAAGAACGCCCCTTCGACAAGCTCAGGGCGAACGGGGTTGGGAAGCGCGGGTCATGGCGGCGTCGGCTGGGGCGCCGGTTCGGGAGCCGGCGCGCCCGCGGGCGGCGTGGGCGGCCGGTCGCCGAGGGGGAGCTTGAGGTCGATGGCGGTGCCATTGATCTCGGTTCGGATGACCGCCTGCCCGTCCTGCACGCCGACGCTGGTCCGATCACCGACCGGGATGGCGCCGATGTCGGGCACGTCGAGCGGCTGCACCGGCCCTTCGGGATTCGCGGGCGGGGTCGTCCGCTTCGGCGCGCTCTTCTGCCCCAGCGCCTGGGTCATGAAGTCGCGCCAGACGCGCGCCGGCAGGCCGCCGCCCGAAACGCCCCGCAGCGGCGAATTGTCGTCGTTGCCGACCCACACGCCGACGACGAGGTCGCCGGCATAGCCGACGAACAGCGCATCGCGATTGTCCTGGCTGGTGCCCGTCTTGCCGAAATTGGGGACGCTGAGCATCGCCGCGCGGCCGGTGCCACGGTTAACCGTTGCACGCAGCATCTGTTCCATATCGTCGTGCTCGCGCGACCCGAAGCTGTCGGGGCCGGAAATGAAGCGGGTGAACCAGCCCTTCTCCGCCGCCTCGAAGGCGTGCGGTTCGACCGGATAGCTATCGGCCGCGACCGCGGCATAGGCCGAAGTCAGCTCGAGCAGGGTCATGCTCGACGTGCCGAGCGCGAGGCTGGAATCGCCCTTGGGCAGCGGTGCGGTGACGCCGAGCGCGCGCGCCATCGCAATGACCTTGTCGGCGCCGACCTCCTGGAACAGTCGCACCGCCGCGACGTTGCTGGAGGTAGCGAAGGCGCGCTCGAGGCTGATCGTCGGGGAATAGGCGCCGCCCGCATTCTTGGGACGATAGCTGCCGGTTTCGATCGGCCGGTTGTCGATCTCGTCCTCTGGCTCCCACCCGTTGCGCAGCGCGGCGAGATAGACGAAGAGCTTGAAGGTCGAGCCCGGCTGGCGCCGCGCCTGCGTCGCGCGGTTGAACGGGCTGTCGGCATAGTCCTTGCCCCCGATCATCGCGACCACCTCTCCGTTCGGACGCATCGCGACGAGCGCGATCTGCGCCTTGCCGAGCGGCGCGCGCGCGACGGCGCGGCGGGCGGCCGCCTGGAGCCGCGAATCGAGCGTCGTGCGGATCGTCTGGCGCGCATAGCCGACGTCGCTCAATTTGCGTGCCTCGGGCAGCGCCCAGTCGGCGAAATAGGTGCCGGTCGGAAGCTCCCGGCGGTCGCGCCCGTCGATGCGCGGGGCACGCGCCGCCCTCGCCTGCTGCGGCGTGATATAGCCCTCCTCCGCCATCGCCCCGAGCACGAGGCGCATCCGGTCCATCGCGAGGTCCGGATTGCGGGTCGGAGCGAGGCGCGAGGGCGCCTTGACCAATCCCGCGAGCAGCGCCGCCTGCGCGGGGTCGAGTTTTTCGGGCTGACGGTTGAAGTAATGGAGCGAGGCGGCACGCAACCCATAGCAATTGTCGCCGAAATAGGCGTTCGACAGATAGCGTTCGAGAATCTCGTCCTTGGTCAGCCACGCTTCCAGCCAGAAGGCGATCAGCGCCTCGCGCGCCTTGCGGCCGAGGGTCTGCTTGGGCGAGAGGAAGGTGAATTTGGCGAGTTGCTGGGTGATGGTGCTGCCGCCCTGGGTGCGGCCCGAGGTCATGTTGGTCCAGAGAGCCCGCGCGATGCTGCGCGGGTCGATGCCCCAATGACTGTAGAAGCGCCGGTCCTCGATCGCGACGAAGGCGCCGGTGACATGCTTCGGCAGCTTCGCCACCTCGACCGGCGTTTCGACGATCGCGCCGGTACGCGCGATCGGGGTGCCGTCGGACGCCAGCAGGGTGAGTTCGGGCGGCGCGATCGGCTCCAGCGACTTGGACAGCGGCGCGGTGATCGCGAGCCAGCCGACGAGCAGAATGAAGAGAAGCGCGAACGCCGCAAAGCCCCGCCCGACCCAGCGCAGCCGCCGGCGCCAGCGGGATTCGGACCGCCGCGCGGCGGCATCGGTCGGCGGGACAAGCGGCACTTCCTCCGCCGGCGGCGGCGGAGAGGAGAAAAGCGGGTGGTTGAACGCGGTCATGCCGGCCCCCGTATTACACTGACAATACAGGCGAGGCAAATGGGATTGGTGGGCGGATGCAGGTGAGCGCAAAGATTGGCGGAGCAAGCAAAAGCTCTCTCCGCTGCAGGGGAGAGAGCATGAATCTCCGGGATTCTCCCTCCGGTCCTAATGCATATGCCGCAACTTGTCGGGGTTGCGCATGACATAGATGGCGACGATCTGGCCCGCTTCGATCTCCAGCGCCGTGGTCTGGAGCTCGCCGTCGGCCTCGCGGGTGACGAAGCCCGGCAGGCCGTTGATCAGGCCGGTCTGGACCAGCGTCGAGCCATATTTGGCAAACAGCACGGCGAGGCTGCGGTGAAGCTTCAGCACCGTGTCGAAACCCAGCACCGGCACGACCGCGGCGGGGCGCTTGCCGCCGCCGTCGGACCACATGCCGACATCGGCGGCGAGCAGCGCGCCGAGGGTGTCCATGTCCCCGCTGCGCGAAGCGGCGAAGAAGGCGCTCGCGATTTCGAGGCCGCGTTGCTTTTCGAGCTTGTAGCGCGGGCGCGCCTCGCGAACATGGGTGCGGGCACGGGCGGCGAGCTGGCGCGCCGCCGCGGCGTCGCGGCCGATCGTCGCCGCGACCTCATCGAAGCCGACGCCGAACACGTCGTGGAGGAGGAAGGCCGCGCGCTCCAGCGGCGAGAGCCGTTCGAGCGCGAGCATCAGCGGCAGGGTGACGTCGTCGTCGGGCTCCTCCTCGACGAGCGGCTCGGGCAGCCACGGCCCGACATAGGTTTCGCGCCGGTACCGCGCCGATTTCAATTGGTCGAGGCAGAGGCGGGTCACGGTGCGGCGCAACCACGCCTCGGGCACCTCGACCGCGGCGCGATCGGTGCCGAGCCAGCGCAGGAAGGCGTCTTGCACCACATCCTCGGCATCGGCGAGCGAGCCGAGCATGCGATAGGCGACGCGGGTCAGCAGCGGGCGCAGCGGGTCGAAATCCGCCGCCGCGTCCGCGCTGTCCTGGCGGCCCGGCGCCGTCATCAGGCGGCCTTCGCCGGCACGCCGCCTTCGTACCAGAGGTCGAAGCCGACCGCGATGCGGTTCCAGCCGTTGATGACGTTGATCATCACGGTCAGGTTCATCTGCTCCTCCGGCGTGAAATGCGCTTCGAGCGCTTCGCGCGCTTCTTTTTGTGTGTGCCCCTGCGACAGGCGCGTCAAGGCGTCGGTCCAGGCGAGCGCGGCCCGCTCGCGCGGCGTGTAGACCGGCGCTTCGTGCCACGCCGCGACCAGGTAGATGCGCTGCTCGGTCTCGCCATGCGCGCGGGCATCGGCGGTGTGCATATTGATGCAGTTGGCGCAGCCGTTCAGGATCGACGAGCGGATCTTGACCAGCTCGATCAGGCTCTTTTCAAGGCTTTTTTCAGCCGCGAGGCTGACCGCCATCCATTGCTTCATCAGTTGCGGGGAGGCGGCGAAGGGGTCGGTTATGCTGGTCATGTCACATCTCCTTTGCTGGGTTGTACCGGCCTGACGAGGCAGGGTCGGCGGATGTGACATGGCGCACGAAAAAATTTCGTGTTTCGGGAGAAATCCGATAGCGTCGCCTTTGTCGATCGCGACATGGAGGGGACGATCATGAAATTTCTCGATGGTTTCGGCGAACAGGCCTATGCGCTGCTGCGCATCGTCGCGGGCCTTTTGTTCCTCGCGCACGGGGTACAGAAATTCTTCAATTTCCCGACCGATTTCCCGATGCCGCTCAATCCGATGCTGCACGCGGCGGGAGCGATCGAACTGGTCGCGGGTGGCCTGATCGTCCTGGGCCTCTTCACCCGCCCCGCGGCCTTCATCGCCAGCGGCATGGCGGCCGTCGGTTACTGGATGGTGCACGGCAGCAACGGCCCCTATCCCATCGCCAACGGCGGCGAGACGATCGTGCTTTACTGCTTCCTTTTCCTGTTCATCGCGACGCGCGGCGCGGGGATCTGGAGCGTCGACGGCGCGAGGAAGGCCTAGGCATTGTCTGCATTCAACATAACCATATCATGGCGCAGGCGAGGTGAACGAAGCTCATGAAGGCGGAGAGAGTTTTCTCGCAGCGCTCGGCCTACCGCTGCGGCTCTCCCTGACGGTTGCGATCCTCGCGCCCTGGCAGCACCGGGCTGGCAGCCTTCGAGGCCAAGTCGCACCGGCCCGCACATTCCCACAAACCAGAGGCTCGCCGGTCTCCGGCGGGCCTTTTTACGTGCGGGGAGATCGAAAGCCTGCCTTCTCTTTCATCGTCACCCTGAACTTGTTTCAGGGTCCATGGCCTGCCGTTTCCTTCGGCGCAGCGCAGGGTGAGAGGTCCGGCCATGGATGCTGAAACAAGTTCAGCATGACGAGGCCGCGAGGCAGTTTCCCACCCCAAAGCTGCCACTCTTTGTGAAGGCGGCCCTACGCCCCCGGTCCTTCATAGGCTTCGACGATCCGCCCGACGATCGGGTGGCGGACGACGTCGGCGGCGGTGAAGCGACTGACGTTGATGCCTTCGACCCCCTCGAGCCGCGCGACCGCATCGGCGAGGCCCGAGGTCGCCGGCGCGGGCAGGTCGACCTGCTTGGGGTCACCGCAGATCACCATGCGGCTGTTCATGCCGAAGCGGGTGAGGAACATCTTCATCTGGGGGATCGTCGTGTTCTGCGCCTCGTCGAGGATGATGAAGGCGTCGGCGAGGGTGCGGCCGCGCATGAAGGCGAGCGGCGCGATCTCTATCTCTCCCGACGCGATGCGGCGCTCGACCTGCTCGGCGGGCAGGCAGTCGTGCAAGGCGTCGTAGAGCGGGCGCAGATAGGGATCGACCTTTTCCTTCATGTCGCCGGGCAGGAAACCGAGCTTCTCCCCCGCTTCGACCGCGGGACGCGAGAGGATCAGGCGCTGGACGCTCCCGGTGATGAGCTGCGCGACCGCCTGCGCGACCGCGAGATAGGTCTTGCCGGTGCCCGCGGGGCCGAGCGCGAAGATCACGTCGTCGCGCGCAAGCGCCTGCATATAGGGAACCTGCGAGGGCGCGCGCGGAACGATCGTTTTCTTGCGCGTGCGGATCATCACCGTCGGCGCCTCGCTCGCATCCTGGCGAATGATGCCGTCGAGCGTCGGCTGCGCGGTCATCGCGATCACCGCGTCGACGAGGCCGGCGTCGATCTCCTCGCCGCGCTCGATCCGATCGTAGAGTTCGGTAAGCACGTCGCGGGCGCGCGCCGCGGCCTCCGCCTCCCCCTCGATCTGCACGCGGTTGCCGCGCGCCGAGATATAGACGCCGAGGCGGTTCTCGATCGCGACGAGGTTGCGGTCGAACTCGCCGAAGAGGATGCCCAAGAGCTGCGTCCGCTCGAACTCCGCCGTCAATCGGACGCGATCACCGGGTTCGGCGGGCGTTGCGGCGGTGAGCGGGCGTTTGGACACGTGGGCAGCACTCCTTGAACCAGGTTCAGCGAAATAAAACCGTCCGCCCTGAGCTTGTCGCAGGGCCGTATTTTCTTTTGACGTCGCAACAAGAAGGGCGGTGCTTCGACAAGCTCAGCACGAACGGAGTTTTTGTTTCAGCGGATCGCACTAGGCGACTTCTTCCATCAGCGGTTCGGCGCCGAGGCTGTTCGGGCCGGCGGAGGTGACCCGCACGTCAACCATGTCGCCGATCGCCAGGCCGGGCGCGGTGACGTGGACCGACTGGAGCCAGGGCGACTTGCCGATGAGCTGGCCGTCATGCTTGCCCTTGCGTTCGAGGAGCAGGCGCGTCGTCCGGCCCACCGTCCTCTCGTTGAACGCCTGCTGCTGTTCGTTGAGCAGCGCCTGAAGCCGCTGGAGCCGGTCGTTCATCACCGCCTCGTCGATCTGGCCATCCATCGACGCCGCCGGCGTGCCGGGGCGGCGCGAATATTTGAAGCTGTAGGCCATCGCATAATTCGTCGCGCGGACGATATCGAGCGTCGCTTCGAAATCGGCTTCGCTCTCGCCGGGGAAGCCGACGATGAAATCGCCCGAGATGGCGATGTCGGGACGCGCCGCACGGACGCGCTCGATCACCTTCAGATAGGATTCGACGCTGTGGCTGCGGTTCATCGCGGCGAGGATGCGATCGCTACCCGCCTGCACCGGCAGATGGAGGAAGGGCATCAGCTTGTCGACCTCGCCATGCGCGGCGATCAGCCCGTCGGCCATGTCGTTCGGGTGGCTGGTCGTGTAGCGGATGCGTTCGAGCCCGTCCTCCGCAGCCAGTGCGCGGATCAACCCGTCGAGGCCGATCACCCTGCCCCGCTCGTCCGCGCCGTCCCACGCGTTGACGTTCTGGCCGAGCAGCGTGATCTCGCGCGCCCCGCCCGCGATCAGCGCCCGCGCCTCGGCAATCAGATCGGCGAAGGGCCGGCTCGTCTCGGCGCCGCGCGTATAGGGGACGACGCAATAGGTGCAGAATTTGTCGCAGCCTTCCTGCACGGTCAGGAAGGCGGTGGGGCGCTGGCCGCCGGCGCGTTTCGGCAGCGCGCCGAACTTGCTTTCGAGCGGCATGTCGAGGTCGATCGCCTTCTCGCCACGCTGGGCGCGCGCGATCAGGTCGGGCAGACGGTGATACGCCTGCGGACCGACGACGACGTCGACGCTCGGCGCGCGGCGCGCGATCTCGGCGCCCTCGGCCTGCGCGACGCAGCCCGCGACCGCAATCGTCGGGCGGCTGCCGTCGGCACGCTTCAGCCGGCCGATGTCCGAATAGACTTTCTCCGCCGCTTTCTCGCGGATGTGGCAGGTGTTGAGCACGACCAGATCGGCGTCGGCCCCCTCGGCAGCGGGCGCATAGCCCTCGGCGCCCAGCATCTCCGCCATGCGCTCGCCGTCATAGACGTTCATCTGGCAGCCAAAGGATTTGACGTGAAAAGTCTTTTGAGAGTCGGATTTCATCGGCGCGCTATAGGCGATAGCGCGCGGTCGCGGAAGAGCGCGCCGCCTCGTCCATCCGTCCGGCGATCGCCGCGCGTGCCGCCTCGGCCAGCGCCTTGCGATCGGCCTCCACCGCGTCGGGCAGCGGATCGAGATAATGGATGGTCAAGCGGATCGGGCGCTTGCGCGCGAGCAGTCGCTTGAAATTGTCGAGCCCGGATTCGGGGTCGAGCCACGCGATGTCGGGCGCATCCTCGCCATAATCGAGCAGCACCGGCTGGACGCGCAGCCGCGGCGGCGTCGGGATGACCGCCTGGAGCAGGGAGGCGCGGAACGGCAGCAGCCCGTCGCCGGGGCCGGTCGTCCCTTCGGGAAACAGCGTCACCGGGCGGCCCCGCGCGAGCGCACCGCGAAGCTCGTTCGCCTGATTGTGGATCTCGCGCTTCGCCTCGCGCTGGACATAGATGGTGCGGTTCTGGTCGGCGAGCCAGCCGACGAGCGGGGTGGTCCCGACCTCCGCCTTCGACACGAAGGCCGACCGCGCCGCGCCGCCGAGCGCGAGGATATCGAGCCAGCTCACATGGTTGGAGACGAACAACACGTCGCGCCGCAGCCGCGTGCCGGTGGTGCGGACGCGCAGGCCCGCGATCCAGCCGGCGGCGTTGAGAAAGGCCATGACCATCGGCGACGGCCGGCCGATGGCGCGATAGCAGAGATGCGGAACGATCAGAAACAGCAGCGCCAGCACCATCGCGGCGAGGCGCACGACCGAGCGCCAGGTGATCGGAGCGCGATCAGTCGCGCTTGCGATCGAGGGAGACACCATAAAGTTCCATGCGGTGATCGACGAGGCGATAGCCGAGCCGTTCGGCGATGACCTTTTGCAGCGCCTCGAGCTCCGGATCGACGAATTCTATGACCTTGCCGGTCTCGACGTCGATCAGATGGTCGTGATGCGCCTCGGGCGCCGCTTCGTAGCGCGAGCGGCCGTCGCCGAAATCGTGGCGGTCGAGGATGCCCGCTTCCTCGAACAGGCGGACGGTGCGATAGACGGTAGCGATCGAAATGCCGCTGTCGAGCGCCGAGGCGCGCTCGTAAAGCGTCTCCACGTCGGGATGATCCTCGGAATCCGAAATCACGCGCGCGATGATGCGTCGCTGCTCGGTGATCCGCAGCCCCTTTTCGTGGCACAGGGCTTCAAGGTCGATCGTTCCGGACATGCGGGCCTTTCCTGCAAATTGCGCAGTCGTGTCTCATCTTACCTAAACTATAGGGCCGCGGCCGGGATAGAACAAGGGCGGCGCCTCACGCCGCCGCCCCGTTCGCCATCCGCTGCGCGGCCGTGCTCAGGCCTTGCGGCGCTTGCGGCCGCCGCCGCGTCCCTTGGTGCCGAGGCCGATCTGCTTTGCCAGCGCGCGGCGCTTTTCGGCGTACTCGGGCGCGACCATCGGATAGTCGGCGGGCAGGCCCCATTTGGCGCGATAATCATCGGGGGTCATGCCATAATGCGTCATCAGATGGCGGCGCAGCATCTTCAGCTTCTTGCCGTCCTCGAGGCAGACGATGTAGTCGGGCTTGATCGAGGATCGGATCGACACGGCGGGAACCGGTTTTTCCTCCTCCACCGGCTGATTGCCGAGGCCCGAGAGCGCGGCATGGACGTTGCCGATCAGCATGGCGAGATCGGAAATCGCGACGCTGTTGTTGCTGACATGCGCCGCGACGATGTCGGCGGTCAGCGTCACGAGCATTTCATTGGTATCGGCCTGATCCGACATGAGCGTTTATCCTTGTGCATGCGACCCTGAAAAAGGGACGGGGATTACTAAGGTTTTTCTTTCCCCACGGCCAATTCATGCCATTCTGGATGCAATTATGCAATGCGGAATGCGGCGATTAAAGAGCGCTGTCGGTCCACCGCATGGTAATCGCGTCGCGCATCTTTCCGTCACCGCCGCGATAATAGGCCGCGCGCCGGCCGCACTCGGCAAATCCGGCGCGGCGATAGAGATGGATCGCGTCATTGTCGGCGCGCATTTCGAGAAAGAAGTCCTGCGCGCCCTCCGCGGCCGCCCAGCCCTGCCAGTCGGCGAGCAGGCGGCGGCCGATCCCCTGCCCCCTCCGCGCCGGATCGACGGCTAGCAGCAGCAGTTCGCTCTCCGGCCCGGCGATGCGCACCGCCGAAAAGCCGCACGGCGCCTCCCCGTCCCACGCGATGACGACACGCGCCGACGGCAAGGCGAAGAGGGTGAGAAGCTGCGCCGTGCTCCACGCTTCGCCATATGCGGGGTCGAACGCGGCCTCCATCACGCGCATCACCGCGGCGACGTCGCCGACACGCGCACGTTCGAGGCGGATCGTCTCGCTCACGCTGTCGCCATCGGCTTCGCGTCGGGCGCGCGGCCGTAGATGGGGCTGGGATCGTCGAACAGCGCCGCGGTGGGAAGCCGCGCGAAGCTGCGCGCGTCGGGCAGTACCGCCAGCGCCCGCCCCGCGCCGCGCCGGCCGACGAACGCTTCTGCGCGGTTGCCCACGACGAGCGCGTCGTCCAATTCCACCGCCGCATCGGGATAGAGCGATTGGAGTTCTCCACGCGGCGCGAGGTCGGCGGCGAAGGACTGCACGAACCATTGGCCGTGCCCGCCCTCCATCGCGACGAGGCCGCCGTCCGCATCCAGGATCGCGTCGGCCGCTCCAGCCGCGACCAGCGCAAGGGTCGAAAAGCCGCGCACCGGCGCCTGCCAGCCGAGGCCGAGCGCACGCGCCGCCGCGACGCCGATGCGCACCCCGGCGAAACTGCCGGGGCCGCAGCCGATGGCGATCGCGTCGGCGCGGCCACCATCCGCCAGTTCGGCGATCAGCGGCACCAACCGCTCGGCGTGGCCGCGGCCGATCACTTCGTGCCGATGGTCGGCCAGTTCGTCCGCGTCGAACAGGGCCACCGAACAGGCTTCGCTCGCCGAATCGATGACCAGGGTTCGCACGGGCGAAGCGCCGTCAGTCGATGCGGTTGAAGCGGTCGAAATCCGGGCGCGGGCTACGCTCGAAGATGCTCGCCGGATCGCCGTAGCCGAGGGTCGAGATGAAATTGCTCTTCACCTGCGGCGTGTCGGCGAAGAAGGCCGCGTCGACCGCAGCATTGTCGAAGCCCGACATCGGCCCGGTATCGAGACCGAGCGCGCGCGCCGCGAGGATGAAATAGGCGCCCTGCAGGCTCGAGTTGCGAAAGGCGGTGGTTTCGGCGTGCGGCGCATTGCCCGCAAACCAACTGCGCGCGTCGGTGTGGGGGAAGAATTCCGGCAGATGCTCGTAGAATTCGGTATCCATCGCGATGATCGCGGTGACCGGCGCTTTCAGGATCTTCTCGCCATTCGCGGGCATCGACAGCGCCGCGAGCTTTGCCTTCGCCGCATCGGACACGCACCAGACGACCCGTGCCGGCAGGCTGTTCGCGCTCGTCGGGCCGAATTTCATCAAATCCCAGATCGCCCGCAATTGCTCCTCGCTCACCGGCCGGTCGACATAGCCGTTATAGGTGCGCGCGGCACGAAAGAGCTGGTCGAGGGCGCTGTCGGAAAGCGGCTCGCTCATCGGCATTCTCCTGTTGCGGATTAGGGTCCGTACTCGATTATCAGATCGCGTGAACCGCGGTCACTTCGGGGACATAATGTTTGAGCAGCGCTTCGATGCCGTGCTTCAGGGTCGCGGTCGAGGACGGGCAGCCCGAACAGGCGCCCTGCATCTTCAGATAGACATTGCCCTTGTCGAAGCCGCGATAGATGATGTCGCCGCCGTCATTGGCAACCGCGGGGCGGACGCGCGTTTCGATGAGATCCTTGATCTGGTCGATAATGTCGGCATCGGCAGGATCGTCGGCGAAACCGCCCTCCTCTTCGGCCGGCACCGCGATGCCCGCCGCGCTCGCCGAATGGAACAGCGGCATGTCGGCAAGGAAATGATCCATGACGATGCCGAGCACGTCGGGCTTCGCATCGGCCCATTCGGCGCCGGGCGCGATCGTCACCGAAACGAAGTCGCGGCCGAAAAAGACGCCGGTGACGTCGCCGAGGGTGAAGAGCGCCGTCGCAAGCGGCGAGGCCGCGGCTTCCTCCGGACTGGCAAAGTCGCGCGTTCCCGCCTCCATGACCGGACGGCCGGGCAGGAATTTCAGGGTCGCCGGGTTGGGCGTCGATTCGGTTTCGATCAGCATGAGGCGCATGTGGGATGCATCGGCCCTTTGTGCAAGGTGGTACACATGCGCTAGGATCGATCGACATTCAGCCCTGGCGGCCTGCAAATGGCAGCTTCCCGAGCTTCCGGTGCTCACGTGCAGAAAGCATGCTGAGCTCCGGGTCGCGAAAACTTGCCATTTTCGGCTCGCCATCTTCTGAATGTCGATCGATCCTAGGGCAATCTTGATGCGCCGTTTCTCCCAATTCGCCGCGCTCGACTGGTCGGGTGCGCGCGGGCCCCGCCAGCGCGGCATCGCGCTGGCCATCGCGCGCGGCACCCAGGCGCCGGCGCTCGTGCGGCCCGGCCACATCTGGTCGCGCACCGAGATCGCCGACTGGCTGGAGGGTGTCGCAGATTCGGGTGCCGACATGCTGATCGGCTTCGATTTTTCGGCCGCCTTCGCCTTTCGGGATCGGGGCGCCTATTTCCCCGAATGGCAGGACAGCCCGGCCGACATGCCGGCGCTGTGGGCGCTGGTCGAACGGCTCGCGACGCGCGACCCGCATCTGGAGGCAGGCGCCTTCCTCGCTCATGCCCAGGCGCGGCGCCATTTCCGCCACGGTGGCGGCGTGGTCGGCGACCTGTTCGAGCCGGGCGCGGGGCGGCTGCGTGTCGTCGAGCATCACCAGCGCGCGACGAAGCAGACGGCGAGCGTCAGCAACTTCAATCTCGTCGGCGCGGCGCAGGTCGGCAAGGCGAGCCTGTCAGGGATGCGGCTGCTCCACCGGCTCGGCGGGCGCATCCCGCTCTGGCCGCACGACCCGGTGCCGGCGCGCGGGCCGCTGCTCGTCGAAATCTATACCAGCCTCGCCGCGCGCCGCGCCGGGGTGCGGGGCGGGCGCAGCAAGATCCGCGACGGCGCCGCGCTCGACACCGCGCTGGCGGCGCTCGGCTCGCGGCCGGCGGGCCTGTCGGGGCCGATCAGCGACCATGCGAGCGACGCGCTGCTGACCGCCGCATGGCTGCGCGCGATCGCGGGCGAGACGGCGCCCTGGTCCCCCGCCCCGCTGACCGACGCGCTCGCCCGCATCGAGGGCTGGACCTTCGGCATCGTTTGACGCAAAGAACGCGGCGCGCCGGCTTAGCTCAGTTGGTAGAGCAACCGCCTTGTAAGCGGTAGGTCGTCGGTTCGAGTCCGACAGCCGGCACCAGACCGCCGTGGCTACTACGCACATCCATCCCGCCGCCGAGCAGTTCGACGGCCTTGAACAACCGCATCCGGCGGCGCCAGGAGCGCAGGCTCATGCCGATCTCGGTCTCGAACCGGCGGGAAAGGGTCCGCGAAGACATGCCAAGCGCGCGCGCCCATTGCCCCGCCGAGCGATGATCGGCGTACAGGGCCACGCAGAGTTCCGCGAGGGCTTCATCGCGCGGCCAGGGCAAGGCGGCCGGGATCGGCGCAGCACGACGCAGTTGATCGAGGATCAGTTGGGTGACGCGGCCGGCATAGCCATCGCCATCGCCATCGCGTGGAAGCTCAGCAATCTCCACGATCAGCGCCTTGAGAAGCGGACGGACGGCATGGACGATGGGCGCGGCGGGAAGCCCCGCGCCGGCGTCCTGCACGACCCAGAGGCTGCGAAATTCGGCGCCGGCCAGCGAGCCGACGCGATGGGACACACCGGCGGGAAGCCATACCGCCTGGTCGGGAGAGATGACGAAGGAACGACCGGCTATCGCGACGGTGAGCACGCCGCAAATCGCATAGACCAGTTGCCCCCAATCGTGGGTGTGATCGGGGAAATAGCTGCGCGGGGCAAGCGATTGCGCACGCATCGTTATCGGCGCGGGCGGCTTCGCGTCCGGCGGCGCTGCAACCGGTGGGGCCGCAACTGGTTACCTGGACCATGACCCCCGCATATGTTCGCGGCGACCTTCCTCGTGCAGGCGCTCGTGGCGGTCCTGTCGGCGGTGGTGCTGGTGGGCGTCAGATTACCGATGCCGACCACCGCGGAGATATCCGGCGGTCGTCCGCTGTCGGCGATTGCACGGCAACCCCTTTTCATCATCGCCGCCACCTGCGGAGCGGTGTCCTATACCCTTGCCTGCCGCGGTCAGCCCTTGAGCTTTAGCTTCTTCTCGACCTTTGCCGCCGCTTTCTCTTCCTTTTTCCGGCGATTGAAGACGCGGTGCATATAGCGGACGTCGGCCGGTTGCAGATGGTCCTGCGCCGCGACGAACTGCTCTTGCTCCTCCTCGCGGATATGATGGAGATACTCGTCCTTGAGACCGGCGAACCGGCGGAGCCATCCGGGCGAGGCCATGTCACGCGCGGCCAGGTCGGCGAGCATGTCGTCGATTTCCTTATGTTCGGCAATGGCGTGCCGGGCATCATCCGTCGTCTCCGGATCGCGCAAGACCGTTGACCAGAGCGCCTGCTCCTCTGCCGCTGCGTGAGCCTTGAGTTCCTTGACCAATTCCTCGAACAGCCTTTGGCGTTCCGGCGATTTGCCCGCTGTCTCCTCGATCATCGCCAGCAAGGCGCGGTGCTTGTCATGATCTTCGACAAGACGCCCGAAGACGCCGGGATCGCCCCGGAATTTCGTTTTCGGCGTACTGCCGATGCGCGCGGCCAGGTCGGGGGCCAGTGCCATCGCCCTGGCGACCGCATCGGTCTTTGCCTGCTTGGCCGCTTTGCGTTTCGCCTTGCCGCCTTCGATTGCCTGTGTGGTCATGTCATCCTCCCTTTCAAGCCAGATCGCGCACCTTGGGTTCGCGCGCCCAATGCCGCGTTACGCCCGTTTTCATGAAAGTCTCGACCGGAACGACGCTTCGTCCGGCGCTACATTGGCCGTGTCGAGCAAGGCCTGCGTGCGCCTGCAACGGTGGCCGAAATGGTCGGTCAGATGGGCTGTGCCATCCCCATGGTCGGCCTGGCCCGGCACATTCTGGTGAAGTTCCCCGCCGCTGCCAATGGCTGTATCGACTTGCGAACTGCCCAAGCCTGGACTGTGATGGTGGAGTGAATTGGCAAGGCTCGGCGAAACATCGGGCTTTGGCATCGCAGTTCTCCACAGCTTATGATTTGGCGAGAACCCACGACGCAAGTCGGTCCCCGCTTTTCTACTGACAGAACGCTCTTTTCTATCTTGAGGTTCCGGGACATCCCGATCGTCGAGACAGGGAGCCTCCTTAGCGCGGGATGAAGGCGATACCGGAATCCGCAGCTCGAATATCAATCCGTCCGAGGACAATGTCCGTGATAAGCTTCCTTGCAACGGCCGCTTGATCGTGAGGGCGAGAATGCCGAAAAGCCCGACGCGGCCCTACCGCGGGATAACGCCCCTGGGCCTTGCCGAACGCAGGAACTCTTTGCCGCGGTCGAGCCCGCGCATATCCTCGTCGTTCGGGAACGCTCGCTCGAGTCAGCCCGAAAATCTGCTCCGGCGACCATTACGAAGCAAGCTTGCGGGCAACCTGCTTGTTCCTTCACTCCAATGCGCGTGCAATCGCCGCGATACCCTTGCTGCTCGGCCCGCGGTTCCGAAGCTCAGTCTTTTGCTCCGTGCGGTCGACGTCAGACAAGCGCCCCCGTGCCTCTCGATAGAGAGAAGCACGGGGGCCTCGTGAAGGGCGGCGCCAGCCTCGATGGTGGCAGCCCCGATCGTCCATGGTTCAGAAGCTGAAGCTGATGCTGGCTTTGGCGGCATGGTCGGCGAGACGGCTGCCGATCTGGCCGTTGTAGCTGATGCCGATCCGGGTCCGGCCGGAAATGGCGACGTCCAGCCCGGCATCGATGATCGCGGCGTCGCGCGCCACCGGCAGGCCGGCGATCCGGAAGACACTGCCGCCCGCCTGATAACGCATCGTCGTAATCGGCGCTTCGTCCCCGAACGCATGGCGCCATCCCGCCGCGGCGCGCAGGGTCGCGTCGGCCTTTCCGAGATCGAACGTCGTCGCTGCACGCAGCCCCAGCGTCGAGAAGGTGACATCGGTCGCCGCCTTGCCGCCGGAAAGGCGCGCGTCTCCGCCCGTTTCGCCGAAGGCATCGCTACGCACCCGGACATGGGCGAGGTTGGCGAACGGCTCGATCTGCGCCCGATCGAGGTCGAAGGCATAGCCCATTTCACCGAACGCCTGGAACGTGGTGCCATCATATTCGGCGCGTGCGGTGTCGCTGAACCCCGCGAAGCCGATGGTCCGCGTCGTCCGGATATTATGCCAGCTATAGGCCAGGCCGGTTCGCAGCGCGACGCCGTCCCACTGGCCGCCCGCATAGGCACCGAGGTGATAGCTGTCGGCCTTGCCCGAAGAGCCGCGCGCATCGACGTCGGCCTTCATATGGCTATAGCCGCCGGTCACGCCCAGGCGCATCGCCTCGCCTGCCCAATCGAGGCCCATCAGGATGCCGCCGGTCGAATGGTCGAGCCGCGCCGCATTGCCATTGCCGCCGAGATGCCCCCACGAACCGATCGCCTGGCCCCAGGCACCGCCGCGGCTGTCCTGTCCCGTGCTG
Organism: Sphingopyxis panaciterrulae; assembly: GCF_014199295.1. GTDB lineage: Bacteria > Pseudomonadota > Alphaproteobacteria > Sphingomonadales > Sphingomonadaceae > Sphingopyxis > Sphingopyxis panaciterrulae. The sequence goes on from NZ_JACIJH010000004.1 coordinate 51,022, forward strand.
CGCAAGCGGTCCCATATCGCCTGCCGAACGAACCGGCTGTCCTCGATCAGCGCACTGCGTGTCGAGGCGTGAATCTCGCCGGAGAGTTGATCGAAGGCATCGCGTGCCTGCGCGGCCGAGAGGGTCACGACCGCATCGGCCACCGGATCGCCCAGACCGAGGCTTTCGGTCCCGGCACCCGCCGCGATCTGGTTCGGCGTCTGCCCGATGCCCGCAAAGCTGATGCTGTTGCGCGTCAGGCGCAGCGTCACATCATTGGCATCGTAGAGGAGCGAGGGATCGAGGAAGGCGAGGTTCGTCGTGACATCCGTGAAGGTGCCGCTCACCCCGCCGTCGGCGGTGAGGATCGTGTAGTCGGTCTGCGGCCTGTAATCGCCCGCGCCGGCCAGAATCTTCACCGAGCCGCCGTCGATCGTGGCCGCGCCCGATGCGGCGATCAGGTCGCCCTCGCCCGCCGCATTGACCTCCACTTCATAGGTCGACCCGGCCGCGAAACCGATATTGCCCACAACGTTGAGCGTGCCGATCGAATTGCCCGGCGCGATGGTGCCCGACACCATCGTATCGCCCACCGTGCCCGTGCCTTGCAGGCGGCCGCCGGCCAGCACGGTCACCGCGCCGCCCAGCGCGCCGTTCACCACCAGCGTGCCCGCTTCGATGTCGGTCGTTCCGTCAAAGCCGCTGGAGTCCGCGGTCAGTTCCGTCTTGCCGCCGCCCAGATGGCGGATATTGCCGTTCCCGCCGATCGCGCCGGCAAAGGCGATATCGTCGGAGCGGTGGAACACCAGCGTCCCGTCATTGTCGACCGGACCCGCGATCGCGCCCGCCGTGCCGCCGTTGCCGAGCCGCAGGGTCGCGCCGGCGAGCAGCGCGGTGGTCCCGGTGTAGCCATGGGCCGCGGTGAAGGTCACGTCGCCGCCAAGCAACGTCACATCGCCCGAACCGGTGATCGTGCCGTCGAAGCCGATCGCATCCGAGCGGTCGAATGCCAGAACGCCGTCATTGGCGACGTCGCCCTGAATCGAGCCGGCGGTGCCGCCGTTGCCGATCTGGAGCGTTCCCGCCCTGATCTCTGTCCCGCCCGAATAGCCATTCTCGCCCGTCAGGATCAACATGCCGCTATCGTCCTTGACCAGCGCGCCGGCGCCGGACAGATTCGCGGCGATCGTCGCGACATGGGTGCCGGTCGCCGAGCCGTCACCGACGCGGATGGTGGTGGCGCCGTTGTCGCCGGCGAGCGTGATCGCATCGCCCTCGACCTGCCAGCCCTCGCCGATGAACTGCATCCCGGTGGTCGAGACGCCGCCATCGATCGTGACCAGATCCGGATTGGTCTGGAACACCGCGAATTTGCTGCCCCACGCATCCGCGCGGGCGCCATCGGCGTCGGTCCAGTTGGTGTCCGTTCCATTCCAGATGCCGCTGCCGCCGTTGACCATGCCATTGGCCACCGTCGTCGTGCCATTCCAGAACTGGATGTCGGGAACCGCGCCGGGTTCGGGATCCGGGTTTTGTCCTCCGGCGACGACGAGGTTGACCTGCTGTGCAACCGAGGTCTGGATCTGGCCGGTCGTGCCGGTCGGCATCGCGGCGATATCGAGGCCGCCATCGGTGAGCGTCCCGTCATAATCGAACAGGCGATAGACGCCCTGACCATAGCCGAGGCCGGCCGTGACGCTCAACTGTCCGTCGAGCGCGAGGTCGTTCGTCACATGGAACAGGCCGGCGCCGTTGCCGGGCGCACCCAGCGTCACGGCGATAGCCGATTCGTTCGACAGGGCCAGCGATGCCATGGTGAGGGTCTGGCCCTGCACGCCCAGCAGGATGCCGCCGTCGGCAATATCGACGGCCCCGGTGAGCGAGCCGGTGCCCGACAGCGTGCCGCCGGAAAGAATATTCGCCGCGCCGCCGAGCGAGCCGTCCACCGCCACCTGTCCGCCGTGGATGATCGTCGTCCCCGAAAACGCCGAACTGTCGCCCGTCAACCTGGTTTGCCCGGCATAATGCTCGACGCGGTGCGTGCCGGGGCCGGTCGAAACGAGACCGGCCGAATCGAGAGCTGTTGAAAAGATGTAATCGTCATCGCTATGATTGAAGACGAGCGTGCCGTCCCCGGCTCGGAAACCCAACGTCGCGGCGTCAAACGCACCCGCGCCAGCGGCGGCCTCGTCGGCCGCGGCGCCGATGGTCAGCGTGCCGATGCTGTCCGCATAGAAACCGATATAGGCCTTGCTGCCGACCGACACCGCTCCTCCGTCGGAAATGGTCAGCGCGCCCGTTCCATAACTCGCGATGGCGAGTTCGTCGCCCACGTCCAGGGCCGATGCGCTCCCCGCGCCATCGGCGCCCGACACCGTGATCGCGCCGCTGCCGACGGTGCGACCGCTGATCGTAACCGATCCCCCGGCAGTGACCAGGCCGCCAGCGGCGATGGTCAGCGTGCCGTCGCCCTGAGAGCCGACGCGGAGATTATCTTCCATCGACCAGGTCGATGCGTTGCCGGCGGCGTCGGTGCCGGAGACCAGAACCGTTCCGGTCGTGCCCAGATTGGCGGCGACATAGCCGTCTCTGGCGGCAATCACCTGCCCGCCGCCTTCGATGGTCATTTTACCGCTGCTCCAGTCCCCGACCGAAACGCTGCCATGAGCTTCGATGGTCGAGGCATTCCCCGCGCTATCCACGCCCGAAATCAGCACGATGCCATGCCCCGTGTCGTCGTCGCCCAGATTGACGTCATTGGCCGAAACTCGTCCGCCGTCGGCGACGGTCAGCAAGCCTTCTCCCCGCTCCCCGATGGTCAGGCTGGCTCCGTTGATCCATTGGGACCCCGTGCCCGTCACCATGACCTCGCTGGCGGCCTCCGATGTTCTGGCGATGATGCCGGCAAAGTTCTTGACGACCCCGCCGTCCTCGATCCGCAGCACGCCGCGACCTTCCGCGCCCACCGCCATCGGCCCGCCTTCGGCGTTCCAGGTGGAATGGGTTCCGTCGGCATTGACGCCAGAAACCAGAACGGTGCTCTCGCCCCCATCCGGGCCATAAATCGATCCACCGCGGCTGGTGACCAGCCCGCCGTCGAGGATGTTCAGCGCGCCCGTGCCGCTGCCGCTGAAGTGGCCGACATAGAATCCGCTTGTGGTCAGCCAACCGGACGAATTGCCATTGCCGTCCGTGCCCGTGATCGTCGCCGTACCGGCGCCGCCCACCCGCTCTCCGAGCGTGCCGGTCGAGGACGTGACCACGCCGCCGCCTTCGACGACAAGCATTCCCTTTCCACCTCGGCCGACGGTCAGTCCGCTATTGTTGGTCCAGGTGGACGCGTTGCCGCCGGCATCGGTGCCCGAAACCGTCACCATGCCTTCACCGTCGGCCGTATAGCCGATGACCGACGCAAAGGACGAATCCTGCTCGATCACGCCGCCATTCTCGACCGTCAGCGTACCCATGCCTTGGTCACCGACATAGATATAGCCGTCGACCACCCACGGGCTGGCCTGATCGCCGGGCACGGTCACGACGCCGTCGTTCACTTTGTCGTCGATGATTTCCTGTGCGAACGCAGGGCTTGCCGAAGCCAGGATCAGGGCCAGTGTCGAAATCCCCGCGCCGACGATCCCGCGGGCAGGATGCAGGCTTGCGGTAGCGAGCGAAATTTCCTTTAGCGGCATTCGGATAGAGGCGATATTCGTCGGGATCTTGGTCATTGGGGAGCCTTTCATGGAAGTTTCGCACAGGCCATCGGCGGCCGGGCCGAGCGTGCGGCGATTGCGGGAGGTCCCAATGGCCACCGCGCCCGGTGAATGGGATAGGCCGCGCGACGAATGGCTCAGCGCCGCGACCGACGCGATGCGGCGAGGGGTGCGGGGCGCGGACGGGCACGACGAATGGTCGACCGGCGCGACGAACGGCGCCGGCCTGAAACGGAAACCGGCAAGATGACGATTTTGAAGGTCATGGCGGTCGACGACGAGGAACTGGCGCTCCGGCGCGTCGCGCTGCTGCTGGCCGATATCGAAGGCGCGGAACTCATCGCGACCATTCAGGATCCGCTCGATGCGCTGACGCAGATCGACCGCTTGCGGCCCGACGTCCTGTTGCTGGACATCCAGATGGCCGGGCTGGGGGGCGTGGAGTTGGCCGAACATCTGCTTCAGACCGGCGGCCATTGCCCGCAGATCATATTCGTGACCGCCTTCAACCAGCACGCCGTCCGCGCCTTCGAGGCGCGCGCGGTCGATTATGTGCTGAAGCCGCTACGGGCCGACCGGCTGACCACCGCGCTCGATCACGCCCGCGACCAGATCGAACAGAAACGCGCCTCGCAGCACGCCGCCCATCTCGAACGCGTCGTCCACGAGCTGCGGCAACAGACGCCGCCCGCCGCGACCGACAGCGACGAACGGGAGATTTGGGTGCAGCGAGGCGACAATCATGTGCGCCTGCTGCTGCGGGAGGTCGAATGGGCGGAATCCGAACGCGACTATGTCCACATCCATAATCACGAGCGCGCCTTTCTGCTTCGCACGACCATGGCGGCGCTGAGCGACCGCCTGGGAAGCGAGCACTTCATCCGCGTGCGCCGATCCGCGCTGGTGCGCCTCGATCAGATCGAATCCATCCGCGATCGCGGTTATGGCAATGTCCATGTGCTGCTCCGGTCGGGAACCGAAGTGCGGGTGGGCAGAACCTATCTCAAGCCGCTGCGCGAACGCATGAGCCCCAAAGCGGCCGGATAGGCCGCGCGCCCGCGCCCCTTGCTATGCCAACTCCGCGACGCGGGTTTCACGGGTGTCGTGAAGGGCGAATTTCACCGGAAGGCGGATTTCGGACCGGAAACCGTCGGTCAGCGGGGTCGTGATCAGCGCGGCGCCCGATCCGTACATCGTTTCCAGCCGCTCTCGCGTGTTGGCAAGGCCGATGCCCAGGCCCGGTGCCGCCGGCACGGCGCGCCTCTCCCGCGCATGATCGTCGACCGTCAGGACCAGATTGCCGTCCACCGCGCGCGCCGCGATCCTCAGCCTCATGCCGCCCACGGCACTGTTGAAACCGTGCTTCATCGCATTTTCCACCAACGGCTGGAGGATGAAATTCGGGATCAGGGCCTTCCCAAGATCATCCGGGCAATCGATTTCGACGCGGAGCCGGTCGCCGAAGCGGATTTGCTCCACCCCCAGATAGGCGCGCGCCAGGGCGATCTCGTCGGTCAGCGGCTGCTCGGCGCCATCGGATTGCTCGAGGGAAAAGCGCAAAAAATCCGCCAGGCTATCCGCCATCTCGGCCGCCGCGCGTTCGTCATGGGTAATGGCCAGGGTGGAAATGGCGCTGAGCGAATTGACCATGAAATGCGGATCGAGTTGCAGGCGCAACATCTTGAGCTCCGCCTGCGCGCTGCGTGCTTCCGCGATCGCGAGGTCCAGTTTCGTCTGCGTCAGCGCGATCTCGCGCGTCTTGGAAAGATGCGCGACGAAGGACAGCCAGAGCAGTGCCGCATTGCAGGTATAAAGCGCGAAATAGATGGTCCAGGTTATCAGGAGCAATTTGGGGTTCGTGTCCGGCATGACATGATCCGGAAAGATCGGAACGAACAGCGCCTGGGTTCCGTAATCGGCGACCGTCTGCAACGATGCCGCCAGCGCGATGGTGACGATGATGGCCGGCACGGCAATGATCGCCCGCCTGTTCTGGAGAAGTCGGACCGGACCATAGAGCAGCGTCGTGATCGCAGCCGCCGTGCAAACGGTAATCGGAACGATCAGATAGGCGCTCAGCGTATGCATCTGGCCGACGAAGATCGCACCAAGCGTGACGACGGTGCTCGACGCAAGCCACAGGATCATCGAAAGCTGGAACGCCAGCCGCAGTTCGGGCGATCGCTCCCTGTTCCATCGAAACTTCATGCTTCCCCGCTTTGCCCTCTCGCCGGCCACCGACAAACCAGCCTGTCTGCGCGCGACAGCCAGACCATAATATGCTGTGGCGGGCAAGGTCCCGGGGACCGCTCCGGAGCGTGACCGCGGCGTCTCCATTTTGGCCCCGTCATCGGGATCGACCCCGATGACGTGGCGACGGCGAGCCGCTGTGGGACGATCTGCAAAGCGGGCGGCCGACGACCGTGCTGCCCGAATGGCGGCCGGCAAGCGAGATCGTCCACGCGGTCTTCCCCTCGCGACGCGGCCTGCTGTCGTCGGTGCGCTCGCTGCTCGATTAACTGGCGGACGAATGTACCGCACGGCGACGCCGCGTTTCGGAAATGGGGTCGGGGATGAAGCCCGGCCCACCCCGGCGCGACGCACGGCTCGTCGCAGCGAGGATGTTTTGGCAAGCTTTTGTTAACCTGGTTCGCGCAGGCAGGGCGCGGGGGGCACGAAGCGGCATCGCCGCGCGAATGGAGAATTCGTTGTGCTCGAACAAAAGGCCGATCGGCCGGCGTCCGTGATGGGACCATTGGGTCCGCTGACCCTGGAGGATTTGCCGTCTTCCAGCACCACCTATTGGGTCTGCCGCCGCAAGGCGGAGGTGCTGGCCGCGATCGACGGCGGGTTGCTCAGCGTCGAGGAAGCTCGCGCGCGCTACCGGCTGAGCCACGAGGAACTCGCGGGATGGCGCCGCACGATCGAACGCGCCGGCGTTGCGGGGCTGCGCATCACGCGCCTGAAGCAATATCGCAAGCCCGCCGCCGGCCAGGGCGGCGTGCGTTAAATCTGGATCACCCTATCCCGTTCGCCCTGAGCTTGTCGAAGGGCCGTTCTTTCTTTCGGGCGTAGCAAGAAAAAGGACGGTGCTTCGACAAGCTCAGCACGAACGGAAGAAAGGGTGGTGCAGATTTAACGCACGCCGCTTTAATCGAGCAATTTGAACCTTATCGCCGCCCCGCCCCCCGGCGCGAGGGCGAGCGGCAATGTGTCGGCGCGCGTCACGATCCGCTTGCCGATCGCCAGCGCCTCGGGGTTGGTGCGGTAATCGGCCCCCGGCGCGTCGGCATAGATCTGCGCCTCATACCGCTTGCCCGGCGCCAGGAAGGACAGCGGCTGGCTCAGATCGCGCGCCTCCTCGTCGCCGATCGCACCCAGATACCAGTCGCCGCCGCCGCGCGCCTGCCGCGCGACGACGACATAGTCGCCGATTGCGCCCTGCAGCGTCTTCGATGTCTCCCAGTCGGTCGGCACGTCGCGGATGAACCGAAAGGCATCGGGACGCGCCTCGTAATTTTCGGGCAGGTCGGCCGCCATCTGGATCGGCGAATAGACGACGACATATTCGGCAAGCTGTGTCGCCAGCGTCGACTGGACGCGCCGCGTCAGTTCCTTGCCGCCGCGCGCGATGTCGAAGATGCCCGGCGTGAAATCCATCGGCCCGCCGAGCAGCCGGGTGAAGGGCAATATCGTCATATGCTCGGGCGGGTTGGTCGGATTGCCCCAGGCGTTGAACTCCTGCCCGCGCGCGCCCTCGCGGCTGACCCAGTTCGGCCAGGTGCGGCGCAGCCCCGTGTCCTTGACCGGCTCGTGCGTGTCGATGGCGATATGATATTGCGCCGCGCGCTTCACCACGTCGAGATGATGGCGCACCGCATATTGGCCCGCGAACCATTGCGGCCCGCCGTCGCCGTCGACGATCGTGCCGCTCGGGCGAACATAGCCGGTCTTGACCACCGACACGCCGTGATCGGCATAGAGTTTCAGCGCACCATCAAGCTGCCGCGCATAATTTTCGATCGCCCCCGCGGTCTCGTTATGCCCGATCAGCTTCACCCCCTTCGCTTTCCCGTAGCGGGCGATCGCGTCGATGTCGAAATCGGGATAAGCCTCGGTGAAGCTGAACTTGTCGCCGTTCGCGGTCCAGTCGCCGTCCCAGCCCTTGTTCCAGCCTTCGACCAGCACGCCGTCGAAGCCGTATTTCGCCGCGAAATCCATATAATGCTTCACATTGGCGGTGTTGGCGCCATGCTTCGGCCCGCTCGCCCAGGTCGATTTATCGAGGTGCATCTCCCACCAGATGCCGACATATTTGCCGGGCTTGAACCATTGGCCGATGTCGGGAAGCTTGTTCGGTTCGTTGAGGTTCAGCGTGATGCGGCTGTCGGCGAGCGCGCCGGGGCTGTCGCCGACCAGCACGGTGCGCCACGGCGTCGCGAACGGCCCCGTCTTCTTCGCCAGCGTCCCGTCGGGCCACGGCATCAGCCACGCCGAATAGCCGCCCGCGCCGTCGCCCGCGAGCAGCATCGACGGGAAATCGACCAGCGCCGCCTCGTGGAAACTCAGATAGAGGCCGTTGTCGCCCTTCAGCGTCAGCGGCGTCTCCGCCAGCGTGACGCGCCGCGCGTCGCTCTCCTTGTAGAGATATTCGTCGCGGTCGACGCCGAGCGCCTCGTACCACCACGCCCGATAGGCGCCGACGGTGCGGAACTGGCTGTGGTCGGCGGTCACCGCCACCGCCTGCCCTGCCGGAATGCCCGCATAGTCATAGCGAAAGCCGAAGCCGTCGTCGAACAGGCGAAAGGTCACGCCGACCGCTTGGCTGAGCGGGGTATCGCCCGCCAGCGTGACCTTCAGCTCGCTATGCTTGTCGCGGATCAGCCGCTGCTCGCCCCACGGCTGTTCCCATGTCGTGTCCGACGCGCTGCGCGCGGTGCTGGTGATCGCGGTGTAGCGCGGGTCGGCCTCGCCCGCGAAGGCGAGCCCGAGCCGCGACGGCGCGATCACCTCCGTCCCGCCGCGCGTCACCGCATAGAGCGCCCGGCCGTCCGCCACCGACACGCACAGCTCCAGCACCGCGCCGGGCGAACGCACGCATTCGCGCGCCGCCGCGGGGGTCGCCATCGCGAGCATCGACAGGCCGAGCAACAGGGTGGTTTTCGGGGTCATGGGGCGTTTCTCTTTGCTGGGGAAGGATCAGGACCGGAAGGCGGCGGCGAGCCGGCGGCGCAGATCGGCGCGCTCGCCCGGCCGCATCGCGCCGAGCGCGCCGCGCAGGCTTTCGGGAATATGGCCGGCCGATGTTTCGGGATCGCCGAACACATGCGCCTCGAACATCGTCCGCCAATAGGCGCGCGCGCCAGGCTGCAGATCCCGGAGCGCGAGCAGCGCGGCGAGGAAGACATGGTACGGCTCGTCATCGCCGCCCCACCAGTAGTTGACCATCGCGTTGAACGGACCCAGCGACGTCACATGATGCCACCAGTAACGCGGCAGGAACAGTGCATCGCCGGCCTCGATCCACGCGACGCGCGCCGCCGCCATCGCCTCGCGGAACCGCGGAAAACGCTCGAAATCGGGCATCTCGGGGTCGGCAAGCGACAAGGGCGGCGGATTGCCGAGCGGCCCGATATAAAGGTTCGCGACCTGCTCGGGTGGGAAGAGCAGGAAGCGTCGCCGCCCCGCGATCACGCAGGCGAGATTATGATCGCGGTCGTTATGCGTCTGCGTCCTGACCGCGCCGCCCAGCCACAGCTTCGGCCCGATATCGGCGGACAGCAGCGGCATCGGGTTCTGCGCCACGAAATCGGGCATCGCCTCGGCGAGCGGGAGCATCTGGATCGCTGCGGTCGGCGCATCCTCGCGCCCCTCCAGCGCCGCGATCCGCGCCAGCGCCTCGCGCAGCGGCACGCGGCGTTTGGTGAAGCTGAACTCGCGCATGTCGGCGCGATAGGCGAAGCGTCCCTTCGACCGCGCGGATGCCTCCATCAGCGGCACCGGCGCGCCGCGGTCGAGCCCCGCCAGATAGCTTGTCAGGTGGCCGGGCGACGCGCGCCCGGCCGCCAGTGCGACCCAGTCGTCGAAGAGCCCCTTCAGCACGACGGGATGTCCGGCCGCGACGATAGCGGCGAAATCGGCGGGCGCCGGCACGCGGCGGACCGCGACGCGCGGTGACGCATCGAGCGGCGACGGCGCCGCCGGCGGCGGGTCGAGACGCGTCGGCTCAGCCACGCCGGGCGATCCGCGCCAGCATCGCATCGTGCGTCGGCTGGCGCAGCACCTGCTCGCGCACGAAGCCCAGCATCGCGCGGAAATGCGCCGCCGCCGTCTCGTCCGCCAGCCGGTCGGCAGACGGCCGCCAGCCCTCGGGCACCACGCCCAGCCCGGTGAGCAGCGCCCGCCACGCGTCGGGCGGCAGGCTCTCCCCCTCCTGCGGCGCGATCTCGCCGCGAGCGCGGAACAGCGCGATCAGATGCGCCAGCTCGACCGAGCGCGGCAGCGCCCGCGCCGTGTCCCAGAAGGCGCCCGCATGGCGCTGCAAGGCAAAATAGGCGACCTCGAAATCGCGCACCCGCGCGACGTGCATCGTCATCAGCCGGTTATACTCGGCGCGCCGCGCCGCCATCGCCCCGTCCGCCGGAAAACAGGCGATCAGATGAACGAGCCCAAGCTGCAACCCGTGCAGCGCGAAGCCGTGCAGCGGATCGAACGCCGCCGCCGCCTCGCCGACACCCACGACGTTCGCGGTCCACGGCCGGCTGGCAGCGCCCGGCGCCACCCCCCGGACAGCCACCGCCTCCAGTTCCAGCCCGCTCGCCGCCGCCGCCGCGCGCAGCGCCTCTTCATCGCTCGCATCCCGCCAGACATGCGCGACATGCACATGCGTCAGCGCCGGATAGAGGCCGGTCCAGCCGTCCGCCCCCGCGCGCACCTCCGCACAGGGCGGCACCGTCGCCCCGCGCGGCGCCAGCGCGGTCAGCATCCGGTCGCCCGGCGCATCCCAGCCCTCGAACGCTTCGCCCAGCGCTCCGCGCAGCAGCGCGCCCTCGCGCGTCGCATCGACGAACAGCGCCGCCTCGACCCGCGTCCCGTCGTCGAGGCGCAGCGCCGCAATCCCCGCGCCGTCACGCTCGGCCGCGACCGCGCCCGCCTCGAACACCCGCACCCCCAGATGCGCCGCAATCGCCTTCAGGCTCTTCGCATAGCCGGCGGCGGGCAGGTGATAGCCGTAATCGGCGCGGCCATAGCGCGCGCTCGCCGCATCGGGCAGGAACAGCCGCCCCTGCCGCGCCGCGGTCGCGGTCAGCGAGAAATCGTCGAGCCCGGCGCCCAGCCCCCGATGCCGCGCCTTCACCCAGTGGGGAAAGAAATCCTCCCCCGCGACGGCGGTGCCGATCCCGCCGTGCGCGAGCAGCAGCGGCGCCTGCCCCGCCCCGCTCGCGTCGCCGATGCTCTGCCCCAGCGTGAAGGCGCCGCGCGCCGTGCGCAGCAGCGCCGCCTCGTCGATGCCGATCCGCGCGTGCAGCGCCTCGATCCCCGGCCACGCGCGCCAGACGTCGCCCGGCGCCGCGTCGCCGGGCAGCGCCACCGCGCACACCTCGACCCCCCCCGGCGCCAGCGCGCGCCGCAGCGCCGCCGCCGTCAGCCACAGCGGCGCATCGCGCCCGAGGATGGCGACGACGCTCATGCCGCGCTCGCCATGCCGGGCAGCACGACGCCCTCGGCCGCGCAAGTGCCCGCGATATAGTCGGCGAGCGGCGTCATCTCGGCGGCGTTGATCGCGATCCGCTCCGCCAGCTCGTCGAGCCGCCGCTGCAATTCGGGCAGCGGCAGCCGCTCGGCGAGCGGGCTGCAGGCGCGCGGCACGATCCCCTGCCCCTCGAACACCGACAGCCAGCTATCGCGCGAAAAGAGGCCGAGCGCATAGTCGGGCGCGATCGCACTTTCGCGATACAGCGCGATCTTGTGCGCCAGGCTGTCGGGCAGCGTCATGTGGCGCAGATGGTCCCACAGCGGCTCGCCCTCGCGCGCGTTCGCCGCATAGTGGAGGACGATGAAATCGCGGGTGCGGTCGTAATGGATCTCGAACAATCGGTTGAACTCGGCGCGCAGCCGCGCATCGACCTTGTCCCCGCGGCGCGGCATCAGCGCCGCCAGGTCGGTCACCGCCGCCTGGATCAGGAAGATGCTCGTCGATTCGAGCGGCTCCAGGAACCCGCTCGACAGGCCGATCGCCGCGACATTGCCCGCCCAGCCCGCGCCACGCCGCCCGGCCTGAAAGCGCAGCAGCCGCGGCTCGCCCCGCGCCGCGCCGTCGATCGCGCCGCGCAAAGTGCGCTCGGCCTCCTCCTCGCTGCAAAAGCCGCTGGCGAAGACATGGCCGTTGCCGGTGCGATGCTGAAGCGGGATGCGCCAGGTCCAGCCGCCGCGCTGCGCGGTGCAGCGGGTCAGCGGGATCAGCGGCGCCGTCCCCTCGCACGCCAGCGCCAGCGCGCGGTCGCACGGCAGCCATTCGCTCCAGTCGCGCCACGGTACCCCCAGCGTCTGCCCGAGCAGCAGCGAGCGGAATCCCGAACAGTCGACGAACAGGTCGCCCGCGACCTCCGCGCCCGATTCCAGCGTCAGCGCCGCGACGTCGCCGCTCTCGCCGTCGCGCGCAACGTCGACGACCTGACCCTCCATCCGCCGCACCCCGCGCGCGGTCGCCCACTGGCGCAGGTGCCGCGCATAGAGGCCGGCGTCGAAATGATAGGCATAGGCATAGGCCGAGCGGATCGACGCCGGGTCTTCGCCCGGATGCTCGAAGGCGGCGGCGCGGCCCGCCGCGACCGCGAAGCTGTAGGCCTGAAGCGACCGCGTATCGCTGCCCGCCAGCCGCGCCCGCGCATGGTGATGCTGGAAATCGGCGCCCGCCCAGCGCTCGCCGAAGGTGCCGAAGGGGTGGATATAACGCTCGCCCGCGCGGCCCCAGCCGACGAACTCGATGCCGATCTTGAAGCTCGCCATCGTCGCGCGCATGAACTCGGCCTCGTCGAGGCCCAGCATGTCGTTGAAATCCTTGATATGCGGCAGCGTCGCCTCGCCGACCCCGACCGTGCCGATGGCATCGGATTCGATCAGCGTGATGTCGTAATCGGCGGCGGGCAGCAGCCGCGCCAGCCCGGCCGCCGCCATCCAGCCCGCGGTGCCGCCGCCCAATATGACGATCCGATAGGGGCTGTCCGTCATCGCCGCTCCATTGTCATCGAAGCGGGCCAATCCATGGCGCCCGCCCTCCCCGCATCGTCATGCTGAACGTGTTTCAGCATCCATGGCCAGATCTCTCCTTCCGCGCCGCGCCCTGTTCGAGGGCGGACCATGGACCCTGAAACAAGTTCAGGGTGACGAGGGGGAGGAACCTGCGCTGTCAAGACTATCGCTCCCCCAAAAAGGGGCGACCGCCCGGCCGCCCCCTCCCCCTTGGTCAGAATTTCACACGCGCCCCGAACTGGAAGCGGCGGTCGACCCGGCCCCAGTTGGCGTCGCGATAGACCGGCTTGGCCCCCGGCGTCAGCGCCGTGTCGCCAAAGATCTGCTGCTGATAGACGGTCGTCGTGTTCAGCAGATTCTGCCCCTCGATCGACAGCTCCAGCCACGGCGTCGGCGAAAAGCGGATCGACCCGTCGAGGAAGCCGACCGGTTTCTGGAACACCGGCAGGCCGATGCAGCAGTCGAGGTTGTTGGTCAGGAAGCGCGAGCGCCAGTTATAGGCGAGGCGCAGCGCCACCGGTCCCTTCTCGTACAGGCCCACGATGTTGAACGTATGCTTGGAAATGCCCGCGAGCCGGTGCGAGTCGATCACCGCGCCGCGCCCGCCCGACACGTCGAGACCCGCCCCGAAGCCGCCGGTGCCGCCGCCGTCGAGCGCGCCCTGCGTCGCAAGGTTCGAATTGCTGATGCCGCTCTGCTCGACCAGCGTATAATTCGCCTGCATCCCCAGCCCCGACAGCAATCCGGGCAGGAAGTCGAAGAAGGTCTGGAACCCTGCTTCGAGGCCGTAAAGCTCGCCGCCGTCCTTCACGTTGCGCGGCCCGCGCATCACCACCGTCTGCTCCGACCCGCCATTGTCGAAGCTGCGGATGAACTCGCCATAGGACACGGTGTTGCGCAGCTTCTTGTAGAAGATGTCGGCGTGGAACGAGGTCGCGCCGCGATAATGTTCGAAGGTCAGGTCGAACTGGTCGGCGAGCACCGGCTTCAGCCCCGCAAAGCCCGATTCGGCGCGGAAGATGAAATTATAGCCGGTGATGTTGCCGGCGCCGTCGCGGACGATGAACGGGCTGTCGGCGCTCGTGTCGATCAGCGGCGCCTGGATCGACACATAGTTGCGAAGCAGGCCGAAATCGGGCCGCGCCATCGCCCGCGAATAGCCGAAGCGGACGAAATTATGGTCGTCGAGCCCGAAGCGGACGTTCAGGCTGGGCAGGACGTTGGTGTAGGACGCCTTGAAATTGTTCGGCGTCCCGCTGCCGTCGGCAAAGGCGATCAGATCGTCGGTCAGATAGCAGGCCGGATTGACCACCGCGTCGGGACCCAGCGGCGTGCCGCACGGCGTCAGCAGCAACTGGGTGAATATATTGGGCTGCGGGAAGCCGACGCTGCCCGTGCTGTCGATGTCGGTGCGGACGATACGAACGCCGATGTTGCCGCGCACATTGACGCCGCCCAGCATCGCATTGTCGCCGCCGAAGCGCAGCATCGCATAGGCCGCCTTGGTCTTCTCGGTCGCCTTCATCACCTCGGGCGGGGTGAAGCAGCCGACGGTCGCCTCGGCGCGGTCGCAGATCGGCGACCAGCCGGGCAGGATCGGCGGGCTGGTGTTCGGCCCCGCCAGCCCCTCGACCAGCTTGGCGCGGTCGCGGATCGCCTCGCGGCTCAGATAGACCAGATCGCCATTGTCATAGGCGCTGCCGTTGTAGAAGCCGCCGCCCAGGCTGTAGGGCACGAACAGCCCCGCGCCATAGCCCTGGAAATCGGGCCGCGCGCCGCATCCGGCGGGATAGGCGGCGGGCGTGCTGTTGTCGACGTTGAAGCCCGGCCCGTTGCAGTTCCACGACGCCGCGATCGGCGTCCAGTTGAACGAGGAATAGCGGATATTCTGCTCGCGGTCCGAATAGCGGACGCCGACCTTCAGCGAATCGATCCAGTCGCTGCCCTCGAACTCGTAATCGACGTCGGCCTTCAGCGCGAGTTCCTCGGCGTCATTATCCTCCAGATGCGCCTGGATGAACGGCATCCAGTAATTGTGCGGATTGGCGAGGCCGCCGTCGGCGTAGTTGACGCCCGACCCCGGCAGCAGCCTTATCTCGGGCGTGCCGTCCTTGTTCACGCTGTAATCATAATCGGCCATCGACCCGGTCGCGACCAGGATATCGTCGTTGGTGGTCTTCGCCTTGATCCACTGCGCGTCGAAATTGACATGCAGCCGGTCGGTCGCGTCCCATTGCAGATTGGCCGACAGGTCGCGCGTCTTTTCGCGGTGGTCGAAATTGCGCGCCTCGTTCTGGAAATACATCCCGTTGGTGCAGGCGGCGGGATCGGGGCAATAGCTGACGAAGGGCTGGCCGGGGACGGCCGATCCGGTGTCGGTCATCACCCCCGCATTCTCGAAGCTGCCGCGCCAGCTCCCATAGGCCTGGGTCAGCAGGCCCGATTCGAGCATCCCGTCGGCGCCGAAGACGAAGGGCGAGCTGCCGATCTGCGGGCGCAGGATGGTCGAGGCGACCGGGTTGAACGCGGGCGTGCCGAAATAGGTGCCCTCGAGGATCGCGTGCGAGGCATTTTCCAGCCAGGCGTTGTGATAGGTCGACTGGATGAACTGCACGCTCGCGCGCACGTCGCCGGTCGGGCTTTCATATTGCCCGGCCAGCGCGATGCCCTCGCGCGTGCGGTCGTAATCGACCTGCGAATAGCGGATGCCGTCGGGGGCGAACGCCCAGCCGGTGCCGCCGAAGGGGTTGGCGTCGCAATGGACGCTGCCGTCGGCGTCGACCACCCCGCTGCCGTCGGGATTGACCGCGCCCGCCGAGCAATAGGTGCGGATCTTGTCCATGATGACGCTTTCGGTCCGCGTCACGACATGGCTGCGCGCATAGTCGGCCATCAGGCCGAAGCGGCCCGCGGGCGTGTCGAAGGTCTTGCTGATCAGCGCGGAGAATTCGCCGTTCCACTTGTCCGACCGGTCGCCATAGGTCGCCTTGGCATTGGCGGTGACGATCAGCCCCGGCTCGTCGAACGGCAGCCGCGTGCGCAGGTCGACGGTGCCCGCGATCCCGCCCTCGATCATGTCGGCGGTCTGGTTCTTGTAGGCGTCGATACGCGCCATCAGCTCGGGCGAGATATCGTTGAAATTCAGCCCGCGATAGCTATCGGCCGAAAAGCTGTCGCGCCCGTTGACCTCGGTGCGCACGAAGGTCAGGCCGCGGATCAGAACGCCGGCCGGCTCGCCCGACGGGTGAGTGCTGTCGTCGGTGGACTGGAGCCGCGACACGGTGATGCCCGGCACGCGCTGCAGCGCGCTCGACACCGAATTGTCGGGAAAGGCGCCGATATCGGTCGCGTCGATCGAATCGACGACGGTCTCGGCATTCTTCTTGCGCTCCTGCGCCGTCTGCAGCGCGCTGCGCACGCCGACGACGACGATATCGCTGCCGCTGCCGGCAGTCTCGTCCGCCGGCGCGGCCGCATCCTGCGCCGCGGCCGGCGCCGCCACCAGCAATCCCGCGCCCGCCAGCACCGCCAGCGACACCCCACCGCGCAACCGCGCACCGATTCCGAATCCCTTGAGCGTCATGGCTCTCCCCTTCCCTGATCCGCCCATTGGCTGGGCCTATCGTTCGCACAGCATGGGCGGCCGATCGTCGCGCCATCTGTTTGCACTTTTTTGCGTATTATTGCAGAATAGGCAAGCCCGTTTTATATGGGCTTCATCCAATTGATTTTATGAATTATTTCTCTGTTATTCTCAGGATTCAAGCGGAAAATGGCTCAGAATCTGCGTGACATATCGGCTGAATACGATTGCAGAGTAGCAATATATATGCAAATATTTGCATATGCCATCGACCTCATGCTACGCGGCACTTTCGCCAACTTCCGCGCGCGGCCCGATGAACAGCGCCGCCCCCGCGGCCAGCACGAGCAGCCCGCCGGCCAGCGCAAGCGCCGGTCCCGGCTCGCCGCCGAACAGATGGCGGATCGCCGGCCCCAGGCAGACCGCGGCGACGAGCTGCGGCACGACGAGGAAGATATTGTGGATGCCCAGATAGACGCCGACCTTCCCGGGCGCGACCGCTCCGACGATGATCGCATAGGGCAGCGACAGCACCGCCGCCCAGGCGAGCCCGATGCCGAGCGAGGCGAGCCACAGCAGGTCCGGATCGGGCAGGATCACGAACCCCGCCATCCCCGCCGCGCCGCACAGCAGGCACAGCGCATAGGTCTGCCGCTCGCCGATCCGCGCCGCGATCCCCGGCAGCGCCAGCGCCGCGAGCGCGGCGACGGCGTTATAGCCTGCGAACAGCATGCCGACCCAGTCGGCGGCGGCGTTGAATGGCGCCGATGCCGCGTCGCCGGTGCCGTAATGCGCCCGCGCCACCGCCGGCGCGGCATAGATCCACATCGCGAACAGCGCGAACCAGGTGAAGAATTGCACCAGCGCAAGCTGGCGCAGCGCGCGCGGCATGCGGCGGAAATCCTCGACGATCTGGAGCATCCCCAGCGCCCCGTCACCGCGCGCGCGGCGCCGCGCCACCGCGATCTCGGCCGCCCCGACCAGCAGCGCGGCCCCGGCGAGCAGCGCGACCTCCCATTGCCAGCCCCGCGCGAGCGCGACGGCCAGCAGCCCCGCGCCCCCGGCGGCAAGCGCCCAGGCGCGGCGCAGCACCGGCGGCTCGCCCATCTCGCCTTCGCGTGCCACGCGCCGCAGGGACGCGTCGGCGGGCCGCTCGCGGGTGGTCAGCACGGTCCACAGCATCGAGGCGAGCAGGCAGGCGGCCCCGATGTAGAAGGCATAGCGCACCGACGACGGCAGCCCGCCCGCCTCGCCGACCCCCGACACGCCGAACCAGTTGACCAGCACCCACGGCAGCGACGAGGCGAAGACCGCGCCGGTGCCGATGAAGAAGACCTGCACCGCATAGCCGCGCGCCCGCTGCGTGTGCGGCAGATTGTCGGCGACCAGCGCGCGCGAGGGGTCCATTGCGATATTGTTCGACGCGGTGAGCAGCCACAGCGCCGCGATCGCCGCCCACAGCGTCGCGGCATTGGGCATCAGGACCAGCGCGAGCGCCGACAGCAGCCCGCCCGCGACCAGAAAGGGCCGGCGCCTGCCGTGGCGCGAGCGCGAATGATCGCTCAGATGCCCGATGATCGGCTGGACGATCAGTCCGGTGATCGGCCCCGCGATCCACAGCAGAGGCAGTTCGGCGACGTCGGCGCCGAGCGCCTGGAAGATGCGGCTCGTATTGGCATTCTGCAGCCCCCAGACGATCTGGATGCCGAACAGCGCAAAGCACATGCTCCACAGGCGAAAGCCGTCCGCCGCGCCCGCGCGCGGCGGCTCGCTGCGAAATACCGCCCCCTCACCGCTCTGCAAATCTTGCATTGCCCTCCCCCGCGCGGCTAACGCTCGCCCACGTCAGACACGGATGATCTGTTCATGACCCACAGCAATACCAGATTGGAAGACCTCGCAAAGATGGCGGGAGTCTCGATCTCGACCGTGTCGCGCGCGCTCAACGATCATCCGCTCATCAGCCTCAAGACCAAGAAGCGCATCTGGGCGCTGGCGCGCGAGAACAACTATCCCTTTCGCAGTTCGATGCCCGCGGCGCCGCTCGGGTCCGAAGGCTCGATCGTCGTCGTCACCCCGCATATGCAGGGCCGGCCGCTGCCGCTCTCGCACCCCTTCTTCCTCGAACTGCTGGCGAGCATCGGCGAGGCGGCGCGCGCGCGCGACTGCGACTTCACCGTCAGCCACACCGCACCGCGCGATTTCGACGATCTCGTCGCGGTGACGACGACCAGCCGCGCCAAGGGCGTGATCTTCCTCGGCCAGTCGATGCTCCACGACGAATTCAACCGACTCGCCGACTCGAATGGCAATTTCGTCGTCTGGGGCGCACATCTGCCGGGACAGAAATATCGCTCGGTCGGCTCGGACAATCTGCTCGGCGGCCGCCGCGCGACGCTCCACCTCCTCCGCCTCGGCCGCCGCCGCATCGCCTTCCTCGGCAGCAGCGACCCGGAGGCGATGCAGCGCCACCAGGGCTATCTCGAGGCGCTCGAGGCGAGCGACGTGGCTTTCGATGTCGCGCTCGATATCCGCGTCGACTTCGGCTTCGAATCGGCGGAAAGCGCGACCACCAAACTCCTGACGCGCGGGCAGGACATCGACGGCATCGTCGCGACCAGCGACCTCATCGCGCTCGGCGCGATCCGCGCGCTGCGCAAGGGCGGGCGAATGGTGCCGAAGGATGTCTCGGTGGTCGGCTACGACGACATGCTGCTTGCGCGGCTCAGCACGCCTGCGCTCACCACGATCCAGCAGGACACGGCCGAGGCCGGGCGGCGACTGGTGTCGCAGATCATGGATTCCGATTCGGAACAGCCGCCCGAATATCTGCCGACCAATCTGATCGTGCGGGAGTCGTGCGGGGCCTGAGCGCCTCGCCCGATCCCTATTCGGCCTTCGCCGGACAGGGCAGATTCTCGCCCACCGCCTCGACCCTGGCGCCGAGCAGGGTCGCCGCAAAGCCCTTGTCGGCCGTCACCGATACCGCATAATCGACCCGCGCCAGATTGGCGCCCGCGTCGGCAAAGCAGCGCAGCGGCACCTTCAGCGTGGAGACGTCACCCACCGGCGCGGCGCGAACCATCGCGCCGATATCGAGCGGCACGCCGCCGAGCGCGAGCGTCACCGGCGCCGTCCCCGCGGCGTCGATCCGCCAGTCGAGCCGCAACGCGAAACTGTTGTTGAGCTGGCGCGTCATGTCGGCGACCGGACCCGACAGGTTGAAGGTCGCGGGACCGCTCCACACGAACGCCTTGCCGTCCTCCTGCGCATGCACGTCGACCGAGCGCGTCCGGAGCAGTCCATAGCTGCTGTCCAGCGGCGCCGATTCGACCTGCCGCGATCCGCCCGCGTCGGCAATCGACAGCGTCCACGGCGCCCGCGCGCGGCCGCCGGCGAAGAAATTCTCGACATTCATCATCGCCGCGACGTCGACGCCCAGTTCCTCGGGCAGCGTAGGCACGGTCTTGTCATCGGCATAGGTCAGGCCATAGCCGACCGCGAACTGCGGCTTTTCCACCGGCGAACGCGCGTCGGCGGGCCATGCGAAGGGCAGCGTGCCGGTGAAATCCTTCGCCGCCTTTCCATCCGCGCGCGCGACGAGCACGTCGGCCACGCCCGCCCCCTGCGACCCCGGAAGCCACGCCGCAACGAAGGCATCAGCGGCGTTGATCTCGGGATTGGTGAACAGCGGCCGGCCCGAGAGGAAGACCGCGACCACCGGCACGCCCGCGGCCTTGAGCTTCTTCAGCGTCGCAAGGTCAGTCGCTTCGGCGGGCTGATAGTCGAGCGTCGGCACGTCACCCTGAAACTCGGCATAGGGCTCCTCGCCGAACACGACGATCGCGACGTCGGGCTTGTCGGTGAAGCTGCCGTCGGCCGACAAGATCGCGCTGCCACCCGCGGCCTCGGCCGCCTGTTTCAGCCCTTCCCAGATCGTCTGGCCGTTCGGAAAATCGTCGTGGGTGACGTCAGTGCCCTGCCAACTGATCGTCCAGCCGCCCGCCTGCATCGCCATATTGTCGGCGCCCGGCCCAGCGACGAGCAGTTTGGCGCCCGGCTTGATCGGCAACAGGCCCCCATTATTCTTGAGCAGCACCAGCGATTTGGCGACCGCTTCGCGCGCGACAGCCAAATGATCGGGCGCACCGACCGCCGCGACATCGCCGCGGTCGACATGGTCGGTATCGAACAGCCCGAGCTTGTATTTGACGCGCAGGATGCGCCGCACCGCATCATCGAGCCGCTCGGCGCCGATCGTGCCGTCCTTCGCCTCGCGGAGCGTGCTTTCGTAGAGGCCCTTCCAGCTATCGGGGGCCATATACATGTCGAGCCCGGCGTTGACCGCCTGCGCGCAGTCGGTGACGCTGCATCCCGCGACCTGGCCGTGGCCGTTCCAATCGCCGACGACGAAGCCCTCGAAACCCATCTTGCCCTTGAGCGCGTCGGTCAGCAGTCCCTTGTTGCCGTGGGTCTTGACTCCGTTCCAGCTCGAGAAACTGGCCATAACGGTCAGCGCGCCGGCGTCGATCGCGGCAGGATAGCCCTGCGCATGCTTGGCGATCAGTTCGTCCTCGCCGATCTTCGCGTCGCCCTGATCCTTGCCCTCGAAGGTGCCGCCGTCGGCGAGATAATGTTTGGCGGTCGCCGCGACATGCGCGGGCCCGACCGGCCGCCCGGTCACGAGCGCCCCCTGCAGCCCCAGCACCATCGCGCGCGCATAATCGGCAACGAGCCGCGGATCGGACGAATAGCCTTCATAGCTGCGTCCCCAGCGCAGATCCTGCGGCACCGCGAGCGTCGGGGCAAAGGTCCATTCGATGCCGCTGCCCGCGATCTCGGCCGCGGTCACCGCGCCGATGCGCTGGATCAGTTCGGGATCGTGCGCCGCGCCCAGCCCAATATTGTGCGGAAACAGCGTCGCGCCGGGGATATTATTATGTCCATGCACCGCGTCGACCCCGAAGATGATCGGGATGGCGACGCCATTGTCCTGCGGCTGCAGCGACACGGCGCGGAACTCGCCGACCAGCGCCGCCCAGTCGGCCGCGCTCGACCGCTCATTGCCATTGGGGCCGCTATTGCCGCCCGCAAGGATCGAACCGAGCGGATAGGTTTCGAGGTCCTGGGGCGTCACGGTGCTGATATCGGCCTGGATCAACTGGCCGACCTTCTGCTCGATCGTCATCCGCGCCATCAGCGCGTCGATGCGCGCCTCGGTCGCGGCGTCGGTGATCGCCGCCGGGCTCTTCGCCGCCGGCCAGAGTTCGGGATGGACGGTCGCGGCACCGGTGTCACCCTCGGGCGCCGTCGCAAGCGCCGTTCCCCCCAGCAGAAGCGCCGTCGCCATCGCAAGTGCCGTTCGCCGCATGTCTCTCCCAATCCCGATATGTGAACGTTATCAATAATCGTCTCGCATAGCCCCCGCGCGAAATCAAGGGCTAGTTTCGCAGCGGAAGCTCAGCGTCCGCGCGGCAGGGTCGCGAGCAGCAGCACGGCCCCCGCGGCGAGCGCGGCAAGCAGCAGGAACAGCGTCTCGAAGCCAAAGCCGGGGACGAGCGAGATGGTCAGCCACGGCATGATCAGCGACGGCACCGTATTGGTCAGGTTGAAGACGCCCAGGTCGCGCCCGCGCCGGTCGGATCGCGGCAGGATGCGCAGCGTCTGCCCCGAATGGAGCGACAGGAACACCGTCGTCGCGATGCCGAAGATCAGATAACTCGCCTTCGCCATGCCGGCATCGCCGGCGAGCGCCATTCCGACCAGTCCCATCGCCGACACGCTCGCCCCGATCACCAGCGGCAGGAAAGGCCGGTCGCGACGGTCGGCCCAGCGCCCCGCGAGCAGCGCGACCGGCACCGCGAGGGTCAGCGCGACGCTGAACAACCGCGCCTTTTCATTGTCCTGCATCGCGGGGTCGATCGACCGGAACCAGAAATAGAGGTAGGCGAACAGCGCCGCCTCGGCGATCTGGACGAGCAGCCGCGCGAGCCACATCCGCACCGCCGGCCCCCTTGGCCGCGCCGCGACGTCGCCGTCGGCGCACACCGGCGGCGGGGCGGTCAGTTCCGGAAACGGGCGCGGGCGGCCGAACAGCAGGACCGGCGTGACCGCCAGCAGGACCAGCCCCGCGACGACCGCGAGCCGCCCGTCGACCGATACCAGCCCCGGCGTCGTCGCGATCGCCCCCGACCAGGCACCGAGCGCGGGCGACAGCGCGATCAGCCCGCCGAGCAGCCCCTTCTGCTCGTCGGGGACGCAGTCGCCCGCCCAGGCGGCGAGCGGGCTCAGCACCATGTTGAGTGCGAGTTGCCACAGCAGGATGATGCCGATCAGCGTCCACACATCCTTGGCGAGCGGCACCGCAAGCAGCAGCAGGATCGTCAGCACCAGCCCCGCCGCGATCCAGCCGCGGCGATTGCGCGTCACATCGCTCAGCCAGCCGAAGGCGATGCCCGCCAGGCTCGCCGCGACCGCGCCGCAGAAGGTGACATAGCCCAGATATTCGACGTCGCTCACCCCGACGAGCGCGGTCATCCGCGCCGGCAGCAGGATGGTCAGGAAGGGCACATAGGCCATCGCGCCGCCTGCCCAGGCGAGCGCATAGAGCAGCAGGAAGCCGAGCGACTGGCGGCGCGGGGCGCCGGTCTCAGCCATTCCGTCCGCGGCCGGGCGGCGGCGGGGCGGTCGAGGCGCGCTCGACGAGGCTGCCGCGCACGACCGTCGGCGCGTCGGTCTTCGGCTTGCCGCGCTGCTGCGCGATGATCAGCTCGACCGCGCGCGACACCGTCTCGGCAATCGGCTGGTCGACCGCGGTCAGCGGCGGCTGGGTGAAGCGCACGATCGGCGTGTTGTCGAAGCTGATCAGCGACAGGTCGCGCGGAATTTCTAGCCCGCGCGAGCGCGCCACCTCCAGCGTCGCGAGCGCCATCTGGTCGTTGCTGACGATGATCGCGGTCGGCGGGTCGGGGCTATCCAGCAACGTTCGCGCCGCCTCCTCGCCCGAGGCGTAGCTGAAATCGCCCGCGACGAGCAGACCATCGGCATTGAGCCCGGCCGCCGCCATCTCCTCGCGCCAGCCCTCGACGCGCCAGCCGCTCAGATTATATTCGGGCGATCCGGCGATGAAGCCGATGCGCCGGTGTCCCAGGTCGATCAGGTGCCGGGTCGCAAGCTGCGCCGATCCCTCGTCGTCCATCGTCAGCGCGATCCCCGCCTCGCCGCCGAGCGAGCCGATACGCGCGAACGGAATCTTCGCCTTGTCGAGCAGACCCACGATCAGCGGGTTGTCCGAATGCGGCGGGGTCAGCACCACACCGTCGGGCTGCAGCGCCGCGATCGTCGCGCGCAATTCGCGCTCGACATGGTCGTTATGCGTGTCGACCAGCTCGAAGATCATCCGATAGCCGAGTTCGGCGCATTTCAGCATTCCGCCGAGCAACATCTGATCGACCCAGTCGATCCCCTGCCGCCCGCGCCAGTCGGCGATGGTACGTTCGCGATCGTTGATCGCGAGGATCAGATAGGAGCGCGAGCCGCTCATCCGCTGCGCCGCGATCGAAGGGACATAACCCAGCTTGTCGATCGAGGCGCGGACGCGCTGCTGCATCTCGGGCCGCACGTTCGGCTCGTTGTTGATGACGCGGCTCACCGTCTGCAGGGACACCCCCGCATCGGCCGCCACGTGCCGGATGGTGACCGCCTGCCGCCGACGTCCCATCAGTTTCCCGCCCCGTTGCATGCCGCCGTGCTAGCGTCCTCTTCGCCGCATTGCCATACGCGAACCCAGTCCACCGCCATCCTTTTCGGATAGCCCAGGTCGTCGACCCCGCCGACCCCTCGGCTTTCCGCCAGCCCGCCGCCGATCGCGAGGTTCAGGATCAGGTGGAACGGCCGGTCGAAAGGCGCCGCCGGGTCGCTCGATCCCGTCGTGGCCCAGGCGCCCGCGACCTGCGTCGCATAGATGCGGCCGTCGACCGTCCAGTCGATCCGCCCCTCGCGCCAGACGAGGCCGAAGACGTGCCAGCCGTCGAGCGGCGCGGGCAGCGCGACCTCGGCGCCCTTGTGACGGTTGTCCGGCCAGGCACCGCCGAAATGCAGCGTGCCGAGAATGCGGTTCTCGGTCCCGTCCCCGCAGTCTTCGCACCGCACGCCCAGGTTCACCGCCTCCAAGATGTCGATCTCGCCCGACGCCGCCCAGGGGCCGTAACGCGCATCCTCCGGCAGCATCCAGATCGCCGGCCACGTTCCCTGCCCCTGCGGCAGCTTCGCGCGCACCTCGATCCGGCCATAGGTCCACGCCGCCTTGCCGCGCGTGACCAGCCGCGCCGACGTGAACTCGCCGGTCGCCTGCGCGTTCGCTTTCGCCGGATCGCTCCGCTGCGACAGCGGAAAGGCCGGCCCGGTCCAGCGCTCCTTGCGCGCGGTGATCACCAGCCGACCGTTCTCGACCGCGGCGTTGCTGCGCCGGTCGGTATAGCATTGCCGCTCCCGATTGCCGCCGCCCCAGCAATCGACGTCGAAATCCCATTTGCCGCGGTCGATCGCAGGCCCGTCGAACTCGTCGGACCAGACGAGCCGCCAGCCCGCCGCATCCGGCGCCCCGGTCGCGCCGACGGGCTCCGCCGCGCCCGCGGCGGCCAGCAGGGCCAATGCTGCGATCATGCCGCCTGTGGCACCTCGGCGCCGCAATAGCGCGCGACATAGGCCTGATGGTCGGGCAGCGACGCAACCGTGTCGGCGACCTGCCCACGCAGCATCTTCAGCAGCCGGTCGAGTTCGTCGTCGCGCAGCTTGGTCGCGATCGGGTGATAGCTTCGCGGCTCGATCCCCTGCCCCAGCATCACCTGCACCCAGCTATTCTCGGCGAACAATTCCTCGTTGCGGCGAAAGACGCGCCCGGTTTCGCGGAACAGTTCGATCTTCTGGTCCAGGCTGTCGGGGATCGGCATGTCGGCGCAATGCCGCCAGAAGGGGCTGTCGCGGCGGTTGGTCACCTTGTAATGAAGGATCAGGAAGTCGCGGATCTGGGCGGCATCCAGTTCCTGCTGGTCGTTATATTCGGCGATGTCGCGCGCGCTGACGCGACCCGCCGGCAGCATGCGGATGAAGCGCAGCACCGAGCGCTGGATCAGATGGATCGCGGTCGATTCCAGCGGCTCCATGAAGCCGCCCGACAGGCCGATGGCGACGCAATTGCGATACCATTGCCGCCGCCGCACCCCGGCGGTGAAGCGCAGGAAATTGGGCTGGGTCAGCGGATCGCCCTCGATATTGCCGAGCAGCCGATCGAGCGCCGCGTCGCGCTCCAGATAGCGGCTGCAATAGACGAGCCCATTGCCGGTGCGGTGCTGGAGCGGGATGCGCCACTGCCAGCCTGCGTCATGCGCCATCACCCGCGTA
The DNA here is from genome assembly GCF_014199295.1 of Sphingopyxis panaciterrulae. GTDB lineage: Bacteria > Pseudomonadota > Alphaproteobacteria > Sphingomonadales > Sphingomonadaceae > Sphingopyxis > Sphingopyxis panaciterrulae. The sequence continues at coordinate 76,948 of NZ_JACIJH010000004.1, forward strand.
TAGGGGGCCGGCGGTCCAACGTTGGGCGTCTGGATCGCGATCGCGGAATCGCAAGGCAGCCAATGGGTCCAGTCCTCGAACCCCGCGTGCAGCGCGCCCTCGATCAACAGCGCGCGAAAGCCGGTGCAGTCGATGAACAGATCGCCCTCGATCCGCCGGTCGCCGTCGAGCCGCAGCGCCGCGATATCGCCGCTCTCGCCATCGAGCTCGACCTGCGCGATCCGGCCTTCGATCCGCGTCGTGCCGTCGGCCTCCGCCATCTGGCGCAGGAAACGCGCATACAGTCCCGAATCGAGCTGATAGCTGTAGTTCAGCCGGTCGTCGGGCAGGTGCGCGAACTTGCCCGCAAGCGCCGCGACCAGTTCCAGGCAATACTCCTCATAGGGCGCGTCATGCCCCTTCGCGCGGCCGTGCATCCAGAAATGCTGGAAGCCCGCCGACCAATGATCCTTGCCGGTCAGCCCGAAGCTGTGGAAATAGCGGGTGCCGATATCCTTCCAGTCGTCGAACAATATGCCCAGCTTGAAGGTCGCCTGCGTCGCGCGCATGAAATCGGCCTCGTTGATGCCGAGCAGCCGGTTATAGTTGACCAGCGGCGGAATCGTGCTTTCGCCGACGCCGATCGTCCCGATCGCCTCGGATTCGACCAGCGTAAGCTGGACCGCCTGTCCCAGCGTCCGCGCGATCGCCGCGGCGGTCATCCACCCCGCGGTACCCCCACCCGCGATCACGATGCGCTGGATGCTCTTGTCCTCGTTCATCGGCTCAATGTCCTCAACAGAAAGGCACGCAGCCGCCCCGCACTCTCGGCGGTCAGTGGCGCCAGGATACCGCGCGCGTGGTCCGGAATATGGTCGGTCAGCGCCGCGTCGTTCTCGAATACATAATGGTCGAACAGATCGCGCCAGAGCGCCTTCTCCTCGGGCGGCAGGTCGCGGATCGCGAGGATCGCGTGATTGAGCGCCACCTGCGGCTGGCCAAGCCAGGCAGGGGTGTCGCGCCACCAATAGTTGACTAGGATGTTGAAGGGTTCGAGCCCCTCCACATGATGCCACCACATCGACGGGATGAAGACCGCGTCGCCGGGATCGAGTTCCACCGTCCGCGCCTGCGCCATCGCCTCGGCGAAGCGCGGATGCGCGGCGAGGTCGGGTGCGTCGAAATCGACCAGGCTCACCGTCCGCCCGGCCGGCGTGTTGTCGATCGGCCCCAGATAGAGGTTCGCGAACTGGTCGGGCGGGAACAGGGTGAAGCGCCGGCGCCCCATGGCGCAGCAGGCAAGATTGTCGGGAAAGTCGTTGTGCGCCGCGATCCGCGTCCGCGTTCCGATCCAGATGCTCTTGTAGGGCTCGCGCGCGCCGAGATCGATCGGATTGGCCGTGTCGAGCCCGTCGAAATGCGACGGGATGTCGATGGAGCCGAGATAGACGGTGCGCGCCTCTCCCTGATCCTCGGCGCTGTCGATCCCGGCGAAGATGTCGGCCAGCTTGCCCGTTCCGCTGCGGAAATTCATCGCCATGTCGGCGTCGTAGAACAGCCGCCCGTCATGCCCCGGCGGTCCGATCGACACCGAAAAGGGCCGGTCGCGCGCATGGTCGAGCAGATAGCGCCGCGCCGCGCGCGCCGACTCCCACCCCGCCGCGACCAGCGGCCAGTCGGCGACCAGCCCGCGCAGGACAAAGGGCTCGCGCGCTTCTTTCAACAGCGCGTCGAGCCCCGCCCCCTTTTTCCATTCGCGCTCGGGCACGCGCGCCAACCGGTCATGGATGGAACCGCCGCGTTCAGCCATGGCGCGCCCGGTTCTTGCGCGCGACCAGCGCCGAAAATTGCGACAGCGACGCGATCGCCATGAAGATCGGCATCAGATGTCCGGCCGCATGCAGCCTGCCCAGCGTCACGGCGTCGAGCGCCTGCAGCTTCGCCTCGTCGATGATGTGATAGCCGACGAGCGAATGCTTCGACCCGTCGTCGAGCGGTACTTCGAGCGTGAAGGGCTCGAGCAGTTCATGGTCACGCAGCGCCGCAAAGAAATCGCCGCTCGCGCGAAAGCCCGCGTCGAGTGCGCCGAGCCGTTCGGCGATCGCATCAAGGAAGGGCGTCGCCCGACCGTCCTCATCGAATACACGCATCCCTTCGCCGCCCTCGGCAATGCGCGGGTGGCCCAGGTCGATATGGACCTGCCCCGGCCCGTCGCCGCTTTCCGGCCGCCCGATCAGAAAGGGCTGGATCGCCAGCGACCAGGGGCGATAGCGCGCATCCCAGCGCGCACCGTCCAGAAACAGATTCTTGCCATTTTCGAAACCGAAAAGCGCCAGTGCGACGAAATCGCCCTGCCCCGGCTCGCGGCGGAACAGGATCGGGAAATGGCCCTGCACGTTGCGGAACTCGTTCGGCACGGTCAGCGTCGCCATCACCGCGTCGCCCAGCGCCGCGCTGGCCTCGGTGCGGACGCGCAGGTCCCGGTGAGCCGTCTTGTCGAGAGGAACGTGCCGGGTCATCAATAGCCTTCCATCGCGGCGGCACGCGCGCCGGTTTCGGCGTGCAGCGCATCCAGATAATCGCGGTTGGCGGGAAGCCCCGCCGTCAGCGACCGCGCGCGCTGTCGGCTCGCGGCGATCGCCGCCCGCGCCCGGTCGCTCACCGCCAGCCCCTCGGGCAGGGGAAACCCCATGCCATAGAGAATATATTGGTGGCTCGCGGCCGAGAATATCTCGTCGATCTGCGGAAAGTCCCACGCCGACGGCGGCTGGTCGCGCCACAGCGCGAGCAGGTCGGTAAGCCGCTGCGGCACATGCGCCGGGTCGCGCTGCGCGCGCCAATAGGGCTCATCGCGGCGGCTCAGCGCATAATGGAGCTTCAGAAACTCGACGACACGATCCCAGCGATAGCGGAACAGCGTGTTGAAGCGCTCGGCATGGATCGCCATCGCGGCGCGGCTCGCCGGGAAATTCTCGGCCAGCGCGCGCAGCGACAGCTCGATCAGCACGATCGCCGAGGATTCGAGCGGTTCGATGAACCCCGCCGACAGCCCGACCGCGACGCAATTGCCCTGCCAGAAACGCGCGCGGTGGCCGGTCGGAAAGCTCAGCTTGCGCACCGCCACATCGGGCGCATCGGGCAGCACCGCGGCGATATGGGACCGCAGCACCGCTTCGGCCGCCTCGTCGTCGAGGAAGCGGCTCGCATAGACGCAGCCGATGCCGCGGCGCCCCGGCAGGCCGATATCCCAGATCCAGCCCGCCGCGTGCGCGGTCGCGATCGTCTGCGAGGCGATCGGGCTGCCCGGCGCGACCGGCACCTGCGCCGCGAGCGCGCGGTCGTTGAAAAGCACGTTGCCGCGATCGATCCACTCGACCCCCAGATGGCGCCCGATCAGCAGCGCGGCATGGCCGGTGCAGTCGACGAACAGCCCGGCGGCGATGTCGCCATGTTCGCGCGTGCGGACCGCGGCAATGCCGCCCTCTCCGTCGCCCAGCACGTCGACGACATGGTCGGCGAGATGGCGCACCCCTAGCCGCTGCGTCGCGTGGCGCGTCAGCAGTGCCGCCAGCTTTCCGGCGTCGAGATGATAGGCGTAATTGGCCGCGCCCTGATAGGCGGGCATCGCCCGCTGGCGCGGCGCGAGATGGCGGTCGCACAGCGCCACCTGCGGCGTCATCGCCGCCGCGAAGGACAGGTCGGGTGCGTCCTCCCGCCACGCCGCGAGCAATTCCCCGACCGGCGCGTCGGGGGGCGAGGTGAAGGGGTGGAAATAGCGGTCGTCCGCGCCGCCGTCGACCCAGCCGTCGAAGCGCGATCCCTGCTTGAAGGATGCGTCGCAGGCGGTCAGAAACCCGGCCTCGTCCAGGCCGATCGCCGCCAGCGTCGCGCGCAGCGTCGGCCAGGTGCCCTCGCCGACCCCGATGGTCGGAATGTCGGGCGCCTCGATTAGCGTCACGTCGAGACCGGGACGCGCCGCGGCGAGCGAGCAGGCCGCCAGCCATCCGGCGGTGCCGCCGCCCACGATGACCACCTTCTCGATCGTGCCGTTCATTCCGTCATAATCCTAGGCGAAGCGCCCGCTGTCGTCACGCAAAAGAGCCGCACCGGGCAAGCGGTGCGGCTCTCTCGCCAGGGAAGCGGCGGGAGGGTGCCGCCTCTTGCGTCAGAAAGCGAACCGGACCCCCGCCGCATAGCGGGCGAAGCCCGGCGATGCGAAGGTGACGTTGTTCTTGTGACGCAGGTGCCCGCGCCGCCCTTCGCCGGTCAGGTTGATCCCTTCGACGAAACCGGTGATGCCCGGAACGAACTCCCAGCTCGCGCTCGCGTCGATCTGCCAATACGCCTCGACATAGAAGGGGTTGGGTCCGGTTCCTGCGAGGAACTTGTCGCGCCAGTTCCACGCGACGCGGGCCTGGATCGGACCCTTGTCGTAATAGGCAACGGCATTGGCGCTGTCGCTGAGGCCGGTCAGCGCGAACTGCGCCACTGTCGACGGCTGACTATTGTCATAGGTCGCGTCGCCGTTGACGATCGTATAGTTCAGGATGACGCCGAAGCCGGTATCCCAGAAGCTGTGCTGAAGCGCGAACTCCCACCCGTTGAGCGACGCGGTCTGGTCGCTGTTGATCGGCTGCGTGATCTCGAAATTGAGCAGCGGGTCGCCCGGCGCGGCGTGGATGATGCCCGAATAGGGGGTACCCCCGCCGCCTCCGGTAATCGTCGCCGTCTCGGGGAAGTTTTCGAAGATATATTGCCGGATCTGCCCGACCGTCGCCCCCGAACCGAGCGCCGCCTGCGCCGCCTGCCAGCGCGGCCCGTCGACCGGCGTGGTCAGCCCAAAGGCGGTCGAGTCGACGCGGGTCGAGGAGAGGAAGTTGCTCACATCCTTGTGGAACCAGCCCACCGACACATAGCTGGAGGGCGCGTAATACCACTCCGCCGACAGGTCGATATTCTTCGACTTATAGGGGATCAGGCCCGGATTGCCCTGGGCGCCGGTGCCCCCACCCACGCGGAACAATGTGTCGAGCGTGCGCCCGCCCTGCATGCTCGCATAGTCGGGGCGCGTGATCGTGTGGCTGTAGGACGCGCGCAGCTTGACATTGTCCATCGGCGAAACGTCGAGGTCGAACGCCGGCAGCCAGTTCTGATAATGGCCCTTGAAGCGCGTGAACTCGCTGTCGCCCGACGAGACGACGTTGAATTCATTCTCGCCCACCCAGTCGGTGGTCACCGGCGCCGGCACCAGCGCCGCCGACGAAATGGTCGTCGTCTCGTATCGCACGCCGGCGACGAAATGGCCCGGATTGCCCATCAGGTCGAACTGGGTCGCAACCTGCAGATAGGGCGCAAGCGTCTTTTCGGTGATCCGGCGGTCGGTGTTGAAGGTCGCAAGGCAGGTGCCCGGCTGAGCCGATCCGGTCGTCGGATCGCTGCACGCCTGGTAATTTTCCTCGATCAGCCCGGCAAGCCGCTCGAAGTCGAAGGTATAGAAGCTGTCGATCATCCCCGATTGCGCGAGCCCCGGGAATTTGTCGGGGAGCGTCACCAGCGTAAAGATGTCGTCGGGAATGTCCGAAGCCGGCCCCGCGCCGCCCCAGGTGTCGTCGTTCTGGATCGTGCCAAAGGCCGAACGCACCTTGCTGTCGACATAGGAGACACCGAAATCGATGCTGTCGAGGAAACCCTCGTCATGGTCGTAATGACCGCGCAGTTGCACCTGGTCGATGCGGTTGCGGAAATAGGCGTTGCGGAAAGCGTCGCCGGTCGGGGTGACCATCGATGCGTCGAGCGGGTCGATGCCCGGATACATGTTATAGGAGATGACCGGCAGGTCGTTCTCGAAATTGATCGTCTGGTTCTCGACCCCGAACACCGCGTTGCCGAGAGACATGCTCGATCCGAAATTATTGACCGGATTCACCTGCGCGGTCGAATGATGGGCGTCGAGTTCCATCGTCACCCCGCCCGGCGCTTCCCACTCGAGGTTGAAGCCCAGCGACTTGTTCTCGGCGCGGTTTTCCGTCAACGCGCCGCTGTACGACAGATCCTTGCCGCCATAGAGGGCGTCGGGGCCCGGCACGCCCGTGGGGGCACCGAAATGTTCGGAATAGAAGATCGGACCCGCGATCGGGCCGTCGGTCCACGCGCTCGACGTGTCTTCATGGTTGAACCACACGCCGACATTGCTGTTGCGCGTTTCGACGGTGTTGCGCGAATAGGTATAGTCGACGGTCGCGGTCAACGCGTCGGTCGGACGGAACTGCAGGACCGCCTGGCCGTTGATCCGCTCGCGATTGATGTCGTTCAGGTCGTAGGACGCATTCTGCGGAACCTGATAGACGTCATTCCCCTCGGGACGGTTGGTGATATTATCGTAGCGAGGATCGCCCGGTTGCGCCAGCGAGCCCCAGTTGTTCTCGCTACCCAGATAGCCGTCGCGCCAGCCGACATTGGCCTGGTTCACGCTCGCCTTGCGCTTCTGATAGGAGCCGATGAGCAGGATGCCGATCGTGTCGTTCGCGAAGGTGCTGCTGACGATCCCCGATATTTCGGGGGTGATCGGATTGCCGTTGTTGCGCGACGAATCATAGACACCCTTGACCGCCAGGCTGCCGCGCAGCCCCGGCTTGTCGAGCGGACGCGGAGTGCGGATGTTGATCGTCGAGCCGATGCCGCCCGACTCCACCGTCGCACGGCCGCTCTTGTACACCTCGACCGCGGCGATACCCTCGGACGCGAGGTTGGCGAAATCGAACGAGCGCGACGAAGGCGCGCTGCCGCCGTCACCGATCAGCGCGGTCGGCATCTGACGGCCGTTCAGCGTCACCAGATTGAACTCGGGACCGAAGCCGCGAACCGTGACCAGCGAACCTTCACCATTCGAACGGTCGATCGACACACCGGTGATGCGCTGCAGCGACTCGGCGAGGTTGGTGTCGGGGAACTTGCCGATATCCTCGGCGGAGATCGCGTCGACGACGCCTTGCGCGTTGCGCTTGATGTCGGCCGACGCGGCAAGGCTGGCGCGGATGCCGGTGACGACGATCGCGTCGCCGTCGGCAACGGTGTCGTCGGCGCTTTCCTGCGCCATGGCGGTCTGAGCCGCGCCCATCAGCGACAGCGCCGACGTGCCGACCAGCAATCTGGCGAGCCAAAGCTTGTGAGATGCCTGCACCCCTATCCTCCCCATGTTCCGCCGCTCGTGTTCCGGCGGCATTCGCTTAATGTGAACGTTCACCTAATTGATAACGTTCTCTCTGTCAATCTGGGCCGCATACGATTGCGATGCGGTGGTGCAAAAATGCTGCACCTCTCCGGACGCGTGAAACCGGAGACGAATGACGGGAAAGCGCTGCCCCTTGACCGCGCTCCTCCGCGGGAATCCGTGCCCCCCGCAAAATAATACTTAGTACTTGAAGTATTTTTCCGGAATGCTACAAGAATGGCGGGAACGGGAAATATCCGTCCGCGTGATGGCGCTCCAGACGGAAAACGCCTCGATCGTCACCCGGCTCAGATGGCGCTCGCCAGGGATTCGGCCCGCTCCCTCAAAACGAAAGGCCCGGATGGGTGTCCAGCGCGACCGCCGCGATAGTGCGCGGCCGGGGCATGTGTGCGGCCGGTTTGGGAGGACAGGATGAGGACCGGATTTCTATTGCTTTCGACCGCCGCCGCCGTGCTTGCGGCGCCAGCCTACGCCCAGTCGGCGGACCCCGCCGCGGCCGGCGACGGCGCGGCTCCGACCGATCAGGGTTTCGGCGGCGACATCGTCGTCACCGCACAGCGCCGCTCCGAAAGCGTGCAGGACGTGCCGATCGCCATTTCGGCTTTCAACAGCGAAATGGTGCAGGCGAGCGGCAGCACCAACATCACCAGCCTCAACGGCCTCGCGCCCAACGTCGTTCTCCAGACGCAAGGGCTGGTCGCCAACGTCCCGATGATCTCGATCCGCGGGATGAGCACGTCGGATCCCGATCCCAATGCCGACCCCAAGGTCAGCACGGTCATCGACGGCGTCTATATCCCCTTCGTGTCGAGCACGATGCTCGACCTGTTCGACGTCGAGCGGATCGAGGTGCTGAAGGGTCCGCAGGGCGTGCTGTTCGGCAAGAACAACCTCGCCGGCACGCTCAATGTCATCACCGCGCGCCCCACCGATGATTTCGGCGGCGAGGTGCGGCTGACCGCAGGGTCGAACGGGCTCAAGCAGGTTCGCGGCAAGATCAACAGCGGCCGCTTCGCAAACGACGCGCTCGCGGCGAAGGTTGCGGTCAACTTCCGTGACTATAACGGCTACAGCCGCAACGTCATCACCGGCAACCGGCTCAACGCCGCCAACGTCAAATCGGTGCGCGGCGCACTCGAATATGATCAGGGCGGCGCCTTCGATTCGACGCTCGTCATCGACTGGCTGAAGCAGAAGACGACCGGTCCCGCGCCGCATGTGCTCGACAATGGCGATCCCAACTGGGATCTGCTGCCCGACGCGGTCAAGACCGACGTGCGCAAGGCGGCGGTGCCCTTCGATCCCTTCGCCAACACCGCAAGCTACGGCGGGTCGTGGACCTCGAACCTCGACGTCGGTTACGGCACGGTCAGCGCGGTGCTCGGCTATCGCCACCTCACCTATCTGACGCACGGCGATTTCGACGGGCTCATCACGCCGCTGCCGGGGCTCGACGTCTATCGCGATTTCTCCGGCGAATCGAAAAGCGCCGAGCTGCGCTATGTCTCGCCCGAAGGCGAGCCGGTCGATTTCGTCGTCGGCCTCTACTACCAGGCCGACAAATGGCGCCAGCTCAACACCGTCTACGCCAATCCCGCGGCGACGACGCTGGCGCAGTTGCACCAGGACACCGAAAGCTATGCGATGTTCGCGCTGGTCAACGCGCATCCGACCGACCGGCTGACCCTGTCGATCGGCGGGCGCTACAGCCACGACCGCAAGAAATACGACATCGCGTCGCAGGTGCTGGTGAACGACGTCCAGACCTCGGCCTTCGATACCAGCCGCAAGGCGACCTGGGCCGAATTCACGCCCCGCCTGACCGTCGAATATGAACTGGCGCCGGCGGCGATGGTCTATGCCAATTATTCGCAGGGCTACAAGGCCGGCGGATTCAACTCGCGCGGCACGACGCCGGAGAATATCGGACCGTACGGCCCCGAGCATGTCAACGCCTTCGAAGTGGGCGCCAAGACCGACCTTTTCGACCGCCTGCTGCGCTTCAACGTCGCGGGATTCGTCAACAATTACCGCAACCTGCAAGGCTCGGTGACGACGATGGGTGCGGTGCGGCCGGAAAATATCACGACCAACATCGCGGCGGCGAAAATCTATGGCGTCGAGGTCGAAACGGTCCTGCGGCCGGCGCCGGGCTTCACCCTCGGCGCCAATCTCGCCTATCTGCACGCGCGCTACACCGATTTCTGCGCCGACACCGACGGCGTCTTCACCGACGGTTCGCCGGAGGCAGGCCAGTGCGGCCCCGCGGTGCCGATCCTCATCAACGGCGTGCCCAACGGCACCTATGCCGTGCCCACCGACTCCTCGCATCTCGACCTTGCCAACGCCCCCGAGTGGAGCGGCAGCATCTCGGCCGACTATGCGATCCCGACCGGGTTCGGCGAGGTCAAGCTACACGGTGACGGCCGCTATTCGAGCCGCTTCAACACCTGGGGGCGCGACAATGATCCCGGCTATTACCGCAAGGAAGTGATGCTGGTGAACGCCAGCATCGCAGTCGCCGGCTTCGACAATGCGTGGAAGGTCACCGTCTACGGATCGAACCTGACCAACCAGAAGGTCATTTCGGGCGCGATCTCCGCCGGCGCGACGCCGATCCAGCAATATTATCAGCCGCCGCGCGAATTCGGCGTGGACGTCGCGTTCAAATTCTGACGCAAGATAAGACCCGCGGCGCGCGCGTCCCTCGCGCCGCGGGCCTTTTTCCGTGCAGGAAGGGACGGAACGGGAGAGCAAAATGGGTTGGGATGTCGATCGCCGCACATTCGTCGGGGGCATGGGGGCGCTCGCCGCCGCCGGGATCGCGGGGCCGGCGGTCGCCCGCAACGGCAAGCCCTATAATGTGCTGATGATCGTCACCGATCAGGAACAGAGCATCGCCAGCTACCCCGAAGGGCTGCTCGAAAAACTGCCCGCGCATCGCGAGATGCTCGAACGCGGCCTGCTGGTCGACAATTATCACATCCACACCACGCCCTGTACCCCGTCGCGCTCGACGATCTTCCAGGGCCATCACACCCAGCAGACGGGGCTGTTCCTCAACAGCGACAACGCCCCCTACCCCGTCGCGGCCGAGGATATGCCGACGCTCGGCCACATGATGCAGGCCGCGGGCTATTACACCTCCTACAAGGGCAAGTGGCATCTCAGCCGCATCAACTACGAACGCAACTGGACGCGCATTCCCGGCGGCATCTATCCGACGACCGAGAATGCGATGGAGAAATACGGCTTCCACGATTACGGCTTCGACGGCGAGGAAGTCGGGCTGACGTGGGACGGCTACAAATCCGACATAGCCGTCGCGGGCGATGCGGCGCGCGCGATTTTCGACTATGCGCGGCGCGACAAGGCGGGTGGCAAGCCCTGGTTCCAGGTCGTCGGGCTCGTCAATCCGCACGACATCATGTTCTATGACGCGACGGGCAAGCAGGCCGAAAGCCGCCCCGATCCCAACGCCCTCGGCCCGCTGCGCCGCGAGCCCGGCGACCCGCTCTACGAGGTCGACAACAAGTTCGACCTGCCGGCAAGCTTCTACAAGGACGACCTCAGCACCAAGCCCGAGGCGCACCGTGCGATCGTCCGCCTCAACGATCTCTTCTACGGCATCATGCGCCACGACGACGAGGAAAGCTGGCACCGCTTCATCAACTATTATTACAACTGCCTGCGCGACGTCGACCGGCGGCTCGGGCAGTTGCTGTGGGCGCTCAAGGAAAGCGGACAGATCGACAACACGATCATCATCTACACCAGCGACCATGGCGAGCGCGCGGGCGCGCACGGCATGCGCCAGAAGGGCGCGACCATGTACCGCGAAGAGGTGAATATCCCGATGATCGTCGCGCACCCCGACTTTCCGGGCGGGCGCACGACCAAGGGGCTGATGGGCGCGATCGACCTCGCCCCGACGCTGATGACCCTCGCGGGCCTGTCCGGCGACGAGCAGGCGAGCCGCTTTCCCGGCCTCCCCGGCCTCGACGTCTCGGGTCTGCTGGCCTCGCCCACCGCGCCGACCGAGCGCGACCGCCAGGGGCATCTCTTCAACTATGCCGTCGTCCATTATTGGGAGCCGACGAAGGACCGGACCGCGACGCTGCCCTCGGGCGAGCCCGATTACAGCAAACGCTTCGACCTCTCGAAGCGCCGCCTGCACCGCGGCGTCCACGACGGGCGCTACAAGTTCGCACGCTATTTCGCGCCGGCGCATCACCATACGCCGACCGACTGGAAAACGCTGACCGCGATGAACGACCTCGAACTCTACGACACCCACGCCGACCCGGGCGAGATGGTGAACCTCGCGCACGACCCCAAGCACAGGAACGATGTGCTGCGTCTCAACAAGATGGTGAACGCGCTGATCGCGCGCGAGGTGGGTGCCGACGATGGCCGCGAATATCCGGGCCCGACCGAAATGTATAATCAGCCGGTTTAGGAAGCCTGACCTTAAACTGATGCGCTCGTCATCGCGAGGAGCCGCAGGCGACGAAACAATCTCCAGCTATCGACCGGCCTCGCCGATAGCTGGAGATTGCTTCGCTCCGCTCGCAATGACGATTCCAGTCAATGTCACGCCGCCCTAGCGGCTCCAGCGCGCGAAGATCGCGGTCGGCAGCAGCAACCCCCGCGCTTCCTCGCGCACCGCGAGTTCGCCGCATTCGACCGTGCCGGGCAGGTCGGCGAAACTCTGTGCAAGCAACTCCCCGATCGCCAGCGCCGACATGCGTACGGCATAGACGGTCAGGAATAGCGCGCGGCTGTCCCCGTCGAGCAACTGCCGGCAGTCGGCGAGCAGCGGCGCCAGCCCCTCCTCGATCTGCCAGCGTTCGCCCCCCGGACCGCGCCCGAACTTCGGCGGGTCGAGCAGGATCGCATCATAGCGCCGCCCGCGCCGCACTTCGCGCGCGGTGAATTTCCCCGCATCGTCGACGATCCAGCGGATCGGCTTTTCTGCCATCCCCGCCAGCGCGGCATTGTCGCGCGCCTGCGCGACCGATTTCTTCGACGCATCGACATGGGTGACCGCAGCCCCCGTCGCGGCGAGCGCCTGGCTGCCGACCCCGGTATAGCCGAACAGGTTGAGGAAGGCCGGATCAGCCTTGTCGGCAACCCGCTCGCGCAGCCAGTCCCACACCGGCGCCATGTCGGGAAAGAAGCCGAGATGCCGGAACGGCGTGCAACTCGCGGTGAAGCGCGTCTCGCGCCAGCCGAGCGGCCAGCCCTCGGCGGGAACGGCCTTCTGGAAATACCAGCGGCCGCCACCATCCTCGTCCGACGCAGGGATGAACTCGCCGTCAGCCTCCTCCCACGCGCTCGCGGGCAGCGCGGGCGCCCACATCGCCTGCGGCTCGGGCCGGATGAAGCGATAGCGGCCATAGCGTTCGAGCTTGCGCCCGCCGCCGCTGTCGACCAGCCCATAATCCTCCCAGCCCTCGCCGATCAGTGTCCGGATGGGCAGCAGGTCAGCCACGGGCCGTTTCGGCGAGGATATGGGCCTTCACCGCGTCATAATCGCCGGGGAGCTTTTCATAGCGCTCCTCGCGATCGAACAGATTGCCGAGCCGCGGCGGCAGCGGCGGCCGCACCCCGGTCGCGCGCTCGACCGCGTCGCGGAACTTCGCGGGATGCGCAGTCGCCAGCGTGACCACCGGCACCGCGGGGTCGATATCGAGACCGCGCGCGGCGGCCAGCCCGACGGCGCTGTGCGGGTCGATGATCTGCCCGCCATGCTCCTGCGCCCAGCGCAACGCGAGCGCCATCGCGTCGCCGTCGATCCTCGCGCTCGAGAACAGCCCGCTCGCGCCGCTCCGCATGTCAGCGGGGATCGTCATCGCGCGCTTCGCATCGAACTCGCCCATCATCGCGGCGATCGCGCCGCCGTCGCGGCCCGAAAGGTCGAAGAGCAGCCGCTCGAAATTGCTGCTGACCTGGATGTCCATGCTCGGCGTCGCGGTCGGCGTCACGCTGTCCGCGCTATAGTCGCCGCTGGTCAGCGCGCGGTGGAGGATATCGTTGACGTTGGTCGCGACGACAAGCTTTGCAACCGGCAGCCCCATCTGCGCCGCGACATAGCCCGCGAAGACATCACCGAAATTGCCCGTCGGCACGCTGAACGCGATCTCGCGCCCGGGTGCGCCGAGCCGAACGGCGGCGTAGAAATAATAGACGACCTGCGCCATCAGCCGCGCCCAGTTGATGCTGTTCACCGCCGACAGCGTCAGCGCGCCGCGCGCCTCCGCGTCGCCGAACAACCGCTTCACCATCGCCTGCGCGTCGTCGAAGCTGCCGTCGATCGCGATATTGTGGACGTTGGGCGCCAGCACCGTCGTCATCTGGCGCCGCTGCACGTCGCTGACCCGACCCTCGGGATGGAGCATGAAGATGCGGATATGCTCGCGCCCCGCCACCGCCTCGATCGCCGCCGAGCCGGTATCGCCCGATGTCGCGCCGACGATCGTGATGTCGGTCCCGCCGCCCGCGAGGAAGGTCTCGAAAAGCTGGCCGAGCAATTGCAGCGCGACGTCCTTGAACGCCAGCGTCGGCCCGTGGAACAGCTCGAGCAGCCAGTGGCGATGGTCGAGTTGGACGAGCGGCGTCACCGCGTCGTGCCCGAAGCGGCCATAGGCGGCGCGGCACAGCGCGCGCAGCTCGTCTTCGGACAGCGATCCGGCAACGAGAGGCGCCATGACCCGCACCGCCGTCTCGACATAGTCGAGCCCCGCGAGCGCGCGGATTTCCTCCTCGCTCAGTCGCGGCCACTGGGCCGGCACATAGAGGCCGCCGTCGCTCGCCAGCCCGGCGAGCGTCGCGGCACGAAAATCGAGGGTCGGCGCAGAGCCGCGCGTGCTGATATAATCCATGGCGGCCCAGCGCTTAGAGCCTGCGACGACGAAGCGCCAGCATATAGATGACCGCCGCCGCGGCGGCGAAAAGGAACCATTGCACCGCATAGGCGAGGTGGTTGTTCGGCACGTCGGCACCGTTCGGAACCGCGCTGGCGCGCAACCCCGCGACCGGCGCATCGGCGACCAGCATCGCGCGCGCCGGCACTGCGCGGCCGGTCAGCCGCGCGATCAGGCTCGGCTGCTCGGGGCCGGGCACGATCGTTCCCTGCACCGTCCCGCCCTTCCATGCAGGCGGCGTGAAATCCTCGGCGATGCCGACGTCGACCAGCACCCCCGGCCCTTCGGCGCCGGTGCGGCAGTCGGCGACCATACGGATGCCGCTCTTGCCCTCGCGGTCGGTGCCGCTGCGCGGGTCCCAGCGCACGGGCTCGAGACACGTCACGCTGCTCTTGCGATAGAGCATCGCGTCGGGAACCGGCGGCAGCGCCGGATAGGCGACCGTCGCCGACATCGCGCGATTGCGTTCGTAAAGCGCGATCAGCGCCTCCTTCTCGCCCTTGCGCTGCAACTGCCAGACACCGAGCGCGATCATGGTCAGGATCGCGGCGGCGACGAGCAGGGTCGGGATCAGCGGCCAGCGGCGCGCCGGGGCGGCTGGGTCAATCATGCGGCTTGTCCTCTACCCGCCCCTCGGCCGCCTGACGCTGATGCTCGCTTGCGAGCAGCGCCGCCTTGGCGACGCGCAGGCCCCCGACCACCGCGAGCGCGGTTACGGGCACCCACAACACGACATGGACCCACAGCGGCGGCTCGAACGCGAAATCGACCGCCAGCGCGACGGCGATCAGCAGAGCGCCGATGATCAGGGTCAGAAAGGCCGCGGGACCGTCACCGACATTATAGCGCCCGAAATCGAGTCCGCAGGCGCGGCAGCGCGGCGCGAAGGTCGCGGCGCCCGTGAACAGCGTCCGCGCGCCGCACTCGGGGCAGAGACCGAAAAGGGCAGCGCGCCCGACCGGCGGCTGCCCTTTCTGGCTTGGGGTCTCGTCCGGCACCTGGTTAGTGCGCAGCGACCGGCGCGCCCCAGCCGCCCCAGACATAGACGATGATGAAGAGGAACAGCCACACGACGTCGACGAAGTGCCAGTACCAGGCCGCCGCCTCGAAGCCGAAATGCTGCTGCGGCGTGAAATGGCCCTTGTAGGTGCGCACCAGGCAGACGATCAGGAAGATCGTGCCGACGAGCACATGGAAGCCGTGGAAGCCGGTCGCCATGAAGAAGGCCGACGTATAGTTGATCGTGCCGAAGGGGAACGGCGCTTCGGCATATTCATAGGCCTGGATCATCGAGAAGACCGCGCCCAGGATGACCGTCGCCCACAGACCCTTCTTCAGGCCTTCGCGGTCGCCGTGGATCAGCGAATGATGCGCCCAGGTGATCGTCGTGCCCGAGCAGAGCAGGATCAGCGTGTTGAGCAGCGGCAGCGAAAAGGCGTCGATGACGTGGATGCCCTTGGGCGGCCACATGGTGATCGCCGCCGCGCCGTCCTGTCCGAACAGCGAATTGACCGCGCCGTCGACGATCTCGACCGGCACCGGGAACAGCGCGAAATCGAACCAGGCCCAGAACCAACCAACGAAGAACATCACTTCCGACGCGATGAACAGGATCATGCCGTACCGCAGGTGGAGTTGCACCACCGGCGTATGGTCGCCGGCGTGCGCTTCGTTGATGACGTCCGACCACCATTGGAAGAAGGTCGCGATGACCCCGGCAACGCCCAGACCGAAAACCCATTTGCCGGTGGCGCCGAAATAGTCGTCGTGCATCCACATCACGGCGCCGAAGAACATGACGAGCGCGGCGATCGAGCCGATCATCGGCCAGACGCTGGGGTTTACGAGGTGATAGTCGTGATGTTTGGCACCAGCCATGTCTGTTTCCCATGTTATGCCCCAGCGCCGCGATTCCCCATCGCCCGCCGGTCTTGAAAGACTCTCGATCGCGGCCTTAGCTCGCCTTTTTCCCTTCGTCCACAGGGTAGAAGGTATAGCTCAGCGTGATTTCCTGAATGTCGCGCGCATCGACATCGTCCTTGATCTTGGGGTCGACGAAGAAGAGCACCGGCATCCGGACCTGCTCGCCCGGCTGCAGCGTCTGCTGGGTGAAGCAGAAGCACTGGATCTTGGTGAAATATTTGCCCGCCTGCAACGGCGTGACGTTGAAGGTCGCGGTGCCGGTGACCGGCTGCGACGATTCGTTCCTGGCGATGAAGATCGCCATGTCGCGCGCGCCGATGCTCACCGTGTCGCGCGGATGCTCGGGATAGAATTTCCACGGCAGCTTGGGCGACACGTTGGAATCGAAGCGTACCGAGACCGTGTCGCTCAGCACCTTCGGCTCGGCCGCCGCAGCGACCGGATCGTAGCGCTGCGTCGTGCCGTTGAAGCCGGTGACCTTGCAGAACAGATTATAGAGGGGCACCGCCGCGAAGCCGAGCCCGACCATCGCGGCGGCAGCCAGCCCGGCGATGATCCCGGTGCGGCTGTTCTTCCTGCGTGTCGTCTCGCTCGTCATTTCGGCCCCATCATCCGCGCTATGGTAATGAAGAAGAAGAGAAAGGCCAGCCCGCCGAGAATCCAGCCCATCAGGTTGGCGCGACTGCGCTGGCGGCGGCGATATTCGGCCTCGTCGAACGGTTCGGGGGGTGTTTCGTCGGTCATGCGATCAGCCAATGGTCGGCGACCACCGCGCCGAACAGGAGGAAGAGATAGGCGACAGAGAAAGCGAATAATCGCTTCTCGGGCTGCATCCGGTCGCCCTCGCCCGTCCGCCGCAGTCCGACCTGGACCGACAGCGCAACGAAGACCGCCGACAGCGCCGCCGCGCACCAGCCATAGAGCGCGCCGGTATAGCCGAGCGGCCAGGGTGCGATCGCGGCCACGGCCATGATGAGCGCATAGAAGAGAATCTGGCGCCGCGTCGACGGCTCACCCGCCACGACCGGCATCATCGGGATGCCAGCGGCGGCATAGTCCGATCGCACGAAAAGGGCGAGCGCCCAGAAATGCGGCGGCGTCCACAGGAAGATCAGCAGGAACAGCAGCACCGGCAGCGGCGCCACGCTCCCCGTCGCGGCGACCCAGCCGATCAGCGGCGGAAAGGCGCCCGCCGCGCCGCCGATCACGATATTCTGCGGCGTCCGGGGCTTGAGCCATATCGTATAGACGAGGACATAGAAGAGGATCGACACGGTCAGCAACGCCGCCGCCTGCCAATTGGCCGCGAACAGCATCAGAAAGACCGAGAAGGCGGCGAGCCCGACGCCGAAATGCAGCGCCGTCTGCGGATCGAGCCGCCCCGCGGGAAGCGGACGCCCGGCGGTCCGCTTCATCTTCGCGTCGAGTCCCGCCTCATACCATTGGTTGAGCGCCCCCGACGCCCCCGCGCCAAGCGCGATCGCCAGGATCGAGGAGAAGCCGAGCACCGGATGGACATGCCCCGGCGCCGCGAGCAGCCCGCACAGCGCCGTGAACACGACGAGCGACATCACGCGCGGCTTGGTCAGCGCGAACAGGTCGCGCCAGTCGGCGGGAAGTCTCATTTCGCCGTTGGTCAGGCTCTGGGTCATATCGAACTTGGAACCATTGATCTGCGTCGACCGCAACATATCCGTTCGTCCTGAGCTTGTCGAAGGACCGTTCTTCTCTTCAGGTGCCGTCAAAAGAAAGAACCGCCCTTCCGACAAGCTCAGGGCGAACGGCATATTTTACATGCGCATGATTTGCGCAGATCGAAAAATGCCCCCGGCCGAAATCCGGCCGGGGGGCGAAATCGGGTCAGGCGATACGCGGCAGTTCGTTGAACTGGTGGAACGGCGGCGGGCTCGACAGCGTCCATTCGAGCGTCGTCGCACCTTCGCCCCACGGATTGTCCGCCGCCTTCTTCCCCGCGACGAACGCATAGACGAGGTTCAGGAAGAAGAAGAACATGCCCACGGCCATGATCGCATAGCCGATCGACGAAATATGGTGCCAATAGGTAAAGGCTTCCGCATAGTCGGGATAGCGGCGCGGCATGCCCTGCTGGCCCAGGAAATGCTGGGGGAAGAACAGGATATTGACGCCGATGAAGAAAATCCAGAAGTGGAGCTGGCCCAGGACCTCGCTGTACATCCGGCCCGACATCTTCGGGAACCAGTAATAGAAGCCGGCGAACAGCGAGAAGACCGCGCCGAGCGACAGCACATAGTGGAAGTGCGCGACGACATAATAGGTGTCGTGCAAATTGGTGTCGACGCCGCCGTTGGCGAGCACGACGCCGGTGACGCCGCCGACGGTGAACATGAAGATGAAGCCGAGCGCCCAGACCATCGGGGTGGTGAAGCGCAGGCTGCCGCCCCACATGGTCGCGATCCAGCTAAAGATCTTGATGCCGGTCGGGACCGCGATGACCATGGTCGCCGCGGTGAAATACATCTTCAGGTTCACGCTCATGCCGACGGTGAACATGTGGTGCGCCCACACGATGAAGCCGACGACGCCGATCGCGACCATCGCATAGGCCATGCCGAGATAGCCGAACACCGGCTTGCGGCTGAAGGTCGAGATGACCTGGCTGACGATGCCGAAGCCCGGCAGGATCATGATGTAGACTTCGGGGTGGCCGAAGAACCAGAACAGGTGCTGATAGAGTACCGGATCACCGCCGCCCGTCGCATCATAGAAGGTGGTGCCGAAGTTGCGGTCGGTCAGCAGCATGGTGATCGCCGCGGCGAGTACCGGCAGCGCGAGCAGCAGCAGGAAGGCGGTGACGAGTATCGACCACACGAACAGCGGCATCTTGTGCAGCGTCATGCCCGGCGCGCGCATGTTGAAAATGGTGGTGATGAAGTTGATCGCGCCGAGGATCGACGAAGCACCGGCAAGGTGGACCGAAAAGATCACCATGTCGACCGCCGGGCCGACCGACCCGCTGGTCGATAGCGGCGCATAAAGCGTCCAGCCCGTGCCCGCGCCCAGACCGCTACCGCCGGGGACGAACATCGAACCGACGAGCAGCACGAACGCCACGGTCGTCAGCCAATAGCTGACGTTGTTCATGCGCGGAAAGGCCATGTCGGGCGCGCCGATCATCAGCGGCACGAACCAGTTGCCGAACCCGCCGATCATCGCCGGCATGACCATGAAGAAGATCATGATCAGCCCGTGCGCGGTAATCAGCACGTTCCAGAAATGCTTGGCCTGCGTATCGCCCGCAGCGGGATCGAAGAATTGCGCCCAGCCATGCAGATACTGGATACCCGGCTCGGCAAGTTCGAGGCGCATCATGCCCGACATGACGCCGCCGACGATGCCGGCGACGATCGCGAACATCAGATAGAGGGTGCCGATGTCCTTGTGGTTCGTCGACATGAACCAGCGGACGAAGAAACCCGGCTTGTGGTCATGCTCGTCATGCGCATGGTCGGCATGGCCATGGACGGGTGCAGTGGCTGCGATATCGGTCATTTTATGGGCCCTCGATCAATCAGTTCGTCGTCGCCGGCGAGGCGGCGGGGGTCGCGCCGGGCGCCGTGGCGGGCGTCTGCGCGGGCGCGGTGGTGGAGGTCGCCGGGATCGGACCGGCCGGGGCCGGCGCCGCGGCGGCAGCCGCTGCGGGCTGCGGATCGGGGTTGCCGCCCTTCGAGCGGACCCACGCCTTCCACTTGTCCATCGGCAGCGCCTCGACCGCGATCGGCATATAGCCATGGTCGACGCCGCACAGTTCCGAGCACTGGCCGTAATAGACGCCGGGCTTGTCGACGGTGAAGGTGGTTTCGTTGGCGCGGCCGGGGACCGCGTCCATCTTGGTCCACAGCGCGGGGACCGCGAAGCTGTGGATCACGTCGGCGCCGGTGATGATCAGCTTCACCTGCTTGCCGACCGGCACGACCATGCGATTGTCGACCGCGAGGTGATAGGGCTCGCCCGCCGCCTTCGCCTGCTCCTCGGTCAGGATCTTCGACACATATTCGCCGATGCCCTGGTCGGGATAGGCATAGCCCCAATACCATTGGTATCCCGTGACCTTGATCGTCAGCGCGTCCTTCTTGGGCGGTTCATATTGCGCCGCGAGCAGGCGGATCGACGGCACCGCGATCACCGCGAGGATCAACACCGGGACGCCGGTCCAGATCACTTCGATCAGCGTGTTGTGCGTCGTCTTCGACGGCACGGGGTTCGCCGCCGCGCGATAGCGGAAGATCGCCCAGAGCAGCAGGCCGAGCACCAGCAGACAGATGAAGGAGATGACGGGCAGCAGGATATGATGACTCAGCCCATAGGCCTGATGGCCGAGCACGCTCGCCTGCGGCTGGAAGTTCCAGCCTGCATCGACCGGCTGGCCGACGCCGGGAGTCGGCTTCATCGGCACATAGCTCGCATCCCCCGCGGGCACCGCGGCGGTATCGGTCGCCGGCGCCGCCGTCGTCGCTGCGGCGTCGGTCGCGGTCGGAGCCGGAGTCGCCGTCGCGGCTGCCGCCGGCGCGTCGGCGGGTGCCGTCGCCGGAGTCTGCGCCTGCACCGCACCCGTGGTGCCGAGCGACAAGACCGCCGCAATTACAAGGGTTTTCAAGCTCTTCATAAGGATAGTGCCGCCCGTTGCCTGTTGTCTTTTCGATGATCCGCCCATCCGCGCAAAGCCGCCGGACGGATCGCGGCGGCTGGCGGACGAGCTGAATCTCGCGGGCGCTATAGACCCGCTTGCCGCTTGCCTCAAGCATCTCTAACACTATTTTGCAGCGGGCAAATCCGCCCCGCACGAACCGGCCGCCGACCGCGACCGCCTTTTGGACAAAAGACATCATTCTCCCATGACCGACGATGACATCCTGGCCGAGTTCCGTGCCGCCGACGCCCTGCTGCACGGGCATTTCCTCCTCTCCTCGGGCCGTCACAGCGAATATTACCTGCAATGCGCACGCGTCCTGATGGACAGCGACCGCGCCGGCCGCCTCGCCTCGGCGCTCGCCGCCAAGCTGCCGCGCGAGCTGCGGCACGCGATCGACCTCGTCGTCTCGCCGGCTATGGGCGGCGTCATCATCGGGCACGAGATGGGTCGCACCCTCGGCAAGCCGGCGATCTTCGTCGAGCGTCCTACCGGCACCTTCGAGCTGCGCCGCGGCTTCGCGATCGAAGCGGGCGCGAAAGTGCTGATGGTCGAGGACGTCGTGACCACCGGCCTGTCGTCGCGCGAGGCGATGGAGGCGGTGCGCGCCGCCGGCGGCGAAGTCGTCGCCGAAGCCGCGCTCGTCGACCGCTCGGCGGGCAGCGTCGACCTCGGCGTGCCCTTCTATCCACTCGTCGCGATCAACTTCCCGACCTATGCGCCGGGCGAGTTGCCCAACCATCTCGCCGCCAGTCCGGCGGTGAAGCCCGGAAGCCGCGCGGCGGCATGACCGCCCCCTTCGCCCCCGGCGCGCGGCTGCGGCTCGGCGTCAACATCGACCATGTCGCGACGATCCGCAACGCGCGCGGCGGCGACCATCCCGACCCGGTGCGCGCGGCAGAGATCGTCGCGGCGGTTGGCGGCGACGGCATCACCGCGCACCTGCGCGAGGACCGGCGCCACATCCGCGACGACGACCTCGCGCGCATCCAGGTCGCGACCGACCTGCCGCTCAATCTCGAAATGGCCGCGACCGAGGAGATGCTCGCCATCGCGCTGCGCCACGCGCCGCACGCCGCCTGCATCGTGCCCGAGAAGCGCGAGGAGCGCACGACCGAGGGCGGGCTCGACGCCGCGGGCCAGCACAACCACCTCGCCCCGATCGTGGCGCGCCTCTCCGACGCCGGCATCCGCGTCAGCCTGTTCATCGAGCCCGACCCGCGCCAGATCGAGGCGGCGATGCGCCTCAGGGCGCCGGTCGTCGAATTCCACACCGGCCGATATGCCCGTGCCGAGGGCGAGGACCGCGCCGCCGAGCTCCGCCGCCTCGCCGACGCCGCCGCGCTCGCGTGGAAGAACGGCATCGAGCCGCACGCGGGCCATGGCCTGACCTACGACAATGTCGTCCCCGTCGCGGCCATCCCCCAGCTCGCCGAGCTCAACATCGGCCATTATCTGATCGGCGAAGCGATCTTCACCGGGCTGGAAAGCGCCGTGCGCCGGATGCGCGAGCTGATGGACGAGGCGAGAGGGTGAGCCGAAACACCCATCGTCGCCCCAGCGAAAGCTGGGGCCGCTGTCGGTTCATCCCCGCGCCGGCGCGGCAAGCTTCCTGCGACCCCTGCTTTCGCAGGGGTGACGGCCTGTCGAGACCGTCATGATCATCGGCCTCGGCTCTGACCTCTGCAATATCGAGCGTATTCAGGCCTCGCTCGACCGCTTCGGCGAGCGCTTCGAAAAACGCGTCTTCACCGAGGTCGAGCGCGCCAAGGCGGCACGCCGTCCCTTCACCCGCGCCGGCACCTATGCCAAGCGCTTCGCCGCCAAGGAGGCCTTCTCCAAGGCCGTCGGCACCGGCTTCAAACGCGGCGTCTTCATGAAGGACATCGGCGTCGTCAACGCCCCCTCCGGCGCTCCCACCCTCGCGCTGACCGGCGGCGCCGCGGCGCGGCTCGCGCAGATGGTCCCGCCGGGGCACAGCGCGCATATCCACCTCACGCTGACCGACGATCATCCCTGGGCGCAGGCCTTCGTCATCATCGAAGCGATCCGGGACGAATGATGGCGAAGAAGAAGAAAGCGGCCGACGAGGGAAGCTGGGGCAAGCTGGTCCGCGACATCGTGGTGATCCTGCTGCTCGTGCTCGGCATCCATAGCTGTGTCGCCAAGCCCTTCTATATCCCGTCCGATTCGATGATGCCGACCTTGCGCAACGGCGATCAACTCATCGTCAGCAAATATCCCTATGGCTGGTCCTACGCTTCGGTCAGCTTCCACCTCGCGCCCAAGGTGAAGGGGCGGCTGTTCGGCACGCTGCCCAAACGCGGCGACATCGTCGTGCTCGAACATCCGGTAACGCGGATCGACTATATCAAGCGCGTGATCGGCCTGCCCGGCGACACGATCGAGCTGCGGCAGGGTGCGCTGATCATCAACGGGAAGCCGATCCGGCGCGAGGTGCAGCCGATGCTGTCGATCCCGGTCGACGCCAATCTCCCCGGCCCCGATTCGAACCTCTTCCGTTTCGTCACCCGCGACGCGAACGGCCGCGCGGTGCTCGAGCTCCCCGTCGTGCGCGAGACGCTGCCCGGCGGCGCGACCTTCGACACGATCGACATGGGTCCGGGCTATGTCACAGACGATTACGGCCCGATTGAGGTGCCCGCGGATCATCTGTTCCTGATGGGCGACAACCGCGACGGCAGCGCCGACAGCCGCGTCCCTGTCTATGCCAAGGGGCTCGGCGGCCCCGTTCCCTTCGACGTGATCGCGGGCCGCGCCGAATTCATCAGCTTTTCGACCGACGGCAGCGTGAAATGGTATAATCCGCTAAGCTGGTTCACCGCGCTGCGTTCGGGCCGTGCGGGAACCGATCTCCGGCCCGCGCGTGACGCTGGCGCGGACAGGGAGTGAAGCGATGGCCGAGCAGAAGGAACAGGCAAAGGCGCGCGCCAAGGTCGGCGACGACGCCCCCGGCCCCACCGAAATCCGCACCGAGCTCGTCCGCACCGAACTGATCAAGGCGAGCGTCTGGGTCGGCCTCGCGCTGCTTGTCGGCGCCTGCATTATCCTCGTCCAGCCGATCCTGCTGATCTTCGCCGGCATCGTCATGGCGTCGATGCTCGACGGCGGCACCCGCCTTCTCGGCCGCGTCCTGCCGATCGCGCGCGGCTGGCGGCTGCTCATCGTCTGCCTCGCGATCATCGCCTTCATGGCTTGGACCGTCATGTTCGCCGGCTCGCAGATCGCCGACCAGGCGGCGACGCTGCAAAAGGTCGTGATGGCGCAGGTCGAACGCATCGCCGCCTGGGCAAGCGATCACGGCATGGGCAATCTCCAGCTCGATACCAAGACGATCACCGACAATCTCGCCGGCACCGTCGGGCGCGTCACCGCGGCGCTCGGCACCGTCGTCGGCGCGCTGACCAGTGTCGTCATGATCATGGTGCTCGGCATCTTCCTCGCGATCGAGCCGCGTCTCTACGAACGCGGCGTCGCCTGGATGCTGCCGATGAAGGCGCGCGAGGATTTCTACATCACCACCGCCCGCATGGGCTTCACGCTGCGCCGGCTGATGGCGGGGCGGCTGCTCGGCATGGCGGTCGAGGGCGTCGGCACCTGGCTCGCCTGCCTCGCCGTCGGCATTCCGATGGCGGCGCTGATGGGCCTGCTCACCGGCCTGCTCGCCTTCATCCCCAATATTGGCGCGATCGTGTCGGGCGTGCTGCTCGTGCTCGTCGGCTTCTCGGCGGGCACCGACACCGGCCTGTGGGCGATCGCCATCTATTTCATCGTCCAGACGGTCGACGGCTATCTGATCGTGCCGATGGTCGCGAAACAGACCGTCGACCTCGCCCCCGCGCTCGTCCTCGCCGCGCAGATCCTGCTCGGCACTCTGCTCGGCATCCTCGGCCTCTTCCTCGCCGATCCGATCGTCGCGATGATCAAGGTCGCGCTCGAACGCGAAGCCGAACGCAATGCGGCGGACCAGCCGAAACGAAAAGCGGCGCCGCGCCCCGAGCCCGCATAGCCGTCGCTCGTCCGTCTATCGGACCGCCCTAACTCCCATTCGTGCTGAGCTTGTCGAAGCACCGTCCTTCTTTGCGACGCCCGAAGGAAAGAACGGCCCTTCGACAAGCTCAGGGCGAACGGAAAAAGGGTGTTGCAGATTTACGGCTCGCCGCTCCCGTTCCTCGTCACTCCCGCGAAAGCGGGAATGACGCTTTCCTTCGTGCCCTCGTGCGAGATTTTCGGGAACGCGCACAGAGGCACGAAGACGGAATAGAAAGGCGGCCGGGAATCGCGCCCTTGAGATAAAACGGCAGTCGTCGCCGTGCGCGCCTACGGCTGCGGCGCGTCCGACGGCGGGCCACCCGGGCCGCCCTGCATCTGTTGCATCTGCTGCATCATCGCGCGCACCTCGGCGGCATTGCGGAAATCGAGCAGTTCGACGTCGAAATAGAGCGTGCTGTTCGGCGGGATCGGCCCGGCGGCCTGCTCGCCATAACCTTCCTCGGGCGGGATCACGATCTTGTACTTGCCGCCGCGCTGCATCTTCTTGAGTGCTTTCGAAAAGCCCGGGACCGAGCCGGCGACCGGCAGCGGCGCCTGTTCCTGCTGGTCGAACACCGTACCGTCGGACAGGCGGCCGGTATATTTGATCAGCACGATATCCTCGTCGGTCGGGCTCGGCCCCTCACCCGCCTTGACGACTTCGAAACCGTTCACCCGGGTCTGCGACCAGGCGACGCCCGCCGCGATCGCAAGCAGCGCCGCCACGCCGATCCACAGCAGCCACAGCCCGCCCTTGCCTACCGGGCGCAATGGAACCGTCGTCACACTCATCGTCGCTGATCCTTCGCTGGCGCCCGCGGGCGCGAATGTCGGGCACGCCTATAGGCGGACGGAACGCAAGCGGTCCAGCGGGAAGTTGGCGGCGACGGTCACATGTCCTCGGGGTGGGAAGCGGCCACTCGCCCACCCTTGTCATTCCCGCGAAAGCAGGAATCCAGAGCGTGCGTTGGCTAGCCCTACACGAGATTCCCGCTTTCGCGGGAATGACAAGGTTATGAAATGCTGACCGCCGTGTCCCGCCGTCCGCCCCTTCCCCAACGAAAAAGGGCGCCGCGTTGCCGCAGCGCCCGTTTCTCGAATCAGGATCCCGAACGGGATGGACGGCTACTTGATCCCGTCGCGCTCCATCCGCTTGCGCTCCATCTTGCGGGCGCGGCGGACGGCGGCGGCGCGTTCGCGCGCGCGCTTCTCGCTCGGCTTCTCATAGTGGCGGCGCAGCTTCATTTCGCGATACACGCCCTCACGCTGCAGCTTCTTCTTGAGCGCGCGAAGGGCCTGGTCGACATTATTGTCGCGAACGATGATCTGCATACGCCGTGTCGTCTCCTGTTCGTCGGACGGCCTGCGGTTCCGGGAAAAGTCCGGTTCGCCGCTGGCCACCGATATTCGGGCAATAAAAAGAGCGCCGCGAAAACGCGGGCGTCCGATGGAGCGCCACTAGAGAGATTCGCGCCGAAATGCAAGCCCCCGCGTGGCAGGCCGTCGCACGTACCCGGCCGGGCGCTCCGCCATTGTGCCGTCCCCTTCCCCTGTGGCATAGGTAGCAGGACGAAACCGATAGCGAAAAGAGGATATCCGATGGCGACCCAGCTCAAGCGCAACAGCAAATATAGCGAAGCCGAATGGACGGCGCGGCAGGAACTCGCCGCCTGCTATCGCATCTTCGCGATGATGGGCTGGGACGAGATGATCTTCAACCATATCACGGTGAAGGTGCCCGAAGAGGACGGCAGCTATCTCATCAACCCCTATGGCATGCATTTCAGCGAGGTCACCGCGTCGAGCCTGATCAAGATCGACATCGACGGCAACAAGGTCGACGCCGACAATCCGTGGCACGTCAACAAGGCGGGCTTCGTCCAGCACAGCCTGTTCCACCGCGAACTGCCCGACGCGCACGCGATCATCCACACCCACACGACCGCAACGATGGCGGTCTGCGCGCTCGAGGGCGGACTGCAGCCGACCAATTTCTATGCCTGCAACTATATGGGCCAGATCGCCTATCATGATTTCGAGGGCATCACGGTGCGCGAGGAGGAAGGCGTACGGCTGCTCGAGCATCTCGGCGACAAGCGCATCCTGATGCTCCGCAACCACGGCCCCGTCGTCATGGGTCGCACCCTGTCCGAAGCGTTCATCAAATATTGGGCGCTCCAGCGCGCCTGCGAGATCCAGCTCGCGACGATGAGTATGGGCAAGCCGATCCTGATCGGCGACGATGTCGTCAAGGTCCACCAGCGCGACCTCTATCAGGCACAGATTCCCGGCGGCGCGGGCAAGGCCGAGTTCGACGCGATGGTGCGCAAGGTCGACAAGATCGACACGAGTTGGCGTGACTAATCTCGCCGTTTCGCTATTGCGGATCGCATGACGAAATTCTCGGTCAACGACCGGCCGGTCGAATATCGCATGGACCCCGAAACGCCTCTGCTGTGGGCGCTGCGCGATGCGTCGAACCTGACCGGCACCAAATATGGCTGCGGCACCGGCGATTGCGGCGCCTGCACCGTCGACATCGACGGCGAGGCGATCCGCAGTTGCCTCGTCACCATCGCCGAGTGCGAGGGACGCCTCGTCACGACGATCGAGGGTCTGTCGCGAGACCGCAGCCATCCGGTGCAGCAGGCGTGGGTCGCCGAACAGGTGCCGCAGTGCGGTTTCTGCCAGTCGGGGATGATCATGGCCGCGGCGGTGCTGCTGCGCGGCAACAGCAGCCCCAGCGATGCCGAGATCGACGCTGCGATCACCAACATCTGCCGCTGCGGCACCTATCCGCGCATCCGCGCCGCGGTGCGCCGCGCCGGGCGGGTGCTGCGCGGCGAGGAGCGCATCGCCGCCGCCCCGCCGCCCGGCATTCGGCCAGAGGACGCCGCGCGCGCCGTCCCCGCGATGCGCGCGCCGCCGGGTTCGTGAGGTGCAAGCTGAACCGCAGGCAACAATGCGGTTCAGCACCCGATCATCTTGCCAGGCCTATAACTTGTCCCAAGCTCCCGGCTGGTCTCTTCGGCCCATGGGACATGGAATGGAGACAGGCACGATGAAGAAGTTTTTCGGGGGATTGCTGATGGCGGCGACCATCCTCACCCCGCTCGGCCCGGCCTTCGCGCGGCCCGACAGCCCCCGCACCCACAATGCGCAGCGCGGCGATCATTCGCGCAGCCAGAATGCGCAGCGCAATCATCGCGGCGAATCGCGCCCGCGGGTGCAACAGCGCCAGACCCGTCCGCAAGTCCGACGCGAACGGCCGCAGGTGCAGCGCCAACGCTCGCACGTCGAGCGTCAGCGCCCGCAAACCCGCACGAACCGCAACTGGGCCGATCGCAACCGCGGCGAGAATCGCAACCGGGTCGACCGGAACCGTGGCGAAACTCGCAACTGGGCGGATCGCAACCGGCGCGACACGCGCGACCGCAATCGGAACGACAATCGGAATTGGAACCGGGGCGACCGCCGCGATGGCCGCGACTGGAACCGCAATGACAATCGCCGCTGGGACCGGAACGATCGGCGCAACGATCATCGCTGGGACCGCGACAACGACCGTCGTTGGGACCGCAATCGCAGCGATCGTCGCAACTGGAGCCGCGACTGGCGGCATGACCGCCGCTACGACTGGCGGAATTACCGCCAGGCGCACCGCAGCTATTACCGCATGCCGCGCTATTATTCGCCGTACCGCAACCATCGCTACACGCGATTCAGCATCGGCTTCACCCTGGGGTCGCTCTTCTACGGCGAGCGCTACTGGATCAACGACCCCTGGTATTATCGTCTGCCGCCCGCCTACGGCAGCTATCGCTGGGTCCGCTATTATGACGACGCGCTGCTCGTCGACATCTATTCGGGCCAAGTGGTGGACGTCATCTACGACTTCTTCTGGTAATATCCTTTCGGTTACCGGAAGACCAACTGAAGGGCTGGCCTTGCCGGCCCTTCTTTTATGCCGCTATGCCGCGCGGCGCCCCTTGGCACCCGATCCCGCGGCCCCGATCAGCGCTTCGACCTCGATCGTCTCGGCGAACTGCACCCCGACTCGGTTGCCGTCCGACCAGCGCGCGGTCGCCTCCAGCCGCGTCCCCCCGCCGAAATCCAGTGTCAGCGCCGCGCCGGGCGGCACATTCCACAGCCCTTCGATCAGCGCCCCGCCCGACGCGATGTTGCGCACGTTCGCGTCATAGCGATAGCCGCCGCTCGTCACCTCGATCCGCCGCAGGATATGTCGCCGCGGCTCGCGCGCGCTCTGATATCCCTGCGCGACGACGCGCCCACCGCCCTCGCCGATCAGCGCCAGCACCCCATCCAGGTTCATCGGTCGGCCATAGATATAGCCCTGGACATGGCTGCAACCCAGCCGCCGGATCAACGCCAGGTCGTCGTGCGTCTCGACCCCCTCGGCGGTCGTCTCCATGCCGAGCGCGGTCGCGAGGCCGACGATCGACGAGATGATCGCCGCGTTCATGCTGTCCGCGTCGGCGGCGCCGAGCACGAAGCTCTGGTCGATCTTGATCTTGTCGAACGGCGCCTTCTTCAGATAGCCGAGCGCCGAATAGCCGGTACCGAAATCGTCGAGCGCCAGCCGCACCCCGGTGCGCTTCAGCCGCTGGAACATCGCCAGATTCTCGGCGCTTTCGTCGAGGAACACCCCCTCGGTGATCTCCAGCTCGAGCTGCTCGGGCGCGATCCCGGCGGCTGACACCGCGCTCAGGATCGTCGCGGGCAATTTGTCGTTGGCGAACTGACGCGGCGACACGTTCACCGCGACGCGATAGCCGGACCCCAGCTTGGCGATCGTCGCGCAGGCGGTGCGGATGATCCATTCGCCGATCGGCACGATCAGGTTCGATTCCTCGGCGATGGGAATGAATTTCGCCGGGCTCACCCCGCCGCCGTCGCGCTCCCAGCGGATCAGCGCCTCGAAACCGGTGATCCGCTCGCGCGAGACGTCGACGATCGGCTGATAGAGCAATCGCAGCTCGCCGCGCGCCAGCGCATCGCGCAGCGCATCCTCGATCGCCTTGCGCTCGTTCGCCTCGTCGTGCATCGCGTCGGCATAGAAGCGATAGACGCCGCGCCCCGCGTCCTTGGCGGCATAGAGCGCCAGGTCGGCGTTGCGCACCAGCGCCGCCGCGCTCACCGCCGCGCCGTCGGCGACCGCGATGCCGACCGACGATCCGATCCGCACCTGCTCGCCCTCGATAGCGAAGGGCTTGGCGAGGCTCAGGATAATCGCATTGGCGATGCTCGCGATCTTCTCGGCCTGGATGATCTGCGGCAGCACGATCTGGAATTCGTCGCCGCCCAGCCGCCCGACCTGCCCCTTGTCGCCGATGATCTGGGTCAGCCGCCCCGCCGCCTGCTGGAGCAATTGGTCGCCGACCGGATGGCCGAGCGTGTCGTTGACCGCCTTGAAGCGGTCGAGGTCGAGCAACAGCAGCGCGCAGGGCTGCGGCTGCCCCATATGGTTGCGCAGCGCGCGTTCGAGCAGGTCGGTGATGTGCAGCCGGTTGGCAAGGCCCGTCAGCGTGTCGTAACGCGCAAGCTGGTTGATTTCGCGCTCCGACCGTTTCTTTTCGGTCAGGTCGGTGCCGCTGCCGCGAAAGCCCTGGAAATGGCCGAGCGCGTTGCCGATCGGCTGGCCCGATATCGACCACCAGCGCTCCTCGCCCGGCACCGCGGCGCGCACCATCAGCTCGTTGAACGGCGTGCGCGACGACAGGCTGAAGCCCAGCGTGCGCTCTTCATTCTCGTCGTTGCCGATGCGCTTCTTGATGATCTCGGTAAAGGGCCGGCCGAGCAGTTCGTCCAGCGGCCGCCCCAGTTTCGCCGCGACGGTCGGCGAGATATAGACGAGCTGGCCATAGCGGTCGGTCTCCCAGAACCAGCCGCGCCCGGCGCGCTCGAATTCGCGCAGCAGACCCATCGCGCGCTGCTGTTCGGTGACCGCCTGTCGGCGCGCCCGCGTCGCGCGGCGCTGGTGACGGATATCCTCGCGCATCATCACGATCAGCAGCGCAAGGAACAGGATTCCCGCCAGCGCGAAGGGCCAGGATGCGGCGCCGATCGCCCCGCCGAAGGCCGCCGCGCCGGCAAAGGCAAAGAAGGCCGGCCGCGCGATCGCCGAGGCCGAGGCCGCAACCAGCATCGCGCCAAGCTGCACCGCGGTGAAGGCGTCGAAGAAGAAACGCCCGTCGGGCACCGCGGTCGCCGCAAACATTGTGGCCGCGCTCGCCAGCGTGCCGAGCGCGATCATCGCCATGCCGAGCGCCGCCGCCCGCCGCAACTGCCGCGCCGACCGCGCGCGCTTCACCCGCGCCACCTGCCCCAGCACCGTCAGCACCACGTCGCACGCGATCCCCGCCGCCATGACCGGCCCCTGCCACGATCCGGTCAGAAATCCGGGGATGCCGGGAAAGAAGGCAAAGGAAAAGAAGGCGAGCGTGCGCGCGATCAGCACATAATGCCAAAGCTGTGCGACGCGGGTCAGCCGGGCGACGAATTCGGGCGAGTCGAGCAGCGTTTCGTCGCTCGACGCCACGCTCGCAAGCTGCCGGACGATATTCGCCTTCCCCGCCAAAATCCGTCGATCCTGCTGTTTTCGACCCGGCTGGAGCCCTCGCAGAAAGGGGTTTCCAAATCCTTATTTCCAAAGGATGAATCGCCCCATTGCTGTGCCAAAATGGGGGATATTTCGGGTTAAGAACGGGGCACCATTCATGAGCCTCGCCACGATCTTACAAGCTTCGCCACTCCGGAGTCGATCCGGGCTCCCGCGTTTCCGGCGTCGCTGAGCGGGACCCCGGATCAGGTCGGCGATTATCCCCGCGACATCCGTAGCCTCCCTTCGTCATTGCGAGGAGCGTCGCGACGAAGCAATCTCCAGCCATCGACAAGGTGGGACGCCTGCTGGAGATTGCTTCGCTCCGCTCGCAATGACGTCTACGGATGCGGAGGGGATAATCGACAATCGGCTTCATCCCCACAATCGAAGCACTTTAGTTTCTCTTCGCAACTTGTTACACTCGCCCGATGCCTGCCGTCCGCCTCCTGCCGCCCGACCGCTTCTTCGACCGCGCCCAATGGTCGGCGCTGACGCGCGCCTCGTCGTGGCGCGGTATCTGGCTCGTCGCACACGCCTGGATCGTCAGCTTCACACTCGTCGGTCTTGCGGCCTGGTCGCAGAATCCGGCCGCGTGGCTGCTCGCGATCGTCTTTCTCGGCGGCCGCCAGCTCGGGTTCGCGATCCTGATGCACGACGCGGCGCACGGCGCGCTGCATCCGAACCGAAAACTCAACAATTTCCTCGGCCAATGGCTGACCGGCGCCGCGGTGGGCTCGGACCTGATCGCCTATCGCACCTATCATCTTCAGCATCACAAATATACGCAGCAACCGGAGGACCCCGACCTCTCGCTGTCGAAACCCTTTCCGACGACGCGCGCCAGCCTCTGGCGCAAGGTGCTGCGCGATCTCACCGGCCAGACCTTCTTCAAGCAGCGCGTCGCGCAGTTCGGCTATGCGCTCGTGGGATTGAAGGCGATGCTGCGCGGCGAGCGGGCCGAAAAGGGCCGCGCCAGCACCCGCGCCGGCACGGTGTTCAACAGGCAGTCCGACGACGGCATGACGTCACCGACCGCCGACATCGCCGGCGCGATGGCGGTGACGCGCGCGGTCGGCCGCTTCCTGCTCGTTCAGGCGGTGCTGCTCGCCGCCTCGCTCACCCTCTACGGCTGGACGCCGTATCTGCTCTGGCTCGCGGCGCTGGCAACGACCTTCCAGCTTTATCTGCGCGTCCGCAACATCGCCGAGCACGCCTGCACGACCACCGGCAGCGACGATCCCTTCACCCACGCGCGCACCACCCACGCCGGCTGGCTCGCCCGCGCGACGGTGGCGCCCTATTGGGTCAATTATCACGCCGAGCACCATTTGTTCATGGGCGTCCCCTGCTACCGCCTGCCGCAGGTCCATGCCGCCCTGGGCCGCGCCGGCAAGCACGACGCCATGACCATCGCACCCAGCTACACGGCGGTGCTGCGTCAGGTGACGGCGGCGGGATAGACGATCCTCCCTGCGGCGCAGCCGTGGGGAGGATTATTCGAAAGCTACCCCAGCACCCATTGCCGCCGCGCATAGCCCTGCGCCCAGAGCAGCGCGGTCAAATCATGATGACGGATCACCGCGTCGGCCGCGTCGGCCGCCGCCTGATGCGGGTGATAGGCGACGCCGAGCCCCGCCGCGGTCAGCATCGGGATGTCGTTGGCGCCGTCGCCGACCGCCAGCGTCTCGGCGAGCGGCAGGCCATGCTTCGCCGCCTCGCTCTTCAGCGTTTCGAGCTTGGTATCCTTGTCGACGATCGGCTCGGCGACCTTGCCGCTCAGCTTTCCGCCTTCGATCAGCAACTCGTTCGCGACCACCCGGTCGAAGCCGATCGCCTCGCCGACCGGCGCCGCAAAGGCAGTGAAGCCGCCGGTGACCAGCACCGAATGCGCGCCATAGGCCTTCATCGTCTGGACCAGCGTGCGCGCGCCGCGGGTCAGCCGCACCCGCTCCATCCGGCATTCGGCGAGCACGCCCTCGGCCAGCCCGCCGAGCAGCGCGACGCGTTCCATCAGCGCGCCGCGGAAATCGACCTCGCCGCGCATCGCCTTCTGGGTGATGGCCGCGACCTCGGCCTTGATCCCGGCATAGTCGGCCAGCTCGTCGATGCACTCGCAGCCGATCATCGTCGAATCCATGTCGGCGATGATCAGCTTCTTGGTCCGGTCGCCGAGCGGCTGGACGATGACGTCGAGCGCGCCATGGTCCATCTTCGCCAGTTCGGCGCGCGCGCTGACCAGGCTGCCGTGAAAGACGATATCGGCGGCATCGCCCTCGTCGAGCCAGTGCGGGGCGCCGACCTCGTGCCCCGTCGCGTCGAGGCGGTCGATCGCCTCGCGCACCACCTCGCCCGTCAGCTTTCCGGCTGCTATCAGCGTCGCAACGAACATGGCATCTCCTTCTTCATCCTCGCGGCCTCGGCTCGCACTTATCGCCGGACCCACCGCGAGCGGCAAGTCCGCCCTTGCCGTCGCTTTGGCGCAGGCGGTGGGGCGCGCGCAAGTGGTGAATGCCGACGCCAGCCAGGTTTATCGCGATCTCGCGATCTTGTCCGCGCGCCCGACCCCGGCCGAGATGGCCGGAGTGCCGCACCGCCTGTTCGGCCATATCGACGGAGCCGAAGCCTGCAACGCCGCACGCTGGGCCGCCGACGCCCGCCGCGCCCTCGCTCGAGCGTGGGAGGATGATGAGGTGCCGATCCTCGTCGGCGGCACCGGCCTCTATCTGCGCACCCTGCTCTATGGCATCGCCCCGGTGCCAGAGATCGACCCAGCCGTGCGCGCCGAGGTGCGCGCAATGGACGTCGCCGACGCCCACGCCGCGCTCGCCCGGCTCGATGCCCCCGCCGCAGCGCGCCTCGCCCCCGCCGACGCCGCACGCGTCGCCCGCGCGCTGGAGGTGGTGCGCGCAACCGGCCGCCCGCTCGCCGACTGGCAGCGCGCGCGCGAAGGCGGCATCGCGGACGAGGTGGCGCTCGTCCCGCTCATCCTCCTGCCACCGCGCGAGTGGCTGCGCGCCCGCTGCGACGCGCGGCTCGGGGCGATGTTCGCGGCCGGCGCGGCCGAGGAGGTCAAGGCGCTGCTTGCTCGCGGTCTCGACCCCGACCTTCCCGTCATGCGCGCGATCGGCGTGCCGCAGATCGCGGCGTGGCTGCGCGGCGACATATCGCGCGACGAGGCGCTCGACCGGGCGCAGGCGGCGACGCGCCAATATGCGAAGCGCCAGTACACGTGGTTCCGCCACCAGCTCTCGGCCGACTGGCCGCGCCAAAGAGAATCATTATCCATCGAATCTATCAAGGAAATAGCAATAATATTACGTGATAGACTGTTGACAGGATAGAATCATGCACCTATTGCCCGCCATTCTGTTGCAGCGCACAAGCGCGCCCTGACGCGCGCACGGGCTGGGCCAGGAAAGGAGATTCGTCGTGACGGAAATGAGCGGTGCCGACATGGTGGTTCAGGCGCTGGTCGACCTCGGGGTCGATACGGTGTTCGGCTATCCGGGCGGCGCAGTCCTTCCCATCTATGACGCGCTCTACAACCACCCGACGATCCGCCACATCCTCGTCCGCCACGAACAGGCGGCGACCCACGCGGCGGAGGGCTATGCGCGCTCGACCGGCAAGCCGGGCGTGGTGCTCGTCACCTCCGGTCCCGGCGCGACCAATGCCGTCACCGGCATCACCGACGCGCTGCTCGATTCGATCCCGATGATCGTGCTGACCGGCCAGGTGCCGACGACGCTGATCGGCACCGACGCCTTTCAGGAATGCGATACGGTGGGCATCACGCGCCACTGCACCAAGCATAATTATCTGGTCATGGACCCCGACCGGCTCGGCCCGATCATCCACGAGGCCTTCCATATCGCGACCCACGGCCGCCCCGGCCCGGTGGTCATCGACATTCCGAAGAACGTGCAGGTCGCGACCGGCACCTACAGCGTGCCCGAGCTGATCGAGCATCACAGCTATCGCCCGCAGGTCGAGCCCGACGCCGACGCCATCGCGGCGACGATCGACCTGATCGCGGCGGCCGAGCGCCCGATCTTCTACACCGGCGGCGGCGTCATCAACGCGGGACCGGACGCGAGCGCAGCGCTGCGCCAGCTCGTCGGCCTGACCGGCGCGCCGATCACCTCGACCCTGATGGGGCTCGGCGCCTTTCCGGCGGACGATCCGAAGTGGCTCGGCATGCTCGGCATGCACGGGACCTATGAATCGAACATGGCGATGAACCGTGCCGACCTGATCATCGCGGTCGGCGCGCGCTTCGACGACCGCGTCACCGGCCGCCTCGATGCCTTCGCGCCGCACGCGAAGAAGATCCACATCGACATCGACCGCAGCTCGATCAACAAGATCGTCCCCGTCGACCTCGCGGTGCTCGGCGACGCCGGACGCGCGCTCGACGCGCTGATCGCCGCGTGGCAGGAAAAAGGCCATAAGGCGCGCGATCTCGGCGAATGGTGGCGGCGTATCGACGGCTGGCGCGCGACCCGCTGCCTCGACTTCCCGGAGAAGAAGGAACCCGACGCCGACATCATGCCGCAGCGCGCGGTCAAGGCGCTGTTCGAGGCGACGCGCGGCCGCGACCCGATCATCACCACCGAGGTCGGCCAGCATCAGATGTGGGCGGCGCAGCATTTCGGCTTCTCCGCCCCCAACCGCTGGCTGACCAGCGGCGGGCTCGGCACCATGGGCTATGGCTTCCCCGCCGCGGTCGGCGCGCAGGTCGCCCGGCCCGACCGCCTCGTCATCTGCATCGCGGGCGAGGCCAGCCTGCAGATGAACATCCAGGAAATGGGCACGGTCAGCCAGCACCGCCTGCCGGTGAAGATCTTCATCCTCAACAATGAATGGATGGGGATGGTCCGCCAGTGGCAGGAACTGACCTACGAAAGCCGCTATTCCAACAGCTATTCCGACAGCCTGCCCGATTTCGTGAAGCTCGCCGAGGCTTATGGCTGGACCGGCCTGCGCATCGATACGCTCGGCGAGCTGGAGGACGGCATCCGCACCATGATCGACACGCCCGGCCCGGTCATCGTCGACTGCCGCGTCGCCAAGCTCGCCAACTGCTTCCCGATGATCCCGTCGGGCGCGGCGCACACCGAGATGATCCTCCAGCCGAGCGACGTCATCGGCACGATGGACGACGAAGCGAAAGCGCTGGTGTGATGCGACATTCCGGCTTTCATATCCCCTCCCGCAAGCGGGAGGGGCAGCGAGGTTTGGGAGCTTGCTCCCTGGTCGCAGCGGGGTGGGCATCTGCACCGGCAGAAGCTCGCTGCGCTCGCTCCACCCCTGGCCCCTCCCGCCTGCGGGAGGGGGAGTAAAGACATGAAAATCACCACCGAAACGGGCGAGCGCCATGTGCTCGCCGTCACCGTCGACAACCAGGCCGGGGTACTCGCCAAGATCACCGGCCTGTTCACCGCGCGCGGCTATAATATCGAAAGCCTGACCGTGGCGGACATCACCGCCGACCATGCGGTGTCGCGCATCACCATCGTCACCTCGGGCCCGCCCGCGGTCATCGACCAGATCATCGCGCAGCTCGACCGGCTCGTCCCCGTCCACCGGGTCATCGATCTCGCCGACCAGGGCGCGCATGTCGAACGCGAGATCGCGCTGGTCAAGGTCGCGGGCACCGGCGACAAAAGGATCGAGGCGCTGCGCATGGCTGACGTCTTTCGCGCCAAGGTCGTCGACACGACGCTGACCAGCTTCATCTTCGAAATCACCGGTTCGAGCGACAAGGTCGACCGCTTCATCGCGCTGATGCGCGAATGCGGGCTGGTCGAGGTCGGCCGCACCGGCGTCGTCGCCATCGCCCGCGGGCCGGAGGCGCTTTAGGGTTTACGCATCGGGTTTCAATCACCGTCACCCCGGACTCGATCCGGGGTCCCGCTTTCCACCGTTGCTGAGCGGGACCCCGGATCAAGTCCGGGGTGACGAAAGAAGAATAGGGAAGAATGACATGCAGGTTTACTACGATCGCGACGCCGACCAGGATCTCATCAAGGGCAAGAAGGTCGTCATCGTCGGCTATGGCAGCCAGGGCCACGCCCACGCGCAGAACCTGCGCGACAGCGGCGTGCGCGAGGTCGCGATCGCGCTCCGTCCCGGTTCGGCGACCGCAAAGAAGGCCGAAGGCGCGGGCTTCCAGGTCATGACCAACAAGGACGCCGCCGCCTGGGCCGACGTCATCATGATCGCCGCCCCCGACGAGCATCAGGCGAAAATCTATTATGACGACCTCGCCGACAATCTGAAGCCCGGCGCCGCGCTCGCCTTCGCGCACGGCCTCAACATCCATTTCGGCCTGATCGAGGCGCGCGGCGACATCGACGTCTTCATGGTCGCGCCCAAGGGGCCCGGCCACACGGTGCGCAGCGAATATCAGCGCGGCGGCGGCGTCCCCTGCCTGATCGCGGTCGCGCAGGAAGCGAGCGGCAATGCCGGCAACGGCCACGCCAAGGCGCTCGCGCTCAGCTATGCCTCGGCGGTTGGCGGCGGCCGCAGCGGCATCATCGAGACGACGTTCAAGGAAGAGTGCGAGACCGACCTGTTCGGCGAACAGGCGGTGCTCTGCGGCGGCATCACCCACCTGATCCAGGCGGGTTTCGAGACGCTGGTCGAGGCGGGCTACGCCCCCGAAATGGCCTATTTCGAGTGCCTCCACGAAACCAAGCTGATCGTCGACCTCCTCTATGAGGGCGGCATCGCCAACATGCGCTATTCGATCTCGAACACCGCCGAATATGGCGACATCAAGACCGGCCCGCGCATCATCACCGACGAGACCAAGGCCGAGATGAAGCGCGTCCTCGCCGACATCACCTCGGGCCGCTTCGTCAAGGATTTCGTTCTCGACAACCAGGCCGGCCAGCCCGAACTCAAGGCCAGCCGCAAGGCCGCCGCCGCGCACCCGATCGAACAGATCGGCAGCGAACTGCGCGCGATGATGCCATGGATCGCCAAGAACAAGCTGGTCGACAAGAGCGTCAACTGACAGGTTGAATCTCCTCCCCTTCGGGGGAGGGGTTCGTCAGCTTTGCACAAGATCGCAAGACCGAACCACCCCTTTCCCGTTCGTGCTGAGCTTGTCGAAGCACTGTTCTTCTCGCGGCGTCCGAAGGGAGAACGGCCCTTCGACAAGCTCAGGGTGAACGGTTTCTTGTAGCCTGCTTTCGTTATAGGGAGCGCGCGCATGCCGAGCAGCAACATCCCCTTCGCCGTCCACCGCGCCGATCTTACCGCGCTCGCGGCCGAAGATCGTCGCCGCGCCCTCACCCCGCGCACCGGCATCGACTTCGCCTCGAACGACTATCTCGGCCTCGCCGGCTCCGCCGCGCTCCGCGACGCGCTCGCCGACGGCATCGCTCGCGGCCTCCCCGCGGGCTCGGGCGGCTCACGCCTGCTGCGCGGCAATCATGAAGAGCATGAAGCGCTCGAAGCCCATGCCGCGCGCCATTACGGCAGCGAGGCGGCGCTGTTCTTCGCGACCGGCTTCGCCGCCAACGCCGCGCTGTTCGCGACGCTGCCGCAGCGCGGCGACCTGATCGTCCACGACGAACTGATCCACGCCAGCGCGCACGACGGTATGAAGCTCGGCCGCGCCGAGCACGCCGCCGCCGCGCACAACGACGCGCAGGCGTTCGACGATGCCATTGCCGCGTGGCGCAAGGCGGGTGGCACCGGCACGCCGTGGATCGCGGTGGAAAGCCTCTATTCGATGGACGGCGACACGGCGCCGCTCGCCGACCTCGCCGCCGTCGTCGATCGCCACGACGGCGTGCTGGTCGTCGACGAGGCGCACGCGACCGGCGCCTTCGGCCCCGCCGGCGCCGGCCTCGCGCACGACCTCGCCGGCCGCAGCAATCTCATCACCCTCCACACCTGCGGCAAGGCGCTCGGCTGCGAGGGCGCGCTGCTTTGCGCGCCGCGCATCGTCACCGACTTCCTCGTCAACCGCGGCCGCCCCTTCATCTTCTCGACCGCGCCCTCGCCGCTGATCGCCTGGCTCGTCCGCCAGGCGCTCGAGATCGTCGCGACCGAGCCCGAGCGGCAGGCGGCGCTCCACGCCCGCATCCGCCACGCCGAAGCGCGCCTCGCCGCGCTCGGCCTTCCCGCCAGCGGCAGCCAGATCCTGCCCGTGGCCATCGGCGACAACGCCCGCACGATGCGCATCGCCGCTGCGCTCCAGGCCGGCGGTTTCGATATCCGCGGCATCCGCCCGCCGACCGTGCCGCAGGGAACCGCCCGCCTGCGCATCGCGATCACGCTCCATGTTGACAACGACAACATCGACGCGATGACCGAGGCGCTCGCCGCGGCTATGGCGGCGGCATGACCCGCTTCGTCGTCACCGGCACCGACACCGGCATCGGGAAAACCATCTTTTCCGCGGCATTGGCGGGTGCGCTCGGCCTTCCCTACTGGAAACCGATCCAGTCGGGGCTGGAGGAGGAAACCGACAGCGAGGTCGTCGCCCGCCTCGCCCGCGTCCCGGTTCACCCCGAGACCTGGCGCCTTGTCACCCCCGCCTCGCCGCATTTCGCCGCCGAAGTTGACGGCGTTATCATCGACCCCGACGCGCTGACCCCACCCCCCGGCGACGTGCTGGTCGAGGGCGCCGGCGGCGCGCTCGTCCCGGTCACCCGTACCTGCCTCTACGCCGACCTCTTCGCGCGCTGGCAAATCCCGGTGATCGTCTGCGCGCGCACCGGGCTCGGCACGATCAACCACAGTCTGCTCACCATCGAGACTTTGCGCGCCCGCGGCGTCCCGCTCCACGGGCTCGCCTTCGTCGGCGATCCGGTCCCCGACAGCGAGGCGATCATCGCTCAGCTCGGCGGCCTCCGCCGCCTCGGCCGCCTTCCGATCATCGATCCCCTGACGCCCGAAACACTGGCGGACGCCTTCGCAGCCCACTTCGATCGCGCAGACTTCGCCTGAAAACTCCTCAGTTCCGCGACGCAAAGACCGGCAGCGGCAAGCCCGATCGCCAGCCGGTCATTATGCAGATCGCTTTCCAAAAATTTGTCAGCTAACTTTCCGCGAAGCGGGAGGTGAGAATGGACGACATATGGGATCGGAACGGCCGCAAGGGGCCGTCGCTGGACCGCCGCAGCCTGTTGGCGGCCGGCGCGACCGTGCCCTTCGTCGGCGTTCCGGCCATGGCCGCTTCACCGACACTGGGAGCCCACGCCATCGATTGGGCCGATTTTCTCGCCCGCCACGATCTGCTCTGGGATCGGCTGCCGCGGACCTGGGGCGAGGCGCCTTTCCTCGGCAACGGCCGACTCGCCCTGTCGATGACCGAGGCGAAGGACGGCGGCGCGCTCGCCTTTGCGGTCGACAATGTCGATGTCTTCGACCGCCGCGACTTCAGCTGGGGCTGGCACGCCTATTCCCGCGCCCGCTATCATGTCGGCGATTTCCTGCTCCGCCCCGTCGGCCGGATCACCTGCGCGACGCTACGGCTGGACCTGTACCGCGCCGCGCTCGTCGGCAAGATCGTCACCGATCGCGGCACGATCGCGCTGCACGCCTTCGTCCATGCCGAACAGCCCCATATGGCGATCGAGATCGAAACGTCCGGCGACGAGGACGGCTGCCAATGGTCCTGGCACCCCACCCCCGCCGTCTCGACTCGGCCGCCCGTCCGCACCGCCGCGGACGCCGCGCGATACGAGCGCGACTATGGCCAGCCCGTCCGAATCTGGGTCGACAATCCGCCCGGCGAGCGCCGCGACGCGGATGGTGTGAACCGCTGGTTCCAGCCGCTGCTGGCGGGCGGCGGCTATACCACGGCCTGGGCGGAGCAGACGCGGGGCCCCGGCCGCCGCACCCTCGTCGTCGGCAATGTCATGTCCTTCCCCGACGCGGGTTCGCTGCAGGCCGCGACGGACAATGTCCGCGCCGCCCTCGCCGCCGATCCGGCAAAGGCGGCGGCGGCTCATCGCCGCTGGTGGGCCGCCCATTACCGCGCCAGTTTCCTGTCGCTGCCCGACACGCAATTGGAAAGCTTCTACTGGATCCAGATCTATAAATATGGCTGCGCCGCGCGGCCCGACGGCGGCGTGATCGACACGCATGGCCCCTGGCTCCAGCCGAGCAACTGGCCCTATCTGACGTGGAATCTGAACGTCCAGCTCAGCTATTATGCGCTGCAGCCGGGCAACCGCCTCGCGCTCGCCGAAGGGCTGTTCCACGCGCTCGACACCCATCGCGACGCGCTGCGCCGCACCGCCGCCACCGTCGCGCCGGGGGCGGCCGCCATCGGCCATGTCACGCAGCAGGACCTGGAATCGCCGATGGAGGTCGATCGGCGCTACGAACGCGAATGGGGCAATCTGCTCTGGGTCTGTCACCTCTATTGGCTGCAATATCGCTTCACGATGGACCGGCGGATGCTGCGTGAGCGATTGCTGCCGCTGCTCGCCGAAGCGGTCGCGCTCTATGATCCGATCCTGTCCGAACGGCCCGACGGCCGGCTGCACCTGGGCGTCACCTATTCGCCCGAGATCGGCAGCACCAGTGACTGCAACTATGATCTCGCGTTGCTGCGCTGGGGTGCGGGCGCGCTGATCGAGGGGCACCATGCGCTCGGCACCACGCACCCGTCGCTCGCGAAATGGCGCGACATCGCGGCGCGGCTGACCCCCTACCCGGTCGACGAGCATGGCTATCGCATCGGCGCCGACAGGGCGGTTCAGCCGCACCGCCACTATTCGCACCTGATGATGATCTACCCGCTCTATCTCAAGAACCGCGACACGCCCGCCAAATTGCCGTTGCTCGCAAAATCGGTTGCCCGATGGGTCGACACCGCGATGGCCGCCGGCCAGGGGGCCGGCTATCTGCTCTCGGGCGCAGCCTCGTTCCACGCGGCCTTCGGGGACGGCGACGCGGCGCTCGACAACCTGCAGGCGCTGCTCGCCGGCAAGGCCGGCATCGGCAGGAATTTCGCCAACACCATGTATGCCGAAAGCGGGCAGAATATCGAGACTCCGCTCTCTGCCGCGCAATCGATCCACGACATGGTGCTACAAAGCTGGGGCGGCGCGATCCGTATCTTTCCGGCAGTTCCCGCCGCCTGGCCCGACCTGGTGTTCGGCGACTTCCGGGCCGAGGGCGCCTTTCTGGTCAGCGCGCGCCGCAGCGGCGGGCGCACCGCCTGGATCCGGGTGAAAAGCCTCGCGGGGGAACCCTGCGTGGTCGAATGCGACTGGGGCGGCGAAACGCCGGCGCACCGGGGCGCGGGCACGATGCGCCGGCTCAGCGACCGGCGGATCGCCTTGTCGCTGCGCGCCGGCGAGGAAGCGGTCCTGCATCGGCCGGGCTTTGCGGGCCGGTTCGACGTGACGCCGCTCCCCGCCCAGCCCGATGCGACCAACAGCTATGGGGTGCGGGATCGCTCCTGATATATCTGCATATATATCTGATATTGACTTAAAGGTAATCTGATAACTAAGTTCACTCCAAACATAATGGAGGGGATCGAGCATGGAGCGACGCGAACTTTTGAAGACGGGAGCCGCGATGGCCGCCTTGGCGGGCATGGCACCATCGACCGCCGCCGGGGGCGCGGAACCGGCATCGCCCGCCGGCAACGCCCCTCCGGTGCCGCCCGCCCCGCAGCCCCCCGCCATCGCCCTCCGCCCCTTGCCGGCCGGGCTGGAACGCGACCTGCTGCCCAAGGCACCACTTCCGCTTTCGGCGAGGAACGCTCCGCCCAAAGTCGCCGCCATGCCGCGCCGCGAACGGCTGCGCCGCAAGCTGGCCCCTCGCCGCGGCATATGCAGCACGGCGCCCGGGCAGGCGTTCCGCGACACGCTGCTCTCGGGTAACGGCCCGATGTATCTGGAGCTCACGGGCGCGCCCTACGCCGAACAGCTCCAGTTCCGTCACGAGCGGCTGATGCTGCCCTGGCGCCGGCCGTTCGACGCCCCCGATGTCGCCGCCGAGCTGCCGGGCATCCGCAAGCTGCTGCTGGCGGGCCAGTATCGCGAGGGGGTGAACAAGGCGTTCGAGGCGCTCACCGCCGCCGGCCTGGCGGTCAACACAAAGGCGCATCCGACGATCCCGGCCTTCACGATGAAGATCGACATCGCGGAGGCGCCCGCGGTCTCGGACTATCTGCGCACCGTCGATTTCGAGAGCGGCGAGATTCGGGTGATGTGGCGCGACAATCGCGGCGACTGGATGCGGCGGACCTTCGTCTCGCGCCCCGACAATGTCGGCGTGCAGGAAATTCGCGGTCCCGGCGGCAAGCCGGTCAGTGCGACGATCAGCCTGCAATCACCTTCGCTCGGGCGTCACAATGGCCCGGTGACGTTCCGCCAGCACGGCGACGAGGATCATCTCGTCTTCACCGGCCGCTTCGATCCGGCGGTCAACGGCAACGGCTATGCCGGCGTGGTCCGTATCGTTCGCAAGGGCGGCACCGCGCGGCTCGACGGCAACAAGCTGGTCATCGAGAACGCCGACTCGATCGTCCTGCTGACCCGGATCGACTGGTTCAAGGACTTCGACGCCAAGCGGGTCGATGAATTGGTCGCCGGCATGGCAGGGCTCGATGGCGACTATGACGCGATGCTCGCCCGCCATCGCCCACGACAGGCGGAGATCATGAACCGCGTCACCCTCGACCTCGGCGGCACC
This sequence comes from Sphingopyxis panaciterrulae, assembly GCF_014199295.1. Classification (GTDB taxonomy): domain Bacteria; phylum Pseudomonadota; class Alphaproteobacteria; order Sphingomonadales; family Sphingomonadaceae; genus Sphingopyxis; species Sphingopyxis panaciterrulae. Next base: position 121,029 of record NZ_JACIJH010000004.1, read on the forward strand.
GGCCAGCAAGGCTATTCGGGCGAGGAGTTGCTCGACGATCAGCGCACCCGCTCCGACTATTCGCCCGCGCTGCTCGAACGGATCTTCGACATGGGCCGCTACTGGCTGCTGCTGTCGTCCGGCGAATTCCCGGTCCAACCGATGAGCGGAGAGGTCAATATCAACATCAACCTCCAGGTCGCGCATGGCGAGATGGGCGACGTGCCGGAAGCGATGGCGCCCTATTACGACTGGATCGAAAGCCTGCTCCCCGATTGCCGAACCAACGCGAAGAACATCTTCGGCGCGCGCGGGGCGGTCTATCCGATCATGCCCAACAAGGATTGGGGCGTCAGCTATCACTATGCCACAACGGCCGGGGCCGGAATCTGGCCCCACCCCTATTGGATCTCCGCCGGCGGCTGGGTCTACAGCCCCTTCTGGGACCATTATTGCGTCACCGGCGACCTTCAATTCCTGCGCGACCGCGTGGTGCCCGGACTCAAGGAGCTGGCGCTGTTCTACGAGGATTTCCTCTCGGTCGAGGATGAGCGCGGCAATTATGTCTTCGTGCCCAGCTTTTCCCCCGAAAACTGGCCGCTCAATGCCGAGCCGCTGCCGACCGACGCCTGGCCGCTGACCCCGTACGACGCCTTCCACATGAGCCCGCCGGTGCCGTTCGTCATCAATTCGGCGATGGACGTGATGGTCTGCCGCGAAGTGCTCACCCATTTGATCGAGGCGTGCGAGATTCTCGGCAGCGATGCCGACAGCATTCCGAAGTGGAAGGCGATTCTGGCCAAGATGCCGCCCTATCGCACCACCGAGGACGGCACGCTCAAGGAATGGGGGTGGCCGGGTCTGGACGAAAATTATGACCAGCGCCACGTCTCGCATCTCTATGGCGCCTGGCCCTCGGACGAGATTCAGCCGACCCGCTCGCCCGACCTGGCGCGCGCCGCGCTGCTCGCCGACCGAAAGCGCGGCCCCGCCAACAGTTCGGCGCACGGCCTGTGCCACAGGGCGCTGGCCGCGGCGCGGCTCAAGGATGATTATCTGGTCGACTGGGAGATCAAGCAGCTCCTCAACCAGGGATATTTCAACCAGACGTTGCGCAGCTCGCACAATCCCCATAGCGGCCCGATGCCGGACGCACAGGGCGGCCTGCCCACGATCCTGATGGAGATGCTCTGCTATTCGCGGCCCGGCCTTATCGAGATTCTGCCGGCGCTTCCCGTCGACCTGCGTCGCGGCAGCATCAGCGGCATGCGCGCCCGCACCTTCGCCCGCATAGATCGGCTGCGGTGGGACCTCGATGCCCGCACCGCCGAGGTTCGGATCACCTCGCTCCGGCCCCAGACGATCAGGCTGAGGGCCTGGCACGGGATCGAATCCGCCACGATCTCGAACGGCACGCTCAAGCGGGCGCCGCGCGCCGGCGAGGATAGCTGCGACATCATGCTACCGCCGAATCAAACCGTTACGCTCGGCTTGCGCCTTGCTTCGTCCCGCGCGCGGCGCTGGGCGCAACCCCAGGACGATTGAGCTCCTCCTCGGGCGGGCCCGGCAGGCCGGGCCCGCCTGCTTTTTCGGACCTTTCGTCAGGCATCAACCCATCCTAATCTTACCCCCATCTTTCGGAGCCATTATGAACCGTCGCCAACTGCTCGGCATCCTCACCGCCTCCACCGCGGCGGCCGGCCTGCCCCGTCTCGCCTTCGCCCGGACACCGGGGATCAGCCTCTCGCTCGAAGACGCGGCCAGCGGCCCGACCATCCCGGCCGATTATGTCGGCCTTTCCTACGAAGCCGCGCAATTCGCCAATCCCGATTTCTTCACGCCGTCGAACAAGGCGCTGATCGCACTGTTCCGCGAACTGTCGCCGTCGGGCGTGCTGCGCATCGGCGGCGGATCGAGTGAATATACCAGCTATTCGGAGCAGGACCCCACGGGCCCCGCCCCCTTTGAGGTGTTCGGGCCGGACACGTCCAAGACGGAAAAGCACGGCACCGTCACCACGGCGCTGGCGCTGCGCAACCTGCGCGGGTTCCTCGACGCGACCGGCTGGACCTGTATCTGGGGTCTGAATTTCGGCCAGGGCAGCAAGGAAAATGCGGCCGCCGAAGCCGCGGCGGTGCAGCGCATCCTGGGACCCCGGCTGATGCTGATCCAGATCGGCAACGAGGTCGACGGCTTCCGTACCCGCTATCGCCCCGACACCTGGGGACCGGCCGATTTCATCCGCGAATGGAACGAATTTCACAACGCGATCGTGGCGGCCGCGCCCGGCCTGAAGTTCGCGGGGCCGGACATTTCGAACAAGCTCGACTATCTGACCGCCTTCGCCGCCGAGGCGCCTAAGCATCCCGACGTGGTGATGCTGAGCGCCCATTATTACGCCATGGGTCCCGCCGGAAATCCGGAAGCGACGATCGAGCAGTTGATGGAGCCCGATCCCAGCACCACGACGATGCGGTCCGAGCGCTTCCCGGTGGTCCAGAAGGCGGTCGAGACCTCGGGCCTTCCCTATCGCATGACAGAGGGGAACAGTTGCTGGAACGGCGGCCAGCCGGGCGTTTCCGACACGCTCGCTTCGGCCCTGTGGTGCGCCGACGCCATGCTGCGCTTCGCCCGGCTCGGCTGGGTCGGCGTCAACTGGCACGGCGGCGGCAACGGCCATTATTCGCCGATCGTCGGCGCGCCCTCGACCGGCTTCTCCCGTCGTCCGGAATTCTATGGGATTCAGTTCGCGCAGCTTCTGACCGGCGCGACCTTCGTGCCCGCGACGCTGACGGGCGCCAGCCGCTTCGTCACCGCCTATGCGGTTGAGCGCCATGGCGTTCGCAAGGTGGCGATCGTCAACAAGGATCTGACGCCCGCCACCATCACCCTGCCCGTCCCGGCAAAGCCCGACGCGATTGTCCTTTCCGGACCGGCGCGCGATGCGACGCAGGGCACCAACCTGACCAATGTCGCCACCAGGGGCGGACGCTCCGTGACCGTGCCGCCGCACTCCGCCGCGCTGTTCACCCTCTAGGGCCAACCCGATGGTCGTCCGCCTGCTGCTCGCCGTCATCGCGCTGATCCCGGCGCTTGTCCAGCCGGCGGACGCCCGATCCGCCCCGCTGCGGGTGCTGATTGTTGACGGCGTCAACAATCACGACTGGCCCGCCACCACCCCGGTGCTCAAAAGCCTTCTGGAGGACAGCGGACGCTTTCGCGTCGATGTCTCGACCAGCCCGCCGCGCGGCGCGCCCGAGGCCGACTGGACGGGCTGGCGCCCTCGCTTCGCGCGCTATGACGTCGTCCTCAGCAACTTCAACGGCGGCGACCATGGTCTCGACGTCGTCCAGTGGCCGGCCGCGGTCCGCACCGATTTCGAGGCCTATGTGAAGCGGGGTGGCGGTTTCGTCAGCTTTCATGCCGCCAATAACGCCTTCCCCGGCTGGCTGGCCTATGAAGAGATGGTGGGACTCCTGTGGCGGCCGAACAGCTTTGGCCCCGGCGTGACCTTCGACGCCGCCGGCAATCCGGTCGTCATTCCCGCCGACACCGGCCCGAATCCCAATCATCCGCGCCGCTACGATTTCGACGTCGCCGTGCGCGACCGGAACCATCCGATCACCCGCGGCCTGCCCGCCCGCTTCGCGGTCCAGTCCGAACAGCTCACCTATGGCCAGCATGGCCCCGAAGCCGTGATCCGCGGCGGCGCCCTCACCTTCCTCACCTATGCCTGGTGCGAGGCGGTTCAGGAACGCGAGCCGATGGATTGGGTGCGCCGCTGGGGCAAGGGACGCGTCTATGTCACCATGCTAGGGCACACATGGCACGACGAACCGTCGCCCAACCTCGCGAATCCGCAGTTCCGCACCCTGCTGCTGCGCGGCACCGAATGGGCGGCAACCGGTCGGGTGACGATCCCGCTCCAGCAATAGCCGCGCCCTTTTCCCATACGGAATGCACGGGAGGATTGCGCTTTTCCTTTTCGTCGCCGCCTGTCTCTGCCACAGGGCGCACGAAGAAGCGGGCCGGCGGATGGTCCGCTTTCGCGGGAACGGCATAATGAACGAAGCGACCGAAAGTGCCGTCTGGCACCCCTTCACCCAGCACGGCCTCGGGGAACCGATCCCCCTGATCGAGCGCGCCGCCGGCGCCCGCCTCTACGATGCGCTGGGCAACAGCTGGATCGACGCGATATCGAGCTGGTGGGTCACCACTCACGGCCACGCCCATCCGCGCATCATGGCCGCCATCCGCGCCCAGACCGAAAGGCTTGACCAGCTCATCTACGCCGGCTGGACGCACGAGCCCGCCGAAAGCCTTGCCGCCGGGCTGATCCGCATCACCCCCGATCCGCTGACCCGCGTCTTCTTCTCCGACTCGGGTTCGACCAGCGTCGAGGTCGCGCTCAAGATGGCGCTCGGCACTTTCGCCAACATCGGCGAGGATCGTCACCGTATCCTCGTCCTTCAGTACAGCTATCACGGCGACACGATCGGCGCGATGTCGGTCGGCGAGCGCGGCGTCTACAACCGCGCGTATCAGCCCCTGCTGTTCGACGTGGGCACCATCCCCTTCCCGCACGAAGGGCAGGAGCAGGCCTGCCTCGACGCGCTCGAGGCCGCCTGTGCAGCCAAGGAAACGGGCGACGCGCCCGCGGCCTTCATCGTCGAACCGCTGATCCTCGGCGCCGGCGGCATGCTGGTCTATCCCGCCTGGGTGCTCGCCGAAATGCGTGCGATCTGCGCCCGCCACCGCGTGCTGTTCATCGCCGACGAGGTGATGACCGGCTGGGGCCGCACGGGCACCCGCTTCGCCTGCGAGCAGGCGGGCGTCATCCCCGACATCCTCTGCCTGTCGAAGGGGCTGACCGGCGGCGCGATCCCGCTCGCGGTCACGCTGTGTGTCGAGCCGATCTTCGCCGCGCATCTGTCGACCGACCGCGCGCGGCTCTTCTACCATTCGTCGAGCTATACCGCGAACCCCATCGCCTGCGCCGCCGCCAACGCCAATCTTGCCATTTGGGACGAGGAACCGGTGCAGGCACGCATCGACGCGCTCGCCGAGGCGCAGGCCGCGCACCTGTCGCTGCTCGCCGGCCATCCGCGTGTGGTGAACCCCCGCCGCCTAGGCACCATCGCCGCGCTCGACGTCGCGGCGCCCGACAGCGGCTATCTCTCCGCACTCGCCCCGCGCCTGATCGCCTTTTTCCGCGACCGCGGCGTCCTGCTCCGCCCGCTCGGCAACAGCATCTACGTCATGCCGCCCTATTGCATCACCCCCGACGAGCTAGCCGAGGTCTGGGCCGCGATCGCCGCCGCGCTCGACAGCCTCTGAGGCGCGCCCGTTCGGCTGAGGTTCATCTCGATCCCCTACCGCCGATTGCGGGGACGGTTCGAGGGACTATCTTATGACGATGACATCGGCTCCCCTTCTCGCGCTCGCGGCTGCGCTGGCGCTCGTCGCCCCCGCCCTCGCGCAGGACGCAAGCGACGCCCCGGCCCCGAGCGCCGACGGCGCACAGAAAATCTCGGTCCTCGTGACCTTCGGCGACGAACCCTGCCCCGAATCGACCGGCGACGAAATCGTCGTCTGCGCGCAAAAGCCCGAATCCGAACGCTATCGCGTCCCCAAGGAGTTGCGCGAGGAGGCCCTGGAGAAAAAGGCCAATCGCGGCGGGGCCTGGGGCGCGGCGGTCGAGGATTACGACCAGAATGTCGCCAGCGTCGGCCGCCCGAACAGTTGCTCGCCGGTCGGTTCCTACGGCTCGACCGGCTGCCTCGCCAAGGCCTTGCGCGAATGGTATGCCGAGCGCCGCGAAATCGAGCGCGCCGCCAAGGACGATTGACGCCCCGCCGCCCGCTCGCCTAGCGTCCGTTACCCCCCGCGAAACAGGAGCTGTCCCCATGCGTTATGTCGCCCCCCTCCTCGCGCTGTCGCTGCTCGGCGCCGTCCCGCTGCTCGCGCAGATGCCCACCACCGCGCCGGGTGCGAAGGATCTGTCGCGCGTCACCGGCGGCACCTATCAGGCCGACCATCATCACAGCCTCGTCGGCTGGCGCCTCAATCATCTGGGCTTCAACGATTATTTCGGCGTCTTCGGCGACGTGACCGGTACGCTCACCATCGACCCGAAAAATCCCGCCGCGGCAAAGCTCGACGTCACCATCCCCATCGCCAGCGTCACCGTCGCCAGCGCCGGGCTCAAGGATCACCTGCTCCGCCCCGGCAAGGACGGTGCGAAGCCCGACTTCTTCGGCGCCAACCCTGCGCCCGCGCGCTTCGTCTCGACCGCGGTGGTCGTCGACGACGACGGCGACGAGGCAAAGGTGACCGGCAACCTCACCCTCAACGGCGTGACCCGCCCGGTGACGCTCGACGTCGACTTCACCGGTGCCGGCCCCGCGCCGATGACCAACGCCGAAACCATCGGATTCGAGGCGGAAACGACGATCCGCCGCAGCGACTTCGGCCTCGGCTTCGGCGTCCCGCTGGTCAGCGACGAGGTCGAGCTGGAGATTACCGCTGCGTTCGAAAAGAAATGACGCATCAATCTGTCATACCGATCGCCTAGGGACGGGCGGGGATCGTTAGCGACCCCCGCCCTTTTCGCAGGAGTACGTGTGATGAGCGAACTGGTACGCGAAATTGTCGAGGTGCATGCCTTCATCGGCGGCGACGAGAAACATCCGCTGCTTACCGTCGAGGCCGAGGGTCTTGCCGCCACCGCCGGCTGGAGCAAGGTCCGGCTCGAACCCCATGCCCATCTGACCCCGCCCGAGGACGGCTTTCAGGATTTCGACCTCGTTGGCGTCCGCCCCGCCCACCCGGCCGAAGCGACGCTGACCGAGGTCGAGGCCGCGTGGGAAGGCGCGGTCGAGGAGTGGCAGGTCGGCGTCCGCGTCCACGCGGTCGATAATATGGTCGAGGAAGATCTGCTCGAACCCTGGGACGACGACGAAGACGACGACGACGACGACGACGCTACCGAGGATGCGGACGACGATACTGCGCTGCGCGACAATGAAGACGCCTGACGGCTGACATTTGCCCCCGACCCCTGACCTGCGCCGGATCGCATGCCACCATGCGATCCGGCGAACTTTTCGCGCCGCGCCCCTTGCCAAACGCGACATTTTGCATCACTAGAGCCCCATGCACATGCGCGGCCTTCTTCTTCTGCGACTTACACGCCCTTGGGCGTGACTTCAGGCCTGCGCGACTAGCGGCGGGCCGACCGCCCAAGGGCCCGACCGACACCGCACCGCCATTCAACCGCAGAAGACACCAGACCCATGACCATGCTCCGCGACCCCTCGCCCAAGTACCGCGCTTTTCCGCAAGTCCCGCTGGAAAACCGCCAGTGGCCCGCCCGCACCACCACCCGGGCCCCCATCTGGCTCTCGACCGACCTGCGCGACGGCAACCAGGCGCTGATCGACCCGATGGATGCCGAAAAGAAGACGCGCTTCTTCGACCTGCTCGTCAAATGCGGGCTCAAGGAGATCGAGGTCGGCTTCCCCGCCTCGGGCGCCACCGACTTCGATTATATCCAGAACCTCGTCCGCTCGGGCCGCATCCCCGACGACGTCACGCCGCAGGTGCTGACGCAGGCTCGCGCCGACCTGATCCGCACCAGCTTCGACAGCCTCGAAGGCGCGAAGAGAGCGATCGTCCATCTTTACAACGCGGTCAGTCCCGCGTGGCGCCGCATCGTCTTCGGCATGGAGATGCCAGAGATCAAGCAGATCGCGATCGACGGCGCGAAGCAACTGCGCGACAATGCCGCGCGCCTGCCCGGCACCGACTGGCGCTTCGAATACAGCCCCGAAACCTTCTCGACCGCCGAGCTCGATTTCAGCATCGAATGCTGCGCCGCGGTGATGGACATCCTCCAGCCCACCGCCGACAATCCGATCATCCTCAACCTCCCCGCGACGGTCGAGGCGGCGACCCCGAACATCTACGCCGACCAGATCGAATATTTCTGCAAGCATCTGCCGAACCGCGACCGCGCGATCATCAGCCTGCACACCCACAACGACCGCGGCACCGGCGTCGCGGCGGCCGAACTGGGACTGCTCGCGGGCGGCGACCGCGTCGAGGGCTGCCTGTTCGGCAACGGCGAGCGCACCGGCAACACCTGCCTCGTCACTATCGCGCTCAACATGTACACGCAGGGCGTCGACCCACAGCTCGACTTCTCGGACATCGACGAGGTCATCGCCACGGTCGAATATTGCAACCAGCTCCCTGTCCACCCGCGCCACCCCTATGGCGGCGAGTTGGTCTATACCGCCTTCTCGGGCAGCCATCAGGACGCGATCAAGAAGGGCTTCGCCGCGCGCGAGCGCCAGAACGACGACAAGTGGGAGGTCCCCTACCTCCCCATCGACCCCGCCGACCTGGGGCGCAGCTACGAAGCAGTGATCCGCGTCAACAGCCAGTCGGGCAAGGGCGGCGTCGCCTGGGTGCTCGAACAGGACAAGGGGCTGAAACTGCCCAAGAAGATGCAGGCAAGCTTCAGCCACGTCGTCCAGGCGGTCGCCGACGAAACGAGCCGCGAGCTCGGCGCCGACGACATCTGGACCGCCTTCGAGGGCCAGTATCTCGCCAGCGAAGGCAAGCGCTTCCAACTCGTCGACTGGGCCGAAACGCACGCCAGGGGAACGGGGGGCGGCACCGACCGCATCTTCGCCGGCAAGCTCACCATCGACGGCGCCGAACGCAGCGTCAGCGGCCGCGGCAACGGCCTGATGAGCAGCGTCATCGCCGCGCTCGCCGAAAGCGGCGGCCCGGCGATGGACATCGTCGATTATTCGGAGCACGCGATCGGCCAGGGCAGCAACGTCCAGGCCGCGGCCTATGTCGAATGCCGCACCGCCGACGGCAAGAGCCTGTTCGGGTGCGGCCTCGACACGGATGTTGCAACCGCGAGCGTGCGGGCGATCCTTTCCGCCGCCAACGGCGCCTGAACCTTCGACCTTCCACCGCTTCGCGGTCTCCTCCTACAGTGCAGGGAGGTTCTTGAAGGCAAGATGTTCTCCGTCGCGTGGCGGTGGGGGAGGGGCAAGCGCGCCAAAACCGCGCTACGCCGCGGCGCGAAAGGCCACATCCTTGACTTTTCGCGGAAATGCGCCATATTGGGGAGGCTAACGTCGCCTGCGACGGACAATTGATACCCCTTTCGGGTGGATTCTTGCCTTCTCACGCTACAAGCTCCGCCGGTGCTTTTGCCGGCGGATATCCGTTTCGTGAAAGGAAACACCCCATGCCGATCGGCACCGTCAAATTCTTCAACACCGACAAGGGCTATGGCTTCATCGAAAATGAAGACGGCTCGGGCGACAGCTTCGTCCACATCACCGCCGTCCAGGCCGCGGGAATGCAAACGCTGAACAAGGATCAGCGCATTTCCTACGAACTGGAAACCGGCCGCAACGGCAAGGTTTCGGCGATCAACCTCCAACAGGCCTGATATTTGGCCAAAGAGGAAGCCCTGACCTTCGATGGTGTGATCGACGAGATCCTGCCCGACGCCCGTTTCGGCGTCGTGCTCGAAAACGGCCATCGCATCATCGCCTACACCGCCGGCCGGATGCGGCGTTTCCGCATCCGGTCGGTCGTCGGCGACGCCGTGCGCGTCGAGATGACGCCCTATGACCTCAGCAAGGGCCGCGTCGTTTATCGCGAACGCGGCAGCAGCCCGGTCGGCGGGCAGCGCAAGCGGCGCTGACCGCGCGAACCGGAGTATCAACACCAAAACAAATGTGATTATGAATTGAAGAAGATAAATATAATGAACAGCTTACCTAACATGCCTCTCTTCCCACACCTGGCGGGGCTTTCGCTCGCCGGCAAGGCGATCACCCTTCCCCCGGCGCCACGCCGCACCTCTCCGACGCTGTCGCGCCGCGAGCTGCGCCGCCTGATCGCCGACATGGTCGACTAACCGGAAAGGAGCCGCCGCAATGGCCGCCACCAGCGATTTCTATCTGGCGCAGGCCGAAAAATGCCAGGCCGATGCCGACGGCTCGACGCTTGACCGGGTGCGCGAACGCAATCTGCGCGCCGCGGCGGCGTGGCGCGCGATGGCCGACAAGCTGATCCGTGCCGAAGCCGCCCGCGCCGAAAGGGAAAAGTCCTGACCATGGCTGCGGGCGGCTGCTCTCCGCCGCATCCCACCCACGACTGACCGGATCGGCGTTTCGCCGCGCGCGACTTTGCCGTTAAGCCCTGCGCCGGGGGACGCAGGAGAAGTAAGTTGAGCGCACCGCACCCCATCGATCAGGGCGACCCCATCGCACCGGCCGATCCCGCGGCGGCCGACCTGTTCTGGAGCCTGCAATATTGCCGCGCGAGCACGCTCTCGCTGATCCGCCTCGAACTGGCGATGGAAAGCGGCGACCGGCAACGGATCATCGAGGCGATGGACCGGCTCCACGCCCTCGACGGCGAGATCGAACGCAAGGTCGCCGACCTGTCCGCTCCGGCCGGACCCGACCGGTCACGCGAGATACTCAACGCCTATCTCGATCGGGAAAAAATGGCGGTCGCTTTCGAAAAGCTGGTGCTGGCCAGCGGGATCAGCGGCCCCGGCGTCGCCTCGCCCCCCGCAGCGCTGCGGCAGCGGGCCGGCAACGACTCTTCGCTTTCCGGCGGCGAGCCCTTGCTTCACGACGACGTCCCGACCTTCCCGCCGCCGCGGCGGCCAGGCCTCATCGCCACCTACGCTCCGAAAGCCGCGATCCTGCTCGTTATCGTCGCGGCGACCGTGGCGGGGCTGGCGATGGCGCTATAGTCATATAAAGAATTCTTTATATGACTATTGACAAGCGAAGCCGCCGGCCTATGCTGGATGCTGTCGAGGTTCTTCGCGTCGCTTGCGCGACGCGAAGCTAAGACGGGAAGCCGGTGCAAAACCGGCGCTGCCCCCGCAACTGTAAGCGGTGAGCGGCGGTCGATATGTGTCACTGGTCCGCAAGGGACCGGGAAGGCCAGACCGCCGCGACGATCCGTGAGCCAGGAGACCTGCCTCGTCGCAAACGTCCTCCGGCGGGGTGTCCGGTCAGGCCGCATGCACCGCTGCGCCCGGCCCTTGCCTTGCGGGCGCGGATTACCGTGCGTGTCCGTCTGCCCATCGCCCTTGCCCCAGCAAGGTGATGAAGAAGATGACTGTCAGCACGGCCACCCTCGGTTTTCCCCGCATCGGCACCCGCCGCGAGCTCAAATTCGCGCTTGAATCCTTCTGGGCAGGCAAATCCTCGCTCGCCGACCTGCAAACCGCCGCCGCCGGCCTGCGCGTCGCCCACTGGGCGCGGCAAAAGGCGCTCGGTGCCGACATCCTGCCGTCGAACGACTTCTCGCTCTACGACCATGTCCTCGACACCTCCGCCCTGATCGGCGCCATCCCGCCCCGCTATGACTGGAGCGGCGAGACGGTCGGCCCCGACCTCTATTTCGCCATGGCCCGCGGCTCGCAGACCGGCCATGCCCATGCCGGCTGCGCCCATGCCGCCGACGCGACGGCGATGGAGATGACCAAATGGTTCGACACCAACTATCATTTCCTCGTTCCCGAACTCGTCGCCAGCCAGAGCTTCCGCATCGCCTCGACCAAGATCTTCGACGAATATGAGGAAGCGAAGGCGCTCGGCTATCAGACCCGGCCCGTCCTGCTCGGCCCCGTCAGCTATCTGATGCTCGCAAAGGGCAATGCGGTCGAACCGCTGGCCCTCCTGCCCGCCCTGCTCGACATCTATGCCGAGATTCTCGCCCGGCTTGCGAAGCGCGGTGCCGACTGGGTGCAGATCGACGAGCCCTGCCTCGTCCTCGACCTGGCCGAGGACCAGCGCGATGCCTTCCAGCGCGCCTACGCCAGGCTCGCCACCGCGGGACCGCGGTTGATGCTCACCACCTATTTCGGCGGCCTCGGCGACAACCTCGATCTCGTCGCCGAGCTTCCGGTCCACGGTCTCCACCTCGATCTCGTCCTCGCGCCGGACCAGCTCGAACCGGTGCTTGCCCGCATCCAGCCGCATGTGCTGCTCTCGCTCGGCATCCTCGACGGCCGCAATATCTGGCGCGCCAACCTCCCCGATCTCTACTGGCGTCTCAAGCCGCTCGCGGCAGAGCGCGACCTGATCCTCGCCCCCTCCTGCTCGCTTCTCCATGTCCCCGTCGACGTGGCGCTCGAAACTGGCCTCGACCCGGAGGTCGGACAATGGCTGTCCTTCGCGGTGCAGAAGGTCGAGGAACTGGCCGCGCTCGCCAGGGCGCTCAACGAGGGCGAGGACGCCGCGTTCGTCGCCTTCTCCGCCTCGCGCATCGCGGCGGTCGCGCGCCGGACCTCGCCGAAGATTCACGACCCCGCGGTCGCCACGCGCATCGCCGCGCTCGACGTGGACGCCGGCGGCCGCACCGCGCCGTTCGCGGTGCGCCGCAAGGCGCAGCGCAAGCGCCTCGGCCTCCCCGATTATCCGACCACGACCATCGGCTCCTTTCCGCAGACGCCCGAGGTCCGCAAGGCGCGCGCCGCCCATATCCGCGGCGAGATAGACGATGCCGCCTACGACCGCTATCTGAAGGCGGAGACGAAGGCCGCGGTGCGCTGGCAGGAGGAAATCGGCCTCGACGTCCTCGTCCACGGGGAGTTCGAGCGCAACGACATGGTACAATATTTCGGCGAGCAGCTTGCCGGCTTCGCCTTCACCCGCTCAGGCTGGGTGCAAAGCTATGGCTCGCGCTGCGTCCGCCCGCCGATCCTCTACGGCGACGTCTCGCGCCCCGTACCGATGACGGTCGACTGGTGGCGCTATGCGCAGGGCTGCACCGACAAGCCGATGAAAGGGATGCTCACCGGCCCGGTCACCATCCTCAACTGGTCCTTCGTCCGCGACGATCAACCGCGCGAGGCGAGCTGTCGCCAGATCGCGCTCGCGATCCGCGACGAGGTGCAGGACCTCGAGGCAGCCGGCGCCGCCATCGTCCAGATCGACGAGGCGGCGCTGCGCGAAGGCCTGCCGCTGCGCCGCTCCGAATGGCAGTCCTATCTGGACTGGGCGGTCGAATGCTTCCGCATCGCATCCTCGGGCGTGCGCGACGACACGCAGATCCACACCCACATGTGCTATTCGGAGTTCAACGACATCATCCGCGCGATCGGTGCGATGGATGCCGACGTCATCTCGATCGAGACCGCACGCTCGCGGATGGAATTGCTCGAAGCCTTCACGACCTATGAATATCCGAACGAGATCGGCCCCGGCGTCTACGACATCCACAGCCCGCGCATTCCCGCCGAGCGCGAGATGACCGACCTGCTCGCGCTCGCGGGCAAACAGCTCCCGCCCGCGCAGATCTGGGTGAATCCCGATTGCGGGCTCAAGACGCGCCAGTGGGACGAGGTGCGCCCGGCGCTCATCGCGATGGTCGCCGCAGCGCACAAGATGCGCATCAAGGGCGCCTATGATGCCAAATGAGGTCATGCCTGCCTGCCAGCCCGCCGTCCGGGTCACCGCCATGCCCGCCAACGCCAATGTCTATGGCGACATCTTCGGCGGCTGGCTGATGGCGCAGATGGACCTGGCGGCCTCCTCGGTCGCGTCGCTTCACGCACGCGGCCGGGCGGTGACGATCTCGGTGGAAGGCATGACCTTCCACCGCCCCGTCTTCGTCGGTGACGAGCTGTCGGTGTTCGGGCGGCTGATCAAGGTCGGCCGCACCTCGATGCATGTCGAAGTCGAAACCTGGGGACGCGACCGCCACTCGGACGAGGGGCACAAGGTCACGCAGGCGGTCTTCATCTTCGTCGCCGTCGGCCCCGACCGCCGGCCCCGCACGGTACCGCCGATAGAGTCATGATAGGAGCGGCGTCCCGGCGTACACCGCTGGACGCCGCCGCCGCGCGGCCTATAGCGGGGCGATGCTCACCCATCGCCTCGCCGTAACCGCCGACCTCCCTGCGCTCCGCACCGTAATGGACCGCGCGATCGCCGACTTGCAAAAGGACTTCCTCGGCCCGGCCCAGATCGCCGCGAGCCGCGCGGTCATGGGGCTCGACACCCAGCTCGTCGCCGACGGCACCTATTTCCTCGTCGAAGCGGAGGGGCGGATCGCCGGCTGCGGCGGCTGGTCGCGGCGCGCGACACTCTATGGCGGCGACCACAGCACCGAGCTGCGCGACCCGGCGCTGCTCGACCCCACCACCAATGCGGCGCGCATTCGCGCCATGTACACCGACCCCGATTTCGCGCGTCGCGGGGTCGGCCGGCTGGTGATATCGCTGTGCGAGGATGCCGCACGCGCCGCAGGCTTCGCGCGCGCCGAGTTGATGGCCACCCTCGCCGGCGAACCGCTCTATCGCGCCTGCGGCTACACTCCCATCGCGCCGGTGACCGCCGAATCCGACGGAGTCGCCGTCCCGCTCATCCGCATGGGAAAGCCGCTCGCCTGAGCGCCAGCGTTCAGCCGCCCTTCTTCTTCGCCCGCGCCGCCTTGACGCCCTCGACGAACTGCTTTTGGGTCACCTTCACCGCCAGTCCCTTCTGCGACAGGAAAAAGGCGGCGCGCGGCATGGTGATGTCGCCCTCGCCGGTGGCCAGCACCGCACCCTGCGCCGCCACAGCCTTGACCTTGCCGAGCACCGCCGCGCCGTCGGCGCTGCGCACCTCGGCCCCCGGCTTCAGCGCCCCGTCGACCGCCGCCGCATCGGCTTCGGCCTCTTTCAGCACTGCGAGAATCTTCGCCTTCGGCGCCTTCAGTGCCGGCCCCTTCTTGCCCTTCATAAAGGCGTCCTTCGGCACCACCAGCCCATTGCCGTCGATCGCGACCGCCACCTTGTCGCCCGACACCTTGACGATCTGGCCGACCTCCTGGCCGTCCTGGTCATAGACTTTGGTGCCGGGTGTCAGCGAAGCGGCGGGCGCCGCCTCCTGCGCCCGCGCGGCTTGGCCGGCGGACAGCGTCACGCCAAGGAGGCACAGGGCTGCGAGCAGGCCGGATGGCTTGGACATGGGACGCTCCTGTCGAATAGCAATGCGCCGCCCGTGCCGCATCGCGCGGCACCGCGCCAAATGCCCTGTTGCCCGGCCGTGCAGCGGACGCGGCGAGCCGACGGGGCGACCTCAGACAATCGACAGAAAAGCGGTCACCGTCAGCCGACCGTCGCGCGGATCGGCCGACAAGGCGGCGCCGGGCGCGATCGCGCCGCTGTGCAGGTTCCAACTCCGATAGAGCAGCGCCCGGTTATAGCGCGCTTCGGCGGCATGGATGCGCTCGAACGCATCGGTATCGCCCGCGATATAGCCGGGCGGCGGCGGCGCGGTGGCCAGTTCGGCGTCGAGCGCCGCCGCATAGGCGGCCCGCCGCTCCTCATTCACCGTCTCGAACCCCGTCGCGCGGTGCCGGAAGAAGGCGGTACCGTCGCGATCGTCGGGCGACAGATAATGGATGAGCGCGATGCGGTCGGCGGTGAAGGCGTCGCAGTGGGGTACCCGCTGCACGACGCTCAGCGCCGCGGCGGGCGTCGCGACGATGGAAAAGCTCGCGTCGATCAGCCGTACCTCGCCCACGACCCCGAACACCAGCCGTGCCGCGGCGGCAATAATCGAGAGCTGGCTCTCCAGATAAAAGCCGGGCAGCGCCGCCCGCACCCCCGGATAATGATGGCGCGCCGACTCGAAGTCGGCTTCCGCCGCCGCCGCGCGCAGCGCATCGGGGCGCGGGGCGAAATCGTCGAGGATGCACAAGGGCTGCGCCTCGGCCCCGATCGTCTCGACCGTCAGCGTCATCGCACCAGCTCTCCGCAAACCGCAGCCCGTGCCAGCAGGAAATCGCGCTCGCGCTCGTTCCCCGCCAGTGCCGCCGCAGCCTCGAAGGCCAGCTTCGCTTCGGCCGCTCGCCCGGCGCGGAGCAGGAAATCGCCGCGTGCCGCCGGCAGCGGCGCATAATTGCGGAGCGCCGCCTCCCCGGCGATCGTGTCGATCAACGCCAGCCCCGCCTCGGGGCCGAACGCCATGCTGTGCGCGACCGCGCGGTTGAGTTCGACCACCGGCGACGGCATCACCTGCCCCAGCCGGTCGTAAAGCGCGCCGATGCGGCGCCAGTCGGTCTCTTCGGCGCGCCGCGCCCGTGCATGGCACGCGGCGAGCGCCGCCTGCAGCGCATAGGGTCCATCGGCGCCGCCCAGCGCCTCGGCCCGCGCCAGCGCCTTCAGGCCGCGCCGGATCAGCAACTGGTCCCAGCGCGCCCGATCCTGCTCGGGCAGCGGTACCAGCGCCCCGTCGGGTCCGGCCCGCGCCGACAGCCGCGACGCCTGAATCTCCATCAGCGCGAGCAGTCCCAGCACTTCGGGCGCGTCGGGCATCAGTCCCGCCAAAATACGCCCCAGCCGCTGCGCTTCGGCGCAGATCGGCGGCCGCACCAGATCGGGTCCGCTCGTCGCCGCATAGCCTTCGTTGAAGATCAAATAGATCACCTCGAGCACCGAGGCGAGCCGCGGCGCGAGCGCCCGTCCGCGCGGCACCTCGAACGCCACCCCAGCCTTGGCGATCGCCTTCTTGGCGCGGGTGATGCGCGCCGCGATCGCCGCCTCGTTCGACAGGAAGGCGCGGGCGATCTCCTCCACCGTCAATCCGCCCACCAGCCGCAGCGTCAGCGCCGCACGCGCCTCGGGCGATATCGCCGGATGGCACGCCGCGAAGATCAGCCCGAGCAGCTCATCGCCCAGATCGTCGTCGAGCCGCGCCTCGAGGCTCTCGATGCTCATGTCGCGCTCATCGTCCCGTTCGCGGGCGATCTCGGCATGTTTGCGGTCCTGCATCGCCGCGCGGCGGAACCCGTCGATCGCGCGCCGCTTCGCCGCCGCCATCAGCCAGGCCCCCGGCCGCTCTGGAACGCCCGACGCCGGCCAATCGGTCAGCGCCGCGAGCAGCGCCTCCTGAGCTAGTTCCTCGGCGCGGTCGACGTCGCGGGTCAACCGCGCGAGCCCGGCGATCAGCCGCGCCCGCTCGATCCGGAAAACCGCCTCGATCGCCCTGTGGGTGGGGTCCGCCGCCATGCCCGCCTTGTCCGCCAGATCGGCGGGCGAGGCAAGCATCGCGGCGGCCATTCGCGCTTATTGCCCCGCGAGCTGATCGCGCAGCTTCTGCTCGCGCTCGGCGAGTTCGGGCGTCAGCGCGTCACCGAAATCCTCCATCTCATAGAAGGGCCGGATTTCAAGCTCGCTCGGCCCTGGCATCGGATTCGGGCAGCGCTTCGCCCAGGCGACCGCTTCGTCCATGTCCTTGACCTCCCACACCCAATAGCCCGCGACCAGCTCGCGCGCCTCGGCAAAGGGGCCGTCGATCACCGTCCGGCTCGCGCCGTCGAAGGCGATCCTTTTGCCCGCCGACGAGGGTTTCAGCCCGTCGCCGTCGATCATAACGCCGGCCTTCACCAACTCCTCGTTGAACGCCCCCATCGCCTCGAACATCTCGGTCATCTCGGCGGTGGGCGGCAGGCCCTTTTCGCTGTCCTCGGTCGCTTTCACGAACACCATCACACGCATCGGTCATCTCCTTCGTTTCGGGGCCGACATGGCCTCCTGTGTAGACGACGAACGGGCGATCGCGAAATCGACAGGCGCGCGTTTTTCTCCGCGCCCCGCTTTTGCGGAGCCGCCGATTGGACAGCCCCGCCCCGCACCCTATATCGAAGCGATGGAATCGACCCGGCCCAAGCTCGTCATCCGCAATTCGGAAACCCGCGACGCCGCCGCGATCGCGCGCCTGACCGCGAAGGTCTATGGCCGCGCCGAAGCCTATTCGGCGGCGCAGATCCGCGGCCAGATCAACAATTTCCCCGAAGGCCAGTTCCTCGCCGAATATGAGGGCCAGGTCGTCGGCTTCTGCGCGACCCTGATCGTGCCCGAGGCGGCGGCGATGACCGACCATCGCTGGACCGCGATCAGCGGCGGCGGCTTCGGCACCCGCCACGACCCCGACGGCGACATCCTCTACGGCATGGAGGTGTGCGTCGACCCCGACTATCGCCGCCTGCGCATCGGCCAGCGCTTCTACCGCAAGCGGCAGGAATTGTGTCAGGCGCTCGAGCTGCAGGGTATCGCCTTCGGCGGCCGCATGCCGGGCTACGCCCGCCGCCGCCGCAAATATCCGGAGCCCGAGGCTTATCTCGCTGCGGTGCTCGACAAGCAGCTTCGCGATCCGGTCATCAATTTCCAGGTCAACCAGGGCTATCAGGTCAAGGGCGTCCTCCACGACTATCTGCCCAGCGACCGCGAAAGCGGCGGCCACGCCGTGCTGATGCTCTGGGAAAATCCCCTCGCCTCGCCGCGCGAGGAAACCACCGGCCGCACCCGCGGCTCGGCGCCCGACCGCCTCCCCGCCTCGGTGCGCGTCGCGACCGTCCAGTTCCAGATGCGCGGCATCGACCGCATCGAGCAGTTCGAGGAGCAGGTCGAATATTTCGTCGATGTCGCCGCCGACTATGCCGCCGATTTCGTCGTCTTTCCCGAACTCTACACGCTGGAACTGCTGTCGATCGACAAGAACAAGCTGCCGCCCGAAAAGGCGATATTGAAGATCGCCGACTATACCGACCGCTATCTCGCCTTCATGGAAAAGCTCGCGGTCGGCTACAACATCAACATCGTGGGCGGCTCGCACCCGACTCGCGTCGAGGGCGGCGACATCCGCAACATCGCCTATGTCTTCCTGCGCGACGGGTCGGTGCATCGCCAGGAAAAGCTGCACCCGACCCCGTCGGAGCGCCGTTGGTGGAACATCAAGGGCGGCTATGGCGCCGACGCGATCAACACCGATTGCGGGCCGATCGGGGTGATGATCTGCTACGATAGCGAATTTCCCGAACTCGCGCGCCACCTCGTCAACCAGGGCGCGATGATGTTGTTCGTCCCCTTCTGCACCGACGAGCGCCGCGGCTACCTGCGCGTCCGCTATTGCTGCCACGCGCGCGCGGTCGAAAATCAATGTTATGTCATCACCTCGGGCGTCGTCGGAAACCTGCCGAACGTCGAGAATATGGACATCCACTATGCCGAAAGCGCGATCCTGACCCCGTCGGACTTCGCCTTCGCCCGCGACGGCGTCGCTGCCGACACCGCCCCGAATACCGAGACGATCGCAATCGCCGACTTGAGCCTCGCCGACCTCCTGACCAGCCGCCAGAGCGGCGCGGTCCAGAACCTGCGCGACCGCCGCTTCGACCTCTACCGCGTCGACTGGAAGGACCCCGCCGCGCCGGGGATCGGGTCGCGCTGACCAACAGGAGTCGCTCATGGATACGCCTCCTTTTGCGCTGCATGGCCTCGACCATATCGTGCTGCGCGTCGTCGACCTTGACCGGATGCGCAGCTTCTACAAGGAGGTTCTCGGCTGCACCGATGAGCGCGAGCAGCCGGAGATCGGCCTCTATCAGCTTCGCGCCGGTCACGCCCTGATCGATCTTATCACCATCGCGGGCAAGCTCGGCGCGATGGGCGGCGCAGCGCCGGGAACCGGGGGCCGCAACCTGGAT
Organism: Sphingopyxis panaciterrulae; assembly: GCF_014199295.1. Lineage (GTDB taxonomy): Bacteria > Pseudomonadota > Alphaproteobacteria > Sphingomonadales > Sphingomonadaceae > Sphingopyxis > Sphingopyxis panaciterrulae. The sequence continues at coordinate 140,544 of NZ_JACIJH010000004.1, forward strand.
CATTTCGCGCTCGCTCTCGACGGCTTCGACGACGCCGAGATCCGCGCCCATCTCGCCCGTCACGGCGTCGCGATCGAGCAGGCGGGTCCGCGCTATGGGGCCGAGGGCGAAGGTCCTTCGATCTACATCCGCGATCCGGAGGGCAATATCGTCGAACTGAAGGGTCCCACCGGTGCCTGACCGGCCGCTCACGCATCCCCTTGCCACACTTTCCGTTTACGTTAAGGTCACCTTCAAATCCGCAACCGGAGAGTGATTCATGGCCCTTCCCGCGATCTTCGACCGCCTGCGCCTGCCCGTCATCGGCTCGCCGCTCTTCATCGTCTCCGGCCCCGAGCTCGTCATCGCGCAGTGCAAGGCGGGGATCGTCGGCAGCTTTCCCGCGCTCAACGCCCGCCCGCAGTCGCTGCTCGACGAATGGCTCCATCGCATCACCGAGGAACTCGCGGCGTGGGATCGCGATAATCCCGACCGCCTCTCTGCGCCCTTCGCGGTCAACCAGATCGTTCATCGCTCGAACGACCGGCTCGAGGCCGACATCGCGACCTGCGAGAAATGGAAGGTGCCGATCACCATCACCTCGCTCGGCGCGCGCGAGGAGCTCAATCAGGCGGTGCATAATTGGGGCGGCATTACGCTCCACGACGTCATCGATGATCGCTTCGCGCGCAAGGCGGTCGAAAAGGGCGCCGACGGGCTGATCCCCGTCGCCACCGGCGCGGGCGGCCATGCGGGCACCCAGTCGCCCTTCGCACTGGTGCAGGAAATCCGCAGCTGGTTCGAGGGCACGGTCGCGCTGTCGGGCGCGATCGCGCATGGTCGCTCGATCCTCGCCGCGCAGGCGTGCGGCGCCGACCTCGCCTATATCGGCAGCGCCTTCATCGCGACCGCCGAAGCCAATGCCGACCAGGGCTACAAGGACGGCATCGTCGAAGGCCGCGCGGGTGATATCGTCTATTCGAACCTGTTCACTGGGGTCCACGGCAACTATCTCCGCCAGTCGATCGTCGCGGCGGGCATGGACCCCGACAATCTGCCCGAAGGCGACCTCAAAACGATGAACTTCGGTTCGGGCGGCAACACGAAGGCGAAGGCGTGGAAGGATATCTGGGGATCGGGCCAGGGCATCGGCTCGGTCTCGGGCGTTCGCCCGGTCACCGAATTCGTCGCCGAACTCTCCGCGCAATATCGCGACGCATACCGCGCGCTGCAGGACAAATATATCGGCTAGGCGCCGCGCCCACCTATCCCCCGAACAGCCGCTCGATCGCCTCGTCAAGATAAGGCCGGTCGGCGAACAGCCGCATCGGGTCGCGCCGGTTGAGCCAGAAGCCGAGCCGGTGCCGGTCGGTCAGTGCGCGCCGCGTCGCATCCTGCAGCAACCGGAGCCGCATCACCGCCGTCCCTCGCGCCGCGCGCGGGTCGGCCACCGCCTGCGCCGCAAAATGCGCGCGTACGCATTCGACCCGCGCCGCGACCACATCGCTATAACCGTGATGCGGTCCACGGTGCAGCGCGTGGCCGCATTCGATCGCGGTGCGCTCGCACGCCGGCAGGATCAGCCCGTTGAGCTCGAACCGCCGCAGCGCAAAGCCTTCGCCGCGCAATGCTTCGAACAGCACCGCCATCTGCGGCCGCTGGAGCAGGGCGATCGGGATCAGATGATGGCGCTGATAACCGCGCGGTGCCCGCGCCGCGCCCAGCCAGCGTCGCCGGGTCGGCGCAGGCGGGCGGCCATCCGCCATCAGCCCGCCCGCTCGAAGTCCACGCGCACCGCCGGCGGCGGCGCGCCATCGCCCTGCGGAGTCATCCGGACGCGCTCGCCTGCAAGCAGGCCGCCCACCGTCTGCTCCTCTCGAACCGAGCCGTTCAGCATCAGGTCGAGCGCCAGCCGCGCGAGCCGCTTGACCATGTCCGTCATCGTCCAGCCGGGCGGCACCGCCGCCTCCAGTTCCTGCCCCGCAAAGGCGGCGAGCCCGCGCGTCGCAACAACCTCTCCATCCGTGCTTTCGCGGCGGCGAAAGGCGATCAGATGCAGCACCGGCGGCATCCCGCTCGCCAGCATCTCCGCGACCGCGGCGCGGAACTGCGGCGCGTCGGACCACAGCCGCGCGGGCGACCAGAAAATGTGGCTCGCATCGAACAGGTCGATCAGCAGCACGACGAGTTTGAAGAACTCGCGCGTCGCCGCGGGATCGAGCATCGGCACGGCATCCGCCGCCGCCGGCGTCACGCGCCAGCATGTCCCGCCACCGGCCCAGTCGGGCGGCAGGTTCGTCGCCAGCGAGTTCGTTCCCCTGTCAGCGGGGTCCGCCGCCGTGAGTGTGGCGCCCCCCGGCACATCGATTGTTGCAGTCGTTCGGCCGAGGGCGAGTCGAAACGCGGCTGGCCCTTCCCCACCGATCCGCTGCGGCTGCAATCCCATGCGCCGCAAACCGATTTCCAGAAGATCGGGCGCGCCCGATCGCAGCGCCGAGCCGGTGATCAGCACATGCGGCTCCGGCCGCGGCGGGCTGGACGCTTCGCTGTCACCGGCGTTCATAGGCGTATCGACCTCTGCCCCCACCCCGCTTGCATCGCAGGGCGGCGGGCAATGTTCAAACGCTAATTAGGTCCGAAACGGGGACTCCGCCCTCGCGCCTAGGGTCAGGCCCCTAGATCGCGACCTGGCTGCCCAGTTCGACGACGCGGTTCGTCGGCAGGCGGAAATATTCCATCGCGCTTTCCGAATTGCGCAGCATCCACGCGAACAGTTTCTCGCGCCAGATCGGCATCCCCGGCGATTTCGCGGCGATCAGCGTCTGGCGCGACAGGAAAAAGCTGGTTTCCAGCATCTTGAACTCGCCGCCGCAGCCGGTGACGCGCTTCAGCGCCGCGGGCACGTCGACCGGCTGCATGAAGCCGTAGTTCAGCACCAGCCGGTGGAACCCCTGTCCCAGATCGTCGAGCGCGCAATGATCGACCTCGCGGACAAAGGGAACGTCGGCGATCTTGATCGTCAGCAGGATGATCCGCTCGTGCAGCACCTTGTTGTGCTTGAGATTGTGGAGCAGCGCGTGCGGCACGCCGTCGGCGCTCGACGTCATGAATACCGCCGTGCCCGGCACGCGCGTCGCGCTGTTCGCCGCGGATTTCACGAACACCGGGATCGGCATCGCGCCATCGGCCATCTGCTGCTGCATCAGCTTGCGCCCGCGCGACCAGGTAGTCAGCAGGGTGAAGATGGAAAGCCCGATCGCCAGCGGCACCCAGCCGCCATCGGGCACCTTGATCAGATTCGCCCCGAAATAGGCAATGTCCACGACGAAGAACACCGCCAGCAACGACAGCGCCTTCCACGCCGGCCATTTCCACAGCGCGAACAGCACGACGCACATCAGGCAGGTGTCGATGAACATCGCCCCCGTCACCGCGATGCCATAGGCGGCGGCAAGATTGCTCGACGATCCGAAGAAGAGGACGAGCAGGATCACCATCACCATCAGCCCCCAATTGACCACCGGGATATAGATCTGCCCCTGCGCCGACGCGCTCGTATGATCGACGCGCAACCGCGGCATGAAGCCGAGCTGGATCGCCTGTTGGGTCAGCGAGAAGGCGCCCGAGATCACCGCCTGGCTCGCGATGATCGTCGCGAGGATCGCGAGCAGCACCACCGGAATCCGCCACGCATCGGGCATCATCAGGAAGAAGGGATCCTGGATGATCCCCAGCCGCGCGCCCATGTCGGCCTCGATCACCATCGCGCCCTGCCCCATGTAATTGAGCATCAGCGCCGGCAGCACGAAGCACAGCCACGACAGCCCGATCGGCTTGCGGCCGAAATGCCCCATGTCGGCATAGAGCGCTTCGGCCCCCGTCACCGCGAGCACCACCGCGCCGAGCGCGATGAAGGCGGTGAAGCCGTCGAGATAGAAGAAGCGCAGCGCGTTGATCGGGTTGATCGTCGCGAGGATGATCGACGGGTGATCGACGATGTGCAGCACGCCGAGCACCGCGAGCATCAGGAAATAACAGAGCATGATCGGCCCGAACAATGCCCCGACCCGCGCCGTCCCGTGCGATTGCAGCGCGAACAGTCCGATCAGGATCGCCAGCGCGATCGGCACGATATAGGGCTGGAACCCGGCGTGGACATAACTCAGGCCCTCGGTCGCCGAGAGCACCGACATCGCCGGGGTAATCATCGAATCGCCATAGAAGAGCGCGGTTGCGAAGACCCCCAGCAGCACGATGGGCCAGGTCCAGCGCGCGCCGCCCGACGAGCGGCTGATCAGCGCCAGCAGGGCCAGGCTGCCACCCTCGCCCTTGTTGTCGGCCTTCATGATGGTCAGCACATATTTGAAGGTGACGACCAGCATCATCGACCAGAAGACCAGGCTCAGCACGCCATATATATGCAGCCGGTCGGGGTCGATCGAATGATGCCCGGCAAAGGTTTCGCGAAAGGCGTAGAGCGGGCTGGTCCCGATGTCGCCGAACACCACGCCGACCGCGCCGACCGCAAGCTTCAGCTTGCCGTCGCCGTGATGCGCGTGGCCGGGATGGCCCGTGTCGGCGAGGGTCGCGGCGCTGTCCGCGCCGGCCGCCACCTGTTGCGACTCAGCAGTCATGGCGCCGCCCTTTAGACGAGCCCGCGCAAATAGAATAGTGTCCGTTTCACGGCCCCGCCGGCGTCTCGGCGGGCAGCGCCGGGCCCATCGCCTGACGAAGCTGCGCGAGCCGCATTTCGAGATCGGCGCGCCACGGCGCGTCGGCCGGGCTGCGCGCGAGCAGGTCGCTCCACACCGCCTCCGCGCCCTTCAGGTCGCCGCTCTGCGCCATGGCGAGGCCGGCGAAGAAGGGCGGCGCCGGATGCGCGGGATCGCGTTTCGCCGCCTCGTCGAAGGCGAGCGCCGCGGCCGGCGACATCACCCCGCCGCCATGCGCGACGAGGGCATTGCCCAGCGCGACCCACAGATCGACATTGTCGGGATTGCTCTCCAGTCCCTTTTCCAGCGTCTGCGCCGCCAGCGCGGTCTTGCCGGTGCGCGCGAAACCGTCCGACATCGCCAGCCACTGCGCCGCCGGGCCGAATCGGTCGGCCATGCCCTGTCGCGTGTCGGTCAACGCTTCGCCGAAGCTCTCGGGCGCGCCTTCCTTCGCCACCGGATGCCCCGGCAGCGCCGGACTGCCTTGCAGCGCATAGCCCGCGATGCCGAGCATGATCGCCGCCCCGGCGAGCGGGCGCGCCGTCTTGGGCGGCCGGCCGATCCAGACGATGCCCCCCCAGGTCAACGCCGCAGCGAGCAGGATCCACGCCCAGATCATGGCTCTTCCTCCCGGTTCGCGCCGCGCAGCCGCCCAAAGGCAAGCCACAGGCCGATGGCGAGGAACAAAAGCGGCGCCAGCCAAAGCAGCGCCGTGGCGCGATCGAACGGCGGGTCGTAGCTCACCCAGTTTCCGTAACGCGCGACGAGCCATTTGCGGATCGCGTCGGGGCTCTCGCCGGCCGCGACCTTGCTTCGCACCTCGTGCCGCATGTCGCCAGCAAGCGGCGCGTCGCTATCGGCGATCGACTGGCCCTGACAGACCAGACAGCGCAGCGTCTCCATCAGCGCCTTCGCCTTCGCTTCCTTCGCGGGATCGGCGAGTTGCTGATAGGCATAGGGCGCCGGCGGCAATCGATCCTGCGCGGCGACCGGCGCCATGAACAGCGTCAACATCGCCGCGACCAGCAACCGCGCGCTCACTTCATCGCCTCCAGCCGGGCGATGATCCCCGGCACGTCGTCGGCCAGGATCACACCCTGAATCTGCTCGCGGATGATCCCCTTGCCGTCGATCAGAAAGGTTTCGGGCACCCCCGACGACCCCAGCGCAATCTGGACGCTGCTCTGCACGTCCGATCCGATGCGGTCGAAGGGATTGCCGTTCTCGCGCAGGAAGGCCGCGACATCGTCGGGCCGGTCGCGGATAGCGATGCCGTCGATCGGCACGCCGGCCGCCTTGAGTGCCTCGAGCTGCGGTGCCTCGGCGCGGCACGGGATGCACCAGCTCGCGAAGACATTGACCAGCCGGGGCCGCCCATCGGCCAAGTCGCTGCTCTTCAGCCCCGCCACCCCGGCGGTCGCGGGCGGCAGGTCGAACAGCGGCATCGGCTTGTCGATCCATTGCGATTCGATCAGCCGGTCGTCGGGAACGCTCAGCCGATAGAGGAAAGCGCCGAATAGCAGCGCCATGATCGCCAGCGGCGCGAACAATATCCAGCGGCGCTTCATGGCGCAAACCTCATCTGTGCCTTGCGCGCCCGGCGCGCGCGCCAGATCGCGAGCAGTTGCGCGCGTCCGAGCAGCGCCAACGTCCCGCCCATCGCAATCAACGCCCCGCCGAGCCATATCCACCACACCAGCGGCTTCCACCACAGCCGCAACTGGTAGCGGTCGGCCGACCCGTCCGCCGACGGCACCGGCTGTCCGAGCACGGCATAGAGCTGTCCGCCCGGCCGCGTCAGCAACGCCGCCTCGTTGGTCTCGGTCGGCGCCCCGCCCATCAATCCGGGAAAGGTTCGCGCCGCGGGGTGCAGGATGAAGCTTGACCCCGAAGGCGTCGTCGCGACCAGAGTCGCGCGCACCGCGGTGTAGTTCGGCCCCGCGACCGGCTCGACGCGCGCGAACTTCACCGTGAAGTCGGCGACCTTCACCGTCTCGCCCGGCGCCGCGGCGACCAGCCTTTCCTTGATGAAGGCGCTCTCTGCCGCCATCCCGGCGAGCGCGACCGCCACCCCGAAATGCGCGATCACCATCCCCCAGGTCGGCAACGGCACCCGGCGCAGCTTGCGCTTCCACAGCGGCGCGAGGCTCGCGACCGCGACGACCGCCGCGACCGTCATGCCGAGCAGCGGCAGGATACCGATCGGCCCGCCGAACAGGATAAGCCCGAACAGCACCGTCGCGCCCGCAAGCAGCGCCAGCGGCAGCCGTGCCCACAGCGTCCGGCCGTCGTCACGCCGCCAGCGCAGCAGCGGCCCCGCGACCATCACCAGGCACAGGATCAGCGCCAGCGGCCCCGCGACCTTGTTGTAATAGGGCGGCCCGACCGAAATCTTCTCCCCCATCGCTTCGGCGACGATCGGATAGAGGGTGCCGAGCAGCACCAGCGCGAGGATCGTCGTCAACAGCAGATTGTTGATGACCAGCGACCCCTCGCGGCTGAGGAGCGCGAACTGCTTGCCCTCGGCAACCGCCGAGGCGCGAAAGGCGAAAAGCGTCAGCGCCCCGCCGATATAGACGAGCATCAGCACGAGCAGAAAGGTCCCGCGCTCGGGATCGACCGCGAAGCTGTGGACGCTCGTCAGCAGCCCCGACCGCACGATGAAGGTGCCGACCATCGACATCGAAAAACCGATCACCGCGAGCATGACCGTCCAGGCACGCAACGCGTTGCGCGTCGCCGTCACCGCGACCGAATGGAGCAGCGCGGCGCCCGCTAGCCACGGCACCAGCGACACATTCTCGACCGGGTCCCAGAACCACCAGCCGCCCCAGCCGAGCTCATAATAGGCCCAATAGCTGCCCGCGGTGATGCCCAGCGTCAGGAATATCCAGCTTCCGAGCACCCACGGCCGCATCGCGCGCGCGAAGGCCGGCCCGATCTCCCGCGTTACCAGCGCGCCGACCGCGAAGCTGAACGCGACCGACAGCCCGACATAGCCGATGTAGAGCGTCGGCGGGTGAAAGGCGAGGCCGGGGTCCTGGAGCAGCGGATTGAGCCCCTGCCCGTCGGGCGGCGCGATGGGTAGCCGCTTGAACGGGTTGGACGAAAAGAGCAGGAAGGCGAAAAAGCCCAGGCTGAGCGCCGCCTGCGCCGCGAGGGTCGCGATCAGCGTATCGGCGCGCAGCCGTTTCTCGAACAGCGCGACCAGCCCCCCCGACAGGCCGAGGATGGTCAGCCACAGCAGCATCGATCCTTCGTGATTGCCCCACGCCCCCGCGACCTTGAACAGCATCGGCTTCAGGCTGTGGCTGTTGCGCGCGACCAGCTCGACCGACATGTCGGAGCGCACGAAGAGCGCGATCAGCAGGGCAAAGGCGGCCGCGGTCAGCACCCCCTGCGCGACGCTCGCCGGGCGTACCAGCCCCGCCACATCCTTCGGCCCGCCGCGCAGCACGACGATTCCCGCGATCAGCGACAGGCAGGCGAGCGCCGCCGCGATCCAGAGCAGCGCAAGGCCGAGCTCGGCGATCATCCCGCTGTCGCCGCCTTCATGTCCGTGGGCATCTCTCCCATCTGTGGCGGCATATAGCGCTCGTCATGCTTGGCGAGGATGCGGTCGGCGGCGAAGACGCCATCGGCGCGCATCCGTCCGTCGGCGACCATCCCCGCCTTTTCCGCGAACAGGTCGGGGACGATGCCGGTGAACTCGACCGGGATCGACGCCTCGCCGTCGGTCGCGACGAAGCGGATCGTCACCCCGTCGGCCAGATGCCGGATACTGCCCTCGGCGACCATGCCGCCCAGCCGCATCGCTTCGCCCGGCGTCGCCTTGCCGCCGGCAACCTCGGCAGGGGTGCGGAAATAGGCGGCCTCGTCGCGCAGCGCGCTGGCGCCCAGCACGCCCGCGCCGGCCACGCCCGCCAGCGCGACGATGGCCAGGATCAGCCGTTGATGCTTGGGTTTCATTTGCGGTCCCTCCGCAGCGCGTCGCTGCGCGTTTCGGCCCGGCGCATCGCGCGCCAGCTATGCCACAGCACCGCGCCGGTCAACAGCACGGTCAGCGCGTAGGCCGCCGCGACATAGGCCCATTGGCCGCCCCCGCTTATGACCCCCGTCACGGTCTCAATTCCCCTCGTCGTCGTCCGCGAGCCGCCGCAGCCGCGCCGCAACGCGATTGTCGGCGATGATCCGCCGCATCCGCATCAGGACGATCCCCCCGAACAGCAATGAAAAGCCGAGCAGGGTCAGCCCGAGCGGCCACAGCAGCGCCGCATCGATGCTCGATCCCCCCAGCGTGATGCTTGGCCCCTGGTGCAGGCTGTTCCACCACACGACGCTGCGGTTGATGATCGGGATGTTGACCGCGCCGACCAACGCATAAACGGCGGCGCCTCGCGACAGCATCCCGCCCTGCCGCTGGCCCCCATTTTCATTAGCGTCGCCCATCGTCAGCGCGACGAAGCCGGCATAGAGAAAGAGGAGAACAAGCATCGAGGTCATCCGCCCGTCCCATTCCCACCAGGTTCCCCAGGTCGGCTTGCCCCAGATCGACCCGGTGGCGAGGCAGAGCGCGGTGAAGAGCATTCCCGGCACGGCAATCGCCCGCGCCGCGATCCCGGCGAGCGGATGGCGCCACACGAGCTGGACGAGTCCCGCGACCGCGAGCGCGGTCCAGCCCCCCATGCCGAGCCAGGCGGAGGGCACATGGACATACAGAATGCGCGCCGTCTCGCCCTGCTTGTAATCGCCGGGCACCAGCATCAACCCCGCCCACGCGCCGACGAGCAGCAGCGCCAGCCCCAGGCCGAGCAGCCAGGGGGTCAGCGGGCGGGCGATTGCCAGAAAACGGGTCGGATTCGCATAGGCGTGCATCGCGCGCGCAGCCTTAGGCGACGGCGTCCCGGTGGTCCAGTATTATGGCGTGGACACATTGTCCTTCCTTTGATGAGGCGAGCCCGCCCCGAACCGTCGAAGGCGTCTCCGGACCGCGTAACATAATGCCATCAACTAAGGTCGCCCCTGTTGCACGATTACCACAGCCGCCGCCAAAATGTAACAATTCCAATGCCGCCGGTCGAATAGGGGTGGTCTTGGCGCTGCCCAGAGCGGACCTTAGGGTCGGGCCACTTCGCAAAAACAGGGAGCTTACCATGCGAACCTCACATCCTCTCTCCATCCTCGCCGTCACCACCGCGCTCGCCACCACCGGCTGGGCCGTCCCCGCCGCGGCGCAGGACGCGGGCGTCGACGCCGTCGACGACAGCGCGACGATCATCGTTACAGGCACCCGCCGCACCGACCGCACCGTCGCCGACTCGGCGGTGCCGATCGACGTCATTTCGTCGGATTCGTTAGCGAACAGCGGATCGACCGAAACCAACCGGCTGCTTAATCAGCTCGTTCCCTCGTTCAACTTTCCGCAGCCGTCGCTGACCGACGGCACCGACTCGCTGCGCCCCGCGACGCTGCGCGGGCTCGCGCCCGACCAGGTGCTCGTGCTCGTCAACGGCAAGCGCCGCCATCTCTCGTCGTTGCTCAATCTCAACGGTTCGGTCGGGCGCGGCTCGTCGGGCGTCGACATGAACACGATTCCGCCGATCGCGATCGAACGGATCGAGGTGCTGCGCGACGGCGCCTCGTCGCAATATGGCTCCGACGCCATCGCCGGCGTCATCAACATCCAGCTCAAGAAGAGCGTCGGCGGCCGCGCGCAGATCAGCTACGGCAAATATATCACGACGATGGAGGATGTGAAAAACGTCGCCAGCGTCGCGCCGACTACCGGCGCTTCGGACAACCCCGTCATCACCCTCACCGACTCCGACCGCAAGCGGCGCGACGGCGGCACGCTGACCATGGCGACCAACATCGGCCTGCCGGTCGGCGACAATGGCTATCTGAACCTGACCGCCGAATATAAGGACCGCTCGCCGACCAACCGCTCGGGCGCCGACCTGCGCCGCAACTATGCCGCGGCGGGCGACTCGCGCGAAACGACCATCGACCGCTTCTGGCACCGCTTCGGCGACGGCGAATCGAAAGATATGAATTTCTTTTACAATGCCGGCATGGATGTCGGCGGGTGGGAACTCTACAGCTTCGGCAGCTACGGCGTGCGCGATGCCAACGGCGCCGGCTTCTATCGCCGCGCGCTCGACGCCCGCAACGCCGATTGGGACAATGGCGGGGCGCCGATTTATGAGGACGGCTATCTGCCCGTCATCACCAGCACCATCCACGACATCGCGGTCGCCGGCGGCCTCCGCGGCGAGGCCGGCGGCTGGAACCTCGACCTGTCGATCAACTATGGGTCGAACCGGCTCGACTATGGTGTGGAGGACAGCGTCAACGTCTCCCTCGGCGGCGATCACAGCCCGCGCAAGTTCGACGCCGGCGGCATGCGTTACGGCCAGACCGCGGTGAATTTCGACGCCCAGCGCGACCTCGACCTCGGCTTCGGCGACACCTCGCTCGCACTCGGCGCCGAGTGGCGGAATGAGAATTACAAGATCGTCGCGGGCGAACCCGCGAGCTACGCGGTCGGGCCCTATTTCTATACCGAGGGCGCGGGCGTCGGTTCGCAGGTGTTCGGCGGTTTCATGCCCAGCTCCGAAGTCGACGCCTCGCGCGACAGCTTCGCCGGCTATGTCGAACTCGACGCCGATCTCAGCGATATGTTCAACGTCCAGGTCGCTGGCCGCTACGAACATTTCTCCGACTTCGGCGACACGGTGAACGGCAAGGTCGCGGCGCGCTTCGAGCCGATCGAGGGCCTCGCGCTGCGCGGTTCGGTATCGACCGGCTTCCGCGCGCCGGGCATGGCGCAGCAGTTCTTCTCGACCACCTCGACGGTCAACCTCACCGGCGTCGGACTGGTGGAGGTCGGCACCTTCCCGGTCGGCTCCCCGATCGCGGTGGCGCTCGGCGCCGAACCACTGAAGCCCGAAAAGTCGCTGAACTTCAGTGGCGGCGTGGTGTTCAACATGGTGCGCGGGCTCAACATCACGGTCGATTATTATAATATCAAGATCAAGGACCGCATCACCCTGACCGAGAATCTGCAGGGGCAGGATATTCGCGACGCGCTCGAGAAAGCTGGTTTGGCAGGCTCGTCGGCGCGCTTCTTCATCAACGGCATCGACACCCGCACCCAGGGTCTCGACGTCGTCGCCAGCTATCGCCTGCCCGACATGGGCATCGGCAAGCTGACGCTGACCGCGGGCTACAACCTCAACGACACCAAGATCACCGACCGGCGAACCTTCAGCGGCTTCACCGCCGACCGCCTGTTCGCCCGGCCTGAAAGCCTGCGCCTGACCGACGGCCAGCCGTCGAACAAACTCAATGTCGGGCTCGATTGGGAATCGGGGCCGGCGGGACTGACGCTGCGCGGCAATCGCTACGGCTCGGTGTTCATTCCGGTCGGCAGCGAGGGCGACATCGACGTCGCCAAGGGCGCCGCGCCCGGCGACCTCACCCTGTCGCCGAAATGGGTCGTCGATCTCGAATTCCGCTTCCGCCCCGTCGACGCGGTCCAACTCGCGGTCGGCGCCAATAACCTGCTCGACGAATATCCCGACCGCACACCTTATGGCGTGGTCGACGGCTATGATTACGGGCTCAACAACGCCTATCTGCCCTATTCGTCCTACTCGCCCTTCGGCTTCAGTGGCCGCTTCGTCTATGGGCGCGTTTCGGTCGATTTCTGAATCAGCGACAGAGTGAAAACGGCGAGGCCGGGGGCTATGCTTCCGGCCTCGTCCATATCCAGCTTCCGGTCACCGCGGCGGCGATCACTGGCGCCATCACCCACGGCCATGGCGAAAAGATCGCGGCCAGCACGATGCTTAGCGCGAAGGCGGCGGTCGCGGCGATCTTGCCCTTGCGGCTGATCGCGCCCTTTTCGCGCCACGCCACGATATGATGCCCGAACTGCGGGTGCGTCACCAGCCATGCCTCAAGCCGCGGCGACGACCGCGCGAAGCAGAAGGCCGCGAGGATCACGAACGGCACCGTCGGCAGCAGCGGCAGAAAGGCGCCCAGCGCCCCGAGCCCGAGCGACGCCCAGCCACTGACGAGATAGAAGTGCCGCTTCATTGCGGAGGGACTTAGCGAATTTAATCGCCAACGCCATCCCACTCCGTTCGCCCTGAGCTTGTCGAAGGGCCGTTCTTTCTTTCGACGCTTAAAGAAAGAAGGACGGTGCTTCGACAAGCTCAGCACGAACGGGGTTGAGATTCGTTTCTACCCCCGCCCGATCCGCTTTTGCGCCATCCGGTCGGCCACCGCCGCCGCCGGCGTGCCGCTCTTCCGGCTCTCTGCCCAGATATCGGCGAGCCGGCCGGGGATCTGCCGAATGCGGCTCTCGACCTCCTCGCGGCTCCCCTGCCCCAGATATTCCAATGCAACGTTGATGATGCCGCCAGCGTTGATGACATAATCGGGGGCATAGACGATGCCGCGATCGTGGATGCGCTGGCCGTCGGCGGCGGTCGCGAGTTGGTTGTTGGCGGCGCCCGCGACGATCGACGCTTTTAGCGTCTCGATGCTCTGCTCGGTCAGGATCGCGCCCAGCGCATTGGGGCTCAGCACGTCGGCCTCGACCTCCATGATCGCCGCCGAATCGACAAGCTCGGCACCCAGCTCCTCGGCTAGCGCCTTCGCCCGCGTCAGGTCGACGTCGGCGAGGGTCAGCTTCGCGCCTTCGTCCGCCAGCCGCCGCGCGACGCCTTCTCCGACGCTGCCGACACCCTGCACCGCGACGCGCACGCCCCGCGCGCTATCGGTGCCCAGCGTCTCGCGGATCGCCGCCTTGATCCCCAGATAGACGCCGAGCGCGGTCAGCGGGCTGGGGTTGCCGCCCACCGCGTCGCCCGCCGCGGGCAGGCCACTGACGTGGCGCGTCGCGCGTGCGATCTCGACCATGTCCGCGACCGACATCCCGACATCTTCCGCGGTGACATAGGCGCCGCCCAGCGACTCGACCGCGCGCCCGAAGGCCGCGAGCAGTTCGGGGGTCTTCGCCTGTCCCTCGTCGGCCAGGATCACGCCCTTGCCGCCGCCCAACGGCAGCCCGGCCATCGCATTCTTGTAGCTCATCCCGCGCGACAGGCGCAGCGCGTCGGTGATCGCCGAGGCGCGCTGCGGATAATGCCAGTATCGCACCCCGCCCGCGCCTGGCCCGAGGTGGGTCGAATGAACCGCGATCACCGCGGTCAGCCCGCTCGTCCGATCGCGGAACATATGGACATGCTCGTGATCGTCGAAATCGGCGAAATCCCAGACAGCGGACATGGCACTCACCTTCACGTTAAAAAATTACGCGAAGACGTAATAAAGCAACGCAGACATCGAGTCACGCCAAAGCTGCGGAATCGCGAAAAGGGAAAGAAAATGGGGCGACCGATGGGACTTGAACCCACGACCCCCGGTACCACAAACCGGTGCTCTAACCAACTGAGCTACGATCGCCACGGGGCCGGACGGACGTGCCGCCGACAGCGGGCGGGCGATAGGCGGCACGCCCGCCTTCGTCAAGCATTGTTCGCGCGCGGCGACGGCTCTAAACAGGGCGCCATGGCCGCACCCAGCTTTGTCGACATGGCGACCTCGCACGCCGACCGCACCGCCGAGCGGCTTGCCGCCGTCGCCGGCATCCGCCGCGCGCCAACACCGAAGCTGGTTCAGTTCATGCTGCCGCATTTCCTTGACGCGGAGACCTGCACCGCACTGATCGAGCGCATCGACCGCGACGCGCGCCCGTCGACGATCGCCGATCCCAATGGCGACGAGGCGTTCCGCACCAGCACAACCTGCGACCTCGACCACCGCGACCCGTTCGTCCACGCGGTCAACGTGCGGCTTCACGACCTCACCGGCATCGCGCTGGAATATGGCGAGCCGCTGCAGGGCCAGCGCTACGACGTGGGACAGGAGTTCAAGGCGCACACCGACTATTTCGACCCGCAAGGCAGCGACTGGGACACCTATTGCGCGGTGCCGGGCCAGCGGAGCTGGACGCTGATGGTTTATCTGAACCAGCCCGCCGCGGGCGGCGCGACCCGCTTCCTCGCGACGGGCAAGATGCACCAGCCCGAGGTCGGCAAGCTGCTCGCCTGGAACAATGTCGGGTCGGACGGCGAGCCCAACCCCGACACGCTCCACCACGGGATGAAGGTGCGCAAAGGGCGCAAGTACATCATCACCAAATGGTTCCGCGAACGACCCTGGCCCTGGGCGGAGGGGGAGTTGGGCTAAGCGAACATATAATCCCGTTCGCATCGAGCGAAGTCGAGATGCCCATCGGGTCGCGCGGGCCTTCGGGGTGTCTCGACGTCCGGCCCAGCCGGAAGTTTATCCTGAGCGCCTGCCAAGGCAGTCGAAGGGCTCGACACGAACGGAACGAGAGGTTGTTACCGCACCAGCCGATACTGGAAATTCAGCGTCAGCGTGTTGCCGACCTGCCCCGGCTCGACCGGCGTCGCCTTTGCTTCGGCCGCCATCATCTGCACGCGCGGCATCGGCGGCTGCGGCCCGGCAAAGCCGCCCTCGCCGATCGCCACCAATTCGGCAGTGCGGAAACCCGCAAGCTTCGCATAATCCTGCGCCTTGGCGTCCGCCGCCTTGATCGCCGCGCCGCGCGCGCCGACCAGCATCACGTCGGGGTCCTTCATCGCGAACCACGGTCCGTCGATATTGGTCCCGCCCGCCGCGACCAGCGCATCGAGCAGCGGCCCGATCCCGGCGATGTCGGTCGTCGTCGCGCGGACGCTGTTCGACACCTGATAGCCCAGGAAGCGCGGCGGCTGGCCGTCGCTGCGATTGCTATAGTCATATTGCGGCGACAGGTTGATGCCGCTCGTCTGGATATTCTCGACCTTGATGCCCTGCGCCTTGGTGGCGGCGATCAGCTTATCCATGGCGGCGGCATTGGCCTGCATCGCCGCGACCGCGGTCGGCGCGGTCGTTTGCACTCCGGCACCGATGGTCGCCTGGTCAGGGCGGGCGCGCACCTCCTCGCTCACCGAAAAGCTCAATATCGGCCCCTGCGCCGTCGCTGCCGTCACCATCGTCCCTCCCTGTTGCGCGATCGCCGGCGTCGCTGCCACCAGCGAAAGCGCGGCCGTCATGGCCATGAACATCTGCTTCGTCATGTAAGAATCTCCTGTTCGTTGCCCACCCTCGTAACGCCGACGGAGCGGACCCGTTCCGGCCTTTGCGCCGAGGCCGCTTGCATCAGGCTGAACGCATCGGTAGCGAGCCGTTCATCATGGCGGCACCGATTTTATCATATGAAGGCCTCGGCCTGGTCCAGGGCAGCGGCTGGCTGTTCCGCGAGCTCGACATCTATGTCGGCGCGCGCGACCGGCTCGCGCTGATCGGCCGCAACGGCGCCGGCAAGACGACGCTGCTGAAGCTGCTCGCCGGCCGCATCGACCCTGACGAGGGCAAGCGCACCATCGTTCCCGGCACCCATGTCGTGCTGCTCGAGCAGGAACCCGACTTCACCGGCTATGCGACGCTGATGGACTATGCGACCGGCGGCGACCACGCCCCCGAAAGCCATGAAGTCGCCGCGATCGCCGACCAGCTCGGCATCGACATGGCGCGCGAGGCCGCGAGCGCCTCGGGCGGCGAGCGCCGCCGCGCCGCCATCGCCCGCGCGCTCGCGCAGAATCCAGACGTGCTGCTGCTCGACGAGCCGACCAACCACCTCGACCTCGCCGCGATCGACTGGCTCGAATCCTGGCTGTCGCGCTTCGCGGGCGCCTTCGTCGTCATCAGCCACGACCGCACCTTCCTGACCCGCCTGACGCGCCAGACGCTGTGGCTCGACCGCGGCCATATCCGCCGCAAGGAAATCGGCTTCGGCGGCTTCGACGCCTGGATGGAGGCGATCACCGCCGAGGAAACGCGCGCCGCCGAAAAACTCGACGCAAAACTGCGGCTCGAGGTGCACTGGCTCGAACGCGGCGTCACCGCGCGCCGCCGCCGCAACCAGGGCCGGCTCGAAAAGCTGATGGAGATGCGCGCCACCCGCGCCGCGATGATCGGCGGCCCCGGCGTCGCCAAGCTCGGCCTCGCCAATGACGACGTCCGCTCGAAATCGGTGATCGTGGCCGATCAAATCACGAAGCGCTTCGGCGACCGCACGATCATCCGGGATTTCACCTTCCGCATCCAGCGCGGCGACCGCATCGGCATCGTCGGCGCCAACGGCGCGGGCAAGTCGACCCTGCTCAAGCTGCTGACCGGCGAGATTCCGCCCGACGAGGGCAAGATCACCCTCGCGCCGACGCTCGACGGGATCGTCATCGACCAGCAGCGCAGCCTGCTGTCGCCCGACAAGAAAGTACGCGACATCCTCGCCGACGGCGGCGACTGGGTCGAGGTGCGCGGCGTCAGAAAGCACATCCAGGGGTATCTGAAGGATTTTCTCTTCGACCCCGGCATCGCCGAAACCAGCGTCGCCGCGCTGTCGGGCGGCGAGCGTTCGCGCCTGCTGCTCGCGCGCGAATTCGCCCGCGAATCGAACCTGCTCGTCCTCGACGAGCCGACCAACGACCTCGACCTCGAAACGCTCGACCTGTTGCAAGAGGTGATCGCCGATTACGACGGCACCGTCCTGCTCGTCAGCCACGACCGCGATTTCCTCGACCGCACCGTCACCGTGACCCTCGGTCTCGACGGTTCGGGCAAGATCGACATCGTCGCGGGCGGCTATGCCGACTGGGAAGCGAAGCGCGCAAAGCCCGCCGCGGCGAAGGCAAAGAAATCCCCCCTCCCGCTTGCGGGAGGGGCCGGGGGCGGGCCTGTTCCACAACAGCGCAAGAAACTCAGCTACAAAGACCAGCGTGACTACGACCGCCTCCCCGGCCGCATCGACGAGATCGAGGCGGAAATGGCGGCCATCGGAACCGAACTCTCCGACGGCGGCCTCTTCACCCGCGACAACGCCCGCTTCACCGCGCTGACAGAAAAACTCGAAATGCTGCGCCAGGAAAAAGCCGCTGCCGAAGACCGCTGGCTGGCGCTGGCCGAAGAGGTGGAGGCGCTGCAATAATATCAGCATCGGTGAAGCGATGTTCGGCGGCATTGGGGTGGGAAACTGCCTCGCGGCCTCGTCATGCTGAACTTGTTTCAGCATCCATGGCCGGACCTCTCACCCTGCGCTGCGCCGAAGGAAACGGCAGGCCATGGACCCTGAAACAAGTTCAGGGTGACGATGATGGAAACGTCGCCTTCCGGTCGAAAGTCGCCACTCACCCCGTCCCGTAAAACCGCGCCAGCCGGTCGAGCGCCAGCCCCAGCACCAGTTTCCCCGACCGCGCCGGCCAGCCCAGCCCCTTTTCGGCGCAGCCGATCCCCTCGCCCGCGCAGATCACCCGCCAGCAGATGTCGGCAAGTCCCGGCCCCGCGGCGTCGAGCGCCGCGTGAAAGCGCCTATGCGCGTCGATCCGGGCGAGCGAGGCGTCCGACGCCCGCGCCCCGCCGCGGCTCCGGGCGGGCGGCGCCGCGTCCCAGCGCATCGTGACCCGCGCCGCCAGCCCAGCGCGTTCATAATCGGCACGCAGCCGCTCGCCCGCGCCAAGCTGCGCAGCGTTCAGGTGGCCGCGCGCCGCGAGCCACGCGATCGGGCTTTCGGCGACATTGACCGTCACATGCCGCATCACCTGCGGGCCGGTCTTGCCGGGGTCGATCCGGTCGTCGGGATGCGGGCGGGTTTCCAGGCGGCGTGCGATCATGCGAATCTCCTTTACATGTCCCGCTTGACATTGGATGATTTTGTAGGAAAGAAGAAACCAATCTGGTTATCAGGACAATTGCATGATCAACAGCATCCGTACTGTGCGCCGCGCCAAGGGTCTGACGCTGGAAGAGGTCGCGCAGCGCTGCGAGCCGCCGACCACTGCGCAGACGATCGGCCGCCTCGAAACCGGCACCCGCACCCTCTCGCTCGGCTGGATGAACCGCATCGCCAAGGCGCTCGGCGTCGAAGCCGCCGAACTCGTGCAACTGCCGCAGGACACGCAGCTCACCATCACCGCTCACCTCGGCGCCGACGGCGCGCACGCACCGACACGCACCGAACAGGCGCTCACCGCGCGGCCGGGCGAAGATATGGTCGCGGTGCGCGTCACCTCGTCGATCGGCGACTATCGCGCCGGCGACGAAATCTGGTGCCGCCGCATCGAGGGCGACTGGATCGGCGCGCTCAACCGCGACCTTCTCGTCCCCCGCCCCGCCGGCCGCTTCTTCTTCGCGCGCCTGCTCAATGTCGACGGCGAAAAGCTCCACCTGCTCCCGCTCGGCACTGGCCAGCGGCAGCAGGTGGTCAGCAATCCGCCTTGGGCGGCGGTCGCCGTTCGTCTCATAAGGACTCTCTGATCTCCGTTCGCCCTGAGCTTGTCGAAGGGCCGTTCTTTTCTTCGAGCGATAAGGCAGGACAGTGCTTCGACAGGCCCGGCACGCACGGATCGAGAGTTGGAGATGACCGCTCCGCTACGCGTCCTCTCGATCGCCACCCTCTTCCCCGATGCGGCGCGCCCCAATTTCGGCCTGTTCGTCGAGCGCAGCCTGCGCGCGCTCGCCGCGCAGCCGGGCATCGACCTCACCGTCGTCGCGCCGGTCGGCCTGCCCCCCTGGCCGCTGTCGCTGCATCCGCGCTATCGCGCGCTGCGCCGCCTGCCGCGCAGCGAACAATGGAACGGCCTCATCGTCCATCGTCCGCGCTTCCGGCTGCTCCCGCGCATCGGCGCGCGCTTCAACCCCGCCGCCATCGCCGGCGCGGTGATGCCGCTCGCCCGTGCCGCGGCGCCCGACATCATCGATGCCGAATTCTTCTATCCCGACGGCCCTGCCGCGATGCGCGTCGCCGCGGCGCTCGGCGTCCCCTTCTCGATCAAGGCACGCGGCGCCGATATCAGCCATTTCGGTCACGATCCCGCCAGCCGTCCACAGCTCCTGGCGGCGGCCGACAAGGCTGCGAACCTGCTCGCCGTGTCCGATGCGCTGCGCCGCGACATGGCGGCGATCGGCATCGACGCAGGCAAGGTGGCGGTCCATTACACCGGCATCGACACCGACCGCTTCGCCCCCGGCGACCGAGCCACCGCGCGCGCGGTGCGCGGCATGGGCGCCGCGCCCGCAATCCTCACCGTCGGCGCGCTGATCCCGCGCAAGGGCCAGGCGCTAGTGATCGAGGCGCTGGCAACGCTGCCCGGCGTCCATTACTGGCTTGCCGGCGCGGGAGAGGAAGAGGGCCATTACCGCGCCCTCGCGCAAAGGCTCGGCGTCGCCGACCGCGTCCATCTGATCGGCCCGGTCGCACACGCCGACCTGCCGCAGCTTTACCGCGCCGCCGATGTCGTGGTCATGCCCTCGGCGAGCGAAGGGCTCGCCAATGCGTGGGTCGAGGCACTCGCCTGCGGCACGCCGATCGTCATCAGCGATGCGGGCGGCGCGGCCGAACTCGTCACCTCACCCGCCGCGGGCCGCATCGTCGCGCGCGATGCGCCTACGATCGCCGATGCCATATCGACGATTCTCGCCGATCCGCCGCTCCCTTCCGCCGTCGCCGCCAGCCTCGCCGGCCGCTTCAACTGGGATCGCAACGGCCGCGAGCTGGCCGACCACCTCCGCCGCTGCGCAGAAGCCGGAACGTGATGCTTTAAAGAGGATTCACATCCCCGCTCGTGCCTCGACTTCGCTCGACGCGAAGGGAAGTCAAAGCTGCGAATTTAACGGGCGCGGTTCAAACCACCGCCCCGTCGTCATTCCGGCTTGCCACCCGCTCCGCGCCGTCGGCTCCGGCGGAGGTACGGGGCACGAAGCTGTGCGGACCGACCTTCAGCCACACCAGCACCGGCGTCGACATCAGGATCGACGAATAGGTGCCGACAAACACACCAAGCAGCATCGCAGCGGTAAAGCCGAAGATCACGTCGGGGCCGAAGATCAGCAGCACCGTCAGCGCCATCAGCACCGCAACGCTGGTCATCACCGTGCGCGAAAGCGTTTCGTTGATGCTCAGGTTGAGCAGCGGAACGATCTCCATCTTGCGATATTTCTTCAGATTTTCGCGGATGCGGTCATACACTACGATCGTGTCGTTCAGCGAATAGCCAACGATCGTCAGCAGCGCCGCGACGCTGTTCAGATCGAACTGGATCTGGGTCACGGCAAAGAAGCCGAAGGTCAGCGCCACCTCGTGGAACAGGCGGCCAAGCGCGCCGACACCGAACTGCCATTCGAAGCGAACCCAGATATAGATGGAGATGCCCAGCATCGCGAGCGCAAGGCTGATCGCGCCGGTGCGCAGCAGTTCTTCCGACACCTTGCCCGACACCGTCTCGACCTGCCCGGTGTGTGCGGTCGGGAACGCCTTCTGAATGCCGGCGACGAGTTGCTGGCCGGCGCGTTCGGCGGCCGCCTGGTCGCCTTCGGGTAGCGCCGTGCGGATCGACACTGCCTTGTCCGACCCGAATTGCTGGATCGTCGCTTCGCCCAGGCCGATCTTGCCGACCTCCTCGCGGATGTCGCCGATCTCCGGCATCTCCCCGGTGAATTCGACGTGGACCGACTGGCCGCCGACGAAGTCGACGCCCAGATTCAGCCCCCGCACCGCGACCAGCGCGATCGAGATGACGACCAGAAAGAAGCTCATGAAGGACGCGACCTTGCGCCACTTCAGAAAATCGATGTTCGTATCGTCGGGGACGAGTTTCAGCAGGCGCATCGTTTCGCTCCCTTAAATGTGAATCGACGCCGGGCGCTTCGCACGCAGCCAGTGGGCGACGAACATGCGCGTGACGGTGACGGCGGTAAAGACGCTGGTGACGATGCCGATGGTCAGCACCACGGCAAAGCCCTTGATCGGGCCGGAGCCGAACCAGAACATCAGCGCGGCGGCGATGACGTTGGTGACGTTGGCGTCGAAAATCGCGCGGCTCGCCTCGGTATAGCCGAGTTCGACCGCCTGGAACGGCCTTCGCCCGCGTTTCAGTTCCTCGCGGATGCGCTCGTTGATCAGCACGTTGGCATCGACCGCGGCGCCGATGGTCAGTACGAAGCCGGCAATGCCGGGGAGGGTCAGCGTCGCGTTGAACGCCGCCATCGTCGCGATGATCAGGAAGACGTTGAAGATCAGCGCGATGTTCGCATAGACGCCGAAGCGGCCATAGACGACCAGCATCAGCGCGAGCACCGACACGGTCGCGATGATGCCCGCGATCACGCCCTTCTCGATCGAATCGGCGCCCAGTTCGGGGCTGACCGTCCGCTCCTCAACCACCGTCATCTTCACCGGCAGCGCGCCCGAACGCAGCGAGATGGCAAGTGCGTTGGCGCTGGCGACCGAGAAGCTGCCCGAAATCTGCGCGCTGCCGCCCAGGATCGGCTCGTTGATCGACGGCGCGGACAGCACCTGTCCGTCGAGCACCATCGCAAAGCGCTTGCCGACATTCTGCGACGTCACCCGCGCGAAGGTCGCCGACCCGCCCGAATCGAAGCGGATGGTGACGACCGGCAGATTGCTCTGCGGGTCGAAGCTCTGCTGCGCGTCGATCAACTGCTCGCCGTTGATCATCACCTCGCGCCGCAGCACCTCGAACGCGGCCCCATTGCCCTCGCCGGGAGCATAGGGGACGATCTCGCTGCCGACCGGCGGACGGCCGGCGGCCGCGGCGGCAGGGTCGGCATTGGCGTCGACCATGCGGAATTCCAGCTTCGCGGTCTTGCCGATCAGGTCCTTCAGTTGCTGCGGATCGTCGAGTCCCGGCACCTGGACGACGATGCGGTCGTCGCCTTCGCGGATGATCGTCGGCTCGCGCGTGCCGAGCGCGTTGACGCGGCGGTCGATGATGTCGCGCGCGGTGTCCATCGCGCGGCTGATCGCCTGCTGCTGGCCCGCGCGGGTCGGTGTCATCACGATGCGCGTCGTGTCGACGATGTTGACGTTCCAGTCGCGCTGGCCGGTCATCGCGGCGCCGCGCGTTTCGCGGAACATCCGCTCGCGCGCCTCGTCGAGCTGCCGCTGGTCGCGGACCAGGAAGCTGACCTGGTTGGCGGTGCGCCTGAGCTCGCCGATCGCGATATCGTCGTCCGCTCCATGCTCGCCGCGCATCGCGGTCCGCACCGTCTTTTCCATATTGGAAAGCTGCGTCTTCTGCAGGTCGGCAAGGTCGGCCTCGAGCAGCAGGTGGCTGCCGCCAGCCAGGTCGAGACCCAGATTGACCTTCATCTGCGCGAAGGACGGCAGCTGGTTGAAGACCTTGTCGGGCAGGAAGCTCGGGATGGTGAAGAGGATGCCGAGCAGCAGGATGATGCTGATGCCGACGGTTTTCCAGCGCGGGAAATCGAGCATGGTGTGGGTCCGTTCGCGAAGGCCGACCCGCACGCGCGGGCCGCGCCGGCTCAGTCGTTGGCGGGCTTGGCGCCGGGCTGCAGGACGTCCGACAGGGTCGATTTTACGACCTTGATCTTCACCCCCTGCGCGATTTCGACGTCGACATAATCATCGTCGACGCGCGTGACCTTGCCGACGATGCCGCCGCCGGTGACGACCTGGTCGCGCGGCTTGACCGATGCCACCTTGGCGCGATGATCCTTCATCCGCACCTGCTGCGGGCGGATCATGAAGAACCAGATCACGACGAAGACCAGCAGATAGGGGACCAGCATGATGAAACCGGCCGCCCCGCCCCCCGATCCGGCCGCCTGGGTCAGAAGCAAGTTCGTCGACATGAATGAAAGACTTTCCGTTCGAAAGCGCCGGCCTCCCGCGGGATCACGGCGCGCGAAATGATGGCGCGGCGCCTATCACGCAGGGGCGCGGCGCGCAACCGGTGGCTGCGCCCTCCCCCGGATCGGCAAGGCGCAGATGGGGTGCGCGCGGGGGCGGTCAAGACCGGGCGCCGTCATTTTGCGCCGCCCCGCCGCTCACCCTCCGCCTTCGCGCATGGAGAGTCTTGCATCACCGGCGAAGCCGCGCTAGGGGCCACGCCTGCCCAGCATGGGCCGGTCGGGACGTAGCGCAGCCTGGTAGCGCATCACACTGGGGGTGTGGGGGTCGGAGGTTCGAATCCTCTCGTCCCGACCAATTTATCCGCCGCATCGCTATCTCCTCGAAAGGCAGGGCATGTCGCGAGCGACACGCGCCACCACGGCGCTCGAACGGGCGGGAATCGCCTTCACCGTCCACAATTATGCCTATGATCCGTCGGCCGAACGCGTTGGCCTGCAAGCCGCGGAGGCGCTCGGCGAAGCGCCCGCGCGCGTGCTCAAGACGCTGATGCTGCTCCTCGACGGCAAGCCTGCCTGCGCGATCCTCGCCTCCGACCGCGAGTTGTCGATGAAGCGGCTCGCCGCGGCGCTCGGCGGCAAGTCGGCGGCGATGATGCCGGCGGCGCAGGCCGAGCGCGTCTCGGGCTACAAGGTCGGCGGCGTCAGCCCCTTCGGTCAGCCGCGCCGCGTGCCGGTGGCGATCGACGCCGATGCGCTGACCCACCCGCGCGTCTATATCAACGCCGGCCAGCGCGGTTTGCAGGCGAGGCTCGACCCACGCGATGCGGCGAAGGTGCTGAACGCCGTCGTCGCGCCGATCTCCGCCTAGGCGTCAGGCGAAGGAGTCGGCGACGACCGCAGGCTCGTCAGCGGCGGGCCGCCGCGCATAAAGTCCGAACGCCGCGATGATCGCATAGCAGAGCGCGGGCAACCCGAGCGCGAGCGCCAGATTGCCGCCGGTCGCGTCGGCGAGCGCACCGGTCGCCACCGGTACCACCGCACCGCCGAAGATTGCGACGTTGATGATCCCTGACCCGTCGGCCGCGCGGCGACCGAGCCTTTCGCACGCGAGGCTGAAGATCGTCGGGAACATGATCGAGTTCATCAGGCCGATGGCGAGCAGCGAATAGGCCGCAGCCGCCCCGCTGCTGTTTGCCGAGATCAGGATCAGCACGATCGCCCCGATCGCATTGAAGGCGAGCAGCTTGCCGGGGCTGATCCGCAGATACATCAGGAAAGAGCCGATGAACCGGCCGACCATCGCCCCGCCCCAATAGAAGAAGACCATCCAGCCGACGACCGCCTCGGGCTGGCCGAGCACGCGGTCCTGCGCCAGATAGTTGATGATCAGCGACCCGATCGACACCTCGGCGCCGACATAGAGGAAGATGCACAGCGCGCCGAAACCGAAGCGCGGCCGCTTCAGCAGGTCGAACCCCGCCAGCCCCGCGCTCGCTTCGTGCCGTTCGCCCTTCAGCCGGTTGCGGAACAGCCACACCGCCGCCGCGACCACCGCAAGCGCCGCCGCGATGCCCAGATAACCGTGGACGATCGCCTGGCTTTCGGCCACGCGATACGCATCCAGCGCCGCGCCGGACAGATCCTCGGCCTTCACATCGGCGATGCTGCCCAGGATCAGCGCCGCGCCGAACAGCGGAAACAGCGTCGTCCCCAGCGAATTGAACGCTTGCGCAAAGGTCAACCGGCTGTGCGCCGTTTCGGGTTTTCCGAGCAAAGAAATCAGCGGGTTGGACACCACCTGCACGATCACCACCCCGCTCGCGAGCACGAAGAGCGCGAGCAGGAACAATTCATAGATCGCGTTCTGCGACGCCGGGATGAACAGCAGGCAGCCGACCAGCATTGTCAGCAGCCCCGCGACCGCGCCGCGCATATAGCCGATCTTCTTGACCAGCTTCGCTCCCGGAATGCCGATCACCAGATAGGCGGTGAAGAAGCAGAACTGCACCAGCATCGCCTGCGTGTAGTTGAGCGTGAACATCTCCTTCAGCTTCGGGATGATGACGTCGTTCAGCGAAGTGATGCCGCCGAAGATGAAGAACAACCCCATCACGAACAGCCGTAGCTCGGGCGCATCGACATGGGTTCCGCCGTCGTCCGACGGGCGCGGATCGGTGCTGCTGGCGGCTTCGGGCACAAGGGCCATCATCGTCTCCCTGATCGTTCGGTCCGGGAGATCGATCCCCCTGTATGAAGCGAACGCTAACCCCGCCCCGCGCCGCTGACCATCCGCACATCCCGGCGAATAGCTATGCAGGGAATGGTATCAAGAGCGCGCGTGCCCCACCTTCCTCTTGGCCATTCCCGCTTTCGCGGGAATGACGAGGCCAATGAATGTCGAGCTTTGGCTCCGAGGCTGCCCCGCGTCCTAAGGCCGCAAAACCACCTTTCCCACCACCTCGCGCCGCTCGAGCATCGCAAAGCCCTCGCGCCAGTCGGCGAGGTCGAGCACCGCATGGACATGCGGCCGGATGCGACCCTCGGCGGCAAGCGCGTCGATCGCCGCAATATTCTCCGCGCCGCGTTCGGGAAAGCGCCGGCCATATTCGCCCGCGCGCACCCCGACGATCGCGAAGCCCTTGATCAGCGGCCGGTTGACCGAAATCTGCGGAATCCGTCCCGACGCGAAACCGACGACGAGTAGCCGGCCGTCGAAGGCAATGCAGCGCGTCGATTCGTCGAAGACGTCGCCGCCAACGGGATCGAAGATCACATCGGCGCCCCGCCCGCCGGTCAGTTCTTTCACCGTTTCGCGAAAGCCGGGTTCCGCCGCGATCGCCGCATCGGGGGCATAGAGTTGTGCAATCGCCTCGCGCTTGACCGCGCTGCTCGCCGCCGCAATCACCCGCGCGCCGAGCGCCCCGGCCAGATCGACGGTCGCCAGCCCGACGCCGCCCGCCGCGCCGTGCACCAGCACCCACTCGCCCGCCTGAACGCGGCCGCAGCGCACCAGCGATACCCAGGCGGTCAGATAGGCGACGCCATAGGCGGCGGCTTCCTCCCAACCCAAGCGCTCGGGCTTGCCGCGCAGCGCCGCCGCCGGGACGATGCAATAGTCCGCCATCGCGCCGAACCGATTGCCGCCGAGCACTGCGTCGCCGACCGCCCAGTCCCCGACGCCCGTACCCAGCGCGTCGACCTCGCCCGAAAATTCAAGGCCGGGCGTGAAGGGCAGCTCGGGCTTGAGCTGATAGCCGCCGCGCGTCATCAGCAGGTCGGGGAAATTCACCGCCGCCGCGCGGACGCGCACGCGCACCTCGCCGGGTCCCGGCTCGGGCCGCGGCAAATCGACAAGGCCGCAGCCCGCGTGATCCGCCGCCAGTTCGCGCACCTGCAATGCCCGCATCGAAGAAAATCCTTTCCTACAATATCCCGATATGGTTCGTTTAATAATCCTCATGAACCAAAGGAGCGAATCATGCCGAAACCGGACCCGTCCGCCTGTGACGCCGACGCCTTGATCGATGCCGTCATCGACCGCGAAGGCCGCTATGTAAACCATCCCGCCGACCGCGGCGGCCCGACCTGCTGGGGCATCACCGAAGCGGTCGCGCGCGCCGAGGGCCATGTCGGCGCGATGCGCGACCTGCCGCGCGATATGGCGGCGTCCATCTATCGCCGCCTCTATTGGCAGCGCCCCGGCTTCGATAAGGTCGCGCTGCGCGCCCCGCGCATCGCCGCGGAACTGTTCGACACCGGCGTCAACATGGGCATTGCGATCGCCGCGGGCTTTCTCCAGCGCGCGCTCAACGCGCTCAACCGCACCGCGCGCGACTATCCCGACATCGCCGTCGACCGCATCATCGGCCCGCGCACCCTCGCCGCGCTCGACGCCTTCCTGCGCGTGCGCCACGCGGGCGGCGAGACCGTGCTGCTGCGCGCGATGGAGGCGCTGCAGGGCGAACGCTACATCGCGCTCGCCGAGCGCCGCCCCAGCCAGGAAGCCTTCCTTTACGGCTGGCTGGCGAACCGGGTCGGCGACGCCTGAATCTCCAAAGAGAGGGGGTAGGTAGCGTGACCTTTGTGACCTTTCAGCAAAAGGATATCGAATCATGAGCATCATCGAAGGCCTGATCGGCCCCGTCGCCAGACTGATCGACAAGATCATTCCCGACCCCGAGGCGCGCGACCGCGCCAAGCTCGAACTGCTCAAGCTCGAGGGCAGCCAGGAGATGGAGGCGATCAAGACCCGAATGACCGCGATCGTCGCCGAGGCCGGCAGCGCCGACCCGTGGACCAGTCGCGCGCGGCCCAGCTTCCTCTACGTCATGTACGCGCTGCTGCTGTGGGCGATCCCGATGGGCCTGATCGCCGCCGCGCGCCCCGACATGGCGAAGGGCGTCGCCGACGGCATGAACGCCTATCTCGCCGGCATCCCCGAACCACTCTACGCGCTCTTCGGCACCGGCTACCTCGGCTACACCGCGGCGCGGGCGTGGGGGAAGGCGAAGGGTATCGAAGGGTAACGATCACCCGCTCTCTCCCCCGCCCGCTCGATCAGCCATTCGGCAAACGCCCGCTCCGCCGCGCGCTCGACCCGTGCCAGCGGCCGCGTCAGCCAATAGGCGCCGACATCGACATCGACGGCAAAGGGCTGCACCAGCCGCCCGTCGGCCAGTTCGCTTTCGAACATCGCGGGCGGCGCCAGCGCGACCCCCTCACCCATCAGCGCCGCCTGCGCCATGATGATCGAGGTGTCGAACTGCGGCCCGCGCGCGACGACCGGCGGAACCCCCGCCGCTGCGAACCACGCCGGCCAATCCTGCGCCCGATAGGACCGCAGCAGCGGCCAGCGCGCGAGGTCGGCGGGGTGATGCAGCGTCTCGGCGATCGCCGGCGGGCAAAGCGGCGCCATCGGCGCGGCCATCACCCGCACCGCCTCGACGCTGCGCCACGCGCCGTCGCCGAAGCGGATCGACAGGTCGAGGCTGTCGGTCGAGGCGTCGGGCTTGTTGTTGTTGGTCAGCAGCCGCAGCTCGATATGCGGAAAGCGGCGCCGGAAATCGGGCAGGTGTCGCATCAGGAAGCCGACCGCGAAAGTGCCGACGACCCCGACCGTCAGCAATTCGCGCGCGACGCCGCCACGCAGCAGGTCGATCCCCTGCTCGATCCGCGCCAGCGCATCGGCGACGGTCGGCGCGAGCAGCAGCCCCTCGTCGGTCAGCATCAGCCCGCGCGAGGTGCGGTGGAACAGGCTCTTGCCCAGCCAGCTTTCGAGCGCCTTGACCTGGTGGCTCACCGCCGCCTGGGTGACGAACAAGTCCTTCGCCGCCTCGGTAAAGCTCCCCAGCCGCGCCGCCGCGTCGAAGGCCCGCAGCAGGTTGAGCGAGATTTCGGTGATCGCCATGCCGGCCCCTTAGAAAATCTAATGCCGCTTCTGACCTAACATCGCTTGGATGCAAGGTCGAAGTCGCGAAATATCGCTCCACCAACCCGAGCCCATGAGGAAAATGATATGACCATCGCTTCGCTGTCGCGCCGCCACCTGCTATCGCTTGTCCCCGCCGCGGGCTTGGCCGGCTGGGCTCTGCTCTCGGGCTGCACTCCCGATGCGAGCGATGCGCCGGCGAAGGAACCGCAAGAGTCCGACCCGATCGCCGGTCATCTCGCCGGACTCGAACGCCAGTCTGGCGGTCGGCTCGGCGTCGCCTTCCTCGATTCGGCCAGCGGCCGCACGACCGGACACCGCACCGACGAACGCTTCGCGCTCTGCTCGACGTTCAAATGGCCGCTGTCGGCGGTGGTGCTGAAGGCGATCGATGACGGTAAGCTGACGCTCGACCGGCGCATTCCCTATGGCAAGGCCGACCTGTTGCCCAATTCGTCCGTCACCGAAAGCCATGTCGGAAAGGGCGGCATGACCGTCGGCGACCTGATGGAGGCGACGATCACGACCAGCGACAACGCCGCCGCCAACCTGCTGCTGCCGCTCGTCGGCGGTCCCGATGCGGTGACGCGCCAATTCCGCGCCTGGGGCGATCCGGTCACGCGCCTCGACCGCCTCGAGCCCCATTTGAACCGCGTCGGCCCTGACGAGGTGCGCGACACCACCACCCCCGCCGCCATGGCTGCGCTGCTGCGCACCATCCTGCTCGGCGATGCGCTCAGCCCCGCGTCGCGGACGCGGCTGGTCGACTGGGGCCTCGCGACGACGACCGGCACCAAGCGCCTGCGCGCCGGTCTGCCCGCGGGCTGGCGGATCGGCCACAAGACCGGTACCGCCGCCGCGCCGGGCATGATGAACAAATATAACGACATCGCGGTCGCCTTCCCGCCGCAGGGCGCACCGCTACTGATCGCCGCCTATTACGAAGGCCCGGTCGCGACCGACACCATGCGCGACGAGGATGAAGCCGTGCTCGCCGCCGTCGCCCGCCTCGCCGCCGAATGGGCGGAAGGACGGTCCTCATAGCGGAACCTTCTAAAACAACCGTTCGCCCTGAGCTTATCGAAGGGCCGTTCTTTCTTTCAGCGCCGCAAGAAGAAGAACGGTGCTTCCACAGGCTCGGCACGAACGGAGTTAGGAAAGGTTACGCCGCCAGCGCCGCCTTGACCGCCGCCACCGCCGCATCGGCCGCGCCGCCGTCCGGCCCTCCGCCTTGCGCCATGTCGGGGCGGCCGCCGCCGCCCTGCCCGCCGAGCGCCGCAACCGCGGTCTTGACCAGATCGACCGCGTTGCGGCTGCCGGTCGCATCGTCGGTCACGCCGACCGCGACCGAAGCGCGGCCGTCGTTAACCGCGACCAGCATCGCGACACCGCTGCCGACCTGCTTCTTCATCTCGTCGACCGCGCCGCGCAGCCCCTTGGGGTCGAGCCCGTCGACGACCTGCGCCAGGAACTTCGTGCCGCCGACCTCTTCGACCTCCGGCCCGCCACTCGCCGCGCCGCGGCCGCCAGCACCACTAAGGGCCAGCGCCTTCTTCGCTTCGGCCAGCTCGCGCTCGGCCTTCTTCAGCGCATCGGCCAGCGCCGCGACACGCGCCGGTACCTCGTCGGGCGACGTCTTGAGCGCCGCCGCCGCCGCCTTCAGCGCCTCGTCTCGGCAGATCAGCCACGCGCGCGCCGCTTCGCCGGTCAGCGCCTCGATGCGCCGCACGCCGGAGGACACCGCGCTTTCGCTCACGATCTTGAACAGCGCGATGTCGCCGAGCGCCCGGACGTGGGTGCCGCCGCACAACTCGACCGAATAGCTTCTATCGTCGGCCTTGCCCATGGAGAGCACCCGCACCTCGTCGCCATATTTCTCGCCGAACAGCGCCATCGCCCCCGCCTCGATCGCATCGTCGGGGGTCATCAGCCGCGTCGTCACCGGCTCGTTGGCGCGGATCTGCGCGTTCACATCGGCCTCGACCGCGGCAATCTCGTCCGCGGTCAGCGCCTTGGGATGCGAAAAGTCGAAACGGAAACGATCCTCGGCGACCAGGCTGCCCTTCTGCGTTACATGGCCGCCCAGTCGATTGCGAAGCGCGGCGTGCAGCAGGTGCGTCGCGCTGTGATTGGCGCGGATGCGGTCGCGGCGCGCGGCATCGACCGACAGGTGGACCGTGTCGCCGACCTTCAGCGCGCCGCTCTCGATCGTCGCCTGATGCGTGTGCAGCCGCCCCAGCGGCTTGCCGGTGTCGCCGACCGCCGCGGTCATGCCGCCCAGCGTCGTGATCGTGCCGCTGTCGCCCATCTGGCCGCCGCTTTCTCCATAGAAGGGCGTCTGGTTGGTCAGCACCGCGACCGTGTCGCCCACCTTCGCCTCGTCGACCGGCGCCCCGTCCCGGACCAGCGCGATCACCTCGCCCTCGCCCTCGGTCGACGTATAGCCGGTGAATTCGGTGCCGCCGTTCGCTTCGGCGAGGTCGAACCAGATCTCGTCCGACGCCTTTTCGCCGCTGCCCTTCCACGCCGCGCGCGCCGCCGCCTTCTGCTGCGCCATCGCCGCGTCGAAGCCCGCGCGGTCGACGGTGATGCCCTGCGTGCGCAGCGCATCCTCGGTCAGGTCATAGGGAAAGCCGAAAGTGTCATAAAGCCTGAACGCGACGTCGCCGGGCAGCGTCGCGCCCTCGCCCATTCCCACCGTCGCCTCGTCGAGCAGCCGCAGCCCCTTGTCGAGCGTCTGGCGGAACTTGACCTCCTCGCGCTCCAGCGTTTCGGAAATCAGCGGCTGGGCGCGGATCAGCTCGGGATAGGCGGCGCCCATCTCGGCGCTCAGCGCGGGCAGCAGCCGGTACATCAGCGGGTCCTTCGCCCCCAGCAGATGCGCGTGGCGCATCGCGCGGCGCATGATCCGGCGCAGCACATAGCCGCGCCCCTCGTTCGACGGCAGCACGCCGTCGGCAACCAGGAAGCTCGCCGCACGCAGATGGTCTGCGATCACACGGTGGCTGGCCTTGTGCGTCTCGTCGGCGGGCACGCCGGTCAGCTCGACCGACGCCGCGATCAGTGCCTTGAAAGTGTCGGTGTCATAATTGTCATGGACGCCCTGCAGCACCGCCGCAACGCGCTCCAGCCCCATGCCGGTGTCGATGCTCGGCCGCGGCAGGTCGACGCGCGCGCCGCCCGGCTGCTGATCGTATTGCATGAACACCAGGTTCCAGATCTCGACGAAGCGGTCGCCGTCCTCCTCGGGCGATCCCGGCGGGCCGCCCCAGATATGATCGCCATGGTCATAGAAGATTTCGCTGCATGGCCCGCACGGACCGGTGTCGCCCATCGACCAGAAATTGTCGCTGGTCGGGATGCGGATGATGCGCTCTTCGGGCAGCCCCGAAATCTTGCGCCACAGGTCATACGCCTCGTCGTCGGTGTGATAGACGGTAGCGGTCAGCTTTTCGGCCGGCAGCCCCCAGGTCTTGTGCACGAGGGTCCAGGCATGATGGATCGCCTGTTCCTTGAAATAATCGCCGAACGAGAAATTCCCCAACATTTCAAAGAATGTATGGTGCCGCGCGGTGAAGCCGACATTATCGAGGTCATTGTGTTTGCCGCCCGCGCGCACACATTTCTGCGACGACGCCGCGGTGCTGTAGGGGCGCGTCTCCAGCCCCGTGAAGACATTCTTGAACGGCACCATGCCCGCGTTGACGAACATCAGCGTCGGGTCGTTGAACGGCACCAGCGGCGCCGATGGCTCGATATGATGCCCGGTTCCCGCGAAATAGTCGAGGAAGGAACGGCGAATGTCGTTGGTCGATGTCATGCGCGCGAATTAGGGATTTTATCGGTATGCGACAAGCGGGGAAACAACCGTCACCCTCATCGGGCCGCTCGATCAGAAATCCGTCGCGATTCCCTTGCCCAGATAGCAGGGAAGCTGGTGCAGCACGTCGGCCTTGGGCACACCCTCCTCCATCCGGTCGAGTGAAACCTCGGAGGTGTCGGTACGGACGATGGTGAAAGCCGCGCCCGGTGCAGCACGGTGGACGACGATATAGCCGCAATCCATCGTCCCGTCCTTGCGGTCGCCGCGGAAATCGAAGGCGGCATAGACGCCCGGCGGCTGGCCCGCGGGGTCGAGATACCAGGTCAGGCGCAGGATGCGGATCGTCCCGTCTGCCCACAGCGCTCCGCGCGCATGCAGCGTCGCGATCCACTCCGCGCGTGGGCTGGCCGCCTGCAATGTTGGCCGCAGCATCGCATAGGCGGCATCGAAATCGCGCCGTGCGAGCGCGAACGTATAGGTGGTGAAGCGCTCCATCGCGGCCCGCTCGTCGGCCGGCGTCGACACGAAGCTACGTCCCTCGGGGGCAACCGTCGCGCGCTCGACCTCGGGCGCGAGCTGCGGCGGCTGCGCGGCGACCGGGACGACGACCGCCGCCAGGACCGCCGCCGCCATCGCCAGATGCCGGCGGTCAATAGCCATAATAGGCGCCGCCCTTCTCGCGGGCGCGCCGCCACGCCGGGCGCGAGTGACACATGTTCACGAAACCGGCGAGCCCCGGATAACGCGGCGCCATGCCCTGCATCACCGCGATCTCTGCCGGGAAACTCAGCATGATGTCGGCGGCCGACAGATCGTCGCCGATGAAATGGCCGCTCGGACCGAGCCGGCTTTCCATATAGGCGAAATGCGAATCGAGCTGCTGCGCGATCCGCGCCTCGATCGGCGCCGCCGCCGCGCCGAGCCTCGCGGTGTAGATGCGCAGCAGGATCGGCGTCATCGCCGACCCCTCCGCAAAATGCAGCCATTCGAGGTGGCGGATATGATCGTCGGTGCCGCGCGCGGGGACCAGACTGCCCCCGCCGTGCCGCTCGCACAGATATTCGGTGATCGCTCCCGATTCGACGACAACGCGCCCATCGTCCTCGATCACCGGCGACTTTCCGAGCGGATGCACCGCGAGCAGTTCGGGCGGTGCGAGATTGGTTTCCGGATCGCGGTCGTAGAATTTGATCTCATAAGGCGCGCCGATTTCCTCGAGCAGCCACAATATGCGCTGCGAACGGCTGTTGTTGAGGTGATGGACGATCAGGCTCATATCGCGCTCCCCGGATCACGTCGGTCGGATGACAATGTGGGACGCCCCTGCGCCAAAGGAAAGAGGTTCGGCGAATCTCCGCCACCGACCGAGAATTTTCGAACGCGGGGCGATCAATCCTCTCGCATTCGCGGCACCCAGAGCCGAGAAAAAACATCGCGATGGTGCCAGACCAACAGCAGGAACCAGACGGGCCAGATGCTCCCCCACACAAGCTTTCCGGTCAGGAACCAGTGAAAACCCGCAATGACGGCGATCGAAGGGCCGAGCAAAATCAGGCCGACCGGAGCGCTGCGTTCGAACAGCAAGGCCGCACCGCCCATCAGCATCGTGCCGATGATCAGGGGGTTCATGAACCCCGTCCTGTCCAGCGCCGATGCGAAATCACTGGCGGCCGGCATTGTTTCGGGCGGATTCTGTCCACCGAATTGGACGATCACCATCAATGGCGCATAAAGGAAGAACAGGCCGAACAATATTCGCGCAACAGCCCACCTGCGATTCGCCAGTCGCATAGCGCGATCCTCCCGCGCCAACTTATGCCACAGCTCGCATTGAGCTGCCAGAAATTCGGTGCCTGGAGCAGCGTGCGTAATCCGGCCTATCTGCTCGTGCGTATCAAACCTTCGACCATCCTGCAGGCGCCCGGAATGCACTTCCGGCTTTGCCGGAGGTCGAGACACTCATCGATGCAACGCAAGACCCACGGTGTCTCGATTTCGCTCGACACGAACGGAATCACGGCGCTGACTTGTCGCACAATACTCTGGGTGGCCGGGAGCCAATAATGCTTCCGATACGCCTTCGCATAAATCTCGATCCCGCATGCAGGTCCAAGGGGCGTAGGGCCCGCCGCCGTCGGCCGGCCGGGTCGCGGGTGCGGCCCGGCCGGATGGGGTCACAGATCGTCGTCCCCGTCGGGGCCGGTCATCATTTCCTCGGCCACCTCGTCGGTGCGGCCGCGGATCGCGGTTTCGAGCCGCGTCATCAGTTCGGGATTTTCGGCGAGGAAGGTCTTCGCATTCTCGCGGCCCTGCCCGATGCGGATCGAGTCATAGCTGAACCAGGCGCCCGATTTCTCAACCAGTCCGGCCTTGACGCCGAGGTCGAGGATCTCGCCGATCTTGGAAATGCCCTGCCCGTACATGATGTCGAATTCGACCTGCTTGAACGGCGGCGCGACCTTGTTCTTGACCACCTTGACGCGGGTGGTGTTGCCGACGATCTCGTCGCGGTCCTTGATCTGGCCGGTGCGGCGGATGTCGAGGCGGACCGAGGCATAGAATTTCAGTGCGTTGCCGCCCGTCGTCGTCTCGGGATTGCCGTACATCACGCCGATCTTCATGCGAAGCTGGTTGATGAAGATCACCATGCAGCGCGAGCGGCTGATCGAACCGGTGAGCTTGCGCAGGCTCTGCGACATCAGCCGCGCCTGCAGGCCGACATGGCTATCGCCCATCTCGCCCTCGATCTCGGCGCGCGGTACCAGCGCTGCGACCGAGTCGACGACAAGGATGTCGATCGCGTTCGAGCGCACCAGCGTATCGACGATTTCGAGCGCCTGTTCGCCGGTGTCGGGCTGCGACACGATCAGTTCGTCGATATCGACCCCCAGCTTCTTCGCATAGACGGGATCGAGCGCATGCTCGGCATCGACGAAGGCCGCGGTGCCGCCGGTCTTCTGCGCCTCGGCGATCGCATGCAGGGCCAGCGTGGTCTTGCCCGAGCTTTCGGGTCCATAGATTTCGATGACGCGGCCGCGCGGCAGCCCGCCGACCCCTAGGGCGATGTCGAGCCCGAGCGAACCGGTCGAGATCGCCTCGACCTGCATCGCCTCCTTCGAGCCCAATTTCATCACCGAGCCCTTGCCGAAGGCGCGGTCGATCTGCGCCAATGCGGCGTCGAGCGCCTTCTGCCTGTCCGTTCCGTTCACTGATTTCCCCGATTCGACGAGTGACAATTGTCCGGCCATGACCGTCCCTTTCCTGCTCTAGAGCGACAGCAGAGGCATCGCAACGCCCGACCTCTGTACGGCATTTGTTCTCAAAGAACAAGGGGGGAACATGTCATCGATCTGAACAGCCGAATCCCCGCCTATTCCGCGAACAATTCCGCCAGCACTGTCTCGATCTCGCTCAGCCGGAATGGCTTGGTCACCAGCCGGCGATGGGCATGGACGGGCGGGATCGCGTCGCCGCCGCCCGAGGTGAAGGCAAAGGGAATGCCGCGCTCGGCCAGCGCGTCGGCGACCGGCCAGCCCTTGGTCTCGCCCAGGTTGATGTCGATCAGCGCCGCGGCGACCGGCCCGGCATCGACGATCGCCAGCGCCTCGTCGATCGCCGCCGCCTGCGCCGGCTCGGGATAGCCGAGCGTGTCGAGCATATCGACCAGCATCATGCCGATCAGCACATCGTCCTCGACGAGCAGAATGCGGCGCTCGTCAGCCATGATCGCCCCGGTGCGCCGCCTCGTCGAGCGCCATCGACACCGCCTCGGCCAACTGCGCGACCGAGAAGGGCTTCGGCAGGAAGGCGACGTTGGCGATGTCGATCGACTGGCGAAGCTGCTCTTCGGCATAGCCCGACATGAACAACACCGGCAGGCCCGGCCGCTTGGCGCGCATCGCGCGCACCATCGCGGGGCCGTCCATCACCGGCATCACCACGTCGCTGATTACCAGGTCTACTGTGTCCATCGTCTCGAACCGCTCGAGCCCTTCCTCACCCTGCCGCGCCGCCACGACGCTATAACCCGCACGGGTCAGCGCACGTTCCGCGACCGCGCGCACCATATCCTCGTCCTCGACGAGCAGGATGGTGCCGGTGCCCCACTGGCTCTTCTTCGGCCGGGCGGCGGGCGGCGGCGTCGCGGGCGTATCGCCGGCCGCGCGGTGGACGGGCAGATAGATGGTGAAGCTGGCGCCTTCGCCCGGCTTGCTGTCGGCGAAGATGAAGCCCGCCGACTGCTTGACGATACCATAGACGGTCGACAGGCCCAGCCCCGTGCCCTTGCCGACATCCTTGGTGGTGAAGAAGGGCTCGAAGATCTTGGGCAGCACGTCGGCAGGGATACCGGCGCCGGTGTCGCTGATCTTGAGCGCGCTGTAATCGGCGGGCGGCATGATCTCGCTGCCCATCTCGCGCACCGTCGAGGCCGCGACCGGATAGGTCTCGATCGTCAGCGTCCCGCCGCCCGGCATCATCGCGTCGCGCGCGTTGACCGCAAGGTTGATGATGACCTGTTCGAGCTGCACCGGATCGGCGCGCACCGCGCCGAGCCCGCGGCCGTGATGCACCGCCAGCTCGACCGTGTCGCCCATCAGCCGCTTGAGCAGGTGCGAGA
The DNA here is from genome assembly GCF_014199295.1 of Sphingopyxis panaciterrulae. Classification (GTDB taxonomy): domain Bacteria; phylum Pseudomonadota; class Alphaproteobacteria; order Sphingomonadales; family Sphingomonadaceae; genus Sphingopyxis; species Sphingopyxis panaciterrulae. The sequence goes on from NZ_JACIJH010000004.1 coordinate 177,851, forward strand.
CTTCCGAAATCACGTCGGGCAACTGCAATATCTGCGGCCGCAACGTCTGCTGCCGCGAAAAGGCGAGCAATTGCCGGGTCAAACTCGCGGCGCGATTGGCGTTGCTGCGGATATGCTGGATATCGTCATAATCGCTGTCGCCCGGCGTGTGGCGCATCAGCATCAGGTCGCAGCTCCCAAGAACCGCGGTCAAGATATTGTTGAAATCATGCGCGACCCCGCCCGCGAGCTGACCGACCGCCTGCATCTTGGACTGCTGCGCGACCTGCCGCTTGAGGCGCGATTCCTCGCTCGAATCCTTGAGGCTCAGCAGCACGGCCGCCTCGCCCAGCCCGCGCACGCCGACGACGCGCATCGACACCGGCTCGTCGCTCTGACCCGCGAGGCGGATCGACAGGTCGCCGCCGACCTGCTGGCCGCTGCTGTGGCGGCGGATCATGTCGGCGAGCGGCCCCTTGTCCTCGCCGACGACAAGGTCGCCCGGATAGCGCGGCATCCGCCCCTCGGCGACGCCGGCGGCGCGAATGAAGGCGCGGTTCATATAAAGGAAGCGCCCATCGCGATCGACCATCGCAAGACCGAAGGGCAGCAGCGACAGCAGGGTCTCGACATAAGTCTGCGCGGTGCCGCGATCGGCCGGCCCGAATTCCTCGTCGATCAGCGCGAGGAAGATCGGCCCGCCGCTGTCGGCGGGCGCCAGCGGGATCTGGATCAGCCGCAGCGGCGTCGCCCGTTCGCCCTCGCGCGCGAAGAACAGCGACCCGCCCTCGCCCAGCCGCAGCATCGGCGACACGTCGCGCCCCGCATAATGCGCCTGATCGCCCTCACCGAGCGCGCGCAGCAGAAAGGCCGGATTGGCGGCGCGCAGCCGCCCCTCGGCGCTGACCAGCGCGCCCATGACCCCCGCCTGGCCCAGCGTCCGCCCCGCCGGCCCGTCGAGATGGCGCGCGATCTCCGACAACAGGTCGAGCTGCTCGGGCGCCGAAAAGCGCCAGACCAGATAATCTTCGGCCTGTCCGCTGCGCGTTACTTGCGCGCGAAGATGTAGCGCGCCGACCGCGATATCGTCGGCATGCCCTTCGCCGTCGCGCCACGCGGCGCGGCCGGCATTCTTGAGTCGGTCGGCGCCCTGCCCTTCCAGCGGCAGCCCGGGCGGCGTCACGAAGCCGCCGAACCAGGTCGCGAACAGGTCGTTGGCGCAGACCATCCGCCCGGCGCGGTCGGTAATCGCGATCGCGATATCGTCGTGCGCGAGCGCCTGACGCAGCATCGCCCAGTCGGGTGCCGCGACCTCGCCCGCCGCCGCCGCGGGAAACAGCCGCCGTACGAACAGCAGCCCGCTCGCCGCCACCGCGAGTCCCGCCAGGAAGCCGCCCGCCAGAACCGGATCGCGCGTCGCCCAGAACAGCAGCGCGACCGACAGCAAAGCCAGCCCGCCGATCAGCGCCATGTCGGTGCGCGACAGGCTGGCCGGCACCAGCGTCGGCGCGACGGAACCCGCCCCCCTGCCGAAATCTGCGTCAGCGGAAGGCAGGCTCGTCGCGGTCAATGCTGGTCTTTCCCTTGCTGGCGCCTCACCAGATGCGGACGCGGTCTTCCGGCGCCAGATACAGCGTCTGGCCCGGCTTTACCTGAAAGGCCTTATACCAAGGGTCAAGATTGCGCGAGACCCAAGCCCGCTGGATCGACGGCGAATGCGGATCGGTGGTGATGCGCTGCGACAGATTCTGCTCGCGATAGTTGCGCCGCCACACCTGCGCCCAGCCGAGGAAGAAGCGCTGGTCGCCGGTCGTGCCGTCGATCACCGGCGCTTCCTTGCCGCCCAGCGCCTTCTTATAGGCGTCATAAGCGATGGTCAGCCCCGCGAGGTCGCCGATATTCTCGCCCAGAGTGAAAGTGCCGTCGAGATGCTCGCCGGGCAGCACCTCATAGGCATCATATTGCGCGACCAGCGCCTTGCCCGCCGCCTCGAACGCCTTGACGTCAGCGGGCGTCCACCAGTCGGCGAGCTTGCCGGTCTGGTCGTATTTCGCGCCCTGATCGTCGAAATGATGGCTGATCTCGTGACCGATGACCGCCCCGATGCCGCCATAGTTGATCGCGGGATCGGCGTTGGGGTCGAAGAAGGGCGGCTGCAGGATCGCGGCCGGAAAGACAATCTCGTTCATGCCGAAATTGGCATAGGCGTTGACCGTCATCGGGGTCATCGACCATTCCCAGCGCCGGATCGGCCCGCCGAGGCGGCTGATATTGTCGTCGTGCGCGAACTGGTTGGAGCGCAGGGCGTTGCCGAACAGATCGTCCGCCTCGATGTCCAGTTTGCTGTAATCCTTCCACTTGTCGGGATAGCCGATCTTGGTGGTGAAACTGGCGAGCTTCGCGCGCGCCTTCACCTTGGTTTCGGGTTGCATCCAGCTCAGCCGGTCGATCCGCTCGCCGAGCGCGGCGATGACATTTTTGACCAATTTGTCCATCGCCGCCTTGGTTTCGGGCGGGAAATATCTGGCGACATAGTCCTGGCCGACCGCCTCGCCGAGATTGCCGGTCGTGAAATCGACCGCGCGCTTCCAGCGTTCCTGCATCTCGGGCGTCCCCGACAGCGCGGTGCCGTAAAAGGCAAAGCTTTCCTTCGCGACCGCGTCGGGCAGCACGTCCGAAAAATCGTCGAGGCTGCGGACGAGCAGCAGGTCGCGGATCACCGCGATCGGCGCCTCGGAAATCAGCTTCGCTTCCCCGGTGAAGGCGCTCGGCTGCGCGACGAGGATCATATCCTCGTTGACGCCGACGCCGCGGATGAAGCCGGCCCAGTCGAAGCCGGGCGCCGCCTGGGCCAGCTCGGCGATCGTCATCTTGTTATAGACCTTGGTCGCGTCGCTGCTGTCGTTCTTGTCCCAGTGGACGGTCGCGATCTGCTTTTCGAGATCGTAGATCGCCTTGGCGCGCGCCGCAGCATTGGCCTCGCCTGCCAGCACCAGCATATTTTCCAGATGCTTCAGATAGGCGGCCTGCAACGTGTCGTTCCGCTCGCCGGGCTTCAGATAGAAATCGCGGTCGGGCATCCCCAGACCGCCCTGATAGAGCGAATAGATATAGACGTCGGGATTCTTGTCGTCCTGTCCGACATAGCCGCCGAAGAAATGCGATACGCCGTTGCGGTCAGCCTCGGCGAGCAGCCCTGCCAGCCCCGCCTTGTCGACGCTGCGCACCTTGGTCAGCCACGTCTCGATCGGCGCCAGCCCCTTCGCCTCGACCGCCCCATTGTCGAGATAGGCGGTGTAGGCGCGGCCGATCTTGCTGTTCGGGTCGCTCTTTGCCGCTTCCAATATGTCGCGCGTGCGCTGCTGCGACAGGTCGGCGAGCTCGGTGAACATGCCGTAATTCGACTTGTCGGCCGGGATCGCCGTCGCCTTCGCCCACGCGCCGTTGGCATAGGCATAGAAATCGTTGCCCGGCAGCACGGTCCTGTCCATGCCCTTGGCGTCGAAGCCATAGGCGCCGATCGCAGGCTTGCCCGCCGCCGCGGCTGCGGCGGCCGGATCGGCAGCCTCCTGCGCCGAGGCGGGAACAGTTCCCAGCAAAATGACGCCGAGCGCCGCGCTCGCCAGCAGGCGCGAATCGAAAGTCAGACGGATCATGATAGTCCCCAATTCAAGAAAGATCGGCCGCGCCCGCCATTCGGCAGGCAGGACCGGGATGCACCAGCTATAGCCGGGCAAGGGGCGGGTTCAACCGGCCGATGTGTCGCTCGTCGACGCCTCAAGTCGTTGGTCGCGCGCGCGGTGCAGCTTGCGCCGCCAGCGCAGCCGGATCCAATTGTCCCAGATCAGCGTCGCCAACACATAGCCGACGAGCGCCGACACCGCCGAAATGACGAACAGCCCCGCCATCAGCGCGGGCGCGGCATCGGACAGCAGCCAGCGCAGCCATTGCCCAACCGTCGCGCCCTGCTCGATCATCACCGAAAAGGTCGCCACATTGGCGTGAAGCCCAAACATCCGGTCGCCGAGCCACACCGAGGCCGCGATGATGAACGGTGTCGTCACCGGGTTGGACAAAAAGGTCATCGCCGCGCCGATCGGGATATTGGCGCGAAACGGCAGCGCGAGCAGCGCGACTCCCAATATCTGCACGCCTGGGATCAGGAAGAAGATGCCGACGAACAGGCCCAGCGCGGTCCCGCGCGGCACCGACGTGCGCGTGAAGCGCCACAAATGGCTGTGCGCGACGCGGTGCGCGAACGGCCGGATGAAACGGCTCGCGAGCAGTTCCTCGCGCGTCGGCGAGTTGCGGCGGATCCAGTTCATCAAGGCCGCCTTGTCGCGAGGCTTGTTCCCGCTCACCCGCGGTCTTTCAGCAGCCGCTGCTTGTCGCGCTTCCAGTCGCGTTCCTTGATCGATTCGCGCTTGTCATGAGCTTTCTTGCCCTTGGCGAGCGCGAGTTCGACCTTCGCCCGGCCCCGGCCGTTGAAATAGATCGACAGCGGCACCAGCGTCATGCCCTGGCGCGCGACGGCGGCGTGCAGCTTGTTGATCTCGCGGCCGTTGAGCAGCAATTTGCGCGGCCGCCGCGGCTCGTGGTTGAAGCGGTTGCCGTGACTGAACTCGGGAATATTGCTGTTGATCAGCCACACCTCATTGCCCTTCACCTCGGCGTAGCTTTCGGCGATCGTTCCCTCGCCGAACCGAAGCGATTTGACCTCTGTACCCTGCAGTGCGATCCCCGCCTCGAATACCTGCTCGATCGCAAAGTCGAAGCGCGCGCGCCGGTTCTCGGCGACGACCTTCTTCTTGTCGAATTCTGCGGCGGACTGCGGGCGGGCCATGGCGAAACCTAGGAATATCTTTGCGTCATCGAAACCGAATCGTCATTGCGAGCGAAGCGAAGCAATCCAGGGCGGTTACCGCCAGCCCTGGATTGCTTCGCTTCGCTCGCAATGACGAGTCTCATGACCATGGCTCTATAGCACTCCTGCCGCGTCCAGCGCCGCATCGACGGCGACGCGCGACGCGTCGGACGCCGGGATGATCGGCAGGCGCACCTCGGGATGGAACCAGTCGTGGATGCGCGACAGCGCATATTTGAGCGGTGCCGGCGAGGCGTCGGAGAACATCGCCTTGTGCAGCGGGAACAGCCGGTCGTGCAGCGCGCGGGCGCGCGGCCAGTCATTCGCGGCGCAGGCGGCGGCGAAATCGGCGCACAGTCGCGGCGCGACATTGGCGGTGACGGAGATGCAGCCCGCGCCGCCCATCACCGCATGCGGCAGCCACAGATCGTCATTGCCGCTGAGCTGGCAGAAATCGGGGCCCGCCCCCGCGCGATGGATCGTCACCCGCGCCAGATCGCCGCTCGCATCCTTGACCGCGACGACAGAGGGAATCTCGGCCAGCTTGCACATCGTCTCGGCGCCGATGTCGGTCACGGTGCGCGCGGGCACGTTATAGACGACCATCGGCAGGTCGCTCGCCTCGGCCAGCGCCCGGAAATGCGCGAGCAGCCCCTCCTGCGTCGGCCGGTTGTAATAGGGGGCGACGATCAGCGCGGCGTCGGCGCCCGCCGCCTGAGCGTGGCGCATATGGCGGATCGCGGTCGCGGTATCGTTCGACCCGCATCCGGCGATCACCGGCACGCGGCCGGCAGCGGCCTCGATGCAACAGTCGATGACGCGATAATGTTCCTCGAAGCCCAGCGTCGGGCTTTCGCCGGTCGTCCCGCACGGCACCAGCGCGCTCGTTCCCTCGCCGATCTGCCATTCGACCAGCCGCGCGAAGGCAGGCGCGTCGAACGCACCGTCGCGAAAGGGGGTCACCAAGGCGGGAATCGACCCGGAAAACATGCTCCGCTCCTTTACAAGAATCGCCCCGCGACCGATAGGAAGGGACGGCGCGCCGCCTAATGGACGCCTATTCAGCGCCCCGCAAGGAGTTTGCCACTAACATGCCCGGCATGATTAAGCTGTCCTCGATTTCCCCCCTCGCTCTCGCCGCCGCGCTGTTGATCCCCGGCATCGCCCATGCCAGCGAACTCACCCCCGAACAAATGGCCTGGTATCGCGCCCAGATGGGCCTCGCCTCGATGTCGGCCGCGCCGCCCTCGGCGACCAATTCGGTCGGCGACGCGCTGATCGAATGGCGCCGGCTGACGCAGGACCAGACCGCCTCCTTCGACCGGCTATCGCGCTTCCTGATGGCGAACAAGGGCTGGCCCGACGCCGAAAAGATGCGCGCGCGCGCCGAAAAGGCGATTGCGATCGACAGCTTCGACCCAGCGCGCACCCTCGCCTATTTCGCCGCTTATCCGCCGAAGACGCCGAGCGGCGAGTTGCGCATGGCGCTCGCGCTCAAGGCCTCCGGCCGCCGCGACGAGGCGAATGCCGCGGTGCGCCGTGCGTGGATTTCGGGGCCGCTCAGCGACGACGAGGTCAGCCGCGTGCTTACCCTCTTCCCCGGCGCGATCACCCCCGCCGATCATGACGCGCGCATGGACCGGCTGCTTTGGTCGAACAACAGCGGCGCCGCGGCGCGCCAGCTCGCCTTCACCTCGCCGGCGAAGCGCGCCGTCTTCGCCGCGCGCCTCGCGATGCGCAGCGGCGCCGTCGACGCGGCGCTTCAGGCAGCGGCGGTCGAGGCGGCCGATCCCTCGCTCCTCCGTACCGATCCCGGCTATATCACCGCCAAGGCGACCTGGCTGCGCCGTTCGGGCCGCGACGGAGAGGCGCGAACGCTGCTCGCCGGCCCGCGCGCGCTGACAGAAGCGCCGCTCGATGCCGAGGAATGGCTCGAAACGCTGCTCACCAACGCCCGGCTTGCCGATCAGGGCGGCGACAAGCGCACCGCCTATAATATCGCGAAGCAGCTCGACGATGCGCTGCCGCCCGGCACCGTCGTGCGCGAAACCCCGCTCGGCGTGCGCGACGATTACACCTCGCTCGCCTGGCTCGCCGGTCAGATCGCGTTCCAGGATCTGCATCGCCCGGCCGAGGCCGCCCGTCTGTATCGTGCCTATGGCGACGCCGCGCGTTCGGCACAGACGCGGACCAAGGGTTATTATTGGGCCGGCCGCGCCGCGCTCGCGGCGGGCGACAAGACGGCCGCCAACAGCTATTTCGCGGACGCTGCGCAGCATTACGACCAGTTCTACGGCCAACTCTCGCTCGAACGTCTCGGCCAGCCGCAGCCCCGGCCGACGGCGACCCCGACCCTTCAGGTCACCCCGACCGAAAAGGCCGAATTCGAGGATGACCGCCTCGTCCGTGCCGCGCGCGCGCTCGGAGAGATCGGCGCGTGGCGCGAACAGTCGCTCTTCCTGCGCGCCCTCGCGCAAGAGGCGATGACGCCCGCCGACCATGTTCTCGCCGGCCAGCTCGCGGCGCAGATCGGCCGCCCCGACCTCGGCGTGATGATCGGTCGCAGCGCGCAGGCGAACAGCCTCGACGCGGTCGAGGTCTCGGGCTTTCCGACCGTGCGCGTTCCCGCGGGCCATGAATCCAACTGGACCTTCATCCACGCGATCGCGCGGCAGGAAAGCCAGTTCGACCGGCAGGCGGTCAGCCACGCCGGCGCGCGCGGCATGATGCAGTTGATGCCCGGCACCGCGCGCGAGGTCGCGGGCAAGCTCGGCCTCGGCTACAATGCCGCCTCGCTGACCAGCGACACCAATTACAACCTGACCCTGGGGTCGACCTATTTCCGGCAGATGCTCAGCTATTATGGCGGCAGCTACCCGCTCGCCATCGCTGCCTACAACGCCGGACCGGGCAATGTGAACAAATGGCTGCGCGCCAATGGCGACCCGCGCACGGGGTCGGTTCCCATCCTCGACTGGATCGAGGCGATCCCGATCTTCGAGACAAAGAACTACGTCCAGCGCGTGCTCGAAAACGCCGTCGTCTACGACACGCTGCGCGAGGACGGCCGCTCGCTGCCCAAGGCGCCGCTCAGCTTCTACCTCGGCAAGTCCCATCCGGGCTGACCGGCGATGGCGGGGGAAAGGTCGAACATCATCAGCCCGGCGGGCTTCGCCGCGCTGCGCGCCGAATATGACGCGCTGCTGGGCGAGGAACGCCCGAAGCTGGTCGAGATCATCAGTTGGGCCGCGGGCAACGGCGACCGCAGCGAGAATGGCGACTATATCTATGGCCGCAAGCGGCTGCGCGAGATCGACCGCCGCCTCGCCTTCCTCGCCCGGCGCATGAAGGCCGCGCGCGTCGTCGACCCCGCGGCGCAGCTCGACAAGGACCGCATCCGGTTCGGCGCCACCGTCGAGCTTGCCGACGAGGACGACGCCCGGCGCACCGTCACGCTGGTCGGCGACGACGAGGCCGATGCCGGCGCCGGTCGCATCGGCTGGAACAGCCCGCTCGCCCGCGCGCTCCGCGGCGCAGCGGTCGGCGATCTGCGCACCGTCGTGCTGCCCGCAGGTCCAAAGGAATGGGAAATCGTCGCGATTGCCTATCCGGCTTGAGCCTAGGTCCGCAACAGCGCCGGGATGATCCAGATCGCGGACAGCACGACAATCACCGCGGTCAGCGATATGCCCAGGACATAGCGCACTCCCTGTCCCTTGATGGCGCTGGTGGCTTCCTCATCGGTGACTTCGATATGGTCGTCGACGACTTTCATCACGCGTCTCCCTCTCGTCTGCCTTGATCGAAACGCGCCGCGCGCACGGCCGTTCCCCGCGATGTCGATGGGAGAGAAGCGCCAGAGGGTCTGTAAGCCGGGTTCTGTCCACCCCTTTTCAGGGGATGGGCGATCATTCCTCTAGGCGGCCGGTTGCCCGGACGCTCAAGCAGTCAACCCGGACGGCGGGGCCGGAACCAGCCCTGGGATCGAACCCGTGCCATCCCTATTCGACCTTGCTCCCGGTGGGGTTTGCCATGCCGCGTCCGTTGCCGTCCGCGCGGTGCGCTCTTACCGCACCCTTTCACCTTTCGCCGGGCCGAAGCCGTTGGCGGTCTGCTCTCTGTGGCACTTTCCCTGACTCCGGTTGCCCGAAGCCGCCGGACGTTATCCGGCACCGTGGTTTCCGTGGAGCCCGGACTTTCCTCCCCCTCGCTTGCGCGAAGCGGCGATCGCCCGACCCTCTGGCGAAGCATAATATAGCGATGTTCGACGCGATTTGCGAGCGCCGTCTCAGTCCCCCTCCGGCTGCGGCAGCAGCAGCGCCAGCAGGATCGCCCGGCATTCGCCGTCGATCGTCCCGTCGATCAGTTCGGTCCGAAAGCGCCGCTGGAACGCCACCGTCGCCGCGAAGCCGTCGGTCACGTCGTAACCGAAGCGCTCGAGCGCGAGCAGGAAGCCCGCGTCGGTCCACAGCGGATCGGTCAGCTTGCGGGTCGGCCGCGGCAGCGCGAGGCGGCGGCGCGCCAGTTCCTCCCACGGGAACAACTCGCCCGGGTCCTGCTTGCGCCGCGGCGCGATGTCCGAATGGCCGACGACATTGCCGCGCGTGATCGCGTGCCGGTCCTTGACCAGATGGACCAGCCGCACCACCGACGCGACCTGCTCGGCGGGAAAGGGGACATAGCCCCATTCGTGCCCCGGATTGACGATCTCGATGCCGACGCTCGCCGAATTGACGTCGCTGATCCCGCGCCAGTGCGACGCGCCCGCGTGCCATGCGCGCTTCTCTTCGGGCACCATATGGGTGATCTGCCCATCCTCGCTGACGACATAATGCGCCGATACCTTGGCGGCCGGATCGGCGAGCCGGTCGATCGCCTCGGCGCCCGTCTTCATGCCGGTATAGTGCAGCACGATCATGGAGATAGGCAGGGACCGCTCGTCGAAATTGGGGGACCAGCGTTCGATGAAATCGCTCATGCCTGTCGTTGCCCGTCTCTGCCCCGCCTCGCCTTCCGCTTGCGCCAGCGCCGGCCAAATTGCAAGGTCAGGCCGCGACGCGGCGAACCTGCTGATCGGCGGGCTCGTAAAGGCCGCGCAACCGCGGGCTCGCGACGAACTGGTCGGTCTGGCCCAGCACCGTCTCCCCCGCGCCGAGCACGAGGAAGCTCTGCGGTGCTGCCATCGCGCGCAGGCGGGCAAAGGCCTTCTCGCGCATCGGCTTGGCGAAATAGAGCAGCAGGTTGCGGCAGAAGATCAGGTCCGCCGGCGCGGTCAGCGGCGGCCGGTCGACCAGCATGTTCTGCACCGTGAAGTCGATCCGGCGCCGCAGGTCGGCCTTGGCCAGCCAGCCCGCCTCGGTCTGGTCGAACCAGCGCACCATCCGCTGCACCGGCAGCCCGCGCTGAATCTCGAACTGGGTATAGAGCCCGACCCGTGCCCGCGAAATCGCCTGATAGCTGACGTCGGTGCCGACGATCTGCGCCGTCCAGCCGGCCCATTTCTCGCCCTGCTCGGCCAGCAGCATCGCCATCGAATAGGCTTCCTGCCCGGTCGACACGCCGCAATGCCAGATGGTCAGCCGCCGCGTTGCCGCATTCGCCGCGCGGACATGGTCGAGCGCCTTCACCGCGATATCGTCGAAGACGCTGTGCTCGCGATAGAAGAAGGTTTCGTTGTTGAGCATCGCGTCGACCGTATCGTCGAGCAACTGCCGGCTCGTCGAGGTGACGAGCGCCGCGACCAGCGCGTCGAGATCCTCGATGCCGTGCCGCTGCATCACCGGCTTCAGCGACATTTCGATGCGCCAGATGCGGTTGGGCGACAGCGTCTGCCCGGTGCGCGATTCGAGCACGCCCATCAGCACGCGATAGGCCGATTCGCTCGCATTGCCGCCACCCATCATGGCTTGCGCCTTGGCAGGAAGCCGCCGAGCATCAGCGCGATCGCGTCGGGGTTCAGCGTCGCGGCGGCAATACCCGCCTTGCTCACTGCGCCCGGCATCCCCCAGATCACGCAGCTTTCGGGCGCCTGCGCAAAGATGGTGCCGCCCGCGGCCTTCAGCCGCGCCGCACCGTTCGCGCCATCGCGGCCCATGCCGCTCAGGATCACCGCGACGCCGCCCTTGCCATAAACCTCGGCGACCGAATCGAGCATGGGGTCGGCCGACGGACAGCAGCCGTTCTCGACGGGCCGCCGGTCGAGCGCGATCTCACGGCGGCGGCCGTTCGCGACCACCATCAGATGCGCATCGCCCGGCGCCAGATAGATGTGGCGCGGCTCGACCGCCATTCCCGCCTCGGCGACCCGCACCCGGCGCTGCGTCGTCAACCCGATCTGGCGCGCATAGAATTCCATGAAGGCGTCGGGAAGATGCTGGGTCAGCAGGATCGGCGCCGCGATGCGCGGGTCGAGATGGGCCAGGAAATTGGCAAAGGCCGGAATGCCGCCGGTCGACGCCGCGACCGCAATGCACTCGAGCGGCTGATCGGTGTCGATCTGCGGCACGGGCTTCGGTTCGGCCTGCGGCAGCGCGCAAAGCACCGGCAGCGCCGCCGACTGCTGTCCCAGCGTTAGGATACGCTCGGTCAATATCTCGGCGAAGCGACCCGAAAAGCTGCCGCGCCCCGGCTTGGCGAGCGTATCGCTCGCGCCGAGCGACAGTGCCTCGATCGCCGCCGGTCCGCCCTCGACGCAGTTCGACGACAGGATCAGCACGCGGGCATTATGCGCGCGTTCGATGATGTGCGGCAGCGCATCGATGCCGTTCATCCCCGGCATCTCGATATCGAGAACCACGACGTCGACCGGTTCGCAGGCCAGATAGGCAAGCGCCTCGCGCGCCGACGCGACCGAGGCGCAGATCTTGAGTTCGGGCCGTTGCTCGACGATGCGCTCCAGGATGCTGCGGACGACGAGGCTGTCGTCGACCAGCATGACGCGGACGGTGCGGACGGAGGCAATTTCGGTGGCCGATGCGGGATCGGCGATGATGGGGGATTGCTGACTCACCGCGACCTCAGGCAACGCCGACGAGCTGCAATTTTCCTTCCAGCGTTTCGCGGTCGAACGGCTTCATCACATATTCGTCGGCGCCGGCCTCGATCGCGGCGCGGATATGGTCGATGCTGTTCTCGGTGGTGCAGAAGACGACCCGCGGCCGCTCCGCAATTCCGAAATCCAGGTCATTGAAAGCGCCCAGGAATTCCATGCCGCTCATCACCGGCATGTTCCAGTCGAGCAGGATCACGTCGGGCCGGTTGGCACGGCAGAAGGTCAGTGCCTCCTGCCCATCGGCGGCCTCCTCGACCGCAAAGGCCATGCTCTCCAATATATGGCGCGCGACCTTGCGGATGACCTTGCTGTCATCGACGACCAGACAGGATTTCGACATATTGTTCCTCCGACCCCCCGGGGTTTGCGTCTAGCTACGGCAAAGGGGTGTGCAGCCCGTTAATAAGCGACAAGATTCATGCGGCGCTCGCGACCGGCAGGGTCACGAACTGCGCGGGATCGACGACCAGCAGCGACGCGCCCCGATGCTCGATCATCGCGTCGGCGACGCGCGCCCAGCCCGGCGACAGCCGGCCGGCGATCCGCGTTTCGGGCGTCTCGATGAAGCAGACGTCCTCGATCTCGTCGGCAATCAGCGCATAGCCGTGATCGGCGACGTCGACGACAATCACCCGCTGTCCCTGCGCGACCGCCACCGGCGGCAGGCCGACGACGACATGCGGGTCGATCAGCGTAAAGACCCGGCTCCTGAGCGCGAACAGCCCCGCGACGTGCGGCGGCGCGGCGGGCACCTCGACCGGCTGGCCGACCGTAACCACCGAATGAATGGTGCGACTGCGTAGCGCGACGCGCGTGTCGGCGATGCGCGCGACCAGATATAATTTCTCCATCATCGCCGCTCTCCCCCGACCCGGCGGCGCAGCGCATCGAGCAGCGCCTGACGATCGTAGCGATAGATGGTGTCGTCGTCGGCACCCGCCGCGGCGACCGAGGCGCGCAGCCGGATCACCGGCGCGTCGCCGCCCAGATTCGCGCAGGCGTCGCCGTCATCCGACAGGCAGAGCAGCACGTCAGGCGCCTCGTCCCCGGACTCCTTGTCCGACGCGACGCGATAGCCGGCGTCGCGCAGGATCGGCGCCAGGAAATTCTCGCCCCAGCCGTCGGCATCGTCGGCCAGCCGGCAGAGCGGCCGGCGCGGCCCGGCACCGGCGGCGCGCGTCGTCTCATATTGCTCCATCAGCCAGAAGGGATCGATCAGTTCGACCGGGTCGCCGCCGATCAGCGCAACGCCCGCGATCAGGCCCGGCGCCGCCGCGGGCTGCATCGCGTCGGGCATCCGCACGATGTCGATCACCGCCTCGATCGGATAGCAGAGCACCGACCGCCCGTCGTGCAGGCGGAGCAGCTTTACCGTACCGTGTCCCTCGGGCAGCGCGGCGGCGTGAACCGGGAAGATAGCGTCGCCGATCTGGGCCTGGATCGCGCCCGCGCTCTCGAACAGCGCCAGCGCCGGCACCTCCTCGACGCGCTCGATCACCGACAGGCGGACGCCGCGCACGCGCTCGCTGGCATCGCGGAACAACAAGAGCTGCGTCGCGCCGCGCGCACTTGCCTCGGTCTCGGCCGCTTCCTCGCGGTTCCGTCCGGCCTCCGACGCATCGACCCCGGCGGCCGCCAGCAGCCCCTGGACGTCGAGCAACAGCACCGGACGCCCGCTGTCGGGCAGCGTCGTGCCCGCATAAAGCCCCGTCGTCATGATCAGCGGCGCGGCGGGCTTGATGACCAGTTCCTCATGGTCGTGGATCGCGGCGACACTCAACGCATAGCTTTGTCCCTGCCCCGGCCGCACGATCACCACCGCGCGGTCGTCGGTATCGTCGTCGGCATCGACCGCGCGACCGAGGATGGTTTCCAGCCGCAGCAGGGGAAATTGCTCGCCGCGCACCGTGACCAGTTCGCCGCCGCCGACGCGGTCGACGCGCGCGCTATCGCTGCTTTCGAGCAGGATTTCGCGTACCGCGCCCCTGGGAATCGCGAAATATTGCCCTGCCGCGCGCACCATCAGACCCGATATGATCGTCAGCGTCATCGGTACGCGCAGGATGATGGTCAGCCCGCGCCCCTCCTCGTTGCGTAGCTCGACCACGCCGCCGATCTTCTCGATGTTCGATTTGACGATATCCATGCCGACGCCGCGGCCGGAGATGGAGGTGACCTTCGCCGCGGTCGAAAAGCCCGGGCGGAAGATCAGTTCCAGCCGCTCGCGCGGGGTCAGTCCCCGCGCCTCGGTGGCGGTGACGACCTGCGCCGCGACCGCCTTGGCGACCAGCGCGTCGGGCGACAGGCCGCGGCCGTCGTCGCGTACGACGATCTCGATCTGATTGCCCGACTGGCGCGCCGACACCGACAGGTTCGCCGTCACGCCCTTGCCCGCCGCGACGCGCTGATCGAGCGGCTCGATGCCATGATCGACGGCGTTGCGGACGATGTGGATCAACGGATCGCGGATATTCTCCATCATCTCGCGATCCAGCTCGACCTCGCCGCCGCTGGTGCTGAACGCGATCTTCTTGCCCAGATCCTGCGCCAGATCGCGCACGATGCGCGGCAACGGCGCGAACAGCTTGTCGATGCGCTGCATCCGCATTTGGCTGACCGACTGGCGCATCGCGGCGATCGAATCGGACAGACGGTCGAAGGCGGCGATCGTTGACGGATCGGCGCCCGCCTCGCGCAGCATCCGCGCGAATTCATTGCGCGCGAGGACGATGTCGGTGACCCCCGTCATCATGCTGTCTAGCAGCGGCAGCGGCACGCGGATCGACCGCCAAGCCTGCAATTCGGCCGCCAGATCGTCCTCGCGGCGCAGCCGGATCTCGGCCGGCTCTGGCGCCGCCGGTTCTTCGCTCACGAAGGCGAGCGCGTCGATCACGTCGGCATCGTCGCCCGCCGGCTCGACCCCGCCGTTGCCGAGCGCGTCGCAGAGCAGGCTCAACCGATCGACGATGCCCAGGATAGCAGTGACCAGCGCCGCATTGGCGGGCCGGTTGCCGCGCCGTACCTGGTCGAGCGCATCCTCGGCCGCGTGCGACAGCGCGGTGACGCGCGGCAGCGACAGGAATCCCGAGCTGCCCTTGATCGTGTGAACGAAGCGAAAGATCGCGTCGAGCCGCTCGCGGTCGCCGGGGTCCGCCTCCCACGCGACGATGGCGCCCCCCGCCTCGGCAAGGATTTCCGCCGTCTCGGCGAGAAAGTCGTTCAGCAGATCATCCATCGCGGTAACCGGTGCGCCCCAAAATCGAAGCGCGACCATGCCCGACAATGGTTAAGGGAGACTTTACCCGCCGCCCTTCAGCACCGCACCGACGAGCAGCGAGGTCGGCGTCTCGCGCGCCAGCATGACCTGCCCGCCGTTCTGCGCCGCGACCGCCTGCACCAGCACCGCGGGCGCGGTGCGCGACGTCATGGCGGCGCTGGCCTCGCCATCCTTCAGAATGCGCTCGACGTCGGCGTCGACCAGGATGCGCTCGGCTTCGGCGTGAAGCGCGATTTCGATCCCCTCGCCCTGCCGCTCGCAGCCGATGTCGAGCCGTCCGCCGCGTACCAGCGCGTCGACCAGGATCAGCGCGAGGTTCAGGATGATCTTGACCGCCGGCTTGGGCAGCGGCTCGTCGCCGATCATCCAGTTCAGCGTAATCGGCCGGTCGGCCATGATCCCCTCGATCGCCGCCTTGGCCTCGCCCGGCGGCACCGCCTCGCCGAAGCCGCCCGCCGACCCGAAGGCGAGGCGGAAGAATTTCAGCTTCGCCGCCGAGGTCCGCGCGCTCTGTTCGAGCAGGTCGATGCACCGCGCGCGCATCTCCGGGTCCTTCTCGTCGGCGAGCAGTTCCAACCCGTTGGCGAACGCCCCCACCGGACTCAGCAGGTCGTGGCACAGGCGCGAGGCCAGCATGGAGGCGAAATCGACGCGATCGTCGGTCATGGATGAATGGGCTCCCCAGCGCAGGTTCCGGACGTTTCCGGCTTGTCCGGTCCCTAGGGCAAGCGCGCCCCCGAGAGCAAGGGCGAACCCCCTTGAATTTCCGCGCCCCAAAACCACATCTTCCCCGATGCAGGGGGACGAGGATATCTTGACCGTGACGCTGGGTGTCGGCGCGGCCGGGCTGCGGCTCGACCGGGCGCTCGCCGAAGCGCTCCCCAACCTCTCGCGCGAACGACTGAAGACGCTGATCAAGGGCGGCCGCGTCGCCGACGAACGCGGCGCGGTGCTCTGGGACCCGTCGGCGAAGGCCGCGGTACCCGCGACGCTGGCGGTCCGCCTTCCCGCCCCAGCCCCGGCGCATAACGTCGCGCAGGACCTGAGTCTCGTCATCGCCTATGAGGACGAGCATCTGATCGTCGTCGACAAACCCGCGGGCATGGTCGTCCACCCCGCCGCGGGCAATGCCGACGGCACGCTCGTCAACGCACTGCTCCACCATTGCGCGGGCCAGCTTTCGGGCATCGGCGGCGTCGCCCGCCCCGGCATCGTCCACCGCATCGACAAGGACACCAGCGGCCTGATCGTCGCTGCCAAGCACGACAAGGCGCACGAAGGCCTTGCCAAACAATTCGCCGCGCACAGCATCGACCGCCGCTATCTGGCGCTCGCGACCGGGCGTCCGATACCCGCGAACGGCACCGTCGACGCGGCGCTCGGCCGCTCGCCGACCAACCGCAAGAAGATGGCGGTCGTCACAGCGGGCCGCGGCAAGCATGCGATCACCCATTACCGTACGATCGAGCCGTTGAACGGCGCCACGCTCGTCGAATGCCGCCTCGAAACCGGCCGTACCCATCAGGTGCGCGTCCATATGGCGCATATCGGCCACCCGCTCGTCGGCGACCCGGTCTATGGCCGCGCCAGAAAGCCGCTGTCGGACCTGCTCAAGGCCAGGAACTTCGCCCGTCAGGCATTGCACGCGGCCCATTTGGGTTTTATTCATCCGGTCACCGGTACGAAGATCGCGCTCGACAGCGAAATCCCCCCCGATATGCGGGAACTGATCGATGAATTGCGCGTTTAAGTTTCGAATGAAAATCTATCTCGACCGCCGGATGCAACCGCGGCATATTTCTCCTCTGGATATTTAGGGAAGACGCTTTTCATGGCTGACAAAAGCAATGTTCCGGCCACGGTGCCCGCACTCGGCGGAGAGGCGAGCCTGAACCGCTACCTGGCCGAAATCCGCAAATTTCCGCTGCTGACGCCCGAGCAGGAATATATGCTCGCCAAGCGCTTTCAGGAGCATGGCGATAATGAGGCGGCGGCGCAGCTCGTCACCTCGCACCTCCGCCTCGTCGCCAAGATCGCGATGGGCTATCGCGGCTACGGCCTGCCGGTCAGCGAGCTGATCAGCGAGGGCAATATCGGCCTGATGCAGGGCGTGAAGAAGTTCGACCCCGAGCGCGGCTTTCGCCTTGCCACCTATGCGATGTGGTGGATTCGCGCCTCGATCCAGGAATTCATCCTGCGCTCGTGGAGCCTCGTCAAAATGGGCACCACCGCGGCGCAGAAGAAGCTGTTCTTCAACCTCCGCCGGATGAAGAACAACCTCGAAGCGTTCGAGGATGGCGACCTATCCCCTGAAAATGTCGCCAAGATCGCGACCGACCTCGGCGTCACCGAGGATGAGGTGGTCAGCATGAACCGCCGCATGGCGATGGGCGGCGACACGTCGCTCAACGTGCCGATGGGCGAGGATGGCGACAGCCAGTGGCAGGACCTGCTCGGCGACGAGGAACCGCTGCAGGACGAGCGCGTCGCCGAGGCCGAGGAACGCAGCGTGCGCCACGACCTGCTCAACGAGGCGCTCGAAACGCTGAACGAGCGCGAGCGCCATATTCTGACCGAACGCCGCCTGACCGACGACCCCAAGACGCTCGAGGATTTGAGCCAGGTCTATGACGTCAGCCGCGAACGCGTCCGCCAGATCGAGGTCCGCGCCTTCGAGAAACTTCAGAAGGCGATGCTCAAGCTGGCCGGCGAACGCCGCCTGATCGGCGCCTGACCGGTCAGAAACGCCGGACGTAGCCCGCGTAGAGCTGAACGTCCGGGCTGGCACGGTTGAGCCCGGCATTGACGCCGATGTCCCATTGGCTGTCGGCTCCGGGCTGCCATCCCAGCGACACGCCCGCCAGCGCCGCGGTCGCATGACCCGCCGGATCGCGGTCGCGCGTCAGCGACAGTTCGACCGCCGCCGATACATCGTCCGACAGGTCGAACCCCAGCCCGGCGACCGACCCATAGGCCAGATGGCGTCCGTCGCCGTCAGCATCGACCGCCGCGTCGACATGCGGCGAGAGCCCGAGCGACAGCGCTCCAAGCTCGAAACTGACCGGTACGATCAGCCCCGCGCCCCAGTCGCCCGCGCCGACACCATCGCCGCCCAACGGCAGCGTCGCATAAGGCATGATCGCCAGCGAGAAGCCCGACCCGTCGGGGCTGCGCAGATTTTGCCGCAGCGCCAGCGTGACGTCGCCGGTCCGCGTCCGCCCCGTCCGATCGCCCGTCGCCCGGTCCCGCTCGCGGACATGGCCCAGCATCGTCCAGCCGACCTGCACCTCGAGCGAGGGCGTCAGTCCCGCGCGCAGCAGCGTATCGCCGAAGGCCCAGCTATCGGTGCGGCTGTCCGCATTGTCGTCGAGCGTCCAGTCGGCGACCCCGACCTCCAGCACGACGGCCCCGACATCAACGGTGCAGGCCGGCGTACCGAGCCCTGGCCGGTCGGGGCAAAGCGCACGCCCCTCTTCCGCCAGCGCGGGGGTCGCGGCCGCCAGTGCGGCGACCAGCATGATCGATCGAAGCGGCATCCGTCCTCCCTTGCCTGCACTCCCCGCTTCTTGTCGAGCAATGCGCCCTGCCGATCAAGCCCGCTTGCCTCGCCGCGGCAAGCGGCTAGTTTGCGCGCATGGCAACCAAATCGCGCGCGACCAAGCGCAGGCTCCCCTGGTATCTGCGGCCCTTCAAATGGCTGCTCTGGTTCATCCTGATCAGCATCGCCTGGGTGCTGGTCTACGCCGTCGTGCCGCCCCCGGTGACCTTCACCATGCTCGCCGACAGCAGCGGCATCATCAAGGACTGGACCGGTCTTTCGGACATCGACCGCAACATGGTGCGCGCGGTCATCGCGGCCGAGGACGGCAAGTTCTGCAACCATGACGGCTTCGACCGCGCGGCGATCGAAGATGCGATCGAGCGCAATGCGAAGGGCAGGAAGCTGCGCGGCGGCTCGACCATCAGCCAGCAGACCGCGAAGAATGTCTTCCTGTGGCAGGGCAGCGGCTGGACCCGCTATGTCCGCAAGGTGCCCGAGGTGTGGTTCACCTTCCTGATCGAGACGATCTGGGGAAAGCGCCGGATCATGGAGGTCTATCTGAACGTCGCCGAGACCGGCATCGGTACCTATGGCGTCGAGGCGGGCGCGCAACGCTATTTCCGGCACGGCGCCGCCAGGCTCACCCCCTCCGAAGCCGCGCGCATCGCCGCGATCCTGCCGCTGCCCAAGAAGCGCGAGGCGATCAGCCCCTCGGGTTTCACCCGCCGCTACGGCAACACGATCCGCGCCCGGATCGGGGTAGTCGGGCGCGACGGGCTGGACGCCTGCGTTTATCGGTGACGCTGGTTGTCCGCTTGGAGTGGAAAGCTGCCATACCCCCATCTTCGTCATTCCCGCGAAGGCGGGAATCCAGTGTAGGGTCAGCCGACGCACGCTCGGGATTCCCGCCTTCGCGGGAATGACAAGGTTATAAAGCGCCGATCGTCGTATAACGGTCGGAAAGCAACCCCCTACGCCGGCTTCCAGCTCTTCCGTTCTTCCGCCTGCTTCAGCACCTCGAACGCCGCCTGCCCCGCCGCGAAGCGTTTTGCCGCCTCGGCATCGCCCGGTTTCACGTCGGGATGGCACTCCTTGGCCAGTCCGCGCCACGCCTTCTTCGCCGCCTCGAAATCGGCGTCGGGTTCCAGATCGAGAACCTCCAGCGCGCGCATCTCGTCGGCGCTGCGGCTGCCGTCGCCCGCTCCGCCCCAGCCATAATGCTGCGCACGGGCATAGCTGCGCGCGCCACGGGCTTCCTCGGCGGCACGGTCGGCCGCCTCCTCGGCGCTGAGCCCCGCGAAATAGTCCCAGCCGCGATTATATTCGGCGGCGTGCGTTTCGCAGAAATACCAGCGTTCGGGGCTGTTCGGCGACTTGGGCGCGGGACAGTTGCCGGGCTCGCTGCATCCGTGCCGGTCGCACAGCCGCACCTGCTGCGCCTCGCGCCCCTGCCCATAGGCGCGCCAGCGGGGAAATCCCCAGTCATCGGATCTCTTGGCGCGGCTCATCCGGCCCATGTAGCGATTGCGCCTCGCCATGGCTAGGCGCGAAGCCGAAAAGCTAGGACTGATCGACATTCGGAGGATGGCGAGCCGAAAATGGTGAATTTGCGGGCTGTCAGAGCTGAGTGTCGATCCGCCCTAGTCCTTGGCGGTGTATCCGAACGCCTTCTGCGCCAGCTTCACCACCGCCGGATCGCGGTCGGGCGGGGTCATCGGCACCGCGGCCTCCAGCGCCTCGGCGACATGGGTCAGCGCGGCGATGCGCGCCGCCTTCTTGTTGTTGCCGTCGATCACCTTCCACGGCGCCCAGCGCGTGTCGGTCTGCACGAACATCTCGTGCATAGCGGCGAGATAATCCTTGCGCTTGGCCCGGTTACGATAATCCTCGGCCCCGGTCTTCCAGCGTTTCCACGGATCGTCGAGCCGGTCGGCGAAGCGTTCGTCCTGCTCCGCCTGGGTGATGTGGACGAACAGCTTGACCAGATTGGTTCCGCTGCCGGTCAGTTGCGCCTCGAACTCGTTGATCTCGTCATAACCCTTGCGCCATTCGGCCTCGCTCGCGAAACCCTCGACGCGCTCGACCAGCACCCGGCCGTACCAGCTCCGGTCGAAGATCGAGATCTCGCGGTTGCCAGGCAGCCGCTTCCAGAAGCGCCAGAGGAAATGGCGCGCCTTTTCCTCGTCGCTCGGGGCGCCGATCGGCCACACCTCGAAATAGCGCGGGTCGAGCTGCGCGGTCAGCCGCTGGATGATGCCACCCTTGCCCGCCGCATCCCAGCCTTCGAACATGAGGACGCTGCGCTGGCCGTGGGTGATATGCGCCGCCTGGATGCGCTCGAGCCGCTCCTGGAGTGCGACCAGATCATCGCCATATTGGCCGTCATATTTGGCGCCGTCTTCATAATCGGCGAGTTCGATGGTCATCGCGTCGTCCCCTTGAAATCCCGCCGCTGCTACCACAGCGAAGGCTGCGAGGCGACGCGGTTAACCCTGATTGGCCGTCGCCTCGGCGAGCAGCGCCGCGATCCGCGCCGGGTCCTCCATCGGGATGAAATGGCTGTTCGCGTCCCACAATTCGTCGCGCACCACACCCAGATGCGGACCGAGCCCGGTCCAGGTCGGGCTTTGCGAGAAATCCATCATGTCGCCGCGCGTTCCCGTCGGCGCACGGATCAGCGTTGCCGGTGCGCCGAGGTCGCCGAGCCAGCGATATGGATCGGTGCGCAGCGCATTCTGGTACATCGAGGCTTCGAGTGCCGGCGGACAGGCCAGTTCATAACCGTCCCCGACGGGAAGCAGCCCGTGGGTGCAATAATCGCCCAGGACTTCGGGCACCCAGCCGCTGTAGGGCGCCCGATCGGCGAAGCGATCGCGCATCTCCTCCGCGCCGGTCCACCGGTTGCGGCGGCGCGCGACGGGATGCTCGGCCGGATCGGGCACGGGCAGCGCGTCGGCGCCCCCGTAAAGCTCCGGGGCCATGATGACGGGGTCGATCAGGACGAGATGCCCGAAGGCGTCGGGTCGCTCGGCGGAAAGGCGCGTCAGCACATAGCCGCCCATGCTGTGCCCGCAGCCGACAAGCGGCCGTCCCGCGAACCGGTCGACCAGCGGCAACAGCACGTCGGCGTTGGCGCCCCAGTCGGCGAGCGTCGCGGGCCGGAAGCTGCGCCCATGCCCGCGATGATCGGGCGCGACGACATGCGTGCCTGCCGGAAGCGCCGCGACGACCCGATCCCACAGCCGGGCGTGAAAGCCGGTCGCGTGGAGCAGCAGCAGCGAAGCCCCCTCCCCCGGCGTTCCCCACTCGAACCAGCAGATGTCGCCGCCCGGCGTCGCAAGCCGGTGTTCGCGGGGCGCGGTGCTCACGCTCAGTTCTTCGGCCCGTCGACCA
Organism: Sphingopyxis panaciterrulae; assembly: GCF_014199295.1. GTDB lineage: Bacteria > Pseudomonadota > Alphaproteobacteria > Sphingomonadales > Sphingomonadaceae > Sphingopyxis > Sphingopyxis panaciterrulae. Next base: position 199,956 of record NZ_JACIJH010000004.1, read on the forward strand.
GCCGGATGCTGAGTTCCTTGAGCTGCTTGTCGGTGACCGGCGCCGGGGCGCCCATCATCAAATCCTCGGCCTTCTGGTTCATCGGGAAGACGACGACCTCGCGGATGTTGGGCTCGTCGGCGAGCAGCATCACGATACGGTCGACCCCCGGCGCCGACCCGCCGTGCGGCGGGGCGCCGAACTTGAAGGCGTTGATCATGCCGCTGAAGTTCGCATCGACCTCGGCCTGGCTATAGCCCGCGATCTCGAACGCCTTGTACATGATGTCGGGGCGGTGGTTCCGGATCGCGCCCGACGACAGTTCGACGCCGTTGCAGACGATGTCATATTGCCACGCGAGGATGTCGAGCGGGTCCTTGGTCTCCAGCGCTTCGAGCTCGCCCTGCGGCATCGAAAACGGGTTGTGACTGAAGTCGATCTTGCCGGTGTCCTCGTCGGCCTCGAACATCGGGAAATCGACGATCCAGCACATGGCGAACCGGTTCGCGTCGATCAGGTCGAGTTGCTCGGCGACGCGGGTGCGCGCCAGTCCCGCGAGCTTCGCGGCGACCGCTTCCTTGCCGGCGGCAAAGAACAGCCCGTCGTCGGGGCCGAGACCCAGTTCGGCGGCCAGCGCGTCCATCTTCTCCGGGCCGTGATTCTTGGCGATCGGCCCGCCCCATTCGCCGCCCTTGCGCGTCGCATAGCCCAGCCCCGCAAAGCCTTCGCCCTGCGCCCAGCTATTCATGTCGTCGAAGAATTTGCGGCTCTTTTCCGCCGTCCCCGGTGCCGGGATGGCGCGCACCACGTCGCCCGCCGCGACGATATCGGCAAAGCGGCCGAAGCCCGACCCGGTGAAATGCGCCGACACGTCGCTGATGACCAGCGGGTTGCGCAAATCCGGCTTGTCGTTGCCATATTTCAGCATCGATTCCCGATAGGGGATGCGCGGGAACGATCCCGCGGGGGTCACCGTCTTGCCGTTCGCAAACTCCTCGAACACGCCCGCCAGCACCGGCTCGATCGCGTTGAACACGTCGTCCTGCGTCACGAAGCTCATCTCGAAGTCGAGCTGATAGAATTCGCCGGGCGAGCGGTCGGCGCGCGCATCCTCGTCGCGGAAGCAGGGCGCGATCTGGAAATAGCGGTCGAAGCCCGCGACCATCAGCAACTGCTTGAACATCTGGGGAGCCTGCGGCAGCGCATAGAATTTGCCGGGGTGGACGCGGCTCGGCACCAGATAGTCGCGCGCGCCTTCGGGCGACGAAGCCGTCAGGATCGGCGTCTGATATTCGGTGAAGCCCTGTTCGACCATGCGGCGGCGCAGGCTGGCGATCACGTTCGAGCGCAGCAGGATATTGGCGTGCAGCCGGTCGCGGCGCAGGTCTAGGAAGCGGTATTTCAGCCGGATATCCTCGGGATATTCCTGCTCGCTCGCGACCGGCAGCGGCAGTTCGGCGGCGGCCGACTGCACCGACACTTCGCGCGCGCGCACCTCGATCTCGCCGGTGGGCAGGTTCGCGTTGACCGTCTCGGCCGAGCGCGCGACGACGTCGCCGGTGATCGTCACCACGCTCTCCGCGCGCAGCCCGTCGAGCGTCGCGAAGGCCGCATCGCTGCTGTCGGCGACGATCTGGGTCAGCCCATAATGGTCGCGCAGATCGACGAACAACAGCCCGCCATGGTCGCGCTTGCGATGCACCCAGCCCGAAAGGCGGACGGTCTGACCGACGTCCTGACTGCGAAGCTGGCCGCAATGATGGGTGCGATAGGCGTGCATATTGTCGTCTTTCAATGTCCGGGAAGGCGCAAGGCATGATCCGCGCCAATATGGCCGCGCCTAAGGCAGGGCAGCGGCGCTTTTGTCAAGGGCGCAAAGTTTCCGCGCCCGCGGTTGACTCGGCCCGCGCAACCCGGTTCGATAGGGGCGACCGGATGCGAAAGGGGGCAGCAATGGCAAAATCCGCCGACAGGAAGGCAGCGACAAGGCCGACAGCGCCCGTGCCGAAACCGGAAAAGACGCGTTCCCCTGCCCGCGCCGCGGCGCCGGCGAAACCCCTTCCGCCATCGCCGCCAAGCCCTGGCCGCAAGTTCGCCGGCGTGATCCTCGGCATCGCGGCGCAGCGGCTGCTCGCGGCGGGCGTTCGGCGCCTGCTGCGCCGCCTTCGATAGCTGCGCGAAGCGGTGGCAATTTTTCCTGCCCGTCGGCGCCGACTCGCTGTATAGGCGCCGCATGCAAATTCATCCGCTTATCGAGTCCAGCACCGCGCTCTCCGAATTCTGCGACCTCATCAAGGACAGCGATTTCATCGCGGTCGATACCGAATTCATGCGCGAAAACACCTTCTGGCCCGAATTGTGCCTGATCCAGGTCGCCGACAGCCACCATGCCGCTGCGATCGACCCGATGGCGTCCGGCATCGACCTGAAACCGCTGCTCGACCTCCTCGTCGACAATGAAGCGGTGCTCAAGGTCTTCCACGCCGGCGGTCAGGATGTCGAGATCATCTACAATCTGACCGGCAAGACGCCGCACGCCATCTTCGACACGCAGATCGGCCAGATGGCGCTCGGCCAGGCCGAACAGGTCGGTTATTCGAACCTGGTCGAGGCCTGGCTCGGCATTCAGCTCGACAAGGGCGCGCGCTTCACCGACTGGAGCCGCCGCCCGCTCGACAAGCGGCAGATCGACTATGCGATCGGCGACGTCACGCACCTCGCCAAAATCTTTCCGATGATGCTCCAGAAGCTCATCAAGACCGGCCGCGGCCACTGGCTCGACGAGGAAATGGAAAAGCTCGCCGACCCGTCCCATTACAGCGTCGACCCCGATAATGCATGGCACCGGATCAAGGCGCCGTCACGCAAGCCGGAGGTGCTCGGGCGGCTCAAGGCGCTCGCCGCGTGGCGCGAGCGCGAGGCGCGGACCAAGAACCTGCCCCGCGGCCGCATCGTCAAGGACGAGACGCTCGCCGACCTCGCCGCCCATCCGCCGAAGAACCAGGACGGGCTCGGGGGGGTGCGCGGCCTGTCGGCGACCTGGAAGACGAACGATATCGGCGGCCGGCTGATGGACGCGCTCGCGGTCGCCAAGCCGCTGGCGAAAGAGGACATGCCCGACCGCGCGCCGCGCGGACCGGGGCTGGGCAAGGAAGGCGCGCTGGTCGGCGACCTGCTCAAGCTGCTGCTCAAGATTCGCGCGCGCGAGCTCAACATCGCGGCGCGGCTGATCGCGCGGAGCGACGATCTGGAAGCGCTGGCGGCGGGGCGGCGCGACGATATCCCGCTGATGCAGGGCTGGCGCTTCGAGGTGTTCGGCGGCGCCGCGCTCGATCTGGTCGAGGGACGCATGGGCTTCGCCGTCAAGAACGGCAAGCTGGTGATGAGCCGGATCGAAAGCGCCGCGGCCGACGCCGCCTAATACCAAGGTGCGGTGATCTTGACCGATGAGGACGGTTTCTGGTGGTTCTCGGCGAGGAGGCCGCGCCGGGACGATGTGGGTCATCGTCCCAAGCAGGCGACGCTGTCCGAGAGCCGCCAGAAACCGCCCGCCGGGTTGCCAGTCCCGCTTGCTGGCGAGGAGGAGCGGAAGCGGCGATGTGGTTCATCGCTGCGACGCGCCGACGCGGTCCAGCAGGCGGGACTGGCAATCCTCATCGGTCAAGATCACCGCACCTTGGTATAAAGCAGCACCAGTTCGGGCTTCGCGTCGAGCGCCTGGGCGAGCGCGCGCAGGCGGCGGTCGACCGATTCCCCCGCCAGATGATGCCAGTCGGGATCGAGGCCGAGGACGAGGCTGTCGCCCCGCCGCGCGATCGCGCTGGCCTTGAGCGGCGCCTCGACGCCACCGGTCAGCCGTTGCGCAAGGCGGATCGCCAGACCCCATTGCCGCGCCCGCGCCAGCCGCTCGGCCGACACCAGCGCGCCCATCGCCGGGAAATCGGCGTCGGCGCCGCCGAAACCGGCGTGCAGCGCACGGGCGAGCAGGATACGGCCCGCGATATCGGTGCCGCGCCAGTTGCCGTGCAGGCCGATCTCGGTTCCGCGCTCGGCCCGGAAATCGGGGTTCGCCGACCAGGCGACGTCGCTGAGCAGGCTCGCGGCGAGCCGGACGCGGCCGTCGGCGGGCGCTTCCCCGGCGAACAGCGGCGCGATCCAGTCGGCGACCGCGCGCCCGTGCGGAGCGAAGCGCGCGAGCCGGCGCCCCTCGAACTCCGCCGCCACGATCAGCGGGTCCTGCGCGCGCGTCCGCTCGTCGAGCGCCTGATAGAGCAGCCCTTCGCGCAGCCCCGAGGACGACACCGTCATGTCGGGCACGTCGATGATGTTGACCAGCGCGGCAAGCAGCGCCGCGGCATCGGGCAATGTCGCGGCGCGGTTCGACGCCATGCCGGGGATCGCCTTCAATTCCTCGAAGCTCATCCGCCGGGTCGCGCGGAGCAGGCGGCGCAGCGCAGGACGCGGCAATTGGTGCTGATCGAGCACCGCGAGCGGACTCTTGGTCAGTTCGAGGTCGAGGCGCGCCAGCGCGCGCCACGAACCGCCGACCAGATAGAGCGGCAATCCCGCCAGATCGCCTGGCCACCCCGCCGCGCGCAGCATCTTGCGTACTGCGCGTTCGAACGCCTGCTGCCCGTCCTTGCGCAGCGCCGGCAGCCTCAGCACGCCGAGCGGAAAAGAGGCGCAGCGACCGACGGCGCCGTTCGCTATTTCGGCAAGCTCGAGGCTGCCACCGCCGAGGTCGACCGAGATGCCGTGCGCGTCGGGAATGGCGGACAACACACCGCAACCTGCCGCCTCGGCCTCTTCCGTGCCCGAGAGCAAGCGGATGTCGAGACCGGCCTCGGCGGCGCCGGCAATGAAGTCGCCGCCGTTGGTCGCGTCGCGCACCGCGGCGGTCGCGACGCATTGCAGATCCTGTACCCCCATGTGGCGCGCGAGCAGCGCATAGCGGCGCAGCGCGAACAGGCCGCGCGCGGCGTCCTCTTCGGCGATGCGCCCGTCGATCGCCAGGCCGCGGCCGAGCCCGGCGGGTACCTTCTCGTTGAAGATCACCGCCGGCGCGCGCCGCGGCCCTTCATAGACGACGAGACGGACCGAGTTGGACCCGATGTCGATGACGGCGGATCGATGCGGCAAAATGTCAATCATCCCGCGTGGTGAAAGCGAGCGTCGGAACGTCGTGACGCTTGTGGAGCGCGGTTCCGCGCCCCGACAGCGAAGGATTGTTCATGAAATAATGATGCAAGTTGAATGGTTTGTCATCCGGAGTTAAGCGAATATAGGTGCCGTCTGGCTGCAATACCCAGCTTTGCTCGTTATCGATCAGATTGGCCACGAGTACCTGATCGAGAATCTGGTCGTGGACGGTCGGATTCTCGATCGGAATCATATATTCGACGCGGCGATCGAAATTGCGCGGCATCCAGTCGGCCGACGAGATGAAGAGCTTCACCCCCTGATGCGGCAGGAGCGCACCGTTGGCAAAGGCCCAGATGCGGCTGTGCTCCAGAAAGCGGCCGACGACCGACTTGACCCGGATCGTTTCCGACAGGCCCGGCACGCCCGGCCGCAGGCAGCAGATGCCGCGCACGACCAGTTCGATCGGCACCCCGGCCATGCTCGCTTCATAGAGCTTGTCGATGATGTCGGGATCGACGAGGCTGTTCATCTTCGCCCATAGCCCCGACGCACGCCCGGCCCGCGCCGCGACAATCTCTGCGTCGATCAGATTGCAGATGTTTTGCCGCATGTTGAGCGGCGACATGGTCAGCATTTCGAGCCGCTCTGGCTCGACATAGCCGGTGATGTAATTGAACAGTTGCGCCGCGTCGCGCCCCGCGCGCGGGTCGGCGGTGAAGAAGCTGAGGTCGGTATAGATGCGCGCGGTGATCGGGTGATAGTTGCCGGTGCCGAAGTGGCAATAGGTGCGATAGCCCTGCCCCTCGCGGCGCACGACCATCGAGATCTTCGCGTGCGTCTTCCACTCGATGAAGCCGTAGACGACCTGCACGCCGGCGCGTTCGAGCTGGTTCGCCCACAGCATGTTCTGCTCTTCGTCGAAACGCGCCTTCAGCTCGACCACCGCGGTCACCGACTTGCCGGCCTCCGCCGCCTCGATCAGCGCACGGATCACCGGCGACTGGTTGCCGGCGCGATAGAGCGTCTGCTTGATCGCCACCACGTCGGGATCGGCCGCCGCCTGACGGAGGAAGGAGAGGACGACGTCGAAGCTTTCATAGGGATGGTGGACGACGATGTCCTTGCTGCGGATCGCCGCGAAACAGTCGCCGCCATGTTCGCGGATGCGTTCGGGGAAACGCGGCGAATAGGCCGGGAATTTCAGGTCGGGGCGATCAACCTCGACCAGCGCCGAGAGGGCTGCAAGCCCGACGAAGCCGTCGAGCTTCGCGACGATCGCCTCATGTCCCTGAATATCGTCGCCGAGCACCGCGGCGAGCTCGCCCGGCATGTCGGCCGCGAGTTCGAGCAGGATGACGCGGCCGCGGCGGCGCCGGCGGATCGCGGTGCGGAACAGGCGCACCAGATCCTCGGCTTCTTCCTCGATCTCGATGTCGCTGTCGCGGATGATGCGAAAGACACCGCGCGCGCGGATCGTGAAGCCCGGAAAGAGCAGGTCGGCGAACAGCTCGATCAGATATTCGATCGGCACGAAGCTCGTGGTTTCCCCCGGCACCGGCGCGAAGCGCGGCAGCGAGGCGGGGATCATCACCAGTTCGCGGACCGTATCGCCGGTCGCCTTGCGCTGCAGGTCGAAGATCACCCCGAGCCCGCGGTTGGGGATGAAGGGAAAGGGGTGCGCCGGATCGAGCACCTGCGGGGTCAGGATCGGAAAGATCTGGTCGAGGAAATAGGGTCGCAGCGCGGCGCGCAGCGCCTCCGCATCCGATCCCGCACCATGAACGACGATTCCCTGCGCGGCGAGCAGGCGGTGCAGCCGTTGCCATTCGGACTGCTGCTGGTCGACGAGGCGGTTCACCTCGGCCTCGATCTCGGCGAGTTGCTGTCCCGGCGAGCGGCCGTCGGCCGAGGGGTCGTCGATTCCCTGAAGCTGCTGGCCCTTGAGGCCCGCGACGCGGACCATGAAGAATTCGTCGAGATTGCTGCCCGAGATCGACAGGAAACGCAGCCGTTCGAGCAAAGGATGCGCCGGATTGAGCGCCTCTTCCATCACCCGGCGGTTGAAGGCGAGCCAACTCAGCTCGCGATTGAAGAAGCGGTCGGGGCCGAAATCGGGCGGCGACGCATCGGCGTCATTGTCGGCGCGCAAGGGGCTGCTGTTTAACGACATTGTCCTGGTTCCTGCCTTTCGAGCAAATCGGGATCGATCAGCCCCTGTGACAGTAATGTTTCACGCGTAAGACGGACTCCCACGCGCCGCCCCTGTTCGAGCGAGGCCGCGTCGAGCGCGGCGACGATGCGGTGGAGCATCGCATAGCTGCGCTCCATCCGCGGCACGATATAGGACGCGACCTCGGGCGAAATCGCCATGCCGCGCTGCGCGAACAGCGCCTCGATCAGGTCGCGCGCCAGGCAGTCGTCGGGCTCGCCGATCGTCAGCACCGGTACCGCGCGCAGCCGCGACGCAAGGTCGGGAAGCGCGACCTGCCAGTCGGCGGGCGGCGCATCGGCGACGATCAGCAGCGGTGTGCCGCTCGCCTGCGCGGCGTTCCAGGCGTGGAACATCGCCTCTTCGGGCACGCTGTCATGCCCGTCGATCACCCGGCCGCCGGTCTCGCGCGCGAAGAGCCGCCCCATCAGGCTGCGCCCCGACCCGCGCGGCCCGGTGAGCACCGCGGTGCGCACCGGCCAGGTCGAGACGTGACGCAGATAGCGCACCGCATCGGCGTTGCTGGTGCCGACGAGCAGCGGCCCGTCATTGGCGCCGCCGGCGCTCCAGTCGAGCGGGAGGGCGATCTGGGAGGCGGGGCGATCCCGGGGGGCGCGTGCCATCAGCGGCTGATCCGCAGCGTACTGCCGCCCTGCTGCACCTTGTAGCCGCGCGCTTCGAGCGCGGCCTTGAGCGCCGCGATATCGCCGCGGAAGGTCACGCGCATCACCGACGTGCCGCCGAGCGCGAGGCTGGTCGTCGCCGCCGACTGGACGCCGGGGATGCCGCCGATCGCGCTTTCGGTCGCCGACACCGACCCGACGTCGGGCGAGGCATATTGGACGGTGAAGCTGACAACGCCGGGCTGCGCCACGGGCGGCGTCACGCTCGCGTCGACCTCGCCCGCCGGCACCTCGGCGATCGTCTCCTCGGGCAGGTCCTCCTTCTCGACCGGCTTTTCGAGGACCAGATAGCGGTCGGTGCGAAGGACGCCGGCGGCGAGCGCGTCGGTATAGATGCGATCCATCCGCGCGACCGCCTTTTCCATCATGTCGGGCAACGCCCTGGCGCTGGGGCCGGTCATGGTGAAGGTGGCGATCAGCTTGTCGTCGGGGCCGAAACGCGCCGCGAAATGGCCGGCGATCGGTCCGCCCGGATAGCTGTATTCGACCCGTGCGGTCGGCATCAGCACGTCGGCGGCGCCATATTGATCGAGGATCACGCGCCACCACACGCGCCCGCGCCGCCCGGTCTGCCCGGCATTGAGCAGCAGCGTGTCGACGCCGGTGCCGGCGGTGCGGACATAGTCGATCGCGCTCTGCCCGGTGTGATATTCGGCCCAGGCGCGCTGCCATTCGCTGCGCTGTTCGAACACCTGCGGGATGCCCGCGACCGAATAGACGGGAATGACAAGCAGCGGCGGCGAGCGCAGCGTCCGGCCGCTGACGCCCAGAATCTGTCCGGCGCGCACGCGGTCGAACTGGACGCCGAGCGTCGCGATATAGCGGCGCGGGCCGATCTGTTCCCGTTCGACGACGATCGCGGTGACGATGCCGTCGAGCACCGAATCGGTCAGCGCCGGGCCAGCGCTGCCATTGGTCTGACGATAGAGCTGCGCCCAACCCTTGCGCTGCGCCTCGCGCCACCCGAGCTGCCGCGCTTCCTCGCTGGTCTTCGCGGTGACATCCACCTTGATTCCGCTGGCCAGAAAATCGCCGCTGCTATTGATCGGGGTGATACCGCGGTCGCCGCGCGCGATCTGCCCCTCGACGATCCCGGCGCCAAGCACGAGCAAAAGCAGGCCGATCATTGCGGCGACTCGCCAGTCGCGGCGCAAAAGGCCAGCCAGGTCGAGGCGCGAAGCGGGGCGAAGGGGGACGGCCGAAATCATCTCTTCTCTATTCTCTGCCCCGAAGCGGCGACCGCGACAAGGAAATCGTGGCATTTGTCGGCTGGAACCGTTAGTCGCGCGTGCCATGGATTCCAAGCACAACGAGCCCGCCTCCTACACTTATGCCCAGGCCGGCGTATCGATCGACGCCGGCAATGCGCTGGTCCGTGCCATCGCCCCGCTGGCCCGTGCGACGCGCCGGCCGGGCGCCGACGCCGATCTCGGCGGCTTCGGCGGCTTCTTCGACCTGAAGGCGGCGGGGTTCCGCGACCCGCTGCTCGTCGCCGCGAACGACGGGGTCGGTACCAAGCTCAAGCTCGCGATCGATTCGGGACGGCACGACGGGGTCGGCATCGACCTCGTCGCCATGTGCGTGAACGACCTGATCGTCCAGGGTGCCGAACCGCTGTTCTTCCTCGACTATTACGCGACCGACAAGCTCGACAACGACACCGCAACGGCGGTGGTCGCCAGCATTGCCGAGGGCTGCAAGCAGGCGGGATGCGCGCTGATCGGCGGCGAGACGGCCGAGATGCCGGGCATGTATGCCGAGGGCGATTACGACCTTGCGGGCTTTTGCGTCGGCGCGGTCGAGCGCGATGCGGTGCTGACCGCCGACAAGGTCGCGGCAGGCGACGTGATCCTGGGCCTCGCCTCGTCGGGCGTCCATTCGAACGGCTTTTCGCTGGTGCGGCGCCTCGCGGCGGACAAGGGGTGGAAACTCGACCGCCCCGCCCTGTTCGACCAGAATCTTTTGCTGATCGACGCGCTGATGGCGCCGACGCGTATCTATGTGAAGAGCCTGCTGCCGCTGGTGAAGACCGGCAAGGTCCACGCGCTCGCGCATATCACCGGCGGCGGCCTGCTCGAAAATATCCCGCGCGTCCTGCCGAAGACACTGCACGCGCATATCGACGCCGACGCCTGGCCGCAGCCGCGGCTGATGGCCTTCCTCCAGGCGCAGGGGCATATCGAGCCGGAGGAAATGGCGCGCACTTTCAACTGCGGCATCGGCATGGCGGTCGTGGTCGCGCCGGACGACGCCGCGGACGTGACCGCCGCGCTCGAAGCGGCGGGCGAGACGGTGCACCGCATCGGCCATATCGCCAAGGGCGCCAAGGGCTGCACCGTGGCTGGCGGGTCCGACACATGGAGCGCGATGGCGGCGTGGAGCGCGACGTACCAAGGCTGACCCCTTTCCCCGTTCGCCCTGAGCTTGTCGAAGGGCCGCTCTTTTTCTTTTGAGGTTGAAAGACAGAACAGTGCTTCGACAAGCTCAGCACGGACGGATTGAGGGGAAAGCGTCATGACGAAAGCGCGCGTCGCCGTCCTGATCTCGGGCACCGGCACGAACATGGCCGCGCTGCTCTACGCCGCGAAGGCCGAAAGCTGCCCTTATGAGATCGTCCTTGTCGCCAGCAACAATCCCGACGCGGCGGGGCTCGCACTCGCCGCGGCAGAGGGCATCGCGACCTGGAGCCTTTCGCACAAGGGGATGAACCGCGACGCCTTCGACGCGCTGGTCGACGACCAGCTTCGCGCCGTGGGTGCCGACTATGTCGCACTCGCGGGCTATATGCGCATCCTGAGCAGCGATTTCGTCGCGAAATGGCAGGACCGGATGCTCAACATCCATCCCAGCCTGCTGCCGCTCTACAAGGGACTCGACACCCACCGCAAGGCGATCGAGGCGGGCGACCGCCACGGCGGCTGCAGCGTCCATGTCGTGACCGCGGACCTCGACGACGGCCCGGTGCTCGCGCAGACGCCGGTCGCGATCCTGCCCGGCGACACGCCGGACAGCCTCGCCGCGCGGGTCCTGATCGCCGAGCATCAGCTCTATCCGCCGACCCTCGCCGCCTATGTGACGCGCGAACGCTCGGCGGGCTGGCTGCTCGGCCGCGTGCGCGATCTCGCGCTGGCGCTGCCCGAAACCGACGAGGTGACCTCGCACGGCATGCCCTGCTTCGGGATCGTGAAGGGCAAGAAATTCGCTTACTTCACCGAAGACCATCACGGCGACGGCAAGATCGCGCTGCTGGTCAAGATCAGCGGCGCCGACGAGCAGGCGGCGCTGATCGAGATGGACGCCGATCGTTATTACCGCCCGGCCTATTTCGGCGATGGCTGGATCGGCATCCGCCTCGACCTCGGCGACACCGACTGGGACGCGATCGGCGACTGGCTGCGCAAGAGCTGGCTGTCCATCGCGCCGAAACGCCTTGCCGGGCTGATGGCGGCGGCGGACGAGTTCTGACGCAAAAAAGGGGACGCCGGATCGCTCCGGCGGCCCCTTTTTTACGTTTGCGTTCGCGCGATGCTCAGCCGACGATTTCTTCGGGCTTGAAGAAATAGGCGATCTCGATCGCGGCATTCTCGTCGCTGTCCGACCCGTGGACCGTGTTCGCCTCGATGCTTTCGGCCAGTTCCTTGCGGATCGTGCCCGGCGCGGCGTCCTTGGGGTTGGTCGCGCCCATGACGTCGCGGTTGCGCTGCATCGCATCCTCGCCTTCGAGGACCTGCACGACCACAGGACCCGAGGTCATGAATTCGACGAGTTCGCCAAAGAAGGGGCGCTCCTTGTGGACGGCATAGAAGCCTTCGGCCTGCTCGCGGGTCATGCGGATGCGCTTCGAGGCGACGACGCGCAGGCCGGCTTCCTCCAGCATCCTGGTGACCGCGCCGGTCAGATTGCGGCGCGTCGCGTCGGGCTTGATGATCGAAAAGGTGCGGGTGACCGCCATGAGAGAAGCTCCTGCGTTATCGTGCTTTGGGTTGCGCGCGCCTCTAGCCGCGCTTTTGCTGCACCGCAAGAACGAAGGAAAGCTTCCCCAACCGACTATCCGCCCACGCCATAGGTGACGCTGCCCGTCACCTTGCCGCCCTCCTGCGTCGCGGTGACCTGGACCCCGGACTTGTCGTCGTCCGGCTTTGCGGCACCGATCATCAGCGTGTCGCCCGACTTCACCTCGGCATTGACCTTGAAGCCCGCGGCTTCCGCCTGCTTGCGGAAATGGGCGATCACGTCCTCGGCCTTTCCGGGCGCCTCGAAGCTCGCCATGCCCGACTGGCTGCCCTTGCCCGTCGCGGTGAAGCCGCCGGTCATCTTCGACCCTGGATAGGGCGCGAAGCCGTCGGGCAGCTTCGCATTGGCAGCGCCGCCCCCAAAGCTCATCTCGCCGTCTTCGGTCTTGATGCTGACATTGCCCTCGTCGCCCTCGCCGCTCGCGGTGACCTTATAGTCGGTGGTTTCGCCGGTCTCGGGGTCGGTGACGGTGCCGCTGGCGACCTCCTTCTCCGATTGCGAGCCGCACGCGGCGAGCAGCAGCGCCGCCGTCAGGACCAGGGTACGCATCCTCATTCTCCTCTCGATCAGGGGCCTTCCGACCAGCGACCGCGGTCGTCCTGCTTCCAGAAATGCCGTTCGACGCCCTCCGCCGCGCCCAGTTTTCGCCAGGTCGCGCGCGCGTCGTCGATGCGGCTGTTATCGAAGAGAAAAAAGACGCGGTCAAATGTCAGCGCCTCTTCGCGCCATTCGCCATCGGCCAGCGCGACATGATGCGCACCATTGGCGGCGGGCGGCACCAGCGCGCCGGCGATCAGGATCGGTTCGAGCGCGGCATCGGCCGTCTCGGCCATGGCGTGCGGCAGGAAACTCGCGGGCTGAAGCGTCCACAGCGCCTCGTCGATCGCCTGACGCTGCATCGCCGGCCCGGCGACGACCAACAGCCGCTCGCCGCTGTCCAATATCCGGCCCGCGATGGCGGGGAGTACCCGCTCGGCGGGATCGCGGGTCAGCCGATAGAAATCGACGCGCGCCATTTTCTGCCTAGCTCACGGTCGTCATTGCGAGGAGCCGGAGGCGACGCGGCAATCCAGAGCAGGCGGTAACCGCCCTGGATTGCTTCGCTTCGCTCGCAATGACGAGGCCACAAGCCTATCCTTCGCAATGATCGGCGATGAACCGGTCGAGCAGGCGCACACCATAGCCGGTCGCGCCCTTGACATAGGTCGGACCGTCCTTGTCGTGCCATGCCATGCCCGCGATATCGAGATGCGCCCAGGCGACCCCCTCGTTCACGAAGCGCTTCAGAAACTGCGCTGCGGTGATCGAGCCGGCCTCGCGCGGGCCGATATTCTTGATGTCGGCGATCGGACTGTCGAGCAACTTGTCGTAGGCAGGCGACAGCGGGAAACGCCACAATTTGTCGTTGCTCGCATCCGCAGCGCTCAGCAGCTTCGCCGCCAGGTCCTCGTCGTTCGCGAACATGCCGGCATATTCGTGGCCGAGCGAGATGACCATCGCGCCGGTCAGCGTCGCAAGGTCGACGATGACCTTGGGGTCATAGCTCTTCTGCGCCCAGGCGATCGCGTCGCACAGAACCAGCCGTCCCTCGGCGTCGGTGTTGAGCACCTCGACCGTCTGCCCCGACATGGTGGTGACGATGTCGCCCGGACGCTGCGCGTTGCCGTCGGGCATATTCTCGACCAGCCCGACGACGCCGACGACATTCGCCTTCGCCTTGCGGCCCGCGATCGCCTTCATCGCGCCCGCTACCGCACCCGCGCCGCCCATGTCCCACTTCATCATGTCCATGCCCGGCCCTGGCTTCAGGCTGATGCCGCCGGTGTCGAAGGTGACGCCCTTGCCGACGAACACCACCGGCGCCTCCCCCGCCGCGCCGCCGTTCCAGCGCATCGCGAGCAGTCGCGGCGGCCGCGTCGAGCCCTGCGCGACGCCGAGCAGCGCCCCCATGCCGAGCGCTTTCATCTGCCGCTCGTCGAGGATTTCGAGCTCGATCCCCAGGTCGGCGAGATGCTGGCAGCGCTCGACGAAGGTTTCGGGATAGAGGAGGTTCGGCGGCTCGGCGACCAGCGTCTGGGTCAGCGCGACGCCGTCCGCGACCGCCGAATAACGGCCCCAGCGCGCCGACAGGTCGCCGGCGGGCGACGCGATCACGACCGTCGTCAGGCTGGGCTTCGCAGTATCGGCCAGCCGCGTGCGATAGGTGTCGATCCGCCAGTTCCGCAGCTTCGCGCCCATGGCAAAGGACAGCACATCCTCGGCATCGCTCTGTCCGGCGCTCGCGAAATCGACATGGACCGTCTGGACGCCGCTGGTCTGCAGCCGCGCCGTCAGCGCCGCACCGCCGCGCTCCAGATCATGCTCGCCGCCCTCGCCGATGCCGACGAGCAGCAACCGCTGCGCCCCGCTGCCCGCCAACACGGTCGTCTCGGCGATCGCGCCTGCCGCACCGTCGAACCGCGCCTGCGAGGCCGCCGCCGTCAGCAGCGGCGCCTGCGCGCCGGCGACGGCCGAAAGCCCGCCCTTGCGGACCGGAAAGGCGACGACGTCGGCAGACGCGTCGATTTGCGCGACAAATTGAATGTCCATGCCTTAACTCTCTTATGCGGTGATTGATTGCAACGTGTGGGACCGATAGGGGTTTCGCCTGCGAGTTGCAAAAACAAAGCAGCCGTTTCGAGTCCGGTGGACGCAATATAGGGTCAGGACCCTAAGGTTTGGCACGAAGGGTTTACATGAGCTGGGCTTTGTTCCCTCGCGCGACCGGCAAGCGTCGGCTCTGGCTGGCGACTGCAAGCTTGCTGGCGTTCGCCGCAAGCCCGGCCGTCGCACAGGACGCCCCCGAAGAGCAGGTCGTCCCGCCGCCCGCCGTCCCGACCCTGCCGGACGACAGCGTCCCGCCCGGCGAGCCCGATCTGCAGACCCCCGACGTGTCGCCGGTGATCACCGATGCGCCGAAAGTCGCCGCCGAGGACCAGGTCGGTTTCGCCGCCGACAATCTTCACTACGACAGCGACAGCGACGTCGTGATTGCCGAGGGCAATGTCGAGATGAACCGCGACGCCATTTCGATGCGCGCCGACAAGGTTACATGGGACCGCCGGAGCGGACAGGTCGTCGCCGAAGGCGACGTCGCGATCCGCAATCCGGAGGGCGATACCGCCTATGGCGACCGGATCGAACTGACCGACAGCCTGCACGACGGGGTGGTCGAGGATCTGCTCGTCGTGCTCGAGAACGGCTCGCGGCTGGCCGCGGTGCGCGGCACCCGCTTCGACAACGGCAATATCGAGCTTGAGAACGCCGCCTACACCCCCTGCCCCGTCGTCGACGAGGCGGGCTGCCCCAAGAAGCCGAGCTGGCAGATTCGCGCGGTGCGCGTGCTGTACGACCGGGCGAAGAACAAGGTGAAGTACAAGGGTGCGCGGGTCGAGGTCTTCGGACTGCCGCTGATCCCACTGCCGGGTCTCAGCCACCCGGCGACGAGCGAGGCGGGCAGCGGCCTTCTGGTCCCCAATGTCCGGCTCGACCGCACCAACGGCTTCGAGATCGCGGTTCCCTATTATCTTCGCCTCGCGCCGAACCGCGACATGACGATCACGCCGCACCTCTATACCGATGCGGCGCCGATGCTGGAGGGCGAATTCCGGGCGCTCACCGATTTCGGATCGTTCCGTATCAACGGCTATGCGACCTATAGCTCGGTCGTGCCGCTGGTCGGAACGCCGACGACCTCGACCAACGAGTTCCGCGGCTATCTGGAGAGTGCGGGCAAGTTCCAGATCGATCCCCAATGGAGCGTCAGCTATTCGGGTCGCATCGCGACCGACCGCACCTTCATGCGCCGCTACGACATCAGCCGCGACGACCGGTTGCGCTCGACCTTCGAGGTCGAGCGGATCGGCGGGCAGAGCTATTTGTCGATCGCCGGCTGGGCGACCCAGACGCTGCGCTTCAACGACGAACAGGGGCAACAGCCGATTGCGCTGCCGATCATCGATTTCCGCCAGCGGCTCGACGATCCGTGGCTGGGCGGTCAGTTCGAGCTGCAACTCAACACCGTCGCGATTGGCCGCACCGCGGGGCAGGATACGCAGCGTGCCTTCGCCGGCGCGCGCTGGGATCTGCGCCGTCTGACCGGGCTGGGACAAGAGGTGACGCTGACCGCCATGGTGCGGGGCGACGTCTATCACAGCGACGAGAATCTCCTCACCGCCATCCCCGGCTATCGCGGCGCGTCGGGGTGGCAAGCGCGCGGCATCGCCGCGGTCGCGGCCGACATGCGCTGGCCCTTCATCGGCGAATTTCTGGGCGGCACGCAAACGCTGACGCCGCGCGTCCAGATCGTCGCGACGCCGCCGATCGAGAATCTGGATATTCCGAACGAGGATGCGCGCGCCTTCGACCTCGAAGACAGCAATCTGTTCGCGATCAACCGCTTCAACGGTTACGACCGGTTCGAGGACGGCGCGCGCGTCACCTATGGCTTCGAATGGAACTACAGCCGCCCCGGCTTCAACATCAGCACCGTGGTCGGGCAAAGCTATCGCCTGTCGAGCAAGCCGACGCTGTTCCCCGACGGCACTGGTCTGACCGACCGCACCTCCGACATCGTCGGGCGCACCACCGTCGCCTACCGGGATTTTCTGCGCCTCACCCACCGCTTCCGGCTCGACAAGGACAGCCTGGCCGTCCGCCGCAACGAATTCGATGCGACGATCGGCGGCCGGTCGACCTACGCCGTGCTCGGCTATTCGCGCCTCAACCGCGACATCGTCAGCGTGGCCGAGGATCTGCAGGACCGCGAGGAAGTGCGCGCCGGCGGCCGCGTCGCCTTTGCGCGCAACTGGTCGATCTTCGGTTCGGCGATCGTCGACCTGACGAGCGCCAAAGAGGACCCGCTCAGCACCGGCGACGGGTTCGAGCCGATTCGCCACCGGCTCGGCCTTGCCTATGACGATGATTGCCTGTCGATCGCACTGACCTGGCGCCGCGACTATATCGACACCGGCGATGCGCGGCGCGGCAACAGCTTCTCCTTCCGCGTCGCCTTCCGCAACCTGGGGTTCTAGCTTGCTCGCCTGCCCGCTCGCTCAGCCTGCGTTCAGCGTCGCGAGCCTATCCGTGCCGCCAAAGGGTCCGGATGGCGGATTGCGCTGGACCATCGGGCGCATCCGCTGATACGGAGCGTGCCACTGTTTCTCGAATAGGGTGAAGATGACCAGATTTTCGACCATGATCGGCCTGATCGCCGTGGCGGCCGTCAGCGCGACGCCGGTGATCGCCCAGACCGCTTCCGAAACCACCGTTTCCGATAATGAGGTGCCCACCACCAGCCTCGACATTCCCGGCAACGTCAAACTCTATGGCGATGCCAAGCCCAACGTCTATCGCCCCTCGGCAACCGTGAATGGCGAGATCATCACCTCGACCGACATCGAGCAGCGCATGGCGCTGATCCGCATCGCCAACTCGAACCTGAAGCTCAGCCCCGAGGAAGAGGAGCGGCTGCGCCAGCAGGTGTTCAGCAACCTGATCGACGAAAAATTGCAGATTCAGGCCGCGAAGCAGGCCGAGATCACGATCGACGAGAATCTGATCAATCAGCAATATGCCCAGCTCGCCGCGCGCTTCAAGCAGTCGCCCGAGGATTTTTCCAAATATCTGACGTCCAAGGGCTCGTCCGCCGCGGCGGTCAAGCAACAGATTCGCGGCGAATTTGCGTGGGACCGCCTGCTGTCGAGCAATATTCAATCGACCACCAACGTATCGACCGATGAGGTCGATTCGGTGCTCAAGCGGCTCGAGGCGGCGAAGGGGCAGGACGAATATCATCTCGGCGAAATCTATCTGTCGGCGACGCAGGACAATGTCGCCGCGGTGGTCGAGAATGCGCGCAAGATCATGGAAGCGCTGCAGGCGGGCGGCTCCTTCGCCGCCTATGCGCGCCAATTCTCCGAAGCGTCGACCGCGGTCGTCGGCGGCGATCTCGGCTGGGTCCGCGCCGGCCAGCTCCCGGCATCGATGGCGGAGGCAGCGGCGCAGATGGGGCCAGGCCAGCTCGTCGGGCCGATCGAGGTGCCGGGCGGCGTCTCGATCATGCTGATGGTCGATCGGCGCCAGGTGCTGACCGCCGATCCGCGCGACGCGCTCCTCAGCCTCAAGCAGATTTCGCTCGACTTCCCGGCCGGCACCACCCCGGCGCAGGCGACCGAACTGGCGAGCAAATTCACCACGGCGACGGGCGCGATTTCCGGCTGCGGCGCCGCCGATCAGGTCGCGCAGTCGCTGGGCGCGCAGATCGTGTCGCGCGACAATATTTCGATGCGGCAACTGCCCGCCCCGCTGCAACAGACGCTCGCGACACTGCAGGTCGGCCAGACCACCCAGCCCTTCGGTGCCGAGAATGAGGGCATCAGCGTCCTCGTCCTGTGCGGCCGCGACATGCCGCAGGCAGCCGGCGCGCCGAGCGCCGAGCAGATCGAGCAGCAGCTTCTCGACGAAAAGGTCAACAAGCGGGCTCAGCGCTATCTGCGCGACCTGCGCCGGGATGCCGTGATCGAATATAGCTGATGAGTGATTTTTCGCATCGACGTCCGATCGCGGTCACCATGGGTGACCCGGCCGGCGTCGGCCCCGAAGTCGCGGCGCGTGCCTGGGCAGCGCGGCGCGAACATGGACTGCCGCCCTTCGTCGCCATCGGCGACATCGCGGCGATCGATGCCGTCTGGGACGGGCCGGTCGCCCGCGTCGGCGACATGGAGGAGGCGGTGCGGACCTTTGCCGAGGCGCTGCCCGTCTGGCACCTGGAGGACAGCGGACCGCTGACGCCGGGCGAGCCGACGCCGGCGGGCGCGACCTGCGCGCTCCACGCGCTCGAGACCGGGATCGGGCTGACCCGCACCCAGGCGAGCGCCGCGCTCGTCACCGGGCCGGTGTCGAAGCACGCGCTGCAAGGGATCGGCTATACCCACCCCGGCCAGACCGAATTCATCGCCGAACGCTGCGGTGTCGCCGCGACCAATGCGGTGATGATGCTTGCAGGCCCCGCCCTGCGCGTCGTGCCGCTGACCGTCCACATCCCGCTCGCCGAGGTGCCCGAACGGCTGACCGGCGAGCTGATCGTCGCCAAGGCGCGGATCGTCGCGCGCGGGCTCCGCCGCGATTTCGCCGTCGCCGCGCCGCGCCTTGCCATCGCGGGCCTCAACCCCCATGCCGGCGAAAGCGGCCGGCTCGGCGACGAGGAAATCCGCATCGTCGCCCCCGCGGTCGAGCAATTGGCGGAGGAAGGGCTGGTCGTCGACGGGCCGCTTGCCGCCGATGCGCTGTTCGCGCCGGGCATCCGCGACCAGTATGACGCCCTGCTCTGCCCCTATCACGATCAGGCGCTCGCGCCGTTCAAGGCGCTGCATTTCCACGACGGCGTCAACCTGACGCTCGGCCTGCCCATCGTCCGCACCTCGCCCGATCACGGGACGGCGTTCAACATCGCGGGCCGCGGCCGGGCCGATCCGGGGCCGACGATCGCGGCGATCGCGATGGCGGCGCGGATGGCGGCGGCGCGCGAGCAAAGCTGCGCGCCCGCCAAGTGACGACGCAGCCGCGCCGCCCGCTCCCGCCGCTTCGCGACACGGTGCGCGCGCACGGCCTCTCGGCGAGCAAGGCGCTCGGGCAGAATTTCCTGTTCGACGAACAGCTCCTCGACCGCATCGCCGCACTGCCCGGCGATCTCGACGGCGCGACGGTGTTCGAGGTCGGTCCCGGTCCCGGCGGCCTGACGCGCGCGCTGCTCCGTGCCGGCGCACGGGTGATCGCGGTCGAGCGCGACCACCGCTGCCTGCCCCTCCTCGGCGAATTGTCGGAGGCGTTCGATGGCCGGCTGACGGTGATCGACGGCGACGCGATGGCGATCGACGCCGACGCGGCCGCCGGTGGTCCCTATCACATCGTCGCCAACCTCCCCTATAATGTCGGCACCGCGCTGTTCACCCGCTGGCTCGAGCCCCCAGCCTGGCCGCCTTCATGGCGCTCGCTGACCCTGATGTTCCAGCAGGAGGTCGCCGAGCGGATCGTCGCCCCCGTCGGCACGCCCGCCTATGGCCGGCTCAGCGTCCTCGCCCAGTGGCGCGCGACCGCGCGCATCGCGATGAAGGTCCACCGCTCCGCCTTCACCCCGCCGCCCAAGGTCATGTCGGCCATCGTCCACCTCGTCCCCGCGGCGCAGCCCGAGGGCGTCGATCCCGCTTTGCTGTCGCGCCTGACCGAAAAGGGCTTCGGCCAGCGCCGCAAGATGCTGCGCCAGAGCCTCAAGGGCGTCGCGGGCGCCGTCGACGCGCTCGAAGCCATCGGCATCGACGCGACGCGACGCGCCGAAACGGTATGCGTCGCCGAATGGGTGGCGCTGGCGCGGGTTCTGGGCGGATCGGCGGGCGGTTAGGCGATGGGAAATGGCGGCCTTGGCACCGAGACCGGTTAGGGGTGGAAAGCGGCCATACCCCAGCTTCGTCATTCCCGCGAAGGCGGGAAAGACAAGGTTATAAAGCGCCGATCGTCGCCTATCGGTCGTTTCCGGACACCTCTCCATTCTGCTCGACACGAACAGACTAGCGAATGGCGACCTTCAACACCGGCCAATGCGCGCCCGTCAGTTCTGCCCGCTGGTCACGGTCGTTACCACCGGCTTCGGCGCGATCGCCTCGGCGGCGACCACGTGCCGCGAGGCGCCGGTCGCGATGGCCTTTTCCAGCGCCGCGACCTGCGGGCAGTCGCTCTTGCACAGGCGCTGCGCGTCGGCGAGCTTTTCGCGCGCGATCTCCAGCGCGCCCTTGGCGGCGAGCGCCTCGCCCTGACCGGTCAGCGCGACGAGGTCGTTGG
The DNA here is from genome assembly GCF_014199295.1 of Sphingopyxis panaciterrulae. Classification (GTDB taxonomy): domain Bacteria; phylum Pseudomonadota; class Alphaproteobacteria; order Sphingomonadales; family Sphingomonadaceae; genus Sphingopyxis; species Sphingopyxis panaciterrulae. Next base: position 220,857 of record NZ_JACIJH010000004.1, read on the forward strand.
GTTCGAGCAGCAGCGCTTCGCGATAAAGGCCGATCGCCTTGCCCGGCAGTCCCTGCGCGCGCGCCACCTGCGCCAGCGCGATGATCGCCGAACGGTTGCGCGGGTCGGCGGCGAGCGCCGATTCATAATAGTCGACCGCGCCGTTCAGGTCGCCCTTCGCCTGCGCCGCCTCGCCCTGCTTTTGAAGCGCGATCGAGGCCGGAAAAATATCATTGTCGGCACGCTGCGCGTCCGAGGCCGTGGGCAGGCTCGCAAGGACCAGGCCGGCTCCGATAGCCAGAAAACTGACGCGCATGGCATACTCCCATCGTTTGATCCGCGGGGAAGCTAACATGGCGCCGTCAGCCTTGCGAGGAAAAAGCCGTCGCAGCCGTCCCGCGCCGGAGTCAGCAGAAAACCGCGCCCCGCGGCGCGGCCGATGCCCGCCGGAAGCATGTCGTCGTCGGCCGTCCAGCCGGGATGCCGGTTCAGAAATTCGTCCACCTGGGCTCGCCCCTCGCGCGCGATGATCGAGCAGACGGCATAAAGGAGTTTGCCCCCCGGCGCCACCAGATCCGCGCCGATATCGACGAGCCGCGCCTGATCGGCGACATGGCGGTCGAGCCGCGCGGGGGTCAGGCGCCAGCGCAGTTCGGGGCTGCGCCGCCAGGTGCCGCTGCCCGAACAGGGCGCGTCGATGAAGACGCGGGTCGCGCGGCCTTGCCAGTCGGCGAGCATCGCCGCTTCCTTGCCGGGGTCGAGCAGCCGCGTCGCGATGCGCGTTGCGCTCGCCCGCTCCGCCCGCGGCGGCAATTGCCGCAGCCGCGCGCGGTTGACGTCGCAGGCCAGGATATCGGCGCGATCGGCGGTCAGTGATGCGATGGCGAGCGTCTTGCCGCCGCCGCCCGCGCACAGGTCGACGATCGCCATGTCCGGCGCGGCATCGAGTGCCGACGACGCATATTGGCTGGCGGCGTCCTGCACCTCGAAACGCCCCTCGGCATAGGCAGGATTCTGCACCGCAGCGGTCTCGGGCGGCAGCCGCCAACCATCGGGCGCCCCCGCGATCGCCTGCCCCTCGGGGAAGAGCGCGGCGAGGTCGTCGCGCGTGCCGGCAGGACGGTTGGTGCGCAGGTCGAGCGGCGCGCGCGCCAGCATCGCCTCCGTCTCGTCCGCACCGATCAGCGGATCGAACAGGTCGATCAGCGCCGGCGAAGCCAGCCCGGTTTCCGCACGCGCCTCGTCGGACGCGACCGGCGCGGGGCCATAGGGCGAGCCGTCGAACAAAGCCGCCAGCGCCGGATCGCGGTCGGCCAGCGCCAGCATCGCCGCGCGTCCCGATGGCGGCGCCGAACGAACGAGGCGGATCGCGTCATAGACATGACTGCGGATCGCGCGGCGATCCTTCGACCCCGCATAGCGCCGCGCGCGCATCGCCCCGGCAAAGATCGTGTCAGCCGGCGCCCCGCCCTCGCGGGCCGCGGCGGCGATGGCATCGAGAATCTCGATCGCAGTCTGCAGGCGCGCGGCGGGGGTCATGGCGTGCCAAAGCCCCTCCCCTTCAGGGGAGGGGTTGGGGTGGGGGCTGCCGGGACGACACTATGCCACAGGCCCTCCCCGCTGCGACTAGCGGGCAAGCCCGCAAGTCTCGCGGCCCCTCCCGCAAGCGGGAGGGGATACAGAGAGGACGAATTCACGGCCACCTCACCCTACCGGATAATTGGGTGCCTCGCGGGTGATCGCGACATCGTGGACATGGCTCTCACGCAGACCCGCATTGGTGATCTGCACGAATTTCGCGCGCTCGCGCAGATCCTTCAGCGTGCGGCTGCCCGTATAGCCCATTGCCGCCTTCACGCCGCCGACGAGCTGATGGATCACATCCTTGGCCGGTCCCTTGAAGGGCACCTGCCCCTCGATACCTTCGGGGACCAGCTTCATCTGGTCCTTGATATCCTGCTGGAAATAACGGTCGGCCGACCCGCGCGCCATCGCGCCGACGCTGCCCATGCCGCGATAGCTCTTGTAGGTGCGGCCCTGATAGAGGAAGGTTTCGCCCGGTGCCTCGGCCGTGCCCGCGAGCAGCGATCCGACCATCACGCTCGACGCGCCCGCGGCCAGAGCTTTGGCGATATCGCCCGAGGTGCGCAGGCCGCCATCGGCGATGACCGGCACGTTCAGTTTCGATGCCGCCTCGACGCTGTCGAGGATGGCGGTGAGCTGCGGCACGCCGACCCCGGCAACGATGCGCGTCGTGCAGATCGATCCGGGACCGATGCCGACCTTCACCCCGTCGGCGCCGCAGTCGATCAGCGCCCTGGTCGCCTCGCCGGTCGCGACATTGCCCGCCAGCACCTGCACCCGGTTCGACAATTTCTTGATCTTCTCGACCGTCACCCCGACCATCTTGCTGTGGCCGTGCGCGGTGTCGACGACGATCAGGTCGCATTCGGCGTCGATCAGCGCCTCGGCACGCTCGACCCCGCTGTCGCCGGTATTGGTCGCCGCCGCAACGCGCAGCCGACCGCTTTCGTCCTTGGTCGCGTCGGGGAAATTCACCGCCTTTTCCATGTCCTTGACGGTGATCAGGCCGATACAGCGATAGTCGCCATCGACCACGAGCAGTTTCTCGATACGGCGCTGGTGGAGCAGCTTGCGCGCTTCCTCCTGGCTGACGCCGGGGCGCACGGTGGCCAGATTGTCGGCGGTCATCAGCTCGCGCACCGGCTGGCCGGGATTGTCGGCAAAGCGGACGTCGCGATGGGTCAGGATGCCGACCAGCTTGCCGCCCGGCTCGACCACGGGAATGCCGGAAATCTTGTGCTGGTCCATCAGCGCGGTGGCATAGGATAGCGGCGCGTCGGGGGTGATGGTGATCGGGTTGACGATCATGCCGCTCTCGAAACGCTTGACCTGCCGCACCGCCGCCGCCTGTTCCTCCACCGTCAGATTGCGGTGGAGCACGCCGATGCCGCCGATCTGTGCCATCAATATCGCCATGTCGGCCTCGGTCACCGTGTCCATCGCCGACGACAGGATCGGCATGTTCAGGCTGATCTCGCTCGTCAGTTGCGTCGACAGATTGGCATCGGATGGCAGGATGTCCGACGGACCGGGGACCAGCAACACATCGTCAAAGGTCAGGCCGGTGATGATTTCCATGGGGCGCCACTTTCTGCTGCGAGGCGGCACCTGCCCCGGCTCGCGAGGGGCGGCACGCGCGAATCATTTGGTGGCGGCCCATGTAACCAGTCGCGCGGCGGCGCGCCAGAGGGCGCGCACGATTATTTCGCGATCGGCAAAAAGCGGCGGCGATGCGCGGGAAACGACGCCGTTGCAACCGGTTGCAACGGGTCCGAACGCCGGTTAGACCTCCGGCCCTGTAGGATGATCGGGGAAGAGGACAAGCCGATGGAATTACCCAGCCAGACATCCGCCGCGCCCGGCGGCCGGTCGACCGCCCTCGCCGCCTTTTCCGCGGTGACCGTCCTCTTCTTCGCCTGGGGTTTCATCACCTCGCTGATCGACCCGCTCGTCGCGGCGGTGAAGGGCATCTTCACGCTCAGCGATGCAGAGGCGCAGCTTTCGGCCTCGGCCTTCTTCATCGCCTATTTCGTCATGTCCTTTCCGGCGGCGGCGCTGATCGCGCGCGTCCATTCGGTGCCCTCGATCCTGATCGCGCTCGCGACGATGGTCGGCGGCTGCCTCGTCATGCTCGCGGCTGCCAATCTCGCGGTCTATCCGCTCGTGCTGCTCGGCCTGTTCATGCTGGCGAGCGGCATCACCGTGCTGCAGGTCGCGGCGAACCCGCTCGCCGCGGCGCTCGGCGACCCGAAGCGCAGCCATTTCCGCCTGACGCTCAGCCAGACCTTCAACAGCTTCGGCACTTTCATCGGCCCGCTGATCGGCGCCCATCTCTTCCTGAAGGGGGTCGAGGTCAAGGAAGGCGCGGTGGTGACCGACGCAGTGCGCGCCGAGGCGCTCGGCGGCATCGATTCGGCCTATTTCTGGATCTGCGGGCTGATCGTCGCGCTCTTCCTCTTCTTCTGGTTCAGCCGCCGCATCGTCGATGCCGCGGTGCCGCCGGCGCCGTTCGGCGCGCGCGGCACCATGGGCGCGCTGCTCGGCGAGGCCTTCGCCTCGCGCTGGGCCAGGCTCGGCGCGCTCGCCATCTTCTTCTATGTCGGCGCAGAGGTTGCGATCGGGACGCAGATGGCGCTGTTCCTCAACAGCGACGCGATCTGGGGACAATCCGACGCCCCCTTCGGCGTCCCGCTGCTCGGCTTCGCGATGGGCAGCGACGGTGTCCCCGGCGTATCGCTGCAGGAGGCGGGCAAGGCGGTCGCCTTCTACTGGGGCGGCGCGATGGTCGGGCGCGCGATCGGCTCGATCCTGCTCGCGCGCGTGTCGGCCGCGCGACTGCTCGCGCTCTCCACCGCGATCGCCGCGATGCTGTGCCTCTATGTCGTGACCGTCGGCGGCGCGACCGCCGGCTTCGTCGCGCTGTCGATCGGCCTGTTCAACTCGATCATGTTCCCGGTGATCTTCACCCTGACCCTCGAGCGCGCGGGCGCGCGGGCCGAGGCGACGTCGGGGCTGCTCTGCACCGCGATCGTCGGCGGCGCGGTGATCCCCTATTTCATCGGCCTGCTGTCGGGCGCGGTCGGCTATGCGGCGGCCCTGATCCTGCCCGCGGCCTGCTATGTCCTGCTCTTCGTCTTCGCCATCGCCGCCGCGCGGACGGCGCCGACGCAGGCGGCCGCAAGCGCGACGGTGCATTGAACCGCTGCGCGCCGGGGGGCTGAACCGTGGCGGACCTGTCGATCGCAGCCGCGTGCAAGCGCTTCGGCGAGACCGAGGTGCTGCGCGACGTATCGATCGAGGTCGCCGACGGCGAGTTCGCGGTCATCGTCGGCCCTTCGGGCTGCGGCAAGTCCACGCTGCTGCGCGCGGTCGCGGGGCTCGAGCATCTGACGAGCGGCCGCATCCGCATCGGCGCGCGCGACGTCACCGCGCTGCCACCGTCGCAGCGCGGCATCGCGATGGTGTTCCAGTCCTACGCGCTCTATCCCCATCTGACGGCCTATGAGAATATGGCGTTCGGCCTGCGGATCGCGAAGGCGGGTCGAGCCGAAATCGACGCCGCGGTGCGCCGAGCCGCCGCCATCCTCTCCATCGAAAGCCTGCTCGACCGCAAGCCCGCCGCGCTGTCGGGCGGGCAGCGGCAGCGCGTCGCGATCGGTCGCGCTATCGTCCGCCAGCCGCAGCTCTTCCTGTTCGACGAGCCGCTGTCGAACCTCGACGCCGACCTGCGCGGGCGGATGCGCCACGAATTCGCGGCACTGCACCGCACGCTCGGCACGACCACCCTCTACGTCACCCACGACCAGATCGAGGCGATGACGCTCGCCGACCGCATCGTCGTGCTGCGCGACGGGCGGATCGAGCAGGCGGGGGCGCCGCGCGACCTCTATGCGCGGCCCGACACTCTCTTCGTCGCGCAATTTCTCGGCACGCCGCAAATGACCGCCCTGCCCGCGACCATGGCCGAGGACGGCCGCGCGCGGCTCGCCGGCGGCCATGCCGTCGCGCTGCCCCCCCTCGCCGCGCCGCCGCCGCCGGGCGCCGCAGTGACGCTCGGCATCCGGCCGGAGGATGTCGCGATCGGCGCCACGGCGAATGCCCTGCCCTTCACCATCGCCTTCGCCGAGCGGCTCGGCGGGCTGGCGACCCTGCATCTGGAGGGGCCGGGCGGGGTGCTGACCTGCCAGATCCGCGACGACGGCAGTCTGAACGAAGGCGATGCGGTGCCGGTGACGCTGCCGCCGGCGCGCCTCCATCTGTTCGACGCGGCGGGAAAAAGGCTGCGGAGCGTGGACGAATGACCTTGCACTTCCGTAATGTAACCGGTTACTTATTAACCTGTCCGCACCCGGAAAAACCAGATGGAGTCGCCATCGTGGCTCGGGGAGAGAGGGGGCAAAGCGCATGGCAACCTTGAGGGACGTCGCCCGCGAAGCCGGCGTGTCGGTCGCGACCGCATCGCGCGCGATCAACGGGCTCGGCAACGTCACCGCGCCAACGCGCGCGGCGGTGCTCGCGGCGGTCAAGAAGCTCAATTTCGTGCCGCACAGCGGCGCGCGCAGCCTGACGCGGCGGCGCACCGACACGGTCGGGGTGATCCTGCCCGATCTGTTCGGCGAATTCTTTTCGGAGATCATCCGCGGCATCGACCTTATCGCGCATGAATCGGGGATGCACCTGCTGCTCGGCAACATGCACGGCAGCGCGCACGAGACGGCGGCGGCGATCGCGGCGATGCGCGGACGGGTCGACGGGCTGCTCGTCATGCCACCCGAACTCAAGCCCGAAACGCTGGCCCAGCATCTCGACCCGGTGCTGCCGACGGTGCTGCTCAACTATGACGCGGCGACGCTCGACCGGCCCTATGTCGCGGTCGACAATTATCGCGGCGCCTGGACGATGACCGAGGCGCTGCTGGCCGCCGGCGCACGGCGGATCGTCCATATCGCGGGACCGAAGCACAACCGCGACGCGCGAGAACGCCAGCGCGGCTTCGTCGATGCGATGGCGGCGATCGCGGACGAGCGCCATCCGGTGATCCTGCCCGGCGATTTCTCGGAAGAAGCAGGGGCCGAAGCGGCACGGATGCTGGTCGAGGGCAAGATGCCCGCCGATGCGGTGTTCGCGGCAAACGATCTGATGGCGGTCGGCTGCCTGATGCGGCTCGGCGAGGCGGGACTGAAGGTCCCGCACGACCTGATGGTCGCGGGCTTCGACGACATCCCGCTCGCCCGTCACATCACCCCGGCGCTGACGACGATGCAGGTCAAGATCGACCGGCTCGGCTCGACCGGCATGATGATGCTGCTGCGGCTGCTGCGCGGCGAAGCGCCGGGCGCCGCGAGCGCGACGATCCTGACCCCGGTGCTGATCGAGCGCGGCACCACCGCCCGCGCGGTGGAAGCGGCGGCGTGAGACGCGCTGCGCGGCGAACGGCATGGACCTGACCCGCCGCCGGATGACGGCGGCGCTCGCCGCAATGCCCTTGCTCCCCGCGCTCGGCGGCTGCGGCGCGCGCGGCGAGGCCGGGCTGACCATCTGGGCGATGGGCAATGAGGGCGCGAGCCTGCCCGCGGTGCTCGCCGCGATGCCGCGGCCCGCACGCGCTCCCCCGGTCTCCGTGCAGCCGATGCCGTGGACCGCGGCACACGCCAAGCTGCTCACCGGCTTCGCGGGCGGTTCGCTGCCCGCGATCGGGCAGGTCGGCAATAGCTGGCTCGCCGAAATGGCGGCGATCGGCGCCATCGCGCCGGTGCCCCGGACGCTCCACGGCCTGCTCGCCGATCAGTTCGACGCAGTAGTCGACACCAACCGCATCGCCGGCCGGCTCTGGGGCGTGCCCTGGTATGTCGACACCCGCCTGCAATATTATCGCCGCGACCTGTTCGCGCGCGCGGGCCATGCCGCGCCGCCGCGCGCGTGGGACGGATGGAAACGGGCGCTGCATGGGGTGAAGAAGGTCGTCGGCGACGGCAATTATGCGCTGCTGCTGCCGCTCAACGAATTCGAGCAGTTGCTGACCTTCGCGCTGTCTGCGGGCGCCCGGCTGCTGCGCGACGCGGACGGGCGCGGCGCCTTTTCGGACCCCGAATTCAGGGCCGCGCTCGCCTTTTACAAATCCCTGTTCGACGAGGGGCTGGCGCCGCCGCTCGCGACCACCGAAATCGCCAATATCTGGAACGAGTTCGCGCGCGGCTTCTTCGCCCTGTTCGTCTCCGGCCCGTGGACGGTCGGCGAGCTGCGCACCCGCCTCGCGTCCGACATGCAGGACCGATGGGCCACCGCGCCCAACCCCGGCCCGCGCGGCACCGGTTCGGCGGCGCCCGGCGGATCGAGCCTCGTCGTCTTTGCCGGCCACGATGCGGACGAGCGGGCCTGGGACGTCGTCGCGGGCCTGCTCGCGCCCGCGGCGCAGTTGCAGTTCCACCGCCTGACCGGCGACCTTCCCGCACGGCGGTCGGTATGGCGCGCGGCAGGGCTGGCGGCCGACCCGCTCGTCGCCCCCTTCGCGGCCCAGCTCGACCGCGCGACCGCGCTTCCGAAGATACCCGAATGGGAACGCATCATGACCGAGATGCAGATCGTCGCCGAACGCATGGTGCGCGGCGCGTATAGCGTCGACGAAGCCGCGCGCGAGATCGACCTGCGCGCCGACCGGCTGCTCGAAAAGCGGCGCTGGATGCTGGACAGGGGGCGGGCCTTATGAACGCGGGCCGCCACGGCCAGGCGCGGGCGGGCTGGGTCATGACCGGCCCGGCGCTCACCGCGATCCTGGTCTTCTTCATCCTGCCCGCTGCCGCCTCGCTGGCGCTCAGCTTCACCGATTTCGATATCTATGCGCTCGCCGATACCGGCAATCTGCGCTTCGTCGGCCTCCAGAACTACGAACGCCTGCTCGAAAATCCGCTGTTCTGGAAGGCAACGACGAACAGCCTGCTGTTCGTCGCGATCGGCACGCCCTTCATCGTCGTCCTGTCGCTGTTCGCCGCGATGCTCGTGAATTCGCGCTGGCTGGCGTGGCGGCCGCTGTGGCGCGTCGCGCTGTTCGCCCCCTATGTGACGACCCTGGTCGCAACCGCCGTCGTGTGGCGCTATCTGCTCCACACGCGCTATGGCCTCGTCAACTATCTGCTGTCGCTGGTCGGCGCCGGGCCGGTCGACTGGCTCGGCAGCCCGACCGCCTCCCTGCCCGCGATCCTGCTCTTCGTCGGGTGGAAGAGTTTCGGCTACAATATGATCATCTTCCTCGCCGCCTTGCAGACGGTGCCGCGCGAACTGGAAGAGGCGGCGCGCATCGACGGCGCCGGCTGGTTCGCGCGGCTGCGCCACGTCACCCTGCCCGCCATCGCGCCGACCGTGCTGCTCGTGTCGGTGCTGACCGTCGCGGCGATGTTCCAGCTTTTCACCGAACCCTATGTGATGACGCAGGGCGGCCCCGCCCAGTCGACCGTCACCATCCTCTATTTCATGTACGAGGAAGGGTTCAAATGGTGGAATCTGGGGTCGGGCGCGGCGGTCGCGTTCCTGCTCTTCCTCTGCATCCTGGCCGTCACGCTGATGCAGCTCCGGCTCGCGAAGCGCGGGGGCGCGATATGATGCGCCGCTGGACCGTCACGCTGCTCGCGGCGTTCGTCGCGCTCGTCACCATCGCGCCCTTGCTGTGGATGGTCTCGGTCAGCTTCATGGCGCCGGGCGAGGCGGCGCGTTTTCCGCCGCCGCTGCTCCCCGAAAATGCGACCCTCGAAAACTACCGCCAGCTCTTCGGCACCTATGGCGCGCTGCGCTTCCTCGCCAACAGCCTGCTCGTCTCGACCCTCGCGACGACCCTCGCGCTGCTCTTCACCGTGCCGGCGGGCTATGCCTTCGCCAAGCTGCGCTTCCGCGGCCGCGACGCGACCTTCCGCCTGCTCGTCGCGGCGCTCGTCGTCCCGGCGCAGATCGGCATGCTGCCGCTGTTCCTGGAGTTGAAGGCGATGGGGCTGGTCAACAGCTATGCCGGCGCGCTGGTGCCGTGGCTCGCGGGCATCTTCGGCATCTTCCTCGTCCGCCAATATTGCCTGTCGATCCCCGACGAGATGCTGGAGGCAGCGCGCATCGACGGCGCGGGCGAGGGCGCGATCCTGCGCCGCATCGTCCTCCCCGTCCTGACCCCGATCATCGTCACCCTCGCGCTCTTCGTCTTCCTCTCGAGCTGGAACGATTTCATGTGGCCGCTCATCATCCTCGCCGACCAGCGGCTCTACACCCTCCCTGTCGCGCTCGCCGCGCTCAGCCGCGAGCATGTCCAGGACAATGAACTGATGATGGCCGGCGCCGTCGTCACCACCCTGCCCGTGCTCATCCTCTTCCTTGCCCTCCAGCGCTTCTACCTGAACGGCCTGCTCGCCGGGAGCGTGAAGGGATGAATTTTATCAGGAGCAAATCGTTGAACCTCCATAAAACCCCGTTCGCCCTGAGCTTGTCGAAGGGCTGCTCTTCCTTTGGGACGTCGAGAAGAAAGAGCAGCCCTTCGACAAGCTCAGGGCGAACGGGAAAGAAGCGGCCGATGGGCACCCACCTGCTGATCGCGCTGGCAATCGCCTTCGCCCCGCCGGCCATCGCGCAAAGCGACGGCCAAAGCCCGCAACCCGCGATCGCGGCGGACAATTACCCCTATCAGCTCTTTCTGCCGCGCGGCTATAATGCCGATCCCCAGGCGAACTGGCCGCTGCTGGTCTTCCTCCACGGATCGGGCGAGCGCGGCGACGATGTCGCGAAGGTCAAGGTCCACGGCCCGCCCAAGATCGCCGACCGCACCCCCGATTTCCCCTTCGTCACCGTCTCCCCATTGCTCGGCGCCGATCAGGACTGGGACGTCGCGAAGCTCGACCGCCTGCTCGACCATGCGATGCGGACGCTGCGCATCGACCGCACCCGCATCTACCTGACCGGGCTCAGCCGCGGCGGCCATGCTAGCTGGCGCTGGGCCGCCGCCGAGCCGCACCGCTTCGCGGCGGTCGCGCCGGTCGCGGGGCGCGGCGATCCGGCGACCGCCTGCGCGCTCAAGGACACGCCGATCTGGGCCTTTCACGGCGACCGCGACGATGTCGTGGTGCCGGAAGGCAGCTTCGCGATGGCGCGCGCGATCCGCGCCTGCGGCGGACAGCTCTCGCGGCTGACCGTCTATCCCGACCTCGGCCACAATAGCTGGGACCCGGCCTATGACGACCCCGCCCTCTATCTCTGGCTGCTCTCGCACCGCCTCCCCACGCCGCCCGACGCGACGAAGACGAAAACCAAGGACGAAAAATGACCCGGACGCGCTTTCCCGACGATTTCCTGTGGGGCGCGGCAACCGCCGCCTATCAGATCGAGGGCTCGCCGCTCGCCGACGGCGCGGGCGCCAGCATCTGGCAGCGTTTCAGCCACGACCCCCGGCTGATGGCGGCAAAGGGGGCGACGGGCGATATCGCCTGCGACCATTACAACCGCATGGAAAGCGACGTCGCGCTGATGAAGGAGATCGGCCTCAACGCCTATCGCTTCAGCGTCGCCTGGGGCCGGGTGCTCCCCGAAGGGACCGGCCGCGTGAACGAGGCGGGGCTCGATTTCTACGAACGGCTGGTCGACGCGCTGCTGGAGAACGGCATCGAACCGCTGCTGACCCTGCACCATTGGGACCTGCCCGCCGCGCTCGACGATCGCGGCGGCTGGCTCAATCGCGACAGCGCCGACTGGTTCGCCGACTATGCGTCGGTCATGGTCCGCCGCCTCGACGGGCGGGTGCGCAAATGGGTGACGCTGAACGAACCGTGGGTCATCACCGACGGCGGCTATCTCCACGGCGCGCTGGCGCCCGGACACCGCAACCTGTTCGAAACGCCGATCGCCAGCCACAATCTGATGCGCGCGCACGGCGCCGCGGTGCGCGCCTATCGCTCCGAGGGCGCGCACGAAATCGGGCTGGTCGTCAACATCGAGCCCAAATATCCGGCCAGCGACAGCCCCGCCGACCTCGCCGCGGCCGCGCGCGCGCACGCCTATATGAACCGCCAGTATCTCGATGCCGCCCTCAAGGGCCGCTACCCGGCGGAAATGGCGGAAATCTTTGGCGAAGCCTGGCCCGAATGGCCCGAACAGGATCTACGGGATATATGCCAACCACTTGATTTCATTGGAATAAACTATTATACGCGCAATGTCGTACGCGACGACCCCAATCAATGGCCTTTGCGCGCCTCTCCCGTCCCCCAGAACGCCACCTACGCAGCCACCGACTGGGAAGTTCACCCCCCCGCACTGACCGACATGCTTGTCTGGTTCCGCGACACTTTCGGCAACATCCGCGTCTACATCACCGAAAACGGCGCCGCCTTCTACGACCCGCCCCAGCCCGGCCCCGACGGCATCGACGACCCGCTGCGTTGCGACTATCTGCGCACCCACATTGCGGCCATCGGCGACGCGATCGAACGGGGCGTCGACGTGCGCGGCTATATGGTCTGGTCGCTGCTCGATAATCTCGAATGGTCATTGGGCTTTTCCAAGCGCTTCGGCATCGTCCACGTCGATTATGACACCCAGGCCCGAACCCCGAAGCGCAGCGCGCGTTTCTACAGCAACATCATCAGGACCAACGGAGGGAATCTGGCATGACCCGCTGGCTCGTCATCCTGCTCGCTGCGCTGCTCGCGCTGCCCGCGACCGCGAAGGACCGGGCGGACCGCTTCAGCGCGATGACCTACAATATCCGCCTCGACCTCGCCTCCGACGGCAACAACGCCTGGCCGCACCGCCGCAAGGCGCTGACCGCCCTCGTCGCCTATTATGCCCCCGATCTCGTCGGGATGCAGGAGGTGCTGCTGCACCAGAAACAGCAGATCGAGGCCGACCTTCCGACCTATCGATTCGTCGGCGTCGCCCGCGACGACGGCAGGCAGGCGGGCGAATATTCGATGCTCGGCTATCGCACCGACCGCTTCACCCTCCTCGCCTCGGGCACCTTCTGGCTGTCGCAGACGCCCGACCGCCCCGGCAAGGGCTGGGACGCCGCCTATCCGCGCATCGCGAGCTGGGCGCGCCTCCGCGACCGGACGGCCAGCCAGACCCTGCTCGTCGTCAACACCCATTTCGACCATGTCGGACAGGTCGCGCGGGTCGAAAGCGCGAAGCTGATCCGGCGCTGGATCGGCGACCATCGGCAGCCGGGCGACGCGGTCGTCCTGATGGGCGATTTCAACAGCCCGACCGATAGCCCGCCCTATGCCGCAATCGTCGCCGACACGCCGGGCCTGATCGCGCTGCACGACACGCAGGACATCAGCCGTACCCCGCATTTCGGCCCCACGGGCACCTTCACCGCCTTCAAGATCGAACAGGTGGAGCCCAGCCCCATCGACCACATCTTCGTCGGCGACGGCGTGACCGTGCTGCGCCACGCGACGCTGACGCAACAGGAGGGCGGCAAGCTACCCTCCGACCATTATCCGGTGCTGGCCGACCTGTGCGTCGGCAAGGGCTGCTGAGCGCGGCTATTCTCCGGCGGCCTCGAGCCAGCCGCCGGTGAAGCCGATGCGCTTCAATCCCCGCACGATGTGCGGATTCTTGCGCATCACCTTCCACACCAGCCCGCTGCGATGATTCTCCATCATCGTCAGGATCGGCCCCTGGTCGATGCCCAGATAATCGTTCGCGACCCAGCCCTGTACCGGGTCGACCGTGCCCGAGCGCGAGCCGGCGTCCACGAAAGTGAAGCTGGGATTGAACGCATCCTTGAAGCCATAGCGCGCATAGAGCCGCGCACCATATCGGGCGCGCATCGCCATCAGCGCCGGGATCGCGACCTCTGGGACGAAGGCGACCGAGCCGCCCGCGGCGGTCGGCACCACCGTTCCGTCGTCGATGACGCGGATCGCGCTGACGCCGCGCGCCATATAGCCGTTGAAGCTGCGCAGCGTGCCGTTCACGCGATATTTGTCCTTCGAATAGCCGGGGCCGTCCGACGCGCTCCAACCCCAGATATCGGCGCTATAGCCAATCCACTGGTTCGGATTGTCGGCGCCATAGGCGCGCTGCGAGAGCGTCGCGCGACGGCTATTCTCGAAATAGTCGATCCCCTTGCCGCGCATGAAGGCGTCGCGGATGCCGCGGAAATCGACCCAGACATGGCTGTACTGATGACCGAACAGCGGCTCGAACTGCAGATGCTCCTGCCCGTAATAGCGGCCCCAATCCTTTTCTAGATCGGCCGCCCAGCCCTCGTCCCACGCCGCCTTGCCCACGCCATGCGTCGGCGAGCCGAGCGCAAGGATATAGACCAGCATCCCCTCATTATAACCGACCCAGTCGTGCGTCCCGAAATCGCCGCTTTCGGGATACCAGCCCATTGCGATGGCCTTCGGCCCGCCGCCGTTGGCCGACGGGATGCGGCTGTTCTCGCGCTGCATGAAGGTCCAGTCGACGCGGCCGTAAATCTTCTCGGCCAGGTCACGGATCTCCGCCTCGACCGCATCGTCGCGGTCGAAATAGCTTTGCGCGAACAGCACCCCGCCGAGCAGCAGCGCGGTATCGACGGTCGAAAGTTCGGTCCGGCCGCGCCGCGTCCCGTCCTCATTGTTGAGGAAATGATAGAAAAAGCCCTTGTATCCGGCCGCGCCCGCCGCCTCCGGCCCCTGCGGTGCGTTCCAATAGAAGCGCAGGCAGTCGCGGGTACGCGCCGCCGCCTCGGCGCGCGTCACATAGCCGCGCTCGGCGCCGATGCCATAGGCGGTCAGCGCAAAGCCGGTCGCGGCGATCGACGAAAAGGGGTTGCTCGGCCAGCGGTCGGGCGCAAGGCAGCGCTCGGTATCGGTGGTGTCCCAGAAATAGCGGAAGGTCCGCTGGCTCAACTCTTCCGAAAATTCCGCCTCACCAGTCGGCGCCAGCGCCGCCGGCGCAGTTCCGGCCGCGGGCGCCGGCGTGGATGCGACCGGCGCGCAGCCGGCTGCCAGCGCCATGAAGGGCAGGACGAGCGCCCCGAACCGGAAAGACATTCTTCACTCCAAAAAATGGGGCGCCCGGCCACGGGAGGGGTGTGGCCAGGCGCCCGTCGTCCGGCCGGTCAGAATTGGAAGCCGGCTGACACCTTTACCGTGCGTGGCGGATTTCCACCAACCCCGATGCCCGAAATACTCAGATATTCGGGGCTCGACGGCGTATTGTTATAGTCGACATAGTTGCGGTCGTTGAACAGGTTCAGAATGTCGACGCGCAGCCGGAGGCGAGATTCCTCGCTCAGGAATTTGAACGGGATATATTTGGTGATCGCAATATCCATTTGGCGGAAACCCCAGCGGTTGCCGTTGCTGTCAGCTTCGTTGGAGATGACATCGCGCGACGGATTGACACCGCCAGTGTTGATGAACGCCTTCAGATAGGGCGGCGACATGATCTGAAACTTGCCCGAGAGGATGAAGCCGCCCGGAATGTCGACCGACCCGGTCGCGACGAGGCGATGCTTGCGCACCCCGCTCGACCGCACCACGGGATAATCCTCGAGTGACGGATAATCGAGGCTGAACACCTCGCCGAACTGCCGGTTCTCTTCCGCCTCTGTATAGGTATAGGTTGCCGACAGGCTCCATGGCGATGCGGCGGTGTAATTCTTGGTCAGCTTCAGATAGGCTGAATCGGCGCTTGTCTCCAGTCCGTTGGTGCCGATAATGATCGACCCGAAGCCCGGGGGCGCGAAGCCGAAGGGCGAATCGGGCGCTGCCGGAGCTGGCGGGAAGAAGCTGCCGTCGGGTCTGCGGTTGCCGAGCAGATAGGCGAAACCGTCGTGGCTCTCGATATGGCTGTAACCGACCTCGGCCTCGAAGTTCGAGGTCAGGCGGCCGCGCACGCCAAGGCTGAACTGATCCGAATAGGGCACCTTCAGATCATTGTCGATGAAGCGCAGTTCGCGTCCGCCGCCGGGGCCGGCCTGATCGAGTAGTTGCTGGCGCCCTTCAGGGGTCAGATAGATCGGGTCCCACGGCACGCAGGTCGGCCCAGGATCGCAGGTGTTGTTGGGGTCGCCGGTGATGAAATTGAAGGTGCGGGTTGTGAAGGAACCGACGCTGATCTCCTGCTGCAGAAAATCGAACTGATTGCGGTCATAGGACCGACCGTAACCCCCGAAGACCGCAAAGCGCCCCTCGTCGTCGAGCTCATAGGTAAAGCCGACGCGCGGCTGCCACGCACCCTTGAACGCCTTCCGCTCGGTCCCCGTCGAGATATAATCGTTGATGTCGTAATCGGCGTTGATCAGGTTCGGATAATTGGCCGGCGACACCGCATTCACCGCATCGTCGGGGTGGACAAAGTTGAGGAAGGCGGGCGTCCGCTCATAATCCCAGCGCACACCAAGATTGAGCGTCAGCCGATCAGTGACCTCCCAATCATCCTGCAGATAGATGCCGAACTGCCAGTTCTTGGAATTGACGACCGGATTGCCGTTCCCCGTCTGCGCCCCGAACTGGACGCGATAGGGAATGCTGTCGTTGAAGCCGTCGGGATCGGGGAAGGCCGCGTTGTAGGTATAGACGGGGTTGAAATTGTTGAGCTGCAAGGAATTCAGCTCCACCCACTTGCTCTTGATGCCAGCTTTGATGGTGTGGCCTTCGATCCCGGTATAGGTGAAGTCGTTCTGGATGCCCCAGCCCTTCTGTCCCTTGGCCTGATAGTTTGAGCCACCGCCGATGCGCAGGATATCGCCGCGCACGACCTCGCCCGGCTGCGGGTCGTCGGGATCCGGCCCCGCGTAGGCAAAGAGATAGCCGTTACCGAATTCGACCGGCGTCGGCGCCCATTTGACGTCCTCATAGGTGATTTTGAGATCGTTGATCCAAGTGTCGGCGGTATGCTCCCACCGCAGTGTCCCACGCAATTCCTTGACATCCTGCGCGCTGATCGTGCTGCGCGACGCGATGCCGTTGCCCAGGAACTCGCCGCTTTCCTTGCGATATTTGCCTGAAATCTCGAACAGATCGCTCGTCGTCGGCGAGAGGTCGATCTTGCCGAAGAACAAATCCTCGTTGAAGGTCGAATTCGTCGAGCCGAAGGCCGACTGATATTCGGACGGGAAGTAGGAGACCGGCAAGCTCAGCCCCGGCGTAATCTCCCGCGGGATTTCCTGACGCTTGCCTTCATAGGTCACGAAGAAGTGCATCACGTCCTGAATGATCGGCCCGCCGAGCGCCCCGCCGAACTGGAAATCCTTCGTCTTGACCTTGCCCGGACTGCTGCCGAATTTTTCGAGCGGCGTCGCGGCGCGCATGCTCTGGTCGGTATAGTCGATGAAGGCTTCACCGTGAAATTCGTTGGTGCCCGAGCGCGTAACGGCGGTGATGGCGACCGAACTCACCTGGTCGAACTCGGCCTTGTAGTTCGACGAGATGACGCGATACTCGCCGATCGCGAGTTGCGGAAACGGGTTGCCCTGCGTCGAATCCTGTCCGGTGATGCCGTTCTTCAGCACATAATCCTTCTGCCCGACGCCATCGATGAAGATGTTGACGGTGCGGCTATCCTGTGCGCCGCCTTGCAGGCGCGACTGGCCGTTGCCACCGGTGACGAACTGCACGCCCGGGGCAAGGTCGGCAAAGGCGAGGAAGTTGCGATTGTTCTGCGGCAGTGTCTCGATCTGGCGCTGGGTGATATTCGATCCCACCTCACCGCCTTCCATCGTGCGCAGGCGGGTGCCGGTGACGATGATCGCATCGTCCCCGCCTTCGGCAATGTCGGGGGCGGAGAAGTCGAAATCGAGCACCGCGTTCTGCGACACGTTAAGCGTGAACTGATCGGTGCTGCGCACCCCGTTCGGGGTCGTCAGTTCGAGCCGATAGGTGCCGACCGGCAGCGACGCGAAATTATAGCTGCCGTTCGCGCCGACCGTGACGCTGCGCTGGAAGCCCGTGTTCACATTGATCGCCGTGACCTGCGACACGCCACCCTCGGCCTTCACCGTGCCGCGCAACGATGCGTTCGAAACCTGCGCCGCCGCGGGCGTCGCGATACCGATCGCGAGCGCCGCACCAGCGCTGCCCAGAATCAGCGCGGCGGCGAACCTGCGGCGCGAACGCGGCATCCGATGGACTGGATTCATATGCGGTGACGTCACGGCATCCTCCCTTGTTGTGCCCCGGCATCCCGCTTCCGCTTTTTCCCGCCGCCCGGCCTTGCCACCGGACACGCGACGAATCGCGGGACGACCCATTGTTGCTTTTTGAATTTGTAACCGGTTTCACAATCACTGTATAGGGGGCAGGTGATCGGGGCCGCCGCAAGCGCCGCGCGGCCGAAACAGGGTGGATTTCAGCCGATTCCTGCGCTGGAATGCCAAGAATGGATTGGGGAAGGACGAATCATGCCATCAATGCCGCGCAACCTGACACGCCTGACGCTCGCGGGCCTGATGCTGGCTTCGTCGCTGGCATCGACGCCGCTGCTCGCAGGCCCGGCGCAAGCCGACCCGGCACCCGTCCAAGTCGATTCGGCCAGTTGGACGAAGCCCGATCCGGCAATGGACAAGTTCATTACCGACCTGATGGCGAAGATGACGCTGGAGGAGAAGATCGGGCAGCTCTCGCTGCTCACCAGCGACTGGGATTCGACCGGCCCGACGATGCGGCAGGGCTATCAGGACGATATCCGCAAGGGTCGCATCGGATCGATCTTCAATGCCTTCACCGCCAGATACACGCGCGAGCTTCAGCGCCTGGCGGTCGAGGAAACGCGGCTGAAAATCCCCCTGCTCTTCGGCTATGACGTGATCCACGGCCACCGCACCATCTTTCCCATCTCGCTCGGCGAGGCGGCGAGTTGGGACTTGCAGGCCATTGAAAAGGCAGCGCGAATTTCTGCCACCGAAGCTTCGGCCGAAGGCATACACTGGACCTTCGCACCGATGGTCGACGTCGCGCGCGATCCGCGCTGGGGCCGAATTTCCGAGGGCGCGGGCGAGGATGTCTATCTGGGTAGCCGCATCGCCGAGGCGCGCGTGCGCGGCTTCCAGGGCAACGACCTCAAGGCCACCGACACGGTCCTCGCGACCGCCAAGCATTTCGCCGCCTATGGCGCCGCGCAGGCGGGACGCGACTATGGCACCGTCGACATTTCGGAACGCACGCTGCGCGACATCTATCTGCCGCCCTTCAAGGCCGCGGCCGACGCCGGCGCGGCGACCTTCATGACCGCCTTCAACGAATATGACGGCATTCCCGCCTCGGGCAACCGCTATCTGCTGACCGACGTGCTGCGCGATAAATGGGGTTTCAAGGGCTTCGTCGTAACCGATTACACATCGATCAACGAGATGGTTCCTCACGGCTACGCGAAGGACCTGCAACAGGCGGGCGAGCAGGCAATCAACGCGGGAGTCGACATGGACCTGCAGGGCGCGGTGTTCATGGAATATCTCGCGAAATCGGTCGCCGAGGGCAAGGTCGACGTCGCGCGCATCGACGCTGCGGTGAAGGCGATCCTCGAAATGAAATATCGCCTCGGCCTGTTCGAGGACCCCTATCGCTATTCGAACGAGGCGCGCGAGAAGGCGACGGTCTATCGCCCCGACTTTCTGGAAGCCGCGCGCGACGTTGCGCGCAAATCGATGGTGCTGCTCAAGAACGAGGGCGCTCTCCCCCTCGCGGCCTCTGCGAAATCGATCGCGGTGATCGGCCCGCTCGGCGACAGCAAGGCCGACATGATCGGTAGCTGGTCGGCCGCAGGCGATCGCAAGACGCGCCCCGTCACCCTGCTCGAAGGCATGCAGGCGCGCGCACCCAAGGGGCAGACCGTCGCCTATGCCAAGGGCGCCAGCTACGCCTTCGAGGACGAAGGCAAGACCGTCGGCTTCGCCGAAGCGATCGCGCTGGCGCAGAAATCGGATGTCATCGTCGCCGCGATGGGCGAGCGCTGGGACATGACCGGCGAGGCCGCAAGCCGCACCTCGCTCGACCTGCCCGGCAACCAGCAGGCGCTGCTTCAGGAGCTCAAGAAGACCGGAAAACCGATCATCCTCGTGCTGATGAGCGGGCGTCCCAACAGCATCGAATGGGCGGATGCCAACGTGGATGCGATCCTCGAGGCCTGGTACCCCGGCACGATGGGCGCCCACGCGATCGCCGATGTCCTCTATGGCGATTATAATCCGTCGGGCAAATTGCCTGCCACCTTCCCGCGCAATGTCGGGCAGGTACCGCTCTATTACGAAATGAAGAACACCGGCCGCCCGATCGACCCGGCCAGGCCCGACGCCAAATATGTCTCGCGCTATCTGAACACGCCGAACACGCCGCTCTATCCCTTCGGCTACGGGCTCAGCTACACCAGCTTCACCTATTCGCCGGTGACGCTGAGCAAGGCGAGCATCAAGCCGGGCGAACCGCTGACCGCGAGCGTCACCGTGACCAACAGCGGCGCGCGCGACGGCGAAGAAGTGGTCCAGCTCTATGTCCGCGACCTCGTCGGGTCGGTGACGCGGCCGGTCAAGGAGCTCAAGGGCTTCCGCAAGATCCCGCTCAAGAAGGGCGAGAGCAAGACCGTCAGCTTCACCCTGACCGATGCCGACCTCGCGTTCACCCGCGCCGACATGAGCTGGGGCGCGGAACCCGGCGACTTCAAGCTGTGGATCGGGCCGTCATCGGCCGAAGGCTCGGAGGCCGATTTCGCGCTGACCCAATAGGAGACGGGCGATGCTTCGCCATCTGTCGGTCGCCGCACTCGCCCTGCCGTTGCTGCTCGCGGGCGCCGCGCAGGCGAAGCCCGCAGAGCACCCGAACATCGTCTACATCATGTCGGACGATCACGCCTATCAGGCAATTTCGGCCTATGGATCGGCTCTGTCGAAGCTCGCGCCGACGCCGAACATCGACCGGATCGCGAAGAATGGCGCGATCTTCACGAACAGCTTCGTCGGCAATTCTCTCTGCGGGCCGAGCCGCGCGACGCTGCTGACGGGGCAGCAGAGCAACGTGCACGGCTTCACGCGGAACGGCACCCGCTTCGACAACAATGTCTGGGTGTGGCCGCGCGCGCTGTCGCAGGCGGGCTATGCCACCGCGATGTTCGGCAAATGGCATATCAATGCCTCGCCCGCCGGGATCGGCTTCGACGACTGGAAGGTGCTCGACGACCAGGGCGAATATTATAACCCCGACATCATGACGCCGAAGGGGCGCAGCATCGTCCAGGGCTATGCGACCGACCTGATCACCGACTACAGCCTCGACTGGCTGAAGGCCGGGCGCGACAAGTCGAAACCCTTCGCGATCCTGATCCACCACAAGGCGCCACACCGCAATTTCATGCCGGCACTGCGCCACCTGACCAAATATCGCGGCGTGACCTTCCCCGTCCCCGATACCTATTTCGACGATTATGCGGGGCGCAAGGCGGCCGCGGCGCAGGAAATGAACATCTATCGCGACATGTACGAGGGGCACGACCTCAAGATGACGGTCGCCGAGAGCTCGGCGCGGCTGCGCTACAACCGCTGGCCGGGCGCCTTCGACCGCATGACCCACGACCAGCAGGCGCAGTGGGACGCGGCGATGCAGCCCGACAACGACCGGATGAACGCCGCGAAGCTGGCCGGCCGCGACCTCGCGCTGTGGAAATATCAACGCTATATGCGCCAGTATCTCGCCACCGTCGCCGCGGTTGACGAGGGCGTCGGGCGCGTTCTCGACTATCTGGAGGCGAGTGGCCTTTCGAAGAACACGGTCGTCGTCTACACCTCCGACCAAGGCTTTTATCTCGGCGAGCATGGCTGGTTCGACAAGCGCTTCATCTATGAAGAATCGCTGCGCACCCCCTTCCTGATCCAGTATCCCGGCCACATCCGTCCCGGCACGCGGGTCGCGGCACCGATCCAGAACATCGACTATGCGCCGACCTTCCTCGCGCTTGCCGGCGTGATCGCTCCCGACACGATCCAGGGCCGCTCGCTCGTCCCCTTGTTCGGCGGGCGCGCACCCGCGGACTGGCGCAAGGCCATCTACTATCATTATTACGAATATCCGGGCTTCCACTCGGCGCGCGCGCATTACGGAATGCGCAACGACCGCTACAAGCTCGCCCGCTTCTACAGCGACGACATTAACGCCTGGGAATTCTACGACCTGAAGACCGATCCACATGAGATGCACAACCGCATCGACGACCCCGCGATGCAGGCCCGGATCGCCGCGATGAAGCAGCGCCTCGTCGCCCTGCGCCGTCAATATGGCGACAGTGACGGCCCGGCGGTCGATACGCCGCGGAATTAAGGCGGGTCGACATTCAGCCCGCGGCCAGCGGCCCTTTCCTCGCCTCGGTCAGATATTCCTCTGCGCGATAGGGCAGGATGAGGTCGCCGAGCAGCGCCGTATCGACCGCGGCGCGCACCTTATTGATGTAGTCCTGGTCGGTCGGATAGAGGCGGCGCAGCACCTCGTCGGCGAGCAGCCTGCGGTTCCCGCGCGCGGGTGAACTCGTCGTGTCGAAGGTCGCCGTCGGCGCCTCGACTTCGGGAAGGCGAACGCCGCCGAGGGCATTGCCTTGCACATCGACGACGATATCGCGCGGCCCCGTACCGCGCAGCAGTCGCGGATGACGCGCGAGCGGCGCCCCGCCCTCCCGCCAGCGAGCGAGCGCGAGCCCCGCCGCCGCCATCGTCGGCATGAACCGCACCATGCGCGCATCCGCCCCGCCAACCGGATCCCTGATTCCGTCGCGCTCCGCAACGCTCGGACGATAGCCGGTATCGCATGCCGAGCCGTGCACGGCCCCCGCGACCTCCCATAGCCGGAGCTTCGCCGCATCGGGCTGGGGCGGCACCCGGAACATGCGCGCCTCGGTTTCCGACAACAGGATCAGGACCGGCGTGTCGAGATCGTCGCGGATCGTGGTTTCGACGATCCGCGCGAAGAAGCGCTTGTTGTAATCGGCGGCGCTCTCGCCGGGAATGATTTCGGGATTGGTCAATTCGCTGCCGCCGCCGACGAGCACGCAGGGCATGAAGGCCGAAAAGAAGCCGGCGAGCGGATGCACCGCGTTGATATAAGTCGCAAGCCGCGCCGCCGACTGCGACTCCCCGGTTGCGATGACATGCTTCGTCTTCAGCCCGCCGAGCGGATCGGGGCCGCTCCGTCCCTTTGCCGATACCAGCGCCTGCGCGACCTGGGTGAAGATGTCATAAGAAAAAGCGTCGCCCGGATGGACGAGGCCGCCATAGCGCTGGCTATCCCAACTCTTGAGCCCCGAAACCGGCACGGCATCGAGCCCATCGATCCCGACCTTCTGCGCCGAAATCGCGACATAGACATAACCGCTCTGCCAGAAGCTCTCGTTCACCGCATTGCTGAGATCGCTGAAGGTCGAAACATTGGTCCATTCAGCCATCACGACGCCGTTGAACTTCGCGGGGTCTTTCGGCCGGTGGACGATGACCCGCGTCTTGTAGGGCGCGCGCCGGTCGGGAACGACCTGCCAGCGGCCGTCCCTGCCGAGTTCGCCGACGGGCCTGAAGCTCTGTGCGGTGCCGGCGACGAAATATTCCTCCTCGATATAGCCTTGCGCCGCCATGTCGCCATGGAAGGCACCATAGATCGCTCCGCGTCTGCCGCCGGCGACCGGCCCTTCGACCCTCGTCGGCGCGGCGCCCCTGGCAAAGGCGGGAGCCGCCGTCATGACGACCGTTCCCGCCGCGGCGGCGGTCAAGGCGAAGTCCCGGCGTGACAGCATATCTTCATCTCCAGATGCAGGGGATCAACCAGCGGGCGGAATGTCGGCCGCGCGGGCGCGCTCGACATAGATGCGTTCGCGCGCGGGCAGGATGACCCCCGCCGCGACGGCGGCCTGCGCGGCGGTCGTCACGCGATCGACGTAGTTTTGGTGATCGGGATAGAGGCGTTTCAGTTCGTTGGCGGTGAAGGGATGCGTTTCGCCCGCCAGGAAATGCCTGGCGCCCTGTCCGCGATAGCTGGCGATCGGAACCTCGAGTTCAGGCAGGCGCATGCCGCCGAGCGCATTGCCATGCGCGTCGCGCGCAATGGTCTTGCCGTCGGCTTCGAAGGCGATGGGCTCTTGCGGAGGCGGAGGCGGACCGCCGCCGAGCCAGCGATGGACGTGCTGGATCGCGGCGCCGGAGGTCGGCTGCCACGACACCGCGCTTGCTTCGTCGAAGGCGTGCCAGCGGCTGCCGACGCCGTCGCGATCCTCCTTGCCGCGGATGATCTTCAGCAGTTCGGCGGGGCCGTGCGACGCCCCGGCGATTTCCCAGCTTCGATAATGCGGAGTATCGGGCTGACGGTTGGGGCGAAAGAAGGGCGCCTCGAATTCTGTGTTGATCTGCATCGCGGGCACGTCAAGGTCGGTCCGTACGTGCGCGAACAGCGGGCGCGTTCGCGCCGCAGCAGCCCCCGGCGCCGCGCCGCCCTCGAACCCCGCAGCCGCTCCCGCGCAGAGCATCGGCATCAGCGCGTCATAGACGCGCGCCAGCGGCTGGACACCGTTCGCGTAGGCGAGCAACCGGCTTCCCGATTGCGAGATACCCGCGCCGATCAATCCCTTCACCGCATAGCCGTGCAGCGGATGACCGCGTGTGCCGTTGGCGCGCAGCGCCCGCCCGGCCTGCGTGAAAATGTCATAAGACCAGTCGTCGCCGGGATGAACGAGCATTCCGTAGCGGTCGGCGTCCCAATCCTTCAGCCCCTGCGGCTTCTCCCCTTCGCCGAAGACGCCGCCATATTGGGACGTGACGCCGACATAGACAAAACCGTCATAGAGTCCGGGACCGTCGAGGAAGCTTACGTCGAAACCGAGGCTGACGTTCAGCCATTCGACGAGCAGCGTGCCATTGAATCGCCGTGGATCGCGCGGACGGCGCACGAGCAGGCGCGTGACGAACGGGCGACGCTCGCCCGGCTTGAGCGTCCATCGGCCGTCGGGGGTCTGTGCGCCGATGACGGCATAGCGCGCGGCCGCGCCCGACAGCAGATATTCCTCCTCGACATAGCCGTGCGCCGCGAGATCGCCGACGTAGGCGCCGAAAATCCGGTTGCGCCTGCCGCCCGAGATCGGTCCCGTCACCTGCGCCGCTCGCTCCCTCGCTTCTCCCCAGACCGGAAAGGCTCCCCCCGCCGCGACGGTCGCACCGAGCGCGGCGACCCCTTTTCCGAACTGACGACGGTCCACCATCCCTCTCCATCCCATTTGCCCGCAAATCTATACAAAACTAGTTTGTCGTCAAGCAAGTTTTATAAGGCATCCATTTTTTCGCTCATTCTCTCTTGCGAGGATCGCTCATGATATATAACCTAGTTATATAAGATTGGTAGGTTTGGGAGAGCATCCATGGTCTTGAGGACGCGGATAACGGAGATGCTGGGGATTGAGCATCCGATCGTGCAGGGCGGGATGCAGAGCGTGGGCTATGCGGAGCTGGCGA
>NZ_JACIJH010000005.1 GCF_014199295.1 Sphingopyxis panaciterrulae
GCAACCCGGTACGACAAGCTCGCCAGAAACTACGCTGGCTTCCTCAATCTCGTCGCAGCCATCAAATGTGCCGCGTGAATGTAAACGTCGCCTAGCGTCCAAGCCCCGCGAAATAGCGTCCGGCCTGGAGGGTTGCGGGAAGCTGTTCGGCGGGCGTCAGGTTGTCGCGCTCGGCGAAAAGATGGACGATCCCGGCGCCGCGCGCCGCGGCGAGCCAGCCCGGCCAGTCGAAGCCCGCGCTGAAATCGGCCGACGGCGGCAGGTCGAGCCTGGTGCGGGGCGCGAAGGGCCGGCGCCATTGCTTGAGGTGCGCGGCCCGGAAGCGGCCCGGATGCTCGGCGAGCAGCGCGAAGGGATCGGCGCCGGCGAGGATGACATGGCCGACGTCGAATTCGAAGACGACGCGCTCCGGGTCGGTTCCGGCGAGCAGCATCGCATAGGGCGTCGTGCGGTCGAGCGGCGCGAACTCGATATTGTGATTGTGATAGCCGATCGTCAGCCCGTGCGCCGCCGCCCTGTCGGCGACCCGGTTCAGCCGCTCGGCGTTCCAGCGCCAGTCGTCGGCGTTCAGGGTGCGGGCGAACAGCGCGCTGCCGCGCTCGCTCTGAGGCAGGTCGAGCGCATCCGCGAAGCCGGGAACCGGGGCGAAGACATGGGTTAGACCAAAGCCCGCGGCTTCGTCGAGAAGCGGGGCGAGTTCCTCGTCGCTCGCCAGCAGGATCGGTAGGTGCGCGCAGCGGCAGGACAGGCCCGCTTCGGCGAGCATCGCGGCAAAGGTGGTACGGTCGCCGGAGGGCCAGCCCGCAAGCTCGACCGCGCCGAAGCCTGCGGCGGCGATGGCGCGCAACGTCGCCGCGGGATCGGCGGCGAGTGCGTCCTTGACCATCCAGAGCTGAATGCCGAGCTGCGGATGGTCCGCTGCGACGGCACTTGCTGTCCCAGGAAGCACCGCAGCGAGCAGAGCGGTCGACAACAGCGACCGTCGCGTGCAGTGATGGTCCATTGGTTCGCTCTCCCTGCCCATGCTTGTCCGACCGCCGCCGCGGCCTTATCGTCGCCAGCATAGCGAGCGGCCGGAGGCAAGGCCATGGCGACAAGAACGGCGACACCGCTGCATCGCATCGAGGTGCATAGCGAGCTGAACGACGGCACCGCCGTCTGCCTGCGCACGATCACGCCAGAGGATGAGCCGCTGCTGCGCGCCGGGATCGCGACGTTGTCGGCCGAATCCCGTTATCTGCGCTTCTTCTCGCCGACACCGATGCCACCCGATCCGGTAGTCGCCGGACTGGTCGATGTCGACGGGCACGATCATATCGGCTGGGGCGCGCTCTGCACCGACTGCGAAGGCACGCCGGCGATCGGCGCGGTGCATGCGGTGCGCTATGCGGACGGCGGGACGATCGGCGAATATTCCGTCGCGGTGCTCGACGCCTTCCACGGCAAGGGGCTGGCGCGGATGATGACCGCGGCGCTGCTGATTCAGTGCCTCGCCGAAGGGTTGACCGAGCTCGACGTCCACACCTTGGCGGAGAATCGCGCCGTGGCGCGGCTCGTTCATTCGCTCGGCGCGACTTGGCTGCGCGGATCGGCCGGCGTCGCCGAATATCGCATCGACGTGATGCGGGCGCTGGAGGGGCTGCGCGCCGACCGCGACGCGCGGGGCGTGCAGGACGTGTTCCGGGCATTGGAGCATCGAGCCTTAAATCCGGCCCGTTCGCCCTGAGCTTGTCGAAGGGCTGTTCTTTCTTTCAGGCACTGCAAGAAAAAGGACGGTGCTTCGACAAGCTCAGCACGAACGGAAGAAAGGGTGATGCAGATTTACGGCTTGCCGCTCTAGATTCTGATGACATTGGATTGACCTCTTCGTCATTGCGAGCGGAGCGAAGCAATCTCCAGCTATCGGTATCGAAGAGCGATGACTGGAGATTGCTTCGCTCCTCGCAATGACGATCCATCTCATGGCGTCATGCTCTGAGGCTTGTGGGGATTCAGGTTTCGGCGGCCCTATAACGGTAAAACCATGTGTCCCCGCGAAGGCGGGGACCCACGGCTTTTTCAGCACCGGTCGGGATTCCTCAAGACAGATCCCCACAACCCCTGGCCGGTGAAACGGAGCGCTGATCCGGCCCGCGCACCAAAAGGGCGCCGGGGGAAGGCCGCCGGCGCCCTCTCGCTGCCTTCGATGAAGACAGGCTTGAGCCGTTGCTTACTGCTTGGGCGGGGTCTGGGTGTCGCCGACGCCGCTTTCCGACGGGGCGATCTCGCCATTGTCGTCCATCGCATTGGCCTTTTCTTCGCCCTGTTCCTCGACGACGTCGGCCTTTTTCTCCATAGCATCCTGCGCCGGGCCCTCGGGCATGGCGTCGGCCTGATCGTCGATGGCGTCGGCCTGCGCCTCCGCCTGATCCTCGACCTTGTCGGCCTGCGGGCTCTGGCACGCGCCGAGCGCGAGGGCCGACGCCGCGGTCAGTGAGATGATGATCTTGCGCATTCGAGTGTCTCCTTGATTACTCCCCGGCTTAACGCCGGGTGAACCAAGGGGTTGCAAGAAAATAGACAAATCACGGAAGTTGCGTCATTATTTTTGCTGATATCACCATGGGTTTTCGGCGCCTCGGGCAAAAAAGAGGGCGCTCGCGGCGCCCTCTTTCGCACAAGGTCCGCGCGGCTCAGAAGCGTTGCTGGCGCTCGTAGAGGTCGCGGTAGTGCTGGATGCGGGTGACGCGCAGGCCCGGCATGCCGCTGCGATCGATCGATCGCTGCCAGCTCGCGAACTCTTCGAGGCTGAGGCCGTAGCGCTCGCAGGCCTCGTCGACCGTAAGCAGGCCGCCGTTGACCGCGGCGACGACCTCGGCCTTGCGGCGGACGACCCAGCGGGTGGTGTTCGGCGGCGGGAGCGAGTCCAGTGTCAGCGGCTCTCCGAGCGGACCGATGACCTGGGCGGGGCGAATTTTCTGATTCTCGATCATGATCATTCCATAAAGTCTTCGACGGGGGGGATCGGTTCGACCGACAGCGGCTGGTCTATATCGGAGGGGTTCAACATCGGCTGAAACCCTCTGGTAAACAGGCTGTTCATGGTTTGGGACGGGCCGTTCGCCGCTTCGGACAAGTCGAAGAAGCGTACCGGCCCCCGGTCGACGGAACGGGCCCCACCCGCATGTCCGCCCAGCATTTCGCGCAATGCCGTGAGCCGCGCCGCGTGCGATTCGTCCTGCGCCCGGGCGCGCAGCAGGCGCACCGTCGGCAGGGCGGTCTGGCGCGCGCTCGACACGGCCAGGATGATGTCGAAGCCGGGCTTCGCCATGCTGGCCGCACTGTCGGGGCGCGGAAGATCGGACGGGACAAGGTTCATGCCGTCGGTCTAGCAAGCACCACCTAAGGTCCCGTAAATGCCCATTTCAGAGCTTGTTAGCGAAGCTTAACCCCCGTCAATATTTTGACGAAGCGGCGGAAATGCTGGCATTTCGGCATCGGAATCCCTAGAGGACCGCGATCATGACCGATGTGCTTGCCCCCGACCGACTCGGCGATTTCCAGCTTGCCGGACCGCTGAAGGACCGGCGAATCGTCGTCGCCATGTCGGGCGGGGTCGATTCGAGCGTCGTCGCGGCGCTTGCCGCGCGCTCGGGCGCCGAGGTGATCGGGGTGACGCTGCAGCTTTACGATCATGGCGCCAAGGCGAAGCGGGTCGGCGCCTGCTGTGCCGGGCAGGATATCCGCGACGCGCGCGCGGTTGCCGACCGGCTGGGTTTCGCGCACCATGTCCACGATCATGAAAGCCGCTTTCGCGACACGGTGATCGACCAGTTCGCCGACGAATATCTGAACGGGCGGACTCCTATCCCCTGCGTGCGTTGCAACATGGGCGTCAAGTTCACCGATCTGTTCGCGCTGGCGAAGGACCTCGGCGCCGACTGCCTAGCAACCGGCCATTATGTCCGCCGCGTGATGGGACCGGCGGGCGCCGAGTTGCATCGTGCGGTCGACCCGGCGCGCGACCAGAGCTATTTCCTGTTCGCGACGACGCAGGAGCAGCTCGATTTCCTGCGCTTCCCGCTGGGCGGGCTGGAGAAGAGCGTGGTGCGCGACATTGCTCGCGACCTGGGGCTGGGCGTTGCAGGCAAGCCCGACAGCCAGGACATCTGCTTCGTTCCCGACGGCGATTATGCCAGCCTGGTTCGCAAGCTGCGGCCCGAGGCCGAAGATCGGGGTGAGATCGTTCATGTCGACGGCACGCTGCTCGGCGCGCACCGGGGCCTGATCCATTATACGGTCGGGCAGCGGCGCGGGATCGAGATCGGCGGACAGGCCGAGCCGCTCTACGTCGTGCGGCTCGACGCCGAGGCGAAGCGCGTCGTCGTCGGGCCGCGGCGCGCGCTCGCCGTGTCGGGCGCGCGGCTCGGCGAGGCGAACTGGCTTACCGACGTCGAGGGCCGCGACCTGCTCGCCAAGGTGCGCAGCATGGCGAAACCGGTGCCGGCGCGGGTCGAAGGCGACCGGCTGCGCTTTGCCGCGCCCGAATATGGCGTCGCGCCGGGGCAGGCGGCGGTGCTCTATGACGCGGCGGACGAAAGCCGCGTCCTCGGCGGCGGCTGGATCGAAGAGACATTCGCCGCTGAGCCGACGGAATAGATTGCACTTTTCCCCGTCCTGCCGCAGCCTTGTCGACGAAAAATGGGGAGAAGAGCCATGATCAACTGGGTGCTGCGCGGCGCCGTCCTGCTGTGGGCGGTGTTTTTCCTGATTCTGGGCGTGCAGGGCGTGCTCGACCCGGCGACCTATACCGGCCAGTTCGGCATCGCGGCCGACGGCGTCGCGGCGAATACGGTGCGTGCCGACATGTCGGCCTTTTTCCTGGTGTCGGCGGTCGCGGCCGCGATTGGCGCGCTGCTGCCGCGCTGGCGCGGTGCGCTGCTGGTGCCGGCGGCGCTTTATGGCACGGCGCTGGTCGGGCGGCTGATCGGTGCGGCGAGCGGCGACATGGTGGGTCCGGCGATCATCCAGGCCATGATCGTCGAGGCGCTGTCGCTGGCGCTGATGGCCGGAAGCTGGTGGGTCTTGTCGCGGCCGACGGTTGTTGCCGCCGGACAGGCGGGGGATGAGGCTTCACCGGTCTAGGCGCTTGTCTTTTCGGTCGGTCCGTGCGTTAAGAGGGCGCGGTCGCGCCCCTGTTTGCGGGAAGGACCGGCCATGGCCAGCGACCACGACAAGCGTAGTTCGTCCGACCGGCGGTCGGGTGACCGGCGGATCGCCGACGATCCCGACTATAAGGGCCCCGAACGCCGCAGGGGCGAACGCCGATCGGGCAAGGATCGGCGCGCCGACGACCGGAGCGAGCCCTGACGGACAGGAGATGAGTCGATGACCGGAACGATGGACAGGCCGCGCCTTTCGGTCGATATCGTCTCCGACGTGATGTGCCCCTGGTGCATCATCGGCTGGTTGCGATTCCGGACGGTGATGACGCGTTTCGCGGGACGGCTGGATTTCCGGGTGCAGTGGCATCCCTTCGAACTCAACCCCGACATGCCGCCCGAGGGCGAGGATGCGGCGAGCCATGTGCAGCGCAAATATGGCATCAGCGCCGAACAGAGCCGCGCCAACAGCGGCAAGATGGCGGCGGTGGCCGCGGAACTGGGCTTCGCCTTCAACCGCGGACCCGGTTTCCGGATGCGCAACAGTTTCGACGCGCATCGGCTGCTGAGCTGGGCGGGGGCGCTGGAAGAGGCCGAGCAGGCGAGCGCGACCGGGGTGCAGACGGACCTCAAGCTCGCGCTGTTCCGCGCGCATTTCACCGACAATCGCGACGTGAGCGACCATAGCGTGCTCGCCGAGATCGCGGCGTCGGTCGGGCTCGACGCGGCCCGGGCGGCGGCGATCCTGGCGTCGGACGATTATGCCGAGATGGTGCGGACCGAGGAAGCCTATTGGGCCGAGCAGAATATCACCGGCGTTCCCGCCTTCATCCTCGGCGGCCGGATGCTGGTGCCGGGGGCGCAGGACCCGGAGGTCTTCATTCGGGTGATCGAGCGCAAGGTGCTGGCCGACGCGGCCTGAGGAACGCGGTGACGCCGCTGCGCGTTGGAGAGGCAGGAAGGAGCCTGTGATGGCCGACGAATCCCGCAAGCCCCCGGCGGACGATGTCCGCAATCCTGAGGCCCCCGAGGCGGTGAACCGCGAGCAGCGCGACGACGACGCGCAGGCGCAGACCGTGGCCGAAGCGGCCCGGCACGGGCGGCGGCTGGAGGATTCGAAAAAGCCCCCGGGCCGCGACGAACGCGACGATGTGCAGGATCTGGTCGACCATATGCGCCAGATGGAGCGGTCGGGCCGCATCGACATGGACGCCTATCGCGGCGAACGCAGCGACGACGACGAGGAGGACGAACTCGGCCCCGGCGGGGTCGACGACGAGGAACCGCGCGGCGCGCCCTGAGAGGCAAGCGCCGAAACGGCGCCGCGCCGGACGCGGTTGGTACCGGCCCGCTTCCATAGCGGATCGGCCCTTTTGCTTTTTGGCAAGCAGATGGTGGCAGGGTCGGTGGCATGCCGGTTCATCCCTTCCCACCCGTCCGGTCCCGGCGGGTTTCGCCGCGCCAACGCCGGCGTGTGGTTCGACGCAGCTTCGCCCGATCGCTGATTCTGGTCGCGGCGGGCGGTTTCGTGGGGACGCTGGCGGTGCTGCAAATGGCGGGGGCGCCGCCCGCGGCCTTCGCCGACCTGCCCGCCCGCACCGCCGCCGTCGATCCGCTTTCGGCGCATTTCGGGCTCTGTTCGACCGGCGGCGGGCGCGATTGCGTCGTCGATGGCGACACCTTCTGGTTCGCCGGGGAGAAATATCGCATCGCCGATATCGACACGCCGGAAACGCATCCGTCGCGCTGCGCCGAGGAGGCGCGGCTGGGGGCGGCGGCGACACGGCGGCTGTGGGACTGGCTGAACGCCGGCGCCTTCCGCCTCGAGACCGTCGAGCGCGACAGCGACCGCTATGGCCGCAAACTGCGCGTCGTGACCCGCGGCGGCGAAAGTGCCGGGTCGGTGCTGGTCGCCGAAGGGCTGGCGCGGCGTTGGGAAGGCCATCGCCGGCCCTGGTGCTGAGGGCGGGACGGCGGGCGACGATTCGCCCCGCTTCGCCGCGCCGGTGGATCGAATCGCCGCCGCGGCGCGTATGATGATTTTGGCAGCGAGGAGAAGGACCATGGCCGAGCATAGCGCGATCAAGGAACATATGACGGTGGTGGGCGCCGACGGCGTCCATGTCGGGACCGTCGATCATCTGGACGGCGACCGCATCAAATTGACCAAGAGCGACAGCCCGCAGGCCGAGGACGGCGAAGGCGCCAGACATCATTATCTGCCCGCCGGGCTGGTCGCCGCGGTCGAGGGCGATACGGTGCGGCTGTCGGCGACCGCCGCCAACGCGGTCGACCTGTTCGAGGAGTGACGGGATAATCAGAGGGCCGGCGGGCGCAATCCGGCGCCCCGGCACTGAAACTGGCCCGCCCCGCGCCGCACGGGGGCGGGCCATTTTCTTGTGGGGAGCAGCGCGCGCCGAAAAGAAAAAGGCGCCGGGGAGGGGGGACCCGGCGCCTTCGTGCGACCGCGGTCGGGAGTGTCGATCGGCCCTAGCGGCTGCCGGGGTCGGCCTCCGAATCCGTATCGGCGGACGCGTCGGCCCCGGCATGCGCTTCGAGCTGGGCCTGCGGGACCTTGCTGACCAGGCCCTTCGCGGTGTCGGTGCCATGGGCGTAGAGCGCCGAAAGCGGCACATTGTAGAGCTTTCCGCCGCTCACCACGACGGCATTGCCGCCGTCGACGCTCTGCACGGTGCCGATGCTGTTGCCGTCCATGTCGGTGACATTGGCGCCGGCGCGCACCTGCTCCTGCGTCGCGAGGGTGAGGTCGGTCGCGTCGACGGCGTCGTTCGCCGTCTGGTCGACCTGATCGACGACCTCGCCGACCGGCTGGGTCACCTGGTCGGTCACATTGCCGACGGTGCCGGCCGGATCGACCTGGCCGGCGACGTCGCCGGTCACATGGCCCGTGACCTGTCCGGCGGTGCCGGCGAGCTGGGCGAACGCCGGGGTGGCGATCGCCGCGGTGCCGGCGGCGAGGAGGATGAAAGTCTTGCGCATCGAAAATCTCCTGCGGTTGACGGGGATACGGGGGAAACGAGCGGCGCGCGCCGCTTGTTTCATCGCGCGCCGACGCGGGCGCGCGCCGAATCGGCGCCCGAAGCGCATAAAGCGGTGGGATTTCAAGGACTCGGCGTCCAATTCGGCCGGACGCGCAGCGCGGCGGATCGCCGAATTTTTGCGACGAAGGCCCGCGCGCGACGCGGCGCGCGGACCCGCCGTCAGTGGGACTTGCGCGGCGCGGCGATCAGCTTGTTGAGCGTCGCGATGCGGCGGCGGGCGGCGGTCCAGTCGCGTTCGGGATGCGCCTGGATCTGCGTCAGGAGGGTGGCGAGTTCCTTGCGGCGATCGCCTTCGGTCACGGCCTGCATGGGCTTTCTCCTTTCGCGGCCAGTGTAGCACATCCCGCGTCCGCGGCGCACGCTTCACCGCGCCGGCGGGGCGGAACGCCCGGCCCGCGCGCGGTTTTCGCCGGTGCCCCGCGCCTCTGCCACGCCGCGATCGTTGGCGGGCGCGGGAATCGCGAAAAAGGCGCGCCGTGCCGCCTCGCCGGCCGCGCGCAGCGGCGCGACCTCGGCCTCGCGCGCCGCCAGCCACGCCTCTTCCTCGTCGATCTCGAGGGTGCGCTCATAATCCTCATCGCCGAATTCGCCCTCCTCGATGCCGGTGAAATCCTCGGGCGGCGGGAAATTGGTGCGCCATTCGCCGTGCGCGTCGTCGTGCCAGACGTGCATGTCGGCGGCGGCCTCTTCCGGGGTCGGCTCGGCGACGGGCTCGACGTCCGGATCGGCGGAAAAGCGTGCAACTTCATTCGCGATCGGGCTGTCCTTCCACAGCGTCGCGACCGGGTTGGCGCGGTTGTCGCGCCCCGCGAGCCACAGCGCGAGCGCGGCGTTGTGGCCGCCCGATTCGCCGTCGACGCCCGGCTCGACTCCCGCGGCGTCGAACAGCGACAGGAAGCCGTCCCAGTCGCCCGCGATGACCTGCGCCAGCATGTCCTCGCCGGCCTGCGCGCGCACCTCGACCACGCGGTCGAGCCGCGCGAGCATCGCGAGGCCGAGGCGCGGGTCGTGGCGGCGGCGGTTGTGGTAATGATAGCCCTCGCGCGTCGCGGGCCCGCGCTCATAGCTTTCCTCGATCCCCCAGATCGCGCGGTCGAGCAGCTCGTCGGCGAGCCGCTCGCGCGCGATCCGCACCGCCGCCGCCCAGCCGAGCCGAAAGGCGGCGCCCTGCGGTTTGTGGCGGAGCTGATAGGCGGCGCTGGGCGACATCGACACGCGGGTGGCAGCGATCTTGACCGATCCGGTGACCGCGAGATGGGAGAGGAAGTCGCGCTGGAGGGCGGGGGTCCAGTGATAGCTGGGCGGCGCGGCGGGGGCGGGGGCGGGGATCGCGGCGGTGGCGTCGGTCATGGGGGGAATCCTCCTTTATGGCTGGTCGAATGGGCGCATTGAACCATATAGGTAAATTGTAGGAAAGCGATTTTTCCTGTTCGGCGTGCTGCCTTCCGTTTCCATGCCCTGATCCCCGGCGAACGCCGGGGTCCAGAGGCGTAGCGCCACGCGGCGTGGACCCCGGCTTTCGCCGGGGATCGGGGGAGGGCCGGGGCGGCCGGGCCTGCTCCAGATCCTCCCTGCGGCGCAGCCGTGGGGAGGGGGGACCGCCGCCGCAGGCGGTAGGGGAGCGGCGGCCAGCGCCAGCGAGCGCTGCGCGCTCGGCTCCTCCGTCAGCGCTTCGCGCCGCAACCTCCCCATCGCCGCGCGACCGGGAGGATTGGTGGCCTCCATGCTGGCGCCGCGCGTCCGCCGTGCCTATGTGTGCGGGCGATGGCGTATCGGGACCGGCAAATCATCGTGATCGCGCGGCTGAAGGCGAAGCCGCTGCTGGCGGGGCAGGCGGTGTCGGCGCTGCTGTTCGCGGCGCTGGCGGTGGGACAGGCGGCGCCGGTGGCGGCCGACGGCGCGGCGGCGATGCTGCGCGCGATCCTGTTCGGCGACGCGGCGGCGAGCGCGGCGATGCTCGCCGCGCTGTTCCTTTTCTGGACCTGTCTGCGGCTGTGGCGCCAGCGCGACGCCTGGATCTTCCACGACGGCGCGCGGCTCTATCGCGGCGGCGCCCTGTCGTGGCCGCTCGGGGCGGTCCGCGACGTCGTGACCGAACGCGGCGGCCTCGGCCTGCCGTCGCTGCGGCTGGTCGTCGACGACGACAGCGAGACGACGCGCGAACTGGTGCTGCTGCCCTTGCTCGAAGGCTCGCCGGCGGCGGTGCGCGGCGGGGTGCTGTTCGCGGCGGCGGGAGTGGGCGCGGTGCCGAGCGGGGTGACGGTGAATTGAGGGAGGATTTTCGTTTCACGCGAAGACGCGAAGGCGCGAAGATTCATTCCTCATACGTCATCCCCGACGTGATCGGCGATGATCCCCTCTGCCCCCATATGGCGTCATTGCGAGCGGAGCGAAGCAATTTCCAGCGATCATCCTAACTTGCCGATGGCTGGAGATTGCTTCGTCGCTACGCCCCTCGCAATGACGCCTGCGGATGTCGCGGGGATTATCGCCGATCATCACGTCCGGGCCCCGTGCTTCGGCTGTTATATGGGTCCCGGATCAAGTCCGGGGTGACGAAGATGGGGGTGGGATGGAGGCGTCCCCGCGCCGCGTCATGCCGGACTTGATCCGGCATCCATGCGATGGAGCGCGGCGGCGGGGAAATTCACCTCAAACCGAAAACCCGCCCGAATTGCGCCGGTTCGACCCCGCCGCCAGCACCTTCCTGCCCGTCGGGGTCAGCGTCCATCTGGCGCCTTGCTGCGTCACTAGGCCCAGCGCGACGAGTTCGTCGCGGATCGGGTCGGTGGGGAGTTGGGGGCGGCGGTTGGAGAGGCCCTCCAGGCACGCGCGCTGGGGTTGGCTGAGGTGCAGGAGCTTGAGTTTTTTCTTGTCGGTCATGGATGGCCTTTTTGACTCTTTTGCGCGTTGCGGCGCGGCGCCGGCGTCGCTGGCCCTCCCCGCTGCGACTAGCCAGCAAGCTGGCAAGTCTCGCTGCCCCTCCCGCTTGCGGGAGGGGTTTTGAAGGGGGCTACTCCGCGGCGATGCCGGCCTTGGCGAACATGTCCTCGCCGTCGCCTTCGCCTTCGGTGGTCGCGGCGCCGTCGTCGTTGGTCTTGGCCTTCTTGCGGTTGTCGAAGCTGGTCCACACGCTGTTCCAGTCGCCGCGCGTCGCGGCCTTCGAATATTCGGTGGCGCGGGTTTCGAAGAAGTTGGCGTGCTCGACGCCGTTGAGCAGCGGGGCGAGCCAGGGGAGGGGGTGTTCGTCGATCATGTAGATCGGCTGGAACCCGAGCTGCCCGAGGCGCCAGTCGGCGATGTAGCGGATGTAGCGCTTGATCTCCTTGGGCGTCATGCCGGGGACCGGGCCCTGTTCGAAGGCGAGGTCGATGAAGGCATCCTCGAGCCGCACCGTCTTCTGGCAGCAGTCGATGATGTCTTCCTTCACCGCCTTGGTCAGGCAGTCGCGTTCCTTGACGAAGGCGTGGAACAGGCGGGTGATGCCCTCGCAGTGCAGGCTTTCGTCGCGGATCGACCAACTGATGATCTGGCCCATGCCCTTCATCTTGTTGAAGCGCGGGAAGTTCATCAGCATCGCGAAGCTGGCGAAGAGCTGAAGCCCCTCGGTAAAGCCGCCGAACATCGCGAGGGTGCGCGCGATATCCTCGTCGTCGTCGACGCCGAAGGTGCCCATATAGTCGTGCTTGGCGCGCATCTCGTCATATTCGAGGAACATGCCATATTCGCTCTCGGGCATGCCGATCGTGTCGAGCAGGTGGCTGTAGGCGGCGATGTGCACCGTTTCCATGTTGCTGAACGCGGTCAGCATCATCTTGATCTCGGTCGGCTTGAACACGCGGCCATATTTGTCGTGGTAGCAATCCTGCACCTCGATGTCGGCCTGGGTGAAGAAGCGGAAAATCTGGGTCAGCAGATTGCGTTCATGGTCGCTGATCTTCTGCGCCCAGTCGCGGCAGTCCTCGCCCAGCGGCACTTCCTCGGGCACCCAGTGGATCTGCTGCTGGCGCTTCCAGAAATCATAGGCCCAGGGATATTCGAAGGGCTTGTAGGTCTTGCGGGCTTCCAACAAAGGCATCGGTCTATCCTCAGCTTCTAAACTTCAATCGTCATCCCCGCGCAAGCGGGGACCCAGTGTCGCGTAATCCCGCCCTGGGTTCCCGCTTTCGCGGGAAAGACGGGCAGGAGGAGCGCGGCCTTATTGGCACGCCAGGCACTCGTCGTAATCGGTGCTCTCGGCCGAGAGTTCGAATTTCGCGGCCTCGGGGGTGTTGTCGGCCTCGACACCGCCCGCGAAGCCGGCGCGCTGGACCGATTTCGAGCGGAGATAATAGAGCGATTTGATGCCGAGTTCCCACGCGCGATAGTGGAGCATGAGCAGGTCCCATTTCTCGACATCGGCGGGGATGAAGAGGTTCAGCGATGCGGCCTGGTCGATATAGGGGGTGCGGTCGGCGGCGAGTTCGAGCAGCCAGCGCTGGTCGATCTCGAAGCTGGTCTTGTAGCAGTCCTTCTCGTCCTGGGTCAGGAAGTCGAGGTGCTGGACGCTGCCGCCCTTTTCGAGGATCGAGTTCCAGATGCTGTCGCTGTTCTTCGCCTTGTCGACGAGCAGGCTTTCGAGGTGCGGATTCTTGACCACGAAGCTGCCCGACAGCGTCTTGTGGGTGTAGATGTTCGCCGGGATCGGCTCGATGCATGCGCTGGTGCCGCCGCAGATGATGCTGATCGACGCGGTCGGCGCGATCGCCATCTTGCACGAAAAGCGCTCCATCACGCCCTGGTCGGCGGCGTCGGGGCAGGGGCCGCGTTCCTTGGCAAGCAGCATCGAGGCCTGGTCGACCTGGCTGCGGATATGCTTGAAGATGCGCAGGTTCGACGATTTCGCCATCGCACCTTCGAACGGCAGGCCGCGCGCCTGGAGGAAGCTGTGGAAGCCCATGACGCCGAGGCCGACCGAGCGTTCGCGGCTGGCGCTGTACTTGGCGCGCGCCATTTCGGGCGGGGCGCGGTCGATATAGTCCTGGAGGACATTGTCGAGCATGCGCATGACGTCCTCGATGAACGCCTTGTCGCTGTTCCACTCGTCCCAGGTTTCGAGGTTCAGCGACGAGAGGCAGCAGACCGCGGTGCGATCGTTGCCGAGATGGTCGCGGCCCGTCGGCAGCGTGATCTCCGAGCAGAGGTTCGAGGTCGAGACCTTGAGGCCGAGGTCGCGGTGATGCTTGGGCATCATCCGGTTCACCTGGTCGATGAAGATGATGTAGGGCTCGCCGGTCGCGAGGCGCGTCTCGACCAGCTTCTGGAACAGGCTGCGCGCGTCGACGGTGCCGCGCACACTCTGGTCCTTGGGGCTGCGCAGGTTGAACTCAGCGCCGTCGCGCACGGCCTCCATGAACTCGTCGGTGAGGAGGACGCCGTGGTGGAGGTTGAGCGCCTTGCGGTTGAAGTCGCCCGACGGCTTGCGGACCTCGAGGAACTCCTCGATCTCGGGATGCGAGATGTCGAGATAGCAGGCGGCCGAGCCGCGGCGCAGGCTGCCCTGGCTGATCGCGAGGGTCAGCGAATCCATCACGCGGACGAAGGGGATGATGCCGCTGGTCTTGCCGTTGAGACCGACCGGCTCGCCGATGCCGCGGACATTGCCCCAATAGGTGCCGATGCCGCCGCCGCGCGACGCGAGCCAGACATTCTCGTTCCAGGTGCCGACGATGCCCTCGAGGCTGTCGTCGACGCTGTTGAGATAGCAGGAGATCGGCAGGCCGCGGCCGGTGCCGCCGTTCGAGAGCACCGGGGTCGCGGGCATGAACCACAGCTTCGAGATATAGTCGTAGAGGCGCTGGGCATGATCGGCGTCGTCGGCATAGGCGGCGGCGACGCGGGCGAAGAGATCCTGATAGGATTCGCCGGGGAGGAGATAGCGGTCCTGCAGCGTCTCCTTGCCGAAATCGGTGAGCAGCGCGTCGCGGCTCGCGTCGGTCTCGACCGCGAATCGGCGCGCGTGGACTGTGGGCTCGACGTCGCCGTTCAGCTTCGCCTTGACACCTGCGGTCGATTCGACCGGGGTCTCCGCCTCTGTCCTGGTCAGTTCAGCCGTCGCCACGTCGCTCGTCTCCACCCGATCCGTTTCCCGAAAATCCATTGTTCTGCCCTGCCTCTCTGCTCGCGCCGCGGCGCGATCTGTTCCTGTCTTGTTCGACTCAGGGCGAAGCCCCAGCCTAGCATCTTTCGCCCCCCTCGTGGGGCATATTTTTCAGACGCAAACGCGTTCCTCCCGTGCCCATATGGGATGGGCGACGGAAAACCGCCACTTTCGGTCTGACACAAATTATTGGGTGCCCCCGTCGGCTGACCCACCACCTATAGTGCCATGTCGGCGCGCCGATGCAAGACGGTAAATGACAGGTTGAAGACTCGACTCGCCGATATTTTGATTCGGTTCGTCGCTCGAATGGACCGGCTCGCGGGTCCGGCGCAAGGCTTTCCGCGGTCTTCGCGCGAATGGGCTGCGATCGGACCGAGGGAGAAAAATTTTTGCCGCGTGGCGGTGCTTCGATTGCACCCCGGCGGACGCTCACAAGGTCAAGCGAAAAATCGCGTGGGAAGCGGGCCTCCTATATTCGGGGAGGATCGTTCCCGGACGCCCGGACGCCGGATGGCGCGTATGCCGCCACAAGCCGGTGTCCACCGACCAGCCGTTCGGCAAATCCTCTATGGTACCAACAAAAAACTAATTCGGGAGGCGCGGGAATGTCGTCATGGCCGGGGTCCGATCAGGATGTCCGCGAGCAAAAGAAAAGGCCCCGGGGATACCGGGGCCTTTATTCTTTAGGCCGTGCCGCCGGCATTACGAGTGCCGCCGCCGCCGAGCCAGCTCCAAATCCAAGCCATGTCAAAACTCCTCTTGCGCACTGTCAACGCAGGACAGTTAACGCGGCATATACCTTAAGAAACAAGGTAAAGCGAGTCTTAACCTTAACGGATAGTGCCAAATTGGCACCTATGCCGAGCGGCTGTGCGGGTGGCCAAGGAGATTGGCGGTGAGTTCAGAGAATAGCTGCGGCTTTCCAAGGTGATACCCCTGGCCTACATCGCAGCCGAGCTGTGCGAGCAGCGCCATGGTCGGCGCGTCCTCGATCCCCTCTGCAACCGCGACGGCGCCGAGGCGGTGCGCGAGATCGATCGTCGATTTGACGACTTCGAAGTTGCGCTGCGAATCGCGCATGGTCATCACGAATCGCTTGTCGATCTTGATCTCGTCGGCCTCGACCTCGGTCAGATATTCGAGGTTCGACTGGCCGGTGCCATAGTCGTCGATCGACAGGCGGATGCCGGTGCGGCGCAATTGGGCGAGCGTCTGGCGCGCCTGGCGGCTGTTCTCGATCTGCGCGGTTTCGGTGACCTCGATCGTCAGCATCTCGGGCGACAGGTGGTGCGCGGTCAGCATGACGCGGATCGTGCCGACGAGATCGCCGTGATCGAGCAGCGCCGCCGACAGGTTGACCGACATGTTGATTGCGAGGCCGCGGTCGCGCAATTGCGCCGCGGAGCGGATCGCCTGGTCCATGACGAACAGGGTCAGGCGATAGATGTCCTGGCTCTTTTCGGCCTGGACGATGAATTCGTCGGGCGGGATGGGGCCGCGCGTCGGGTGGGTCCAGCGCGCGAGTGCCTCGACCCCGACGACGCGGCGGGTCGCGATCTCATACTGCGGCTGGAAGGCGACCCAGATGTCGCCGCCGGCGAGCGCGTCCTCGAGCTGCGAGTGGAAGCTCAATTGCCAGCCGGCGTCCTCTTTCTGGCGCGGCGTATATTTGGTCCACAGCGCGCGGGTGCGGATCGACTTTTCGGCGGCGACGAGCGCCGCGGCGAGGCGCTGCGCGTTCGAACCCTCGAACTCGTCGTTCACGCCGAAGGCGATGGCGACGTCGATCTTGAGCTCGCCAATGGTCAGCGGCGCGTTGAATAGCGCCGCGAGGCCGGCGAGATGCCCCTCGATCTGGCTGTGCTGATAATAGGGGACCAGCCAGGCGAAGCTGCCGTCGAGATCGTGGTGGAGCTGGGTGCCGTGACTGGCGAGCGCAAGGCGGCGCGCGACCTGATCGACGAGTTGCTGGCTGCCCTCGCCGGGCAGGAAGGCGGCGAGATCCTCGAAATTGACGATGCGCGCGGCGATGACGGTCGCGCTGCCGAACGGCGCCTGACCGCGCAGCGCCTCGAAATTGGGGAGGCCCGACACCGGATTTTCGCGCTGGGCCGAGGCACGGCGCCGCTTGCGCGAGACATTGGCGCTGATCGCGGCGATCAGGCACAGCGCGGCGCCGATCGACGAGGTGACGAGCATGGCGGCGAGCACGACCTTGGCGGCGATAAGCGCCACCGTGACCCCGAGCGCGATCGGCGTGAACCAGTGCTGGAGGCGGGTGGTCAAGGTCAGCAGCAGCACGGCGAGCGAAAGCGCGAGGGCGGGAGTCCAGCCGATATCGATCGGATCGCCGCGTTTCAGCGTCTCGGCGCCGATGACATGCAGGAAGACACCCGGAACCATGTCGTGCCCCGGAAGAAAGGCATTGTCCTGATAGGCGGAGGCCGTCGGGGCGAAAATGACGTCCTTGCCCGCCAGCTCCTTTCGGCCAACCCGACCGTCGATGACATCGGCCGCGCTGTACAGCTTGATCGTGTCGGTGTTGTAGAAGAAGTCGAGCCGGAAGCTTTCGGCCCTGGCGACCGGTTTGTTGGCAAGGACCGACGAGAAGCTCGGCATCAGCTTCCCCTCCGCGATGATGGCCCGCGGCAGGTTCCATGCCTGCCAATATTCGCTTTGCCAGGCGATGCTGGCGGGTTTGGCGTCGGGGCCGAACCTGGCGCTCGGAAAGAAGAAGCTCTCGCCGCGCTGGCCGGGGGCGACATGCGTCATGACCGCGAGGACGATCCGGTCCTTCATCCGCTTGACCGCGTCGGTCAATTTCGGGAAATCGCGATCGTTCACGCGTCGGCGATAGTCGAAATCGAGGAAGAGCCGTTTGGCGCCGGCGTCGTTCACCGCGTCGACGACCTTGGCATGCAGGGTTGGGGTGAAGTCGGCGCCGGTGGCCATCAGCAGGCTGCGTTCGTCGAGCGCGACGACGACGATATCGCCCGAAACCGGCCGGTTTCCAAGGCGGCCGATCGCCGCTTCGACGAACATGTCGAGCGGTTCGGCGAGGGTCGAGAGGCCGACGACGACGCACAGCAGCACCGACAGCGCGAACGAGCGCCAACTGATGATCATCTTCTTGACTATGAGCGGCACCCGCGCATCTCCGGTCCTTGCCGGACGGGACTAGCCGCCGATGGTTATCATCGCGTTAATCATGGCCCGAAACCGCCCCTCGCGCCGCCGTCGGCGCGAGGGGCGGTTTCGGGCGCGATTCAGGCGAGGGCGGGCAGCGCCGCGTCGCCGGCGAGCGCCGCGGGGGCGAGACCCGCGGCGGCGGGGACGATCTGTTGCAGATAGAAGCGCGTCGAGGCGACCTTTGCCTCGAGGAAAGCGGTGTCGCCGGTCCCATCCTCAAGCGCCGCCTTTGCCGCGATATGCTGGAGCGCCATCAGCCAGCCGCAGGTCGCCGTCGCGAGCATGGTCAGATAGGGAGAGCTGCCCGCCAGCCGGTCGGGCACGGGGGCGTTCGCCATCCAGTCGGTGACCGCGCGGCAGGTCTCGGCGAGCTGCGCCAGTTCGGGAAACTCCTCGCCCGCGCCATGCGCGATGTCGTCGATCAGGCCGCGGATCAGGTCGCCGCCCGCCATGCCGAGCTTGCGCCCGACGAGGTCGGCGGCCTGGATGCCGTTGGTGCCTTCGTAGATCGGCGCGATGCGCGCGTCGCGATAATGCTGCGCTGCGCCGGTT
Source organism: Sphingopyxis panaciterrulae (assembly GCF_014199295.1). Lineage (GTDB taxonomy): Bacteria > Pseudomonadota > Alphaproteobacteria > Sphingomonadales > Sphingomonadaceae > Sphingopyxis > Sphingopyxis panaciterrulae. Next base: position 18,087 of record NZ_JACIJH010000005.1, read on the forward strand.
TCCTCTATGAAGCCCATGCCGCCATGGACCTGGATGCCGAGGCTCGCGACCTCGCAGCCGATGTCGGTCGCATGCGCCTTGGCCAGCGGGATCAGGATTTCGGCGCGCATCGCCGCGGCCTCGTCGCCCAGCTTGCCGAAATCGGTCTGCGCCGCAGCATAATAGACGAGCGCGCGCGCCGCCTCCGTCTGCGCGCGCATCCGCCACAGCATGCGGCGCACGTCGGGGTGCCGGTCGATGGGGACAGGCGTGCGGTCGGGCGATCCGGCGAGCGAGGATTGGATGCGCTCGGCGGCGAAGCGGGTCGCCTGCTGGGTCGCGCGCTCGCCGATCTGGATGCCCTGGCAGCCGATCATCAGCCGCGCGTTGTTCATCATCACGAACATCGCGCGCATCCCGCCCATTTCCTCGCCGACGATCTCGCCGAGGCAATCCTCGTCCTCGCCATAGATCATCACCGCGGTCGGCGAGGCGTGGATGCCGAGCTTGTGCTCGATCGAGGCGCAGCGCACGCCGTTGGAAATCGTCGGCCGCCCCTGTGCGTCGAGGCGGTATTTGGGGACGAGGAAGAGCGAGATGCCGCGGGTCCCCTCGGGCGCGCCCGGCGTGCGCGCGAGAACGAGGTGAACGATATTGTCGGTCAGGTCATGCTCGCCGAAGGTGATGAAGATCTTTTGACCGCGGATTTTATAGAGGCCGGCGTTCGGGCCTTCGGTGATCTTTTCGGCGGTCGAGCGCAGCGCGCCGACGTCGCTGCCCGCGGCAGGCTCGGTCAGGTTCATCGTGCCGTTCCACTCGCCGGTGACCAGCTTGGGCAGCCAGGTCTGGCGCTGTTCCTCGGTGCCATAGGCCATCAGCGCGTGGATCGCGCCGGGGGTGAGGATGCTGCACAGCGAAAAGCCCATGTTCGCGCTGCCGAGCGCCTCGATCACCACGGCCGCGAGGGTGAAGGGCAGATCCTGCCCGCCATAGGCGCCGGGGCCGTCGATGCTGCCCCAGCCCGCCTCGACGAACTGCCGGTACGCGTCCTTGAAGCCTGGGGGCATGGTGACCTTGCCGTCCTGCCATTTGGGGTTTTGCGTGTCGCCGACGCGGTTGAGCGGCGCGTAGACCTCGGCGGCGAAGTCGCCGATTCCCGTGACGATCGCCTCGACCATATCGGGGGTCGCGGCGGCGAAGCGGTCGTGCGCCGCCATCGCATCGATGCGCGCGATATGGTTGAGGACGAAAAGCTGTTCGGTGGTGGGGGCCGTGTAGGTCATAGGGGTTCCCGCTTTTGGGGGTGATTCCGTTGCGCCCGGCGCTATAGCGCGGCATGGCCGAGCGTCCAATCGAGAGTGTGGCAACCGAGATCGCCCCCTATGGCGCCGACGCGATCGCGCGCGCCGCGCGGCTGATCGGCGCGGGGCAGCCGGTCGCGGTGCCGACCGAGACCGTCTATGGCCTCGCCGCCGATGCGCGCAACGCCGAAGCCGTCGCGCGCATCTATGCCGCGAAGGGGCGGCCCGATTTCAATCCGCTGATCGTGCATGTGCCCGATCTGGAGGCGGCCGAGCGGCTCGGCGCGTTCGGAGCGGCCGAGCGGGCGCTGGCCGAGGCTTTCTGGCCGGGGCCGTTGACGCTCGTCGTGCCGCGCTCGGCCGATTGCCCGGTGGCGCGGATCGCGACCGCGGGGCTGGACACAATCGCGCTGCGGGTGCCGGGGCATCGCGCGATGCAGGCGCTGCTCGCCGCGACGGGCGCGCCGCTCGCGGCGCCGAGCGCGAACGCGAGCGGACGGGTGAGCCCGACGAAGGCCGATCATGTGCTGGCGAGCCTGGGCGGGCGGATCGCGCTGGTGATCGACGACGGCGCGACAACGGCGGGGGTCGAATCGACGATTGCGCGGGTGAAGGACGACGCGGTGCAGGTGCTGCGGCCCGGGCCGGTGACCGCGGCGATGCTGGGCGCGGCGAGCGGACTGCCGGTGACGGGGCGCGAGGGAGCGGAGGTGGTGGCGCCGGGGATGCTGGCGAGCCATTATGCGCCGGGCAAGCCGGTGCGGCTGGGGGCGGCGGACTTTGCCGATGATGAGTATGGGATCGGCTTCGGCGGGCTGGCGGGCGACTATGATCTGAGCGCGGCGGGCGATCTGACCGAGGCGGCGGCGCATCTGTTCGACGCGCTCCACGCGGGGGGGGCGAGCGCGAAGCCGCGGATCGCGGTCGCGGCGATCCCCGACGAAGGGCTGGGGGCGGCGATCAACGACCGGCTTGCGCGGGCGGCGGTGTGATCTCCTCCCCTCCCATTTATGGGAGGGGTCGGGGGAGGGGCGGTTGCGAAGCGGACCGACGAAACAGGCCCTCCCCTAACCCCTCCCGCAAGCGGGAGGGGGATTACGCCGCCGCCGGTTCGATCGGGTCGCCGCGCGGGGTCTTGCGCGCGACGATCAGGCAGGCGACGACGATCAGCAGTGCGCCGGCGAGCGTCGGTAGCGTCACCGGCTCGGCGTAGAAATACCAGCCGAACAGCATCGCCCAGAGGAAGCCGGTATATTCGGTCGTCGCCAGAATCTGGGCCTCGGCGCGGGCATAAGCCCAGCTCAACAAAAGGAGCGATAGCGTCGCGAGCAGCGCGGCGCCGGCGATCGGCGCGGCGTGGGCGGTGCCGGGAAGCACCGCGAACCAGGGCGCGGCGAGCGCGAGGAACAGCGCGACGAACAGATTCTGATAGAAGGCGATCTCCATCGGTCCCGCCATCTTCGCCTGCCGCCGCGCGAGGATGAGGTTGTAGGCATAGCAGATCGCCGAGAGGAACACCGCGCCGACCGCGAGCAGCGCCTCCGGGTCGCGCTCGCCGCCGCCGAGCTTGCCCGCGACGATGACGAGCACCCCGCCGAAGCCGAGCAGCGAGGCGGCGATCGAGCGCCGCCCGATCCGCTCGCCGAGGAAGATGGCGGCCATGTAGAGCGCGAGCAATGGCGCGACGAAGGCGAGCGCGATCGCCTCTGCCATCGGCAGCCGCGCGAGCGCCCAGAAGAAGCCGAGCGCCATCATCGCGACGAACAGCGAGCGCAGCGCATGGATGCGCATCGTGGCGGCATCGGGCCGCGCCGGCCGTGCGGCGAAATAGACGAGGCCGCTGAGCAGCGCCCCCGCGACATTGCGCCAGAACACCGCATTATAGGCGCCGATCCCGATCGACAGCCCCTTCATCAGCACGTCCATCGACGAATAGGTCGCGATCCCCGCGCAGGCGACGAGAAAGGGGATGAGCGGCGAGGGCGAATCGGGGCGCATGGGAGGGGCTGTAGCCGAGAATGGCGGGGCTGGCAGCGCCGGCTTGCGGTGCGGTGAAAGCATGATAGCGTGGGACCATGAGGATGCGGGGATTGGGGCTGGCGTTGCTCGTCGGCGCGATGCTGCCGGGAGCGAGCCGGGCACAGTCGACGCCGGTGCCGGGCGCGCTGAAACCCTATGTGAAGGATGGGACGTTCGATTCGGGCGATTTCGGCTGGATGGCCGGGCGCTTCGCAACGGAGGGGACCGCGGCGCGGGCGGCGTGGGAGTCGGTGGAAGCCTACAAGGACGCCTGCATCGCGGCGGCAACGGGGCAGGCCAAGGCGGAGCTGGCGGCGATAGGCGCCGAATCGGCGAATTTGCCGCCGCGATCCTATGGCGATGAGATGTGCCGCGCGATCACCGCCGCGATGGTGATCGACGCCGCTTCGGAAGCCGAACGCGCCGCGCTTCCCGCGCGGCTCGCGGAGGCGCGCCGGCTGTGGGATTTCGCGCTGGCGGGCGGACGCATGGGGATAGGCGCCGTCACATCCGCAGTGGGGCCGCCCGAGTCCGAGGATGCGCAGATGCTGATCGGTGCAACTTTCCGCGAACAACTCGGGCGCCACATGCTGTCATGGGGCGTCGACGAGAGCGATCCGCCGTTGCCGGCACGGCTGAAGCCGCTGTTCGACTATCTGGGCTGGACGATGGTCGCGGGCGAGGACCGCAAGAACAGGGAGAAGCTGCGCGGCTATATGGCCGAAAAGGGCTGGCCGACGATCTCCGCTGTCGGGGAGAAGGCGTCGCATGCCGCGTGGCTGCTCGCGCAGCATGCCGACGATGATCCCGCGTTGCAGGTGCGCGCGCTGCGGCTGATGGAGCCGCTGGCCAAGGCCGGCGAGGCGAGCAAGTCGAATTATGCCTATCTCTATGACCGCGTCATGCTGAAGCTGGCGGGGAAGCAGCGCTATGCGACGCAGTTCGGCGGCTGCGAGACCGGGCAGGCGATCCGGCCGCTCAGGCCGATGGAGGACGACGATCCGGCGCATATCGACGCGGCGCGCGCCGACATGGGGCTGGAACCGCTCGCCGACTATCGCAGGTCGATGGACGAGGCCTTCGGGGCGTGCGGCACCGCCGAATAGATCACCGGAAGCTCGCCATGCCGGCGCCGTCGATGTTGAGTTTCTGGCCCGAGCAATAGGGGTTGGCGTCCGACACGAACCACAGCACCGCCGCGGCGACATCGTCGGGGGTGGGGACGCGACCGAAGGGGAAGTGGGCGTCGAGGTGGTGGATGTCGTCCTGCCCCGTCACCGCGCGGGCGAGGCGTTCGCCCATGTCGCTGACGGTCAGCGAGGGGGCGACGATGTTGACGCGGACGCCGTTCTTGACCTCCTCCTTGGCGAGGGTGAGCGCGAGGGCTTCGCCTGCCGCCTTCGCCATGGTGTAGGGCGCGCCGTTCGCGGCGTGGTTCAGCGTCGCGACGCTGGAGATGATGACGATGTCGCTGCGGTCGTGCCGGCGGAGCTGGGGCAGGCAGAGGCGCGACAGGCGGTGCGCGCCGACCGCGTGGATCGCGAGCAATTTCTCGACCTCGGCGGCGTCGGTGTCGGCGACCGGCTTGCCGCGGCTCGCGACGCCGGCGTTGTTGACGAGGATCGATACGGGGGCGAGGTCGGCCTCGATGGCGGCGACCATCGCGGCGCTCGCTTCCTCGTCGGCGACCGACGCCTGGTACGCCTTCGCCTTGCGGCCGAGCGCCTGGATCGCGGCGACGGTCTCGGCCGCCGCGGCTTCGTCGCGGGTGTAGTTGACCGCGATATCGGCCCCCGCGCCGGCCAGCGCCAGCGCGATGCCGCGGCCGATGCCGCGCGAGGCGCCGGTGACGAGCGCGGTGCGGCCGGCGAGGCGTATGTCGGTCATCCTATTCTCCCTGTTCCATCAGTTCATCGTAGATTTCGTCGGCGCTGCGGCTGGCGGCGTTGCGCCACTTCGGTGCCGCCTTGCGGTTGAGGACGCGGCCGTCCGCATCGAGGATCGCGATCGTCGGGGTGCCCTTGATCTTGAAACGAAAGCGTTTCGGTACCTCGGGATGGCGAACGAAATCGACGTGCGGCATGCCGATGTCGGCATAGATGAGCATGTAGCGGTCGCGGACGGCGGCGAAGCGGTCGGTGGCGATCAGGTTCGCGAACCAGGCGCTGTCGTGGCATGTATTGGTGCCCATCACGAGCAGGACGCGCTTGCCCGAAGCCTTCGCCGCGGCGAGCGCGGCGTCGATGTCCGCCATCGGGTCGGCGTCGGGATCGAAAACGTCGGTCTTGTAAGGGTCGGCGACGCCGGGAATGGCCTTTTCGGGGCTGGTTTCGGTGGCGGGTGCGGGCGGGACGGCGAGGAGCGTGGCGGCGAGCGCGAAGGCGAGGCGGCGGGTCATCGCGCGACGATAGCAGTGCGCGCAAAGAATCGGAATGACGTTTCCGTTAACGTAAGGTAGCGTTGGGCCTATGAGCTGGAAAAAGGAAGTCGACGAGCTCGCCGCGCGGCGGGCGATGGCCGAGACGATGGGCGGGGCCGAGAAGGTCGCGCGCCAGCACAGCCGGGGCAAGATGGACGCGCGGGCGCGGCTCGATGCGATCGTCGATCCGGGCAGCTTTCGCGAGATCGGCAAGATCGCGGGGCGGGGGACCTATGGCCCCGATGGCGCGCTGGAGGATCTGGCGGCGAGCAATTTCATCTTCGGGCGCGCGAATATCGACGGGCGGCCGGTCGTGGCCTCGGCCGACGATTTCACCGTGCGTGGCGGCGCGGCCGATGCGGCGCTGCACCGCAAGTTCATCCAGTGCGAGGCGATGGCGCACGAATATCGCCTGCCGCTGATCCGCATGATCGACGGTACCGGCGGCGGCGGGTCGGTCAGGACGCTGGAGGATATGGGCTATACCTATATCCCGCATGTTCCGGGCTGGGACCAGGTCATCGCCAATCTCGACACGGTGCCGGTGGTGGCGCTGGCGCTGGGGCCGACGGCGGGGCTGGGCGCGGCGCGGGTGGTGGCGAGCCACTACAGCATCATGGTGCGCGGGCTGTCGCAACTGTTCGCGGCGGGCCCGGCGGTGGCGGCGGCGATCGGCGACACGCTCGACCGCGAGGAACTGGGCGGCAGCGACGTCCATACGCGCAACGGCGTGGTCGACGACGAGGTGGGATCAGAGGCCGAGGCGTTCGCGGCGGCGCGGCGCTTCCTGTCCTATCTGCCCGCGTCGATCCACGAGCGCGCGGCGCGGACCGCGTGCGACGATCCGGTCGACCGGCGCGAGGAGGCCCTGCTGTCGGCGGTGCCGCGCGCGGCGAAACAGGTCTATTCGATGCGGCGCATCGCCGAGGCGGTGTTCGACCGGAGCAGCGTCTTCGAGATGGGCGGGCGCTGGGGGCGGGCGGTCATCACCGCCTTCGCGCGGCTCGACGGCTGGCCGGTCGCGGTGCTGGCGAGCGATCCCTCCTATCTCGGCGGATCGTGGGACGCGAAGACGAGCGAGAAGGCAGAGCGCTTCGTGAAGCTGGCCGACCAGTTCCGGCTGCCGATCGTCCATCTGGTCGACAATCCGGGCTTCATGATCGGCGGCGAGGCCGAGCGGACGGGGACGATCCGCTATGGCGTGCAGGCGATGAACGCCATCTATCGCGCGACGGTGCCGCTCGCGTCGGTCGTGGTGCGGCGCGCCTATGGCATCGCGGGGAGCGCGATGTCGAACGCCGAGCGCTTTCAGTATCGTTTCGCCTGGCCGTCGGGCGACTGGGGTAGCCTGCCGATCGAGGGCGGGGTCGAGGTCGCCTACAAGAGCGAACTGGAGGCGGCCGCGGACCCGGCGGCGCATCTGGAGGCGATCAGGGAGCGGCTGAACCGGGTGCGCTCGCCGTTCCGGACGGCGGAGAAATTCGGGGTCGAGGATATCATCGACCCGCGCGATACGCGGCCCTTGCTGTGCGAGTTCGCGGAACTGGCTTGGCGCGTGCTTCAATAAGCTCGTCATTGCGAGCGAAGCGAAGCAATCCAGGGCGGTTCACGCCGCTCTGGATTGCTTCGCTTCGCTCGCAATGACGGTATTCACCCCTCGACATTCCCGCGATAGCGCCGACTGCCGCGCAGCGTGTCGCCGCCTTGGGTCTCGACGTCGAAATCGCCGCTCTTGTGGGTGACGACGCGGCGCACCGCGGCGCGGCGGACGAGGCGGCTGCGGTGGATGCGGGCGAAGGCGGGGCCGAGTTCGGCCTCGACGGCGCTCAGCGTCGCGCGGTGGAGCAGGCGTTCGCCGCGCCACGCGATCTCGACATAATTGCCCGCCGCCGCGACATGCTCGATCTCGTCGATGGGAAGATGGTGGGTGACCGACCCGTCGCCGATCGCGAGCGTGCGCCGTTCGGACGACGCGGCGGGCGGGGCGGCGTAGCGCGCGACGAGCCACTGGACGAGAAAGAGGATGAAGACGAGCTCGACATAGGCCGACAGGTCCTTGCGAAACTCGTAGAGGATCGGCGATCCGTCGGGCGCGTTGAAGTGATAGTCGATGCCCATCATCCACCAGAGCGCGGTGCGGAAGGCGACCATCAGCGCGATATGCCCGAGCGAGACCGGGATCGCGAGCAGCGCGTGGATCAGGGCCGTGGCGGGCAGGGGAACGCGCGGCGGGCGGATATACCGGACCGCGAACCAGCAGGGAATCATCACGATCGCCCAGGCGACGAGGCTGCTGCCTTCGAGCATCCAGGCGATCGTCGGCGAGGTGGCGAGGCCGGCGCCCTCGCGGTCGGCGATGTAGGAATAGACGTTGGCGGCGATGCGGACGAGCCCGAAGAGGAAGATCGCGCTCAGCAGCAGCGCGGTGAGCGCGCGGGCGCTGAGGCCGCCAGTGGGGCCGCTCGTCCCGGCTGCGCCGCCGCTCGTCCCTTGTGCCTGCCTGTCCGTCACATCGGCTCCGCGTCTCGTCCCGCCGGGATCGTCCGCCGGTCGCCCTTTCGATTAGCGGCTGCGACGGAAACCGGCAAAGGAGATTCGGCGCGATGACCATGACGCGACATTATGGAATGGACTGGCTGCGGATCGGCGCCTTCGCGCTGCTGATCCTCTATCATATCGGCATGTATTTCGTGCCGTGGGGGTGGCACGTCAAGACGCCGCGGCCGATGGACTGGGTGCAGATCCCGATGATGGCGACGAACAGCTGGCGGCTGCCGCTGCTGTTTCTCGTCTCGGGCTATGCGAGCGCGGCGCTGTTCGCGAAGCTGGGCGGGCCGGGCGCCTTCCTGCGCTCGCGCGCGGCGCGGCTGCTGATCCCGCTCGCCTTCGGCATGATCGTCGTCATCCCGGTGCAGCCGTGGATCGAGCTGGTCACCCAGTATGGCTATGCCGCGAGCTTCGCGCATTTCTGGGCGCATGATTATTTCCGCTTCGGGACGCTCGAGGGGATCGTGCTGCCGACGTGGCAGCATCTGTGGTTCGTCGTCTATCTCTTTGTTTATACGCTGCTCGCGGTGCTGCTGCTCCTGCTGGTGCCCGAAGCGGCGCGGGCGCGGATCACCGACGTCGCGGCGCGGCTGCTCGGCGGCTGGGGGATATTGGTCCTGCCGCTGGCGGCGTGGATGGCGATCCTGTTCGCCTTTCCCGGCTATCGCGAGACGCACGCGCTGTTCGACGACGGGCCGAACCATCTTCACTATCTGGTGCCCTTCTTCACCGGCTGGCTGCTGCGCGTGCGGCCGGTGCTGTTCCTGGCGGTGGCGCGCTGCTGGCGGACGGCGGCGGGGCTCGCGGTCGTGGCCTATGCCACTGTGGCGTGGGCGATCTGGGCGTCGCCCGGCGAGGGGCCGCCGCCGGTGGGGGTCGTGACCTGGTTCATGGCCGTGCGGCTGGTGCAGGGCTGGGCGGCGATCGTCGCGCTGGTCGGGATCGCCGACTGCTTCTGGAACCGCGACCATGCGAGGCGCCCGATGCTCGCCGAGGCGGTGTTCCCCTTTTACATCATCCACCAGACGGTGATCGTGCTCGTCGGATATTGGCTGCTGCTCGGCGGAGTGGGGCCGGCCGCCTCCTTCCCGATCCTGGTCGCGGCGACGGTCGCGGGATGCTGGGCCTTCTATCTCGGCGGGCGGCGGATCGGCTGGCTGCGGCCGCTGATCGGGCTGCAGCGGCGCGCGTGACAGGCGCTCGGCCGTGTGGCAGCCTGTCGCGAGCTGGAGAGCGAGGAGAGGTGGCATGGGGTTCGTCAAGGGGCTGGCGACGATCGTCGGCATCGCGGCGGTGCTGATGGGGCTGCTGTGGATATTGCAGGGACTGGACGTCGTGCGCTGGCCCGCGAGCAGCTTCATGCTCGGCGAGCGGGTGTGGACACGCAACGGCGCGATCCTCGCGGTCGTCGGCGCGCTGCTGATCTGGGCCGGGCGGCGGCGGTGAGTGCTATCGACTACAAATGTAGTTGATCCGTATCGAAGATATGATACGCCTTGGGCCGACCGGGAGTCGTGCTGGAGGTTTGTCATGAGTCGATCGCGCCTGATCCTGTCCGCGCTGCTGCTCGCCGTGAGCGGCGCCGCGCTTTCCGCCCCGGCGACGCCGGCCGCCGCCGAGGAGGCCGAGGCGGACGCCAATGCCGTCGCCGAACGCTATGCGACGCTGCTCGAGCGCGACTATGTCTATCCCGAGACGGGCCAGCGCTACGCCGCCGCGATCCGCGCCGGCATCGTGGCGGGGCGCTATGCGCCGCTGGCGGGCGCGGCACTCGCCCGTGCGCTCGACGCCGACGTGAATGCGGTGCAGCCCGACGGGCATCTGCACGTCCGTCCGCCCGAGGGCGCCGCGCCGCCGCCGGACGCCCATCCCGGCAAGCCGCGCGGGCCGAAGCCGCCGGTCGAGCAGGCGGGGTGGATCGCGCCGGGGATCGCCTTCATCCGCTTCAACCTGTTTCCCGACGATGCGGCGGTGACCGCGACGGCGGCGACATTCATGGCCGACCATGCCGATGCCAGGGCGATCGTCTTCGATATCCGCACCAACGGCGGCGGCGGGATCGAGCAGATGAACGTCATCTTTCCCTGGCTGTTCGACAGGCCGACACGGCTCGTCACCATGGCGACGCGCGCGTCGGTCGACGAATCGGGCGAGGGACCGCTGGACGAGGATGTCGGGTTGCGGCTGGTCGCGGGCGATCCCGGCATGGTGACGCGCGAGCATTGGGTGACGCCGAACGGCGACGCGCGGCTGCGCGACGCGAAAGTCTATGTGCTGACGTCGGGAGGGACCGGATCGGCGGCCGAGCATTTCGCGCTGGCGATGAAGCACACGCGCCGCGGCGTGCTGGTGGGCAGCGCGACCGGCGGCGCCAATCATTTCGGGCGCGGCGAGTCATTGGGCGGGGGCTTTCAGGCCTTCATCCCGGTCGGGCGGACCTATGATCCGGTGACCGGCGAGGATTGGGAAGGCGACGGGGTGCAGCCCGACATCGCGGTCGCGCCCGCCGACGCGCTGGTGCGGGTGCTGACCGACCTGGGGGTCGCGGTGGACGCGGCGCAGCGGCTGTCGGACGCGCACCGGCCGGCGTGGCCGATGGAACGGCCGCGGCGGCGGGCGTCCTGAGCGGGCTGGACCCTAGAGGCTCCGCAAGGCGCGGGCGGGGCGGGCCGACAGCAGGGGCCAGCTTCCCGCCATGCCGATCAGGAAGGACAGGCCGGCGCCGCCCGCCAGCGTCAGGCCGACGATCAGCGGGTCGGGGGCGAAGGCGAAGTCGAAGATCTGCGTCACGACATACCAGGCGGCGGCCAGCCCGAGCCCGAGCGCCATCACCGCGAGGACCAGCGCCAATAGGCCATATTCCACCCCCTGCGCCCCCAGTATCTGCCCGCGCGTCGCGCCGAGCAGCTTGAGGATCACGCTGTCGTAGACGCGCCGCTCGCGGCTCGCGGCGATGGCGCCGATCAGCACGGCGATGCCGGCGAGGATCGCGATGCTGGCGGCGGCGGCGATCGCGCGGGCCATCTGGGTGAGCAGGTCGGTGACCTGGCTGACCACATCGCGCACCGCGATCAGCGAGGCGGAGGGGAAGGCGCGCGGAATGGCGCGCGCGAGCGCGGTCTCGGCCTGCGGTCCGACCGCGACCGTCGCGACCATGTTGTGCGGGGCCGCGTCGAAGGCGCCCGGCGAGAAGACGAGCACATAGTTGAGGCCGAAATTGTCCCACTCGACGGTGCGGAAGGAGGCGACCTTCGCCTGCACCTCGACGCCGAGGATGTTGACGGTCAGCGTGTCGCCGAGCGCGAGGCCGAGCGATGCCGCCACCTGTTGCTCGACGCTGACCAGCGGCGGCCCGTGATAGTCGGCGGGCCACCATTGCCCGCCGGCGAGCGTGCTGCCCTTTGGCAGCGCCGGGCTGTAGGTCAGGCCGCGGTCGCCGCGCAGCACCCACGCGCCTTCGGGCAGCTCGGCGAGCTCGTCGACGCGCTGGCCCGCATATTCGGCGATGCGCCCGCGCAGCGCCGGGATCAGGTTGACCTCGGCCGACGGGTCGGCCCCGGCCACCATCGCGCGGAAGCGCGCCGCGCCGTCCCGCGGAATGTCGAGGACGAAGAAGCTCGGCGCGCGCTGCGGCACGGTGCGCGCGATTTCGGCGGTGATGCTGGTCTGGATCGCGGCGAGCGCGACGAACAGGGTCAGCCCGAGCCCGAGCGCAACGACGAGCGCCCCGGTCGCCGCGCCCGGCCGGTGGAGGTTGGCGAGCGCGAGGCGAAGCAGCGGGCGGCGGGGGCGCGGCAGGCGGCTCGCGACGCGGCGCACCGCCCAGCCGAGTCCGACGAGGAGCAGGAGCAGCCCCGCCGCCGCGCCGACGAAGCCGAGCGCGAACAGCGGTTCGCGCGCGGTGCCGACCGCGAGCGCGACGATCGCCGCCAGCGCCGCGCCGACCGCGAGCAGCGTGCGCGGTTCGGGCCGGGCGAGCCCGTCGACGGTGGCGCGAAACAGTCCCGCCGCCGGCACCCGCCGCGCCGCCGCGAGCGGGGGCAGGGCAAAGGCGATGGCGATCAGCAGGCCATAGGCGGCGCTGACCGCCAGCGGCAACGGGTAGACGGCGAGCCCCGGCTTGACCGGCAATGCGTCGCCCGCGACCATGGTGATGAGCGTCGGGGCGAGCGCCCCGACGACCAGCCCGGCGGCGATCGCGACGGCGGCGACGGTCAGGATCTGCAAGCCATAGATGCGCATCACCGCGGCGCTGTCGGCGCCCAATATCTTCAGCGTCGCGAGGCCGGGCCGCTTGCCCGCCAGATAGCTGGCGACCCCGTTGCCGACGCCGATGCCGGCGATGACCAGCGCGGCGAGCCCGACCAGCGACAGAAACTGCCCCATCCGTTCGATGAAGCGCCGCGTTCCGGGCGCGCCGTTGCTGCGGTCGCTTACGTCCCATCCCGCATCGGGGAATGCGGCGGTCAGCCGCTTGCCCACCGCCGCGGGATCGGTGCCCGCTGGCAGGCGGACGCGATATTTGCTCTGATAGAGGCTGCCCGGCTGGATCAGCCGCGTCGCGGGCAGGTCGCCCATGCCGATGATCGCCACCGGGCCGAGGGTGAAGCCTTCGCCGAGCCGGTCGGGTTCGTCGGCGATGACGCCGTCGACGCGGAATGTTTTTTCGCCGAACGTCATGCGCGATCCGGTTTTCAGCGCGAGGCGGGAGGCGAGGTCGGCGCCGATCCAGACGCCGCCGGGTGGCGGCGGGCCGCGCCGTGCGCCGCTGACGAGCCGCATCGTGCCGTAGAGCGGATAGGCGGCGTCGACCGCCTTCAGTTCGGCGAGCAGCGCGTCGCCGCCGGGCGTATTCGCCATTGCGCGCATCCGTACCGTCGCCGAGGTATCGCCGGCGCGGCGGAAGGCGGCGAGTTCGGCGGGCGCCGCCTCGCGCTGGGGTAGCTCGAACTCGACGTCGCCGCCGAGGATGGTCTGCCCGCGCGCTTCCAGCTCGGCGGTGATGCCGCGCGTCAGGCTGCCGATCGCGGCGAGGGTGGCGACGCCGAGGAACAGGCACAGTGCGAGCAGCCGCAGCCCGCGAATCCGTGCCGCCAGATCGCGCCGCGCGATCCGCCAGAGCGTGGCGAGGGGGATCATCGGAACGAGCCCTCCTTGGCCCGTTCGTGTCGAGCCCTTCGACTGCCCGCAGGGCGGGCGCTCAGGATAAACTTCGGCCTTTGGCCGAAGTCGAGACACCCGACGGCCTTGCGCTGTGTCGATGGGTGTCTCGACTTCGCTCGACACGAACGGCACTGGTAAGTTGGATTCACGCCGCCCGTTCCTCGATCCGGCCGTCGTGCATGGTGACGACGCGGTCGCAATGCTCGGCCAACTCGGGGTCGTGGGTGATGATGAGCAGGGTCGCGCCGAGCGCGGCGCGGCGGGCGAAGATCAGCTCGATGATCGCATGGCCGGTCGCGGTGTCGAGGTTGCCGGTCGGTTCGTCGGCGAAGATGATCGCGGGCTCGCTCGCCATCGCGCGGGCGATCGCGACGCGCTGCTGCTCGCCGCCCGAAAGCTGGGCGGGATAGTGGGTCAGACGGTGGCCGAGGCCTACCGCCTCCAGTTCGCGCGCCGCGCGCTCGAAGGGGTCGGCGAGGCCCGCCAGTTCGAGCGGCACCGCGACATTTTCGAGTGCGGTCATCGTCGGCAGCAGGTGAAAGGCCTGGAGCACGATGCCGATCCGCCCGCGCCGCGCCCGCGCGAGCCCATCCTCGTCCATCGCGCCGAAATCGAGCCCGGCGACGCGGATGCTGCCGCCGTTTGCGCGCTCGAGCCCGGCGAGCACCGCCATCAGCGAGCTCTTGCCCGACCCCGACGGACCGAGCAGCGCGACCGAGGCGCCGGCCTGCACCTCGAAATCGACTCCGCGCAATATTTCGACCGGGGCCTTGTCGCTCCCTAGCGTCAGCGTCACATTATGGGCGGCGATCGCCGGTTCTGGCGCCAGAGAAATCTGGTGTCGAGGCGCGTCGGGCAAGGAAGGACCCTTTGGAAATGAAAACGGCCGGATGGCGTTCTGCCTGGATATATGGTTGCGTGCTTGCGCTTTGCCAACCGCTCGCCGCGTGCGGCGACGCGGCGGCGCCCGCCGCGAAGCAGGCGACGAAGGCCCAGGCGTCCGCCGTCCCCGCCGACGCGCCGCTGGTCATCGCCTTCGGCGACAGCCTCTATGCCGGTTACCGGCTGGGACCCAAGGAGGGGCTGGCGCCCCAGCTTCAGGCCGCGCTCGCCGCCGACGGGGTGGCGGCGCGGGTTCAGAACGCGGGGGTTTCGGGCGACACGACCGCAGCGGGGCGGCAGCGGCTGGCCTTCGTGCTCGACCATGCGGCGAGCAAGCCCGCGCTCGTCCTGCTCGGCCTCGGCGGCAACGACATGCTGCGCGGGATCGACGCGGCCGAGACGCGCGCCAATCTCGACGCGATGCTCGCCGAGCTCAAGCGGCGCGACATTCCGGTGCTGCTGACCGGCATGGTCGCCGCGCCCAATCTGGGCGCCGATTATGCGAAGGCGTTCGACCCCATCTATTCCGAGCTGGCGACGCAATATGGCGCGAGCCTCTATCCCTTCATCCTCGACAATGTCGTGACCGACCCGTCGCTGATGCTCGACGACCATATCCACCCCAATGCCAAGGGGGTGGGGGTGATCGTGCAGGGGCTGGCGCCGCTGGTCGAGGAAGCGTTGCCGGAGGGGGAATAGTGGGGCGCGGTCAATCCGATCCGTTCGTGCTGAGCTTGTCGAAGCACCGTCCTTCTTCTTGCGACGTCAAAAAGAAAGAACGGCCCTTCGACAGGCTCAGGGCGAACGGAATTGGGGTCAGCGGGCCGATATGGAAGCCGGCGCGTCAAGCCAACAGCTTCTCCGCCCGCGCGCGCCAGCTTGCCGACAGCGCGTTCATGGTCGCGAGGGCGCGCAGCGCGGCGGGGTCGCGCTTGCCGGCGCCGCCGATCAGCAGGGCGAAGACTCGCTCGACCGTCCAGTCGGGGAGCGGGCGGTCGATCAGGGCGAGCGCGTCGCCGGCCGCGACCCGGCCTTCCTCCAATACCCGGTAATACCAGCCGCTGCGCCGCGTCGCGACGACGGTCGCGGGCACGCGCGGGTCGCCGAAGCGGTGCCCGAGCTTCCAGCAGGGCTGGCGGCCCTGGCTGATCTCGACCAGCGCGCTGCCGAGGCGGTAGCGATCGCCGAGGCACACATTGCCCTCGACCATCCCGCGGGTCGAGAGATTCTCCCCGAACGCGCCCGGCGCGGCGAGCAGCGAGTGAGGACCGAGCGTGTCGGTCCAGAAGGGATAATGATCGCGCGGATAATGGTGGATCGCCTTGTCGGGGCCGCCGTGGACCGACAGGTCGGCCTGCTCGTCGCCCGCGATGCCGAGGAAGCCGACGGTGTGCGGCCCTTCGACAGGATCTTTCGCGATCGCGCTCGTCTCTCCCCCGTCGCCGAAGACGCGCGCCTTGCCGGTCAGCAGGGCGTCGATGACATGGATCATGCGGCCTCCTGTTCGACGCAGATGGCCGCGGCATCCGCGCCGTCGAGCGGCACGCCGAGCAGGCGGCAGAAATGGGGCGTTCCCGACGCGGCGTCGCGGATGAAATGCCGGCATTCGGCGCACAGTCCGAAAGGGCGATAGGCGCGCGCGGTGAGGAATTCCTTGAGCATATGGGCGAGCAAGGGAGCGAAGGCGGCGCGGTCGGCCGCCGTCAGGCCCGCGAGCATGGCATCGGCGATGCTTTCGGGTGCCCGTCCCAGCATGGCGTGTCCCGCTTCGGTCAGCGACAGGCGCACGAGGCGCCGGTCATCCGGGTCGCCGGTGCGCTCCACCAGTCCCTTGCGCTCCAGCGCCGCGACGGTCTGCGACACCGTGCCCTTGGTCTGTCCCAGCCAGGCGGCGAGTGCGCCCGGCGTGCGCGAAAAGCGGTTCGCGATCGCCAGATAGCGCAGCGCCTGCCACTGCACGGGCTTGAGCCCCGCCGAATGGCCGTCCCCCGCGATCAGTCGCGCGGTGCGGGCCAGCAGGTCGGAAAGCGGATCGGTCATCCGTTTTTGGTATCGACTAAAAACCATTTGCGCAATCCCGGCGCGGGTGGCAGGTAAGTGGTATCGAGTCGATACCTAAACTCGATAACAGGAGATGATCATGACCGAGAAAGCGATTTTCTATCACGCCGGATGCCGTGTTTGTGTGGACGCCGAGCAGGCGGTGGCCGACGCCATCGACCCCGCGCGCTATGACGTCGAAAGCGTTCATCTGGGCGAAGCGCCCGACCGTGTCGCCGAGGCGGAGGCCGCGGGAGTCCAGTCGGTCCCCGCGCTCGTACTCGGCGGGCTTCCCTATCACATCAACTTCGGCGCTTCGCTCGACGCGCTCAAATAGAGCCGCGCCGCGCGGGACCGGATGTCAGGTTCCGCGCGGTCCGAACAGGATGATCGCGGCGCCGCAGAGGCAGACGGCGGCGCCAACCAGATCCCAGCGGTCGGGCTTCGCGCCCTCGACCGCCCACAGCCACAGCAGCGCCGCGGCGATATAGACCCCGCCATAGGCGGCATAGGCGCGCCCCGCATGGTCGGCGTCGACCAGCGTCAGCAGCCAGGCGAAGAGCGCGAGCGAGGCGAGGCCGGGCAGCAGCCACCAGGCCGACTTGTCCATCCGCAGCCACGCCCAGAAAGCGAAGCAGCCGGCGATCTCCGCGAGTGCGGCGCCGATATAGGCGAAAGCGGTCATGCTTCACCGTGGCGCGCGGATAGCGGAAAGGGAAGGGGGTTGTGGCGTCGAGGACTGCCAAAGCCCTCTCCCCTTCAGGGGAGAGGGTTGGGAGAGGGGGCCATAGCGCGCCTTGCCCCTCTCAACTTCGGCTAGCGAGCAAGCTCGCAAGCCTGCGTATCTCTCCCCTGAAGGGGAGAGAGCGGCGACCGATTGTATCTTCCAAAGAAAAAGGGGCGGCCCCGCGGGACCGCCCCTTTCCGTTCTTTTGTCTTCCGTCCGAAAGGATCAGAAGGCGACGCCGATGCCGGCCGCGAAGGTGTCGAAGTCGCTGAAGTTGCCGATGAACTGGTGGCGATATTCGACCTTGGCATAGGTGTTGGCGCCCAGACGGTGCTGGTAGCCGACGCCCGCATAGGGATCGTCGATGTCGCTGAAGGTGTAGCCGCCGGTGACATAGGCCTTGCCCGCGGTGCCGACCTTCGCGCCGACGCGGCCGCCGGCCGAGAACTGGACATCAAAGCCGTTCTTGAGCACCTTGTCGCCCGCGATTTCGGCGCCCGCGAAGGTCGTCGAACCCAGGTCGAAGTCATAGCCGACGGCGGCGCCGAGGGTCGCGTCGTCGAGGCCCGAGCCGGTCACATAGCCGCCACGCACTTCGGCGCGGATTTCGCCGCCGTCGGCGGCCATGGCGGGAACAGCAACGACGGCCGAGAGGAGAGCGGCTGCAACTGCGAACTTCTTCATTTTCTATTCCTTTTCTTTGAACCGGGTCACGCCCTTTGGGTCGCGGCCCGGGCCCTAAATGGCGTTCGCGCCTGTCGCTTCAATGAACGCATCGTTCAGATTGTGACAATTTCCTTACCTGTGTTATTTTTACCACACGGTACAGAAGGCGCATGGGGATTTATCGCGCTTTTTCAAGCGCAAAACGAAGCGGCAATATCGAAAATTCAGCCCAGCGCGGCCTGTTTTTCCGCGGCGATGCGGTCGAGTTCGGCGCGGGTCGGCCTGGTCGCGGCGCTCTTGAGCTGGCCGCAGGCGGCCATGATGTCGCGCCCGCGCGGGGTACGGATCGGAGCGGAGATGCCGGCTTCGAAAATCAGGTTGCTGAACGCGCGTACCCGCTCGGGCGACGAGCATTCATAGGGCGCGCCGGGCCAGGGGTTGAAGGGGATCAGGTTGACCTTCGCGGGCAGCTTGTACTGCTTGATGAGCCGAACCAGCTCGCGCGCATCGGCGTCGCTGTCGTTCTTGTCCTTCAGCATCACATATTCGAAGGTGATGCGCCGCGCATTGTTGGCGCCGGGATAGGCGGCGCAGGCCGCGAGCAGGTCCTCGATGCCATATTTGCGGTTGAGCGGCACGATCTCGTCTCGCACCTCTTTGTTCACCGCGTGGAGCGAGACCGCGAGGTTGACCCCGATCTCTTCGCCCGCGCGCGCCATCATCGGGACGACGCCGCTGGTCGACAGGGTGATGCGCCGCTTCGACAGCGCGAGGCCGTCGCCGTCCATGACGATTTTGAGCGCGCCCTTGACCTCGTCGAAATTATAGAGCGGCTCGCCCATGCCCATCATCACGATGTTGGTGAGCATACGGCCGTCGGCGGTGTAGTGACCGGCGTCGTCGTCCTCGTCGTCGGCATCGGGGGCCGACGCCATCGTCCCCTTCGGCCATTCGCCCAGCGCGTCGCGCGCGAGCAGCACTTGCCCGACGATCTCGCCCGCGGTCAGGTTGCGGACGAGGCGCATCGTGCCGGTGTGGCAGAAGCGGCAGTTGAGGGTGCAGCCGACCTGGCTCGACACGCAGAGCGTTCCGCGGTCGGCGTCGGGGATGAACACCATCTCATATTCCTGGCCGTCGGCAGCGGCGAGCAGCCATTTGCGGGTTCCGTCGTTCGACACCTGCGCCTCGCGCACCGTCGGGCGGCCGACGATGAAACGCTCGGTCAGCCAGGGGCGCATCGCCTTGGCGATGTCGGTCATCGCGTCGAATTCGGTGACGCCGCGGTGATAGATCCAGTGCCAGATCTGCTTGCCGCGCAGCTTCGCCGCCTTGGCGTCGAGCCCGGCTTCTTCGAGCGCGCCGCGAATCCCCTCGCGCGTCAGGCCGACGAGGTCGACGCGATTGCCGCCGCGCAGCGGAACGGTGCCGGTGATGACCGGGTCGATATGGCCGGGGATCTGCATGATGCGCGCGCATATAGGGAGGAAGGGCGGTTTGCGCAATGCAAAGCCCCTCCCCTTCAGGGGAGGGGTTGGGGTGGGGCCGTCGGCCTTGCGCAAGGTCGACGGCCCCACCCGCTGCGACTAACGAACAAGTTCGTAAGTCTCGCTGCCCTCCCCTGAAGGGGAGGGTGTAGATTAGAGCGTCTTCAGAAACGCCAGCCGTTCGGCGACCGCGCCGTCGGCTTCGGCGTTGCGCAGCGGCAGGACATTCTGAACGAGGATTTCGGCCGGTGTCGGCCCTACCGCGAGCAATGTCATCACCTCGTCGGCGAAGGCGTCGAGCGGCATATAACCCTCGCGCGTCGATTGCCCCGGGGTCAGTTCGGTGCGCACCGCGGGTGGGACGAGTTCGATCACCTCGACCTTGCCCTCCAGTTGGACGCGCAGCGCCTGGGTATAGCTGTGTAGCGCCGCCTTGGTCGCCGAATAGGTCGGTGCCTTGGGCAGCGGCACGAAGGCGAGGCCCGAGGTGACGTTGACGATCGCGCTGTCGGACGCGGCCGCGAGATGATCGACCAGCGCGTCGGTCAGCCGGATCGGGCCAAGCAGGTTGGTGACGATCGTCGTCTCGGCATCGGTCAGGTCGCGCTCGGCGTCGATCGCCTCGAACGGCATGATGCCGGCGTTGTTGACGAGGATGTTGAGCGCCGGAAATTTTGCGATCACCTCTTGCGCGAAGGCGGCGATGGCGTCGGGATCGGTGACGTCGAGGGGCATCGCGTGCAGGTTCGCGCGGCCCGCGACCGCGGCCTCCAGCTTCGCCGCGTTGCGGCCGGTGACGATGACGGTGTTGCCCGCATCGTGCCAGCGCTGCGCGAGCGCGAGCCCGATGCCCGAGCCGCCGCCGGAGAGGAGGATGGTGTTGCCTTTGGTCTTCATGGGGAGGTCCTCGCTTGGGGGTGGTGAGGGGGCCTATTTATGCCTATACTCTCCAAAGGAAAGTAGGCACCCGAAAGTGCTATAGTTACCTAAAAGAGAGAAATGGATTTTCCAGGATGCCGCAGACTGAAAAGCGATCCTACGACCCCGAGGCGCCGGTCGATCCGCGCGTCGAAACGCTGGTCAACGAGCTGATCGGGCGAGTCGCCGACAAATGGACGCTGCTGGTGCTCGAGGAACTGGACGAGCACGGCACCTGCCGCTTCACCCGCCTCGCCCAGCTCGTTCCGGGCATCAGCCAGAAGATGCTGACTCAGACGCTGCGCGCGATGGAGCGCGACGGGCTGGTTCATCGCAAGGTTCACCCGGTCATCCCGCCCAAGGTCGAATATAGCCTGACCGCGCTCGGCCAGAGCCTGGGCGAGGCCTTTTGCGGCGTGTGGCACTGGGCCGAAGCGCATCTGTGCGAAGTGGAAGCGGCGCGAACGGCGTTCGACACGCGCGATTGAAGGAGCCCCGCCGATGGATACGCCGCAAGATCCTCCACCGATGCCGCCGGCAAAGATCATCGTCTATGCGATCACCCTGCCGCTTTCGCTGCTGCTGCTGATCTTCTGGCCCGCGGGTTCGCTCGGCTGGCGGCCGGGCTGGCTGTTCGTCGCCATCGTGGTGATCGGCTTCGGCGTGTCGGGGCTCGTCCTCGCGCGCGTCAATCCGGTGATCTACCGCGCGCGCAGCCGGTTCCAGCCGGGGACGAAGGGGTGGGACAAGGCGCTGCTCGCGGTCATCCTGCCCGCGATGGTCGCGATCCTGCCGGTCGCGGCGCTCGATGCGGGGCGTTTTCGCTGGTCGCATGTGCCGCTCTGGCTCGTCGCCGGGGGCTATGCCGCGCTGCTCGCGGGGATTGCGGTCACCGCGTGGGCGCAGGCGGTCAATCCCTTCTTCGAGCCCGGAGTGCGCATCCAGTCCGAACGGCACCAGCGGGTGATCGACAGCGGGCCGTATCGCGCGATACGGCATCCCGGCTATTCCGCCGCGATCCTGCTTTTCGTCGGCATGGCGCTCGCGCTCGGCAGCCTGTGGGGGCTGGTTCCGGCGCTGGTGGCGAGCGGCGTGCTGATCCTGCGCACGGCGTGGGAGGATCGGCTGCTGCAGCGCGAGCTGCAGGGCTATTCCGCCTATGCCGCGCGCGTGCGCTGGCGGCTGCTGCCCGGCGTCTGGTAGCGCCGGTCACTTCGCCCGGGTGGTGACGCGGATCGGCCGAGCCCGCGTCGCGTCGGCGATGACCTGCTCGGCTTCGGCCGAGGCGAGGGCACGGGTGTCGCGGCGGCATTCGCGGACGTCGTTCCTGCCTTCGAGGTCATAGTCGGGGGCGGTGCCGCAGACGGCGATGACCGCGCGCCAGATCCGGCGGTCGAGCGTTTTGACGCCCTTGTGAGTCGCGAGGTCGAGGTCGGCGTGGGCGACCACGGCGGTTCGCGGCGCGGAGGCGGGTTGGGCGGTTGCAGGCTGGGCGAGGAACGCGGCAGCGAGGGCGGCGAGGATCGGAAGCTTGGTCATCCTATATCTCCATCGGCCGGCTGTCGGGAGGGGAGGAAGCCGGTGAGACGAGAGATAAGCCCCGGCTCGCCGCGCGAGGAGCAACGATGTTGCGCGACTATTCTGCAAAATTGCAGAATGCGGTTTTCGGCCCTATCACGCACAAGACATCATGTTCGACTGGAACGACCTGAGATATTTCCTGTGCGTTGCGGAGTGCGGCAGCACGCTCGCCGCGGCACAGGCGCTGCGCGTCAGCCAGACGACGGTGGCGCGGCGCATCGCGGCGCTGGAGGCGGCGACGGGCCTGGCCCTGTTCGAACGCCGGCAGGCGGGCTATGCGCTGACCCCGGTTGGCGAGGCGATGCTGGCGAGCGCGATGGCGGTGCGCGATGCCGCCGACCGCTTCGACGCCGCGGCGGGCGCCCGCTCGCGCGACGCGGGGGGCACGGTCAGCGTGACGGCGATGGAGATTTTCGCGATCACGGTGCTGCCGCCGATTCTGCGCGACCTGCGCGCGGCGCACCCCGAAATCCACATCCACCTCGACAGTTCGGACGAGCCGCGCGACCTCGCCGCCGGCGCGGCGGACATCGCGATCCGCAGCAGCAAGCAGCCGGCGGGCGCGGGCCTCGTCGGGCGGCGCATCGCCGACAATCCGTGGACCGTCTATTGCAGTCGCGACTATGCCGAGTTGCACGGCATCCCGCACGGCCGCGAGGAACTGGCCGCGCACCCCTTCATCGGCGGCGGCGGGTCGGTCTGGGAACCCTATCAGGCCTGGCTGCGGCAATATGGGTTCGAGGAGTCGGTGGTCATGCAATATGGATCGGCGGCGGGCCTGCTCGCCGGCGTGCGCTCGGGCATGGGGCTGACCATCCTGCCCGCCTTCCTCGCCGACCGCGAACCCGACCTCGTCCGCTGCATTCCGCCCAAGACCGACGATACGACGGGCCTGTGGCTGCTGACCCACGAGCGGCTGCGCCACGTGCCGCGGGTGCGAACCGTGCTCGATTTCCTGGCGCGCGCGCTGACGCGGCTGGGGCGGGATTAGGAGCCACGCCCGTCATTCCCGCTTTCGCGGGAATGACGAAGGGAAGGGGCGGTCGTGGCCTTGGGGGACGGGCGCTTATCGCAACCTTGCGCATCCCAGCGCGGCGGCGTCGATTGCGGTGGCGGCGCCGCGCAGGCGGTAGGTGTCGGCGATCGCGCCGCCGCCTTCCGCCACGCTCTCGACGCTCATGCTCGGGGCCGATCGCATCGCGGCGACGATGCCGGCGTCCATGCGCCTGTCGCTCGCCCAGCCGTGGACGCCGTTGCCGGTCAGGATGAAGCGGCGGCTGCCGATGGTCAGGCGCAGCTCGGCGCCATCGCGGCGCGGCTTCGACAGGCGGACGTAGAATTGGCCGCGAATCCCCGATTTCGGCCAATAGCCGATGCTGGCATAGGGTTTTGCCTGCGGCCGGCCGATCGTCGCGGCGGGAGCGGCGATCGCGTAGCAGCGCGGCGCCGACGACCCCTGGCCGTCGTCGCGAAAGGCACCCCAGCCGTCAAAGATGCCGAGCGCGGTGGGCGCGGCGGCCGCGGCGACGGGAAGGACCAGCGACAGGAGAAGAGGAAGGGCGCGCCGCATTGCGCCTTCGTTTGCGCGATTGGGGATGCTTTGCAAGCATGGCTTGCGCGGCGCGGTGCGTTCGTTAAGGAAGGTTGGCATTTTCGGGGGCAGGGAATCGCGGCGCCGAATCGCCCGCGGGTTCCCGCCCTTTCAGGGACTTCTCCCGACAAGACAGGGATGACGAATTAGAATGAAAGCGACGATCGAACGCGCAGTGCTTCTGAAAAGCCTCGGCCACGTCCAGTCGGTGGTCGAACGGCGCAACACCATCCCCATCCTGTCGAACGTGCTGATCGAGGCCGACGCCTCGGGTCAATTGAAACTGATGGCGACCGACCTCGACCTGCAGGTGGTCGAGACCGTCGCGGCCAGGGTCGAGACGCCGGGCACGACCACCGTGTCGGCGCACACCTTGTTCGAGATCGCCCGCAAGCTGCCCGAGGGCGCCGAGGTCAGCCTGTCGGCGGCCGAGGGCAAGATGCAGGTCAAGGCGGGCCGCTCGAACTTCAACCTGCCGACGCTGCCGCGCGACGATTTCCCGGTGATCGCCGAGGGCGACCTGCCGACCAGCTTCGAACTGCCGGTTGCCGAGCTGATCCAGATCATCGACAAGACGCGCTTCGCCATCTCGACCGAGGAAACGCGCTATTATCTGAACGGCATCTTCCTGCACGTCGCCGAGGATGCGACCGGGCCGGTGCTGAAGGCGGCGGCGACCGACGGCCACCGGCTCGCGCGCTATACGGTGACGCGCCCCGAGGGGGCGACCGGGATGCCCGACGTCATCGTGCCGCGCAAATGCGTCGGCGAGATCCGCAAGCTGCTCGACGAGGCCGAGGGCAATGTCGAGATCAGCCTGTCGGCGTCGAAGGTCCGCTTCCAACTCGGCAATGCCGTGCTGACCTCGAAGCTGATCGACGGCACCTTCCCCGACTACAGCCGCGTCATCCCGACCGCGAACGACAAGCTGCTCAAGGTCGATCCGAAGAGCCTGTTCCAGGGCGTCGACCGCGTGTCGACCATCGCGAGCGAAAAGACGCGCGCGGTCAAGGTCGGGCTCGACAAGGATCGCATCACGCTGAGCGTGACCAGCCCCGAGAACGGCACCGCGGCCGAGGAACTGCCCGCCGGCTATGACAGCGAGGCGATGGAGATCGGCTTCAACGCGCGCTATCTGTCCGATATCCTGGGGCAGGTCGACGGCGACAGCGTGGAATTGCATCTGGCCGACGCCAATGCGCCGACGCTGATCCGCGAGAGCGAGAAGAGCCCGGCGCTTTATGTGCTGATGCCGATGCGGGTGTGAGGCTCGCGTAAGTATCCGCCGGTAAATATTTGTCATTGCGAGCGAAGCGAAGCAATCCAGAGCGGTTTACGCTATTCTGGATTGCTTCGCTTCGCTCGCAATGACGACGAGATGTCTTGGCGTTATCCCGCCTTCGCGACGCGCCAGATCACGCCGCCGGTGTCGTCGGCGACGAGCGCGCTGCCGTCCTTGGCGACCTTGACGTCGGCGGGGCGGCCGCGCGTCGTTTCGGCGTCCTTGGCGAGGAAGCCCGACAGGAAGGGGATGGGCAGCGCATCGACCGGCTTGCCGTTCGCGCCGAACTTCACGAACGCCACGTCATAGCCCGTCGCGGGCTCGCGGTTCCACGAGCCGTGGCGGGCGATCAGCGCGCCGTTCGCCCAGCGCTCGCCGAGGTCGAGCCCCTGGGTGAAGGTGAAGCCGAGCGGCGCGACATGGGCGCCGAGGCCGTAGTCGGGGCGCTTCACATATTCGCGGCGGTCCTCCGGCTCGGGCGCGACGCGGGGATCGATGAAGCCGCCCCAATAATACCAGGGCCAGCCGAAGAAATCGCCCTCGTCGACGTCGGTCAGATAGTCGGGGACGAGGTCGGAGCCGAGCATGTCGCGCTCGTTGACCACGGTCCAGAGCTGGTCGCTGCCCGGATAATAAGCGAGGCCGACCGGATTGCGCAGGCCCGCGGCGAAGGTGCGGACATAGCCGTTCTCGGGCCGCACCTCGAGTATCGCGGCGCGGCGGAATTCGTTGTTCACGCCCTTTTCGCCGATATTGCTGTCGGCGCCGACGCCGACATAGAGCCAGCCGTTCGGAGCCGCGACGAGGCTCTTGGTCCAGTGGCGGTTGGTGCCCTTCGCCGGCAGGTCGGCGATCTTCTTCGCCTTGCCCGCCATCTTCGTTGCGCCCTCGACATAGGGAAAGGCGAGCAGTGCGTCGGTGTTGGCGACATAGAGGGTGTCGCCGATCAGCGCCATGCCATAGGGCGAGTTGAGGCCGGTGATATAGGCGCTCTTGACCTCGGCCCTGCCGTCGCCGTCGCCGTCGCGGAGCAGGGTGATGCGGTTCGCCGACACGCCGCCGGCACCCGCCTTGCCCATCATCCGCTTCATCACCGCGCCCTCGATGCCGCCATCCTCGCGCGGCGGGCTCTCGGCCTCGGCGACCAGCACGTCGCCGTTCGGCAGGACGAGGATCGAGCGCGGGTGCTGCAGCCCTTCGGCGAAGCGCGCGACGGTCAATCCCTGCGCCGGCGTCGGCGCCGCATTCGCGGGCCAGCTCGTCGCCTCGGGCACGTTCATCGTCGGAAACATCTCCGGGTGCTGCGCGGCCATGACCGGCACGCGGCCGCTGAGCTCGGCGGTCGAGAAGCGCGCGGCGTCGGGGCGCGACATCACATAGAATGCGATGCCCGCGGCGACCAGCAGCAGGACGAGGACGATGGCGGCATATTTCAGGATCTTGCGCATGGGCCTCTGCTTACACCGCCGTATCGCGGCGGCAAAGGGGCGAAACGTTCGCGGGTGATGGGGTGGCCTCCTGCCCTTGTCCGCATCGGCACTCCAAGCCCGTTCGCGCTGGGCCTGCGCCCTTCCTCCTGCGGCTTCGAAGGAAAGAACAGCCCTTCGACAAGCTCAGGGCGGACGGATCATGGCGGAGGTGCAAGCCCTCGTTCCATTAACCTTACCCTGCTGTTCATCACGCTCGGGAACGGGGCGGTGAGAGGGGCGCGCTAGGACGAAGGCTCATGCCATCGGCCGGGGACATCATGGAACTGCCAGCACCCTTTCTTGCCGACCGCGCCGCGGTCGACGATGCCCAGGCGCTGATCCGCGACCATGGCGAGGAGGCCGGCTTCGCCGCGGCGGCGCGCGCCGAGCAATATCGCGTGCTCGGCAACCATATCCATTTTGCGCGCTGGCGGCAGATCGAGCGGCTGATCACCTATCTGTCGGTGGATAGCGCGCTCGATACGATTCATTGATCGGAGCGAAGCAGCGCATCTTTCTTCGTCCCTCCCTTCCCCCTCGATGGGGGAGGCAGCGAGATCTGGCGGCTTGCCGCCCAGTCGCAGCGGAGGGGGTGGGGTTGCGGCGCTGCGGCACTCTGCGGCATCACCCCCATCCAACTGCGCCTAATCGCTGCGCGATAAGGCTTCAT
Organism: Sphingopyxis panaciterrulae; assembly: GCF_014199295.1. Classification (GTDB taxonomy): domain Bacteria; phylum Pseudomonadota; class Alphaproteobacteria; order Sphingomonadales; family Sphingomonadaceae; genus Sphingopyxis; species Sphingopyxis panaciterrulae. The sequence continues at coordinate 44,825 of NZ_JACIJH010000005.1, forward strand.
ATCCTTCCCCCATCGAGGGGGAAGGTTGGCGGGATTCCCGTGATCCGCCGGCGCTCTACCCCTCTTCCGCCGCCGGCGCCGGGGACGAGCGCAGCTTACGGATGCGCGGTTCGCGGTCGAGGTGGCCCTTGGCCATGATGTCGTGGCGCATCTTTGCGCGCACGTCGTGGATCGACGCGATCACCGGCCCCATCGGGGCGCCGAGCCCGACCAGCACCGCCTCGGCGAGCTGGAGCGAGCTTTCGAGCGTTTCGGGCACCGCGTCGGTCGCGCCTGCCTGATAGAGGGCGGCGGCGTGGTCCGCGCCGCGGGCGCGCGAGATGATCGGCAGGTCGGGATATTTGCCGCGCAGCCGCCGCGTCATCCGCAATTGCTGGACTGGATCGTCCATCGTCAGCACGACGGCCTCGGCATTTTCTATCCCCAGCTTGGCGAGGCTGCCCGGCCGGCCGACATCGGTATAGCGGACGTTGAAGCCGTCGCGCCGCGCCGCCGCCACCGTGTCGATGTCGGCGTCGACCGCGATATAGGGCCGGTCGTGCTCGCGCAGCAGTTCGGCGACGACGCGGCCGACGCGGCCGAAGCCGACGACGACGGTGCGCCGCGGCGGCGCCTCCTCGGCCTCGACCTCGCTATTGCCCATCTCGATCCGCCGCGCGACGTCGTGGCCGATCCGCGCCAGCAGCGGCGTGATGGTCAGGCCGATCGCGGTGACGAGCTGCCAGAATTCGGCGGTCGCGCGGCTGATGAGCTGCGCCTGGAAGGCGGTGGCGAGCACGATCAGGGTGGTTTCCGACGGGCTCGACATCAGCAGACCGACCTCGGCCGCGGTGCTGCGCCGCGCCGAGCCCGAAAAGCGCAGCAGCGCGGCGGTCACGATCGTCTTGACCGCGACGACGCCGACCACGGCGATGACCAGCGCGGTCCAGTTGCGGGCAATGGTCGCGAGGTTCAGCCCCATGCCGACGCTGATCAGGAAGACCCCGAGCGCCAGCCCCTTGAAGGGCGCGGTGATCGCCTCGACCTCGCCATGATATTCGGTCTCGGCGATCATCAGCCCGGCGAGCAGCGCCCCGACGATCGGCGACAGGCCGACCATCGCGGTCGCCAGCGCGGCGACGATGACGACGAGCAGGCTGGCCGCGAGGAACAGCTCGGGGTCCTTGGCGCGCGCCGCCTGCGCGAAGATGCGCGGCAGCAGGAACCAGCCGCCGATCGCCAGCGCCGCGACGACGAGCGCGCCATGCCACAGCGTCGTCAGCAGCAGTTCGGCATTGTCGCCCCCGGCGCTGGGCGCGAAGGCGCCGAGCACGAAGATGATCGGGACGATCGCCAGATCCTCGAACAGCAGCATCGCGAAGGAGGCCTGGCCGACCGCCGACTTGGTGCCCGCGATCGGCAGCACCAGCGCGGTCGACGACAGCGCGAGCGCGACGCCGAGGCCGAGCGCGGCGGGCGGCGACAGCGTCCCGATCATGTAGAGGACGCCGCCGAGGATCGCGCCGCTGAGCAGCAGTTCGGCGGCGCCGACCCCGAAGACCAGCTTGCGAAGCTGCCACAGGCGGCGGAACGACAGTTCGAGCCCGATCGAGAAGAGCAGCAGGATGATGCCGAACTCGCCGAACAGCGCGATATCCTCGGGCGACCGGATCGTGACATGCTTGAGCCACGGATATTGGCCCGCGAGCGCGCCGAGCCCCGACGGGCCGACGAGCAGGCCGACGAGGATGAAGCCGATCACCGGCGTGATGCGGAAGCGCGCGAAAGCGGGGATGACGATCCCCGCGGCCCCGAGCACGACCAGGGCGTTGCTGAGGCTGGATGCTTCCGTTTCGATGGACATGAAACGGTTTTAGGGAGCGGGGCCGGGCTTGGCTACCGCCTTTGTCAATCAAAATGCTTGTTTGGGGGCGGGGTGGGCGGCCGGGAGGATTGGCCCTCACTTCGTCGCCCCCGCGAAGGCGGGGGCCGCCATCGGCCTTGCGCTATGTCTCCAGCGGCCCCCGCCTTCGCGGGGGCGACGGAGATATGAGAACGGCCGCTCCCCCGAAGCGGCTATTCTCAGGCGCCCATCTTCTTTTCGAGATTCTCGACGATCGCCTCGAAGAAGCCTTCGGTGGTCAGCCAGTTCTGGTCGGGGCCGATCAGCAGCGCGAGGTCCTTGGTCATCTTGCCGCTCTCGACCGTCGCGACGCAGACCTTTTCGAGATCTTCGGCGAATTTGGTCAGCGCGGCATTATCGTCGAGCTTGCCGCGGTGCTTGAGGCCGCCGGTCCAGGCAAAGATCGACGCGATCGGGTTGGTCGAGGTCGCCTTGCCCTGCTGGTGCATCCGATAATGGCGGGTGACGGTGCCGTGCGCGGCCTCCGATTCCACCGTCTTGCCGTCGGGGGTCATCAGCACGCTGGTCATCAGGCCCAAGGAGCCGAAGCCCTGCGCGACGGTGTCCGACTGGACGTCGCCGTCGTAATTCTTGCACGCCCAGACGAACTTGCCCGACCATTTCAGGGCCGATGCGACCATGTCGTCGATCAGGCGATGCTCATAGGTGATGCCGAGTTCGTCGAACTTCGGCTTGAATTCGTCGAGGTAGATTTCCTCGAACAGATCCTTGAAGCGGCCGTCATAGGCCTTGAGAATCGTGTTCTTGGTCGACAGATACACCGGCCACTGGCGCGCGAGGCCATAGTTGAGGCTGGCGCGTGCGAAGTCGCGGATCGAATCGTCGAGATTGTACATGCCCATCGCGACGCCCGACGAGGGGAACTGGAACACCTCCTCGTCGATCCGCGTGCCGTCCTCGCCTTCGAACACCATGCGCAGCTTGCCGGGGCCGGGGACGCGGAAGTCGGTCGCGCGATACTGGTCGCCGAAGGCATGGCGGCCGACGACGATCGGGTCGGTCCAGCCGGGGACGAGGCGGGGGACGTTCTTCATCACGATCGGCTCGCGAAAGACGACGCCGCCCAGGATGTTGCGGATCGTGCCGTTCGGCGACTTCCACATCTTCTTGAGGCCGAATTCCTCGACCCGCGCCTCGTCGGGGGTGATCGTCGCGCATTTGACGCCGACGCCATGCTTCTTGATCGCGTTCGCGGCATCGACGGTGATCTTGTCGTCGGTGCGGTCGCGTTCCTCGATGCCGAGGTCGTAATAATGCAGGTCGATGTCGAGATAGGGAAGGATCAGGCGTTCGCGAATCCACTGCCAGATGATCCGCGTCATTTCGTCGCCGTCGAGTTCGACGACCGGATTCGCTACCTTGATCTTGCCCATATGCCTGCCTTTTCCTTGGGGAGTCGGATTTGCAGCGCGCCTTAGGCAATGCGGCCCGATTGTTCAACTGTCCTGACCCGATGGCGGAGTCCGGCTTTGGAGGAGAGTGATACCCTCCTCGTCACCCCGGACTTGATCCGGGGTGGCCGAGCGGGAAAAGTGACGCCCTTGCCGGTCGGTTCCCCCGGCGCGGCTGGCGGAACCGGGCGCTTGCCTTATTCATTGTCAGTGCCGGGGTCGCACCGTAGAAGAGCCGCCATGTCCACGACCATATCCTCGAACCGCCCCGGCGGCGGCATCAAGTGGCGCTGGCCCTCGGTGCATCCCGAAGGCCGCAAATTCCTGTTGATCGCGGCGATCGTCACCGTCTGTTTCTGGCTGCTCGGCTGGCCGGTGCTGCCGTGGCTGATGCTGGGCCTGACGATCTGGGTCGGCGCCTTCTTTCGCGATCCCGTCCGCATCACGCCCACCGGCGCCGACCTGATTATCGCCCCCGCCGACGGACTGGTGACGCAGATCGCCGAAGTGCCGCCGCCGCCCGAGATCGCGGGGCCGGACGGGCTGGGCGAGGCGCCGGTGCTGCGCGTGTCGATCTTCATGAGCGTGTTCGACGTCCACATCAATCGTACCCCGATGGCAGGAACGCTGCGCAAGCTCGTCTATATCCCCGGAAAATTCCTGAACGCCGACCTCGACAAGGCGAGCGAGGACAATGAGCGCCAGCATTTCGTCGTCGAGCGCGCCGACGGGCTGCGCATCGGCTTCACCCAGATCGCCGGCCTCGTCGCACGGCGCATCATGCCTTTCGTCAGCATGGGCAGCCCGCTCGAAACCGGTCAGCGCGTCGGGCTGATCCGCTTCGGCAGCCGGGTCGACGTGTTCCTGCCCGCGGGCACGACGCCGCAGGTGCTGCTCGGCCAGCGCACGCTGGCGGGCGAGACGATCGTCGCGCGGATCGGCACCAGCGAAACCCTCGACGGCGTCGGGCAATAATGGCGGAGCCGATCGCGCCTGCGCCGGACGATCCGCGCCGCCGGATCGGCGGGGTGCCGCTGCGCGCCTTCGCGCCCAATGCGATCACCGCGCTCGCGCTCTGCTTCGGGCTGACCGGAGTACGCTTCGCGATCGGCGAGGAGTGGGAAAAGGCGCTCGCCGCGATCATCTTCGCCGGCGTGCTCGACGGGATGGACGGACGCATCGCGCGGCTGCTGCGCGCGCAGAGCCGCTTCGGCGCCGAGCTCGATTCGCTGTCCGACGTGATCGCCTTCGGCGTCGCGCCGGCGATGATCCTGTTCCTCTGGTCGCTCGCCGACGCGCCCAAGTTCGGCTGGACCGCGGCGCTCGCGCTCGCGGTGGGCTGTGCGCTGCGGCTCGCGCGCTTCAACTCGCGCATGGACGCCGATTTCCAGCCGCACAAGTCGGCGGGTTTCAACACGGGCATTCCGGCGCCGGCCGGGGCAGGGCTCGCCTTCGTTCCCGTCTATCTTTGGCTGGTGACGGGCAACGAGCTGTTTCGGGCCTGGTATGTGGTGATGCCGTGGGCGCTCGCCGTGGCGATGCTGATGATCTCGGCGATCCCGACCTATAGCTGGTCGTCGATCCGCCTGCGCCGCTCGTGGCGGCTGTTCGCGCTGGCCGGCGTCGGCCTGCTCGGCGCGGCGCTCGTCACTGCGCCCTGGCACACGCTGCTGGCCGTTTGTGCCCTCTATCTTGTGCTGCTGCCGTTCGGCCTCACGAGCTATAAGCGGATCAGGCGGCGCGGCTGAGCGGCGCGCGCGCCTTGACGATGCGCAGCGGGCGCGGTGCGCTCCGGCGCTCGCCCGCCCGGCGCAGCGGGATCGTCTGCGGCGCGGGGCCGGTCCGCGGACCCGTCGCGGCCGGGAAGGCGCCCTCGCCGGCCAGCGCCGACAGCACCGCCTCGCCATTGACCTTCAACATGCCCAGGATCACCGCGATGCCGAGCCCGACGGCGAGGGCGAAGAGGAGAGCGGCGGCGAGCTGAAGCATGATCCCTGTCCTTCCGGCGCGGCGGGCGGAGTTTGCCCGTTCAACGGTTTTGCTGGGCCTTTCGTTCTATGTTCCCTGTTTGTTCTCAAGGAGATTGCGACGAATAGAGGGATATTGTCGATGAATTGAATTCCGGCATCGGTTCAAAGCATCATCGCCTTGCGTCATGCTGAACTTGTTTCAGCATCCATGACCTGTTCTCTCGGCTAGCGCGGCGCTTCATTCGAGGGCAGACCATGGACCCTGAAACGAGTTCAGGGTGACGAATGTCGGAAAGGATGTCCTATTGCCGAAAGCGAAGAGGCCTCTTTCCCTTGCTTTTCGCGGCGAAGGCCGCTAACGGGCCGCCCATTCCACATGGAAGGCGCCCATACCGGTGCCGGGCCATCCCCTAGCGGAGACCCCGGTTCTTGCCTTCCAGAGGACTAACCGGAAGGAGAAAGACTATGGCGACTCCCGTCGTCACGATGCAGAATCTGATCGAGGCCGGCGCCCACTTCGGCCACCAGACCCACCGTTGGAACCCGCGCATGAAGCCGTACATCTTCGGCGCGCGCAACGGCATCCACATCCTCGACCTGTCGCAGACCGTGCCGCTCTTCGCGCGCGCGCTCGACTTCATCTCGTCGACCTCGGCCGCAGGCGGCAAGGTGCTGTTCGTCGGCACCAAGCGCCAGGCGCAGGGGCCGATCGCCGATGCGGCCCGCGCATCGGGCCAGCATTTCGTCAACCATCGCTGGCTGGGCGGCATGCTCACCAACTGGAAGACGATCTCCAACTCGATCAAGCGCCTGAAGGCACTCGAGGAGCAGCTTGGCGGCGACACGTCGGGCCTGACCAAGAAGGAAGTGCTGAACAAGACGCGCGAACGCGACAAGCTGGAACTCAGCCTCGGCGGCATCCGCGACATGGGCGGCATTCCCGACGTGATGTTCGTGATCGACGCGAACAAGGAAGAGCTGGCGATCAAGGAAGCCAACGTTCTGGGCATCCCGGTCGTCGCGATCCTCGATTCGAACGTTTCGCCCGACGGCATCGCCTTCCCGGTTCCCGCGAACGATGACGCCGCGCGGGCCATCCGCCTCTATTGCGACGCGGTGGCCCAGGCGGCGACCCGCGGCGGCCAGCAGAACCGCGCCGAGCGCGGCGAGGATCTGGGCGCGGCGGTCGAGCCGATCGCCGAGCCGGCGGTCGCCGAAGCCGCTCCCGCCGCCGAGGCCGTCCCGGCCACCGAGGACGAGCAGCTTCCGGCCGAAGCCGCCGCCGAGACCGAGAGCCAGCGCGACGCCTGAGCGTTTCGCGCATGACGGGACGGTGGCTGCCCCCTGGGCAGGCGCCGTCCCGGTCATCGTTCTGACTTATCGCCCCGCCATGCGCGCGGGCGTCCCGCGGGCCGGTTTCGGGTCCGCCCTTTTGAAAGGATATTTCCATGGCTGAGATCACGGCCGCCCTCGTCAAGGAACTGCGCGACCGCACCGGCGCGGGCATGATGGACTGCAAGAAGGCGCTCGCCGAAACGAACGGCGACATCGAGGCGTCGATCGACTGGCTGCGCACCAAGGGCCTGGCCGCCGCCGCCAAGAAGGCCGGCCGCGTCGCCGCCGAAGGCCTGGTCGGCGTCGCCACCGACGGCACCCGGGGCGCGGTGGTCGAGGTGAACAGCGAGACCGACTTCGTTGCCAAGAACGAGCAGTTCCAGGGCTTCGTGCGCGACGTGACCCAGGTCGCGTTGGCTGGCAATGTGACGGACATCGACGCGCTGGGCGCCGCCGCCTATCCCTCGGGCGGCACGGTCGCCGAGGCGCTGACCCAGAATATCGCGACGATCGGCGAGAATCAGTCGCTGCGCCGCGCTGCGATCCTTTCGGTCGGCTCGGGCGTCGTCACCGGCTATGTTCACAACGCCGCCGCGCCGGGTCTCGGCAAGATCGGCGTGCTCGTCGCGCTCGAATCGAGCGCCGGCGCCGATGTGCTCGAGCCGCTCGGCAAGCAGCTTGCGATGCACGTCGCGGCCGCCAACCCGCTCGCGCTCAACGGCGATGATCTCGACGCCGACCTCGTCGCGCGCGAACGCGCGATCGCCGAGGAAAAGGCGGCGCAGTCGGGCAAGCCCGCCGACATCGTGTCGAAGATGGTCGACGGCGCGATCGCGAAGTTCCGCAAGGAAAATGCGCTGCTGTCGCAGCCCTTCGTGATCGACGGCAAGACCCCGGTCGCCGAAGTCGTCGCCGCCGCCGGCAAGGACGTCGGCGCGACTATCACGCTCAAGGGTTTCGTCCGCTTCCAGCTCGGTGAAGGCATCGAGAAGGAAGAAAGCGACTTCGCCGCCGAAGTCGCCGCCGCGGCCGGACGCTGAATCGAAAGCTGCGGCTGTCGCGTTTCGGCGCGGCAGTCCGCTTGGCAATGGCGCGTGCCCGCTCTAGGGTGCGCGCCATTCGCATATTGCGACCCCATCGACAGAGGTTCCTCCATGGCATTGCCCGGCCTGAAACGCATCCTGCTCAAATTGTCGGGCGAGGCGTTGATGGGCTCCAGCCCGTTCGGGATCGACCCCGAAACGGTCGCGAGCATGGCGGCCGAGGTCAAGGAGGCCAAGGACCGCGGCCTCGAAATCTGCCTCGTCATCGGCGGCGGCAACATCTTTCGCGGCATGGCCGGCGCCGCTAAGGGCATGGACCGCGCGCAGGCCGACTATATGGGTATGCTCGCGACGGTGATGAACGCGCTGGCGATGCAGAATGCGCTCGAACAGCTCGGCGTCGAAACGCGCGTTCAGTCGGCGATCGAGATGGACAAGGTGTGCGAGCCGGTGATCCGCCGCCGTGCCGAGCGCCATATGGAAAAGGGCCGGGTGGTGATCTTCGCCGCCGGCGTCGGCGCCCCCTATTTCACCACCGACAGCGGCGCCGCGCTGCGCGCCGCCGAGATGAAGTGCGATGCGCTGCTGAAGGGCACCAGCGTCGACGGGGTCTATAACGCCGATCCCAAGAAGGACCCGGCCGCGAAACGCTATGACCGGCTGACCTACGACCGCGTGCTCGCCGACAATCTGAAGGTGATGGACGCGAGCGCGGTGGCGCTGTGCCGCGACAATCAGATCCCGATCGTCGTGTTCAACATCCGCGAACCTGGCAATCTTGCGCGCGTTCTGGCCGGCGAGGGTGTCTCCACCGTCGTCGCCGACGCCGCTCAGTAGAGGAAAAACGATGGCGAAATATGACAAGGCCGACCTCGAACGCCGGATGCACGGCGCGGTCGAATCGCTGAAGCACGACCTTGCGGGCCTGCGCACCGGCCGCGCCCATTCGGCGCTGCTCGATCCGGTGACGGTCGAGGTCTATGGCGCGCACATGCCGCTGAACCAGGTCGCCTCGATCAGTGCGCCCGAACCGCGGATGCTGACGGTGCAGGTGTGGGACAAGTCGAACGTTGGACCGGTCGACAAGGCGATCCGCTCGGCGGGCCTTGGTCTCAACCCGATCGTCGACGGCCAGATGCTGCGCCTGCCGATCCCCGAGATGACGCAGGAGCGCCGCAAGGAGCTGTCGAAACTCGCCGGCCAATATGCCGAGAAGGCCCGCGTCGCGGTGCGCAACGTCCGCCGCGACGGCATGGACAATCTCAAGGCCGACGAGAACAAGAAGGAAATCAGCGAGGATGAGCGCAAGCGCCACGAGACCGAGGTGCAGAAGCTGACCGACGCGACCATCGCCGACATCGACGCTGCGGCATCGGCGAAGGAAAAGGAAATTCTGGGTTAGTGCCTGCTCGCGCTTCCCTCTCGTCCGTTCGGGCTGAGCCTGTCGAAGCCCCGTCCTTTTCTTCCCAAAGAAAGAACGGCCCTTCGACAAGCTCAGGGCGAACGGGGTTCTAGGCTTCGTCGGTGCCCGAGACTCATCACGGCGCGCGCCATGTCGCCATCATCATGGACGGCAACGGCCGCTGGGCGAAGAAGCGCCACCTGCCGCGCGTCGCCGGCCATCGCGCGGGGGTGGAAGCGGTGCGGACGATCGTGCGCGCCGCCGGCGACCTCGGCGTCGAGGCGATGACGCTCTATGCCTTTTCGTCGGAAAACTGGAAGCGCCCCGAAGAGGAGGTCAGCGACCTGATGGGGCTGATGAAGCGCTTCATCCTGAGCGACCTCGACGAATTCGCCGCCAATGACGTGAAGCTGAAGATCATCGGCAACTGGCGCGCGCTCGCGCCCGATGTCGTCGAACTGATCGAGAAGGCGCTCGACCGCACCGCGGGCAACAAGCGCACCACGCTCGCGGTCGCGCTCAACTACGGCGCGCAGGACGAACTGGTGCGCGCCGCGCGCGCCGCGGCGGCGAGCGAGGGCGGGATCACCGCCGAGGCGATCGAGGCGCATCTCGACACCGCCGACCTGCCGCCGCTCGACCTGCTGATCCGCACCTCGGGCGAGGTGCGGTTGTCGAATTTCCTGCTGTGGCAGGCCGCCTATGCCGAGCTGTATTTCACCGACCGGCTGTGGCCCGATTTCACGCCCGCCGATCTGTCGGCGGCGCTCGACCATTTTGCGCGGCGCGAACGCCGCTTCGGAGGATTGTAGATATGGGGGCTGCGGCAAGATCGGACCTGTGGGTGCGGATCGCATCGGCGCTCGTGCTGTTCGCGATCGCTGGCGCGGCGCTGTGGTTCGGGGGCATCGCGTTCGGCCTGCTCCTGCTCGTCGGCGGCGCGCTGCTGCTCGTCGAATGGTTCGCGCTCGTTCGCGCGATGACCCTCGGGAGCGCGGCGAAGGGCGCGCTGATGGTCGCGGGACCGATCCTCGTGCTCGGCGCCATCGGCGGCCTGTGGTTCGTCCGCGACCGGCTGGGCGTCACCGCGGCGCTGTGGGTGTTCGGCATGGTGTGGGCCGCCGACATCGGTGCCTATTTTGCCGGTCGCGCCTTCGGCGGCGCGCGCCTCGCGCCGAAGATCAGCCCATCGAAGACCTGGTCGGGGCTGGTCGGCGCGATGGTCGCGGCGCTGATCGCCAGCGCGACCATCGGCGACCGCGCCGGCATCGTCGGCGTGCCCTTGTGGATCGGGCTGTTCATGGGGCTGATCGCCCAGCTCGGCGACCTGGGCGAAAGCTGGATGAAACGCCGCGCCGGCGTCAAGGATTCGGGCAAGCTGATCCCCGGCCATGGCGGCATCTTCGACCGCGTCGACGGGTTGCTGCCGGTCGCGCTGATCCTCGGCGCGCTCGCGGTCGCCGGCACCATCGCCGTGCGGGCGGTCGGCTGACATGCGCCGCCTGTCGCTGTTCGGCGCCACGGGCTCGGTCGGGCGCTCGACGCTCGACCTGATCCGCCGCGACGGCGACGGCTGGCGGGTCACGGTGCTGACCGCGAACAGCGACGTCGCCGAACTGGCGAAGCTGGCGCGCGAATTCCGCCCGGATCTCGCGGTGATCGCCGATGCGGCCCGTCATGCGGAGCTGAAGGCGGCGCTCGCCGGAACGGGCATCGAAACCGCGGCGGGTGCCGAGGCGCTGGTCGCGGCGGCGCGGCTTCCGGCCGATCTGGTTATGGCGGCGATCGTCGGCAGCGCCGGGCTTGCGCCGACGATGGCGGCGCTTGAGGCGGGGCGCGACGTCGCGCTCGCCAACAAGGAAGCGCTGGTTTCGGCCGGCGATCTGATGATGGCGGCGGCGCGGCGTTCGGGATCGACGATCCTGCCCGTCGATTCCGAGCATAATGCGATCTTCCAGTGCCTCGCGGGCGGGCGGGTCGATCAGGTGCGGCGGATCACCCTGACCGCGAGCGGCGGCCCGTTCCGCACTCTCGGTGCCGAGGCGATGGCGCATGTCACCCCGGCGCAGGCGGTCGCGCATCCCAACTGGTCGATGGGCGCGAAGATCAGTGTCGATTCGGCAACGATGATGAACAAGGGCCTCGAACTGATCGAGGCGCACCACCTGTTCCCGGTCGGGCTCGACCGCATCGGCATCCTCGTCCATCCGCAGTCGGTGATCCACTCGATGGTCGAATATGTCGACTGTTCGACCCTTGCGCAGCTCGGCTCGCCCGACATGCGCATTCCGATCGCGAGCGCGCTCGCCTGGCCGCAGCGCATGGCGACGCCCTGCGCGCCGCTCGACCTCGCGGCCATCGGCCGGCTCGATTTCGAGGCGCCCGACGAGACGCGCTTCCCCGCCACCGCGCTGTGCCGCGCCGCGATCGCCGAGGGCGGCGCCCGGCCGGCGCAGCTCAACGCCGCGAACGAGGTGGCGGTCGCGGCCTTCCTGGCGGGGCGCATTTCCTTTCCCGCGATCGTCGATACGGTGCGCCGGGTGATCGATGCCGAGGCGCCCGCGGCGCCCGCGTCGCTTCAGGACATATTCAGCGTCGATGCGACATCGCGCCGCACTGCACAGCATTTTGTGGATCAACTCATCCATGCTTGAATCGCCCGGCATAGCTTTCACCGTCTTTGCATTTCTGCTCGTTCTGGGGCCGCTCGTCTTCGTCCACGAATATGGGCATTATATCGTCGGCCGCTGGTGCGGGGTGAAGGCCGATGCCTTCTCGATCGGCTTCGGGCGCAAGATAGTGGGCTGGACCGACAAGCGCGGAACCTTGTGGAAGATCGGCTGGCTGCCGCTGGGGGGCTATGTCCAGTTCGCGGGCGACCGCGACGCGGTCAGCCAGCCCGACGCCGAATGGCAGAGCCTGCCGGCGGCCGAGCGCGCGCACAGCTTTCCCGCGCAGCCGGTGTGGAAGCGCGCGCTGATCGTCGCCGCGGGGCCGGTGACCAATTTCCTGTTCGCGATCCTGATCCTCGCGGGGTTCGCTCTGGTCTATGGCGCGTCGCAAACCCCGGCGATCGTCGGCGCGGTCGATCCGGGCCGGCCGGCGGCAGCGGCGGGGCTCGAGCCCGGCGACCGCATCCTTTCGGTGAACGGCCGGCCGACCGAGGTGTTCGAAGACGTCCAGATGGCGATCGCCTTCGGTCTTGCGCAGCCCGCGCGCCTTTCGGTCGAGCGCGACGGCGAAACCCTGTCGCTGACGCTGACGCCGCAGATCATCACCCGCACCGATGATTTCGGAAACAAGGCGGAGGTCGCGATCATCGGCGTGCGCTCGGGGTCGCCCGTCTATACCCGTCTGGGGCCGATCGCGGCGCTGGGCCACGGCGCCGAGCAGACGGCGGGCTTCGTGCGGATGACGGGCGCGGTGCTGGGGCAGTTCCTCAGCGGCGCGCGGTCGATCAAGGACATGGGCGGCCCCATCCGCATCGCCAAGACTTCGGGCGAGGCGGCGACGGTCGGTTTCGAGCAGCTCATCTATTTCGCGGCCTTCATCTCCATCAATCTGGGGTTCATAAATCTGTTGCCATTGCCGATGCTCGATGGCGGTCATCTGGCCTTCTATGCGTATGAAGCCGTTCGGCGGCGCCCGGCGTCGATGCAGGTTCAGGAATGGGCCTTCCGCTTCGGTTTCGTGGCGATCGTCCTGCTGATGTTGGTCGTGACTTTCAACGATTTGGGCTCAATCGGGGCCTGGGACGGGATCGCGCGCTTGATTGGATAGGCGGAGTGGTGCAGGAGTGCGCGCCAACCCGCGGGGAAGCGGGCTTGTCGCTTTTTGGTATTTTGCGGGATGAACAGCGTGGCTTCAAAGACGATCAAGGCGCGGACGCGGCTGTCGGTGCTGCTTTTGACGGGAACGATGCTGGCGTCGCCCGCAGCGCCGGCGCTGGCGCAGCAGGTCGCGCCGCCGCCGACCGTATCGACGGTCCCGACGCCGACGCCCGAGGCGGTTCCGGTCGCCTCGACGATCAAGTCGATCACCGTCACCGGCAACCAGCGGCTCGAATCCCAGACGATCCTCTCTTATCTGCGTCTGCGCGTCGGCCAGAGCTATGACCGCGCGACGCTCGACCAGGCGCTCAAGGATCTCGCCGCGACCGAACTGTTCAAGGATTATCAGATCACCGACAACGACGGCGCGCTGACGATCCAGGTCGCCGAGAACCCGGTCATCAACCGCGTGATCCTGGAGGGCAACAAGCGACTGAAGGAAGACAAGATCCGGCCCGAGATCAAGCTCGCGCCGCGCCAGATCTTCACCCGGTCGAAGGTCCGCGCCGACGTCGCGCGCATCATCGAGCTGTACAAGCGCCAGGGCCGCTTCGCCGCCAGCGTCGACCCCAAGATGGTCCAGCTCGACCAGAACCGCGTCGACGTGGTGTTCGAGATCAACGAGGGGCCGAAGTCGAAGGTCCGCCAGATCAACATCATCGGCAACGAGAAGTTCGACGACGGCGACCTGATCGACGAGATGGCGACCCGCACGACGGGCGGGCTTCTGTCCTTCCTGTCGTCGAACACGACCTACGACCCCGACCGCCTTGCCTATGACCAGCAGAAGCTGCGCCTCTTCTATCTGCAGAACGGCTATGCCGATTTCCGCGTCATCTCTGCGGTTGCCGAGCTGACCAGCAACAAGCAGGACTTCATCATCACCTATGTCGTCGAGGAGGGCGAGCGCTACAAGTTCGGCGACGTCGACGTCGAGAGCAGCCTGCGCGACTTCAAGCCCGAGACGCTGAAGACGATGCTGCCGATGAAGACCGGCGACTGGTACGACGCCAAGCTGGTCGAGGATACGGTCGAAAAGCTGAGCGAGACCGCCGGTCTGTTCGGCTATGCCTTTGCCGACATCAACCCGCAGTTCCGCCGCAATCCCGAAACGCGGACGATGGACATCACTTTCGATGTCGGCGAAAGCCCGCGCACCTATGTCGAGCGGATCGACGTCAACGGCAACACGCTGACCCAGGACAAGGTCGTCCGCCGCGAATTCCGCCTGAACGAAGGCGATGCGTTCAACAGCTTCGCGGTCAAGCGCACCGAGAGCCGCATCAACAGCCTTGGCTATTTCCAGGAGAATCTGGAAGTCGAGCGCAAGGAAGGCAGCGCCCCCGACCGGATCATCCTGGAAACCAACGTCCAGGAAAAGCCGACCGGCGAATTGTCGCTGTCGGCCGGTTTCTCGTCGATCGAAAGCTTCCTCGTCCAGGCGTCGGTGCGCCAGCGCAACTTCCGCGGCATGGGGCAGCAGCTCCAGGCGTCGGTCAATTATTCGAGCTATTCGAAGTCGGTCGAACTGGGCTTCACCGAACCCTATCTGTTCGACCATAATATCTCGATCGGCGGCAGCGTCTATCGCCGCGACCTCAATTCGTTCAACTTCATCAACAACGATCGCCAGACGACGTTCGAGCAGACGACGACCGGCTTCCAGGTCAACGTCGGCGTTCCGCTGACCGAATTCATGTCGGTGTTCGGCCGCTACAGCCTCAACTATGACGATGTGTCGCTCGACAAGCGCCTCTATTATTTCGGCGACGAGTGCGACCCCCTGGTCGCCGGCCGTTATCTGTGCGATGCGATCGGCAAGCGGACGACCTCGCTGGTCGGCTTCACACTCGCTTACGACGACCGCGACAATCGCATCCGCCCGACCCGCGGCCAGTCCTTCACGCTGAGCCAGGATTTCGCGGGCCTTGGCGGTAGCGTCAAATATCTGCGGACCCGCGCGACCGCGAGCAAGCATTTCAAGCTCACCGGCAAACTCACCCTCAATATCTATGGCGAGGGCGGCTATATCTACCCGCTTGGCGGCCGCCCGACGCCGACCAGCGACAAGGTCCGCCTGACCGACCGCTTCCAGCTCGGCGAACCCGACCTGCGCGGCTTCGACATCCGCGGCGTCGGCCCGCGCGTGATCCGCTACACCAATGTCGATATCAGCGATCCGGCTAATCCGGTGCTCGACACGACGATCAACCGCAACCAGTTGATCGACGACGCGCTGGGCGGCCGAGCCTATTACAAGGGGCGGTTCGAGGTCGACATTCCGCTGGGCACCGGCGCCAAGGAAATGGGGCTGCGCCCGTCGGTCTTCCTCGATTTCGGCTCGGTGTTCGGCGTCCGCAGGCCGACGCTCACCACGCTCGCCGATTTCCGCGACCCGGCTGACGGGCTCACCAAATATCTCTGCCGCAATTCGGCGCAGGGCACGACGCAGTTCGCGACCCGGGGCACCGACGACGACGGCAATCCGGTCGGCGGCTACAATGTCTGTCCGGAAGGCTATTCGTCGCTCGCTCCGTTCGAGGAACGCTTTTATGGCGATAGCTGGAAGCCGCGCGTCTCGATCGGCGCCGGCGTCAACTGGAATTCTCCCTTCGGTCCCTTCCGGATCGACTTCGCCTATGCCCTCCGCAAAGAAGAGGGTGACGATACCAAACGCTTCTCATTCAACGTAGGAACCCAATTCTGATGAAGAAAATTTTCGTTGCTTCGGCACTGGCGATCGCCAGCCTGTCGGTTTCGCCCATGCTCGCCGCCCCGGCCGCCGCGCAGGCGCGCGGGGTCGCGGTGGCCGATGTGCGCGTCGCCGCCGCCCGTTCGAACGCCTTCACCACCGCGTCGCAGCAGATCCAGACCACCTACAAGGCGCAGATCGACCAGGCCGAAGCGCGCGGCCAGACGCTGCAGGCCGAACTCAACGTGCTCGTCGCCAAATATAATGAAGAGGCGAAGAAGACCCCGCAGAACCAGACCGCGCTTCAGGCCGCCGCAAAGGCGGTGCAGGACAAGCGCCAGTCGGCGACGGAAGAGCTGTCGAAGATCAACGGCCCCGTCGACCTCGCCGTCGCCTATGTCGAGGACCAGATCAGCGTTCGCATGAACGAAGCGATCAAGGCCGCGATGACCGCGAAGAAGATCGACCTGCTGCTCAGCCCCGAGGCGGTGCTGGCGCGCGAGAATAATGTCGACATCACCGACGCGGTGGTGACCGAACTCAACCGCCTGCTGCCCAGCGTCTCGATCACGCCGCCGGCGGGCTATCAGCCGGGGCAACTGGTTCAGCAGAAGAATCAGGCAGCGATGAACGCGGCGCGGGCGCAGCAGGGCGCCGCGGCGGCCCCGGCCGCGGGCACCCAGCCGCAGACCCGCTAAGCCGATGGCGGACGGGGAAACGGCCACGGGGTCGCTGGCGCCGATGGATATCCGGCGCATCCTGACGCTGCTGCCGCATCGTTATCCGATGCTGCTCGTCGACCGGGTGGAATCGATGGTCAAGGACCAGTCGATCCACGCGGTCAAGGCGGTGACGATGAACGAGCCCTTCTTTCAGGGCCATTTCCCCGGCCGGCCGATCATGCCCGGCGTCCTGATCGTCGAGGCGCTGGCGCAGGCCGGCGGCGTGCTGGCGATCGAATCGCTCGGCCTCGCCGGCACCGGCAAGCTCGTCTATTTCATGGGCATCGACGGGGTGAAGTTCAGGAAACCGGTCGAGCCCGGCCATCTGCTCGACCTTCACGTCACCATCCTTCAGGCAAAGCGGACCATCTGCAAGTTCGAAGGCAAGGCGATGCTGGACGGGCAGGTGGCGACGGAGTGCCAGTTCACCGCGATGATCGCCGACCCGCCGGGGGATTGAACCCAATCCATTTCGTTCTCGCCGTCATTGCGAGGAGCGCAGCGACGAAGCAATCTCCAGCTATCGGCCTTGCGCAAGGCCGATAGCTGGAGATTGCTTCGCTTCGCTCGCAATGACGAGGATGCGGGTGTTGCTTTTCCCGCGATTGCCCCCTAAAGGCGCGGGCTTCGCGTCCCCGGGCGCACGGACTCACGCTGCTGGTCGGAAACCAGCGGCACAGGAGCGATAAAGATGAAAAAAGACATTCACCCCGATTACCACATGATCACGGTCAAGATGACCGATGGCACCGAATATCAGACGCGCTCGACCTGGGGCAGCGAGGGCGACGTGATGACGCTCGAAATCGACCCCACCGCGCATCCGGCCTGGACCGGCGGCCAGGGACGTCTGCTCGACCAGGGCGGCCAGGTCGCGAAGTTCAACAAGCGTTTCGGCGGGCTGACCCTCAAGCGCTGAGCCGTCCGTCATTCCAGCAAAAGCTGGAATCTCCGGCGGTCCCTCGGGACGAGAGCGGCCCCAGCTTTCGCTGGGACGACGTCAGGACAGAACCTTCGCAAGCGCGCTTCGCCAGCCGGTGAGGCGCGCTTCGCGTTTCTGCGCGTCCAGCGCGGGGGTGAAGCGCGTCGTGCGCCCGCGCATCGCCGCCGCGGCATCGGCGAGGTGGGGATAGAGGCCGGCCCCGGTCGCGGCGAGCATCGCGGCGCCGAGCGCGGTGCTCTCGACGAAGTCGGGCCGCTCGACGGTCAGGTCGAGCATGTCGGCCAGGTCCTGCGCCATCCAGTCGTTCGCGGCCATGCCGCCGTCGATCCGCAGGTCCGCCCAGTCGACCCCATCGGCGGCGAAGGCCGATTTCAGGTCGTGGGCCTGATAGGCCTGCGCCTCGAGCGCGGCGCGCGCGACATGCGCCTTGCCGCTCGCGAAGCTGAGCCCCGAGAGCGCCGCGAGCGCGTCGGGCCGCCAATGCGGCGCGCCGAGGCCCGACAGCGCGGGCACCAGATAGACGCCGCCATTGTCGGCGGCCGAGCGCGCCAGTCCCTCGCTCTCGCCCGCGCTCGCAAGCAGGCCGAGCCCGTCGCGCAACCACTGGATCAGGCTGCCCGCGACGAACACCGACCCTTCGAGCGCGTAGGACCGCGCGTCGCCCTCCTGCACCAGCACCGTCGCGAGCAGGCGGTTGGCCGAATGGGGGCGGGCGGGACCGCTCGCCGAGAGGATGAAGGCGCCGGTGCCGAAGGTCGCCTTGGTCTGCCCCGACGCGAGGCACGCCTGCCCGATCGTCGCCGCCTGCTGGTCGCCCGCCATGCCGCAGATCGGGATCGCGCGCCCGAACAGGTCGGGGACGGTGGTGCCGACGGTCGTGGTGCAGCCGGTAATCTCGGGCAGCAAGGTCCCCGGTACGCCAAGCAGGTCGCACAGCCCCTCGTCCCAGCCGTGCGCGCCATCGATCGCCATCAGCAAGGTGCGCGAGGCGTTGGTCGCATCGGTGACGTGGACACCGCCGGTCAGGCGATAGACGAGATAGGATTCGATCGTCCCGACCGCGAGCCGGTCGCCCGCGTCGCGAAGCTGCGGCCAGTTCTTGAGCGCCCATCCCATCTTGCTTCCCGAAAAATAAGGGTCGAGCAGCAGGCCGCTTTTCGCCTGCACCATCGGTTCGTGGCCCGCCGCCTTCAGCGCGGCGCAGTCGGCGGCGGTGCGGCGGTCCTGCCAGACGATCGCGGGGGCAAGCGGTTCGCCGGTCGCGCGGTCCCAGAACACGACCGTCTCGCGCTGGTTGGTGATGCCGATCGCCGCGACGCGGTCGGCGCCGCCCGCCTTGTCGATCATCGCGCGGGTGCAGGCGAGGGTGGCGGTCCAGATTTCAGCGGCGTCATGCTCGACGAGGCCAGGGGCCGGATAATGCTGCCGGAATTCGCGCTGCGCGCTGCCGAGCGGGGTGCCGTCGGCCGCGAACAACATGGTGCGGGTGGAGGTGGTGCCTTCGTCGATGACGATGATCTTCTCTGCCAAAGCCCTATCCCCTCATCCGTTCGCCCTGAGCTTGTCGAAGCACCGCCCTTTTCTTCTCACACGATGCAGAAAGAACGGCCCTTCGACAAGCTCAGGGCGAACGGATGAGGCGGCGGGTAATCATCTTGCAATTCCGTGCAACATCTGCCATATGATTGTGCAGCGCAGCATGGCGGACCGATCCGCCGCAATCCCCGGCAGCGTGATTTTCC
The DNA here is from genome assembly GCF_014199295.1 of Sphingopyxis panaciterrulae. Classification (GTDB taxonomy): domain Bacteria; phylum Pseudomonadota; class Alphaproteobacteria; order Sphingomonadales; family Sphingomonadaceae; genus Sphingopyxis; species Sphingopyxis panaciterrulae. The sequence continues at coordinate 63,798 of NZ_JACIJH010000005.1, forward strand.
CGCCCATCTCAGGCGCGGGACGAGCCGGAAGCGCGCTTTGTCCCCAGAGGCACCCTTTCACGCGGGTCGTTTCGAACCCGCCCGCCGTGCGCGGCCGTCCTTCGGCGCGTTCACGGCCTTATCGTGAGTATATATCATAATGGAATTCAAAGACTTCGGCCTCCACGCCGACATCGAGCGTGCGCTGACGGCCAAGCGCTACAGCCAGCCGACCCCGATCCAGCAGCAGGCGATTCCCGTCCTGCTCGAGGGCCGCGACCTGTGCGGCATCGCGCAGACCGGCACCGGCAAGACCGCGGCCTTTTCGCTGCCGTCGCTCGACTATCTGCTGAACAACCCCAAGCGGCCCGCGCCGCGCGGTTGCCGCATGCTCGTCCTTTCGCCGACCCGCGAACTCGCCGCGCAGATCGCGCAGAGCTGCCGCGACTATGGCCGCTTCACCAAGTTCAGCGTCACGACCGTCTTCGGCGGCGTGCCGATCAATCGCCAGATTCGCGACCTGTCGCAGGGCGTCGACATTCTCGTCGCCACGCCCGGCCGCCTGCTCGACCTGATCGACCAGCGCGCGCTGCGCCTGGGCGACGTCGAGATCTTCGTCCTCGACGAAGCCGACCAGATGATGGACATGGGCTTCATCCATTCGCTGCGCCGCGTCGCCAAGCTGCTGCCGGACGAGCGCCAGAACCTCTTCTTCTCGGCGACGATGCCCAAGGAGATCGCGGCGCTCGCGCAGCAGTTCCTGCACGATCCGGTCACCGTCTCGGTCGCGCCGCAGGCGACGACGGCCGAGAAGGTGCGCCAGCAGGTCACCTTCGTCGAACAGAAGGAGAAGCAGGCGCTGCTCCATCATGTGCTGAAGGTCGAGGATATCGACCGCGCGCTGATCTTCACGCGCACCAAGCATGGCGCCGACCGCGTCGTCCGCCACCTGAAGGGCGCGGGCATCGATGCCTATGCCATCCACGGCAACAAGAGCCAGGCGCAGCGGACGACGGCGCTCCAGGCCTTTCGTTCGGGGCAGGTGCGGCTGCTCGTCGCGACGGATATCGCGGCGCGCGGCATCGACGTGTCGGGGGTCAGCCATGTCATCAACTTCGAGATTCCGAACGTTCCCGAACAATATGTCCACCGCATCGGCCGCACCGCGCGCGCCGGAGCGGAGGGCGTCGCGATCAGCTTCGTCGCGCCCGACGAAAAAGCCTATCTGCGCGACATCGAAAAGGTGACGCGCACCCGCGCCGAGCCGGTCAAGCTACCCGAGGGCTTTTCAGAGATGGTCCGCAACCTGCCCAAGCCGGTTCAGCCGCCGCGCAACACCGGCGGCAAGGGTCGCGATCCGCAGCGCCAGCGCGAGGAGGCGCAGCGCCGGAACGGCGAAGGCCAGCGCGATGCCGCCCATCGCGGGCCGCGCCGCGAGCCGCAGGCGGGCGAGGGCGCCCAGCCGCAGCGCAAGCGCCGCTTTCGTCCCCGCCGCGGCGGCGTCGGGGCGCACAAGGGTGCGGTTACACGCGTCGGTTGACGTCGGGCGATCGGTCGTTAGGTTCCCCCAACCCCTCCTCTGAAGCGGAGGGGCTTATCACGCGCGCCACCAAAGAACGCGTGCGGAGGGGGAGCAGGGCGAATGGCCGATAGCGCGGCGGGTGCGGCGGAGATGCGGCAGAGCGAGCGCAAGGTCATCCTCGCCTCCTCGCTCGGCACCGTCTTCGAATGGTATGATTTCTATCTCTACGGCCTGCTCGCGACGATCATCTCGGCGCAATTCTTTTCGGGCGTCAACGAAACCACCGGCTTCATCTTCGCGCTCGCCGCCTTCGCCGCGGGCTTCGCGGTGCGCCCGTTCGGCGCGCTCGTCTTCGGCCGGATCGGCGACCTCGTCGGGCGCAAATATACGTTTCTCGTGACGATGGGCCTGATGGGCCTGTCGACCTTCCTCGTCGGCGTCCTGCCCAGCTACGCGGCGGTAGGCGTCGCGGCGCCGATCCTGCTCGTTGTCCTGCGGCTCGTGCAGGGGCTTGCGCTCGGCGGCGAATATGGCGGCGCAGCGACCTATGTTGCCGAACATGCGCCCGAGGGGAAGCGCGGCCTTTTCACCAGCTTCATCCAGACCACCGCGACGCTCGGCCTGTTTGCGGCGCTGCTCGTCGTCATCGCGACGCGCTCGCTGATCGGCGAGGAGGCCTTCGCCGACTGGGGCTGGCGCATTCCCTTCCTGATCTCGGTGATCCTGCTCGGTGTATCGCTGTGGATTCGCCTTCAGCTTCAGGAAAGCCCGGTGTTCCGGCGGATGAAGGAAGAGGGCACGACCTCGAAGGCGCCGCTCACCGAGGCCTTCGGCCGCTGGGCGAACCTCAAATGGGTGCTCGTCGCGCTGCTCGGCGCGGTCGCCGGGCAGGCGGTCGTCTGGTATACCGGGCAATTCTATGCGCTCTTCTTCCTCGAAAAGACGCTGAAGGTCGATGGCGCGACCGCGAACATCCTGATCGCCGTCGCGCTTGCGCTCGGCACGCCCTTCTTCATCCTCTTCGGCTGGCTCAGCGACCGGATCGGGCGCAAGCCGATCATCCTCGCCGGCTGTGCGCTCGCCGCGCTCACCTATTTTCCGGCCTTCCAGATGCTGACCGCCGCCGCCAATCCGGCGATGGCGGCGGCGCAGGCGAACGCGGCGGTGACCGTCACCGCCGATCCCGGCGCCTGCGCCTTCCAGTTCGACCCCGTGGGCAACAATAAATTTGAGCGCACCGGTTGCGACATCGCCAAGGCAGCGCTCGCCAAGGCCGGGGTCAGCTATACCAGCGAAACGCGCGACCGCATCGCCGGCGAGGCGGCGCATGTCCGGATCGGCGAGCGTGAACTGATCGCGCCCGAGCCGTGGCGCCTTGCCGAGGAGGCACGTGCGGGGGCGGCCGAGGCCTTCCGCCGCGATCTCGCCGCGGCGACGGCGGCGGCCGGCTATCCCGAGAAAGCCGATCCCAATGCGATCGACAAGCCGCGCGTCGTCGCGATCCTCTTCTGGCTCGTGCTGCTGGTGACGATGGTCTACGGCCCGATCGCCGCGCTGCTCGTCGAGCTTTTCCCCAGCCGCATCCGCTATTCGGCGATGTCGCTACCCTATCATATCGGCAACGGCTGGTTCGGTGGCTTCCTGCCGACGACCGCCTTCGCGATGGTCGCGGCGACGGGGAATATCTATTACGGCCTCTGGTATCCGGTCGCGGTCGCGCTGCTGACGCTGGTGGTCGGCCTGCTATTCCTGCCCGAGACCTTCCGCCGCCCGATTCACGACTGATACCAAGGTGCGGTGATCTTGACCGATGAGGATTGCCAGTCCCGCTTGCTGGCGAGGAGGAGCGGAAGCGGCGATGTGGTTCATCGCTGCGACGCGCCGACGCGGTCCAGCGGGCGGGACTGGCAATCCGAAGGGCGATTTCTGGCGGCTCTCGGACAGCGTCGCCTGCTTGGGACGATGAACCCATCGTCCCGGCGCAGCCTCCTCGCCGAGAACCGCCAGAAACCGTCCTCATCGGTCAAGATCACCGCACCTTGGTATGAGCGCGCCAGCCGAACCCTTCGTCCAGCGCCACGATCTCGCCCGCCGTGCCGACCGGTTCCGCCGTTCCGTCGGTCAGGAAAGCCAGCATCGCGGCGTCGGCGACGTCGACATGGGCGAGGGTGCGCGCGTCCGTGGGGGTGCGCGCGACGACGACGCCCGCCTTCGGCTGGCCGTCGCGGCCGTGGAAGACGGTGTAGCTTTCGATCGTCGCCGGGCCGGCATAATCCTCGACCAGTTCGGGCACGGCGCCGCGTTTCGCTTCGGCCTCGGCCTGATAGTCGAAATCCTGCGGGAAGCTGGCCGCCGCGATCGGTTCCCTGCCCAGCACGATGCAGTGATTGTCGGTCGCGAAGCCGCCATTGGCGAAGAGGAAGCCATAGCGGCCCTCGCGGCGCAATGTTTCGACCATCGAGACGATGGCGTGGCTCATATAATTGGCGATCGGGCCGCCGCCGAAGGTCAGGCCGCCGAACACGGTGGCGGGGCGATCCCACGGCCAGCCGAGGATGCGCCGCGCCATCTTCGGCACGCAGGGAAAGCAGCTATAGAGTTCGACATGGTCGAAATCCTCGGCGGTCATGGCGTTGAGCGCGAGGGTGCGGGTGATGGCGGTTTCCATGCTGACGCTGTGGTCGTAGCGGTCGCGCTTCAGGATGCTCGCAGGCTCCCTGGCCGCGGCGCCCATGCCGACATGGATCAGGCGATCCTCGGCGATGCCGCGCCGCCGCGCCTCGGCGAGGCTGGCGACGATAAAGCCCGCGCCCTGGTTCACCGACGAATTGGCGACCATCAGCTTGGAATAGGGGAAGGCGATGGGGCGGTTGCGCGCGTTCACCTCCAATATCTCGGCGGGCGAGGCGGGTTTGCGAATCCACGCGCCGGGATTCGCGGCGGCGACCTCCGAGAAGCGCGACCAGATTTCGGCGCTTTCGAACTGCGCCTTGGCAAGGCTGTCGCCCCATGCCGCGCGGGTCGCATTTTCATAGAGCGGATAGACGTCGACCGGCGCCGACAGGCCGTGGCGCTGGGCATAGTCGGGCTCGCGGCGGGTCGCGACCTTGCGCACCGCATTGTAGCTCTTGTCCTCGCCGCTCGCGGCCTTGGCGGCGCGGCCCGCGGCGGTGCGCAGCGCCTCGCCGCCGACGATCGCCGCCAGCTTCACCTCGCCGGCGCCGATGCGGTTCGCGGCCTCGTTGAGCAGGCGCACCGGCGTGTCGCCGTGCGGCGCGGCCGACTGATAATTGATCGCCGGACTCGCGCCGATGGCGGCGGCGAGCGGCTCGCACAGCTTGCCGAGATGGTGGAAGCTGATCTGGTCGACGATGGCGAGGCTGTCGATCTCGGCGAGCGGCACGCCGGCGTCTTTCGCCGCGACCTCCAGCGCCGCGACCATCAGGCCGAGCGAATCGAGGCCCTCGTCGGGGTCGTCGGGGCGGTCGTTGACCTGGCCGACGCCGATGATGACGGGGATGCGTTCGGGGTCGGTCATGTCAGCGCGCTTTCCATTCGGGCTTGCGCTTCTGCGCGAAGGCCAAGGGGCCTTCGCGCGCGTCCTCGCTGCGCATCAGCGCGGCGCGCTCGCGTGTGTTGTGCTCCCAGAAAGGCGCGTCTGCGGCGATGCGGCCCTCGTCGATGCCGAGCGCGACGCGCTTCGACGCCTGCACCGACAGCGGGGCGTTGGCCGCGATCTTTTCGGCCAGCGCGATCGCGGTCGGCATCAGATCGGCGAGCGGGACGACATGGTTGACCAGCCCGAACTGGGCAGCGCGCGGGGCGGGGATCGGGTCGCCGGTCAGCATATATTCCATCGCCAGCTTGCGCGGCAGTTGCTGCGCGAGGCGAAAGGCGCCGCCCGCCGCGGCGAACAGCCCGACCTTGACCTCCGGCAGCGCGAATTGCGCGGTGTCGGCGGCGACGATCAGGTCGCACATCAGCGCGAGCTCGCAGCCGCCGCCGAAGGCGAAGCCGTTGACCGCGCCGACGACCGGCTTCGAGATCGGATGCGCGGCGAAACCGCCGAAACCCCACGCCTGCTGCCCGGCATCGTCGGGGGCGAGGCTTTCGCCGCGCGACAGCGCAACGAGGTCAGCGCCGGCGCAGAAGCTCTTGTCGCCCGCGCCGGTGACGATGACCACGCGGATTTCGGGATCGTGCTCCGCCTGCTCCAGCGCGGTGCCGATGCCAGCATGGACCGCTGCGTTGACCGCGTTGCGCGCCTCGGGCCGGTTGATCGTGACGATCAGGATATGGCCCTGGCGTTCGGTGAGGACGGCGGTGTCGGTCATGCGAATCTCTCCCTTTCGGGCAAGTATCGCGACAGGTTGACGTTTACGTCAACTGCTAACGTCGCCCCAGCAAAAGCTGGGGCCGCTGTCAGCGTGGCGCTTGGCCGATGGCGGCCCCAGCTTTCGCTGGGGCGACGCATCTTAGATCGACTGCCCGGTCTTCGCCCAGTCGGCGAGAAAGCCTTCGATACCCTTTTCGGTCAGGACATGCTTGAACAGCCCCTTGATGACCGATGGCGGCGCGGTCATCACGTCGGCGCCGATCTTCGCGGCTTCGAGCACATGGATGCCGTGGCGTACGCTCGCGACGAGGATTTCGGTGTCGAAGGCGTAATTGTCGTAGATCAGCCGAATGTCGGCGATGAGCTGCATGCCGTCGAAGCCATTGTCGTCGTGGCGGCCGACGAAGGGCGAGACGAAGGTCGCGCCCGCCTTGGCCGCCAACAGGGCCTGGGTCGCCGAGAAGCAGAGGGTGACGTTGACCATCGTGCCGTCGCCGGTCAGCGCCTTGCACGTCTTGAGCCCGTCGATGGTCAGCGGCACCTTGATGCAGACATTGTCGGCGATCTTGCGGAGGATTTCGGCCTCCTTCATCATCGTCGCGTGGTCGAGCGCGACGACCTCGGCCGAGACGGGGCCATCGACGAGGGCGCAGATTTCCTTCGTCACTTCCTTGAAGTCGCGGCCCGACTTGGCGATCAGCGACGGGTTGGTGGTGACCCCGTCGAGCAGGCCGGTCGCGGCGAGTTCCTGGATGGCATCGATTTCTGCGGTGTCGGCGAAGAATTTCATGGCGCGGGCGTTCCTGCTGGATGGTGATTCGGGGATGCGTCCGCCCTAGAGCAACACGCGCGAAAACTGAACCGCCACCGTCCCTCTTCGTCACCCCGGACTTGATCCGGGGTCCCGCTTTTCGGGCGTCGCTGAGCGGGACCCCGGATCAAGTCCGGGGTGACGATGGTGGAAAGGGCTGGAGTTCCTTGTTTGTTCCGTTTAAGCGCCAGCCATGGCCAAAGCGAAACGCCAATATGTGTGTCAGAATTGCGGCTCCGCCACCTATCGCTGGCAGGGGCAATGCACCGATTGCGGCGAATGGAACACGCTGGTCGAGGAGGCGGCCGAGACGGTCTTTTCGGCAAAGCACGACCTGTCGCGCGGCGGGCGGGCGCTGGCGCTCGAGACGCTGGACGCGCACAGCGTCATGCCCGAGCGGATGCTGTGCGGGATCGCCGAGTTCGACCGCGCGCTGGGCGGCGGCTTCGTCGCGGGGTCGGCGACGCTGATCGGCGGCGATCCGGGGATCGGCAAGTCGACCCTCCTGCTCCAGGCGGCGGGCCGGCTCGCGAAGGGCGGCCGGTCGGTCGTCTATATCAGCGGCGAGGAAGCGGCGGCGCAGGTGCGGCTGCGCGCGCAGCGGTTGGGGCTTGGCGACGCGGCGGTGGCGCTCGCCAGCGCGACCTCGGTGCGCGACATCCTCGCGACGCTCGACGGGTTTGGGGAGGGGCGCGGGGCCGATTTCGTCGTCATCGATTCGATCCAGACGATGCACAGCGACCTGATCGACAGCGCGCCGGGGACGGTGAGCCAGGTGCGGGCGAGCGCGCAGGAACTGATCCGCTATGCCAAGGACAGCGGCGCGGCGATCGTGCTCGTTGGGCATGTCACGAAGGACGGAACGATCGCGGGACCGCGCGTGCTCGAACATATGGTCGACACGGTGCTGTCCTTCGAAGGCGAGCGCAGTCATCAGTATCGCATCCTGCGCGCGGTCAAGAACCGCTTCGGCGGCACCGACGAGATCGGCGTCTTCGCGATGGGCGAAGAGGGGCTGGGCGAGGTCGCCAACCCGTCGAGCCTGTTCCTGACCGACCGCAGCCGCGACGTTCCGGGGTCGGTGGTGTTCCCCGCGCTGGAAGGCACGCGGCCGGTGCTGGTCGAGGTGCAGGCGCTGACCGTAAGGCTGGCGAGCGGGGCTACGCCGCGCCGCGCCGTCGTCGGCTGGGACAGTGGGCGGCTGGCGATGGTGCTCGCGGTGCTGGAGGCGCGCTGCGGGCTGCAAATGGGGGCGGCCGAAGTCTATCTGAACATCGCCGGCGGCTATCGGCTGACCGATCCGGCCGCCGACCTCGCGGTCGCGGCGGCGCTGATCTCGGCGTTCAGCGAGCGGCCGGTGCCCGCCGACGCCATCGTTTTCGGCGAATTGTCGCTGTCGGGCGAGGTGCGCCCGGTCGCGCATGACGCGCTGCGGCTGCGCGAGGCGGCGAAGCTCGGTTTTTCAAAGGGCTGGGGGCCGAAGGGCCTGAAGGCCGTCAACGGGATCGGGGTCACCGGCTTTGCGCGCCTCGGCGAACTCGTTGACCTGATGCTGGGCCGTGACTAGATCGGCCAACGCCATCTTTTTCCGTTCGTCCCCCGCCTTCGCGGGGGCGGGCTCCGAGCTTGTCGAGGGCCTTTCTTTTCCTTGAAGGGAGAAAAGGACGGTGCTTCGACAGGCTCAGCACGAACGGATGATGTTATGACCTTTGGTTTGATCGCGGCACTATGGGAAGTCTGACCGCTCTGGATATCGTTGTGCTCGTGCTGGTCGGCGGCGGCGCGGTGCTCGGTTTTTCGCGCGGGCTGGTGCAGGAAGTGACGTCGCTTCTCGCCTGGCTGCTCGCGATCCTCGCGGTGCGCTTCCTTCACGCGCCGCTGACCGGTCTGCTCGATGACTATGTGGGCGCGCCCGGCGGCGCGGCGATGCTCGCCTTCGTGCTGCTGTTCGGCGGCGTGTTCGTGCTCGCCAAATGGGGCTCGCGCGCGATGGGGCAGCGCAGCCGCGCGTCGCTCGTCGGCGGCTTCGACCGCGGGCTCGGCGCGGGGTTCGGTGCGGTCAAGGGGCTGGCGCTCGCGACCGTGCTGTTCATGGGCGCCACGCTGCTCTACGATATCGGCTATGGCAATGCGGCGCGCCCCGCCTGGATGACCGAAAGCCGAACCTGGCCGGCGCTGAACGCGACGAGCGCGGCGCTGAGCAAGGTGATCGCCGAGCGCCGCGCCGAAGCGCGCGAAGCGGAGTCGACGGCACAGGGCGCGGGCGAGGCGCGATGAGCGCGCCGCTCTACAATCGCGATATATTGGCGCTGGCGGTGGCGACCGCCGATTTCCCGCTGCTGGAGAATGCGCGCCGCGCTTCGCTGCGCGCGCCGCTGTGCGGCAGCCGGATCGTCGTCGATGTCGATACCGATGCAGACGGAATCGTGCAGGCGGTCGGGCTGCATGTCGAGGCGTGCGCGCTGGGGCAGGCGTCGGCGGCGCTGCTCGCGCGCCACGCGCCGGGCCGCGGCCTTACCGAACTGCGCGCCGCGCGCGATGCGATCGCCGCCTGGTTCGCGGGCGAGGGCGGGGTGCCCGACTGGCCGGGGTTCGATCTGCTCGCCGCGGCGCGCGACTATCCGGCGCGGCACGGCGCGATCCTGCTGCCCTTCGACGCGGCGGTGGCGGCGCTCGACACCGCCGAGGCGCGGGCGTGATGCTCGCGGTCCTCGCGGCCGCCCCGGCGGCGGCCGGGCACGCCGCGACGCCGACCGACACGCTGCTGTTCGAAGGCGCGATCCTGCTCGGCGTCGCGACGCTGTTCGTGATGCTCTTCCGCCGCCTCGGCCTCGGTGCGGTGCTCGGCTATCTGATCGCCGGCGCGCTCGTCGGCCCCTATGGGCTGGGGCTGGTCGGCGGCGGCCAATCGAAGCTGGCGATCGCCGAGATCGGCATCGCCTTCCTGCTCTTCCTCGTCGGGCTCGAGCTCCATCCGCGCCGGCTCTGGGCCCTGCGCAAGGCGATCTTCGGGCTCGGGCTCGCGCAGGTGGTCGTCACCGGGCTGATCCTCACCGCGCTGATCCTCGTGACCCTGGGGTTTAGCTGGCAGGCGGCGCTCGTCCTCGGCCTGCCGCTCGCGCTCTCCTCGACCGCGCAGGTGCTGCCGAGCCTCAAGAGCTCGGGCCGGATCAACTCGCCCTTCGGCGAAAAGGCCTTTTCGATCCTGCTGTTCCAGGACCTCGCGATCGTCCCGATGATTACCATCGTCGCGGCGCTGTCGCGTGCGCCGGCCGATCCGTCGGCACCGCCGGGCGAGATGCTGGCGCTCTACACCGTCGGCGCGATTATCGGGCTGGTGCTGGCGGGGCGCTTCCTCGTCAACCCGCTGCTGCGGCTCGTCGGCCGCTATGGCGAGCGCGAACTGTTCGTCGTCGTTGGGCTGCTCGTCGTGCTGGCGAGCGCGGCGCTGATGCACAGCCTGCACGTCTCGCCCGCGCTCGGCGCCTTCGTCGCGGGCGTGATGCTCGCCGATTCGCCCTATCGCCACGAGATCGAGGCCGATGTCGAGCCGTTCCGCCTGATCCTGCTCGGGCTGTTCTTCCTCGCGGTGGGCATGGTGCTCGACATCAATGTCGTGCTCGCCGACCCACTGCGCGTGCTCGCGCTCGCGGGCGGTCTGGTCGTCACCAAGATCGCCGTGCTGACCCTGCTGGTGCGGGCGTTCGGCAAATCGTGGAAGACCGCGCTCGGCCTCGCGCTGCTGCTGAGCCAGGGCGGCGAGTTCGGCTTCGTCCTCTTCGCCCAGGCCGCCGACGCGCTGCTGATCGCGCCCGAAGCGGCCAGCCTGTTCAGCGCGGTCGTCACCCTGTCGATGGTGTCGACGCCCTTCCTGATGCTGTTCGCGCGCAATCTGGAGTTCGCGCCCGACCGCGACGGGACCGAACTCGAGGGGCCTGACGACGCGCCGCGCGGTTCGGCGCTGGTGATCGGATACGGGCGCTTCGGGCAGATCGTGTCGCAGATGCTGCACGCGGTCGATTGCTCGGTGACGCTGATCGACAGAAAGCCGAGCCAGATCGAGCTGTCGGGGCGGTTCGACACCAAGGTCTATTATGGCGACGGGCTACGGCTCGATTTGCTGCGCCGCGCGGGGGCCGACGAGGCGCGGCTGATCATCTATTGCATCGACGACGCGTCGGTCGACGCCGCGGTTCTGGGGCCGATCGTCGAGGCCTTTCCGCAGGCGAAGGTCCTGACCCGCGTCTTCGACCGCCGCCAGTTGATGGCGATCGACGGGGCGGGGACGAGCGGGGCGGTGCGCGAGGTGTTCGAAAGCTCGATCGCGCTGGGGCTGATGGCGCTCGAACGGCTCGACGTCGACCCGCGCACGATGGAGGATGTCGAGGCGGCGCTGCGGCAACTCGACGAGGCGCGGCTGGCGGCGCAGATCGACGAGGGTGATCTGTCGGCGGGCGGCGATCACCGCTTCAAGCCCGGTGGCGGGCGCGAGGCGGCCAGCGTGCTCGAAACGCTGCGCCAGCGCCGGCTGGCGGCAAAGGCGGCGCGTGATGAAGCGGAATCGATGCAGGCGGCCGACCCGGAGGCGGCTTAGAGCGGCGTGCCGCAATCTGCATCACCTTTCTTCCGTTCGTGCTGAGCTTGTCGAAGCACCGTCCTTCATTTTGCGGCGCTGAAAGAAAGAGCGGCCCTTCGACAAGCTCAGGGTGAACGGGGATGGGTGATGCAGATTTATGGCTTGCTGCTCTAACAAGGGGTTGGAAAGGGATGTTCCTCTTTTCAAGCTCCGCCAGTTCCTGCGGAACAAGCTGCACTCTTCTCTCCCCTGAAGGGAAGGGGCTACGCCCCGTCCAGAAACGCCGCCACCGTGTCGAGGCCATAGTCGTCGGTCACGAAGCTCCGCCCGATGCCGTGGGTCAGGATCAGCGGCAGCTTGCCGCCGCGCACCTTCTTGTCGTGCGCCATATGCGCCGCGAGCGCTGCGCCGCCGCTGTTGATGCCGGCGCTGGCCAGGCTGTGTGGCAGGCCGAGGCCGGCGAGATGGTCGCGCACCCGCGCCGCGTCCGCGGCGGGGCACAGGCCCTTCGCGGCCGAGAATTGATGCGCGAGCACCATGCCCGCGGCGACCGCTTCGCCGTGGAGCAGGCGGTCCGAATAGCCGGTCTCGGCCTCGAGCGCATGGCCGAAACTGTGGCCGAGATTGAGCAAAGCGCGGACGTCCTGCGTCTCGCGCTCGTCGGCGGCGACGATGCGGGCCTTTGCCGAAACGCTGTGCGCGATCGCCTTGTGGCGGGCCGCACCGTCGCCCGCGAGCAGCGCAGCGCCGTTCGCCTCGCACCAGGCGAAGAAATCGGCGTCGTCGATCAGGCCGTATTTGACCACCTCGGCATAGCCTGCGCCGAGCTCGCGCGCGGGCAGCGTCGCGAGGGTGGTGGGGTCGATCAGGACGAGTGCGGGCTGGTGGAAGGCGCCGATCAGATTCTTGCCCGCGGCGACGTTGATCGCGGTCTTGCCGCCGACGCTACTGTCGACCTGCGCGAGCAAGGTCGTCGGCACCTGGACGAAGGCGCAGCCGCGCTTGACGATGCTGCATGCGAAGCCGACGAGATCGCCGATCACCCCGCCGCCGAGCGCGATGACATGGTCGCTGCGCTCGATTCCCTCGCCGATCAGCCATTCGGTCAGGCGCGCGAGCCCTTCCCAGCTTTTCGTGCCTTCGCCCGCAGGCAGGACGAGCGAGGAGGCCGCCACGCCCTCAGCCGCCAGCGAGGCGGAGACGCGGGCAAGATAGAGGTCGGCGACATGCGCGTCGGTGACGATCATCGTGCGCGGCCGCTTCAGGCGCGGCGCGACCTGCGCGCCGACCGCATCGAGCAGTCCGTCGCCGATGACGATATCATAGCTTCGCGCACCCAGTTCGACGGTCAGCCTTTCCATTGCGCCAGTGCCTCCAGTATTGCGCGCACGGTCTTTTCGTGCGGGTCGCTCGCCGAACTGACGCGCAGATGCGCCTCGGCATAGATGGGGTTGCGGACCGCGGCGAGTTCGCGGAGCACCTCGCCCGGGTCGCGATCCTTGAGCAGCGGGCGGTGGCTGCGCCGGCCGACGCGCTCGACGAGGGTCGGGATGTCGGCGTCGAGCCACAGCGACAGGCTGTCCTTCAGGATCAGTGCGCGCGTCTCGTCGTTGATGAAGGCGCCGCCGCCGGTCGCGAGGACCAGTGGCCGACCCGTGAGCAGCCGCGCGATCACCCGGCGCTCGCCATCGCGGAAATGCGCTTCGCCGAAGCGCGCGAAGATGTCGGAAATGGTCATGCCCGCGGCGCGCTCGATCTCGGTGTCGGCGTCGGCGAAGGGCAGGCCGAGCCGCTGCGCGAGGCGGCGGCCGATCGTCGACTTGCCCACGCCCATCAGCCCGACAAGCACGATCGGGCGCGCGCGGATCGCCGCGGGAATGGCTGACGCCGGGCTTTTCGGGTTTCGCGCCATGGTGCGCGCGGCTATACCGCCCGAGGCGCGCGGGACAATGGTTTTCGGCGCGCGGGATGAACCGAGGGTCGTTGGGATATTGCGCACAAGCGGAAGATCGGGGAAAGGCCGCTGGGTCGGGCGACTGGTCGTGCTGGCGTTGCTGCTGGTCGCCTTCGTCCTGCTGCTGCTGTTCCTGGGGCGGCCGACCGAGCCGAAAATGATTGAGGTGGATGTGACAGACAGGATTGCCGCAGGGGCGCCGCAATGACGAAGAAGCTGCTTGCGCTGACGCTCGGCCTGTCGGGCAGCGCGCTCGCCGCGGCGCTGGTGCTGCCGGTCGTTGCACAGGAATCGCTGCTTCCCGAAGGCTTCGGCACCCCGGCACCGTCGCCGTCGCCCGCGCCGACTCCCGCGCCGTCCTCCACCCCCGCGCCAAAGGGGCCGGTTGCCCCGAAGGGTCCGGCGCCGCTGACCCCCTCGGTCGCCCCGACGCTGCCCGGCACCGAAACGGCCGCCACCGACACGGACGAGGGCGAGGAAGACGGGCTGTTATCGAGCCGGCTGAAATACGACCTGCCGCCCGGCGCGCGGCGGCTGCTCACCCGCGTCGGACCGCTGACGCCCGAAACCGGCGGCATGGCGCCCGACGCCTTTGGCGTGCGCGGCCAATATGCCGCGGCGATCATGCGCGCGACGAACGGCAACCTTGCATCGCGCTGGGGGCATATCCTGCTCCGCCGCGCGCTGTTGTCGGCGATCGACACGCCGAAGACGATCAACGGCGCCGACCTCGCCGCCGACCGCGCGGCGCTGCTGCTGCGGATGGGCGAATCGATCGGCGCGCGCTGGATCGTCCAGTCGGTCGACTATGACCGCGCGAGCCGGCGCCTCGTCTCGGCGGCGCAGCAGACCTATCTCGCGACCGCCGATCCGGCCGGCATGTGCCCCTATGTTCCCGCGGGGCTCGCGCACGGGGATCAGCAGACATGGCGCCTGTCCGCCGCCATCTGTTCGGGCCTGACGGGCGAGGCGGGGCCGGCGGGCTGGGCGATCGGTCGCGTGCGGTCGAGCGGCAAGATCGCCAACTTCGACATCTTGCTCGCCGAGCGCGTACTCGGCGCGACCGGCGCCGGGCGGCGCTCGACGACGATCGAGTGGGACAATATCGACCGGCTGACCAACTGGCGCTTTGGCATGGCGACCGCGACCGCAATCCCGATCCCGGCGGCGCTGCGCGCGTCGCAGCCCGGCTATATGCAGGGCTGGACGGTGCTCGCGCCGATGGGCGAGATGGCCGACCGCATCGCGGCGGCGCCGGCCGCTGCGGCGCGCGGCGTGCTGTCGAGCGAAGCCTATATCTCGCTGCTCAGCACCGCGGCGAGCGAGGCGGAACCCCCCGCCGAGCTGGCGAGCGAAACCGACACGCTGCGCAGCGCTTTCGGCGCCGGCGCAGCGGCCGACCGCTATGCGGCGATGCAGACGCTCTGGGGCGCCGCCGCCAATCCGGCGCAGCGCTACGCGGTGCTGATCGCGACCGCGCGCGCCGCGGCGGCGCTGCCGGTGCGCACCGAGGTCGGCGACGATCCGTGGCAGCTCATCGGGTCGATGCTGACGGGCGGTTACGACCGCAATGCGCTGGCCTGGGTGCCGCAGGTCGACGTCGGCACGCGCGCCTGGGCGATCCTTGCGGTCGGGTCGCCTCGCGCGCTCGACGGGATGGGCGCGGGCCGGATCGGCACATTCGCGAACGACGATGACAGCGCGGATCAGTTGCGTTCGAAGCTGCTGCTCGCCGGGCTGGCCGGGCTGGGGCGGCTCGACGCGGGCGATGCGTCGTCGGCGGCCGACAGTCTGGGCGTCGATCTGGGTCGGCAGACGCGCTGGACGCGCGCGATCGACGAGGCGGCGAAGCGTCGCGAACCGGGCATGGTGGCGTTGATCGCCGCGGCCGGGATGCAGGGCGACTGGGCGAAGATGCCGCCCTATCACCTTTATCATATCGTGCGCGCGCTGCGCGACGTCGGGCTCGAGGCCGAGGCGCGGATGATCGCCGCCGAGGCGCTGGTACGTGTCTGAATCGCTGGCAAGCGGGGGTCTGGCCCACGCGCCGGGCGTCACAACTCATCCGTTCGCCCCCCGCCTTCGCGGGGGCAGGCTCCGAGCCTGTCGAAGGGCTGTTCTTTCCTTGCGACGCCGAAAAGAAAGAACGGTGCTTCGACAAGCTCAGCACGAACGGAAAAGATTTCACCGCGCGAGTCTGGGGCAATGAATGACAGCGCGCTGATCGACCGGTTCCTCGAGATGATGGCGGCCGAGCGCGGGGCGTCGCGCAACACGCTGGCCGCCTATCGCCGCGATCTGGAGCAGGCGGCGCGGCTTGCGAAGGGGCGGCTGGCGGAGGCCGATACGGCGGTGCTGCGGGCCATCATGGCCGATTATCGCTCGCTCGCCGCGAGCAGCGCGGCGCGCAAATTGTCGGCGTTGCGGCAGTATTTCGCCTTTCTGCTCGATGAGGGCGAGCGGACGGACAATCCGACGCTCGATATCGCGCGCCCGGCGACGCGGCGGCCGCTGCCGCGCATCCTGACCCACGACGACGTCGAGCGATTGTTCGCGCGCGCCGGCGAGGAGGCGGCGGGCGAGGCGCCGCCCGCGGCCGCGGTGCGCGGGCTGCTGCTGCTCGAACTCCTCTATGGATCAGGCTTGCGGGCAAGCGAACTCGTCTCGCTGCCGCGCCGCGCGGTTTCGGGCACGCGCGACTATCTGATCGTGCGCGGCAAGGGGGACAAGGAACGGCTGGCGCCGCTCTCCGCTCGTGCGCGGGACGCGCTCGACCGCTGGCTGCCGCTCGCCGGCGACGGATCGCCCTGGCTCTTTCCGTCGGGCAAGGCGCATCTGTCGCGGGTGCGATTGTTCCAGTTGCTGCGCGATCTCGCGGCGCGCGCGGGGATCGATCCGCAGGCGATCAGCCCGCATGTGCTGCGCCACGCCTTCGCGACGCATCTGCTCGAAGGCGGCGCCGACCTGCGCGCGCTGCAGTTGATGCTCGGCCACGCCGATATCGCGACCACCGAAATCTACACCCATGTCGACAGCCGCCGCCTGGTCGAGCTGGTCAACCGCCGCCATCCGCTCGCGCACATGGATCTCGGTGCGGCGAGCGTTGACGTCGAAGCGCCATCCGCCTAGCGATTCGGCATGACAGCCTTTCTGGATTTCGAAAAACAGGTCGCCGCGCTCGATCGGCAGATCGCCGAACTGCGCGACATGGGGGACGACCCCTCGCTCAACATCGAGAACGACATCGCCCGGCTCGAGGCCAAATCCTCGAAAATGCTGCGCGATATCTATGCCAGGCTGACGCCGTGGCAGAAAACGCAGGTCGCGCGCCATCCCGACCGGCCGCATTTCAAACATTATGTCGCGGGGCTGTTCGACGACTGGATGCCGCTCGCCGGTGACCGCAATTTCGGCGACGATCAGGCAATCCTCGGCGGTCTCGCGCGCTTTCGCGGCCGCCGCGTCATGGTGATCGGGCACGAGAAGGGCGACGATATCCCGTCGCGCATGAAGCATAATTTCGGCATGGCGAAGCCCGAAGGCTATCGGAAAGCCATCCGCCTGATGCAGCTCGCCGACCGCTTCGGCCTGCCGGTGGTCACGCTGGTCGACACGTCGGGGGCGTTTCCGGGCATCCAGGCCGAGGAACGCGGGCAGGCCGAGGCGATCGCACGCTCGACCGAGCAATGCCTCGCGCTCGGCGTGCCGATGGTCGCGGCGATCGTCGGCGAAGGCGGGTCGGGCGGCGCGATCGCGCTGGCCGCCGCGAACCGCGTGCTGATGTTCGAACATGCCGTCTATTCGGTGATCTCGCCCGAGGGCTGCGCCTCGATCCTGTGGCGCACGTCGGACAAGGCGCCCGAGGCGGCGGCGGCGATGAAGATGTCGGCCGAGGATCTGCTTGCGCTGGGGATCATCGACCGCATCGTTCCGGAGCCGGTCGGCGGCGCCCACCGCGCGCCCGAGGTTGCGATCCAGTCGCTCGGCGACGCGATCGCCGCCGAGCTCGACACCTTGGCGGACCTGCCCCGCGAGAGCCTGCTGTCGGGCCGCGAGGAGAAATTCCTCGCCATGGGCAGGGGCTGAGGGGGAACCCGATCTCCTGCGCTGGCGTTCTCCGGATTAGCCCATCCGCTTCGGGGGAGGGGTTGGAATGGCAAAAAGGGAGGTGTGCCTATGGCCCGCAGGATGACGACGACGATAGCGCTGGCGGCTTTGGTCGCCGGCTGTGCGACCGCCGCGGGCGGCGGGCTGAGCGGCCCCGCCGACGCCAAGACCAAGACGATCCGCACCGCGTCGAGCATCACCGCCGCCGAGCGCCAGCAGGGCGCCGAGGCGCATCCGCAATTGTTGCAGGAATTCGGCGGCGCCTATGCGGGACCGCAGGCCGCCTATGTCGGACGCGTGGGACAGACTATCGCGGTCCAGTCGGGCCTGTCCAACGCGCGCGGCGATTTCACCGTCACCCTGCTCAACTCGCCGGTCAACAACGCCTTCGCGATCCCCGGCGGCTATATCTATGTCACCCGCCAGCTCATGGCGCTGATGAACGACGAGGCCGAACTGGCGGGCGTGCTGGGGCACGAGGTCGGACATGTCGCGGCGCAGCACAGCAAGAAGCGGCAGAAGGCGGCGACGCGGAACAGCATTCTCGGCGTGCTCGGCGCGGTGCTGGGCAGCGCGATCGGCGACAATGGCGGCCTGCTCGGCTCGCTGGGCGGGCTGCTCCAGAATAATGCGATGCAGGTCGCGCAGCTTGCGACCCTCGGCTTCTCGCGCAGCCAGGAGCTGGAGGCCGACCAGCTCGGCGTCCGGTATCTGAAGAGCGCGGGCTATGACCCGATGGCGCTGTCGACCGTGCTCGCAAGCCTCGCCAACCAGACCAATCTGGAAGCGAAGGTCGCCGGCGGCGACGCCCGCTCCATCCCCGAATGGGCGAGCACCCACCCCGACCCCGCCTCGCGCGTCCGCAACGCGCAGACGCTGGCGAGCCGCGTCGGCACCGGCGGGGTCCGCAACGCCGACGCCTTCATGGCCGCCGTCGATGGCGTTCTCTATGGCGACGACCCGGCGCAGGGCATCGTCGAGGGGCGGCAGTTCCTGCACCCCGATCTGCGCCTCGCCTTCACCGTCCCGAACGGCTACGGCATGCAGAACGGCACGAGCGCGGTCAGTGTCAGCGGCAATGGCGGACAGGCGCAATTCTCGACCGCGCCCTATAGCGGCGACATGAACGCCTATATCGCCTCGGTGTTGAAGGCGATCGGCGGCGACGCCAATCTGACCCCATCCGCCATTCAGCGCACGACGGTGAACGGCATTCCCGCCTCTTACACGACGGTGCGCGCGAACAGCCAGTCGGGGCAGGTCGATGTGACCGTCTTCGCCTATGAATTCGCGCGGAACAACGCCTTTCATTTCGTCGCGCTGACCAAGGCGGGCGGAGCCGGGACCTTCAATTCGATGTTCGGCAGCCTCAGGCGGCTGAGCGCGAGCGAGGCAGCGGCGATCCGGCCGCGGCGCGTCGATGTGGTGACGGTGAGATCGGGCGATACGGTGGCGAGTCTCGCGCGGCGCATGGCCTACAGCAATTATCAGGCCGAGCGGTTTCAGGTGCTCAACCGGCTGGCGGCGAACAGCCGCCTGACGCCGGGGCAGAAGGTGAAGATCGTCACCTATGCCAGCCGCTGATGCGCGGGGCACGGAAAAGGGGGCGATGTCGCCACCGCCCCCTTTCCTATGGATGTGCCGGTAAACCCGGCCGCCCTATCACTTGTTCAGCGAATTGCCGACCTTCGTGAAGGTGTTGGTGACGCCGGTGCCCACGGCGCCCATCGCACCGATGGCGGCGACGGCGATCAGCGCGGCGATCAGGCCGTATTCGATGGCGGTCGCGGCCTTGTTGTCGCGAATCAGCTTCTTGAGAAACTTCATGTCTGGTCTCCTGATGAGTCACTTACCCTGTTGACGGTCTGGTCGTGGTCAACGCTATCGGTTTAGGGCGAATTGGTTTTGAAACCCTTAATGAAGCGCGGATTTCGGCGGGGTCACCTTGGTCCCGTAATGGCACAGCCGTGCCTTACATCGCCTCCGTCGAAGCGTTGGAAACCTTGGTCCACATATTTATCGTGGCGGTACCGACCCGGCTCATCGCGCCGACGGCAGCGAGAAAGACGAGCGCGAGGATCAATCCATATTCGACGGCCGTTGCGGCCCTGGTCGACCGCATCAGCCTGTAAAAGTTGCGCATTGTTCCCCCCCTGACAAAGCTATAGTTCCCGAGACCGCCCATCGTCGCACAGGAAGGTTAAGGAATTGACCGGTCAACCCGCCGCAAAACCCGCGAAAAACTGCGTCATCGTCACCGCCGCGGCGCTTGTCGACGGCGACGGCCGCCTGCTCGTGCAGCGGCGTCCCGCAGGCAAGCCGATGGCGGGCTTGTGGGAATTCCCCGGCGGCAAGATCGAAGCCGGCGAGACGCCCGAGGAAGCGCTTGTCCGCGAACTGGCGGAGGAACTGGCGATCGACGTCGAGGCCGCCTGCCTCGCCCCCGCCTGCTTCGCGAGCGATACGCTGGGCGACAAGCATCTGTTGCTGCTGCTCTATGTCTGCCGCAAATGGCGCGGCACGCCGCAGGCGATCCATGCGAGCGCGCTGCGCTGGGTGCGTCCGGTCGAGCTTTACGCCCTCGACATGCCGCCCGCCGATCTTCCGCTGATCGGGCTGCTGGAGGCGTTGATTTAGGTCCTGACCTAGAGCAGCGAGCCTTAAATCCGAACCATCATGCCGTTCGTGTCGAGCGAAGTCGAGACACCCATCGGCCTCGCGCCATGCTGATGGGTGTCTCGACTTCGCTCGACACGAACGGAAGAAAGGGTGATGCAGATTTACGGCGCGCCGCTCTAAGTTTTCGGCCGTAGCGCCTCCGCGAGCGACGCGGTGCCGCTGCCGCGCCGGGCGGGGCGCGGCTGGTCGGGGTGCGGCGCCCAGCCGCTGAAATGGATCAGGCGAAAGCTCTCCGCGACGCGGCCGTCGGGGTCTGCCTGCGCGGCGAAGGCGGCGGCGATGCGCGCCGCCTCTTCGCGGGTCAGCGGCGGCGGGGCGGGGGCGAGGCGGCTCGCGAGTCCGGCGGCGCGCAGGTCGCGGACGAGCGCGAACCAGTCGCCATAACGCACGGTCAGCGCCTCGACGTCGACGACCGGCAGGGTGAAGCCGGTGCGCTGGAGCAGATTGCCTATCGCGGCGAGGTCGATCTGCGGGTGCAGCCGCGCGATTGGGCGCACGTCCTCGCTCATCACCGCACGGCGCTGGCGCGGCAGGCTGCCGTCGCCGACGAAGGCGCCGAGCAGCAGGCCGTCGGGCGCCAGCAGCGCGCGCAGCCGGACGAGCGCGCCGGGCACGTCGTTGACGCTGTCGAGGCCGCCCGGCCAGACGATCAGGTCGAAGCTGGCGAAGGGCAGGTCGATCGCATCGGCCTCGCCGATCATTGCTCCACTGCGCGCGGCAAGACATGGTCCCGCCTCGATCAGCGCGAGTTCGGTCCCCGTCGCGCGCAGCCGGTCGGCGAACGCCGGATCGTGGGCGCCGATCAGCAGAGTGCGCGAAAAGGTGCGCGTCACCATCGACAGGCGGTCGAGCAGGGTTTCGGCGATGATCGGCGCGAGGAAGTTCGCGTCGGCCGGCAGGCGTGCCAGCCGGTCACGCTGGGCGCGATGACGGGCGGGGGAAAAGAGCGGGGCGGGGTCGGCGGCCATGGGCGCGCTTGTGCCGCCCCCCGGCTTTCGGCACAAGAGGACATAGCGATAGGGGAAGGGCGACCGGGGGGGAGGGGCGACACCGATGCACGCCACGGGGCAAGATCTGGTCCGCGTCCTGCGCGCGGCCGGCCGCGCCGCGATTGATTATGCGCTCCCGCCGCGCTGCCCCGCCTGCGGTACGATCGTCGGGGCCGATCGGCAATTCTGCCTCGCCTGCTGGTCGTCGCTCGATTTTCTCGACGGTCCTGCCTGCGCGCGCTGTTCGATTCCGTTGCCGAACGCGATCCCGGACGGCGATCTGCAATGCGGCGCCTGCCTCGCCGATCCGCCGCCGTTCGAGGGTGCGCCTGCCGCGGTCGCCTATGGTCCGGCCGCGCGCACGGTGGCGCTGCGCCTCAAATATGGGCGGCGGCTCGGCCATGCGCGGCTGATGGCGGCGCTGATGCTGCGGCCGCTACGCGCGCTGGCGGGCGAGGGGGCGGGCGAGGGCGGGGTGCTGCTGGTGCCGGTGCCGTTGCACCGCTGGCGGCTGTGGTCGCGCGGCTTCAACCAGGCGGCGCTGGTCGCGGGCGAACTGGCGCGGCTGAGCGGCGTTCCCCACGATCCGCATCTGCTGCTGCGGGCGAAGGCGACGCCGTCGCTGCGCGGCCGGGGCCGGCGCGAGCGCGAACGGATCGTCGCGGGTGCTTTTGCCCTGGCGGGCGATGCCAGGGCGCGCGCGGCGGGGCGGCATCTGATCCTGGTCGACGATGTCCATGCGAGCGGCGCGACATTGCGCGCGGCGGCGCGGAGTTTGCGGCGCAGCGGTGCAGCCCGGATATCGGCGCTGTGCTGGGCGCGCGTGGTGCCCGAGGCGCAGGGCGGCAAGGCATTTGACTTTGCGGCGCTCGATTCCGATATGCAGCAGGAAAGGATGACGGGATAGCCGCATGGCAATGATCGAAGTTTATACGAAATTTCTCTGCCCCTATTGCACGCGGGCGAAGAGGTTGCTCGACGGCAAGGGCGCGGCCTATCGCGAAATCGATGTGACGATGGATCGCGACGGCTTCGACGCGATGGTCGGGCGCGCCGGCGGGCGGCGCACCGTGCCGCAGATCTTCATCGACGGCCGGCATATCGGCGGCAGCGACGACCTTGCGGCGCTCGACGCGGCGGGCGGGCTCGATCCGCTGCTCGGAAAGGCGTGACATGATCGTCTTCGACCTCTGCTGCACCGCCGGCGACCACCGCTTCGAGGCGTGGTTCGCGAGCAGCGACAGCTTCGCCGACCAGCAGGCGCGCGGACTGATCGCCTGCCCGGTGTGCGGCGACGCGGAGGTCCGCAAGGCGGTGATGGCCCCCCGCGTCGGGGCGAAGTCGAACCAGCAGGTGGCGCCGCCGGTGCCGGCAAAACCGGCGAGCGAAATCGCGACAGCCGACCCGACGCCCGAGCAGGTCCGCAAGCTGCTTGCCCATATCGCCGGCAAACAGGCCGAAATGCTGCCGCAATCGCGCTGGGTGGGCCGCGATTTCGCGGATGCGGCGCGTGCGATGCACGAGGGACGCGCGCCCGAGGATCTGATCCACGGCCAGGCCTCGCCCGACGAGGCGCGGGCGCTGCACGACGACGGCATCGCCGCGATGCCGCTGCTCGTTCCTTTCGTGCCGCCCGAAGCGACGAATTGATCCCCCGATTGACGCTTCGCACCCCGCGCCGCTAAACGAGCGCCGACGCGCCCGTAGCTCAGCAGGATAGAGCATCAGATTCCTAATCTGGGGGCCGTGGGTTCGAATCCCGCCGGGCGCACCATTTCCATTCGACGTTGGGCATTGGTGCGGCGGTACGGGGCCGATCACCATGGAGGGGGGCGGGCTTCTGGCAACGCCATGTGCTCGCGCGCGGTTCGATCTTGGGGGAACTGCGATCTTTTGTTGGCCATTGCTCGCTTCGCGGTGTTAGCATGGCCGCGCAACAAGGAGAGAGGAGTAAAGTCGCGATGCCGAATGATATTGCCTATTCGCGTAAACTGGGTCCGCTGACGCCGCTCGTCGGCGAATGGGAAGGCGATGTCGGAGTCGATATTTCGTATCATAACAAGGACGATTGGACGACCGAGACCACCTATTTTGAAAAGGCCTCGTTCAAACCCATTCCTTTACAGGAAAACGGCCAGCAGACTTTGTGGGGACTGAATTACAGCATGACCGCGTGGCGCCATGGCGAAGAAGCGATGGATCCCTTCCACGACGAAATCGGCTTCCTGCTGTGGGACAAGGCGCATGGCGAAGTCATGCGCACGGTGGTATTCGGACGCGGCATCGCGATCCTTGCCGGCAGCAGCGCAGAGCCACACGATAAGGTGCTGACCTTCGATGCCAGACCGGGAGAGCCCTGCTATGGCATATTGCAGAATAAATATCTGCTGGAGCGCGCCGAAATCCGCGATTTCAAGAGCAGCTTCACGATCAATGACGACGGCACCTTCAGCTATGTTTCCGATCTGGCGCTGAAGCTTGCCGCCACCGGCACGGAAATGCACCACACCGACAGAAATACCCTGCATCGCGTCAAGCGCTATCATCCCAGCGCCGAAGGCGGCTGACCGCGAAAAGCTGTGATCCCGCCGGACACGATCCTTTGCCGCGCTACCCGGTTCGGGCGGCGCGACCGGAGCCTGAGGACGATGCGCATTCGGCCTTGGTGCGAAACCTCTCCCGGCACGGGGAACCGGCTCGCCTTTGATGCGTTGCATCCAGCGATTACAACCCCCTGGTTTCAAATGTGATCACGTAAAATGCCCCGCCGATCGGCGGGGCATTTTATGTGCCGCGCGCTGCGGTACGAATAGCCTCGCTCCAATCCCCCCCCCCGGGGCGAGGTCGAAGGGCTCCGTCAGGGGGCGGAGCCCTTCATTCTCCCGGCAAAAGGGAGTCCGGCTTCGACGCACTCGTTGCGCGCAGCCGAAGCGTCGTCCGGGCAATGGCGCACCTTGGTATTAAAGCGGCGTGCGTTAAATCTGCATCACCCTTTCTTCCGTTCGTGCTGAGCTTGTCGAAGCATCGTCCTTTTTCTTGCTACGCTTGAAAGAAAGAACAGCCCTTCGACAAGCTCAGGGCGAACGGGGATGAGTGATGCAGATTTACGGCAAGCCGCCCTAAGGTAACCGACCGGATATTTGGCGCTTGCGGCGCAGTTGGAACGGTGGCCCTTTGCAGCGGCCCCCGACCATGCCGCCCATCACGATGGTGCGGACCTTTCTTGTATCGAGCTCGCGCGGCGAAAATAGAGAGCGTCCGATCCATCTTCGGCAAAGGCGGGTTCGCGGCCGAACAGGGCGGGGACATGGCGCGCGAAGGCGTCGCGGGTCGCCGGGCCGTGGGCGATGAGCCGCCCGCCGCCGAGCCACAGGATCGCATCGGCAAACTGCGCAACGAGCGACAGGTCGTGCAGTACCGCGACGACCGTGCGCCCGCTGCGCGCGAGGCCGATGAGGGTTTCGAGCACCCGATACTGGTTGGCGGGGTCGAGCGCCGCCGCGGGTTCGTCGGCGAGCAGCACCGGCGTGTCGGCCGCCAGCACGCGCGCGAAGCAGGCGAGCGCCTGCTCGCCGCCCGACAGGCTGGTGACGATGCGGTCGGCGAACTCGGCGCAGCCGGCGGTCGCCATCGCCTGCGCGACGGCCGCGCGGTCCGCGGCACCCAGCCGGCCCGGCGTCGCGCCATAGGCGAAGCGGCCGAGCGCGACCATGTCGGCGACGCGCATGTCCCAGGCGAGTTCGTGGCTTTGCGGCAGATAGGCGATGCGGCGCGCGCGTTCGATGGGTCGCAACGCGCGCAGGTCGGTATCGCCGAGGCGCATGCTTCCCTCCGCGTGGGCGACCCCGGCCAGCGCACGCAGCAGCGTCGATTTGCCCGCGCCATTGGGGCCAACGATCGCGGTGAACTGGCCGGGCGCGAGCGTCGTGCTCACCCCCTCGATCAGCGTCTTGCCGCCAGCATGGACGGTGAGGCCGTCGAGGATCAGCGGGTCAGCCATGGGCCGTCCGTCCGCGTCGCAGCACGATCATCGTGAAGATCGGCGCGCCGGCGAGCGCCGCGACGACGCCGAGCCGCAACTCGTTCTGGGTCGGCAGCAGCCGGACCAGCAGGTCGGCAAGAACGAGAAGCAGCGCACCGAGCCATGCCGAGGGCAGCAGGGTGCGCCCCGGATCGTGGCGGGTCCACGGCCGCACCAGATGCGGCGCGACGATGCCGACGAAGCCGACCGCGCCGGCGAGCGCGACCGCTGTGCCGGTCGCGATGCCGGTCCCGGCGATCACCGCGATCCGGGTGCGCCGCGCGTCGAGTCCGTGCGCGACCGCCGCTGCCTCGCCGAGCGAGAGCAGCGACAGGTTGGCGCGCTGGCTGGCGAGCAGGGTGCAGCCGATCAGGATCAGCGGCGCGGTCGTCGCGACGTCGGCGAGCGAGCGGTTGGCGACCGACCCCAGCGTCCAGTTGATGAGATCCGACAGCGAAAAGGGGTTCGGGGCGAAATTGAGGATCAGCGCCATCACCGCGCCGCAGAGGCTCGACAGGCCGACGCCGATCAGGATCAGGCTCGCCATGCCCTGCGTGCGCACCGCCGCCGAGGCGAGCAGCGCGGTGACGAGCAGCGCGCCGCCGATCGCGCCGAGCGGCAGCGCCCACGACCAGACGGCGGCAAGCCCGAAATAGAGGGTCAGCGTCGCGCCGAGCGTCGCCGCCGCCGAGACGCCGAGGATGCCGGGTTCGGCGAGCGGATTGCGGGTGAGCGCCTGCAGCGCCGCGCCGCACAGCCCGAGCGCGGCGCCGACCAGCGCGGCGGCGAGGATGCGCGGCAGGCGGATGTCGAGAAGGATGATCGAAGCGGCGGGATCGGTGCCGGCGAGCGCATCGGCGAGCAGGCGCGGCGAGACGCCGTCGGGACCGACCGTCAGCGCGAGCAGCGCGGCGAGCAGCAGCAATGCCGGCAGGACGAGATTGACGCGCGTCGTCATGCCGCCGCCAGCCGGGTCACGGCATGACCCATCAGCCAGTTGCCGCACGACAGCCACGCGCCGGGCACCTCCACCTGCCGTGCGCGGCGTGTCGCCCGCGCGACGACCGGATGGCGCGACGCGGTCCAGTGATCCTGCCGATAGCGCGGGCTGTCGAAGAAGGCGCGGAAGACGAGGTCGGGTGGGCGGCGCACCATGGCTTCGAGCGGCAGGCTGCCCCAGCCGGGCGCAGCGCGATAGGGGCGATAGCCCGCCGCACCCATGACCTCGGCAACGAGCGAGCCGGGACCGGTGGTGACGTCGCCGGGGGTGACGTAGAGCGCGGTGCCCCTGTCGGCGCCCTTGTCGGCGGTGGTGCGTGCGGCGGCGATTTCGCGGTCGAAGCCTGTTATCAGCGCCCGCGCCCGCGCCGCTGCCCCCAACGCGTCGCCGACGCGCAGCATGTCGCGCCGGGCGTCGTCGAACGACATCGGAAAGCCGAGTTGGACTACCCGGATGCCCATCGCCCGCAACTGCCCGTCGAGTCGCGCGTCGCCGCCATAGCTGCGCACGACGACCGCCGGCCGCGCGGCGACGATATCCTCCAACTGCGGGCGCAGCCGGTCGATTCCTCGCGCGCGCGGCACGGCGAAACTCGTGTCGCTGTCGGCCTCGAACGACACGGCGCGAATCCGGTCCTTCGGCACCAATCCGAGCAGCATCTGGTCGGCGCAGAAATCGATGCTTGCGACGCCGCGCAGCGCGGGCAGCGGCGCGCGCGGCTGGCAGGCCGCAAGGGCCGCCAGCATCGCAAGCGCCGCCGCGATGCGCATCAGAAGGCCCAGCGCACGCCGACGGTCGCCGAGCGGCCCGGCGTGCCATAGGTCGCGACCGTCTGATAATCCTCGTCGAACAGATTCTCGACGCGGCCATAAAGGTCGATGGCATCGGTGAGCGGGTAGGAGGCGCGCAGGTCGACGAGCCAGTAAGCGTCCAGGCGCACGAGATTCGCGCGATCGTCGAAGCTGGCGCCGGCATGGCGCACCGCGAGCGACACATCGGTGCCGGCGAGCGCGCCCTGCGGCGTCCAGGTGAGTGCGGCGTTGACCACGTGCCGCGGCCGCCGCGCGAGGCGGTTACCCTCGAGCGCCGAGCCGGGGGTGCGATCCTTGACCGACAGCAGGCTGTAATTGCCGCTGAGCGAAAAACTTTCGTTCAGCCGCACGCCGCCCTCGACCTCGATCCCCTCGGCGCGGGCGCGGTTGATATTGTCGTAGGTGCCGAAGGGGCGATAGCCGCCCGCGCAGATCGGGGGCTGGGGGGCCGGCCCGGCGGGGCAGGAGACGAAGTCGATCAGGTTGCTGCTGTCGCGGCGGAAGGCGGCGACGTCGAGGAACCAGCCCTGCGTCGTGCCGAAGCGCAGGCCGATCTCATAGGCGCGCGCGCGTTCGGGCAGCAGGTCGGGATTGCCGTAAGCGCCCGCCGTGTCCGAAAGCTGGTAGAGGGTCGGCGCCTTGAAGCCTTCGCGATAGCTGGCGCGCAGCGTGACGAGATCGCCCAGCTTTTGCCCGGCATCGACCGCGAAGGTCGTCGCGCCGCCGAAATCGCGGTGATCGTCGTGGCGGACCCCCGCGGTGATCGATAGGTTCTCGGTCGGCCGCCCGACTAGCATCCCCCAGAAGGACGTGATCGCGGTCTTGCCCCGATCGCTCGAAAAGGCGCTGGAGGTCAGCGCGTGCGTCCATTCGCGCTCGGCGCCGGCGAGCAGTCGCAGCCGGTCGCCGCCGAGCGCGCTCCAGTCGAGGCTGTAGCTCAGCCGTTCGCTGCGCCCGCGCGCCGAAAAATTCGGGTCGTCGCCGATGGATGGATCGAAATTGTCGCGGTTGATGTCGGCGAAACCGAACTGCAGCTTGTGCGAAAAGCCGCCGTTGGTGTCGCTGCCGCCCGGCCGGTGTTCGATGGTCGCCGCGGCATAATGTTCGCGCGTCTTCTGATATTCGTCGGTATCGCCGAAACTGCTGTAGGTCGGCGGCGGGAAGCCGTCGAGTTCGACCCGGCTGTCGGCGAACAGGCCGAAGGCACGTAATTCGATCGTCTCGCCGATCCGCGTGCGGTTGGTAAGGTTGACCGAAACTTGCCGATAGCCGTCGCGCTCGGTGCCGACGGCGGCGTTGCTGATACCGTCGGTGCGGACATAGCCGGCGCCGATGCCGAACTCGGCCGGGCCGAGCGCCGCGGTGCGGAGCTGGCCGTTCAGCCGCACCGTATCGCGCGCGCCAACTTCGGCGCCGAAGCGGCCGGTCGTGCGGTCGCTGCCGTCGGCGGACGGGCGCGTCGTCGTTACCGACACCACGCCGCCGATGGCCTGGCTGCCCCAGGGCAGGCTGTTGGCGCCGCGTAGCAGCTCGATGCGGTCGATGCCGCCGATCATCAGATTGGCGAAGTCGAAGCCGCCGCCGGGCGAGGAAGGGTCGCCGACGCGCACCCCGTCGATGACGACCAGCGTCTGCTCGCCCTCGGCGCCGCGGATGCGCAGGTTGGTGACGCCGCCGAGGGTGCCGTTCTGCGTGACGTTGACGCCCGGCAGCCGCGCGATCAGGTCGGCCGCCGCGCCGTTCTGTGCGCGGGTCAGTGCCTCCTCGTCGATCACCGACCAGGACGCGTTGGTGTCTTCGGCGGCCAGCCGGTTGCCGATCACGGTGATCGAATAATTATCGTCGGCCTGCTGCGCGAGCGCGGGCGACGCCGCGGCGAGCGCCAGCAGCGAGAGGGTGGTTGGGTAGGCGGCGGTCTTCATGTGGATTCCCCTTCGTAACGGTCCTGCCGTCACGCGAGAATCCTCGCCTGCCCCCGGTACATCCCGCCCGCGCGCAGATAACGGCGACGCTCCGGCAGGTCTCCTGGCTTCCGGGTCGCTGGAGGATACGGCCTTCCCGGCGCAGCCGCGCCAGTGGCATGTTCGCATCCGCCTCGCCGGTTACAGTTGCGGGGGCAGCACCGGATTTGCACCGGCCTTCCCTTTTCATGCCCGTTTCCGGGCAACCCGAGGTCACGAGGCGGGCCGCTAGCAAAAGCGCGCGCGCGCCGCAATCGGCAAATCGGCGTCAGTCGGCGACGTCCGTCCGATAGGATGCCGCGAGCCGCAGCACCTCGTCCGCCAGTTCGCGGCGGCAGATCAGCAGGTCGGGCAGATAGGGATTGGCATTGTTGTAGCGGATCGGCGATCCGTCGGCGCGGCTGACGTGCAGCCCGGCGGCGGCGGCGACCGCGGCGGGGGCGCAATTGTCCCATTCATATTGGCCGCCGGTGTGGAGGTAGATGTCCGCCTCGCCGCGCACGACCGCCATCGCCTTCGCGCCCGCCGACCCCATCGCGACCAGTTCGGCGCCCATGCGCTCGGCGACATGCACCGCCTCGGCGGCGGGGCGGGTGCGGCTGACGAGCATCTTCGGCGGCCGGCTGGCGGGGGCAAGCGGCAAGGGGGTGCCCGAGGTCAGCGTGAGACCGAGCCCCGGCAGCGCGACCGCGCCGACCGCCGCGACGCCGTCCACCGCGAGCGCGACATGGACCGCCCAGTCGCTGCGCCCCTCGCCATATTCGCGGGTGCCGTCGAGCGGATCGACGATCCACACGCGCGAATGCGACAGGCGGGCGGCGCTGTCCTTTTCCTCTTCGGACAGAATCGCGTCATCGGGCCGGGCGGCGCGCAGTTCGCGGCACAACATCGCATTGGCATCGCGGTCGCCAGCGGCGCCCAGCGCCTTTCCGGTCAGTTCGCCGGCTTCGCGCAGGCCAAGGAGGATTACACCCGCCGCTTCCGCCAGCCTGACGGCCAGCGCTTCGTCCGTTTCGTTCATATCGCAATCGGCCCCTTCGGTATCGCCGACGCTATTGTCGCTGGCCTTGGCTTTGTCCATAGCGGCAGCGACAGGACCGATGCCATGAAGATTGCCTTCGACAACAGCTTCCACCGTATGATGGAAGGCTTTTACGCCCCAGCCGAGGCCGCGCCGCCGCCGGCGCCGAAGCTGCTCGCCTTCAATCGTCCGCTTGCCGAGCGGCTCGGCATCGACCTGACGGAAACGGACGATGCCGGGTTGGCGCGGCTGTTTTCGGGCGCGGAGCTGCCCGGCGGCGCAAACCCGCTGGCGTTCGCCTATGCCGGGCACCAGTTCGGCCATTTCTCGCCCCAGCTCGGCGACGGCCGCGCGCTGCTCCTCGGCGAACTGGTCGCGCCGGACGGTGCGCGCTTCGACGTCCAGCTCAAGGGATCGGGGCCGACCGCCTTTTCGCGCAACGGCGACGGCAAGGCGGCGATCGGCCCGGTGCTGCGCGAATATCTGGTGTCGGAGGCGATGGCGGCGATGGGCGTCCCGACGACGCGCTCGCTCGCCGCGGTCGCGACCGGCGACCGGGTGCAGCGCGAGCGTGGACATCCCGGCGCGGTGCTCACGCGAATCGCGAGCAGCCATATCCGCGTCGGCACCTTTCAGTTCTTCGCCGCCCACTTCGGCGCCGACCATGTCGCACAGCTTTCACATTACAGCATTCGCCGCCATTTCCCCGAACTGGGCGAAGCACCCAATCCCCATCTCGCGCTGCTCGACCGTGTTATCGGCCTGCAATGCGATCTCGTCGCGCGCTGGCTCGGCATCGGCTTCATCCACGGGGTGATGAACACCGACAATATCGCGATCAGCGGCGAGACGATCGATTACGGCCCCTGCGCCTTCATGGACCGGTTCGCCGCCGGCACCGTGTTCAGTTCGATCGACGCGACCGGACGCTACAGCTATGGCCGCCAGCCGCAGATGATGCACTGGAACATGGCGCGTTTCGCCGAGGCGCTGCTGCCCGCGATCAACGCCGTCGATCCGGAAGGGGTCGAGGAAGCGAAAACGATCGTGGACGGCATTCCCGACCGGTTCCGGTCGGCCTGGCTGGCACGGATGCGCGGCAAGCTGGGGATCGCCGGGGCGTTCGACGGCGAAGGCGATCTGATCGACGGGCTGTTCGAGGCGCTGGAACGGCATGGCGTCGATTTCACCGGCTTCTTCCGCGCGCTGGCCGCGCTGCTGCGCGGCGACGGCGCTCCGCTCGCGGCGCTGCTTCCCGAATCCGAGGCGATGGCCCCCTGGGTCGCGGACTGGTGGCAACGGATCGAGGCCGAGGCGGCCGATCCCGTCGCGCGCGCCGCGGCGATGGATGCGGTGAACCCGCTCTATATTCCGCGCAATCATCGGGTCGAGGCGGCGCTCGAAGCCGCGGAAGGCGGCGATATGGCGCCCTGGGAGCAATTGCTCGAGGTCGTGCGGCACCCCTATGCCGAGCGCCCCGAATGGCAGGATTTCGCAAGACCCGCGCCGGAGGATTTCGGTCCTTATACGACCTTCTGCGGGACTTGAGCGGCAGGACGAGTTGAGCGGTCCGCCGGTGGCTGCTAGGGGCGGCTGTCCCCAACAGCGACAGGAACGATAATGTCCGATCTCCCCTCGACGAAGACCGGCGCGGCGAAAAGAGTCACGGTGGTCGGCACGGGCTATGTCGGCATCTCGAACGCCGTGCTGCTCGCGCAGCGCAACCGGGTGATCGCGCTCGACATCGACGCGCAGAAGGTCGAGCAACTCAACGCGCGGATTTCGCCGATCGCCGACGCCGAGATCGAGGAATATCTGGCGAACAGGCCGCTCGATCTGACCGCGACGCTCGACAAAGCGGCCGCCTATGACGGGGCCGATTTCGTCGTCGTGGCGACGCCCACCGACTATGATCCGGAGAGCAATTATTTCAACACGCAGAGCGTCGAATCGGTGATCGCCGACGCGCTCGCGATGGCGCCGGGCGCGCTGATCGTCGTCAAGTCGACGGTGCCGGTCGGCTTCACCGAGCGGATGCGCGCCGAGACCGGCAGCGATGCGATCGTCTTTTCGCCCGAGTTCCTGCGCGAGGGCAAGGCGCTCTACGACAATCTCCATCCATCGCGGATCATCGTCGGCAACACCAGCCCGCGCGCCGCCGAGTTCGCGGCGCTGCTGCGCGAAGCGTCGCTCGATCCCGACACCGCGGTGCTGCAGACGGGCAATACCGAGGCCGAGGCGATCAAGCTGTTCGCCAACACCTATCTTGCGATGCGCGTCGCCTATTTCAACGAACTCGACACCTATGCCGCGGCGCATGGCATCGACCCGCGCCAGGTGATCGAGGGCGTGTGCCTCGATCCGCGCATCGGCTCCTTCTACAACAATCCTTCCTTCGGCTACGGCGGCTATTGCCTGCCCAAGGACACCAAGCAGATGCTCGCCAATTACAAGGAGGTGCCGCAGAATCTGATCCAGGCGATCGTCTCCTCGAACACGACGCGCAAGGATTTCATCGCCGGCGAGATCATCAAGCGCGGCCCGCGTGTCGTCGGTATCCACCGCCTCGCGATGAAGGCGGGGTCGGATAATTTCCGGGCGAGCAGCATATTGGGCGTGATGAAGCGGGTGAAGGCGAAGGGGATCGAGGTCATCGTCTATGAACCGCTGCTCGAAGAGGATCGGCTGTTCAACTCGCGCGTCGTGCGCGATCTCGCCGCGTTCAAGCGCGAGGCCGATGTCATCATCGCCAACCGCATCACCGACGAACTGACCGACGTCGCGGACAAGGTCTACAGCAGAGACCTCTTCGGCGCCGATAGCTAAGGCGCACCGCTCTCGGCTGATCGCAATTGGCCGAGATTGCGGTTGCACAGGACAGCGCGGCAAGCCACAAGTGCGCATCGGCAGAGATTCAGAGCCTGATAACATGATTTTGACCCGCCGTGACGGAGCCGATTTTGGCCCAGTGCGAGGCGCGAGGAGGGAGCGATGCTGAGGCATCGTGACCGACGAGCAACGCGGCAATGGGCCAAAATCGGCCCGCCCCGCAGGGGTCGTCCTGTGAAGGGCGCCGGATTTCGTCGTGGGTCTTGCACGGGCCACCGGCCCGCGCGGCGCCCCGCTCCTCGCCGGCACCCTTCACAGGGCGATCACGACGGGTCAAAATCATGTTGTCAGGCTCCAATGCGATATCTTGAAAAGCCTCGCGAATTTGACCGCCTGCCGCTCGTTGCCTTGCGGTCGTTGCTGATTCTGTCGGCTTCCTCGGTCTCGCTCTGTCTGGGCGTACCCGCGCAGGCGCAGTCGGCGGGACCTCCCGCTGCCGTCGAGCCGCCGCCGGTGGTGCGGACCATCGGGACCGACGGCACCGATATCGCCGCCCCGACCCCGCCGCCGCCCGACGTCCTGTTGCCCGACGTGGCCCCGATCATCGAGGACGAGGAATTCCGGGACGCGATTCCGCCGATCAGCGCGGAGGACGATCCCGAACTCGACCGTCCGCTCGAATCGATCGCCGATTTCGAGCGGCGACAGGCCGAAGCCGCGGCGCGGCGCGGTCGCGGCAATGGCACTGCCGCCGACGGCACCGCCGCCGCGGATGCGCAAGGCGCTGCACCGCCGGAGGTCGATGGCACGCCGGTTCCCGCGCTGGCCGATGGCGATGCGGTCGAGGCGATCGGCGATGCGCCGATCGGTGACAGCGAGCTTGCCGCGCCACTGCCGCCGTTGGGCAGTTTCAACGTCGAGCCGGTCCAGTTCGCGGAACCCGAGGACGAGGGCCGCAACCGGACGATCCAGTACAGCCTGCAGGTCAACGGCCTCGCCGCGGCGGACACTGCCACCGACGTCGATCTCGCCGACCTGTTCGACGATCTGTCGGCGCTCCGCGATGGCGACGGCAAGGCCGACAATATCGCGATGGTGCGCGCCCGCCTGTCCGCCGACGCCGAACTGATGCAGCGAATCCTGTCGTCCGAGGGTTTCTACGACGGGCGCGTCGACACGCGGATCGACCGCACGCCGGTCGCGAGCGAGGCGACGAAGGAGGCCGGTGATACCGAAGGGCGTCGCCGCGGCCGGCGCGGGCCGGTGGTCGCGGTCATCGACGTGACGCCGGGGCAGCGCTACAGCTTCGCGTCGATCGATATCCAGGCCGACCCGACCGTTCCGCCGACGCTGATCGAGGATAATTTCCCGCTGGCGGTTGGCGAGCCAATCGTTGCCCAGCGTGTTCAGGGGGCCGAGGCGGCGATCGCGCTCAAGCTGCCCGAGGAAGGCTATCCCTTCGCCAAGATCGGGCGGCGCGACATCCTGCTCGACGGCGCGACGGGGATGGGCGACTATATGCTGCCGGTCGAGATCGGCCCGCGGGCGCGCTTCGGCGGCTTCGAGACGACCGGCGACCTCGCCTTCGATGTCGATCATGTCGCGATCATGTCGCGCTTCAAGCGCGGCGACCTGTACGACAGTCGCAAGGCCGACGACCTGCGGCAGGCGATGGTCGCGACCGGACTCTTTTCGAACGTCGCGGTCGAACCGCAGCAGACCGGCGAGAGCGCCGGCGACGGCACCGAATATGTGACGATGAAGGTCACCCAGGATGCCGGCCCGCCGCGGACCATCGCCGCGACCGCGGGCTACGGCACCGGCGAGGGCATCCGCCTCGAGGGAAGCTGGACGCACCGCAACCTCTTTCCGCCTGAAGGCGCGCTGATCGTCCGCGGCGTCGCGGGCACGCAGGAGCAGGGGCTGGGGGTCACCCTTCGCCGCTCGAACGCCGGGCGCCGCGACCGCACCTTCGAGCTGGTGTCGGAGGCGAAACGCAGCAACTATAATGCGTTCGAGGCGCTGACCGGCCGCGTCGGCGTGCGCTGGAGCTATGATTCGACGCCGCTGTGGCAGAAGAAGCTGACCTATGCCTATGGCGCCGAACTCATCGCGACGAGCGAGGATGATTACGACTTCGCGCGCGGCGAGCGCGTCCGCGATTTCTATACCATTCTCGGCCTGACTGGCCAGGTCGGCATCGACCGGTCCGACAGCCTGCTCGATCCCACCAAGGGCTTCCGCATCACCGCGCTGGTCCAGCCCGAAGGGTCGCTGAGCGGCAAGTTCACGCCCTATGCGCGCACGCGGCTCGATGTCAGCGGCTATTATCCGGTGACCGATAGCCTCGTTCTTGCGGGGCGCGTGCGTGTCGGATCGATCCTCGGCGCCTCGCGCGAGCGGCTCGCGCCGTCGCGGCGCTTCTACGCCGGCGGCGGCGGGTCGGTGCGCGGCTTCGGCTATCAGGAGCTGGGGCCGAAGGACCCCAATCTCGATCCCATCGGCGGCCGCAGCGTCAACGAAGCGGCGGTCGAGGCGCGCTATCGCTTCGGCAATTTCGGGGTCGTCGGCTTCCTTGATGCGGGCCA
Organism: Sphingopyxis panaciterrulae; assembly: GCF_014199295.1. Classification (GTDB taxonomy): domain Bacteria; phylum Pseudomonadota; class Alphaproteobacteria; order Sphingomonadales; family Sphingomonadaceae; genus Sphingopyxis; species Sphingopyxis panaciterrulae. The sequence goes on from NZ_JACIJH010000005.1 coordinate 98,983, forward strand.
GGTCTATCGCGGCTCGACCCCGACCTTTGCCGACCTGCGCTTCGGCGCCGGGATCGGCGCGCGCTATTACACCAATTTCGGGCCGATGCGCTTCGACGTCGCGACGCCGCTCGGTCGCCGGCCGGGTGAGGCGAAGATCGCCGTCTATGTGTCGATCGGGCAGGCTTTCTGATGGCGGGGGACACGCCCTTCGACGCCGAGGGCGAGGCGGTGGCCGCCCCGAATCCCTGGCCGCGCCGCCTCGCGCGCTGGATCGGCATCGCGCTGCTTGGGCTCGTCGCACTCGTCGCGCTATTCCTGATCGGCCTCAACAGCGACGCGGGGCGCCGTTTCGTGGTCACCCAGATCGAGAAATATGAATTCGAGAACGGGATGAAGATCGGCATCGGCCGCCTCGACGGCTCGCTCTATGGCAAGATGATCGTGCGCGACTTTTCGCTGGCCGATCCCAAGGGGCGTTTCCTGACCTCGCCCGAATTGCGGATCGACTGGCGGCCCTTTGCCTTTCTGTCGAACCATGTCGATGTGCGCTCGGCGACCGCGCAGCGGATCAATGTCCTGCGGCTCCCCGAATTCAAGCCGGTGCCCGACACCGGCGAGCCGCTGCTTCCCGATATCGACATCGACGTCGCAAAGCTGCAGGTCGACCGGATCGTCTTCGCCCCCGCCGTTGCCGGCGAGCGGCAGGAGGCGCGGCTTTCGGGCAAGATCGCGATCGCCGACCGCCGCGCGCAGGTGAGCGCCGACGCCGCCACGATCGGCGCCGATGCGAAGGGCGACACGTTGAAGCTGTTGCTCGATGCGGTGCCCGAGCGGAACCGGCTCGCCATGACGCTGGACCTGAAGGCGCCGCAGGACGGGGTGCTCGCAGCGATGGGCGGCTTCACCGAACCGCTCGCCGCGAAACTCGACGGGCGCGGTGACTGGACGAAATGGGATGGCCGCCTGACCGCCGACCTGGGCGCGCAGCCGCTCGCGCGCGTTACGCTTGCCGCGCGCGACGGCACCTTCACTGCGAAAGGGACGACGCAGGCTTCGCGCCTGTTCGGGGGATCGACGGCGTCGCTGCTCGGGCCGCAAACCGACCTCGATCTCACCGCGCGGCTCGCCGAGCGCAAGGCCGATCTCGACGGGCGCGTGTCGTCCGACGCCTTCCGCCTAGGGATCAGCGGCGGGCTCGATCTGGGAGAGAGTCGCTACGACGGGCTCCAACTCGCCTTCGTCCTGCTGCGTCCCGGCGCGATCGCGCCCGCGGTGCGCGGCAATGGCGTGCGCGCGAGCGCGCGGCTCGACGGCGCCTTCGCGATGCCGACGGTCGATTATCGCGCCGATGCCAAGACGCTCGCCTTCAACGATATCGTCGTCGAGACGCTGAGCCTCGCGGGCAAGGCGCGGGTCGATGCCGACCAGATCCTCGTCCCGGTCGCCGGGCGCGCGGCGCGCATCCGCGGGCTCGACACGGTCGCCGGTGGCACGCTCACTGCGGTGCGCCTCGACGGCGACCTTGCCTATGCGGACGGCCGCATCCTCAGCGACAATCTGCGCCTGCGCTCGCCGCGCATCGACGCGAAGGCGATCATCGTCGCCGACCTGAACAAGGGCTTCTACACCGGCGCCATCGACGGGCGGGTCAATAATTACCGCATCGAAAGCGTCGGCCTGTTCAACATCGACACGAACATGGACCTGAAGACCGCGCCGCGCGGCGGCTTCGAGATCGCCGGCAACGTCCGCGCGCGTTCGACGCAACTCTTCAACACCGGCGTGCGCGATCTGCTCGGAGGCAATGCGGTGACCACCGCGGCCATCCGCTACGGCACCGATGGCATCGTGCGCTTCAGCCAGTTGCGGCTGACCGCGCCGCGGCTGCGCGTAACCAGCGGGCAGGGGAGTTATTCGCCCGACGGTCGCATTCAGCTCGCGGCGCGCGCGACCTCGCAGGATTACGGTCCGCTCGGGGTCGAGGTGGCGGGGACGATCAGCGATCCGCGCGCGATCCTGCGCGCCGAACGCCCCGGCCTCGGCATCGGGCTCGTAAACCTCGAAGCGCGGCTGACGGGAGCGCCCAATGGTTATCGCCTCGCGGCGACCGGCGGGACCGACTACGGGCCGCTGTCGGCCGACGTCGTGCTGCTGACCGCCGCCGGCCCGCTGACGATCGACGTCGAGCGCGCCGACCTGTCGGGGATCGGCATGAAGGGCCGGCTCGTGCAGAGCGAGGCGGGGCCGTTCGTCGGGCGCCTCGACGCGGCGGGACAGGGGCTGGGCGGCCTGATCCGCCTGAGCGCCGATGGCGCCTATCAGGCCGCGGCGATCAATATCCGCGCCAACAACGTCAGCTTGCCCGGCGCGGCCGGGCTCAATGTCGGGTCGGCGGTCGTCGATGCCGACGTCACGCTTTACGAACAGCCGCGCGTCGTCGCCGACATCCAGCTCGCGCAAACCCACGTCCGCAGCGTCGACATCGCGGTCGGCCGGGTGAAGATCGACTATCGGAACGGCAGCGGTCAGGCGCAGGCGCTGGTTGAGGGGACGAGCGGCGTACCGTTCCGCGTCGCGGTCAACGCGCAGCTCCAGCCCGACCTCTGGCGCGCGGCGGTACAGGGCCGCGCCACCGGTATTTCGTTCAAGACCGAAGCGCCCGCGCGCATCGTCCCCGGCGCCGACGGCTATGAACTGCTGCCGACGACGGTCGATCTCGGCCGCGGCAGCAGCGCGCGGCTGGCGGGCAAGTTCGGCGACGGCATCATCCTCCAGAGCCGGCTCGAACGGGTCAATATGGCGCTGCTCAACGCGGTCTATCCCGACATGGGGCTCGGTGGCCGCGCGACCGGCAGCCTCGATTTCGAGCAGACGAGCGCCGACGCCTTCCCGCGCGCCGATGCACGGCTGACGATCAACAATTTCACCCGCACCACCGCCGCTCTTGTCAGCGAACCGGTCGACATCAATGTCGCCGGCAAGCTGCTGCCCGATGGCGGCGAGGTGCGCGCGGTGATGCGCGAGCGCGGCAGCGTCATCGGCCGGCTGCAGGCATCGCTGCGCCCGGTGGGACCGGGGGCGGGAAGCTGGACCGAGCGATTGCAGGCGGCGCCGCTGAGCGGGGGCATCCGCTACAACGGCCCGGCTGAAACGCTCTTCTCCTTCGCCGGCATGCCCGATCAGCGCGTTGGCGGACCGGTCGCGGTCGCCGCCGATTTCAGTTGCCGCGTTTTCGACCCCTGTCTCGACGGCGTGATCCGCGGGCGCGGCATGACCTACGAGAATCAGACCTATGGCACGCGGCTGACCGACATGGTCGTCGATGGCCGCTTCACCGGCAACCGGCTCGAAATCGACAAGCTGACCGCGACGGCGGGCGACGGTAGCCTGCAGGCCAGCGGCTATGTCAGCCTCGCCGCCGCCGACGGCTATCCGATGAATATCAGCGCAAAATTGGACAATGCGCGGCTCGCGCGCAGCGACAATATCGGCGCGCGCGCGACCGGCACGCTGAAGCTCGAAAAGGTCGCCGGACAGGCGGCGCTGCTATCGGGGGATTTGCGTCTGCCCGAGACGCGCTATCGCATCGTGCGCGAGGGCGCGGCCGAGGTGCCGGTGCTGCGCGGGGTGCGCCGCAAGCCGCCTGCGGGCCGCCCGCGCATTTCGGGCGACGGCTTCGCCGCAGCGCGCGGCACGCTGTTCGACCTGCTCCGCCTCGACGTTCACTTGCGCGCGGGCGACCAGATCTATGTCACCGGCATGGGGCTGGAATCCGAATGGCAAGCCGACATCACGCTCGGCGGCACGACGTCGGCACCGCGCGTGACCGGCGAGATCGATCTGGTGCGCGGCACCCTGGGCTTCGCGGGTCGATCCTTCGACCTCGAGGAAGGGAAGGTCACCTTCCCGACCGGCGATGCCTATGACCCGTCGATCCAGCTCCTCGCCACCGACACGATCGAGACGGTGACCGTCAACGTTAATGTCTCGGGCCGCGCGATGAATCCGCAGGTCACCTTCTCCAGCGTTCCGGGCCTGCCGCAGGACGAGATCGTCTCGCGCATCCTGTTCGGCGATTCGATCACCTCGCTCTCGCCGTTGCAGGCAGTGCAGCTCGCCTCGTCACTCAATGCGCTGCGCGGCGGTGGTGGCGGCGGATTGAGCCCGCTCGGCACGCTGCAGTCGGCGACCGGCATCGACCGGCTGCGCATCCTGGGGCCCGACGACACGCAGGGGCGCGGCACCGCGCTCGCCGCCGGGCAATATATTTCGGACGACATCTATATCGAGGTCATCACCGACGCGCGCGGCTATACCGCCACCCAGCTCGAGATCAGCCTGACGCGCGCGCTGTCGATCCTCAGCCAGGCGGGCGGATCGGGGCAGTCGAACCTGTCGGTCCGGTACCGCAAGGATTACTGATGCGCCGCGCCGCGTTCCTGCTGCCGTTGCTGATTCTGGCCGCGTGCAAGGAGGAACCCGATTTCGACACCCGCTACGACAAGGCGGCGAAGGAGATCGAGGCGCGGGCGAAGGCGATGGACGCGGAGATCGCGAAAGCGAATGCCGATGCGGGGACGGCGGGCGAGGGCGAAGAAAAGGCCCGCAAACCCTGATCTAATACCAAGGTGCGGTGATCTTGACCGATGAGGATTGCCAGTCCCGCTTGCTGGCGAGGAGGAGCGGAAGCGGCGATGTGGTTCATCGCTGCGACGCGCCGACGCGGTCCAGCGGGCGGGACTGGCAACCCGGCGGGCGGTTTCTGGCGGCTCTCGGACAGCGTCGCCTGCTTGGGACGATGAACCACATCGTCCCGGCGCAGCCTCCTCGCCGAGAACCGCCAGAAACCGTCCTCATCGGTCAAGATCACCGCACCTTGGTATAAATCCTTGCAACATTGCAATTCGCCGTCTACCGCCGCCCGGTCATCTGGGGAGTAGCCAGCCGCCGCACGCACGCGGCGGGCCGCCGCGTCAACATACTCGGTCGAGAGGCCGTGGTGCGGTGGAAGCGGGAGCACCGCTTGGGCGAGACCAATGGCATCGCACCTTCGTCCGGGCCGGGCGGCGGGTATGATGTCCGTTGGAATCGCGAGCCGCCCGGCCCCGGAGTTTTTCATGGAAGTCCTGCTCACCTCGACCGCGGTGGTCGCGCTCGCCGAGATCGGCGACAAGACGCAGCTCCTCGCGATACTGCTCGCGACGCGGTTCCGGCGGCCGACGCCGATCATCCTCGGCATATTGGTGGCGACGCTTGCCAACCATGCGCTCGCGGCGCTGCTTGGCGCGCAGGCGGCCGCCTTTTTCGACAGCCCGATCTTCCGCTATGCCATCGGTGCTTCCTTCGTGGCGATGGCGGCGTGGACGCTGATTCCGGACAACCTCGATGAGGAAGAGGCTCCCGCTCCGCGTTTCGGCGCTTTCCTGACGACGCTGGTCGCCTTCTTCCTCGTCGAGATGGGTGACAAGACGCAGGTCGCGACGATCGCCCTCGGCGCGCGCTTCCACGATGTGATCGCGGTGACGGCGGGGACGACGCTCGGCATGATGATCGCGAATGTGCCGGCGATCTTCCTGGGGCACGAACTGTTGAAGCGCGTCGATCTCGCCAAGGTGCGCCTTGTCGCCGCGGCGCTGTTCCTGGCGATCGGCCTGTGGGTGCTCGCGCAGACGGCCGGCTGGTTCGGCTAGGCTATTCGTCGGACCCCTGCTTCGCATTGCGCATCGCGAGGGTCCGCTCGAAGGTCCAGCTCGACCCGCACATCGCGTCGAGCCCGCGCTGCGCCGCCCAGCCGAGTTCGTCGCGGGCGCGGTCGGGGCTTGCGTAGCAGCTCGCGACGTCGCCCGGCCGGCGCGGCGCGATGCGATAGGGCACGTTGACGCCGTTCACCCGCTCGAAACTTGCCACCATGTCGAGCACCGAATAGCCCTCGCCGGTGCCCAGGTTCCAGATGCCGAGCGGCGCCTCGCCCGCGGCGATGGCGTCGAGGGCCGCGACGTGGCCTTCGGCAAGATCGACGACATGGACATAGTCGCGCACCCCGGTGCCGTCGGGGGTGTCGTAATCGTTGCCGAATACCGACAGTTCGGGCAGGCGTCCCGCCGCGACGCGGCTGATGAAGGGCATCAGATTGTTCGGAATTCCGCTCGGGTCTTCGCCGATCAGTCCGCTGTCATGCGCGCCGACCGGGTTGAAATAGCGCAGCACCGCGATCCGCCAGGCGGGGTCGGCGGCGGCGATGTCGGCCAGCATCTCCTCGATCATCAGCTTGGTGCGGCCATAGGGGTTGGTGGCGGAGGTCGGATGCGCCTCGTCGAGCGGCAGATATTGCGGCTGGCCATAGACGGTCGCGCTCGACGAAAAGACCAGCGTCTTCACGTCGCAGTCGATCATCGCCTCGATCATCGCCAGCGTGCCGCGGACGTTGTTGTCGTAATATTTGATCGGTTCGGACACCGATTCGCCGACTGCCTTCAGCCCTGCGAAGTGGATGACCGCCTGGACGTCATGGTCGGCGATCGCCGCGCGAACCGCCTCGCGGTCGCGGATGTCGCCGACGACGAGCGGGATCGTCCGGCCGGTGATCGTCTCCAGCCGCTCGATGACCTCCGAACGACTGTTCGACAGATTGTCGAAGCAGACGACCTCGTGCCCCGCCGCGACGAGCGCGACCGCGACATGGCTGCCGATATAGCCGGCGCCGCCGGTCAGAAGAGTTTTCAAATCCGCACCTTTGTCTTGTTCGGCCCGTCAGCCGGTTAGCCGTTTCATTTCGTCCTGCAAAGCGCGCGATCAGCGGATCTGGCGCTTCTCCAGCTTTCGCGCCAGCGTGCGGCGGTGCATTCCCAGCCGCCGCGCGGTCTCCGAGATATTGAAGCCGGTTTCGACGAGCGTCTGGTGGATATGCTCCCACTCGACGGTCTTGATCGACGAGGGCCGCGCGCCGATCGGCGCGTCGACGTCGCCCTCGGCGCGTTCGAACGCCGCCTCGATATCGTCGGTGTTCGACGGCTTGGCGAGATAATAGGAGGCGCCCAGCTTGATCGCCTCGACCGCGGTGGCGATGCTCGCGAAGCCGGTCAGCACGACGATGCGCATCGCCGGGTCGGCGGCGCGCAGCGTCTGGACGCAGGAGAGGCCAGAGGCATTGCCGAGCTTGAGGTCGACCACCGCATAGCCGGGCCGCCAGCCGGTGAGCAGCGCCTCGAGCGCGTCGGGGCCGGGCGCGACGCGCACCTCATAATCGCGCCGCTCGAACGAGCGTTTCAGGGTCCGGGCGAACGCCTCGTCGTCCTCGACGATCACGAGCTGTCGTTTCGCGTCCATCACGACTCTCCTTCGGGCGCCGCGAGGGCGGAGAGGGGCAGGGTGATGCGCACCAGCGCCCCGCCCGCATCGCGGTTCGCGACACTGGCGCCGCCGCCCAGCTTGCGCAGCACATTGACGAGCAGGAACAATCCCAGCCCACCCCCGGGACGCCCCTTGGTCGAGCTATAGGGGCGGCCGAAGCTTTCGAGCATATCTTCGCTGAAGCCGGGGCCGCGGTCGGCGATCTCGATCACCGCCATGTCGCCGTCGCGCGACGCCGTCACGCCGGTCCAGTCGGGGGATATTTCCGCCGCATTGTCGAGGACGTTGCCGATAACCTGGCGCAGGGCGGGATCGGACACGATGGGGACGTCGGCGCCGAACAGGTCGTTGAACTCGATCGAGCCCGGCAGCCGCACCGCGCGGCTGTCCTCGATGGTCGCGGTCAGGAAGGCGCGCATGGTCGTGAGGCGCGGCGCCTCTCCGCGCGCTTCGCCGGCTGACATCAATATGCCGCTGACGATCGTCTTGCAGCGCTGGACCGCGGCGTCCATGTCGGCAAGGTCGGCCTGCAATTCGCCGTGGCGCGCGATATCGGGCTCCTTCTTCCAGTCGCCGATCAGTACCGACAGCGTCGAAAGCGGCGTGCCGAGCTCGTGCGCCGCGCCCGACGCAAGCAGGCCCATGCGGACGATATGATCCTCCTCCGCCGCGCGCTGCCGCGCTGCGGCGAGCGCCGCGTCGCGGTCGCGCAGATTGCGGTTGATCCGCGTCACGAAGGCGACGAGCAGCACCGCGATCAGCACGAAGCAGACGAGGCTGCCCTGAAGATAGAGGGCAAAGGGATCGTGGGCGTAGCGCGGCGGGAGCAGCAGTGGCGTCGGGTCGATCCGCAGCGTCGCGAGGCCGGCGAGCGTTGCCGCGACGATCGCCCAGGACGAGCGCGGCGTCAGCAGGATCGCGCCGATCACGACCTGAAGCAGGAAGAGCGAGGCGAAGGGGTTGGTCAGTCCGCCGCTGTGGTGAAGCTGCCACGCGAGCGCCGCGACGTCGAAGAGCAGCGCGGCGGTCAGTTCGGCATTGGTCACCGCGCGCCCGCGGGCGAGCAGCGCGAGGCTGGCGAAGTTGATGGCGACCAGCACCGTAATCGCGGCGAGCAGCGGCGCGAGGGGCAGCGCGATGTCCATCAGGCTGCGCGCCACCGCGATCGTCGCGAGCTGCCCGCCCACCGCGAGCCAGCGGAGCTGGATCAGCAACGTCATGTTGCGGCGGCCGGCGTCGGCTTCCGGCAGCGCGGTCGTCGGGGACGGAACGGTCATCAGCTATCACTATTGGACCGAAGCGTCGCCGGACGCCACAGGCGCCAGGCAAAAAAGAAACTGATCGCGGCGAGCGCGAACCAGGTCAGCGCATAGACGAGGTGGGGATCGCGAAAGCGCACCACGGTCAGCCCGCCGACCGGATAGCCGCCCGCATTGGGCACGGCGTCGGCATCGAGGAAATAGGGGGCGACGCGCCCCAGTCCGCGCGCGCGGGCAATGGTCGCGACGTCGCGCGAATACCAGCGGTCCGCTGCGGGATCGTTGGCGCGCAGAAAGGCGCCGCCCGGCTCGGTGATACGCAGCAGGCCGGTCACGGTGACGGTGCCGCCCGGATTGCCCGCGGCGCGCGTCGCCGCCTCGCGCTTGTCCGTCGGCACGAAGCCGCGGTTGACGAGCAGGGTGAAACCCGGCGTTTCGAGCGGGGTGAGCAGCCAATAGCCGGCGCCGCGCTCGGTGACCGCCTGCACCAGCGTTTCGCGGTCGTGGCGGAAGCGACCGGTGGCGCTGATCCGGCGATAGGCGTCGTTCCTGGCCGAAATGCCCGGCCACTCGGCCGGCCCCGGTGCGGCGACCGGCGGGCGATGGATGCGCGCGTCGACCGCGGCGATCAGCTCGTGCTTCCACGCCCGCCGCTCGACCTGCCAGATGCCGAGCGCGACGAAACCCGCCGCGAACAGCAGCGCCAGCGCCGTCAGCAGCCGCCGCTTCACGGCAACTGGTTCATGTCGTGCGGCATCGGCATCATGTTGGTGTTGAGGTGGTGCATGACCCACAGCGATCCCGCGAGCGCGATGCCGAGCACGATGATCGTGAAGACGAGCGAGGTCAGCGACCAGCCGCCCTCGGCCTTCGGCGTCATGTGGAGGAAGAAGATCATGTGGACGACGATCTGCACGACCGCGAAGCCCATGATGATCGCCGCGGTGGCGCCTGCCGACAGCGGCATCGTCATCACCAGCCAGAAGGGGATGGCGGTCAGCACCACCGACAGCGCGAAGCCGATCAGATAATCGCGCAGCGAGGCGTGCGGCATCTCGATCTCGTGCGGATGGGCCGCATGGCCGGGAGTGGACTCGGGACTCATTGCAGCATTCCCATCAGATAGACGATCGTGAAGACGCCGATCCACACGACGTCGAGGAAGTGCCAGAACATCGAAAGGCACATGACGCGGCGCTTGTTCGCGGGGATCAGCCCGTGCCGGCCGAGCTGGACCATCAGGGTCAGCAGCCAGACGATGCCGAAGGTCACATGCAGCCCGTGCGTCCCGACCAGCGTGAAGAAGGCGGACAGGAAGGCGCTGCGCTGCGGCGTCGCGCCGATGTGGATCAGATGCTGGAACTCGTAGAGCTCGATCGCGAGGAAGGCGGCGCCGAACAGCGCGGTGACCGCAAGCCATATCTGTGTGCCGCGCACCTTGCCCTGCTGCATCTGGAGCACCGCGAAACCAAAGGTGATCGACGAGATCAGCAGCATCGCGGTGTTGAGCGCGACCAGCGGCAGTTCGAACAGATCCTTCGGCGCCGGCCCTGCGGCATAATTGCCGCCGAGCACCGCATAGCAGGCGAAAAGGATCGAGAAGATGAGGCAGTCGCTCATCAGATAGATCCAGAAGCCCAGCATCGTGCTGTGCCCCTCCGGATGCGGGTGCTCGTCGAGCTGATAGAAGGACAGCTCCTCGTCCGGCTTGGCGAGAGTGGAGGTGCTCATGTCAGGCTCCCGTCGCCGCGAGCCGGCGGGTGCGCGCGTCCTCGACCGCCGCGACGGTCGCCGCGGGGATGTCGAAATCGCGCTTGTAGTTGAACGTATGGGCAATCGCGACGCCGATCAGTGCGGCGAAGCTGACCCCTACCAGCCACCAGATATGCCAGACGAGCGCGAAGCCCATGACCAGGCTGATCCCCGCGAGGATGACACCCGCGCCGGTGTTGCTCGGCATGTGGATGTCGCGGAACCCCGTCACCGGCCGGCCGTGGCCGCGCCGCTTCATGTCGTGCCACGCGTCGAGATCGTGGATCACCGGCGTGAAGGCGAAGTTGTAATCGGGCGGCGGCGAGCTGGTCGCCCATTCGAGCGTGCGCCCCTCCCATGGATCGCCGGTCTCGTCGCGAAGCTGGTCGCGGCGCCAGATGCTGACCGCGAACTGGATCAGCATTGCGGCGATGCCGACCGCGATCACCGCGGCGCCGAAGCCGGCGACGACGAACCATATCTGCAGGCTCGGGTCGTCGAACACGCGCATCCGGCGGGTCACGCCCATCAGGCCGAGGATATAGAGCGGCATGAAGGCAAGCCAGAAGCCCGGCACCCAGCACCAGAAGCTGACCTTGCCCCAGAAGGGATCGAGGCGGAAGCCGAACGCCTTGGGCCACCAATAGTTGATCGCCGCGAACAGGCCGAACAACACGCCGCCGATGATGACGTTGTGGAAATGCGCGACGAGGAACAGCGAGTTGTGGAGCACGAAGTCGGCGGGCGGCACCGCGAGCAGCACCCCGGTCATGCCGCCGACGACGAAGGTCAGCATGAAGGCGACCGTCCACATCATCGGCAGCTCGAAGCGGATGCGGCCGCGATACATGGTGAACAGCCAGTTGAAGAGCTTCGCACCCGTCGGGATCGAGATCACCATCGTCGTGATGCCGAAGAAGCTGTTGACGCTGGCGCCCGACCCCATGGTGAAGAAATGGTGCAGCCAGACGAGATAGCTGAGGATGGTGATGCAGATCGTCGCATAGACCATCGAGGTATAGCCGAAGAGCTTCTTGCCCGAGAAGGTCGAGGTGACTTCGGAGAAGACACCGAACAGCGGCAGGATCAGGATATAGACCTCCGGGTGGCCCCATATCCAGATCAGGTTCACATACATCATCGGCGAGCCGCCGAAGTCGTTGGTGAAGAAATTGGTCCCGACATAACGATCGAGGCTGAGCAGCGCGAGCGTCGCGGTCAGCACGGGGAAGGTCGCGACGATCAGGATGTTGGCGCACAGGCTGGTCCAGGTGAAGACCGGCATCTTCATCAGCCCCATGCCCGGCGCCCGCAGCTTGAGCATCGTCACCACCATGTTGATGCCCGATAACGTCGTGCCGACGCCTGCGATCTGGAGCGACCAGATATAATAATCGACCCCGACATTGGGGCTGTAGGCGAGGCCGGACAGCGGCGGATAGGCGAGCCAGCCGGTCTGCGCGAATTCGCCGACGAACAGCGAGATCATGCACAGGGCCGCGCCCGCGGTCGTCATCCAGAAGCTGAAATTGTTGAGGAAGGGAAAGCTGACGTCGCGCGCGCCGATCTGAAGCGGCACGATATAGTTCATCAGGCCGGTGATGAACGGCATCGCGACGAAGAAGATCATGATGACGCCGTGCGCGGTGAACACCTGGTCATAGTGATGCGCGGGCAGATAGCCTTCCGACCCGCCGAAGGCCATCGCCTGCTGGAGCCGCATCATGATCGCGTCGGAAAAGCCGCGCAGGAACATGATGAGGCCCAGGATCATGTACATGATCCCGATCCGCTTGTGGTCGACTGTCGTGAACCACTCCTTCCACAGATAGCCCCAGAGGCGATAGCGGGTGATCGCCCACAGGACCGCGAGGCCGCCGAGCGCGACGACGATGAAGGTGACGACGAGAATCGGTTCGTGCAGCGGCAGCGCGTCGAGCGACAGCTTGCCGAGCAGGGGGCCGGTTTCGGGGGCGGGTTGCGGGGTCATGGCGATCTCTTGCACGATCAGGACTCTGGCACGATCAGGACTGGGGCGATGCCGCCGCGGGGCGCCGGATCATGGCGGTAACGGCGGCAGCGGGCGTTTCGGGACTGGGAAGGCCGGCGCCGGTCAGCGGCGCGAGGTCGACGGGCGCCGCGTCGGGGATATCGGCGCTCGCCATCAGCGGCGAACTGCACAGCGCGCCGACATAGCGCTGGCCCCAATAGCCGGGCTCGGTGCCGCGCGCGGCATATTTGTCATAGCTGAGGCGGCGGACATTATGGATGCCGGCGATGCCGGCGCCGCCCGCCGCGTCGATCGACATCATGTCGTGCATGCACATCTTGCCCGGCTCGACGCACATGTTGACGATGGCGTCGAAGAGCTGCGGCTCGACCGCGGCGAAGCGCTGCGCGGGTACTTTCTCGCTCGGCTTTTCGAGCTTGAGATAGGCCGTGCGGTCGAGCGTGCCGCCGCCGGCCTTCGTCGCCGCGACCCATTTCGCGAAATCGGCGTCCGACAGGCTCTTCACCGCGAAGCGCATGTCCGAAAAGCCCCAACCCGAATAATTTGCCGAGAATCCGGTATATTGGCCGGTCTGGTTGAACACGCCGTGAAGCTTGGTCTCCATCCCGGGCATCGCGTAAATCTGCCCCGCAAGCGCCGGGATGTAGAAGCTGTTCATCACCGACGAGGCCGAAATGCGAAAGCGCACCGGGCGATGCGCGGGAAGCGCGAGTTCGTTGACCGTCGCGATGCCCTGGTCGGGGTAGATGAACAGCCATTTCCAGTCGAGCGCGACGACCTGGACCTCGACCGGGCGCACCTCCGCCGCGATCGCCTGTCCCGGCGCCGTGCGCGCGAGCGGGCGATAGGGGTCGAGCAGATGGGTCGCGACCCAGGTCAGCGCGCCGAGGCAGATGATGATCAGCAAAGGCGCCGCCCAGATGACCAGTTCGAGCTGGGTCGAATGGTCCCAGTCGGGCTTGTAGGTCGCCTGCCTGTTCGCGGCGCGATAGCGCCAGGCGAAGACGACGGTCAGGATCATCACCGGCACGATGATCAGCAGCATCAGCCCGGTCGAGATCAGGATCAGATTGCCCTGCTGGCGCGCGACGTCGCCCGCCGGATCGAGAACGACCATGTTGCAGCCGGCAAGCAGCGGAAGCAGGCCGAGCGGCGCCAGCAGCCGGAATCGGGCGGTCGAACGATGGAGCATCTCAGGCATATGGCGCGCCTAGTCCCGCTTTGTTGCAGTGCACATAGGACATTTTGTCCAATCCCGCTGCGAGGCGCCTTGGCGCAGGGGGAGCATTATCGGGGGCCGATGCCCCTGTTTCCGACTCGCGCGCCCATGTGCTAGGGTGCCAGCAGCAGGACCCGAAGATCAATGTCTGTCGAAACCGCGACCACGAAGCAGGCCGAGCGCGACGCCCGCGCGCTCCACGAGGACGGCCATCCGATCTCGCCGGCCGAGATCGCGATCGGGGTCATCATCGGCCGGACGTCGGAATTCTTCGATTTCTTCGTCTATGCCATCGCCTCGGTGCTGGTGTTTCCCAAGCTGGTGTTTCCGCATCTCGACCCGCTCGACGGAACGCTCTGGTCGTTCGCCATCTTCGCGCTCGCCTTTGCCGCGCGCCCGGTCGGCACCCTGATCTTCACCGCCATCGACCGCGCCTATGGCCGCGGCGCGAAACTGACCATCGCGCTGTTCCTGCTCGGCGGATCGACCGCGGCCATCGCCTTCCTGCCCGGCTATGCGACGATCGGCATCGGGTCGGCGCTGCTGCTCGCGCTGCTGCGCATGGGGCAGGGCGTCGCGCTCGGCGGATCGTGGGACGGGCTCGCCTCGCTGCTCGCGATCAACGCGCCGGAGGGCAAGCGCGGCTGGTATGCGATGATCCCGCAATTGGGCGCGCCGCTGGGCCTGATCGTCGCCAGCCTGTTGTTCATGTTCCTGATCGCGGCGCTGCCGGCGCAGGATTTCCTCGACTGGGGCTGGCGTTATCCCTTCTTCGTCGCCTTCGCGATCAACGTCGTCGCGCTGTTCGCGCGGCTGCGCATCGTGGTGACGCCCGAATATGAGCGCTCGTTCCAGCACCGCGACCTCGAGCCCGCGCCGATGCTGGAAACGCTGCGATCAAACTGGAAGGTCATCGCCGCGGGCGCCTTCGCCCCGCTCGCCAGCTTCGCCATGTTCCACATGGTGACGGTGTTCCCGCTGTCGTGGGTGTTCCTGTTCACCGACGAGACGCCGGCGCGCTTCCTGGCGATCGAGGCGGTCGCGGCCGTGGTCGGCGTGCTCGCGATCATTGCCTCGGGTCGGCTCGCCGACCGCGTCGGGCGCCGCACGATGCTGGGCTTCACCGCCGCCGCCATCGCGGTGTTCAGCGGTTTCGCGCCGCAGCTTCTTGCCGGGGGCGAGGCGGGCGAGGCGGCGTTCATGATCCTCGGCTTCGTGCTGCTCGGCCTGTCGTTCGGCCAGTCGTCGGGCGCGCTGTCGTCCGAATTCCAGCCGCGCCACCGCTATACCGGATCGGCTTTCACCTCCGACCTCGCCTGGCTGTTCGGCGCCGGTTTCGCGCCGATGGTCGCGTTGTGGCTGTCGAGCGAGTTCGGCCTGATCGCGGCGGGCGCCTATCTGCTGTCGGGCGCGATCGGCACGCTCGTCGCGCTGTGGCTCAACCGCGAGCTGGCGCGCACCATCGGCTGATCGGCGCGCTGGAATTTTCGGCCGCGCCGTGGTTTAAGCGGGTCATGGCCGAGACCAAACCCCGCTATCGCCCCTATACCAGCCCCGCCGGAGGCTGGGGCGCGGCGGCGGCGACGGCGAAGGTGCTGCTGGAACAGAGCGTCGTCACCAAGGGGTCGCGCGCGCTCTTGTCGATGAACCAGCCGGGCGGCTTCAAATGCCCGAGCTGCGCCTTTCCCGACGCCGACTGCACCAAAAAGCTGGAATTCTGCGAGAATGGCGCCAAGGCGCTCGCGCACGAGGCGACGAAATTCCGCGTGACGCGCGATTTTTTCGCTCAGCACAGCGTCGCCGACCTGATGGCGCAATCCGATTACTGGCTGGAAATGCAGGGCCGGCTGACCGAGCCGATGCGCTATGACGCGGCGAGCGACCATTATGTGCCGGTGAGCTGGGACGAGGCGTTCGCGACGATCGGCCGGCATCTCTCCGCGCTCGACAGCCCGCACCGCGCCGAATTCTATACCTCGGGCCGGACGCCCAACGAGGCGGCCTTCCTCTACTCGATCTTCGTGCGCGAATATGGGACGAACAATTTTCCCGACTGTTCGAACATGTGCCACGAGCCGACGAGCCGCGGGCTGCCGCATTCGATCGGCGTCGGCAAGGGCACGGTGGTGCTCGAGGATTTCGAACATGCCGAGGCGATCTTCGTCATCGGACAGAACAGCGGCACCAACGCCCCGCGGATGATGACGCTGCTGGTCGAGGCACGCAGGCGCGGGGTGCCGATCGTCGCGGTCAACCCGATGCCCGAGCGCGCGCTGATCCGCTTCACCGAGCCGCAGGACATGGTCCAGATGGCGACGCTCGGCTCGACCCCGATCGCGAGCGAGTTCGTCCATATCAAGATCGGCGGCGATCTCGCGCTGCTGAAGGGCATGATGCGCGTGCTGTTCGAGCGCGAGGCGGCGGGCGAGACGGTGCTCGACCATGAATTCCTGGCCGGGCATACGGTCGGGGTCGACGCGCTGCGCGACGATGTGATGGGCGAAAGCTGGCCCGATATCGTCGCCGCCTCGGGCATTTCGGAGGAGCAGATCCGCCGCTGCGCCGACATCTATATCCGGTCGAAGGCGACGATCATCTGCTACGGCATGGGGATCACCCAGCACCAGATGGGCTCGCAGCTCGTGCAGCAGGTCGCCAACCTGCTGCTGCTCAGGGGCAATTTCGGCAAGCCCGGCGCTGGCATCTCGCCGATCCGCGGCCATTCGAACGTCCAGGGCGACCGCACCGTCGGCATCGACGAAAAGCCTTCGCCTGCCTATCTCGACCGCGTGCGCGACGTGTTCGGCTTCGATCCGCCGCGCGAACACGGGCATCACACGGTCGAATCGGTCGAGGCGATGCTGGCTGGCGAGGCGAAGGTCTTTATCGGGCTCGGCGGCAATTTCGTCCGCGCGGTGCCCGACACCGAGCGCGCCTATGCGGCGATGCAGGGCCTCGACCTGACCGTCGGCATCGCGACCAAGCTCAACCGCGGCCACCTGATCCACGGCCGCGAGGCATTGATCCTGCCCGTCGTCGCACGCTCCGAGCGCATCGAGACCGCGGCGGGCGAGCAGTTCGTGACGATCGAGGATTCGATGTCGAACGTCACCGCCTCGCGCGGGGTGCTCGACCCCGCGAGCCCGCACCTGCTGCCCGAGGTCGAGATCGTCTGCCGCATGGCGATGGCGACGCTGTCGGGCAGCAAGGTCGACTGGGCGGGCTATATCGACGATTACAACCGCATCCGCGACCGGATCGCCGAGGTCTATCCGACGATCTATGCCGATTTCGGGGCGCGGATCGCGAACCCGCGCGGCTTTCACCTCGACATTCCGCCGCGCCGCCGCGTCTGGCCGACGCCGAACGGCAAGGCCAATTTCCTGCTGCTGCCGGGCCTCGCCGCCAATGCGCCGGTCGGCGATCCCGCGATGCTGCGCCTCGCGACGGTGCGCTCGCACGATCAGTTCAACACCACCATCTACAGCTACAACGACCGTTATCGCGGCGTGAAGGGCGACCGGATGGTGCTGTTCGTCAACGCCGAGGATCGCGCGGCGCGCGACCTGGAAGCAGGGGCGGTGGTCGCGCTGGAGACGATCAGCGGCGACGGCATTGCGCGGCGCGTCGAGGGGCTGACGCTGATCGATTATCCGATGTCGCCGGGCTCGGTCGCCGGCTATTACCCCGAGCTCAACCCGCTGCTGCCGCTCGACTATTATGACCGGATCAGCGGCACGCCCGCGGCGAAGTCGATCCCGGTGCGGATCGTCGCGGCCGCTTAAAGCGCCGGATCGCCGCTTATCAGCAAGGCCGAATCGGAGCGCGCCAGCGCGAGCAGGGTCAGTCCGGCCGCGGCGGCGCGCTCGGCGGCGAGGCTGGTGGGGGCGGAGATGGTGACCAGCATCGGACAGCCCGCGCGCACGGTCTTTTCGACCAGTTCATAGCTGCAGCGCGCCGACAGCAGGATGAAGCCACCGGCCGGGTCGGTGCCGGCGCGGGCGAGCGCGCCGATCAGCTTGTCGAGCGCATTGTGGCGCCCGACATCCTCGCGCGCGCAGAGGATGTCGCCCGCCGGCGAGCAGAAAGCGGCGGCGTGGACGGCGCCGGTCGCGCGGCCGAGCGGCTGGTGGTCGGCGAGCGCGGCGAGCGCCCTTGCCACTGCGGCGCGGTCCGTCGCGATCCGCGCCGCGACGCGCGGCAACGGGCGCAGCACCTCTTCGATATTCTCGATCCCGCACAGGCCGCAACTGCTCTCGCTCACCCGTCGCCGGGCGCGGTCGAGCGCGATGTCGTTCTGCGCCTTCGGCAACCAGAGCCGCAGCGCGACGCCGCCCTCGATCGGCTGGATGTCGATCCGCTCGATCTGATCGGCGCGTTCGACCAGGCCTTCGCTCAGCGCGAAACCGACGGCATAATCATCGAGGTCGGCGGGGGTCGCCATCATTACGGCGTAGCCGATGCCGCCGACCTCGACCGACACCGGCATTTCGACCGCGATCTCGCGCAGCAGGTCGGCATCCGCGACTCCGCCGAAGCCGATCCGGCGCACCGGAAGCGGCATGGAGGCGCCGCCTTCCATCACTGGCCGGCCGTCGCGCTCATCACCGCGCGTCCGTCACTCGCGAAGGCGCCGAGCTCGATCGCATCGTCATCGCCGCGTAGCGCGAGATGGAGCGGTTCGCCGCAGATCGCGGGCGACAGGCCGCGAAAGGCGAAGCGGGCGAGCGGCTGGTCGCCGAAATGCCGCCGCGCGAGGTCGAGCAGCAGCGTCGCGGTGAGCGGCCCGTGAACGACGAGGCCGCGATAGCGCTCCTCCTCCTGCGCATAGGGGCGGTCGTAATGGATGCGGTGGCTGTTGAAGGTCAGCGCCGAATAGCGGAACAGCAGGGCCTCCGACGGGCAGATTTCGCGATGCGCATCCCAGCCCGCGGCGTCGAAACGCCCTTCGCCGGGCGGGGGCGGCGCGAGCGGCGCATCGGGGCCGGCGGCCTCGCGAAAGACGATCGCCTGCGTCTCGCGCACCGCGAGCGCCCCGGCCGCCAGCGTTTCGTGCGCGACCTCGACGAAGACGAGCGCGCCGGTGCCGCCCTGCTTTTCGGCGATCGACGCGATGCGCGAGCGTCGTTCGATCGCGGCACCGACAGGCAGGGGGTACAGGAATTCGACCTTGCTCGACGCCCACATGCGGCGCGGCAGCGGGATCGGCGGCAGGAAGCTGTCGGGGCTTGCCTCGCGGCGGGGATGGCCGTCGGCGCCGAGCGCGGCGGTCGGCGCGTCGGGCAGGGCGAGGCACCAGTGAAAACCCTGCGGCGCGGTTCCGTCCGCCGTGGGGTCGCGGTCGAGCGTCGCGAGCCAGCGCGTGAGCGGTGCCGGGTCCACGGAATCGCTGCGGCTTTCGGTGCGTCCGATCCAGTCCTGCCACGCGCTCACATCCATCTCCCGTTCTTTGATGCCGCTTCCGCTCTTCCCCGAACGGCGCCGCGATGCAAGTCGCGATAGAAGCCGTAGCTGGCCCGCTCCGCCGCTGATAACCCTCTGTTAACCCCTTGGTCGGACTAGGGAAGGCATCATGGCCATTCCCGCCCATCTCGAATCATCGCCCCCGTCCGAAAGCCGGCGCGGTCCTCCGCGCCGCCGCATCCGCCTGCCGAGCCACGCGAAGGATGCCGATATCGATGCCAATGTGATGATTCACAATATTTCGGCGACCGGCCTGCTGGTCGAGACCGATCTGGCACTCGGCATCGGCGATCGCATCGAGATCGGCCTGCCGCACGCCGGGGCCACCGCGATCGAGGTGATCTGGGCGAGCGGGCGGCTCTATGGCTGCCGTTTCGGTCGCCCGATCACTCCGGCGACGCTCAGCGCGGCGCAGCTTCGCGGCGCGATCGGTAGCGAGCTGGCCGAGCCCGCTGAATCGCCGGCGGGCGAAGAGAGCTTCGGCGCGCGGTTGCAGCGGCTGCGCAGCGAGCGCGGCATCACCCAGGCCGAGCTGGCCACCGAGCTGGGCGTCAGCGAGCCCTCGATCTCCGCCTGGGAAACCGACAAGGCGCGGCCGAAGGTGGGCCGGGTCGATTCGCTGGCCCAGTTGCTCGGCGTGTCGACGCGCGAACTGCTGGGCGACGAAGACCGGACGAAGCTGCAGGACCTGGTTGCGGACGCCAAGGTGCGGATCGCCGAAGCGGCCGGTGCCCGACCCGATCAGGTCAAGATCATCATCGAATATTAGGATGCCGTGTCCCTGTCAGGGAAGCACGCGCCCTTCGTCGCGCCGCGGCATCGGCGCGAGGGAGCGCAGCAGCAGCGACGAGGCCACCAGCCACACCGCGGCGGCGGCGATCGCCGCGGGCAGCGACCACAGGTCGGCGATGATGCCGAGCAGCCACGCGCCGAGCGCCATGCCGCCGAAGGTCACCGCCTGATAGATGGAGAGGCAGCGGCCGAGGATCGCCTCGGGCGAGCGAAGCTGCATCGCGACGTTGAGCGTCGTCATCGTCGAGACCCAGCAGATGCCGGCGACGAAGGCGGCTGCGATCACGGGCGGCAGGCTGTGCGCCGGCGCGATGGCGGCCATGGCGGCGGCGAACACCAGCGACGAGGCGCCCACTAGCTTGTCGCTGCCCCAGCGGTGGCGCGCCTTGCCGATCCACAGGGCGGCGAAGATCGATCCCGCGCCGAATCCGCCGAGGCAGAGGCCATAGACGATCGCGGTGCCGGCGAGCTGGTCGCGCACCACCGACGGCAATAGCGCCTGAAAGCCCGCCGCGCCGAGGCCGAAGGTGAAGCCGCGCACGAGGATACGGCGCAGTGGGTCCGACTGGGCGCAGAAGCGGATGCCGGTCGCGATCGCCGACAGCATCGGGCTGCGCTTGGGCGGGGTGATTTCGGGGTGCCAGCGCAGCAGCACGACGATCAGCGCGACATAGCTCAGCGCGTTGAGCCCGAAGCCCGCCGCGGGTCCCATGATCGATATCAGCAGCCCACCGAGCGCCGGGCCGACGCTGCGCGCGAGGTTGAAGGCGATGGTGTTGAGCGCGATCGCCTGCGGCAGATGCTCGTGTCCGACCTGCAGCCGCACCGATGCCTGCCACGCCGGCGCGTTGAGCGCGGTGCCGCAGCCGACCGCGAGGGTGAAGCACAGCAGCAGCAGCGGGTTCATCGCACCCATCCAGGTCGTCAGCGCCAGCAGTGCCGAGACGATGAGCATGCCGGTCTGCGCCGCGAGCATCACGCGCCGCCGGTCGAAATTGTCGGCGATCGCGCCCGCGAAAATGCCGATCAGCATGATCGGGATCGTCGCGCTCGCCTGCACGAGCGCGATGAACAGGTGCGACGGCGTCAGTTCGGTCATCAGCCAGCCCGCGCCGACCGCCTGGATCGTCGAGCCCATGTTCGAGGCGAGGTTCGCGATCCAGATCGCGCGGAACGCCGGGAAGCGGAAGGGGGCGAGAGCGGACGGGGCAGGGGGACGTTCGATACTCACGCCCCAGCGCGTAGCCGTGGTTGTGCCGGACGGCAATAGCGCGCGATCAGCAGCTTAGCGCCGCCTCGAACAGGCAGCGGAAGCGCTCGCCGCAGACGATGCGCTGGGCTTCGCTGCCGTCGAACGCGTCGACCTTCATGATCGTGCGCAGGACGCCGCTGCCCATCAGGATCGCGAGCAGCATGTTCGCGCGCAGGTCGGCGTCGTCGCTGCCGATGAGTTCGCTCAAGGGGCCGAGCACGTCCTGATGGACAAGGTCGCGGATGATCTCGCCGGCCTTCGGCGAGGAGGCCGATCGCAGCATGATGACAAAGCTTTCCATGCGATGCTCGCGGTCGTCCGCCTCGTCCTCGATGACGAGCTGGGCGAGAAAGGCGGGCAGATCGGCGGCGTCGACCGGTTCGCGGAACAGGTTGGGCCGCTTGTCGTCCATCACGACCTCGCGGAACAGCCCTTCCTTGCCGCCGAAATAGCGGCCCACCAGCGCGACGTCGACGCCCGCGCCGCCGGCGATGTCGCGCAGGCCGACGCTGTCGTAACTTTCCCGAAGGAATCGCTCGCGGGCTGCTGCCAATATCGCTGCGCGCGTCGCGGCGGCGTCGCGCTTTCTGATGGTCGTGGTCCTCGCCATGTTCGTCCCCATACTTCGTATGCGAAATAAATCAACAACTGTTGACTTGATGGCTGAGGCAGATTAGTTCGCACCGCGGTATCGCGCGGCGCCCTCCCCCCTCCCTGCTGCGCGGTACCGAACCGCCCGAACAGAAAAGATCAAACGTCATGCCCAAGCGCTTCCTCCTTGCGCCTTCGCTTTTCCTTTCGCTGCTGCTCGTCGCCTGCTCGGACGACCCGGGGGCCGGCGGGCCGCCGCAACTGCCGGTGACCGTCGCCAATCCGCTGGTGAAGCAGGTCACCGAATGGGACGATTATGTCGGCCGGTTCGAGGCGATCCAGAGCGTCGAGGTGCGTCCGCGCGCCTCGGGCTATATGACCCGCTCGCATTTCACCGACGGCCAATATGTGAAGGCGGGGCAATTGCTGTTCACCATCGACGCGCGCCCGGCGCAGGCGGCGCTCGATCAGGCGCGCGCGCAGCTCGCGCGGTCGCAGGCGACGCTCGTCAACGCGCGGACCGAGCTCGCGCGCTCGGAGACGCTGGCGGCCTCGCAGGCGGCGAGCCAGGAAGAGGTCGAGCAGCGCCGCGCCACGGTCCGTGCGGGCGAGGCCGATGTCGCGGCAGGCCGCGCGGCGGTGCGCGCCGCCGAACTCAACGTCGGATTCACGCGCGTCACCGCGCCGATCTCGGGCCGCGTGTCGCAGCGGCTCGTCGATCCGGGCAATGCGGTGACCGCCGACCAGACCGTGCTCACCACCATCGTTTCGACCAACCCGCTGCATTTCAGCTTTCAGGGATCGGAGGCGAGCCTGCTCGAATATGAGCGGCGCGGTGACACGCTGAAGGGCGCGCCGGTGCGCATCCGCCTGCAGGGCGAAGAGGATTACAGCCGTACCGGCACGATCGACTTCGTCGACAATGCGCTGAGCACCGGTTCGGGCACGATCGGCGTGCGCGCGATTGTTCCCAATGCCGACGGCAAGCTGCGTCCGGGCATGTTCGGCCAGCTCCAGCTCGCCGCCTCCGCGCCGCAGCCGGCGGTGATGGTGCCCGACACCGCGATCGTCACCGACGGCGCACGGCGGGTCGTCTATGTCATCGGCGCGAAGGATGTCGTGCAGGCGCGCCCGGTCACGCTCGGCCCCGTCATCGACGGGCTGCGCGTCGTGCGCAAGGGGCTGACCGCGAAGGATCGCGTCGTCGTCGGCGGCATCCAGCGCGCGATGCCGGGCCAGCCGGCGAAGGTGGAGGCAGGCCGCATCGGCGCGGACGGCAAGGTGGTGACGACGAAACCCGCCGCCGCACCGGCGAAGGGCGGGGCTGAAAGCAAGGGCGCCGCCAAGTGAATTTCAGCCGCTTCTTCGTCGACCGCCCGATCTTCGCGGCGGTCATCGCGATCTTCATCACGCTGATCGGCGCCTTTGCCTATCCGCAGCTTCCGCTCGCCCAATATCCGGACATCGCGCCGCCGACGATCTCGATCAGCGCCGCCTATCCCGGCGCCTCGTCGGAAACGATGGCCGAGACGGTCGCGGCGACGCTGGAGCAGGAGATCAACGGCGTCGAGAACATGCTCTATATCCAGAGCAGCTCGACGCAGGGACAGGCGCAGATCACCGTCACCTTCGAGCCGGGCACCGACCTCGATGCCGCGCAGGTTCTGGTGCAGAATCGCGTCGCGCTTGCCGAACCGCGACTGCCCGAGCAGGTGCGCCAGATCGGCGTGCAGGTGAACAAGCAGGAAACCGGCTTCCTGATGATCGTCGCGCTGACGTCGACCGATCCCGCGATCGATATCGACTATGTCGGCAATTACGCCAATTCGAACCTGCGCGACCGCCTGCTCCGGCTCCAGGGCGTCGGCGGGGTCCAGATCTTCGGCGGCGGCTTCTATTCGATGCGCGTGTGGATCGATCCCGACAAGGCGGCGGCCCGCAATCTGACCGCGAGCGAAATCGTCGCCGCGCTCCAGAGGCAGAATGTCCAGGTCGCCGGCGGCTCGGTCGGCGCGCCGCCCTATGGCAAGGGCAATCCGGCCTTCGAGCTGCCCGTCGACGTGCAGGGCCGGCTCGTCACGCCTGAGGAATTCTCCAATGTCGTGATCAAGACCGACACGCAGAACGGCGCGATCACGCGGCTCAGGGATGTCGCGCGGGTCGAGCTTGGCAGTCAGGATTATGGCGTGCGCGGCGTGTTCAACGGCCAGCCCGGCGTCGGCATGGCGGTGATCCAGCAGCCGGGTGCCAATGCGCTCGACGCGGCGCAGCTCGTGCTCGACGAGATCGAGGCGGCCTCGGCCGAATTCCCGCCCGGACTCGAATATCAGATCCCGTTCAATCCGACCGAATATGTTCAGGCGTCGGTAACCGCGGTGCAGGAAACGCTGATCGAAGCGGTCGTTCTCGTCATGCTCGTCGTCATGGTCTTTCTGCAGACCTGGCGCGCCGCGATCATCCCGATCATCGCCATCCCGGTCTCGCTCGTCGGCACCTTCGCGGTACAACTCGCGCTCGGCTTTTCGATCAATTCGCTGTCGCTGTTCGCGCTCGTGCTCGCGGTCGGCATCGTCGTCGACGACGCGATCGTCGTCGTCGAGGCGATCGAGAAGCATATGCGCGAAGGGCTGAGCCCGCGCGAGGCGGCGCACCGGACGATGGACGAGGTGTCGGGCGCGCTGATCGCGATCGGCCTGGTGCTCGTCGCGGTGTTCATCCCGACCGCGTTCGTCCCCGGCATCCCCGGCATCTTCTATCGCCAGTTCGCGGTGACGATCGCCTCGGCGACCGTCTTTTCGCTGCTGACCTCGCTGACGCTGTCGCCGGCGCTTGCCGCGCTGCTCCTGAAGCCGCATCGGGAAGGACATCACGAGGAGCCGAAGAACCCGATCCTGCGTTTCGGCCGCCGCGCGGCGGACAAGTTCAACGCCGGCTTCGACAAGCTCTCCGACCGCTATGGCCGCACGACCTCGTCGCTGGTGCGCAAGACCGGGCTGATGCTCGTCATCTATGCGGTGCTGCTCGCGCTGACCGGCTGGCGCCTGACCGACACGCCGACGGGGTTCATTCCCGATCAGGACCAGGGCGTGCTGATCGGCGTCGTGCAGTTGCCGCCCGGGGCCTCGCTCGACCGCACGAGCGAAGTGCTCGCGCGCGCGCAGCAGGTCGTGTCGGGAATGGACGGCGTCGCGAGCATCGCGACCTTCGCCGGACTCGACGGCGCCAGCTTCTCGCAATCGTCGAACGCGGGCACGATGTTCATCCGCCTCGACGACTGGGAAGAGCGTGGCAGCGAATTGAGCGCGGCGGCGCTGTCGGGTCAGCTTTCGGGCGCAATGGCGGCGGCGCTGCCCGAAGCCAACGCCTTCGTCATCGCGCCGCCTGCGGTTCCCGGCCTCGGCACCGGCAACGGCTTCACGATGATGATCCAGGCGGCGGGCGGCCAGAGCTATCATGAGCTGGAGCAGGCGACCGGCGCGATGATGGGCGCCGCGGCGCAGGACAAGCAGGTGCAGCAGGTCTTCTCGCTGTTCAACACCGGCAGCCCGCGCATCTTCGCCGATGTCGACCGCGACAAGGCGCAGATACTGGGCGTCGACCCCAGCCAGGTCTATGCCGCGCTCGGCACCTATCTCGCCTCGACCTATGTCAACGACTTCAACTTCCTCGGCCGCACCTTCCGCGTGACGGCGCAGGCCGAGCCGTCGGCGCGCAGCCGGCTGGAGGATGTCGGGCGTCTGCAGGTGCGGTCGACGTCGGGCGAGATGGTGCCTTTGTCGTCACTCGCGACCTTCCGCGACGACAGCGGGCCGGCGCGCGTCGTGCGCTACAACCTGTTCCCCGCGGTCGAATTGCAGGGACAGGCGGCGCCGGGCGTGTCGTCGGGGCAGGCGCTGACGGTTATGGAGGACATGGCCGCCACGACGCTGCCCAGCGGCTTCGCCTATGAATGGACGGGTCTGGCCTATCAGGAAAAGGCGGCGGGCAGCGGCGCGGTGCTGATCTTCCTGCTCGCGGTGGTGTTCGTCTTCCTCGTGCTCGCGGCGCAATATGAATCGCTGCCGCTGCCGCTCGCGGTGATCCTGATCGTGCCGATGTGCCTGCTCGCGGCAATGATCGGCGTCAATCTGCGCGGGATGGACAATAATATCCTGACGCAGGTCGGCCTCGTCGTGCTGATCGCGCTCGCCGCGAAGAATGCGATCCTGATCGTCGAATTCGCCAAGCAGGGCGAAGAGGAAGAGGGGATGAACACCTTCGACGCCGCGGTCCATGCCGCCCGCTCGCGCCTGCGGCCGATCCTGATGACCAGCTTCGCCTTCATCTTCGGCGTCATCCCGCTCGCGATCGCGAGCGGGCCGGGGCAGGAGATGCGGCAGGCGCTTGGGACCGCGGTGACCTTCGGCATGCTCGGTGTGACCGTCTTCGGCCTGATCTTCACCCCTGTCTTCTATGTCGTCTGCCGCCATCTCGGCGACCGCGCGAAGGCGTGGGCGAAGCGCCGGGGCGACGGCAAGGGCGGCGAGACGCCAGCGGAGGCCCAGTGATGACGCGTTCGATCCTTCTCGCCGCGACCGGCGCCCTCGCGCTGTCGGCCTGCACCGTCGGCCCCGCCTACCACCCGCCGGCGCCCGCCGCGCCGTCGCAGGCACCCTTCGTCGAAGGCGGCAAGTCGCCCGTCTTCACCGGCGACCAGCCGCCGGGCGAATGGTGGAGCCTGTTCGGCGATCCGACGCTCGACGCGCTGGTCCGGCAGGCGCTCGCCGCCAACACCGACCTGCGCGTCGCCGCCGCCAACCTCGCGCAGGCGCGTGCGGTGCTCAAGGAAGCACAGGCCGGGCGCCTGCCGACGACCAGCGTCGGTGCGAGCGGGACCTATGCGCGCCAGTCGGGTGCGACGACGGGCATCGGCCCGGTCGAGGGCGAAAGCTATGACGTCGGGCTCGACGTCGGCTATCAGGTCGACCTGTTCGGCCGCGTCGAAAGCGCGATCCGCGCGAGCCGCGCCGACGCCGATGCGGTGCAGGCGGCGTTCGACCTGACCCGCATCACCGTCGCGGCCGAAACGACCCGCGCCTATTCGGACGTCTGCGCCTTCAACCGCCAGATCGCGGTCGCGAACGAGACGCTGCGCATCCAGCAGCAGACCTTCGACCTGACGCGCCGGCTGTTCGAGGGTGGGCGCGCGACGCGGCTCGACACCGGGCAGGCGGGGGCGCTGCTCGAACAGACGCGCGCCTCCATCCCGGCGCTCGAGGCGCAGCGTTCGGCGGCGCTTTACCGGCTGGCGGTGCTGACCGGCAAGCCGCCCGCCGAAGCGCCGCAGGTCGCGCTGCAATGCCAGGCCCCGCCCCGGCTCGATCGACCGATCCCGGTCGGCGACGGTGCCTCGCTGCTCGCGCGCCGCCCCGACATCCGCCGCGCCGAGCGCGAGCTGGCCGCCGCCGCGGCGCGGGTGAATGTGGCGACCGCGGACCTTTATCCCAGCATCAGCCTGGGCGGTTCGATCGGATCGACCGCGGGATCGGTGTCGGGGATCGGCGATTCGAGCAATTTCCGCTTCTCGATCGGGCCGCTGATTTCGTGGAGCTTTCCCAATATCGCGGTCGCGCGCGCGCGTCTGAAGCAGGCGGAGGCCGGCGCCGACGCAGCGCTTGCGGCCTTCGACGGGAGCTGGCTGTCGGCGCTGCGGGAAACCGAGAGCGCGCTCGCCAACTATGCGGGCGAGCTCGACCGGCTCGCGGCGCTACGCCGTGCGGCGGACGAGGCGGGCGAGGCGGCGCGGATCGCGCGGCTGCGCTATCAGGCGGGGCGCGAGGCTTTCCAGGTCGTGCTCGACGCCGAACGCTCGCTCGCGCAGATTCAGGCGACGATCGCCCAGTCGGAGCAGCAGCGTTCGACCTATCTGGTCGCGCTGTTCCTCGCGCTCGGCGGGGGCTGGCAGGAACCGGCGTAAAATACGTGGCACCGCGTTGAATCGCTGAGAAAAATGAGGGTGGAGCATGCCCCCCACAGCTCCACCCTCGCCCCGCCCATGCGGGCGGGGGCTTTGCGCCCTCAGGCGATCTCGATCCGGTTCCGCCCGCTTTCCTTGGCGCGATAGAGCGCCTCGTCGGCGGCTTTGAGCGCGGCGCGCGGATCGGAATAGCCGAACAGGTCGGCGACCCCGCCCGAGAAGGTGACGACGCCGAAAGGCTCGTCGGTCTTGCGGTTGATGAGGCGGCGGTCGGCGAGCCGTTCGCGCGCGTCGTTCAGGCGCTGCGCCGCCTCGGCGGGCGTCAGGCCGCGGAACAGCATCACGAATTCCTCGCCGCCGTGGCGCGCGACGTGGCAATTGTCGTTCGAAATATGCGCCAGTGTGTCGGCGATGACCTTGAGCACGCGGTCGCCCGCGTCATGGCCGTGGGCGTCGTTGATCGCCTTGAAATTGTCGATGTCGCAAAAGGCGACGCTGAGCGCGATCGGCTGTTCGCGCGCTTCGCGATAATGGCGTTCGAGCAGCGCCTCGAAGGCGCGGCGGTTGGGAAGGCCGGTCAGATAATCGACCTCTGCATCGCGTTTCGCGCGCGCGAGGCTGCGGCGCAGCGATTTCGCCTCGTCCTCGCTGCGGCGCATCTCGTCCTCGGCCTTGCGCGTGCGTTCGAGCATCGTCTTGGCAAGGTCGGCGAGGTTCGAGACGATCTGCCCCGTCTTCTGTAATTGTTCGAGGTCGGTCAGATGATCCTCGAGTTCGCTGCCGTAATCGCGCGTCATCTGGTGCGCGGCCTTGCTGCGCGTCTGGAAGGTTTCGAGATTGGTCTCGAGGCGGGTCATCAGCCGGTCGAGATCGGCCTTCGACTGCCGCCCTTCGTCCTCGCCGCCGATTTCGTCCATCCACGGCTGGTCGACCCCCTCGGCCGACTGCGCGCGCAGCGCGATGCGGCGCGCGAGCTGCGGATTGCTGCCGGAAAAGGCGCTGTGCGCGATCAGCAGATTGGCCGGCGACACATCGAGGTCGTGCTCGATCAGGAAATTGGCGATGGCGGCGACCAGGTCGCGGCGCGCCTGGCGGGAAAGATCGCGCGCGCCGCTGGGGTCAGGGGCGTCGCTCGCCGATCGGGGCGCGCCGCTTCGGGAATAGCGCAATCCCAGCCAGTCAAGGAGCCGCCCGACCGGCTCGCTCGATGATGTCGTTTTCGTGGTCATACGATCCTTAACGGGTGGATCGGGGGCGGTTTAAGCCCGATGGACGGCGATCCCGGCACCCTTGGTTACCCGGTCAGGCAAGATACTGATATCCGAGGAAATTGTGCCTGCTGTGACCGCCTGTCCAGCGCGTCGCGGCGGAAAAGCTGGGCCTGACCCTAGGGTTTCAGCCGGTCGCGTACCTCTGTCATATGCTTGTCGAGGATGCTGACGAGGTCGAGATCCGGGTCGGTGAAATGGATCAGCGCCGACCCGCGCCGGAACAGCAGCAGCGCCTGGGCTTCGGCCTCGACATCGGCATCGGCGCGAATCTCGCCGCGGTCGATCGCTTCGCGCAGGCTCTCGGCAAGACGCGCCACCGTCGCGCGATTGTAGCGCGCCATGATCTTCGCCAGTTCGCTGTCGAACATCGCGCCGAGGAACAGCGCGTAAAGCGCGCGCGTGCGATAGCTGTCGTGTCCTTCGGCCGACAGCGACCGCGTCCAGCGCGCGCGCATCGATTCGATGCCGGGCTCGACATCGGGGTCGACGATGGCGGCGAGCGATTGCTGCGTAATATGTTCGACGACGCGGGCGAGCAGGGCTTCCTTGGTCTCGAAATAATGGCCGGGAAGGCTGCGGCTATATCCCGCCTCATGGCCGACTTCCGCCAGGGTAAAGCCGTTCGCGCCCTTTTCGGCGATCAGCTTGACCGCGGCGGCGAGCAGCCGGCTTTCGGATTCCTGACGACGTTCCTCTTGCGTACGGCGCACATAACCCCCTGATCGACGGTCCATTCGACCGCCACTCCTATGGGGATTGGCGGGGGCTGGCAAGTCTCTGGCTGGTTGGCCAGCAAAAACTTGCTTGACAACCAGCCAGTAAATTTGCGAGTTGAAAATTGACACATGCTCAATTCCATAAAAAGAACGGAGGAGGGAGAGGGATGACCGGGATTTACGACCATGCGCGTCGCGCGCAGAATCGTCGCATGGCTCTGCTGGCGGCTGCGAGCCTGACAACCTTGTTACCCGCGGCCGCGCTGGCGCAGGCCGAGGGCGCGGCGCCTGCGGCCGAAGCCGCCGGCGATGACGGCGCGATCATCGTCACCGCGCGTCGCCGCGACGAATCGATCCTCGAAACGCCGATCGCGGTCAGCGTCGCAAGCGGGGAGGAGCTTCGCAGCAACGATGTCGCCCTCGCGCCGGATCTCGTCAAGCTGACCCCGGGCCTGACCGCGCAGATGGGGTCCTCGGGCGCGCTCGGCCTGTCCCGCCGTACCTCGCGGTTCGCTATTCGCGGCCAGGGCGGCGGCACCGGCGTCGTCACCTATTTCGCGGACGTTCCCAGCTTCGGTCTGGAATCCAACTTTTTCGACCTCGACAATGTTCAGGTCATCAAGGGCCCGGTCGGCACCCTGTTCGGTCGCGTGACGACCGGCGGTGCCGTCCTGTTCTCGCCGACCGGACCGGGCGACGAGTTCGAAGGGTTCGTCGACCTCAAGGTCGGCGAACATGGTCGCCGCGATGTGGAATTTGCCGTTGGCGGTCCGCTTATCGACAATGTCCTCGGGCTTCGCGTCTCGGGGCAGATACTCAAGAGCGACGGCTTTTCCTCCAACCGCTACGATGGGGGGCGCCTCGACGGTCGCGATGGCCGGTCGTTCCGCGCCATCCTCGAATTCACGCCGACCGAGGGCATCACCAATACCATGATCGGGGCCGTCGACTATATCGAGGATCCTGTCCGGTCGGGCGTCCCGACCATCGCACGGCCGTTCAGCGCGGTCGTCAACCTCGGGCCCTTCGGCACCATCCAGCGCGGCAATTCGCAGCGCATCGCACCTTCGCTGGCACAGCTCAACGCCATAGACTGCCCCGGCGGCGTGTGTCCGACCTGGCTCGATCTGGCGCAGGGGGCCGTCGACGATCAGGAAGGTCGCTCGGTCTATGACGTCAATGAGAACAATGTCGCCTTCCCCAGCGTCAACCAGCGGCAGATCGGGGTCATCAACACGACCGAGTTCGAGGTCGCGGATTTCCTGACCCTGAAGAATATCTTCAGCTATCAGAGCAATTCCCGTCGCGGCAACAGCGC
The DNA here is from genome assembly GCF_014199295.1 of Sphingopyxis panaciterrulae. GTDB lineage: Bacteria > Pseudomonadota > Alphaproteobacteria > Sphingomonadales > Sphingomonadaceae > Sphingopyxis > Sphingopyxis panaciterrulae. Next base: position 129,915 of record NZ_JACIJH010000005.1, read on the forward strand.
CCAGAATGTCGACAGCCTCTATCTGCCGATGCTGGAACTCGTCGACGGGCCGGGGCAGGGCCCGCGCGCCCTGACCGAGGAGGTCCAGGCGCAGGCCAGCCTGCTGGACGACCGCCTCGATATCACGGCCGGCTTCTTCTATGAAAAGAACTGGTCGCCCCATTATCAGCAGAGCGCCGTTCTTCTGTACGGCGGCTATCTCGGCCAGGCGGGCAATGCCGTCGCCTGCACGCTGGCCGGCACCGTGGCCGAGCCAGGCGCCGACGGCAGCTTCTATTGCTATTCGGGCGCACGGATCACCCTTGGCAAGAGTCGCTCGACGGACCGCGCCGTCTATACGCAGGCCACCTTCGACGTGACCGACAAGCTCTCGCTGACCGCCGGCTATCGCTATACCTGGAGCAAGCGGTCCTCGGCGCAGGCGAGCTATTCGTCGCTTTCGATCCTGGACTCGGGGCTTCCGACGCAAAGGGTCCAGATCAACGGCGCGGCGCCGTTCGTCATCGCCGGCGACATAAAGAGCATTCCGGGCGAAAGCTTCCAGACCCTCGCCTTCGAAAAGGGGACATGGGCGTTCGCGGCGCAATATCATTTCAACCCCGATCTCATGGTCTATGCGACCACCCGCCGCGGCTATAACCCTGGCGGCTTCAACGGCGCCAACGCTCCGGCCGGCTTCGAGCAATATGACGCGGAGATCGTCACCGATTACGAAATCGGCGCCAAATACAGTTGGCGGAACGGGCCGCTGCGCGGGCTGGTTTCGTTCGACGTGTATCGCGACAATTTCGACAATGCCCAGCGCAACGTCACCCAGCCGGTCAACGGCAACCCCGTCGCCTATGTCGCCAACGTCGCCAGGATCCGCATCCAGGGCTTCGATCTCGACGCCTCGGCCAGCTACGACTGGTTCACGCTCGGCGGCTTCGTGACCCTGACCGACGCGAAATATCTGGAATATCCGAACACCGGACAATTCGATGCTTTTCCGATTCCGTTCGACCTGACCAGCTTTCACCCGGCCAATGTCTCGAAATGGCTGTGGGGCATCCGGCCCCGCATCGATTTCGGCCGGATGATCGACGGGGCCCCCGATATTTCGCTGTCTGGCAATATCTATCATCGCGGCAGCTTCTCTTCGAGCGAGCCGAATGTCGGGGTCGAGGCGCAGCGGCAGATCGACGGCTTCACGACCACCGACGTGCGTCTCGACTGGACGAACATCGGCGGCAGCGGCCTCAGCGCCGCGCTCGCCGTGACCAACCTGTTCGATTTCAACGGCAAGATCGGCGGAAACGAGCTGCGCGGCACCAATGGCATCAACATCGACGTGTTCTCGCCGCCGCGCCAATTCTACGTCCAGCTCGGCTATAAATTCTGACGACGGAAAGCGGCGACCTGGCGGCGCCGCGAAAGGGGAAGGGTTCATGACGATCAGGCCAATATTGCCATGGGCTCTTCCCCTCGATCGCCGCGGTTTCCTCGCGGGGGTGGCAGGCGCGGCGACCGTGGCGACGACAGGCGCCGGAGCCATGGGAGCGGACATGAACCTCGTCGAAACGACTTCCGGGACGGTGCGCGGGACCGGCGACCGCGGCGTCCGCATCTTCAAGGGCATTCCCTATGGCGAGCCGACCGGCGGCGCGGCGCGCTTTTTGCCGCCTCAGCCCTTCAAGTCGCGCGGGCCAGTGATCGAGGCGACCGGCTATGGGCCGAAATGCCCGCAGCTCGGCTCGCGCGGGCTGACCGGGAACGAAGACTGCCTCGTCCTCAACATCTGGACTCCCGCGGCCGGTGCGGGCGCGGGGCGGCCGGTGATGGTCTATCTTCACGGCGGCGGCTTTCGCACCGGATCGGGATCGACCCCGTCGAGCGACGGGACGCATCTGGCGCGCAGCGAGGATGTCGTGGTCGTGTCGCTCAATCACCGCCTCGGGCCGCTCGGCTATCTCTATCTCGGCGACATATTGGGCGGAGCCTATGAAAGCGGCAATGTCGGCAACCTCGACCTGATCCTTGCGCTGCAATGGGTGCGGGACAATATCGCGGCCTTCGGCGGCGATCCCGCCTGCGTCACCGTCTTCGGCGTGTCGGGCGGCGGCAAGAAGATCAGCCACCTGCTCGCCATGCCGGCGGCGAAGGGGCTGTTCCACCGCGCGATCGTGATGAGCGGCGCGCTGTCGACCGCCCTCGAGCGGGCGGCTTCGACCGCCTATAGCGAGCGCCTGCTCGCCCGGCTCGGGCTCGACCGCGCGCGGGCGCGCGAATTGCTGACCATGCCTGCGGCACCGATCCTCGCAGCCGTCGCCGCGCTGTCGAAGGCGGGGCAGGACCCCGAGGGCGGCTATGGCGGCGGCGGCGGACCGCAGCCGCTCGTCGACGGCGTCACCCTGCTCCGGCATCCCGGCGACGCGGTCGCCGCGGGGGCGTCGCGCACGATCCCGGTGATGATCGGCAGCACGCTCGACGAGCCGATCGCGGGCTATCAGGGTCCCGAGGGGCTCAGGCGGCTCGAAACGATGAGCGCCGCCGACGTCCGTGCGCGCCTCGCCGACGGCCCCTTCGTTCAGCTCGGCGATCGCACCGACGCGGTCCTTGCGCATTATCGCCGGGTCTGGCCCGATCTTTCGCCCGGCGCGCTGATGGTGCGCGTGGAAACGGCGGGAAGCTGGCGCTATCTTTCGAACCGGCTCGCCGATGCCAAGGCGTCGGCGCGGGCGGCGCCGACCTGGGTCTATGTGATGACCTTCGCGGGCGGCACGGCCGGCGGTCCGCACGGCGCGGGGCACGCGACCGACGTGCCGCTGGTCATGGGCAATTACGCCAATCTGACCGAGATGAGCCGCACCCCCTGGTTCGCGGGTTCGCCGCATGTCGTGGAGATGAGCCGGATGATGGGCCGCACCTGGGCCAGCTTCGCGCGCACCGGCGATCCGGACAACGCACTGCTGCCGCGCTGGCCCGCTTATACGAAGGAGACGCGCGAGACGATGCTGCTCGACGTCGAATCGCGGCTCGTGAACGATCCCTTCGGCGATCGCGAAGCGTTCGGATCGGCCTGATGGCGACCGTGACCGCTGCCGCATCCGCTCCTTCGCGTCTCGATCGCGCCGGCCTTGGCTGGGCGCTCTTCGAGGGCGGGCGCATTCCCTATGTCGTCATGCTGGGCGTGGTCTTCATGCCCTATTTCGCGCAGACGGTCGTCGGCGACGTGGTCGCAGGACAGGCCGAGGTCGCGAATTTCGCCAAATATGCGGGCTTTGCCGCCGCCTGCACCGCGCCCCTGCTCGGCGCGCTGCTCGACCAGCGCGGACCGCGCAAGCCGTGGATCGTCGCCTTCATGGCGGTGCTCGTGGGCGTCGTCGCGATGCTGTGGTTCGCGCAGCCGGGCGGGGCGGGGCTGTCGGTCGCGGTGGTCGTGACGCTGCTGGTGCTCGGCAAGCTCTTCTATACCTATACCGAGATGCTGCACAATTCGCTGCTCGCCGTCGCGGCGTCGGGCGGATCGATGGCGCGGCTTTCGGGCCTGTCGATCACCATCGGCGCGTCGAGCGGCTTTCTGTTCCTGATCTTCGTGCTGCTCGCGCTCGCGCTGCCGGCGCAGGGCGGGGTGCGGTTCGTCGCGGCGGCGCCGCTCTTCGGGCTCGATACGGCCAGCTATCAGCATCTGCGCATCGTGCCCGTGTTCGCCGCGCTGCTGCTCGTCGCTGCGAGCCTGCCGCTGCTGCGCTATGCGCGCGACTATCCACCGACGAACAAGAGCTGGAACGCATCCTTCCGGGGCGCCTTCGCTTATCTGGGCGGGCTTGCGAACCATCTGAAGGCGCGGCCCAACGCTGCCAAATTCCTGCTCGCGCGCATGATCTATGCCGACGGCCTCACCGCCATATCGATCTTCACCGGCGTCCTCGCGGGCGGGGTGATGGGATGGAGCGCGACCGAATTGCTGCTCCTTGGCATCGGCCAGCTTGCGGCGTCGGCGATCGGCGCCGCGCTGCTGGCACGCATCGACATGCGCATCGGGTCGAAACGCGCCTTGCAGATCATGCTCGGCGGCATGATCCTCGCCTTGCTGGTCGTGGTCGGCACCGCGCCCGACAGGATTTTCTTCATCCCGCTCGACAGCGCGTCGCTTGCCTGGGACGGGCCGGTGTTCCGGCACGTCACCGACATCGTCTTTCTGGCGCTGCTGCTCGTCATGACCGGCCTCACATCCGGCACCACCGCGTCGAGCCGCGCCCTGCTCGCATCCCTGAGCCCCGCGAGCGAGGCGGGTGCCTATTTCGGCCTCTATGCGATGGCCGGTACCGTCACCGCCTGGCTCGCGCCGCTCGCGATCGGCTGGGCGACCAAGGCGACCGAATCCCAACAAGCCGGCTTCGTGCCGGTGATCGTCCTGCTGGCTGTCGGGCTGGCGCTGTTGTCGACGGTGAAACCGTCGGCCACCGCAGAGAAAGAAGAAGAATGAATATCGAACGCCCCCTTCAGGAGCAGAAAGCCATGACCGACGCCAAGGAGCGGGCGTTCAGCGACATCGTGCCGATCGTCGAGCCCCGGCCCAAGCCGCGCAATATCGGGCTGACCGAAATCCGCTCGCCCGCCTATTCGCTGCATCAGCTCGCGGGCATCGTCGACGGGCTCGGCGACTTCGTCGACAGCGTCAAATGGACCTGCGGCACCCAGCGGCTGGTGAGCCGCGACAGGGTGAGGGAGATCAATGCCTATCTCCACGCCAACCGGATCGAGGTCTCGACCGGCGGGCTGATCGAGACGGTGCTGCCGCTCGGCGAGGTTGCCGTCCACCGCTATCTCGAACAGTCGAAGGAACTCGGTTTCGACATCGTCGAGCTGTCGTCGGCGCTGGTTTCGGTGTCGGTCCAGGACAAGGTCAATCTGGTCAAGGCGGTGAACGCGCTCGAGATGAAGGCGAAGCCCGAGATCACGGGCTGGAGTCCGGGCGACCGCGGCAAGGTCAGCCCCGAAAAGATGATCCGCGAGGCCGAGGCGATGGTCGAGGCGGGTGCCTGGAAGATCATGATCGAGGAAGACGGGCTGTTCTCGAGCGGCAACACCGCGAACGACGAGCGCGACTGGAACCGCGACGCGGTGTGGCGCATCGCCTCGCGCATTCCCGAGGAGATGCTCTATTGGGAAGCGAGCTCGGTGACGATCATCCGCTGGCTGCTGAGCAGCTTCGGCTCCGACGTCAACATTTTCGCGGGCGCCGAGGATCTGGGCTATATCGCCGCCTTTCGCGCCGGCACCTTCGCGATGAACATCGCCGCCTTCAACGGCTGACCCCGCCGGCGCGCCATTCGGAGGGCGAGCACCCCGTCCAGTGGCGAAAGGCGCGGGTGAAGGAGCGCGCCTCGGCATAGCCGAGCGCCTCGGCGATCGCCTCGACCGTCGCATGGCTCGCGGTCAGCAGCCGCACCGCCTTGTCGCGGCGGACATTCTCGCGGATCGTCGCGAGGTTCGCGCCCTCGGCACGAAGCAGCCGGCGCAGCTTGTGCGGCGACAGGCCGGTCGCGGCCGCCAGTTCGCCCAGTGCCAGGTCTGGGCTGCGCGTCAGAAGCTGGCGCACCTGCCGCACCACGCTCGCGTCGCTCGCGGGGATCGTCATGATGTCGAGCGGCGCCGCGGCGACCATGGCTTCGAGTTCGGCCGGCGTGCGCCGGATCGGCGCGTGCAGAGCGTGCGCGTCCATCACGATCTGTCGCGCCGCGCCGTCGAAGCGGTGCCGGCACGGAAACAGATATTTGAATTCCTCGAAATAGGCGTCGGGGCGGGCATAGTCGAATTCGGCCGACAGCAGCGAGATCGTCTCGCCCGCCAGCCAGCAGGCGAGGCGGTGCCAGATGATCGTCCAGAATTCGCTGAAATAATGGTCGGGGTCGCGCTCCGGCTCGGCAAAGCGCACCTCGACCGCAAGCCCGCCGTCCGACGCCGTAATCCGTGTCTCGATCCCCGCGGCGAGAAGGTTGTAGAAGCGGGCGGCACGGCGCAACCCGTCGGCGACGTCGCGACCTTCGAGCGCCAGTTCGCAGGCGAAGGCAAAGCTTCCCGGTGCGGCCGGGCGCACGGTATAGCCCATCCATTCGTCGTCGAGGCTCGCCCAGATATTGCGCACGAGGCCGGCCATCGCCTCGACCGGCCCGCGCCAGCCCGGCCGCGCGAAATCGGCGGGGTCGAGGCCTGTTCCCGCGACCAGTGCGGCGACGCTGCGGCCCTGCCGCTCGGCGCCCTTGGTGCATACTTCGAAATAATAGCCGTCGATCGTTGCCATGCTCTGCGCATTATGGTGAGTTTTCCTCGCCTGTCATGCCCTGTTTGTGTGTTCCCGATTCACGCTACGCGGCACTTTCACCAACATCGGGAGACCGCACATGACCCATCACCCCCGCGAAGAGAGCGCCGCCGATCGCTGGGCGCGCTTCCGGCCGATCGTCACCGGCGACGATTATGTCGAATCGCTCCGCGGCCGCGGCGTCGAGGTCTGGCTGTTCGGCGAACGGATCGACGAGCCGGTCGACCACCCGATCATCCGCCCGTCGATCAATGCGCTGAAGATGACCTATGATCTCGCGATCGAGGACCCCGACCTTGCGACCGCGCACAGCGACCTGATCGACGCACCGGTCAATCGCTTCCTCCACATCGTCGGCTCGCCGGACGACCTCGTCATGAAGAACCGCATGCAGCGTCGCATGGGCCAGCTCACCGGCACCTGCTTCCAGCGCTGCGCCGGGCTCGACACGATCAGCGTGCTCCATTCGATCACCTTCGATATCGATGCGAAGCATGGCACGCCCTATCACCAGCGCTACCTGGAGTTCATGCGCCACGCACAGCGCAACAACATCATCCTCGGCGCGGGCATGACCGACCCCAAGGGCGACCGCTCGAAGCGCCCGCACGAACAGGCCGACCCCGACATGTTCCTGCATGTGACGAAGCGGACCGAGGCGGGCGTCTACGTCACCGGCGCCAAGGCGCATATGACCGGCGGGCTCAACTCGCACTGGATCTGCGTCATGCCGACGATGAACATGGGCGAGGCCGACCGCGACTTCGCGATCGTCGGGCTGGTGCCGGGCGATGCGGCGGGCATCACCTATATCTATGGCCGCCAGTCGTGCGACACGCGCGCGCTGGAGAAGGGCGATATCGACCAGGGCAATGCGCGCTTCGGCGGGCAGGAAGTGCTCGTCGTCTTCGACAATGTCTTCATCCCCTATGAGCACGTCCTGATGGACGGCGAATATGAATTCGCGCAGGAGATGGTGACGCGCTTCACCGCCTATCACCGTGCCTCCTACGTCTGCAAGACCGGGCTCGGCGACGTGATGGTCGGCGCCGCGGCGCAGGTCGCCGACTATAATGGCGCGGAGGCGGCGAGCCATATCAAGGACAAGCTGGTCGAGATGACCCATCTCAACGAGACCATCTATTCCTCGGCGATCGCGTCGAGCCACGAGGCGAAGCCGCTGGCATCGGGCATCTATATGAACGACGCGATGCTCGCCAATGTGTGCAAGCACAATGTCACGCGCTTCCCCTACGAGATTTCGCGCCTCGCGCAGGATCTTGCCGGCGGGGTCATGGTGACGATGCCGTCGGATGCCGATTTCCGGCACGAGACGGTCGGGCCGATCCTGGCGAAATATATGAAGGGCAAGCACAATGTTCCCGTCGAATATCGCCAGCGTATCCTGCGCCTGATCGAGAATATGACGCTCGGCCGCAACGCCGTCGGCTATCTCACCGAATCGCTCCACGGCGCGGGCTCCCCGCAGGCGCAGCGCATCCAGATCCTGCGCGGCATGGAGGTCGAGACCAAGAAGGGCCTCGCGCGAGACCTTGCCGGAATCGCGGAGGATACGCAGTCTTAGGGTCGGGATGCCCGGCGGGCGGGAGAGGGCCGATGACGATACCGGTGATTGCGATCTGCGGCATCGCGACCGACGCGGCGAGCTGGCGGGGCATGCCGGTCACGCGTATTTTCGTGCCGCGCGGACGCACGGTCGCGGCGATGGCGGCGGCGATCCTGTCAGAGCTTCCCGAACGCTTCGCGCTCTGCGGTCATTCGATGGGCGGCTATGTCGCGCTCGAGATCGCGCGGCAGGCCGGCGAGCGCATGGCGGGGCTCGCGCTTCTCAGCACGTCGGCGGCCGCCGACAGCGACGAACAGCGCGCGGCGCGCGACCGCGTGATCGCGCAGGCGAAGGAGGATTTCGAAGGAGTGGCTCAAAAACTCGCTCCCGCGATGCTCTCGCGCGTGAGCCGCGCGGTTCCGGGTCTGCTCGACGAGACGCACGCGATGCTGATGCGCTGCGACGGCGCACTGTTCGCTGAACAGCAAGCGGCGGCGGCGGGACGGCCCGACTACCGCGCTTCGCTCGCCGCCGTTTCGGCGCCGACTCTGATCCTCGCCGGCGAAGAGGACCGCATCGTGGCGCCCGACCGCTCGCGCGAGATTGCCGCCGCGATCGCGCATGCTGATCTCTGCCTCGTTCCAGCCTGCGGCCATGTGCCGCAGCGCGAGGCGCCCGATTTCACCGCCGCGGCGCTGCGGCGATGGGCCGGGCAGGCCCGCTAGGTCCCGACCCCGAAGGAGAGACGCAATGGCAGGCGACATCCGCTTCGGCGACGCATGGCGAAAGGCGGTCGCCTCCTATCCGCGGTCAAGGGCGGTGCCGATCCGTTTCGCGGACATCGACATGTTCCGCCATCTGGGCGATGCCTGCATTTCGGTCGCGGACACGGTGATCGTCGCCGTTGCAGGCGAAGGTCGCGGCGAACTGCCTGCCGCGGTCAGGGCGCATCTGCGATCGCTGATGATCGATGTTGATCGACGTCAGATTCGTTCGATGACGATGGCGGGCGCCATGCCGCCCGCGGCGCACATGGTGACGAGGCCGTAGCGACCGCCCGAGCGTTCGAGTTCGTCGAGCGCGGTGCCGATCAGGATTGAGCCTGTGGCGCCGATCGGGTGGCCGAGCGCCATCGCGCCGCCGTTGATGTTCACCTTCTCGCGATCGAGATCGAGGTCGCGGATGAACTTCTCGGCGACGACCGAGAAGGCCTCGTTGATTTCCCAGACGTCGATGTCGTCCTTGGTCAGGCCGGCCTTTTCGAGCACCTTCTTCGCCGCGGGAACCGGGGCGTTGAGCATCAGCGTCGGATCGTCGCCGATATTGGCATAGGCGACGATGCGTCCCCGCGGCTTGAGCCCGTGCCTGTCGGCATAATCCTTCGAGGTGATGAGCAATGCGGCCGCGCCGTCGACGACACCCGACGAGTTGCCCGCGTGATGGACGCCCTTGAACCCGAGGCCGGGGTAGCGGCGCTGAATCTGCTTGCGGAAGGTCACCCCGTCGCCAAGGTCGAAATCGGCGATGGCATCGAAGCTGGGCTTGAGCGCGGCGAGGCCTTCGGCGGTGGTTTCGGGGCGCGGAAACTCTTCATGGTCGAGCGCGACGCTGCCGTCGGGGTTGAGCACCGGCACCAGCGACTTGTCGAAACGGCCTTCCTTGATCGCGCGGTCGGCGCGCTGCTGGCTGACCAGCGCGAGCGCGTCGACGGCTTCGCGGTCGATGCCTTCGATGGCGGCGATGGCGTCGCCGCACACGCCCTGGTGCGACTGTGGATGGAGCGCATCGAGCGCGGCGTGGCCGGCACCCATGCCGAGCGGCTTGATCCCGGCGTTCGCTTCCTGAGCGGCGAGCTGCGCGGTATAGCTCATCATCTCGGTGCCCCCGGCGACGACGCAATCCTCCATGCCGCTCATCACCGTCGCCGCGGCCAGGTTCACCGAGGTGATGCCGCCGCCGCAGAAGCGGTCGAGCGTCACGCCCGACACGGTGATCTCATAACCCGCCGACAGCGCTGCCATGCGGCCGAGGTCGGTGCCCTGCTTGCCGCGCTGGGTCGAGGTCGACCAGATCACATCGTCGACGGTTTTGGTGTCGAGGTTGTTGCGGTCGCGGATCGCGGCGAGCACGGTCGCGGCAAGATGCTGCGGATGGAGGTGCGACAGTGCACCCTTGCCGGGCTTGCCGATCCCGCGCGGCGTGCGGACGGCGTCGATGATATAGGCTTCGGCCATGGTCTTGTTCCTTGTGGTCAGGCGGGAATCCGGTTGAAGGGGACGCCCTTGTCGGGGCGATGGTCCTGCGGCAGGCCGAGGATCTTCTCGGCGATCGTGTTCAGCAGCATCTCGTCGGCGCCGCCGGCGATGCGGCCCGTCGGTGCATTGATCCAGCTCGCGCCCCAATCCTGCTTGACCGGTGCGTGGGCGTCGAAATGTAGCCCCGTCGCGCCCTGCAGGTCGATCGCCAGTTCGGACAGCTTCTGGCGCGAACGCACCGAGACGAGCTTGTTGAGCGAGCCTTCGGGGCCGGGCTCCATCCCGGCCTGCATCATCGTCATGGCGCGTGCGGTGATCGCGTCGAGCGAATTGCGCATCGCATAATTGCGCGCGATCTGCTGACGGATGCGGCCGTCCTCGATCGCCGGGCGGCCGTTGATCTCGGCTGCTTCGGCGAGCGCGACGAACAGGTCGAGGCGCGGCCCGAAGCCGGCGCTGTCGGTGGCGACATAGCGCTCGATCATCAAGGTCGCCATGGCGACCGCGAAACCGCCGCCCACCGGCGACATGCGATGGTCGTCGCCGATCTTCACATCGTCGAAGAACACTTCGTTGACATGGCTGTCGCCGCCCGCGAGCTTGATCGGGCGCACGGTGACGCCCGGCGCCTTCATGTCGACCCAAAAATAGGTCAGCCCCTTGTGCTTGGGCACGGTCGGATCGGTCCGCACGACGATGACGCCATAGTCGCTATATTGCGCCCAGCTCGTCCACAGTTTCTGTCCGTTGATCTTCCAGCCGTTGCCGTCGGTCTCGGCGCGGGTGCGCAGGCCGGCGAGGTCCGATCCACCGGCGGGTTCGGAAAAGAGCTGGCACCAGATTTCCTCGCCGGTCAGCGCCTTGTGCACGCGCTCCCGGACCCACGCCTTGTCCTCGCAGAAGCGCATGATGATCGGCACCGGCATGCCGAGCGAGATGCTGAAATAGGCGGTCGGCATGCCGAACGCCATCTCTTCGCTATCGAAGGCGACCTTCTCGATGGGGCTGAGGCCCTGGCCGCCATATTCGACCGGCCAGTTGATGCCCGAATAGCCCGCGGCGAAACGCCCCTTGAGATAGGCGCGGCCGAGCGCGAGATCCTCTTCCTCGCTCAAGCCCGCGCGCGCGGCGCGGCCGAAGCGCGGCGCGACCGATTCCAGCCAGGCGCGCGCTCTTTCGCGATAGGCTTCGACGTCGCTCATGCCGCTTTCTCCCGCAGGCGGTCGACGAGGACATCCTCCCAGAAGAAGAGGTTGCCCTGTTCGACCGCGAGGCTGCGCGCGCGGCGCATGTGAAGATGAAGCCCCGCTTCCCAGGTCACCCCGATACCGCCGTGAATCTGGACGCAATCGCGCGCCGCCGTATCATAGCCGTCGGTGGCCTGGATACGCGCCGCGGCGGCGGCGGCGATGAAGTCGTCCTGCCCCGCGCGCGAAGCGGCATGGACTGCTCCCGCGCGCGCCAGCTCGACGAGCGCGTAGATTTCGGCGATGCGGTGTTTCACCGACTGGAAGGCGCCGATCGGCTGGCCGAAGGCGCGCCGGGTCAGTGCATAGTCGCGTGCGGTTTCGAGCAGCTTTTCGGCCCCGCCGGTCTGTTCGTGCGCGGTGACGACTGCCTGCAGCGCGAGGATATGGACCGCCGCCGCTTCGGCGACGGAACCCCGCAGCAATTCGATTGCCGGCGTCTCCGCAAAGACGAGGTCGGCGGCGCAGCGACTGTTGTCGAAGCTCTCGATTGGCCGGCGCTCGACATCCGCAAGCTCGGCGACCGCGAGGATCATTTCGTCTCCGTCTCGGGCGGTCACGATCGCGACGCCCGCGCGGGTGCCGCCGGTCACCGCAGACTTGGTCCCGCGCAGCTTGCCGTCCTCGAAAGCGAGGCCGCCGCCGATGACCCGTTGCCCCTCGATAAAGGCGACCGCCCCGATCGCCTCGCCCGCCGCCAGCACGGGCAGCCAGCGCTGCTTCAGCGCTTCGTCGCCATGATCGAGGATCGCGCGCGCGGCACCGAAGCTTGCGGTAAGGAAGGGCGCCCCCGACAGGCTGCGGCCCGCCTGATGGGAGACGAGCCCAAGCTCGACGAGCCCCAGGCCGAGCCCGCCATAAGCTTCGGGCAACGCGACCGCGGTCCAGCCCTGTTCCTTCGCGATGGTCCAGAAGGGCTCGAAGATCGCGTCCCGGGTTTCGAGCAGCGGGAGCAGCGCTTCGGTCGTGACATGGGCTTCGAGGATGCGGCGCGACTCGCTCGCGATCGCCTGCTGCCCCTCGTCGTACAGGATCGACATGCGGCGGGGCCTCTCAGCGGATCGTGAATTTCTTGGCCTTGTCGGCCATCAGCGCGGCCCGGTCGACCTGCGGAACGCCGACCGGGTTGCCGATCTGGCAATATTTGAGCCCCTGCTGCAGCGCGACGCTGCGCGGCAGGTCGAGCGACTGCCAGATGGCCTTCAGCGAACCCGCGGTGGCCGCCGGTGGCTTGGCGGCGATGGCGGCCGCCAGTTCCTCCGCGCGCGGCCACAATTCGTCGCGCGTCGTGATCTCGCTCACCAGCCCGATGCGCAGCGCCGTGCCCGCGCCGATCCGCTCGTCGTTGCCGAGCAGCACCATGCGCAGCACATCGTGAAGCGGCATGTGATAGGTCATGCCGATCGGTTCGAGCGCGCTCGTCATCCCATAGGTGACGTGCGGGTCGAAGAAGGTCGCGTCTTCGGAGCAGATGATGATGTCGCTCTCGTTGAGCCAATAGAAGGCGCCGCCCGCCGCCATGCCGTGAACCGCGGCGATCACGGGCTTCCAGCAGTTCATCGACTTGGGGCCAAGAGTATTACCGGGGTCCTCGCAGTGCCAGATGTTGTCGAGTTCGACGACCGCCTGTCCCGGCTTCTGCGATTCCTTGACGTCGACGCCGGTACACCACGCCTTGCCCGGCGCGGCGCGCAGGACGCAGCAGTGGATGTCGTCGGTGCGCGCAATCCACTTCCACAGATATTCGAATTCGGTCATCATCTGCCGGGTGAAGCTGTTCATCGCCTCGGGCCGATTCAGGGTGATCGTTGCGACATGGTCGGCGACGTCGACCAGGATGGTTTCATATTGCATGGCCAGCGAATCCTCTCCCGGCATTTCTCATGGTTGACCTAGTTATACAACTCGCTATGACACAGACGGCAACAACTGGGCAAGTCCTTCGATGAATTTCGACCTTAGCGATGAACAGAAAATGCTTGGCGAGCAAGCCCGCGCGCTGCTTGCCGACCTGTCGCCGTTCGACCGGCTTCGCGGTCTGATCGATTCGGGCGCGGAGTGGGACGAACCGCTGTGGCGCGCGCTCGCCGAGATGGGCTTCCTGGGGGCCGCGATCCCCGAGGATCATGGGGGACTGGGGCTCGGCGCGCTCGACCTCGGCGTCATCATGGAAGCGCTCGGCGGCGCCAATGCGGCGGTGCCGTTCATGTCGTCGATCATATTGGGCGCGGAAGCGATCCGGCTGGCGGGCAGCGAGGCCCAGAAAGCGGCGTGGCTGCCGAAACTCGCATCGGGCGACGCGATCGCGACCTTCGCCTATGCCGAGGGACCGGGGTCGGCCTTCGCTACCGGGGCGACGCTGGACGGCGGACAATTGAGCGGCAGCAAATTGCCGGTTGCCGACGGCGGAATCGCCGATATCGCGGTCGTGCTCGTCGCCGGCGGCGGTTTCGCGCTGGTCGAACTGAACCAGCCCGGCGTGACGCGAACGCGGCTCGACGGTTTCGATCAGCTTCGCCCGCATTATCGACTCGATTTCGCCGATGCCGCGGCCGAGGCGATGCCGGGGGCCGGCAAGCTCGACCGGCTGATCGACCAGGCGGCGGTGCAGGCGGCCTTCGAAGCCGTGGGCGCTGCCGAAGCCTGCCTTCACATGGCGCGCGACTATGCGATGGACCGGCAGATCTTCGGGCGGCCGCTCGGCGGGTTCCAGGCGATCAAGCACAAGCTCGCCGATATCGCGGTCGCGACCGAACTCGCGCGGTCGAACGCCTATTATGGCGGCTGGGCAGCGGAATCCTCCCCCGACGACCTCCCCGCGGCGGCGGCGGCGGCCCGGCTTTCGGGGATCAAATGCTTCGAGATGGCGGCGCGTGAGAATCTGCAGGTGCATGGCGGTATCGGCTATACGTTCGAGGCGAACTGCCATTTCTATTACCGGCGCGAGCGGCTGCTGGCGGTGCATCTCGGCAATCGCGGCTTCTGGGCCGACCGGCTGCTGAACGCGCAGCCCGGTGCGCAAGGAAAGGCGGCGTAGGATGGATTTCAACGACAGCGCTGAGGAAGCCGCCTTCCGTGCCGAGGCCCGTGCCTGGCTCGCTGCTCACGCTCCCGCGCACGAGCTGCCAGTGGGCGCGAAGATGCCCGACACCGAGGAGGCCGACCGCGGCCGCGCCTGGATGCGGGAACTCTATGCCGGGGGCTGGTCGGGCCTGACTTTCCCGAAGGAACTCGGCGGCCGCGGCGCGTCGGGGATCGAGGCGGTGATCTTTGCCGAGGAAGAAGGCAAATATCCTCTTCCGAAGGGCCCCTTCACCTCGATCGGCACCGGCATGGCGCTGCCCGTGATCGCGAAACATGGCACTGCCGAGCAAAAGGCGCGCTTCATCGAGGCGACGCTGAAGGGCGACATCACCTGGTGCCAGCTCTTCTCCGAACCGGCCGCCGGCTCGGACCTTGCGGGACTGCGCACCAAGGCGTCGCGCGCCGACGATGGCAGCGGCGACTGGATCGTCAACGGGCAGAAGGTCTGGTCGAGCTGGGCGCATCTTACCGACTGGGGTATCCTCGTCGTCCGCACCGATCCGACCGTGCCCAAGCACAAGGGGCTGACTTTCTTCGTCGTCGATATGAAGACGCCGGGAATCGAGACCCGCCCGATCCGCCAGATTTCGGGTGCGAGCGAGTTCAACGAGACCTTCCTGACCGACGTCCGCATCCCCGATGCCAACCGCCTCGGTGCCGAGGGCGAGGGCTGGGCGTGCTGCATGACGGTGCTGATGGGCGAGCGGCTGGGCTCGGGCGCGCATCGTAGCGGGATCGAACCCTTGCTGGACTATGCCGCCGCGACCTCCGACGGGCATGGCGGGACGATGCTCGACGATCGCGCGGTTCGCCTGCAATTCGCCGACGCGCTCGCCGACGAGCAGGGCGAGCGTTTCTTTCAGGCGCGGCTCCGCACGATGGTGTCGAGGGGCGAGAATCCGGGTGCGCTCGCGGGGATGGTCAAGCTGGCCTATGCCGGCCGCTATCAAAGGACCAACGGCCTCGCGCTCGAACTGCGCGGCCTTTCGGGGATTGCGCCCGACATGGACGACACCGCAACGGGCGACGTCCAGTACGACTATATCTATTCGACCGTGATGCGTATCGCGGGCGGCGCAGACGAGGTGCTGCGCAACCAGATCGCCGAGCGCGTGCTCGGCCTGCCCGGCGAAATGCGCATGGACAAGGATGTGCCGTTCGAGGCGCTGAAGGGCTGAGCCCCGTCGTCCGCTCCGCCCGTTGGCGTCCGCCAACGAAGCGGGGCGGGGTTCAGGCCGCCCGGCGCGCCTCAGCCGCCTTCGCCAGTGGCTCCGCCAGTTCCTTCTTCAGGATCTTGCCATTGGGGTTGAGGGGCATCGCATCGATGATGAGGAGCGTGCGCGGCACCTTGTTGTCGGCCAGATGCTCGCGGCAGAAGGCGATGATCTCGTCGGGCTCGGTGCGCTGCCCGGGGCGCAGCGTGACCGCAGCGGCGATATCCTCGCCCAGAACCTCGTGCGGCACGCCGACCACCGCCGCCTGCTGCACCGCCGGATGGAGATGGAGCGCGGTCTCGATCTCGAGCGGCGTGATGTTGTAGCCGCCGCGGATGATCAGTTCCTTCGACCGCCCGGCCATGATCAGATCGCCATCCTCGTCGACGAAGCCGAGGTCGCCGGTCTTGGTCCAGCCGCCCTTGAAGCTTTGCGCCGTCGCTTCGGGATCGTTCCAGTATCGGCGCGGATGTTTCTGCCAGCCATAGATTTCGCCGACGACGCCGGGTTCGGTGACGATATGGCCGTTTTCGTCGCGGATCTGCATGTGCGCGGGCAGCTTGCCGACGCATCCGGGCTTCATCACCTGTTCCTGGCTGTTCGTGCCGAGCCCGACGCCGCCTTCGGACATGCCATAGCTGTTGCGGATGCGCAGGTGCGGCCACAGCTTCGCGGCGCGCATCACCGAATCGTGCGGCAGCGGCGCGGTGCCCGTCATCAGATATTTGACCCCCGTGAGGTCGTAATCGCCGACGTCGGGATGATCGAGCACGAGCCGCAGCATCGAGGGCACCAGATAGATGAGGTTCGGGCGCATTTCTCTCGTCAGCTCGAGAAAGCCCTTGGGGTCGAACTTCGGCTGAGTGATCGCCTTGGCCCCGCCGCGTGCAGGCAGCATGACGATGCCGATATTGCCGCCCGATCCGGTGAGCGGCAGCGCGTTCAGGGTCGAGCGCGAGCGGTCCTGATTATAGCCGGTGACACCTGTCATCAGGTCGGGATGCGATACCACGACGCCCTTGATCTTGCCGGTCGTTCCCGACGTGCCGAGGATTTCGGCGTCGGCATCGGGGTCGAGGCTGGCCTGATCGGGGAGCGCGGACAGGTCGCGCGGCATCGCGTCGACGTGCCAACAGCCGGCGAGATCGAGGGTCTTCACCAGATCGGGTGCGTCGGTCAGGCAGAAGCGTGGTTCGCACAGCGCGGCATAGTCGGCGATTTCTCTGGGATTGAGGCGCGTGTTGATCGGACAGGCGATGCCGCCGGCGCGGAACACCGCGAACACCGCGATCGCCATTTCGACCGCGCGCGCGTTGCTGATCGGCAGGAAGACGCGGTCGCCGGGGACGAGCCCCGCCGCCGCTAGCCCGCCGCCGACCTCGTCGGCTTCGCGGTCCCACTCGGCGAAGCTGATCTGCCGCCTGGTATCGTCGTGCGCGATCTCATTGGCCTGATGCGACGCGCGCACCTTCAATGCATCGCTGATGCGGCGAACTTCCATTGCGGCACTATCCCCTTGCTTCACTGATAGGGATGTATTACCTAGTTATATAACTCGTGACAAGGGAGATAAGCCATGGCGGACGCAAAAACCGATATCAAGCAGAGTGACGAATGGCAGAAAGCCGTCGCCTATGAGATTACGGATGCGGATATCGATCGGCAACGGGCGCTGCTCGGCTTCGATCAGGCGGCCAGGACGCGCGAGTATATCCAGACCGCGACTGAGGATAATATCCGCAATTTCGCGCACGGCATGGGCGACGACAAGCCGCTCTACACCGACCCCCATTATGCGAAGAAGACCCGCTGGGGCAGCGTGATCGCGCCGGGGATGATGGCGGGCGTCATCAACAAGCCGATGCTCGGCGACCCGGTGCCCGACGAGATCAAGGCGCTGAGGAAAAGCCTGTTCAAGGGCGTTCACGTCTTCGTGTCGGGGTCGCAATGGGATTTCTATCGCCCCATCTACCCTGGGGACACCATCTACAGTTTCAACGGCGACGAAAGCTGCGAGGTGAAGCAGTCCGAATTCGCCGGCCGTTCGGTCATCGGCGTCCGCCGCGACGTCAAGATCAACCAGCGCGGCGAGGTCGTCGCGGTCTATCGCATCCTTCGCGTCCTTACCGAGCGCAAGACGGCGGCGAAGAAGGGCAAATATTCGGCAATCGACCCTGCGCGCTACACCGACGAGGAAATGCAGGCGATCGAGGACATCTATGCGCAGGAGACGGTGCAGGGCGCCGCGAAGCGCTGGTTCGAGGAGGTCGAGAAGGGCGATTCGCTTGGCCTTCAGGCCAAGGGGCCGCTGACGGTCACCGACGTGATCTGCTTCCATGCGGGCGGCTATGGCTTCGTGCCCTATGCGCCGACTGCGAACCGTCTCGCGCACAAGAACCGGCAGCGCATTCCGGCCTTCTACATCAAGAATGAATATGGCGTTCCCGACGTCGCGCAGCGGCTGCACTGGGACCCGGTCTGGGCGCAGGCGATCGGCAATCCCATGGCCTATGATTACGGTGTGATGCGCGAAAATTATCTGTGGCAGTATCTCAGCGACTGGGCGGGCGACGATGCGGTCATCACCCATGTCCATGACGAGATCCGCAAGTTCAACTATATGGGCGATGTCCAGCGCGTGAGCGGCGAGGTGCTCGCGAAACGGCAGGACGGCGGGCAAAGCCTGGTCGACGTCGCGGTGAAGTTCACCAACCAGCGCGACGAGGAAACGGTGCGCGCGACCGCGACGATCGCGCTGCCGAACAAGGAAAGGCCGCTGCCGCTTTATCCTTCGGTGCCCGAGGAACTCGCGGAAAAGGCGGTGCGGATGCTCGCGCGTCACCGCGAATTGGGCGGGGATTGACCCGTTCGCCGTTCGCTTCGAAAACGGGTCGGGGAGGCTTGGCGATGTCCGAAATATTGATCGACGACGAGGAAGGCGTTCGCACCATCACCCTCAACCGGCCCGACCGGCTGAACGCGCTGACCGGTTCGATCATGACGCCGCTCGCCGATGCATGCGCCGACGCGGCGCGCGACTCGTCGGTCGGCTGCGTGATCGTGACCGGCGCGGGGCGCGGCTTCTGCGCCGGCGGCGACCTGAAGGAGGGTGGCGCCGACAAGGCGGTCGTGCCGCCGAACCCGGAGGTGGGCAGCCGTACCGAACAGGGCTTCTCGCGCCTGCGCGGCTTCATGGAAACCTCGCGCCTGCTCCATGAGATGCCGAAGCCGACCATCGCGATGGTCAACGGGCCGGTCGCCGGCGCAGGAATCGGCATCGCCGGCGCGTGCGACCTGCGCTTTGCCGCAAGGAGCGCGACTTTTCTCACCGCCTTCGACCGCATCGGGGCCAGCGGCGATTTCGGATCGACCTGGTTCTGGACCCGGATCGTCGGCACTGGCGTGGCGCGCGAGCTCTTTTTCCTGGGTGAGAAATTGTCGGCCGAAGAGGCGTTCGCCAAGGGGCTCTACACCCGCCTCTTCGACGATGGGGTGCTCGCGGACGAAACGATGAAGGCCGCCCGCCGCCTCGCTGACGGACCGCGCATGGGCTATCGCTACATGAAGGCGAACCTCAACAATGCCGAGGATTGGGCGTTCGAGGCGGCGCTCGACGCCGAAGCGCTCAATATGGGATTGTCGACCAGCGCGACCGCGATGGTCTGGCGCGAGAAGAAGAAGCAGGAGGAACGGGGCGGTGACTGATTTCGCGCATATCCGTATCGACCGCCACGAGGGCGGCATCGCCGCGGTCGTGGTCGCGCGCGCCGATATCGGCAATGCGTCGTCGCCCGAAATGCTCGGCGAGATCCGCGATGCCTTCGCCGCGCTGTCGGCCGACCGCGATGCACGCGCGATCCTGTTCGCCGCCGAGGGCAAGCACTTCTCGGTCGGCGCTGATTTCGCCTTTCTGCAGCGGCTGACCGGCATGGGCGCGAGCGAGATCAAGGACACCGTCTACGCCAATTTCCAGGGCGCCGCGCGCGCCATCTATCGCTGCCCCAAGCCGACGCTTGCGCTGGTCCAGGGGGCGGCGGTGACGGTGGGATGCGAACTTGCGCTCGCCTGCGACTTTCGCGTCGCCGCCGACAATGCGATGTTCCAGGAAAGCTGGATTCGCCTTGGCATCATGCCGCCGCTCGGCGGCATCTTTCTCTTGCCGCGCCTTGTCGGGCTCGGCCGCGCGATGGAGATGTGCCTGCGCGGCAAGCAGGTCCGCGCCGATGAAGCGCTCGCGATCGGGCTGGTGGGCGAAGTGGTCGCGCGTGACGATCTGGAAAGTCGCGGCCTGGATCTTGCGCGCGAGCTCGCCGCTTCGGCTCCGCTCGCCTATGCGACGGTCAAGCAGTCGATGCAGCGCGCGCTCGAAAGCAGCATGGAGGCCGAGTGGCAGGCGAACCTGTCGAATCAGGCGCTGCTGCTCGGCAGCGAGGATCATCGCGAAGGGCTGGCGGCGGTGACCGGGAAGCGCGCGCCGCTGTTCAAGGGCGAATAGCGGGCGTCAGAATATGCTGCGTCCCGGTGCGACGAAGATGGTCTGCGTGCCCTTGGCATAGACGCCGTCGATATCGGCAAACAGATTCTGCGCCACGGCGTGCCCGTTGCCCGCGCCTTCGGTGAAGGCGTCGAGCAGAAACCATTCGCCGCGCGGACGGCGAAAGAACTGGATCGAGATATCGAGGTTGGCGTAGCTCCATGCCTCGGCGTGCGTCGCGCTGCCGACTCCATTGCCGAAATCGGCGAACAAGCAGGCCTTGGCAAAGGGCGACGCCGGCGTGCCGAGCACGACTTCGCCGTCCATCCGCATCCACACGACGCCGCGTCCCGGCGCGCGCGCTTCGCCCATGATCGGCCGCGTCCGGATCGCGCCCGCCATCGTTGCGCCGGCAAGGAAGTTGCGTTCCTCCACCTCCTCGGGCGCCGGGTGCGGTTGCGGTGCAGGGCAGGGCGGGGTGTCGAGCCCGCGTGCGAGGACCAGATGGGCTTGCGTTACCGGCCGGTCTCCCGCGAGCAGCTCGATGCGGTGGAACTGTGCCTGCCGTCCCTCGCGCACCGGCACGAAACGCGCCGTCAGCGGAGCGTGCGGCACGACGCCCAATATGTCGATCGTCAAACGGCAGATTTCGAGGCCGGCGTCGAATCGCGCTTCCTCGATGAGCTGACCGATCAGCGCGGCGATCGGTCCGCCCGCCACGGCGTTGGCGAACCATGGATTGCGCGCGAGCCCCGACGGCACGAAAGCCTCTCCGTCGCGGACGAAATAATGCGGGATCGGGCGTTCGTGCTCGGTCATGCGAGCCTCCTACCGATAGGATGAACATCGCACAACATGTTTGACGTAGTTATATAAGTCAGGCATAGAATCGACGGAGAAGAGGGAGAGCGTGCGATGGATCTGAGCTATGGCGAAGCCGCCGAGGCCTTCCGCGCCGAGGTGCGGGCCTTCCTGTCGCTCCACTGGCCGCCGCCATCGGATATGCGTGGAACCGACCTTCGGCAGTTCATCCGCACTTTCCGCGCACTCGCGATAGATCAGGGTTATCTCTATCGCGCGATCCCGAAGCGTTATGGCGGGTCCGAACAACCGGTCGATGTCATCCGCGCCCAGGTGATCCGCGAGGAGTTCGCGCGCGCGCACGCGCCGACGGAGGTGGGCGGCAATGGCGTGAACATGACCGTGCCGACCCTGCTCGAAAAGGGCACCGACGCGCAGAAGGAGCTCTTCATCCGCAAGACGCTCGAAGGCGATTATATCTGGGGCCAGGGCTATTCCGAGCCCGGCGCGGGATCGGACCTCGCAAGCGTGCGGACGCGGGGCGAATTGTCGGCGGACGGCGGCAAGTGGATCATCAACGGGCAGAAGATCTGGACCTCGCAGGGGATGCAGGCGACGCATATGTTCATGCTCGTGCGCACCGAGCCCGATGCGCCCAAGCATGACGGCATCACCTATCTGCTCATCGACCTGGACCAGCCCGGTGTCACGCGGCGTCCGATCCGGCAGATGACGGGCGAAGCGGGCGACCATACCTTCTGCGAATTCTTCTTCGACAATGCCGAGACCCCGGTGACTTGGCAGGTCGGCGAGCGCGGACAGGGCTGGTATGTCAGCCGCACGACGCTGAAGCACGAGCGCGCCAGCATCGGCGGCGCCGACGGGCTGGGCAAGCAGTTCGCGAAGCTCGTTGAGCTTGCGAAGGAGGTCGGCCGGATCGACGATCCGATCGTGCGCGACAGGCTGACGCAGATCGAGGGTTTCGTCCTCTCGCACCGCTATTCGAGCTATCGCATCTTCAGTTGCGCCGCCGCGGGCGAGGATGCGGGCGCGGTGCCGCTGATGATGAAGTTGCTGCTGACGGAGATCGGGCACGACATGGCGCTGCTCGCGCAGGATCTGATCGGAGAGCATGGTTTCGTCGAACCCGCTGGTGCGGGCGGCCGCGGCAACCGCGGGCCGCGCGGCCCCGAAAAATGGATGGATCAGATCATGGGCAGCCTCGGCAATTCGATCGCGGGCGGGGCGTCGAACATCCAGCGCAACATCATCGGCGAAAGGGGACTCGGCCTGCCGCGCGACCTCGCGATGAGCGGCGAGCGCTGAACCCATGCATTTCCACCTGACCGAAGAGCAGACGGCAATTCAGGATGCGGTGCGCGGCACGCTCGCCGACGCATGGCCGATCGAGCGCATCCATGCCTTTGCCGATGGCGATGCGGATTTCGACGGCGAGAGCTGGCGCGCGCTGATGGCGCTGGGGCTTGGCGGCATCCTGTTGCCGGACAGCGGCATGGGCCTTCTCGAAGCCGCGCTCGCCTGCGAGGTGGCGGGCGAGGCGGCCGCGGCCGGCCCCCTGATCGGGCAATGGCTCGCGGTGGCCGCGGCGGCGGCGAGCGGCAAGGGCGGAGAGTTTCTCGATCCGCTGGCGAGCGGCGAGCGTGTCGCGACGCTGGTGCATGGCGGCAGCGCCTTCGTCCCCTGCGCCCGCGCCGCCGATCTTTTCCTGATCGTCGACCGCGATGCCGGGGTACGCCTCGTACCCGCGAGCGAAGGCGTGACGATCGAGGCGGTCAGGGCGTCCGACCGCAGCCGGCCGGTATCGAAAGTCGAAATCGCCGACGGTGCGGGGGAGCGACTTTTCGAGGCGGCCGACCCGATGACTGCGCGGCTGGCCGATGCGGCGCTCGTCCTCGTCGCTGCCGACGCGCTCGGCGGCGCGCAGAAGGTCACCGACATGAGCGTCGCCTATGCCAAGGAACGCGAG
Organism: Sphingopyxis panaciterrulae; assembly: GCF_014199295.1. GTDB lineage: Bacteria > Pseudomonadota > Alphaproteobacteria > Sphingomonadales > Sphingomonadaceae > Sphingopyxis > Sphingopyxis panaciterrulae. The sequence continues at coordinate 152,851 of NZ_JACIJH010000005.1, forward strand.
CAGTTCGGTCAGCCGATCGGCCGCTTCCAGGGGCTGAAGCACCAGCTTGCGCACATGGCGCTCGATGTCGAGCCGGCGCGCGCGCTTGTCTGGTATGCGGCCTATGCCTGGGATGCCGGGCTATCCGATGCCCCGCGCGCCGCGGCGATGGCGAAGGCGCATCTTTGCGACGTCTATGTCCGCGCGACGCGTGCGGCGGTCGCGGCGCATGGCGGCATCGGCTATACGTGGGAATATGGGCTGGGCTACTGGTTCCGTCGTGCCGTCTTCGACCGCGCCTGGCTCGGCAGTCCGGCCGAACATCGCGCGCGCGCCGCGGCGCAGGCGGGCTGGTAGGCGGTGAACGCGGCCGACAGCCTGCAACTCGCCCCGGGCGTACGGCGGCTGCGTCCCGACGACCATTTCATGATCCTGTCGGAAACCGACGCCTCGCCGATGCATGTCGGCGCGCTTATCCTGCTCGACGTTCCGGACGACCGATGGGCCGACTTCGCGGCGGCGATCCGGCGCCAGTTCGCCGACCGATTGCCCGCGACGCCGCTCCTGGCGCGCCTGCATCAGGCACCCGACGGCTATGACAGCGATGTCTGGGCCGACATCGCTCGTGCTGACCTCGAAACGCTCGTCGTCGTCGAGTCCCATGACGGGGCGTGGAGCGAGGCTGAACTATACGCTGCCGTGGCGCGGCTCAACATGCGTCGGCTCGACCTGTCGGGTCCGCCGTTCGCCGCGCACCTCTTCGAGCGGCTCGCGGGTGGTGGCAGCGCCCTCTATCTCAAGATGCACCACAGCGTCGCCGACGGCATCGGCTTCCAGACCATTCTCGGCCTGCTCAGCGATGCGGCCCCGCCCGCAACCGCGCGCTTCGTCGATGCACGTTTGCCCGAGCCCGAAAAGTGGCGCCAGCGGGCAGAGGCGCGCTTCGCCGCCGAAGAGGGATTGCGCACCGAACAGTCGGCGCGGCGCAAGGAAGCGCTCGCGGCGCTCGAATCGTTCAAGGACGAGCGCGCGCCTACCCCCCAGCTCAAAATGTCGGGCCCGACCTCGGGCGAGCGCCGCTATGCGACCATCAGCCTGCCGCTCGCGCGCGTGAAAGCGGTGGGTAAGGCGCAGGGGGCGACGGTCAACGACGTCTTCCTGACCCTTGCGAGCGCCGCGCTGCGTAAGCATCTCCTCGCAATCGGCGACCTTCCCGATACGCCGCTCGTCGTCAATTCGGCGCGCTCCTACCGCCGTGACGAACATGGGCCGTTCGGCAACCGCATCGTCGCGCTGCACCCGCACCTCGCGACGCATCTGGCCGATCCGATCGAACGGCTCCGCGCGATCCAGGCGTCGATGGCGGCCGAGATGCGGCGCACCGGGCATGACGAGGCGTTGCTCGACGCTGCCGAGAAGCCCTATGGCGCGCGCGACCGCCGCGCCGCCTTTGCCGAGCGCATGGCGGGCGGCAAAAGGCTGCTCCCCGGCAATCTGACGCTATCGAACGTTCCCGGCCCCGCCGATGCGCGCAGCTATGCGGGGTTTCGCCAGCTTCACAATTATCCGGTGCCGATCATCGGATCGGGCCGCTTTCTCAACATCACCTCGCGGCGCAGCGGCGGCAATCTCGACATGGGCGTGATCGCCGATGCCGAAAAGGTTGCCGACGTCGGCCGCATTGCGGCGCTGTTCGTGGCCGCGCTCGACGAACTGGAGGGGCTTTCATGACCGACGATCTCGCGTTCAAGCCGGAGGATGATCGCTATCATCCCCTGTCCGACGATCCCTATGAGACCGAGACCAACTGGTGGTCGTTCAACATTCCCGAGCGCAAGATCGGCTGCTGGATTCACGCGCCCTATTATCCCAACCGCAAGAGCGTGACCTGGCGCATCTTCGCATGGGACGACGAGGGCTATGATCCGGCGCGCATGGCCTATTACCGCAAGGTCGAAGAGGCGCCGATGCCCGATGCGCCCGACCTGACCGACATCGTCTTCCCCGGCGACAGACATGGCGGCGGCTATTCCTTGAAGATGATCGAGCCGGGGATGAAATATCATCTGGTCTATGACGATCCGGCGCGGGGCTTCGCGCTCGATTTCACGCACACCGGCCTCCATCCGCCGCACCGCTTCCCGCCGGGCAAGCCGCCTTTCATGGCGACGCCGCATTACGACCAGCTCGGCCATGTCGAGGGCTGGATGACGTTGCGCGGCGAGCGCATCCGCATCGACGGGATCGGGGTGCGCGACCGCACCTGGGGACCGCGCGGCGGACCCTATGCCGCGAGTCCGAAAAGCTATGCGAGCGATCTCGATCGGGTAAAGCATCCCGGCGGCGCGCGCTGGCGCGAGATCGAGCGCGAGCGGGGTCGTGGGCGAATCCAATATATCTTCGGCCACCGCCGCGACGGTACCGGATTCCTCGGCTTCGTACGCGTCGCCGATGGGGGCGCCGACGGATGGGCGCCGATGAACGCCGGCTGGATTCGTCGCGACGGCCAATTCGGCGGCCTCGATGCGGCACGGTCGCGGATGCGGAGTTTTCGCAACCCGAAGACCGGCTGGAGCACCCATATGCAGGTCGAGCTCGTCGACGAGCATGGCCGCGACATGGTCAGCGAAGGGTTCGTGGTTTCGACGATGAGCGAGGCGGGCTATGGCGTGAACCAGTTGATGCGCTGGGACATCGACGGCGGCATCGGCTGGGGCGAGGATCAGGACGTATGGAACGCAGCTCACTTCGTGCGGATGCTCGATGCGCTGAAGGCGACCGCCTGACCGCCATGCTCGCGAAGCTGTCGCTGCCCTTGATGTGCGCGCCGATGAGCTTCGCCTCGGCTGTGCCGCTCGCCGTCGCCTGCTGCCGCGCGGGGGTGATCGGCGGCTGGCAGGGTGGGACCTATACGCCGTCCGACCGGTTCGAGGCGTATCTGAAGGCGCTGGCCGAAACCGACGGCGCGCCGCCGATCGTCAACCTGCCCGCGCGCTGGGGCCGCGACCCGGCGGCGGCCGACCGCATCGCGCTGCTCGAGCGCTACCGCGTGCCGCTCGTGCTCTCGAGCCTCGGCGATCCGTCCGCGCTGGTTGAGCGGGTGCATGGATGGGGCGGCCATGTCATTCACGATGTCACGACGATGAAGCATGCCGAGAAGGCGATCGCCGCGGGCGCCGACGGACTGATGCTGACCTGCGCGGGCGCGGGCGGGCATACGGGCTTCCTGACCCCGATGGCCTTCGTCCCCGCAGTGCGGAGGATGTTCGACGGGCTGCTGATCGTCGCCGGCGGCATCGCCGACGCCCATGGCATCGCCGCGGCGCTCGCGCTCGGCGGCGATATCGCCTGCATGGGCACGCGCTTCATCGCGACGCCCGAAAGCGGCGTTGTCGAGGGACACCGCGCGATGATCCCGACGGTGAGCGCCGACGATATCGTCGCCTCGGCCGCGATGAACGGCGTGCCCGCGCACTGGATGCGGCAATCGATCGAGGCGGTCGGCCTCGACCCCCGAACGCTGCCCAATATACGCTCGGACATGCCCGAGGGCGTGATGCCATGGCGCGATATCTGGAGCGCGGGGCAGAGTGCCGGGCTGATCGATGCGGTTGAGCCCGTGGCCGATCTCGTCGCGCGGCTGGCCCGCGCGTTCGAGGCGTTGCCGGCGATCCCCGACTGGCGCGCGTGCCTGGCCGAACGGACGGCGAACTGGGGCTAGTCCATCGTCAGCACGATCCGCCCGGCGCTCTTGCCTGCCGCGGCTTCTTCCATCGCGGCGCGAAACTCCGGCAAGGGATAGCTCTTGGCGACGGCGGGACGCAGCGTCCCCGCGGCCGCCAGCGCGAAAATCCGGTCGCGGTTCGCGTTGCTCTTTTCCGGCTCGAACAGGCCGAACTGGCGGATGTCGACGCCGATCAGCGCGCCGCCCTTGAGCAGCGGCAGGTTGGACCGCAGCGCGGCGATGCCGGCGGGAAAGCCGACGACCAGATGGCGGCCGTTCCATGCGAGCGAGCGGAAGGCGGCTTCGGTGGCCTCGCCGCCGACGGGGTCGAAGACGACGTCGACGCCCCTGTCGCCGTTCGCGGCCTTCACGGCGGCGCGCCAGTCTTCGCCGCGCGCGTCGATCGCGGCATCGGCGCCACCCGCGATCGCGAGCGCGCGTTTCGCCTCGCTCGACGCCGATGCCAGAACGCGCGCGCCGAGATGCTTGCCGATCTGCACCGCGGCATAACCCGTCGCGCCGCCCGCGCCGAGGACGAGCAGGCTTTCGCGCGCCTGCAACCGGGCGCGGTCGACCAGCGCGTGCCAGGCGGTCGCATAGCTGACGGGAAAAACCGCTGCTTCCTCGAACGACAGCGCCGCGGGCATCGGGCGCACCGTGCGCGCGGGGAGGTTGGCGGCTTCGGCGAACAGCCCGCCCCACCCGCTCGCGACGACGCGGTCGCCGACTGCGAAACCGGTCGCCTCCGCGCCGACCGCATCGACCACCCCCGCGCATTCGCTGCCGGGGATATAGGGCAGCGGCGGCTTCACCTGATAGCCGCCGGCCGCGGTCAGCACGTCGACGAAGCTGATCCCGGCCGCGCGGATCGCGATGCGCAACTGGGTCGGCGACGGCGGGCCCGGATCATGCTCGACGAGCCGATAGAGCGACGGCGGACCGAGCCTATCGGTCAGCACCGCGCGCGGCATCAGCGCTGCCCCCCGTCGACGCGGACGAGCGCGCCGGTCGTGTAGGAGGAGGCGGGGCTCGCGAGCATCAGAGCCGCCGTGACGATTTCCTCCGGCCGTCCGGGCCGCCCGAGCGCGACGGGCTGCGCCTCGCGTTTCCTGGGTTCCCACGCCTCGGCGATGTCGGTCAGGAAGGGGCCGGGGCTGATCGTGTTCACCCGTACCTTCGGCGCATATTCGCGGCTCAGCGAAACGCTCATCGCGTTCAGCGCCGCCTTCGCGGAGCCATAGGGCACGACCATCGGCAGCGCCATCAGGGCGCCGGTCGAACTGATGTTGATGATGCAGCCGCCGTCGCCCTGGCTCATCCGGTGCGCGACCTGGCTTGCAAGGCGGAACGGTCCCTTGAAGTTCAGGTTCATCACCGAATCGAACAGGTTTTCGGGCATCTCGTGGCTGGGGCAGGGCGGCGACATGCCGGCGTTGTTGATAAGGATGTCGACGCGGCCGAACTGGGCATAGGCGGCGGCGATCAGGCCGTCGATCTCGTCCCAGCGCCCGCAATGGACGCCATGCGCCAGCGCGCGGCGTCCCAGTGCGCGGCATTCGCCCGCGACCTCCTCGCATTTGTCGAGCTTGCGGCTCGCGACGATGACGTCGGCGCCGCGCTCGGCGAGCGCCTTGACCATGCGATAGCCGAGCCCGCGCGATCCGCCGGTGACGAGCGCGACCTTGCCGGTGAAATCGAACAGCGGATCGGGGGTCATGCGACGCTCCTTTCGCGGATGGCGGCAAGGCGGGTCGGGATATGCTCGCTGGGGAACAGCCCCGGCGCGGGCCTTGCGGTCCTGAGATGGGCGTTGGCGACCTGCACCTTGTGGACCTCGGTCGGGCCATCGGCCAGCGCCATCGCGGGCAGCCCCATCCACATGTCGGCCAGCGGCGTTTCGAGCGTCATGCCGAGGCTGCCGTGAAGCTGGATCGCGCGCTGGACGATATCGTGATAGACTTTCGCCATCTGCACCTTGCACATCGCGATATGCGTGCGTGCGGCGCCATGCTCCTCATTGTCGATGATCCACGCGGTCTTCAGCACGAGCAGGCGGAACTGTTCGAGCTCGATGATCGAGTCGGCGATCGCGCCCTGCACGAATTGGTGCTCGCTGAGGGGCTTGCCCTGCGTCCGCCGCGACACCGCGCGTTCGAGCATCATGTCGATGGCGCGCTGACACTTGCCGACGGTCCGCATCGCATGATGGACGCGTCCGCCGCCGAGGCGCGCCTGCGCGACCTTGAAGCCTTCGCCGGGGCCGCCGAGCATCGCGTCGAGCGGCACGCGCACCTTGTCATAGCGGATATAGGCGTGGGTGCCGTCGTCCTGTCCCTTGCTGTCGCCCATCGTCTGCGAATGGCGGACGAACTCGACTCCCGGCGTGTCAGTCGGCACGATCAGCATCGACATGCGTTCATGGGGCGGATTTTCGGGGTTGGTCACCACCATCGCGATCAGGAAAGCCGCGAAGCGGGCGTTCGAAGAGAACCATTTCTCGCCCTCGATCACCCATTCGTCGCCCTCGCGCCACGCGCGACAGGTGAATTCCTTGGGATCGGCGCCCGCCTGCGGCTCGGTCATCGAAAAGCAGGACACGATCTCGCCGTCCATCAGCGGCTGGAGATATCGTTCCTTCTGTTCCTTCGTCCCGAACATCGCGAGGATCTCGCTGTTGCCGGTGTCGGGCGCGGCGGTGCCGAAGACGGTCGGCGCCCAATAGCTGCGCCCCAATATCTCGTTCATCAGGGCGAGCGTGAGCTGGCCGTATCCGGGCCCGCCCAGCTCGGCGCCGAGGTGGCATGCCCATAGCCCCTGCGCCTTCACCCGATCCTGCAGCGGTTTCAAATGCGCCCGCGCTTCCGCGTTCGCGACGTCATAGGGCGCGCCATGACCGGGGAAGAGCATGTCCATCGGCTCGCATTCCGCGCGGACGAAGGTCGCCATCCAGTCGAGCTTCGCCTGCAATTCGGGTTCGATGCGGAAATCGATCATGTCCTCGTCCTCTGAATTGAAAGCTACGGTGGTGGATTGTCTCGGCCCGGTTCATCCCACCAATCGAATCAGCTTCTCGGCCTCCGCGAAATTGCCGCGCACCAGCCGGTCGAAGAAGCGCCCGGTCTCGGCGCTCAATATGCCCTTTGCCGCCTGCGCGACCTTATATTCGAGGATGCAGCCGCCCTTGAACATCGCGAGGATCAGATAATAGTCGAAACTGTCCATGCTGCGCCCGGTCCCCGCGGCATAATGCGCCATCAATTCCTGCCGCGTCGGCCAGTCGCCGACATTGTAGAGCGCTTTTTCGGGAACATGGCCGGGGAAACGTTCGTCGCATATGCCGTTGCAGAACCAGGCGAGGTCGAGCAGCGGATCGGCGATCGTGGACAACTCCCAGTCGATCAGCGCGGTCAGCCGGCACGGCGGGTCGAAGGCGAAGAGCGCGTTGGGTGTGCCGACGTCGCCGTGGATGATGCCGGGGCGGAAATCGTCCGGAATATTGGCGCGCAGCCAGTCGCGTGCGAGCGCATAGCCGGGCAGTTCGCGCCACGCGAAATCATAGAGTTGCTTATAGCTTCTGATCTGGCCTTCCCAGCGGTCGACCTGCCGTTCGAGGAAATTGTCGGGCCGCCCGAAATCTTCGAGACCCACCGCCCGATAATCGACGTTGGCGAGGGCGATCAGTCCGTCGATCATCGCGAACGGCACCTCGCGCGCGTGCGGCGGCTTGTCGAAGGGCGGGCGGTCGTGGATCTTTCCGTCGGTGAGATCGGCGGGCCAGCCTTCGACAAGATCCATGACATAGAAGGGCGCGCCGATAACCCCGGGGTCGGCGCAGCTCCCGTGGCAGACCGGGTGGGGGACGTCGGTGCCGTTGAGGGCCGTCAGTACGCGCGCCTCGCGCAGCACGCTCTTCTCGCTGCCTGGCGGGGGCACGGCCGGCGGGCGCCGCAGGATTAGCGTCTGGGCGCCGCGGTTCAATGCCAGGATGACGTTCGATGTACCGCCGTGGATCTTCTCGACCGCGAGCGGCCCGCCGCCAAGCGCGGGAATATACGCGTCGAGCCACGCGCTCAGCCGCCCGGGATCGGCCAGCGCTCTTGCATCGTCGCTCATGCGCTGCCTTCCTTCAGATAGGTTTCGATCCCGCAGCGGATCGCGTTGAGCCGGTCGGCGGCGTCGCCAAAGGCCTTGCTGTCGATCCGGCCCAGCACCGCTTTCGTCACCGCCTGCGCGCGGGCATGGTCGGCCGCCTTCAGGGCACGGCCGGCTTCGGTCGCTACGATCAGCGAGGCGCGTTTGTGCTCCGGATTGTCCGCAAAGGCGATGAGGCCCAGCTCGCCGAGCCGGTTCGCGGCGCGCTGCACCACCTGGCGCGGATGGCCGAGGCTGCGGCCGATCTGCGCGACGGTCGGCGGCGCGGCGGCGTTCACCACCGCGGTCAGCACCGTCAGCTCCATCTCGGCAAGCCCGCTCGCGCTCCGCGTATCGGCATAGAGCGCGCGCATCCGCCCGCGAAGTCGGGCGACCTCGTCGGCGAATCGTTCGAAATCGGTGAAACGCTCTGACATGGCACTTTGATGTCAAGTTGACACTATAGTGTCAATGATCTTCAGCGCGTCGCCATCTTCGCGAAAAGAGAGGCCTCCGCCTGCCAGTCGATCCGCACACGGCGATGGGCGAAGCGCCAGCCCTCGAGCGTCCGGACGAGCTTGTCGTCATAGGTGCCGCTGTGATCGGGGCCGAAATTGCTGTGAACGGTGAAATAGCTGCGCGCGGTCGCGCTGTCGCCATCGATGCGGATCAGCGGATTGGTGATGTGATGGCGCACGAAGGTCAGGCGCGGGTCGCGGCGTCCCGAGGTCAGCGATGCCGCGATCGCCGCCGGACCGACGGGCCGGTTGCCCGGATATTCGAGCACGCCGTCCGCCGCGAAGCAGGCGGCAAGGTCGGCGACGCGGCCGCGGTCGCCATTATAGGTATAGCAGGCGAGCAGGTCGCGGATCGCGTCACGGTCGGTAGCCGGATCTGCCTTGGGGTCAGCCATTATAGTGCAGCTTCAGGCCGGGCTCGTCCCAGCGCAGCTTGGCGAGCCGCCCGGTGGTCGAAAGGGTGACATAGGCGTCGCGCCCGTCCGCGCCGCCGAAGGCGATATTGGTGACGTAGCGTTCGCCGGGGATGTCGCGCTTGCTCGTCCGGCCGTCGGGGGTGATCGTCGTGATCCCGCCTTCATAGAGCGTCGCGACGCAGATATTCCCTGCCGCGGTCACCGCAAGGCTGTCGAACCCGACGGGGCCCGGCGCGGTCGCGACCCATTCGGGCCTTTGCGCCTCGACCTTCCGCTCATAGCGCCACAGCCGCGCCTGATGGGTGTCGGCGACGTGGACATGCGCGCCGTCGGGCGACAGGCCGACGCCGTTATAGGACACCGCATGACGGTTGATCGCCGCGATCGCCGACCCGTCGGGCAGGGCGCTGAACAGCCCGCTCGCGGTGCGGATGCCGTCGTGGCTCTTGCCGAGGTCGGTGAACCACATCCGGCCGTCGGCATCGAAGACGATGTCGTTCGGCGCTTCGAGCGCGATGCCGTCGCAGGCGTCGTAAAGCCGCTCGACCCGCCCGGTGGCCAGGTCGACGCGCTCGATCCGCCCCTCATGCCCGGCACCGCGCGCATTCTGGAATTTTTCGAGGTCGAGCCCGCCGTTGTTGCAGACATAGAGCGCGCCGTCGGGACCGATCGCAGCGCCGTTCGGGCCGCCGCCGATGGCGCTGACCACCTCCGTGCGGCCGCTCCAGCAGCGGGTGATGCGCCCGCCGGCGAGCTCGACGACGATGACCGACCCGTCCGCCATCGCCACCGGCCCCTCGGGAAAGGCGAGGCCCTCCGCGACAATCTCCATTGACGCCTCTCCTATATAACTTAGTTAGTCATGTCTTGACATGCACTGGGGTTGGGCGCAACCCTTTCACGCGGGAGAGATTATTTGCCGGTTCCATCGCATCACATCGTGGCGACGCCGCCGCCCTTCGGCGCGCCGCCCTATCCTGCGGATATTTTCGCGGGGCAGACGGTGCTCGTCACCGGGGGCGGCTCGGGCATGGGGCTGGCGATGGCGAAGGCCTTTGCGCAGGGCGGCGCGCAGGTGGCGGTGATGGGCCGCAGCCTCGACCGCGCGCAGGAGGGGGCGGCGCAGATCGCGGCGCTGGGCGTGCGCGTCCATGCCATGAGCTGCGACGTGCGCCTTCCCGAAGCGGTCGCCGCCGCGTTCGACGAGGCGGAGGAAGCGCTTGGTCCGATCGGCCTGCTCGCCAACAATGCCGGCGCCAATTTTCCGGTGCTTGCAGAGAATATCTCGGCCAACGCCTGGGGCGCGGTGACGCGGATCGCGATCGACGGCACTTTCCTCTGCTCGGCCGAGTTCGCGCGCCGTCGCATCGCGCGCGGAGAGGGCGGGGCGATCGTCGTCAACAGCGCGCAATATATCTGGACCGGCTTTCCGGGTGATGCGCACAGCGCCGCCGCCAAGACCGCGCAGGCAACGATGACGAAGAAGCTGGCGGCCGACTGGGCGCCCCATGGCATCCGCGTCAATGCGGTCGCGGCGGGCTTCTTTCCGCACGAAGCATCGGTCTCGGGACGCCGCGAGGAAGGGGTGGAGCCCTTGCAGAACATGATCCCCGCCGGCCGCACCGGCAGCATCTGGGAATTCGGCTGGCTCTCCGCGATGACCTGCACGCCGCTGTTCGGCGCGATGACCGGACAGGTCATCGTGCAGGACGGCGGCGAGAGCCTGCGCCGCTCGCTCATCATGCCCGATTTCGTCCCGCCCCGCGAACGCGCCGAAGGGCCGTGGGGGTGGCAATGACGGGCTGGCTGACCGGAAAGCGCGCGCGCATCGAGGGCGACAGCCCGGCCATCCGCGCCGCCATCCAAGCGGCGGGCGCCGCGCTGGTGGCCGGGGGCGATTGCGACATCTGGGTCCATGTCGCGCCGCCGACCGCGGTCAAGCCCGCGCACGAACTGACTCATGCCGAATGGCGCGCGAGCCTCGACACGGGGCTCGACCGCCGCTTTCTCGGCGCCAGGGATTTCGCCGATGCCTGCCGGGCGCGCGGGCAGGGCGGCGCGATTCTGTTCGTCGGCGCGCCGGGACAGGCGCTGGGCGCCGACCAGGCGGCAGCGGCGGGCGCGCTCGGCAACCTTACCAAGACGCTGGGCGTCGAATGGGCGCGCGACGGCATTCGGGTGAACAGCATATTGACGCGCGAGACCGGCGACACGCTCGGCCATCTCGCCGCCTATCTGGTCAGCGACTATGCCGCCTATGTCACCGGCGCGGTCATGGGCATCGCGCTCGATGACTGACCGCGCGCGCCTCGACGGACAGGCGGCGTTCGTCACCGGCGGCGGAGGCGGGATCGGCCGCGCGATCGCGCTGCGCCTTGCCGAAGCGGGCGCCGACGTCGCGATCTTCGACATCTTTGCGGAACGCGCCGAAGAGGCGGCGGCGCGCGTTGCCGAACGGGGTGTTCGCGCGCTGGCGCTTCCCGGCGACGTGATGGATTCGGACGCGCTGCGGGCCGCGATCGACCGGACGGCGGACGCCTTCGGGCGGCTCGACATCCTGGTCAATAACGCCGGCGGGGTTTCCGCGCGCCCCTTCCTCGAACAGAGCGAGCGCAGCATGCGCAAGCATGTCGACATCAACCTGATGTCGATGCTGGTCGCGACGCAGGCGGCGGCAAGGCATATGGTCGCCGGCGCACGCGGCGGCGCCATCGTCAATGTCGCGAGTATCGAGGCGAACCGCGCCGCGCCCAATTTCGCCGTCTATGCCGCGTGCAAGGCGGGGATGCTCAGCTTCACGAAGTCGATGGCGGTCGAACTGTCCGAACATGGCATTCGCGTCAATGGCATCGCCCCCGACCATACGGTGACGCCCGGCAATCAGGGCAATCGTGCGGGCCCGGTCGATCCGGGAACCTGGAAGCGGCGCAGCGCGGAGGAGATCGACGCGATGAACCGGCTGATTCCGCTGGGGCGCGAGGGTGTCGATAGGGAATGCGGCGATGCCGCGGTCTTCCTGTCGAGCGCCATGGCGAGCTACATCACCGGCGTCCTGCTGCCCGTCGATGGCGGCACCTGGGCCTCGTCGGGCTGGGTGCGCGGGCGGAACGGCAAATGGACGCTCAACGAGGGGCTGAATTTCGGTGCGTGAAGAGAGGAAATTGCCCCGATGTTGCGGGGTTGCGTCGAAAGCCCTAATGGCAGCAAGAGCGAAACGGGTTTGAAGCATAGCCGGGCAGGGGCAGGAATTTGCAGATGGACAATGGGGCTTCGCGCATCCGGGTACCGAAGACGTCGGAACTGGTCGCCGACCAGATCAGAGCCCAGATCGTTCGCGGGGAGTTGACCGAGGGGGATTCGCTGCCGCCCGAGGGGGCTCTGATGACGACGCTCGGCATTTCGCGGCCGACCCTGCGCGAAGCCTTCCGCATTCTCGAGGCCGAAAATCTGATCAGCGTCGTGCGCGGATCGCGCAGCGGCGCGCGCGTCCATCAACCCTCGACAGAGCTCGTCTCGCGCTATGCGGGCTATGTGCTCGAATCGCAGGGAACCACGATTGCCGACCTTTACACCGCGCGCCTTGCGATCGAACCGACCGTGGTGCGGTGGCTGGCGATGGAGAAAGGGCAGACGCCGGGTTTCGCGCGCCTCAAGCAGACGCTGGCCGATCTCGACAAGATGCTGAAGACCGGCGAATATGCGACCTTCGTCGACAATGTCTCGCACTTTCACCAGACGCTGGTGGAGGCGACCGGCAACAAGACGCTGAGCTTCATGAACCGCATGCTGCTCAACCTCGGGCGTCATCACCAGAATGATTATCAGCGGCGTCATCCGCGCACGAGCGAGGACAAGTCGAAGAGCCTGCGGGCCGGCTTCAAATCCTTCGAGAAGCTGGTGACGATGATCGAGGACGGTGATGTCGAGGGCGCGGTTGCGCACTGGCGCCTGCATCTGCGCAACGCCAACGAGACCTGGGCGACGCGCGGTGAGGGTGAACGGACCGTCGACTCCCTGCACGTATGAGTTCCAATTTCATCGAGGCGATGATCGCGGCCGTCGCGCGCGCGCCAGCGGCTTCGCTGACCGTCGCATCCGACGTCCGCCCCGGCGAGACGACACTGGGTGCGGTGGTTTCGGCGGGACGGCGGATGGGGACGCGGATGACGGCCTCGGGGATCGAGCCGGGCGATATCGTCGCCTGCATGCTCCCCAATTGGCGCGAATGGCTCGTCGTCGCGGTTGCGGCGGCGCAGGCTGGCGCCGTGATGCTGCCGGTCGTCACCATCTATGGCGCGAAGGAACTGGGTTTCATCCTGCGCCAGTCGGGTGCGAAATGGCTGTTCACCCCCGATCGCTTCCGCAATGTCGATTATGTGCGGGTCGTCGCGGACTGCGGGGCCCTTTCCGCCCTTGAACGCCATATAGCGACCGGCCCCGCATTCGACGCGCTCGAGGCGGATGGGCCGATCGCCGAACCCGCGTTCCGGTCGGCGGCCGACCTTTCGCTCCTCGTCTATACGTCGGGTACCACCGCCGACCCGAAGGGCGTCATGCATTCGGCGCGCGGCTTTCTCGCCGATATGGAGACGATGCATATGCTGCGCAGCGGCAGCGACGACGATGCGGTCATCTCGCCGTGGCCGCCGGGGCATGTCGCGGGCGCGCTGTCGATGTATCGCTTCCTGACGCAGGGCGTGCCGTTGGTGCTGATGGATCAGTGGGACCCGGCGCGCGCCGCCGAACTGATCGACAGGCATCGCATCACATCCTCATCGGGGACGCCCTTTCATCTGTCCGGCATGATCGCCGCGGCCGATGCGAACGGCCACGACCTCTCGTCGCTCCGTCAGTATCTGGTCGGCGCGGCGCCCGTTCCGGCATCGCTGATCGAGCGCTGCCAGGCCCAGGGTCTCGCCGTCTATCATTGCTACGGGTCGAGCGAACATCCGACCGTGACGTCGGGCGTCGTCGACGATCCGCTCGACAAGCAGCTCCATACCGAGGGACGCGCGATCGCCGGGTCCGAAATGCGCTTCGTCGACGACGACGGCCATGACGTGCCGTCCGGTGCCGACGGCGAGATCTGCACGCGCGGGCCGGAGCTTTTTCTCGGTTATCTCGACCCCGCGCTCAATGCGGGCGCCTTCCTGCCGGGCGGCTGGTACCGCACCGGCGACATCGGCCGGCTCGATGCCGAGGGCTATCTGCTCATCACCGACCGCAAGAAGGATATCATCATTCGCGGCGGCGAGAATATCTCGTCGAAGGAAGTCGAGGCGCTGCTGCTTGCGCATCCGAAGATTGTCGACGCCGCGGCGGTCGCAGCTCCCGACGAGCGGATGGGCGAGGTCGTGCGCGCCTGCATTGTGCTGGTGCCGGGCGCGTCGCTGACGCTCGACGAACTGCGCGACCATTTCGCCGCAGCGGGAATTGCCAGGCAGAAAACCCCCGAACGGCTCAGCATCCTCAACGAATTGCCGCGCAATGCGTCGGGCAAGGTGCTGAAGCACGAACTGCGGCGAAACCCCTAGTTTCGCATGATGAACCCGCCGTCGACGTTCAGCGCCTGACCGGTGATCCAGTCGCCTGCGGGCGAACAGAGCAGCAGCAGCGCGCCGACCAGATCCTGCGGCTGTCCCCGCGGCTGCTTGACGACCCGCGCCATCGCCGCCTGCACGAAGGGGCTTTCCTCGGGCGTCAGCGCCTTGCCCGCGTCGGACATCGTCATTCCCGGCGCGATCGCGTTCACGTTGACGTTCATTCGCCCGAGCTCGGTCGCGAGCGTCGTCGTCAGGCCGAGCAGCGCGACCTTGCTGATCCCATAGGGCGTCTGCGCCGGAAAGCCGCCGGCCGAAAGCTGGTTGACGATCTTGCCGCCGCCGCGCGCCTCGAACAGCGGGACCGCCGCCTTCGAACAGATCAGCGCGCCGGTCAGGTTGATGCGCATCAGCCGGTCGAAGTCGGCGATGCTTGTCTGGATCGCGGGGGTGCCGACCGCCTCGACCATCAGTGCGGCATTGTTGACCAGGATATCGAGTCCGCCGAACGCCGCCTCGGCGGTCTCCATCATCGCCGAAACCGGTGCCTCGTCGGCGATATCGACCTGTACCGCGATCGCCTTGCCGCCCGCTTCCTCGATCTCGCCCGCGACGCGCTCGGCGCCCTCCTTGTTCAGATCCGCGACGACGACGCTCGCGCCCGCGTTGGCGAGCCCGATCGCATAGGCGCGTCCGATGCTGTTCCCGCGTCCGCCCGCGCCGGTGACGACCGCGACCTTGCCGTCGAGGCGGAACTGCTCGTTGGTGAAATCGGCCATCCTCATGCCCCCTTCGGAAAGATGGGCGCGCCGACGCCGATGGTGACGGTCTTGTAGTGCAGGAACTCGTCGATCCCGGCGCGGCCGCCCTCCTTGCCGAAGCCGGAGATGCCGATGCCGCCGAACGGCGTGTGCGGATTGATCTGGAATCCGCCATTATTATAGACGCCGCCCGCGTTCAGCCGTTCCGACAGGCGGTGGACGCGCTGCAGGTCGTTCGACTGGATATAGGCGGCAAGGCCGTATTCGCTATTGTTGGCGATCGCGACCGCCTCGTCCTCGCTGTGGAATTTCATCACCACGACCGCGGGGCCGAAAATCTCGACCTGGCTGATCTCGTGATCGGGGTCGGCGTCGACGATCAGCGTCGGCTCGATGAAATTGCCGTCGGCAAGCTCGCCGCCGCAGCGGCCGCCGCCCAGCTCGAACTTCGCCGCGCCATCGGCCTTGGCGCGCTCGAACATGCCCAGGATGCGGTCGACCGCGGCCTTGTTGATGACGGGGCCGACCGCAACCGTCGGGTCCATCGGGTCGCCGACCTTGAACCGGCCGATGATCGCTCTGAGCCTCGCGACGAAATCGTCATAGACGTCGGCGTGGACGAGCTGGCGGGTGGGCAGCGCGCAGCCCTGGCCGGACAGGCAGCCGACGGTCCAGAAGACCGCGCGTTCGGCCGCCGCCTGCAGGTCGCAGTCGGGAAAGACGAGGCTCGCCGACTTGCCGCCCAGTTCCATGACCGACGGCTTGATCTCCTCTGCGCACGCCGCGAGGATCTTGCGCGCGGTGATCGGGCCGCCGGTGAAGCTGATCTTGCGGATCTTCTTGTGCCGGACGATCGCCTCGCCGCATTCGGCATTGCCGGGCAGGATCGACAGCACGCCGTCGGGCACCCCGGCTTCCTTGCACAATTGCGCGAACAGTTCGGGCGCGAAGGGCGTGATCTCGGCGGGCTTGCAGATCACGCAATTGCCCGCCGCGAGCGCCGCGGCGACCTTCATGCCGAGCGAGATCAGCGGCCCGTTCCAGGTGATGATGATGCCGACGATGCCGATCGGTTCGGGTACGGTATAGGAAAGCTCGCCGCGCGTATCGAAGGTGCTGATGAGCTCGCCCGACATCTTGTCGCACCAGCCGGCATAATAGCGCGTCCAGCCGACCGCGGTGTCGACCCCACGCTCGCCGACCATCAGCGTCGTGCCGCCGTCGAGCGCGGCCATTTCGGCAAGACGGGTCCTGTTCGCCTCGAGCAGGTCGGCAAGGCGGTTCAATATGTCGCGCCGTGCCTCGGGCGGGGTGCGGCGCCAGTCGTCCTGCGCCGCCGCGGCCTTGGCGACCGCTTCCTCGACCTCGCGCGCGCCGGCGAGCGGTATGTCCGCCTGAACCTCCTGCTTCACCGGATGCAGGTGCGGGTGCGTCCCGCCGCTGCCGCTCGTCCTCTGTTCGTGCCCCAGGTGCAGGTGGACTGCAGGTGCGCTGGCCATGATGTCATCCTTTTCTTTTTCAGGTGTTTTCCGGCGTCGCCAAGACAAGCCCGCCATCGGCGCCGGGTCGCATCACCGGACTCCAGACGATCTCCCAGCCATTGCCTTCGGGGTCGGCGAAATAGCCCGAATAGAGACCGCCATCGCGGTCACGGATCGGGCTGGTAATTGTGGCGCCGACGGCGATCGCCTTGGCGAATTGCGTGTCGACGTCGGCCTTGGTTTCGACGAAGATCGCGTTCACGGCGCGCGGCACGGCGGAAAGGTCGATGCCGCTTTCTGCGGCCAGATAATCGCGCGGCACGAACACGATCACCACCGTTCCGGCGCGCAGCATGAGCGAGCCCGGTACCTCGGGACCCCAACTCCGCCAGCCGAGACCGTCGATGTAGAATTTACGCAAGGTCTCCATGTCGCCCGCTGGCACCATGAGCATATGCACGGCCTGATCCATTGTCTTTACTCCCACGCCAGATGCAGATGTTCGAGCGCCATCACGCTGCCGCCGCGGCAGCTTTCGTCGCCCTTTTCGATTTGCCGGAAATGGCCGATGCGGCCGAACCACGCGCGATAGAAGACGATCAACTCCATCCGCGCGAGATGCAGGCCAAGGCAGGTGTGGATGCCCGATCCGAACGCCGCGTGGCGGTAGAATTGCCGTTCGACCGATACCGTCTTCGGGTCCTCGGCGAGATCTTCGTCCCAGCCGACGAGCGGCAGCGGCGCGAGGATAGAGTCGCCCGCGAAAAGCCGCACCCCTTCGAGCTCGGTATCCTCCACGATATAGCGCGGGGTCGCGACGAAGGCATAGCGGCGCAGCAGTTCCTCGACCATGCTGGGGATCACCACCGGATCGTCGATCGCGCGCTGGCGCAGGCCGTCGTCATGCGCGAGATGGCGCATGCCGAAGCTCATCGCGTTGGTCACCGTGTCGAGCCCCGCGAGGAACATCAGGAAGCCGATCGACATCAGTTCCTCAAAGCTCGGCTGGCGGCCGTCGATCTCGCTGGCGATGATCTTCGAGATCATGTCGTCGCGCGGCTCGGCCATCCGCGCCCGGATCAGCTCGGTCAGATGCCCCAATATCTGCTGCGCGAGCGCGTTGCGCTCCTCGTTGCTCGCCTGCGAGTTGAAAAAGGAGACGACGAGCCGGCGGAATTCGTCGAACCGCTCCATCGGAAAACCGAACAATTCCATGAAGACCGCGACCGGAAGGCGCGAGGCGATGGCGGCGACGAATTCGCATTCGCCGCTCCCCGCCACCTCGCCGAGCAGCCGGTCGGTCCACTCGGCGACGCGGGCTTCGAGTGGCTCGATCGCCTTCGATTCGAAGAAGGGGCGCAGCATCTGCCGATAGGGCCGGTGCTCGGGCGGGTCGAGCATCTCGGGGATCATCTTCGGCTGGTTCGGATTGGGCGGGATGGACAGATAGCGGCTCGAGAAGATTTCCGGGTGCCGCACGACATGCTGCACCGCCGCACCGGTATTGCACACCCAGTGGCCGCCATGCGCGTTGGTCCAGAAAACCGGCGGTGCGGTCTCCTTCAGCTCCCAATAGCGCGCGTGACAGTCGGCGAGCACGCCGGGGTCGGCGACATAGTCGAACTCATAGACCGGCGAACGCGCCGGCACCTGCGACTCGGTCATTCATCCTCTCCTCTTGACGCAAGTAAACGGTCGTTTACATAAGGAGTCAACAGGGAGCGCATATGGCGACGAAGATCGAGATCCCCGCGCGCGATGCGGACCGGACGCGGCAGGCGATCCTTGACGCCGCGCAGCAGGTTTTCGCCGAAAAGGGCTTTGCGGAGGCGGGGGTGCGCGACATCACCGCGCGCGCGGGCGTCAATCCGTCGCTCGTCAGCCGCTATTTCGGCGGCAAGCTCAAACTGTTCGAGGCGGCGCTCGATGCCGTGCTCGACGCGCGGCTGATGACCGACCTTCCGCGGCAGGGGTTCGGCCGCCTGATCGTCGCGCGTTTCGCTGATGAAGACGACCGGGTCAGCCCGCTGCCGATGCTGTTCCGGGCGGCCGCCGACAGCGAGGCGCGCGCGGTGGCGCAGCGCCTGCTCCGCGACCGGGTGTTCGAACCGTTGCAGAAATGGTTCGGCGGCGAAGGAGCGGATGTGAAGGCGGCGCGCTTCATGATGGTCTCGCTCGGCTTCTTCGCCTATCGCGACCAACTGCCGCTCGCGGAATTCGCGGGCGCCGTCGAGCCCCGCCTTCGCCGGTGGCTGGAAGAGGAGTTCCAGGCCATCGTCGATGACTGACATGACTCAGGCCGCGAGCAGCGCCGTGCGCTCGGCCGGTGCGACATGCTGCAGCAGATGCGCCCGCTTCAGGCAAAAATGCGGATAGGCCTCGTCGGTCATGCCGATCCCGCCGTGAATCTGGATATTGGCGCGGCCATTGTCGAGCGCCGCCTGGTCGGCGAGCCGTTTCGCGGCGGCGACATGGAACGCCGCACCGGCATCGCCCGCATCGAGCGCGCAGGCGGCATAATAGAGCTGCGACCGCGCGACGGCGCAGCGAACCGCCATGTCGGCGCACAGATGCTTGATCGCCTGGAACCAGCCGATCGGCCGCTCGAACTGCTCGCGAACCTGTGCATAGGCCGCCGCCATGTCGCGCGCCGCGTCGGCGGCGCCGATGGCATAGGCGGCGGCAAGGATCTGAAGATGGAGCGCCGCGTGCGGGTGGTCGATAGCCACAATCGTCAACGGACCGGCGATCCGGGTCAATGTCGCCGACTGGTCGAGCGACGGCGCGGATGGCGGCGCCTCGCCGATCTCGAAATGCCCCAGGGCGCCGCCGAAGAGGCCGAGCGCATGTGTCGCTCCCTCGCCATCGAAGAGGCGCGCGCCGCCGTCCGCGGGCAGGGCGAGCGCAACCTTGACCGTCGCGCCCGTCCAGCGCGCCGCGACCGCGCTGGACAGCAGCGCCACCGGCGCAAGGAAACGGCCGAGCTCGGCGAACACCAGCGCCTCGGTCGCGTGATCGAGGTCCATTCCCGGCGCGGTCATGCCGGTCCAGCCCATGGCTTCAAGTTGCTGCCACAGCCCGGCGGGACGCGCGCGCGCGGCTTCGAGCGGCATATTGTCGCGGCACCAGTCGGCGGTTGCAGTCTGGAAGACGGTCTGCTCGTCGTTCGGCGTCAGGTCCATGCGGAGGCTTTCGTTCCCGGGTTCCGGCCCGCGCCGGGGTGCGATGCCCGCTGCGCGCTCATCGCGATTTCGGCAGGCCAAGCAGCCGCTCGCCGATGATATCGCGCTGAATCTGCGCGCTGCCGCCGGCGATGGTCGCGGCGAAACCGCGCAGATAGTCGGCGACGGCATCGTCGTCGCCATAGCGAAAGTCGAGGATGTCGGCCCCTTTCAGCAACACCGCCATGCGCTCCAGCCGCTGGCCGAGTTCGGATGTGAAGAGTCGGATCACCGACGCCTCCGCTCCCGGCTGGCCGGTGCGGACGACATGGGAGATATTGCGATAGGTCATCGCACGCACCGCCGCGACCTCGGCGCGCATCTGCGCCAACTGGTCGGCGACGCGATCGTCTTTCATCATGCCGTTCGCGCGCGCCGCGGCGATCAGCTCCTCGATCTCCTGGCTCTGCTTGACCTGATCGGCGATGAAGCCGGTGCCGCGCTCGAAGCTGAGGGTCGACATCGCCACCTTCCACCCGTTGCCGAGCCCGCCGACCACATTGGCCAGCGGGATGCGGACATCGTCGTAAAAGACCTCGGCGAACTCGGTCTGCCCCGACATCTTGCGGATCGGCCGCACGGTGATTCCCGGCGCGTGCATGTCGCAGATGACCCAGCTCAGTCCAGCGTGCCGCCGCGATCCGTCTTCGGTACGCAGCACCAGTTCCTGCCAGTCGGCGACATGGGCGAAGCTCGTCCAGATCTTCGATCCGTTGACGATCAGTTCGTCGCCCTCGATCCGCCCGCGCGTCTTGATGCCGGCAAGGTCCGACCCCGCGCCGGGTTCCGAAAAGCCCTGGCACCAGATCGCCTCGCCCTTCAGGATACGCGGCAGGTGATAGGCTTTCTGCGCCTCGCTCGCATTAAGGATCAGCGTCGGGCCGCCATGGTTGATGCCGACGAAATTGGCGCCGATCCACGGCGCATGCGCCTTCGCATACTCCTCCAGCCAGACGACCTGCTGGACGATCGACAGCCCGCGCCCCCCATAGTCGGTCGGCCAGTTGATGCCCGCCCAGCCGGCGTCGAACAGCCGCCGCTGCCACGCCTTGTCGAAATCGATCGCGTCGGCCGCGTTCAGCGGGCGCTTCTCCGCGGGGACATGGGCGTGCAGCCAGTCGCGGCACGCTTCGCGAAAGCGCGTCTCTTCAAGGGAAAAGCCGATGTCCATCAGCCGTCCCTGCGCGTCCTGGCAATGGCGTCCTTGGCGCTGCCGCTTTCGATCGCGCGCTTGCCGAACTGTTCACGGATGGGCACGAATTCGGGCATCACCAGCGACCGCCGCAGCCAGTTGGCGGCATCGACGACCAGCGTGTGCCCGCTGATGTAGCTTGCATAGGGCGAGCAGAGAAAGGTCGCCGCCCAGCCGAGCTCGCGTACCTCGCCCACCCGCATTCCCGGAATCGTATTGTCGCCGCGCTCGCCTTCGCGGTGGCGCGTCATATGCCCGGGCAGGTCTTCGTGCGGGAAGCGGCCCGGCGCGATGCAGTTGACGCGGATGCCGTCGGGCGCCCATTCGACCGCCAGGCTTTGCGTGAGGTTGGTGACCCCCGCCTTTGCTGCGGCCGAATGCGCGGTGCCGGGTCCGCCGGTCCAGCTATAGGTCGCGCCGATGTTCAGGATCGCGCCGGGCCGCTTTGCCGCCAGCCGCCGCAATGCGAACTCGCGGCTGCAGTTATAGGTGCCGTTCAGGACGATATCGACCACGGTGCGAAATCCGTTCGGTGTCATCTCCTCGGCGGGCGCGGGGAAATTGCCCGCGGCGTTGTTGATGAGCACGTCGACCGGGCCGAGCTTCGCCTCGATCTCGTCGAAGGCGCGGGCGATCGCTTCGGGTTCGCGCACGTCGCAGGCGACCGCGATCGCCTCGGCGCCGACCGTGCGCATCGCGGCGAGTCCGGATTCGAGATGGTCGGGCTTGCGGCTGAGGATCGCGACCTTCGCGCCCAGCCGGGCGAACTCGACCGCCATGCCCTTGCCGAGCCCGGTGCCGCCGCCGGTTACCGCGACCACCTGTCCGTCATAGGTCCCGTCGGGCAGCGCCTTGGCGCCGGGCGGGGGCGGGGCGGGAAGGGCCATCCTATTTCCCCTTGTAGCTGGGCGCGCGCTTCTCGCGGTGCGCGGCGCGGGCTTCCTGATAATCCTCGGTCTTGAACAGATAGCTTTGCGCATAAAGCTCGGCGCGCGTGCCGGTGCGGATCGTCGGGCCGTGCATCAGATTCACCATCTCCTTGGCCATCGCCAGGTTGATCGGCGGTTTGGCCGCGATGTCTCGGGCGAGGTCCAGCGCGCGCGCGTCGAGCTCTTCGGGCGGCACGACAAAATCGACCACGCCCCATTCGAGGGCGGTCGCCGCGTCGATCGGGCGGCCGGTCATCACCATATATTTGGTGCGCGACGGACCGATCAGCGCGGTCATCATCTGCGTGCCGCCGGTATCGGGCAGCACGCCATAGAGGATTTCGGGCAGCGCCAGCTTCAGCGTCGTGTCGCTCACCCGGATATCGGCGGCGAGCGCGAGCTCGCATCCGCCGCCGATGACGCCTCCCTTGAGCGCGGCGACGATCGGCTTCGTCGATTCCTGCATCCGCAGGCGCCCTTCCTGGTGGCGGCGGACGAAGTGGAAGTCGCTCTCGTCCCGCGCGCGGTGGCCGAGCACCTGGGTATCGCGGCCCGAACAGAAGCTTTTGCCTGCGGCGCGAATCAGGATCGCGCTGCTTTCGCTTTCCTCGAGCGCGTCGTCGAGCCGCGTGCGGAACAGCGCCGACATGGCGTCGTCCATCGCATTGTGCCGGTCGGGCCGGTTCAACGTGAGGATATGCAGGGCACCGTCGCGCTCGCTCAGGACCAGTTCGGACATGGTCTCTCCCAAGTTTCTTTTCGGCAGGGCTTGCACCACTTGTATAACTAAGTCAATTACGTCGAAGCAAATGGGGAGAGACGAAAGCATGGAGCTGAGCGGAAAGACGGCGCTCGTTACCGGGGCTTCGCGCGGCATCGGCGCGGCGATCGCGCGGCGACTCGCGGACGCCGGCGCGCATGTCGCGGTCAACTATGCGGGCAGCCGCGACGCGGCCCAGGCGCTGGTGGCGGAGATCGCGGCGACGGGCGGCAAGGCTTTCGCCGTGCAGGCCGACGTCGGTACGCTCGACGGTATCCGGTCGATGCTGAATGCCTGCGACGCGGCCTTCGGCGGCGCCCCCAATCTCGACATTCTCGTCAACAACGCCGGAGTCGGCGGCGAGGGCGACGCGGGCAGCCTGAAAAAATGCAGCGAGGAGCTGTTCGACCGCATGATCGCGGTGAACCAGAAGGCGCCGCACTTCATCACGCAATATTGCCTGGACCGGCTCCGCGACAAAGGACGCATCGTCAACATCGGGTCGCTCGGCGGCCGTTCGGCGCTGCCGCCCTTCGCCGCCTATGCCGCGACCAAGCGCGCGCTGCAGAGCCTGACGATGTCGACCGCTGTCGTCGTCGCGCCGCGCGGCATCACCTGCAACCTCGTCGCGCCCGGCGCGGTCGATACCGAATTCAACAGCGCGCTGCTCGAAAAGCCCGGCTGGGCGGAGGGGACGGCGAAGCTCACGCCGATGAAGCGGCTCGGCGTTCCCGAAGACATCGCCGGCGCGGTAATGATGCTCGTGCGCGACGAGGCGCATTGGGTGACTGGTCAGATCGTCGAGGCGAGCGGAGGATTGTTCCTGTGAGCCTCGCGGGCAAGACCGTGCTGGTCACCGGCGGCTCGCGCGGCATCGGCGCCGCGATCGTGCGGCGGCTGGGGCAGGCGGGCGCGCATGTCGCGATCAACTATGCGGGCAGCCGCGACGCGGCCGAGGCGCTGGCGGCGGAAATCGAGGCGGGCGGGGGCAGCGCTTTCGCCGTCCGGGCCGACGTTTCGACCCTCGTCGGAATCGAGGCGCTGTTCGCCGCCTGCGACGCGGCCTTCGGCGGCGCGCCCAACCTCGACATCCTGATCAACAATGCCGGGGTCGGCCGCGGCGGCCGCGACGGCACGCTGACCGGCGCGGACGAGGCCTTGTTCGACGAACTGTTCGCGGTCAATGTGAAGGGACCGCACTTCGTGACGCAGGCGGCGCTGCCGCGGCTCCGCGACGGCGGGCGCATCGTCAACATCGGCTCGATGTCGGGCAAGGTCGGCCAGCCCTTCGCCGCGAGCTACGCGATGACGAAGCGCGCGATCCAGAGCCTGACCTTCTCGACCGCGCTCGCGGTGGCAAAGCGGCAGATCACCTGCAACTGCATCGCCCCCGGTGCGGTCGCGACCGAATTCATTGCGGCGCTGCGTGCCCGGCCCGGCTGGGACGAGGCGACCGCGAAGCACACGCCGATGGGCCGCATCGGCGAGCCCGCTGACATTGCCGGCGCGGTGATGATGCTGCTCGGCGACGATGCCCGCTGGGTGACCGGACAGGTGATCGAGGCCAGCGGAGGGCTCGCGCTCTGATGGCGTTGATGACCGAAAAACTGCGCGCGATCATGGCGCTCGATCCCGATCGCATCGAACTGGATTTCGAGGGGCGCGACTATAGCTGGCGCCAGATCGCCGATGCCGTTCGCGCTATCGAGGATGCTCTGGGCGCGATGGGCCTGCCAGAGGATACACGCATCGGCGTGATGCTGCGCAATCGGCCCGGCCATGTCGCCGCGACCGTCGCAGTGCTGTCGACCGATCGCTGCCTCGTCACGCTCAATCCGGCGCTTCCCGACGACCGGCTCTTTGCCGATGTCGAAGGGCTGGGGCTGCCGGCGATCATCGCCGACACGGCCGATCTTGCGCGGCCGGGGCTTGCCGAGGCGCTCGACCGCGCCGGCTCTGCGGTGATCGAGATCGGTCCGCGGCTCGACGGCGTGCGGGTGATGCGGCGCGACGTGCGGACCGCGATGCAGACCTCGCCCGGCGTCGCGATCGAGATGTTGACCAGCGGCACCACCGGCACCCCCAAGCGGGTGCCGCTCAGCCGCGAGTCCTTCGACGCCAGCTTCCGCGGCTTCACCCGCTATGAGCGCGGGCGCAGCTTCGACGATCCGCCGACGCTCAGTTCGGGCTGCACGATGATCGTCAACCCGCTGACCCATATCGGCGGCATCTACGGCTGCATCGCCGCGCTTGCGGCCGGGCGCAAGATCGCGCTGCTCGAAAAATTCTCGGTCGAGGCGTGGGTCGACGCGGTGAAGCGCAACCGCCCCGCGGTCGCGCCGGCGGTACCCTCGGCGGTGCGGATGCTGCTCGATGCCGACGTCGACCCCGCCGACCTTTCCAGCCTGCGCGCGCTGATCTCGGGCACCGCGCCGCTCGCGCCCGATCTGGTCGATGCCTTCCTCGAAAAATATGATATCCCGATCTGCACCAATTATGGCGCGACCGAATTTGCGGGCGCGATCGCCGGCTGGACGATCGATGATTTCCGCAAGCATTGGACCGAAAAGCGCGGTGCGGTCGGCCGGGTTCATGCTAATATCGCGGCGCGCGTCGTCGACCCCGCCACGGGTGCGGCGCTGCCCGCCGGTGAGGAAGGGCTGCTCGAACTCAAGGGCGAACAGCTCGGCAACGGGCTTCGGTGGTTGCGCACCACCGATCGCGCGGTCCTCGATGCCGACCATTTCCTCTTCATCCGCGGCCGCGCCGACGATGCGATCATCCGCGGCGGGTTCAAGGTCCATCCCGACGATGTGGTGCGCGCGCTGGGGGCGCACCCCGCGGTTCGCGAGGCGGCGGTGGTCGGCGTTGCCGACGCGCGGCTCGGGGCGGTGCCCGCCGCTGCGATCATCCTGAAGGACGGTGCGGTCGCGCCCGCCCCCGACGAACTCAGGGCATGGCTCAAGGATCGGCTGATCGCCTATCAGGTACCGGTCCATTTTCGCTTCGTTTCCGATTTCCCGCGCACCCCGTCGATGAAGCCATCGGCTCCGGGGCTGCGCGCATTGTTCGAGGAGGCAGGATGATGGAGGACTTCTCCGGCAAGGTCGTGATCGTTACCGGCGGCGGGCGCGGCGTCGGGCGCGGGATCGCCCGGGCGTTCGCGGCGGCAGGGGCCGAGGTGATGCTGGGCGCACGCACCATTTCCTATGCCGAGGACGTGAAGGCGGAGATCGAGAAGGCGGGCGGGATCGCCGAATGCTTCGCCGCCGATATCGCGAGGCACGCCGACTGCCGCGCGCTGGTCGAGGCGGCGGCGCGGGCGTTCGGCGGGGTCGACATCATCGTCCATGCCGCCGCGGACATTCCGCACGGCGGGCTCGGCCACGTCGACGACGAGCGCCTCGAAGCGGGCTTCGCGAGCATCGCCAAGGCGGCGTGGTGGCTGCTCGACGCGGCGCGACCCTATCTGGCCAAGGCGCGCGACGGCGGGCGCTTCATCGCGATCGGCTCGGTCAACGGCACCTTCAACGTCGTTCCCAACATGACCGCCTATGGCATGGCGAAGGCGGCGCTCGACGCTTTCGTCCGCGCCGCGGCGGGCGATGTGGTGGGCGAGGGGATCACCGTCAATGCGGTGAACCCCGGCCTCGTCGCGAGCGACCGCGCCAAGGCGGTGCTCGGCGAGGAGGGCCTCGCCGCCTATGGCGCGACGGTGCCGGTCGGACGGCCGGGGACGCCCGAGGATATCGCACACGCCTGCCTGTTTCTCGCCTCGGCGCGCTCCGACTATATCACCGGCACGACGATCAAGATGGATGGCGGCTCGACCGTCGCCGCGTCGCCCGGGCGGAACGACATCCTGCAGGACCGGCTCAAGCTCCAGCATGGAAAGGCGCCCTGATGGACCTGGGGATCAAGGACAAGGTCGCGCTCGTCTTCGGCGGGTCGAAGGGGATCGGGCTCGGCTGCGCGCACGAATTCGCGCGCGAAGGCTGCCGCACCGTCATCGCGGCGCGCACCCGGGCGACGATCGACGCTGCGGTCGCCGAGGTGCGGGCCGCAGGCGGGGACGTCGTCGGCGTCTCGGCCGACTGCACGACAAGGGACGGCATCGCGACGGCGGTGCAGGCCGCGACCGACGCGTTCGGTCCGCCCGACATATTGATCTTCAACGTCGATTCTGGGCCCAAGGGCGCCTTCCTCGAGGTCGACGACGAAACCTTCGCGGCCGCCAACAACAATAATGTCATGGCCTTCCGCTGGGCGGTGCAGGCGGTGGTTCCGCACATGCACGCGCGGGGCTGGGGCCGTATCCTGACCATCGGCACCAATTCGGTGAAGGCGCCGCACCGGAAGCTCGCGCGCGCGGCGCAGAACACCTACCGCGTGGGAGCGCTCGCGCTGTCGAAGACGCTATCGGCCGAAGTCGGCCCGATGGGAATCACGGTCAATACGCTCGGTACCGGCGCGATTGCGACGCCGCAGTTCAAGGCGGTCTTCACGAAGATCGCGGCCGAACGCGGCCAGACGTACGATGAGCATATCGCCGAGCGGACGAGCCATTACCCGATCCCGCGCATGGGAACGCCAGAGGACATGGCGGCGGCGGCCGCCTTTCTCTGCTCCGACCGCGCCGGCTTTATCACCGGCCAGGTGCTCGTCGTCGATGGCGGCAACCTCGAAGTTCTGCAATGATTGGCAAGCGAAGGATGGATTATGAAACTGGGCAGTGACATTGCGGCGGTCGTCACCGGCGGCGCCTCCGGCCTCGGCCGTGCGAGCGCAGAGGCGCTGGCGGCCGCGGGGGTGAAGGTCGCGATCTTCGACGTCAACGAAGAGGGCGGCAAGGCGGTGGCCGACGCGATCGGCGGCCTTTTCTGCCGCGTCGACATCACCAGCGAGGACAGCGTCGTCGCCGGCTACGATGCCGCGCGGGCGGCGCACGGGCAGGAACGCATCCTCGTCCATTGCGCGCAGATCTCGAAGGGCGGCAAGACCGTCCGCTACGACAAGGCGAGCGGCGGCTATGTCCGCTATTCGACCGAGGATTATGCCTTCTCGGCCCAGGGAATATTGATCGCAAGCTATCGGCTCGCGTCGATCGCCGCGCTCGGCATGGCCAATGCCGACCCGCTCAACGAGGACGGCGAACGCGGCGCGATCGTCCTCACCGCCTCGGCGGCGGCGCAGGATGCGCAGATCGGACAGGTCGGCTACGGCTCGCTCAAGGCCGGCGTGAACGGGCTCGTGCTGCCGATGGCGCGCGACCTGATGGACCTCGGCGTCCGCGTCAATTCGATCATGCCGGGCATTTTCGCGACGCCGCCGATGCTCGCGGTCAAGGACAAGGCGCCGGCGATCTTCGAGGGGCTCGCGGCCTCGGTGCCCTTCCCCAAGCGCCTGGGCAAGCCCGAGGAGTTCGGCAGCCTGGTGCTCGAACTGGCCCGCAACACATATTTCAACGGCCAGAATCTCCGGCTCGACGGCGCCATCCGCATGCCGCCCAAATAGGATAACCATTTTGAACGCACCCCAGCAATTCCCCTTCGCGCGCCAGTCCGCAGGCCCCGCACCGCTGCGCCGGCCCGGCTCGGTCCGCCGCACGACCTCGATCGATTCGGACTGGCCCGACGGCTTCGGCGAGCCGTGGATCATGACCGGCCGCGGGCGCGATTTGCTGACCCCCGTCGAGGGCGATGCGGTTGAACTCGCGAGCGGCAGCTTTCGAATCAGGACATCGCCGCTGCGCGAGATTCTGGACATCGCCGCCGCTCCCGACCATCCGCGCCTCGGCGAGATGGTCGGGGTGCGCGCGGGCGGTGCGAGCCGCACGGCGCTGGGCGAGGTGCTCGGCGACCTGCGCGGCACGCCCCTCTTTCAAATTCTCGACGACTTTGCCGGGGCAAGCCTCGTGGCGGGCTGGATCTGGTCGCGCTGGACCGACGACTGGCACGCGCGCATGGCCGCGAACCGCGCGAAATCGACCGCCGGCAACAAGGGGCGGATGGTCAATATCTGCACCGGATTCACCGCGGGGGGCAGTTCGCTGACCGCCGACGGCGAGGTCGACCACAGCGACCAGTCGGCGACCGAGGTCGGCCCGCTCGTCCATCCCGACGATCCCGACGGCTGGCACGATCTGCCGGTACAGCAAGGGCGGCCGCAGGCGCGCCGCGCGCGCCGGATCGACGTCTGGCGCGCGGAAGGGGTGCTGAAGGTCGACGCCGGCTTTCAGGACAGCGGCCCCAATCCGCAGGGCACGCGCTCCGCGATCCACGAATATCGCGTCTATGCCGAAATCGACGAGGCGAGCGGCACATTGGTGGCGCTTCAGGCGCTGCCCCTGATCCTGCCCTTTCGCGAATGTCCCGGCGCATCGATGAAGGCGGCGCGCATGGTGGGGCAGGATGTCGGCGGATTTCGCCAGGCGGTGCTCGACACGCTCGCCGGCACCATCGGCTGCACGCATCTCAACGATGTCCTGCGCGCGCTGGCCGACGTCCCGGCACTGGCACGGATGATACCGCAGGAATGATGCCGAAAGCGCCTGCCTGACCGGAGTTGACGCTAGGTCATCCGGCAAATTCCGCAACCCACTTGTCTGTCTTGTTAGACTTAGTTATATAACTGGCTCAGCGAGGACGCCAGGAAGCCTCGCGGGGAGGATGTTGGCCATGAATTTCAAGGATAAGTGCGATTCGGTTCGAATTCTTGCGACCGTCTCGGTCGGGGCGCTCGCGATGGCGACGGTTCCGGCGATGGCGCAGGACGCAACCGCCGCTCCGCAACAGCCCGCCGCCAGTCAGACGAAATATGACGGCGACGCGATCGTGGTTACCGGCATCACCAAGCAGGATGCCAATATCCAGGATACGCCGATCGCGATCACGGCGTTCAGCGGCGAGACGCTGACCGAGCAGGGAATCGGCAAGGTCGACGAAATCGCGACCTTCACGCCCGGCTTCAACATCCGCGGGGCGGGCAACAACCCGACCGCGCTGACGCTCGCGATGCGCGGCCAGATCCAGAACGACAATATCGCGACGCTCGAGCCGTCGGTCGGCACCTATCTCGACGAAATGTACATCGCGCGCGCCTATGGCCTGAACACCGAACTGGTCGATGTCGAAAGCGTGCAGGTGCTGAAAGGCCCGCAGGGGACGCTGTTCGGCCGCAACACCTCGGCCGGCGCCGTGCTGATCCAGACCGCCAACCCGCGCTACGGCGAAATCTCGGGCAAGCTCAGCGCGACTTACGGGCGCTTCGACGAGCGCACCGGGCAGGCGGTGCTCAACCTTGGCCTGTCGGACAGCCTCGCGGTCCGCGGCGCGCTCTGGTATCAGAAGCGCGACGGGTACAAGACCGACGTCAACACCGGCGCCAAATATGAAGGGCGCGAGACGATCAACGGCCGCGTCAAGCTCGGCTGGAAGCCGACCGAGACGCTGGAGATCCTGCTGTCGGGTGAGTGGTACGACACCGATATCGACGGTCCGATCCGCCAGAATCTCTTCTTCAACGCGCCCGCTGCCTTTGGGCCGGCCAAGCCGATCGTCGACGGCATTGCCGCCGCCGAACGCGACGCGTTCGGAGGGAATCCCAATCTCGCGGCCTATACCTCGCCTTCGGCGGTGGTTGGCGCCGATCCGCGGGGACCGTTCAACAAGACCAAGACGCAGACCTACATGGCCAAGTTCATCCTCGACACCAGCTTCGGGCAGGTGCGCTGGATCAACGGCTATCGCGGTGTCCAGAGCGAGAATATCATCGATCTCGACGGATCGAGCGTCGTCGGCCATTTCACCGAAGGCAAGCAGGACCTCAAGCAATATTCGACCGAGCTCCAGTTGACCGGCACCGCGTTCGAGGACCGGCTCAACTTCGCGACGGGGCTTACCTATTTCCGCGAAACGGGCTTCGACCAGTCGCGCTCGAACCTGTTCGGCGGCAAGTTCGCCGCGGGCCCGACGGTGCCGCCCGAATATGTCGGCCGCACGAGCTGGTCGAACTTCTCGGGCACGCTCGATAACGACAGCTTCGGCATGTATGGGCAGCTCAATTACGAACTGACCGACGCGCTCAGCATCACTGGCGGCCTGCGCTACTCGATCGACGACAAGCGCGTGATCACCCAGTCGGGCGATGTCGTCGACAATAGCGACGAATTCGTCCGCTGCACCCCGTCGACGGTGGCGATCCCCTGTCTGCGCGAACGGCACAAGACCTTCACCAATCTCTCCTATACCGCCGGCATCGATTATGACCTGACCGACAACATTCTCATTTATGCCAAATACAGCAAGGGCTACCGCTCCGGGGCGATGCAGCTTCGCACGGTGACGCTCGCCGATTCGACGCCGTCGGATCCGGAAATCGTGCATGAGCAGGAAATCGGTATCAAGACGACCTTCCTCGGCGGACGCGGCCGGTTCAATGTCGCGGGCTATCACAACAAGGTATCGGATGCGCAGCGCAGCCCGGTGCTGGCACCGAACGGCGTCAGCCAGACGGTGATCGAGAATGCCGACACCGAAACCTGGGGCGTCGAGGCCGATGCGTCGATCGAGGTGGTCGACGGCTTCACCATCTTCGCCTCGGGTGCACTGACCGATCCCAAATATACGCGCTACGAGGGCAAGGCGCTCGACGGCGTGCCGCCGAACCAGGCGATCGTGACCGTCGACAAGAGCGACTATCTGCTCGTCGGCCTCGTCAAGAAGCAATATTCGGTCGGCGCAAATTATAGCCGGGATTTCGGCGGCGTCGGACTAGACGCGAACATCGTCTACGCCTGGCAGGGCAGGATGCCGCAGATCGACATTCCGGCGAGCATGTTCACCTCGACGGCGCCCGGCGGCCTCGGGCTCACCCAGGCGCAGGCCGACCAGCTCGCCGCGGTCGCCCAGTCTGGCTCGCTCGGCATCCTCAATGCGCGGGTCGCGCTCAGCTTCGGGCCGGAACGGAATTTCGAACTCGCATTGTGGGGCAAGAATCTGACCAACGATCAGGAACAGCAATATACGCTGCTGCTCAGCAACATCTACGTCGGCACATCCTATAACGAGCCGCGCAGCTATGGTGTGACCGCCAGCTTCAAATTCTAGGAACCATTGGGCGCTCCTCGGAGCAACTGGGGGAGGGTCGGCGATGCCGGACCTCCCCTTATTTTTTGCGAAAGGGAGAGGATGGCGTCAGATATTTCCAGCCGGCGGGGGCTGACCCTGGGTCTGCTCGCGCTCGTCGCGGTCCTGAGCTATGTCGATCGTCAGGTCTTCACCCTGTTCCAGGACGATATCAAGGTCGAGCTCGGGCTCGACGACGCGCAGCTCGGGCTGCTCACCGGTATCGCCTTCGCCGCCTTCTATGCGCTCGCCGCCTTTCCGATCGCCCGTTATGCCGATCGCGGCGACCGGCGGCTGGTGATTGCGGTCTGCGTCTCGATCTGGAGCGTCGCCACCGCGCTGTCGGCGCTTGCGCATAATTTCTGGCAGATGCTGCTCGCGCGCATCGGCCTCGCCGCGGCCGAGGCGGGGGCGGGGCCGGCGGGCATGTCGTTGCTGACCGAAATCTTCCCGAAGGAGCGGCGCACGACCGTGATTTCGGTCATGCTCGCCGCCAATGCGGTCGGGCTGTCGGGCGGGCTCGCGCTCGCGGGCTGGCTGTCGCAATGGTATGGCTGGCGCGCCGTGTTCCTGATCGTCGGCCTGCCGGGAATCGCGATCGGGCTGCTTGTCTATCTGCTGGCGGCCGAACCGCGCCGCCGCGGCGTTCTGGACCCCGCGCCGCCGCAGCGGTCGAGCCCCGGCGAGGTGCTCCGCACGATGGCGTCGAATCCGTCGCTGCGCTGGGTCGCGCTGTTGCTCTGCATGGTGCCGGTGACCGGCTTCGCCTTCATCCTGTGGGGCGCGTCCTTCTTTCAGCGCGTCCATGCGATGGACAAGACCGAAACCGGCTTCTGGCTCGGCGGGGCGATGGCGGCGGGACTGGTCCTCGGCAATCTCGTCGCGGGCTGGGTCGGCGACCGCTACGGCAAGGCCAAGCCGCGTTTCAACGGCTGGTTCGCCGGGATCGGCCTGCTGGTCTCCTTTCCCTTTGGCCTCGGTTTCGCGCTCGCCGGCAACGCCTATGTCGCGCTCGCCTGTTTCGTCGTCGTCAAGTTCACCATGACGCTGCACCTGGGGCCGATCATCGCGCTCTGCTTCGCGCAGGTGCCCGAGCATATGCGGGCGATGATGTCGGCGACGATCAACATGTTCATCGGCCTTGCCGGCGTCGGGCTCGGCGGGACGGTCGCGGGTTTCCTCAGCCGCTACTTCACGCCGGAATATGGCGAATTGTCGCTGCAACCCGCGCTGGCAGTGCTCAGCTTCTGCCTGCTGGTGGGCGGGATTGCCGCGATCATGGCAGGGCGGACCGCGCGGCCGATCGACGAGGGCGATCGGCGCTAAGCCGCCAGCTTCGCACTCGTCCGGACCAGCGGTTCGATCCCGAACAGCCGCGCGGCGTTCAGGCCCAATATATCGCGGCGAACCGCGTCGCTGACCGCGATCCCCTCGAACAGTTCGTCGACGATGCGGCGGCTGATCGGGAAGGTGCCTTCGGCGTGCGGATAGTCCGATCCCCACATGATGTTCTTCGCGCCGGGCAGCCCCGCCGCGGCCGAGGCGATGCAGGCGCGGTCGTGCTGGAAGCTCGCCCAGACCTGGTCGTCGATGATCCGGCTCGGCATCCGGTCGAGCTTGGGGCGCACGAAATTCGCATGCGCGACCGACACCTCGTCCATCCGCTCGGCAAGCGCGACGAGCCAGCTTGCGCCGCTCTCGATAAAGGCGACCCTGGCGTCCGGATTGCGGTCGAGCACGCCGCCCGCGGCCAGATACATCACGCTGCGCTGTGCGTCGTTCATCTGGTTCGCATAGTTGATGATCGCCGCCCCCGGCCCGCGCTCGACCACCACGGTCGCCAGGCCGGTGCCGGTGTGCATGACAAAGACGATGCCCAGCGCCGCCGCCCTGGCGAAGACGGGGTCCCATGCCTCGTCATTATATTTGGGCAGGTTGACGGGCGTCGTCGCGGGCAGCATCGCCGCCCGGAAACCCTTTGACGCCAGATAGTCGAGCTCGGCGAGCGTGTTCGAGAAATCGAGCACCGGCAGCATGCCGCAGCGCACGAAGCGATCGGGATGATCGCCGAGGAACCGGTCGTTCCAGTCGTTGTAGAGCCGCGCCGACGCCGCTTCCGCCTCGGGATCGTCGAGGCAATAGAGCCACAGGCCGAGCGAGGGGAAGCAGATTTCGGCGTCGATGCCCTCCAGCTCCATATCCTCGAGGCGGCCCGGAATCTCGCGAATCCCGCGGCGCTGCGAATCCCCCAGCTCCTTTTCGCGATGCTGGCCGACGCGCAGGCGATGGATGATCTTGTCCTTCGTTCCGGTGATCAGATACTCGCCCTCCTTGCGCGAATGGATCGCATGATCCTTCAGCGAGGCGGGAAGGCCTTCGAGGAAGAGGTCGGCCGGTTCCATGATGTGGCTGTCGGCGCTGAACACAAAGGGTTTCATCACGGGACTCCTCTCGACTCGGCAGGTGCTGTCTCCATTAAACAGATACCTGGTTATATAAGTCAACCGGATATTTTTCGTGGACACGATGGGTTTCATCCATAAAATAGATATCTGGTTTGGAGGTGAAGATGATGATGGACGATCGGGCCGAAACGCTGGCGAGCCGTACCGCGCGCGCGCTGGCGGATCTCAGCCTCGCGGCGGCGCCCGGCGATCATCTGGGTGCCGAGGACGATCTGCTCCAGCGTTTCGGGGTCAGCCGCCCGACCCTGCGCCAAGCCGCCAAGCTGGTCGAGCGCGACCGGCTGATCAGCATCCGCCGGGGAATCAAGGGCGGCTATTTCGCCGAGCGCCCTGACGCCCGCGACGCGATCCAGTCGCTCGCGCGCTTCCTGCGCCTGCGGGGCGCGACGCTCGGCGACGTCATCCAGGTGACGCGGCCGGTGTCGGAGGAGGCAGCAGTTGCCGCCGCCGAGCGGCGCGGCCCGGCCGATATCGAGCGGTTGCAGGCGTTCGTCGCTGCGATCGACGATCACGACACGCCGCGCGCGCTGATCGCCGCCGAGGTCGAGCTGGCACGCCTGATCTCGGGGCTCAGCGGCAATCCGGTGTTCGAGCTGGTGATGGAGATCGGCTACAGTTTCGGTCTCGACGAAAAGGGGAGCGACCTCTACGCCGACGCGGACCGCCGCGAGCGGACGCGCGCGATGCAGCGCAGCCTGTGCACCGCGATCATCGACGGCGACCTGGAGGTCGCGCGGCTGATGATGAACCGCCGCTCGCGCCAGTTCGACGAATGGCTGGGGGGTGCGGCATGAGCATCCTGGCCTTTCGCGGCTTCGCCGGCGTGCGGCTCGAAGCCGAAGCAATCGGCGCCGAAGACGACCCCGCGGTGCTGCTCATCCACGGCGCGGGGCAGGCGCGCGCCGTCTGGGGCAGCGTCGCCGAGGCGCTCGAAATGGCGGGGCGGCGCGTCATCAGCCTCGACCTGCGCGGCCATGGCGGGAGCGAATGGCCCGAGGATGGCCGCTATGATTTCGAGGCGTTCGTCGAGGATCTGCGCGCCGTGCTCGCGCAGCTCGGTACGCGCCCGGTCGTCGTCGCCTCGACCCTCGGCGGCTGGATCGCGGGCGCGGCGCTCGAACAGGATGCCGCGATGCTCGCTTCGGGCCTCGTGCTCGTGGACACGCCCGTCGAGGCCGATCCCGACGTGTCGCGGCGGATCGGCGAGCGGCTGCGCGCGACCGCGGACCTTGCGACGGGGCAGGCGGCGTGGGACAGGCGGCTGATCGGGTCGCTCGATACCGCGGCGGTCGCCGGGCGCATCGCGGCCGCGGCGCCGACGATCGCGCTTCCCACCCTCTATGTGCGCGGGGCGGTCAGCGAGATCGTTTCGCGGGCCGATGCCGTCGCCTTCGTCGACAGGCTTCCCGACGGCGAATTCGCCGAGGTCGAGGATGCGGCGCTGGTGGTGCGCGAGGACCGGATCGACGCGCTCGGCGGCCATCTGGTCGATTTCCTCGAGCGCCGCGCGCCGCGCCGGTCGCCCGAATATCGCGCCGGGTCGGATGCGCGTACCTTCCGCGATGCGCTCGGCTGCTTCGCGACCGGAGTCACGGTGGTGACCGCGGTCTGTCCCGACGGCACCCCGATCGGGCTCACCGCGAACAGCTTCACCTCGGTCTCGCTCGATCCGCCGCTCCTGCTCGTCTGCGTCGCCAACACGGCGGGCAGCGCTCCCCGGCTGCGCGAGACGGAGCGCTTTGCGGTCAACGTGCTCCAGATCGGCCAGCAGCCGACCTCGAACCGCTTCGCTGGCAAGGGCGAGGATCGCTTTGCCGCGACGCCGTGGGAACTCGGTGAATATGGCACGCCGGTGCTGGCGGGCTCGCTGTCCAGTTTCGAATGCGCGCGCGAGGCGGTGCACGACGGCGGCGATCATTTCATCCTCGTCGGCCGGGTGCTGAAGGCGATCTTCGAACCGCGCCGCGACCCCTTGCTCTACTTTCGCGGAAAATACCGGAAACTGCATTTCGCTTGACGCCTTCGCAAAGCGTCATATTTTACTAAGTTATATAAGTTGGACTCGGGGAGAGAGGCATATGGCCTGGTCGCATCAGGATGAATGCGCGATCGTCGGCGTCGGGGCGACCGACTATTATGTCCGCGGCAAAAGCTGGCCGCGCACGATCAACGACATGGCGGCAGAGGCGATCATGAACGCCTGTGCCGATGCCGGGATCAGCCATAAGCAGATCGACGGCTTTGCCTATTATTCGACCGCCGGGGCCGGCTATCTCGACAAGTTCGACACCGCCAGCCTGATGGAAACGCTGGGCATGCCGCACATCAGCTTCTCGGCGACGCTGACCAGCGGCGGCGGCGGCTGCGTCGGCGCGGTCGGGCTCGCGACCGCCGGGCTGATGAACGAGGACTGCACCTATGCCGTGACCGTCATGGCCCTGCAGCAGCTTCCGCAGCACCGGCTGGGCGTCGTCTTCGGCGCCGCGGCGCCCAGTCCCGAGAACAGCTTCCTCCAGCCGTCGGGGCTCGTCGGTCCGGGGCATCTGATGTCGATGCTGACGCGGCGGCACATGCATCTGTACGGCACGCAGCCCGAAGCGCTGAAGGAGATCGTCCAGGCGACCCGCGCCAACACCCGCAACCGGCCGAAGGCGGTGCGCAGAAATGGCTTGTCGGACGAGGAATATTGGGGCTCGCCGATGCTCGCCGATCCACTGCGCCGGCTCGACTTCTGTCTCGAAACCGATGGCGCGGTCGCGGTCGTCACGACGACGAAGGATCGTGCCAGGGATTGCCGTCACAAGCCGGCGCTGGTCCATGCCTGCGCGCACGGCGGGCAGCGCGAATGGGGCCGTGCCTTCGCCTGGATGGGGATGCCCGACCCCTATTTCGCAAGCGCGGGGCACGAATTCACCGCGAACCGCATCTGGGCGCAATCGGGCCTCACGGCGCAGGATATGGACGTCGCATTGCTCTACGACCATTTCTCGCCGATGGTGCTGATGCAGCTCGAGGATTATGGTTTCTGCGAGCGCGGCGAGGGCGGTGACTATGTCCTCTCGGGCAAGATTCGTTACGACGCATCGACCGGCGGCAAGGCGAATGGCGGCGTCCCGGTGAACACCCACGGGGGCAACCTCAACGAAGCCTATATCATCGGCATGACGCACCTCGTCGAGGCGGTCGAGCAGGTGCGCGGCACCGCGATCAATCAGGTGACGGACGCCGAATTCGCGCTCGCATCGGGCGGCCCCGCCTCGCTTCCCGTTTCCAGCCTGATCCTGAGGAGGGACTGACATGGCCTATGGTCCGGCGCGGGTGCTTCCCGGCGAACAGATCCGCATCACCACCAACCCCGATACCGAACCTTTCTGGCAGGCGGCGAAGGAGCATAAGCTGACCGCATGCCAGTGCGGCGAATGCGGCCGATTTCGCATGCCGCCGACTGCGGTCTGCCCCGACTGCGGCAGCCGGGAAAAAAACTGGCCCGCGCTCCCCGGCACCGCGACCGTGTTCAGCTATGTCGTGTGCAACAAGAATCCGAAGACCGGCGAGGATTATGTCTATGTCCCCGTCGTCGTCGACCTCGACGGCGCACCCGGCGCGCGCCTCAACGCCAATGTCACCGGCTGCGATGCCGAGGAGGTTCGGATCGGGATGAAGGTCGCGGTCGAATGGACCCCGATCCAGGACGATTGGGTCCTTCCCAATTTCCGCAAGGCCTGACGCGATGCTCGGCGACCTTGACATCGTCGAAATCGGGGAGGACATGGCCGTCCAGGTCGCGGGGCTGATGCTCTGCGAACTCGGCGCCGACGTGCTGAAGGTCGAGCGTCCCGGCGGCGATCCCGCGCGCGGCACCGCGCCTTTCGCCAACTGGAACCGCGGCAAGCGCAGCCTCGTCCTCGATCTCGACACGGCGGAGGGCCGCGCCGCGCTGGATGCGCGGCTCGCGGGCGCCGATGCGCTGCTTCACCAGTTCACGCCGGCGCGCGCGAAGGCGCTGGGGCTCGACGATGCGCGCCTTGCCGAGGCGCACCCGCACCTCGTCGTCTGCGGCATCACCGGCTCACCGCGGGGTCACCCCGACGTCGAGCGCAGCGACGACGAACTGCTCGTCGCCGCGCGGCTCGGCGCGCTGTACGAGAATGACGGCCACCGCGCCGGCCCGATCGTCTATCGCTATCGCCAGGGAAGCTGGTCCGCCGCGCACCTGGCCGCCGCGGCGATCCTCGCGCGGCTCGTGGCGCGCCTCCGGTCTGGCCGGGGCGGCGCCGCGCACACGTCGATCTTCCAGGGCTATCTCGCGACGCTGCCGCTCGTCTGGGCGCGCAACAGCGAAGGGCCGATGCCCAATCCGCCAACCTATCCGCCCGACAAGCCGCGCGCGATCGCGCAGCAGCTTTTCCAGTGCGCGGACGGCAACTGGCTGCAGATCATGGACCCGACGCGGCAGTTCGATTATGCGACCATGCCGACGATGTGGGACGTGATGGCCGAGGCCGATGTCGACCTCGAAACCGAGGCCGGCCAGCAGGACGCCTTTCGCCGCCGCCCGCTGGAGGCCTGGCTCGCCGACCTTCGCGCCGCCGACATCGCCGCAGAGCCGGCTTTCCCGATGGGTGAGGTGCTGCGTCACGAGGATGTCGTGGCGAACCGCTATGTCGTCGAGGTCGACGATCCCGAACTCGGCCGGACGCTTCAGCCGAACACGCCCTTCCACAGCGATGCCGACCTGCCGCAGGGCCGCCCGGCGCCGCGGCTCGGCGAGGGCGGCGAGCGGGCGTGGACGCCGAAGCCCGGCCCTGCGGCCGGAGAGGCGCCCGCCGCGGTGCTCGACGGCGTCCGCGTCCTCGACCTCGGCATGTTCCTCGCGGGGCCGATGGGCCCCTCGATGATGGGCGACATGGGCGCGAACGTCATCAAGGTCGAGGCGCTGACCGGCGACCGCATCCGCTTCATGCACCGCTATTATCAGGCGGCGGCGCGCTCGAAGCGCAGCCTCGCGCTCGACCTGACCAAGCCCGGGGCGCAGCCGATCCTGAAGCGCCTCCTCGAATGGGCCGAGCTCGTCCATCATAACATGCGCTTCAAGGGCGCGGCGAAACTGGGGCTCAGCGAGGAGGGCATCCGGCGGCACAATCCCGACGTCGCCTTCAACTATGCGAGCGCCTACGGCCAGCGCGGCGCGCGCGGCAACTGGCCGGGCTATGACTCGATCTTCAACGCGATCGCGGGATGGGAGTTCGAAAATGCCGGCGAGGGCAACCGCCCGGTCTTCAACCGCCCCGGCACGATGGACGTCGCGACCGCGCAAAGCACGCTGGTCGAGCTGATGGCCTCGCTCTATGCGAAACGGGCGACGGGGCGCGGCT
Organism: Sphingopyxis panaciterrulae; assembly: GCF_014199295.1. Lineage (GTDB taxonomy): Bacteria > Pseudomonadota > Alphaproteobacteria > Sphingomonadales > Sphingomonadaceae > Sphingopyxis > Sphingopyxis panaciterrulae. Next base: position 192,468 of record NZ_JACIJH010000005.1, read on the forward strand.
ATACGACGCAGACCTCGCTGCTCGGCATGGCGGCCTTCACCCAGGGCGAGCGGCTGATCGGCCCCGACGGCGAGCTTACCGACACCTATCATCTCACCAGCGACCAGACGGGCTTTTCGCCCTGGCACCGCATCTATGAATGCGCCGACGGCCGCTGGATCGCCGTCGCCGCGCACAAGGCCGGACAACGCACCGCGATGCGCGCGATGCTCGGCGACGATTTCGAGGCCGCGGCGAAGGCACGCGATGCCGCCGATCTTCTCGCCGCGCTCGAAGCCGCAGGTGTCCCTTGCGATCTGGTCAATTTCGAGGATGCGATGCACCGCTTCTTCGACGATCCGGCGAACCGTGCGATGAACCTCGTCTCGGTGCTGCCGCAGCCGCTTTACGGCCTCGTCGAGCAGCCCGGCGCCTTCTGGCATTTCGGCGATATTCCGGTGACCTTCAGGCATTGCTGCCCCGCCGTGGGCGAGCATAGCGACGCGATCCTGCGCGAGATCGGCTATTCGGACGAAGAGATCGCCGCTTTCCGCGCCGCGAAGATCGTCGGATGAGCGATCCCGCCGCGCTCCTTCCCGACGGTCTCGCTGCCGCGGTCGAAACGGCGAGCGGCGCGCGCATCGCCGCCGTCCGCCCGCGCGGCGGCGGCGGCGCCTCGCGCGAAGGCGCCGAACTCGATCTCGCCTGGTCCGACGGCCGCGCGGCGAGCGCCTATATGAATTACGACGTCCACCGGGCGGGCGCGGGGGACGACGCCGCCTTCCTGCGCGAGGCGGCGATCCTGCGCGCGCTGTCGGGCCCGCTTGCCGGCGCGGGCGTCCGCGTCGCGCCCTATTACGCCTCGGTCCCGGAGCAGCGCGCGCTCGTCTGCGGCCTCGTCGCGGGCCGGGACCGCTTCGCCGCCATCGCCGATCCCGCGCAGCGCGATGCGCTCGCGCAGGATTTCATGGCCCAGCTCGCCGCCCTCCATCGCATCGACGTCGCGGCGAGTCCGGTGGAGGGCATGGGGCCGGTCGAGCCGGCCGAAGCCTATATCCGCCGCCGCGTCGCCAGCCTGCGCGCCGCGAACGGCGGCCAGGCGTGGGACCCGCTGATCCACCTGTCGCTGGACTGGCTGGAGGCGAACGTCCCCACCGACATGCCCGCGCCCGTCATCGTCCATGGTGACGCGGGGCCGGGCAATTTCCTGTACGAAGGCAACCGCGTCACCGCGCTGCTCGACTGGGAACTGGTCCATTACGGCGACCCGATGGCCGACCTTGCGATGCTCTGCCTGCGGATGCTGTTTCAGGGCTTCGTGCCCTTGCCGCAGGCCTTCGCCGCCTATGAGGCCGCGGGCGGCCACCGGGTCGACCTCGCCCGGCTCCGCTATTGGCGGCTGCTCTTTCAGACCGGTTTCGCGCGCCGGTCGCGCTACGACGATCCCGACGCGCCGCCGCCGCCGAACCTCGGCATGAATCTCGTCTATTCGACGATCCATCGCCGCGTGCTGTCCGAAGCGCTTGCCGAGGCGGCGGGCGTCGCGCTGCCTGCGGTCGCGCTGCCCGATGCGGCGCCCGGTGCCCACGAACGCAGCTTCGCGATCGCGCTCGACGATATCCGCGACACTATCGTCCCGCGCCTTGCCGACCAGCAGGCGGCGGTGAAGGCGAAGGGCCTCGCGCGGCTCGTCAAATGGTGGCGCGCGATCGAGCGCTACCAGCCCGGCTTTCACGAGGCGGAAAAGGCCGAGATCGAGGGCGCGCTCCGCCGGCGCTTCGCCGATCACGCCGCGGCCTGGGCCGCCTATCGCGAGGCGGTCGCCGCGGGCCGGATCGGGACCGCGCCCGCGATCATCCTCTGCAACGCGCACGAGGCGCGCGAGGCGACATTGATGGCTGACGCGATGGGCAGCCTCGCGGCAACGAAATTCGCCCCGCTGGAGTGATTTTCTGACGAAGTGTCAATTTTTATGTTGCCGCGTTCCGCGCCCGGGTTTATCCCGGTTTCTCTAAGGAAAATGACGAAAGGTGAGGGTGCAATGGCTAGCGATATCCTGGGCTACAAGGGCAAGCGCGTCGTCGTCATGGGCTGTTTTTCGGGAACCGGCGAGGCGTGTGCCCGCGCGCTCGTCGATCTGGGTGCCGAAGTGCATGGCGCCGACATCAAGCCCTCGCCGGTGAATCTGGCTTCCTTCACCGAAGTCGACCTCAAGAACCCCGACGCGATCGCCGCGGGTATCGCGGCGATCGGCGGCCGGATCGACGCCGTGTTCAACGTCTCGGGCCTGCCGCAGACGTTCCCCGGCGAGGATGTGATCACCGTCAACTTCCTCGGTATCCGGGCGTGGACCGAAGGCTGGATTCCGCATCTCAACCCCGGCGCGGCGATCGTGTCGGTGTCGTCGCTCGGCGGCATGAAGTGGCTGACGCGCCAGCCGCTGCTGCGCGAATTCATCGCGATCACCGATTTCGAGGCAGCGCGCCAATGGTATCGCGACCGCGCCGAAGAGGTGGGCGACCCCTACAGCCTCGCGAAGGAAGCGATCAACACCTGGACCCAGGTGCGCGCGCCCGACCTGATCGGGCAGGATATCCGCATCAATTGCACGATGCCCAGCCCGATCGACACGCCGATGCTCGGCGAATTCCGCAAGGTGGCGGGCGACGCGGTGCTCAGCGCCTTCGCCAGGGCCAAGGGGCGATATTCGACCGCCGAGGAACAGGCGCTGCCGCTCATCCTGCTCAACAGCGACGCCGCGCGCTTCATCAGCGGCGTCTGCCTGCCGGTCGACGCCGGCCTCGCGGGCGGCCTCGCGACCGGGGTACTCGACATCCAGAAGATGATCGCGGAAGCCGCGGCGGCCGCCTGATCTCGCTTCCGCAGCGGGAGGAAGGGCTCAGCCGCGCGCGCCCAGCATCATCGCGATGCTGTGCGCCGCGGCCGCCTTCAGGTCCGCATAGCCGACACCGTCGCTATGGCTGCTCATCGGTCCGATCGCCGACAGGCGCTCGAGGATCATCAGCACCGTGCCCGCGCAGGACCGCGACGACAGATGCGCGGGCGTCCGCCCCGCGGCCTGCGCGCGCTCGACCTGCTGGCTGATCGCGTCCATCATCGGCCGCGCCTGCTTCATGCGCGCCTCGTAAAAGCGAACGTCGCCCTCTTCGGCGGCGAGGTTGCGGACGACGAAGATCGTACGATTGCGATTCCACAGGTCGGTATAGCATTCGACGAAAGCCGCTGCGGCCTCGTCGGCCCCGGGGACCAGCCAGTCGCGGGCGATGATCGCCTCCAGTTCGGGGGATGTCTGGCTTGCCCCCTCCAGCGCCGCGAGCACCACTTCGGGCACGCCCTTGAAATAGACATAGAAGGTGGCGGGCGAGGTCTGCGCCGCGCGTGCGACATCGACGACCGACACGTCGCGCAGGCCATGCGTTTCGAGCAGCGCGACCGTCGCGTCGATCAACTGCTGCCGTGTTCGTTGGCCCTTGGCGCCCAGCTTGCGGCCGTTGGCTTCGGGCGCATCCTGATCCGCCAGCGCCGGTTCGTTCCTCAAAATCCTGTCCTGCCCCTGTTTTTCTCGGTTCATCCTAACAGCAGGCTTGCGATATGGCAAAAAATTGACGTATCGTCAAAAATAACGAGAAACAGACGGAAATTGGGGATTCGGGATGGAAAGGCTTGCCGGCAAGGTTGCGGTCGTGACCGGTGCTTCAAAGGGAATGGGGCGGCATTCCGTCGCGGCGCTGGTGGGGGCGGGGATGCGCGTCGCCTGCCTCGCACGGCCGTCGGAGGAACTGGCGAGCCTCGCCGATGAATTCGGCGACGCGGTGCTCGCCTTGCCTTGCGACGTCACGGTTTCCGACGCCGTGAACGCCGCGGTGGCCCAGACGGTCGACCGGTTCGGCCGCATCGATGTCGTCGTCGCCAATGCCGCGGTCTACCATCCCTTCGCGTTCGAAAGCGGCAGCGACGCGATCATCCGCAGCCATGTCGACATCAACATCCTCGGCGTCTCGTGGCTGATCCGCGCCAGCATTCCGCATCTGCGCGCGACCAAGGGGCAGATCGTCGCGATCAGCAGCGAATCAGTGCGGATGCCCTTTCCGATGCTCGCCCTCTATGCGGCGACCAAGGCGGCGGTCGAAACCCTGTGTCAGGGGCTCCGCGACGAACTGCGCGACGACGATATCCGCGTCACCATCCTGCGTTCGGGTTCGGTCAAGGGCGGCTCGGGCGGCAAGGCCTGGTCGCAGGAGACCATCGACGCCTTCTACAAAAAGATCGTCGCGACGGGGCACGCGGCGATGACGGGGGAATCCGCGACCCCGGAATCGATGGCGGCCTCGCTCCTCGCGGTGATCGGCCTTCCCGCCGACATCGGGGTCGATCTGATCGAGGTGCGCGCCGCGCAGACCGGCGTGCCCGAAGGGGCGAAGCAGGTCGCCGACCAGTGAGGCGGGAAACGACGTTCGTGACATTCTCCATCGTCACCCTGAACTTGTTTGGCGCTTATCGCTTTCGCATCCGTCATCCCGTCATTGCGAGCGGAGCGAAGCAATCCAGAGCGGTTTGCGTACACTCTGGATTGCTTCGCTCCGCTCGCAATGACGAAGTAAGGAGGCTTACGGATGCCAAGGGTATAATTGCCAACTTGTTTCAGGGTCCATGGCCTGCCCTTGAATGCGGCGCGATATCGAACCGAGAGCGCAGACCATGGATGCTGAAACAAGTTCAGCATGACGATCTTGATGTGATGAACTTCAGTTCCAGATGACCGCTCGCCGCAATCTGCCGCTGCTGATCGCCGCGCTCTGGATCGCCGAGGTCACGGGCTCGTTCGAGACCGCGATGATCCTCGCGGCGCTCAAGCGGCTGATCGAGGATTTCGGCAACCCCGCGATGGTCGGCTGGCTCATCACCGGTTATCTGATCGTCGGGGCCGCGATCGCCGCGGTCGTCGGGCGGCTCGGCGACCTGTTCGGGCGCCGCCGGATATTGATCGCCGTGCTGCTGATCGGCGCGGCCGGTTCGTTGATCAGCGCGCTGTCGGGCAATTTCGCGATCCTGCTGACCGGTCGGCTGATGCAGGGGGTCACGGGCGCGATCCTGCCCCTGTGCATCGGGCTCGTCCACGAAAATCTGGGCCAGGAGCGCGCGCCGATGGGGATCGGCCTGATGATTTCCGGCGCGTCGATCGGGACCGCGGCGGGGCTCGTCGTCGGGGGGATGATCGTCGACAGCTTCAACTGGCACGGCATCTTCTTCACCAGCGCCGGGCTGTGCCTGTGCGCCGTCGCCGCCACGCGCGCCTTCGTGCCCGCCTCGCCGCTTCGAAAGGCGCCGGCGCCGGTCGACTGGGTGTCCGGGCTCGCCTTCGCCCCCGGCGTCGCGCTCATCCTCGTCTATTTCAGCATGGGCAAGGGCTGGGGCTGGGCGAACGGCTGGGGGCTCGCCGCGCTGATCGCGGGCCTTTCGCTCGTCGTCTGGTGGGTGCGCCAGAGCCTCGCCAGCCCGAACCCGCTGATCGCCGTGCGCAGCTTCTCGAACCGCACCATCGCCGTCGGCTGCGCGGTCACCGCGCTCGTTTCGATGGGGACGCTCCAGATCACCGTCTTCTTCTCGCTGCTGATGCAGGCCCCGGTCTGGACCGCGGCGGGGCTCGGCTTCTCGGCGACGCTCGCGGGGGTCGCCAAGCTGCCCTCGAACCTCAGTTCGACCCTGGCCGGGCCGCTCGGCGGCTGGCTCGCGGGGCGGGGCGGGGGCCGGTTCGCGCTTGTCGCCGGGGGGCTGGTGACGACCGCGGGGTGGCTGCTCTGGTTCCTCGTCGATGTGAACAGCTTCCTGCTCGTCGTCGCGCAGCTCATCCTCATCAGCTTCGGCGCGACGATGCTCTTCTCGGTCGCCCCGACCGTCATCGCGCAAGCCTCGCCGCCCGAACGGATCAGCGAGATTTCGGGGATGCTCACCGTGATCCGCCAGCTTTTCCTCGGCATCGGCGCGCAGATGGTGACGACGCTGCTCGCGGTCGACGTCGTGCGCCGCGGCGGCGAGAGCTATCCATCGCCCTTCGCCTACGACCTCGCGGTGATCGCAATCGTCGCGCTTTGCGTCGGCGCGATCCTGCTGTCCTTCCTCCTTCCCCGCACCATCGAACCGGATATGCCATGAGACCTCTTCCCGAACTCACGCCCGAAAACACCGCCTTCTGGACCGGCGGCGCCCAGGGCAGGCTGATGATCGCCTTTTGCGGCGCCTGCCGCCATGCGATCCACCCGCCGCAACTCGTCTGCCCCGAATGCTGGAACGAAGCTATTGAATTCAAACCAGTTTCTGGAACAGGGACAGTCTACAGCCACACCGTCAACCACCAGCCCTGGGCGCCCGACATGGCCGTTCCATTCGCCTTGGCCGTGGTCGACGTCGACGGTGCTCCCGGCGTTCGCGTCACCGCCGAGGTCGTGGGCGCCGACCCCGAAAGTGTCGCCATCGGCCAGACGATGCGCGTCACTTTCGCCAACATCGACGACATCTGGTTTCCGCAGTGGGAGCCGGCGCCATGACGATGAGCGCTGCGATCACCGGCGTCGGCATGTCGGATATCGGCCGCAAGACCGGCCGCCCCGCGATGATCCACCTTGCCGAAGCCGCGCGCCGGGCGCTCGACTGCGCGGGGCTGACCCGGGACGATATCGACGGCATCTGCACCTATCCGGGTAAGGCCGACAATTCGCCGGGCATGTCGCCGCTCGGCACGGGAGAGGTTCGAAACGCGCTCGGCCTCAAGACGCGCTGGCACAGCGCGGTGCCCGACGGACCGGCGCAGATGGCGCCGATCATGGTCGCCGCGATGGCGGTCGCGACGGGGCAGGCGCGGCATGTCCTCTGCTTCCGGGCGCTGACCGAAAGCAGCTCGCAGACCGCGACCCGGCGCGCGAGCATTCCCGGCGCCGGTCGCGCGCGTCTCGGCGGCTGGTACTCCTATCTGGTTCCCGCCAACGCCATGTCGGCGTCGAACTGGGCGGGCTGGATGGCGACCCGCTATTGTCACGAGTTCGGCATGACGCGCGAGCATCTGGGCATGGTCGCGACCGGCCAGCGCGCCTTTGCGCAGCACAACCCCTCGGCGGTGATGCAGGCGCCGCTGACGATGGAGGATTATCTCGGCGCGCGGATGATCTCCTCTCCGCTCGGCCTGTTCGACTGCGACGTGCCGATCGACGGCGCGTGCGTGGTCATCGTGTCGGCCGCCGACGCGGCCAGGGACTGCGCCCGCACGCCGCTGACGATCGAGGCGCTGGGCTCGGCCCTCGGCTCGCAGGAGACATGGGACCAGCGCGCCGACCTCACGACGATGGGCGCCCACGACGCCTGCGCCGACCTCTGGTCGCGTACCGACATGAAGCCCGCCGACGTCGACGTGCTTGCGCTCTATGACGGCTTCAGCATCTTCGTGCCCTATTGGCTCGAGGCTTTCGGCTTCTGCGGTCATGGCGAGGCGAAGGATTTCATCGCCGATGGCCATATCGGCCCCGGCGGGCGCTTCCCGGTCAACACCGGCGGCGGCCAGCTCTCGGGCGGGCGGCTGCACGGCTTCGGCCTGCTGCACGAAGCCTGCACCCAGCTCTGGGGACAGGGCGGCGGGCGTCAGGTCGCAGACGCGAAGACCGCGGTGTGCGGGATGGGCGGCGGCTTCATCGCCGGCGCGATGCTGCTCCGGCGGGACTAGAATTGTCCTGTTGGGATTGACCGTAGCCCTGAGCCTGTCGAAGGGCGTCTATCGCCGATAAGCGCCCTTCGGCAGGCTCAGGGCTATGGTAACATTCGATTCCATCTGAACAGAACAGTCCCTAGAGGTCGATCCAGCGCCGTTCGTCGGCGGCACGCCCGGCCGCCTCGACCACCTCGTGGATATGCAGCGCCTGCGCGAAATCCGGTGCCGCGACGCCCTTGCCGTTGATCGCATCGCGCATCGTGGCAAAGATCGACGCCAGCGCGAGCAGCCCCGTCTCGGGCCGGTCGGCGACGGCATGGCATCCGGGCACCGCCAGATGGCCGGGCTCGATCGCAATCTCTTCCGTTCGCGCGCTGCCGAGCGCCGGGTCCTGCGTGCCGAACAGCCGCGTATCATGTGCCATCGGAAACACCGGCGCCCGCGCTTCGAGCCGTCCCTTCGATCCCCAGGCGGAAAAGCGGAACCCTTCGCCGCCGATCTTGCACCAGTTCGCCTCGAGCCGGGTCGGCAGCCCCGATGCGTGACGCAGCAGCAGCGACGCGCGGTCGGGCACTTGCGGCAGGACGGTCTCGCCGTCCACCGGCCACGCTTTCAGCGCCAGCGACTGGTCGGCGGTCACCGACGCGACGGGGCCGAAGGCATGGACGAGCAGATGCAGCATATGGCTGCCCAGATTGCGTCCCGCGCTGGCGCCGTTGGCGGGATCGGCGAACCAGACATAGCCCGGCACATTGGTCTGCGCGGCGCTGAACAGCGGCACCTCGAACGCGACATCGGCGCCGAAGACCTCGCCGATCCAGCCGGCGTCGATCATCGCCTTCATCTGAACGATCGCTGGCACCGCCTGCATGAAGGCATCGACGACGGCGACCGTTCCGGCGCTCCACCACGCCGCGGCCATCGCCCGCGCATCGGCGAGGTCCTTGGCGAAGGGGATGCCGTTATAGACATGTTTTCCCGCGCCGAGCGCCGCCATCACCATCGCATGACGCAGCGGGGGGCGGGTGCCGCAATCGACGATGTCGATCTCGGGATCGGCGGCCATCGCGCGGAAATCGTGAAAGGCACGCGCGACATCGAAATCGGCCGCGGCCTTCGCCGCCGTCTCGGGCCGCGAGGTGCAGATGGCGGTGACCTCGACGCCGTCGAGGCTGCGCCACGCGGGAAGATGCGCCCGGGCGCCCCAAGCGGCGCTGATGATGCCGACGCGAAGGGGAGAGTTCGTCATGTCGTCATGTCCGCGCCGACCGCCGTCAGGCGATCGCCTTCCGGTTCTTCAGCTCTTCGATGCGATCCCAGTCGAGTCCCAGTTCCATCAGGAACAGTTCGGTATGTTCCGACGCTTCGGGCGCGCGCGTGTTTTCGACGCCCGCATGATTGAACTGCACCGGGTTGGCGACGAGGCGGATCGGCGGTCCACCGTCGGCGCTCTCGACCTCGAAGATCAGGTCGTTCGCCAGCACCTGCTCGTCGCTCGCGACGTCATGCACCGACTGATAGGCGGCCCATTGCCCCTTCATCGTCTTGAGATGCTGGGTCCAATAATCGAAGGGTCTGGCTGCGATCGCCGCCTTGACCAGCGGATAGGCCTCGGCCGCGTTCGCCATGATCGCCTCGGCGGTCGAGAAGCGCTCGTCCTTCGCCGCCTCGGGGATGCCGAGATGGCCGAATACATCCTCGATATAGGGGCCCGGCGACAGCACGGTCAGGTTGATGAACTTGCCGTCCGAGGTCTTGAACACGCCCATGAAGGGATTGGTGCCGACCGCCTGGCCGCCGCCGGGCATCAGATTCTCGAACGGGTCCTTGTCCAGTTCCATCGCGACGTCGACCGAACAGGCGGTCGCCCAGATGCCTGATGAGAGCAGCGACACATCGACCTCGGTCGCCTCGCCGGTGCGCTCGCGGTGGAACAGCGCCGCGGCGATGCCGCCGGCGATATTCATGCCGCCGATCGTGTCGCCATAGGCCGGCCCCGGCTGGGTCAGCGGACCGTCGAGCGCCTTGGGCGTCACCAGCACCGCCGATCCGCCGCGCGCCCAATAGGCGGTGGAATCGAACCCACCCTTGTCGCGCTCGGGTCCCTTGTCGCCAAAGGCACTGCCGCGGACATAGATGATGTCCGGATTGGCGGCGCGGATATGCTCGATATCGATCTTCAGCTTCTGTCGCGCCGAGGGGAGGTAGTTGGTCAGGAAGACGTCGGCGGTCTTCGCGATCTCATAGAGGAGCTCGCGCCCTTCCTCGGTCGAGATGTCGATGCCGACGCTGCGCTTGCCGCGATTGGGGTGCTGCATCAGCGACGAGCGCTGCGGATTGACCGCGAGCCGCTGGAGCATCTGGATGCCGCGCTGCGCGTCGCCGCGCACCGGATGCTCGATCTTGATCACGTCGGCGCCCCAGTCGGTCATCACCCCGCCTGCTGCCGGCACGAAGGTGAATTGCGCGACCTCGAGGACGCGGATGCCCTCCATGACCTTTGTCATCGCCCTCTCTCCCTATTCGGCGTGAAAACCGATCACCTTTTGATAGGTGAATTCGTTGAGGCCATCTTCGCCATATTCGCGGCCGTATCCCGACCGCTTGATGCCGCCGAAGGGCGCATCGGACTGCATCGTCCCCGCGCCGCCGTTGATCGATACGCCGCCGGTGCGGACCTTCAGCGCCATGCGATAGGCCTGGCCCGCATCGGCCGAGTAGATGGCGCCCGACAGGCCGAAGTCGCTCGCGTTCGCCAGGGCGATCGCCTCGTCGTCGTCGTCGAAGCCGATGACAGCACCGATCGGCCCGAACACTTCTTCCTGGGCGAGGCGGCTGTCGTTCTTCACATTGTCGAACAGCGTCGGTTCATAGAAGAATCCCTTGTCGAACCCGTCGGGACGCTTGCCGCCCGCGACCAGCGTGGCGCCCTCATCCTGCGCGATCGCGACATAATCCTCGGTCCGCTTGCGTGCGACCTCGCGGATCAACGGGCCATAGCTGACGCTCGGATCGGCCGGGTTGCCGATCTTGATATGGCCGAGCATCGCCTTCATCGCCTCGACGAACTGCGGCCGGATGCTGTTGTGGACCAGATGGCGCGTCGTCAGCGCGCATCCCTGGCCGCCGTGGGTCGTGAAGCCCCCGATCCCGGCCGCCGCCGCCTTCTGGATATCGGCGTCGGCGCGGACGATCAGCGCCGACTTGCCGCCAAGCTCCATGACGATACGCTTGAGTGTCGGCGCCGCCTGCGCCTGGATCATCGCGCCCACCTTGTCCGATCCGGTGAAATGGACGAGATCGACGCGCGGGTCGGTGGTGAGGAGCTTGCCCGTCTCGACGTCGCCGGTGACGATGCTCAGCACGCCCTTGGGCAGCCCGGCCTCATCGGCGATCTCGCCGAGGATCAGCGCTTCCATCGGCGTGTAGGGCGAAGGTTTCAGCACCACCGCGCAGCCGACCGCGAGCGCGGGGACGACCTTGCCGATGTTGAGGAAGAAGGGGAAATTATAGGGCGAGATGGCCGCGACGACGCCGACCGGCTCGCGGCTGACCACCCCCGTGCCCAGCGTGGTGCGACCCAGCGCATTGGGGGTCAGCTCGACCGGCAGCGCGCTGACCGCGGGCCGCGCGGCGACTTCGACTGTCCGGCGCGCGTGCTTCATCGGAATGCCGTACTGCAGGAATTCGGCCAGCATCCGCGTCGCGCCCGCTTCGGCGACGATCATGTCGACGATCGCGCCCTTGCGCGCCTCGATCGCGTTCAGGAAGCGCGTCAGCACCGCCTGTCGCTCGGCGACCGGCAGGTGGGGCCAGTCGCCCTTGTCGAACGCCGTCCGCGCCGCGCCGATCGCGGCGTCGACCTGGCGCGCGCTGCCCACCGGCGCCTCGATCAGCAGGCTTTCGTCGGCGGGGTTGATGACCGCTTCGCGCTGGTCGGTCTTCTCCCATTCGCCGCCCACGTAAATGGCGTCGGCATATTTCAGAAAGGCCATGTTTTTCTTGTCCTTATGAAGCGGCTTCGGCGTCCCAGACGATCGGCAGATTGCGGATCGACAACAGGCTCGGGACCACGGTGGTGTCGGCTCCTTCCTTCACCCGGAACGGGTGCGGAATGCGGTCGAACCATTCGTCGAGGAGCACGCGCAACTCGCGCCGCGCCAGATGGGCACCCAGGCAGATATGCACGCCGCCCGCCAGCGTGAAATGGCGGTTGTTCTTGCGCGCGGGATCGAACCGGTGCGGGCATTCGAACTGATCCGGGTCGAAATTGCCCGAGGTGTTGAAGACGCTGACCCAATCGCCGGCCTTGATCTGGACCCCGTGCCATTCGAAGTCGCGCTTCACCTTGCGTCCCGAATTGACGAGCGGCTGGGTGCGCAGGAATTCCTCGACCGCCGAATTGATGAGCCCCTTGTCCTCCCGGATCTGCGTCTGAAGCTCGGGGTGCATCGCGAGGCGGCGGAACATCTGGCTGACGGTCGAGGCGACCGTGTCGAGCCCGCCGAGCCACAGGAACCAGGTCATGCCGATGACCTCGTCCTCGGTCAGTTGCTTGCCGTCGATCGAGCCGTTGGCGATATAGCTGCCGAGCGTGTCGTCGGGATCGGCCTGCTTGTCGGCGATGAAGCCGCGCAGATAGGCGAGAACGCCGCGAAGCGCCTCCGCCTTCTTCTCGATCGCGTCCTCGTGCAGGATGTTCCACTCCCAGTCGAGGAACTGCTCGAACATGGTGAAGGGAAAGCCCATCAGGTCGAGGAAGACGCGCACCGGAAAGACGCGGCCGAATTCATAGGCGATGTCGACCTCGCCACTGGCGGCGAACTGGTCGATCATCCCGCCGATGATCTCGCGGATGCGCGGCTCGCGCGCGTTCATCGCGACCGGGGTGAACCAGGGGTTCAGGAACTTGCGATAGCGGCCGTGGTCGGGCGGATCGATTCCGAGCGGGATCGAGGGGAAGGTTTCGCCGGCGAGCGCCTGGAACTGCGCGACGCCCTCGGACGAGAAAAGCGCGTTGTCCTCATAGACGCGGCGGATATCCTCATAGCGGGTGACGACCCAGGCACCGTGCTGGTTGCCGCTGATCGGCCATGGGTAATAGTGGATTCGCGGGAAATCCTCTTCGCGAACCACGTCCATCGGCCGATAGGGCTCGACCAGATCATTGGGGACGACGCCCGCCGCGAATCGCGTATCGAGCACCAGTTCGGGCGGCACATGCGCGGGGGCGGGCGGGGCGTCGGCACCCGCCCGCGCGACCGGGCAGCGTTGGGCCAGGCTCGCCACGGCTCAGGCCGACGCGAACATGCGTTCGATGTCGCCCGACGTCACCGGGCGACGCGCCTTGCCGATCGCGTCCATGCTGTCGATCTTGAGCCCGCCCAGATTGTGGCGCGGGCTGACGTCGACGTCCTTGCCGAGTTCGCGCAGATGGCCGACCGTGCATTTCTCGCGCCCGCCGTTCAGCGCGAAGGCGTCGAAACTATATTCGCGCATCACGTTGAGGTGGGTGATCTTGTCGATCGTGCCCTTGTCCAGGCCGTTGACCGAGGCCCACAGATATTCGGGAACGTTCGGCCAGACCGTGTCGGAATGCGGATAGTCGCATTCATAGGCGACCATGTCCACGTTCATATATTCGAGATTCTTCACCCCGAACTGATCGTCGATGAAGCAGCAGATGACGTGCCGCTTGAACAGGTCGGACGGACGTTCGCCGCCGAAATCGGTGAAGGTCCATTCGCGATGATGCTCGTGCGTGAAGTCGGCGCGTTCGAGGAAATAGGGAATCCAGCCGATGCCGCCCTCCGAGAGCGCCATGCGCAGGTCGGGATAGCGTTGCCAGAATTTGGCGAAGGTCCAGTCGGCCGCCGAATTGGCGATCGAGATCGGCATCGCGGTGATCCACGCGTCGATCGGGCTTTCGCTCGACGGGTGCATCGCGCGCGCGCCGGTGCCGATGTGGCAGTTGATGACCATCTTGTAGTCGGAGCAGGCCGCCCAGAAGGGCTCCCAATATTCGTTGTGGATGCTCGGCAGGCCGATGTTAGCCGGATTGTCGGAAAAGCTGACCGCATGGACGCCCAGGTCGCTCATGCGTTTCAATTCCTTCAGCGTCTCCGCCATATCCCACATCGGAATCAGGCACATGGGGATGAAGCGGCCGGGCGCGGCGGCGCACCATTCCTGCACATGCCAGTCGTTCCACGCGCGGCAGGCGAGCAGTGCCTCCTCGGGCGCCTTCTGCGCCATGCCGACGAAGGTGCCGCCGGCGAACTGGGGCATGGTGGGGAAGTTCAGCGAGGCGAGCACGCCATTGGCGTTCATGTCGTCGACGCGCAGCCTGGGATCGTAGGTGCCGGGGCGAAGCTGGTCGAACGCGCTCGGTTCCATGCCATATTCGCTGCGTGGGCGGCCGACGACGGCGTTGAGGCCGATGGTGGGAAAGCGCTGGCCGTTCCACAGCCAGATATCCTTGCCATTGTCCTGGACGATGCGCGGCGCGCGATCCTTCTTGCCCTCGGGATAGTGGCGGACGAACGCCTCGGGCGGCTCGATCGCATGGTCGTCGACGCTGATGATGATCATGTCGTCCATCTGCATGGCGACTCTCCTCTCATGGTTCTTGTCGTTGCGCCTATCTTCGCAAAAATTGACGATGTGTCAACTCTTGGATTATGACCTGGTTAGATAAGTCCGGAGAAGGATCGGGGAGAGGATGATGACGGCGCGGATATTGCCTGCGATCGACAGGGACAATGAAGCCTTCTGGACCTGGGGCGGGGAGGGGAGGCTCGCCATCCATCGCTGCGCCGATTGCCGCTATTATGTCCATCCGCCCGTGCCTTTCTGCCCGCAATGCGAGGGACGCGACGTTGCGGCGCAGGCTGTGTCGGGGCGCGGCCGGATCGTCAGCTTCACCGTCAACCACAAGGCGTGGGTACCCGGCCTTTCGGTCCCCTATGTGCTCGCGCTCGTCGCGCTCGACGAGCAGGAGGATGTCCGCATCGCGTGCAACATCGTCGACTGCGCGCCGGAGGAGGTCGCCTTCGGCATGCCGGTCGAGGTTCTGTTCGAGCCCGCCGAGGATCTTTGGGTCCCCCTCTTCCGCCCGGTGCGGCCATGACCCGCCTGGCCGAGAAGGACACCGCGATCACGGGTGTCGGCATGTCCGACGTCGCGCGCGGCGCGGCGAAATCGGCGCTCGCGCTCACGGTCGATGCCTGCGTCGAGGCGATCGCCGACGCCGGGCTGACCCGCGCCGAGATCGACGGCATCGCGACCTGGCCGGGCGAGCGCGCCGACGGATCGGGCTTCTCGCCGGTCGGCTGCGCCGCGGTGCAGGACGCGCTGCGGCTCGAGGTCGGCTGGTATGCCGGCGGCGGCGAGGCGCCGGGCCAATATGGCGCGGTGTTCAACGCGGTCGGGGCGATCGCCGCCGGCCTCTGCCGCAACGTCCTGATCTTTCGCACCATGTACGAGGCGACGGCGCGCAAGACCTCCTACGCCAATTCGCTGCTCCGCCAAGGCCAGCGGCAGGCGGGCGCCTTCGCCTGGTATGCGCCCTATTACACCTATGCCGCGGCGCTTCAGCAGGCGCTCTTCTTCAACCTCTATGTCCACAAGAGCGGCATCACGCCCGAGCAGGTCGGGCAGATCGCGGTCAACCAGCGCCGCAACGCCGCGCTCAATCCGAAGGCGATCTACAAGACTCCGATCACGCTCGACGATTATCTAGCCTCACCGATCATCGCGACGCCGCTCCGCCTGTACGATTGCGACGTTCCGATCGACGGCGCCGCGGCGATCATCCTGTCGCGAATGGATGTCGCGCGGACGCTCAGGAACCCGCCGATCCGCATCGAGGCAATCGGTTCGTCGATGCGCTATCGCAATAGCTGGACCCAGCTCGACGCGCTCGACACGCAGGCGCAGCCTCGGGTCGCCGAGATGCTGTGGAGCCGCACCGACCTCCGGCCCGCCGACGTCGACATTGCGCAGCTCTATGACGGATTCAGCTTCCACACGATCAACTGGCTAGAGAATTTCGGCTTTTGCGAACGCTATGGCGCAAAGGATTTCATCGAGGGCGGTCATCGCATCGCGCTGGATGGCGACCTGCCGGTCAACACCGGCGGCGGCGCGCTGTCGGCAGGGCGGCTTCACGCTTATGGCGCGGTGCACGAGGCATGCACCCAGCTCTGGGGGCGGGCCGGCGCGCGGCAGGTGAAGGGCGATCCGCACGTCTGCGCGACCTCGACCTCGGGCGGGCCGCTTGCGGGGGCAATGCTGCTCGTGCGCGACTAGGACCGATCGACATTCAGCTCTGGCGGCCTGCAAATGGCGGCTTTCCACGCTTCCGGTACTCACGTGCAGAAGCACGCTGCGCTCCGGGTCGCGGAAAACCACCATTTTCGACTCGCCATCTTCTGAATGTCGATCGATCCTAGGATTGCCAGACGATCTGGCCGCCGATCAGGGTCAGATCGATCGTCGCGGGCGCGGCCGGATCGTCGGGCCAGTCGTGGAGGATCAGGTCCGCCGGCGCGCCGACCGCCAGCGGTCCGGTCCGATAGAGCGCCAGCGCCGCCGCCCGGTCGACCGCCTCGCCACCGCCGATGACCGCGCCGTCGCGAGTTCGCCGGTCGGTCGCCGCCCGGATCGCGACCCATGGATCGGGATCGCCATAGGGCGCGTCCGATCCGCCGAGCATCCGCACGCCGCCGCGCAGCAGCGACCCGAGCCGGTAGAGGTCGCCGCGTTCGTCGGCGTCCATCCGCGCGCGATAGCGGTCGCCGCGGTCGTGGATGAAATTGGGCTGCGTCACGACGGTCAGCCCTGCCGCCGCGATATCGCCGATCAGGCTTTCGGCGATCATCGCGCCATGCTCGATCCGGTCGCCGGGCTGCGATCCGCCCGCTTGGGCAAGCGCCTCCAGATAGAAGAGCAGCTCGCCCAGCGTCACGCAATGCGCCGCGACATTGCGGCCGAGCGACCGCGCCGCCGCGATGCGCGCGGCGACGGTCTCGACCGGCGGCAGGTCGGCTTCGTCGAGCAGCAGCTTGACCGGCCCCAGGGCATAGCCTTCGCCCGCGCTCAGGCTCTCGGTTCCCATCAGGGTCAGGCGCTGCGGCATCGCGCCGGACAGCAGCCTGGCCTCGGCCGCCCCGTTCGCGGCGCCGGCGTCGGTCAGCCCCGTCACGCCCCGCCGCGCCAGCGTCGCGCCGAGCGCCGCCAGCGAGGGTGGCGCCCCGCCGATCCGTTCGCGCAGCCAGGCATCGCCGCGCCGGATGCGGCCGTTGGGCCGCCCGTCGGCGCCGCGCTCGACGCAGGGGGGGAAGGGCGGTTCGCCGAGCTTCGCGATACCCGCGCCGTTGAGCAGCCAATAGCCGCCGGTGCGATCCTGGATTCGCAGCGGATGATCGGGAAGCCAGGCGTCGAGCAGGCGGCGATCGGGAAGGCCGGCGATCCGCTCGTCATAGCCGATCGCCCGCACCCAGCGCCCCGGCGGCCCCGCCTTCGCGCGCAGGCGGGCGATCGCGTCATCGGCGGTCCGGCATGCGGAAAGATCGACCGATTCCATCCGCGCGGCGGTCGCGAGCAGGTGCAGGTGATGATCGTGCAGGCCCGCGCCCACCGTCCGCCCTCGCGCGTCATATTCGGGGCCCTTGCCACCCCCATCCGGTCCGATCGCCGCAATCCGGCCCTCGCGGATGCCGATGCTCGTTCCCCGGCCTCGCGCATCGCGCGCATTGCGGATCAGCAGGTCGAAACGCCCGGTCATCGGATCGCCTCCGCAAAGCGCGCGGCGGTCTGCGCGAGCGCCATGTCGAGCAGCCCGCAACGTCCGGCGTCGAGCGCTTCCAGCGCCAGCGTCGCGGCGGTCAGTCCGGTGAGGGGGTCGGCGAGCGCGTCGCCCATGAAGCGGGGGGCGCCCGCCTCGTGGTGCACCAGTCCACCGGCCGCCGCGCAATCGTCGCCGAAGCCGACGCGCATTGCCGCCTCCCCGCGCCAGCCATGCGCGGTGATCGCGATCCACAGCAGGCTGGGGTTGCGCGCGAACAGCCGTTCCTCGTCGAGCCCGAGCCGCGCGAGCGCATGCGGCCGCGCCGCGGTGATGAGGACGCGCGCGCCCGCGATCCGATCGCGCAGTGCGGCGGAATCGAGCGCTATGCGCAGCCGCCGCTTGCGCCCGTTGAGCCGCGCATCGAGATGCGGGGTGTGAAGCGGCGTCGGATCGGGCCGCCCAGGGCTTTCGATCTTCACCACTTCGAACCCCGCTTCGGCGAGCAGCCCGCCGCAATAGGGCCCGGCCCAGAGCGCCGACAGGTCGATGACGGACCCGTCGCGTGCGCCGCCTTCGCGCCATGCGGGCGGTGCCGGCGGCTCGGCCTCGCTAACGCGCGCGACCGGCAGGTGCAGTCCGGCGCCGCTCTCGCTCATCTCCGCCGCCGTGCGACGGGCTGCGCTGGCGGCGACGGCCTGCCACGGGTCCTCGTCGAAGCCCGCGCCGGTCCACGCCGGCACCAGTTCGCGATCCTCCTCGCGGGGGAGCGACACCGCGATCCAGCCGTCGCGGCATGCGATCAGCCGGCTCTGACCGTTCGGCGAGCAGACGCCCGGCTCGGCAAGCACAAGCTCGTCGTGGCGGGACAGCGCGCGGCGCGGATCAAAGGCGATGCGCCCGTGCGAGGCGGCGACCAGTCGGTCGCCCGCCGCCGCGACGGCCTCGATCAGCGCCGTCACGGCGCATCCCCGATTGCATGGATCAGCCCCCAGTCGAGCGCCTGCCGCGCACCGACGCGCCGCGCCGAAAGCAGCATCCACAGCGTGCGATGCCGCCCGATCGCGCGCGCGACCGTCGCGGTGCCGCCGGCGCCGGGGATCAGCCCCATCCTCACCTCGGGAAGCTGAAACCAGCTATCGGCGGCCGCGATCCGCCGATGCGCCGCCGCCGCGACCTCGACTCCCGACCCGACGCAGGCCCCGTGCAGCCGCACCGTCCCCCGCGATCCGAGCACGTCGAGCGCACGCGCGCAGCTATGGAGCGTTCGCACCGCATGGGCCTCTGCCAGGTCGTGCGCGGTGCCGAACTCGGCCAGCGCGCCGCCGGTGGAAAAGCATTTCCCCGCGCCCTGGATCAGGACCGCGGGCCGGCTCGGATCGTCGAGGGCGTTCGCCAGCGCTTCGTAAAGGGCGTCGCGCATCGCCGCCGACATGGCGTTGCGGTTCGTCGGGTCGTCGAGCGTCAGCAGCAACCGGTCGCCTTCGCGTGCGATGGCCAGCGGCTCGGTCGGGCAGGGCGCCGCGCCGCCCGGCGCCGCGCTGCGCCACCGCTGGAACTCGCGTCCTCCCAGCAGCGCCGAATAGGCCAGCGATTCGACCTGCAACGCATCGGCGAGAGGCAGCCTGGCCGTCAGCCGCAGCACCCCGGCCGCGATCGTCGCCGCGATCGGGTTCGCGCGCACCGCGTCCGCGAGCCGATCGGCCTGCGGGTCGGTCACCCAGGGCCGCGGGGCACTCTCGGCGACGGTCAGCAACAGGTCGAAATCGTCGGCGACGACCGTGGGCAGCGCGCCCTCGCGGTCGATCCCGATCACCACCGCCTGGATCGGCGCGAGGGGGCGGCGCCAGCCTGCCGCATCGACGACCAGCACCGGCTGCCCGCCCGGCGCGGACAGGCGGTCCGCGTCGAGATGGTCGGGGCCGGTCATATCGGCGCTTTCTATCCGGCGCAGACCGCTTCCGCCAGTTCGGCCTTGAGCACGCGGCGCAGCAGCTTGCCGGTTTCGTTGTACGGCAGGTCGTCGCGCACGAACCATTGCTCGGGCGTCTTGGTCGAGCGCAGCTTGGCGCGGATCGCCCGCGCCATCGCCTCGGTGTCGGGTTTCCCCGAGCGCGAGACGATCACCGCGACGACCTTTTCGCCCCATTTCTCGCAGGGGATGCCCAGCACCGCGCAATCGGCGATATCGTCGAAGCCGCGCAGGACGTCCTCGATCTCGCCGGGCGAGATATTCTCGCCGCCGCGCACGATCACGTCGTCGAGCCGCCCTTCGACGAACAGATAGCCGCCCTGGTCGAGCCAGCCTGCGTCGTTGGTCGCGAACCAGCCGTCGTCGGCGACCGCCTTCCTGTGCAGATATTCGCCCGACACCTGCTCGCCGCGGACATGGATCTCGCCATGCTCGCCGGGCGCACAGCAGGAACCGTCCTCGCGCCGAATCTCGAGTTCGATGCTCGGCAGCGGCTGGCCGACCGACGCGATACGGCGGCGGATCAGCGGATCGTCGGAGGCAAAGGCGGCGCGATGATCCTCGGCGCCGAGCAGCGCGATCGTCGAACTGGTCTCGGTCAGGCCATAGGCGTTGACGAAGGCGACGTGCGGCAGCATCGCAAGCGCCCGCGCGATCACCGGTTCGGGCATCTTGCCGCCGCCATAGGAGAGGGCGCGCAGGGTCGGCAAAGTCTCGCCGGTCCGTTCCATGACGTCGAGGATGCGGTCGAGCATCGTCGGCACCACCATTGCGTGGGTGATGCGCTCCGCCGCCGCGACCCGCACCCAGTCCTCTGCGGTGAAGGCGGGAAGGTAGACGATCCGCCGCCCGCCATAGGCCGAGGTCAGGATCGCGGAGATTCCCGCGATATGGTAAGAGGGCACGCTGACCAGGGCCGCTTCTTCCTCGTCGGCGCCCAGGAATTCGACCGTCGACATGACATAGGAGGTCAGGTTGGCGTGGCGCAGTACCGCGGCCTTGGGCTCGCCGGTCGTGCCGCTGGTGAAGAGCAGCACGGCGATGTCGTTCTCGGCCTCGGGCAACTCGATCCGCGCGGGGGGCCGGCCCGCGATGAACTCGGCTTCGAAGTCGCTGCGCGCGACAAGCTCGATCCCGTCGACGGGGGCGATGCGCGACAGCATGGCGTCGTCGACGACCAGCACCGCAGGGGCGGTTCGGGCGACGAGCTTGTTCAGGTCGGCGTCGGCAAGGCGGTAGTTGAGCGGCACGAACGGCGTTCCCGCCATCCCGCTCGCGAACAGCAGCACCGGCAGCACGTCGCCGTTCATGCCCAGAAAGGCGGTGTTCGTCTTGCCTCGGCCCCGAAGCCAGCCCGCTACCTGGGATGCCCTGGCGCGATAGGCTTCGAAATCGAACCCCTCCGCGCGCGCGCCGAGCGCAATGCGATCGAAGGCGGCGTCGGCGGCGATGTCGAGCAGCAGCGGCGTGCGCATGGGATCAGTCCGAAGCGGGAAGCGGCTTTGCGCCCTTGAGCGTCATCGGCTTGCCGTCGAACGCCAGCGACCCCTTGCCGGCCTTGGCGCCCAGCACCTCGAGCCCGCTCGCCTCGTCGACATAGCGTTTGCCGATCGCGACCCCCTCGGCGAAATCGGGGCTCACCTCGCCCGTCGGCGCGGCGCCATCGTCGATCGGAATCACCGCGGCGCCGCCGCATTGCAGCTCGCCCACAGTGCTCGGCGGCCGCACGACCACCATCTGGGCCTCGCATACCGCGCTTTTCCAACGTGATCCGGGTTTCAAATCCATCCGCATCCATCCTTTCCCGTCGGCCGCAGTCTATGGCGGCCGGTCGCTTCTGTCGCCGCAATATGTCAATCGACATAGAAAGTAAACGTAGTTATATAACTGGACGAGAGAAGAGGAGCAGAGGATGCATCCGCGCTTTTTCGCGCAGCAGGCGCCGGCCCATCCCGCGATCGTGATGGCGGCGACCGGCGAGACGGTCAGCTACGCGGGGCTGGAAGCGGCTGCGAACCGTGGGGCGCAGCTCTTTCGCGCCCTGGGCATCGGCGTCGGCGAGACGGTGGCGGTCTGGCTCGGCAATTGCCGCGAATATTTCGAAATCTACTGGGCGGCGCAGCGCGCGGGGCTTTATCTCTGCCCGATATCGAGCCATCTCACCGCCGAAGAGGCCGCCTATATATTGAACGACAGCGGCTCGCGGCTGCTCGTGACGCATAAGGACGTTCCCGGCGCGGCGTCGCTGGGCGCGGCGCTGATTCCCGGTGTCGCGCATCGCTATGATCTCGAATCCTGGGCGGCGGCGCTGGCCGGGCAGCCCGCCCGGCCGATCGGCGACGAAACGGCCGGCTATCATCTGGTCTATTCGTCGGGCACGACCGGCCGGCCGAAGGGAATCCGGCTGCCGCTCAGCGGCGAACCCGCCGATGCGCCGCACATGCTCGGCGAACGGATCGCGGCGCGCTACGGGGTCGGCACCGACAGCGTCATCCTGTCGCCCGCGCCGCTCTATCACACCGCGCCGCTCGCTTATGGCATGGCCGCGCACCGCAACGGCGCGACGCTCGTCATCATGGACCGGTTCGACCCCGAAGCGACGCTGCGGCTGATCGAGGCGCACCGCGTGACCTTCATGCAGATGGTGCCGACGATGTTCGTCCGCCTGCTCGCGCTGCCCGACGCGGTGCGCAAGGGTCATGACCTGTCCTCGCTGCAAAAGATCGTCCACGCCGCCGCGCCTTGTCCGGTCGAGATCAAGCACCGGATGATCGAGTGGCTGGGGCCGATCATCTATGAATATTATGGCGGGTCCGAAGGCAATGGCTCGACCTTCATCACTCCGCAGGAGTGGCTCGAACGGCCGGGATCGGTCGGGCGCGCCGATTGGGGCACGCTTCATATCTGCGACGAGGAGGGGGGCGAGGTGCCGCCGGGCGTCGACGGCCTCGTCTATTTCGAGGGCGGATGGGATTTCCAATATCTCAACGACCCCGAAAAGACACGCGATGCGCGTCATCCGCACCATCCGCAATGGAGCACGCTCGGCGATATCGGGCATGTCGATGCCGACGGCTATCTGTATCTGACCGATCGAAAAAGCTTCATGATTATCTCGGGCGGCGTGAATATCTATCCGCAGGAGGTCGAAAATCTGCTCATCACCCATCCGCGCGTCGCCGACGCCGCGGTCATCGGCGTCCCCAACGCCGAATTCGGCGAAGAGGTGAAAGCCGTGGTCCAGCCGCTCGACCCCGCCGACGCCACGCCCGATTTCGCCGCCGAGCTGATCCGCTTCTGCAAGCGCCGGCTGAGCGCCGTCAAATGCCCGCGATCGGTCGATTTCGACCCCGCGCTGCCGCGCCTCGACACGGGGAAGCTCTACAAAAGAGTGATTCGCGATCGCTACTGGCCGCGCGCCTCTTGAAATCGCATCATATGATGCTTATGATCGCATCAGGAGGTGCGATATGGCAAGCGCGCTTTGGTTTGATACCCCGCCGGCGGCACCGGGTGGGTTGCAGACATTTTCGGCCGAGCCCGACCGGCGGCGGCTGACCGGGGCTGCGGTGAAGGCCGTGCTGCGCCTCGTCGACGCCTGGGGCGGCAGCAATGCAGAGGGCGCGGCGCTGCTCGGCGTGTCGGAAAGCACCTGGGACCGGATGAAGGCCGGCCGCTGGGACGGCGTGCTGAGCCAGGATCAGTTGACCCGGGCCTCCGCGCTGATCGGCGTGTTCAAGGGGCTTCACCTGCTCTTCGCCGACGCCATGGCCGATCGCTGGCCCATGCTGGAGAATCGCGGGCCGGTCTTCGACCGCAAGACGCCGGTGCAGGCGATGATCGAAGGCGGCATCCCGCGGATGCTCGAGACCCGGCAATATGTAGACGCCTTGCGTGGCGGTCTCTGACGAGGGGGCGATGAACGGGCTGGCGCTGGTCCGGGTCGCCTTTCCCCGGACCATCCGGCTCGTCACCAGCGCGCGGCTGCGTGCGGCGGTGATGCGCCCGCTCGCCGACGATGACAACGAACTCGCCTTGCTTGCCGAGATCGAGGGGGCGACCAGCAGCCGACTGATCGCCGAAGAGCGCGGGAAGGCCGGGCTGTCCGCCGCGGAGCTGGTCCACGGCGTTCCCCATGCCCGGTTCATCAATGCGAGTTTCGCCTATGCCAAGCCGCGCGAACCGATGCGCTTCAGCCCCGCCGACCGGGGCGCCTGGTATGCCGCGCTGGCCGCGGAGACGTGCCTCGCCGAGGTTGGCTTCCATTTGACGCGGGCGCTGGCCGACGCCGGCGATTTCCATGCGGTCGTCGAGTATGGCGAGATGCTCGCGAGCATGGCGGGGCTGTTCGTCGACCTGCGGCAGGCGCCGGCGCACGCCAGCCTCGATCCCGATCCGGCCGTCGGCTATCCTGCGGGCAACGCGGTCGCCGCGGCGGCGCGGGCTGCGGGGCACAATGGCATCATCTATCCCTCGGTCCGTCATGCCGGGGGCACCTGCATCGCCGCGCTGTGGCCCAATGTCGTGCAGTCGGTCGTGCCGGGCGCCATGTATCGGCTCACCTGGTCGGGAACGCCCGCCTATTCGGTCGAAGCGCTCGATCAATCCTAGGGTCAGGACCCATTAATTCCGCGCTCGAGGTTTGAAGCCATGGGCAAAATCGGTCAAATCGCGAAGCGACGCCGAAATGGCTTCGATCTCGGGCCCGTGCAGCCTTGCGGGTAGCGATGCTACCCGCTGCACCCGCCCGAACCCGATATCTTCGCCGTTTCGACGCCTCGAAGTGGAATTAATGGGTCCTGACCCTAGGCGACGTTTACATTCACGCGGCACATTTGATGGCTGCGACGAGATTGAGGAAGCCAGCGTAGTTTCTGGCGAGCTTGTCGTACCGGGTTGC